>OZ241208.1:1915000-2525000 GCA_965199665.1 Acetobacteraceae bacterium | reverse complement strand
ACTGGATGGGCTCGGGGGCCCCAAAGGCTTACCAACCCCAACCAAACTCCGAATACCCAGGAGTGCAGCCCGGCAGACAGACGGTGGGTGCTAAGGTCCATTGTCGAGAGGGAAACAGCCCAGACCACCAGCTAAGGTCCCCAAATCGTGGTTAAGTGGGAAAGGATGTGGGAATTCCAAAACAACCAGGAGGTTGGCTTAGAAGCAGCCATCCTTTAAAGAAAGCGTAATAGCTCACTGGTCTAATAGAAATCCTGCGCCGAAGATGTAACGGGGCTCAAACCACGTACCGAAGCTGTGGGATTGATTTGCACTCGTCAGTCTCTTGTCGGCATGGATCGCGCTGCTGTGGTGGCGTTGTGTTGTGTCGATGGGCGACTGACGGGATGGGAATTGATCGGTAGCGGAGCGTTCCGTAGGCCTGCGAAGGCATACCCGTGAGGGGTGCTGGAGGTATCGGAAGTGCGAATGCTGACATGAGTAGCGACAAACAGAGTGAGAAACTCTGTCGCCGAAAGTCCAAGGGTTCCTGCGCAAGGTTAATCCGCGCAGGGTGAGCCGGCCCCTAAGGCGAGGGCGAGAGCCGTAGTTGATGGGAACCAGGTGAATAGTCCTGGGCCTGCTGGAAGTGACGACGGGGATATGTTGTGGGGGCTTACTGGATTGCCCCTGCTTTTGGATCCGTCCGGGAAATAGCTCCAGCGTATAGACCGTACCCTAAACCGACACAGGTGGACTGGTAGAGAATACCAAGGCGCTTGAGAGAACGATGCTGAAGGAACTAGGCAAATTGCTCGCGTAACTTCGGGATAAGCGAGACCCCATCGTGGGCAACCATGGTGGGGTGGCACAGAGCAGGGGGTAGCGACTGTTTAGTAAAAACACAGGGCTGTGCGAAGGCGAGAGCCGACGTATACGGCCTGACGCCTGCCCGGTGCCGGAAGGTTAAGAGGAGATGTGCAAGCATTGAATCGAAGCCCCGGTAAACGGCGGCCGTAACTATAACGGTCCTAAGGTAGCGAAATTCCTTGTCGGGTAAGTTCCGACCTGCACGAATGGCGTAACGACTTCCCCACTGTCTCCAGCATCGGCTCAGCGAAATTGAATTCCCCGTGAAGATGCGGGGTACCCGCGGTCAGACGGAAAGACCCTATGAACCTTTACTGCAGCTTTGCAGTGGCATTAGGAGAGCACTGTGTAGGATAGGCGGGAGGCTATGAACCCGGGGCGCTAGCTCTGGTGGAGCCATCCTTGAAATACCGCCCTGTGCGCTTCTGATGTCTAACCGCGTCCGGTCAGCCCGGACCGGGACCCTGCATGGTGGGCAGTTTGACTGGGGCGGTCGCCTCCCAAAGTGTAACGGAGGCGCGCGATGGTGGGCTCAGGCCGGTCGGACATCGGCTGCTGAGTGCAATGGCATAAGCCCGCCTGACTGCGAGAGCGACAGCTCGAGCAGAGACGAAAGTCGGCCATAGTGATCCGGTGGTCCCGCGTGGAAGGGCCATCGCTCAACGGATAAAAGGTACTCTAGGGATAACAGGCTGATCTCCCCCAAGAGTCCACATCGACGGGGAGGTTTGGCACCTCGATGTCGGCTCATCACATCCTGGGGCTGGAGCAGGTCCCAAGGGTTCGGCTGTTCGCCGATTAAAGTGGTACGTGAGCTGGGTTTAGAACGTCGTGAGACAGTTCGGTCCCTATCTGCCGTGGGTGAAGGAGACTTGCGAGGCGCTGTCCCTAGTACGAGAGGACCGGGATGGACGCACCTCTGGTGGACCGGTTGTCGCGCCAGCGGCACAGCCGGGTAGCTATGTGCGGAATGGATAACCGCTGAAAGCATCTAAGCGGGAAACCACCCTCTAAACCAGGTCTCCCTGAGGGCCGTGCAAGACCAGCACGTCGATAGGCCAGGTGTGCAACTGCGGCAACGCAAGCAGCTAACTGGTCCTAATCGCCCAAACGGCTCAATCACCAGTGTCACCGCCGATCCAACGATCGGAACGACCCAACGCCTCCACAGCACTCATCCAACACACACACACATCACACAAAGCCCGGATCAAAACCCGAGCCCAACAGAACCTTGCCTTGGACGACCTGGTGGCCATGGCGGAGGGACCACACCCGATCCCATCCCGAACTCGACCGTGAAAACCTCCAGCGCCTATGATACTGCACCTCAAGGTGCGGAAAAGTCGGTCGCCGCCAGGTCTTCCAAGGTAAACCACACCAACACAACACCAACACCCCCGCGGGGTGGAGCAGCCCGGTAGCTCGTCAGGCTCATAACCTGAAGGTCACAGGTTCAAATCCTGTCCCCGCAACCAAATCTCAAACCATTTCCTACCCTTTGATTTGACGACGACACGTCCTCACCGGTCGTGCCGCATTGTCGTGCCCAGGCATCGGACACACAGCAAGGCACGGAGCCGACGTTTACTGCAAGGCTTGACCCGGCAGTGGCCAGACCGACGTCGTTTCGGCCTCGACGAGGCAGGTTCAAGCCACGTCCCGACGGAATGGTGCCAGCGCCTCGGCCAGCGTGTGGCGCCACCAAACGTGCCCGGGATCCCGCTGGAACCGTACGTGCCACCAGAGATATGCATTGGCCCGCGGCAGTTCGAGCGGCGGTACCCGGAGTTCGACGTCGAGCCGGGCCGCCTTCTCGGCCACGGCGAGCGGCAAGGTAGCGACGAGGTCGGACGATGCCGCGATGTAGGCTGCGGCCGGAAAACTCGGGACCGTGACCGCAACCCGCCGTCGCAGGCCCAGGCTCGCCAAAGCGTCGTCCACGATGCCGGTGTCACCGCCTCCCGTGCTGACCAGGACATGCGGCAGCGCGACGTAGGCGGCGAGGTCGAGCGTTCCGGCCAGCGCAGGGTGGCCGCGGCGCAGCACGCAGCGGAACGGTTCGGAGATCACCCGCGCACGCCTGGCATCCTGATCGAGTTCCAATGCCTGTTCCATCTCCGCACCCGCCAGCACCAGGTTCAACCGGCCACTCGCCAACTCGTTCAACAGGCCCGGCCCGATCGGGCGGATACGAATATCCACGCTCGGCGCTACGGTGCGCAGCCCGGCGATCAGGTCCGGGATCACGGTGAACTGCGGATGGTCGGGCGTGGCCAGCGAGAAGGTTCGGGTGGAAGTTGCCGGGTCGAAGTCGGGCTCGTGGCTCAGCAGCCTTCCCAGCGCGTTCAGCCCGAGCCGGAGGTCTGGGCGGAGGGCCTCGGCCAACGGCGTCGGTTGCAGCTCATTGCCGGTCCGGACCAGCAATTCGTCGCCCATGCGGGCCCGCAACTCTCGCAACGAGTGGCTGACGGCGGATTGCGTCACTCGGAGGCGGGCGGCGGCCCGGGTCACGCTGCGCTCCTCCAACACGGCATCCAGGACGAGGAATAGCCGCAGATCGCGTTCGGAGAGATGAGCTGGGCTCATGGGCGAATGAGAGCACGGCTGCTCGTAAGCGGTCCAGCCGGAGCGCATCTCTCCGATCCGCGACCACCGAGCGATTTCGGGCGAGCGGAACGGAGGAACGGTTGATGAGCGGCGGCATCATGATCACGGAAAGGACGGGACGGGGCGGCACAATCCTGTTCGCAGGCACGGTAGTGGACGTGCTCGTCCCCGCGACGGTGACGGATCGTGCGTTCGCGCTGCTCAAGATCGACAACCCGGCCGGCTGCTGGACACCGGCGCATCGTCACCGGGTCGAGAGCGAGACGGTGTATGTCCTGTCCGGCACGATGCGGGCCGAACTGGCGCACGGTGCCTACGACCTGCTGCCGGGGCAGGCCTTGGTGCTCCCGCGTGGGCAACCCCATCGCCTGGGCAATGCCGGCCCGCAAGCCGCGTCGTTCCTCGTGCTCGCCACGCCGGGCGGCTTCGACGAGTTCGTTCGCGCGGCGGGGCGGTCGGCCAAGTGGGGCGAGGAGCCGACGATGAGCGACGCGGATCGCGAGCGCCTGGTGGAGGCCGCGCCGCGTCACGGCATCGAGTTGCTGCCGCCCGATGTGCCCTGGCCCGTAGGCCCGACGGTTGCCGCTCCCGCGACACCGGCGATGCTGGACGTGCTGGGGTTGGGAATCGAGGTGCTCGCCGAGCCTGGCCAGGGCGACGAGGATGCCTGCCTGCTGCGGGGCACATTCCCCCCGGGGGCTGCCGTGCCGTTGCACAGCCATGCGGATGCCGAGGCGGTCCACGTCATCGCTGGCGCGCTGGAGGTGGTCAGCGGGCGCAATGGCTGGACGACCCTGCGAGCGGGCGACACCGTGAGCTTCCCGGGTGGCGTGCCGCACGCGCTGCGCAACCGAGGCGACACACCCGCGACCGCCCTCCTGGTCGCGACCCAGCGGATCGCCGGCCTATTCCGCGAGGTCGGCCTCGCGCCGGGCGCGGCGTCGCCGGGAGCGCCGTCGGCGCAACGGTTGGGCGAGTTCGCTCTCGCAGCCCGCGCTCGCGGTTTCATTCTCGCGGACCCGTCGTGACCCTGCCCCGCCTGTTGCTCGTCGATCGCGGTTCGCCGGTGCCGATCGTCAGCCCGGCGTATCGAGGCCGCCGCCGTCGATGAAGCGGCGGAGCCAGGCAGCGGCGCGGCCGCCGTCGTCGGGCTGCCACAGCGAGAGCAGGGCCGTGTCGGCCAGTGCACCGTAACGGTCGCGCTCGGCTTCGATCAGGGCGGCCGAGAATTCCGGGGTGAACTCCGGATGCCCCTGGATGGAAAAGGTGTCGTCGTCGTAGCCGAGCGCGGCATACGGGGTGAAGTCGCTGGCGGCCAGCACGCGCGCGTCGGGCGGTAGGGTCACCACCTGATCCTGGTGAAAGGCGGGAAGGGCGACGGTCAGCGGTTCCACCATGCCGGGCGGCGGACTGACGATCTCGTAGCGGTGGATGCCCAAGCCCCAACCCTTCGGCGACTTCTCCACCTCGCCACCGAAGGCTTGTGCCATGGCCTGGTGGCCGAAGCAGATGCCGACCAGCTTGGCCCGGCCACGGATCCGGCGCAGCGCGTCCAGCAGCGGCGCGATCCACGGCAGCTCGTCATAAACCCCGGCAGACGACCCGGTGATGACGTAAGCAGCGCACTCGCCGGGGTCAGCCGGCAGCTCGCCGGCCTGCACGTCGTAGACCCGGTAGGCGCGATCCTGACCGAACATGGTGCGGACCATGTCGGCGTAGGTGCCCCATTCGGCCTGGAGCGGGTCCGGAGGCCGGCCCGATTCGAGTATTCCGATCATCATGGCGGCAGACTGTCACGCCGTCGCCGAACCGGACAGTGTAACTGCTGCAATGTCAGGCCTGTCGACGGATTGGCTCAGCCCAGGGCGGCATCGAACAAACGGAACACGCCGTCCGGATACTGGGTCCAGCGCAGCCGGGCCGCCGAAGCCTGCAACACGGCGTCGAAGTGCAGGAACAACATGGGGGCGCTTTCCACCAGGGCCGCCTGCGCCTGGCGGTAGAGCGTCGCCCGGCGGGCCCGGTCGGACTCCGAACGCGCCGCTTCCAGCAGGCCCGTGACCTCCGGCGAATCGAACCCGGCGAAGTTGTTCGGGCCGCCTTTGGTGAAGTAGTTGAACAGGTTGCCGTCCGGGTCGTAGCGGCCACTCCAGGGCGCCATGCACAGGTCGAAGTCGCGGCTGCGCAGCACGCTGATCAGGCTGGTGGGGTCGATCTGCCGCACGTCGACCTTGAAGCCCGCGACGGCAGCCTGGGCCTGCAGCACCTGGGCGATGCGCACCATCTGCGGGGAGTTGGTGACGGTGATGGCGACCGGCACGGGCGCCGTCGCGCCGGCTTCCGCCGTCATCGCCTTGGCTCGCGCCGGGTCGTAGGCGATGCCGGTCTGGCCTTCGTCGAACGCCCACGGCACCGCGGGCGAGAGCGGCCCGTGCGAGACCTGGCCGGTGCCGAAATATACCACGCGCTGAATGACGCCCGGATCGATCGCGGCGGTGAACGCGCGCCGCAGCCGCGGATCGTCGAACGGCTTGCGAGTGCAGTTGAAGGCAAAGGCGTTGAAGCCGAGGCTCGGGGTCTGCGCTACGCGCACCGCCGCGTCGCGCGACAGCCCCGCGACGGCCTGCGGCGGTACGCCATCGACGAGTTGCAAAGTGCCGGAGCGCAGGTTGGCCAGCCGCACCGTCTCGTCCGGCAAGGGGCGATATACCAGGCGGTCGAAGTTCTTCGGCGCGCCCTGCCAGTAGCCGGGGAACGCCTGCAGGACCAATTCGGCGTTCTTGGTCCAGCTCAGCAGCTGCCAAGGGCCGCACCCCACGGCCCGGGTGGCGAAATCCGCGCCCAGCGTCGCGACGGCGCTCGGCGAGACCATCATGCCGGCGCGGTTGGTCAACACCAGCGGCAGCGGCGCGTACGGGGCGGAGAGCACGAGCTCCACCGTGCGCGGCCCGGTGACCACCACCTCACGCAGTGGCCCGAAATCGGCCCGGCGAATGGAGCCGACGGCTGGGTCGGTGTAGCGGTCGATGTTGGCCTTCACCGCGGCCGCGTCGAGCGGGGTGCCGTCGTGGAAGCGGAGGTTCTCGCGCAGGGTGAGGCGGTATCGCTGCGGGTCGGCCATGGCGATCTCGGCCAGGCCCGGCTCCACCGAGCCATCGGGCCGGGCCACCAGCAGCGTCTCGTGCAGGTTATACAGGACCTGCGTCTCGAAGAACGAGGCGGAGAAGGCGGGGTCCAACGTCACCGGATCCGACACCACGCCGATGGTGAGCACCGTGCCGCCGGCCTGTGCCCGCACCGCCGGCGGTCGGGCGAGAAGGGCGGCGGTGGCGCCGAGCAAGGCGCGTCGGGTGGAACGCATGGGCGAGGCTCCGTGGTTCGGGTTGGTTCAGTCGTTCGGGTCCAGCCGGTCGCGCAAGGCATCGCCCAGCAGGTTGAAGCCCAGCACGGTGAGGAAGATTGCCAGGCCCGGGAAGCAGGCGAGCCAAACGGCCTGGTCCAGGAAGCCCACCGCATCGTGCAGCATGTTGCCCCAGGAGGGGGTCGGGGGCTGCACGCCGAGGCCGAGAAAGGACAGGTAGCTTTCGGTGATGACGGAGGAGGCGAGCAACAAGGAGGCCTGCACCAGGATCGGCGACACGGCATTCGGCCCGACGCTGCGCAGCAGGATCGTGACCGGGCCGAAGCCCCCCACGCGCTCCGCCGCCACGAAATCCCGCCTCCGCAGCGACAGGGCCTCGGCGCGGGCGACCCGTGCCAGCACTGGCAGGTTGACCAGCGCGATGGCGGCGACGGTGACGGGAAGGGAGGCGCCGAGCGCCGCGGTGATGCCCAAGGCCAGCAGAATGCCGGGGAACGCCAGCAACACGTCCATGCAGCGCATGAGGATCCCGTCGGTCCATCCGCCGGCATATCCCGCGACAAGGCCGAGCGGGGCGCCGAGCAGCAGCGCCAGGCCGACGCTGCCGAGCCCCACCATCAGCGATACACGCGCGCCCTCCAGGATGCGCGACAGCACGTCGCGCCCCAGATCGTCGGTGCCGAGGAGATGGGCGGCATCGGGGGGCGAGAGGGTGGCGGCGAAGTCGGGCGCTGCCGGGTCGAACGGGGACAGGGCGGGGCCGAGCAGCGCGGCGAGCAGCACCAAGGCGACCAGCGCCACGCCGAGCAGGGAGCGCGGTTCGGTCAGCAGGCGCCACCACGGGGAGGGCGCGGTCATCGCAGCCGCCGCAGCCGCGGGTCGAGCACGGCGTAGAGCAGGTCGGTGACGAGGTTGATCCCGACGAACAACGTGGCGGTCACCAGAATGGAGCCCTGCACCACGGGGAAGTCGCGGGCGAAGATCGCGTCCACCGTGAGCTTGCCGATGCCTGGCCAGGAGAACACGCTTTCGGTGACCACCACGCCGCCCAGCAATTGCCCGATCTGCAGCCCCACCAGGGTCACCACGGGCAGCAGCGCGTTGCGCAGCGCGTGACGCCACACCACGCGGCGGGGGGAGGCGCCCTTGGCGCGGGCCGTGCGGACGTAGTCGGCGCCGAGCACGCCGATCATGGCCGCGCGGGTCATCCGCATGGTGGACGCTGCCATGGCCGCGCCCAGCGTCACCGCCGGCAGCACCAGATGGGCGAACGCCGCCGCGGGATCCTGCAGGAACGGCACGTAGCCGGAGGATGGCAGCAGCGGCAGCGCGATCGAGAACGTCAGGATCAAGAGCAGCCCGAGCCAGAAGGACGGCAGCGACAGGCCGCACAATGCCAACACCGACGCGACGAGGTCCGCCGGGCCGTTGCGCCGGGCCGCGGCGACGATCCCCGCCGGGATGGAAATCAGCAGGGACACCAGCGTGGCGGCGGCCCCGAGCTGCAGCGTCGGCACCAGCGCGGCGGCGACGGTGCCCAGCACCGGCCGCCCGGTCTGGATGGATCGCCCGAGGTCGCCGGCGAGCACATGGCCGAACCACGCCAGGAAGCGAAGCGGCAGCGGGTCGTCCAGCGCGTAGCGCGCGCGCAGGGTGGCGATGGCGGCCGGGTCTGCCTCCAGGCCGAGCATGGCCGTCACCGGGTCGCCCGGCACGGAGGCGAGCAGCACGAAGGACAGCAGGCAGATCCCGAACAGCACGGGCAGCAGCGACAGCAACCGGCCGGCGATCACGCGCACGATGAAGCGGCCTCCGCGTCGCGGGCCCGACGATAGGCCTGCATGCGTGCCTCGATCGGGCCTGCCAGCGCTGCCGTGGCGGGCGGGCGCGGGGGCGGCAGGTCCCGCGAGAACAGGCAAGCGGATCGGTGGCCCGCGGCGACCGGCTCGAGCGGCGGGTGCGTGCCGTCGCGGCACACCGGGCGCACCTCGGGGCAACGCCCGGCGAAGCGGCACCCCGGCGGCGGCGCGCTCATGTCCGGCGGCTCGCCCGAAACCGGCGCCTCCGGCATCCCGCCCAGCCGGGGCGCGGCCGCCAACAGGGTGCGCGTATACGGATGCGCCGGGGCCTCGAACACGGCGGCGGTGTCGCCGGTCTCCACGATCCGGCCGGCGTACATCACCGCGACCCGGTGGGCGAGGTGCCGCACCACGGCCAGGTCGTGCGAGATGAACAGCAGGGCCACCCCCGTGTCCCGCTGCAGGTCCGCCAGCAGGTTCAGCACCTGCGCCTGCACGGACACGTCCAGCGCGGAAACCGGCTCGTCGCAGATGATGAGCTCCGGCCGGACGGAGAGCGCCCGGGCGATGGCCACGCGCTGACGCTGCCCGCCGCTAAACTGGTGCGGCAGCAGGGCGAGCTGCGCCGGCGCCAGGCCGACCCGCTCCATCAGCGCGCCCGCCTGCTTCTCCGCGGCGCGGCGATCGGGCGCCAGCCCATGCAGGAGCATGGGCCGCATCAGCACGTCGCGAACGCGCTGCCGGGGGTCCAACGAGGAGAACGGATCCTGGAACACCGCCCCCATCCGCCGCCGGACGGCGCGCAATGCCCGGCCCCGCATGCCACTCAGCTCGACGCCGTCCAGCCGGATGCTGCCCGCATCGGCCTCCTCGAGGCGCAGCAGCAGGCGACCGATCGTCGACTTCCCGCAACCGGACTCGCCGACCACGGCCAACGTCTCGCCCTTCGCGATCAGGAGGTCGACCCCGTCCACCGCCAGCAGGCGCCGCCCGCCGGGCAGGGGAAAGCTCTTGCGCAACCCGTGTGCCTGCAGGAGCGGCGCCTGCGTCGTCGGCGCCGGGCTCATGCCGCGACGGCGAGCCGGTCCACCGGCGCGCGCCAGCAGGCGGCCAGGTGGTTCTCGTTCAAGCGACGCATCGGGGGCGGCGCCGCGCACTCCGCGGCGGCGAACGGGCACCGCGGCGCGAAGCGGCAGCCCGGCGGCGCCGTTCCGGGGGCGGGCATGCGGCCGGGGATCGGCTCCAGCCGTGCCGCGGCCGCATCCGGAGACGGCATGGCGGCCAGCAGGGCCAAGGTGTACGGGTGCTGGGCGTCGCGGAAGAGGGCGGCGGCCGGCGCGCGCTCCACGACCTGACCCGCGTACATCACCGCGACGTCGTCCGCGAGCTGCGCCACCACACCGAGACTGTGGGTGATGAACAGGATCGCCATGCCCGTGCGGTCGCGCAGCTCCCGCAACAGGCGCAGGATTTGCGCCTGCACCGTCACGTCCAGCGCCGTGGTGGGCTCGTCCGCGATCAGCAGGCGCGGCTCGCAGGCCAGGGCCATGGCGATCATCACGCGTTGCCGCAGCCCGCCGGACAGCTCGTGCGGATAGGCATCGAGCCGCCGCTCCGGCGCCGGCACGCCGACCGCGCGCAACAGCGCCAGCGCGCGCTCCCGCGCCACGCCGGCGCTGGCGCCGCGATGGATGCGCAACACCTCGCCGATCTGGTCGCCCACGGTGAAGACCGGGTTCAGCGCCGTCATCGGCTCCTGAAACACCATGGCCATGCGGTTGCCGCGCAGCCGGGCCATGGCGCGCTCGTCCAGGCCGCGCAGGTCCTGATCCTCGAACCGCATGGCCGCCGCCGTCACGGCGTGGCGACCCGGCGTCAGCAGGCCCATGATGGCCATCGCCGACACGCTCTTGCCCGAGCCGGACTCGCCCACCAGGCACAGGATGCGGCCAGGCGCCAAGGAGAAGGAGACGTCTTCCACCACGGGGCGGCGCTGCCCGGGCGGACCGAGCGCCACCGTCATGCCGCGGATGTCGAGCGTCGGCGCGGCCGCGTCGGCAGGGTGGGACGCCGTCACGCCGTGGCCAGCAAGGCGCGGAGTTCGATGCTGACCGGCAGCGCGGCGAAGGCGCCGGGCCGGGTCACGGTCAGCGCCGCAGCCCGTTGCGCCGCACCGACGGCGCAGCCCAGCGGCCAGCCGGCGGCCATCGCGGCGAGGAGCACGCCGCAGAACGCATCGCCCGCCCCCGTCGTGTCCACCACGTCGACGGCGGGTGCCGGGTGGTGCCGGACCGTCTCGCCGTCCGCGACCTCGCACCCTTGTGCCCCGAGCGTCACGATCGCGATACCGCCGGTCGCCGCATGGAGCGCCGGGACGCCGCCATCGCCGATCAGGGCATGGGCCTCACCCGCATTGGCGATTATCAGGTCCAGACCCGGTAGCAGCGCGGCCGTCCCATCCGACACCGGGGCGGCGTTGAAGGCCACGCGCCCGCCCCGTGCCCGGGCCGCCGCGGTGGCCGCTGCCGTGACCTGCGGCAGCAGATTGCCCTGGAGCAGCAGCCAATCCCCGGGCTCGCACCGGGCAGCAAAGGCCGCGGCATCCTCGGGCGCCAAGCCGAAGGCGCAATCGCCCGCGGAGCAGATGCTGTTCTCCCCGTCCGGCAGCACCATCAGGATGGAGCTGTCCGTGGGCGCCGCCAGGATGGGTAGCTCCAGGCCCGCGAACGGTTCGGCGGCGGCAAGGCGGGCCACCTCCCGCCCTTCCACGTCGTCGCCGATCGGGGCACGGAACAGCACGGGCGCCAGCTTGGTCCGCGCCGCGACGGTGGCCTGGTTCAGCCCCTTTCCCCCCGGCGCTCGTCCGCCGGCCCCTCCCACCAGCGTTTCCCCCGGCTTCGGCACGCGGGGCAGCCGCAGGCCGATATCCAGCCCCGCATTGCCGAGTACCAGGAGGCGGCTCATGTGCCGTTGCGCGCTCGATCCGCCGCCGTCATGAAGACCCGCAGCCGCTCCGGGTCCACTGGGTTCCACCACACGCCGTCCCGCTTCAGGAAGGAGGCGACGATCACCCCGTCGGCCGCGGACAGGATGTCGCCGACATTGTCAGGGTTCACGCCGGAGCCGATCACCACGGGCAGCGCGGTTCCCTCGCCGATCAGGCGGATCTCGTCGGTCGTCGCAGCGTCGCCCGTGCGCTGCCCGGTGGCGATCGCCACGTCGGCGTCGAAGAACTCCACGTCCCGTGCCAGTTCGGGGACCGAGCGGTCGCCGGTGATCGCGTGGGCGCCGTGCTTGACGTGGACGTCGGCGAAGATGCGAACGTTCCGGGCGCCGAGAGTGGCGCGGTAGCGGGTGGCGAGCGCCGCCGGGCCCTCCACGAAGCCCTCGTTGGCGACATAGGCGTTGGCCCATTGGTTCACCCGGATGAAGCTGGCGCCGGCGGCCTTGGCGACGGCCAGGGCCTGCATCGCGCCATTGGCCAGCACGTTGACCCCGACCGGCAACCCGGCGGCCCGGCGCACCGCGTCCGTCATCACCGCCATGGTCGCCGCCGTCTCGGGCCCGAGGTGCTCCGGCTTGCTGAACGGGATGTCGCCGTGGTTCTCCACGATCAACCCGTCCACGCCGCCATCGCGGTACCGCAGGGCTTCGGCCACCGCAAAGGCGGTGATGTCCTCCATCGGCATCCCGTCATAACCGGGCGCGCCGGGCAGGGCGAGCGAGTGGATGACGCCGATCACCACCTTGCGCCGGCCGAACAGGGCCTCCAGCGCATGCGGCTTGGGCCGGAAGACGGGCTTGGCCGCCATCAGGCCGCCCCTTCCTGCCGGGTCGCCCACGCCAGGGCGTTGCGCCACAGCCGGGCATAGCCGGGCCAGCGCACGAAGTCCTCCGGGAGCCAATGCGGCCCGATATCGGAGGTCCAGCACAGGGTGCGCCCCTCGCCGAACCGACCCGTGACCAGCAGCGGGTGCCCGCCTTCCTCCGCCGGCAGCCGGGCCAGGACCTCCACGTCCGGCCGGTCCCGCAGCTGGACCTCGTTGGCGCCGAGCAGCAGCGGCCATTCCCCCTCGAGCCCCTGCAGGATCGGGTGCGCGCGGTCCCCGGTGATGGCGGGACGGAACCCGTCCGGAACCTCCAGCCGGTCGTCGTAGGGCAGGCAGGTGACGGGCAGCGCGTCCTCCACGGGCGTGCGGCGCCAGCGGGCGCGGCCGTCGATGCCCTGGAACGTCAGGTAGCCGCCGATCATCAGCAGTCCACCGCCCTCCGCCGTCCAATCACGGATCAGCTTGAGCCGGTTCGGCACCGGCTTGCCGTGCAGCCAGACCGAGGGCGGCAACAGCAGCGTGTTGGCCCCGATATCCGACAGGATGATCGCGCGGTATCGGCGCAACTCCTCCAAGGTGAAGGGGAACCCTTCCGCCGCCTCGTGCGCCGGCATGTAGGCGAGCTCGAACGGGCTGTCGCGCAGGGCGGCCACGAGCGGCTCGGCGCCTTTGTGGAAGGTGACGGAGCCGAACTGGTCGAACCCCTTGTAGTGCGTCGCGGCGCTGACCCAGCTTTCGCCGACCAGGAGGACCTCGGTACGTGGCATCAGGCTTCTCCGGAAATGGCGGCGTCGATGGCGATGGCCGTGCCGCGCCGCTCGCGACGGCTCGGCGCGGCCGTGACGGATGCACGCTCCACCAGCGTCACCGGCAGGCGCAGCGGGTCGGGTGGCACGGGCGCACCGCGCACGCGATCGAGCAGGAGCTGCACGCCGCGGCGGCCCATGGCCGTCACCGGTTGCCGCACGGCGGTGAGCGGCGGATCCAGCAGGGCAAGCGGGGCCACGTCGTCGAAGGCGACCAGCGACAGGTCCTGCGGCACGCGCAGGCCACGGCGGCGCACCGCGTCCAAGGCGCCGAGCGCGGTTTCGTCGCTGCTGGCGAATACGGCCGTGGCCCGGTCGGGCGCGCCCAGCATGCGGTCGGCCGCGATCCGGCCCTCCGACGCCAGATACTCGCCGAACGACACGAACACGATCTCGGCCCCCGGCCCGGCGTCGCGCACCCCGTCCCGGAACCCGGCGAACCGCTCCTCCGTGCTCAGCAGCCCACGCGGACCGCCCAGGAACGCCAAGCGCCGGTGCCCGGCCGCGAGCAGGCAGCGCGCCGCCAAGGCGCCGCCGGAGCGGTTGTCGGCGAAGATCTTCGGCGCCGAGACCGCGCCGACATCCTCGTCCAGCAGCACCACGGGCCCGCATGAATTGATGGCGGCCGCGAGCGTGCCGTCGTCGACGTGGTTGGTGACGAACAGGATCCCGTCCGCCATCCGCCCCAACCGGACGACCTCCCGCAACTCGCGTTCCGGGCGGTTGCGGGTGGCGCAGAGCACGAGGTCGATCCCCTCCTCTTCCGCCGCGCGCTCGGCGGCATCGGCCAGCAGCGCGAAGAACGGGTTGGCGATGTCGGGCACGATCAACCCCACCATGTCGGCCTTGCCGCGGCTCAACCGCCTGGCGTGGGGGTTCGGCTGGTAGCCGAGGCCGGCGACCGCGGCCTCGATCCGCGCGGCCGTTTCGGCCGGCAGGACCAGGCTGCCATTGAGGAACCGCGACACCGCGGCCACCGACAGGCCCGCATCGCGCGCGACATCCCTCAACGTGACGGCAGATCGGGGCAGGGGCTGTGTTCCTTGCGACATCGGCGGGTTAACCGGTTTACAAGCATTCGCACAAGGGTTTCCCGCGTCAAGATGCGAGACGGCTGCTGGAGCCCTTCCCGAGCCGAAAGGCTCGGACGTCGTGCTCTATCTCATCGGTCTAACCGGTCGGCAGCGCCCGCCGGGCCTCCGGCAACTGCCAGATCCGCTCAATGGCGGCCGCGCCGGCGGTGCAGATCGCGGCTTCGTTTCGGCCCAGCAGGCGGCCGTCGTCGATCAGGACGTGTCCGTCGACCACGACCTGCGCCACGTCGGCGCGATTGGCGAGTGCGACGAGACCGCGGCGCGGGTCCGCGAAGGGATGGAGCATCGGATGGCTCAGGTCGATGACCGTGAGGTCGGCCGTGGCGCCCGGCTCGATGCGCCCGAGGTCGGGACGATCGACGGCGTCGGCGGCCGTGGCGGTGACCGCGTCGATCAGCGCCGGCGACGACGCGACGGTGGCGTCCCCGGCCGCGATTTTCGAGATGAGGGAGGCTGCGTTGAGTTCGCCGAGCAGGTCCATGTTGTAGCCGTCCGTCCCGACGGCGGTGCGCAGGCCGGCGGCGGCGAAGCGGCCAAAGGCGGCGGCGATGCCGGTGCGGGCGAAGACACGCGGGCAATTGAGCACGGTCGCGCCGCGTGCCGCCATCAGGCGCAGGTCGCCGTCGCTGGACGAAATGCAATGCGCGGCCAGCAGGTCGGGCGCGAGGAGGCCCAGCCAGTCCAGATACTCGGCCGGGCTGCGGCCGCCGTGGCGCCGGGCGATGGTGGCGACCTCGTCGGCGCTCTGGGCCAGATGGGTCGTGATCGGCACGCCGAGGGCGCGGGCGCGGGCGGCGCAGGCGCGCAGCAGGTCGGGCGAGCACGTATCGGTGGCGTGCGGGCTCATCGCGAGACGGAGGCGGCCGTTCTCCGCCCCGTTCCATCGCGCGTAGAGCGCGTCCCAGGTGTCGAGGTCGGCCTGGCCGTCATCGCCGGCGTAGCGGACGACGCCATCGGGCCCGGCCTGCGCGTCGCCGGTCGACAGCAGGTAGGGCGCGCCCCAGAAGCGGATGCCGAGCTCGGCCGCGGCGTCGAACATCTCCGGCAGGCCGTTGCGGAACGGCTCCATGACGCTGGTGGCGCCGCCCTTGAGCAGTTGCAGGATGCCCAAGCGGGCGATGGCCATGCGCTCGGCGGGCGAGAGGATCTCGAGGCCGCTCCGGGTCAGCGGCATCAGCACGGTGTAAACGATGGAGCGGTTGCCCGCGCGACCGTTGCCGTCCTCGGTATGGGTGCGCGCCACCGCTTCGCTGAAGCAATGGTTGTGCAGGTTCATCAGGCCCGGCAGCACGAACCGGTCCGGCCGATCGTGGACCGTGTCGGCCCGGGGCCGGTCCGGCTGCACGGCGGCGATGCGGTCGCCCTCGAGCAGCACCCAATGATCCCGCAGGACGTGCTGCGCCCCGTCCCGGTGGGCGAGGACGTAGCGCCCGAGAATGGCGGTGGTGGTCATCTTGCCGCCCCCGAACGGCCGGGGGATAGCAGAACGGCGCCCAGCGCGGCGATCACGGCTTGCTGGCTGGGCTCGACGACCGGGCGGGCGGCGGCCGCGGCGACGGCGGCACGGTGCCGACCCATGCCGGCACAACCGAGTACGACCACGTCGGCGCCGCGTTCGCGCACCAGCGCCCGGCCCGCCTCGGCCAGGCGTTCGCCGACCGCCGCGCCGGCCGTGTCGGCCGCCGACAGATCCACCGCCCATGACCCAGCGTAGCGCCCTTCCAGTCCCATCTGCCGCACCAGCCGCTGCTGGCGGCGGATGGATGAGGCGGACAGGGCGACGATGCCGAAGCGCTCGCCGAGCGTGAGCGCGCGCAGCAATCCCCATTCCGCGATCCCCATCACCGGCCGCCCCCCGGCCGCTTCCCGCACGGCGTGCAGGCCGGGGTCGCTGAAGCAGGCCAGCACGAAGGCGTCGGTCGATGCCTCCCGCTCCACCAGGCGGCAGAGCGGCAGGATGACGCTGTCCGCGTCGCGCTGGGTGGCGATGCCAGGCGGCCCTTCGGCCAGCGTGACGCAGTCGATGGCCGGCCCGCCCGGCAGCCGGAGCGTGGCCACGGCGTCGTCGATCGCCGCCGTGACGCTCGCGGAGCTGTTCGGGTTGATGACCAGGATGCGGCTCACGCGGCGGGGGTCTCATGCCGGAGATAATTCGCCGCGATCTCCTGCCCGGTGGCGATCCACAGATCCGGCAGCGAGCCGGCATACTCGAGAAACTCCCGCAACAGGCGCAGCCGCATCGGCCGGCCCGAGCATTGCGGATGCAGCACGGTGGTGACCAGGCCGCCCCAGTCGCGGGTCTCGTCCAGCTCGTCCTTCCAGATCGACAGCACGTGCTCCTTGGGGAAGATCGGCCGCGGCGAGAACCGGGCCGACAGGCCGTGCATCCAATCGTCGTAGGAGGGCGTCACCGGCAGCTCGATCGGGCCCGGAGAGCCGTCGGCCAGCACGTGACGGTAGGGGCGGACGTCGTCGCGGAACGACGAGGTGTAGACGATGCCGCGCTGCTTCAGCAGGGCGAGCAGGTCGGCGGTGAACTCGCCGAACGGGGCGCGGTAGCCGGTCGGCACCACGCCGAGGCGACGCTTGAGCGCGTCGAAGCCGCGATCCACCTCCTCGACGATCCAGGGGTCGCCCGGGTCCGGCAGGAGATGGTGGTAGCCGTGATGGCCGATCTCGTGTCCCCGCTTCAGCACCTCCTCCGCCATGGCCGGGTAGGCGTCCACTGCCCAGCCGGTGGTGAAGAACGTCGCCTTCAGCCCGCGCTCGTCGAGCAGTTGCAGCAGGCGCGGCACGCCGACGCGGGCCTCGAACGAGCCCCAGCTCATGGTGATCAGCCGGTCCGCATGGGCGGCCTCCTTGGAGGTCCAGGCGCTCTCGGCATCGATGTCGAAGCTGAGGAACAGGGCGGCGCGGAACGGGTCCGGCCACGGATATTCCGGCGCGGGCGGCGCGAGGTTGGCCGGGCGGAGCGGGATGGAGTCGAGCTGCTCGCGGGTGAACGGCATGGGCGTCACTGCCCCGCGTTGATCGTAGCGCGCTCGACGCCCATGCCGTCCAGCTGCCATTTGGCGAGCAGCTTGGCGTAGGACCCGTCGGCGATCAGCGCGTCCAGCGCGCCGGCCAGGGCCTTCTGCAGACCCTCCTGCTTCACCGCGACGGCGATGCCGGTGTACTGCAGCGCGATCGGCTTGCCGAGCGCCACGAAGCTGTTGGGATCCTGGCCGATCACGTAGGGCAGGGTCTCGCCGCCCTGCACCGCGGCGTCGATGCGACCCTGGCGGAGCTGGGTGCGGGCGTCGGCCGATCCGTCGGTGCCGACGTAGGCGACCGGCTTGTCCTCCGGGCAATGCGCCTTGCTCCAGGCCGCGATCTCTCCCGGGAAGTTGGTGCGGCGGCTGGCGCCGACCTTCTTGCCGCACAGCGCCGCCATGTCGGCGAACTCGGCCGCGCGCGACTTCTGGGTGAAGAATTGCGGCCCGCTGCGGAGGTAGTCGACGAAGGAGGCGGTGTCGTGCCGGGTCGCGACGTCCGACATGCCGGAGAGCACGACGTCGACCCGGTCGGTGGCGATGGCGGGCATCATCTGGTCGAACGAGGTCTCCTGCCACGCCACTTGTAGGCCGAGCTTGGCGGCCAGCGCTTCGCCGAGATCGACGTCGAAGCCGGTTAGCTTGTTGGTGGCCGGGTCCTTGAAGTCGAGCGGCGGGTAGTTGGGCACGATCGCCACCCGCAAGGTCTTCGAGCTGGCCAGGGCGGGCGGCAGGTCCTGCGCTCCGGCCAGCGGAGACGAGGCGGCCAGGACGAGGGACAGCACCGCGGTGGCGGCGAGCAGGCGACGGTTCATTCGAAGAGCTCCACGAGAAAGGGCAGGGGTCAGCCGACCACGGCCGAGATGAAGGCCTGGGTGCGCGCCTCGAGCGGCGTGCCGAGCACCTGGGCGGGCGGGCCGATCTCCACGATCCGGCCCGCATCCATGTAGGCCACGGTGTCGGCGACCTCGCGGGCGAAGCCCAGCTCGTGCGTCACCACCATCATGGTCATACCGTCCCCCGCCAGCTCCTTGATGACGGCGAGCACCTCGCCGACCAGCTCGGGGTCCAGCGCGGAAGTCGGCTCGTCGAACAACATCAGGGCGGGGCGCATGGCGAGCGCGCGGGCGATGGCGACGCGCTGCTGCTGGCCGCCGGAGAGCTGGGCCGGGTAGTTGGCGGCCTTGTCGGCCAGGCCCACGCGGTCCAGCAACTCGAGCGCCTCGGCCCGGACCTGCGCCGGCTTGCGCCGCTGCACCTGGACCGGGCCTTCCGTGACGTTCTCCAGCGCCGTCTTGTGCGGGAACAGGTTGAACCGCTGGAACACCATCCCGGTCCGGCTGCGCTGGCGGGCGATCTCCGGCTCGGGCAGCGTGTGCAGCTTGCCGTTCCGCTCGACGACGCCCAGCAATTCGCCGTCCAGCCAAATGCCGCCGCCATCGAGCCGGGCGAGCTGGTTGACGCAGCGGAGCAGGGTGGTCTTACCCGAGCCCGAGGCGCCGATCAGGCACAGCACCTCCCCGCGTCGGACGTCGAGCGACACGCCCCGCAGCGCCTGGAACTGCCCGAACGATTTCTGCGCGGCGCGGATGGCCACCAGCGGACCTGTCGCCGTCATCGCACCGTGCCGCGCGAGAACCGGCGTTCCAGCAGGAATTGCAGCGGCGTCAGCAGGGAGACCACCAGCAGGTACCACAGCCCGGCGACGATCAGCAGCTCGATGACGCGGGAGTTCGCGTAGTAGATGTTCTCCGCAGCATGCAATACTTCCGGATACTGGATCACGCTCGCCAGCGACGTCGCCTTCACCATGCCGATGAACTCGTTGCCGAGCGGCGGCAACACCACGCGCATGGCCTGCGGCAGCACGATGCGACGCAACGCCTGCAGCCGCCGCATGCCGATGGCCGACGCCGCCTCGTATTGCCCGCTATCGACGGACAGCATGCCCGCGCGCATCACCTCGGACGTATAGGCGCCCTGGTTGATGCTCAGCCCGAGCAGGGCGGCGAGGAACGGCGTCATGATGTCCACCGCGCGCCCGGACCACAGACCGGGCACGCCCAAGACCGGGAACACCAGAGCCAGGTTGAACCAAAGCAGGAGTTGCAGGATCAGCGGGGTGCCCCGGAACAGCCAGGTGTAGAAGGCGGCCACCGTCGCCAGCACCGGGTTCGGCGAAAGCCGCATCACCGCGACGACCACGCCGAGCACGACGCCGAGCGCCATCGCCAGCACCGCCATGACCAGCGTGTTGCCGATGCCGGTCAGGATCGCCGGCACCGTAAGGAAGCGGCCAACATAGCTCCACTCGATCTGTCCTTCCGCGAACGCCCGCACCAGCAGCGCGAACAGGGCGAGGATGATCGCCGCGGCCAGCCAGCGGCCCCAATGCATCCGCCGCGCGGCCGGCAGCGCCGTCAGATCCGGGAACCCGCCGGCGAGCCCGCCCGCGTCCACCCGGCCGCTCATTGTGGCGAGGCGTTCAGCATCGGCCGCGCCACCGCGTTGGCGCCCAGGCCCCACTTGGCGAGGATCGCGGCGTAGCTGCCATCGGCGATGATGGCTTCCAGCGCGCCCGTCACCGCCTCGCGCAACGGGCCCGCATCCTTGCGGAAGGCGATGCCCTGGTAGCCCACCGCGAAGGGCTCGCCGAGCAAGCGATACCGGCCGGGTTCGTTGCTCTGGGCATAGGGCAGCGTCTCGCTTCCCTGCACGGCGGCGTCGACCCGGCCTTGCTTGAGCTGGTTACGCACGTCGATGCTGTTCTCGCCGGGCATGTACTGGATCGGCGCCTTTCCCGATCCCTGGCAGTTCGCCTGGCTCCATTTCTCGACCTCGGCCGGAAACGAGGTCGAGCGTACGGTGCCGACGCGCTTGCCGCAGAGCTCGGCGGGCGTCTGCGCCGGGTTGTCGGTCAGGACGAAGAATTGCGGCCCGGTGGCGAGATAGTCCACGAAATCCATCACCTCGCGGCGGGAGGCGCGGTCGGAGAAACCACTGATGATGAAGTCGGTGCGCCCCGTCTGCAGCGAGGGGATGAGTTGGTCGAACGGCACGTCCGTCCAGGCGATGCCGACGCCTAGCCGCTTGGCGAGCGCGGCCGCGAGGTCGACGTCGAGGCCCTTCAGCTCGTTGTCCGCGGGGTCGCGGTATTCCATCGGCGCGTAGGTCGAGTTGATCGACAAGCGGAACGTGCCGGCGGCCCGGATCGGCGCGGGCAGCTCGGCGGCGCACGTGCCGGCCGAGGCGAGCGCGGCGCCGATCACGGCGGCCAGGAGGGGCAACGCTTTCATGGCGGGGTCTCCTTCGGCGGTGGCGGGTTCAGGCGGGTTCGACCACGCCGGCGCGCTCGGTGATCGGCCCGTAATGGCCGGGCTGCCGGTGGGCGCCGAAGTTGAACATCTTGGACTTGCCCTGTTGGCACAGATCGAGGTCGCAATCGGCGACCAGCAACTCGTCGCCCAGCGTGGCGGCTTCGGCGACGATTACGCCGTTCGGGTCCACGATGCAGGAGCCGCCGATCAGGCCCGAGCCATCCTCGTTGCCGGCCTTGGCGACGGCCACGGCCCAGGTCGCATTCATGTAGGCGTTCGCCTGCACCACCAGCTTGGCGTGGAAGGTGCGCAGCGCCGCGTCCTCCGTGCTGCCGCCATTCGGGTCGTAGGCGGCGGAATTGTAGCCGACGCAGACGAGCTCGACGCCCTGCAGGCCGAGCACGCGCCAGGATTCCGGCCAGCGCCGGTCGTTGCAGATCATCATGCCGGTGATCGCGCCGTTCCACGCCGACCCGGCGCGGAACGCCGGGAAGCCGAGATCGCCGTAGTCGAAATACCGCTTCTCGAGCTGCTGGAACCGCGCGCCCTCGCGGGGCTCGACGGAGCCGGGCAGGTGGACCTTGCGATAGCGGCCCAGGATGGACCCGTCGGGCTGCACCAGAACGGCGGAATTGTAGTGCCCTCCCTCGGGGGTCAGCTCGGCATAGCCGACGTAGAAGCCCACGCCGAGCGCCCGCGCCCGGTCGAACAAGGGCTGCACGTTCGGGCTGGGCATCGCGCGCTCGTAGTATTGGTCGAGCTCGCCGCCCTCGAGCAGCCAGCGCGGAAAGAAGGTGGTGAACGCTAGCTCGGGGAACACGACCAGCTTCGCGCCGCGTTGGGCAGCTTGTTCGAGCAGGGCCAGCATCCGCACCAGGATGCTCTCGCGCGAGTCGGCCCGCTGGTTCGGGCCCATCTGGGCGGCGGCTATCCGCAGGTTTCGAGGCATATGCCGAATCTCCAGGCATTTCTGTGGCGTGGCAGGTGAAGGACACCAAGTTCTGCACGGGTAGCAGCACGATCTCGCATCCGTCGACCCCACCGGACCCACGATTTCGGTTCGGGCGTGCGTTGGCTGCGGTGCCTCACGTCGGCGTCCGCTGCATGCGCATCACGTAGGTGAAGCTGTCGGCCGGGTGCCAGTTGAACGAGGCGATCAGGGTGCCGGCTGACGTGACGTAGCGGCGCAGGAGGCGGAGGGCGAGGGCGCCGGGGAGGTGGCCGAGGCTGGCGGCGATCGGGTCGGGCATCAACTCCGCCCGGATCTCCTGGATCACGTCCAGGATGGTCTCGCCGGTGCGGCGTTCGAGCAGCGCGTAGAACGGGCCGCGGCAGGCCGCCAGCTCGGGGCCGATCCAACCCAGGCGCTGGGGGATGAACGAGGTGGTGTGGCAGATCACCGCCCCGTCGGGTGCGCGGCGGACGCCGTCGACCTGGAGCCAGGCGGACGCGGCCGCGGCACCAAGGCGCGCGGCGAGCCAGGCATCGGCGAGGCGTTCGCTCTGGCTGACGATGGTGAACTCGGTGTCGATGGCGAACTGGAACAGGTCCGCCACGCTGCTGACGGTCTGCACGTAGCCGGCCGCCGTCTCGGTGGCGACGACGGTGGTGCCGGCCTTTGGGCGGCGCACGACGAGGCCGTTCTCGACCAGGCGGCGCAGCGCCTCGCGGACCGTGTGCCGGCTGGCGGCGTATTCGTCGCAGAGGCGAAACTCGGTCGGCAGATTGCTGCCGATCGGGAAGTCGCCCCGGCGGATGCGCGCGGTGAGGTCGTCCAGGATTCGGCGGTAGAGCGGAGCTTGGGAGGGCGGCGTGTCGCGGGTGGTCACTCGCAGTCTGCTCCTGACGGCATCGTCGCTCGGCGGAGATGGCCAAAATCGAGGCGTTCCGCTGCTGAGCGCGTGTTTTTCAGCCATCGCCACCGGTTGACGCCTCCGGAACGACCGAGCTTCCTGTCTGGACAATAAGCGAGCGCGATCAGTGCTGTCTCCCCTTCATGCTGCAACCACGTGCTTCGCCCGCCCTGCTCTCGGCCGAGCCTTTGCCGACCGGTCGTCCGAAGCGGTCGCGCTTCGGGTTGAATTGTCAGGACGACGACTGCGTCCATGAAGGCGCGGTGCTGCACCCGCTGGCGATGCTGCCGGCGGCGGCGCTGGCCGATGCCGACCGCGAAGGCCGCGTCTCCGGGCAGGACCAGCTCGCCGACGCGTTCGGCTCGACCATGACGGGCCGTCGGTCTCGGTGAATACGTCGCCGACCGGGTCCATGACCATGATGGACACGCTGGTGGACTACCCGCTCTCGGGCGCGGCGGAGGACGGCATCCGGCGGCTCGACGTCTCCCGCTACGAGCGGTTTTTGACAGTTTCATAGAGGATCGACCCATGGACATCGGCGTCTTCATTCCGATCGGCAGCAATGGCTGGCTGATCTCCACCACCTCGCCGCAGTATCGCCCGAGCTTCGAACTCAACCGGGACGTGACGCAGAAGGCCGAGCGATACGGCATGGATTTCGCGCTCTCGATGATCAAGCTGCGCGGCTTCGGCGGCCCCAGCGAGTTCTGGGACCACGCGCTGGAGAGCTTCACGCTGATGTCCGCCATCGCGGCGGTGACGCAGCGGATCAAGCTGTACGCGTCGGTCGCGGTGCTGACGATGCCGCCGGCGCTGGTGGCCCGGATGGTGTCCACGATCGATAGCGTGGCGCCGGGGCGGATCGGCGTGAACATCGTGTCGGGCTGGCAGGAGGCCGAGTACAGCCAGATGGGGCTGTGGCCGGGCAAGGCGCACTATGCCAAGCGCTACGAGTATTGCACCGAATACGTGCAGGTGATGAAGGATCTCTGGGAAACCGGGCACTCGGATCACCAGGGCGAATACTTCAACATGACCGATTGCCGGCTCAGCCCGCGTCCGGCGGCGCCGGTGCCGATCGTGGTGGCCGGGCAGAGCGATGTCGGCGTCGCCTTCGCCGCCCGGTATGCCGACTTCAACTTTTGCCTCGGCACCGGCGTCAATACCCCCACCGCCTTCGCGCCGACCACCGCGCGGCTGGTGCAGGCGGCGCGCGAGACCCGGCGCGACGTGGGCTCCTACGTGCTGTTCATGATCATCGCCGACGAGACGGACGCGGCGGCGATGGCGAAGTGGGAACACTACCAGGCAGGCCAGGACGTCGAGGCGCTGAGCTGGCTGGGCTTTCAGGCCGGCAGCGACGCCGCGGCGGATGCGAACTCGACCGCGCGCACGATGATGAACCCGGTCTCCATGGTGAACCTGAACATGGGCACGCTGGTGGGCTCGTTCGAACGGGTCGCGGCCATGCTGGACGAGATGGAGGCGATCGACGGGCTCAAGGGCGTGATGCTCTGCTTCGACGATTTCGTGCAGGGGATGGACGATTTCGGCGAGCGCATCCAGCCGCTGATGCGCAGCCGGCAGCACGTGCTGGCCCGATGAGCGACCTTCGCCAGGATTACCAGGCGGCCGGGTTCGCCCGCAGCCTGGAATGGGGCCGCAAACCGGCGCTGATCGTGATCGATTTCTGCATGGCCTATCTCGAGCCGGGCTCGCCGCTATACGCCGCGGCCGAGCCGGCGCGGGATGCGGCCGCGCGGCTGCTCGGGCTCGCCCGGCAGGCCGGCATCGCCGTGGTGCACACCCAGGTCCGCTATGCCGAGGGCGGGGCGGATGGCGGCGTGTTCTTCCGCAAGGTCGGCGCGCTGCGGCTGTTCGAGGGCGACACCGCGATGGGCCGTCCGCCCGAGATGCTGAAGCCGCTGCCCGGCGAGGTGATCATCATCAAGCAATATGCCAGTGCCTTCTTCGGCACGTCGCTGGCCTCCACCTTGACGGCCATGGGCGTCGACACGCTGGTGATCGCCGGCGTGTCGACCAGCGGCTGCGTGCGGGCGACGGCCGTCGATGCCTGCCAGCACGGCTTCCTGCCCTTCGTGTGCCGCGACGCGGTGGGCGACCGCGACCCCCGGCCGCACGAGAGCAGCCTGTTCGACCTGCAGGCCAAATACGCCGAAGTGGTGGACGAGGCGTTCGTGGCCGAGCGGTTCGGCCGGGTTCGGATCCGCTAAGCGGCGAGTTTGTGCGCGTCTTCCGGGGACCAGGTGAGGCGGGTGCCGGCGCCGGGTTCGATGGGAGCGGCGTAGAAGCTGCCGTCCGGGAGCAGCACCGCCGCGTCCTCTCCGGCCTCGGTGCGGAGTGCGACGCGGACGGCGTTGCCCTGGTACTCGACCGCGACCACGTGGGCCGGGATGCCGTCAGCGCCGAGCCGGCAGCGGTCGGCGCGGACGGCGACGGGGCCGCCGGGTCCGGGCAGGACGTTGTGGCCGCCGATGAAGCGGGCGATGAAGCTGTCGGCGGGGCGCTCGAACACCTCGCGGGGCGGCCCGGCCTGGCGGATGCGGCCGCCATCCATCACCACCATGAGATCGGCCAGCGCCATGGCCTCGTCCTGGCTGTGGGTGACGTGGATGAAGGTGATGCCGAGCTCGCGCTGCAGACGCTTGAGCTCCTCGCGCACGCGGATGCGCAGAAACGGATCCAGCGCGGACAGGGGCTCGTCGAGCAGCAGCACCTTGGGCCCGACGATCAGGGCGCGGGCCAAAGCGACGCGCTGCTGCTGGCCGCCGGAGAGCTGGCCGGGCAGGCGCTCGGCGTACTCGCCCATGTGGACCAGCTCGAGGAACTCGCGCGCCTTGCGCTGCCGCTCCGCCTTGGCCGTCCCGCGCATGCGCAGCGAGAAGGCCACGTTGTCGAGGCAGGAGAGGTGCGGGAACAGCGCGTAGGATTGGAACATCATCGCCGTGCCCCGCTCGCGCGGCGACAGCCCGGTGACGTTGCGCCCGTCGATCAGCACGTCGCCGCCCGTGATGAACTCGTGGCCGGCGATCATGCGCAGCGTGCTGGTCTTGCCGCAGCCGCTGGGGCCGAGCAGGCAGCAATAGCTGGCTTTGGGGATCCGCAGCGAGACCGAGTCCACCGCGACGGCGGCGCCGTAATGCTTGCTGACCGCGACCAGCTCGACGTCGTATCTCGGGTCCATCAGCTCATCCTCAGGGTGCGGCGGCGCTGCAGGCGCAGGATCAGTGCCAGGGTGATGCCGATCAGCACGAAGCTGACGACGGTGGTCACGGTGCCGATGGCAAATAGCACGGGCGTGCTGTCGCTGGAGATCAGCGCGTAGAGTTCCAAGGGCAGGGTATTGCGGCTGCCGATGGTGAGCGTGGTGCGGGCGTATTCGTCGTAGCTGAGCGTGAACGCGCCGATCGCGACGCCGATGATCCCCGGCAGCAGGATCGGCACCGTGACGTAGCGCAGTCGCTGCAGCGCCGATGCCCCCAGGTCGGCCGCGGCCTCCTCGTAGGCGCGCGGGAAGCGCGCGACCACGGCGAACATGGTCAGCAGGCCGAAGGGCAGCGTCCAGGTGAGCTGGGCGCCGAGGGCGGAGGTGTAGAGCCCCTGCTCGAGCCCCAGCATCTGAAAGCCGAGGCTGATGCCGAAGCCGACCAGGAGGCTCGGCATCACCAGGCTGGCGATCGCCAGGTAGAACAACAGACCGGCGCCGGGGAAGCGGCGCCGGAAGCCGAGCCCGGCGGCCACCGACATCGCGACGGTGAGCACCGCGACGACGCAGGCGAGCCCGACGGAGCGGCCGAACGAGACGGGAATGTTCGCCATCTGCCCGGGCCGCACGATATCGCCGAACCATTTGGTGGACAGGCCGACCATCGGGAACGTCACCCCACCATTCGGGCCCTGGAAGCTCAGGACGTAGATGATCAGCATGGGGCCATAGAGATAGATCAAGAACAGCGTCATCACGCCGGCGAGCAGGTAGAAGGTGAGGGGCCGCCCTTCGCCGTTCACGAGACCAGCTCCTTGCGGACGTCCACCACCCGCATCATGCCCGCGACCAGCACGGCGACGAAGGCGACCAGGACCACGGCGTTGGCCGAGGCGGGCGGGAACTGCATTGCCTGGATCTCGGTGGACAGGGCGGAGACGATGCTGGCGCTCTGGCCGCCGCTCATCCGCTTGACCACGAAGTAGTCGCCGATGACTTGGGTGAATACCAGGATGGAGCCGAGCGCGATGCCGGTGCGGGCCAGCGGGAGGATGACGCGGATCAAGGTCTGGAACCGGCTGGCGCCGGCGTCGCGGGCGGCCTCGAGCAGCGCCGGGTCGATCTTGGAGAGCGAGTTTGCAATCGGGCCGAGCATCAGCAGCGTGTACAGGTGGATGTAGGTGAGGATCACCGAGAAGTCCGAGAACAGCAGGAACTCCAGCGGTGTGTTGGTGATGTGCAGGTCCATCAGCGCCGTGTTGAAGGCGCCGTTCCGGCCCAGGAACGGGATCCAGGCGATGGTGCGGATGATGCCAGACGTCCAGAACGGGATGGCGCAGGCCAGGAAGAGCAGCATGCGCACCCGCGCGCTGCGGACGTGGAACACCAGGAACTGCGCGACGCAGAAGCCGAGGCACAGCGTGGTGGCCCAGACGATGAGGGCGAACTTGAGCGAGCTGAGATAGATGCGCCAGGTGGCCGGCGTGGTGAAGACCTCGATATAGTTGTCGAACATGAAGGCCGGATACATGCCGACCCGGTCATAATCGAAGAAGCTGACGACGAAGAACAGGATGCACGGCGCAGCGAACAGAACGAGCAGGACCAGCGCCATCGGCCCGACCTGCAGCCACGAGACCAGCCAGGGCGGCAGGCGGAGCCGCGCACGGGGACGGCCCGCGACCACGAGTTCCACCGCATGGGTCGCCTCGGCGTGCATCATGCCGAGATGAATTCGTTCCAGCGGCGCGTCAGGGTGCGGTCCTCGTCCATGACCGAGTTCCACACCGCGATGCGTCCCATCCGCTCGTCGTAGGCGCCGCCGTCGCGCGACACGCCGGCCTTTTCCATCAGCTTGCCGGTGGGGCCGCGGATGTCCTCGGCGGCGGGTTTGCCGGCATACCAGTAGTCCCACTCGGCCGCGCTCAAGAACTTGCGCGTGTTCTCCGGTTGGGCCGAGTAGTAGCCTTGGCGCCCTACCGCAGCGCCGGCATAGCCCGAGGTGTACCAGTTCAAGTATTCATAGGCAGCGTCGAGCTTCATGCCGGTGAGGTGCTTCATCATGCCGAACATGTAGCCCCAGCCGCGATAGCCTTCCTTGAGCGGTTGGAAGACGCACTCGACCCCGCGGCTGCGCACGGCGGTGACGGCCGGCGACCACATGGACTGGATGATGACCTCGCCCGACGCCATCAGGTTCACCGATTGGTCGAAGCTGCCCCAGAACGAGCGGAACTGGCCCGATTTCTTGATGTCGGTCATGATCTTGATCGTTTTGTCGATCTCGTCCTTGGTCATGTTCCCCTTGTTGCCGTATTTGAGGTCGCCACGGGCCTCGACGGCCATGGCGACGTCGATCACGCCGACGGTGGGATTGTCCTGCAGCGCGGCCTTGCCCTTGAAGGCGGGGTCCAGCAGGTCGGCCCAACTGGTGATCGGGCGGCCGGCGAGGTCCGGGCGGATGCCGAGCGTGTCGGCATTGGTGATGGTGGGGACGGCGGTGAGGAACTCGGTGGGTCCCGTCGCGAACTTCGCGCCGGAGGCGTCGGTGGCGTAAACCACGGTGAAGGGGGCCACGCCCTGCTGCGACACGGTCTGGCCGTTGGCGTAGCGTCCTTCGGTGAACAAGGGCAGCGTGCTGCCCATGTTCTTGAACTTGCTGACCTGAATTGTTTGCAGGATGTTCCGCCCGGCCAAGTATTTCATGTACGGCAGGCTGATGTCGCCGATGTCGATATTGGCCGACGACGACAGGAAGCGGTTCAGCAGGTCCGCGCTTTCGGCCGGCTGCATCGTCACCTTGAAGCCGAGGTCCTTGCTGGCCTGTTCGGCAATCTGCGGCAGGGTGGTCACCGGCTGGCCGGCATGGCGCAGCTCGATATCCTTGATCGTCTGTGCCCAGATGGTCGGGAAGCCGGTGATGGCGCCCGACCCGGCGGCCGCGCCGGCGCCGGCGAGCAGGCCGCGGCGGGTGATCGGGCTCTTCATGCGGCTTGCCTCGTGGCGGGCGCTGGGAGGGACAAGTCGCGGCGGCTCTTCATCAGCGGCTGGATGCGGGTGCCGAACTGCTCCATGCCGATCACGAAGTCGTCGAAGGTCATCATGGCGCCGGCCACGCCCGGAACCTCGGCCAGCTCGTCGAGCAACGCCGCGACCTTGGCGTAGGAGCCGACCAGGGTGCCCATGTTGGTGGGTAGCTTGGCCTGGGTGGCGACGTTGAACCGGCCCGCGATCGACATCGGGTCCTTCACCGTGTCGTTGTTGGCCTGGCCGTCGCGCCAGGCGAGCGCCTCGAAGTCGGTGCCGGCCTTGTAGTGTTCCCACTTCGCCTCGGCGGCCGCGTCCGTCTCGTCGGCGATGATCATGATCAGCACCAGCGCGCCGCAGTCGCGCCCGGTACGCTCGTTCTCGGCGACGAGGCGACGGACCACCTTGTCGACGTTGTGCGGCGCGTTGAAGCCGGAGGAGGCGACGAAGTTGTAGTCGGCGTATTCCGACGCGAATTTCACCCCGCGATCGCTCTGCCCGGCGCAGACGATGGTGATCTTGTCCGTCGGCAGCGGACTGCAGCGGCAGTCGTTCATCTGGAAGAACTCGCCCTTGTGGTCGGACACGCCGGTGCGCCACAGATCCTGCATGATCGAAACGTATTCTTCGCAATATTCGTAGCGGCGGGCGTAATGCGCGTCGCCTGGCCAGATGCCCATTTGCGAGTATTCGGCCTCCTGCCACCCCGAGATGATGTTTACCCCGAAACGGCCGTGGCTGATGCTGTCGATGGTGACGGCCATGCGGGCGACGATCGGCGGCGGCATGGTCAGCACGCCGATGGTGGCGAACAGCTTGATCCGCGTCGTCACCGCGGCCAGCCCGGCCATCAGCGTGAAGGATTCGAGGTTGTGGTCCCAGAACTCGGAAGGTCCGCCGAAGCCGCGCAGCTTGATCATCGAGAGCGCGAAGTCGAAGCCGAAGCGCTCGGCCTTCTCCACGATCGTCTTATTGAGGTCGAAGCTCGGCTTGTACTGCGGCGAGGTGGTGGAGATCAGCCAGCCATTATTGCCGATGGGGATGAAGACGCCGAGTTGCATGATTGATCCTTACACCAAGCGAAGCGTATTGGCGGGCTCCTCGCCGAAGCGGCGGGGACGGCGCAGGCGGGCGAGCAGGGCGGCGACGTGCGGAGCGTTCTCGCAGACGATGTCGAGCTGTCGTGCTGACAGGTTCAGCCCGGCGCGGCGGACCGCGTCGAGCACGCCGGCGCGCGCGGCCTCGTCGAGGTCGGGCGCCGGGTCGGGCGGTGCAGGGAGCGGCGGCGCGGTCATGTCCGCCGACAGGGTGGGGCGGCGGGCGGAGAAGCCGCCGGCGCGCTCGAACGCATGGCCGATGCGGAGCACGGTCGCGTCGTCGAACGGGCGGCCGGCGATCTGCAGCGCCAACGGCAGGCCGCGCTCGAACCCCATGCAGACGCTCAGAGCGGGCCCGGCGGAAACGTTGAACGGCGCGGTGAACGACGCCTTCTGCCAGAACAGCGGCGTCCGCCAGGCGCCGAACGCCGGCGCGGGACCCGGGGTGGTCGGGCACAGCACCGCGTCGAACCGGCGCCACACCTCGTCGAACTCCGCCATCATGACCCGGCGCTCGCGCTGCGCGGCGACGTAATCCGAGCCGGACATGAAGATCGCGCCGAGCGCACGGCCCAGGAAGTCCTCGCCGAACGCGCCGGGCCGGTTGCGCAGCGACGCGGAGTGGACTTCGAACAACTCGCTCTCGGCGATGGCGATCTTGACGTCGCTGTATTGCTTGGCTGGGCGCAGGCGGACGGTTTCGATCGTAGCGCCTAGTTTGCGGAGCACGTCCAGCGCCGCATCGAAGGCGGCGACCGTGGCCGGCTCCGTCTCGATGTCCTCCTCGTGCCAGTGCCGGACGACGCCGAGCGTCAGGCCGGCCAGGCTCTCGATCAGGGCCGCGCGATAATCCGGCACCGGACGGTCGGCGCTGGCCGGGTCGGCCGGGTCATGACCGGCGATGACGCCGAGCAGGAGCGCGCAATCCTCACTGCTGCGGGCCATGGGTCCGACATGGTCGAAGGAGAACGAGTTCGGATACACGCCGCGCCGGCTGACCAGCCCGTAAGTCGGCTTCAACCCGGCGATGCCGCACAGGGCGGCCGGCAGGCGGATGGAGCCGCCGGTATCCGATCCCAGCGTCGCCGGCGTGAACCCGGCCGCCACCGCCGCGCCGGAGCCGGAGGACGATCCGCCGGTGATGTGGCCCGGGTTCCACGGGTTGCGCGCCGGCGGCCAGGCGAGGTCGAGCGACGGGCCGCCATGGGCGAATTCGTGCGTGGCGAGCTTGCCGAGCAGCACGCCGCCGGCGCCGGCGAGTCGGGCGACGCTGTCGGCGTCCGCCTCCGGCACCGCGTCGGCGCAAATTCGCGAATGCCCGGTGGTGCGGATGCCTTTGGTGGCGAAGATGTCTTTCAGCGCGAAGGCCAGACCGTGCATCGCGCCGCGCGACGGGCCGGTCTCCGCGGCGCGGGCATCGGCCATCGCGCGCTCGGCGGTCACCGAGAGAAAGGCGTTCAGCACCGGGTCGAGTGCCGCGATGCGGTCCAGCAGGGCGGCGGTGAGTTCCACCGGCGACACGCGCCTGTTCGCGACGAGATCGGCGGCTTCGGCGAGGCCGAGCCGGGTCAGATCGGTAGCGTGCGACGCGTTGTCCGGCATGCGGCTCCCGGGCGGGGTGGCTCGATCCGGCGCTGGCGCCGGATCGATATCGTAACGCTAGGCGAGAGTAGGCCTTCCAGCCAAGCCAAAACGGCTAAGAACAAAGCATCGCATTGTCCTCCGAAGCTAGAACTGCCGCCCAAATCCTCAACTGCCTACGATCGGAGCAAATGCGGCGGCAGCACGGAGAAGCTGGCGATCGGTGTAGCGCGGACTGGTCAGGGTCACACCGATCGGCAATCCGGCCGGGCCCGTCGTGCAGGGGAGATTGACGCAGGGCACGTGCAGCAGGGTCCACATCCGGTTGAACACGGCGTCGCCGGGGCTCTTGCCGACCGGGGCCTCGCCCGGCGCGCTCGGCGTCAGCACCGCATCGTAGCCCCCGGCCAGCGCGTCGAACTCGGCGCGGCACGACGCGGCGCGATCATAGGCTTCCAGCAATTGCGCCCGGGTGATGCGGTCCCGGTTCTCGACGCGGGAGTGGAAGTCGTCGTGCAGCAGGTGGCCGTGCGCGCGGGCCAGGTTCAGGAAGGCGGCGCGGCCTTCCGCGTGCATCACGGTGCGCTGCATGTCGCCCAGGCGGCTGAAGCTGTCGGGCAGATCCAGCATCTCGACCGTGACGCCCGCCGTGCGCAGCCGCTCGACGGCGAGGTCCATTGCCGCCGCCACCGCCGGGGTGGCGCGGTCCCATGCCGGCGAGCGGCACAGCGCCACGCGCGACCCGGCAGCCGTCACCGGGCGCGGCGCCGCGTCGTCATGCACGTCGAACACGTCGCAGACGAGATCGAGGTCGGCGATGTCCCGCCCGTAGATGCCCAGCGTGTCCAAGGTGACGGAGTAGAGCTTCAGTCCTTCCCGGCTGATCGCGCCCCAGCTCGGCTTCATCGCCGGAATGCCGCAGAACGAGGCCGGGCGGATGGTGGACCCGCCGGTCTGCGTGCCGAACGCCAGCGGCACTTGGTCGTCGGCCACCGCGGCGGCGGAGCCGGAGGAGGAGCCGCCCGCCGAATGCGCCGGGTTGTGCGGGTTGCGGGTGGCGGCCGGGCGGCCGGCGGCGGCGAACTCGGTGGTGTCGGTCTTGCCGAGGATCACCGCGCCGCCCGCCCGCAACGTTTCGACGAAAGCGGCGTCCTGCCCGGGGCGATGGCCGACATAGATGGGCGAGTTGTGCTGCGTCGGCATGTCGCGCGTGTCGATCATGTCTTTGATGCCGACCGGCACCCCGTGCAGCGGCCCGAGCGGCGGCCGTTTGTCGGACTCGCGCGCTTGACGCAGCGCGTGGGCGGGATCGACGAACGACCACGCCTTGACCGTCGGGTCCCGCGCCTCAATGCGCTGGAGGCAGGCTCGGGTCAGCGCTTCCGACGTCAACCGCCCCTCCCGGATTGCGAGCGCGGCGGCGGCGGCGGTCATGGTTTCCGGACGGTCGGTGATCTGCATGTCCATGCTCGATGGTTCCTTTGCGGCGTGGGTTGGGCGATTACGGGCCCGGCGCGGGGCGGGCGGAAAGACGGAACACCGGGGCGGGGTGGCGTTGTCGCCCCCGCCATCATCTCGGCCCGCAGCGTCGGGCCCATGAGGTGCGGCCGCTCCGTCGCGTCGGCTTCAAGGGTGGAGCGACCCGGAGGCGGACCGGAAGTCAGTGTCGTCGATGATGAGAGACAGCAGTCCGTTTGCTCCAAATCCAGCGTCTCCCGAGGACGAGGCCGAAGCGAACAGTGCAAGTTCAAGGCCACGATCCGCTGCGTTCATCCACGCGGTGGCATGGAGGTGGCAGGGTGTATATTGCCGGCGATACGGCGCGCCGCTGCCGCACTGGGCATCTCCCGGCACACGCCGCGGCGGGAGATCGCCGGCTACCAGCTCGGGCGATGAGCGGGCTTTGAGCTCAACAAGGGTAAGGAGTGCGTCAGTATGGGGGAGTGTAGCCGGCGGGCAGGATCACGGTGGCGGCGCGGTTGGGTGGGGGTCGTCGCCCTCGCCACGGTGGCCGCTGCGCCTGCCCCGCCTTTGTTTCCGGCGGACGATCGCGCCCAGCTCGATACGGCGCTGCGGCAGGTCATGGCGGCCCATGCGCTGCCCTCCGTCCTGGTCGACATCGCGCGACCCGGCGCGGCGCCCTACCGCTTCGTCGCCGGGCCCGCCGTTGGGGGTGGCGCGCCGCGCACGGGCGAGGAGCCCTTCCGCATCGCCAGCGTGACCAAGACGTTCACCGCGACCGCGATCCTGCTGCTCGCCGACCGCGGCAAGCTTGCCGTCGCCGACCCGATCGCGCGCTGGTTCCCCGATTTCCCAAACGCGGACCGCATCACGGTCGACGACCTGCTCCGCATGCGCAGCGGCATCGCGGCGCCGAGCGACGAGGCACTCGGCCAGGCCGTGTTCGACCACCCGCTGGCGCCCGCGCCGAGCCTGGCGCAGCGCATGGACGACGCGGCGGGGCGCCGCAACGACTTCACGCCGCCCGGGCAGACGGGCCGCTACGTCAACCTGAACTACGAGATCCTGGGCGGCATCATCGAGAAGGTGAGCGGGCACAGCGCGGGCGCGTTCATCACGTCGGAGATCATCGGCAAGCTGGGCCTGCGGCAGACCGCCTATCCCGCCGGCGATGCCCTGTCCGGCGGGCTGCACGGCTACGGGCGCGACGGGGCCGGGGTGCTCCGGGACAAGACCCGGCTCAACCCGGCGCTCGCGGGCGCGGCCGGCGCCATGGTCTCGGGCGCGGGCGACCTGCGCCGCTGGGCACGGGTGCTCTGCACCGGGGAGATGTTGGCGCCCGCCACGCAGGCCGCGCGGATGCGGGGAGAATCTCTGGCCGATACCAACGCCCTGTACGGGCAAGGCCTGATCACCGGCCCGCTCGCTTGCGGGCATAGCGGGTCGATCCCAGGCTTCAGCACCGACCTGTATTACTTCCCCGAGTTCGACACGACGGTCATCACCAGCGTCAACCGGCTCGACCGCGACGACGTGCTGCAGACGGTGCCGGTCCTGGAGGCGGCCTATGGCGCGGTGCAGGCGCGCTTGCAGCCGGCGGCGTATTGCCGCCGGGTCGGCACCGACGCGGGGCTGCACACGATCGGCGATGCGCTGCGGCCGGGCGTGCAGGCGGCGTTCAGCGTGCCGGCCGAGGCCGCGCGGGGATCGTGGCGGTGCGAGGGCGGTCGGGTCATGGCGTGCGTCGTCGGCGCGAACCTGCCCTGCGGCCCGCTATCGACGGCGGCCACCAGCCCGGCGGCCGACCAGTGGTGCCGCGCCCATCCCGGCGGCGCCATCCCCGCCTTCGTGACCGGACACGACACCGCCTGGCGCTGGCGCTGCAACGGCAACCGCGCCGACCATGGCGAGGCCGCTTGGACGCTCGACCCGGGCGGCTTCGCCCGCGAGCTCTGGCGCCCGCTCTGACGATGCCTCGACAAAAGCAGCGCTTCAGCCGGGGACGGCCGCCGAGTGGGCGCGCACCCAGCGTCCCATCTCGGCCAGCGCGGCCCGTCCGGCGGCGAGTTGCGGATGGAACAGGCTCCAGGCATGGATCATCTCCGGCCAGACCTGCAGCGTGACCTCGGCGTCGGCCTCGCCCAGCGCCGCCGCCAAACGGGTCGCGTCGCTCAGCAGCGTCTCCGCGGAGCCCACCTGCACCAGCACGGGCGGCAGCCCGCGCAGATCGGCCCAGAGCGGGGAGATGAGCGGTTGCCGCCGGTCCGCGTCAGGGGCGTACGCGGTGGCGAGCTCCTCCAAATAGGCTCGGCTGAGCAGCGGATCGGCGGCGGCTTTGCTGTCCATGGTCGACCCGGCCATCGTCAGATCGACCCAGGGCGAGCTAAGCCACATGCAGCGGGGCAACGCGTCGCCGCTCTCGCGCAGCCGGAGGGCGGTCGCCAGCGCCAAGCCGCCGCCGGCGCTCTCGCCGGCCAGCAAGAGGTCGGCGGCGCGCGTGCCGCCGGCCACCACGAACCGGACCGCCGCCAGCGCGTCCTCCAGCGCCGCCGGGAACGGATGTTCCGGTGCCAACCGGTAGTCGAGCGCCAGCGTGCGCAGCCCGGCCTGTCGACCCGCCTCGGCCACCAGATGACGGTGACTGCGGAGGGAACCGGAGACGTAGCCGCCGCCGTGGAGGAACAGCATGACCCCTGGGCTGCTCGCCGTGTCGGCCGTCCAGGTCCATTCCGCCGTCACGCCGCCGATCGAGACGGTCTCCGCGACGATGTCGGCGGGAACGGCGTAGTTGGCGCCGAGGCCGTCGAGGCGGGCGCGCCGCTCGGCCAGGTCGGCCGGCCGCGGCCGCTCCCGGAGCAACGCACGGATCGCCTCGATTTCCCGATTGCCCATGCCCGCACTCCCACGACCGCGAGAGCCTAGCTCAATAAGCGTCGCGATCGAACAGCATGCCGATGGCGGTCAGGGCGATGATCTTGAGGTCCAGGCCAATGGACCAGTTGTCGATGTAGACCAGGTCGAAGCGGACGCGCTTCTGCATCTTGTCCAGCGTGTCGGTCTCGCCGCGCGCGCCGTTGATCTGCGCCCAGCCGGTGATGCCGGGCTGCATGCGATGGCGGGCGAGGTAGTCGTCGATGACGGCGGAATATTGCTCGTTATGGACCACGGCGTGCGGCCGCGGTCCGACCAGCGACATGTCGCCGCGCAGCACGTTGAATAGCTGCGGCAGCTCGTCCAGGCTCGTGCGGCGCAGGATCCGGCCCACCGCCGTCACCCGGGGATCGTGCCGCGTCGCTTGGCGGACGGCGCGCGTCTCAGCCGGGGCATGCACCATGCTGCGGAATTTGAGCATGGTGAACACGTTCTGGTTGAAGCCCTGCCTCGCTTGCCGGAACAGGATCGGGCCGGGCGTGTCGAGCCTGATCGCGATCGCGATCGCGGCAAGGACCGGTGCCAGCACCACCAGCAGCGCGCTGGCGATCAGCAGGTCCTCGCCGCGCTTGACCAGGCTGCTCCAGCCGCCCAGCGGGCGCCGATGCACCGTCAGCATCGGCAGGTCGTGCAAGATCGCGGTCTGACGGACCGGCATCTGCGCGAGTTCGGGCAGGGTGGGGCAGAGGCGGACGTTGGCCGGGATGGAGCCGAGGCGACGCAGGATCGCCGATACCTCGTGGGTCCCGTCGGCCTCGCCCGGCACGAAGACCAGCACCTCGTCGATGCGGAATAGCCGCGACAGCGCGATCAGGTCGGTGATGCCGGACGGGCCGCACCCGTCACGGCGGAACACGCCGAGCACCCTGGTATCTGCGGCGTCGTCGCGCGCCAGCCGGCGGGCCAAGGCGGGCCCGGCCCCGACCTCGGCACCCGCCCTGGGCACCACGAGGTCGACGACGGCCACGATCGTCGCCAGCCGTCCCCGGCTGCGTAGCCGGCGGATCTGTGCCAGCACGGCGAGCCGCACGCCGGCCAGGCCGAGCACGACCGTCCCGTACTAACCCACCGCCCAGAGCCGGGAGTAGTCGCTCGACGTCTTGCTGAAGTAAGCAAGCGCCAGCAGCAGCACGAACACGATCGACCAGGCCTGCACCGCCCGCCCTACCTGCGCCAGGAACCGGTCCCCGATCTGGGCGCCGTAGAGGCCCGCGAGCGACAGGGCGTTGGCCATCAGCAAGCTCGCCAGCCCGGCCGTGGTGACCACCGAGATCGGCACGTCCAGGCCGTTGCGCGCCACGCAGGCGAGCAGTGACAAGACGAAGACGATGGCGGCGTCGGCCGCGCCCGCCGCGCCGGCCAGCACGGAGAGGGCGTTGCCGCTCACCTGCCGGCCGCGCGCGTCCGCCTGCGCCTCGCACCAGGCAGAAGCCGCCGGGCTCGACGCGGCGGCGCGACCCGATCGGGCCGTCGGGAGGTCACGCGGGCGCATCGGCGCGGCTAGGCGTCCACGAGCGCTGGGCTCGCGCTGCGGTGCCGCGACCCGGCCACCTGCTCGCGCGCGGCGCCGCGCATGGCATCCAGCCGTTCGCGCGGGGTGGCGAGCGCCGTATCGAGCGCTTGCGCCGTTTCAGCGGTCCCGAACGGGTCGAACTGCCAGCCGGTGCGGTCCGGCGTGACCAGGTGGCGGACCTGCGGGCAGCGCGCGCTGCCGAGCACGGGCAAGCCGCCGGCCATGGCCTGCCGGATCGGCAGCGGCTCCACCGCCCCGGCCGTCGGCACGACCAACACGCCGCAGCGGGCGACCAGGGCGGCCAGATCGGCCGCACCGTCGGGGCGATGGAACCGCTGCAGGAGGTTCGGCGGCGCCAGTTGCGCGCGCAACACGCCCGACAGATCGCCGCGCCCCGCCCAGCAGAGTTCGATCACCGTGTCGGGATCGCGCTCCGCCCGCCGGATCGCGACGGACAGGAAGTCGAGCACGCCGCTGCGGGGCGAAAGGTCGCCGACATAGAGTAGACGGGTGGCGTCGGGGCCCGTGCGGACCAGCGAGCCGGCCAGCAACGGCAGCAACTCGGCATCCGAGTCCCCGGCCGGCCCACGCGCAGGGGCCGGTGCGGCTCGTTCGGTCCCGACCCGCCGCGCACGCGCCCGCATGGCGGCGCGTAGCGTGGAGGCGAACGCCCGCAGGGGCCTGGCGCTCGCTGACGGCATGGAGGTGGCGCTCAGCATGAGGCGCGATGGCCAAAGGCGGTGGGCAGCGGCATGGGCTGGCTCTCCTCGCGGCGGACAGAATTGATGACCAATCCGTTACTTACAAATAACGAAGCATCCAGGCGGCGCGCCATGGAACGCCGCGGTAACCCTAATGGGCGCGTCAGGTGAACAGGCTGTTGGTCAGCGGGCCCGTGTAGCCCGACAAGATCACCCGCTCGCTCACGCCGAAGCCCGCCAGGTCGACCGTGGTCGCCGCGCCGGCTTGCGTCGTGGCGCCTGCCAGCGCCGGGAAGCTGGTCAGGCCGGCGATCCCGTGCCAGTCGAGGTAGTCTCCCTTCGCCGGGTCGAAGCCCAGGATCGTGACCGTCCCCGTCGTGGCCTCGATCCGGAACCGGTCGGCCCCGGCGCCGCCGATGAGCGTATCCGCGCCGCCGCCGCCGATCAGCACGTCGTTGCCCGATCCGGCAGTCAGGATGTTGGCGTTGGCATCGCCGACCAGGAGGTCCGCCCCGGCGCCGCCGACCACGTTGGCCGTGTTGAGCGCGATCGACCCGGCCGCGCCGCTCGGGACGGCGGCCAGGGCGGCCCGGTAGTTCTCCGCCATTTGCGCGTAGCCCGCCGACGTCGGGTGCGTCCCGTCGGGGCCGATCAACGACGCGGTGATGTTGCTCATGCTGACCAGCGAGACCCGCAGCCCGGACGCGCTGGCCGACGCGACCATGGACGCAATGGCCGAGTTGAGCGGCGCGACGGCGGTGGCCGACAGGTAGGGCAGGGTGGCGACCAGGATGGTGGCGGCCGGGTCGGCGGCGGCGATGGTGTTGAGCATGGCGGTGAGATTGGCGATCGTCTGCGCCTGCGGCACGCCCTGCAGCAGGTCGTTGGTCCCCGCCATCAGCAGCACGGCGCCGGGGCTGAACCCTTGCAGAACCGTCGGCAGCCGGTAGAGCAGCTCCGCGGTGGTGTTGCCGGGGAAGCCGGCGTGCTGCGCGTCCGTCAGGCCGGGCGGCCCGTTGACGTTGGGGCCGACCAGATCGACGAACAGGCCGCGGTCGAGCAGGCCTTCCCAGAGCGGGCCGCGATAGCCGGCGGCGCTAGCGAGGTGGCCTTGGGCGATCCAGTCGTCCTGCGTCCAGCCCAGCGTGATGGAGTCGCCGAACGGCAGAACCGAGAGCGGCGTGCTGGTCTGGCCGGTGCGGAGGTTGGCAACGGCGCCGGCGGTCGTGCCCTGCAGGTTCAGGCTCGGTGCGCTGCGCCCGGCATCGCTGCCGCCGACCCTCACCGTGAGTGTGGAACTCAGGCTCGAGGGCGCGGTGGCGGAGACCGCCTGCGACACCGGCGACCCGGTGGTGGCCAGGTAAGCGGTAGGCGTGGTGCCCGGGTTGAGCTGGGCGCCCCAGAACTCGATCGTGCCGGCCGTCGCCTGCGTGGCACCGTGCATCAGCGCCACGTTGGAGTTTCCATTGCCGTCGCCGACGAAGGTCCAGCTCAGCCGCTGCCAAGCGCTGCCGGCCGTAGCCGTCTGCGTGTAGCTGACGTTGCCGCTGCCGAGATAATAGTTGAACGAGAACGCCGCGCTGCCAGAGATCGCGCGCGTCCAAACGCTGAAGGTGTAGCTGCCGGAGACGTTCGTCCCGTAGAACAGCCCGGCATTGGCGCCGGTGAGGTTCAGCCGGTCCGCTGTCGCCGCCCCGCCGAGCGGGCCGGGATCGGCGTTGGCGGTGATGGAAACACCGCTGCCGAAGCTGCCCCACCCCGCCCCGTCCAGCGCTTCCGAGTTGCGGAGGAGATTCTCGCCGACCGTGACCGTCGTGGTCGTGTAGGCCAGGCCGTTGGAGACGCCGTAGGCGAACACGTCCGCCTCCGTCTCGCCGCCGAGCAGCGCCGCCGTGCGTTGAGCGGTCGTCTTCAGCGTGTAGGTGTAGCTGCCGTTGGCGCTGACGGCGAGCGTGCCGTAGGTCCCCGCGAGGGTGGCGGTGCCGTTGACGGAGGTCACGACCAGCGTGCCGCTCGGCGTGCCGTCATTGCCGAGCAGGTTGCCGGTGGCGGTCGTCGTGCCGCCCAGCGCGACGTCCGCCACATCGGCGCGCGGCGTCGGCGTGCCGCCGGTGACGGAAACGGTCAGCGTATTGCCGGCCGGCGCGGTCGTGCTGGCCGTCGTGTCGACGATGCTGCCCGCGGTAGCGACGTAGGCCAGCGCGGCCGGCCCGGCGTTGAGCTGCGCGCCCCATACCTGCAGCACGCCGGCGGCGGTCTGCGCCGCATTGTGCAGCAGCGCGACAAAGGAGCGGGTGGCGCCGTCGCCGCTGAAGGTGAGGGTGTAGCGCTGCCAGGCCCCGGTCGCGACGAAGCTCGCCATCGCCGCCTGGCCGGTGCTGGCGGCCCAGTATTGGAGGCTGAACGCCCCCGAGCCGCCCGCGGCCCGCACCCACAGGCTGAACGTGTTCTGCCCGCTCACGGCCGTGGCGCTGGCGATCTGGGCGCCGGGGTTGGCCAGGTCGATCTGGTCGGCGGTCGCAGCACCCCCTTGCGGGCCGACGGCGACATCGGATTGCACGACCACCGGCGGCTTGCCGGCCGGGTTCGCGGTGGTCCAGGCGGCCGAGCCGAACGCTTCCGACTGCGCGAGCAGGTTCTGCCGGATCTCCGTCGTGGCGGCATTGACGGGCTGGCCACCGGCAGTGACGGCGTAGCGGAACGTGTCGGTCGCGACCTGGCCGTTGACCAAGCCGAGCGTGCCGGGCGCGGTCGGGTTCAGCGTGTAGCTGTAGCGGCCATCGGGGTTGACGACGAGGGTGCCGTAGCTGCCGACGACCGTGGTGGCGCCACTGACGGCCGTGCCGTTGAGGCTCGCGAGCGCCAGGGTCTGCGCCGCCGCGTCGTTGCTCAACAGGTTGCCGGTGGCCAGCCCGGTGCCGCCGACGGCGAGGCTGGCGGCGTCCGGATTGGTGGTGACCGCGGGCGGCGCGCCGGTGACGCTGACGGTGAGGGCGGCACCGATCACCGCCGGGCTGGTGACGGTGGCGGTCGTGTTGACGGGGGCCGTGGTGGTGGCGACGTAGGCTCCCGGGGTGCTGCCGGCATTGAGTTGCGCGCCCCAGAACTCGAAGGTCCCCGCCGTTTGGTTGGCGGCCAGCATGAGGGCGACGTTGGAGTTGGCGTTGCCGTCGCCGGTGAAGGTGAGGCTGACGCGCTGCCAGCTCGTGGTCGCCGCGATCGCCCGCAGATTGTCGGTGTTGGTCGAGCCCGCATAATAGTTGAGGCTGAAAGCGGCGCTGCCGCTGATCGCGCGGACCCAGACGCTCCAGGTGTATTGGCCGGAGACGGCGGTATTCTCGAACAGGCCGGAGGCCGCGCTGGCGAATGTGACCTTGTCGGCGGTCGCGGCGCCGCCACTGGGGCCGGGGTCGGCATTGGCGACGACGCTCGGCAGGGCGCCGGTGGTCTTGAACTTGCTCCAGCTCGCGGCATTGAACGCTTCGGACTGGGTCAGCAGGTTCTGCCGCACCTCCGTCGTCGTCGTGGTGTAGGTTTGCCCGTCGGACAGCACGTAGGTGAACACGTCGTTGCCGACCTGACCGGAGGCCAGGCCGAGCGTGGCGGGCGCGGACCGGTTGAGCGTGTAGCTGTAGCGGCCGGTCGGGTCGATCGCGAGCGTGCCGTAGCTGCCGGCGATCGTGGTCGCGCCGCTGATGGCGGTGCCGTTGACCGAGACGAGGAAGAGCATCAGGCCGGCCGGGTCGACGTCGTTGGCCAGCACGTTGCCGGTGGCGACGAACGGCCCGGCGCCGGACAGGGCGGCGCTGTCGGCCTTGGCGCTGGGGGCGGCCGTCGGCATGGCCGTCAGCGCCCCGAAGCGACGTGGGCCCGCCTCATAGCCACGCCACCACGACGACGCCGAGGCACGCGGCCAGGGTCACCCAGCTCACCTTGTCGCGCACGGCGAACAGGATCGGGTCCTCCGGCACCCAGCGCCGATGCGCCATCAGCAGCATGCGCCCGACCCAGTACATCATCGCCAGGCACAACAGCCACAGCACGCGCGGGCGGTGATAGAGCATGTGCACGTCGGGCGACGAGATATACAGCGCCAGCACGGTGACGGCGTTGAAGCCGGCCACGGCCGCCATGGCGGCGACGATCTGGAGGTCGCCGATCTTGTAGTTGCGGTTGGACGGATCGCTCATGCCCAGATCGAGCCGGACCGCGAGTTCGACGTAGCGCTTGATCAGCGCCAGCGACATGAACATGAAGATGGCAAAGCCGAGCAGCCATTCCGAGAGCGAGACGTCGATCGCCACCGCGCCGGCCACGACCCGGATGGTGTAGAGCGAGGCCAGCGCGATCACGTCCACCAGCATCTTGCGCTTCAGCCAGAACGAGTAGGCGGTGGTCAGCGCGTAGTAGAACGCCAGCACGCCGAGGAACGCGGGCGAGACCGCCCATCCGATCAGCCCGGCCGCCAGCAGGAGCAAGGGCGTGACCGTCACCGCGCTCCGGATCGAGACCGTGCCGCTGGCCAACGGACGCAGATGCTTGGTCGGATGCGCACGGTCGGCGCCGAGATCGACCAGGTCGTTGAGCAGATACACGCTTGAGGCGCAGAGCGAGAAGGCGAGGATGCCGAGCAGCGTCTGGCCGAGCGAGGCGGCGTCGAGCGCATGGGCCGTGACCAGCGGCACCAGCAACAGTCCGTTCTTGGCGTACTGATGAACGCGCAGCAGCTTGAGCCAGCGCCGCGCCGCGCCGACGGGGGACGCGGCCAGCCTGCGGACGCGCCCATGCATTCGCTCCAGCCGCGACTGGACGCCGGGCGACGCGCGGACGCTGATCGCCTCGGCCGCGTGCTGCCACACGGCGAGGTCGGCATGGTCATTGCCGACATAGTCGAACCGCTGGTCGCCGAAACGCTCGACCAGCATCGCCGCCTTGCGCGGCCCCGCCAGGTTCTCCTGGCCGTCCGAGGCCATGAAACCGGTAAACAGCCCAAGGTGCTCGGCGACCGCGCGAACCTGGAACTGGTCGCTGGCGGAGGCGAGGTAGACCTCGCGGCCCTGCGCGCGCGCCTCGCCGATCAACGCCAGCACCGCGTCGTCATAGGGCAGCCGGCTCACGTCGATCGTGCCCTCGCGGGCGAGCAGCGCCTTGAGGGCCGCCTTGCCGGACCGCAGCGCCAGTGCCGCGCGACCGATCACGAGCGGGGAGCGTCCGGCCGCGGCGAAGAACGCTTCGTAGAGGAGGTCGGTCCGGACCAGCGTGCCATCGAGGTCGACCACGAGGGGGACCAGCTTTTGTCGCAGGGCACCGCCTGCGGGCGCGTGGTCTAGCCGATTCATGACGCCAGATTCCTTGAAGTTACCGTAACGAAAGCGGGTTTACGGGGCACCAACTTTGTCGCTATTGAGAATGGCATCACGAACACTTCGGAGACGGCCATGCCGATCGCGACATACGGCTTAATTTTCTTGAGCGTGACCATGTCGGCATTTGCGCAGACCAGCTTCAAGTTCGGCATGGGAACCGAAGGGCGCGCTTTCGCCACGGCGCTGCTGAGCCCCGGGGTCATCGCCGGGCTGGCGATGTATGGGGCCGGAACCCTGATCTGGCTGCGAGTGCTCGCGCGGGTCGATCTGTCACAGGCATATCCCTTTGTCGGGGTCGGATTCGTCATGACGGCGCTGATCGGCGCCCTGTTCTTCGGCGAAGTCGTCACGACCGCCCGTTGGGCCGGGATCGTCTTGGTGATACTAGGCGTTATCGTGATCGCGAGAAGCTGAGCAACCGGCCTACCCCAACGGGACTAACCCGTTTCTTGCGCTGCAGCTGCGAAATCCAACATGTTAAACCCGCGCATCGATCGGGCGGAGACATCGGTGCGGCGAACAGCGGACGTGATGAGATCGGCCACCACCGGAGCGCTGGACCGGCGATGGATGGCGGTGCTGCTCGGCCTGCTCGTCATCGCCGAGTTCCTGGCCAGCGAGCCACGCGGCTGGTTCGTCGACTTCAAGAACGCCTATTACCCGGCCGGCGTGGCCATGGCGGAGGGCGGCTCGCTCGCCGGGCTGATCGGCCAAGGCGTGGCCGGGTTCGTCAACCTGCCGATCGTCGCCTACGCCTTCGCGCCGTTCGCCGTGCTGGCGTGGCAACCGGCGGCGGCGGTCGCGCTGCTGCTCGGCTTGGCGGCGAGTGCGGCCGCCTGTCTCGTGCTGGTGGCGGCATTCCAGCTTGGCGCGGCGGCCCGGCTGGGGCTGATCCTGGTCTTCGTGCTCAACGGCCCGCTCATCAACAGCCTCAAATCGGGCAATACCAGCCAGGTGGCGCTGCTTGCCGTGGCGATCGCGCTCTGGCTGCTCCGCTTCCGGCGGTTCGGGGCGGCCGGCGCCGTGCTGGGGCTCGCGGCAGTGTTGAAACTGCCGCTGCTGGTGCTGGGCGGCTTTTTTCTGCTCCGGCGCGAGTCGTGGCGGGGAGCGGCCACCTTCGCGGCCGTCATCGCCGTCGCCGCGGCGCTCTCGCTCGCCGTCTTCGGGCTTCCGCTGCACGCCCAGTGGCTGGACGTCGCCATCCGCCAGTTCTCCGACAAGACCATCCCCGCCTTCAACGTGCAGTCCGTGCCGGCCATGCTCGCCCGCTGGCGCGACCCGGCGCCGCCGCTCTTCGACTGGTCCATGCTCGCGCTCACGCCGGGCGAGCGGGGCCTCGGCAAGCTGATCCAAGCCGGCATCGTCGCGCTCGCGCTGGTGGGGCTGTGGTTCAGCCATCGGGCGGCGCGGCGGGTCCCGGCCTCGAGCCCGGCCCGCCCGACCGAACTCATGCAGCTCCAGCTCCTGCTGGTGGTCTGCCTGGCGCTGCTGATCAGCCCGCTGGCCTGGTCGCATTATTTCTGCTGGCTGCTGGCGCCGGCGGCCTGCGTGCTGGGAGGGCGTTGCGGCTTCGCGAGGTCGGTCGCCGCGCGCCGCCTCGCCTGGGCCGGCATCGCGCTGACCACCCCGCTGGTCCTGTTCCCCTACCGGTTCACGGCCACGCTCGATCCGCTCTACACCAAGCTCGCCGTCTCCAACGGCCTGGCCGGCGGCCTGTGCTGGTTGGTGGCGCTGGTGCTGGCGGCCCGGGCCCTGCAGGTGTCGCGCCCCGAACCCGCCTGATCCGGCGGGCTAACCGACGGGGCTGCGGCCCCATCGGCGCGCCACCGTGCCGACGCGGGCGGCCCGGTCCAGCACCTGCCCGAGCCCCCGCCGCAGCCGCGGCTCGCCGAAGCGGGCGATGGCAAAGGCCAACGCGGCCGAAACAGCGACCGCCACCGCCACCGCGGCGAGCAGCGGCAGGTGCAGCCGGACCAGCACGTTGCGCACCGCGAGCCCGACATGCTCGTGCAACAGGTAGAGCGGATAGGTGGTCAGGCCGGCGGCCCGGGCGGTGGCGACCAGTGCGGGCGGCAGCACCGGACCCGCCTGCTCGAGGCGCGCCGAGGCGGCGATCGCGCCCACCAGGGCCAGCCACAGCACGAACGGTACCGCGACGACGAAGCGCGGGGCCGGCCCGCCCGGCAGCAAGGCGGCGATCTCGGCGCCGCGGGCCCCGATCTCGAGCCCGGCGCCCAGCAACGCCACCACCAAGGCGACCCGGCCGACCCGCGACAACCCCCGTTCTGCCCCGAGCGAAATCAGGATCCCGAGCCCGAAATACACGCCGTGGCGCAGCAGCGTCAGGTTCTTCCAGTCGTAGCCGAATTCCAGATCGGGCCAGGCGAAGCCGCCGGCGCGTTGCACCGCGTAGGCCACGTTGAACACCGCGCTCACCCCGCACAGCGCGACCGCGACGGTCTCGAGCCGCGGCCGCCGCGCCCACAGCGTGACGAAAACCAACAGGTAGAACGCGAGCTCGACCGGCAGCGTCCAATAGGCGCTGACCAGGAAGGGGCCGACCGGGAGCAGCAGCACCGACGCGACGAAGCGGTAGGCGAGCTCGGGCTGCGCCCGGTGCGACGTCGCCAGCACCACCACACCGATGGCCGCGCAGATGAGGGCGCAGGGATACAACCGCAGCATGCGCGACCGCAGGAAGCGCAGCGGTGTAGCATCGGCGGCCGAGCGGGCGATCACGACGCCGGAGATGACGAAGAACACTTGCACGCCGATCCAGCCATACCAGGCGACCCCGGCAGTGGCGGCCTCCTGCCAGGTGAGATGAAACACCACCACCAGCAGAGCCGCGGCGAAGCGGATCAGGTCAATCCCGCAAAGGTGCCGCCCCCCGCGCCGTTGCGGCACCGCTATTCCCTCCGGCACGAGCCGTCGAGCACCATCACGGCGCCCGTCCGGGTCCGGATGACCGGAGAGGCGTCCGAGTCCGTCCCACAGCCGGGACGCTCGAGGGCGCCGAGCATCGGGCCGGCAGCGTCGCGGACCAGGCGATCGGAGCCGCCGCCGGGCGCCAGCGTCCAGGGCACGTGCTCAGTCCACAGCAGGGCCGGGCAGCCTCCCTCCGTCCTCGCCGGTGGCCCGCCGGGCCGGCTGAGCCGGGCGGCGAAGGCGTGTCGTTCGGCAAGGTAGGCGTACGCCAGAGCGAACACCGCCCCTTCGTTCTGGAGCGTACCCGGATAGGGGAAGGCCAGCATCGCGACGTCGGTGGCCGGGCAGGCCGCGACGCGCTCGGCCACGATCTCGGCAGACTCGTTCCAGCGGGGCTCGTTGACCAGCTTATGACCGGCGATGCCGAGGAACAGCGCCGCGTTCAGCACGATCGCCGCGAAGCCACCACGACGGCGAAAGGCGATCTCCTGTGACAACACAGCCAGCCCGCAGCACGCCGTGGCCGAACAGACCAGCAGGTAGCGGTCGATGATCACCGGCCGGTAGGCGTTGATGGCCCCCAGCACCAGCACGCAAGCGACCGTTGCGCCAAGAAAGGCCGCGCCGATCAGCCCATCGCCGGGACCGGCCCGGCGCCGGCCGCCGACGGTCCCGCTCCCGACGGCCCAGACCGCCAGAGCACAAGCGGCCACGCTCAGCCCGACGCCCTTGGCGAGCGACCCGGCCAGGATCACGACCGCCTCGCCCAGCCCGGTACGGATCCAGAAGCCGCTGCCGCCCGCCCCGGCCAGGTAGGGCGCCTGTATCGCCAGGATCGCCGCCAGCGGCAGAGCCGCCGCCAGGCCGGTCGCCGCCATGATCGCCCCGAGCCGGCCGCGCCCGCCGAGCCACGCGGCCAACGCCATCGCGCCGATCGCGATCTCGGCCAGCAGCGCCGCGATGAAGTGCAGGTTGATCAGCAGAACGGCGCCGGTGGCGAACACCGCGCCCGTGATCCACCGGTCCCGCGCGGTGCCGAACACGTCGTCGCGCAACAGGGCGTAGCCGCTGCCGAACAAGCAGATGGCGGCCGAGAACTGCCAGTAATAGGAGCGATACTCGGCGAAATAGCCGGTTGCGAAGTAGGAGGAGAACGCCAGAACGGCGTAGACCAGCAGAAAGCGTCGCCCGGCCTGCCACACCGCACCCGCATGGCAGAAGAAGGCCAGCAGCCCCGCCATCGCCGGCAGGTTGACCAGGCGCAACCGGGTCACGTCGTCGCCGAGCCACGAGGCGGCCCCGCGCGCCAGCAGATAGAAAAGCGGCGGATGCACGTCGGTCAGCCATCGCGTCGACGCTTCGGTGGCGAGCGGCAGGCTCGGGTCGGTGGCGAACACGGTCCAGAACTCGTCGAGCCACGGCCCCCGCGTCAGGGCCGCGGCGAGGGCGATCAGGATGGAGGCGACCGACACCGCGGTGGCGGCCCCGAGCGCCTGCCGCTTAGTCATGCGGCGGCCGCCGCCAGCACAGCGCCACCGCCGTCGCCAGGCCCGACAGGGCGCCCGCCCCGACCGCGAGCGCGGCGCCCAGCGGCCCCAGCTTCATCAGCGCGAGCGCCGTCGCGCCGACGGTGACGCTGCCGACGATCTGCGGCAGGTAGCTGTCGCGGAACACGCCGCTCGCCTTCATCGCGCTCGTCACCATCGCCTCGACCCCGGCCAGCACGCAGGCGGCGAAGAACAGCGGCAGCAGGGCCGCCCCGGCATCGTAGCGACCGCCATAGGCCAGGTGCGTCACTGGTCCGGCCACGGCGACGGTGACTGCGATGGCGAGCAGGCCGGCCGCTGCGTAGAGCAACGCCCGATGCCGCAGCACGGTGCGGACGTCGCGCCCGCTCGCCCGGCAGCGACCGAAATCGATCAGCCAGGAAGCGTTCAGCGCGCTGTTGATCTGCACCACCGGCGCGCTGAGCATCACGATCGCCCGCGTTTGCGCCACGGCCTGCAGCCCGGTCGACAATGCCAGCACGACGAAGATCCCGTCCGAACGGATCCAGGAGAAACCCGCCGCCACGCTGCCCCAGGCCGCGTAGCGCGACGCTGCCCGCCCGAGATCGCGGAGCCCGTACGGTTCGCCGCGGCCCGCATGGCGCAGCAGCAGCGGGCAGATCGCGCCGGCGCAGACGACGCTCCAACCGGCCAGCACGAGCCACAGCGTCCACCAGGTCACGTCGTCTGCCGCCCACAGGGCCGCGGCGGTCGCAACGGTGGCGACGAGATAAAAAAGGCCGATCGCGGCGGAGACGGCCGCCGAGAGAAACGCCAAGCAGAGCCGCCGCGCCATCGCCAAGGCCAGCAGCGCGCTGCCGCCGCCGATGCTGGCGGCGACGTCCCACCCCACCGCCGGGTCACCCCAGCGCTGCGCGACCAGGGCTGCCGCCACCGAGACCGCGCCGGCGGCGGCCAGCATCATCGCATGTGCCCGGACCAGCGTGAGCACGTAGGCCCGCACCTGGCCGGGCCGGATCCGGGCGGACTCGACCAGGAGCGGCTCGACCACCACGTACCAGTGCAGCACGCTCAGCAGGATGAAGCCGGAGAAGGTGAGCGCGAACCGGCCGTATTCGACCGGCGTCAGCCAGTGCGCGAACAGCAGGTTGATGATGAGGTTGGTGACGGCGAACACCGCCTGGTCGGCCAGCAGCCAACCATAGCGGCGCACCGCACCGACCCCATGCCGGTACCCCGACGACACGGCCCGCGCGGACCAGCGCCGTCCCGCCACCCGCATCACGGTCCGAGCCGCCATCAGCGGCAGAGCCCGAGCGCCGGGCGCGCCGCCGCCGGGTCGAGACAAGCCTCCGGGCCGAGTTCGTCGGCGATGCCGAAACCGCCCGCATATTCCCACACCGTCCACCCGGTCGCGTCGGCCTCGAACGCCCGCCGCACCGCGCCGAGCCACGCCCCGCGCGACGTCGGCGGTGCCGTGCCGAACACGCCGAACTCGGTGACCACCAGCGGCACCGCCCATCGCCGGGCCCAGGCGCTCGCCAGCGCGATCTCGGCGGCGAGCGGCTGGGCCGAGCGGTACCGCCATCCGTAATCCGCCACCACCGGCCGCAGCGACGGCGCCGCCGCAGCGGCGACCGGCCCGGCGTTTTTGGCCGATGCCGGAAATTGCAGTCCGGCGACCGAGCTCAAATCCGGCAGCGACCACGCGGCACCCTGATGGGTGAACACCATCGGCGTGTAGAAATGGTAAGCGTAGACGACGTTGCGGTCGGGTAGGGGGCGCAGCGCTGCCAGCGCCGCGGCGGTGCTCCACGGGCTGGCGGTCGCGATCAGCGTATTGCCCGGCGCGGCGAGGCGAATGGCGGCGGCGAGCGCGCCCTGCACGTACGCCCATTCCGCTCCCGGCCATTTCGGCTCGTTGAGCAGCTCCAGGAAGATCAGGTCGGGCGCCGCGGCGGCATAGCGCGCGGCCAGTTGCCGCCAGAGATCGGGCAGCGCCTCCGTCGCGACCGGCTCGGTCGGATGCATGTCGAGGATCACGCCCAGACCGAGGCGCAGCGCGGCGCAGACGGCGGCATCGATCGCGCGCAGCGCGTCCGCCTGCCAGGGCGGCGGATCGACGGCGAAGGTCTGCGGCGAGACGGGCAGGCGCACGTGGCGCAGCCCGGCGTCGCGCAGCCCGGCGAACGCCGCGTCCAGGTCGCCGATGGCGGCCGGGCCCAGCAGGTTCGTCACGTTGACCCCGCGCGCCAGCACGGCCAGCCGTTCCGCCGGGACGATGTCGACGGCCCCGCCCGGCCCGCGGGCGGAAGCGGCCTCGGCCAGGCAGGGCGCCGGTGGCGGCACCGCGGCGCGGGCCGGACTCATGCTCGCCAGCGCCGCCAGGCCAGCCGCCATCGTCCATCGGTTCATGCGGCGAGCCCGGCCCGGAAGGCGTCGAATCCCGGGTCGGTCCGCATCAGGCCGCGTCGCACCAGATCGTCGCTGCCCTGCCAGCGCGCGCTGCCGGCATGAGCGAAGCTGAACGCCGGGTCGGCCCGCAGGGCGGCAGCGTAGCGCGCGTATTCCGTCCCGCCATCGAAGTGCTGCCCCTCGGCGGTGGCCCGCGCCACGCGACGGTGAAAGTCGGCGAAGAACTTGAAATGCAGCAAGACGCCCGTCATCGGCGCCAGGCGGAGCGGCACGGTGCGGTGGTTGTTGACGTAGGTGCGGCCCGAAACGCCGAAGCTGAGCGGCAATTTGGACAAGAGCGGCGGCGAGGCTAGCGGCGGCAGCAGCGCCAGCGCCCGGCCGAAGCGGCCCCGGCGCAGCTTGGCGAGCCCGCGCGGCACCGCGTAGCCCAGCGCGCCCCGACGACGATATTCCGGGTAGAAACAGCGCAGGCGCGGCCCGCCGACCACCTCGAAGCGCGGGAATGGCGGCGGGCGCCCGGCCAGCCGCAGCCGGTCGCGGAAAGCGTGATCCGCGTCGAACAGCGGGCAGGCGTCCCGGAAGTCCTGCCCGGCCCGGTACGTCACCGCGGCCACCGGGCCCTCGGCATACATGTCGAGCATGAAGGCGTAGAGCCCGTCCATGCCGTGGGCGCCGAGATACGCGCAGAGCGCCGGCAGGTTCAGCGTTCCGTCGCCGGGATAGACCAGCAATTCGTCGGCGTCGACGAACAGGCGCCAATGGCCGATGCCGTGCCGCTCGAGCAGGGCGTTGATCCAATCCATGCCGTAATTGGCCGTGCCGAACTCGCCCACGGGGCGGAACACGGTGCAGTCGGGCTGCGCGGCCAGCCACTCGGCCGTGCCGTCGTCGGAACGGTCGTCGATGACGAAGAACCAGTCCACGCCGGCCCGGCGGTAATAAGCGAGCAGGAAGGGCAGCCGCTCCGCTTCGTTGCGGACGCAGAGGAACGCCCGGATCTGGCCCGGCCGCGACGGCGGCACCCGGGCGCCCACGGGCCGCAACACGTCGTTCACCGGCTGGGCTCCCGCGTTGCCGCGTTGCCGGCCAGCACGCCGCCGAGCAGCGTGAGTAGGCCGAGCGCGTAGGTCGAATACGCTTCCTCCTGGAAGATGCCGTTCGCCAGCGTCACGGCGATGCCGATCATCACGGTGGCGACCGCCCCCGGTTGCCGGCTCGTCCCGGCCCGTAACTGGCGCCACGAGCGGCGCAGCAGGCCGACGACCGGCGCATACACCACGATGGACGCCGCGCCGAGCTGATACAGCAGCACGCCGACCGCGCTCTCCAGCGCGAAATCCGCCCCCGATTGCTGGAACGCCTGCCAGTCCAGGTTCGCCGCCGCCGTCGCCGACAGGTTGCCGCCGACCCCGATGCCATGCCCCCACGGCATCCGCAGGAGCCCGTTGATGCCGCCGAGGAAGCCGATGACGTGGAAGTCGCCATTGGCCAGCCCTACCCGCAGCCCCTGCGCGACATAGCCGGCGATCAGCGCCAGCCCGGCCAACAGAAAGGCGCGGCCACTACCGGCGACCCGCCACACGAACCGCAGCAGCAACGTCAGCAGCAGCAGCAGCAGCGGTCCCTTGACGCCTGCCACGACCAGCAGCCCCACCGCGACCGCGCCGATCGCCGGCACCCCCAGCGCGACCCCGGCGATCCCGCCGATCGCCAGCACGTAAGCGTAGCTCACCGCCAGCATGTTCGGGCCGAAGATACGGACCGAGAGCATGTCGGTGCCGCCCGCCGTGATGTTGAACCAGCGCACGACCCGGCCCGCGACGAGGTCATCCACGCTGCGGGCGATCGCCGGCAACTCCCCGTCGCCGCCACGGAAGCGTATGTAGTCGCCCGCGTCGATCGCCGTGTAGTAGGCATGCGGCACCGTGTATTCGGCCATTGCGAGCGCGAGGCCGAACGGCAGGGACAGCAGAAAGATCGCCGCCACCGTCGAGAAGTGCCACCGCCGGCCCACCGCCAGCCCAACCAGCAACGCCAGCAACAGGCCGGACGTGCTGCGGAGGTAGATCAGTGCCGAGGCCGGCGGTGCGGCGAGCATGCCGAAACCGGTGTAGGCCGCCACCACCGCCAGCGATGCGCAGATCCAGATCGCCGGGCGCCGCAGCGCAAGGGGAGCTCGGCGCCCGCCGAGCAGCGACCAGGCAGCGCCCAGCGCCATCCCGCCGAGTACGCCGAACGAAAGGCCCTGCACCGCCGTGAACCCGGCCGGATCGATGCCCCAGCCCGAGAAGCTGGACAGGAATACGTTCTGATACAGCAGGAGCTGGAGGTACAGCGTCAGCCCGGACAGCGGCCGGTAGGCGAACAACACCCCGGCGCCCAGCAAGCCAACCGCGATCGCCGGCGCCCCCAGCGCGCAGACCAGCACGAGCTGCCCGGCCAACAGCGCGAAACCGGCCGCCTGCCAGCCCAAGGTGAACCCGAGGCACCCCCGCCACGACAGGGCGGCGCACCCGTCGGCCCATCGCGGGACCTCCTCGCGGAGCGGAGTCGCCCGTGCCGCCGACGCGCTCACTGGCGGACCAGGTAGCTCGACTGCACCGCGCTCCGGCTCGTCACCGCCAGCATCGTATCGCCGTCGTATAGCCCGGAGCGGTGCGCATCCACGATCGACAGCACGATCTCGACGTTGCGCACGCCGACTTGGAGTAATTGCGCCAGCGTCGCCCGCACCGTGTGCCGCGGTGTCCGTCCCCAACGCACCGCCAACAGCGTCATGTCGGCCGATCGGCACAGCCACCAGCTATCGGCCCCGATCAACACCGGCGGCGAGTCGATGATGATGAGGTCGTAGCTCTGCCCCGCCGTCCGCAGCAGGGCGCCCAGTTGCGGCGACGACAACAGCTTGACCGGGTTGTCGCCGCCCCGCCCGGCCGGCAGGACGTCGACCAGGTGTTCCTCGGCCACCACCACGTCGGCCAACACGGCCCGCTTGCCGAGCAGGTCGTATAGCCCGAGCCGCGCCCCGTCATGGGCGTGGAGGCTCCCGGTCAACGACGAGCGGCGCAGGTCGGCATCGATGATCAGCACGCGCTGCCCGTGCTCGGCCGCGACCAGCGCCAGCGAGCGGGCCAGCACCGTCTTACCCTCGCCGGGCAGCGCCGAGGTGATCACGACGCTCTTCGGCGCGGCGCGGCCGTTCCCGAACTTCACGTCGCCGGTCCTGAGGTCCCCGGTTTTTGTTCCCTCGCCGCCGCCGAGGAACAGCCGTGTCCAGAGCGCGGCGACCGCCTCTCCGTGCCGTAACTTGTCGACGAGATTGGCGCGCCGCGCCCGGTATGGGATCGACCCGAACGCCGGCACCCCGACCAGCTGCTCGATCTCCGCGCTGGTCCGCAGCCCGCGGGACCAAAGGTCGCGCACCAACGCGCCGACGAACGCCAGCACCGTTCCCAGCACCGCGCCCGCAAGCACGATGCGGCCCCGGTTGGGCGAGACCGGCCGGTTCGGCGGCACCGCCGTGGACAGCACCCGGACGTTGACGGTGGGGAAGGCGACCTGCGCCTCCGTCTCGCGGGCGCGGGTCAGAAAGGTCTGGTAGATCGCCGCGTCGGCGTCGGCCACGCGCTGCAGGTCCTGGGCGTTGAGGTCCTGCGCGCTGGCCGCCTCCACGCCCTGCCGGCTCTCGGCCAGGCGCTTGACCGCATCGGCCTCCACGGCCTCGGCGGCGCGGAGGTCGTCCCGCAGGCTGGCAAAGATGCGCCGGGTCTCGGCCGCGATCTGTGCCTGGAGGTCGGCGAGCTGCGATTGCGCGGCGAGCGCCCGCGGGTGCGAGGACCCGAGCGTGGTGAACAGGTCGGCCCGGTTCGCCGTCAGCTTGGCCTCCTGCTGCCGCAACTGCTGCACCAGCGGCGAGGACAGCACGCTCGCCATCTGGTCCGGCTGGGTCGCCTTGAGCGCGCCGTCGGCCTCGCTCAGCTTGGCCCGCGCCTCCGCGGCCCGGGCGTGCGCCACCGTGGCCTGCGTGCTGGCCTCCGTCGCCTGTTGGCTGACCAGCAGCGAGTCGCGCCCGCGCTGCAGACCGCCGGCGGCGCGATACGTGTCGGCCAGCCGCGCGGACCGGTCCGCGCGCTGCCGCAGGTCGTTGAGGCGCTCGACGATCCAGCCATTGGCCTGTTGCCGCGCTTGCGTGCGCAGCCGGAGGTGCTCCTCCGTGTAGACCGCCGCCAACGTGTTGGCGATCTGCGCCGCCACCGCCCCGTCGCGCGCCGTTGCCGTGATGCGGATCACGCGGGAGCGGCCGACCGGGGCGATTACCAAGCCGGCCCGCAGCGTGTCCACGACGTCGTTCATCGGACGCGCCGCCGCTTCCGGCGGGGGCTCGCCGCCGAGCCACATCGTGACCGCAGTGCGGCCGTCGTTCAGCAGCCGACGCCACGGCGCCGGGCTGAGGGCCGGGTTGAACTCGGGGTCGTCGAGCAACGACAGCCTCGTCGCGACCTGCTCCAGGAGCTCGCGCGACGCCAGCAGCTCGATCTCGCCGACCATCGCCTCCGTGTCCGCCGGCACGTCGGACAGCACGTTGCGGACGGTGATCACGTTCTGGCCGGCCAGGTCGACCACGACGCTGCTCGACGCCGTGAAGGTCGAGCGCGTCAGCACGGCCACCGCGATGCTCGCGCCGAGCGGCAACAGCAGCAGGACCGCGAACAACAGCCGGTGTCGGCGGACGATCCGCCACGCGTCGCGCAGCACGGCGGTCTCGAGCTCTCGCCGGCCGGCGGGAGCGGGCTCGTCGCCCGGCAGGAGCGCGGCGGATGAGGTCATGCGCACGGCGTCACCGCGACGCCGCGGGGCGCGCCAGCAGGGCAAGGCCGAGCTGCGCGAAGAAGGGCGGGTAGGACAGCAGGTAGCGGCGCCAGAGCCGGCGCGGCTCCTTGGCCAAGCGGTATGCCCAGCGGAGGTCCAGCCGATCGATCCAGCCCGGGTAGTAGGTCGCGCCGGCGACGAGCTGGTCCAGGAAGCCGCCGCAGGTGAAGCCGCAGCCGCGCCAGCCGAGCCGGGCCAGATCGAGCAGGAACGCCTCCTGCCGCCCACATCCCATGCCGCAGATCACGATCGCCGGTTGCAGCGCAACGATGTCCGCGGCGGTCTGCGCCGGGTCGCGGAAACCGTCAAAGGTGGCCGGGATGGGGATCCCCGGGTAGAGCCCGCGCAGCCGGGTCGCCGCCGCGTCCGCCCGGCCCGGCACGCCGCCCACCAGGACGACCGACCGCCCGTTCCGCGCCGCGCCGGCGAACACCGCCGGAGCCAAGGACGTCATGTCGAAACTGATGCGCACCGCCGGCAGGCGGTGCATCCCGCGCAGGGCCGCGCGCATCCCGATCCCGTCCGGCAACACCGCGTCGAACTCCGTGAGCTGCCGCCGATAGTCCGGCTGCGCCTTCGCGATGGTCCATGCCGACGGATTGACGAACGTCACCAAGAGCGGGGTCCGGCGCTCGAGCGCCTCGTCGAGCCAACGCACGATGCCGGCGAGGCTCGGCGCGGCGTCGACGGTGAGGCCGAGAGTGTCCGTGCGCCGGAAACGCGGCGAACGGTCGAGCGGCGGCTGCTGCATGGGTTCAAGCCTTCTCCGCGTCTCCTGCCCAGACGGCGCAAACCGCATCTGGCCGGAGCCGCATCGACGGAGTGGCATGGGGTGCGACGGGGGGCGATTGGGCGATTGGGGTACTCAGCCGCCGAAACGCCAGGAGCCGCAGACGCGACGGGCTACTTACCCGAACGAGTTACCCACGGTGGCACATGGCGTCGAAAATATGGGAACGATCAATAAATAGAGACCATGACTATTGACGGGGAACACAGGAGCGTGACAATAGTCGTTATATAAACGTAACATAATTCAGGGAGGCCACGCCGCCGGCGGCTGGAAAGGAATCCCATAATGCTGGAAGACGTTCCGATTGTTGTCATCGAGCCCGGTGCGCTGTTCCGGGAAGGACTTCGCCACATCGTACTCAGCCAAGGCTGCGACCTCGTCTGGTGCAGCGACGTCCCACCGCCCGCCGCTTCCGGACCGGTCGACCTCGCGCCGGTCGTCTGCGTCGTGGGCGGCCCCGTGGACGCCGCGATCGCACATGTGGCCGAGTTGCGCGCTATCTACCCCGCCGGACGGTGCGTCCTCCTCGTCGACGAGATCACGACCCAGCAATGGGCCGCCGCGGTGCAGGCGGGCGTGGTCGCGGCGATCCTGAAACAATCTAGCTCCGCGTCCTTGCTGGCGAGCTTGCGGCTGGTTTGCGAGTCGGTCTCGGTGGTCCCCGCCCATCTGATGGCCGCCGATCCGAGCCCCCTCGACCCGCTGCCCGCCTTCATCGAGGGCGCGCTCGCGCCACCCAAGCTGGCACCGCCGATCGGCGGTGCGCCGGGCCATGCGCATTTCCCCCACCTGTCCGCCCGCGAGCAATCCGTCCTGAATTACTTGTCGCAGGGCATGTCGAACAAAGAGATCGCGCGCGCCCTGCAGATCGCGGACGCGACGGTGAAGGTCCACGTCAAGGCGCTGCTGCGCAAATCCCGGACCCGCAACCGCACCGAAGCCGCCACCCTGGCACTGCGCGGCACCATCCGGATCGGCGAACAGTGCGACGGCGCCCTCTCTGATCGTCCCGACGTGGATCGCTTCTTCCTGGCCCGCCCCGTCTCGGTCGCTTAACGGCCCGGCCGGGCCGGAGAAGTTTTCGTGACATGGGCTGTCACGCCGTGTCACGAAAGCTGGATGACCGTTAAAGCCCGCCGACTCTTCAGGCGAGGCTCATGCTCCGGTTCTGTTCCGCCGTTCTTCTCCTGCTCGGTGCCGCGCTGTCCGCCCGGGCCGCGCCGCCCGTGTTGCAAATCGTGGCGCCCTGGGATGTCGGCTCGCTCGAGCCGTCGCGCGGCGGCTACGTGTTCTCCCGCATCGACGTGGCCGAAACGCTGGTGCGCGCCGATCCGCAGGGCCGTTTCGTGCCCGGCCTGGCCACGAGTTGGACGGCGGCGCCGGACGGGTTGAGCTGGCGGCTCGTGCTCCGTCGCGCCACGTTTCACGACGGCACAACGGTGACCCCGGCCGACGTGGCCGCCGCGCTCCGCCGCGCGCATGCCCAGCCCGGCCCGTTCGGCAAGGTGCCGCTCGAGAGCGTCGAGCCCGACGGCGACGACGCCCTGCTGATCCGGCTCCGGTCGCGCTTCGTGGCCCTGCCGGCCTACCTCGCGCATTACAGCACGCAGGTGCTGGCGCCCGCCTCGTTCGGCGATAACGGCGCCGTCCGGACCGTGATCGGGACTGGGCCCTACCGGGTCAGTTCGCTCGGCCTGCCGCTGCGCATCGAGGTGGAGCGGTTCAACGGCTGGACCGGCGGCCCCGCCCCGGCGATCGAGCGGGCCACCTACCTGTCCGTGCCCCGCGCCGAAGCCCGCGCGCTGATGGCCGAGAGCGGCCAGGCCGACATCGCCTTCACGCTGGATGCGCCGAGCCTCGCCCGCCTGCGCCGCAGCCCCCGCGTCGACGTCGTGGCGGTGCCGATCCCGCGGGTGGAGCTGCTCAAGCTCAACGTCGGGTCGCCACTGTTCGGCGATCTCAAGGTGCGCCAGGCCATCTCGCTCGGGCTCGACCGCGCCGGTATCGCACGCGCCATTCTCGGCAACCCGGAAGCCGCGGCGACGCAGCTCTTCCCGCCCAGCCTCGGCACCTGGCAGCAGGCCGATCTCGCCCCGCTCCGCACCGATACGGACGCCGCCAAGCGCCTGCTGGACGACGCCGGTTGGCGACGGGGCCCGGACGGCATCCGCAGCCATGACGGTCGCCGCTTCGCCGCGACGCTGCGCACCTATGCCGACCGGCCGGAACTGCCAGTCGCCGCCGCTGCGATCCAGGACCAGCTGCGCGAGCTCGGCCTGGCCGTGGAAGTCTCCATCGTCAACAGCAGCGAGATCCCGGCCGGCCACCAAGACGGCACGCTCGACATGGCGCTGATGGCCCGCAACTACGCGCTGGTGCCGGATCCGATGGGCACGTTGGTCGATGATTACGGCCCGAACGGCGGCGAATGGGGCGCCATGGGATGGTCGAACCCGGCCCTCCTCGCCGCATTGACCGATCTCGGGGGCGGCGCGACGGGCGCCGACGCCGCGGCCGACCGCCGCGTGGTCGCCACCGTGCTGCACACGGAGCTGCCGACCATTCCGGTGGCCTGGTACGACCATACCGCCGCCATCAGCCGCCGTCTGAAGGGCGTGGTCATCGACCCGTTCGAGCTGTCGTACAACCTCGCCGGCATGCGGTGGGCGGAATGAGCGCGGCGGGCTGGGTTGCGATCCGGGCGCCGCGCGCGCTTTCCACGCGGCGCCGAAGCACCGCCGCCGTGATCGCCGGCACGCTGGGGCGACGGCTGGTGCAAGCCGCGCTGGTGGCGCTGCTGGTCGCCTCCTTGTGCTTCGCGCTGCTCCGCGTGCTGCCGGGCGACATCGCCATGCGGGTCGCTTCGGGGCGCTACGGCTACGACCTGGTCACCACGCAGGCGGCCGCTGCCGTCCGCGCCGAGCTGGGCCTGGACCAGCCGGCGATCGTGCAGTTCGGCCGCTGGATCGGCCAGCTCCTTCGCGGCGATCTCGGCGTCTCGACCATCAGCGGCCGCGCCGTCGCCGTCGAGGTCGCCGAGCAGCTCACCTACACGGTCGTGCTCGCGGTGATCGCCATCGTGTTCACCGTGCTGCTCGGCCCGGCGCTGGGGCTGCTCGCCGGGCTGCGGCCGGGGGGCGTGACCGACAAGCTCACGCTGGGCCTGGCGGCGCTGTTCCGCGCGCTGCCATCCTTCGTCACCGGGCTGCTGCTGATGATCGTGTTCGCCGCCGAACTCGGCTGGCTGCCCGCCGCCGGCTTCACCGGGGCGCAGACGGTGATCCTGCCGGCGCTGAGCCTGGCGCTCTGCCTGGCTGCCATCTCGGCCCGCATCGCGCGCGACGCGACGGTGGTGGCCATGCGCTCGCCGGCCATCGCCTTCGCCCGCCAGAAAGGGCTGTCGCTGCCGCAGACCGTCTGGCAGCACGTCATCCGCAACGCGGCGGTGCCGGTCATCTCGCATATCGGCGTGCAGGCGGCGCTGCTGATCGAGGGCGTGGTGGTGATCGAGACGTTGTTCTCATGGCCGGGCATCGGCCACGCGCTGGTGCACGCCGTGCTGGGGCGGGACGTGCCGGTGGTGCAGGGCATGGCGCTCGCGCTGGGGTTGCTGTTCGTGGCGCTGAACACGGCGGTGGACCTGCTGGTCCTGGCCGTCGACCCGCGGCGGCGCGGCGCATGATCGCGGCGCCACGCAAGACCGGGCGCACGATCGGCCTCGTGCTGCTCGCCGCCACCGTGCTGTTCGGCGTGTTCGGCCCCATGCTCATCGCCGCCGACCCGGCGCGGCAGAACCTGTCCAACACCATGTCGCCGCCCTCGGCCGCCTGGCTGCTCGGCACCGACCATCTCGGCCGCAGCGTGCTGGCCCGGATGGCGGCAGCCACGCGCCTGTCGCTCGAACTGGGGGCCGCCGCGGTGCTGGTGTCCGGCGCGATCGGCATCGCGATCGGGCTGCTGGCCGCCTGGCTGGGCGGACGGATCGACACGGCGCTGACGGCGACCGCCGACGCGGTGCTGGCGCTGCCCGGCCTGCTGCTGATCGTGCTGGTCACGGCGCTGGCGCCCGGAGCGATCTGGCCGATGTTCGGCGGGCTGGTGCTGGCCATGTGGGTCGAGTGGTTCCGGGTCACCCGGGCGGTGGCCGCGGCCCGGCTCGCCTCGCCGGCGGTGGAGGCATCGCGCCTGCTCGGCTTCGGCTACGGCTACGTGGTGCGGCACCACATCGTGCCCGCGGTGGCGCCGCTCTGGGGCGCGCTGGCGGCGTTCGGCGTCGGCCAGGCCATCCTGACCGTCGGCGGGCTCGGCTTCATCGGTGCGGGCTTGCGCCCGCCGCAAGCGGAATGGGGACTGATGATGGCGGAAAGCCTGCCGCACTACGCGAGCCTGCCTGCCGCCCTGCTGGCGCCGGCGCTCACCCTGTCGCTCGTGGTGCTGTCGTTGCAGCTCGTGGCACAGCGGCGATGAGCCCTCCCCGAACGACGAGGATCCAGATCGACGACCTGGTGGTGCGCGCCGGGTCGGAGCCGTTGCTGCGCGGCGTCTCGATTGCCGTAGCGGCCGGCGAGCCGTTCACGCTGATCGGCGAGACCGGCTCCGGCAAGACGCTGGTGGCCGACGCGCTGATGGGTACGCTGGCGCCGGAACTCGGGGCAGAGGGCCGCGTGGTGATCGGCGCCGACGCCTTCGCCGCGGCGGACCGGGAGGGGAGGCGGGCGCTGTGGGGTCGCCGCGTGGCCATGCTGCCGCAGGAACCCTGGCTGGCGCTGGACCCGCTGATGCGCAGCGCCGACCAGATCGCCGAAGTGCACCGCTTCCTCCGCGGCGCCGACCGTCAGGCCGCGATGGCCAAGGCGCATGACGACCTCGAGCGCTTCGGCCTGCGCCGGGCCGACAGCCGCTTCCCATTCCAGCTATCGGGCGGCATGGCCCAGCGCGTCGCCTTTGCCGCGGCCACCGCGTCGGGCGCCTCGGTGCTGATCGCCGACGAGCCGACCAAGGGGCTCGATGCCGCGCTCCGCACCCACGTCGGCGGCCTGTTGCGCTCCATCGCCGACCGCGGGGCCGTGCTGCTGACCATCACGCACGACATGGCGCTCGCCGCATCGCTCGGCGGCCAGGTCGCGGTCATGCTGGACGGTGAGATTGTCGAGCAGGGCCCGGCCACGACCGTGCTGAGCCACCCCAGGCACGACTACACCCGCCGTCTGCTGGCGGCCGATCCCTCCGCCTGGGCGCCTCGCCCGCCGCGATCGCGCGGCGAGAGCGTCTTGCGGGGCGAAGCGCTCGGCTTGTCGTTGGGCGGCGCCCGCCTTTTCGAGCGGCTCGATATCGAGGTGGCCGCGGGCGAGTGGCTGGCGATCAGCGGCGGCAGCGGTTCGGGCAAGACGTCGCTCGGCAACGTGCTGCTCGGCCTGCGCGCGCCCGACACCGGCCGCGTGCTGCGGCCCGCCGACATCGCGGGCATCCGCTATCAGAAGGTCTATCAGGATCCGGTGGCCAGCTTCCCGCCCGAGCGCAAGCTGGGTGCCGCGCTGGACGACGTGGCCCGCCGGCATGGCCTGCCCGGCCGCGCGGCGGGCGATCTGCTTCGGCGCTTGGGCGTTGCCGGGCTGATGGACCGTCTGCCGGCGCAGGTTTCCGGCGGCGAGCTGCAACGCGTGGCCCTGGCCCGGGTGCTCATGCTGCGCCCCTGCTTCCTGTTCGCCGACGAGCCCACCTCCCGCCTGGACCCGATCAGCCAGCAGGACACGGTGGCGGTCGTCCACGAGGCCTGTCTCGACGCCGGCTGCGCCGTGCTCCTCGTCACCCACGACCAGGCCCTCGCCCGCGCCACGGCCGATCGCGTCGTCACCCTCGGCGGCGCCGCCGCCGCCGAACCCGCCCGCGAGGCCGTCCCGGCCTGACGCCCCGCCTTGACGCCCCGCCTTGGCGCCCCGCCTTGACGTCCCGACCTGGCAGAGTGCCTTGCGTCGGCCCCCGTGCGGCCTACTTGCCGTGGAGGCGACGAGCGGAGCGGGCGGATGACGGAACGGGCGTATACGGGGCGGCGCGAGGACGAACGGCTGTTGACCGGTGCCGGGCAGTATACGGCGGACTGGAATCAGCCGGGCCAGCTCCACGCCCGCTTTCTGCGCTCCGACCACGCTCATGCCCGCATCGTTTCCCTCGATACCGCCGCCGCCCTCGCCATGCCCGGCGTCCGCGCCGTGCTCACCGCTTCCGACATGGCGCAGTCCGGCTTCACCCGCGGCGTGGCGGTGCTGCCCTTCCCCGGCAAGAACGGCGCGTTGCTCTCGCCCCCGAGCCCGGCACTGGCCGCCGACACCGTGCGCTTCGTCGGCGAGCCGATCGCGATCGTGGTCGCCGAGACCGAGGCGGAGGCCAACGACGCGGCGGAAGCCATCGCGATCGAGTTCGACACGCTTCCCTCCGTCGCGGACGGGCCGGCGGCGCTGGCCCCGGGCGCTCCGCTGCTACATCGCGGCGTCCCCGGAAACCTGTGCTTCGACTTCGAGTATGGCGACGCCGACGCCGTCGAGCGCGCCTTTGCCGGCGCCGCGCACCGCGTGGTGCTGGAGATGGACAGCCCGCGCGTGGTCGGCAATCCAATGGAACCCAAAGCCGCGCTCGCCGCGTGGGATGGCGACGTGTTGGAGTTGTGGAGCTCCAGCCAGGGCATGACCGGGATGCGCGACGCCATGGCCGGCATGACCGGCCTACCGCCCGAGCGCATCCGCGCCCATGCCCACGACGTCGGCGGTGCGTTCGGCATCCGCGGCGCGGCCTACCAGGAATACGCCGCGCTCGCCTTGGCGGCGCGGCATGTCGGACAGCCCGTGAAATGGGTCGCGAGCCGGTCGGAGACCTTCGTGAGCGACTTCCACGGCCGTGCCGTGCGCATGCGCGGCGAGCTCGCGCTCGATACGGAGGGCCGTTTCCTGGCCATCCGTCACGATTGGGTCTGCGACATCGGTGCTCATCCGTCGGCCGCGGGCCCGAGCACCAACATCCTGAACGCCACCCTGATGGCGTGCGGCGCCTATCGCATCGGCGCCGTGTGCGGCCGCAACCGTCTGGCCGTGACCAACACCGTGCCCATCACCGCCTATCGCGGCGCCGGCCGGCCGGACATGGCGTATGCCGTGGAGCGCCTGGTCGACCAGGCCGCGCACGAGACCGGGATCGACCGCGTCACGCTGCGGCGGCGCAACCTGATCGCCCCCGACGCCTTCCCCTACACGATCTCGACCGCGCCGATGCCGGCCGCTTATGACAGCGCCGATTTCGGCGCCCTGCTCGACGCCGCGCTGGCCGAAGCGGACTGGGCCGGGTTCGAGGCGCGGCGAACGGCCTCCCGCGGCCGCGGCCGCCTGCGCGGCATCGGCCTGGCGCTCTTCATCGAGCCGGCCGGCGGCGTCGCCCCGCTCGACGAGGCCGCCATCACCTTCGGCGCGGACGGCACCGTGCTGCTGCACGACGTCGCCATCGCCTCCGGCCAGGGCCACGAGACGGTGTTCCCCCAGATGGCCGCCGATGTCCTGGGCATCCCGGCCGAATTGATCGAGTTGCGTGCCGGCCGCCATGACGGCCCTGCGCTGAAGGGCGCCGGGTCGTTCGGCTCGCGCTCGATCATGACGCTCGGCCCGGTGCTGCAAAAGGCCGCCGGCGAGGCGGTCGCGAAGGGCAAGGCGCTAGCCGCCGACGCGATGGAGGTGGCCGCCGCCGACGTGGAGTACGCGGATGGCAGTTACCGCGTCGTCGGCACCGACCGCACCGTCGGCCTGCTCGACCTGGCCGCCCGCCACCCGGGCGCGCTTGACACCACCGCCTCCTTGCCCGCACCCCGCGCCTACCCTTCCGGCGCGCACGTCGCCGAGGTCGAGATCGACCCCGACACGGGTGAGACTGACCTGCTGCACTACGTCTCCATCGACGATTGCGGCACGGTGGTGAACCGCACGCTGGCGGAAGGGCAGATCTTCGGCGGCTTGTGGCAGGGACTCGGCCAGGTGTTCGGCGAGGCCTGCCGCTACGACGAGCACGGCCAGCTGCTGAGCGGCTCCTTCATGGACTACGCCATGCCGCATGCCGAGGAGCTGGCGCGCCGGGTCACCATCCGCTTCGTGCTGACGCCGTCGCCCTCCAACAGCATCGGCGCCAAGGGTATCGGCGAGGCCGGCACGGTCGGCTCGCTGCCCACGGCCGTCAACGCGGTGATGGATGCGCTGCGCCCGGCGGGCGTCACCGCGCTCGACATGCCGCTCACCGCCCAGCGCGTGTGGCAGATGCTGGACGCCGCCTGATCGGATCGCGGCCGGCGGCTCCGCCGGCCGCGATCCCGTTCAGCCCGCCGCGCGCCCGGGTACCCAGACCCGCCCGTCGAACAGCCGCCGCGCCGTCCGGTAGAACGACCCGGCGCGCGCCACCCACGCGCCGCCCTCCTGCCCGACATCGGCGCCCACCGTCAGCACGCCCGACGGCATGCCGAGCCGGATGGGTTGGTCGCCCGCCGTCTCCCGCGCCATCTCGGCCGCTACCGTGCCGCTCATGCGCGCCGCCACCGCCGTGCACAGCGAGATCGTCAGCGGCAGCGCCCGATGCGGTTGCCCGTTGGAGATCACCCGCACCGTGAGGTCCACCTCGTCGGCGCGCACCGGCTCGCCCGTCAGCGTCGGGCTGTCCGAGGGCGGCGCCACGATCGCCACGAACGGCACGATCGTGACCCGGCGCGCCTCCGCCTCGTCCGCCGCGATCCCCATCCGCACGGAGGCCTGCACCCGGATCGCGTCCAGCAGCGCCAGCATCTCCGGCCGCGCCTCCAACTCGTCCGGCAGCTCCAGCCCGGTCAGCCCCACGTCACGGGCGCGGACGAACACGGCGGCGTTGGCCGCGTCCACCATGGACGCCTCGATCCGCCCCACGCCCGGCACGTCCAGCACATCCAGCACCTGCCCGGTCGGCAGCAGCTTGCCAGTGGAGGCGCCGCCGGGCTGCACGAAGTCGAGCCGGATGGGCGCGCCGGTGCCGGACACGCCGGGGATCGCCAGTTCGCCATCGTAGCGCGCCATCCCGTCCTCGACGGGGAAGGTGCCGTGGATGATCTTGTTGGTGTTGGTGTTGAAGATGCGCACGGTGGCGCTGTCCCCGTTCGGCCGCACCAGCGATTCATCGACCGCGAAGGGTCCGACCGCGGAGCTCATGTTGCCGCAATTGCCCTTGTACTGGACCGTGCTGTCCTTCACGAGCACCTGGCAGAACGTGTAGTCCACGTCCGCATCCTCGCGCTGCGACGGCCCGATGATGCACACCTTGGACACGGACGACACGCCGCCGCCCATGCCGTCGAGCTGACGGCCATAGGGGTCGGGGCTGCCCATGGCGGCGGTGAACAACGGCCCCCACTCGTCACGCTCCGTCGGCAAGTCGCGCGTGTGCAGCATCAGGGCCTTGCTGGTGCCGCCGCGCATGAACACGGCGGGGATCGGTTGCTGCTTCATGGGTCGCTCTCCTGGGGTAATTCGTGTTCGATCTGGCGCACCTTGTCGGCGCCCGCGGCCTCGAGGTGCTCGCCGAGCAGCCGCGCTGCTTCCGCCCGCTCGCCGGCTTCCAGCAGCGCCAAGATGGCCAGATGCTCCGCGCATTGGCGGCCGACCCGGTCGCGGTCGTTGCGGGTGAAGCGGTATTCCAACAGGCGGCGCAGCTGGTTCTGCCGCGCGATCGTGCCCAAAAGGAAGCGGTTGCCCGACAGCCCGGCCAGCGCCTCGTGGAACGCCGAATTCGCTTGGAACAGCTCCGCGCGCCCCGCCGTGCGAAACCCGCCCTCCGCCAGCGCCTCCTGCTGCCGCCGCAACCGCGCCAGCACCGCCGCGTCCGCGCGAAAGCCCGGCAGCAGCAGCCCGGCCGGCTCCAGCACCGCCCGCAGCGCGTAGCTTTCGGCGCAGGCGGCGGGGCCGTCGATCATCGGCAGGAACAGCCAGCCCTGGCCCGCCCGCGGCTCGATCCATCCTTCCTGCGCCGCCCGGCCCAGCACGCGGCGGGTCCGCTCGCGGGTGAGGCCGTAGCGATCCATCGCCGCTTTTTCCGTCAGGATCTCCGGCAGCTTGCCGGCCAGACGGTCGCTCGCCAGCGCGAGATAACCACGCTCCTCCGTGGCCGCCTCGCTCTCCGGCAGCGCCAGCGCCGCCGCGTCCCGCGCCAGGAACAACCCGCGCCGCGGCGGCCGCGCGACCAGCACGCCTTGCCGCGCCAGATGCGCCAGCGCGCCACGGATCGGCGAGCGCGACGTGCCGAGCACGCGCTCCAGCGATTGCTCCGTCAGGTGATGCCCCGCCGGCAACCGTTCCGCCCGGATATGATCCAACAGGCGGTGCGCCAGCAGGACGTGCAGCGAGCTCAGCCTCCATCTCCCTTGCGGCTCCCCGTCAATGTATTACATTGGCCCCCAATACAAAAGACCCGCGCTCTCGCGCCGTCCCCAGGAGACATCCATGGTCGCCACTCCCGAGATCTCATCGCTCACGACTGGCGACCGCACCGTCCGCTACGTGCCGATCGCCGACGTTCCGGGCGTCGACAAGCTGCCCTTCTCGCTCCGTATCCTGCTGGAGAACCTGCTGCGCCAGGCCGCCCTCGACGGCGCCGACACGCAGGCCGAGATCGACGCGCTGCTCGCCCGCCAGGCCGGCGCCGGCGTTACCTTCTATCCCGCCCGCGTGTTCGGGCAGGACATCCTCGGTTTGGTCATGCTGCTCGACATGGCGGCGATGCGCGACGCCGTGGAGCAGGCCGGCGGCGACCCGTCGACGGTCAGCCCCAAGGTCGCGGTCGACGTCATCATCGACCACTCGCTGCAGGTCGATAGCTGGGCCAACAAGGACGCCGCGGACATCAACCTGGCCCGCGAATATCAGCGCAACGGCGAGCGCTTCGCCTTTCTGCGCTGGTGCGCCAGCAGCTTCGACGGCGTCCGCGTCGTGCCGCCCGGCAAGGGCATCATGCACCAGCTGCACATCGAGAACATCGGCCGCGTGGTCTGGACCAAAGACGACCTCGCCTACCCCGATAGCTGCGTCGGCACCGACAGCCACACCCCCATGATCAACGGCCTCGGCGTGTTGGGCTGGGGCGTCGGCGGCATCGAGGCTGAGGCCGTCATGGTCGGCAAGCCCGTCGCCATCGCGTTGCCCGAGGTGGTCGGCATCGAGGTTACCGGCGCGCTGCCCGACGGCGTGCTGCCGACCGACCTCGTGCTCACCATCACCAAGCTGCTGCGCGACATGGGCGTGGTCGGCAAGTTCGTGGAGTTCTTCGGCCCGGGCGTGGACATGCTCTCGCTCGGCGACCGCGGCATGATCGCCAACATGGCGCCCGAATACGGCGCCACCGCGATCTTCTTCCCCGTCGACCGGCTCACCATCGATTACCTGCGCACCACCGGCCGCGAGGAAAGCGAGATCGCGCTCGTGGAGGCCTATTGCCGCGCGCAGAAGCTCTGGCGCGACGAGACCACCGCCGCGCCCGTGTTCGAAACCGTCGTCACGCTCGACCTTGCCGGCATCCGCCCCTGCATCGCCGGGCCGCGCAACCCGGAGGACCGTCTGGAGCTCAACACCGCCTCCACCGCCTTTGCCGAGCACCACACTCAGATCGCTGGGCACCCGATCGACGCGGACCGTCGCGTCCCCGTCGCCGGCACCGACTACGCGCTGTTCGACGGCGCCGTGGTGATCGCCGCCATCACGTCGTGCACCAACACCGCCAACGCGGCCAACATGATGGCAGCCGGGCTGGTGGCGCAGAAGGCGGTGGCGCGCGGGTTGCTGACCAAGCCCTGGGTCAAGACGTCGCTGGTACCGGGCAGCCAGGTGACCGCGGCCGTGCTGGAGGCGGCCGGGCTGCAGACCTCGCTGGACCGGCTCGGCTTCCACATCGCCGGTTTCGGCTGCACCACCTGCAACGGTGGCTCCGGCCCGCTGCCGGATCCGATCGTGGACGCCATCGAGCGCGAGAAGCTGGTCACCACCGCCGTGCTGTCCGGCAACCGCAACTTCGAGGGCCGCATCCACCCCAACGTCCGCGCCGCCTACCTCGCCTCGCCGGCGCTGGTCGTCGCCTACGCCCTGGCCGGCTCGCTCACCGTGGACATCACGACCGAGCCGCTCGGCACCGGGTCGGACAGGACGCCGGTTTATCTGCGCGACGTCTGGCCCACGGCGGCCGAGATCGAGGCCGCCACCCGCGGCGCGTACACCCGCGAATTGTTCCAGCAGCGCTACGCCGACCTCTACGATGGCGGCGAGCCATGGGATGCGCTGGCCGGGGAGGGGAGCGAGCGCTTCGCCTGGAGCGACGCTAGCACCTACATCCGCCGCCCGCCCTATTTCGACGCTCTCTCCCGCGACGTGCCGCCGGTGGAGGACATCGCCGGCATGCGCCCTCTGGTCATCCTGGGGGACTCCGTCACCACGGACCACATCTCGCCCTCCGGCGCGATCAGCCTCGGCACTCCGGCGGCGGACTTCCTGCTCTCCAAAGGCGTACAGCGGCCCGACTTCAACAACTACACGACCCGGCGGGCCAATCACGAGGTCGCCGTCCGCGCCACCTTTGCCAACATCCGCCTACGCAACCGCATGGTCCCCGGCGTCGAAGGCGGCGTGACCCGGCTGATGCCGGACGGCCAGCAGATGCGCGTGTTCGAGGCCGCGCAGGAATACGCGACGCGGAACGTGCCGCTGGTGGTGGTCGCCGGGCGCAATTACGGCTGCGGCTCCTCGCGCGACTGGGCGGCCAAGGGCGTCGCGCTGCTCGGCGTCAAGGCGGTGATCGCCGAAAGCTTCGAGCGCATCCACCGCACCAATCTGGTCGGCATGGGCGTGCTGCCGTTGCAACTCGCAGCCGGCACCACCGCGGAGACGCTGCGGCTGGACGGCTCCGAGACGTTCGACGTGTCGGGCTTGGCCGACCACCTCGGCGTCCGTTCGACCGTGACCGGCACCATCCATCGCGCCGACGGCACGACGGAGACGGTCCAGCTCACCGTCCGGCTCGATACGCAGGAGGATGTCGAATACTGGCGGCACGGCGGCATCCTGCCGCGGGTCTGGCGCAGCTACGTCACCGGCGAGCCGATGCGTCAGGAAACCGCGCTGCTCCCGGTCGAAACGGCGACGGGCGGCCCGCAGCGCGAGCTGCCGGACGCGCTGCCGGCCAGCGACATGCCGAGCGAGACCCAGGGCGCCAGCATCGGCTGACCGGCGCGGCCGCGTCCGCCGGGCCGGTTGCGCCCGGTGGACGAAGCCTGTATCCGACGGTGGGGCGATTAACTGGGCAAGTAGTCCGGTCAGAGTAGAAAGGTATGCTGGATGAAGAACATCCGTGAGTTGCTGCAGCCGAACAAGTGTCTCGGTCTTCCCGGTGTGTTCGACGGCATCTCTGCTCGTATCGCCGACAGCCTCGGCTTCCCTGGTTTGTATATGACTGGCTACGGCGCCGTGGCGTCGTCTCTCGGCGTCGCCGATGCCGGCACGGCCACCTTCTCCGAGATGCTCGACCGCGTGCGCTGCGTGGCGTCAGCCGTCTCCGTGCCGTTCATCGCCGACGGTGATACCGGCTATGGCGGCCTGCTCAACGTGGACCGCACCGTGCGCGGCTACGCCGCGGCCGGCGCCGGCGGCATCCAGCTCGAGGACCAGGAATTCCCCAAGAAATGCGGCCATACCGAGTTCCGCCGGGTCATCCCGATCGACGACGCAGTGGCCAAGATCCGCGTCGCCGTCGAAGCCCGGCCCTCCGCTGACTTCCTGATCGTCGCCCGCACCGATGCGCGTTACGCCCACGGCATGGACGAGGCGCTCCGCCGCGCGGAAGGCTTCCTGGAGGCCGGCGCCGACATTCTGTTCGTCGAGAGCCCGGAATCCCACGAGGAGCTGCGCCAGATCGCCGACCGGTTCCGCGGCGCCACGCTGCTGGCCAACATGGTCGAGGGCGGCCGCACGCCTTACCTCAGCACCGACGAGCTGGCCGGCCTCGGCTTCACCGTCGCCATCTATCCCTCGGTCGGCTTCCTCGCCGCCGCGGCCGCGCTCAAGACGTCCTACAGCCGGCTCAAGGCGGCCGGCATCGGCACCGGCGGGGCAGAACTGATGCCGTTCTCGGAAATGAACGGCTTGATGGGCTTCGCCGCCGTCCACGACTTCGAGCGTCGCCACGGACACACGGATTCGCGCCTGTAAGCGGCGCGCGCCGTGACCTCGGCCGAACGGACGATCGCCGCCCGGCTCGACCGGCTGCCGATCCTGCCGTTCCATCGCCGGCTGCTATTCCTGATCGGCGCCGGCATGTTCTTCGACAGTTTCGACATCTACCTCGCCGGGTCGGTGCTGGGCAGCTTGCTGCACGATGGCTGGTCGGACCTGCCCAGCAATGCGCGCTTCATCTCGGCGACCTTCGTCGGCATGGTCATCGGCGCGGCCGGCGCCGGCTGGCTCGGCGACAGGTTCGGCCGCCGCTTCACCTACCAGTTCAACCTGGCCATCTTCGGCGCCGCCTCGCTCGCCTGCGCCGCCGCGCCCGCCATGGGCTGGCTGATCGCCGCGCGCTTCGTCAGCGGCATCGGGCTCGGGGCGGAGATCGTCATCGGCTACGCGACGATGCTCGAGTTCATCCCGCCGGCCCATCGCGGGCGCTGGGCGGCGCTGCTCTCCCTGGTCACCAATTTCGGCCTGTTCGCGGCCACGCTGGTGAGTTGGCTCGTCATCCCCGCGCTCGGCTGGCGGCCGATGTTCCTCATCGCGGGCCTCGGCGCGTTCGCCGTGTTGTGGATGCGCAAGTCCATGCCGGAATCGCCGCGCTGGCTCGCCGCCGTGGGGCGGGTGCCGGAGGCGGAGGCGATCGTCGCCGGCGCCGAGCGCGAAGCCCCTGGACTGCCGCCCCTCCAACCGCTGGCGGCCGCCCCGGCGGGTGCCGGCTTGTCCCGCGCCGCTTTCATCCGTCGCGCCGCGATCGGCAGCGTCATGCAATCCGTGCTCGGCATCGCGATCTACGGCTTCGTGGCCTGGGTGCCGACTTTCCTGGTCCAGCACGGGTTGGGCATCAGTCAGTCGCTGGGCCAGGCCGTGCTGATGTCGTTCGGCGGCCCGGCCGGCGCTGCGCTCGGCTGGCTGCTCAGCGACCGGCTCGGCCGGCGGCCCGCCATCATGGGCGCCTCGGCAGCCGCAGCGGTCGTCGGCTGGGCCTTCGCCCATGCACCGAACCAGCCCGCCGCCACCGCGCTCGGCTTCGTCATGTTCACGCTGATCTACTTCCTGGTCGCCGTGATCGTCGCCGGCTACGTGCCGGAGTTGTTCCCCACCGCATCCCGCATGCGGGGCAACGCCATCACCAGCGTGGCGGGCCGGCTCACCGCCATCGCGGTGCCGTTCGCGGTGGTCGCCCTCTACAATGTCGGCGGCGTGGAGGCCGTGCTCGCCGGGGTTTCCGCAGCGCTGCTGCTGCAGGTCGTCCTGATCGCGTTCTACCGCGAGGAGACCAACGGCCGCAGCCTCGAGGCCATCGCCGCCGAGGGCACGGCGGTATCGCTCCGGTCGCCCGCTGACGTAGGATCACGCTAACGCGGCCCCGAGCCGCTCCCAGGGAGAGAACACGATGGCGATCATGACGACGTTGCGGCGATGTGTGCTGATGGCCGGGTTGGCCACGGCGGCACTGATGGTCCACCCGGCCGCGGCCAGCGCGGAAACCATCACCGTCACCCATTGGGGCGGGCAGTTCTACGGCGCGCCGTATGCGGTCGCCATGGAGAAGGGCTACTTCAAGCAGCACGGCGTCGACATCTCCGGCTTCCTGACCGCGCCCGGCGGCGGCACGGCGGTGCGCAACACCCTGGCCGGCGGTATCCCGTTCGGTGAGGTCTCGCTCGCCGCGGCGGTGCAGGCCATCAACGCGGGAGAGAAGATCGTCATCGTCTCGGGCGGCGCGCAGAGCGTGGGCGACCAGATGTGGGTCGCCAAGGCCGGCTCGCCCCTGACCGGAATCAAGGAGCTCGCCGGCAAGCGCGTCGCCTTCACCGCGCCCAACTCCGTGTCCAACATGATCATCCTGATGGCGCTCAAGGCCAACGGCATGAGCCGCGACCAGGTCAAGCTGGTGCCCGCCGGCGACCTCGGCGCCAACCTCTCCGCGGTGACCAGCGGCGCGGTGGATGCCGGCTTCTCCGACACGCTGATCTACGGGCAGCGCAAGGACCTCGTGCACCCCGTCTTCTACGTGAAGGACGTCATGTCGCCGCAGATGATGCAGACCGTCTGCATCACCACCGTCGACTATGCCCGCGACCATGGCGACGTGATCCGCGGCATCATCGCCGCCCGCAAGCAGGGGCTGGACTACCTCAAGGCGCATGGCGACGAGGCGGCGGCGATCCTGGCCAAGGCCTACAACAACAGCGACGTCGACAGCTTCCGGACCCACATGGCCAACCTGATCGAGATCGATTACTGGAGCGACGGCCGTCTGGACTTCACTGCGATGGACCACATGGTCGAGGGTCTGCAGATCACCGGTCAGCTCAAGCAGGCGCCGGACTGGTCCAAGATGATCGACACGCAGTTCCTGCCGGCGGACCAGCGAACCGCCCGCTGATGCCCGACCTGGCGACACCCACCGCGATCCCCGCGCCCCATGCCTCCTTGCGGGGCGTGGTGCGTCGGTTCGGCGGCAAGCAGCCGGTGCACGCGCTGGGGCCGATCGACCTCGACCTGGCGCCCGGCGAGTTCTTCTCCGTCGTCGGCCCCTCCGGCTGCGGCAAGTCCACCCTGCTGGACGTGCTGTCCGGCCTGGGCCTGCCGACGGAGGGCGGCGTCACCTTCGAGGGCAAACCCCTGCGCGGCGAGGTGCCGGACGGGGTGGGCGTCGTGTTCCAGGAGGATGCCAGCTTCGCCTGGCTCACCGTGCGCGACAACGTGGCCTTCGGCCTGCGGCGCTCCGCCCTGGACAGCGCGGAGGTGGCGCGCCGGGTCGACCGCGCGGTCGAGTTCATGGGGCTCGGCCAGTTCGCCGGCCACTACCCGGCGCAGCTCTCCGGCGGCATGCGGCAGCGCATGTGCATCGCCCGCACCCTGGTGCAGCAGCCCCGGCTGATCCTGCTGGACGAGCCGTTCGGCGCGCTGGACCAGCAGACCCGGCTGCTGATGGGCGACGAGCTGCTCCGGCTGTGGCGCGAGACCGGCGCCACCGTGCTGCTCATCACCCACGCGCTGGACGAGGCCGCCATGCTGTCCGACCGCGTCGGCGTCATGTCCGCCCGGCCCGGCCGCTTCATCGACCTGGTCGAGACCGGCTGGCCGCGCGACCGCGACAGCCGCGTCGTGTCGGACCCGCATTTCGGCGAGCTGACCGCGCGGCTCTGGACCTCGCTACGCGTGGAATCGATGCGGACCATGGGGCGCGCATGAGCCGGGGCCGGGCCGTTCTGCTGGTCCGCACCGGCGTGCTGGTCGCTGCCGTGCTGCTGCTCGAGCTGGCATGCCGCACCGGCCTGGTCAGCCCGCAGGCGGTGCTGCCGCCCTCCGCGATGCTCGCCGCCATGGCCGAGGTGCTCGCCTCCGGCGACGCGACGGAGCCGATGTTCAGCACCTTCACCACCGTGGGCCTGGCCTTCGTCATCGCCGTGGCGCTCGGCATCGGCGGCGGCGCGGTCGTGCACGCGCTGCCCCGCCTGCGCCGCGCCATCGACCCGGTGCTGGCCTCCTACTACTCGGTGCCCACCTTCGTGTTCTATCCGCTGCTGGTCGCGCTGCTCGGCCTCAACATGACGCCGCTGGTCGTGCTGGGCGTGCTGTCGGCCACGCCGGCCATGATCATCGCCACCCTGGCCGGGCTGGATGGGCTGCCCCCGGTGTTGCGCCGGGTCGCGCGGGTGCAGCGGCTCGGCCCGGTGCGCACCTTGACGACGGTGGTGCTGCCGGCCGCGATGCCGTCGCTGTTCGGCGGGGTCAAGCTCGCGCTGTCCTACGCGCTGATCGGGGTGATCGCGGGCGAGTTCATCCTGTCGGGCAGCGGGCTCGGCTACGCGATCTCCTACGCCTATCAGAGCTTCGACAACCGGACGATGTATGGGCTGATGCTGTTCGTGCTGCTGGTCGCCGTGACCGCCAACGGCCTGCTCTATACTTGGGAAGGCCGGCTGTTGCAGCGCCGGTTGCGCGGATGAGCGCCACCACGGCCCCGGCCCGGACACCGGGCCGCGCGCTGCGCTGGATCGATCCGCTGATCGGTATCGCGATCGCCCTGCTGCTCTGGCAGGCCGTGGGCAGCTGGACGGAGGGCGTCGCCGTCACCGGCCCGCTGACCACCTTCGCCTACACCGCCGAGCTGCTCGGGACCGCGCGCTTCTGGGACAATGCGGGCGCCACGGCAGCGGCTTTCCTGCTCGCCTTCGCGCTCTCGGCCGCTGGTGGCCTGTTGCTCGGCCTCGTGCTCGGGCTCCGCCGCTTCGCCGGCGACGTCGCCGAGCCCATCCTGGCCGGTTTCTACACCATCCCCAAGGTCACCCTGTATCCGGTGGTGCTGCTGCTGTTCGGGCTTGGCGTCTCCGCCAAGGTCGCCTTCGGCGTCATGCACGGCCTGGTCCCGGTCACGCTGTTCACGGTCGCCGCCATCAAGACGCTGCCACCGGTGCTGCGCCGGGCCGCGCGCGCGATGCGGCTCTCGCCGGCGCAGACGGTGCGCTGGGTGTTCGTGCCGGCCTGCCTGCCGCAGATCGTCTCCGGGCTGCGGCTCGGCTTCTCGCTGAGCCTGCTCGGCGTGCTGATCGGCGAGATGTTCTCGTCCCAGCGCGGGCTCGGCTTCCTGCTCGTCAGCGGCCTGGCGCAACACAACGTCAAGCTCTCCACCGCCGTGGTGCTGCTCATCGTCGTGTTCGCCATCGCCGCCAACCTGCTGATGATCCGCCTCAGCCGCCGGCTGGCGCGTCAGTAGCGGCGAGCTCCCACACCCAGGGGCGGGCGGCCCGGTCGCGCGCCTGGAAGGCGGCGATCTCGTCCTCCATCGCGGCGGTCTGGCCGATCTCGTCCAGGCCGGAAAGCAGCGCCCGGCGGCGGATGCCCTCGATGGCGAACGGCATTTCCTCGCCACGCGGGCCGATCACCAACTGCCGCTCCAGGTCCACCGTGACGCGCGCATTGCCGCCGGCGCACTCGGCCGCCAGCCGGTCCACCTGCTCGTGCGGCAGCACGACCGGCAGCACGAAGTTCTGGAAGCAGTTATTGGCGAAGATGTCGCCGAACGAGGGCGCGATCACGCAGCGTATGCCGGAGTATTTCAGCGCCCACACCGCCCCCTCGCGCGAGGAGCCGCAGCCGAAATTCTCGCCCGCGAGCAGGATCGGCGCGTCGCGGAAGGCGGGCTGGTTGAGCACGAAATCCGGGTTTTCCTGCCCGTTCGCGTCGAAGCGCAGCGACTCGAACAGCCAGGGCGCCGTGTCGGGTGGCGCCGTGTTGCTCAGACGCTCGATGCGGATCACCGTGTCGGTGTCGATGTTGGGGCGCATCAACGGCGCCGCGACACCGGCCACCACGGTGAAGGCGTTGGCGGTCGTCATGACCGCGTCCGCACGTCGGTGATGGCGCCGGCCAGCGCCGCCGCGGCAGCCATGGCCGGGCTGGCCAAGTGGGTGCGGGCGCCGGGGCCCTGCCGGCCCACGAAATTGCGGTTCGAGGTCGAGATGGCGCGGGCGCCCGGCGGCACCTGCTCGCCATTGGCCGCGACGCACATGGAGCAGCCCGGCTCGCGCCAGCCGAACCCGGCCTCCTGGAATACCCGGTCGAGGCCCTCGGCCTCCGCCTCCCGCTTGATGCGCTCGGACCCGGGTACCACCCACGCCGTCACCTCCGGCGCGACCCGGCCGCCGCGCACCACGGCGGCCGCCTGCCGCAGATCCGATAGCCGGCTATTGGTGCAGGAGCCGATGAACACCCAATCCACCTTGGTGCCGGCGATCGGCCGGCCGGGCTCGAGGCCCATGTAGTCGAGCGCCGCCCGCCGCGCCGTCCGTGCCGCGTCGTCGGTGCCGTCGGCCGGGTCGGGGATCACGCCGTCGACCGCCATGGCGTGTTCGGGGCTGGTGCCCCAGGTCACGGTTGGGGCGACCGCGGCAGCGTCGATCACCTCCTCGCGGTCGAAACGGGCATCGGCGTCGCTCGGCAGCGTGCGCCAGGACGCGACGGCGCGGTCCCACATGGCGCCCCGCGGCGCGTACCGCCGGCCGGCCAGGTACTCGAAGGTGGTGTCGTCGGGCGCGATCATGCCGATCTTGGCGCCCATCTCGATCGACAGATTGCACAAGGTGAGCCGCTGCTCGAGCGTCATGGCCTCGATGGCGGGGCCGGCGTATTCGACCGCGTAGCCGGTGCCGGCGCGGGCGCCGAAACGCCCGATCGCGTGCAGGATCAGGTCCTTGGGGCCGACATGCGGGCTCGGCTGCCCGTCGAAGCGCAGCCGCATGGTGCGCGGGCGGCGCTGCCGTAGCGTTTGCGTCGCCAGCGCATGGGTCAGTTCGGAGGAGCCGACGCCGAAGGCCAGCGCGCCGAGCGCGCCATTGGTGCAGGTATGGCTGTCGCCGCAGATCAGGGTGGTGCCAGGGAGCACGATGCCGAGCTCGGGCGCCATGACGTGCACGATGCCCTGGCCGTCCTGCCCGAGGTCGAAGAAGGTGATGCCGTTGGCGCGCGAGCGGGTGCGCAGGCCCTGGTGCAACAGCGCGCCGGGCGGGTAGCTGGCCGCCGTGCGTCCCGGGCGGCTGGAGACGGCGTGGTCGGGCGTCGCGAAGGCGAGTTCCGGGTTGCGGGGGCGGAGTTGGCGCGCCTCCAGCGCTTCCAGCGCTTGGCCGCCGGACAGATCGTGCAGCAAGTGCCGATCGATGTGCAGCAGGGCCCAGCCTTCGCCGAGGTCGGCGACCTCGTGCTGGCGCCAGATCTTGTCGAACATGGTTTGACCGGTCATCGCATCCCTCCCGGAGTGGGCCGCAACCTGCGCCCGATCGGCCGCGATGCCAAGGCGGCGGCGATCCCCCCGGATCGCCGCTCCCTGCTCAGGCCTTGCGGCGGCGCAGCAGCGCGGTGCCACCGAGCCCGACCAGCGCGAGCACGAGGCTCGCCGGCTCCGGCACGGCGGTCGTCGGCGCGGCTTCGAAGTTGAACGCCAGGGCGGGGCCGTTGGCGAACGCGACGTCCACCGTGTCGATCGCGCCGCTGAACGTTCCTTTGTCAAAGCCCGAACCGACGCCGATGCTCATGCCGTAGACCGACAGGGTGCTGCCGGCATTGTCGGCGATCCAGGCCGCCAGCGTCTTCTGGCCGCCATTGGCAACCGCTGATGTCGGGCCGAGCGCGGCGTTGGTGGCCCAGAAGATGCCCGTGTTGAGCGTCGCCATCAGCTCGGTCCAGGTATCGGTCGGGGCCGGCTGCTGGGTCTGGTAAACGTTCTCGAACACGAGCGACCCGGCGAACGCGCCGTTCTTGGCGATGTCGAGGCGCATGACCGGCGCCAGGTTGGCACGCGTGGTGGACGCGCCGTTGCGGTAGAATTCGTAGTCGAGCGACGTCAGCGACGACAGCGCGAACCCTTTGTCGATCGTGCTGAAGTAATACTGAAGGTCGCCCTTGCTGTCCCCGTCGATCGTCGAGAAGAAGGCCGAGCCGTTGCCGTTGCGCGCGTAGTCGGTCGTGATGCCGACCGTGCCGCCGCCGCCCACAGCCGATTGGAACCACGAGCCGATCGCCGGCGTGCCGTAAACACGATTAGCGTCGCCGCCGCCGCCGACGACGGTGGTGCGCCGCCCCGTCGCGTCGGTGGTCGTGGTCGCGACGCCAGTGCCCCGGGTGGTGTTCAAATCTTGCAGGCTGCTCGACAGGTAAGGTGCGGCGTGTGCGGTTTGAGCCAGGCTCAGGGCGACGAGCCCTGCCATCAGAGTCCAAGTTTTCAAGTCTGTTCCCCCTCGGCTCGCGTCCATCACGGAGCCGTGAGGTTTCTTAATGAGAAGTTATTTCTTCAGCAAGCGAGACCAAGCGAGTTTTTACGCGACGCGCGTCACGCGAGAGTCGGCTCGGTCTCCAACGCCTGATCGTATCCCAACCGAACCGGTCCCTGCCGATCCAGCAGCGATTCTGCAACCGTCCGCCGATGTTCCGGCGCGGTGCCGCAGCGCAGGCTCCAGGCCGCGACCCGGCGATACCAGAGCTGCTGGTCGAACTCTGCGATGAAGCCGATGCCGCCATGGATCTGCTGCGCCATGCGGACCGCGGCCAGGCACTTCTCGTTGGCGAACGCCTTGGCCTGCGCCACCTCCACCCGCGCCGGCAAGCCGTGGCCCAGGCGGTAGATCGCCTCGCGGTTCAGCAATTGCGCGCCGTCCACGCCGATGGTCATGTCGGCGGCCATGTGCTGGATCGCCTGGAACGACCCGATCGGCTGGCCGAAGGCGACGCGTCCCTTGGCGTATTCGGCCGCGCGGTGCGTCGCCTCGCCGGCCGCGCCCACCATCAGCGCCGCCGTCAACGCCGCGGCGAGATCCATCAGCTCGAGCGCGATGCCCCGGCCCGCCGCCTCCGTGCCGACCAGGTCGGATGTCGGCACCCGCACGCCGTCGAACCGCACCGCCGCCTGCGCGTCCCCGGCGGTGGTCACGAGGTCGGACACGGCGAGCCCGGGCGCCTGGGGGTCGACCAGCGCCACGCGCAATGTACGTCCCAAGCGGAACACGACCAGGCAGCGTTCCGCGCTGCGGAAATTGTCCACGAAATGCTTCTCGCCGGTCAGCACGACCGCGTCGCCCTCGAGCGTCCCGGTCAACGTCACGGCATCGGCCGACCAGCGGGCGTCCGGCTCCTGGATCGCGTAGGTCAGCAGCGTCTCGCCGCGCACGACGGCGGGCAGCAACGCGCGCTGCGTCTCGTTGCCGTGCCGGGCCAGAATCAGCGCGGCGACGACGGTGCCGAGCAGCGGCACCGGGGCCAGCCGACGCCCGGCTTCCTCGAACAGCAGCCCGAGGCAGGAGAGCGGCAAGCCTTGACCGCCGAACTCCTCCGGCAGGCTGATGCCGATCCAGCCGAGCTCGGCCATCCGGCCCCAGAGCGCGCGGGAGATGCGATGCGGCTCGCGCTCGGCCGCGCGCACGGCGGCGGGGGTGGCTTCGGCCGCGAAAAAGGCGGCGGCGGCCTCCTGGATGGCGGCCTCGTCCTCCGACAGCAAGACGTCCACCGCTCAGCGCCCCTTGCCGGCGCGCGGCAGGCCGAGCCCGTTGCGCGCCACCTGGTCGCGCATCACCTGGACGCTGCCGTGGTTGACCGTGGATTGGAACGCGCCGAGCAAGTTGTGGGCGAACACGCCCTCCTCCAGCGCATCCGGCGATCCGTTCAACAGCTGCGCGGTCGGGCCCAGGATTTGGCTGATCGCCTCCGTGGCGCGCACGCCGTGCTCGGGACCCCAGACCTTCTCGGCGGCGCCCTCGTAGGTGAAGGCGTCGCCGCGCTGGGCGATGGACATGGAGCGCATGGTCATCAGCCGGGCGACCTGCCCCTCGATCCATAGCTCGGCCACCTTGTCGCGCACCGCCGGGTCGGCGCGCAGCGCGGCGGGGCGGGGTTCGTCGCGCTTGAGCCAGTTCGCGATGTCCTCGTCGCGCATGACGGAGATCAGGTAGCGCCAGGCGCCGACCCGGTCGAGGTTGAGGCCGCGCCGGGCCACGGCCCAGCCGTCCCCTTCCTCGCCGAGCCGGCAGGAGACCGGGACCACGACGTCTTCGAGGAACACCTCGTTGGTGCGCGGCTCGCCATAGGTGGTGCGCTCGGGCGCGCGGGGCTCGTTCTGGATGGTCCAGAGCGGGCGCACCGTGATGCCGGGCGTGTCGATCGGCACCAGCAGGATGGACAGCCCGGCCTGCCGCTTGCTGGCCGGATCAGTCCGCACCATCAGGAAGATGTGGGTGCAGGCATGGGCGGAGGTCGTGTAGATCTTCTGGCCGTTGATCACGTAGGTGTCGCCGGCGGGAGTAGGGGTGCGGATGGCGCGGCACTGGATGCCGGCCAGGTCGGTGCCGCAGCCCGGCTCGCTATAGCCTTGCGAGAACTGGATCTCGCCGCGGATGGTGGCGGGAACGAACTCGCGCTTCTGTTCTTCCGTGCCGGACGCCAGGATCGCCGGCGCCCCGGTGCCGCCGCCGCCGATGCGCTTGTAGCCGATGCGCTGGAACTCTTCCTCGATGATGAACTGGTCCATCGGGCTACCGCCCTGGCCGCCATACTCCTTGGGCCAGCTCACTGCGGTCCAGCCGCGGGCGGTGATCGCGGCGAAGAAGGCGTCGCCTTCCGGGCCGGAGCCGCGGGCATCGTGCTTGAGCTCGGCCCGCAACGTGTCTGTCATGTGCTCGGCGATGAAGGCCTGCACCTCCGCGCGCAGTTTCTGCTGCGCCGGCGTCCATTCGAACTGCATCAGGCGTGGCCCTCTTTCCACTTGGTGAGCGTGCCGCCCTTCATCACCTTGCCCGGCAGCGGGTGCCCGACCATGTCCTCGGCCATGCGCGCGGCCTCGACGAGCGCGTCCAGGTCGATGCCGGTATCGATCCCCATCTCGCCGCAGGCGAACACCAGATCCTCGGTGCAGACGTTGCCGGCCGCGCCCTTGTGCCCGGCGAAGGGACAGCCGCCGAGACCGCCCACGGAGGAGTCGAATTCCGCGACACCCATCTCGATCGCCGCCACCGCGTTTGCGACCGCGCAGCCGCGCGTGTCGTGCAGATGCAGCTTCAGGTTCAGCTCCGGCCATTTGTCCTGGATGGCGCCGACCATGCGCTTGACCTGCGCCGGCGAGGCCCAGCCCATGGTGTCGGCCAGCGACAGGTGCTTCAGCGTGCAGTCCTGCGCCTGCATGATCGCCATCGTCTGGCCGATGAGGTCGATCACCCGCTCCTGCGGGATGTAGCCCTCGAAATTGCAGCCGAAGGCGGCCATGACGCCCAGCGTGTCGGCCGCGATGCCGGCCGCCCGGTAATGCGCGATCCAGTCGGGCATCTGTTCCAGCGTTTCGGCGATGCTGCGGTTGGTGTTGCGCTTGACGAAGGTCTCGCTGACGGTGAGCGTCAGCTTGCCGTCCATGTCGACGCGGCCGTTGGCCAGGGCGCGTTCCAGGCCCTTGGGGTTCAGCCACAGCGCGCGGTAGCGAATGCCGGGCCGCTTCTCCAGCCGGTCGAACAGCTCGTTGGTGTCCGCCATCTGCGGCACCGCTTTCGGGTTCACGAAGGAGCCGACCTCGATCTCGCGGATCCCGCTGGCAGCCAGGGCGTCCACCATGCGGTTCTTCTCGTCGAGCGAGAGGGTGCGGGGCTCGATCTGCAGCCCGTCGCGCGGCCCCACTTCGATCATCTTCACGTGGGTCGGCAGGTCGGACATCGTGCTTCCTTTCGTGCGCCCTGTTGCGAATAGGCTATTCATAGCGCCAAATCCACCCCGCGGCACGACACGCACCGGTGAGATACCGAAGGGGAGGGGAGCACATGGCGGCGCAACCGACGACGCAGCGACCGGGCGTGCATCAACGGCAACTCGGCGATCTCGTGATCACCGCGGCGAGCGACGGATACGTCGACCTGCCGCTGGACGCCGTGCGCGGGATCGACACCGCCGAGGCCGCCCGCCTCGTCGGCCCGCAGCCCGGCGCGCCCGGCACGATCCGCACCGGCGTCACCATGTTCGCGTTGCGTGGCGGCGGGCGCACGCTGCTGATCGACGCCGGGTCGGATGACTGCATGGGACCGAGCTGCGGCCGGTTGCCGGACAACCTGCGCGCGGCGGGGATCGAGCCGGCGGCGGTGGAAATGGTGGTGCTGACGCATATCCATCCCGATCATTCCGGCGGCCTGACTTCAGCGGCCGGCGCGGCGTTGTTCCCCAATGCTGCCGTGCTGGTCCATGCCGACGACCTCGCCTACGTCTCCGACGACGCCGCGATGGCCCGGGCCGACGAGCGTACGCGGACCCGCTACTTCGAGATGGCCCGCTTCCGCCTGGCACCCTATCGCGACCGGCTCCGCACCTTCCGCGACGGCGAGGTCGTGGACGGGATCACCGCCGTGCCCTGCCCGGGGCACACGCCGGGTCACTGCGGGTTCCGGGTCCGCTCGGCAGGCGCGGAACTGCTGATCCTGGGCGATGCGGTGCACGTCGCAGCGCTGCAGGTGCCGCAGCCCGACGTGTTCATGATGTACGACGCCGACGGCGCGCAGGCGGCCCGCTCGCGACGGGCGATGCTCGATCTCGCGGCGCGCGAGCGCCTGCCCGTGGCGGGCATGCACCTGCCATTCCCCGGCTTCGGCGCCGTCACGCGGGACGGCGACGGCTTCCGCCTCGAGCCGGAGCGGTGATCGGCCCTTCGAGCTCCGCCGCGATCGCCAGGAGAGCCGGGGCGGCCTCGTCGCGCAGGAAGTCCGCCGTGTGGGTGGAGGCCGACCCGGCGCAGCTCAGCCCGAACGCGGCGTGCCCGTCCGCCCCACGCACCGGCACGGCGGCCGTGTTGTAGCCCGGATGGAACACGCCGAGGTTCAGCACGAAGCCGGTGCGGTCGCCGGCCGCCAGCGCGGCCTGCAAGGCCGGGCGGATGGCCGGCCAGCGCGGGTCGGCCGGGCCGTGCTCGGCCATCAGCGCCTCCCGCTCCGCCGGCGGCAGGCCGAGTAAGAGGCCCCAACCCACAGCGGAGCTGAGCAAGGGCAGGCGCGCGCCGATGCGCAAATTCATCACCAGCGTCGCTTCGCTGACGCAGCGCTGGACGAACACCATGCGTCCGCCATCGCGTGCGCCCAGCCCGCTGGCGGCGCCGAACCGATCCGCCAGCGCCTGCATCGGCCCCCGCGCGGCCGCGGCGAGCGGGATACCGGCCAGGGCGGCGCGGCCCAGCTTCAGCATGGGGATGCCCGGCCGCAGCTTGTCGCCGCTGACCGGCACCAGCGTGCCGAGCCGGACCATGGTGTGGCAGAGCCGCCAGACCGTGGGCTGCGGCAACCCGGTGAGCGCCGCGATCTCCGTGCCGCCGAGCTCCGGCCGGGACGAGCTGAAGCAGGACAAGATGTCGAGCCCGCGGGCCAGGGCGGTGACGAAGGGCCGCGCCGGGCCGGCCTCCTCGTCGAGCTCGTCGGCGGCGGTCACAGCGCGGCGGCGATCAGCGTGGCGAGCTCGCGCAGGCGGGGGCCGATCTCTTCGCGCAGGCGCGCGGGCGGCAGCACGGATACGGCGGCGCCGCAGTTGAGCGTGAACAACGGCAGGCCGTCGGCCCCGAGCACCGGCACGGCGGCGGTGGCGTAGCCCGGATGCAGCACGCCCGGGTTGATGATGACGCCGCGGGTCCGGAACTCGGCCAGTGCGGCACGAAAGCTTGGCTTGGCAGTCGTCCAGGCGAAGGGCGCGCCGGTTGCCTCGTCCCACCGCGCTTCGGGTAGGGCGGCCAAGTATGCCCAGCCCATCGCGGACGTCGCCACCGGCACGCGCGAGCCGACGCGGATGTTGAGCACGAGCTGGGAGGCGCCCTCGCAGCGCTGGATGAAACGCATGTCGTGCCCGTCGCGCACCGCCAAGCCTGCCGCGCCGCCGGCATCGTCGGCGAGCGATTGCAGGTAGGGGCGGACCAGCTCGGCTAGCGGCAACTCGGCCAGGGTGACGAAGCCGAGCCGCAGCACCGCCAGTGCGGGTCGCAGCCGCCCGCCCGCGTCGGAGGCGAGGTATCCGGCCGCCAGCAGGGTCTGGCACAGGCGCCAGGCGGTGGGCTGCGGCAGGTCGAGGGCGGCGGCGAGCTCGGACACGGTGGCGGCGGGGCGGTCGCGGTCGAAGCAGCCCAGGATCTGCAGGCCGCGCGCCAGGGCGGTGACGAACTGCCGGGAGGGCGGTGGCGCCGCAGGGGCGCGCGCGGCGGGGACGGTGCGGGCGCGGGGAGCCAAGGGACCTCCGTGTCGGCGGGCGTGGCCCCGACGTTTACAAGCGCAAACCGAGCGGATAGCGTTACACCGTGAGTGCATAATTCGCACAACGAATAATCGGCGTCAAGCCGGTCGGTTGCCGATCGCGGCCGGCAACGGGAGCCCCGCAATGACCACCCCGCTGAGCCATCTCAAGGTCGTCGAGATCAGCGTCGCCATGGCCGGGCCGTTCTGCGGCATGATGTTGGCCGATTACGGCGCCGATGTCGTCAAGGTCGAGCGCGTCGGCGCCGGGGATGACAGCCGGGCCTGGCCGCCCTTCTTCCATGGCGGGCAATCACACTATTTCGCCTCAGCGAACCGCAACAAACGTTCGGTCGCGCTCGACTTGAAGGATCCGGCCGGGGTGGCCGTCGCGCGCCGCCTGATCGACGGGGCCGACGTGCTGATCGACAATCATCGCCTGGGCGCGCTGGCCCGCGCCGGGCTGGATTGGGACACGCTGTCGGCTGCCAATCCCCGGCTGATCTACTGCTCCATCAGCGGCTTCGGTGCCAGCGGACCACGCGCCGCCGACCCGGCCAACGACCTGTTCATGCAGGCGTTCAGCGGCGGCATGAGCATCACCGGCGAGGTCGGCGGCAGCCCGGTCAAGATGGGTCTCTCGGTCGCCGACATCGGCGCCGGGCTGATGGGCACGGTGGGTATCCTGATGGCGCTGGAGGCGCGGCACAGCACCGGTCGCGGCCAGCGGGTCGACACCTCGCTGCTCGAAGGGCAGATCGCCATGCTGTCCTACCATCTGTGCCGGTTCTTCGCGACCGGCACGGTGCCGCAGCCGAGCGGCAGCGGCAGTCCGACGCAGGTGCCGTACCAGGCGTTCGAGGCCGCCGACGATTGGGTGGTGGTGGCTGCGTTCAACCAGCGCATGTGGGCCGCCTTCTGCGCCGCGGCGGACCACCCCGAATGGGCCGCCGATCCGCGCTTCGCCGATGCCGGCGCCCGGCAGGCGCACCGGAGCGAGCTGATCGCCCTGATCGCCGCCGCGCTGGCCCGGGCGCCGGCGCAACATTGGATCGACCGGCTCGACGCCGCGGGCGTGCCCTGCACGCGGGTCAACCGGATCGACCGCATGCTGGAGGAGCCGCAAGTGGCTGCACGCGACATGATCGCCGACATCGACGTTCCCGGGCTGGGGCCGATCAAGGTGGCCGGACTGCCGATCAAGCTGGGCGAGACGCCCGGCCGCATCGCCCGCCACCCGCCGCACCTGGGCGAGCACACCGGCGAGATCCTGCGCGCGCTGGGCTACGACGCGGCGGCGATGGCGGCCCTGGTCGAGCGCGGCGCCGCCGGGATGCCGGCATGAGCGGCTTGCTGACGGACGAAGTCCGCGCCTTCATCGGGCGGGAAAGCGAGGTGGTGACCGCCGTCGATGCCGTCGAGCCCGGCGCCGTCCGCCGTTACGCGCAGGCGATCATGGCCGATTCCGACCCGGATTACGCGCCGGACGCGGCCGGCGGAAAGGCCGGCGGCCCGGTGGCCCCGCCGCTCTACCCGGCCTTTATGTTTCGCCGCCCGCTCGGCACGCCCGACGTGTTGACCGAGCGGGCGGAGGATCCGGATTTCGACGGGCTGGTCTCGGCCGCCAGCGACGGGCTGCCGGAGCTGCCGCTACCGGGCCGCGCGCTGTTGAACGGCGGCTCGGAAATCGAACTGTTCCGCTATGCCCGCCACGGCGAGCGCGTGTCGCAACGCTCGCGCTACGCCGACATCACAGAGCGGGCCTCCAAGAGTGGGCCGATGCTGCTGGTCATCATCGAGACCGAATACACGGTCGGCGCTGAGGTGCTGCTGCGCGTCCGCAAGACGATCATTCGCCGATGAGCGGGCGGGAGTATCCGTCCGTGGCCGCGCTGGAGCGGGAGGCGCGGGTGGTGCGCACGCCGTGCGGCGCCGGTGAGATGGTGTGGCGGCTCTGGGGCGCCGGTGAGCCGCTGGTGCTGCTGCATGGCGGCGCCGGGTCGTGGCGGCACTGGGTGCGGACGATCGCGGATTTCCGCGGCGAGCGGCTGGTGATCGCGCCGGACCTGCCAGGGCTGGGCGACTCCGCCGACGTGCCGGCGGGCGCAGCCGATGGCGGCGCGGGCGTGGTCGCGGACGGGCTGGGCGAGCTGCTCGGCGACACCCCGGCCGACCTGGCCGGCTTCTCCTTCGGCGGCGTGATAGGCGGCTTCGTCGCAGCCCGGCGTCCGTTACGCGCCCTGACGCTGGTCGGCGCCGGCGGGCTTGGCGTCATTGCCGGCAGCGCCCGGCTGGAGCGCGTGCGCGACAAGCAGGGCGAGGCGCGTGCGGCGGCCCATCGCACCAACCTGCACCGCTGGATGATCGCCGACCCCGCGCGGATCGACGCGGAGGCGATCGAGATCCAGGATTGGAACAGCCGGCATGCCCGGCTCGACAGTCGCCCGCTGGGCGTCAGCGATGCCTTGGTGCCGATCTTGCCGACGCTGTCCTGCCGCCTGGCCGGGATCTGGGGCGAGCACGACCATGCCGTGGGCGGTCGGACCGATCGGCCGCGCGCCGTGTTGCAGGCGGCTCAGCCCGGCGCCCCGTTCGTCATGGTGCCCGATGCCGGGCACTGGGTCGCCTTCGAGCAGCCGGAGGCGCTAGCGGCCGCGCTGCGCGACGTGCTCGCCCCCGCCGTTTCCGGAGTTGCCGCATGAGCTTTCCCGCCTTCGAGGACGTGACGGCGGGGGCGGAGGTGTGTACCCGCGCCTATGGGCCATTCACCACCGCGCACCTGATGCGCTGGTCGGCCGCGATGGAGAACTGGCACAAGATCCATTACGACCTGCCGTTCGCGACCGGGCACGACAAGCTGCCGGGGCTACTGATCAACGGCTCGCTGAAGCAGCAACTGATCGCGCAGGCGCTGAAGGATTGGGTGGGCCCGGCTGGCTGGGTCTGGAAGATCCGCTTCCAGTTCCGCGCCATGAACCTGGTCGGCGAGCGGCTAGAGCTTTGGGCCCGCGCGGTGTCGGCGGAGCGTGGCCCGGCATTCGGTCTGGTCGAGCTCGAACTCGGCCTGCGCAACGAGGCCGGTCTCGAATCCACACCGGGCAGCGCCACGGTCGCGCTGCCATACCGGGACGGCGCGCCGGTGCCGTATCCGTTCGAGCCGCCAACGACGTAAGGGCGATACGGTTGCCATTCCGTATCCTGAGATGCTCTATCACAGTTTCGTGATGGCGGACAGAAAGAGACGGCATGCGTGACGCGGGATCAGCCGAGTTGTTGGCCGAAAACGGCATGTTGCAGGCGGCGGCCCGACCGCGGCGTCCTTTCCTCACCGATGGAGCAATCCGGGCCGCGATTAGCGGCGTGCTTGTCGCGCTGCTCCTCGCCCTGGGCGTGGACACGCTGGCCGGCGGCGACGCGCTGGCGTGGTTGCGGGAGCGGGCGATCAGCTCGAATGGCTGGATCGCGACGCACGAGCACCCCTATGGCCGCTGAGGCCCGATCAGTTCAGCGGCCGTAGAACACCGGCTTGCGCTTCTCGCTGAAGGACAGCACGCCCTCGCGGCGATCCTCTGTTGGGACCATGCGGTTATAGGCCTCGATCTCGAACAACATGCCGTCCGCCAGGCTCATGGACAGGCCGTGATGCATCGAGCGCTTGGCCTGACGGATGGAGATCGGCGCATTGCCGGCGATGGTGGCCGCGGTCGCGAGTGCGTCGGCCAGCAGGGCAGCGGGATCGCAGACACGGTTGACCATGCCCCAGCGCTCCGCCTCCTCTGCCGACCAGGGACGGCCGCTCAGCAGCAGCTCCTTGGCGCGCCGCTCGCCCACGGCGCGGGGCAGCGTCTGGGTGCCGCCGGCACCGGGCATGATGCCGATGGTCACCTCCGGCAGGGCGAAGCGGGCGGTCGATGCCGCGTAGATGAAGTCGCAGGCCAGCGCCATCTCGCAGCCGCCGCCATAGGCCACACCGTTGACGGCGGCGATCACCGGCACCGGGCAGGCGATCAGCGCGGCGGCCTTGCGCTCGAAGATGTGGTGCTGCGCCTGCCACTCGGCATCCGTCATGCCGCGCCGCTGTTTGAGGTCGCCGCCGGCGCAGAAGGCGCGCTCGCCCGCGCCGGTCAACAGCACGGCGCGGCAGGTGTCGGGATGGGCGGCGAGCGTCCCGAACACGTCCAGCATGTCGAGACCCATCTGGGTGTTCATGGCGTTCATGGCGGCGGGCCGGTTCATGACGAGCTGCAGCACGTCGGGGTGCGGCCGGGTCACGAGCAGGGTCTCGTAGGCGTCTTGCATGTCAGGGGACCTCGTGCAGGTGGTCGTTGTGTTCGCCCAGGCGTGGCGCGGGCCAACGCATGGCGGGTCGGGCGCCGTCGAAGCTGAGCGGCAGCCCAACCAGGGGCAGGCCGCCCGGGCGTTCGGCCCCCAGCAGGCCGAGGGCAGCCGTCTGCGGGTGCGCGGCCACGTCGGCCACGTCCTGCAACGGCGCATTGGGGATGCCGAGCGCGTCCAGCCGGGCGGCCAACGCCCCGATCGGCTGCCGCGCGGTCGTGGCCTCGATCAAGGGCAGCAGCACGTCGCGATGGGCAACGCGGGTGGCGTTGCTCGCGAAGCGCGGGTCGGCGGCCCAGTCGGGCCGGTCGAGCGCGGCGCATAGCTTGCGGAACAGCCCGTCATTGCCGGCGGCGATCATCAGCCAGCCTCCCGCGGTCGGAAAGCACTGGTAGGGCACGATCTCCGCGACGCCGGAGCCGAACGGACGGCGCGTCTCGCCGGAAGCGCCGTAGCTGGCCATGGGCAGGGTGAGCCAACTCACCGCCGTCTCGTATAGCGACGTGTCGACCGTGCCGCCGGATGCGGTGCGCTGGCGCTCGAGCAGCGCGGCCAGGATGCCGATGGTGGCCCAGAGCCCGGCGCCCATGTCGACCAGCGAAACGCCGGTGCGCACGGGCGGGCGACCGCCGCCCTCGCCGGTGATGCTCATCAGCCCGGCGAAGGCCTGCATCAGCGGATCGTAGCCGGGCTTGGCGGCGAGCGGGCCGGCTGTTCCGAAGGCGCCGAGGTTGCAGACGATCAGCCCCGGCTTCTCCGCCAGCAGCCCGGCCGCGCCGAGCCCGGCGGCCTCGAACACGCCGGCGCGCAGGTTCTGGATCACCACATCGGCGCGCTCGAGGATGAGGCGGCGCAGCGCAGCGACGGCGGCCGGATCGGCGAAGTCGACCGTGAGGCCCTTCTTGCCGTGGTTGAAGGCATGGAAGGCGGAGGCGGTGTCCTCCCAAAACGGCGGGCCCCAGCCGCGTGCGTGGTCGCCGCCGGTCGGGTTCTCGACTTTCAACACTTCGGCGCCCAATTCGGAGAATATCAGCCCGGCAAATGGCGCGGCGATACTGTGCCCAATCTCGACGACAACGATATTTTCAAGCGGTTTGCTGCTAGACATCACTTCTCATCTGTGTGGAGTGTGCTACCGTAGTGGCCATGGATACACCGACCGGCGATCTGTTCTTTCCGGCATTCAACGCCGCCGTGCCGCGGGCGGCGGCGCTGGCCACGGTCGCGCGACGCTTCGCCGACCGCGTGGCGGTGTCGGACCGGCGGGGCTCCATGACCTACGACGCGCTGTTCCGGCACGCCGCAGGATTGGCGCATGCGTTGGTGGCTGCCGGCGTGCGGGTGGGCGAGCCGGTGGCCACCGCCGTGCGCAACGGGGTGGGTGCGGTGTGGGCCGGCTACGGGGTCGCGCTGTCGGGCGCCGCCGACCTCGCGCTGAACCTGCATCTGAGCGAGGCGGACCGACGGCACTGCCTGCGCGTCGGCCAGGTCCGGCACGTGGTGACCACGACGGAGGACGCGCCGTTCTTCGCGGCGCTCGGCCTGCAGGTGCACCGAATCGAGACGGTGATGCCGCGGGCGTTGATGCCGGGCGCGCTGCCCGTCACCGCGGCGGAGGATTGGGCGCGGGTCGGCTTCACCTCGGGGACCACCGGGCTGCCGAAAGGGATCGTCACGAACCAGCGCGGCCGCTGGATGGGCAACCTGCTGCAGCGCGCCACCATGCCGCATCGCCCGGGGCCGGCGAGCCGGTTGCTGCTCATGACGCCGTTCTCTCACGGGGCCAGCCTGCTGACCTTCGCCTATCTCGACGTGGGCGGCGCCGTGATGCTGCTGGACGGGGTGGATACCGAGCACGTGCTCGGCCTGTTGCGGCGGCGGGAGGTGGACGAGATGTTCGCGCCGCCCACCGTGCTGGCCAAGATCGTCGCGGCGGCGGAAGGCACGGAGCTGCCGGGGCTCAAGACGATCTATTGCGGCACGGCCGTACTGTCGCCGCGGCTGTATGCCCGCGCCTGCGCCGTGTTCGGCCCGGTCATCCGCATCACCTACGGCAAGACCGAGATGGTCAACCCGATCACCGTGCTGGACGCGCCGGAGGTGGCGGCATGGTTCGACGAAGGCGGCGAGCACGCCGATGCCTGCGTCGGCTGGCCGGCGAGCGGCGTGGAGATCACCATCGACGGCCAGTCCGACCCGGCGCCGGACACCGTCGGCGAGGTCGCGCTGCGGGGCCAGCAGATGATGGCGGGCACCCTGCGGCTGGACGGCTACGAGAAGCTGCCGCCCGGCGCCTTCCACGAGACCGGCGACCTCGGCTACCTCGACGCGCGCGGGCGGTTGCACCTGACCGGGCGCGCTGCCGACGTCATCAAATCGGGCGGCTACAAGGTGGCGCCGGAGGAGGTCGAACGCGTGCTGAGCGCGGCGCTGGGTCGGGGCGAAGTGGTCGCGTTCGGGCTGCCATCCGAATACTGGGGCGAGGTGATCGTCGCCGTGGCGGAGGACCCGGCGCCGGGGTGGGAAGCCGCCTTGCAGGCCGCCATCGCGGGCATGACCGGCTACAAGCGCCCCCGCGCGCTGCTGGCGATGCCCGAACTGCCGCGCAACGCCATGCTGAAGATCAGCCGCAAAGCCGTGCGCGAGCACGTGCTGTTGCGGCACCGCCTGGTCGACGGCACGCACCCGGTGCTCGAGCCGCTCTGACCGGTCAGCCATGGCCATAGACCAGGTTGGGCAACCAGAGCGAAAGCTGCGGCACGTAGGTGATGATGCCGAGGCAGATCAGCAGCAGGAGCAGGAACGGGAAGATGCCGCGCACCACCTCCGTGATCGGCGCGGTCGAGATTGTCGCTAGAACATAGAGGTTCAGCCCGACCGGCGGGTGGATGAGCGCGATCTCCATGTTGTGGGTGAACACGATCGCGAAATGGATGGGGTCGACGCCCAGCGGCTGCAGCGCCGGGGCGAGGATGGGCATCACCACCAGCAGGGTGGCCGCGACCTCGAGGAAGCACCCGAGCACCAGCAGCAACACGTTGATGGCGAGCAGGAACTGCCAGGGGTGCAGGTGGTGGTCGAGGGTGAACTGCACGAGGCGGGCGGGCACGCCGGAATCGGTCATCCAGTGCCCGAAGGCGAGCGCGGTGGCGACGATGATCATGATGGTGCCGGCGCTCTTGATCGCGTCCGCGATGACGCCGAGCGTCTCGCGGAGGCGAAAGCCACGGTAGAATACCAGGCTGACCACCAGCGCCGTGGTCGCGGCGACGGCGGCCGATTCCGTCACCGTCATCAGGCCGCCGTAGATCCCGACCATGACGATGGCCGGCACGGCGAGCGCCGGCAGCGCGGCCACCGTGTTGCGGAGGATCGCCCCGCGCGGGGCGACGGGCTCGCGCGGGAGCTTGTAGCGATAGGCGTAGAACAGCACCCAGGCGAAGAAGGTCGCTGCCTGCAACAGGCCCGGCAGGATACCGGCGAGGAACAGGCGGGGCACCGATTGCTCCGCGATCAACCCGTAGAGGATCAGCGGCAGGCTGGGCGGGATGACGATGCCGATGGTGCCGGACGCGCCGACCACGCCGAGCGCGAAATGCCGCGGGTAGCCGCGCTCGATCATGGCCGGCACCAGGATGGTGCCCATGGCCAGCGCGGTCGCCACCGAGGAGCCGCAAATGGCGGCGAACAGCGTGCACGACACCACGGTGACCAGGCCGAGCGCGCCGCGGAGCTGGCCGAACCAGCCGGTCGCGACGTCCACCAGTGCCTTGGCGACACCGCCCCGGCGCATGAACGCCGCAGCCATGACGAACAAGGGCAGCGCCATCAGGGTAGACGAGTTGAGCTCGTCCACGATCTTCTGCGCGATGGAGACCAGCGGCTGCCCGGTGACGGCGAACAGCCCGGCGGCGCTCATGCCCAGCACCAGGAAGATCGGCATCCCGGCCGCGAGCAGGCCGAAGAAGGCGACGAGGAACGCGGCGGCCGGCACCGTCAGTGGTCTTGCGTGGCGATGACCGTGGTCGCCGGGTCGAAACGGAACACGAAGCGGTAGAGCCGGATCAGGTAGCGCACCAGCATGAGGGCGCCCCCGGCCAGCACGGAGGCGTAGTAGATCCACATGGGGAATTCGAGCCCGGTGATGCTGCGCTCATCCAGCTCCCACGAGCCCTGCGTGATCTGCCAGCCGCACCAGACCAGCCCGGCGCAGAAGGCGATGGCGACGCAGCAGTTGAACGCCTCAACCCACCGCGCGACACCCGGCCGCAACAGGCGCAGCACGATGTCGGGCCGCACGTGACCGTCGGTGCGGACGAGCTGGCTGGACGCGAGGAACACGGCCCACACGGTGAGATAGACGACCAGTTCGTCGCCGTATTGGAACGAGATGCGAGGGTCGATATAGCGGCCGATGACCTGGTATGTGCCGATCCCCAGCGCGCCGGCGCCGAGCAGGCCGATCAGCGTGCGCTCCGTGAAATCCCACGCGCGCAGTAGGGTGGCGCCCATGGCGGGGGCGCTCAGCTGCCGTTCAGCCCCTTGTCGGCGCCCACTTCCTTCATCACCGCCGGGCTGATCCGCAGCTCCTTGGCGACCGCGTCCTGCATCGGCATCATCTTGGCGCGTGTGTCGGCCAGCTCGGTGGGCGCGGGGGCGACGAAGACGATCCCGTTGGCTTCCAACGTCTTGCGCGCCTGGGCCTGGGCGGCCTCCATCTGGTCGCGATACGCCTTGATGTTGTCGGCCCAGACCGACACGAGCAGGCCCTGCAGGTCGGGCGGCAGCTTGCGGTAGAAGGCGTCGCTGACCATGGGCAGGTAGAAGCCGATGAACTCGTGGTCCTCGAAGCCGAACTTCACCCCGGAATCCCACAGCTTGGCGCTGGCGAGGCTTTCATCGGTGGAGGTGAGGCCGTCGAACGTGCCCTGCGACAGGGCGAGCGGCACGTCGGGCCAGGCAGTCATGTTGGGCTGGGCATTGAAGAACTTGGCGCGGATCGCCTGCCCGGCGCCGCCGGAGTTGCGGATCTTCATGCCGGCGAGATCGGCGAAGCTACGGATCGGCTTGGCGGTGCTGTAGGTGTTCTGGTAGCCGAGCGGCAGCCAAGGGCCGATGACCTTCACGGAAAGCTTGCTCTGCAGCTCGTCGTCGATGGTCTTGCCGATACCGCCATCCACGGCGGCATAGACCACTTTCGCGTCCTGCCCGAAGAAGCTGGGCAGTTGGAACACGTCGGTATCCGGCACGAAGCCGGTCAGCACCCAGGTGCCGGGGACCGCCATCTCGATGCTGCCCTGGCGCAACGCCTTGGTGACGTCGCGGTCGCGGAAGAGTTGGCCGCTGCTGAACAGCTCCGTCTGGATCCGCCCGCCGGACGCGTCGGCCAGCTTCTTGAGGTAGTCGGCAACGACGAGGGTGCGCGCGTGCGTGGGCGAGGTGTCGAGCGACGCACGCAGCTTGAAGGTGGCTTGCGCCCAGGCGGCCGGCGTCCAGACGAGGCAGGCTGCGACGATGGCGGTTGTCCATTTCATGGCGGACGGCCTCCCTAGGCCCGCCCGTGCATCGGGCGGTGCGAATAGTTAATTCAATACGGCGCGGCGTCGGGTGCCGTCAATCGAGAGCGGGATCAGGCCTTGTTCAGCGCGCAGGCCGGCGAGGGCGGCTGGAAGGCTTCGTCGCCGGGGATGGTGCCGACGACCGTCTCGAGGTCCCACTCGCCACGGGAGTCCGCCGGGCTCTTCACCTGCAGGATGTACATGGTGCGGATCACGCGGCCATCGGCGCGGATGATGCCGTTCTCCGTCATGAAGTCGTTGATCGGGGTCGCCTTCATGGCGGCGACCACCGGCCCCGTCGCGTCGGTGCCGGCGGACTGCACGGCGCGGAGATAGTGGGTGACGGCCCCGTAGGCGCTGGCCTGGGCCATGTTGGGCATCTTGCCGGTCTTGGCCCGGTAGCGTTCGGCAAAGGCGCGGGTGCGCTCATTCTGGTCCCAGTAATAGGGTGCGGTCTCGATCATGCCCTGGCCGGCCTGCAGCCCGATCGCCTTGACGTCGTGCAGCGTGAGGCTGAGCGGGGCGAGCTTCTGGCCGGAGGCGCGGATGCCGAACTCGTCGGCCTGCTTGACCAGGTTGGCGGCGTGCGCCGTGGTGGTCGCCAGCGCGATCACGTCGGCCTTGGACGCCTGCGCGGCCAGGATGGAGGAGGAGAAGTCGGTCGTGTCGAAGGAATGCAGCGTCGACCCCAGAACCCGGCCGCCGGCCGCTTCGATCATGGCGGTGGTGTCGCGCTGTACGTTGCGGCCGTAGGCGTAGTCCACGGTGAGGAAGTACCAGCTCTGCGCGCCGTGGGCCGATTGGTAGCGCACGGCGCCGAGCGCCTGGGAGTAGTTGTTGAACGTCCAATGGATGCCGTTGGGCGAGCAGGCGCTGCCGGTAAGGTCGGCGCTGGCCGAGGAGGTGAACACCACCAGCCTGTTCTTCTCGCGCGCCAGCGTCTGCAGGGGGAAGGCGACGGCGGACGAGCCGATGTCGAAGATCGCGCCGACGCCGCTATCGTACCATTGCCGGGCGATGCCGAGGCCGACATCGGCCTTGTTGAGGTGGTCGCCGGTCACGAGTTCGATCGGCCGGTTGCCGACGGTCCCGCCCCAATCCGCGATCGCCATGCTGACGGCGCCGACGGTGCCGGGTCCGGAGTAATCCATCATGATGCCGGACAGGTCGGTCAGCACGCCGATGCGCAGGGGCGCCGCCTGCGCCCGTGCCCGCCCGCCCAGCACCAGCGCGCTGCCGCCGGCGAGGAGGCCGCGCCGGGTCGGGCTCATGCCGCCTGCTCCGCCGGTCGGGCCGCGCCGAGGTGGAAGCCGCGATAGCCGTCGGCCGCCACCTCCGCGCAGGTTTTCCGATAGGCGCCGACGCCGCCGACATAGGGCATGAACACGCGTGGCTTGCCGGGCACGTTGGCGCCCATGTACCAGCTATTGGCGTGCGGAAAGAGCGTGCGGTGGGCCACCTCGTTGACATGAGCGACCCAGTCATCCTGGGCCGCCGGGTCGGCCTCCATACGGGTGATGCCCCGCGCGCGCAGGCTGACCAGGCAGTCGGCGATCCATTCCACGTGCTGCTCGATGCTGACGATCATGTTGCTCAGCACGGAGGGGCTGCCCGGCCCGGTGATGGTGAACAGGTTCGGGAAGCCGGCGACGGCGAGGCCGAGATAGCTGCGCGGTCCCGCGGCCCATGTGTCGGCGAGGCGTTGGCCGCCACTGCCGGTGATGTTCAGGCGCAGCAGCGGGCCGGTCATGGCATCGAACCCGGTGGCCAGGATCAGGCTGTCGAAATCGAAGCTTTCGGCCGTCGTGCGCAGCCCGGTCTCCGTGATCGCCTCGATCGGGGTGGCGCGGATGTCGACCAGGCGGACGTTGGGACGGTTGAAGGCTTCGTAGTAGCCGTCATCGACGCAGATGCGCTTGGTGCCGATCGGGTGATCATGCGGGCAGAGCAGGGCGGCGACGGCCGGGTCGGTCACTGCGGCGCGGATCTTGTCGCGGACGAACTCGGCGGCGGTGTCGTTGGCGGTGCGGTCGAGCATGAGGTCGGCGAAGGAGCGCGTGAAGCTGGTGCCGCCCTCGCCCCAGCGCGTCTCGAAATGGGTGCGGCGGGCGTCGGGGGGGAGATCGTGCGCCTTGGTGTCGGTGTAGTCGAACAGCACGCCGGCGGCCGTCTCGCGGGCGCGGTCGCGCTTCTCGCGGTAGTTGGCCTTCCAATCCTGCACCACCGCCGGGTCGTGCGGGCCGTTGCGGGCGGGGATGGAGAAGTTGGGGGTGCGCTGGAACACGGTGAGCTCGGCCGCCTCGGCGGCGACCACCGGCGTGGTCTGGATGCCGGAAGAGCCGGTGCCGATCAGGCCGACGCGCTCGCCGGTGAAATGCACGGGCTCGTGCGGCCACTGCCCGGTATGGAACACCCGGCCGCGGAACGAGGACAGGCCGGGGATCTCCGGCGCGCGGGCCGCGGACAGGCAGCCCGTCGCGGTGACCACGAAACGCGCGCGCACTTCCTCGCCCGTGTCGGTCCACACGGTCCAGAACTCGGCCGCGTCGTCGAAGGCCATGCGGGTGACCCGGGTGTCGAAGGTGATGTCGCGCCGCAGGTCGAAACGGTCGGCCACGTGCTCGGCGTATCGGAGGATCTCGGGCTGGGTGGCGTAACGCTCGGTCCAGTGCCACTCGTCCTGCAGCTCGTCGGAGAACGAGTAGGAATATTCCAGGCTCTGCACGTCGCAACGGGCGCCGGGGTAGCGGTTCCAATACCAGGTGCCGCCGACGCCGGACCCGGCCTCGAACACGCGGGTGCTGAAGCCCTTTCCGCGCAACTGGTGCAGCATGTAGAGCCCGGCGAACCCGGCCCCGATGATGGCGGTATCGACCGTCGTGGCGCTCATGACAACGTCCCCCCGGGTAGCGCGTTCGGCGGGGGTCGCCGCGGCTGCCTCAGGCGCGGAGACTATCAGCCAGACCGTCGTCCACAAGCGCATTCACGCGCCGGGGATCAGCCGCCGACGTAGATCAAGCGCTTGCCGCGGTTCTCCCCGGCGTAGAGCCCGGCGATGGCGCCTGGGGCCGCGTCGGGCCCGTCGGCGATGTCTTCCTCGTAGAACAGCTTGCCGTCGCGATGCCATTCCGCGAGCTGGCGGATGGCCTCCGGAAAGCGGGCGATATGGTCGAACACGACGAAGCCGCTCCAGACGAGGCGCCGGGTCATGATCTCGCGTTCGTTGCGCGGGCCGGTGGGCGGCGGTGTCCAGGTTTGGTTGGCCGCAGTGCCGCACTGCACGATGCGCCCGCCGACGGCCATGCGGCGCAGCGCGGCGTCCAGGATGGGGCCGCCCGTGTTGTCGAAGTAGACCTGCAGGCCGCCAGGCGCCCAGCCGTCGAGGACGGCGCCGACGTCGACGCTGCGGTAGTTGGCGGCCTCGTCGTAGCCGAAGCGCTCGCGGCAGAGGGCCACCTTCGCGTCGTCGCCGGTCAGGCCCAGCGTGCGGCATCCCATGATCCTGCCGATCTGGCCGACGAAGCTGCCGACGGATCCGGCCGCGGTGGACACCAGCAACGTGTCGCCCGAGACGGGGCGGCCGAGCGGGACGAGGCCGAAATACGCGGTCAATCCGTTGATGCCGAGCAGCCCGGCATGCGCGCTCAGCGGCACCGCTTGCTCGCACACCGAGACCACGGCCGCCGGGCCCACGGCGGCGTAGTCCTGCCAGCCGAACCATCCGTAGACGAAGCTGCCCTCGGCAAGACCTTCGGCGCGGGAACGGACGACGACGCCGATGCCGAGCGCGCGCATGGGCGTGCCGAGCGGGACGGGCTTGGCGTAGTTCGCCTCGTCGGCCGCCCAGCCGCGTTGCGCCGGATCGACTGACCAGTAGAGCGTGCGCACCAGGATTTGACCCTCGGCCGGTTCCGGGACGGCAGCGGTGTCGAGCGTGAAGTCGCCGGCCTGCGGCACGCCGTGCGGGCGGGCGGAGAGCAGGACGCGGCGGTTGGTCGAGGGCAGCGTGAAGCGCGGGATGGCGGTGGGGCCCATGGTTCCGTTCTTGTGCGGCGGTGCCGATACACTAGCCTCCGCCCTCGGCGGCACAAGCCGCGGGCGGGGGGAGCCATGGACTTCGAGTTGACCGAGCAGCAGGTGGCGATCGACGAAGGGGTGCGCAAAGTCTGCGCCGATTTCAGCGATGCCTACTGGACCGATTGCGAGGAGCAGGCACGGTTTCCCGAGGAATATTACGAGGCGATGGCGGCCGGCGGCTGGCTCGGCATGACGATGCCGGAGCGGCTCGGCGGGTCCGGCATGGGCGTGACGGAGGCGGCGGTGATGATGCAGGCGGCCACCTCGTCCAACGGCGGCTACTCCGCGGCCTCGGCCATCCACATCAACATGTTTGGCCCGCACGCCATCGTCGTGCACGGGACCCCGGAGCAACAGGACCGCTGGCTCAAGCCGCTGATCCGCGGCGAGGAGAAGGCGTGCTTCGGGGTGACGGAGCCGGATGCCGGGCTGGATACCACCGGGCTGAAGACGTTCGCCAAGCGGACCAACGACGGCTACCGGGTGACCGGGCGCAAGATGTGGACCTCGACCGGGCAGGTCGCGCACAAGATCCTGCTGCTGACGCGGACCACGGCCAAGAAGGATTGCAAGAAGCCGACCGACGGCATGACGCTGTTCTACACGGACATGGACCGCTCCAAGATCGAGGTCCGGCGCATCAAGAAGATGGGGCGCAACGCGGTGGACTCGAACGCGGTGTTCATCGACGACCTGTTCGTGCCGGACGAGGACCGGGTGGGCGAGGAAGGGCAGGGGTTCCGCTACATCCTCGACAGCCTCAACCCGGAACGCATCCTGGTGGCCAGCGAGGCGATCGGCGTCGGGCGTGACGCGCTGCGGCGGGCGACGGCGTACGCCAAGGAGCGCGTCGTGTTCGGCCGGCCGATCGGGCAGAATCAGGGCATCCAGCATCCGCTGGCGGAGTGCTGGGCGTATCTGGAGTCGGCCTACTGGTCCGTGCTGCGGGCCGGGTGGCTATACGACAATGGCCGGTCATGCGGCGCGGAGGCGAACGCGGCCAAGTTCCTGGCCGGACGGGCCGCGTTCGATGCGGCGACGCAGGCGGTGCTGACCCATGGCGGCATGGGCTACGCGAAGGAATACCAGGTCGAGCGGCTGTTCCGGGAGGCGATCCTGACGCGGATCGCGCCGGTGACGGAGCAGATGATCCTGTCCTTCATCTCCGAGCGCGTGCTGGGGCTGCCGAAGTCGTACTAGATCCGCCCCCGAACCGCACGGAGCCGAGGGAGGGATGCAGGCGGGCTGGGGGCGCCGATATGAAGGCGATGCCTGCCCCATGGTCCCCACGCTTCGTTCTGGTCACGCCCTCGGCGCTGCGTTGGGAGCAGGGCGCGGCCATGGTGGAGCGCGCGGCGGCGCTGGGCGCGGAGGTCATTCGGCTGAAGGCGGACCGGCTGACCGGGTTGCCGGATGCGTATCGCGACGCCAAGCGGACGCTGGCAGTGGTGACGGCGAGCCCGAGCCGGCGGCGCCTGCAGCCGATCCCGCCCTCGGCCGATTGGCGGTTCGACCTGGCCGAGGGCTGCCCGGCGCATTGCGCGTATTGCTACCTGGCGGGGTCGCTGGCGGGACCGCCGATCGTGCGCGCGTATGCCAACCTGCCGGAGATCCTCGACACGCTGCCGCCGGCGCTGGGTGCGGGCACCGTCACCTCCACCTCCGAGGCGCGGGCGGGGGAGGGCACGACGTTCGAGTGCTCCTGCTACACCGACCCGCTCGGGATCGAGCACATCACCGGGACGCTGGCGGAGAGCATCCGCTATTTCGGGGTGTGGGACGCGCCGGCGCAACTGCGCTTCACGACCAAGTTCGCCGCCGTCGAGCCGCTGCTCGGCCTGGCGCATGGCGGGCGGACGCGGGTGCGGTTCTCCGTCAATGCGGAGGCGGCGGAGCGCTACGAGGGCGGCGCGCCGCGGATGGCGGCCCGGCTCGCGGCGCTGCGCGCGATGGCCCAGGCCGGCTACAAGGTAGGGCTCACGGTAGCGCCCATCCTGCGGCTGCCGGGTTGGGCGGAGGCCTATGACCGGCTGTTCGAGCGGGTGGCGGCGGCGCTGGAAGGGGTGGAGGACGTGGGGCTGACGGGGGAGCTGATCACCCACCGGTTCACGCCGAAGTCGAAGGGCGTGCTGGCCGGCTGGTATCCGGGAAGCGGGCTGGAGATGGACGAGGCGCTGCGGAGCCGGAAGACGACCAAGTTCGGCTCGGTCAAGTACGTGTTCCCGCGCGAGGAGATGGTCGCGATGCGGGCCGCCTTGGAGGCGTCGATCGCGCGCTGGTTGCCGGCGACCACGGTGCTCTACTGGACGTGAGCGCGCCGACGCTGGCTGACCGGGGCTGGCGGCTCGTCTTCCGCACCGCGTATCCGCTGGCGCGGCTGTGGTGGCGGGTGCGGCGTCGGCCGCATCGGGGCGCGCTGGTGGCGCTGTCGGTGGACGGGGCGGTGTTGCTGGTGCGCGCGTCGTATCGGCCGGAATGGAGCCTGCCGGGCGGCGGGGTCGAGCCCGGCGAAGACCCGGCCGAGGCGGCGGCCCGCGAGATGCGGGAGGAGCTCGGCCTTTCGCTCGCCCTCGACACGGCGCCGGTGGTGGTCACGGGGCGGTGGGATGGGCGGCCGGAGACGGTGTCCGTGTTCGAAGTGGCGCTCGCGGAGCGACCGGCGCTGCGGCTGGATGGGCGAGAGGTGATCGGCGCCGAATATTTTCCAGCCGGCGCGTGGGCCGGGCTGCGGCTCAGCGGGCCGGCGCGGGCGTATCTGGCAGCGCGTCGCGCCGGAACACCAGCATGCGCGACTTGAGCGTCTGCACCACGGTGCCGGCCGCGGTGCGCGTCTCGGCCGAGACGGTGACCCAGCCGCGGTCGGGGCGGGAGGCGGAAGGGCGGATCTCCACGATTTCGGCGACCACATGGAGCGTATCGCCGGGGCGGGTTGGGGCGGGCCAGGCGACCTCGACGCCGGCGCCGATCAGCCCGCCGTCCAGCGGCAGGCCGCCATCGACCAGCAGGCGCATGGTCAAGGCCGCGGTGTGCCACCCGCTGGCGGCCAGACCGGCGAAGACGCTGTTCTGCGCCGCGGCCTCGTCGAGGTGGAAGGGTTGAGGGTCGTAGCGGCCGGCGAACTCGCGGATCTCCGCGGCGTCGACCGTGACGGACCCGCTCTGGAAGCGCTGGCCAACACTGAGTTCATCGAGCGAGAAGCGTTGCACGGCCGGGCTCCGGTCAGGGGATCTTGCGGGTGCCGGTCGTGGCGCGCGCGGCCTTTTCCGCGACGCCGCTGACACCCTCGCGTCGCTGCAGCTCGGCCCAGACCTGCTCCGGCTTGAGGCCACAGGACACCCAGAGGACGATCAGGTGGTAGAGCACGTCCGCGCTCTCGGCGACCATGGCCTTCTCGTTCTTGCCGACGGCCTCGATGAGGCATTCGACGGCTTCTTCGCCGAATTTCTGCGCGACTTTGGGGGTGCCGCGGGAGAGCAGGCGGGCGGAATGGCTGTGCGCCGGGTCAGCGGTGCGCCGGTCGAGCACGGTGGCCCACAGACGGTCCATGATCTCGGGCCCGGCGACGGCCGGCTTGGGCGCCTTGGGCGGTTTGGCGGCCTTGCTCATGCCGGCACCGTCTCGGTGTGCCGCACCGGCAGCCCGGCTTCGCCAAGGGCGTCCTTGACCTGCGCGATGGAGAACGTGCCGAAGTGGAACACGCTGGCCGCCAGCAACCCGGTGGCGCCGGCGCGGGCGCCGTCCACGAAATGCTCGAGCCGGCCGACGCCGCCGGAGGCGACCACCGGCACACGGACGGCGGCGCAAACCGCGCGGAGCAGGTCGGTGTCGAAGCCGGCCCCGGTGCCGTCGCGGTCCATGCTGGTGAGCAGGATCTCGCCGGCGCCGCGCTCGGCGACCTGGCGGCACCATTCCACCGCGTCGAGCCCGGTGGCGGTGCGGCCGCCATGGGTGAAGACCTCCCACTGCCCGGGCGCCGTCGCGCGGGCATCCACGGCGACGACCACGCATTGACTGCCGAACTTCTCGGCCGCCTCCGTCACCAGCCCGGGGCGGGCCACGGCGGCAGAGTTCATGCTGCACTTGTCGGCGCCGGCCAGGAGCAGCCGGCGCATGTCCTCGGCCGAGCGGACGCCGCCGCCGACGGTGAGCGGCAGGAAGATGCGGGCGGCAGTGCGGGACACGACGTCGAGAATGGTGTCGCGGTTTTCGTGGCTGGCGGTGATGTCGAGAAAGGTGAGTTCGTCGGCGCCGGCCGCGTCGTAGAGGGCGGCCTGCTCGACCGGATCGCCGGCGTCGCGCAGACCGACGAAGTTGACGCCCTTGACCACGCGCCCGTCCTTGACGTCGAGGCAGGGAATGACGCGCAGCTTCAGCATGGGGCGGGCGCGAATACGGCGAGGGCCTCGCGCAGGTCGATGCGGCCGTCATACAGCGCGCGGCCGACAATGGCGCCGTCGATCCGGGCCGAGGGGAGCCCGGCGTCGACCAGGGCGCGCAGGTCGGCCAGCGAGCCGGCGCCGCCGCTGGCGATCACGGGGGTGCGCAGGCGCGCGGCCAGGCCGAGGGTGGCGTCGAGGTTGAAGCCGGTCAGCATGCCGTCGCGGCCGATATCGGTGTAGATGATGGCGGCCACGCCGGCATCCTCGAAGCGGGCGGCGAGCTCGGCGGCGGGCAGGCCGGAGCTTTCCGCCCAGCCCTCGGTCGCGACGATGCCGTCGCGGGCGTCGATGCCGACGGCGATCCGGCCAGGATGGGCGCGGCAGGCTTCGTGCACGAGGGCCGGGTTCTTGACGGCGGCGCTCCCGAGGATGACGCGCCGGATACCGGCGTCGAGCCACCGCTCGATGCCGGCGCGGTCGCGAATGCCGCCGCCGAGCTGGACCGGTACGGTCGCGGCGGCCAAGATGGCGTCCACGGCGGCGGCGTTGACTGGCTTGCCGGCGAAGGCGCCGTCGAGGTCGACCACGTGCAGCCATTGGCAGCCGGCATCCTGCCAGGCGCGGGCCTGAGCGGCCGGATCGTCGGAATAGACGGTGGCTTGATCCATGTCGCCACGGCGGAGGCGGACGCAGGCGCCGCCCTTGAGGTCAATGGCGGGATACAGGATCACGGCAGGGGGATCACGGCTTGCGGTCTTCCTTGAGCGGCTTGACGAAGTAGATGCCCCGCACGGTCTGGCCGTTGACGCGGGCATAATAGGGATGCTCGCCCCAGCGCTGATAGCCGAGGCGGTCGTAAAGATTGATGGCCGCGGTCTGGGTTTCGCGTACGTCGAGGTTCAGGACTTGGTAGCCCTGTGCGCGGGCAGCCTCCTCGACGCGCCGGTGCAGCAACACGGCCAGGCCGTGACCGCGGGCGTAGGGGGCGATGAAGGCGTGGGTCAGGGTGGCGGCAAAGGCCTGCGCCTCGTTGTTGCGCGGGGGCCGCACGAGCTGGGCGCTGCCCACGATGGTGCCATCGAGGCGGGCGACGAACATCTCGCGGCCCGGCACGAGCAACACGCCGCGAAAGTAGCTTTCCAGCGCCCGGCGGCCGGGCGATTTGAGCCAGCCGAAGCCGCCGCCCTCGATGACGGCTGCGTCGGCGGCTTCGCAGATCTGGCTGAGATCGTCCTCCGTCCAGTCGGTGACGCGAGCGACCTCGAGGCTATGGGTCAGCTCGCCGCTCACGGGACGGACCGGGCGGGGGGCGACCAGCGAAGGAAATTGGCGAGGATGCGCAGGCCGACCGTCTGGCTCTTCTCGACGTGGAACTGGGTGCCGGCGCGGTTGCCGGCGGCGACGATGGCCGGCACCGGGCCGCCATAGTCGGTCACGGCGAGCTGCTCCTCGTCGCGGCCCCCGCGCAGGGCGTAGCTGTGAACGAAATAGGTGTGGTCGCCGGGTTGCAGGCCGTCGAGCAGGGGGTGGGCGCCGGGCGTGAAGTGCAGCTGGTTCCAGCCCATCTGCGGCAGGCGCAGGCCGGGCGCGTCCATGGGCGCGATCTCGCCACGGATCCAGCCGAAGCCGGGCGTCTCGCCATGCTCGAGGCCGCGCTCGGCCATGAGCTGCATGCCGACGCATATGCCGAGAAAAGGCCGATTGTCGGCGACGCTGCGCTCGATCGCGTCGCGCAGGCCGGGCTCGGCGGCCAGCCCGGCGGCGCAGTCGCGGAAGGCGCCCTGGCCCGGGAGCACCAAGCGGTCGGCGGCGGCGATGGCGGCCGGGTCGGCGGTGACGCTGATCTCGGCCGCAATGCCGGCGGCGGACGCGGCTTCGGCAAGCGCGCGCGAGGCGGAGGCGAGATTGCCGCTGCCGTAATCGACCACGGCGACGCGCATCATTCCGCTGCCTCCGTCAACTCGGGGCGGACGGAAAGCAGGCGCAGCAAGGCGGCGTCGGCATCGGGCGCGACCACGACGTGGTTCAGGGCGTAGCCACGCCGCTCGAGCGACCAGCGGACCAGATCGCGCCCTAGGAGTCCGTTGAAGAGGAAGCTTCCGAACAGAAGCGGACGGACCAGGCCGGCCGGTGCCAGGGCGAGCACCCCGATGAAGCCCGCGAGTTCCAGCAGGGCGGGGATCCAGGCGCGCGACCCCGCCAGCCAGAGCGGGCCGAACAGGGCGGCACCCCAGCTCCACCCCTCGCGAGAGAGGACCGGGGTGCGACCGGGCTTGAGATGCGCGGTGTAGCTCCTCACAACGAGCCCTTGGTCGATGGGATCGACCCGGGGGCTCGCGGGTCGGGCTCGCTGGCCTGCCGCAACGCGCGGGCGACCGCCTTGAAGCAGGCTTCCGCGACGTGGTGCGCGCTAGTGCCGGCGAGCTGACGGATGTGCAGCGTCACGGCGGCGTTGCCGGCGAGGGCGCGGAAGAACTCCTCGAACAGCTCGGTGTCGAATGTGCCGACCTTGTCGCGCTCCCAGCGGACGGACCAGCCGAGATAGGCGCGGCCCGAGAAGTCGACGGTGGCCTCCACCAGTGCCTCGTCCATCGGCACGGCGGCATGGCCGTAACGCCGGATGCCGCGCTTGTCGCCGATGGCGCGGGCCATGGCTTGGCCCAGCACGATGCCGATATCCTCGACCGTGTGATGGTCGTCGATGTGCAGATCGCCGCTGGCGTCGATCTCGACGTCGAACATCGAGTGCCGCACGAAAGCCGTCAGCATGTGGTCGAGGAAGCCGATGCCACTCCGCAGGCGCGCCTGACCCGTGCCGTCGAGGTCCAGCTTGAGGGTGATCTGTGTTTCGGAGGTGTTGCGGGTGAGGTCCGCCGAGCGGGTCATCGCAATCACCTAGCGTAAAGCGGGCGGCGGGAAAACCCGGCTTGGCCGCGCGCGGCGGTCGGGGAGCTTTCGCTCCCGTCACGCCGTGACGGTGACGCCTTTCCAGAACGCCACGCGGTCCCGGATATTGGCTGCCGCGTCCTTGGGTTCTGGATAGAACCAGACGGCGTTGTCGTTGCGCTTACCGTCCACGTCGAGCGAATAGTAATTCGCCGTGCCCTTCCAACCGCACACGGATGTGTGCGAGCTGGGCTGAACGAGCGAGCGGTCGAGAGCGGCGGCAGGGAAGTAGGCATTCCCCTCCACCGTCACGATGTCGTCGCTCTCGGCGAGCGTGCGTCCGTTCCAGACCGCCTTCATTCGACGGTCTCCGGTTCCTTCTCGAGACCGCCCTCGTCGCCGTCGCCTTCCTTCGCCGGGGGCGCGGCGGCTTCGGTGTATTCGAACTCGAGCTTGCCCTCCTTGAGGGCCACCTTGACCGCACCGCCCTTGGCGAGCTTGCCGAACAGCAACTCCTCCGCGAGCGGCTTCTTGATGTACTCCTGGATGACGCGGCCGAGCGGACGCGCACCGTAGAGACGGTCGTAGCCGCGTTCGGCGAGCCACTCCTTGGCAGCCGAGGACAGCTCGATCGTCACGTTGCGGTCGGCCAACTGGGCCTCAAGCTGCATGACGAACTTCTCGACCACGCGGCCCACGATCTCCGGCGTCAGGCCAGCGAAGGTGATCGTCGCATCGAGGCGGTTGCGGAACTCCGGAGTGAACAGGCGCTTGATCGCCTCTTCATCCTCGCCCTCGCGCTCCGTCCGGCCAAACCCGATGGCCTCCTTGGCCATGTCGGAAGCGCCCGCGTTCGTCGTCATGATCAGGATGACGTTGCGGAAGTCGACGACCTTGCCGTTGTGATCGGTCAGCTTCCCGTGGTCCATCACCTGCAGCAGGATGTTGAACAGATCCGGGTGCGCCTTCTCGATCTCGTCGAGCAACAGCACGCAGTGCGGGTGCTGGTCGATGGCGTCGGTCAGCAGGCCGCCCTGGTCGAAACCGACATAGCCCGGCGGTGCGCCGATCAAACGCGAAACGCTGTGCCGCTCCATGTATTCCGACATGTCGAACCGGGTCAGCTCGATGCCGAGGGTAGAGGCGAGCTGCTTGGCGACTTCCGTCTTGCCGACGCCGGTCGGGCCGCTGAACAGGTAGTTGCCGATCGGCTTCTCGACCTCGCGCAACCCGGCGCGCGACAGCTTGATCGCAGCGGACAGGGCCTCGATCGCCTTGTCCTGGCCGAACACCATGCCTTTCAGGTCGCGCTCGAGATGACGCAGCGTCTCCTTGTCGTCCTGCGACACCGACTTGGGTGGGATGCGGGCGATCTTGGCGACGATCTCCTCGACGTCCTTGAGCGTGACGTTCTTGCGGCGCTTGCCTTCCGGCAGCAGCATGCGGCTCGCGCCGACCTCGTCGATGACGTCGATCGCCTTGTCCGGCAGCTTGCGGTCGTTGATGTATTTGGCCGACAGCTCGACGGCACCGCGGATGGCCTCCTCGGTGTAACGGACCTTGTGGTGCTTCTCGTAGTTGGTCTTGAGGCCGCGCAGGATCTTTACAGCGTCCTCGAGCGACGGCTCGTTGACATCGATCTTCTGGAAACGGCGGACCAGCGCCCGGTCCTTCTCGAAGTAGTTGCGATATTCCTTGTAGGTCGTGCTGCCGACGCACCGCATCGAGCCGGAGGCCAGCGCGGGCTTCAGCAGGTTGCTGGCGTCCATCGCGCCGCCGCTGGTCGCGCCAGCGCCGATCACGGTGTGGATCTCGTCAATGAACAGGATGGAGCCGGGATGCGCCTCCAACTCGGTCACGACGGCCTTGAGCCGCTCTTCGAAATCGCCGCGGTAACGCGTGCCGGCCAGCAGGGCGCCCATGTCGAGTGCGAAGATCGTGCTCTTGGCCAGCACCTCCGGCACGTCGCCTTCCACGATGCGCTTCGCCAAGCCCTCGGCAATTGCGGTCTTGCCGACGCCGGGATCGCCCACGTAGAGCGGGTTGTTCTTGGTGCGGCGGCACAGGATCTGGATCGTGCGCTCGATCTCGGTGTCGCGACCGATGAGGGGATCGATCTTGCCCGCGGCAGCCTTCTTATTGAGGTTGACGCAGTAGTTGGACAGCGCGTCCTGTGCGCGGCGGCCCGGCTTTTCCTCGCGTTCGCCTTCCGTAGCACCACCCTCCTCTTTGGCCGCACCCTGGACCGGACGCTGCGCGGCGCGGCCCGGTGCCTTGGCGATGCCGTGACTGATGAAATTGACGGCGTCGAGCCGGGTCATGTCCTGCAACTGGAGGAAATAGACGGCGTGGCTTTCCCGCTCGCTGAACAGCGCGACCAGGACATTGGCGCCGGTCACTTCATCGCGGCCGGAGCTCTGCACATGGATGGCGGCGCGCTGCACGACACGCTGGAACCCCGCGGTCGGCTTGGGATCCCCGGCTCGATCGGTCGCCAATCCCGACAGGTCCTTGTCGAGGAACTCACTGAGGTCCTGCCGCAGCTTGTCGAGGTCGACGCCGCAGGCGCGCAACACGGTGGCGGCGTCGCTGTCGTCGGCCAAGCCGAGCAGGAGGTGTTCCAGAGTCGCATACTCATGCCGGCGCTCGCTGGCGAGCGAAAGGGCGCGGTGAAGCGTCTGTTCTAGATTGCGGGACAGCATGAGTGAGACGCTCCTTCGCACTGCCCCTCCCACCGAACCTCGGCAGACTGGAGGGGTCGCAGCATTAAATGGCGATGACAATCCAAGGTGGGCTCGCGGCTATTCCTTCTCAATAGTGCATTGCAGCGGATGCTGGTTCTGCCGCGCCAGGTCCATCACCTGGGTGACCTTGGTTTCGGCGACCTCGTAGGTATAGGCCCCACAAACGCCCACGCCGCGCCGATGGACGTGCAGCATGATGCGGGTCGCTTCGTCGCGGTTCTTCTGAAAAAATCGTTCCAGCACATGCACAACGAACTCCATGGGCGTGTAGTCGTCGTTGAGCATCAGGACCTTGTACATGGCAGGCTTGCGGGTCTTCGGCCGAGCCTTGACCACCACGCCCGTATTGGGTCCGTCCCCGTTGCCGCGTTTGTCGTTGTCGCTCATCCGTCCTGATACCCTGGCGTCCTAAACCCCTGGCCGCAAGCCATGCCCACGCCGCTCGACCCGCCGTCGTGCCCGTGACCGACACGGCCCCGGCAGCAAGGAGAAGCATATCGGAATGCGAAGCGCCGGGAAAAGCCTTCGCTTGGGCGTCCCCGGATATTCGCCCGGTGAAGTTGAGAAAGCGTGAACGAGATGTGCATCAAACGAGAAAAGGCCCAGGCGGTGACGCCAGGGCCTTTTCCGATCGATGCTGGAGCGCCGTCCCTTGCGGGCGGGCGCCTCGGCGTTAGGCGGCCTTGAAGCTGTCCACGGCGACAGACACGCGGCCGACGATCGGCTCGGCGGCCTGCTCGGCCAACTTGAACGACGCTTCGGTGATCTGGCCGGTGTGGGCCACAGCCTTCTCCATGCTGGCGCGGGCGAAGTTCGCCTGCATCTGGAACAGGTCCTTGATCGAACGCACGCCGGCAAACGCGCGGAAGGTGGACATGCTCTCGTCCATGGCGGCCTGCGCGTTGGCGGCCATCTGCTTGGACAGGTCCTGCAGGCCGGTCGCCACGATCTGGCTCGAACGCACCATCGCTTCGACGTTACCCTGGCCGAAGGAGATAATCTGCTCAGCTGACTTCATTTTTTCTGTCCCATGAAAGAGCGGTCGTCCGCCCGAAGCGAAAAGTTGCAACAGCTCCCGCCGGACGGTCATGCTGCGGTGCAACATCTGCCTGATACCGAGGCGTAATCATCGAAACAAGAAGTTTTGTGCATCGCACAATGCATTTTTTGCAGGGCGGAGAACGCCGGCGTGCATGGTGTTGCGCACCGCATTTAGGAATATCCCCTCATAACCCGTTGACGCAGTTGTGAAATCGCCTGGACAATCCCGGCGCCGGCCGGTATCTTGAGCGCCGTGCTACCCGGGGACCGGTGCTGATGAGTTTGTGTTCCGCATGGCGACGGCATGCGCTGCCCATGCTGTTTCTCCTCGTCGCTGCCATCGGCTTGTGCGACCCCGCCCGAGCCCAAATCGGCTCGGACCGCTACTCCTCCCTGGTGATCGACGCCCAGAGCGGCCAGGTCATCTCGTCCGCCAATCCGGACGAATATCGATTCCCCGCGAGCCTCACCAAGATGATGACCATGTTCATGGTGTTCGAGGCGATTCGCGACGGCCGGCTCGGCCTGAACGACCCGGTGCCCGTCTCGTCCTGGGCCGCGTCCATGCCGCCGACCAAGTTGGGCCTGGTGCCCGGCACCAGCCTGACGGTCGAGCAGGCGCTGCTCGGCCTGGTGACCAAGTCGGCCAACGACGCGGCAGCTGCGCTCGGCGAATTGCTGGGCGGCGACGAGGACCGGTTCGCGCAGATGATGACCGTGCGCGCCCGGGCAATCGGGATGTCGCGGACGACGTTCCGCAACGCCTCGGGCCTGCCGGATTGGGGGCAGGTGACAACGGCGCGCGACCTAGTCCTGCTGGCGCGCCGACTGATCCAGGACTTCCCGCAGTTCTACCATTATTTCAGCACGCCCTCGTTCGTGTTCCACCGCCGGGTCGTGCCGAACCACCAGGCCTTGCTGCGGACCTATGCCGGCGCGGACGGTCTCAAGACGGGGTACACGGAGGCGTCGGGCTACAACGTGGTCACGTCGGCGATGCGCGGGGACACGCGGCTGATCGGCGTGGTGCTGGGCGCCAGCAACGGCTGGGAGCGCGACCAGCACATGGCCGCGCTGCTGGACCAGGGCTTTCTGCGGCTGGGCGTGACGCCGATGGAGATCGCGCGGCGGCCGCCCTCGTTCCGCGTGCCGGGCCTGATCGGCACCGCACAGGCGGCGCCGGTGATCATGCAGATGCCGCCGCAGGCGGAGCCAGCGCCGCAATCGCGTTGGGGCGGCGCACGTCCGCTCGCCCTGCGTCGGGCGCCGGTGATCGAGGCGGCGCCGGTGGTCAAGCGCCGGAACTGGCCGATGCCCCCGCGGGAGGCCACCGTTCGCCGCACGGCCCGCAGCGCGGCCGAGCGGGCACCGGCGCGGAACCGGTCGGAGCCGCCGCGGGCGGAGCGTCGGCTCTATCTGCCGGGCCGCTCGCCGGGCTAGTGCGGCCGCTCCGGACATCCGGACCCTTGCAGGCTGCCCGCCCCCTGCGCATTTTGACGGCAGAACATTGAGGCGCGTGGTCACGTGCCAGCTTGAGGGGGCGGGTTGCGGATGGACGGCAGTGGCGATGCGAGGCGGATCACCATCCACACGGCAGCGGATTTCGGCGGCATGCGCGCGGCTGGCCGCCTGGCCGCGGAGACGCTCGACTACCTGACGCCCTTCGTGGTCACCGGCGTCACCACCGACCGGCTCGACCAATTGTGCCACGACTTCATCCTGGCGCACCACGCGGTGCCGGCGCCGCTGAATTACCGTGGCTTCCCCAAGAGCATCTGCACCTCCATCAACCACGTGGTCTGCCACGGCATTCCCGGCGACCGGAAGCTGATCGACGGCGACACGCTCAATATCGACATCACCGTGGTGCTGGATGGCTGGCATGGCGACACCAGCCGCATGTTCGTCACTGGCGAGCCGTCGACCCGGGCCAGCCGACTGATCGAGGTGACCTACGAGTCGCTGATGCGCGGCGTCGCGGCGGTCAAGCCGGGGGCCACGCTCGGCGACGTCGGCCATGCGATCCAGACCTACGTGGAGGCGGCCCGCTTCTCCGTGGTGCGCGATTTTTGCGGCCACGGTATCGGCCGCCGCTTCCACGAAGCGCCCAACGTGCTGCATTTCGGCCGGCCCGGCGACGGACCGGTGCTCAAGCCCGGCATGTTCTTCACCGTGGAGCCCATGGTCAACGCCGGGCGGCCGGAGGTAAAGGTGCTCGACGATGGCTGGACCGCGGTGACGCGCGACCGGAGCTTGTCGGCCCAGTTCGAGCACATGGTCGGCGTGACGGAGACCGGCTGCGAAGTGTTCACCTACTCGCCCGCAGGACTGCACAAGCCGCCCTACGCCTGATCGTGGCGGCCTTCGTCACCACGCATCGGCTGCGGTTCAACGACACGGACAAGCTCGGTCACGTGAACAATGCGGTGTTCGCCGTCATGCTCGAGCAGGGCCGCTCGGAGATGATGGCGCAGGCCGGGCTGCCCCTCGGCGGAAGCGAGGCCGCCGTCGTGATCGTGAGACTCGAACTCGACTTCCTCCGCGAGATGATGTGGCCCGGCGACGTGCGGATCGAGACGGAGGTATTCCGGCTCGGGGGACGCTCGTTCACCCTGCAGCAGCGGCTGGTGCATGGCGACGAGTTGTGCGGGCAGGCGCAGACGGTGCTGGTCGTGCTGGACCGGTCCAGCAAGCGGGCGGCGTCGATCGACCCGTGGCGCGAGGCGCTGGCGGCCTTTCAGCCGTGACGGACCTGCTCGGCGACGATCCGCCGCCGAGCGCGGAAGCCAAGCCGCCGAGCCCGGTCAGTGCGGAGCACCACCGCCAGCGGATGCGGGCGCGGCTGCTGACGGCAGGGCCGGACAGTGTCGCCGATCACGAATTGCTGGAGATGGTGCTCTTCCTGGCGCTGCCGCGGCGGGACACCAAGCCGATCGCGCGGGCGCTGCTGGCCCGGTTCGGCTCCTTCGCCGGAGCGATCGCGGCGCCGGCGCCGGACCTGCGCGGGGTCGACGGGCTCGGCGATGCCGGGATCGCCGCACTGAAGACGGTGCAGGCCGCCGCGCTACGCCTCGTGCGGGCGGAGGTGAGCGAGCGGCCGGTCCTGTCGAACTGGCCGGCGCTGCTCGACTATCTCACCGCGGCGATGGCGCGGGACCGGGTGGAGCAGTTCCGGGTGCTGTTCCTCGACAACAAGAACCGGCTCATCGCCGACGAGACGCAGTCCCGCGGGACCGTGAACCACACGCCGGTTTACCCGCGCGAGGTGGTCAAGCGGGCGTTGGAGCTGCATGCCAGTGCGTTGATCCTCGCGCACAACCACCCCTCCGGCGACCCGGCGCCGTCCCCGTCCGACATCGCCATGACCCGCGAAATCCGGGTCGCGGCCGAGGCGCTCGGGCTGGTGCTGCACGATCACGTGATCATCGGTAACGGCGCCAGCGTCAGCTTTCGCGGCCGCGGGCTGTTGTCGCCGTAGCCCGCTCGCCGCAGGATCGCGGCCAACGGAGGAAACATGGCTAAAGTCATCATCAGCTGCGCCGTCACCGGCGCGATCCATACGCCCAGCATGTCGGACTACCTGCCGATTACGCCGGAACAGATCGCACAAAGCAGTATCGAGGCAGCGGAAGCCGGAGCGGCCATCATCCACCTGCACGCCCGCGATCCCGAGACGGGCGAGCCGACGCCGGATCCGGCCGTGTTCATGCGCTTCCTGCCCACCATCAAGCAAAGCACGGACGCGGTGGTCAACATCACCACTGGCGGCGGCCTGTCCATGACGTTGGAGGAGCGGCTCGAGGCGCCGATGCTGGCCAAGCCGGAGATGTGCAGCCTCAACATGGGCTCCATGAATTTCAACATCTCGGGGGCGGCTGCGCGCGTGACGCATTGGAAGCACGCCTGGGAGAAGCCGTACCTCGAGCGCACCGACGACCACATCTTCCGCAACACGTTCCGCGACATCGAGGGCATCGTGCAGCGGCTCGGCAAGGGGCACGGCACGCGGTTCGAGTTCGAGTGCTACGACATCGGGCACCTCTACAACCTGGCCTACATGCTGGAGCGCAAGGTGGTCGAGCCGCCGCTCTTCGTGCAGTCGATCTTCGGCATCACCGGCGGCATCGGGGCGGAGCTGCAGAACCTCCAATTCGCGCGTGAGACGGCCAACCGGCTGTTCGGCGACCAATACGTGTGGTCGGTGCTGGCGGCCGGGCGGCACCAGATGGCGTTCACCACCGCGGCCGGCATCCTCGGCGGCAACGTCCGCGTCGGGCTGGAGGACAGCCTCTACATCGGCAAGGGCAAGCTCGCGACGTCGAATGCCGAGCAGGTCCGCAAGATCCGGCATATCCTGGAGGAGTTGAGCCTGGAGATCGCCACCCCGGCCGAGGCGCGCGCGATGCTGAGCCTGAAGGGCGGAGACCGGGTTGGGTTCTGAGCGCATGACGACGGACAGCGCCGCCGGGACCGACGCGGCGGCGCTGCACGCCTCCCTGGTCACGATCGACACCCATATCGACATCCCGTGGCCGACCGGGCCCGACCCCTTCGTGGACGCGCCGCGCGGACGCGAGGCGCGGCGGGTCGACCTGCCCAAGATGCAGCGGGGCGGGCTGGGGGCCGGGTGCTTCGCCGCCTACATCCCACAGGGGCCACGCGACCCGGCAAGCCTTCGCGCGGCGACGGAGCGGGCGCTGGCCATGCTGGACGCCATCAATGCCATGGGCCGAACCGAAGGCGGCGTCACTGCCGTGGTGGCCGACACCGCGGACGCCATCGAGGCAGCCCGGCGCGACGGCGTGCTCGCAGTCATTCCCGCGGTGGAGAACGGTCACGCGATGGGCGATGACCTCGGCATGCTGGCCGAGTTCCGTCGCCGCGGCGCGCGCTACCTAACGCTGACCCATAACGGCCACAACCTGCTCGCCGACAGCAGCAATCCGCGCAACGATCTGGGCGACGCGGCCACGCTGCACGGCGGCTTGTCCGAGCTCGGCCGTGCGGCCATCGCCGAGCTGAACCGGCTGGGGATGCTGGTGGACATCTCCCACGTCTCGCAGCAGGGCGCGTTGCAGGCGGCGATGCTGTCCAAGACGCCGGTGCTGGCGACACATTCCTGCGTGCGGGCGCTGTGCGACGTGCCGCGTAACGTGGACGACCTCATGCTGGAGGCCATTCGCGATTGCGGCGGCATGGTCAACGTCACGGCGGTGCCGAGCTTCCTGCGCAAGGGGGGCAAGGCGGCGGAGGTGACGGTGGCGGACTTCGTGGACCACGTCGATTACGTCGTGAAGCATGCCGGGCTGGCGCATGCCGGCATCTCCTCGGATTTCGACGGCGGCGGCGGTTTCACCGGGTGGCACGACGCGGCCGACAGCGCCAACATCACCGCCGAGCTCGTCAAGCGCGGCTACTCGGCAACCGAGATCGCGGCGCTGTGGGGCGGCAACTTCCTGCGCCTGCTCAGGGTGGCGGAGGCGGCCGCCGATGCCTGACCTGCCGCGCCTGGGCCAGGGCACCTGGTACATGGGTGAGGACCGGTCGCAGCGGGCCGGCGAGGTGGCGGCGTTACGGTTGGGCCTCGATCTCGGGATGACGCTGATCGACACGGCGGAGATGTACGCGGAAGGCGGCGCCGAAACGGTGGTCGGCGAGGCCATCGCGGGGCGGCGCGACGACGTGTTCCTGGTCAGCAAGGTTTACCCGCACAATGCGAGCCGCGCCGGCGTGCCGGCCGCGTGCGCGCGCAGCCTGAAACGGCTCGGGGTGGAATGCCTCGATCTGTATCTGCTGCACTGGCCGGGATCGACGCCGATCGGGGAAACCGCCGAGGCGTTCGAGCGGCTGGTGGCGGCGGGGCAGATCAAGGCGTGGGGCGTGTCGAATTTCGACGTGGACGACCTGGCGGCGGTGCCGCCGGGCTGCGCGACGAACCAGGTGTTGTACAACCTCGGCGCTCGAGGGGTGGAGTTCGACCTGCTGCCGTGGTGTGCCGAGCGGGGCATGCCGGTGATGGCCTACTCGCCCGTCGGGCAGGGCGGGCGGCTGCTTACCCATCCAGCACTCCGCACGGTCGCCGACCGGCACGGCGCGACGCCGGCGCAGGTCGCGCTCGCCTGGACGCTGCGCCGGCCCGGCGTGGTTGCGATCCCGAAAGCGGCTGATCTGGCGCACGTGCGGGAGAACGCCGCCGCACGGGATCTGTGCCTGGCCGAGGCGGACCTGCGCACGCTGGACGAGGCGTTCCCGCCGCCGCGGCGCAAGCAGGCGCTGGAGATGCTGTAGCCCTGTTCAGGTCTCCGCGCCGCCGTTGATCGCGATCATCTGGCCGGACAGGAAGCCGCCGGCTTCCGAACAGAGCAGGGCGACCAGCGGGCCGATATCGGCCGGCAAGCCGGTGCGGCCGGCGGGCACGCCGAGGCGGGCGGCCTCCGCGGCGGTATCCGCGGCTTCGTCGCCGTCGGGGCGGATGGGTCCGGGCGAGACGACGTTGGCGGTGATGCCGTGCGGACCGAATTCGGTCGCGATCGACTTCACCAGGCCCCAGGCGCCGTGCTTGGCCGCGGAGATGTGGGCGTAGCCGGCCGCGCCGCGGATGGCGTTCATGCCGGCGAAGTTGACGATGCGGCCCCAGCGCCGTTCGACCATCCCCGGCAGGAAGGCGCGGGCGAGCCGGAACGGCGCCTCGAGGTTGACGCCGAGCACCGCGGCCCAGTCCGCATCCGTAATGGACAAGAGCGGCTGATGCGGCCGTAGCCCGGCGTTGTTGACCAGGATGTCGATCGTGCCGAACCGGGACAGCGCGGCGTCGGCCAGGCGGGCGGCATCGGCCGGGTCGCCCACGTCGCCCATCAGCACGACCGCCTCGACGCCGGTGGCCCGTGCCTCGGCGGCGACGGCCTCGCAAGCGGCCCGGTCGGCGCGGCCGTTGATCGCGACGTTGGCGCCGCCGCGGGCGAGCTCGAGGGCGACGGAGCATCCGATGTTGCGGCCGGATGCGGAGATAAAGGCGCTGCGTGCCATGGGGCGCTCCTCGTGGTCCCGCTCGGGGCGGCCGACCTTGGCCCGCAGCGTGCATGAGCGTCGTTGCTGCGGCAAGTTGTCGGAAGGCTGCGACAATCCTAGTGTGTGAACGTTTGCGGCACCGCTCGGGCGCGGCTTGAGCGGCCAAACGGCGGAGATCGACGAGTGTGAGCCGGCATGATTTCCAGGACGATTTGGACGCCATCGCCCGCATCGGTACGGTGCCGCTCATCCTAGAATTGGTGTGCCGGCAGACCGGCATGGGCTACGCCGCGATCGCACGGGTGACGGATACGCGCTGGGTGGTGTGCCAGGCGCGCGACACGATCGGGTTGGGGCTGGCCGTCGGCGACGAATTGCCGGTCAGTTCGACGTTATGTGCCGAGACTCGCGCGCATCGGCGCCCGATCCTGATGAACGCGATGGCGCCGGAGCTGCTGTATGCCGGGCATCCGCCGCCGCCGCGCTTCGGCTTCCAGAGCTATCTGGCCATTCCGGTGGTGCGGCGCTCCGGCGAGGTGTTCGGCACGCTGTGCGCGTTCGGCGCCGCGCCGGTGACGGTCGCTTCGGCGGACCTGCTCGGCACGATGACGCTGATGGCCGAGCTGGTCGCAATGCATCTGGACGCCGACGAGCGGCTGGCTTCGGCCGAGGCGACGCGCGAACTGAACGACCGGCTGGAGCAGCGCCTGGCGGAGCGCTCGGCGGCGCTGCGGCTTTACGAGAACATCTTTCAGTCCGACAGCGCGCCGGTCTGCGCCTTCGACACCGACTACCGCGTCATCGCCTTCAACAAGGCGCATCTGGAGAACTTCCACCGGATCTACAATCACTGGGTCAAGATCGGGGACGTCTTCCCCGACCTGTTCCTGCCGGAGCAGGGCGCGATCATCCGCAGCTTCATGGCCCGCGCCCTGGCGGGCGAGACCTTCACGGCGACGGAGGAGTTCGGCGACCCCGACCTTGAAAAGCCGCATTGGGAGGTGGCCTACAACCCGCTCTGGGACGAGAGCGGCAAGGTGATCGGCGCATTCCACCACGCGGTGGACGTGTCGGCGCGGATGCGGACGGAGGCGGAGCTGATGGCTGCGCAGGCGGCGCTGCGCCAGTCGCAGAAGATGGAGGCGGTGGGCCAGCTCACCGGCGGCCTGGCGCACGATTTCAACAACCTGCTCACCGGCATGACGGGGAGCCTAGAAATGGTGCAAACGCGGATCGAGCAAGGGCGGGTCGGCGAGGTCCACCGCTTCATCGACGCGGCGCAGGGCGCGGCCAAGCGCGCCGCCTCGCTGACCCACCGGCTGTTGGCGTTCTCACGCCGGCAGACGCTGGACCCGAAACCGACGGTCGTCAGCCGGCTCGTCGGCGGTATCGAGGAGCTGATCCGGCGTACGGTCGGGCCGGAGATCGCGGTCGAGCCGGTGTCGAAGCCCGGCCCGGTCTGGCCGACGCTGGTCGATCCCGGGCAGTTGGAGAACGCGCTGCTCAATCTGTGCATCAATGCCCGTGACGCCATGCCGGATGGCGGCCGGATCACCATCGAGACGGGCAGCCACAGCTTCGACCACGCCGAGGCCGCGGCGCGCGAATTGCCGACCGGCCAATACGTCTCGTTATGCGTGTCCGACACCGGGACCGGCATGACGCCGGAGGTGATCGCGCGCGCGTTCGAGCCGTTCTACACCACCAAGCCGCTCGGGCTCGGCACCGGGCTGGGACTGTCGATGATCTACGGCTTCGCGCGGCAATCGGGCGGCCAGGCGCGCATCTCCTCCGCCGTCGGGCAGGGCACCACCGTGTGTCTTTATCTGCCGCGCTTCCATGGCGAGGTCGTCCCGCCCGATCCGGTGCCGGAGCCCGGCGGGCCCCTCGAAGCCCCGCAGGGACTCACCGTGCTGGTGGTGGACGACGACGCGACGGTCCGCATGCTGGTGATGGAGGTGTTGAACGAATCCGGTTACCGCGCGATCGAGGCGGTGAACGGGCAGACCGGGCTGCAGCACGTGCAGTCGCCGACGCCGATCGACCTGCTGGTGACCGATGTCGGCCTGCCCGGCGGCATGAACGGGCGTCAGATGGCGGACGGCGCGCGGTTGTTGCGGCCGGACCTCAAGGTCCTGTTCATCACCGGCTATGCAGAAACCGCCGCGCTGAGCCACGGCTTGCTGGGGCCCAACATGCACGTGCTGACCAAGCCGTTCACGCTGGAAGCCCTGAACCGCAAGGTCCGCGAGGTGCTGGCGGAGTAGCGCCAGCGGTCACCGGCCGATGGCGTAGCCCTGCATGCCGCGCGGATTGGCGCCGGTGCGAAGCAGGCCGTCCACAGTCGTTGCGGCGGACAGCCGGCCTTCCGACCAGTCGTCGCCCTGCTCGGCGCGGTGCCCGCGCGCCCGTAGCGCGTCCAGCACGGCGCGGGGATAGCGGCCTTCCAGCACCAGCTTGCCGGGGCGGGCGACGCGGGGCCAGAACGAGCTGGGCCAATGCTCGGTGTGGAAGCTCGGCGCGTCGATCGCCTGCTGGATGGACCAGCGGTGATGCACGCTGCGCAGGAAGAAGACGAGCGACCATTGGTCCTGCTGCTCGCCACCGGGCGTGCCGAACGCCATCCAGGGCTTGCCGTCGCGCAATGCGAAGGAAGGGGACAGCGTGGTGCGCGGGCGCTTCCCGGGTGCCAGGCCGTTCGGCACGCCGTCGCGGAGCCAGAACATCTGGCCGCGCGTGCCCATGGGAAAGCCGAGTTCGGGCACGACAGGGCTGGATTGCAGCCAGCCGCCGGAGGGTGTGGCCGATACCATGTTGCCCCAGCGGTCGATCACGTCGATGTGGACGGTGTCGGACGCGCTGACGCCGAGGCGGGCCACCGTCGGCTCGCCGGCGCCGGCCTCCTGCATCATGTTGTCGGCGCGGGCGGCGGCGGCAGCGTAGTCGGTCCAGCCGTTGCGGCCCGGCAGGTTGCCGGGGCGGAGCTCGAGCGAGGCTTGGTCCGTCACCAAGGCGCGGCGCTCGCCATTGTAGCCCGGCGATAGCAGCGTCGCGAGCGGCACGTTCGGCTCGTCGCCGTAGAAGGCCTCGCGGTCGGCGAAGGCGAGCTTGGCGCATTCGGTGACGAGATGGACGAAATCGGCGCCGAGCGGATCGAGGCTGCCGACGTCGAAGCCGTTCAACAGGGCGAGCTGCTGCAGGAACGCCGGGCCTTGCGACCAGGCGCCGCATTTCAGCACCGTGTGGCCGTGGTAGTCGTAGCGAACGGGCTCCTCCAGCGTCGGCGACCACTCGGCGAAATCCTGCGCGGTGAGCAGGCCGCGGTGCCGGCGGCCCGAGGCGTCGAGCACGGGGGCGGCGGCGAAGAAGCGGCCGACGGCTTCGGCGACGAAGCCCTGATACCAGGCATCCTGCGCTGCCGTGATCCGCGCCTCGCGGGTGGACCCGACGGCCTCGCGGGCGAGGCGCTCGAAGGTGTCGGCCAGGACCGGGTTGCGGAACAGCGCGCCGGGCGCTGGCGTACGGCCGCCGGGCAGGAAGGTGGCGGCGCTGGTCGGCCACTCCGCTTCGAACAACGGGCGCATGGTCTCGATGGTGGCGCAGATACGCGGCACCAGCGGCACGCCGCCGCGCGCGTAGCCGATCGCGTAGGCCAGCACGTCCGGCAGCTCCCACGTCCCGTGTTCGCGCAGCAGGCGGCACCACGCGCCCCACGCGCCGGGCACCACGGCGGGCAGGAAGCCGGTGCCGGGAACGAGGTCGAGCCCGAGGGCCTGGAATGCCGGCAGCGTGGCGGCGGCCGGCGCGGTGCCCTGGCCGCAGAGCACGTGCTGGGTGCCGGTCGCGGCGACATGGAAGATCATCGGCACGTCGCCACCCGGTCCGTTGAGGTGCGGCTCGGCGACCTGCAGCGTGAAGGCGGTGGCGCAGGCGGCGTCGAACGCGTTGCCGCCGCGCTCCAGCACGGACATGCCGACGGCGGAGGCGAGCCAATGCGTGGAGGCGACCACGCCGAAGGTGCCGGCGATGTCGGGCCGGGTGGTGAAGCTGGTCGGGGTCATGGGCACTCTCCGGAGGCGGCGGGCAACGGTCGGGGGTGGTTGCGTTCCGGCGAGGGTATGCGCAAGGTCCGCCCGCGTAAAACGGGGAGCTTGCGGGCGTTGCTGATCCTGATCGTGGGGCCGTCGGGGGCGGGCAAGGACACGTTGCTGAACGGGGTGCGCGAGCTGGTGGGCGAGCATAGCGGCATGCGCTTCGTGCGCCGGGTCATCACGCGGCCCGGCGACATGGGCGAGGAAGCGCATGAAAGCGTCACGGAGCAGGCGTTCGAGCTGCGCGAGCAGGCAGGCGACTTCGCGCTGAGCTGGCGGGCGCACGGACTGCGCTACGGCATCCCGTCCGACGTTTCGTTCGACGTGGCGCGCGGGCGCATCGTGATCGCCAACGTCTCGCGCGCCGTGGTGGCGGAGGCGGCGGCCACTTTCCCGGTCGCTGTCATCGAGATCACCGCCGCGCCCGAGACTCTGCGCGAGCGGCTGGAGGAGCGCGGCCGCGAGGATGCGGCGGACGTGGCGCGGCGGCTGTCCCGCGAGATCGAGTTGCAATTGCCGGTGACGCGGCTGTCCGTGGTCAATGACGGCTCCAAGGAGGCCGGGACAAAGGCCCTGCTGGCGGCGATCCGCGAGGCGGCGGGGTTGGACCCGGCGCAGGCGTGAGCCGGGGCACGCCCGCGCCTCATGGCTGATCCGGGCGTGGCGGGCAGGTTCGGGGCGCTTCGCCTGCTCGGGCCGTTCGTGGCGCCGTATCGCTGGACCGCCATCGGCGCGGCGACGGCGCTGGCGTTCGCCAGCGGGCTGGTGCTGCTGCTCGGCCAAGGCGTGCGCCGGCTCATCGACGTCGGTTTCGCCGCGGGTGATCGCGGGCATCTGGACGGGGCGGCGCTGCTGATGTTCGGTGTGGTCGCCGCGCTGGGCGTCTCCACGGCCGCGCGGTTCTACCTGGTGTCCTGGCTCGGCGAGCGGGTCGCGGCCGATCTGCGGGCGGCGCTGTTCGACCGGGTGCTGCTGCTCTCGCCGCCCTTTTTCGAGACCATGCGCACCGGCGACGTCCTGACCCGGCTCAATACGGACACGGTGCTGCTGCAGGGGCTGGTGGGCGCCGCCGTCTCGCAATGGCTGCGCAGCCTGGTGATCGCGTCCGGCGCGCTGCTGATGCTGGTGGTGACGAGCCCCAAGCTGGCGGGCGTGGTGGTGGTCGTGGTGCCGTTCGTGGTGCTGCCGCTGGTGGTGTTCGGCCGGCGGGAGCGGCGGCTGGCGCGCACCGCGCAGGACCGGGTGGCCGATCTCGGCGCCGACGCGGAGGAAACGATCAACGCCCTGCGCACCGTGCAGGCCTTCACGCATGAGGCGGAGGACCGCGCCCGTTTCCGCGGCCGGGTGGAGGCGGCGGTGACGGCGGCGATGCGCCGGGTCGGCGTCAGGGCGACGTTGCTGTGCCTGGTGATCCTGCTGGGCTTCGGCGCCATCGTGCTGAGCCTATGGATCGGCGGGCTGGACGTGGTGGCGGGGCGGCTGACCGGTGGCCAGCTCTCGGCCTTCGTGTTCTACGCCGTGCTGGTGGCGACCAGCACGGCGGGCATCGCGGAGCTGTGGGGCGACGTGCAGCGGGCCGGCGCGGCGGCCGAGCGCATCGGCGAGCTGCTCGCCGCCATCCCGGCCGTGCTGGCCCCGGCCAACCCCGTGCCGCTCCCGGCGACGGCGCGCGCGGGCAGCGCCGTCCGTTTCGAGGCGGTGGGCTTCCGCTACCCGTCGCGCCCGGACGAGGCGGCGCTGGACGGCTTCAGCCTCGACGTGGCGCCGGGCGAGACGGTGGCGCTGGTTGGCCCGAGCGGCGCCGGCAAGACCACCGTGTTCCAGCTCCTGCTCCGCTTCTACGACCCGGCCGTGGGCCGCATCACCCTGGACGGCGTCGACCTGCGCGCCGCCGACCCGGCCGCCGTGCGCGAACGCATCGGCACGGTGAGCCAGGATCCGGTGATCTTCGGCGCCGACGTGTGGAACAACATCCGCTACGGCCGGCCCAGCGCGACGGACGCGGCGGTGGAGGCAGCGGCGGACGCGGCCTCGGCCGGCTTCCTGCGCGAGCTGCCGGAGGGGTTCGGCAGCTTCCTGGGCGAGCGCGGGGTGCGGCTCTCCGGCGGGCAGCGCCAGCGCGTCGCCATCGCCCGCGCCATCTTGCGGGACGCGCCGCTGCTGCTGCTGGACGAGGCCACCAACGCGCTGGACGCGGAGAGCGAGGCGGCCGTGCAGCGCGCGCTGGCGACGTTGGCGGCCGGACGCACCACGCTGGTCATCGCGCACCGGCTCGCCACCGTGCGCCGCGCCGACCGCATCGTGGTGATGGACCGCGGACGGGTCGTGGCGACCGGCACGCACGACGCGCTGGTGCGCGAGGGCGGGCTGTATGGACGGCTCGCGGCGCTTCAGTTCGGTTGATCCGACGCGCGACCCGCTGGCACGGTGGCCGCGGCGGTCGAGCGAGGAAGCCATGCACTACGAAGTCCGGCGCGATTTCCGCGGCTATGGGGCGCACCCGCCCGATCCGCGCTGGCCCGGCGGCGCCCGGGTCGCGGTCAATTTCGTGCTGAACTACGAGGAAGGCTCCGAGCTCTCCTTCCCCGAGGGCGACGGCCAGTCCGAATGGGGCGTGTCGGACAGCAACGGCCAGGCGGCGGCGTCCGGCCGCGACCTGGCGGCGGAAAGCATGTTCGAATACGGCTCGCGCGTCGGCTTCTGGCGGCTACGGCGCTTGTTCGTCGAGCGCGGCCTGCCGTTGACGGTGTTCGGCTGCGCGCTGGCGCTGGAGCGCAACGGCGAGGCGGCGGCGGCCATTCGCGAGGCCGGGTGGGACGTCTGCTGCCATGGCTGGCGCTGGGTAAAGCATTTCGAGCTGTCGGAAGCGGAGGAGCGCGACCACGTCGCCCGCGCGATCGCTTCGCTGCAACAGACGGTCGGGCAGCGTCCGCTGGGCTGGTATTGCCGCTACGGGCCGAGCGTGAACACCCGCCGCCTGCTCGCCGAGGCCGGCGGCTTCCTCTACGATTCCGACAGCTATGCCGATGAGCTGCCCTGGTGGGTGAGCGTGGACGGGCGAGGGCACCTGGTCGTGCCGTACTCGCTGACCCATAACGACGGCAAGTTCCTCGGCAGCGTCGGCACCGCCGAGGACTGGTTCGCCTTCATCCGCGACGGCTTCGACACCCTTTACGCCGAAGGCGCGGACACGCCCAAGATGATGTCCGTCGGCCTGCACATGCGCTTGATCGGCCATCCCGCCCGCGCCGCCGGCTTGGCGCGCCTGCTGGACCACATCGCCCGTCATGACCGCGTCTGGATCACCGGTCGCCTCGACATCGCCCGACACTGGATCGCGACCCATCCGTATCCCGGGGCCGGGCTCAACGAGTGATGAACCCGATCCTGCATCACGGGCCGGGCCGTCGTCGGTTCGGGAAATGCGCGGCGCTGGCGAGGAGCTGAAATGGCGATTTTGTTGACGGGCGCGACCGGCTTCGTCGGGCGCAACATCGCACGCGCGCTGCTGGCCCGCGGCGAGACGGTGATGCTGTTCGCGCCGGCGCCGGCCCCGGCGCCGATCGGGGAGGCGGTGCTGGTCGAGGGCGACGTCCGGTCCGCGGCGGATCTGGATCGGGCCTTTGCCGCGGCGCCGATCGACCGGGTGATCCATGCGGCGGCGCTGACGCCGGATGCCGCGGCTGAGGCGGAGCGCCCGGAGCAGATCGTGGCGGTCAATGTCGGCGGCACGGTCGAGCTGATGCGCGCGGCGCAACGGGCCGGGGTGCGCCGCGTGGTGGGGCTGAGCTCGGCGTCCGTCTATGGCTTCGCCGTCGCCGAAGGCGGCTTGCGGGAAGACACGACGATGCCCGAACCCGCGGCGCTGTACGGCATCACCAAGTGGGCGGCCGAACGCATCGTGCTGCGGCTGGGTGCGCTGTACGGGATCGAAACGGCGGCGGTCCGGCTCGGCGCGTGCTTCGGGATCGGCGAGTACGCGACCGGGGTGCGGCCGATGCTGTCGCCGCACTGGCAAGCCGCCGAGGCGGCGCGGGCAGGGCGGCCTTGCGTGCTGCCGCGGCCGATGTGGGCAGACTGGATCGATGCGGAGGAGGCCGCGGCGGCGATCGTCGCGCTGCTCACGGCGCCATCCCTCCCGTCGCTGCCGTTCAACCTCGGTGGCGGCGCCGTGACGTCCGCGGCGCAGTGGTGCGAGGCGGTGTCGCAGCTCCGGCCCGGTTTCGACTGGCGGATCGACCCGGCCGCGGCGACGGTGCGCTACGGCCTCGACCGGGACCGGTCGCCGCTGGAGATGTCGCGCCTGCGGGGGGTGATCGAAACGGTTCCGTTCACGGATCGCTTGATCGAGCGGGCCGAGCGGTATCTGCTCTGGCGCGACGGCGCCGAGGGCGTCGCGTTGTGCGGGCCGTAGGAGAGGATCGACTTTGTCTCAGGTGGTGATCAGGGGCGGCCGGGTGATCGACCCGGCCAGCGAGATGGACGCGGTGGCCGACGTCGCGCTCGAGGACGGGCGGATCGTGGCGGTCGGCACCGGGCTCGGCAGCGCGGAGCGGGAGATCGATGCCGCCGGGCTGGTCGTGGCGCCGGGCTTCGTGGACCTGCACGCGCACGGGCAGTCGATCGCCGCCGACCGAATGCAGGCCTTCGACGGCGTGACCACCACGCTCGACCTCGAGGCCGGCGTGATGCCGGTCGCGTCGTGGTATCGGCGGCAGGCCGACGAGGGGAGGGTGCTGAACTACGGTGCCTCCACCAACTGGGCGTTCGCCCGCATCGGCGCGATGACCGGGTCCAACGAGGAATCGTCGCTGGAGGCGTTCGGCCGGGCGATGCGCGATCAGCGATGGGTCAACAACGTCGCCAGCGAGACGGAATTGGGCGGCATCCTCGAGCGGATCGAGCGCGGGCTGAACGAAGGCGGCATCGGCATCGGCATCCTCAACGCCTACGCGCCGGGCGCCGGCGTGCAGGAGCTCACCGCCGTGTGCCAGATGGCGTTCCGGCACAACGTGCCGACCTTCACGCACGTGGCCTACATGTCCCGCATCGATCCGGAGAGCGCGGCCGAGGCCTACATCCGCTTGATCGGCTATGCGGGCGCCACCGGCGCGCATATGCACATCTGCCACTTCAACAGCTCCAGCAAGACGGACATCGCCCGCTGCGCCGAACTGGTCGCCAACGCCCGGGCGATGGGGCTGCCGATCACGCTCGAATCCTATCCCTACGGCACCGGCTCGACCGTGATCGCGGCGGCCTTTTTCAACGATCCGCATTTCGAAGAGCGCGGCGGCACCAGCTACGACGCCGTGCAGCGGGTCACGGACGGGCACCGCTTCCGCGACCGGGAGGAGTTGCTGGCCGCGCAGGAGGCGGATCCGTCCACGCTGGTGCTGTGGCACGTGCTGGACATCGACCGCAACGAGCGGCACCGCGAGCTGTTGGACATGGCGGTGCTGTTCCCCGGGAGCGCGATCGCGTCGGACGCGATGCCATGGTCCTCGCCGGACGGTTCGGCCTATACGGGCGACGCATGGCCGCTGCCGGCTGACGTGACCTCGCATCCGCGCTCGGCCGGCTGCTTCACGCGGTTCCTGCGACACTGGGTGCTCGACCGGCAAACCGTCTCGCTGCTCGATGGCATCCGCAAATGTACGCTGATCCCGGCCGACATCCTGACCCCCAGCACGCCGGCCATGGCGGCCAAGGGCCGGCTGCAGCCCGGCGCGGATGCCGACGTGGTGGTGTTCGACCCGGCGACGTTGACCGACCGGGCCGAGTTCTCCGCCATGAACCGGCCGGCGGAAGGGGTGCGGCACCTCCTCGTCAGCGGGCAGCCGGTGATCACGGACGGCATCATGGACGTGGCGGCGCGGCCGGGCCGGCCGGTGCGGCGGCCGCTGGCCTGAGGACGGGGGTGCCGCCCGTCCCCGTCCTTCTGGTGACGGGGTTCCTCGGCGCGGGCAAGACCACGGCGATCAACCAACTGCTCGCGATGGCGGACGGGCGGCGGATCGCGGCAGTGGTCAACGATTTCGGGGCGATCAACATCGACGCCGAGCTGATCGCCGGCGCCGCCGACGGAGTGGTCAGCCTCGCCAATGGCTGCATCTGCTGCACGCTGGAAGGCGATCTGCTGCGCACGTTGGCCACTTTGCTGCGCCAAGACCCGCGGCCGGAGACGATCGTCATCGAGACCAGCGGCATCGCCGACCCGGCCGACATCGTCCGTAACCTGATGGACCCCGTGATCTGGCGGGAAGCGCCGCTGGAGACGGTGCTGTGCCTGGTGGACGCGTCGTCGCCGGCGATGCTGGATGACGCGTTGTTCCGGTCCCAGGTGGTCGCCGCCGACCTCCTGGCGCTGACCAAGACGGACGGGGCCACGCCGGCCGTGGTGGCCGGCGTGCGGACGGCGATCCGGGAGATCAACCCGCGGGCGACGATCGTGGTGGCCGATCACGGCGCGCTGCCCGCCGCGCTGCTGTTTCCGGCCGACCCCGACCAGGTCCGCTCGCCCCGCGCCATCGGCCCGCGCCGGCCGGTGGCGGACCGGTTCGAGACGCTGAGCTGGACCGGCGACCGCCCCTTGTCGCTGCCGCGCCTCCAGGCCGCGATCGGCCGGCTGGCGCCCAAGCTGGCCCGCGCCAAGGGCGTGTTCGAAACCGTCGACGCACCGGGCCGGCCCCTGCTGCTCCAACTAGCCGGCGGCCGCGCCACCTTGTCGCCCGCCCCGCCCCGCCCCGCCGGTGCGGCGGCCGTGCGGCTGGTGTTCATCGCGGAGCTCGGCACGCTGACGACCGACGATATCGAGGCGACCATGGCGTCGTGCGCCGAGCCGCCGCTCGCGCCGGCGGAACCCCCGTCAATCGCAGCCGACAGGGTGCGATCGTGAGCGACGGCGCCGACCGCCGGCCGATCGCCGCCCGTAACTCCCGGCCGGCGGCACGCGCGGCAGACTGGCTGGTGCGCCGCGGCGCATCGGCCAACGCGATCTCCGTCGCCGGCGTGGTGGCGGCGGTGGCGGCCGGGGTCGTCCTCACCGCGGCGCCGGGGCAGCGGCTGCTCTGGGTAGTGGCCGCCGTTCTGGTGCAGCTGCGCCTGCTCGCCAACATGCTGGACGGCATGGTCGCCATTGGCGGCGGCAAGGCGTCGCGCCTCGGCGAGGTATTCAACGAAGTGCCCGACCGCGTTTCCGACACGGCGGTGCTGGCCGGGTTGGGCGTCGCCGCCGGCGACCCGGCGCTCGGCCTCGTCGCGGCACTCGCCGCGATGGCGACCGCCTATGTCCGCGCGGTCGGCCGGTCGCTGGGGGCGGGCAGCGATTTCTGTGGTCCCGGCGCAAAGCAGCATCGGATGGCGATCGTCACCGCCGCCGCGCTCTGGTGCGCGGTTGTGCCGGCCGACTGGGCAACGCCGGCGCCCCCGGTGGCGTTGTGGGTCCTGGTCGGGCTGGCGGGCGTGACGGCGGTGCGGCGGCTGGTCCGGCTCGGCCGGGTCCTGCGCGCATGACGGTCGCGACGTTCGCGGAGATGTTCGCCAACCCCGTCACGGGCCTGCTGGTGGGGGCGGTCGGGCTAGTCGTACTGCTCGGCCTCGCCATCATCGGCGGGCTGACCCTGTTCGGCGCCGGGTCGCCGGCGCTGCGCCGGGAGTTGTGGCTGCGGCTCGGCTCGTGGGTGGTGCTGTTGCCGCTGATGATCCTGCCCGTGCTGGCGGGCCGCGTCTGGACGATCGCGGCGGTAACCGTATTGGGCGCGCTGTGCCTGCGCGAGTACAGCAGGGCCACCGGCTTGTTCCGCCAGCCCATCGTGCATGGCGCGGCGCTGGTGGGCTTGTTGGCGGAGAACTTCGCCGCGCTCGACCACTGGTACGGCTTCTTCGTCGCGCTGCCCTCCCTCACCATCGGGGTGATCGCGGCCGTCTCCATCCTGGCCGACCAGCCGGCCGGCTACATCCAGCGCACCGGCTTGGCCGTGTTCGGCTTCATGCTGTTCGGCACCGGCCTCGCCCATCTCGGCTACATGGCCAACGACCCGAACTACCGGCCGATCGTGCTCACCCTGCTGCTCACGGTCGCACTCAACGACGTGCTGGCCTTCACGGTCGGCAAGCTGGTCGGCGGGCCCAAGCTGTTGCCGCGCACCAGCCCGGGCAAGACGCGGTCCGGCGCGCTGGGGGCGCTGCTGCTGATCGCGCCGCTGGTCGCCTGGCTCATGTCCGGCGCGTTGCGGGGGACGCCGATGGACCGGCTACCGCTGCTGCTCCTGCTCGGCGCCCTGGTCAGCATCGCGGCGCAGGCGGGCGACCTGATGCTGTCGTCCATCAAGCGCGATCTCGGCATCAAGGACATGGGGGTCGTGATCCCCGGTCATGGCGGCATCCTGGACCGCTACAACAGCCTGCTGCTGGTGGCGCCGGCGACGTTCCACCTGATCGGCTACTACGTCGGCTTCGGGCTCGACCAGCCCACGCGGCTGATCACGGGATGACCGATTGGCAGCTCCGCCCGGCGCGCGACCTCCATCTCTCGCCGGCCGCCCGGCTGCGCTCGCACCGGCGCGAGTCGGGGTGGCCGGGGCTGCTGGCGGGGGCGCTGTGGCGGGGGGCCGTGCGGGGCTACTTGGCGGTGTTGCATCGGTTCACCGTCATCGGCCGGGAGAACCTGCCGGCGGAGGCGCCGTTCGTGATGGTCTGCAATCACGGGAGCCATCTCGACGCGCTCTGCCTGGCGGCGGCGCTGCCGGGTCCGCTGGCGCGTCGTGCGGTCGCGTTGGCGGCGGGGGAGGTGTTCTTCGGCTCCCTGGCCGGCGCTGCCTTTGCGGCCACCGCGCTCAACGCCATGCCGATCTGGCGCAAGCGCACCTCACCGGAGGACCTTGCCTTGCTCCGGCTCCGCCTGGCCGAGGACGGGCTGATCTTCGTGCTGTTCCCTGAAGGCACCCGGACGCGAACGGGCGAGATGGGCCGGTTCCGGCCGGGGCTGGGCGCGCTGGTGGCCGGGTCCGAGGTGCCGGTGGTGCCCTGCCATCTCGATGGCGCCCATCGCTGTTGGCCGCCGACCCGACGCCTGCCGCGGCCGGGCCGGCTCACCCTGCGCATCGGGCGGCCGCAACGTTTCCCCACGGCGTCCGACGATCGAGAGGGTCGCGCCGCGGTGGCCGCCGCCGCCGAGGGCGCGGTGCGGGCCCTGGCTGCCGGGGACGCTGTGCGGTGATCCACAGAGGTGCGGATGGTCGACTGGCTGGCGCTGGACAGGGCGGGTGGCGTCTGGTGCAGTTAGTCGGGGCGCAGTAACGGAGCCGGCGGCTGTTCGATGACCTGATCTGGTGGCTGGTGGTCATCGTGCTGGGCGGCGGCGGCGGCTGGGTGCTGGGCATCGTCGGGTTCTTTCGCGCCGGCCGGGCGCTGCGCGACCTTGCCGAACTGCGGGCGAGGCTGTCGCAGTTGCCGGCCTCCGGGGCACTGGCCGCTCCCGCGGCTCCGACGGAGGCGCCGTCGCCGTGGACAATGCCGGCGCCCGCCGCGGAGCCCGAGCGGGAGCCGCAGCCCGAGGCGGCCGCCGTCGATCCCCCCGCTGCGGCTCCCGCCGCGCCGCCCCGGCGACGGGCGGATCTCGAAGCTTTGGTCACGGCGCGCTGGGGCGTGTGGCTCGGGGCGGCGACGCTGTTGCTGGCCGGGGTGTTCCTGCTGCGCTACGCGGCGGAAGAGGGATGGCTCGGGCCGATCGTGCGATGCGCCGGCCTGGCGGGATTGGGCGCGGCGTTGCTCGCGCTCGGCTTCCGTGCGGCCCGGCGCCCGGTCACCACCTTGCGCTTCGCCGACCAGGTGCCGGCCGCGCTGGCGGCGGGCGGCGTCGCCATGCTGTTCGGGGCGGCGTACGCCGCGAGCGTGCTCTACGGCCTGGTGTCGCCGATGGCCGGCTTCATCCTGATGGCGGCGGCGTCGCTGGTCGGGCTCGCCGCCGCGCTGCGCTTGGGCGCCTTGGTCGCGGCGGTCGGGATCGTCGGGGCGTTCATCACCCCGGCGCTGGTCCAGGTGGATGCGCCGTCCTGGCCCGGCCTGTTCGGCTACCTCCTGTTCGTCACCGCCGCAGCCTTGGCGACGGTGCGCTACGCGGCATGGATCTGGTTGGGCCGGGCGACCACGGTCGCCGGGGCCGCCTGGGTTCTGGTGGCGGCACTGTTCGCGCCGCTCGATGTCGACTGGGCCGCCGCCTTCTTCGTGCCGGCTGCCGCCGCGTTGAACCTCGCTCTGCTGCCCGGCGCCGCGCTGGACCGCCCGGCCGGACGGCGGTTGGCCTTCGTCCCGATCCTGGCGCTCGGCATGGCCGGCTGCTTGCTCGCCTTGATCGATCCGGACACGGCCACGCGGACCGGCGTGTTGCTGCTGGCCCCGATCACGCTCGCGGCCGCAGCGCGGGAAGAACGGCTCGTCGGCGTGCCATGGGTCGCGGTGGGGCTGTTCCTGGCGATCATGGCGGTATGGGGTCTGCCGATCTGGACCGCGCCGGGCGAGGTGATCGGCAATGGCGAGGGCGGGGCGGTCGCCGTGCTGCCCGGCGATTGGACGCCGGACGTGCTGCGGCCGTTCCTGTCCGTGCTGGCCGGGATGAGCGCGCTGTATGCCCTGGCGGGGCTCGCGGGCGTATTCCGGTTGCGGCGAGGCGCGGCCTGGGCGTCCTTCGTGGCGGCCGTGCCGGTTCTCGCCTTGGCCCTCGGCTACGCGCGCGTGCGTCAGTTCCAAGCCGATGCCTTGTGGGCCGCGGCCGCGCTGGCCGTCGCCGCCGCGTTGATCGGGGCGACGCGGCAGGCCGTCCGCTACGGGCGCGGCTTGCCCGCGGCGGGCGTTCTCGCGGCGGGCGCCGCGGCCAGCCTGGCGCTGGGCTTCGGCATGCTGTTCACGGCGCAATGGCTCACGATCGCGCTGGTGCTGGTCGTGCCGGCGCTGGTGGCGATCGAGGCCCGGATCGATCTGCCGCCGCTGCGCCGGGTCGCGCTGGCGGTCGCAGCCGTCGCGCTGGTGCGGCTATTGTTGAACGGGGAGGTGCTGACGTACGTCGTCGGCGCGCCGCCCGTGCTGAACGGCCGCGCGTTGGCCTACGCGATCGCGGCGGCCGCGTTCTGGTTCAGCGCCGGGGTTGCGCGCCGGCGCGCGGACGACCGGCTGGTCTCGGTCCTGGAGGTCGGCTGCGCCGCGTTCGTGACCGCGCTGGTCGTGCTCGAGATCCGGCAATGGTTCACCGGCGGCGTGCCCGGGGAAGGCGCACCCGGCTTCGCCGAAGCGGGGATGCAGATCTCCGCGCTGGCGGCGTTGGCGTGCGTATCGATCTGGCTGGACCGGCGGCATGGCCGGGCGCCGCTACGCTGGAGCTGGACCGCGCAGGGGGGCGTGGCGCTCGCGGGCGGAATCGCTCTGATCCTCGACAACCCGCTGTGGTCGGGCGATGCGGTCGACGGACCGCCCTTGTTCGATTCGTTGCTGACGGCCTACGCCGTGCCGGCCGCCGCGGCGATCTGGGCGTCGCGCGCGCTACCAGGGCGGCCGCGCCTTACCACCGCCCTGGCCACTTACGGCCTGTTCGCCGGCTTCACCTGGGTCACCTTGGAAATCCGGCACATTGCCCATCCCGGGCCCATGGGGTTGGACGAAGTGTCCGTCCTGCCCTGGGAGCTATGGGCGTGGTCGGGCGCCTGGATGGCGCTGGCGGTGGGTTTGATGGTGGCCGGTCTGCTGGGCGCCGTCCGACCGTTGCGACTGGCGGCCACGGCGGTGATGGCAGTCGTCGTCCTGAAGGTCTTCCTCGTCGACATGGCCGGGCTGACCGGTCTGTGGCGGGTGTTGTCGTTCCTCGGGCTCGGCTTGACGCTGATCGGGCTCGGCCGGCTCTATGGCCGGCTCGGCCGCGCGATCCCGGGCTGATCACCCGGGCGGCACGCCCTCACACGTCGAGGTTGGCGACCTTGAGGGCGTTGCCGACGATGAAGTCGCGGCGGGGTTCGACGACGTCGCCCATCAGGGTGCTGAACATCTGGGCGGCATCCTCGACGTCGCCGATGCGGACCTGAAGCAGGGTGCGCACGTCGGGGTCCAGCGTGGTCTTCCACAGCTGGTCGGGGTTCATCTCGCCCAGGCCCTTGAAGCGCTGGATGGCGAGACCCTTGCGGCCCTGCGACAGGATGCGGTCGAAGGCGGAGTGGGGGCCGGCGACGGTGGCTTCGGTACGATCGAACAGCACGGTGGCGGGCCCGGTGAAGCGGGTGCGGAGGGCGTCGGCGCGTTCGGCGAGCCAGCGAGCCTCGCTGCTGCGCAGGGCCGCCGGGTCGAGCGTGTAGCGTTCGGCGACGCCGCGGACGACGCGGGCGAAGTGCAATCCCCGCTCGTCGGCGCTGGCGACCCAGGTGCGTTCGGTGACGGCGGAGGCGCCGTTGAGGCGGTTGACCAGTTCCCCCGTGCGCCCGGTGGCAGCTGCGGGATCGTGAAGAAGGGCACCGGCGACGGCGGCTTGCTCGATGATCCAGGCCGGCACGGTGACGGCCAGCCCGGCGACGCGGGTGGAGGCTTCGCGGAGCCAATTCAGTTCGGCGCGCATGGCCTCGCCCGAGTGCTCGTGCCCGTCGGCGTAGCGGAGGCGGGTCTCGTTCAGCGCCTTGTCGAGCAGGTAGTCGTCGAGCGCGGCGTCGTCCTTGAGGTAGCGTTCCTCGTTGCCGCGCTTGGCGCGGTAGAGCGGCGGCTGGGCGATGTAGAGGTGACCGCGCTCGATCAGCTCGGGCATCTGGCGGAAGAAGAAGGTCAGCAGCAGGGTGCGGATGTGGGACCCGTCCACGTCCGCGTCCGTCATGATGTTGATCTTATGATAGCGCAGCTTGCGGATGTCGAAGCCGCCCTGCTCCGGCTCGCCGCGGCCGATGCCGGTGCCGAGCGCGGTGATGAGCGTGCCGATTTCGGCCGAGCCCAGCATGCGGTCGAAGCGTGCGCGCTCCACGTTCAGGATCTTGCCCTTCAGCGGCAGGATGGCCTGAAACTTCCGGTTGCGGCCCTGCTTGGCCGAGCCGCCGGCGCTGTCACCCTCGACGATGAAGATCTCGCACTTGGCCGGGTCGCGTTCCTGGCAGTCGGCGAGTTTGCCCGGCAGGGTGCTGACGTCCAGCACGCCCTTGCGGCGGGTCAGTTCGCGCGCCTTGCGGGCGGCCTCGCGGGCGGAGGCGGCGTCCATCACCTTGCCGATGATGATCTTGGCTTCTTTCGGATGCGTCTCGAACCAATGCCCGATCGTGTCGGCGACCGCGGCCTGCACCACGGGCTGGACTTCGGAGCTGACCAGCTTGTCCTTGGTCTGGCTGCTGAACTTCGGGTCCGGCACCTTGACGGACAGCACGGCGGTCATGCCCTCGCGCATGTCCTCGCCAACCAGCGCGAGGCTCTCCTTCTTGCCCATGCCCTCGGCATATTTCGACACGATGCGGGTGAGGGCCTGGCGGAAGCCGGCCAGGTGCGTGCCACCATCACGCTGCGGGATGTTGTTGGTGAAACACAGCATGGTCTCGTGGAAGCTATCGTTCCAGGTGACGGCGAACTCGACGCGGATGCCGACCTGGCTTTCCTCCGTGGTGACGGAGATGGGCTCGGACAGCAGGGGGGTCTTGCTGCGGTCGAGCCAGTCGGCGAAGGCGACCAGGCCGCCATCATAGTGCAGCAGGCTCTCGACCGCGGGGGCGTGCCGCTCGTCGCGCAGCTTGATGCGCAGGCCGGAGTTGAGGAAGGCGAGCTCGCGCAGGCGCCGCTCGAGCGTGTTGAAATCGAACTCGGTCTTGGTGAAGGTGGCGGTGCTGGGCTTGAAGGTGACTTCGGTGCCGCCGTGCTCGGTCGACGGGCCGACGACGCGCAGCGGCTCCGTGGTCTCGCCGTGCTCGAATCGGATGACGTGCTCCTGGCCGTTGCGCCAGATCCGGACCAGCATCCATTCCGATAGCGCGTTGACGACCGCGGCGCCCACGCCGTGCAACCCGCCGGACACCTTGTAGCTGTTTTGGTTGAACTTGCCGCCGGCGTGCAGGCGGGTCAGCACGACTTCGGCGGCGGACACGCCTTCTTCGATGTGGATGTCGGTCGGGATGCCGCGGCCGTCGTCGCGCACCGTGACGCTGCCGTCCCCGTTGAGGGTCAGCGAACAATGGGTGGCGTAGCCGGCCTGCGCCTCGTCCACGGCGTTGTCGATGATCTCGAACGCCATGTGATGCAGGCCGGAGCCGTCATCGGTGTCGCCGATATACATGCCCGGGCGTTTGCGCACGGCTTCCAACCCCTTGAGCACGGAGATGGAAGCGGCGTCGTAAGAATCGGGCAAGGGAACGGCCTCGGACATGCCGGCAGACTACCTCGAAATGACGGGTGAACAGAGGGTTATATAGGCCCGTCGGCACCTAAAGGACAGGTCCGGCGGCGGTGGCGGGCCGGTTTAAGCGCAGTTCGCCGCCGCCGGTCCGCCAGTATTCGGGGGTCCCGGCCAGCCCGGCGAAGGCGTCGTCGTCGGTGCCGGTCAGAATGGCCTGGGCGGTGCCGCCGGCCAGCGCGTCCCACAGGGCGGCGCGACGGTCGGAATCGAGGTGAACCGCCGGTTCGTCGAGCAGCAACAGGGGCGCCGCTCCACGCGCCGCTTCGATCAGCGCGGCATGGCCGAGTAGTACGCCGATCAGCAACGCCTTTTGCTGCCCGGTGCTGGCCAGCGCGGCGGCGACACCGGATTCACGGTCGGCCAGCGTCATGTCGGCGCGGTGGGCGCCCCAGCGGGCGGAGCCGTTGGCATCGGCCGGGCGCGACTCCGCCAGCGCGTCGCGCAGCCAATCTTCGACCGCGAGCGCCGGCTGGTGGGCGAGCCGTTCGGCGATGGGGTCGTCTAGGCCGAGGCGCGCGGGCGGGAAGCGCCCGGTCACGCCCGCGGCCATCGTGGCGTTGAGGCGCGCGACGAGGTCGGCGCGGGCGGCGGCGACGGCGATGGCATGCCGGGTCATGCTGTCTTCGAGGGCGGCGAGCCAGGCCGGGTCGGCGCCGCCGGCCGCGAGCAGGCGCGAGCGGCTGGCATTGGCGGTGTCATAGGCGGCGACCTCGCGGGCGTGGCCTGGCTCCAGCGCCCAGACCAGCCGGTCGAGGAAGCGCCGGCGGCCGGAGGCGGCTTCGCCGAACAGCCGCTCCATCTGCGGGGTGAGCCAGAGAACCGCCGCGTGGGACGCGATCTCGGCTTGGGCGCGGACGGGGGCGCCGTCGAGGCGGAATACCCGGCGGTCGAGCGGGCCATCGGGCGGCGTGCCGGTGGCGATCTCCGTCGCCATGCCGCCCCGCTCGACCCGGCCGACCACGCCCCAGGCGGCGCCATCGCGGCCGAACTCGCCGATGCGCGCATTGCGCAGGCCACGGCCCGGGACGAGGAGGGAGATCGCTTCCAGCAGATTGGTCTTGCCGGAGCCGTTGGGCCCGGTGACGACCGTGATCTTCGCCGCCGGCCGCCAGGTGAGGGCGGGGTAGTTGCGGAACTGGGTGAGCGTCAGGCGCGTGAGGCGGAGCACGTCATCGGGGGCGGCGGGCAGTCAGTCGAAGACCGCGGCGAGGTCGACGACGATCGAGGCGTCGGCGGCGAGCGGCAGGCGAGTGCCGGTGATCAGCTTGGTCACCTCGGCATAGCCATCCCGGTGCGGCTGACGATGGACGATCAACGCGCGGTTGGGGACGTCGGCAATCCAGTATTCAGGGATTCCAGCAGCGGCATACACCGCGCTCTTGACCGTGCTGTCGTAGACGAGGGAGCTGTCGGCCACCTCGACGACGAGCACGATATCCTGAGGTCGAGGCGGGCCGCTATTGCGGAACAGGCTTTCTCGACCGCGGAAGAGTGTCAGGTCGGGCTGCGGTGCGTCGAAATACGCGAGCCGCACCGGGTTTTGCACGGAGACGGTCGCGCGACCGAAGCACGCTCCGAACAACATCTCGGTCATCACGTTGACGATCCGGACATGCTCGTCGCCGATCGGCGCCATGTCGATCAGCTCCCCATTGATCAGCTCGACGCGATCACGGCCGCCGATGATGCCGGCTTCAGCCATGCGGTAGTAATCATCGACATCGAGCTTATGACGGGTCAGCACGTCGTTCATGGGCGCCATGATAGCATGGACCGGGTCGTCACACCCGCATCGGCATCAGCACGTAGAGCGCGCTGCCGTTGTCGGCGTCGCGAACCACGGTGGGGGCGGAGCCGTCGCTGAAGTGGAACTCGACCTGGCTCTCGATCTGGTCGGTGATGTCGTTCAGGTAGCGGGCCTGGAAGCCGATCTCGAGCGGCTCGGATCCGTATTTGACGCGGTCGGCATCCAACTCCTCCGACGCGGTGCCCTGCTCGGGGCTGGCGGCCGACAGGGTCAGCAGGTCTTTGCCCAGTGTCATCTTGACCGGGCGGGAACGCTCGCTGCTGATCGCGGCGACGCGGGCGACGGCGTCGGAGAAGTCCTTCTTGCCGACCCGCAACACCTTGTCGTTGTCGCGCGGGATGACGCGCTCGTATTCGGGGAAGGTGCCGTCGATCAGCTTGCTGGTCAGCGTCACGGAGCCGCACTTGAATTGGATGCGCGTGTCGGACAGGCCGACCTCGACGTCGCCGCTATCTTCGTCCAGCAGCTTGCGCACCTCGGCGACGGTCTTGCGCGGGATGATGACGCCCGGCATGCCGTCGGCTCCTTCCGGCGCGGGCTCCTCCACGCGCGCGAGCCGGTGCCCGTCGGTGGCGACGGCGCGCAGCACCCGGCCGATCGCGCCCTCGGCGGAATGGAGATAGATGCCGTTGAGGTAGTAACGGGTTTCTTCCGTGCTGATGGCGAAGCGGGTGCGGTCGATGAGGCCGCGGAGCGCGAGGCTGGAGATGGTGAAGCGGTAGGGCAGCTGGCCCGCGGTCATGGCGGGGAAGTCGTCCACCGGCAGGGTGACCAGGCTGGTGGCGTAGCGGCCGGCGCGTAGCTTGAGCTGGCCGGTCTCGCCGGTGGACTCGAACTCCAGCTCGGCGCTGTCGGGCAACTTGCGGACGATCTCGTAGAGCGTGGCGGCGGGCACGGTGGCACTGCCGGGGCGGGAGACGCTGGCCGGCACGTCCTCCACCACCGCGATCTCCATGTCGGTGGCGGTGAACAGCAGCTTGCCGTCGATCGCTTCGATCTTGGCGTTGGCGAGGATGGGGATCGTGTTGCGCTTCTCGGCGACACTTTGGATGTGCGCCAGCGCCTTCATCAGCGTGGCGCGGTCCGCCTTGAACTTCATGGCTCGCGGTTCCTAGAGTTTCGCCGAATCGGCAGCGCCTGGGCGCCCAGTCTAGCCGAAGGCGGGGCCGGGGCAAACGCCGCCGGCTGGCTCAGGTTTCCAGCATGCGGCGCAGGAGCTCGACCCGTTCCTGGAACTCGCTGTCCTGTTCCATCAGCTCGGCCACGCGGGAGACGGCGTGCATGACGGTGGTGTGGTCGCGGTTGCCGAAGCGACGGCCGATCTCGGGCAGCGAGCGGCTGGTGAGCTGCTTGGCCAGATACATCGCCACCTGGCGCGGCCGGGCGACGGCGCGGGCGCGGCGAGCCGAGGTCATGTCGGTCAGGCGGATGTTCCAGTGCTCGGCGACCTTGCGCTGGATCTCCTCCACCGTGACCCGGCGGTCATGCGCCTTGAGCACGTCCTGCAGGACTTCCTGCGCGCTTTCCAGCGTGATGGGCCGGCCGACCAGGTCGGCATGGGCGATCAGGCGGTTGAGGCTGCCTTCGAGCTCGCGGATGTTGCCGGTGATCTTGTGGGCCAGGAACTCCAGCACCTTGGACGGCACCGGGCTGGCCGCGCCGGTCGCCTTGCTCTCCAGGATCGACAAGCGCAGCTCGTACGTCGTGGCATGCAGGTCGGCGACCATGCCCCAGCCGAGGCGCGTGCGCAGCCGGTCCTCGATGCCGGACAGGTCGGAGGGCGACTTGTCGGCCGAGACGATGATCTGCTTGCCGGCATCGACCAGCGCGTTGAACGTGTGGAAGAACTCTTCCTGCGTGTTGTCCTTGCCGATCAGGAACTGCAGGTCGTCGATCATCAACACGTCGACCCCGCGGAGCTCGCCCTTGAACTCCATGGTGGACTGGCTGCGGATGGCGGCGATGAAGCGATACATGAACTTCTCGGCCGACATGTATTTGACCGAGATGGCCGGGCCCTCGCGCCGGAGCAGTTCGAGGCCGATGGCGTGCATCAGGTGGGTCTTGCCGAGGCCGACGCCGCCATAGAGGAAGAGCGGGTTGAAGCCCTGGCTGGAGGGCCGCTCGGCCACGCGGCGGGCGCAGGCATAGGCAAACTCGTTGGGCTTGCCGACCACGAACTGGTCGAACGAGAAGCGGCCGTCGAGCGGGGTCACGCCATCGCGGCTGGGCGGCGGCTCCTCGGCCGGCTCGGGCCGGGCATCGGCGACATGCGGCTCCGCATCGGGCGCGGCGTCGCGCGCCGGATCGTGCGCGGAGCCAGCGCCGTTGGCCGCGCCGTTGGCGGGGCGGGTCAGCGGCACCACGTTGCCGACACGGATGTCCACCCGGCGGATACCGCAATCTTCCTGCTGCCACAGGTCATTGAGCCGGTTGGCGTAATGGTTACGCACGTAGTCGCGCATGAAGCCGGAGGGGAGGTGGATCGTGACTTCGTCACCATCGATGCCGACCAGGGTCATGTTGCGCAACCAGCTGCGGTACTCGACGTCGCCGACTTCGCGCTGCAGGCGGCCCTGGATGCGAGCCCATTGTGCGGTGAATTGGTCTCCCAATGCGGAATGTCTTTCAATCGATGGGCGCGGCGCGTCATTGAGCGGGATACGCTTGTGCATCACGCAGCATGATTACTCAATACTGACCGCGGACTACGTCTTGGTCTGTCGTAACGATTGAGACAAGTTTTAGTCTCCGCCCGGCTCAAACGCAATCGGAAACTTGGCGAACTCGTGGCAGGTAAAGTATGACCTGCAGTAATAACAAAGAAAGCATGGACATTTACTGTCCATGCTTTTGGGTCTTCGTCGCAAACTCAGATTAGTGCGGCGCCAGAGGCGCCGCAAGCGGATTCAGGCGGGAGCGAGCGCCTTGATCCGGGCCGACAAGCGCGACAGCTTGCGGGCGATCGTGTTCTTGTGCGCTACACCCTTGGTCACGGCGCGGTGCATCTCCGGCTGCGCTTCCTTGAGCGCGGCGCGGGCCGCTTCCTGGTCACCGGTGGCACAGGCAGTCTCGACCTTCTTGATGAAGGTCCGCATCCGGGACTTGCGGGCGCTGTTGCGCGCCGTGCGCTTGACGGTCTGACGGATGCGCTTGCGCGCGGATGCGGTATTCGCCATGAGGTCTCGACAGTTTATGACAATGCAATGAAGGGCGTGCCCTCCGGAGCGGGCCGTTCTATGAAGCGGTCCGGCGGAAGTCAAGGTCGCAGATGCGCCGCCGAACCGGGCTCAGCCGCCGAAATCCGGCTTCCGCTTCTCCGCGAAAGCAGCCATGCCCTCGCGCTGGTGCGGCGTGCCGAATAGCGACAGGAACAGGGCCCGCTCCGCCCGCACGCCCTCCGTCAACGTCGTCTCGAACGCCGCATTTACCGCACGCTTGACCATCGCGGCCGCCACGGGCGACTGCGCCGCGATCTTGCCGGCCGCCTTCAGCGCGACCGCCATCAGCTCGGCGGCCGGAACGACCTGACTGACCAGGCTGCACCGCTCGGCCTCGGCCGCGTCCATCATGCGGCCGGTCAGGCAAAGGTCCATCGTCTTGGCCTTGCCGATGGCGCGGCTCATCCGCTGCGTCCCGCCCGCGCCGGGGATGACGCCCAGGTTGATCTCAGGCTGCCCGAAGCGAGCCGTGTCGGCGGCGATGATGACGTCGCACATCATGGCCAGCTCGCAGCCGCCACCGAGCGCGAAGCCCGCCACAGCGGCGATCACCGGCTTGCGCACCCGCAGAACCGTTTCCCAGCGCGCGGCGATGAAATCGTCCAGGAACACGTCGGGATAATTGCGCTCGCGCATCTCCTTGATGTCGGCGCCGGCGGCGAACGCCTTCTCCGACCCGGTGAGCACGATGGCGCCGATCGACCCGTCGGCATCGAAGGCCAGCAACTGCTCGCCGAGTTCGCCCATCAGCTGATCGCACAGGGCATTGAGCGCCTGCGGCCGGTTGAGGCGGATCACGCCGACCCGGCCCTCCGTCTCGACGAGGATCATCTCCGGCATCAGCGCGCTCCCAATCTGTTGCCGGCCGTCCTACCGGCAAACCGCCCTAGGCGCTACAGCTCGCGCCCCCCAGGACGCAGAAGCGGGCGCAATGCGGATGGTTGAGCCGCACCGGGCGGCCGGCCTCCGCCAGGGTGGCGCCCAGGTCGAAACCGGGATCGTACGGCAGCAGCGTGCAGGCGGCGACGCGCGGCCCGGCCTCGCCGCGGCGGCGGACCACCATGCGGCTGCTCGCGCACATCACGCTGCCGGGCGACTTGCCGAGGATGGACCAGCAGGCGGTCGTGATCTCCGGCACGTCGGCGGCGGCGTCCATCTCGGGGAACAGCACCAGCCGTTCCGGATCCGACACGTCCAGCGCGACGCCGAGCGTGGCCAGCCGGTCGGCGAAGCCGGCGCGGGCGGCGGCCTCGCTCTCGCCGGGCAGGCGGCGGGCGGCGACCGCCAGACGAGCGCCGCTCGCCGCCAGCCATTGCAGCCCGGCCACCGCGATCGCCCAGGTGCCGGCCCCGCGCTCGGCCTCGTGCACCTCCGGCCGGTGGTGGTCGAGGCTGACGCGCAGGGTGAGCCGGTCGCCGTAGCGGGCAATCAGCCCGGCGAGCTCGGCCTCGAACCGGCGCAGCGGCCGCATGGCATTGGTGAGCACCAGGGTATGGAAGCCGCGCTCGAGCGAGGCGGCCAGCATCGGCACGATCTCGCGATTCATGAACGGCTCGCCGCCGGTGAAGCCGATCTCGGCGGTGGGCAAACCGTCAGCCGCGATCTCGTCCAGGAAGGGCAGCATCTCGGACAGCGACAGGTAGAGCAGCGCGTCGTTGGCCGGCGAGCTCTCGATGTAGCAGGTGGCGCAAGCGATGTTGCAAAGCGTGCCCGTGTTGAACCAGAGCGTGCGCAGCCCGGCGAGCGGGACGCTGGCGCGTGGCTCGCCGGCCGCCGTCCAGGCCGGGTCGCGGAACTTGGCAGGCCGGAGCGCGGGGGCGGCCGGGCGAAACGGGGAAGCCGGGATCGCGGTCATCCCGATGGATGTGGGACGCGCCGGGTCCGCGCCAACAGCCGCGCCCATCGCCGCAGCGCCGGGTGGAACAGGGTAGGGCGCAGCCCGTCGAACGCCGCCGCTTTGGACCGCTCGGACCGCGTGGGATAGGCGACCACCGCGCCGGACAGGGCGAAGCGGGAGGCGCGGCCCGCCATGATCTGCGACCACGGCAGCAGCAACTCCCCCGCGCCGGCGCCCACCGCCGTCACGCCCACGACCCGCCCGCGGCGCCGCACGACCTTGACGAAGCCGGCGGCCTCCGCCTCGGCCACGGCGCGGTCGTCGTCGGCGAACGGCGCGACGTCGGTCTGGACCGCGCCGCCCGCCGCGCGGGCTTCGGCTTCGGTCTGGCCGAGCTGGGCCAGCTCCGGGTCGGTGAACACCACTTGCGGCAGGCGGGCGCGCTCGGCGGTGGCGGGCCAGCCCAGCGCGATCCGCTGCACGGCGACGCTGCCCTCGTGCCCGGCGACATGGGTCAGGCGCGGGCCGGCGCGGCAGTCGCCGATCGCCAGAATGTGCCGCACCGCCGTGCGGCAGCCCGCATCCACCGCGAGCCCGTCCGGCCCGGCGGCCAGCCCGGCGGCCTCGAGCCCGAGCCCCTCTGTCATCGCCGTGCGCCCGGCCGCGAGCAGCAGATGGGTTGCCGCGATCGTCGCGCCGGAGGCGAGGTGTAGCGTCGGCCCTGGAGCGACCTGCGTCACCGCGACGCCGTCATGGATGGTGACGCCCTCCGCCTCGAGCGTGGCGCGCAGCAGGGCGGCGGCGTCCCGGTCGGCGCGGGCCAGGAAGGGGCCGGGATCGAGCAGCGTGACGGCAGCACCGAGGCGGCGGAACGCTTGCGCCAGCTCGGCCCCGACAGCGCCGGCGCCGAGGATGGCCAGGTGCGCCGGCAGTTCGGCGAGGTCCCACACCGTGTCGGTGGTGAGGAACGGGATCGCGTCGAGGCCCGGGATCGCCGGCACGGACGGGCGCGAGCCGGTCGCCAGCACGATCCGCGGTGCGCGCAGCACCCGGCCGGCCACCGCGACCCGGTGCGGCGACCGGAACCGGGCGTCGCCGGCGATCACGGTGACGCCGTAACCGGTCATGGTCGCCGCAGAGTCGTGCGGGGCGATGGTCTCGATGGCGCGGCGGATGTGGGCGCGGACGCCGGCGAAATCGATCTCGGGGGCGCCGGCATGCACGCCGAAACGGCCGGCGGTGCGGATCCCGTGGGCGGCGGCGGCGGCGGCGAGCAGCGCCTTGGACGGCACGCAGCCGGTGTTGAGGCACTCGCCGCCCATCGCGCCACGCTCGATCAGCGCGGTACGCAATCCATAAAGGCCGCAGCCGCCGGCCGCCGTCAGCCCGGCCGCGCCCGCACCGATCACGATGACGTCGTAATCCTCGTCGCCCATGGCGTGTTATGGCCGCGCCATGCGGTCATCGGTAAGTGGGAAACGCGTGCTCGTCACGGGCGCGGGTGGATGGTTGGGCGGCGAGGTGGCGGCGCGGCTGGCCGGGGCGGGTGCGACGGTGACGGCGCTGATGCGCCGGCCTGGCACCGCGCTCGGCAATGACGGGCAGCCGGCGGCAGTCGACCGCACCGTGCTGGGCGACATTGCGCAGAAGCGGCTGGGCTGGGACGAGCCCACCTGGCAGGACGAGGCACGGCGATACGATGTCATCGTGCATTGCGCCGCGCTGACGCGCTTCGATGCCGAGCCGGAGCTGGCCCGCGCCGTCAATGTCGGCGGCACCGGCGAGGTGGTCGCGCTGGCCGAAGCGGGCGGGGCGCGGCTGCTGCATGTCAGCACCGCCTACGTCAACGGCACGGAGAGCGGCGCCGTACTGGAGGCGACGCCCACCGACGAGCTGTTCAACAACGCCTACGAACGGAGCAAGGCGGCGGGCGAAGCGGTGGTGCGCGCGTCCGGCGTGCCTGCCGTGATCGCGCGGCCATCCATCATCCTGGGCGACTCCACCGAGGGCCGCGTGCGGACGTTCGGCACCTTCTACTACTTGCTCAAGCTGCTGGCCGAAGGGCGCGTCAGGCAGATGCCGGCCGAACCCTGGGCGACGCTGGACTTGGTGCCGATCGACTTCGTGGCCGCCGGGCTCGTCGCGCTGGTCGAGCGGTTCGACGCCGCCGCCGGGCAGACGCTGCACCTGGTGTCGCACGATCCGACGCCGCTCTCGGCGTTCTCGGATACATTGTCGCGGTTCGAGGGCCTGGCGGTGCCGGAATTCGTGCCGCCCGCCGCCTTCGATGCGCCGGCGAGCCGGACGTTCGAGCGGCTGATCGCGCCCTACGCGCCGTATTTCCTGCGCAACCCGCGCTTCGACGATCAAGCGTTCCGCGCGCTCACCGGGCTGGTGTGTCCCCCGGTCGGGATCGAGTGGTGGCGCGTCCTGGTCCGGTTCGCGCTGGACGCCGGGTTCATCCGCCAGGCATCGCGCGGCGACGCGAACGGCATGGCGAGCGAGGCGGCGACGCCGAGTTCGGCCGCGTCCCGGTAGGCCGGCACGCCGATCGCCTCGTCGGGCGGCGGGACGTCGTCGCGGAAGGTGCGGTGCAGGTGGTCCCAGAGGCTGAGGCCGGAGGACCAGTTGCTATCCGTCCGGTCGCGCCGGGCGGTGTGGTGGATGCCGTGCATCCGCGGCGTGGTGAGCACGCGGGACAGGGCGCGGTCGAGCCCGGCGGGCAGGCGCCAATTACTGTGGTGGAACAGCACGGACAGGAAGAAGAAGCGCTGCCACCAGGCCAGCGCGCGCGGGCTTGCGCCGGCGGTGAGCACCTGAAGGGCGCGGTAAGGGACCGAGATGGCCATGTCGGCGGCGTGGAAGCGCAGCGCGGTGCTGGCATCGAGGTCGAGGTCGACATGGTGGACAAGGTGAAAGCGCCACAGGAACGGCACGTCGTGGGTCAGCACGTGCCAACGATAGATGCCGTAATCGAGCAACAGGAACGCGGCGGCGTCGCGGCCCCAGGCGGGGAGCGGCAGCCATTGCGCCAGGCCGAGGCGGCGGCGCTCGACCAGGCGGGCGAGTGGTTGGACCACCGGCGCCTCCATCCCCTGCATCACGGCGAGCGCGCCGGCGCCGAGGGCCAGGTTACGCAGGCTGCGCCCGGGTTCCGGCTGCGTCGGTTCGCGCAGGCGCCAGCGGCGCTCCGCCAGCACGATGCCGATCGCGGCGGCCCCAAGCAGGGCGGGGGGCAGCAGGGTACGCAGCTTGGGCATGGAAGCTGAACCGCTTCGCGCGATGCCGGTTCCGGGCTATGCGCGGTCCATGCCGCCGGCTCGCCTGGTCATCTTCACCCGCTACCCGACCCCGGGCGCCGCCAAGACGCGGCTGATCCCGGCGCTCGGCCCGGATGGCGCGGCGGCGCTGCACCGGCGCCTGACGGAGCGCACCGTGGCCGTGGCCCGCGCGACCGGCCTCGCCTTCGAGCTGTGGATCACGGGCGCCGAGCCGGACGCGTTCCACGCCTGGCTCGGCCCGATCGAGGTGCGCGCGCAGGCCGAGGGCGGGCTGGGCGAGCGCCTGCTGGCGGCCGCGGCGCCCTACCCGGTGATCTTCATCGGCACCGACGCGCCGGACCTGGTGCCGGCCCATCTGCGCGCGGCGGCCGACGCGGTCGGGATCGGGCGCACGGTGATCGGCGCGGCGGAAGATGGCGGCTACTGGCTGCTCGGCCTGCCGGACGCCGTGCCGGGCGTGTTCGACGGCATCGCGTGGAGCACGGAAACGGTGTTCGCCGCCACGCTCGAGCGCCTGCGCGCGGCTGGATTCGAGCCCGTGCGGCTGCCGACCCTTTCCGATCTCGACCTGCCGGCCGACCTCGCGCGCTGGCCCGATCTGCTCGCGTGACGGACGTCGCCATCGTCATCCCGGCCTGGAACGAGGCCGGCACGTTGCCGCGCCTGCGCCGCCATCTCGACCTGCTCGACCCGCCGCCGGCCGAGATCCTGCTTGTCGATAGCGGCAGCAGCGACGGAACCGCGGCGGCGGCCGGCTTCACCGCCATCCGCAGCGGGCGCGGCCGGGCACAGTCGATCAATGCGGGCGTGGCGGCCGTCCGGAGCCCGCTGGTCTGCGTGCTGCATGCCGACACGTTCCTGCCGGACGACGCGGTGGCGGTCATCCGCCGTGTCATGGCGGAGCCCGGCGTGGCGCTGGCCGGGTTCACGCCGGTGATCTCCGGGCCGGAGACGGTGCGTTGGGCGACCACGGCGCATAATTGGGTCAAGACCTGGTATGCGCCGCTGCTGTTCCGCCCCCGGGGCTTCGTCCGCGGCTTGCGGTTGCTGTTCGGCGATCACGCGATGTTCTTCCGCCGGGCCGACTTCCTGGCGGTGGGCGGCTGCGACGAGACGCTGGCGGTGATGGAGGATGCCGATCTCTGCCTGCGGCTCTCGCGGCGCGGGCGTGTCCGGCTGGTGAACCGGATCGTGCTGACGTCGGATCGCCGGGTCGCGCGCTGGGGCGAGTGGCGGGCAAACTGGGTTTATCTCAGCGTCGGCGTGCGGTGGGGATTGCGGCGGCGCAAGCGCTTGGCGGAGAACTACCCCGATATCCGTTGAAGGGTGGGACAATAGAAGGTGCTGCGGGCGGACTGGGTGATGCGCGCGATGCCGGCGCATTTGGGCGCGCCGGGGCAGGCGGGGCAGGGTTGGCCTTCGCGGCCGTAGACTTGCCAGGCGTGCTGAAAGTAGCCGAGCTCACCGCCGGGCTGGACGTAGTCGCGCAAGGTGGAGCCGCCGGCCGCGATGGCCTCGTTCAGGGTCGCCTTGATCTCCGGCACCAGGCGCCGGGTCGGCACGGTGCCGGCGAGCGCGGTGGGGGCGATGCGGGCGCGGAACAGCGCCTCGCAGACGTAGATGTTGCCCAGGCCGGCCACGAGGCTCTGGTCCAGCAGCGCGGCCTTGATCGGGGTGCGTTTGTTGGCCAGCGCCGCTTTCAGAAACTTGGGGGTGAAGGCGTCCGCCAGGGGTTCAGGGCCGAGCCCGGCCAGCAGGCGATGGCCTTCCTCCGCGTCCGTGCGCACCAAGTCGATGGAGCCGAAGCGGCGGGGGTCGACGAACGCGACCTCCCAGCCATCGTCGGTCTGCAGCACCACGTGTTCGTGCAGCTCCGGGTCGTTGCGCCCGTACGGGCGCAGCGTGATACGGCCAGACATGCCGAGGTGCAGCAGCACGCTGTCGCCGCCCTCGAGCCGCATCAGGATGTATTTGGCGCGGCGGCGGAAGCCGGTCACGCGGGCGCCGGTCAAGCGGGCGGCGAGGTGTTCCGGCAGCTTCCAGCGCAGGTCGGGCCGGCGCACCTCGGCGTAGCGGATCACGCGGCCGTCGAGCCGGGCCTGCATGCCGCGCATCACGGTCTCGACTTCGGGTAGTTCAGGCAGGGGGGAGTTCCGGCATGGCCGCGTTGGCTCTATAGCTCTGCGCCATGAGCGGCAATCCCGAGACGGATTTCGGTTACCGGCAGGTGCCGGTGGCGGAGAAGAAGGGCCTGGTGCGCGAGGTGTTCCAGAGCGTGGCGCCCCGCTACGACCTGATGAACGACCTGATGTCGCTGGGCGTGCATCGAGCGTGGAAGCGGGACTTCATCGCCGGGCTGGACCCGCGACCGAACCGGTCGCTGCTGGACCTCGCGGGCGGCACCGGCGACATCGCGTTCGGCTGGCGGGCGAAAGGCGGCGGGCCGGCCATTCTGTCGGACATCAATGCGGCCATGCTCGGCGTCGGCCGCGAGCGGGCGCAGCAGCGCGGGGTCGGCGGGCTCGAGTTCCTGGTGGCGGATGCGGAGACGCTGCCGTTGCAGGATGCCAGCGTGGACCGGGTCAGCATGGCGTTCGGATTGCGCAACTGCACGGACAAGCTGGCCGTACTGCGCGAGGCCCATCGGGTGCTGCGGCCCGGCGGGCAGTTCCACTGCCTCGAGTTCTCGCGGGTGCAGGTCTCTGCGCTCGAGGCACCCTACGATTTGTGGTCGTTCCAGGTGATGCCGCTACTGGGCCGGGTCGTGGCCAAGGACAGCGAGAGCTACCGCTATTTAGCCGAGAGCATCCGGACCTTCCCCGACCAGGAGACGCTGGCGGGGATGATGCGGCAGGCCGGGCTGTCGCGGGTGACCTACCGCAACCTGACCGGCGGGATCGCCGCCATCCATCGGGGCTGGCGGCTGTAATGTCGCGCATCCTGCTGATCGTCAGTGGCGGGATCGCGGCCTTCAAATCGCTGGAGCTGGTCCGGCTGCTGCGCAAATCCGGCCATGCGGTCACGGCGGTGCTGACGGAGGGGGGCGCGCAGTTCGTGACCCCGCTCAGCCTGCAGGCGCTGACGGAGGAGAAGGTCTACTCGGCGCTGTGGTCGCTGACCGACGAGAGCGAGATGGGGCACATCCAACTCAGCCGCAGCGCGGACCTCGTCGTGGTGGCGCCGGCCAGTGCCAACATGCTGGCCAAGATGGCGGCCGGGCTCGCGGACGATCTGGCGAGCACCGTGCTGCTGGCGACCGACAAGCCCGTGCTGGTCGCGCCGGCGATGAACGTGCGCATGTGGCTGCACGCGGCCACCGTGGCGAACATGGCGCTGCTGCGATCGCGCGGCGTCGACGTGATCGGGCCGGACGAAGGCGCCATGGCCTGCAACGAGTTCGGGCCGGGGCGACTGGCCGAACCGCCCGCGATCCTGGCGGCGATCGAGGCGTTGCTGGCGCCGGTGACGCGACCGCTGGCGGGCCGGCACGCGCTGGTCACGAGCGGGCCGACGCACGAGCCGATCGACCCGGTGCGTTACATCGCCAACCGCTCGTCGGGCCAGCAAGGACACGCGATCGCGGCGGCGCTGGCGCGGCTGGGCGCGCGGGTGACGTTGGTGAGCGGGCCCGTCTCGGTGCCGGACCCGGGGGGCGTGTCGGTGCACCGGGTCGAGACGGCGGCGGAGATGCTGGCGGCCTGCGAGGCGGCATTGCCGGCCGATGTGGCGGTATGCGCGGCGGCGGTGGCCGATTGGCGGGTCGCCACCGCGGCGGGGCAGAAGCTCAAGAAGGGCGGCGAGGCGCCGAGCCTGACGCTGGTGCCCAACCCGGACATCCTGGCGACGCTGTCGGCCGGGTCGCGCCGGCCGCGCCTGGTGGTGGGGTTCGCGGCGGAAACCGAGCGCGTCGTCGAGCACGCCACCGCCAAACTGGCGCGCAAGGGCTGCGACTGGATCGTGGCCAACGACGTCACGCCGGCGACCGGCATCATGGGCGGCACGACCAACGAGGTCTTTCTGGTCAGCGCGGCCGGCGTGCAGGCGTGGCCGCGCATGGCCAAGACGGAAGTGGCCGAACGCCTGGCCGAGCGGATCGCGGCTGCCCTGGCGTGACGGAGATCGAAATCGTCGTGCTCGACGCGCGTCTGCAGGAGTGGGGGTTGCCGCGTTACCACTCCGAGTACGCGGCGGCGGTCGATCTCCACGCGTGCGTCGATTCGGCGCTGGAGATTGCGGCAGGCGCACCGGCCGTGCTCGTCCCCGCCGGCTTCGCGGTGCACATCGCCGATCCCGGCATTGCGGCGCTCATCCTGCCGCGTTCGGGGATGGGGCACCGGCGCGGTCTGGTACTGGGCAACACGGTCGGACTGATCGATCCCGATTATACCGGTCCGATCATGGTAAGTGCCTGGAACCGCGGCACCGAGACGGTGACCCTGCAGCCCGGCGAGCGCTTCGCGCAGATGGTATTCGTCCCGATCGTGCGGCCCGCGCTGCGCCAGGTTGCGGCATTCTCTGCCGCGTCGGCGCGAGGCGAGGGCGGTTTTGGGTCGACCGGAGCGTCTTGACAGGCCTAACGCAACCTTTGATTGTTTAAAGGCTGGCAAACGGCCAGTTCGGTTGTGGCGAGACGGCAAAATGCGGGAAGTCTGGACGGGCATCGTGGCGGCAGCCGCATGGGCGCTATCGGCGGGCGCTGCGTTGGCGCTGCCATTCGCGGTCACGACCACGGGCGTCATCCGGACCGGTACGGATCCGGGCAACCTGTTCGGCGCCGGCGCCGACCTCACCGGCGCCGCCTACACGCTGACGCTATCTTTTTCGGGGCTCGGCACCGGCTTCGAGCCGCGCGCGGACGGGACGGAGTCGCTCATTTTCAACAATGGCGGCGTGTCGGGCACGGTGACGGCCACGATCGGCGGTACGACGATCTCGGCCGCGCTGCCGGAAAACCAGATTTCGAACCTGCTGATCCAGCGGCCGGACGCGCTGACGGCACGGTTGGTCGGGCTCGATACCGCGCTCAACGGCGTGCAGGCGACGCAGACCATCGGCGCGACCGTGGATTTGGTCGCCGTGGCGGACCTGCAAACCCCGTTCCGCTATGCGCTGACCGGGCAGGATAGCGGCGTCGATCTCTACACGTTCACCTCATCCGCGCTGCAACGGCAGGTCGAGTTCACCGGCAGCGAGGCGACCATCGCGCTGACGGTGCCGGAGCCGACCGGATTGGCCGTGCTGGGCGTTGGGCTGGCGTTGACGATCGCGCGCCGCCGGAGCCGTTCTATTTACTAGACGGGTTGCGCGGCGCGGCGGCGGGCCGGTACATGGCGTCGGGAGGACCCGATGCCAGGCCAGAAAAACTCGTTCCATGTCGCGGTGATGCCGGGGGAAGGCGTCGGGCTCGAGGTGACCGCGGCGGCGCTGCACGTGCTGGACGCAGTCGAGCGGCGGTTCGGCATCGCACTCCGCCAGGAGCGGATCGAGGGTGGCGCCCTCTATTACCGCGAGCACGGCACGACGCTGGAAGCCGGCGGCATGGCCCGGGCGGGCGCGGCGGACGCGATGCTGTTCGGCGCGATGGGATGGCCGGCGATCCGCTTTCCGGATGGGCGGGAGATCACGCCGCAGATCGAGATCCGCGCCCATTACGGACTGTTCGCCGGCGTTCGGCCGATCCGCGCCATCCCCGGCGTGCCGGTCGCGCTGGCGGACCCACGGGCGAAAGGCATCGACCTCGTCATCCTGCGCGAGTCCACGGAAGGCCTGTTCGCGCGGTTGGACCAGGGCGTGGTCACCGCCGACGAGGCCAGCGACACGCTGGTGATCACGCGTGCGGTCACGGAGCGGCTGACGCGCTTCGCGTGCGAGTTGGCACTGCGCCGAAAGGCGACTCGGGGGACGCCGGGCCGGGTCACGCTGGTGGACAAGGCCAACGTGTTCCGCTCCTTCGCCTTCATGCGCGAGGTGTTCCTGCAGACCGTGTCGCCGGACGTCGATGCGCGGGTGCACTACGTGGACGCCATGGCGCTCGACCTGGTGCGACGGCCCTGGGAGTTCGATGTGCTGCCGATGGAGAACCTGTTCGGTGACATCCTGTCGGACCTCGGCGCCGGGCTGATCGGCGGCATGGGGTTCGCGCCTTCGGCCGATATCGGCGACGCGCACGGGCTGTTCCAGCCGAGCCATGGCACTGCGCCGGACATTGCCGGGCAGGGCGTGGCCAACCCGACGGCGGCGATCCTGTCGGCGGCGATGATGCTGGAATGGCTGGGCGTCACGCGCTCGAGCCAGGCCTGCCAGAATGCCGCCGAAGCCATCGAGCGTGCGGTGGACTCGGCGTTCGGCGGCGGCGGGCTGTTGACGCGCGACGTCGGGGGCAGCGACGGCACCCGGGCGGTGGCTGAGGCGGTCGCCCGGATCATCGCCGACGGCGCCGCCGATCCGGCATGAAAAGAACGCACGACGCGGCCCCGGCGGGGCTGTCATGGTTGGTGATCGGCCTCGCGGGGCTGGTGCTGGCGAGCTTCGCCGGGCTCTTGCCGATGGCGAACTGGCGGCCGGACGAGTACCACGACTTCGGACTGTTTCGGACCGAGGGGTGGTCGTTCTTCTTCCGGCGATTGCTGACCTGGAGTCCCCGGCCGCTGTCGGAAAGCGTTGCGGGCCTGTACTTCCTCGCGGAGGAGGGCAGCGGGCATCAACTCGTCACACCGTTCCTGGCGCTGCTGTGGTCGTCCTTGTTGATCGGGCCGCTGCTTTTCGTCCGCCGTGGGCCGGGCCGGGCGCGGCTGGTCATCGCCGCCGTCGTGGTGTGCTTGACCATGCTCGGCCACAGCGTGGCGGAGGTGTTCTACTGGCCGATGGGTGCGGTCGCCTACGTGCCGACGCTGGCGGCGATCGTGGCTGTCGCGTTCCAGATCGTCGATGGACGCTGGGATCGCCGGCGCGGCCTGGCGTTCCTCATCGTCTGCCTGCTCTGCGCGGCGTCGTCGGCCGAGGTCGGCGCGCTCTTCGTCATCGTGTTCGCCACGGGCATGATCGCGCTGCACCTCACGAAGCGGATCGGGTCGGGGCGGGACGCGATCGTCTGGTTGGTGCCGTTGGCCATGGGGCTCGTCGTTTTCGTCGCCCTGTCGCTCGGACGCGGTTCGTTGGCGGAGAACATCACCTATCGCGGTGTGTTGCCGAACCCGACCTATCTCGGTCACCCCTTTGCCAGCCTGGCCCGGGCCGTTCCCACCTATTTCCGCGAGCTCGCGGTGCTGGACGGTGCGGAGGCCGGCAAGCGGGCGATCCTGCTCGGCGCTACCCTCAAGGTGCTGATCGGCTTCGGCTTCCTGGCGCTGTTCCGCGGGTCACGCTCGGCCGGTGACCCGGCGGGCCAGCGATGGGTGCTGGCGGTGCTCGTCGCCAGCCTGCAGGCGACCTGCTTCCTGTCCATCGCCGGCTCGTACTACAAATTCGGTCTCGTGTGCTGCGAACGGCACGACACGGTGCGTCAGTGCCTGGCGTTACTCACGTTATTGTCCGGCGCCGCGCTGCTCGCCACGGTGCCGGCGACGATCTGGCCCCGATGGAGCCGCACGGCCCTCACGCCGACGATCGGCGCGGCGGTGCTCGGCGGGGTGATGGTCGTCATGTTGGGGCGGGAACTCGGGACCCTGGAGCAGGCCTATGCCGCATGGCCGACGGCGGTCAGCGTCCGGCGGGCGAACTGGGCGGCGGGACACGGTCCGGGACCGGGCATGATCTTCGCGATGGCGCCCATGCCGCCGGTGGTGAGTGGGATGTTGCCGCCAGCCACCGGATCGTTCCGGCTGGCCGCCGATCCCCCGTGGCTCTGGGAGCTGGTCATGAAATTCTACCGCAAGCAGGAGATCGAGCTGAGGCCCGTGAGCGTCGGTCAGCGTTTCTGAAAAGCCGCGATCGTCTCGACCTGGGTCGACCATAGGAACTGGTCCACGGCTTCGGCGGAAGTGAGCCGGTAGCCGGCGGCCAGTAAGATGCGGGAGTCGCGGGTGAGCGCGCCGGGGTTGCAGCTGACGTAGACGATCGGCACGCCGGAGGCGGCCAGGGCCGGCATCTGGGCGGCCGCACCGTTATAGGGGGGATCGAGCACGATCGCGGCGGCGCCTTTGAGCTCGCCGGCGGTGAGCGGCTGGCGGGCGAGGTCGCGCATCGTCACCGTAACCCGGCCGTTGCCGGCGCCCTTCAGCGCCGCGACGGCGGCCGCGTCGCCCTCCCAAGCCAGCACGCGGCTGCGCGCGGCCAGCGCATGCGTCAGGCTGCCGCACCCGGCGTAGAGCTCGACGATGGGTCCCTTGAGCTTGGCCGGGAGGGCGCGCTCGACGGCGGCGACGATCGCCTGCTCGCCCTCGCGCGAGGCTTGGAGGAAGGCGCCGGGCGGAACGGCCGTGTCGTGGCCGGCGAAAATGAGGCGGGGGCGGCGGAGCACGGCGGCGGGCTCGTTGCCGGCTTGGCCGAGGCGGCCGGCGCTGATGCGCGGCACGCCGGCAGCGTCGGCAAAGGCGGCCAGGGTGGTGCGGTCGCGCGCCGTCAGGGGGGCGTCGGTGCGGAGCAGGAGGTCGGGGCCATCATCGAGCAGGTTGACGCTGGCCTCGCCCAAGCGGCGCAGGCCATCGAGCCGTCGCAGGACCGGGCGCAGGGCCCCGACGAGCGCGAACAGGGTGGGATGCAGAATGGGGCAGGCCTGCATGTCGACCACGTCGGTCGACCGGCGGCGATGCAGGCCGATTTCGACCGCGGGGCCGACACGGCGGATGGCAAGGTCCATGCGCCGCCGGGTCGCGGGCGGCGTGCGCGCGAGGGGGACCGTCTCGAGGCCGAGGGCGGCGGCGGCGCGGCTGGCCTTCCAGGCGGCGTAGGGCGCGTCGGCCCAGTGTTGCAGCGTGCAGCCACCGCAGGGGCCGAAGTGTGGGCAGGGCGGCGTGACCCGGTCGGGCGAGGCCTCGATCACGGTGGACTCGGCGGTAAGGCCGTCACCGCGCCGGCTCAGCGTGCCGGGCTGAACGAGTTCGCCGGGCAGGGTGTTGGGAAGATAAAGGCTGCGCTCGGAAACCCGAGCCAGACCATCGCCGTCCGCGCCGATCGAATCGACGCGGACGGGCTTGTCGCTATCCGCCGAAGGCGGAGAGCCCGGTTTGGGCGCGGCCGAGGATGAGAGCGTGGACGTCGTGGGTACCTTCGTAGGTGTTGACGGCCTCGAGGTTCATCACATGGCGGATGACGCCATATTCGTCCGAGATGCCGTTGCCGCCATGCATGTCGCGCGAGACGCGGGCAATGTCGAGCGACTTGCCGCAATTGTTGCGCTTCAGCAGGCTGATCATCTCGGGCGCGGCGCGGCCCTCGTCCATCAGGCGGCCGAGGCGCAGGACGCTGTGGAGGCCGAGGGTGATCTCGGTCTGCATGTCGGCGAGCTTCTTCTGGATCAGCTGCGTGGCCGCGAGCGGGCGGCCGAACATCTGGCGCTGCATGGTGTAGTCGCGCGCGGCGTGCCAGCAGAACTCGGCGGCGCCCAGCGAGCCCCAGCTGATCCCGTAGCGCGCATTGTTGAGGCAGGAGAACGGGCCGCGCAGACCCTTGACGCCGGGCAGCTCGTTGCCGGCGGGGACGAACACGTCATCCATCATGATCATGCCGGTGACGGAGGCACGCAGCGAGAACTTGCCCTCGATCTTGGGCGCGGTCAGGCCGGTCATCCCCTTCTCGAGGATGTATCCCTTGATGTCGCCCGCATCGTTCTTGGCCCAGACGACGAAGACGTCGGCGATCGGCGAGTTGGTGATCCAGGTCTTGGAGCCGCTGACCCGGAAGCCGCCATCGACCGATCGGGCGCGGGTGCGCATGGAAGCCGGGTCGGACCCGGCATCGGGCTCGGTCAGGCCGAAGCAGCCGACGAATTCGCCGGAGCGCAGCTTGGGCAGGAAGCGGCCCTTCTGGTCGTCGGAACCGAACGCCCAAATGGGATACATCACCAGCGAGGACTGCACGGAAAAGGCGGAGCGATAGCCGCTATCGACGCGCTCGACCTCGCGGGCGATCAGACCGTAGGCGACATAGCCGACGCCGGCGCAGCCATGGCTGTCGAGCGTGGCGCCGAGAAAGCCCATCTCGCCCATCTCGGTCATGATCTCGCGATGGAACTTCTCGTGCCGGTTGGCCTCCAGCACGCGGGGCTGGAGCTTCTCCTGGCAGTAATCATGCGCGGCGTCGCGGATGGCGCGCTCGTCCTCGGTCAGCACGTCGTCGAGCAGGAGGGCGTCGTCCCACTTGAACGGGCCGAGCTTGCGGGCCTTGGCCGGCTGGTCCTGCGTCGCATAGGCCTCGGCCTCTTCGGGGCGTTGGACGGGCGTAACGACGTTCATGGACTGGCCTCCCTGGCTTCTTGTCGGACGAGCGCGTCCTTTACTCCGTTTCCGTCGCGGCGTGCACCCGCGGCGTGCGGGCGCGCAGCAACATGAAGGCGGGAACGTCGTCGCCGAACCCGAGCACGGCCGGGCCGAGGTCGTCGTCGCGGCGGTAGCGCTCGCGCCGCGCGTCGCGGTCGCGGCCGAAGCGCTCGCGATCCCGGCCCTGGTCACGCGACTGATTATCGCGCGACTGGTCGCGACCTTGGACGTCCCGGTTTTGGGTATCGCGCCCCTGAGTATCGCGGCCCTGGGTATCGCGGCTCTGGCTGTCGCGGTCACGATAGGAACCGTCGCGGGACGAAGCGTCGCGCTCCGACCGCTCGCCACGGTCGGACCGGTTGCGGTCGCTCCGCTCGCTGCGATCGCGGGAGCGAACGGGCTCAACCGGTTCGGCCGCGCGGGCCTCGATCACCTCGGGCTGCGGCGCGTCCACCGGCATCGGCTCGGCCGCGGCCTTCTTGCTGCGGCTGCGGCGTTTGGGCACCGGAATGGCCAGCGCGGTCGCGTCCTCGAGGGTTTCCGCCTTGGCCTTCGGCTTGACCGGCTTGGCCGCCGTCCGTCCGCCGCGGCGGCGCTTGCCGTCATCCTCGGCGAACGCCACGGGGTCGAAGCCCTCGACGGTGATGCGGGGAATAGGGGCGCCCACCAGCTTCTCGATCGCTTCGACGAAGCCGCGATCATAGGGCGTGGCGAGCGAGTAGGCGTGCCCGGTCATGCCCGCACGACCGGTGCGGCCGATGCGGTGAACGTAATCCTCTGCATGGATCGGCACGTCGAAGTTGAACACGTGGCTCAACCCGCCGATGTCGATGCCGCGGGCGGCGACGTCGCTGCACACGAGCAGGCGCAACTCGCCGGCCTTGAACTTGCCGAGCGTGGCGAAGCGCTCGGGCTGGCTCATGTCGCCATGGAGGGAGCCGACGGAGAAGCCGTGCCGCTTGAGCGACTTATACAGGATGTCGACGTCACGCTTGCGGTTGCAGAAGATCAGCGCGTTCTGAACCTCGTCCGTCTTGATCAGGCGGCGGAGCGCCTCACGCTTGTCGAGGTCGTCCACCACGGCCAGCCCGGCCACGATGGTGGTCGCCACGCTCGAGGGACGGCTGACGGCGATTTCCTTGGGCTCGCGCAGGAAAGCGTCGGCGAGGCGGCGGATTTCGGGGGCCATGGTGGCGCTGAAGAACAGCGTCTGGCGCCGCTCGGGCAGGAAGCCGACGATCTTCTCGACGTCAGGGATGAAGCCCATGTCCAGCATGCGATCGGCCTCGTCGATCACGAGCAGGCTGGTGTCGGTCAGCAGCAACCCGCCGCGCTCGAACAGGTCCATCAGACGACCCGGCGTTGCGATCAGCACGTCCACGCCGCGCATCAACGCTTCCTTCTGATCCGACATGCTCTCGCCGCCGATCAGCAGGGCGTGGGTGAGCTTCAGATACTTGCCGTACTGGACGAAGTTCTCGGCGACTTGCAGCGCGAGTTCACGCGTCGGCTCGAGGATCAGGCTGCGCGGCATGCGGGCGCGGGACCGGGCGCCGGATAGGATGTCGAGCATCGGCAGCACGAAGCCGCCGGTCTTGCCCGTTCCGGTCTGCGCGGTGCCGAGCACGTCGCGGCCCATCAGAATGGAGGGGATCGCCTGCGCTTGGATCGGGGTAGGCTGGCGATAGCCCTTCTCGCTGACGGCGCGCACGACTTCGGGCGAAAGGCCGAGGCCGGCGAAACCGTTCTCTTCTTCTTCCGGCGCCTCGTGGGTGGCGACCGGCTCACCCTCGGTCTGTTCGTCGTCAGCCTTCCCCTCGGGGTCCGGCTCGTCGGTCGCCGTGGACGCAGCCGCGGCTGCCGGCTGATCGGCCATGGCCGGGGTTGCCGCCTCGGCGGCCGCGGCGGATGGATCGAGCGTTACCTCGTCGGCATGCACGTCAACTTCCGCGGGCGCGGCCAGGTCGTTCATCAAGCGTCTTGTCTCATCCGGGTAAGGGCGGCACGTATCCGCCAGCATGGAGAAAGGCGCCGGTAGATCGCGCATTTCTGTTGCGCATATCGTGAAATCGTCCGCAGAAGTCAAGCTGAACGGCACGGGACGGTGCCGAATTGTCACACGGCAACTTACCCGGCGCTGTCGCGTCGAGGACTGCCATGACCATCGCCCGTCCGCACTCGTTACGCATCGAAGATTACGCGCTCATTGGCGACTGCCAGAGTGCGGCGTTGGTCGGGCGGGACGGCAGCATCGACTGGCTGTGCTGGCCGCGTTTCGACTCCGGGGCCTGCCTGGCCGCGATCCTGGGCGCGCCGGAGAACGGGCGGTTCCACATCGCCCCGGTGGCGGACGGCAAGTCCCTCGGGCCGGCGACGTCTCGCCGTTACGCCGGGCCGACCGCCGTGCTCGAAACGACCTGGGACACGGACGGGGGCACCGTCGTCGTCACCGACTTCATGGTGCCGGAGACGACGTTGGGAACGCTGGTGCGAGTCGCGACCTGCCGCAGCGGGCGGGTGGACATGCGCATGGAGCTGGCGCTGCGGTTCGACTACGGCCAATCCGTCCCGTGGGTCACGGCGCGGGAAGGCGGCAACGGCATCGTCGCGGTCTCCGGGCCGGACATGGTGGTGTTGCGCACTGACGCGGCGCTGCGGGGGGAGAACATGGTCACCGTGGCCGACTTCACGTTGGTGGCGGGCGAGAGCGTGCCGTTCGTGTTGACGCATTGCGCGTCGCACCTGCCGGTCCCGATGGGCCAGGACCATGCGGACCTGCTGCACAAGACGATGGCGTTCTGGGAAGCCTGGTCGGCGCGCAACACCTACGCGGGCGAGTGGGCGGTCTCCATCAGCCGATCGTTGCTGATGCTGAAGTGCCTCACCGACCGGGAGACCGGCGGCATCGTCGCGGCGCCGACCACGTCGTTGCCTGAAGAAATTGGCGGCGTGCGCAACTGGGATTACCGGTTTTGCTGGCTGCGCGACGCGAGCCTGACGTTGTTCGCGTTCATGGAGGCCGGTTACTACGAAGAGGCCGGGGCCTGGGCGAAGTGGCTGCAACGCAGCGCGGCCGGGCGGCCCGACCAGGTCCAGATCATGTATGGCGTCGCGGGGGAGCGGCGGCTGGAGGAGTGGGAGATCGGCGCGCTGGCGGGCTACGAGGGCTCCAAGCCGGTGCGGGTCGGCAATGCCGCCTCCAAGCAGCTCCAGCTCGACATCTTTGGCGAGGTCTGCGAGGCGCTCAACCTGGCACGGCGCGGTCACCTGATGGCCAAGGATTTCGCGTGGCCGTTGCAATGCGAGCTGCTCAACCACCTCGAAACGCTATGGCACGAGAAGGATAGCGGCCTGTGGGAGTCGCGCGGCGGGCCGAAGCACTACACGTTCAGCAAGGTCATGGCCTGGCTCGCCTTCTCCCGCTCGATCGAGGATGCCGAGCGCAGCCAACTGGACGGGCCGCTGGACCGCTGGCGCGGCGTGCGCGACGAGATCTTCCACACCGTCTGCGAGCAAGGCTTCGACCCGGCGCTGAACAGCTTCACCCAGGCTTTCGGCGAGACGGCGCTGGATGCGAGCCTCCTGCTGATCCCCGTCGTGGGCTTCCTGCCCGGCACCGACCCGCGCGTAGTGGGAACGATCGCCGCGATCGAGAAGGACTTGCTGGAGGACGGCTTCGTGCTGCGTTATCGCGCCGTCGAGTCGGATGACGGGCTCCCCGGGCGGGAGGGGGCGTTCCTGGCCTGCAGCTTTTGGCTCGCTCAGGCGCAACATCTCAGCGGCCGGACCGACGACGCCCGCGCCTTGTTCCAGCGGCTGATCGGGCTTTGCAACGATGTCGGCCTGCTGGCCGAGGAATACGACCCGCGCCTGCAGCGCTTTACCGGCAATTTCCCGCAAGCGTTCAGTCACGTGGCGCTGATCACCACGGCGCTGCTCCTGGACGGCGTGCGTCAGTGAGCGGCGCGGCGCGGCCGGCGGGCGACGAGCTGCAGTAACGTCGCCAGCGCCGCCACGCCGCCGCCGAGTGCGCACACGGCCGGCCAGCCGCCCGCGTTCCACGCCGCCGTCGCCGCCGCCGATCCGGCCGCCCCGCCGATGAACATCGCGCCGACGAACACCGTGTTGAGCCGCGAGCGCGCCGCCGGCCGCAACGCGTAGACGACGTGCTGGTTGGAGACCAACGAGGACTGCACCGCCAGGTCGAGCACGATGACGCCCACGACCAGGCCGGGCAGCGCGGTCCATAGACCGAACATCAGCCAGGCCACCACGGAGAGGACCGCGCCGAGCACGATCACCAGGCCCGGCCCGTTCCGGTCGGCCAGGCGCCCCGCCAATGGTGCGGCCAGCACTCCGGCGGCCCCGATGACGCCGAACAAGCCCGCCACGTCGGCGCCGAGATGGAAACGGGGTTCCTCCAGGTGCAGCGCCAGCACGGTCCAGAAGATGGTGAAGGAGGCGAACAGCAGCGCCTGGGTCAGCGCGGCCAAGCGCAAGGCGGGGAACTCGCGGATCAAGCCGGTCAGGGAGGCGAGCAAGGCGCCGTAGCCGGGGCCGGGCTCCGGCTGGCTACGGGGCAGGCGGACGGCCATCAGCGCGCCGGCGCCGAGCGCCAGCGGCACCCCGAGCCAGAACACCTCGCGCCAGCCCGATGCTTCGGCAACCGCGCCGGCCAGCGTCCGGCTGAGCAGGATGCCGCAGAGCAGGCCGGCCATCACCGTGCCGACGACTGCGCCCCGGCGGGTGGCTGGCGCCAACTGCGCCGCCAGCGGCACGATCTGCTGCGCCACCGTGGCGCACACGCCGACGAACAGCGAGCCGAGTGCGATCAGCCCCGTCGTCGGCGCCACCGCGACGCCGACCAACGCCGCCGCCAGGGCGAGGAATTGGACGACGATGAGCCGCCGCCGCTCGATCAGGTCGCCCAGTGGCACCAGCAGGATGATGCCGATCGCGTATCCGAGCTGGGTTGCGGTCGGGATGAAGCCGGTAAGGCCGCCCGGCATCTCGCGCTCCATGATCCCGAGCATCGGCTGGTTGTAATAGATATTGGCGACGGCCAGTCCGGAGGCGACCGCCATGCTGATGGTCGGCACGGGGCCGAGCGTGACGTCCCGGTCATCGGAAGTGGTTGGCACGCGGTGCCCTCCTGGCGAGTTGAGGCGTGATCGCCCGGTGGGTCTGAGCGGAGGAGCCCGTCCATGCTGCTCGATGAGCATCCGTTATCGTCATACGCGCAGAAGGTGAAGATCGCGCTCCGCAAGAAAGCGGTCGCGTCCGATAGCGAGCTGTCGGCAAGCTTCGGCGACGGGCGGAGAGACGACCCGTTCGTGGCCGCCAATCCGCGCGCGGCGCTGCCGGTGCTCGTCGGTGGCGAGCCGGCGATCTTCGAGGCTACCGTGATCATGGAAGCCATCGAGGAGCGGTGGCCCGCGCCGCCGCTGCTGGAGCGTGACCCGGTGGCTCGCGCTCGCGCCCGCATGATCGAGACTGTGTGCGACTCTCAATACGAGGCCGTCAACTAAGCTCGGGCGAGATCCTCTGGTTCGGCCGCACGACGTTCGGCTGGGCAGGCGCCGCACCGGCGCCGATGGTCGATCGGTCCGTGCATTACGGGTGGGACCGGCTGCCGGGTCGGCGCTGGCACGACCGGGCGCGTCGCGGCCCTCGGTGGCCCAGACATTCTCGGAGTTCGACGCGGCCGCGGCGCGGATGGCGGAGGCGGCCGCGACCTACAGCAGCGGTCGGCGGCGGCGCGACGCCCGCGTTTTCCGGCTGGAGTGGCTGATCAAGTCGGGCAAGCTGCCGGTGGTGTAGGCTGGTCCGCCCGCGCGCAGCATCCGGATTTCCTGGCCGGGGGCCGACGACGTGCCGAGCTGACGGAGGTTAGAGGCCCCAAACCAGGAATGCGAGCAAGCCCCAGAACGTGACGGCGATCGCCAAGGCCCAGGCAAGGCCGCGCGCCATGGAGCGCTGGTCGGCTTCCGCGGCCGGGGTCGCCGACGGCCACGAGAACGGCCGCGCACGCTCGACGTCGAGCCGGCCGGCCATATCGCGGCCACTGATGTAGGACATTGCCCCTCCCATTCGATCCAGCTACGTCGCAATCCTTGCTCGCGCTGGTTGTGTCATCAAATGGCCATAATGCGCTTTTCACGAAGTGAATTGGTCGTTACGGGCCGTCAATTCGGGCGTAAGTCAGAGGGCGAGCCTGAGCTGCAGCAGGAATTTATGATCGATGAAGTTCGAGCCGGTCGTGAAGCCGTTGAACGTCAGCGAGTTGAAATTGCTGTTCGTGGTATTGCCGCCATTGGTGCGGGTCAGGACGTCGTAGGTCGCGCTGGCCGCGACGTGGCGGTTGAACAGGTAACTGGCGGTCAGGATGCCCTCGAGCTGCAACTGGCTGTCGCCCGTCGTGCCGTAATCGTTCTGCGTCACGGCGGCGGTCGCGCCGAGGACGACGTTGCGGCGCAATTCGTGGTCCACGCGCAGGGTTGCCGAAAGGCTGGTAGCGGCGGCGGTGGCCTCGTTGGCGGAGTCCTGGATTCGGCGCGCCAGCACGCCCGTGACGGTGGTGAGGCCGGTCGGGTTGTAGATCAACGTCAACTCGGCAACCGGCGCCGAGATGGTCGCATAGGTCGACGACGAGAAGGTGCGCTGCTCGTACCCGGCGAGCAGGCGGACGCGGACGATGCCGTTCACGTCGTAGTCGAAGCCGCCGAGGAGTTCGACGTCGTTGTAGTCGCGCCTTGGGTTGAGCACCGTGGAACGCGAGTAGCTGGCCGCCGTGTCGCGGACCACGAGAACGACGCTGCGCCGCGACGCGAGCTCGTAGGCCGCGGTGACGGCGGGGGTGACGACGATGCGGTTGCGGAAGCTTTGGTCGTAGATCGAACCGCTGACGAAGCCGCTATTGTAGCGGAACCGCCCAACTTGCAGCGACGGCGTGAGCGTCAGGCGGTTCAGCAAGGCTTGATACCCGAGCTGGGCCCGGTCGATGGAGACCGCCAGGGGCGCGGTGAGCTGCGGCACGCCGAGGTCGCGCGGGGTCTGGTTCTGGTTCTCGTGCGAGACGTAGAGGGACACGGAGTCGCGGCCGAGACTGTAGGCGCCGCCCAGACGCACGTTCCAGTTGGTGAAGGTCTGTGCGTTGAGGTCCGGGTAGCGGTTGTCGTCCAAGGTGAGCCCGGCGACGACGCTGCCGCGGGACGTGTCGGCTCGGGCGTCGAGCGAGGCGTTTGTCTCGATCAGAGTGGCGCCGCGCGTGCGGTTGTTGCCCGTGGCTAACACGTTCGTTTCATAGCCGACGGACTCCGTCAGCAATGGGCGGACGGTGACATTGCCGATTCGGACGCCGCCGGTGTCGTATTCAGTCCGCTGGCGCGAGGCAACCGTGACGGCCGGTTCGACACCGCGGCCATAGATCTCTTCAGGGACGAATTGGTCGAAGAGCTGGGCGTGGGCCGGAGCGGCGGCGACGGTTAGCCCGGCTCCGCACAGCGCCGCCGCCATCGATCGTCCGCGTCCCCATCCAAACAACGGCACCCTCGTGACCTATTCGCGCTATGCAGCCCCGTTCCGCTAGCACGTCCGCTGCAGTGCCGAAAGCGTGAGCGAGCGCGGGTGCGGCGATGGCGGCCGGGTTGCGGCAGATGGATGACACCGGGCGACGGATGGGGGCGTGCAGCCCCCCGTGCTCAGCCCCGTGCTTAGCGACGCCGCGCGGGCGCGGCAGGCGGGCCGGTCAGCGCCGCCATGTCCTGCCCATTCACCAGGAGCTGCCCGTCGCGATAGGCGATGTCCCACACCAGGCGGCCCTGCTCGGCGCGGCCGATGCCTTTGAGGAAGATGATCACCGGCACGAAATTCGCGTTCTCCGGGTTCGCGGCGATCGTCTGCTGCAGCCGGTCGATGTTGTCGGCCGTGATCTGGCCGGTGCCGCTGAACACGGCCGGTGAGGAGATCAGCATGCCGACATGCCCCGCAAAGCTGCTGCCGGCGACGTCGAGCGCGAAATCGTCGATGCCGGCATTGAGCGGCCCGGATGCGAACAGGGCTTCGATATCCGCATCGGTCGGACCCTGGTTCTCGATGGACTTCTGCACCATCGCCATCAACGGCGCCGACGGCACGCCAGAGACGTTGGGCGTCAGCACCAGCCGGGTCGGGATGAGCTTGCCCATGGCGCCCAGATCGAGGTCCGGCAGGGTTAGCCCCTCGGCCGCCATCGGGATCCGCGCCCGCAGCTTCTCACCATCGGCCTCGGACGAAAGCCCGATCGCCAAGCGCTTGAGCGACCCGGTGAGCCCGCTCGTCGTGACTGAGATGTCGTCGAATTGCTGCTGCATCGAGCCGCTCTTCATCAGGCCGGCGAAGGCGGAAACGAGCGTCAACAAGTCTTCCCGCGGCATCGGCGCCATCTTCGTCTGCCCGGTGGCAGCGGCTTCGCGGGCGGCCCGGTTTACCTTGGCAAGCAACCGCAACAGGTCGGCGCCGCGTTCGCGCGATACACCGGTCATGGTCGTCGCGAGGGTGCCCTTGTTGATGGCGAAGGCGAAGGGGCGTCCGTTTTCTGCCGATATCTTGGCGGAGTAGCCGCCCAGTTCGGCCGTGCTGCTGATGTCGAGCCGGTTGTCGGATGCGGGCCTGACCGTCCCATCCGATTTGACGCTGTCGACGTGGGTCAGTTGGGTGGTGCCGGGGAATAGCGTGGTCAGGTCCATGTCGCCGATGACGGACGACATGGTCCAGGGCGAGGCGAAGCTCGGATCGATCAGCGCGTGCTGCTGCTGCGTGGCGACGGTGACCGTGCTGGTGACGTCGGTGCCGGCGCTGGCCGGATTGGCGGCGCTAGCGCCCGGTGTGTCGGATTTGGACCCGCCGGGCTTGGCAGTGCCGGGCCGGGCGGCATTGGGTCTGGCGGGACCAGGCTTGGCGGCGCCCGGCTTGGTGCTGCTGGTGGCCGAGGAGGCCGGCAGGCGGAACCGGAACACGCTGGGGGATGGCATGGTCAGGTCGTCGATCGCCCAGCGCCCGGCGCCCGCATCGGTCAGCTTGCCGGTGAGCACCGGTCCGTCCGTGTCCGCGACCGGGCGCCATCTCAGCTCGTAATGGTCGCCAGCCGGCGTCACTGTCACACTGCCGGAGCCGCCATCCGTGGGGACCGCGAGGATGGAGCGGAACCAATCGGTGATCTCAGCTTGGAGCGCGGCGGCGCGCTCCGGCGTTGCTTGGCCGAAGGCGACCCCCGGCAGGAAAGGCGCCAACAGGGCTGATAGGAGGGCGACGCGTCGCATGGTGGTTCCTTTAGTGGCGGCGGGGGAGTCCCGTCAGTCGCGCGGGTCTTCCGTGGTCTCGACGGCGGCGACGTCGAGCAGGCGCTCGATGACGTCGGGTTCCTGCGCCCCAGCGATGGCGTGCCGTCCGGCGACAACGAAGCAGGGGACGCCGTTGATGCCGAGCCGGTGCGCACGGAGATTGTCGGCATGGATGGCGTCCACGTCGTCGTCGCCGCGCAGAAAGGTGCCTGCGGCGACCGCATCCAGTCCGCACGAGCCGGCGATGGCGCGCAGCACGGCGTGATCGCCGATATCGTAGCCGTCGGTGAAATGCGCCGCGAACAGCGCTTCCGCCACCTCCGTCGCGCGGCCCAGCCCTGCGGCCCAGCGGATCAGGCGATGTGCATCGACGCTGCTCGGCGTGCGGCGGATCCGGTCGAAGCGGAACGACACGCCTTCCGCGCTGCCGATCTCGGTAATGGACGCATACAGGCGGCGGGCACGATCCTCACCGCCGAACTTCCGCACGACGTAATCGGAACGTGACATGCCGACCCGCGGCATGTCCGGATTAAGCAGGAACGGCCGCCAGGTCAGGTCGAACAGCAGGTCCGGCCGGCGGCGCATGGTGCGGAACAGCCGGCGAACGCCGAGGTAGCACCAGGGGCACACGAGGTCGTGGACGACCTCGATCGGAAGGCGCGCCTTGGCAGGAGCAAGACTGTTCACGGCGGCAAGATTACGGGACGGGCGAGAACACGTCATCCACATTTCGCGCGATCGGACGTGAAACGATCATTGTCCGTGCTTGCGAATGTCAAAGTGTCGTGAGAGACATGCAATTGTAAGTTGTTTCGCAAGGCTCGTGATTGCCGTTTTGGCCGTTTCCATGACCGTGGTCTCGCCACCTCCGCTTGCCGCGCTGGTCGAACAAGCGCGACTGGCCGCCGTGGAACAACATCGCCGGTTGACGGCGGCCGACATTGCCGACCTTTCCCGCGTTTCCAGCGCAACGGCCGAGAGTCTCGGCGCCACGCAGGCGGCAATCTGCCTCGTGGATCGATCGCGGCTCTGGTTCGGCGGCGCGTTCGGCTTTTCCTGCCGCGAGACATCACGCGACTCGAGCTTCTGCAACGAGGTGGTGCGCGACAACGCCCCGCTGGTCGTGCCGGATGGCGCCGTCGATCCCCGATTCTGCGACCACGACTTGGTCCGGGGCGAGCCGGGGTTGCGCAGCTATGCCGGTGTGCCGCTGATCGATGGCGGCGGCTACACGGTGGGCACCGTGGCGGTGTTCTCGACGCGGCCGGTCAGTTTCGGCACCGCCGTTTTGCCCAAACTCGAGGGCGTGGCGCGGCTGGTCCGCGATTGGCTGTCGGAGCGGATGGCATCGCCGCGTCCGCTGGCGATCGCGGCGCCGGCCGGTCGCGTGCAGGGCTGGCTGGGTGTGAAGACGGTGCCGGTGAACAAGCGCGGCGCCGGCTCGCGTCCGGCGGAGAAAGCGGGCGGGTTGCTGGTGTTGAGCGTCGCCGCCGGCAGCCCGGCGGAAGCCGCCGGATTACGGCCGACCGACATCCTCGAAGCGATCGGCGAGCATCGATTGTCGGCCCCGACCGATCTGCCCGCGGCGATGGCCGGGCGTCTGGCCGGCTCGGCGGTGACGGTCCGGTTCCGCCGGCGGGGCAGTTGGGCGGAATGCGTGGCGGAGGTGCGCCCCCAGCTGCGCCCGTTCAGGGGCCGCTGAGTTCCAGAAGCGTCGGGTCGGCCGGGTCGAGCTCGATCGTGAAGCGCGCGCGGGTGCCGAGCGAAGCGCCGGTCCGCAGATCGCGGATGGTGGCCGGGGCTCCCAGCTCCACCGTAAGACGGTTCGCGGCGGCATGGGGTGAGGCGGCCTGCAACGACAGCAGGCGGGCCGAGCCGCGGCGGAACCAGCGGGCCTCGATCCCCGTCGCGCGCGTGCCGTCGTCGGTGCGGAAGGCGGCACGCGGGCCGGCGCCGGAGGCGGCGAGCTGCTCGGCCATGCCGTCCAACAGCGACGCGTCCGGCGGACCGCCGCGCCGCATGATTGCTTCCGACACGGGCGCGATGTCGTCCAATGGCGGCGCCTCGCGGCGGCGCAAATGACCGTCGAACAAGCCGGGCTCCGTGTCCGCCAGGACCTTGCCGCCCGCGGCGGCGAAGGCGCGGATCGCGACGACCTCCGCGTCCGACAAGGCCAGCGCGTGCGGCAGCAGCAACACCTTGATCCCGTCGCGGCCGAGCGCGCCGCCCTCCAGCGCGGCCGACGACAGCAGGCGCGGCTCCGTCCCGAGTGCGGCCAGGCGCTGCAGCATCTCGCGGCGGCTGGCGCGCCACGCATTGTCCTCGTATTCGCGGCCGGCGCTGCGGTCGGACCACGGCGCCCCGTCGCGTCGATCCAGCAACCAGCGCAGCCGGAAGCTCGCCTGGGAAACCAAGACGCCCACCGCGTCCCGATCCGGCGTGCTGGCGGCGATCGCAGGCGCGACGGCGCGGATGGCGGCCACGACCCGGCCGAGTTCGACCCCGCGCGGCTTCGGGCGGCCGTCGGTCGTCACGACGTCGTCGCCGGAATCCCACACGACGGTGCCGCGGCCGCCGGCGAGCATGTTGCGCCATGCTTCCGGGCCGTCGCCGCCGACGAAGCTGGTGCGTAGCAGGATCAGGTCGGGGTTGGCGGCCCGCGCCAGGGCGACGGCGTTGGCCTCGTCGTAAATCTCGAACACGTCCACGGACAGGGCGAGCTGGGAGTAATCGTAGCCGCCCCATCCCGGCAGCTGCCCGCCCTCCAACGCGGCCAGGGCGGCCGGGTCTGCCCGGTGCAGCGCGTCGGTGCCGGCGCGCACGGCGCGCGCGAAGGCGACGTCCATCCAGGCCTTGAAGTCGCCCCAGGCGGCGTAGTTGCCGTCGGTCCGGTGCAACGCGGCGTCGGTCAGCATGGGCTTGACCGCGTCCCAGTCGGCGAAGTCGGTGCCCCACTCAGCATTCAGCGCGGCTAAGCTAGGATATTGCGTCCGCAACCAGGCGCGCATGGCATGGAGCGACGCGGGTGAAATGTCGGCGTCCCAAGCCGCGGCGAGATCGCCGATGCCGGCCTCGTCGGCCAAGTTGTAGAAGAGTGGGCTGTACTGGCGCTGGGCGGCCACGAGTGCGGCCAGCCGGTCGGCGATCCGTCGCTGCCAAGCTTCGTCGGAGAGGCTCGGCTCGCGCTCGAAGACGCCCGTGTCGAACGGGTTCTGCCGCCGCCGGGCCTTGGCCTCGTCGAACAGCCACGTGACCGACTTGCCGGGTATGTAGCGGTGATAGGGCGCGTAGAGATCGGTGGCGACGTTCTCGAGATACCAGGGCAGGCCGGAGGCGATGTGCGCCTGCAGCTCCGCCGGGTCGACCGTGCCGCCGGTGGCGCGCAGCTTGGTGCCGGTGAAGCCCAGCCGCATGAGCCCCTCGATCTGGGCGGGCGTGCGCTCCTGCCACATCAGCAGCTGGTAGGTGTCGAAGGCACCGGCCCAGGCCGGAGCGGCGAGGCCGGCGAGCAGGGCGGCGAGCAGCAGGCGCTTCATCGGCCGAGCCATTGCTTGGCCGTCCGTTTGGCGAAACTGGCGAACTCCCGGGCCTGCGCCTTGCGGGTGTAGAACTCGCGCGAGGCGCGGTGCCGCCACAAGCCGCCCGTGCTGACCAGCTGGTCGCCCGCGCCCACCGTGTTACCGGCCAGAACCGGATCGTGCCACGACCAGTCCTGCAGCAGGGCGACCGGCTGGCCGCTCCGGTTGCTGAGGCGGTTATTGGTCAGCCTGGCGGTGCTGTCGTCCCAGGCGCCGATCGCCGCGCCGGGCGCAGGGGCCAGAGGGCCGACCGCGATGGCGTTGTCGCGCATCGCCAGCGTGCCGTCGGTCGCGAGCACGGCGAAGGCGGGCGGCTCCTCGGGATCGCCGGCGCCGACATCGATCGTGTTGCCGGCGATCTCGCTGCGGTCCGCGGCCGTGATGATCCCGCCGCCCTTGACGTCGGCAAAGGTGCAGTCGTCGACGCGGAGGCGATCGGAGCGGCCGATCATCAGCGCGTATCGGGGCGGCACACCGCCGACGCCGCCGCCCTCGAACCGACTTCCGGTCACGGTGACGATGCCGCCCTGCATGCCGGACAGGATGCCGACCTGGTTGTTCTTGAAGCGGACGCGATCCACGGTGAGGACCTGATTCTCGAGGCGGATGCCGGCGCCGTTGCCGTCCGGCACGCGGGCGCGTTGCAGCGTCATATTGCGGACCGTGACGTTGTTGGCGCGCAGGACCAGCACGGCCTTGCCCTCGCACACCTTGTCCGTCATCGCGGCGGGCGCGCCCTCACCCTCACCCAGGAGGGTGACGCCATCGGTGCGGATGATCGAGCAGTCGAAATACTCGCCGGGCGCAACGGAGACGACGTCGCCCTCGGCCGCGGCAGCGAGCGCTTCGGACGGCAGGCGATAGTCGCGGCCTTGGCCCACGAGCAGGGTTCGCGCGCCGGCCGGGCTGCTCATCAGGAGAACGCCGAGCAGCAGGGCGGCCGAGATCGGCCCTCGGTGGCTCACTTGCTGGCGATGACCTTGCCGTCGCCCTTCAACGGCCTGACCGGGCCGGCGCCGGAGATGGTATTGCCGGTGAGCTGGGCCTCCGTGGCGGTGAGATTGCTCACGAAGATGGTCGGGTAGGAGCCGTCATTGCGGAACACGTTGTTGGCGACCACGATTTCCGGCGTCATCTGCGTCACGCCTTCGGAGCCGATCATAATGGCCGCGGTGTGGTTCTCCGCATTCGGCCCCTTGGTGATCTTGCTGTCGCGCACGATGACGCTGCCGCCGTTGGGCGCCTCGACCTCGTAGCTCGCGGTGCCGTCCGGCCCATCCTCGATGGTGCAGCCGAGCACCTCGGTCCGCGCCGCGCGGGACTTGATGTGGTGGGCCTGACGGGTATCGAAGAAGCGGCTGTTCTCGATCCGCAGCAGATCGTAATGACCGGCATAGACGCCGTGCGAGCAGGCGCCGCCGCAGAAGCCGTTCTTCTCGAAATAGCTGTTACGGATGAGCAGCGTGCCGCCATCGATACCCGACAGGATGCCGTTCTGGTTGTTGATGAAGCGCACGCCGTCGATCACGATGCTCTTGCTCTCGCCGCGGATGCCGGCGCCGTTCTCGTCCGGCACGCGGACGCGGGTCAGGGTGAGGTTGCGCACGGTGGTGTTCTCGCCGCGGATCACCAGCAGGGCTTTGCCCTCGCAGGCTTTGTCGGTCATGACGACCTTGTCCGCGGGGCCGACGCCTTCGATGGTGAGGCCGTTCTTGGTGATTACCGCGCAGTCGAAATACTCGCCGGGCGAGATGGCGACCGTGTCGCCGGGCTGGGCCGCGGCGACGGCGGCGGAGGGGGTCGGGAAGGCCTTGCCGTTGCCGACCTCGAGCGTCCGGGCCTGGGCACCGACGGTGGTGGCGGCGAGCACGAGGGCGACGGTGAACGGGCGCAGCATGGCGGGTCCTTGGCGGGGAGCCTCCCCATATCATCAGCTTATGACGGGGAACAACTAACGAACGATTAATGGGCCCGGCGCCACCGCGTGCTGAGCCCGACCAGCAAGCCGATGCCCTGGTCCAGCGTGATGGCCAGCAACGCGACCAAGATCGCGCCCTGCACCACGTAGGCCGTGTTGGCGCCGTTGAGCCCCACGATGATGGGCAGGCCGAGGGTGCGGGCGCCCACGGTCGACGCGATGGCGGCGGTGCCGATGCCGATCACGATGCTGGTGCGCACCCCGGCCAGGATCACGGGCGCGGCGAGCGGCAACTCGACTTGCAACAGGATCTGGCCGGCGGTCATGCCCATGCCCGCCGCGGCGCGGCGTGCTTCCGCCGCCACCCCCTCCAGCCCGGCGATGGTGTTGCGCACCACCGGCAGCAGGCCATACAGCGCCAGCGCCAGGATGGCGGGCGCGGCGCCGAACCCCATCGCCGGCACCGCTAGCGCCAGCACGGCGACCGGCGGGAATGCCTGGCCGGTCGCGGCCACCGTTTCCAACAGGCCGCGGAACTCGCGGCCCGCCGGCCGGGTCACGGCGATGCCGGCTGCGATCCCGCCGACCACGGCAAAGGCGCTGGCGGCGCCGACGATGCCGAGATGACCCGCGAGCAGGCTCGGGAAGCCCTCGCCGCCGTAGACCGGGGCGCCGCCGCCCGGGAACAGCGCCGCGAAGATCGGCCCGGTGGAGCCCATGCCGAACGTCGCTGCGAGCAGGAGCGCGGCCAGGACGAGGAACGCCGTCATGGCGGCCGCACCAGGTCGTCGAGATGAATCGCGCCGAGCGCGCCGCCATCGTCGGCCGTGACGGGGAGGCGGTCGGTGCCGCGGATCACCATCTCGGAGAGCGCGAGGCTGAGGCTCTGGTCGTCGCGGATCGGCTCGCCGGGGGCGGGCTCGCCGGGTCGCAGGCGGTCGGCCACCGTGTGCACGCCGAGCAGCTTCAGCCCGCGATCAGCGCGGCCGATGAAGCGGGCGACCTCGTCATTGGCCGGCCGGGTCAGCAGCTCGCGCGGGGTGCCGACCTGGACGAGGCGGCCGCGATCGACCACGGCGATGCGGTCGGCCAGGCCGAGCGCTTCGTCCATATCGTGGGTGACGAACACGGTGGTGCAGCCTGTCTCGGCATGGATGCGGCGCAACTCGGTCTGCAGCTCGGCGCGGGTGACCGGGTCCAGCGCGCCGAATGGCTCGTCCATCAGCAGGATGGCGGGGTGGGCGGCCAGGGCGCGGGCCACGCCGACGCGCTGCTGCTGCCCGCCGGAGAGCATGTGCGGATAAGCGTTGCGCAGGCGGTCGGCGTCGAGGCGCAGCAGGGCCAGCAATTCGTCGACGCGCTGCTCGATGCGGTCGCGCTCCCAGCCGAGCAGGCGCGGCACGGTGGCGATGTTGCGCGCCACCGTCCAATGCGGGAACAGGCCGCCGCCCTGGATCACATAGCCCATGCGGCGGCGGAGCTGCTCGGGCGCGGTGCCGGCGATGTCCTCACCGTCGACCCGCACGGTGCCGGCGCTGGGGTCCTGCAGCCGGTTGATCAGTTGCAGCAGAGTGGACTTACCGGAGCCGGACGCGCCGATCAGGACCAGGAACTCGCCGTCGCCAATAGACAGCGAGACGTCGTCCACCGCGGTGAACCCCTCGTAACGACGGGTGACGCCGTCGAGCTCGATCATGCGGCGCCGCCGAGGCGGGTGCGCGCGGCGTCGGCGAGCCAGCCGAACAGCAGGTCGGTGACCACGGCCAGCGCGATCACGGGCAGGGCGCCGAGCAGGACCAGGTCGAGCGCGTTGGCGAAGAGGCCCTGGAAGATGATGGCGCCCAGGCCGCCGGCGCCGATCAGGGCGGACACGGCGGCCAGCCCAACCGCCTGCACCGCCGTCACCCGCAACCCGGCCAGCAGCACGGGCAAGCCGAGCGGGGCTTCGACCTGCCAGAAGGTTTGCGCTCGGTTCATGCCGGTCGCCGCCGCGGCCACGCGCACCGCCCGCGGCACCGCGTCGAGTCCCTCGACCGTGTTGCGCACGATCGGCAGCAGCGAATACAGCACCAGCGCGATGACGGCCGGCACCAGGCCGACGCCGGCTACGCCAGGGATGAAGCGGCCAAGCAGGGATAGCGGGCCGATCAGCAGCCCGAACAGCGCGATGGACGGCACCGTCTGGATACCGTTCAGCACGGGGAACATTGCCCGGCGCAGCCCGGCCCGGCGCTGCCCCATGATCCCCAGCGGCACGCCGATCGCGATCGCGGGCCCCAGCGCCGCGGCGACGAGGACCAGGTGGCGCAGCAGCGCGGCCCCGAACACGTTGCGCTGCACGGCGTATTCGCGCAACAGCGAGAGCGGCGCCAGGTTGCCGACGGCGAGCAGCAGCACGAGCGGCGCGACCACGGGCAGGATGGCCGCGGCGCCGAAACGCAGCGAGCGTGCCAGGTCTGCCGCCAGCAGCAGCAGGGCGGCCGCCGCGCACCAAAACCCGGCGCCCAGCGACGTCCGTGCCGAGGGCAAGGCCCCAGCCGCGAGCTGGGCCGCGGCGCCGGCCGCCAGACTGGACAGCGCCGCAATCGCGAGGCCGACGCCGACCAGGCCGAGCCAGCGCGGGAGCGCGCCCGCCCGCCATTGCGGCAGCAGCACCAGCCCGAGGGCAGCCGCCAGCGCGGCGAGCGCAGGCCACTCGAGCGGGATCGCGCCGATGCGGATCGGCTGCCCGGAGAGCAGCCGATTGCGGGCATGGGTCACGAAGGGCAGCGCACCTACGGACAGCGCCGCCAGCGCCAGCAGCGACAGCGGGACCACGTGGCCCGGTCGCGGGATCGCGCGGCCCGTGCGGCGGGCGGCGAGCGGGAGGGCGAGGCCGGTAATGGCGGGCCTACTTGGCCAGCCCCTTTTCCTTGAGCCAGGCCGCCGCGACCGTCCCGGCATCGGCGCCGTCGACGGCGATCTTGGCGTTCAGCGCCCGCAGCGTGTCGCCGTCCAGCGCGGCGAATACGGGGGCGAGCAGCCCGGGCAGCGCCGGGTAGGCGTCCAGCGTCGCCTGCCGGACCACCGGTGCGGGCTCGTAGACCATCTGGGCGTGCTTGGTATCGGCCATGAGGCGCAGCTCCAGGGCGGCGATGGCGCCGTCGGTGCCATAGGCCATGGCGGCGTTGACGCCGGAGGTGCCTTCGGCGGCGGCGCGCTCGGTGGCCGCCGTGTCGCCGCCGGCGAGGACGATGAGCTGGCTGGCGGGCAGGGTGAAGCCGTAGGCGGCCTGGAAGGCGGGCAAGGCGGCCGCGCTTTCGACGAATTCGGCGGAGGCGGCGAGCTTGGCGCGGCCGCTGCTGGCAAAGCGGGCGAAATCCTCCATGGTTTGCAGCTTCTCCGCTGCCGCGACCGCGCCGTTGACGGCGATGCCCCAGGTGTTGTTGGCCGGCGCGGGCGGTAGCCAGGTGAGGTGGTTGGCGTCCGCATCGAGGCGGCGGACCAGCGCGTAGCCAGCGGCCGCGTCCTTCCAGGCCGGGTCGGCAGGGCGGTCGAAGAAGAAGGCGCCGTTGCCGGTGTATTCCGGATACAGGTCCACCTCACCCGACAAAATGGCGCTGCGCAGGATCTTGGTGGGGCCGAGGCGCAGCCGGTTCTCCGTCGGGACCCCGCCGGCCTGCAGCACTTGCAGGACCAGCGTGCCGAGCAGGGCGGCCTCCGTGTCGAGCTTGGAGCCGACCTTCACGGCGGCGGCGGCGCGGGCCCGGCCGGCGCCGATGACGGTCGCGGCAGCCGCGGCACCCAAGGCGGTTCGGCGCGTAAACATGGCCATCGGCTGCTGTCCTGTCCTGGTCGGTACAGAACAGCAGGGGCGGACGCGTTCGCCAAGAGAGGAGACGGGATGTCGGGCAGCAACGTCGCACTCGTGACCGGGGCCGCGCATGGGATCGGGCGCGCGGTCGCCGCCCGGCTGGCCGGGGAGGGCTGGCGCGTGGTCGGCGCGGACCTCGACCTGGTGCAAGGACTGGCCGGCGTCCGCGGCGTGGTCGCGGATGTGGGCGACGAGGCGGCGGTGCAGGCGCTGATGGACGGGATCGCGGCGGAGGAGGGCCGGCTGGATGCGCTGGGGAGCAACGCCGGGCGCATGGTGCGAAAGCCGCTCGCCGCGCTGACGCTGGCGGAATGGTCCGGCGTGCTGCGCAGCAATCTGACGGCGTTGTTCCTGCTCGCGCGGGCGGGCGAGACACTGCTGCGGGCGGCACGGGGAGGCATCGTCGCGATCGCCTCGACCCGGGCGCACATGAGCGAAGCCGACACGGAGAGCTACTCGGCCAGCAAGGGCGGGCTCGTCGCACTCACCCACGCGCTGGCGATCAGCTTCGGGCCGCACGTGCGGGTCAACTGCATCAGCCCCGGCTGGATCGACGTGCGTGGGGAGGCGCTGAGCCCCGCCGACCACGCGCAGCATCCGGCCGGCCGCGTCGGCCGTCCCGAGGACGTCGCGGCAATGGCGTCGTTCCTGCTCGGCCCGGAGAGCGGCTTCGTGACGGGGGCGGAGTTCGTGGTGGACGGCGGGATGACGCGGAAGATGATCTATGCGGCGTGAGGCGCCGCCGGTTAGGCGAACGCCCAGCGGAGGGTGCGGGCGATGCCCATGGTGCCGGCCCGCAGGAGGGGACGGAATGGCGGGGCGGGGAGGCCATGCATGCGGCGGGCCCAATCGGGCAGCAGGTCGAGGCCGGACTGCATGGTGAGTTGCTGCAGCGGTTCGGCGACCGGATTGTCGGCGCGCTTGTTGAGCAGGATGCGGGCAATCTCGCGGGTCCGCTCGTCGACGTGCAGGGCGGGGCGCATGTCGGCGATCAGGCGGCGGGCTTCGGCCTTGGTGGTCGGCACCGGGTCGGCGCCCAGGGCGCGGCCGACGCGGGCGATCTCGGCGAAGTAGCGGTTCTGGTCGGCCAATGTCATGCGCGGCTCGGCGTAGCGGATCCAGCCTTCGAGAAAGCTGCTGGCCTCCGTCACATGCACCCAGGCGAGCAGTTCGGGATCGTTGGCCTGGTACGGCGTGCCGTCGGGCAGGGTGCCGCCCACGTAGGAGTGGATCTTGCGCACCCGGGAGATGGCGGTCTCGGTCTCGGCGGCGCTGCTGTAGGTGGTCAGGGCGACGAAGCGGGCGGTGCGGCGCAGGCGGCCGTTGAGGTCGGAGCGGAACTGCGAGTGGTCCCACACGCCGGCCAGCACGGCGGGATGCAACATCTGCAGCATCAGCGCGGCGATGCCGCCGACCATCATGCCGGCCACGTCGCCATGGACGCGCCAGATCACCGAGCGCGGGGTGAACCAACCATCCCCGCGGCGTGCCACGGGGCTTTCGCCGCGGCTGCGATCGTTGAAGATGGCCGAGACTTCGGTCGCGATCGCCTTTTTGACGGGATCGAGCACACGCAACAATCCGTTGTCGGAACCGGGGGTGGGATAAACCATCGATGGGAACGCTCGGCGGTAGGGCGGAACCGCATATGGGCACGGTTTGGGCAGGGTGGAGGGGCCGTCACGCAAGCGCCGCGCCAACGGGCAGAAGCAGAGTTCATCCTCCTGCGCCGGGCGCATATCAGCGTTGATTCGCTGGAACGGACCTGCTGTTGTCGGATCACCATGCGCGAACCCCCGACGACCTGCGACCTTTCCGAACTCCTCAGCGACGTCAAGCAGGGGCGGTTGTCCCGGCGCGGCTTCGTGCATCGAGTGGTGCTGGCCGGCCTGACGGCCCCGCTGGCGACGCAGCTCCTGGCCACGGCCGGCGTCGCATACGCGCAAACCCCGGGCGCCCCCGAGTACAAGCCGACCAAGCGCGGCGGCGGCGGGTTGCTCAAAACGCTGTGGTGGCAGGCGCCGACGCTGCTGAACCCGCATTTCGCGATCGGCACCAAGGACCAGGACGCGTCCCGCATCTTCTACCAGCCGCTGGCCGGCTGGAACGCGCAGGGCGAGCTGGTGCCGATCCTGGCGGCGGAGTTGCCGAGCAAGGAGAATGGCGGTCTGGCCGCCGATGGCACTTCCGTGACCTGGAAGCTGAAGCAGGGCGTGAAGTGGCATGACGGCCAGCCCTTCACCGCCGATGATTGCGTGTTCAACTGGGCCTACTCGCGCGACCCGGCCACCGCGGCCGTCACCATCGGCAAGTACAAGGACGTCACGGTCGAGAAGGTGGACGACCACACGGTTCGGGTGGTGTTCCCGCAGCCCACGCCGTTCTGGGCGGAAGCGTTCGTCGGCAACTACGGGATGATCATCCCCAAGCACCTGTTCCAGGATTATGCCGGCGGCAAGTCCCGCGACGCGCCCACCAACCTGGCCCCGGTGGGCACCGGCCCCTACAAGTTCAAGGAGTTCCGCCCCGGCGACATCGTCTCCGGCGTGATCAACGAGGACTATCACGAGCCCAACAAGCCGTTCTTCGACGCCATCGAAATGAAGGGCGGCGGCGATGCGGTCTCGGCCGCCCGGGCCGTGCTGCAGACCGGCGAATACGACTATGCCTGGACGCTGCAGGTCGAGGACGACGTGCTGACCCGGTTGGAGAAGGGCGGCAAGGGCCGCGTGTTCGTCTCGGAGGCGACCGGGATCGAGCACATCCAGATCAACTTCACCGATCCGGCGACCGAGGTCGACGGCGAGCGGTCCAGCCTCAAGACGTCGCACCCGACGCTGACCGATCCGGCCGTGCGCGAAGCGCTCAACTACCTGCTCGACCGCGACACGGTGCAGAAGTTCATCTACGGCCGCGGCGGCGTCGCGACGCCGAACTTCTTCAACGTGCCGGACCGCTATCGCTCGCGGAACATGACCTACGAGTTCAGCATCCCGAAGGCGATCGCGGTGCTGGACAAGGCCGGCTGGAAGCCCGGCGCGGACGGCATCCGCGAGAAGGGCGGCAAGAAGCTCAAGTTCGTGTTCCAGACCTCCACCAACCAGCCGCGGCAGAAGACGCAGCAAATCTACAAGCAGGCTTGCCAGAAGGCCGGCATCGAGTTGGAGCTGAAGACCGTCACGGCCTCCGTGTTCTTCTCGTCGGACGTCGCCAATCCGGACACCTACTCGAAGTTCTACAGCGACATCCAGATGTACAACATCAATTCCGACACTCCGGACCCCGGTGTGTTTCTGCGTGCCTTCCTGAGCACCGATGCCTCTCAGAAGGAGAACAAGTGGCAGGGCCGGAACATCACGCGCTGGCAGAACAAGGAATACGATGCGCTCTGGGCGAGCCAGCAATACGAGCTCGACCCGATCAAGCGGGCGCAGATCCTGATCGCCTGCAACGACATGGCGTGCGGCAACCACGTGGTGCTGCCGCTGGTGGCGCGTCCGATCGTGCGCGGCATCGGCAACAAGCTCAACGCCTTTCCCAGCGGCTTCGACAGCGATTTCTGGTCGCTGGCGAATTGGTGGCGCGACACCTGACGCCGCATGTCGGGCGCCTACCTCCTGCGGCGGACGCTGATCGCGATCCCCAGCCTGCTGGCGATCAGCTTGATCTTGTACTCGGTGCTGGCGCTGGCGCCGGGCGATCCGTTCGGCGAGTTGGCGAGCAACCCGAACGTGCCGGCCTCCGTGCAGGCCGCGCTGCGAGCCAAGTTCGGCCTCGATGACCCCGTGTGGTCCCGCTACCTGCACTGGCTCGCCGCCATGGCGCAGGGCGATTGGGGCTTCTCCTTCGTCAGCCGCATGAACGTCGACACGCTGATCTGGCAGCGCGTGCCGGTGACGCTGGCATTGATCGGCGCGGCGCAGGTGCTGGCGATCGCCGTGGCGGTGCCGGTGGGCACGCTGGCGGCGCTGAAGCCGTATTCCGCCTTCGACCAGATTGCCAATACGCTCGCCTTTGTCGGCTTCTCGCTGCCGACCTTCTTCACCGGGCTGCTGCTGATCCTGCTGTTCTCCGTCGAGCTCGGCTGGCTGCCGACCGTGTTCCGTGCCGACCTGCAGACGACCGGGCTGGCCTGGTGGGGCGAGATGATCCGGCAATCGCTGATGCCGGTGATGGTGCTGGGCCTGTTCCAGGGCGCGTCCCTGGTGCGCTACGTGCGGTCCTCCATCCTGGACGTGGTGCGGCTCGACTACGTGACCACGGCGCGGTCCAAAGGGATCGGGCGGTCGCGGGTGGTGCTGCGGCACATCGTGCGCAATGGGCTGATTCCGGTGGTCACGCTGGTCGCGCTGCAGATGCCGGTGGTGTTCGGCGGCGCGATCGTGACGGAGCAGATCTTCCGGGTGCCGGGGATCGGCTCGCTACTGATCTCGTCCATCCTGGCCAACGATACGCCGGTGGTGATGGGCGTGACCTTCGTGTTCGCCATCCTCGTCGTCCTGTTCAACCTTCTCGCGGACCTTCTGTATGGCTGGCTCGACCCTCGCATCGCCCTGCGCTGACCCGGCGCGTGGCCAATGACGGAGGCGGCGGTCGCGGCACAATCCGCGCTGGAATCCGGGCCCGTCCTGGCGGGGCCGGCGCGGCGGGTCTCGCCGGGGCGCGACGCCTGGCGGCGGTTCGGAAAGCACCGGCTGGCGCTGGTCAGCCTCGTCGTGCTTGCGGCGTTGGTGGCCGCGATCGCGATTGGGCCGTCCGTGTGGCTGGTGGCGATCAACGACATCGACTTCACTGCGACGCTGCAGGGACCGACTGCGACGCATCCGCTGGGGACGGACGACCTCGGGCAGGACATCCTGGCCCGCCTGCTCTATGGCGGGCGGATCTCGCTGGCGGTGGGTATCGCCGCGATGCTGGTTTCCGTGGTGGTCGGGATCGTGGTGGGCGCGATCGCCGGGATGGCGAGCGGCTGGATCGACGCGGTGCTGATGTGGCTGACCGACCTGTTCCTGTCCTTGCCGCAACTGCCGCTGCTACTGCTCATCATCTACCTGTTCCGCGACGCGCTGAAGCAGGTGTTCGGTGCACAGGGCGGCATCTTCCTGATGATCGTGGTGGTGATCGGCGGCCTGCGCTGGATGCCGGTGGCACGGCTGGTGCGGGCGCAATTCCTGAGCCTGCGGGAGAAGGAGTTCGTGGAGGCGGCGCGTGCGCTGGGCGCAGGCCGGGGACGGCTGGTGCTGCTGCACATCCTGCCCAATGCGCTCGGCCCGGTGATCGTGGCGGCGACCATCGAGGTAGCCTCGGCCATCATCGCGGAATCGACGCTGTCCTTCCTGGGGCTCGGCTTCCCGCCCGACATTCCGACCTGGGGCCGCGTGCTGTTCGACGCCAAGGACACGCTGGACGTGGCGCCGCACTGGGCCGTGGCGGCGGGGTCGGCGATCTTCGTCACGGTGCTGGCGATCAATTTCATCGGGGACGGGCTGCGCGACGCGCTCGATCCACGGCGGGTGCTGTGAGGCGCGTTCGATGACGGCGTTGCTGGAGATCCGCAATCTGCGGACGGCGTTCGCGACCGATGACGGGCTGCTGCGTGCCGTGGACGGGGTGAGCCTGTCGGTCGAGGAAGGCGAGACGCTGGCGGTGGTCGGCGAGAGCGGCTGCGGCAAGACGGTGACGGCGCGCAGCGTGCTGAAGCTGATCGACATGCCGCCGGGTCGCTTCGAGGCGGGCGAGATCCTGTGGCAGGGGCGCGACCTGTTGAAGCTCTCGGCCGCGGCGATGGACAGCGTGCGCGCCCGCGAGATCGCCATGGTGTTCCAGGAGCCGATGACGTCGCTCAACCCGATCTACCGGGTCGGCGAGCAGATCGGCGAGGCCGTGCGGGCGCATCGGGGCATCTCCAAGCGGGAGGCGCTGGCCGTCGCGGTGGCGATGCTGAAGCTGGTGCACATTCCGGACGCCGAGCGGCGGGTGCGCGACTACCCGCACCAATTCTCCGGCGGAATGCGGCAGCGGGTGATGATCGCGATGGCGCTAGCCTGCCGGCCCAAGCTGTTGATCGCCGACGAGCCGACCACGGCGCTGGACGTGACCATCCAGGCGCAGATTCTGGAACTGCTGGACGAGATGAAGGCGGAGCTCGGCATGTCCATCATGCTGATCACGCACGACATGGGCGTGGTGGCCGAGCGGGCGCAGCGCGTGGCCGTGATGTATGCCGGCAAGGTGGTGGAGGAAGCGCCGGTCCAGTCGCTGTTCGGCAACCCCCGGCATCCGTACACGCAGGGGCTGATCCGCTCCATTCCGCGGGTGGACCGCGATTCGGGCAGCAAGGAGAAGCTGGAGCAGATCCCCGGCTCGGTGCCGAACCTGCTGCACCCGCCGCCGGGCTGCCGGTTCGCGTCGCGCTGCCGCTACGTGATGCCCGAATGCCTGGCCGCCGAGCCCCCGCTGAAGCTGGTCGGCGCCGACCACACGGCGGCGTGCATCCTGTGAGCGCGCCGTTGTTGTCCGTGCGCGGGCTGACCAAGCGCTTCCCCATCCGCGGCGGCGTGCTGCGGCGCGAGGTGGCGGCGGTGCATGCGGTCGACGGCGTCAGCTTCGACGTGGGCCCGGGCGAGACGCTGGGGCTCGTCGGCGAGAGCGGGTGCGGCAAGTCCACCACCGGGCGCTGCATCCTGCGCCTGATCGAGCCGTCGGACGGCACGGTCTGGTTCGAGGGCCGCGACGTCATGCAGATGAACGGCGAGGCGCTGCGGCGGCTGCGGCGGGAGATGCAGATCATCTTCCAGGACCCGTTCGCCTCGCTCAATCCGCGCCACACGGTGGGCGGGATCGTGGGCGAGGCGCTGGTGATCCACGGCCTGGCGAAAGGGCATCGCGACGAGCGGGTGGTCGAGTTGCTGGAGCTTGTCGGGCTGCGCGCCGACCATCGCAGCCGGTTCCCGCACGAGTTCTCCGGCGGGCAGCGGCAGCGGATCGGAATCGCGCGGGCGCTGGCGGTGGAGCCGAAGCTGATCGTCTGCGACGAGCCGGTCTCGGCGCTGGACGTGTCCGTGCAGGCGCAGGTGATCAACCTGTTGGAGGAGCTGTCGGCGCGGCTGGGGCTGGCCTACCTGTTCATCGCGCACGACCTGTCGGTAGTGGAGCACATCAGCGACCGGGTGGCGGTGATGTATCTCGGGCGGGTGGTGGAGGTCGCCGGCGCGCGGGAACTCTACCGCAACCCGCTGCATCCGTACACGGAGGCGCTGCTATCGGCAGTGCCAATCCCCGACCCGACGGTCAAGCGCAAGCGCATCGTGCTGACCGGCGACGTGCCGAACCCGGTCTCGCCGCCGTCGGGGTGCCGTTTCCGCACCCGTTGCCCGCTGGCGCAGGCAGTTTGCGCCGAGGTGGCGCCGCCGCTCGTGACGAACGGCGATGGCCACGCCGTCGCCTGCCACTTCAGGGGATAGTTCGCCCGCTGTCGGCGACGGGCGTCGGAGCGATCTGGACGCCCTGGCAGCCCTCGGCGCGGAGGATCGCCTGGCCGGCGGCCCACTCGGTATGCAGCTCGACCCCGAGCTGGAGCAGGTAGTGATCCGGCGAGACCCAGGCAGCGACCAGGGAGGGGGGGCTGGCTTGCAGCTTGGGGTACCGCAGCGGGGCGGACCAGCGGCGCCAGCCCTCGCCGGGCACCGGCGGCGCGACCGTGAGCGCCACCTGCTTGTCGCGCTTGAAGCTGGGCAGCACCAGCGCAATCGTGCCGCCCCCGTCCGGTAGGAAGCGGCTCCAATACAGGGCGGTGGCGAGCGGGGTGTGGGCACCGGTGGCGGGAAGGTCCAGGTCGGGGCGGCGCTCCGGCGTGGCCCGGCGGTAATCGGCGAGCCAGGGCTGGCCAAAGGTGGCGGGCGGCCAATGCGAGGTGAAGCCGGGGTGCCGTTGCCCGAAGTCGGTCAGGTATTTGGCCTGCACGCGAGATGCCTCCAGCCGGTCGCCGACCCGGCGGAACACGTCCCATTGCTGGCGCTTGATGTCGCTGCCCGCGAGCGAGCGCTGATTAACCGCGACCGATAACAGCTCGCGCCCGCGCCAGGTCGTGATCTCCTGGCCGAGATAGCGGTAATCCGTCATCCAGGCATGAATGCCGAACGAGACGGTGGCGTCGACGGTGGTGAGCTCGTCGGCTTGCGTGACCGTCACCGCCGCGGTGAGATGCCCGTCATGGCTGGTGGTGCCGGTGAAGTGGCAAGTTTCGGCACGGGCCGGGGCGCCGCCGAGCAGCAGGGTGGCAAGCAGGATCGTTCGAAGCATCCGAGGCGAGAATAACCGACTTGGATCGGGCCGTCTCTGCTATGCGGAAGGCAACGGTGGCGGGGGAAACTGGCGTGGACGAGAGCAAAGTCGCCCGATCGGCGATGCGACGCATCGGGTTCCGGCTGGTGCCGTTCCTGATCCTCGCTTACTTCATTTCGTTCCTGGACCGCGTGAACGTCGGCTTTGCCGGGCTGCAGATGCGGCAGGAGCTCGGGCTCAACGCCACCGTGTTCGGCTGGGGCGCGGGGATCTTCTTCTTCGGCTATTTCCTGCTGGAGGTGCCGAGCAACCTGGCGTTGGAGCGGTTCGGGGCGCGGATCTGGATCGCGCGCATCATGGCGACCTGGGGGCTGCTGGCGTGCGGCATGGCGTTCGTCACCGGTTCGACCTCCTTCGTGGTGATGCGCTTCCTGCTCGGGGCCGCGGAAGCGGGGTTCTTCCCGGGCGTGATCCTTTATTTGACCTACTGGTTTCCTTCGACCTACCGGGCGCGGATCGTGGGCCTGTTCATGATCTCCATCCCGATCTCGTCCTTTCTGGGCTCGCCGATCTCGGGCGCGCTGTTGGGGATCACCGGGTTCGGGCTGAAGGGGTGGCAGTGGCTGTTCATCCTGGAGGGAGTGCCGGCGCTGCTGCTCGCGGTGGCGACGCCGTTCATCCTGCCGAACCGGCCGCGGGACGCGCGCTGGCTGCCGGACGACGAACGCGAATGGCTGGAACGGACGCTGGCGGAGGAGGCGAGCCGCTCCAAGCCGCGCGGTCATCCGAGCCTGCTGACCATCCTGTCGGACAGCAAGGTGTGGCTGTTCGCGTTCATCTACTTCGGCTCGAGCGCGTCCTCCTACGGGCTGACGATCTGGACGCCGCAGATCATCAAGGATTACGGGCTGACCAACTGGCAGACCGGGCTCCTCAACAGCGTGCCGTACGGGCTCGCCTGTGTCGCCATGATCCTGTGGGGCCAGCACAGCGACCGGAGCGGCGAGCGGCGCTGGCACTTGTCGCTGTCGTTCCTGCTCCTGGCCGTCGGCCTGGTGGGTGGAACCATGTTGACCGGGCTGATACCGTTGATTGCGGCGCTGACGGTGGCGGCGTGCGGCGTCTACATGCTCAAGGGGCCGTTCTGGGCCATGGCGACGGAGCAGATCCCGACCGCGACGGCGGCGGCCAGCATCGCGGCGATCAACTCGGTCGGTAATCTCGGCGGGTTCGCCGGGCCGTTCGCGATCGGCGCCATCAAGGACGCGACCGGCAGCTTCACGCTGAGCCTTCTGCCGATGATCGCTTTTGCCCTGATCTCGGCCGCGCTGGCGCTAATGGCCAAGCGGCACAAGGCGCGGCAGCCGATCCCGGCGGAGTAGCTACCAGAACGTGCTGCCGGGCCCGCCCTTGAACGGCCCGGCGACGCCCGAGGTGATCCAGCCGCCGTAGAACCCGCCGGGCTGCGGGGTCACCCGCTCGCCATCGACCAGCACGGTGTCGAACGGGGCGGCGTAGAAGGCGAGAAAGCCGGCCAGGGACGCGAAGTCGGGGGTCGGGTCAGGATACGACCAGACGACGTCGCGGAACGTCTCGCCGGCGAGGACGACGTCGAAATAACGTGCCGCACCCTTCCATTCGCACATGGAGCGACGGGCGGAGGCGCGCAGGTGCTCGGTCGCGATATCGGCGGGCGGAATGTAGTAGCTCGGCGGGTGGCTGGTCTCGAGCGTGCGGACGGCCTGGCGGCTATCGGCCAGGGTCACGCCGCGATGGACGATCTGGATCCGCGCCGTCGTCGGCTGCGCAATGGCGGGGCGGGGATAGGCCCAGACACTTTCTTGTCCGGGGCCGGGCAGGTCGGGGGTGGGGCTCATGCCACCAGAGATGGGGTCCGCGCGCGGGAGAGGAAGCGCCCCGTCAGCAGCACGGCCACCGTGATCAGCCCGGCCGCCAGGCCCCACCAGGCGCCGGTCGGGCCCACGCCGGCATGCAGCGTCAGCAGCCAGGCGGCGGGGAAGCCGATGATCCAGTAGCCGAACGCGGCGAGCAGGAACGGGGTGCGGGTGTCGCCGAGCCCGCGCAACGCGCCGGCGGCCACGGCCTGGACCCCGTCGGCGATCTGGAACAGGGCGGCCACATGCAGCAGGTTGACCGCGATGCCGGCGGCGGGGCCGGGCGCCAGGAACAGGCGGACGACCGCCTCGGGCGCGAGCAGGCTGATGGCGGCGAAAGCGATCTCGGCGGCGCCGCCGAGGGCGATGGCGGCGACCCCGGCGCGGCGGGCGGCGGCCGGGTCGCGGGCGCCGGTGGCGTAGCCGACGCGGACGTTGGCGGCTTGCGCCAGGCCGAGCGGGATCATGAACGCCACCGAGATGGCCATCAGTGCGACCTGCTGGGCCGCGAGCGCGTCGGGCCCGAGCAGGCCGAGCAGCAGGGCGACGGCCAGGAACAGCGTGGTCTCCACCGCGTAGGTCGCTCCGATCGGCACGCCGAGGCGGAGCAGAGCGAGCCCGGTGCGAAGGCGCGGACGGGTCCAGCCGACGAAGCGGGCGCGGGCGCCGGTATGGGTGAAGATCGTCAGCGCGGCGGCCGTCGCAGTCAGGACGATCGAGGTGGCGACTGCTGGGCCGAGGAAGCCGAGCGCGGGCAAGCCCCACGAGCCGTGGATCAGGCCGTAGCAGAGCGCGGCATTGAGCAACGTCCCGCCCAGGGTGATGGGAAAGATGACCCAGGCGGCATCGATGGCCGGCAGAAACGCCCGTTGCAGACCGGTGCCGAGAACGGCGCCGGGGATGCACCAGCGCAGGGCGGCGAGGAACTCGCCGGTGGCATGCGCCAGCGCGGGCGGTTCGCCGGCGGCCAGGAGAAACGCTTCCGCGCTGCCGAACAGCAGAAAGGCGGGGACCATCAGCAGGACCGCGAGAACGAGGCCGGTCCAATAAAGGCCCGGCACGTCGCCCGGCCGCCCGGCGCCGAGCGCTTGCGAAACCAGCGCGCTGATCGCAGCGAGCACCCCCTGCAACACGACCAGCGTACTGATCTCGATCGACGTCGCCAAGCCCCCGGCCGCGAGCGCGTCGGGCCCGAGCGTGCCGAGCAGGGCGGTGTCGGTGACGCCCATCGCCATCTGGGCAAGCTGTGCCGCCGCGAGCGGCATGCCGATGCGAAGCGTTTCGGCAATGTCGCGGATGGGATCAGCCTCGGTTGGGAGCGGGGGTTTGTGCGCGATGGCCGACGGTGTCAATCCACACGCACGCGTGATGGCGATACAACCACTAGTTGTGCTATCTCACAAATGAGTTACAATCCGGCATGAGCATCGCATTCAGCCAGATGTCGTGGGTCTTGATGCCCGGACAGACGATTGCCGTCTCGCCACTGGTGACGGTTGTCGCATCGTCCAGCAATCCCGCTTATCTGGTGCTGAACGGCTATGACCGGAACGAATATACCCGGGAGGCGTCGGGCGCGACCGCCAGCTTCAGCGGCAACTCGAATAGGCTTGGGTTGATCGGTATCGGCGGCGACGCGCGTGGCGCCGGGATCGTGTTCACGCTGGTGCCGACCGGCCGATATCATAGCCCGGTCTACGGGCACCTCGACGAACTCAGCTACACGTCGTCGACCAGCACGGGCAACGTCACCGATCTTTCGCTATTCGCCGCCAGCAATTCGACGGTCGCCAGCAGCTACGCCACCAGTGCGATCTCGCTCGCGCAGCGCGACATGGTGGGCTACCTCGATACGCTGACCATCGTGACGGAAGCGGGCTACAGCCGCACCGTGCCGTCCCAGGCGACGCCATTCTCGATCGCGGCCACGGCGCGGACCTTCGTCGGGTCGACCTGGAACCGAGATGGGTGCTGGGTCCTGGCCAGCACGATCTCGGCCGAAGCCGGCGCATCCTTGCCGGTCCAGAGCGCCGTCAACATGGCCGGGGCGGCCAATGGGGAATGGTTCATCGCGTATAACGGGCCGGCCGGGTCCCGCGGGGACTGGGCGGCCAGCGTGCGCACAGGGGACATGATCGGCTTCATCACGGCGGCCGGCACGGGGCACATCACCACCTGCGTAGCGGGCGCCGGCAGCACCGCGACATTGATCGACAACATCACTTACGTCGATCGGCGCGGCAACGTCCTGAACAACGCCAATGACGGCTCGCCTAACGACGTCATCATCGAACCGGCGCATGCGGCCGCGCAGGAATGGCAAGGCGTATCGCCCGAGTCGGTGGTGATCTTCCGGCTCGATACGCCCGTGGTGACGACCTTGATGCCGACGCTGGACTTCGCCGCCGACGGAACCGCGAACCTGGCGAGCGTCTTTTCGGCCGCCGACCCGGCCGGCAAGGCCGTCACCAGCTATCAGGCCTATTCGGCCAACACGAACGATCGGTTCATCGTCAATGGAATGGCCATGACCGCCACCTCCGCGTCGACCGCCGTGACGGCCTCGTCGCTGTCGCAGATCGTCTTCGACCGCGTCATCCCCGACCCGTCCGATATCGTGACCGTGCGGGCCTTCAACGGCAGCTATTGGGGCGATTGGACGACGATCAGCACGACCAGCATCTCGACGGAGCAGATCTCCATCTATCGCTTCTTCGATACCGATGACGGGACGCATTTCTTCACCGCCAGCGCGACGGAGGCCGCTACCCTGAAGGCGACGCGGAGCGATCTGTCGTCCGAAGGCGTCGGCCTGCGCGGTTACGACAAGCCCACCACCTCGCCATCGAGCGAAGCCGTGTTCCGGTTCTTCGACACCGCGGACGGCACGCATTTCTACACCGCCAGCACCCATGAGCGCGACGCGTTGGTGGGCACGCCGTCTTCCGGCATGACCTACGAGGGCATCGCCTTCTACGAGCATGCCGCGCCGCAGGTCGGCGACTCCGCCGTCTATCGCTTCTTCGACTCCGCCCACGGCACCCATCTGTTCACACAGAGCGCGAGCGAGAGGGCCAGCATCCTGGCGACGCGGCCCGACCTGGTTTCCGAGGGGATCGCCTTCTACGCCCCGGCCTGACCGGGTCACCCGGCCCCGCTTCACGCGGCTTTGGCTTCGGCAGCCAGTCTGTTGAGGTTGGCCAGCACGTCGCGGCCCAACTTCATGCGGTCGGCCACGGCCATGTCGCGCACGAGGGCGAGCTTATGGTCGGGGCGGAGCTTGATCGGGTGCTTGGAGCGGCCGAGCCAGGCGATGAGGCCCGCCGGGTTCCGGAAGGCGTTGCCGCGGAACTGCAGCACCATGCCTTTTGGGCCAGCCTCGAGTTTTTCGACGCCGGCATCACGGCACATGCGCTTGAGCGTGACCACTTGCAAGAGGTTCTCGACCTCCGAGGGCAGTTTGCCGAAGCGGTCGACCAATTCGGCCGCCATCGCCTCGCTCTCCGCGTCCGACGCCAGCGTGCCGATCCGGCGGTAGAGGCCGAGGCGGACGGGGAGGTCGGCGACGTAGGTGTCGGGGATCAGCACGGGCAGGCCGAGCTGGATGTTGGGCGTCCAGTCGCGGTCGTCGGCCTTCTTGCGGCCCTTCTCGGCCCGCATCTCGACCACCGCGTCCTCCAGCATCTGCTGATACAGCTCGATGCCGACCTCGCGGATGTGCCCGCTCTGCTCGTCGCCCAGCAGGTTGCCGGCGCCGCGGATGTCGAGGTCGTGCGAGGCCAGGGTGAAGCCGGCGCCGAGTTGGTCGAGCGTCTGCATGACGTCCAGCCGCTTCTCGGCGGCGGCCGACAGGCGGTGGTTGGTCGGCCAGGTGAGATAGGCGTAGCCGCGCTGCTTGCCGCGGCCAACCCTGCCGCGGAGCTGATACAGCTGGCCCAGGCCGAACATGTCGGCGCGGTAGATCACCAGCGTGTTGACCGACGGGATGTCGAGCCCGCTCTCCACGATGTTGGTCGACAGCAGAATGTCGTGCTTGCCGTCGCTGAACTCGGTCATCACCCGCTCGAGCTCCGTGGGCGCGAGGCGGCCATGCGCTTGCACCATGCGCGCCTCCGGCACGATGGCGCGCAGGCGTTCGGCCATGCGGTCCATGTCCTCGATGCGCGGGACAACGCAGAACACCTGGCCGCCGCGGAAACGTTCGCGCTGGATCGCCTCGCGGATGATCACGCCGTCGAAGGGCGAGATGAACGTGCGCACGGCCAACCGGTCGACCGGCGGCGTCGCGATCAGGCTCATCTCGCGCACGCCGGTCAGCGCGAGCTGCAGCGTCCGCGGGATGGGCGTCGCCGACAGGGTCAGCACGTGGACGTCGGCCTTGAGCTGCTTGAGCTTTTCCTTGTGGGAGACGCCGAAATGCTGCTCCTCGTCGACGATCAGCAACTCGAGATCGGCAAACTCGATTCCCTTGGCCAGGATCGCGTGGGTGCCGATGACGATGTTGATCGTGCCGTCGGCCAGGCCGCGCTTGGTCTCGATCGCTTCCTTGGCCGTCACCATGCGCGAGAGCTGGCCCACCTTGATCGGCAGCCCGGCGAATCGCGCGGTGAACGTCCGCGTATGCTGGCGCGCCAGCAACGTGGTCGGCACCACGACCGCGACCTGCGCGCCCGACATGGCGGCGACAAAGGCGGCCCGCAGTGCCACCTCCGTCTTGCCGAAGCCGACGTCGCCGCAGACCAGCCGGTCCATCGGGCGCCCGGAGGCGAGGTCCTCCAGCACGTCGGAGATGGCGCGGGCCTGGTCCTCCGTCTCGGCGAACGGGAACCGGGCGACGAATTCCTGCCACTCGCCATCCGGTGGGGCCAGGAGCGGCGCCTCGCGGACCCGGCGTGCGGCGGCGACGCGGATCAGTTCGCCCGCCATGTCGCGGATGCGTTGCTTCATACGGGCCTTGCGCGTCTGCCAGCCGGCGCCGCCCAGCTTGTCGAGCGCCACGCCATTGCCCTCGCCGAAGCGGGACAACAATTCGATGTTCTCGACCGGGAGATACAGCTTCTCATTGCCATCGTAGATCAGGCGCAGGCAGTCGTGCGGCGCCGGCCCGACGCGCAGGGTCTCGAGCCCGTCGTAGCGGCCGATGCCGTATTCCTGGTGCACGACGAAATCGCCTTCCGCGATCTCGGTGGCCTCCGCGATGAACTGGTCGGCGCGTTTGCGACGGCGAGGCGGACGGGCGATGCGCTCCCCGAGCAGATCCTGCTCGCCGATGACGGCGATATCGCCGGCGACGAACCCGCGCTCGAGGCCGAGCGTGACGATGGCGGGCGTCTTGGGCGGCTGCCGCAGCGCGTCCGCCCAGCTATCGACCGGCTCGACCGGGACATAATTCTCGCGCAGCAAGTGGGTGATGCGTTCGCGCGAGCCGCGGGTCCAGGCGGCGATCACGGTGCGGCGCTTCTGGCCGGCGGCGGTGGCGACCTGGGCCTTGAGCTGGCTGAACACGGTCTCGCCGATCCCGGCGCCGGCCTTGGTGAAGACCGGGCCCGGCCGCCCGCCCGCGTCCAGGCCCGGCGCGCCGTCCGGCTGGGCATACGGGCTAAAGATCGCGGTCGGGCCCATGCCGAGCATGAGGTCCCATTCGTCGCGGTCGAGGTAGAGTCGCTCCTTGGCGAGCGGGCGGTAGGGCACTTCGCCGTCGCGGGTGGGCGCGCGCCGGGCTTCCTCGTGATCGGCGATCATCTCGACGCGCGCGTCCAACACCTCTGCCGATTGATGGTCGAGGGTGACGAACGGGTCCTCCAGATAGTCGAGCAGGGTTTCCATCCGCTCATGGAACAGCGGCGCCCAGTGCTCGATGCCCGGGTAGCGGCGGCCCTCGGAGACGGATTGATACAGCGGGTCGGCTGCGGCGGTCGGGCCGAACAGCTCGCGCCAGGCCTCGCGGAAGCGGCTGATCGCCGCCTTGTCGTGCGGGACCTCCGAAACGGGGCGGAGCACCAGCTCGGTCAACTTGGTCGTGCTGCGCTGGGAGGTGGGGTCGAAGCGGCGGAGGCTTTCCACCGTGTCGCCGAACAGGTCGACGCGGACGGGCTCGGGCTCGCCGGCGGGGAACAGGTCCAGGATGCCGCCGCGAGTGGCATACTCGCCGGGCTCCATCACGGTGCCGGCGCGGTTGTAGCCATTGGCCTCCAGGAAGGCGACGATGCCGTCCAACGGCGCGTCGGCGCCCGTGCGCACCGTCATCGCGGCGCCGCGAAAGGCATCGCGCGGCGGCACGCGCTGCACCAGCGCGTTGACGGTGGTGAGCACGATCCGCGGCTTGCGCGGCGGCTCCAGCAGTCGGGCCAGGGTGGCGATCCGCTCGGACACGATTTCGGCGTTGGGCGACACGCGGTCGTAGGGCAGGCAGTCCCAGGCCGGGAAACGGAGCAGCTCCACCTCCGGCGCGAACACGGCCAGCGCCTCGGCCAGCCGCGCCATGCGGGCGTCGTCACGCGCGACGTGCAGGATGGCGCCGCGATGCTCCGCGCGGCGGCGGGCCAGTAGCAGGGCGTCGAAACCCTCGGGCGCGCCGTAGATGACCGCCGTCACAGGATGCGGCCCTCGCCGTCGATGGCGGCTTGCCGCATCAGGCGGAGCAGGCGGAAGTCGGCGTCGTCCGGAATGGGTTGGCGCCCCATGAGCCAGTCGCCGAGGATGGCCTCGGGGTGGTCCATCAACCGCTCGATCTCATCCAGCTCGGCCTCCGTGAAGCCATCGAGCCGGGCCCGGACGAAGCCGCCGATCAGGATATCGTTCTCGTAGGTGCCGCGATGGGTGGCGCGGAACAGGATGCGGCGGCGCCTGGAGTCGGGCAGAGACAAGCGAGAGCACCTTTGAACGTCAGTCGTGAAAGCCCGGAGCGGGCGACGCCGTGCCGGAAATTGGCAGGGCGTTCCCCGCGGACATATAAGTACCGCTCGCCACACTGTCAGCCCGTGGATCCCAGACTCGAACCCTTGTTCGCCGAACTCACCACCCTGCGCGGCGTCGGCCCGGCGCTGGCGGGCAAGATCGCGCGCGTGGCGGGCGGCGACCGCGTGCTGGACCTGCTGTTCCACATGCCGGACGGGTATCTCGACCGCACGCTGATACCGCTCATGGCCGACGCGCCGGAGGGGGCGATCGTCACGTTGATGGTCGAGGTGGTCGGCATCGAGCCGGGGCGCCCGCCGCGGCCCTGGAAGGTGATCATCCGCGACAGCTCCGGCTTCGGCGAGATCGCGTTCTTCGGCCGGCGGCCGCCGGCGTCGTTCGCGGTGGGCGCCGGGCTGGCGGTGTCGGGCAAGGTGGAGCGGTTCAACGGGCGGGTGCAGTTGCGCAATCCGGAGCGCGTGGCACCGTGGGACCAGGTGGGCGCGGTGGCCGGGCTGGAGCCGGTTTGGCCACTGACGGCCGGGCTGTTCCCCGGGCAGGTCCGCGGTGCGATGGCGCGGGCGGTCGCGCTGGTGCCGCCACTGCCGGAGTGGCACGACGCCTCGCTGCTCCGGCAGGAGGGATGGCCGCCCTTCGCCGACGCGCTGCGGGCGGTGCAGACCCCGGCGGTCAAGCCCGATCCGGCCGCCCGCGCGCGGCTGGCCTATGACGAGGTGTTGGCCCACCAATTGGCGCTCGGATGGGCGCGGCAGCGGGAACGCAAGCGGCCCGGCCGGGCGCTGCGCGGCGACGGCCGGCTGCGCGACGAGGCGTTGCGGCGTTTCGGCCACCCAATGACGCCGGCCCAGGCCGCGGCGCTGACGGAGATCGACGCCGACTTGGCGCAGCCGACCCGCATGCTGCGGCTGCTGCAAGGCGATGTCGGCTCCGGCAAGACACTGGTTGCCCTGATGGCGATGCTGCGGGTGGCCGAAGCCGGGGGGCAAGCCGCGCTGATGGCGCCCACCGAGCTGCTGGCGAGCCAGCATTTCCGCACCGTTTCCGCGCTGTCGCCGGTGCCGGCCGTGTTGCTGACCGGTTCGGTCAAGGGCGCCGACCGGCGTGCGGCGCTGGAGGGCATCGGCGCCGGCCGCTTCCCCCTGGTGATCGGCACCCACGCGTTGTTCCAGGAGGCAGTGGCGTATCGCGACCTGGGCCTGGCGGTGATCGACGAGCAGCATCGCTTCGGCGTCGAGCAGCGGCTGCTGCTGGGCGGCAAGGGCGAGCGGACGGACGTGCTGGTCATGACCGCCACGCCCATCCCGCGCACGCTGCTGCTGACGCAATGGGGCGAGATGGCGGTCAGCCGCCTGGCCGGCAAGCCCGGCGGGCGGCAGCCGATCCGCACCACCATCCATTCGCTGGCCACGCTGGAGGGCGTGCTGGCCGGCATCGACCGCGCGCTCGGCCGCGGCGAGCAGGTCTATTGGGTGTGCCCCATGGTCGCGGAAAGCGAGCTGTTCGACGCGGCGGCGGCCGAGGCGCGGTTCGCCGCCTGCCGCGAACGGTTCGGCGCGCAGGTCGGCCTGGCGCATGGGCGGCAGGACTCGGCGGTGCGGGAAGCCGCGCTGGCGTCCTTCGCCGCCGGCCGGACCCGGTTGCTGGTGGCGACCACGGTGGTCGAAGTCGGGGTGGACGTGCCGGCGGCGACCGTGATGGTGATCGAGCATGCCGAGCGGTTCGGCCTGGCGCAGTTGCACCAGTTGCGCGGCCGGGTCGGGCGCGGCACGGCGCAGAGTTTCTGCTTGTTGCTGCACGACGACGGCCTGAGCGACGGGATGCGCCGGCGCCTGACGCTGTTGCGCGACACGGAGGATGGCTTCCGTATTGCGGACGAGGATTTCCGCATCCGTGGCGGCGGCGACGGGCTCGGCACGCGGCAGAGCGGGTTGCCCGGCTATCGATTGTTCGAAGCGGATGGCCAGGAGCGCCTGCTGGACATCGCGCACCAGGACGCGGCGATGCTGCTGGAGCGCGATCCGCGGCTGGTCAGCGAGCGGGGGGAGGCGGTGCGGCTGCTGATGCGGCTATTCGAGCGCAAGGAAGCGGTGCGCACGCTGGCGGCGGGCTGACGAGGCCGTTACGCTTTCCCCAACAAGAGCGGGAGGCACGACGATGGCCATCGGGCGACGGACCATTCTGGCGGGTATGGCGGCAGCGGGGCTGGCGCCCCCGGCGCGCGCGCAGGCCAAGGCGACGCTCCGCATCGGCGTGCTCACCGATCTCTCCGGCCAGTACGCCGACACGGCCGGCCCCACCAGCGTGGCGTGCACGCAGCTGGCGATCGACGAAGCCAGGGCTGCCGCCCCCGGGCTGGCGGTGGAGTTGCTCTCGGCCGATCACCAACAAAAGGCCGACCTGGCGCTCAACATCGCGCGGCAATGGATCGATCGCGACGGCGTGGACGTCATCACCAACTGCAACAACAGCGCCATCGCGCTCGCGATCAGCGATCTGTGCCGCGAGCGGGACAAGGTGTGCCTCAACACGGGCGGCGCCACCGCGGACCTGACCGGCCCCGCCTGTAATGCCAACCTCGTCCATTGGACCTACGATACCTGGCAGATCGCGCACGCCACCGGCGTGGCGACGGTCAAGAGCGGGGGGACCAAGTGGTTCTTGGTCGCGGCCGATTACGCCTTCGGCCACGCGATGGAGGGCGACTTGACGCGCTGGATCCGCCAGGCCGGCGGCGCCGTGGTCGGTACCGTATTCTATCCGTTTCCCGGCACGACCGACTTCTCCTCCTTCCTGCTCCAGGCGCAGGCGTCGGGCGCCAACGTAATCGGGCTGCTCAACTCCGGCGGCGACTTCGTCAACTGCGTCAAGCAAGCGCGCGAGTTCGGTATCCGGCCGCCAGAGGTGCGGTTGGCCGGCACCGCAACGCACCTCACCTCCATCCACGTGCTCGGGCTGGAGACGGCCCAGGGGCTGACCTACACCGAAAGTTTCTACTGGGACCTGAACGACCGGACGCGGGCCTTCGCCAAGCGCGCGGTCGCGCGAACCCCGGACAACTATCCCAACCAGATCCAGGCCGGCGACTACTCGGCCACAACCCATTATCTGACGGTCGCGAGCCGTATGGGCGCGGCAGCCGCGAAGGCGTCCGGCGCGGCCACGGTCGCGGCCATGAAGGCGCTGCCGACGGATGACGACGCCTACGGCGCCGGGTTGATCCGTGTCGATGGGCGGCAGATCCACGACGTGTTTCTGTTGCAGGTGAAAACGCCGGCGCAGAGCCGCGGCGGCTGGGACCTCTGCAACGTCGTGAGCACGATCCCCGCCGCCGACGCCTTCCGTCCGCTCGCCGAAGGCGGCTGCCCGCTGGTCAAGAGCTGACGCTCCGTGCCCGGTCGAGCACGCGGTCGATGAAGGCGGCGCTGGCGCCAAGGTAGGAGGTCGGGTCGGCCAGGCGGGCGATGTCGGCCGCCCCGAGATGGGCGGAGACTTCCGGTGCCGCCGACAGGGCGGTCGCCAGATCGGTGCCTTCGGCCAGGGCTCGGTCGGTGGCGTGCTTGACGACGTGGTGCGCGGTCGCGCGGCCGAGCGTCGGAGCAAGCCCCATCATGATCGCCTCGGCCATGATGCCGCCCTGGGTCACGCCGAGATTGGCCCGCATGCGCGCGGCATCCACCACCATGCCCTCCGCGATCGTGCGGGCGTGCTGGAGCGCGCCGCCCGTCAGGACGAAGGCTTGCGGCAGCGCCAGCAGTTCCGCTTGCCATGGCCCGGTGCCGCGCTCGTGGTCGTCGGCCATGGCGTTCAGCATCAGCGGCACCAAGGCCTGCACGCCGCGCTGCGAGGCCAGAATGTATTCGGAGGCGATCGGGTTGCGCTTCTGCGGCATCGTGGAAGAGCCGCCGCGGCCGGTCACGTAGGGCTCGCTGACCTCGCCGATCTCCGTCTGGGTGAGCAGGATGATGTCCGTCGCGATCTTGGCGAGGCTGCCGCAGACCAGGCCGAGCAGGCCTACCGCCTCCGCGAGCCCGTCGCGGGCAACGTGCCAGGGCGCCGGCGGCTCGTTCAGACCGAGCTCGGCGGCCAGGCCCTGCATGACGGCGAGTCCCTGGTCGCCCAGGGAGGCGAGCGTCCCGGCCGCGCCGCCGAACTGGACGCGGAGCGCCCGGGGCCGCATCTGGTCGATCCGCTCGAGGTGGTCGGGGAACGGCATGAGCCAGGTCGCGACCTTGAGGCCGAACGTCGTGGGCAGGGCGTGCTGCAGGTGGGTGCGGCCGGCCATGACGGTGTCGCGATGCTTGTCCGCTTGATCGGCCAGGGCTTCGACGATCGCGGCAATCTCGGTGCGCACCAGGTCGAGCCCGTCGCGGACCTGCAGCGTGATCGCGCTGTCCATGATGTCCTGCGTGGTGGCGCCCCAATGGGTCCAGCGCCCGGCCTCGGGACCCGCCGCGCGCGACAGCCCGGCGACCACGCCGATCACCGGGTAGCCCACGTTGCGGACGCTGGCGGCGAGCTCGGCCGTGTCCAGGTTCTCCACCCGGGCCGCGGCGGTGATGGCGGACGCCGCTTCCGGCGGGATCAGTCCGAGGCGGGCCTGTACGCGGGCCAGCGCGGCCTCGACGTCGAGCATGCGCTGAAAAAAGGCACGCTCGTCCCAGATCGCGCGCATGGGATCGCTGCCATACAGGGTGCCGAAGACGGGGCTGTCGGCCGGATTGAGGGGCATGGGGTCAGCCTTCCGAAAGGATTTGCTTGGCCAGGCGCATGGCCGAATTGGCGGCCGGCACGCCGGCATACACCGCGACGTGCAGCAGCAACTCGGCGATGTCCTCGGCCGTGGCGCCCGTGTTGCGGGTGGCACGGAGGTGCAGCTTGAACTCCTCCTCGTGGCCCAGCCCGGCCAGCAGCGCGAGCGTGACGATCGAGCGGGTGCGGCGGTCGAAATGCGGCCGCGTCCAGACGCCGCCCCAGGCGCCTTCGGTGATGAAGCGTTGGAAATCGCGGTCCAGCGCGATGATGCCCGCAACCGCGCGGTCGACATGCGCGTCGCCGAGCACCTCCCGCCGGGTGCGCATGCCATCGGCGTGGCGGTCCGGGGCGAGGAAGCGCAGCAGGGCGCCGGCGACGGCGGCGGGCTGCTCGGCGGTCGGCACGTGGGACGCCCCGTCGATGATCTCGAGCCGGGCGCCGGCGATGGCGTCGCGCAGTTTCTCGGCCGAGACGACGGGCGTGGCCGGGTCCTCGGCGCCGACCAGCACCAGGGTCGGCACGCGGAGCCCGGCGCTTTGTTCGTGCAGGTCGGCGGCGCCGATCGCCTCGCCGCAGCTGGCATAGCCTTCCGGGTCCGTCGCCAGCACCATGGCGCGCAAGGTCTCCCTCGCATGCGCCGGCGCCGACGCGGTCAGCCATCTCGCCACCACGGAGTCGACGATCGCCGCCATGCCGCCCGCCCGCACGGCCGCGGCGCGCTCGCGCCAGAGATCGGCCGGCGGAATGGACAGCGCCGTGTCGATCAGCGCCAGCGCGTCGACCCGATCCGGCGCTAGAAAGGCGAGCTGCTGTGCGATGAGCCCGCCGATGGACAGGCCGACCACGCTGGCCCCGCGGATGCCGAGTTGCTCCAGCACGGCCAGCGCATCACGGGCCAGCGCGTCGATCGTGTAGGGGCCGGGCAGGGCGGGTGTTTGCCCGTGCCCCCGCATGTCGGGACGCACCACGCGGAAGCCGGCCGCCACCAGCGCCGGCAGGATCGGCTCCCAGACCGCGGCCGATGAGCCGAGCGAGTGCAGCAGGAGCAGCACCGGGCCGTCCTGTGGCCCGGTATCGTGCACCGTGATCGGGAGGGCCGGGGTCTTCAGCGTGATGGGAGCCATGGCGGCACTGTACCGCCCCCGTCGGCGGCGCGGGAGGGGGTGGTGGACGCGCTGCGGCTGAGGGTGCGTAATCGGTCCGGGGAGGAACGCCATGACCGAGATCGAGTGGGCCGACGGGTTGTACGGATTGTTGCGGGCGGAGGGGATCAGCCAGGTCGCGCTGGTGCCGGATGCGGGCCATGCGCGACTGATCCGATTATGCCTGGCCGACAACGCCATGCGCGTGGTGACGCTGACGACGGAGGAAGAGGGCGTCGCGATGGTGTGCGGCGCCTGGATGGGCGGCGCCAAGGGCGTGTTGCTGATGCAGAGCTCCGGCGTCGGCAACTGCGTCAACATGCTGTCGCTGCCGGTGCTGCACCGCACGCCGATGCCGATGCTGGTGACGATGCGGGGCGATTGGGGCGAGTTCAACCCGGCGCAGGTGCCGATGGGGCAGGCGACGCAGACCGTGCTGGAAGCGATGGGCGCGCTGGTGCGGCGGGCGGACCGGCCGGAGGACGTGGTGCCGACGGCCGAGGCCACGATCCGGCTCGCATTCAACACCTATCGGGCCACGGCGACGCTGATCGGGCAGCGTGTGCTGGGCGCCAAGACGTTTGGGAAGGATTAACCGATGTCGGGCACAATGGATCGGCGGGCGTTGGTGGCGGCGGTGCTGGCGGCGCGGGGTGAGGCGGTGGTGATCGCCGGGCTTGGCGCGCCGGCGTGGGACATCACGGCGGCGGGGGATTGCGCGCTGAACCTGCCGCTCTGGGGCGGCATGGGCGGGGCGGCGATGATGGGTTTGGGCTTGGCGCTGGCGCAGCCGGAACGGCGGGTGCTGGTCGTCACGGGAGACGGAGAAATGTTGATGGGTCTCGGCAGTTTGGCGACCATTGCGGTGCAGCAACCGCCGAACCTCGGCGTGCTCGTGCTGGACAACGAGCGCTACGGCGAGACCGGCATGCAGGAGACGGCGACGGCGCACGGGGTGGATCTGGTCGCCATGGCGCAGGCGGCTGGCTTCGGTCGGACCATGACGGTGTCCAGCCCGGACGACGCGGCGGCGCTGTGGGAGGCGGTTGATGCCGGCGGGCCGGTGTTCGCCCTTGCCAAGGTGGCCGATGCGGTCTCGCCCTTGGTGCTGCCGCCGCGGGAAGGGTCCGTGCTGCAGACGCGGTTGCGGCACGCGTTGCTGGGCGACCAGGCGTTCGCCCAGAACTGAAGGGAGCAGGTGGTGCGAGCGTGCCGGCGGTAACCGTTCTTCTTGCTGCGTCGGGCTCTGCCGACGCGGTGGCGGAGACCGCGCGGGACCTGCTCGGGCAGACGCTGGCCGATGTGGAGATCCTCGTGCTCGCCGGGCCGGGCACCGAGGTGTCGACGATCGACGATGCGCGCGTGCGTGTCGTGCCGGCCGAGGGCGCGTCGTTGGGGGACGCGCTCAACGGAGGACTTCGGCTGGCGAGCGGCGAATTCGTGGCCCGCGCGGTGCCGGGCGACCGCTCCGACCCTACCCGGTTCGCTCGGCAAACCGAATTGCTGCGTGCGGGGGAGATGGCGTTCGTGGGGACGGGGTGGCGCTTGATGGGCCCCGACGGTGTCGAGCGCGTCGTCAGCCCGCCGGCCGGCGACGCGGCGCTACGGGCCGCGATGGCGGGCGGCGACGCGATCGGGCACCCGACGGCGATGATGCGGCGCGACGCGGCCGTGCGGGTGGGTGGTTGGCGCCCGGCCTTTGCCGAACGGGAGGATTACGACCTGCTGCTCCGGCTGCTGGATCGCCATGCCGGTGCCTGCACGCCGGAGCCGATGGTCGAGCACGTGCCAGCCGACCCGGCGCCGGGCTGGCGCGTGCTGGAGCAACGCATCCTGTCCGAGATGGCGGCCATGGCGGCCCATGACCGGCGGCAGGCCGGGCGGCCGGACCATGGCGAGCGTGCCGCGGCGGCGGACCGGCCGTTGCTGCACAAGATGGGACTGGTGGACGACGAGATCACCCGGGCGATGATCGCCCGTGCGCTCGGCCTGGCCGTGACGGCCGGGTCCATGGGGCGGTGGCGGGCGATGCGGGAAGCGGCGCGGCTGGGCCTGCAGCAGGATGGGCTATCAGGGGCGGCGAAGTCGCAACTGATGGCGCTCTGGTTGCGCAGCCTGGCCCGGCGGCGGCCCCCCGAGGGCGGGCAGGCTGCCGCGGTACAGTAAGCGATGTTACGCTGTGTAAACTGACGGCGCCGTGATAGGACCGGGGCCGCCGTGGGTTCGGATGCGAGACGGCCTGTTCACAAGGGGCACGCCGTGCAATCTCCGAAGACGCGCCCGTCCAGCTGGCGTCCCTCCTGGCTGTTCATGTCGCCGCTCGACGTCGGACTGTTCCTGCGCAGCGCCAAGACCGACCAGCGTATCGCCACCGTGCGGGCGACCGACGGCGCGCGGGCCGCGTTCGAGGAGGCCTACACGGCTCATGACGACCCGTGGGAATCCGGCAACGCCCGCTACTCTTACCAGCGCTGGAAATACGAGTCGCTCATGCAATACCTGCCAGTCGGCCGGCGGTATGACCGGGCGCTCGACCTCGGCTGCGGCCTGGGCGCGATGAGCCTGGCCCTGACCCAGGTGTCCGACGACGTGCTCGGGCTCGACATCGCCGAGGCCGCGGTCGTGGAAGCCCGGCGGCGCAACGCCGCGCAGCCCGGCCTGAGCTTCGCCCAAGGCGACCTCGCCACGCTCGACCCGGCGCTGGCGCACCGGTTCGACCTCGTGGTGGTTGCCGATACACTTTATTATTTGGACAAGGTGGACGATGCGAGCCTCAAGGCGATCGCGACCTTGGTGAGTGGCCTGCTGGCACCCGGCGGGCTGTGCCTGCTCGCCAACCACTACTTTTTCTCCGCCGACAAGGATTCGCGCCTGACCCGCCGCATCCACGACGCTTTCGCGTGGTCTCCCAGCCTGCATCACGTGTCGACCCGGCGGCGCCCGTTTTATCTCACGTCGCTGCTGTCGCGGGCTGACGGCCTGCCGGCCGCCTGAGACGGTCCGATGCGGTGGGGCCAAGTCGCCGCGCTCGCGGCGGGGGCAGCCGTGCTGGCCTGGATGCTGGCGGCCGTCGGCGTGGACGGCCTCATCCGGAGCGTGACGGCCGGCGGGCCGGCCTTGCCGGCCGCCATCGGGATCCACGGCGTGCAGATCCTGCTGGCCGGGCTGGCCTGGTTCGAGACGCTGGGGCGCGGCTGGACCGGGGCGGCCGGGTTGGGCCGGGTCGAGGTCGCGCGCGTGCGATGGATCCGCGAAGGGGTAAACACGCTGCTGCCGGTGGCGCATATCGGCGGGCAGGTGGTGGGCGTGCGCCTGCTCGTCGTGAAGGGCATGCTGCCCGTGCGCGCGGTGGTCGGCACCATCCTGGATCTAGCGCTGGAGGCGGCGTCGCAGATGGGGGTGCTGCTACTGGCGACCGCGCTGCTGCTGGTGCTGCTGGACGGGCAGCGGGATGCGCTGGTCTGGGCCGGCGCGGGACTGGCCGGGCTGGCGGCGATCGTGGTCGCGATCGTCGTCGCATTGCGGCTTGGCGCGCTGCGGCTGGTGGAAGCGGCGATGCAGCGGGCGGCCGCGCGTTGGCCGGGCGTGGGAGCGGATTGGTCGCTCACCGGGCTGCAAGCCGCGTTTCTCGAGCGTCAGGCCGATCGCGGCGCGCTGCTACGCTCGTTCCTGCTCAGCGCGATGAGTTGGTCGCTCGGCGCCTTCGAGGTCTGGGTGATCCTGCTGGTGCTGGGAGACGCGCCGGGGCTCGCGGCGTGTTTCGTGATCGAGAGCCTGGCCATGGCGGCCCGCACGGCCGGCTTCGCCATCCCGGGCGCGCTGGGTGCGCAGGAAGGCGGTTTCGTGCTCGCCTGCCGGCTGTTCGGCATCGACGCGGAAACGGCGCTGGCCCTGTCCGTGCTGAAGCGGCTGCGCGAGTTGATCATCGGCGGCGCCGCGCTGATCGCATGGCAAACCGCCCGGCCGCGATGAGGCCGTTCAGCGTCCGAAGTTGCTGAAAACGGCGGCGTCGCGGTTTTGCTGCATCAGCGAGGTGATGGTCGGGACCTGTTCGAAGCCGAGGCCGGTCGGCAGCGCGTCGGGCTCGGCCGCCGCGATGCTTCCGTAAGCCCCGCCGCCGACCTTCTCCCACTTGCCGGCCGGCTTGCGCACCTCGAGGTTCGCAACCGTCGCCTTCAGCACGAGACGGACGATCGGATCGCGCGGCGCGCCCGGCTTGGTCAGGCTCGGATGCCCCGCGATCACGCGCCAGCCATTGGCCAGCGCCCACGCCTCGATCTCGTCGCGCGTCACGGCGCGGAGCGCTTGGACTTGGCTTCCTGCTCCGAGCGGGCGCGCCAGAGCGCCATGTCGGCTTCCTTGCTGAACGCGACCCGGACGCCCTTGCCACCCTGACCGACGCGGATCTTGCCTCCGTTGGAGGCTTTGTGATCGGCCAGCCAGGAGAGCAACTCCGGCGACTCGGGGGTCTTGCCCTCGAACTCGAGGACCCCGACGATCTCTTCGACTTTGCGGCGCTTCACCATTGTTCCGACTTTCCAGTAACCGGCCGAGGCCGGCCGGGCGATGATGGCCTAAGATGAGGTTTGTCGGTCGCGAGCGAAAGGGGGGCGGGGCGGCCTTGCACTGCGCGCCGACCGGGTCAGACCGGCTTGGGTGGCGCCTCTGCGATCGCCGCGTTGAGTGCGCGCACCCCGGCGGCGGCCCCGTCCGGATGCGCCCAGACCGCGCCGACCACGGCCAGGAAGTCGGCGCCGGCCGTGACCAGCGGGGCGCAGTTGGCCGCAGTGATGCCGCCAATGGCGACGCAGGGCAGCTCCATCAGGTCGGACCACCAGAGCAGCAGCTCCGGGTCGGCCATCGTCGGCGCATCCTTGGTCGTGGTCGGGAAAAAGGCGCCAAAGGCGACATAGTCGGCACCGTCGTCGCCGGCCTGCATCGCCAGGTCGCGGCTGTCGTGACAGGTCACGCCGAGGGTCAGCGCGCCCAGCTGCTTGCGCGCCACAGCGGCGGCCGTGTCGGTCTGGCCCACATGGGCGCCGTCACACCCGGTGTCGACCGCCAGGTCGGGCCGGTCGTTGAGCAGGAACGCGACCGCGCGCGACTGGGCCACCGGGCGCAGCGCATCGACCGTCCGGCGCCAGTGGTCGTCCGCGACGTCCTTGAGGCGGAGCTGCACGGCGGCCACGTCGCCGGCGTCGAGCGCGGCGGCGAGCGTATCGGCGAAGTCCGGCCCGGCGCTGGTCGGGGTCACGAGGTAGAGGCGGGTGCTCATGGGCATCTCGGTTGGGACGGGCCGCCCCCGGGAACGGCGAGCGGTTGGGGAAGCGAGCGGCGCGATTAGCCGGTCTGGAGCCAGGCGGCAATGCGCCGCGCCGCGCCGCGCTCGGCCAGGTCGAGGCTCGGGGGCCGCGCCGGCAGCACCGTCGTCCCCGCACGGCCGGCCCGTTCCGCGACCCCGTCCCAGGCGGGGCAGGGCCACAGCACGATCCGGCGGCAGCCCAGCGCGATCGCCTCCAACGCCCTGCCGGCCGCGTCGGCGCAGTCCAGCAGGTCGGGCTCGCCAGTGCCGCACCCGTCGATCATCGCGCGCCACCACTCCGGCCCGGCGTAGACGGCGGCGCCTGGGGCGGAGAGCAGCAGCACCGGCCGGCCCGGCTCGAGCGCGGCGCGGACATGGGCGGCCGAGTGCACCGTGATGGCGGGCCGGGCGGAGTGCGGGGGCAACATGCTTGACGTTCAAGCGGCTGGGCGCTTTGTGTTCAAGTGAGCAGGGTTGAGGCGGGAATCGCATGGCCGAGGAGATCGCGCCGGGCGCCGAGGGTGGCGAAGGAACGGCGGAGGACAGACTGGAGGCGGCCCTGGAGCGGATCGCCAAGGTGCTGGAAGCGCCCGACCCGGTCGCCATCGAGGTAGCCGAACGGCTCGACCGCATGATCGCCAGCTTGCGCGACGCGCTGGCCAAAGGCTGAGGAGGGGCGTCCATGGCGCAGGTGCAATTAAGGATCAACGGCCACATCCATACGGTCGGCTGCAAGGACGGCGAGGAAGCCCACCTGACCGCGATGGGCGCCGAGGTCGAGAAGCGCATCGAGCGGGTCAAGGCGCTGGGCATGAACAGCGGCGAAGGCAAGGTGCTGGCGATGGCCGCGCTGTTCCTGGCCGACGAACTGCACGACATGACGTTGGAGCTCGAGAATGCGCGCCGGGGTCAGCCGGGCAGCACGGAGCGCGTGAAATCGGAGCGGGTGTCCCGCCTGGCCGCCCGGGCCGAAGCGCTGGCCAAGGCGGCCGAGGAGCAGGCGAGCACCTGATCGCGACGGATTGGTGGACGGTCATTGCCGGAACGCCGCCGCTATCCTAGATTGTCTGTGGGGCTGCCCGGTGCGTCAGGCTCTTCATCCCCGGGGCCAATAAGCACTCCCGCGGGAGCTGGCTCTGTCTTGATCTTGGTCAGGATACCTGGCGCCCACCTACGCAAGTAGGTCTCGGGAGGATGTCAACGCCAACGGCCAGGGTGGCTCCACTCCAACTGCCGATCCGGGCATGAGCAAGGACGAGTTGCGCCGGCTCATGCGCGCCCGGCGCCGTGCGCTCGACCCGTCGCTCGGGGTGAACCTATCCGGCCAGCTCTTCGCCGCCGCCATCATCCCACCCGGGGCCGCCGTGGCCGGCTACTGGCCGCTGCCGGGCGAGATCGATATCCGCCCGGCGCTGCAGGAAGCGGTAGCCCGCGGGCACGCGGTGGCGCTGCCCGTCACGCCCTCTGCCGGCGCTCCGCTCTCGTTTCGGGCGTGGCGGCCGGGCGATACGCTCAGCCCCGGCCGCTTCGGCACGCTCGAGCCGGAAGGCCCGTCGGTGCGGCCGGACGTGGCGCTGGTGCCGCTGCTGGCGTTCGACCGCGGCGGCGGGCGGCTCGGCTACGGCGGCGGCTTCTACGATCGCACCCTGGCCGGGCTCGGCGACTGCATCGCGATCGGGTGCGGCTTCGCGGCGCAGGAGGTGGACAGGGTGCCGGCCGGGCCGCACGATTGGCGGATGGACGCGATCGCAACGGAAGCGGAGCTGATCCTGGTGGAGTGAGTGACGTGTCCGAGACGAGTAAGCCCAAACCCGCGCCCGATGCCCACGACATTCATCAGGTCATCCGAGAGGAGGGCGAGGAGCAGCTCAAGCGCAGCTCCGGCGCCATCGCGTGGTCCGGCCTGGCGGCGGGGCTGTCGATGGGGTTCTCGTTCCTCGTCATGGCATTGATCGGCGGCCGGCTGCCCGATGCGGATTGGGCGCCACTGGTTTCCAGCTTCGGCTACACGGTGGGGTTCCTGATCGTGATCCTGGGCCGTCAGCAGCTCTTCACGGAAACGACGCTGACGCCGGTGCTGCCGATCCTGAGCGATTTTTCCCGCCAGCGCCTTTTCTCGCTGTTCCGGTTCTGGGCGGTCGTGCTGGGGATGAACCTGATCGGGACCTGGCTGTTCGCCTGGGGGATCGCACACAAGGATTATTTCGTGCCCACCGTGTGGCAGAGCTTGGAAACGCTCGCGGTGGAGGCGGTCCAGGAGCCGTTCTGGCCGATGATGTTCAAGGCGGTCCTGGCAGGCTGGCTCATCGCGCTGATGGTGTGGGTGCTGCCCGGTTCCGGCCCGGCGCGGATGCCGATCATCATCATGCTGACCTGGACGGTGGCGATGGGCCGGTTCTCGCACTCGATCGCCGGGTCGTGCGAGGCGGCATTCGCGGTGATCACCGGCAGCAAGGGGTTGTGGGACTACTTCGCCGTGTTCCTGATTCCCACCGTGTTGGGCAACACGATCGGCGGGGTGGCGCTGGTCGCGATGCTGAACCACGCCCCGTTGGCGACGGAAGGGGGAACCTGACCGACGCTATCCGCCGGCTCCGCCCGGCGCCTTGCCAGCCCGGCGTCGCGCCATCGCCGCCTTGATCGTGCCGATCCGGGTGCCGCCGTCGCCGTGCAGCACCTGGATCAGCGTCAAGAGTTGGACCGGGTCGGTGGCCAGCGTGCCGTCGAGGTGCGGGCGCGGGCCGAAACGGCGCGTGCTGACCGTCTTGACCGCGGTCATCTCCAGCAGCCCCTCCGCGCCGCGGGTGACGCCGAAGCCGCTGCGCCGGCGCCCGCCGAAAGGGAGCCGCGGGTCGGCAGTCGGCACGATCAGGTCGTTGACGCAGACCGACCCGGCGTCGATCCGCCCGGCCAGCGCGTAGGCGGCAGCAGGCGGGCCGAACACGCTCGCGCCCAGCGCGTAAGGGCACAACGCGGCAGCTTCGAGGGCCTCCTCCGCGTCGCGGACCGGCACCAGCGCCAGCCAGGGCGCGAACACGTCCTGCTGCAGCAAGGGCAGGTCGGCGGCCGCGCCGGACAGAACGGCCGGGTTGCGTGCCGCGATGCGGGCGCCGCTGGCCTGTGCATCTTCCAGCAGCGCCGTGAGCCGGGCGGCGATGGGCGGCGGGATCGTGGCGGCGGGCGGCAGTTGCGCCAGCAGGCGCGAGAGCAGGTCCGCCTCCATGGCGGCGGGCACGAACACCCGTCGCGGCGCGATGCAGGTCGCGCCGGCGTTCAGCCGCAACCCGTAGGCGAGCGAGGCCGCCGCCACGGCCAGGTCGGCCCCCGGCAGGATGAAGGCGGCATCCACGCCCGACAGCTCCATCGCCGACGGCGTCAACCGCTCGGCCGCGGCCCGCGCGACCGCGACCCCCGTCTCGGCGCTGCCAGTCAGCACCACGTAATCGAATCCGGCCTCCATCGCTGCCGGGCCGGCATCCTCCGCCAAGATCTGCAGCGTGCCGGCCGGTAGTCCGGACTGGGCAAGCAGTTCGGCCAGCGCCTGCATCGGCGCGCTCGCCCCCGGCGCCGGCTTGACCGCCACCGCATTACCGGCTGCCAGCGCTTGCAACGCCTGTGCCCCGGGCAGGAACAGCGGGTAGTTGTTGGGCCCGAGGATCAACACGACGCCGCGCGGCTCACGCCGCACCTCCTGTCGTACCCCGGTCAGCCAGAGCGGCCCGGCGCCGAGCCGGCGTGGCTTGAGCAGGCCCGGTGCAGCCCGCAGCAGGAACAGCGCCGCCTCCGCCAGCGGCAGGATCTCGGCGGACAGCGTATCGGCCAGCGGACGCGGGTTGAGCGCAGCCAGGCGTTCGGCGTTGCGGGCGATCGCGCGTCGGCAACGGGCGATCACGGCGAGCCGGCCGGCCAACGGCGTGGCCGCCCAGCGACCGCCGGCGGCCCGCGCCGTCTCCAGCGACGCCTTCACGGAAATGGGAGCGGTGACATTTGCGTTCATGGCCCCAACTCTACCGGCGTTGTCATGATGGGGTTAGTGTCGCGTGATGCCGCACCGAGTCGCTAAGGGTCGATCACGAGCATGAGCAAGCGAGTCGGAATAATCGGGGGCGGGCCAGGCGGTTTGGCATCCGCCATGTTGCTGGCCAAGGCCGGCGTCGACGTAACGGTTCATGAAGCTCGGGATGTTCTGGGAGGTCGGTCGGCGACCCTGACTGCCAACACCCCGCGCGGGACGTTCCGGTTCGATACCGGGCCCACCTTCTTCCTCTACCCGCGCGTGCTGGAGGACATCTTTGCCGCCTGCGGACGCCGGTTGGCCGACGAGGTCGAGCTGATCCGCCTGGATCCGCAGTACAACCTGGTGTTCGAGGACGGTGCCACCATCGCCGCGACCGGTGACCCGGAGCGGATGTCCGCGGAAATCGCCCGGCTCTCGCCGCGCGATGCCGCCGCGTTCCCCGCCTTCATGGCCGACAACCGCGCCAAGCTGGCCGTGTTCCGGCCCATCCTGGAGTCCGCGTTCAACAGCATCCGCGACCTCGGTCGGCCCGACGTGCTGCGCGGCCTCAGCAAGTTGCGGCCGCATCGAAGTGTGGATCGCGACCTGGCGGCGCATTTCCGCGACCCGCGGGTCCGGCTCGCCTTCAGCTTTCAGAGCAAATACCTCGGCATGTCGCCGTTCCGGTGCCCGAGCCTGTTCACCATCCTGTCGTTCATGGAATACGAATACGGGGTCTATCACCCCCGCGGCGGCACCGGGGCCGTGGTGGCGGCCATGGCCAAGGTGGCCCGCGAACTGGGCGCCACCGTCACGGCGGGCGAGGCGGTCGAGGAGATCCTGTTCGACGGCAAGCGCGCCACGGGCGTGCGGATCAACGGCACCGAGCACCGCTACGACGCGCTGGTGATCAACAGCGACTTCGCCCAGACCATGACGCAACTGGTGCCGAACCACCTTCGTCGCCGCTGGTCGGACAAGAAGATCGCCAGCAAGAAATTCTCTTGCTCGACCTTCATGATGTACCTCGGGATCGAGGGATCTATCCCCGACCTGGCGCATCACACGATCTTCCTGTCGACCGACTACGCTCGGAACCTGCACGAGATCGAAGCCGGGAAAGCGCCTGACGAGCCGAGCCTCTATGTCCAGAACGCCTGCGTTACGGACCCGGCCTTGGCGCCGCCCGGCCATTCCACCCTCTACGTGCTGGTCCCGGTCGGGCACCGGATCGGCGAGGGGCTCGACTGGCCGGCCGAGCAGGCGCGCTATCGCCGCCTGGTGCTGCAACGCCTCGAGCGCATCGGCATCACCGATATTGAGAAGCGGATCCGCTTCGAGAAGATCATGACGCCGCGGACCTGGGAGGACGAGCTCTCCGTCTATCGCGGCGCCACCTTCAATCTGGCGCACAACATCCGCCAGATGCTGCACTGGCGGCCGCGCAACCGCTTCGAGGACCTCGACGCGGTCTATCTCGTCGGTGGCGGGACCCACCCGGGCAGCGGGCTGCCGGTGATCTTCGAGAGCGCGCGCATCACCTCGCGACTGCTGACGGAGGATTTCGGCATCGCGCCGGGTTGGAGCGCGCCGTCGGCCATGGCGGAAGACCACTACGTGCCCGCGATCGCGGAAGCATTGTGACCCATACGATTCCGGGGAAAGAACGGCGATGAACGCGATTTCGGGAATGGGCCGGTTACCGGTCGGCGTGGTCGGCGCCGGGCTGGCGGGGTTGGCGGCGGCGTGCACGCTGGCGGCGCGCGGGCACAAGGTGGTGCTGTTCGACAAGAACCCGTGGCTGGGCGGCAAGGCCGCCGTGCTCGCGGAGGACGGCTTCCGCTTCGATATGGGGCCGACCATCCTGACCGTGCCCGGCGTGCTGGAGCGCGTATTCCGCGAGGCCGGCCGCCGCATGTCGGACTACCTCGACCTGCGCCGGCTAGACCCTCAATGGCGCTGCTTTTTCGACGACGGCTCCGTGCTCGACCTCCGGGAAGACATGGCGACCATGGTCGATACGCTGGACGCGTTTTCGCCGGGTAACTCGGCCGGCTACCAAGACTTCACCACGATGAGCAAGAAGCTGCACGAGGTGTCGGAGAAGTTCTTCTTCTGGAAATCTGTCGAGGGCATCGGCGATACGCTGAGCATGAAGGGCATGGACCTCAAGACGTTGAAGGACGTCCTGAGCCTGCGCATGGGCACCTCGGTGGCGTCGCAGATCAGGAAGCGCGTGCCGGATGGCCGGGTCGCGCAGATGCTGGACCATTTCGTGCAGTACGTCGGCTCGTCGCCGTACGCGTCGCCCGCGGTGCTGTGCTCGATCGCGCACATGCAGACGGATTTGGGCGTGTGGTACCCGATCGGGGGCACGCGGGCGGTGCCCGAGGCGCTGGAAAAGCTGGCCGGCGAGCTGGGCGTCGACCTGCGGCCCAGCACGGACGTTGTCCGCATCATCGAGGAGAACGGCCGCGCCGCCGGCGTCGAGACGGCGAGCGGCGATATCGTGCGGCTGTCCGCCGTGGTGTCGAACATGGACAGCGTGCGCACCATGCGCGAGTTGGTCGGCGGCGCGCCGGCCCGCAAGTTCGCCCGCCGCTGGAAGCGCGACCCGGCCTGCTCCGGCGTCGTCCTGTATCTCGGGCTCGACCGCGCCTACGAGCACCTCGCGCACCATGACTTCGTGTTCTCGCGCGACCCGAAGGAGGAGTTCGACTGGATCTACGGCAAGGGTGAACCCGCGCCGGACCCGACCTGCTACATCGCCGCTACCGGCCGCACCGAGCCGGGTGTCGCGCCCGAGGGCGGCGAAGCGCTCTATATCCTCGTACACACGCCGTATCTGCGGCCGCATCACGATTGGAAGAAGATGCTGCCGGCTTACCGCCAGGTCATCCTCGACAAGCTCAAGCGCTGCGCCGGCATGCCGGACATCGAGGAGCGTATCGTGTTCGAGCGGCACTTGACGCCGCAGGACATCCACGAGCGCTACAGGGTGCTGAACGGCGCCATTTACGGACTGGCCAGCCACGGCAAGGTCAATGGTGCGTTCAAGCCGGGCAACCGGTCGCGCGACCTGGCCGGGCTTTATCTGGCCGGCGGCGCGGCGCATCCGGGGCCGGGCATGCCGATGGTGCTGATGAGCGGCTGGATCGCGGCCGACTCGCTGTCGCAGGACATGGCGGTCCCGAACGTTTCGGTCCCCGTGAGTGCCTGACAACAGCGACCCGCGGGAACGGCGCTCGCCATTCCTGTTTTGGGCGTTCGGGTGGTATTTGCGGTGGCTGTTCTGGCGGCGGTTCAACGCCGTCCGCATCGCCCGCGGCGGCCGCCCGGTCGTTCCCGCCAGCGGGCCGGTGATCATCTGCACCAACCATCCGTCCTGGTGGGACCCGGCCTTCTTCGTCCTGCTACAAACGCTGCTGTTTCCACGTCGCGCCGGCTACGGCCCGATGGACGCCGCGGCGCTGGAAAAGTACGGCTTGCTGCGGCGCATGGGCGTGTTCGGCATCGAACTGGAAAGCCGGGCCGGTGCCGCCCGATTCCTGGGTGTCTCGTCGCGTCTGCTGGCCGACCCCGCCAGCGTCATGTGGATCACGGCGCAGGGCGCGTTCGCCGACCCGCGGGCCCGTCCGATCCGGCTTCGCGCGGGCATTGCGCACCTGCTACGGCGCGTGCCGGATGCGACGGTGCTGCCGCTGGCGATGGAATATCTGTTCTGGAACGAGGGCAAGCCGGAGGCGCTGGCCCGCTTCGGCCCGCCCATCGTCGGCGGCGGCTCGCGTTCGGTGGCGGAATGGACGGCCTTGCTGGAGGGCGCGCTGACCGAGACCGCCGACGCCTTGGCCGCCGACAGTCAGAGCCGTGACCCCCGCCGGTTCGAGCGCCTGGTCACCGGCAGCGCGGCGGTGGGGCCGATCTACGGCGCGTATCGCCGGCTCCGCAGCGTGCTGACTGGCCGCGCGATGGACGTGACGCATGGCGGCCGCGAATGATGGCGGCGGGTTGGGTCGCCCTTGTCCTGGCGGCGCTGCCGCTGGCGCTGGCGCTGGCCAACATGCGGCTCCTGCGCGCGCCGCCGCGGGCGCCGGGTCGGCCCGCCGTTTCGGTCCTGATCCCGGTGCGCAACGAGGAGAACAACGTCGCGGCCGCGTGCGCCGCGGTGCTGGCGAGCGAGGGCGTCGAGATCGAACTCGTCGTGCTGGACGATGGCAGCACCGACCGCACGGCGGCGATCCTGGCCGGCATCGGCGACGACCGGCTGGTGATCGCCGCTGCGCCGCCATTGCCGCCGGGCTGGTCCGGCAAGCAGCACGCGTGCCAGCGCCTGTCGGAGCGCGCGTCCCACGAGCTGATGGTGTTCGTGGATGCCGATGTGCGGCTCGCGCCGGATGCGGTCAGCCGGATGGCGGGGTTCATGGCGCAACACCCGGCCGTGGGCCTGGCGAGCGGCTTCCCGCGGCAGGTGACGCGGAGTTGGGCGGAGGTGCTGCTGCTGCCGTTGATCCACTTCCTGCTGCTCGGCTTCCTGCCGATGGCCGTGATGCGGCGTTCGCTTTCGCCGGGCCTGGGCGCCGGGTGCGGGCAGCTGTTCATCGCGCGTCGGGACGCCTATCGCGCCGCCGGTGGCCACGCCGCCATCCGCGCCTCCCTGCATGACGGCCTGACGCTGCCGCGCGCATTCCGCCGCGCCGGCTGGCTCACGGACCTGTTCGACGCGGGCGGGTTTGCGCGCTGCCGGATGTACGTTAACGCGTCGCAGGTCTGGGAGGGGCTATGCAAGAACGCGACCGAGGGAATGGCCAAGCCCGGCGCGCTGCCGATCTGGACTGCGATCCTGTTCGGCGGCCACGTGCTGCCCTTGATCCTGCTGATCGTCGCGCCGAGCTGGCCGGCGGCGGCCGCCTTGGCCTGTGGCATCGGGCTGCGGCTGTTGCTGGCGCGCCGTTTCGCGCAGCCGGTGCTGTCGGCGCTTCTGCATCCGGCTGGCGTGGCCGGCGTGCTGCTGGTGCAATGGTGGAGCCTCGCGCGGTCGCTGCGGGGCGGCAAGGCCACGTGGCGCGGGCGGGCCTATCCGGCGCAGTCCTGAGCCTGCTGGCCATGCCGGTCGACGCTGCGCCGCTGCAGATCGTGGTGGATGGGGTAGAGAGCAGCAAGGGAAACGTCATGGTCGCCGTCTGTAGCGAGCGCGAGTTCCTGCAGCCGCATTGCGCCTATAACGGCCAGGCCCCCGCGCATCCCGGTCCCGTCCTGGTCACGATCGAGGTGCCGCCCGGCACCTACGCGGCACAGGCCTATCAGGACGAGAACGACGACGGCGTCCTGACCCAGAACCTGATCGGTCTGCCCCTCGAGCCGCTCGGATTCAGCAACAACGTGGTGATCCGCCTGGCGGCCCCGCGTTATCGCGATGCCGCGTTTCAGGTCGGCGCCATGGGCGGCCGCATAGAAATCCGACTGAAGCGTCTGTTCTGACCGTTTTCGGCTTGATCGGACTCGGGGAGAGACCCACTATCGGTTGGCAACTTATTGAAAGGAGGTGATCCAGTGTCTCATTGCTCGGAACGGTCCCTAATCGTGACCTGGACATCGGCCGCCTCCACCGTGGTGGCCGGCTAACCCAAGCGTCTGCGGTTACGGCCGTCGATCAATGGAAGGCCTCGGGAGCGATCCCGGGGCCTTCGTTGATTCTGGGGGACGGTGATCGGCGGATTACGACGGCAGCTTGATCGTCGCCCGCGCCGTCAGCAACACCGGCCCGCCATCGGCGCACAACCGCAGATCGTAGATCATGCCGAACGCCTGCTGCGCTTCCCGCGTCGCCTCGACGACCAGGAAGGCGAACAGGGGGTCGTCGAGCCGATCCACCGCCAGCGACACGGCCCGCAGGCTCGCGACGTAGCCCGGCGGTTGCGCGCCGCCGGCCAGCAGCGCGCCGTGCAACGCCGCCGCCTGGAGGCAGAACTCCGCGCCGGCGATCGCGGGCAGCTTCCCGTCGCGGCGCAACGGATTGCTCGGGTCGTGGTGACGGGCGCTGCGGCACCGGATGCCGGCCTCGCTCCAGCTTTCCACCGCATCCAGCATCACCATTGCTCCGGCATGCGGCAGCAGGGCGCGGATGTCGATCAGGCCGACAGCTCGAGGCGAAGCCGGCCCCCGCAATAGGGCAGATCGTGGGTCCCCGCGCGCCCGGCCGCGAGGTCGCGCAGCAGCGGCAACGCCCGCGCCGCCGGGTTGAGGCGCAGGCTCTCGAACGCCGGGTCGCACCCGTCCGGCTCCGGCCGCGCCAGCGGCTCCAACCAGACGCGCAGGCTCGGCCCGCCGGAGGGCGCCAGCACCAGCGCGGCGGCGAAGGCAGGGCCGGTCGGCCGCACCGCGTGCAGGGGCGGCGGCAGCGGGTGATCGTAGCAGCAGAGAAGGACGGGTGCCGCGCTGCCGTGCAGCCCGGCCATCGCGCTCAGCAACCCGGCCGCCCAGCTCTCGTCGTGACAGCCCAGGCATGTCGCCGGCCGGCGGCTCCCCGTGGCGATCGACCAGTAGCCGGCGGCCGCGTTGTGCACGGAGTTGTGGAACTGCGTGGGCGACACGACGCGGGTGCCGGCCGCGGTCGCCAGCGCGTCCAGGATGGCGGTCACGACCGGGCCGTCGCCATTGCTGCTGGCGAACACGGAGTCGAGCGTGGCCGGCTCGAGTTCGGAGCGGAGTGCGGCCTCGTGCGCGGCGGCCAGCGCCAGGCGGATCACGGGGCCGGCGCGGCGCCGCTCGGCCGCCGGCAGCAGGGCGGGGGGCGGTGGCGGCGACTCGCGCGGCTGATAGGGCAGGCACCCCGCCAGGATCGGCTGGCTCGCCATCCAGCCCTCCAGCCCCGGCCCCCAAAGCGACGCGCCGCGGATCGCGGCCCTCAGCATCATGGCCCGTGGCCGAGAACCAGCGCGCAATTGATGCCGCCGAAGCCGAACGAATTGCTGACCACGTGCCGCACCGGCTGTTCCACCGTGCGCGTCGGCACGCTGGCGCGGAAGGCCGGATCCGGCGCCTCGATGCCGAGGCAGCCGGGGATGAACCCGCCCCGCATCGCGGCGTCGGCGATCACGACCTCCAGCGCGCCGCAGGCCCCGAGCGTGTGGCCGGTCCAGCCCTTGGTCGAACTGCATGCGGTGGCGGCGGGGAACACGGCCGCGACGGCGAGGTCCTCCGCGGCATCGTTGGCCCGGGTGCCGGTGCCGTGCAGGTTGATCCAATCGATCTCGTCCGGCGTCAGGCCTGCCGAGCGGAGCGCCGCCGCCATGGCCGCCGCGGCGCCGGCCCCCTCCGGATGCGGCGAGGACATGTGGTGCCCATCGCTGCTGGCGCCGGCGCCGAGCAGGCGCAGGCCACCGGCGGCCCCCGACCGCTCGAGCAGGGCGAAGCCGGCCGCCTCGCCGATGGAGATGCCGGTCCGGTCCGCGCCACACGGGCGGCACGGCGTGGGCGAGATCAGCTCCAGCGCTTGGAAGCCGTGCAGCGTCATGCGGCACAGCGAGTCCGCGCCGCCGACCACCGCCGCGTCGACCACGCCGGCCTCGATCAGGTTGGCCGCGTCCATGAAGGCGCGGGCGCTGCTGGCGCAGGCGGTGCTGATCACGAAGGCGGGGCCGCGTAACCCCAGCGCGGCGGCCACCAGCGCGGCCAGCGATTGCAGGTCCTGGCTGCCGCGGTAGTCGAACCCGGCCGGGAGCGCCCCGGCGTCGTCGCGGTGGGCGAAGGCCTGCTCGGCCGATTCGATGCCGCTGGTGCTGGTGCCGACCACCGTGGCGATCCGGTGCGCGCCGTAGCGCGAGCGGGCGACGGCCACGGCCTCCGCGAAGCCATCCGTCGTCAGTGCCATGTGCGCCAGGCGGTTGTTGCGGCAATCCCACCGCGCGAGCTCGTCCGGCAGCCGATACGCTTCCAATCCGGCGACCCGCCCGATCCAACCGCCCACTTCCGGCGCCCAATCGTTGGGCCGCAAGCCCGAGCGCCGGGCCCGCAGCGCCTCGCCATGCGCCGCGGCACCGCGTCCGAGCGCGCTGGTCGCAGTCAGGGCCGTGAGGGCGAGCGGGGTCATGGAGATGGAGGTGGTGCTTCGCCGGTAATCAGAAAGGCACACACCAACGCCAGCGCCGCGCCGAGCGCGATGGTGAGCCCCAGATCATGCAGGATCGGCGTCTGGCTGGCGGCGAGCAGGCCAAAGGTCAACAGGGTCATGGCGTTGCAGGTAATCAGGGTGCGGAAGGTGCGGGCGCGCTCTTCGGCGTCGAGTTGCCGGCGGGCGAAGAACAGGGCGTAGTCGAGCCCGACGCCCGCGACAAGCTGGAGTGCCACGAGATGGATCAACGACAGACTGATCCCGAGCGCCGTCAGCGCCGCCACCGTGAGCAGCGCGGCGGCGGCGATCGCCGCCAGCGTCCGCGCCGCCATCGCCGGGTCCCGCAGCCCGGCCGCCAGCAGCACCAGGATCGCCAGCAGGCTGAGGCCGAGCCACTGCCACGCCCGGCCGGTATACGCGGCCAGGATGGTCCCGAGCTCGCCGCGCAGGTCGATGAGGGTGGTCCCTGGCGGCAGACCCGCCGGGTCGACGAGCCCCTGCAGCAGCACGACGCCGCGCCAGCCCTCCGCCGTTCGCTGCAGCAGCGGATCCAGCCGCGCGGCGAGCGGCGTGCCGGCGAGATCGGTCGGGATCAGCGGGGCGAGCCCGCGTGAGGAGGCGACGGCGGCGGCGAACGGCGCAAATGCTTCGGGGCGGAACGGCAGCCCGGCCAGCGCGGCCGTCAGCGCCCGGTTCAGTGTCGCCGCGTCGGGCAGCGCCGCCTCCCGCTCGCGTTGCCGGGCCGCGCTCGGCAGCAGGCGTGCCGCCGCCTCATAACCGCCGAGGCCACCCGCGGCGACCAGCCGGTCCAACGCAGGCAGCAGCGCTTCCTCCGCCTGCAGCACGGCTTCCGCATCCAGCGCGCGGATCAGCAGAAACTGCCCCGTCTCCGCCGCGCCCAGATCGGTCCGCAGCGCCCGGTCCAGCGCGCGGGTTTGGTCGGGAATCGGGCTGAGCGCGGCCAGGTCGCCTTGCCAGCGGGGCCCGCCGATCGCGACGAGGTATCCCGCCGCGGCCGCCAGCGGCAGCAGGCCGAGCGCGCGCACCCGGCGGACCCGCTCGAGGCGGGGCAGCCACGCCGGATCGCCGGCGCCGGAGGGGGCGAGGTTGGCCGCCACGACCAGCGGCGGCAGCCCCCACCAGGTCAGCCCGGCACAGGCGACCAGCCCGATCGCCGCGAACGCCCCGAGCTGCGCCAGCCCGGGAAAGCCGGAGAACACCATCGCCCCGAGCCCGATCGTCGCCGTCGCGACCGCCAGCACGAAGGCACGGGCGATGCGCGCGCGCGTGGCCGGCGCCGGCTCGCCATGCTTGCGGTGCCCGATCATCAGCACGGGATAGTCGACCGAGATGCCCAGCATGGTTGCCCCGAACCCGAGCGCCACGCCGTGCACGCTGCCGAACAGGAGCTGCACCGCTCCGGCCGCGACCGCCACCCCCGCGATCACCGGCGCCGCGATCGCCGCGATCACCAGCGGCCGGCGGAATCGCCACCACAGCAGCGCCGCCACCAGCAGGGTGGACAGCACCGAGATCCGCTCGACGTCGCCGCGAATGGCGCGGGCGGAGTCGCGGGCGAAGATGGCGGGGCCGGCGACCAGCAGCCGGGCGGGGCCGGGCGCGGCGTCGGCGAAGGCGCGCTCGATCGCCGCGGTCGCCGCCTCCTGCGCCGGCACGTCCATCCCGCCCGCCGCCGTGCGCGCCAGCAGCAGCGCGCGGTCCCGCTCCGGCGCGAACCAGGCGCCGTCGATCGCGCGCACCCGCGACATGCCGGCCCAGGGCCGGATGGCGGCCAGGAAGGCCCCGGTCGGGTCCTCGATGCCGAACCGCGCTGCCAGCGGCCCCGCCGCGCCGCGCAACTGCCGCAGCACAGCCTCCAAGCCGGCGCGCAGCCCCGCCTCCGACCAATCCGCCGGGCCCAGCAGGTAGCGGCGGGCGAACAGCGCATCGATCTGCTCGGGCGGCAGCGCGGCTTCCCCGCTGGCCACGAGCTGGAACAGCCCGCTCGCCCGCAGCCGGTCCGCCATGGCCCGGCTGATCCGCGCCAGCTCCGGTACCGGCGCGCCCTCCAGCCCGATGAAGATCAGGCCGGACGCCGTGCCGCTGCGCGCTTCCGCCAGCAGCAAGCGGGCGGCCGGGGTGGTGCCGCTGGGCAGGAACGCCGTCATGTCCGTGCGCAGCGTGACGGCCGTCAGCGTCGCCGCGAGCAGGGCGACGGCGGCGAGCAGGGCGAGCAAGACGGGAGCCCGGCGCGGCGCGGCGGGAGAGAGGGGCGGGATCGGGGGCAGGGCGTAGGCCTAGGCGGGCGCGATCTGCATGGTGCTGCGGTCGCCGTTGGCCTGCTCGATCGCCAGCGTGGCGATCCAGCTATCCTGCCCCGCCACGTGAATGGCACGGATCAGTGCCGCCGCCGCCGGCTCCGTCGGCACCAGGTCGAGCGTCCAGGCCGCCGGGCTCCCGCCGACGGTGGCGGCAAAGGCCCGGCGCAGCGTCGCCGCATCGCCCGAAAGGGGCGCCCGCACGGCGTCGACCGTCGTCCGCAGGCCCGGTTGCGCGTCGAGCGGCACGACATGCGGCGGGTCGTTGGAGGCCGGATCGGCGATCACGAGGCGGCTGCCCTCGACCGTCATGCGCTCCGGCTGCGGCCACAGCGTGTTCTTCTCGAGGTAATCGGGGCGGCGATAGAACAGGGTGCCGGTGCTGACCAGCGGCACGGTGAGCGCGGCCAGCACCCGTTCCTCGCGGAACGTGGCGCGCCGTTCCGGCACCGAAGCCAGCCGAGCCATCAGCGCCGACAGGTCGAACGCGTCAGCGCGGGCGAGACGCGGCAGCAGCAACAGGGGCAGGACGGCGCGCCGGGACAGGATCATGGGGCTCGGTCCAGAACGGGAAGAAGTTGAACCATTGGTAGGGATTGGCGCGGCACAAGCGCTCCAGCGCCGCGGCGTAGCGCCCGACATGGACGCGCAGGTCGGCATCCCGATGTTCCCGCCGCAAGGTGATCCGCTCGGCGAACGGCTCGATCCCGACACGGTATCGCCGCGGCGCGGTGCGGATGCCGTAGCACAGGAACACCGGCGCGCCGAGCAGCGCCGCCAGCAGCACCGGCCCGGCCGGGAAATCCGCCGGTGCGCCCAGGAACGGCACGCTGACCCGCCGCTCGCCGGACGGTCCACGATCGGCCAGGATGCCCACCATCTCGCCCCGCGCGAGGCACTCGCGGGCGCGGAGCATGCTGGCCGTGTCGCCGATCTCGATCACCCGGTCCCGCAAGCCCGGCGCAGCGCGGTCCAGCAGCGCCGTGAGCGTGCCGCCGTTGCGGCGATACATCAGCGGCCAGACCGGCACGGGTGCCTGCTCGGCCAGCGTGCGCAGGATCTCGAAGCTGCCGAGATGGGCGCCGAGCAGGATCACCCCGCTCGGCCGCTCCAACGTGGCCAGCAGCTCGGGCAGGCCGTGCACGTCCACCCGGAAATCGCCGGCCCGGCCGCATAGCAGCATGACCCGGTCCAGCACGGCGGCGGCGAACGAGCCGAAATGCCGCGCCACCTCCCGGTTGCGCGCTGGCCGGCCCAGCACGCGGCCGAGATAGTCGCGCGAGGCGGCCCGCGCCCCGGGCGAAGTCAGGAAGAACCAGCCCGACGCCGCGCGCGCTATTGGCTGCCCAGCCGACCAGCCGAAGCGGCGCACCGCCGCCAGCGCCGCTCGCGTCAGGCGCGGTGCCCCGCGCTCGGGCTGGCAGGCCCACCCGCTCGTCACGGCGCCGCGAGCAGCAGCGTGCCGCGCACCGCTTCGATCGCGCCGATCCGGCAGCTGAACCCCACCTGCGGCGGCGTCGGGGCGTAATGGACGTCCAGCGTGTCGCCCGGCCGCACCGGTTGCAAAAATTTCGCCTGCCCGAACCCCGCCAAGCGCTGCCCGGGAAACGCGGCCAGGATGAGGCGGGCGGCCTCGTCGAGCAGCACCACGCCCGGCACGACCGGCCGGCCCGGGAAGTGGCCGGGCAGCGCCGGATGGCCGGCGTCGACGGTGAAGCGCCCGGCGGCCCTCATGGGGGCGGTGGCGTGGCGCGAGCCAGCAGGTCCAGCACGGCCTGCCGCGGCAATTTGCCCAGCGAGTTGCGCGGCAGTGCGTCCACCCGCACCAGCCGCCGCGGCAGGAACACCGGGTCGATGCGGTCGCGCAGTTCGGCCATCAACTCCGCCCGGCTGCGCCCGGGCGCGACCACGACGGCCTCCAGCCGCGCCGTGCTCCGGCTCTCCAGGTCGTCCGGCACCACGAACACGCCGTCGCACACCCCTTGCAGCTCGGTCAGGATCCGGTTCAGCCCGGCAAGCGACGCGCGCCGCCCACCGAGCTTGACCAGGTCCGTGCGCCGGCCGAGCAGGCGGAACGTGCCGTCCGCCTGCAATTGGATCTCGTCGGCCAGCGGAAAGGGGGGCGCCCCGACCGCCTCCACCAGCGCCGCGTCGGCCGTTTGCCGCAGCGAGACGCCAGGGTAGGGCCGCCAGCCCTCCTCGCGCGCCGTGCGCCGGGTCGCGATGGAGCCGACCTCGGTGGCGCCGAAGATCTCGTGTAGCTCGGCCGACCAGGCGGTTTCCAGGCTGGCGGCGAGCGCGGCATCCAGCGGCGCGGTGGCCGAGATGCAGCGCCCAGGATACGGGCCGGGTAGCGCCGCCAGGCTGCGGAGCTGCAACGGCGTGGTGACCAGAAGATGCGGCGCGGCGGTGGCGCACAGCGCGGCCGACACGTCGGCGGGGAAGAAGGCGGGGCCGCACCAGCTCGCACAGGCCGCGTGCAGCGGCAGCAGCACGGTGGTCTCGAAGCCATACATGTGCCCGGGCGGCACCGTGCCGATCACGGCGGCCGGCGCGGCCTCGTCCAGGGCGAAGCGTTCGCCGGCGGCGCGGCTGCGGGCGACCAGCGCGCCCCAGCGCTTCTCGTGCGCGACCGGGGCGCCCGTGCTGCCGGAGGTGAACACGATCGCGGCGAGCCGATCCGCCGGCAGCGCCGGGTTCACGCCACGTCCAGGCCCGACGCTGGGGTGATCGTCGTCCACCACCGCCGTGTCGGGGTACCGCTCCAGCAGCGCCGCCAGCACGGGCGGGGAGGGGTCGCCGCACAACAGGCTGACCCGGTCGCCGATCAGCGCGGCGGCCACCGTCAGCGCGAAACGAAAACGGTCGCGGCAGGCATTCAGCACGTACCGGCTGGCCGGTAGCGCGGCGGCCAGCGCGTGCGCCTGCTGAAGAAAGTCGCGCGTCGTGACCGCGCCGCTCGGACGCAGGAACAGGGGCGCGTCATCCGGCCGGTCGAGGAGCGGGCAGCGATCCACCTTAAAGGGTCCGGTGCTCCTCCACATGCCGCGACAGACTGCGGAGCGAGGCAAAGATCTGCTGGTTCTGCTCGTGGTCCGACCGGAGTTCGAAGCCGTAGGTCTTGGAGATGGCCAGCGCCAACTCCAGCGCGTCGATCGAATCCAGGCCGAGCCCGCCGCCGAACAAGCGGTCCTCCGGGCCGATCGCCTCGGGGGCGGCGTCGAGTTGCAGGGCCGACACCAGCACCGTGGCCAGCCCGTGTTCGGCCGGTGACTGGTCCGTCGTGACGGGGTGAAGCTGATCAGTCACGTTGTCTCCTCCGAGCGTCCGCCCTCATGCCTCATGACAGACGGCTGGACCACCCACTCGAAATCCGCTGTGGTCCGAGTCCTCACGATACCGTGTTGAGAGGGGTGAGCCAAGCTGAAGGCGATTGGACCGTGTGCGGCGGTGGTGGCCCTGGCGGCCGCGCTCGCCGGTCGGGTGCTGCCGGACGATGCGGCAGCCGCTGCCGCCGCCGTGCAGGCGGTCGCCGTCGGCATTGCCGTGGCGGCGGGCTGGCCGGGGCGACGGGCCGCGGCGCTGGGCGGATCTGTCGCCGCACTCCTGCTGGCGGCGGTGGCGGTCGGCGCCTCTGTCTCGCCCGCGGCGGCGCGGGCGGCACCGGCCGGGCTGGGGCACGCGCTGCTCTACGGGGCGTTGGCGTGGTGGTTCGGCCGCAGCCTGCGTCCAGGCCGGGTCGCGGTGGTAACGGGCGTGGCGCAACGGCTCAACCCGCGGTTCCGGCCCGGCATGATCCCCTACACGCGCGGGGTGACGGCGATCTGGGCAATGTTTGCGGCCGGGCAGGTCGCCGCGAATGCGTTGCTGGCGGCAACCGGCGTTTGGTCGGCCTGGGCTACGCTGACCGGCGGCGGTCACGCGCTGCTGGCGGCGCTGCTCGCCGTTGCGGAGTTCGCCGCCCGGCGCTGGCGCTTCCCCGGCGAGCATACCGGCTTTTGGGAAACCGTTCGCCGCTTCCGCCATCCGAGCTGAGCAGGTCAGCCGGCCGCGTAGCCCGCCATGAGCTGATAAAATCGCCGATAGATAGCCGCGAAGGCGTCGGCCTCCGCCGCGTATTCCGGCCGGGCGAGCCACTCGGCCAACGGGCGCCGCTCGGCGAGCCGGGCGCGCGCGACGGCGGCGAACCAGGCGCGGTTGGCGGCCGCTTCCGTGTAGCGCGGGGTGGCGAAGATACGGTCGGAGTCCGATTGGTAATGCCCGAACATCGGCTCGTCGTAGAAGATCAGCGACAGGTCGCCCTCGTACAGCTCGTTCGGGCGATGCAGGTCGCGGGAGGAGGCGAGGGCGCCCGGCCGGGTCGGGAACACGCCGGTGAGCTCGAGCGAGCGCCGCGTGGGCGGGTCGGCGAACGCCGCGCCGGGATCGGCGGGCAGCCCGTCATTGGTCCAGCGGACCAGGTTGACGAATTCGTTACGTGGCACCGGAAAATCGAAGATCGAAACGAGCAGCGACCGCCCTGTCGGCCACCGGTCCCACAGCCCGGCCGCCGCCAGCGCGTTGTGCGCGAGATGGATGCAGTTGTCGCGGAACAGGTCCCAATGGAACGTCTTGCCGGCGCGGTAGGGCGCGTTCTCCGCGTTGAGGAAGTCGATCATCCGCGCCATCGCCGCCCGATCGACCGGAACGCGCACGCAATGCCGTGCCCGCCCGAGCGCGATGGCGTAATCGGTGCCGACCGACATCTCGTATTTCCAGTCCTCCCGCGTCCACCCGGCCGGCATGTCGCGGAACACCACGTCGTGGAAGTCGACACCCGCATAGATCCCGAGCGCCTGCGCCCGACGCTGCACGGCCCGGTAGGCGTCGCGCGTCAGCGTCACGTCCGGCGCCAGGCCGCCGTCGAAAAAGAAGGCATCGCTGGGCGTGGCGACCCATTTCGCGTTGCGGAAGTGCTCGTTCATGCTGAGCCCCACCCCGCCACTCTCGCACGGGACGAGTACGGGAAAGGCCAGCGCCGGGTCCTTGCAGGCGCCCTGCAGGTAGAACACCGCGTGCCCGCCGATATTGCCGCGGATATCGGCGCCGAAGCCCGGCACCTTCTTGATCTGCGACACCGCGCAGAACTCGGCAAACACCGGCTGCGCTTGCGCATAGGCGGCGTCCGACGGACCGACGGTGTCGAACCGGGCGGGGGCGCAGGCGCACAATAGGCTGACGAGCAGGAGGGCGAGGGCGCGCATGCGCCGCTTTTACAGCACGGACGCCTCCGGTGTAGCGTTCCCTCGATGCGGGGCAAACAGTCCCCGTGCGGGAGGACGGCCATGCAGAACTGGACGAGACGCGCCGCCCTGGCAGCACTGGCGACGCCTGCGTTGATCGGTCGGGCCAAGGCCGCCCCCCGCACGCTGAAGATCTCGCACCATTTCCCCGCCAGCTCCGGCGAGGCCGGTGACTTCCGCGATCGTATCTGCCGCCGCTTCGCCGAGCAGGTCACCCGCCGCACGAACGGGTCGCTGCAGTTCGAGATCTATCCCAACGCGTCGCTGATGAAGACCTTTGCCCAGATCAGCGCGCTGCGGAAAGGCGCGCTGGACATGGGGCTGGTCCCGCTGACCTACGCCGGCGGCGAGATCCACGAGATGAACATCACCTTCATGCCGGCGGTGGTGACGAGCTATGCCCAAGGCTACGCGTGGCGCACGCACCCGATCGGCAAGGCGCTGACGCAGCTGCTCGACAGCAAGGGGATCGTTCTGGTGAGCTGGATGTGGCAATCCGGCGGCATGGCCTCTCGCACCCGCAAGCTGGTCGGTCCGGCCGACGCCAAAGGCATGAAGATCCGCGGCGGGTCGCGCGAGATGGACGAGATGTTCACCGCGGCCGGAGCTTCCGTGTCGTCCATGCCGTCCAACGAGATCTATATCGGCATGCAGACGGGCGTGATGGACGCCGCATGCACCAGTTCCAGCTCGTTCCTGTCGTTCAAGTTGCAGGAAACCTGCAAATACCTGACCACGCCGGGAGAGCGGAGCTTCTTCTTCATCCTGGAACCGATCCTGGTCTCCAAGGCGATCTGGGCCACGCTCAGCCCGGCCGAGCAGGAGGCCATGATGGCGGTCGGGGAGGAACTGATCCCGTTCAACCTCGCCGGTGCCCAGGCGGATGACCTGGAGCTGGCCAAGGTCTACGCGGCGGCCGGGGTCGAGGTCACGCCCATGTCCAACGGGACGGTGGAGGCATGGCAACAGACCGCGCGGGCCTCGTCATGGAAGATCTTTGCCGAGAAGACGAAGTTGGCCGCCGAGATGCTGGCCCTGGCCGAACAGGTGCCCGCCTAACTCGGGCACCCGTTACTCGGCGGCCCGTCTCTGTTCTGCGAAGAAGCGGTTCGCCGGCCGGGGCAGATCGAGGTGGTCGCGTAGCGTGGCGCCCTCGTAGGCGGTGCGGAACAAGCCGCGCCGCTGCAGTTCCGGCACCACGCCGTCGACGAAATCGTCAAGCCCGGCCGGCACCGTATGGACATCACGTTGAAGCCGTCGCTGGCGCCCGCCGCCAGCCATGCGCCCATCTCGGCGGCGATCTGCTCGGGGGTGCCCACCATCTGCAGCCCAGAATAGCCGCCCGCCATCTGTGCGAGCTGGCGCACCGTGAGCCGCTCGCGCCGTGCCTGCGCCACCAGCGCCGCCTGGCCGCTCTGGCCCTGGTTGGTGGTCGGCAGCTCCGGCAGCTCCGCGTCCAGGTCGAAGCCCGACGCATCCACGCCGAGCCGCAGCGACAGGTTCGGGATGCCGCTATCCGGATGCACGAGCGCGTCCAGCTCGGCCTTCTTGGCCCGCGCCTCCGCCTCCGTGCCGCCCACCACTACCAGCGCGGCGGGCAGGATGCGTAGCTTGCTGCCGTCGCGCCCGGCCGCCGTGACCCGCGCCCGCATGTCGTCGGAAAAGGCGCGGCCTTCCTCCATCGTGCGCTGGCTGGCGAAGATCACCTCCGAGGTCGCCGCCGCGAAGCTGCGCCCCGCCGCCGACCCGCCGGCCTGCACGATCACCGGCCACCCCTGCACCGGGCGCGCGATGTTGAGCGGCCCGGCGACCGACAGGAACTCGCCCTGGTGGTCGAGCCGGTGCAGCTTAGCCGGGTCGAAGAACAGGCCGGATTGCACGTCCCGCAGCCAGGCATCGTCCGCCCAGCTGTCCCACAGCCCGGTGACGACGTCGAAGAACTCCTGCGCCCGGCGATACCGCTCGTCGTGCTCCATCTGCGTCGAGTCGCCGAAGTTCAGCGCGGCATCCGGGTTGGCGGTGGTGACGATGTTCCAGCCGGCGCGCCCGCCGCTGATGTGGTCCAAGGACGCGAAGCGGCGGGCGATGTGGTAGGGTTCGTCGAAGGTGGTGGAGGCGGTGGCCACCAGGCCGATCCGCTGCGTGACCATGGCCAGCGCCGACAGCAGCGTCAGCGGCTCGAACGACGTGGCGGTCGCGCTCCGCCGCAACGCGTCCATCGGCATGTTCAGCAGGGCCAGATGATCGGCCATGAAGAACGCGTCGAAACAGCCGCGCTCCAGCGTTTGCGCGAAACGGACGAGGTGGGACAGGTTGAAGTTGGCGTCCGGAAGCGCGCCAGGCACCCGCCACCATGCGGTATGGATGCCGACCGGCCGCATGAACGCGCCGAGATGCAGTTGCTGGGTCATGACCGCCATAAAGGCAGCGCGACGCCCGCCTGCAACCGGGCCGCGAGCTTCTCCCAAACTTCATCGAGAGTAGATGACGGCGGCCGACGCGCCGCCGTACCGTCCTTCAAACGACGGGTGGATGAGTGCGATGGAGCGGCGCGATTTCCTGAAGAAGCTGGGGGCCGGTGCGGTCGTTTGGGCCGCGGCCGGCGCGGCGACGAACGCGTTGGAGCATCCCGCCTATCAGGGCCAGGTCCCGCTGATCCTGACCGCCGATGCGGCCGGGCTGACCTCGCCCTTCAGCATCAACCCGCAGGCGACCCCGCAGAACCAGGCGGCGACGTTCCCGCAGAGCGTGGCCGCGGGCGACCCGAACCCGAATGGCTGCGTGATCTGGACCCGCGTCTCCCCGCTCGTCGTCGGCTCCGGCCTGCAGCAGGCGGGGTGGCAGATCGCGACGTACCCGTCCTTCGCATCCGGCACCATCCGGCTGCAGGGCCTCGCCAGCATCCAGGCCTCGCGCGACAACACGATCAAGCTGCCGCTGCAGAGCGCCGCGATGCAGCCGTTCACGCTCTACTACTACCGCTTCATCTTCAACGGCGTCGCCAGCCGCACCGGCCGCTTCAAGACCCTGCCGCAGCCCGGCGCCGCGCTGCAGCAGCTCCGCATCGGCTACGTGGTCTGCCAGGACTGGAGCAACGGCTTCTTCAACGCCTACGGCTACCTCGCGCAGGACGACGTGGACGTCGTGGTCCACCTCGGCGACTACATCTACGAATACCTGTCCGACGGGTCCACCGTCGCCGGCTCCGTCCGCGTGGTGCCGCCCTATCCGTCGGGCGCGCAATACCCGCAGAACCTGTCCGACTACCGGCATTTATATCAGACCTACCGGTCCGACGCGAACATCCAGGCGATGCACGAGCGCTTCGCCATGATCCAGCTGTGGGACGACCACGAGTTCATGAACGACTGCCACGGCCAGTTCCACGAGGACACGCCAAATCCGGGCGAGTCCGCCACCACGCCCAAGCCGCTGTTGCGCCAGCAGGCGAGCCAGGCCTGGTGGGAGCACGGCCTGGCCGCCGTGCCGTTCAACCCGAACCTGGATTGGGAGAACTCCATCCAGATCTACCGCACCTTCCGCTTCGGCAGCCTGCTCGACCTGGTCGTCACCGATGAGCGGCTCTACCGCGACGGCCCGCCCTGCGGCGATGCGCAGGGTCAGCGCTACCTCACCACCGGCTGCGGCAACGTGGCCGACCCGGCGCGCACCATGCTCGGCGCCGCGCAGAAGCAGTGGTTCCTCGGCCAGATCACCGGTTCGACCGCGACCTGGAAGGTGTGGGCCAACGAGGTCATGGTCTGCCAATACCTGATCGGGCCGCCGGGCGTGCCGCAGGTCGAGTATTTCGACCTCGACCAGTGGGACGGTTATCCGGTGGAGCGGGCCAGCATCCTCGGGACCATCAAGAATGCCGGGGTCAAGAACTTCGTCACCATCTCCGGCGACGCCCACCTCTACCTCGCCTCCTACCTCAAGACGGACTTCAACAACACGGCCGAGGCGCCGATGGGCGTGGAGTTCATGGTCGGCGCGATCAGCTCGGGCAATTACTACGACGCCATGGTCGAGGGCCCGCTCAACACGGCCAGCGTCCCCAGCCTGCCCGCCGGCGCGGTCCGCGCGGGGCAGACCGGGTTGCCGATCGACGGCTTCTCGCAGCTGATCCGCGCCTACAACCCGCATATCCAGTTTTGGAACGGCGCCACCTGGGGCTACGCAATCCTCACCGTGACGCCGGACCGAATGATCTGCGACTTCCGCGCGGTCAGCACCGTCAAGCAGCCGACCGCCAGCCTGCTGCAGCTCGCCAGCTTCACCGTGCCGGTGAACACGGTGAGCATCAGCCAGACCGTCTGAGCCGAGCGGGCGGCCGGGTTTCCCCGGCCGCCCCGTTCAGCCCGCCCCCTTCAAGCCCGCCCCCTTCAAGCCCGACGACGGAAGGCAGCCAGGCCGAGCAAGCCGCCGAACAGCACCAGCATCGACGCCGGCTCTGGCACCGACACGTCACCGGTCGTGCTGAGGTAAATGCCCGTCGTGCCCGCCGCCGTGTATTCCAGCCCGCCGAACGCCGGCCGGCCCGTCTTGATCCCGTCCAGCTCGGCCAGCACGTCGTCCGTCCCCGCCGAGATCGCCGTGCTCAGCCCGGCGCCGTCGACGGTCAGGATGTCGTTGGCGCTGTCGTAGTCGAACACCAGCGGCGTGCCGACCGGGCGCGTGCTGCTCAGCAGCGTGATGCCGGCGCCGTAGTCGAACTGGTCGCCCGCCGCCGGGTCGAAGCTGATCGAGAGGACCAGGCGGAACGGGTCGGCCGGCGGCGTCGTGCCGAACAGGATGTCGCTGAAGCTTGAGGCCGTGATGGCGTAGGTGGCGCTGATCGGCGCGGCCCGGGCCGGGCTGACGGCGAGCGGCGCGGCCAGCAACGAGGCACCGGCAAGGAAATGGAGCAGGGGTTTCGGCATGGACGACCTCGCGGTTGCGGTGTGGCCGCGATGCGACGCGATCCTGCTCTCGCCTGCTACCCCGTTTCCATGACAACGACCCTGTTTGCACGCAGGCGACGCAATTCCTAAATAGGCCCCCATGGCGAATGACCCCTACCAAACGCTCGGCGTGAGCCGGACCGCGACGTCCGACGAGATTCGCTCGGCGTTCCGCACGATCGCCAAGAAGAACCATCCGGACCTCAACCCCGGCGACAAGGGCGCCGAGGATCGGTTCAAGGCGGCCAACGCGGCCAACGAGATCCTGTCGGACCCGGAACGGCGCGCCAAGTTTGACCGGGGCGAAATCGACGCCGCCGGCCAGGAGCGCCAGGCCCGGCCGGAACGGCAGTACTATCGCGACTTCGCCGGTGGCGAGGCCGGCAGCCGATACGGCAATGGCGGCGGTATCGATCCTGAAAGCCTCGGCGACATCTTCGGTGAGTATTTCGGTCGCGAGACGGGCGGGACCCGCCCACGCAAGGGCGCCGACCGGCGCTACCGGCTCGAGGTGCCGTTCCTGTCCGCCATCAACGGCGCCACCGAGCGGCTCACCTTGCCCGGCGGCGAAACCGTCGACGTGCGCATTCCCGCCGGCATCGAGGACGGCCAGTCGCTGCGCCTGCGCGGCAAGGGCGATCCGGGCCGGCTGGGCGGGCCGGATGGCGACGCTCTGATCGAGGTCGCGATCGCGTCGCACCCGGTTTACCGCCGGGTCGGCCGCAACGTGGAGGTCGACCTGCCGGTGACGCTGGCCGAGGCGGTGGGCGGCGCGCGAGTGCCGGTGCCGACGCCGCGCGGCGAGGTGAACCTGGCGATCCCGGCGGGCTCGGACGCCGGCGCCCGACTGCGGCTGCGCGGCCGCGGCGTGGCCGAAAGCGGCGGCGAGGCGGCGGGCGACATGTTCGTCACGTTGCGGCTCGTCGTCGGTCCGCGCGACGCGGCGCTGGAAACAGCGCTCCGCGAATGGCAGGAGCGCCACCCCGACTTCGATCCGCGCGAGGCGTTGAGGAGATCCGCATGATCCCGCTGGCAGCGGTGCTGGCCCGTCTGCCGGCCCTGGACGAGCAGTTGCTGTATGCCTGGGTGGCCGAGGACTGGGTCCGCCCGACCCGGCAGGGCCCCGAGCTGCTCTTCGCCGAGATCGACGTCGCGCGGCTCACGCTGATCCTGGAACTGCGCGAACTCGAGATCGGTGCCAGCGCGATGCCCGTGGTGCTGTCGCTGCTGGACCAGATGCACCAGCACCGCCGGGAACTGCGCCGGCTCGCGGCGGCGCTGCAGCAGGCGGGGATTGACCTCGCCACCCTCGAGTTGCCCGACCGGGTGCCCTGATCACGGCATTCCGCTGACCGGCAGCGCGTCCAGCAGCGCCGCCACCGCGCCCGCCCAATCGCCCGGCGCGGGCTGCCGCAGCAGGCGCAGCGTCGGATACCACGGGCTGTCCGTCCGCCCGGTCAGCCAACGCCAGCATCCGTCGTAGCGGTCCAGCAACAACACCGGCTTGCCCATCGCGCCGGCCAGGTGCGCCACCGCGGTATCGACGCTCACCACCGCGTCCAACTGCGCCACGATGGACGCGGTGTCGGCGAAATCGGCGACCGTGCCCATCGGGTCGTGCATCCAGCCCGGCGCCGCCCCGCCTTTCTGCAGGCTGATCCACGCCACATCCCGGCGCGCCGCCAGCGGCGTCAGCGCCGGGAGCGGGATCGATCGCTGCCGGTCCTGCTTGTGACGCGGATCGCCGGCCCAGGCGACCCCGATCCGGCGACCCGGCGGCAGCGCCGGCCCGGACCCCTCCGCCCGCAGGTAGGGCGCGAATGCCGGCACGTCGTCGAACAAGCCGGGCACGTCGAGCAGCGGTGCCCAGACATCATAGGCAGGGCGATCCTCCAGCCCGACTGCTTCAGCCACGCCCGTCGCCGTCGAGACGATCCGCCGCAACGGCGCCGGCACCGCCACGATCACCCGCGCGCCCCGCGCCGCGAGCGGGGCGGCGTATCGGACGAAATGCAGCGTGTCGCCGAAGCCCTCCTCGTGGCGCAGCAGCACCGTCCGCCCCGCGACGTCCAGCGTGGTCAGCCGCGGGCCGGGCAGGGGAGGCGGGCGGCCCGGCAGCCCGTGCCGCACGCCCAGCGCGCGCCAGCCCGCTTGGAGGCGACCGCTCTTCAACGTGGCGAGCGCGTGGTTGTGGGCGATCTGGAGGTCGCCCGGCGCCAGGCCGCGCGCGGTGGCGAAGGCCGCCTCGGCCTCGTCGAACCGTGCGGCCGCCGCGAGCGCCTTGCCGAGGTTGGACCAGCCGCTGGCATCTCCGGGCGCCAGCGTCGTCCCCGTCGCGAACGCTTCGATCGCCTCGCCCATCGGGCCGATCTCGGCCAGCGCGGCGCCCAGGGCGGCGGGGAGCGCCGGGTCGTGCGGGCGCAGCGCGGCAGCCTGGCGGAGATGCTCGACCCCCGCCGCGGCCGGCAACAGCGGCAGCAGGTCCAGCACCGGGTGCCGATGCCCGGGGTTGGCGGCGGCGATCGCGGCCAGCAGCGGTGCCGCCTCGGCCGCCCGCCCCGTTCCGGCCAGCGCCAGCGCGTGCAGCAACGCCCCGGCCGGCGCGTGCCGCACGGGCGCGGCCTCGGCGAGCGCCTCGGCGAAGCGGCCGGCCCGCAGATGGGCGTGGGCAAGGCGGACGGCGTCCGTCGGTGACATGGCAGACCGTTGCGCGGTGGGGCGATGGCGGCGTTAATGCCACCATGGATGGACTGTCGGGAAGTGAGCCGCTCCTGCGGATCGAGGGGCTGCGGACGGTGTTTCGCGGCGAACGGGGCGACGTCCCGGCCGTCGACGGCGTCAGCCTGGAGGTCCGCCGCGGGCAAACGCTGGGCATCGTGGGCGAAAGCGGCTGCGGCAAGAGCATGCTGTCGCTCAGCGTAATGAGGCTGGTGCCGACGCCGGGCCGGGTCGCGGCGGGCCGCGTCGTGTTCGACGGGCAGGACCTGCTCGGCCTGTCGCCCCGCGCGATGCGCGACATTCGCGGCAACCGCATCGCCATGATCTTCCAAGAACCGATGACCTCGCTCAACCCGGTCTTCACGATCGGCGACCAGATCGGCGAAGCCATGCGCGTCCATGCCCGCACGCGGTCGTCCAGCGACATCCGGGCCCGCACGATCGAGGCGCTCGACCGTGTACGCATCCCCGCAGCCGCCCGCCGGCTGGACGACTACCCCCACCAGCTGAGCGGCGGCATGCGCCAGCGCGTGATGATCGCCATGGCGCTCGCCTGCCGGCCCGACCTGCTCATCGCCGACGAACCGACCACCGCGCTAGACGTGACGGTGCAGGCCCAGATCCTGGACCTCCTGCGCGACCTGCAGGCGCAGACCGGCATGGCGATCATCCTCATTACGCACGACCTCGGCGTGGTGGCCGAGATGGCGGCGGAGGTCGCGGTGATGTACGCCGGCCGCGTGGTCGAGCGCAGCGGGGGGCCGGCGATCTTCGACGACCCGCAGCACCCCTACACGCTGGGCCTGCTCGGCAGCATCCCCAAGATCGAGAAGGAGCGCGACCGGCTGCTCGCCATCGAGGGCACCGTGCCGGCGCCGTTCGCGCTGCCGGAAGGCTGCCGCTTCCATCCGCGCTGCGTGTTCTCCGCGCCCGAATGCACCCGCACGGACCCGCCGCTCCGCCTCCTGGACCCCGGGCACAGCGCGGCCTGCCTGCGCGCACCCGTCGAAGAGATCGCCGCGTGAGCGACGCCCTGCTGGAGGTGGACGGGCTCAGCAAGCTGTATCCGCTGCGCCGCGGCATCGTGTTCGCGCGCACCGCCGGCCATGTCCGCGCCGTGGACGGCATCGGTTTCTCCGTGGCCCGCGGCGAGACGCTGGCCCTGGTCGGCGAGAGCGGCTGCGGCAAGAGCACCACGGCCCGCCTGGTCCTGCGCTTGATCGAGCCGACCACCGGGTCGGTCCGCTTCGAAGGGCAGGACATCACGACGCTGACCGGCCCGGCCCTGCGCCGCCTGCGCCGGCGGATGCAGATCGTGTTCCAGGACCCGTTCGCCTCGCTCAACCCGCGCATGACCGTGGGCGAGATCCTGGAAGAGCCGTTGATCGTGCACCGGATCGGCGATCGGGCGGCCCGGTCGGCGCGGGTGGCCGAACTGCTGGCCCTGGTCGGCCTCTCGCCGTATCACGCCGCGCGCTACCCCCACGAGTTCTCCGGCGGCCAGCGCCAGCGCATCGGCATCGCGCGCGCCCTGGCCGTCGAACCGGCGCTGGTCGTCTGCGACGAGCCGGTCAGCGCGCTGGACGTCTCGATCCAGGCCCAGGTGGTCAACCTGCTGAAGGACCTGCAGGCGCGGCTCGGCCTGTCCTACCTGTTCATCGCGCACGACCTCGCCGTGGTGAAGCACATGGCCGACCGGGTCGCCGTCATGTACCTGGGGCGCATCGTCGAGATCGGCACGCGCGACCAGGTCTTCGCCGATCCGCGGCACCCCTATACCCGGGTCCTGCTCGCCGCCATTCCGCGGCCGGACCCGCACCGCGCCCGCCCGCCCGCCACCGCCGATGGCGACATCCCGAGCCCGGCCGCCGTGCCGCCCGGTTGCCGCTTCCATACCCGATGCAGCTTCGTCATCGAGCGCTGCCGTACCGAGGACCCGGCGCTGGACCCGCTGGCGCCCGGCCACGCCGCCGCCTGCCACCGCGCGCGCGAACTGCCGCCGCAGGCGTCCATGGGCGAGGCCGCCGCCGTCGCGCCCCGGGCTGCCCGCCGCCTCGCCCTTTATGCCGAGCGCCGCGCGCTCAACCGTCCGGAGACCGTATGACCGCTTCGCTGGTGTCCCCCCGCCTCATGATCGTCGGCGGCGGCGCCGTGGCACAGACGGCCGAGCTGCTCGGCAAGCTCGGCCTTTCCCGCCCGCTGATCGTGACCGATCCCTACATGGTCAGCGCCGGGCTGGTCCGCCGCTGCCTCGACCCGCTGGCCGCCGCCGGCATCGTCGCCGACGTGTTCAGCGACACGGTGCCCGAGCCGACCGACATGGTGATCGAGGCCGGCGTCGCGCGGCTGGCCGGGCACGCCTATGACTGCCTGATCGGCTTCGGGGGCGGCTCCCCGATCGACACGGCCAAGGCCATCGCCATCCTCGCGCACGGCCGCGCGCGCGACCCGGCGGCCGCCATGCGGGATTTCCGGGTTCCCTTCGCGGCCGACGCCGCCGCGCTGCCCGTGATCGCCATCCCGACCACGGCCGGCACCGGCAGCGAGGCCACCCGCTTCACCGTCATCACCGACACCGCGCACGACGAGAAGATGCTGATCGCCGGCATGGGCGCCCTCCCGCTGGCCGCCATCGTCGACTACGAACTGACCTTCACCGTGCCTCGGCGCATCACGGCCGACACGGGAGTCGACAGCCTCACCCACGCGCTGGAGGCCTTTGTGTCCCGCCGCGCCAATCCGTACTCCGACACCCAGGCGCTGGCGGCCATGCGGCTGATCGGCGGCAACCTGCGCACCGCCTACGCCCAGCCGGACCACGCGCCGGCGCGCGAGGCCATGATGCTCGGCGCCATGCAGGCCGGCATCGCTTTCACCAATAGCTCGGTGGCCCTGGTCCACGGCATGTCGCGACCGATCGGCGCCCACTTCCACGTGCCACACGGCCTATCCAACGCCATGCTGCTGCCCGCCGTGACGCGATTCGGCCTCCAGGCGGCGCTCGCGCGCTACGCGACTGCCGCGCGCACGATCGGCTTTGCCGCAGAGGCCGATGGGGACGAGGCGGCGGCGGAGAAGCTGGCCCACGGACTGGCCGAGCTGAACAGCGAACTCGACGTGCCGACCCCCGCTCGCTTCGGCATCGACCCGGCGGCGTGGGAGGCGGCCTTGCCGGTCATGGCGCGGCAGGCGCTCGCCTCGGGCAGCCCGGCCAACAACCCCCGCGTGCCGGAGGCCGACGAGATCGTCGCGCTTTACCGTGCCGTCTGGTCGGCCAACGCCTGAGGCGCGACGTTACTTGCCGAGGTTGGGCGTGCCGACGCCGTTATAGTCGTTGGCGCTGGTGGCGCCGTCTGCCGCCACCGAACTGGACGGCACGCTGCTGAACGGGGTGGTCCCATCGTTGTCGATCCGCCCGCCCGCGCGCGCCGCCGGCAACACGGTATCGCCGCCTCCGATGGAGGGCACCGGGGCCGCCGTCCAGACCTTGTCCTGCGCTTGGGCCGTCGTCGCCAGCGCCAGCAGCGCGGCGACCATGAATGATCTGTAATGCATGAACGATCAACGTAGGGTCGTTCCGGCGGTTCCATCGGCCTCATGTTAGCCGTTCGTTAACCACTTCCTGCGCAAGCTCCGCCCCAGCCAAGGAGCATCAAAATGAGCGCGACAGCGGCAGCGGCGAGCGGAGCTGACAAGGGTGGGGCCAAGGAGGCCAAGAAGGGCGGCAAAAAGAAGCTGATCCTGATCGTGGTCGTCGTGCTGATCGCGGCGGGCGCGGGCGGTTGGTTCTCCGGCATCATCCCCGGCTTGCTGCACGGCAAGGAGCACGAGGGCGCGGCGTCGGCCGAAGGGCATGAAGCGGCGGCCACCGTGGCGGCGCCCCTCTACATCGACGTGCCGGACATGATTGCCAACATGAACACGGGCGGCCGCCGGGCCGCCTACATCAAGCTGAAGGCCAAGCTCGAGGTGGCCCGCAAGGAAGATCTCGCGACGGTCCAGAACGCCATGCCGCGCGTGGTCGACCTGTTCCAAGGCTACTTGCGAGAGATGCGCCCGGAAGAGCTCCGCGGCACCGCCGGCACCTATCGCCTGCGCGAAGAGCTGGTCGCCCGCACCAACGTTGCCGCAGCACCCGCCAAGGTGCTGGACGTGCTCATCGTGGAGTTGCTGGTCCAATGAGCGGCGATCGCATCCTCGAGCAGGCCGAGATCGACAGCCTGCTCGGCGTCGAGGAGGACGGGCGCGAGCACCAGGCGGTGCAGCGCATCATCAGCTCCGGCCTGGTCTCGTTCGAGCGCCTGCCGATGCTGGAGATCGTGTTCGACCGCATGATCCGCATCATGTCCACCACCCTGCGGAACTTCACGAGCGACAACGTGGAAGCCACCATCGACAGCGTGTCGTCGCTTCGTTTTGGCGACTATCTCGACGCCGTCCCGCTGCCGGCCATGTTCGCCGTCTTCCGCATCGAGGAGTGGGACAATTACGGCCTGATGGTGATCGACTCCGCGTTGATCTACTCCATTGTGGACGTGTTGTTGGGCGGCCGCCGCGGCACCGCGCCGATGCGTATCGAGGGCCGGCCGTTTACCACGATCGAGCGCCGCTTGGTCGAGCGCTTGGTCGAGCTCGTCCTGCGCGACTTCGCCGACAGCTTCGATCCGCTCTGCAACGTGACCATCCGCTTCGAGCGTCTCGAGGTGAACCCGCGCTTCGCGACCATCTCGCGCACCTCGAACGCTGCCGTGATCGCCCGTTTCCGCATCGACATGGAGGATCGCGGCGGTCGCTTCGAGCTGCTGCTTCCCTACGCCACCCTGGAGCCCGCGCGCGAGTTGCTGCTGCAGCAATTCATGGGCGAGCGCTTCGGCCGGGACAGCATTTGGGAAAGCCACCTGGCCGAGCAGTTGCATGAAACGGAGGTCGCCCTGGACGTGGTGCTCGACGAGACGACCATGTCCCTGCACGACGTCATGTCCCTGCAGGTCGGCTCGCGCATCATGCTCAACGCCCGACCCGGCGCCCCCGTGCAGCTGCGCTGCGGCACCGTCCCGCTGTTCGGCGGCAAGGTTGGCCGGCGCAAGGATCAGGTTGCCGTCCGGATCGAAGACACGTTGAACCGCCTCACGGCGGATGACCTTGGCGAGGAGCGCTGAGATGGGAAGCCTTGATTGGGGTTTGGAAGTCGTGCTCGTCGGTCTGCTGGCGGTCACGCTGGTGCATGCCGTCCGTCTGGAGCGGGCCCTTCGCCTGATGCGGAACGACCGCGCCGCCTTGGGCGACGCGATCGCCAGCTTCGACAGCAGCGCGCGGGCCGCGGAGGCCGGCATCGGCCGGCTCCACTCCGCCTCGTCCGACACCGCGGCGATGCTGGCGCAACGCCTGGAACAGGGCGGCTCCCTGCGCGACGACCTCGCCTTTCTGATCCAGCGCGGCGAAGGCCTGGCGGACCGGCTGGACGAAGCCGTTCGCGCCGCCCGCGCCCTCCCGCTTCCGTCTCAGCCGGCGATCGCCACCCCGGCCGCCGTCCCGGCTCTCCCCGCCTCGCCCGCAGCGCCGCCCAAGGTGCGCAGCCAGGCGGAGCGGGATCTGCTCCTCGCGCTGCAGGCCGCCCAATGAGCCGCCCCCGCCCCCTGCCGTGTGCCATTGCCGTCATGACGCTGCTGATCGGCGTCAAGATCGCGAGCCTGGTGCACGCCATCGACCTGACCGGCACCGCCCTCGCCAGCACGCACGGCGAGGAGAAGAAGGCCGCCCCGCACGGCGCACCCGCCCCAGCCGCTGCCGCCGCGCCACCTCCCGCTGCGCCGGTCGCCCCGCAACCGCCACCCATCAGCGACGCCGAGCGCGCCACGTTGCAGGATTTGCGGGCCCGGCGCTCGGAACTCGACGCCCGCGCCAGCCGTCTCGACGAGCGCGAAGCGTTGGTCACCGCCGCCGAGCGGCGCCTGTCCGAGCGCGTCCAGCAACTCACCGCGCTGCAATCCAAGTTGGAACAGCTCGAGAAGGACCGGCAGGACCGGCAGGAGGCCAACTGGCGCGGCCTGGTCCGCACCTACGAGGACATGCGCCCCCGCGACGCCGCCGCCATCTTCAATGAGCTCGACAACGCCGTCCTGATCCCCGTGCTGGACCGCATGAAGGACTCCAAGGCGGCGCCGATCCTGGCCGCCATGACGCCCGAGCGCGCCCGCGCCGCCACCGCCCAGCTTGCCCTGTTCCGCACCCAATCCAATGCGGCCCCGACCTTGAGCGCGGCCGATCTGGGGAAGAAGTCATGAAGCGCGCCCTTCTCCTCGGTATCAGCCTGCTCGCCGCCGCGCCGGCGTGGGCCGACTCGGTTCCGGTCCAGATCGAGGATCTGAGCGACATGGGCCGTGTCGTCCTGACGCTGAACACCCTCGCGCCCGCCACCGTTCGTCAGCACGGCAGCCGCGTGGAGGTCATCTTGCCATCCGCCGTGGCCGGCGACGACGTCGTCTCGCCCGACAACGTTCCACGCAACGTGGTGTCCATGACGGGCGCCCGTGGCAGCGTGCAGATGCAGCTCGTCCCCGGCTCACGCGTCAAGTGGAAGCGGCAGCGTCGCATCCTGATCCTCAACTTCCTCGACCCGCCCAAACGCGACAGCGACCCGGCGCTTACCCTGGCCGCGCACCCGAACCCGGCCAAGCCGACCCCCGCAGCCGACGCATCGCCGGCCCCGCTGCTCACCGGCCCCGCTGCGAAAGCCGAGCCCCCTGTCACGCCGGCCCCCGTCGCTGCCGTAGCCACCGCGCCGCTGACACCGGCACCGGCCTCGGCCCCGGCCCCGGCCCCGGCCCCGGCCTCGGCCCCGGCAGCAGCTGCGACCTCGGCGACGCCAGAACCCGCGCCCGCAACGCCCCCGGCGACTGCCCCGGAACCCAAGCCCGCGCAGGCCGCCGAGACCGCCGCGCCGGAGGCCGCTCCTGCCGCCACGCCCCGGCCGGTCACTCACGCCTACGCCGTCGAGGCGAGCGGCGACACGGGCGTGGCGACCTTTCGCCTCGGCAACCTTGGTGTCGCGATCTTCGACAACGAAGTTCAACTCGCCGCCGACGACGACAGCGGGACGCTGACGCCCGCCGTGCAGCCTCTGCCGCGCGGCACCATGATGACGGTTCCGCTCGCCGACGATGAGGCGCTGCTGGCGGCCCGTTCGGGTGGCCAGATCATCGTTTCGGTCGCCCCACCGGGTGGATCCGCCGCCGTCGCTACCGCCATCCCGACCGGCGTGCAGATCCAGATCAGCAAGCCCGGCCGGGTCATGGCGGTGAGCGACCCCATCACGGGCCAGACCATGCTGATCGGCACCACGCGCCAGCTCACGGGCGAGCGCGCCCGGGTGGACGTGAGCCGCTCCGCGCCGGGCTACACCTTGCTGCCGACCTGGTTGGGCGTTGCGTTGCAGACGAGCGCGGACAAGATCGACCTCAAGGTCTCCATGGCCGGCTACTCCCTCGCCGTCGCGGACAAGGCCGCCATCAACGCCGTCGCCGGTGCACGTCAGGAGAACCAGTTCGCCATCCCGACCACGTCGGCCGCCACCTTGACGCGAGAGCTCCAGGCTCAGATGGCCAGTGCTGCGGCCGCACCAGCACGCGGTCGCGGCCCCGACCGGGTTGCGGCGGCGCGCACCATGCTGGCACTCGGCATGGCCGCCGAGGCCGAAGCTCTCCTGGTCCTCGCCGCGAACGACGACCCGGCGGTCGCGCGCAACCCCAACGCGGCGGCGCTGACCGGCATCGCCGCCGTTCTTGCCGGGCGCCCCGACGATGCCTCCGGGCTCGACGCCCCGGCGCTGCCCACCGGGGGCGACATCGCCCTCTGGCGCGGCTTGCGCGATGCCGCGCAGGGCAAGCCGGCCCCCGCCTTGGCGGGTGCGTGGCCTCTCCTGTCAGCTTATCCCGATGCGATCCGCCAGCGCATCGCCCCCGCCGTCATGGAAGCCGCCGCCCGCGCTGGCGCCGATGTGCCGACCGCCGACATGGCCGGCGCTCCGCTCGCCCTCGCGCGCGCGCTCAAGCTCGTGCACGACGGCCAGACCGAAGCCGCCATCACCGCGCTCGACGAGGTGAAGGCGAGCCGTGATGAGCGCGCCTCCGTTCAGGCCGCGGTCGAGCTGGCCGAGCTGCGCCTCCGGGCAGGCCAGGCCAGCCCGGCTGAGGCGGCGGAGCAGCTTGCGCGTCAGACCGTGCGCTGGCGCGGTGACCGGCTTGAGTTGGCGCTCACCTTGCGGATTGCGCAGCTCCGCAGCCTCGCTGGGCAGTGGCGCGCCGCGCTCACCGGTCTTGGCGACGCTCAAGCGATCTTTCCGGATCGCAAGGGCGAGCTGACTGCCGCGCAAGCCGACGTGTTCCGCTCTCTCCTTGCCGCGGATCGTGCGTCCATTCCGCCCCTGGAGGTGGTCCTGATCGCCAGTGATTTCGCTCCCGCGTTACCGGACGGAGAAGACGGCGACCGGCTGGCGACGCTGCTGGCCGACAAGTTGGCCGCGCTCGATCTTCCCAGCCGAGCGATCCCCGTGCTCAGAACGCTCGCAGCCAAGGCGCCTTCGCCCCTGGCCCGGGCGGAATACTCGATGCGCCTCGCTCAGATGCAGATCGACTCCGGTGATGCGGCGGCCGCCGAAGTCTCGTTGGCCTCGCTGGACGATGCCGGCCTCCCTGCCGCACGGGAGGAACAGCGCACGGTTCTTCTCGCGCGCGCCAAAGCGGCCCAGGGCAACTTCGCTGGCGCTGCGACGGTGTTGCTGACGGCCTCAACGCCTGAGGCCAACGAATTGCGCGCGACCTACTACGGCAAGGCGGGCGACTGGCAGCGCTCTCTCGAAACGCTGGACGGCATTGTCGCGGCAACCGTGCCGGAAGGCGGCGGTCTCACGGACCCGCAGCAGGACCTCGTTCTGCGCCAAGCGACCGCGGCCGTGCAGGCGGGCGACACGGACGCATTGAGGCGGCTGGCAAAATTCGACCGCCGGCTGACACCGCCACGGGTCGACCTCTTCCGCGTTCTAATCGCGACACCTGTCCGCAGCCCGGAGGACCTGCCGCGGTCCGCGCGCGAATTGGCCCTGTCCAAGACGCTACCTGACCGGCTCACCGCAATGAGGGGGCGATGATCGCGCAGCGGCGTTCGATTCAGAAGTTTATTTCACGGTCTGCGGCTTGCGGCGGATCACGTTCCCCTGTGACGTCATGATTTCGCTTGTCATGAGTTCCGGGAGGCCCTATCTCCCCCATCTCTTGGCCCAAGGGGGCGATCCCGCCCAACAGGCTATCTACTGGTTTGGGGGTACGTGATGAACGCACTTGCTCAACTGGGGATGGTCTCGGAACTTCCGAGCGAAAACCAGACGACGATTGCATTGGTTCCTGACGCTGCGGCCGAGGAGCGTAAGGACTACTTTATTGAACGAGATGGGGTTCGCTTCGCCGGCACTCATCTGTTGATCGATCTATGGGGTGCTGACAACCTCAGCGATCCCGCTTTGATCGACGTTGCACTCCGCGGTGCGGCCGTCGAAGCTGGCGCAACGATCCTGCACAGCCATTTTCACCACTTCACGCCGAACGGTGGCGTGTCGGGCGTAGTCGTGTTGGCCGAAAGTCATATCTCGATCCACACCTGGCCAGAGCGTGGCTTCGCGGCAATCGACATCTTCATGTGCGGGGCCTGCGATCCGCACGATGCATTGCCAGTGCTTCGGGCGGCGTTCCATCCGGAACGGATTGCCCTCAACGAAGAGCGTCGCGGCCAAGTATCCTGACGTCTTGGTTCAACGAAGCGTTGTACCCCAGTTGGGGGCAGCGCTTCCTTCAGTCGCGCGAGTTGGCCAGGGTTACGTCGCCCTATCAAGAAATCATCGTTCTTGAAACCGAAAGTCACGGACGTGTCCTCGTTTTGGACGGCGCCGTGCAGATCACTGAACGAGACGAATTCGTCTATCAAGAAATGCTGGCCCACGTTCCTCTGCTTGCGCAGGGGAACGCGCGTCGTGTTTTGATCATTGGTGCGGGCGATGGCGGAGTGCTGCGCCGGGTCCTTCAGCATCGCACGGTCGAAACGGTCGTGATGGTCGAAATCGATGCCGAGGTGATCAAGCTCGCTCGCGAATACCTTCCGTCGATCTCCGGCAAAGCGTGGGACGACCCACGTGCGCAGGTCATCGTCGGCGACGGACTGGCCCACGTTGCCGCTGCCGCGGATCAGTCGTTCGACGCGATCATTGTCGACAGCACCGACCCCGTGGGCGTGGGCGAAGTTCTCTTTACCGACGCTTTCTACAGGGATTGCGCCCGGGTCCTTGGCCCAACGGGCGTGATCGTCTGCCAAGCGGGTGTGCCCTTCATGCAGGCCGATGAACTTGTGCAAGGCCATAACCGCCGAGCGGTCGCCTTTGATCACGCAACGGCCTACGTCGCTGCCGTGCCAACATACGTCGGCGGCTTCATGACGCTGGCCTTTGCCTCAAACGCGGCCGGACTGGAGAAGACGTCAGTGTTGGAAATTCAAGCGCGGGCAGAACAAGCCGGCATCCTCGGCACCACGCGCTATTGGTCGCCCGCCGTTCACGCGAGCGCCTTCGCGTTGCCGCCTTATATCCTGGACTGCATCTCCGGACCTAACGGCCGCTAAATCGCGGCTTTCGTTTCTCCGCAAAAGCGTCGAGCCCCTCAGCATAGTCAGCGCTGGTAAGGGCCCGCGTGCGGCTTTCACCAAGAGCCTGTGCGATCGCAGCCGGCAACGGCACTGCTGCGGCCAGCGCCCGCAGATGCTGCTTTGCGCTCGCGACGGTCAATGGCGCGTTCTCCGCTATCGTCCGCGCGATCGCCATGGTCGTGCTCTCAAGCGCCTCGGGTTCGACCAAGTGGCTGATCAGACCTGTCCGCAACGCCCGCTCGGCACCGACCGGCTGCGCGGTGGCGAACATCTCGAGCGCAACCGCGGGGCCGACCCGAAGCAGGACATTGAGCAGCCCCTCTGCGTCGTAAGGCAAGCCGAGCCGGGCCGGTGTGAAGGCGAACTGGCACGTCGTGTCGGCCACGAGCAGATCGCACCGAAGAGCCAGATCGGTCCCGCCGCCCCATGTCGTCCCATGCACCATTGCGATAACCGGCGCCTTGCACCGGGCCACCCGCTCGAACAATGCCTGTAAGGGACCGTCCCGTGCCAAAGGGTCGTGACCCGGCGCCAGTGCCCGAATGTCGAACCCGGCGCACCAGACGCTCGCTCCAGGTGTCGCGCGCAGGATTACCACACGGGTGTCGGCGGCCAACTGGTCGAAAGCTGCGGCCAGCTCCGTCAACATGGGGGCAGAGAGGGCATTACGCCGCTTCTCGTCCTCCATGCAGACAGTGGTAATTCCATCTGCCGTTGTGACGGAAACCAGGCTCATGCTGCCCGCCGGACCGCGGCATCGCCCTCGAGCAGGGTCGACCAGCGCGCGAACATTTCCGCCAAGCCGAACTCTTGCCTTGCTTTGGCTTGGTTCGCTTCACCGAGGCGACGCTGCAAGGCCGGGTCGCCTGCGAGTTCGAGCAGAGCTTCTGCCAATGCCGGCGTCTCGCATGGGGTTACGAAGCGCCGAGCGGTGTCGGGCAGCATGCTCGCGATGTCGCCAACCGCAGTCGCCGCGACGGGACGACCGGCCGCCATAGCCTCCAGAAGACTGATCGGCATCTGCTCCGTATCGGACGACATCGCGAAGATGTCGAGCGATCTAAGGAGCTCATCCGGCTCCGCAATGTGACCGGCAAAATGTACGCGATCGGCTACTCCAAGCTCCGCCGCTAGCCGTTCGAGTTCGGCCCGCTGTGGGCCGTCGCCGATGAGCACAAGCCGGGCCGGGCGTTGCGTCGCCACGAGTGCAAAGGCGCGCACGAGACGCCCGACGTTCTTCTCCGGCCGGAGCGCGGCGATCGTGCCAATGACCGGGCCAGTGCCGGGCCACTCATGACGAGCAGTATCAAGGCCAAAGCGGTCGAGGTCGACCCCGTTGGGAACGTAATGCAGCACGCCTTGTGGCAAACGCCAGGTTTCGCGCGCGATGTGCATCAGCGTCTGCGATGGGAGCACTACGGGCCGGCTGCGGAGGAAGATCCGTCGCAGCCAAACCCGCCGCGGGATCTGGTGCACGCGCTCCTCCGGTCCAAACCCGTCTTCGACATGGACATGGCGTAAGGGAAGGCGCTGGCTCGCAATCGCCCACTCGATTGAGCCGAAGTTGTGCGTCAGCAATGTCGTTGGCGAGAGCGACCGCAGCAGGGCCCGAAAACGTCGAACGTTATACAGCACATCGCCTTTCCGATTGGTCAGTGACGGGAACGTCACGTCCAACCCAGGCGCGAGACGCTCACGTGCCGTCGTGACGCCGTCCATGGCAACGATCATGTGACGCCAGTCCGAGCCGAGGTGATTCACAAGCGTTGTAAAGCGAGCCTGTGCACCACCGACTGCAAAGGTCGGAAAGACAGTCAAGAGCAGCTTCGGCATCAGAATTGAAAATAGAGGAACTCCGTCGTTCCTCCGAGGGCAAGGATCCCGAGCGCTGCTATGCCGCCTGCAGCCACGGCCCATTTGATGGCGGGAGACCAAGTCAATGAATTGGATTGGTTGGCAATCGCGCGGCCAAGCGCGGGCTCGTAGCGCGTCATCATCTGCTGGGTGTTCGGCGCGAACCAGACGATCGCTAGAAGAAAGGTGCATTGCATGACGACCATGCGCGGCACGGTTCCGCCCCACCCATGAAGACCGGCCATCCCGGCAAGCAGTTCCATGGCATCGCCCACGGAGTCGGCGCGGAAGAATGTGAATGCGACAAGTGCGGCCACGTATACAGCCAGGACCTTACACGCGTGAATTCCGAGCTCGATGGCTTTGGGACGAACCGGACGATGCTTCGAGGCTGGGAAGAATATCCGGGCCCCGTGGTTCACCGTGATGTAGAGGCCGTGCAACAAGCCGAAAATCAGATATTGCCACCCAGCGCCATGCCAAATGCCCGCAAGCCCCATTGTGATGAGCGTCGGGCCAGCAACCAGGGACAGGAAGCCATTCGGTGTGGCAGACGCCCGGCGCGAGTTGTCCAGACCGGCACGATCGCGCCACCGGGTCACACTGAGGGCCAGGGGGCTGAAGATGTACATCGTTATGAATCGGGTCAGCGTCATATGGAAGCGCTGCCAGTAGTCGATGACCGTGGTCGCTTTGTAAGGCGAATTGAAGTTGAGCGGGAAGCGAATGTTGACCATTCGAGCGAGGCCAATGGCCATGTCGGAATAGCCCGAAAAGTCGAAATAAAGCTGCAACGAGTAGCCAATGACGGCGTACCAGGCTGTCGCAAGCGAGAGTTGTTCCGTATGGGAAAAGTTGATTGCGACGTCGCCGGCGAGCGGGTCAGCCAAAAGCACTTTTTTGGCCAGTCCAATCGCGAAGATCGTCAGACCGATCGCGACGTTGGCGAGGCTAAAACGATAGGTCTCCTTGTCCGCGAATTGCGGCATCATCTCTCGATTGTGCAAGATGGGTCCCGCAATCAGATGCGGAAAGAACGTAACGAACAGGACATAGCTGAGAAGGTCGCGGGTCTTGGCGACACCCTGCTTCACGTCGACGAGATAACCGATCTGCGTGAAAGTAAAGAAGGAGATCCCGAGTGGGAGCACGATCTCCCAAAACGGGCGGCCAGCGACAGTTTCGAAGCCGAAGAACTCAGCGAGGCCGACAGAGTATTTGAAATAGAAAAGCGCAGCTATGTCGGTCACGATACCAAACCATAGTAAGGCATTCTGAACGCGAGGTCGGCTTTCAAGGCGGAATAGCATTGAGCCGATCAAATAGTTGAACGCGATCGAGATGAGCAGCAGCGGCAAAAAGTCTAATCGCCAGTAGGCGTAAAAAGCCAGTGAGGCGAGCACCAACCAGAGCCCGGCCGCACGCCGGCCGAACCGCGCCACGGTCCAGAAACCGGCGAGGCAAACTGGAAGAAAGACAAAAAGGAAAGGAAAGGAGCTAAAAACCATCCGGGCAGCTCAGCCCTTTTTCGCAAGCTTCTGCTGAACGAGCTTTGCGAGTTCGCCGACGTTCTTCAGCTCCTCCATCTCGGCCGCCTGAAACTTCACGCCAAAGCGCTTCTCGAGCTCGACCACGATGAAAATATGGTTCATCGAGTCCCAGCCATCCACGTCATCTGCGGTTGTTTCTGGGGTGAGCTCTATCGTGTCGTCTTCCAGCACCTGGCGGAACACGTCGGCCAGCGTGGCGTAGATCTCGGCGTCGGTCATGGTTTTTCCTAGAGAAAGGCGTCAGGCAGCCGCGAGCGCGGCATCCGTAGAGGTCGGCTGGCTGTCGATGAAAGTTGGTCGCGGCACAAAATCCGACAGATCCAGCGACCAAGTCGTCGTGCCATCCGCCCGCTCCTCGACACGGGTGAAGCCAAGACGCTCATAGTGATTCCGCACCATGCCGTTCTTCGCGGTTGGCCGGTATTCACCGATGAGCTCGCTCGCGCCAAGCTGTTTGGCTTGGGCGACGACGAGGTTGAGCGTTTCGAGCTCCATCCCGCGGCCGAGCACGCGGCAACTCATCAGCCAGGTATGCAGTCTGATCGTCGTTGTGGCCGGGTCGGCCGCGCCGGCAACGATCGCGATGATCCCGTTATCCCCGAACTGATCCAGCAACCGGATCTGAAGCGTCAGGGCTGATGGATCATCGATGGCTGTTTGGATAGCGGCATCCGTGGTGCGCTGCGTGGTGAGGTTGAACTGATTGGTCTTGTTGATGAGCTGAACGATGCGCGGCAGGTTCGTCGCGTCGAAACGTCCCCAAATGGCACGCATTTCGAGGCTGCGGAGATAACCATCCATGTCCGTGGCGGAGGTAAGCGCCTCGTCGCGGGCGGCGTTCTGCCGGTAGAGACCGGCCCGGTCACGATCCTCAGCAGTGATGCGTACCGCCTCGAAATAGCCGGCGTCGGCAATCGTGGCCGCATAGAAGGTCGGGTCTTCCGGCAGCTCAGGCACCGCGACCATCGGTAGCTCACGGCGCACCACGGCGCGCTCGGCCGGGTTATCGTCGGCGAAAACGAGGCTGTCCAATCCGATGTTGAGGCGCTGAGCAATGTGCCGGAGGTTCGCTGCTTTGTCCGTCCAATTTGCGACGAAGCAGGCGATGTCCTCCCTCCGCAGCGCCATCTCGGGATGGTTTAGGAATGGGTCCAACGCGTTGGCTTCGTCGTTCTTGGAACAAACGGCCAGGATGATGCCTCGCCGCCCGAGGTCGCGGGCGTAATGCTGGAATGCGAGATGCGCCTCGCCCCGGGCGCTCCCTTGACCCAATTTGATGCCGGCCAGCCCGTCATCGCCGATCACGCCGCCCCACAGGGTGTTATCGAGGTCCAGGACCAGGCACTTGCGCGATTGACCCTGCGCGGCTGCAATCAGGCGGCCAACCAGATCGCCATAGAGCGGGGCCGCTTGCGGATGGATCTCCTGCTTTGCACGGTGCCACAGCGCCGGATCGTGCCAGGCGATTAAGCCGTCCTGTGAGACCCGGTCGTCGAGCGCCACCAGGTCGACACCGTCGGTATCGGCGCGGGCCCGAAGCATGACGGCGAGTTGGCGCCAGGCACCCGCGCGCGAGCCGGGGAGGCGATGCTCGTTGTTGCCGAGCAAAGGCAAGAAGACTGGCAACGGGACGTTCTGGATGATCTGGGCGCCAAACGCCTCGCGCGCCGCCCGCCACTGCAGGGCCAAGCGGTCAACCTGCCGCACCAACGCCCGCGTAACCTCGTCGGCGGTCGAGGGCAGTGAGATGCCGCCCAGCAAGTGGTGGGCATCCAGCGCGAACAGAACAACATTCGGTCGGAAGCCGTGGAGGCCGGAACCCGGGTTGAGCAGCTCCTGCGCATACTGGCCATAATCGGGCGTGTAGGTTTCGAGCGGGATCGCGCGGCGCAACCCGGCGACGCGGAGCGCCGGTAAGAGGTGCTCGACGGTCGAGGACGCCAGGACGGCGAGGCGGGTCGGACTGGTTCCGCCGCCCGGCGCCGCTGTGGGAAACGCCCGTGCACATCGGCGATCGAGCTGCATGGTTTGCAGCGCCGAAATCCGATATTGCGCCAGTGCGACCCACGCCGCCCAGTCCGCCTCGTTTGACGGACGTGCGGCGACCTGAGCCAAAAGTTCTGCCCAGCGTGGATTTTCCGGCAGCCAGTGAAGATCAATCCCGTGCATCTTAGGCTCAGGTTAATACGGATCGGTTTATAGGGTCTTAAGAAGGTCTGGCAAAGCGAGCTCGTTCGCGCCGCCAGTCCGACCGGACGAAGAGGAGGCCTCCATGTGCGGCATTACCGGTATCTTCGAGCAGGAGGCCGAGCGGAACATCGACGCCACATTGCTGCGGCGGATGAACGACGCCATCGCGTATCGCGGCCCGGACGGAGACGGCTTCCACGTCGAGCCTGGGGTCGGGTTCGGGCACAGGCGGCTCTCCATCGTCGATATAGCCGGCGGCAGCCAGCCGATGTTCAATGAGGACGAAAGCGTCGTCATCGTCTTCAATGGCGAGATCTACAACTTCCCTGAGCTGCGGCCCGAATTGCAGGCACTCGGCCACGTTTTCCGCAACCGATGCGATACGGAAGCGGTCATCCACGCGTGGGAAAGCTGGGGACCACGATGCCTGGAGCGGCTGAACGGCATGTTCGCCTTCGCGCTGTGGGATCGTCGCCAAAGCCTCCTGTTCATCGCGCGTGATCGGCTCGGCAAGAAGCCCCTCTATTATGGCGAGACGAAGGAGGGCGCGCTTGTGTTCGGGTCCGAGCTGGCGGCGCTGGCGACCGTGCCTGGCCTATCACGGGAGATCGATGCTCGCGCCGTCGACGACTTCTTCGCACTGGGCTACGTCCCGGATCCGCGTACAATTTTCGCCGGAATCCACAAATTGCCGGCCGCCCATTTTCTCCTGCTTCGCCACGGCGAACCCGTCGTGCCGCAGCGCTACTGGGCCCCGCCGAGCCAGGCCGAGCCTTGCGAGGAGGGTGCGGCGATCGAGCAACTGCGAGCGTTGCTGACATCGAGCACGCGCAAGCGATTGATGTCAGACGTGCCGCTCGGAGCGTTCCTATCGGGCGGCGTTGACAGCAGTGCGGTGGTGGCGACCGCGTCGTCGCTCCAAGAAGCGCCGCTGGCGACGTTTACCATCGGCTTTCCCGGCGCGGACGACGAGACGCCACTCGCGCGCATTATCGCCAAGCGCTACGGCACCGATCAGCACGAGGAAGTTGCCACTCCTGACTACCTGGAGGCAGCGCGGCGCCAAGCGGCCATCTTTGGCGAGCCCTTTGGGGATTCATCTTCTGTGCCGACGGAAGCGGTGTGCGCGCTGGCGCGACGGCACGTGACGGTCGCAATTTCGGGCGATGGCGGCGATGAAGTGTTTGCCGGCTACCGTCGATACCGGTTTCATCAGATGGCCGAGGCGGTGCGCCGTTTCGTTCCGACCGGGCTGCGGCGATCGGTGCTGGGCCAATTGGCGCGCGCGTATCCGAAGCTGGACTGGGCACCGCGCTGGCTGCGGGCGAAGCACACGCTGACCGAGTTGAGCCTTGATAGCGCGCTGGGCTTTTACCGGACGATCGCCAAGGTGCAGCATGCGCAGCGGCGGTCGTTGTTCTCGGCTTCACTGTGCTCGGAGCTCGACGGCTACGACCCGGCAGACCAAGTCGTCTCGCTCATGGCCCAGCACGACGAGGCCGACAGCCTGCTCTCGGCGCAACTCGTCGACGTCAACCTATATCTGCCCGGCGATATCCTGAGCAAGGTCGATCGGACCAGCATGGCGCACTCGCTGGAGGTACGTTCGCCTTTTCTGGACCATGAGTTCGTATCGTGGGGACTCCGGTTGCCGGCGGAGTTGAAGCTCAAGGGGCAGGAGGGAAAGTGGGTGCTGAAGAAAGCGCTCGAGCCGATCGTGCCGTCTGAAATCCTTTATCGCCCAAAACAGGGCTTCGCGACATCCTTGGCTGAACTGTTCCGCGCTCAATCGAAGACAGTGCGAGCCCGGTTACTCGGGCCGGTCATGGCGGACTCGACATTATTTCAACGCGAGGCGTTGGAGCGTTTGGTTTCCGAGCACGACTCCGAGCAGTTCGATCACAGCGGCGTCCTATGGCTCTTGCTGGTGTTCGAAGGTTTCCTGCAGATGGCCGTGGCAGGTCGGCAAAGTGAGCGATCCTTGGCGGCCTGAGCACGTCTCGAAATTGCACATTGCTTCCTCACGAGGACATGATATGAGCGTTATGACGTAAATTGGGAGTTGTTGATGACCTCGCCGCCGCGTTCGGTTGACTCGGCTGAATGGTCAAGTGCGAGGATCAAGACCGATACGTCGCGAGATCGATTTCGTCAAAACCTACAACGGATCATGACGGAGCAACGGATCACGCAGGCGAGCCTTGCCCGTACGATGCAGGTGTCGCGTGTCGCTGTGCATGCCTGGATATGGGGCACTTGTTTTCCTGAGACCTCACGCCTGATAAAGTTGGCGCAGACACTCAGCGTCACGGTGGGGGATCTGCTTGAGAACGAAGGGACGAGTTCGGTGGTCTCGCCGACCTCGAATGAGGAAGAGCTGCTCCTGAATGCGTTTCGTAAGTTGCCGAATACCGCCCGTTTAAGCCTTCTTGCCGACGCGTATGAACTTTCGGCTCGCACGGCGATTGCTGGAGGCGAGCGTTAGGCCTTCAGCGAGTGGAGGACTTGATCACGTGGCGAAATAACTCGAGCTGTCCCTGCGTCGTCGGTTCCCAACCAAATTGTTCTGCGTAGGCCCTCGTGGCCTGCCGGGTTGGGCGGTTGGCAGCATAAGAGTTGATCGTTGCGGCGAAACAAGCAGCCGAATTCTCCTCGACGATCACGCCGGCCGCGTGGCCCGTTACGACTTCCGGGTTACCCGGAATACGGCTTGCGACAACCGGCGTTCCGCATGCCATCGACTCGAGTAGGACGTTCGCCCAGCCCTCGCGGCTCGAGGCGAGGATCGAGAGATCGGCGGCGCTGTAGAAACCGGGTAGAGCGGAATGCGGCTGCGAACCGCAAAAGATGACCCGGTCCGACACGTTTAGTCGGCGCGACAACGCTTCGAGCGCCGATCTCTCCGGGCCGTCACCAACGATGGCCAATCGCCAATCCGGCAGATCAGTCAGGGCTTCAATGGCGAAATGATGCCGTTTGCGCGCGATCAGATGACCAACGGACAGGAGCATCGGGCCGCCGAAACCCCAGATCGCGCGAGCCGCCAATGGATCGCTGGGGCGGAACAGGTCGAGATCGACCCCGTTCCGAAGCACCGTGACCTTCGCGGCCGGAGCGCCAAGCTCAATCAGTGCGTCGCGTAGCCCGGCGCTGACTGACACCAGCGCGGCGGCGTGCCGGATTGCCCAATCGATCATCCGGCGCGGCACGCGATAGTCGGGAAACTGGGTGACGTCGGATCCTCGCGCCGTCACGACGACGGGCTTGCTCAGGACACGGCCAAGCGCAACCGCCGCGACCCCGTCGGGGTAGAGGTAGTGAGCGTCGATGGCGTCGAAGGCGGCGCCACTCGCCTCAAGGCGTCGGATGGTGGGTAGCGCGGCGGCAAATAGCGCGGCCGGGGCCACCGACATGCCTGCCTTCGGGATAGCCGCATACCGGGGATGATATACGGTCAGCCTGTCGCGGGTCTCGACGCGACCGGCGCGAGCGTTGCGGCTCCAATCGCCGAAACGGGCGGAGCGGCTCGGGAACCAGGGAACCGGCGCGACGACGGTGCTAATCGCCTCACCACTCGCGACGAGGTGGCGCAGTCTGTTCTCGACGAAGATCCCATGATTGGGACGCCCTTCGTGTGGAAACAACGTGGTGAACGTGAGCAACCGCACAGGTCGTGGACGACCGACTCCGTGCCTCGGCAGGCCGTAATTGTGAGTATGGCTGGCCGGGTTTCCCAGGATTTGGACGCCGGGCGTCAAGGCTTCGACTTCGCCAGTTCGTCCAGCAGTGCTTGAGCGGCGGGTCGCTCGTCGAACTGATCAGCGCTGCCGACGACCGGGCGAACGACCTCAATCGCTTCGGCGGGGCGGCCGACGTCTTTGAGCGCGACGGCGAGATGGTATTTCAGAGACGGGTTCTGCGGGCGGGCTGCGACGGCCGATTGCAGGAGCGGCAACGCCTTGGCTGCGTCGCCCTGTTGCACCAAGATCCAGGCAAGCGTGTCGGTCACCTCCGGGGTCGGCGCCTGCTCAAAGGCGCGCTGCGCATATTCCCGGGCCCGCTTGTCACCCTTCTGCTGGTAGATCCACGCAAGGTTGTTGAGTGCCACGAGATCGTTCGGGGCAGCTTTTAGCGCGACCTGAAGATTGCGTTCGGCGGAGTCGTAACGATGCGCGGTGATGTCCAGCGTGCCAAGCATCTGGGCGACCGCCGGGTCGTCCGGGTGCGTCGCTTGCCATTTCAACAGGGCAGTCGCTGCGCCGTTGGCATCGCCGGCCGAATTCAACGCCTGAGCCAGCGCGACGGCGAGAGTGGAGGACGGATTACGCTCGTACTGGGTGCGGAATTCGGCTGCAGCCTCCTTGTAGCGCTGCGATCCCATGAAGAGACCGCCTTTCAAGCTTGCTGCCGTTGGCATCAAGCTCTGATTGCTCATGAGACGATCGGCAGTTTGCGTGGCGGTGTCGATGCCCTTGTCGACCAGATCGATGCGTACGCGTGCCTGTTGAAGCGGGAGAAGCGCGGGCTGCCGCTGGATCGCAGCGTCGAGAAGTTGGCGAGCGGCTTGGTAATCCTGCAAACGAATGAGGAGATCGACGTCGCCCAGTATGGCCGGAACGTTGTTGGGTTCGGCTGCGATCAGTTCGGCAAAGGTCTGCTTGGCTTCCGTGGTCTGCCCGGCCGCGAGTTGAATGCTCGCAAGGGTCGGCAAGAGTTGCGTGGGAACCTTATCGTTCACCTTAGCACTGTTGATGACCTCGATGGCTTTCGGAAATTGTTGCATGCGGGCATAGAGTTGAGCTTGGCCATTGACGAGACCGAGGTTGGTCGGGTCGGCCTTGCGCGCCCGGTCGGCTGCCTCGAGAGCTTCCGGTCCGCGGCCTTGCTGAACGAGCACTTGCGCGTAGAGCGTCAACGCGTCGGCCTGTGCGGGCGACTTGGCGAGCACGGACTGCAGTAGTGGCAACGCGTCCGCCGGACGATTAAGCTGAAGCAGGACCTTGGCTTGATTGATCTTCGGGGCAATTGCATCGGGAAAGCGCTTTGCCGTGTCGCTGAACGCGGTCAGTGCGCCTTGCGGGTCCAATTGGGCCAGCTTGATCAAGCCAGTTAGATTTCCGACCGACTCGGTCTCGCCAGATCGCTGCCGCAACTGGTCCAGTGCTTGCTGGGCGCGTTCGATCTGACCCAGACGGAGGGCCGTGGCGACCAAAGCCTCGCCCGCGCCGGGCTGCGCCGGTGCAATGTCGAGCGACTGTTGCAGGTCGCTCGCGGCGCCGGCGAGGTCGCCGACCTGCAGGCGAGCTGAGGCCAGCCGGGTCAGGTCGGTCGGGTTCTTGGCAACCTCGGACGCCTTCTGAAACGACGCCTCGGCCTCGCGCGACTTGCCTTCCATGGCGTATGCGCGTCCGAGGAGGTCGAGCGTCTCGGCATCACGCTGACCGTTCTCGATTGAGCGCAGAAGATAAGGGATAGCCCGGGCGGCATGTTTGGTAGTCAGCTCGATCTGAGCCAGGAGCCGAACGCCATCCGGATCGGCCGGCATCCGATTAATATAGGTCAGGATCGCATCTTCGGCCTGGGCGAAAAGCCCAAGTCGAGACTTCACCATCGCCTTGAAGTACAAACCGCGCTGGAATTGGTCCAACACCGGGTCAATCTGCTGAAGCTCCGTGTCGGCTTCGTTGAACTTCGACTGCCGGATGAGCAGCACGGCATTAACGAAGCGTGCGGGCACGTTCTTCGGGTCGCGCTCGAGCACGGCGGAGACATCGGCCTTAGCTTTGGCATCCTCGTTCAGGCTCAGATTGACGGCGGCGCGCTCGACTTTCAGGTCAAGGCGAGCGGGGGCGCTCTCGACCGCCCGGGTCAACTCGGCCATCGCGCCGTCACGATCACCTTTGGCGAGGAGGAGTTGCGATTTGAGCTGAAGAGCGTCGGTCCGCGTCGGCTCAATGGCGAGCGAACGATTGACCTGATCCAACGCACGATCCGCTTGGCCGTCTTGTTGTGCGAAGCGGGCGGCAACGAGGTGGATTTCAGCGTTCTGCGGCGCGAGACGCTCGGCCTCGGCCAGTGTCTTTGACGATGCATCGACGTTCTTGAGGCCACGCTCCGCTACCGAGCGGGTCATCAAATAATAAGCAGTTTGCTCCGGTGTCGCACCCTTGGTCGGGATCTCCGCAAGTATCTCCGACCACTTGCCCTGCCGCATGTACGCCTGGCTCAGTACCGCAAGCGAACTCGCCTGGTCCCAGTGTAGCATCATCGCCTGCTTGACTTCGTGCTCGGCGGCGATTGGGTCGTTTGACGCAACGTAAAGCTGTGCCAGCAATGCATGCGCTTCGGCGCTCGACGGGTTATCACGCACCGCGGTCCGCAGTTGTAGTCCAGCACTCCGAATATCGCCCTTCGAGAGCTGAACTTTGGCTTGCTGCAGCGGATCGCGATGCTCTAGGACGTACCATCCGCCGGCGCCAGCCGCGACGAGGACGAGCACCGTTGAGGCAAGCAGAACTTTGCGCATGATTCAGCCTTGTGTTGCTGACGTTTGATCGGGGAGTGCGTCGTGGTCGACGGCCGTGGCAGACAGCCCGTGGGCTTCGAGGAGAGCATACAGCGTCGGACGACTGACACCAAGGAGACGAGCAGCTGCCGACATTTGTCCGTCGCATCGAGAGAGTGCTCGCCTGATCACGTTTCGTTCGGCGCGCGCACGGGCGGTTCGTAGATCGAATGTTGCCAAATCTTCTTCGTTGTTGGCCAGCTCGAGATCCGCAGCGGTGATTAGAGTAGAATCCGACATCAATACGGCTCGCTTCAGCCGATTTTCCAATTCGCGGATGTTCCCTGGCCAGCCATAGCTACCGAGCGCTGACAGCGCGTCGTCCGTGAAGCCGCGAATGTTCCGCTTGTACTCGTGGTTGAGTTGGGACAGAAAAAAACGTGCTAGCAGGACGGCATCACCATCGCGATCGCGCAAAGGAGGGATCCGGAGAGTGATTGGATTCAGACGATAGAAGAGGTCGCCGCGAAACTGGCCGCCATCGACCCGGTCCTGGAGCTGCAGGTTCGTCGCTGAGACCACACGAACGTCGACCTGAATGGGCTGACGTCCTCCAATCCGCTCGACGACTTGATCTTGCAGGAAACGGAGTAGCTTTACCTGCAGCTGATGAGGGAGATCGCCGATCTCATCGAGAAAGAGGGTGCCCTTATTCGCGAGCTCGATTCGGCCCTGGGTCTGCTTAACGGCACCGGTGAATGCACCACGCTCGTAGCCGAAGAGCTCACTCTCCAAGAGATTTTCGGGTATGGCGCCGCAGTTCAGTGCCACGAAGGGCTGTTTTGCACGCGGGCCAAGGTCATGCAATGCCCGAGACAGCGCTTCTTTGCCGGTGCCGCTCTCACCAAGAAGAAGCACGGAAACATTCGCGTTCGAAAGCTTCTCGATGTCGCGGCATATCTTCAGCATGCCCTCATCGGCGGTGATGATTTTCTTGATCGGTGAAGAGGCGATCGACTCGGTCAGTCGCCGGTTCTCGTCCTCCAGCAAGCGAAGCCGTAACCCGCGCTGGACGATTGTATTGAGGACTTGAATGTCGATCGGTTTTTCGCAGAAATCGTATGCGCCTGCTGCAATCGCACGAAGCGCATAGCTCCGATCGTCATGACTGGTCGCGATGATGATCTTCATCTGCCGCGAGAGACGCATCAGGCTGTCGAGCGTAGCAAACCCTTCCGTCACGCCGTCGGGGTCGGGCGGCAGGCCGAGGTCCATGATGGCGACGCCGGGTCGCTCTTTGGTGGCGATGGTGACAGCTTGTTCCCGGTTGTGGGCGAACAGGATCTGACAGTCGGGAAATGCCCACCGATATTGGCTGCACAACCCGAGATCATCCTCGACAATCAGGAGTTTGGGTTTGTCAGGCATATTGGGTTCCAGCTTGAAGCCAGACAGCGTCGGCGGCCGCATCGGTCCGCTCGATATCTGGACGAGGCAGGATGACGCGCATGGTGGTCCCCGTGCCTGGTGTGCTGATGACAACGAGTTGCCCCGCTGCTTCGCGGACAAGTTCACGAGCTTGAAATGCGCCGATGCCGGATCCGCCCGTTTTGGTGGTCCGGAACGGGGTGAAGAGTTCGTCTCGGATGAACGCAGCTGTCATTCCGCTGCCCCGGTCTGTGATGTCGATGACGATCCCGTCCAAGTGATGTTCAATGGACACATGCACCTCACGATCGGCACTCGCTTCGGCCGCATTATTGATGAGGTGCGTCACAACGGCGTCGAAGGCTTCGCCATTCATCGCTGAGGCGCCACTGCCGCCGTCCTGAGTCAGGCGCACGACCATACTTCGCTTGTTCAGGGCCTCCGTGATCGCTTCCATTCGCGCGATCGGGTTGATGAACTCGGCCGCGCGGGTGCTGGTCTGCTGCTTGAGCCGTCGCAATAAGGCGTCGATTTTTGACACCGAAGCGCGAACGGTCTGGATCATGTCACTCTGAAACTCCGGATTTCCGATATGTTGCTCCGCATTCTGTAAAAGAAGTCCTAATTGGCTTGAGACGTTCTTGATGTCGTGAGCGACAAAAGCGAAATTCTTGCTGAATTCATGCAAGCTCTTCGTCTGCGCGACCGTCTCGGTCGCTCGCTGCTCGGCCAGATGGGTTGCGACCTCGCGGCCGACCACCTGCAATAAATTGAAGACCTCGTCGTCTAACTGAAACGACACACGGGGACGGCCGACGACAACGACGCCGACAGCGCCGACGGGGCGCAACAACGGCACCGCCAACCAGGGCGAGCCGAGACCAGGTATCGTCACAGCTTCGGTTCCCGGCTGTGATGCGCGGCTGAGTTCGACGATTTTATTCTCGATGAGAATGGGTTTGAGCGAAGCCGCGACTTGTAGCGACGCGGGCGGTTCCGGCATGTTCCATGACCCGGCCCAGACCAACCCACCGCCCGCTTCTTCAACCAGAAATAGGCAGCCACTTGGGCTGTCTACGACATCCGCGACGGCGCGGATCGCCCGGTTAGCCAGGCTCAGACGCTCGTTCGAAACGGTGCCGGCCAGCGTCGATATGCATCGAAGCCACTGGTGGCGATAATCGTAGCGATCGGCAAAAAAGTGTTTGGAGACGATGCGTTGGAGCATGGAGCGTGCGGATCGTGAACTCAGCAGCAGCACGATCCCGAGGAGTCCGGTGAAGATGAGGCTGAGCTCTGCGATCCAGCCGAGCTCGTCGTTAAACAAGCGAAGCGCCTCGCCGATCAGCGCGAGGGCGAACAACACGGATCCGCTCAGCACGAGCGTCGCGCTGTGAAATACGACGGCCCGGGAGAGACGGACCGGCTGATGCCATCTCTGCTCTCGGAATGCGGCCAAGATCAGGAAGGGGGCGATAACCAGAAAACTGACGATCCGGACCAGACCGAGCGTGATGGACAGGCGATGATAAAGCGCCGCGTCAGCGACAATGAGAATGTCGAGACAGGCGATGCCGCCGAGTAGGACGCAGGGGAGGGCAATGTGCCATCGCGCGTCTTCCGGCAGGTTGAGATAGAGGTTCTCGATGAGCAGAAGTTCGAAGATCAGCAGGATCAGGCGAACGACGATCGGAAACGAAAAAAGAGTGTATTCGGACGTTGGCGGCACGAGTTGCGAGTGGACGACGATTCCAGCGAGCGCCACAACGCCGATCCATGCGAAGACACGAACTTGCCAGTCCGGTGCCACTGCGGACTTGCGATAGAGGAACAGAAGGTAAGCGTACCAAGACAATACGCGCGTCGCGTCAGTCAGCTCCGAAACGCCGGTGAGCGAGGCGCTCCACCAAATAGACGTAACGATCGCCCAAACCGATGTTACGGCGCAACAGACGGCAAGTGCGACGTTACCGGTGCGCCGTCCCCTTGCGCCGATGAAAAGGGCGAGCACCCCGTAGATGAATGAGCAAACGATCGGAGCGTAGAAGCCGAGGCTGACGACGGTGCTGCTGAGCGACCCCACCTCTACCGGGCGCCTTCCTGAAACAGGATGACTCGCACAGTGGATAGTAGGATCAGCACGTCGAGGAAGAAGCTCCGATTTTTAACGTAGTACAGATCATACGACAGCTTGGCTCGTGCATCTTCGACCGAGGCACCATAGGGATAATTCACCTGTGCCCAACCAGTCAGGCCGGGTTTAACGAGCGCCCGTTGCTCGTAGTAGGGGATCACAAGGCGAAGTTGCTCCACAAAATGTGGCCGTTCCGGCCGAGGGCCGATGAAGCTCATTTCGCCGCGGAGAATGTTGGCCAACTGCGGCAATTCGTCCATCCGGGTCTTTCGCATCAGGGCACCAAGCCGAGTGACGCGCGGATCCTTTTGCTGGGCCCACTTTGGACCGAGTGCTTCGGCGTTGGCCCTCATGCTACGGAATTTGAGCACGACGAACGGCTTGCTCCGGAGACCAAGACGCTCTTGGCGGTACAGGACGGGACCCGGGCTATCTAGGCGAACCAAGACGGCAAGCGCCGCCATTAGGGGGAGCGTGATCAGGACCAGCGTGAGGCTGAGCGCAATATCGAAGGCGCGCGTGAAAAACCGGGCCATCCGGTGGCCTTGGCTACCAGCCAAGGACTCAACCCACGTGTCGTCTACGGTCGCGACATCGATTCTGCGCAGATGGCGCTCAGAGAATTCGGCTTGGGAAAGCAGGGCAATGCCGCAGCGACGGTATTCGGCCGCTAGAGCAGGCGACTGCCGCTCATCATCATGGCCATTCAGGATCAGGGTCCTTACCCCGCGGGATTTTAGTTCCGAGGCGGACGCGACATCCGGACGTATCGTGAAGACTTCGAGAAATCCCTTGCGGGTCGGCCTGGACGCGAGAAAGGTGGAGGTAGGGTCATTGGGCCCGACGAGAGCAACGCGATGGAGGAAGACATTGCAGCGCGCGGCAAAAAGGAAAAGCAGTCGGATACAGACCACGCTGCTCGTCCAGATCGCCACGATCTTGAGAGGCCGGAGTGAGTCGTAGCCGACTGGCCAGTAGCTTCCCAACTGCAGTGCTTTTGTCACGATCCACACGGCTGGGAAGGAGAGAATGGCGCTCAGGAGCGTATTGAACACAAGGTTCTTCGCCCGGGAGAACATCTCCGGTCGGTAGAGCCCGATGACGAAAGCGACGAGGCCCACGGTCAGTGCGCAAATCAGGGCTGGGTGCACGAACGAAAGGCGGAAGCTCCCGGCCGTCGGAGTCAGCAAGACCAGTGTCAGAAAGAAGGTTAGCAACATCTCGGCCACGCTGAGCGCGACCATTTCTGGTGCTAGATACCGCGCGAGAAACCGCACTCTCATTGGGGAATTCCAACTCTGGGATGAAGGAGCGTCGAGGCGACCCTACCGCGATGTTCTAAGCGAAGTGTTAACCATGACCGTGTAATGTGGCGAAACCACGTTCCTCAAGGCATACCACGAAGTGTGCGGCTCGAAAATGACACGATCACGATGCAATGGATGTCGCCGGGCGGCCGCCGTGGCTAGCTCTCGACGGCTTCCAACAGACCGGCTAGGCTTTCTTGCACATTCCTCAAGGACGATGTTCCGTACGACCTATGCAGAAGGGATGGAAGGGGAGCGGGCCCGCAATGTGCTGCGGCCTGGCATCCATGTGCCGTCTCGTAACCTGAACCCTTGCACAGATGGCGCGTATGTCCGATCGGTCTGAACATCTCATCGAACGAGCGGCGGCTCTTTTGCGGACGGCGAATGCGTCGGGCCCACTTCAGGCGCCGCGTCACGTCGGCAGTGCATCTTCGGTGGACGGGGAAGGACCGATCCCCAACCCTCGTTTGCTGAATCCGCCGCCGCCGCGGAGTGGGACTGGCCCTGGTCGGGGTGCAAAATTTCCGACGGTCGGTGACGGACGAGCATTGGCCGGGGGAATTCGTTCAGTCGCACAACTGCCGAAGGACGCAACGCTTCCGCAGGTTTCGCTTCAGGCGCTTGAGCAGGCCGGGTTGATGGTCGCTCGGCTGAACCGCACGCGAACCACCGAGGAGTATCGCATCGTAATCGGGCGGTTGTTGCAAGCGCTGCATGATGGTCAGAGCGAGGCGGAGCCGCCGGGTTCGCAGGCTTCTTCGAACGTCGTCATGGTGACGAGTGCGCGACCCGGCGAGGGCAAGAGCTTCACGACGCTGAACCTCGGCGGCAGCATCGCTCAGAATGCCGGCGAGAGCGTGCTGATCGTCGACGTGGACAGCAAAAACAATTCTTTAAGCGATCTACTTGGCCTGTCGGACCGCAGGGGCTTCCTGGACATGATCGCCGATCCTACCCTGTCGCCCGACCAACTGATCATTCCGAGCGACATACCAAACCTCTCATTTCTGGCTCTTGGTTCGCGCTCTGTGGTGCGGGAGGAGGGCGATGGTTCCGGCTGGGAAGAGCGTCGTTTGACGCCGCCGGTAAGACGTTTGGCAGAGCGATTCCCGCAGAGCTTGATACTCCTCGACGCGCCACCCTGCCTGTCCACCAGCGACCCTCATACATTGTCGCCGGTGGTAGGGCAGGTACTGGTGGTGGTAGAGGCGGAGCGCACTCAGCGCAGTGAGGTCGAAGCGGCGATCGAGATGGTCAGTGTTTGTCCGGCCATCACGATGCTCTTGAACAAGGTCCGGATGAATTCTAGTCACACATTTGGCACGTACGACTACTTCGGGTCATACACCTAGTATGACGACTGGTGTAGCAAGTAAGGACACCTGGCCTTCGTCCGCGCACCATTTGGGGGTGCGGCGCGTCGGGCGTGGATTTGGTTTCGCTGTTGTGGGCGTTGCCGTGACGACGCACTGTGCTATGGCGCAACTCGCTGCCGGCGGCGCTACCGACACAACCGGCGCGCTCAGCGGCAACGCCGTCAGAGACGCGGTTAGCTCGATCGTGTCCGGTCCGTCTGCGGTGACGGTGAGGCCGTGGACATTCAGCGGTTCGGTCGATGTAGAAGTCGGTGCAACCGATAGTCCGGGGGGCGTCATCAATAATGGATGGCAGCCGCTGATCCTGTTGGCGCCTGATCTCAGTTTGAGCGGGACAACATCGCGGCTGAACGTAAACCTCAACTACAGTCCGCGTTTGGCGCTGTACCCAAGTACGTCCAGCCAAACGTTGCTTGCCCAGACGTTTAACGGGTCAGCGGATGCCGTGCTCGTGCCTGATTTGTTATTTGTTAGCGTCCGCGGGATCAGCGACGTCAGTTCTCGGTTCGGAAATACGTCGCTGGTCTCCAACTCCTTTCTCAGCCAGAGCGAGGCCGTTCAAACCACGAGCTTCAGCATCTCGCCGTATCTTCAGCGCACTATCGGCGGCTTTGGGACTGCAACCGTCGGCTACACCTACTCGCAGACCTTCCAAGACGGCGACAACCGGTTCAACAATCTCTTCCTCGCGCCGAATGCTGGGCAGACTGCCGGCTTCGGTAGTACGGGTAACCTGCAGACCAATACCGAATACGCGTCCTTCACCACGGGCGAGAACCTCGGTCGAATCCAGAACAGCATTTCAGCCACTGCAAGTCAGTATGCGGGTAGCTTCTACTACCAGGGTGCCTCCACCTCGTCCATCGTGGACCGGCTATCATACGCCGTCTATCGCTGGTTGACCGTATTCGGGACCGTCGGATACCAGAAATACGACTACCCGCGGAGCAATTACCGCTTGGACCAGCCAACCTGGACGGTTGGCGTCACGCTCACGCCGAACGACACCAGCTCGATCACCGTGCAATATGGTCAGGTGTCGGGTATCAATACCGTGCTGGCCAACGGCACATATTCACCAACCGCGCGAACCCGCATTTTTGGCAGCTATACGGTCGACATTCAGACCGGGTTGGGTCTTCGGCAGGGACTTCTCGGTGCGACCAGCGTCGGTCTCGGGGGAGGGTTGATCAGCAACCTGACCGGTGGCCCGACGCTGACAAACACCTATCTGGCCAGCCAATACCCGCTGTCCCGTGTCAAAAGTCTGACGGTCGGTGGGGCATTGCTGCTGGATCGGGACGCCATCACTGTGACCGGCGGCAATACCGAGTTCGAGCAGCTTGGCGGCTCAACCAGCGTGTTGGGCTTCAACACTGTGAGTGGGACCAACACCTCTTCCAGTTACGTTTCGGCGAACTGGCAGCACGAGCTCAATCCAAGCACGAGCTTGCAGACCGGGATCTCCTACGCAATCAACGATAACGGGGTGTATTTCGGTGCGCCCGGGTCGTCGCAAGACACTGCGCAGCTATACACCAGCGTCAATCACGTCTTCACGGACACGCTATCCGGCAGCGTGACCTACAGTCACTCGGAACGGTTCGGTTCTGCGGCGAGTAACCTACCGGCGGCTTTCGGTGGTAGTGCGTCGCAGAATACGATCCTTGTCGGTCTTCGAAAGAGCTTCTGAGCACGACGATGTATGAGAACTTCTACAATCTTTCCGGTATGCCGTTCCAGCTCACGCCGGATAGCCGTTTCTTCTTTGGAAGTCGCGGTCATAGCAAAGCCATCGCCCATTTGAACTACGGACTCGCACAAGGCGAGGGTTTCATCATCATCACTGGCGAGGTCGGCGCTGGTAAAACGACGTTGGTCGAATGGCTGCGATCGCAGATGGATCCTGACGCCTACACGATCGCCCGGGTCAACACGACACAGGTTTCGGAAGAGGATCTGTTCCGACTGGCAATGGCCGGGTTTGGCTTGGTCGACCAGAATGCCGGGAAAGCCGCGTTGCTACAGCGTTTCGATGGTGTGCTGACCGAGCATCTGCTCGCCGGCCGTCGATGCCTGCTGATCGTCGACGAGGCGCAGAACCTCTCGCTCGCTGCGCTCGAGGAACTGAGGATGCTGTCCAACATAACCGTGGACGGCCATACTTCCATGCAGACCATCTTGCTTGGACAGCCGCAGTTCAGGCGTATGTTAGCCAGTCCCAATCTGGACCAGCTTCGTCAACGCGTGTTGACGTCCTACCATCTGGGGCCGCTGAGCGAAGACGAAACGCGAGCTTACATCGAGCATCGTCTTCATGCGGTTGGTTGGGCCGACGATCCGCACTGGGAGGATGACGCGTTTGCTGCGGTTTACGCACAAACGGGTGGCATCCCGCGCCGGATCAATCGGTTGTGCTCCCGTGTGCTTCTCTATGGTGTGCTCGAGGAGACGCATCAGATCACTCGTGCCGTCATCGATAATACGGCGGGAGAATTGGCGCACGATTTGGAAGGCTCGCAGGCAGACTGGGCGACAGGGCCGGAGATGCCGACGGGATCGAGCAGCCAACCTTCGCGCATCTCGGACCCGCAGCTCAATGCCATGAGCGCCGACCTGCTGAACCGAGTTGAAGCGCTCGAACAGCAGATGGCGCGGCGCGAGCAGGTTTTCCGCAAACTCACGCAGATGCTCGGCGTCCAGTGAAGGCGCCTCTGGACGCGCCGCGGAATGCAATGACCGTGGATGTGGAGGACTACTTCCAGGTTCAGGCGTTTGCCGGCGCCATCCGACCCGACGATTGGGCGTCGTATCCGAGCCGCGTCGAGCGGAACACCTACCAGATCCTGGAGCAGTTCGGGACCGCCGGGGTGCGCGGGACATTCTTCACGCTCGGCTGGGTAGCGGAGCGCTTCCCTCAACTCGTGCGTGACATCGTTGCGGGCGGTCACGAGCTGGCCAGTCACGGTCACGGTCACCAACTGGTGCATTCGCTCTCGCCGGCTGAATTCAAGTCCGACGTTTTCAAGGCTAAAAGCCTGCTCGAAGATGTCGGCGGTGTCGAAGTCCGGGGTTATCGCGCACCGACCTTTTCCATCGGTCCGCGCAACCCGTGGGCGTTCGATGTTCTCGCCGAAACCGGCCATCGTTACAGCTCCAGCGTCTATCCGGTGAAGCATGATCTTTATGGCGCACCGGGGACCTCAAGGGTGCCCTACCGGACCGCGGGTGGCGCGTTGGTCGAATTGCCACTCACGACATTGGACTTGGGTGGGCGGTCCATTCCGATTGCGGGGGGCGGGTATTTCCGGCTGATGCCTTATTGGCTGTATCGTTCGGCACTGGCCCGTTTCGGTCGGGCCGAGAAGCGAGCGGGTATCTTCTACTTCCATCCATGGGAGATCGATGCCGAGCAGCCGCGCATCCAGGAGGCGAGTCGGCTTGCGAAATTCCGTCATTACGTCAATATCGGCAAGATGCCGGTGCGGCTCGGCCGACTTCTGTCAGATTTCCGGTGGGGCCGGGTCGATCAGGTGTTCGCGGCCGACCTCGCTGCAGTCGGCGCGTAGGCTAGCCATGGCCGTTACCGTTCGCCCGCTGACCGAAGCGGCTCATGCTGCTTGGGACCGTTTCGTCGAGGGCCACCAGCAGGGTACATTCTTCCACCACGCCGCATGGGCGGGTGTGCTGGCCAAAGCGTTCCGCCACACAGCCCTGTATGCATATACCGAGCGCGATGGCGCCATTACCGGCATCTTGCCGCTGGTTCAGGTCAAGACGGCCCTGTTCGGCAATACGCTGATCTCGGCTCCATTCTGCGTCTATGGTGGCCCGCTCTGCAGCGACGAAGAAAGCCTGTCGGCGCTCAACGAGTACGCGCGTGAGAAGCTGGCCCAGAGCGGGGCGACTGCCGTTGAGTACCGCTTTCGGGAGGCGCCGTCCGGGACATTTGAGGACGGGCCCTGGCAGCGGAAGGACGACCTTTACGTCACGTTCCGTAAGGAGCTCGCGACCGATGACGCCGAGAACCTGAAGGCGATCCCGCGCAAGCAACGGGCGGTGGTGCGGAAGAGCATCGATCGGGGCATGACATCGGTGTCCGATCAGGACGTCGATCGACTGCATGCCATCTACGCCCACAGTGTGCGCAACCTCGGCACGCCCGTGTTCGGGCGCTCGTATTTCCGGCTCCTGCGTGACGTGTTCTCAGCGAACATGGACGTCGTGACTGTCTTTGACGGTGAGGCGGCGGTCGCATCCGTGCTGAACTTCTATCACCGTGGCGAGGTGCTTCCGTATTATGGCGGTGGGCTGTCGATCGCGCGTACCGTCGGTGGCAGCGACTTCATGTATTGGGAGGTCATGCGGCGAGCGGTTGCGAAGGGGTGCAACAAGTTCGATTTCGGGCGCAGCAAGGCCGGCACCGGGGCGTTCTCATTCAAGAAGAACTGGGGCTTCGTGCCGCAGCCTTTGTTCCATCGGTTCATGCTGCGAGACGGCGCGTCGATCCCGGATCATAACCCGCTCAATCCGAAATACCGGATGTTCATCGCCGCTTGGAAGCGCCTGCCCCTTCCGGTTGCCAACGTAGTCGGGCCGATGATCGTACGGGGCGTCGGCTAGGCGGATGGGTACGCGACCGTCCTCGCCTGGCCTGGCGCGACCGCCCGGCGCGGTCATGCCCCGTTCGTTCTTCGGTGCGCCGGTGCCGTTGGCGATCGCCCTGGGGCTGCTTGGGCTCGGGGCGTTGTTTTTCCGCGAGGGTAGAGCGGCCGTCGAGGTCTGGAATGCATCGACGGCGTATAGCCACTGCTATCTCATCCTGCCGATGGCGCTCTACCTGCTGTGGGAACGAAGGGACGTAATCGCGACACTATCGCCTCGCCCGGCGCCCGGCTGGGCGCTCCTCGCGGTGCCGATCACGCTGGTTTGGCTGGTCGCAGAGCGGCTTGGCTTGATGGAGGGCCGACAACTCGCCGCGTTGGCCGGGATCGAACTGCTGCTCCTGACGGTCATCGGGCGGACAGCGTTCATCGCGCTATCAGGGCCCCTGTTGTTCCTGTTCTTTCTCGTGCCGTTTGGGGCGTTCCTCACCCCAGCGCTGCAGCACTTCACGGCGGTGTTCAGCATCACCGGGCTCAACCTGCTCGGCATTCCGAACTACTCCGACCAATTCACGATCGAGACCCCGGCCGGGGTCTTTTTCGTGGCCGAGGCGTGCGCCGGGCTACGCTTCTTGATCGCGGCGGTGGCGTTCGGCGTGTTCTTCGCCCTGCTGAGTTACACCAGCCCGGCACGGCGGGTCGCCTTCATCGCGGCGTCTATTATCGTGCCGATCATCGCCAATGGCTTCCGGGCGCTCGGCATCGTGGTGCTGGGCCAGGTGCTGGGCAGCGCGCAGGCGGCGGCTGCGGATCACATCGTCTACGGCTGGGTGTTCTTCTCGGCTGTGATGCTGCTCCTGATCGCGGTAGGTCAGATGTTCCGGGACAGCCCGCAGGCGACGCCGGCCCCTGTGGCCGTGGCGCCCGAGCGGCGGCAGGCCCAGGCTTGGCAAGGGGCGGTGCTGGTGGTGCTGATCCTGTGCGCAGGCCCGGCCTTTGCCGCCCTGATCGATGCCCGGGCTACGGCACCGGCCGTTGATCTTCGCGGGCTTTTGGTGGGTTCGGGCTCTTGTACCGTTCTCGCGGAGCCACAAGGCAGCACTGGGAACCGCTTGGTCACCCGCTTCGTGTGCGATGGGATTCGGTTCGACGCCCAGGCGGACGTATTCCCGGCGCGATCGACAGCCAGCGCGATGGTCTCGGAGCGACGGCGAATCACACAGGAGATTGGCGCGGAGAACGCGACGATCACGTCGCTCGAGGCGCCCGACGACGCCGGGCTGTGGACCGCGGTGCAGACCACGGACCCGAACCGGCTCACCGCCTACGCGAGTTGGGTCGATGGCCAGCCGAGCCCGGGCGGGTTGTCTGGGCGTATCAAACAGGCACGGGACAGCCTACTGGGAACCAGTAGCCTACCATTGTTGATCACGGTCACGGCGGCCGAGCCGGCGATGGCGTTGCCGTCTGCGCGGAAGGCGACACTGACCGCGCTTGCCGGTTTGGTGCAGGCGCAAGTTGGGCTGAACGAGCGCGTAGCCGCGGCGAGCCGGGTTTCGACTCCGTCGCGTTGACGCGGTGGCGGATCAGGTCGGCGAGAGCGGGCTGATTGGCGACCTAGGATCGCGCGGCGCGGGCGGAAACCGTTTGAGCAGGCCGAGCATCAGCAGCATCGCGGGAACGGCGGCGAAGATCGTCAATGCGTAGAACGGCACCCAGCCGAGGGCCTGTGCCATCAGGCCGGAGAAGCCGCCGATCGTGCGCAAGCCGACAGCCGCGAGCGAGGAGAGCAGGGCGTATTGAGTCGCGGTGAAGGCGACCGAGCACAGCGACGAGAGATAGGTCAGGAAGGCCGCATCGGCCATGGCCTCGGCGAAGCTCTCGAGCACGATCTTGGCGAGCAGAATGTGCGTCTCACCGCCGGAAACGGCGAGGGCGAAATAAAGCGTCATGGACGCCATCTGTACGAAGCCGGTCAAGACGAGCGCGCGCCCGGTGCCGATGCGGATGACAAGCCAGCCGCCAGCAAGGGCGCCGGCGAGGCTGGCAATCAGGCTGGGGATGCCGGTGGCCAGGGCGATCTGGGCGCGGTCGAAACCGAGGCTGTTGTAGAACGGAACGGCCATGGTGTGCGCTAGGGCTTCGCCGAGCTTGAAAAGAAGGACGAAGGCGAGGATGTGGGCGGCGCCGGGCCGACGCCAGAAGTCGGTGAAGGGATCGATGATGGCGGCGCGGAAGCGAGCGGCGACATGGGTCGACGCGGTTGCGAGGGCGCTGACGGGTTCGCGGGCCAGCAGGGTGGCGATCGTGCCGCTCAGGACGAGACCGGCCATGGTGAGGAGGGAGCCGCGCCAGCCGAGGGTGCCGACGAGGCCAATGGCACCAGCGCCGGCGATCAGGAGAGCAAGGCGATAGCCCCAGACGTAGAAGGCCAACGCGATGCCTTGGGTGCGCTCGGGGAAGGTCTCGATGCGCCAGGCGTCGATAACGATGTCCTGGCTGGCGGACAGGAAGGCAATGGCGATCGCGGCGACGAGGAGCTGGGTGGGCGCGCGGTGCGGGTCGGCGGTGGCGAGGGCGACGCAGGCGAGGGCGAGGAGGGGCTGGATGGCCAGCAGCCAACCCCGGCGGCGGCCGAATCGGGCCAGCGGGCCCGGGGGCCGGGTCTGGTCGAGGATGGGGGACCAGAGGAATTTCAGAGTGTAGGCAAGACCGATATTGGCGGTCAGGCCGATGGCGGCGAGCGAGGTGCCACCCTCGGTCAGCCATTGGCGGAGGGTGAAGCCGGAGAGGGGGAGCGGTAGCCCGGCGAAGAAGCCGAAGGCACCCATCAGGAGCAGTCGGGGGTCGCGCCAGTGCGGGGCGGAGGTGTTCACGCCGGTGCGGGCATCATTGCCCGGCAGACCACCGGTCCGCCGGGAGATGACCGATTACTGGGCGGTGGTCGACGTGGTGCGGCGGTGATGATGACGGCGGCGACGGCGACGGGTGGTGTGCTGAACGGGCTGCACGGCCGGGCTGACGCGCGAGCTGCCGATGACGCCGGTGCCGCCGGACGGCGTGCCCTCGGAGTTGCTGGGAGCGGTGCTGCTGGGAAGGGCACCGGGGGCTTGGGCATGAGCGATCGTGGCAGCGGCGACCGGGGCCGCGATAACGGCAGCGAGGGTCGCAAAAACGGAACGGCGGGTGATCATTTTAATCGACTCCAGGAAGACGGGCGGCGGCGTGCCTGCGCGGACGCAGAGCACGGCCTCGTTACGCCAGCAAGCCCTAAGCCGCGTCGTTCTCCGACTTCCGCTCGAAGCGCTTCCGCTCGTTCGGGTCGAGGTAACGCTTGCGTAGCCGAACCGCACTCGGCGTGACCTCCACCAACTCGTCGTCCTCAATGTAAGCGATCGCCTGCTCGAGGCTCATCCGACGCGGCGGGATCAGCAGCATCGCGTCATCCTTGCCGGCGGCGCGGATGTTGGTGAGCTTCTTCTCCTTGATCGGGTTGATCTCGAGATCCGAGCCGCGGCTGTGCTCGCCCAAGATCATGCCGACATAAACCTTTTCGCCGGGATCGACGAACATGGTGCCGCGCTCTTGCAGGTAGAACAGCGCGTAGTGCACGGCCTCGCCGCCCTCGCTGCTGATCAGGCTGCCGTTGCGGCGGCCCTCGATCGGGCCCGCCCAGGGCTCGTAGCCCAGGAAAATCCGGTTCATGATGCCGGAGCCGCGGGTATCGGTCAGGAATTCACCGTGGTAGCCGATCAGGCCGCGGCTCGGCATGCGGAAGGTGAGGCGAACCTTGCCGCCGCCGGACGGCCGCATGTCCTGCATGACGCCCTTGCGCTTGCTCATCTTCTCGACGACCACGCCGGAGTAGGGCTCGTCGACGTCGACCAGGACCTCCTCGAACGGCTCCTCGCGCTCGCCGGTGTCCGGATTGGCGCGGGTCAGCACGCGCGGACGGCCGATGGTGAGCTCGAAGCCTTCACGACGCATCTGCTCGATCAGCACGCCCAGTTGCAATTCGCCGCGGCCGGCGACCTCGAAGGCGTCGGATTCGTTGCTCTCGGTGACGCGGATGGCGACGTTGCCTTGAGTCTCGCGCATCAGGCGGTCTCGGATCTGGCGGGAGGTGACCTTCTTGCCTTCCTTGCCGCCGAGCGGGCCGTCGTTGACGCGGAACGTCATGGCCAGAGTCGGGGGGTCGACCGGGATGGCTTCGAGGGGGGCGGCGACTTCGGGCGAGCCGACCGTGTCCGGCACGGTCGCTTCGGCGAGGCCGGCGACGGCGATGATGTCGCCGGCTTCGACTTCCTCGACCTGGACGCGGTCGAGGCCGCGATAGCCCATCAGCTTGGTCAGGCGGCCGGTCTCGACGACGGAGCCGTCGATGCGGAGCACCTTCACCGGCATGTTGAGGCGAGCGCGGCCCTGCTCGACACGGCCGGTGAGCACGCGGCCGAGGAAGTTGTCGTAGTCGAGGATGGACGCGACCATGGCAAAGGGCGCGTCTTTGTCGAGCTTGGTCGGCGGGACGTGGGACATTACCAGCTCGAAGAGCGGGCTGAGGTCCTTGCGCGGGCCGTCCATGGTCGTGTCCGCCCAGCCCTGACGGCCGGAGGCGTAAAGCATCGGGAAATCGAGCTGATCGTCGTTCGCGCCGAGGGCGGCAAACAGGTCGAACATCTCGGTGTGGACCTCGTCGGCCCGGGCATCGCCGCGGTCGACTTTGTTGACGACCACGATGGGCTTGATACCGCGGGCGAGCGCCTTGGTCAGCACGAACTTTGTCTGCGGCAGGACGCCTTCGGCGGCGTCGACGAGGACAATGGCGCCGTCGACCATGCCGAGGATGCGCTCGACCTCACCCCCGAAATCGGCGTGGCCGGGCGTGTCGACGATGTTGAGGCGAGTATCGACGCCATTCTGGGCCCAGACGACGCTGGTGCACTTGGCCAGGATGGTGATCCCGCGTTCGCGCTCGAGGTCGTTGCGGTCGAGCGCGCGTTCGGCGACCTGCTGATTGTCTCGGAACGCGCCGGACTGCTTCAGGAGCTGATCGACCAGCGTCGTCTTGCCGTGGTCGACGTGGGCGATGATAGCGATATTACGGATGTCCATGGCTCGCTCGGCGCAAATGGGTCGTGAGACGGCCCGAGATGGAGCCGCCCCGACGATCGCGGTGGGATGCTGCGGTGCGGTAGATAAGCGAGTTGGTGCCGCGTTGCGAGAACTAAAGTACGCTGGGCAGCGTCCCGGGTCGCAGTATCGGCGTCAGCGCGGGGGCACCACGGGCCCGATCGCATGGTGAGAACGTCGAAGGCCAGAGATCACGCCGTGGTCCGGACCAGGTCACGCATGCCCCCCTGCGGCCGGGCGCCGAACTGGGCGATGACGGCCGCCGCGGCCCGGCTGCCGAGTTCGCCGGCCGCCGCCAGATCGTCGCCGCCCACGTAGGCGGTCAGGAAGCCGGCCGCGTAGGCGTCGCCGGCGCCGGTGGTGTCGACCAGGCGGGTCGGCGCAGCAAGGATCTCGACGCGCTCGTCGCCGCGGAGGATGAGGCTGCCCTCGGCACCGCGGGTCAAGGCCACGAGCTTGACGTCCGCCCGGGCCCGCTCCGCCGCGGCGGCAAACTCGTTCTCCTCATAGAGGCTGCAGATCTCCGCCTCGTTGGCGAAGAGCAGATCGACTTCGGTGCGGACGAAATCGCGAAAGGCGTCGCGGTGGCGATTGACGCAGAACGCGTCGGAGAGGGAGAGAGCGACTTGCCGCCCCGCCGCGTGAGCGATCTCGGCGGCGCGGCGGAAGGCGGCCTGCGCCTGAGGCGGGTCGAACAGGTAGCCTTCGAGGTAGGTCACGGCGCTGTCGCGGATGACGGCTTCGTCCAGATCGGCGGAGTCGAAACCGACGCAGGCGCCGAGATAGGTGTTCATCGTGCGTTGCGCGTCGATGGTGACGAAGACCAGGCAGCGGGCGGTCCCGGCGCCGTCGTGCAGCGGCTCCGTCGGGTAATGGACGCCGGAACGGGCGATGTCGTGTTGGAAGGCGCGGCCGAGCGCGTCGTCGGCGACCTTGCCGAGGAAGGCAACCCGGGCGCCCAATTCGGCGGCGACCGCGCAGGTGTTTGCCGCCGAACCGCCGCTGGTTTCCTGACCCGGCGGCATGGCGGCGCTCAAGGCTTCCGCCTGCTCCGCGGTGATCAGCCGCATGGACCCTTTGGCCATGTCGTGCTTGGACAGGAACGCGTCGTCGGTCGAGGCGAGCACGTCCACGATGGCGTTGCCGATGCCCACGATGTCGAACCGGGTGGGGGACATGGATCGGGCTCTCCTGTTGACGCCGGCTGGCGCGTATCATCGCCTCACCGTTCCGCCAAGGTCGCTTCATGGTTCAACCGATGTTCAAGGCCCTTTCGCAACTCGATGACCCGGTGTTCCTGGGTGTGGTTTGGCGGAGCCTGGCGTTGTCGCTGCTGGCGTTCGCCGGGCTGCTCGCGGGATCGATGTGGCTGGTGCAGCTGTGGGCCGATGGGGGCGGTTGGATCGGATGGCTGCTGGGCGCGCTCGGCGGGGCTGCGGTGCTGCTGCTGGCGATCTGGCTGTATGTGCCGGTCGCGCTGCTGATCGCGACGTTGTACCTCGAGCGGATCGCCGGCGCGGTCGAGCGGCGGTTCTACCCGGGGCTGCCGGCGCCGGTGGGCGCGCCGCTTTCCGTCCAGGGGTGGGACGGAGTCGTGTTGGCGCTGCAGGTCCTGATGCTCCAGGTCGCGACGCTGATCGCATCGCTGTTGCTGCCGGGAATCGGATTGGTGCTGGGCTATATCGTGACGGGGTGGGCGATCGGGCGGGGGTTGTTCGTGGGGGTGGCGATGCGCCGGATGAGCCGCGCGCAGGCGCTGGCGCTGTATCGCGACCGGTGGTGGGCGGCGGTGGGACCGGGGATCCTGCTCGCGCTGGCGAGCAGCGTGCCGCTGCTGAACCTGTTGGTTCCGGTGGTGGGCGTGGCCGTGATGGTGCACGTCATGCTGGACCGATAGCGCCCGATGGATGGCATTCGGCTCGGGATCCGAGCGCAGTCTCTTTTCGTCAACGCGCCCGCCCGGGCGGTTCGGACGGTTTCCACCCGGTCGGGAAATGGTCTAGTCGGGTTGTGACGGGCGCGCGGGGCGTGTTAGGCGACTGGCTCGCTCTGCGGAGTTCACGGCTCGGTGCGGTCTCGAGGGATGCACCAGGTCGCCACCGATGGCCCGCTTGTCCGATCCGTTCGGGTGAAAGAGCGGCGCCCAACCTTGGAGGAGGTCTGCTTGTTCAAGCGCCGTAAGCCCGACGAGGCCCCAGACCCGGCACCGTCCGTTGCCGACAAGGTGCCGGTCGGGATGCCGCCCGCCAGCGCATTCGCAACGTCCGGCGGCACGACGCCGCCGACGCCTTCCGCCAGCAAGGAGCCACAGCCCATGGGCCGCACCCCGTTCCCCGGTTCGCCGCAGCCACCCACGCCGACCCCGCCGGGCTCGCCCGCCGGCGGCGGCCCACTCGGCACGTCGCCGCAGGGCGCGCCGCCGCCGCCGCGTCCCACGTTGCAGCCGCCGGTCCGTCCTGCGGCGCCGGCCGAGCGTCGCACGCTGGTGGTCGGCAAGGGCATCTCCGTGCAGGGCACGGTGCAGGATGCCGAGCGGCTGGTGGTCGAGGGCACCGTTGAAGCCAGCATGATCCACGCGACCGAGCTGTCGATCGCGCAGGGTGGCGTATTCAAGGGCGCCGTCGAGGTGGAGGAGGCGGAGATCGCCGGCACCATCGACGGCACGCTGACGGCGCGCGCCAATCTCATCGTGCGCGCGACCGGCAAGGTGCTGGGCACCGCGCATTACCGCCGGCTGCAGGTCGAAGATGGCGGTCAGATCACCGGTGAGCTGAAGATGACGGCGGCCGGCAAGACCGCCGAGCCGGCCAAGGCTGCCGACGCCTAAGCGGCGGATCCGGGCAGGGCGGTTTCGTCGCGGCTGCGGCCGCGACGAAACCGCTCCCGGCGACTACCCTTTGATCCGCGAGTGCGCCTTGGTGTCGCGCATCGTCGCGTAGACCAGCAGCGATCCGAAGATCAGCACGCTGATGTAGATGAAGAACCAGTTCTCGTGCCCTTCGCCCTTGAGATACAGTGCGATGTAGGGTGCGGTGCCGCCGAACACGCTGGCGGCGACGGCATAGGGCAGGCCGACCCCCAGTGCGCGGACTTCGGCCGGGAACAGTTCGGCTTTCACCACCGCGTTGATGCTGGTGTATCCGGAGACGATCAGCAGCGCGAAGAGCAGGAGGGCCAGGATGGTGCCGAAATCGCGCGTGGCCGCCATGCTGGTCATGATCCAATAGGTGCAGAGCGTGCCGGCGATGCCGAACCAGAGCAGGACGGGCTTTCGGCCGATCCGGTCGCTGAGGGCGCCGAAGGCCGGCTGCATGGCCGCGAAGCAGAATAAGGTGATGAAGGACAGCAGGTTGGCCTGCTCGCGCGGCAGCTTGACCGTGTTGGCCAGGAAGGTCGGCATGTAGGTGCTAAAGGTATAGAAGGCCGCGGTGCCGCCCATGGTCAGCCCGAATACGAGCAGCAACTCGCGGGGATGGCGGAAGACTTCGCGGGCGGGATTGCCACGCCGGGTTGCGCGGCTGGCCAGGAACTCCGCGCTTTCGACGAGGTTGCGGCGCAGATAGAAGCCGTAGAGTGCGCCCAGCGCGCCGAGGGCGAACGGCACCCGCCAGCCCCACGACTCCAGCTGGGCGCTGCTGAGTAGGCCCTGCATGACCAGCAGCACCAGCGCGGCGATGACCTGTCCGCCGATGAGGGTCACGTATTGAAACGAGGTGTAGAAGCCGCGGTGCCGCGAGACCGACATCTCGGACAGGTAGGTCGCCGAGGTCGCATATTCGCCACCGAGCGAGAGGCCCTGCAGCAAGCGCGCGAACAGCAGCAAGAGCGGGGCGCCGACGCCGATCTGCGCGTAGGTCGGGATCACGGCGATGACGAGGGAGCCCGCGCACATCAGGAACACGGAAAGCGTCAGCGCGGCGCGGCGGCCGGCGCGGTCGGCGTAGCTGCCGAGCAGGAGGCCGCCGATCGGGCGGATGAAGAAGGCGACGGCATAGATGCCGAACACGGTGAGGAACTGCACCGTGGGGTCCTGGCTGTTGGAGAACAGCTTGGCGAAATACAGCGCGAACGAATTGTAGACGTAGAAGTCGTACCATTCGATCAAATTGCCGATCGACCCGCCGAAGATGCTGCGCATGCGCTGCCGGGTGTCGTCGGCCGGACCGCCCGATGGCAGGGGCGCGCTGGTTTGGCTCACATCCGTTCCCTTCACCGATCGGGCGAGAAGACCCGCAATGAAGCGGCGGTGCAAGGGTGCGCCCGGCCGGCGTTGGGCTATAACGGGAACCCAGACGCGTCCGCCTGGATGGAGGCAGCCGTGATCGGGTAGGAGAAGGGCGAGGATGCAGGCACCATTGGCCGGATTGAGGGTGATCGAGTTCACCCACATGATCATGGGGCCGGCGTGCGGGCTGGCGCTGGCCGAGTTGGGCGCGGACGTGATCAAGGTCGAGCCGGCGGGCAAGGGCGATCAAACCCGCTGGCTCAAGGGGGCCGGGACCGGGTTCTTCGCCGTGATGAACCGCAACAAGCGCAGCTTCGCGGTCGACCTGAAATCGGCGGCCGGGCTGGCGCAGGTCAAGGCGCTGGTGCGCCGGGCCGACATCGTGGTGGAGAATTTCCGGCCCGGCGCGCTGGACAAGCTGGGCCTCTCCAGCGACGCGCTCAGGGCGGAGAACGACCGGCTGATTTACTGCAGCTGCAAGGGGTTCCTGCCAGGACCGTACGAGAGCCGGGTGGCGCTCGACGAGGTCGTGCAGATGATGGGCGGGCTCGCCTACATGACCGGCCTGCCAGGCCGGCCGATGCGCGCGGGCAGCAGCGTGAACGACATCCTGGGCGGGACGTTCGCGGCACTCGGCATCCTCGCCGCGGTCGAGGAGCGGCATCGAACCGGCCGGGGCAAGCACGTGCAATCCGGTTTGTTCGAGACCAACGCCGTGTTGGTGGCGCAGCACATGGCGCAGGCCTTCATCAGCGGGCAGAAGCCGCCGCCGATGGGCGTCAAGCAGCCGGCCTGGCCGATCTACGACATCTTCCAATGCGCCGACGGGCAGCCGGTGTTCGTGGGCGTCGTCACCGATACGCAGTGGCGGCTGTTCTGCGAGCAGTTCCACCTGCCCGCGCTGGCCGCCGACCCGTCGCTCGACACCCAAGACGCCCGCCGCGCGGCCCGCGACCGCGTCATCCCGATCGTGGCCGCGGCACTGGCGCAGTACAACAAGGCGGATCTGATGGCGAAGTGCGAGGCGCTCGGGCTGCCATTCGCGCCGATCGGGGAGCCGTGGGATCTATTCGACGACCCGCACCTGACCGTGTCGGGTGGTTTGGTGCCGTTGACGATGCAGGACGGCCGGGTTGCCCACCTGCCGGCCTACCCGCTGGCGATGGATGGCGAGCGGCTGCCGCTGCGCCACGACGTACCGACGCTGGGCCAGCATAACGAGGAGATCCTGGCCGAGATCGGCGGCGGATCGCCGGGCGAACTGGCGGCGGGGCGCTGAGCGATGGCGAGCGATGCGGACCTCCTCGCGGCCATCCAAGTGCGGGCTTATTACCTTTGGGAGCGGGCGGGTCGGCCCCAGGGGGGCGACATCGCGTTTTGGGACGAGGCGCGCCAGCAAATCGAGCAGGAGCGGCGTGCGGATCATCGTTCGAGCTGAACCGGGCGCGGCAGCGGGTCAGGCCCGGGGCGCGTAGAAGGCGATGCCCTCCGGCGTCATGTCCGGCCGCCCGTGCAAAAGCGATGCGCGCTCGACCGGATCGGCGGTGAAGAAATGCGCGCCGGACGTGGCCTCGAAGAAGCGGTAAACGGCGGCGTCGCCGGCGACCGCGGTCGCGTGTTCGAACAAGGTGCTTCCGGGCTCAAAGACGAAATCCGGTCGTGCGCTGAGCAGGGCGTCTCGCTCGGTGGCGCTCGCCGTCAGGAAATGAGTGCCGTTGCTGGTATCGAAGAAGCGGTAGATAGCGACCGTGTCGGCATCGGCGCCTGGTGTCTGGACGGCGCCGAAAGCGACGCCTTCGTCGCGGAGGTCGGGGCGGCCCGCCTGGATGGCGTCGCGCTCGGCGGCGCTCTGCGTGAGTAGCTGGGTACCGTGGGCGGTGTCGAAGAAGCGATACACGGGGGTGGTCGTGTGCGATCCGGCCAGCTTGGCGTCGGCGAGGCGGACCGTGGCGTTGCCGGCGGGGTCGGTGCCGAGCTGGAAGGTGGCGCCGGGCTCGAGGCCAGTCAGGCGCAGGTTTCCGATCGGATGCGCGCCGTCGAACAAGGAGAGGGTGCCGGAGCCGATGTCGGTGCCGCCGCTGAAGAAGGCGTTCGTGGCTGCGGCGCCGTCGAGCACGATCGCGTCGCTGTGGGACAGCCCGGCGAGGATGCCGGTGAAGCCGGCCGGATTTGCGAGGTGGAGGGTTTGGGCACCGGCGCCAAAGAGAATGGTCTCTCGCGGCCCGACGGTCCCGTCGAGCGCGAGCACGGTGCCCTCGGCGAGCGTGACCTGGCCGGTGCCGCCAAGCGTTGTGCCGATCCGGATGGTGCCGGGGCCGTTGCCGATCGCGACGGTGCCGTTGTTGATCAGCATGCCGGCGCCGGCAAACTGCGCGGCGCCGGCCTCGATGGTGATCGTGCCCTCATTGAACAGGCTGGCACCCTTGGCCACGCTGATGGACGTGGCGGCTCCGGCGAAGCTCGTGATCCCGTCGAGCCGGACTTGTCCCGCGATGGCCAGGCGCGGCGACGGCCCGCCGGCGCTGTCATTGCGGAACGAGAGCGTGCTCCGTGCCGTCAGGGTCGTATTGATCAGGATCGCGGCCGGCGTGCGCTGGCTGCCACTCAGCTCGACGATCGAGAGATGCGGGCCGTCCAACACGCGATTTTCGAGAGTGAGCGTCCCGCCGTCGATCAGCACGGGGGCGACCGGCTCGGCGGTTGCGACGGCGAGCGGTAGGACGCGGACAGGGGCTTGTATCGAGGTCAAGGCACCCTGCCCATCGAGGATCAGCACGGTCAGGCGATCAGACCCGGCACCGGTGCCGAGATAGGTGAGGGTGGCGAGCTTGGCGTTCACCTCGGCGACCTCGCCGCTGACCCAGAGCATCGCGGAACCGCCGCCACGGACGGTGGCGCCCGGCCCGAGTTCGGCACTCAGCGCTCCGTGCTGCACGCTCACGATGGCCAGCAATGGGCCCACCGTGGCCGGTGAGACGGCTACGCCGCTGAGCGGCGTGGTGATGCCGAGCAGCGTCGTGTGCAGGAGGGCGGTGCTCGGCAGGGAGGCTGCAACCGAAGACATCAATGGAGTTCCAACTCTCGCCTGATGTTAAATTAACGTTATACTAACGTCAAGTGAGCTCCCGTTGGGGTTGTGGCGGCACTCGTTTCGATTGGAGTCAGGTGCCGAATTCCGTTCACCCACGGTTTTTTGACGGCAACACCATGGCGTTTCCGGTGCACGGGGCGGCTCGCGTCAGGTAGGTCAAAGGTTGAGCGGCATCGATGCCAGCAGGCTGCGTGGGGAAATCGAGAGAATGCCCGACCATCATCACAGCGTTCTGTTGGTGGACGACAACGAAGACGTTCGCGAAACGTCGGCGGACATGCTCGAGGAACTCGGCTACAGCGTCATCAAAGCGGCAAATGGCTTCGAGGCCCTGGATCGGTTACAAGAAAATCCAGACCTTGACGTCATGGTCACCGACATTCGGATGCCGGGCATGTCGGGCTTCGAACTGTATGATCTGGTGAGTGCCCGCAACCGGCGGATCAAGATCCTGATGATGTCGGGCTATTTCACGCCGCAGGCGACTCAGTGCCGGTTATTGCGCAAGCCATTCCGCACGGTGGAACTGGACGACGCGATCCGAGATGTGCTGGCGGGCCGGCCCGGCCCAGCCTAGGACGGCATGGGGCGATTATCGGGCGTTCTGCGCAAGCCCCGCGAGACGTCGATGGCCTAAGTAACGAAGATTGGGAGGAGAGTCCGATGGACCAGCAGACGCGATTGGAGGGCGAGAGCGCCATCCGTGACGAGGTGGCCAAGCTCTGCGCGCGCTTCCCGGGCGAGTATTGGCGCGGCCTGGACACGGCACGGGCCTATCCAACCGAATTCGTCACAGCCCTGACCGAAGCCGGTTATCTCGGTGCGTTGATCCCCGAACAATACGGTGGCGCCGGGTTGGGGCTGCGCGAGGCCAGCGAAATCCTCGAAACCATCCATGCGGAGGGCTGCAACGGCGCCGCCTGCCATGCCCAGATGTATATGATGGGCACCGTGCTCCGGCACGGAAGCACCGAGCAGAAGGACCTCTACCTACCGCAAATCGCCAGCGGCTCGTTGCGGCTGCAGGCGTTCGGGGTGACGGAGCCGACGAGCGGCACCGACACGACCGCGTTGCGCACGATGGCGCGGCGTGATGGCAATGAATACGTCATCAACGGTCAGAAAATCTGGACCAGCCGCGCCGAACATTCCGACCTCATGCTGCTGCTGGCCCGCACCACACCGCGTGACCAGGTGCAGAAGCGGACGGAGGGGCTCTCCGTCTTCATCTTCGACATGCGGCCGCTTCTCGATAACGGGCTCACCATTCGGCCGATCCGGACGATGATGAACCATAATTCGTGCGAAGTTTTCTTCGACAACATGCGCATTCCGGCCAGTAGCCTGATCGGCGAGGAAGGCAAGGGCTTTCGCTACATTCTGGACGGCATGAATGCCGAGCGCCTGCTGATTGCCTCCGAGTGCATCGGCGATGCCAAGTGGTTCACCAGCAAGTCGGTCGCTTATGCGCGGGAGCGTTCGGTCTTCGGGCGGCCGATCGGGCAGAACCAGGGCATTCAATTCCCCATCGCCAAAGCGTACGCGCAGATGCGCGCGGCCGAGTTGATGGTGCAGGATGGCTGCGAGCGCTTTGCCGCCGGGCTGCCATGCGGCGAGCAGGCCAACATGGCCAAACTGCTCGCCGCCGAGGCGAGTTGGGCCGCGGCGGAGGCCTGCATCCAGACCCACGGCGGTTTCGGCTTCGCCGAGGAGTATGACGTAGAGCGTAAATACCGCGAAGCCCGGCTGTATCAGGTGGCGCCGATCAGCACCAACCTCGTGCTCTCCTTCGTCGCGGAGCACGTGCTGGGTCTGCCACGCAGCTACTGAGGGGCGGTCAGCCCCGCCGGAACGGGAGGTTCGTTGCCAGCCGGGTCGGCATCGACCGGTAGGCGTCGAGCCCCCGTCCGGTCGAGCCACCGGACGACCCATTGCTGGCGACGGATCCATTGACGCCCGAGCCGATCACCCGGGCGGTCATGCTGCCGCCAAGGCCGAGGCCGCCGGGCGACGGCGCGATGGGCCGGGTCGCCGCAGGCTGCGAGGTGAAGGCGGTTGAGGGAGGCACCAGGTTCGCCATCGCCGATCCGCGTCCCACCGCGATGTAAGGCACAGGCTCGCCGAGACCCGGCCGGGCCCACACCGACAGCACCTTGCGGCCGTAATCCGCGCCAATATCCGGTGTCAGCGAATGATAGCCCGCAGCCGCCCGCGGCCATGATCCGGTCTGCCCCAACAGCTTCTGCAGAAAGGTGGCAGCGTAGCGGGCATTGGCCCCGGGATCGAAGGCTTGTTCCAACGAGCCGAACGCCGATCCGTGATGCAACAGGTTGACCTGCATGCACCCGACGTCGATCGACCGCGCGCCACGAGCCTTGTGGGCATTCACCGCGTCGATCGCGGCCTGCTTGGTCTCGAAAACATAGCCGGTTCCCTCGACGTTGATGGTCCAAGGCCAGGCAGTCACGCCCCCGCGCTCGTCCGCCCGGCCACTCTCCACGACCCCGATCGCCTGCATCAACCGGTCGGGCACGCCGTAAGCGCGCTCCGCCGATGCGATGGCAGCCCGGCAAAGCGCAGATGGCGCGATCTGAGCCCGGGCCGAGTGGGACAGCCCAAGAAGCGCTACCAGGAAGAGAAGAAGAAGCTGCATCGCCCACGACCGTAGCCGCGAGCGATGAACGATCCGTTAAGACGGGCTCAAATCTTCAGGCGTCCGATGCTGCCCGCAGCAGATCGCCCGCCTCGGCGCCGAGCGCGGTGGCGAACTGGGTCAGCTTGCGCTGCATGGCCGCGAAGTCCGGCCGCCGCTCCAGCCGTGCCTCGTCCATGTAGAGGCTCCGAGCGATCTCGATCTGAACAGCGTGGATCCGCTCGCGCGGGCGCCCGTAATGGCGCGTGACGTAGCCGCCCGCATAAGGATCGTTGCGGCGCACGGTGAAGCCGAGATCGCCGAGCAGGGTCTCCACGGCGAGCATGATGGACGGGGCGCAAGCGGTGCCGTGGGCGTCGCCGAGAATGATCTCGGGCGAGGGGCGGCCGGCGAGGGTTTGAGCCGGCATGGAATGGCAGTCGATCAGCAGGCAGGCGCCGAATTGCCGCTTGGTGTCGTCCAAAAGCGAGCGCAGCGCGGCGTGGTACGGCTCCCAGGTCGACCGGACCCGCTCCTCTGCCTCGCGGAAGGAGAGCTTGCGGCAGTAGATCGACTGTCCCGACGCGACCACGCGCGCCAGCGTGCCGAGCCCGGCGCCAACCCGGGCGCTGGTGGTGTTCACCCAGTCGGGCAGGATCTCGTCGAACATCGCCGGGTCGAGCTCCCACCGCTCGCGGTTCGGGTCGCAGTAGGCGCGGGCGAACGTGGCCGCGACCAGCGGGGCGCCGGCATCGGTCGCGCCCGCAAACAACTCGTCGACGAAGCAATCCTCGCTCCGGCGCAGCCCGGCCGCGTCGAGCCGTGTGGATTGCAGGAAGGTCAGGGGATAGTCGCGGCCGGAATGCGGCGAGGCGAACACGATCGGCGCCGTCCGGCGCGGGGGAGACGCGATGCGAAACGGGGGTCGGGGGAACGCGGACGGATCGCTCCCGGTCTCAAGCGGCATGGTTTGGTCCATGTCTCATTCAATCGCTGTCGCGGCCGGCTGTCACCTGTCTTGCGCGCGCGCGCGACGCCGTCTAAACAGCCGGACGCGGCGCTCCGGCGCCGGCGGATGGGCGCGTAGCTCAGCGGTAGAGCATCGCCTTGACATGGCGGGGGTCACAGGTTCAATCCCTGTCGCGCCCACCATCCGCCGACGAGATCGGGGCTGGTTCGCACCAGCCCCGCGTCGATCAGGCCGCCTTCGCTTCCCGACGCCGACGGTGCAGGACGAATTCCGTGTAGCCGTTCGGCTGCGACCGGCCCTCGAAAATCAGGTCGCACGCGGCCTGGAACGCCGGCCCATCCTCGTTGCCGGCCAAGGGCGTGTAACCCGCATCGGCGGCGTTCTGCCGGTCCACCACGGCGGCCATGCGCGACAGGGTCGCTCGAACCTGGTCGGCCGTGACGATGCCGTGGTGCAGCCAGTTGGCGATGTGCTGGCTGCTGATGCGCAGGGTGGCGCGATCCTCCATGAGACCGACGTCATGGATGTCGGGGACCTTGGAGCAGCCGACGCCGGCATCGATCCAGCGCACCACATAGCCGAGAATGCCCTGGACGTTGTTGTCGAGCTCCTGCTGCACGTCGTCGGGCGCCCAGTTCGGCCGGTCGGCGAGCGGAACCGTCAGCAGCGCCTCCAGCGTGCCTCGGCTCTGGCCGGCCAACTCGGCCTGCCGCTCGGCCACGTTTACCTGATGGTAATGCAGAGCGTGCAAGGTGGCGGCGGTGGGAGAAGGAACCCAAGCCGTGTTGGCGCCTGCGCGGGGATGACCGATCTTCTGGTCCAGCATGTCGGCCATCCGATCCGGCGCGGCCCACATGCCCTTGCCGATCTGCGCCTTGCCGCGCAGGCCGCACGCCAGCCCGATGTCGACGTTGCGATCCTCGTAGGCCTTGATCCAGGCGGTGCCGCGCATCTCGTTCTTGCGCACCATCGGCCCAGCCTCCATGGAGGTATGGATCTCGTCGCCCGTCCGGTCCAGGAAGCCGGTGTTGATGAACACCACCCTGTCCTTGGCTGCGGCGATGCAGGCGGCGAGGTTGGCGCTGGTGCGGCGCTCCTCGTCCATGATCCCCATCTTGAGCGTGTGGGCGCCGAGCCCGAGCAGGTGCTCGACGCGGTCGAAGATCTCGTTGGCGAACGCGACCTCCTCCGGCCCGTGCATCTTCGGCTTGACGATATAGACCGAGCCGGCCCGGCTGTTGCGGATCGGACCGGCCGAGCGCAGGTCGTGCATGGCGATGAGCGACGTCACCGCGGCGTCCAGCATGCCTTCCGGGACCTCTTCGCCGTCCAGCAGCACCGCATCCGTGTACATATGGTGACCGACGTTACGGATCAGCATCAAGCTGCGGCCTGCGAGGGTCAGCGTGCCGCCGTTCGGCGCTTGATACGTGCGGTCGGGCTCCAGCCGCCGCTCCAGCGTCTGCCCGCCCTTCTCGAAGCTGGCGGACAGATCGCCGCGCATCAGCCCGAGCCAATTGCGGTAGACCAGAACCTTGTCGGCGGCATCCACGGCGGCGACGCTGTCCTCGAGGTCCTGGATCGTCGAGATGGCGGATTCGAGCAGGAGGTCGGCGACCCCGGACGGGTCGGTCTTGCCGATCGGATGCGACCGGTCGACGACGATCTCAAGGTGAATGCCGTTGTGCCGCAGCAGGATCGAGGCTGGCTGATCGGGCGCGCCGCGATAGCCGACGAACTGCGCGGGCTCGCGCAGCGCGACGGCGCCGGACGCGGTCTCGACCCGCAACTGGCCGCCGTCGACCCGATACGCCGTGGCATCCCCATGCGACCCGGTCGCGAGCGGCGCGGCCTCGTCCAGCACCTGCTTGGCGCGCGCGACGACGAGGGCACCGCGCGCCGGGTTATAGCCGCGGCCACGGGTGGCGCCTTCGGTCTCGGGGAGCGCATCCGTGCCGTACAGCGCGTCGTAGAGGCTGCCCCATCGGGCGTTGGCGGCATTCAAGGCATAGCGGGCGTTCGAGACTGGCACGACGAGTTGCGGCCCGGCGATCGTGGCGATCTCGGGATCCACGTTGGCGGTGTCGACCGAAACGCTGGCCGGCGGGTCCAGGAGGTAGCCGATCTCGCGCAGGAAGCTGCCATATTCCGCCGGGTCGATCGCCCGGCCCTTGCGCTCGCGGTGCCAGTCATCGATCTGGACCTGCAGCGCGTCGCGGCGGGCCAGGAGCGCCCGGTTGCGCGGTGCGAGGTCGCGCAGGAGGGACGCCAGGCCGGACCAGAACGCGGAAGCGTCGACCCCCGTGCCGGGCAACGCCTCGTCGGTGATGAAGCGATGCAACTCGCCCGCCACGTGCAGACCGGAAGCGTCAACTCGATCCATTCATCATCCTCCCTATCAGGCTCGCGCCTCTGCCCGGCTGTATGCGGGCGGGCGGAGCGCGGCGCAAGGAAGGGAGACGACGTCGGCTCAGCTGCTAGGGCGAGACCACCGAGAGCATCCCCCTCATGACGCCTCCAACTCCTCGCGCATCATCTCCAGCTCGAGCCAACGCTCTTCCGCGGCCGCGAGGTCGGTTTCCACGCGGGCCAGCCGGTCCGTCGTGCGCGCAAAGGCGGCCGGGTCCTTGGCATAGAGGGCGGGATCGGCCAGCCGGGTCTGCAGGGCGGCGCGTTCGGCGGCGAGCGCCTCCAACTGCTTGGGCAGCGCCTCCAACGCGTGCTTGTCCTTGAACGACAGCTTGCGCGCGGCGGTCTTGGACGGTTGCGCCGCGCCCGCCCGCGTCCGCTGCGCCGCCACTGCGGGTTCGCCGGCGCCGCGTTGCAGCACCATGTCGCTGTAGCCGCCGGCGTATTCGATCCAGCGCCCGCCGCCTTCGGAGGCCAGCGTCGACGTCACGATCCGGTCGAGGAAGTCGCGGTCGTGGCTCACCAGCAGCACGGTGCCGGGATACTCGGCCAGCATGTCCTGCAGGAGGTCGAGCGTCTCGAGATCGAGATCGTTGGTCGGCTCGTCGAGCACCAGTAGGTTGCTGGGCCGGGCCATGGCGCAGGCCAGCGTCAGCCGCCCGCGTTCGCCGCCGGAGAGCACGCCGACCGGGGTGCGCGCCTGTTCCGGCTTGAACAGGAACTCCTTCATGTAACCGATCACGTGCCGCTTCTCGCCGCCGACGTCGACCGTGTCGCCGCCACCGCCGGTCAACGTGTCGGACAGGGTCGCCGCTGGGTCGAGCGAGGCGCGCTGCTGATCGAGCGTGATGGCGGCCAGGCTGGTGCCGATGCGGACCTCGCCGCTATCGGGCACGTCGCGGCCGGTCAGCAGGTTGAGCAGGGTGGTCTTGCCGGCGCCATTGGGCCCGACGATGCCGAGCCGGTCGCCACGGATCACGCGCAAGGTCAGGTCCTGCACGATCGGCGGCCCGCCATAGCCCTTGCTGACCTTCTCCGCCACGGCGACCAGCTTGCCGGACAGATCGGCTTCCGTCGCGTTCAGCTTCAGCGCGGTCGCCGGACCGCCCAGGTCGCGGCGCTTCTGCCGGAGCGCCTGCAGCTCGCCGACCCGGCGCACGTTGCGCTTGCGCCGCGCCGTCACGCCGTAGCGCATCCAATGCTCTTCCCGCGCAATCTGGCGGCCGAGCAAATGTGTATCGCGCTCCGCCTGCGCCTCCACCTCCTCGCGCCAGGCCTCGTAATGGGCGAAGCCGCGGTCAATCCGCCGCGTGGTCCCGCCATCGAGCCAAACGATGCTGCGGCTCAACGTCTCCAGCAGGCGCCGGTCGTGGCTGATCAGCACCAGGCCGGCGCGCAGCGATTTCAGCTCGGCCTCCAGCCATTCGATCGCCGGTAAGTCCAGGTGGTTGGTCGGCTCGTCGAGCAGCAGCAGATCGGGGGAGGGAGCCAGCGTGCGTGCGATGGCGGCGCGGCGCTGTTGCCCGCCGGAGAGCTGTGCCGGGTCCTCCTCCCCCGTGAGGCCGAGCCGATCCAGCAGGGCGCGACCGCGATACGGGTCGTCGCCGGGGCCCATGCCGGCCTCCACATAATCCAGCGTGGTGGCGAAACCGGAGAAGTCCGGCTCCTGCGGCAGATAGCGGACGGTGGCGCCGGGCTGCAGAAAACGCGTGCCGCCATCGGGCTGCAGCAGCCCCGCCGCCACCTTGAGCAGCGTCGATTTGCCGGAGCCGTTGCGCCCGACCAGGCAGATGCGCTCGCCCGCGCCGACGCCGAGTTCGGCGCCGGCCAGCAACGGGGCGGAGCCGAGCGACAGGTGGATGTCTTGCAGAAGGAGCAGTGGCGGGGCCATGCGACCCCGTATGGGCAGCGGCGCCGGGTGTTGCAACTACCGCCCTGCGCCGTTGTGTGGCATGGACCCCGTCCAGCGGGGGAGGGCGGCAATGCGGGCAGTGGTGGCGCTGATGGTGGCGGTCGTGCTCGGGCGCGGCGCCGAGGCGGCGGAACCGATGCGGATCGGCCTGCTGCACACGCTCTCGCCGGCCCCGCTCTACCTGGCGATGGCCCGCGGCTACTTCGCGCAGAATGGGCTCGACGCCCAGTTCAAGTTCTTCGAGGCGGCCCAGCCGATCGCCGCCGCCGCGGTTTCCGCCGATATCGACGTCGGCATCACGGCGCTGACCGGCGGTTTCTTCAACCTGGCCGGGCGCGGGGCGCTCAAGGTGATCGGCGGCGGATTGCATGAGGAAAAGGGCTTCGAGGGCACGGCGCTGCTCGCGTCGCCGGCGGCGTTCGCGGCCGGGCTGACCTCGCCGGCCCAGCTCGGCGGCCATTCGATGGGCATCACGCAATTCGGCTCCTCGTTCCACTACATGGCGGGCCGGATCGCTGGCGCGGAGGGCGTGCCGCTCCAGTCCATCACGCTGCGGCCATTGCAGACGATCGGCAACATGATCGCGGCCGTGCGAACCGGGCAGATCGACAGCACCATGGCGATCGCCTCGATGGCCAAGCCGCTCGACGCGGCGGGGCAGGCGAAGATCATCGCCTGGGTCGGCGAGATCGTGCCGTATCAGATCACCGCCGTGTTCGCGCCGAGCCGCATGACGGCCGACCACGCGGACGCGCTGCACCGGTTCGCCGCCGCTTATAAACAGGGGGTGGACGACTATCGGGCCGCGTTCCTGCGTAAAGGCGCGGACGGGGCACCGGTGCGCGACGCGCGCACCGAGGCGGCGATCGCCGACATCGAGAAGTTCGTCTTCACCGGCGACCCGGCAGCCCCGCAGAAGATCCTCGACGGCGTCGGCTATTACGACGCGGCGGGTGCGCTCGACGTGGCTGACGTTGCCGCGCAGCAGCGGTGGTTCATCGAGCAGGGCCTGGTCAAGACCGGCGCCGACCCGGCCGACATCATCGACACCCGGTTTCTGCCGGCGCTGCCCGACCGACCGTGATCGGCTCGCGCCTGCGGGTTTTGATCGAGGGGATCTCGCACCGCTATGGCTCGCTGCCGGTACTGGAGGGCATCGATCTGGTGGCGGAGCCCGGGCGCGTCCTGGTACTGGTCGGGCCGTCGGGGTGCGGCAAGAGCACGCTGCTCGGGATCGCCGCCGGGCTGATCCGCCCGGATCGGGGACGCGTCATGCTCGAAGGGCACGTCGCCGACGATTGCCTCAACATGATGACGCCGGTGTTCCAGGATTTCGCCCTGCTGCCCTGGCGCAGCGTGGCCGGCAACGTATCGCTCGTGCTCGGCGGGCTCGGCCGAGCGGAGCGGCGGGACCGCGTGCGGGAGGTGCTGGCGCTGACGGGGTTGGAGCAATTCGCCGGGGCGTGGCCCAAGGAGCTGTCGGGCGGCATGCGCCAGCGGGTCGGGATCGCGCGGGCGCTGGCGGTGCGGCCGGCCTGCCTGCTGATGGACGAGCCGCTCTCGGCGCTCGATGCGCAGACCCGGTTGCTGTTGCTGGACGAGTTCGCCGGGCTGATCGAACGGGCCGGGACGACGACGATCTACGTCACCCACAACCTGAACGAGGCGGTGCGTCTCGGTCACCAAGTGGCCGTGCTGTCGCGGCGGCCGGGGCGGATCAAGCAGGTGCTGTCGATCGACCGGCCGCTGGCGGGGCGCGACGAGACCGAACCGGCGCTGGCGGCGGTGCAGGCCGAGCTTTGGGCGCTGATCCGCGACGATGCCGCGGCCGCCGAGCGCGAGCTGGTCGGTGGTTGAGATCGCCGGGCCCGTCCCGTTCCGGGCGCGCGGGTTCGCGCCGCGGGCGCTGCCGGCAGCCGGCGCGGCCACGCTGGTGGGGCTGGTGCTGCTCTGGCAGTGGGGCGCGAGCGCAGGGGCCATTTCGACGCAGTTCTTGCCGCCGCCGGTCGCGATCGGCCGGGCCCTGGTCGACCTCGCCCGCAGCGGCGAGTTGTGGCGGCACCTCGGCGCGTCGCTGAGCCGGCTGGCGATCGGCTGGACGATCGGCACCGTGTGCGGGATCGCGGTCGGGTTCCTGGTCGGGATCGCGGCCTGGGCGCGCTCGCCGGGCATGGCCGTGGTGTCGGCCCTGTTCCCGATCCCCAAGATCGCGCTGGTGCCGTTGTTCATCATCTGGTTCGGCATCGGCGAAGGCTCCAAGATCGCGACGCTCGGTTTCGGCGTGTTCTTCCCCACCGTGATCAACACGGCGGCCGGGGTGGACGCGGTGCCGCGCGGGCTGGTGCGCATGGGGCAGGCGTTCGGCTTGTCGCGGGCCGCGATCGTGTGGCGGATCCTGCTGCCCGGGGCGATGCCGGCGATCCTATCGGGCTTCCGCGTGACCAGTTCGATCGCGATCATCCTGCTGGTCGCGGCCGAGATGATCGGGGCGGAGCGCGGCATCGGCGCCTTCGTGCTGCAGGCCGGCAACCTTTACGACACGGACAACCTGCTCGCCGGCATCGTGGTGCTGTCGCTGCTCGGACTGACGGTGGCCTGGCTGCTCGGCACGCTGGAGCGCGTCCTCCTACGCTGGCGGTGAGGCGAGCGCGGCGCGTACGGCGTCGCGCACGGCGGCCCAGTCGCCCGGGCGGGGCTGGCGGAACAGGCGCACGCAATCGTACCAGGGAGTGTCGGACCGATCGCGCAACCAGCGCCATTCCGGGCAATGCGGCAGCAAGATCCAGGTCGGCTTGCCGAGGGCAGCCGCGACGTGGGCGACGCTGGTATCGACGGTGATGACCAGGTCCAGTTGATCGATCAGCGCGGCCGTTTCGCCGTAATCGACCAGGGCGGCGGACCAGTCCCGCAGTTCGAGTTCCGCGGCTGCGCCGGCGGAGCCGCCGACCTGCAGGCTGACGCCGGCGAGGCCCGGCGAGCGCAGGATGTCGCGGAACACGGCCGGCGGGCAGGAACGGTTCCGGTCGTTGCTGTGCAGCGGATTGCCGGCCCAGGCGACCCCGACCCGGCGGCCCGACAGTCCAGCAAGCCGGGTCGACCAACGCTGCGACGCCTCTGGATCGGCGGACAGATACGGGCCGGGCGAGGGTATCGTATCGGCGGTGGTACCGCACAGATGCGGCAGGCTCATCTGATCGACCCAGAAATCGAAGCGCGGCATGTCGCGCCGCTTGGCGAGCACCTCCGTCACACCCGGGGTTCGGCGCAGCAATGGCACCAGCCTGCGGTCGCAGGCGATGGCCACGGTTGCGCCGCGCTCGGCCAGGACGGCGCCGTAACGGGCGAACATGATGGCGTCCCCGAGCCCCTGCTCGGCCATCACCACGATGCGACTGCCGGCAAGAGGCTGGCCGGTCCATTCCGGGTCGGGCAGGGCGAAGAACTCCCGGCCGAGCACCGGGTGCCGCTTGCGCCACTCATAGCGGGCGAACCCGGCCGGCAGGTCGCCCCCGGTGAGTAGGGCGATGCCGAGGTTCCACTGCGCTTCCGGCAGCTCGGGCTCGATCGCCAGAGCGCGGTTGCAAGCGGCGATGGCGCCATCGAGATCGCCGGTCTGGGTGAGCAGGAAGCCGAGCACGGTGTGCGCCTCGGCGAGGGCCGGGTCACGCTGGATGGCGGCGCGGCAGTGCCGCTCGGCCGCTTCTGTGTCGCCGAGGTCGTGCAGGAGGTTGGCCAGGTTGAGGTGGCTGCTGGCCGAGCCCGGCTGGTGCTGCACGGCCCGGCGCAGGGCCTGGGCCGCGTCTTCCGTGCGGCCCAGGGCTTTAAGAGCCATGCCGCGATGGTGGTGCGCGGGGCCGAAGGCGTCGTCGCATGCGAGGGCGGCGTCGGCCGCCTGCAGCGCTTCGGCCGCTTCTCCGCTGGAGCACAGCGCGCTGGCCAGCGCGCTCCAGGGCGCCGGGCTTTCGGGTTGGGCGGCGATGGCGGCCCGGCAATGGGCGACGGCCAGCTCCGCCTCGCCCGAGCGCTCCTCGGCCTGGGCCAGGTTGAGCAGGGCGCCGACATGGGTTGGTTCCAGCCGGATCGCCTGCTGCCAGGCGACGCGGGCGGGGCCGCGGTGCCCATCGGCCCAGAGCGCGTTGCCGTAGGCGAAATGCACCTCAGCGTAGCCCGGCCGGGCTGCGACGGCGCGTTGGAGCAGCTCGCTCGCCCGGGCGGGGCGCCCGGTGCGCATGGCCAGCACGCCGGCGAACAGCAACGCCTGCGGCTGTTCCGGTTCCAATTCCAGAACGGCGTCGAACCCCCGTTCGGCTTCGGGCCAGCGACCCGCCTCCTGATCGGCGACGGCGCCGAGCAGGAGCGGGATGAAGGCGGTGGACGTTGCGGACACGGGGTGAGCATGGCCGCAACTGGTGAAGCTTCGGTTAAAGCCAGAAACTGACGCCGCAGATGGCCGAGAGCGTCGCCACCGCAAGAGCGAATTGCCGGTTGGACAAGCCGCGGACGCAGCCCAGCCCGATCTGGGTGCCGAGCAGGCTGGCGGGAACACACAGCAGGTCGGCCGCGCCGATCGCGCTGTCCGGTGCGGCATGCGCGAGCAGCGGGACCGTGACGATCTGCACGGCCAGCACGAAGGGCTGCACCGTGGCCCGCAGCGCCTGCTTGCTGTAGCCGCGCGCCTGGCACCACATCGTGACCGGCAGGGACGGCAGCGTTGAGACCGCACCGGTGGCGGAGGCCGCAAAGCCGACGGCGGCGTCGGCCCAGCGCGACCGGGTCCGCACGGCGGGGATCTCGCCCAGGACGAGGTGGACCGCGTAGACCATCATCACCGCGCCGATGCCGCGGGCGACCGATTGCGGCTGGACGTGCAGCAGCGTCCACAAGCCCGGCACGATCCCCGCCAGGCCCCCGGCGACCAGCCCGGCCATGTCGCGCCAGACGATGTCGCGGCGCAGGCACCACACGGTGAGCAGCTGGTTGGAGACGCTGCACAATGCGACAAGCTGGAGCACGCGCAGCGTGTCGGGCATGAGGTGCAGCAGGATCGCGCAGGAAAGCGCGGAAAAGGCGAGCCCGGCGATCCCGGCCGCCATGGCGGCGACCAGTACGACCAGCATGATGGACGGATCCGGCGCGCCATGGCCGTGGCCGTACAGAACGGCGCCAAGCATGGTGGCGGCCAGGCCGACAAGGGAGAGGGTGGTGCGCGCGTCGCTCATGAAGACACTCCGGGTTCGGTGGCAGCGGCGCGGTTGATAGGATTTAAGACCCAAATCTTGTTAACAAATAACCGTGTTTCGTTTTTGTTCCCTGTCTCACACGGCGTGCTTGTCAGCGCTGCGCGTCCGCGTCAGTCTGGTGTCATCAATCATTCTGCGGAGTTGCCATGCGCCGCCTCGTTCTGGCCGTGGCGCTTGCCGCGGCCGTCGCCACACCCGCCCTTGCCCAACCGTTCCGGATCGCCTTGCGCGAGGATCCGGACAGCCTCGATCCCACCCTGGCGCGGACCTATGTGAGCCGGATCGTGTTCGCCGGGCTGTGCGACAAGCTGTTCGACATCAACGCCAAGCTCGAAATCGTGCCGCAGCTGGCGACGGGATACGAGTGGACCGACCCCAAGACGCTGGTGATCAAGCTGCGCGACGGGGTGCTGTTCCAAGACGGCACCAAGATGGATGCGGAAGCGGTGCGCTACTCGCTGATGCGGCACCTGACGATGGCCGGCAGCTTCCGCCGCTCCGAGATCAACGCGATGGACCATGTGGAAGTGGTCGATCCGCTGACGGTGAAGGTCCTGCTCAAGGAAGCGTCCTCGCCGTTCCTGGCGCAGCTGACGGACCGGTCCGGCATGATCGTCTCGCCCAAGGCGGCCGAGGCGGCGGGCAAGGACTTCCAACTGAAGCCGGTCTGCGCGGGGCCGTTCAGCTTCGTCGAGCGCGTGCCGCAGGACCACATAACGCTGCAGCGCTTTCCGCAATATTGGAACGCCGATGCGATCAAGCTCGATCGTGTGGTGTATCAGACGATCCCCGACAGCTCGATCCGGCTGGCCAACCTGCAGGCCGGCAGCACGGATCTGGTCGAATACATCATCCCGACCGATGTGGAGGCGGTGAAGGCCGACCGGCGGCTGGCGCTCGCGATGACGGACGCGCTCGGCTACCAGACCATCAACTTCAACACGGGCAATGGCGACCGGGCCAAGTCCCCGATCGGGCAGGACAAGCGGATCCGGCAGGCGTTCCAGAAGGCCATCGACCGCGAGGCCCTGATCCAGGTCGTCTATAACGGCCTGTTCGCGCCCGCCGCGCAGGGCATCCCGCCGGCCAGCCCGATGCATGTCGGCACGCTCAAGCCGGGCGGGCGCGACGTGGCCGGCGCCAAAAAGCTGCTCGCCGAGGCGGGTGTGACGCTGCCGGTGACGGTGCAGCTCACCGTGCCGAACAACCCGGACCTCCGGCAGGTCGGCGAGGTCATTCAGTCGATGGCCAACGAGGCCGGGTTCGACGTGCGGATCACGGCGAGCGAATACGCATCGGCGTTGAACGCGGCCAACCGCGGTGATTTCGAAGCCTTCCTGACCGCGTGGTCGGGCCGCGTCGATCCGGACGGCAACCTCTACTCCTTCCTGCATACCGGCGGCGCGCTGAACGACGGCAAATACTCCAACCCCGTGGTGGACCAGGCGCTGACGGGAGCCCGGGCCGTGGCCGATCCCGGCGAGCGCCGCGCGCTCTACGGGCGGATGTACGCGCAGGAGGCGGAGGACCTGCCGACGATGTACCTCTGGTATCAAAAGGCCATCGTCGGGATGCAGGCGCGCGTGAAAGGCTTCGTCCAGGTGCCGGATGGGATGATCCGGCTGCAGGGCGTCAGCTTGGCCAAGTAGATGCGCGGCCATCTCGGGACGCGGCTGCTGCAGGTCATCCCCACCATCCTGATCGTCAGCATTCTCGTTTTCGCGCTGCAGCAGCTCATGCCCGGCGATCCCGCCACCGTGCTCGCGGGCGAATATCGCGGCGACCCGGTCGTCATGGCGCAAATCCGCGCCGAGCTCTGGCTCGACCGGCCGATCCCGCTGCAATACCTCCACTGGATCAGCGGCGTGCTGCAGGGCGATCTCGGCCATTCCTGGCGAATCCGGGAGCCGGTGCTGAACCTGGTCGCGCAAAAGCTGCCGGTCACGATGCAGCTCGCCTCCATGGCGTTCGTCATCGCGCTGTGCATCGGTGTGCCGGCGGGCGTGCTGTCGGCGGTGTATCGCAACACGGCTTGGGATTACGTGGTCAACTTCCTGGGGCTGGCCGGGCTGAGCACGCCGAATTTCTGGCTCGGCATCATGCTCATCCTGCTGGTCTCGGTGCAGCTCGGCTGGCTACCCCCCTCCGGCTACGTGCCGCTGACGGAGGACTGGCGGCAGTCGTTGGCGACTACGATCATGCCGGCCTTCGTGCTCGGCAACGCGATTTCGGCGGTGCTGATGCGGCACACGCGCAGCGCGATGCTGACGGCGCTGGACCAGGATTTCGTGCGCACGGCACGGGCCAAGGGATTGTCGGAGTTCGTGGTCGTGGTGCGGCACGCCTTCCGCAACGCGCTGGTTCCGGTGGTGACGCTGGGGGCGCTGGAGTTCGGCACCTTGCTGTCCGGCGCCGTGCTGACGGAGCAGGTGTTCTCCATCCCGGGGTTCGGCAAGCTGGTGGTGGATGCCGTGTTCAACCGGGACTACCCGGTGGTGCAGGGCGTGGTGCTGGTCACCTCGGCGCTGTTCATCATGCTGAACCTGCTTGCCGACGTGCTGTACGTGGTGATCAACCCGCGGCTACGCTCGGCATGAGTGCCACGCTGATCCGCAGCCCGGCGCGGCTGGCGCTGCAGCGGTTCCGCGGCCGGCCGGCGGCCGTGATCGGCCTCGTCGTGCTGCTCGTACTGGTGGTGCTGGCGGTATTCGCGCCGTTGATCACGGGATACGATCCGAGCCAGACCAGTTGGACGCTGATCCGCAAGGCGCCCTCCTGGGCGCATCTGATGGGCACGGACGAGAACGGGCGGGACGTGTTCGCGCGCGTCGTATTCGGGGCGCGGGCGTCGTTGCTGGCGGGCGTGGTGTCGGTGCTGATCGCGGCGGGGATCGGGGTGCCGCTCGGGCTACTGGCCGGGTTCGTGGGCGGGGTCACGGATGCGGTGATCGGCCGGGTGGTGGACGCGATGCTGGCCTGTCCGTTCCTGATCCTGGCGATCGCGCTGGCGGCGTTTCTCGGCCCGGCGCTGAGCAACGCCATGATCGCGATCGGCGTCAGCGCGGCACCGATCTTCGTGCGGGTGGCGCGCGGCGCGACGATGGACGCGGCGACCAACGAGTATGTCGAGGCGGCGAGGGCGCTGGGCAATCCGCCCTGGCGCGTGGCGGTGCGGCACGTGCTGCCGAACATCGTGCCGCCGGTGCTGGTGCAGGCGACGCTGGCGATCGCGACAGCGATCATCGCCGAAGCGAGCCTGTCGTTCCTCGGGCTGGGACAGCAGCCGCCGGCGCCGAGTTGGGGCTCCATGCTCAACTCGGCGCAGCGTTTCCTGACGCAGGCACCGTGGCTGGCGATCTTCCCGGGGCTGGCGATCTTTCTTGCCGTGCTGTCCCTCAACTTGATTGGCGATGGGCTGCGCGACGCGCTGGACCCGAGGAGACGATGATGACGGATCGGATGCGGGTAGCGGTATTGGACGATTGGCAAGGCGTCGCGCGGCAGAGTGCGGACTGGTCGGCGCTGGACGCGCGGGCGGACGTCACCGTGTTTCCGGGCGCCTTCACGGACGAGGACGACGCGGCGGCCCGGCTCGCGCCGTTCGAGGTTCTGCTGCTGATGCGCGAGCGGACCCCGATCCCGGCGAGCCTCATTGCGCGGTTGCCGGCGCTTCGCATGATCGCGCTGACCGGCGCGCGGTCGCCGTCGCTCGACACGGCGGCCTGTGCGGCGCGCGGGATCGTCATCTCGACCACGGGCGGGGCGCTTTCCAGCGCGACCACGGCGGAGCTGACGCTCGGGCTGATGATCGCCGGTGCGCGGCAGATCGCAGCCGGCGATGCGGCCATCCGGGCCGGACGTTTCCAGGAAGGGGTTTCGGTCGGACCGGCGCTGGGCGGCAAGGTGCTGGGTATCGTCGGGCTCGGGAAGATCGGCAGCCATATGGCGCGCTACGGCAAGGCGCTCGAGATGGACGTGGTGGCCTGGAGCCGCAGCCTCGACCCGGCCGGCGCGGCGGCTGCGGGTGTTCGGCTCGCCCCCAGCCTCCACGCGCTGCTCGGGGCGGCGGACGTCGTGACGCTGCACGTGCCGTTGTCGCCGTCGTCGCGGCACATGATCGATGCGGCGGAGATCTCGGCGATGAAGCCCGGCGCGCTGCTGGTCAATACGTCGCGGGCCGGCCTGGTGAACACGGCGGCGATGCTGGCCGCGTTGAGGGACGGGCGGATCGGCGCGGCGCTGGACGTCTACGACCAGGAGCCGTTGCCGGCGAACGACCCGATCCGCACTGCGCCGAACACGGTGCTGTCCCCGCATCTCGGCTACGGCACGAACGAGACGTTCGAGCGGTTCTATCGGGAGAGCGTGGAGAACATCCTGGCGTTCCTCGACGGCGCGCCGATCCGCCTCATGAAAGCCGCCTAGGGGCTTCCGCACCGGGGCGAACGGCGCGATGCTGCCCTCTCAATAAGGGAGGAACGATCGATGCGCGCCTGGGCCGTGGTCGAGAATGGAAAGGATCTCCAGGAAGTGGAGATGCCGACACCGGAGCCGAAGGGCACGGAGGTGTTGCTCGAGGTGACGCATTGCGGAGTGTGCCACTCCGACCTGCATATCTGGGACGGGTATTACGATCTCGGTGGCGGCAAGCAGATGTCGCTGAAGGATCGCGGCGTCGTGTTGCCGCTGGCGATGGGGCACGAGATCGTGGGCCGGGTCGCCAAGTTGGGGCCGGACGCGCAGGGCGTCGCGGTCGGCGACATCAGGATCGTGTTCCCGTGGGTCGGCTGCGGCAAGTGCGACCGCTGCCTGGCCGAAGAAGACAACATGTGCCTGGTGTCGCGCGCGCTCGGCGTGTTCCAGAATGGTGGCTATGCCACGCACGTGGTGGCGCCGCACGCGCGGCATCTGGTCGATCCCGGTTCGATCGACCCGGCGCTGGCCGCGACCTATGCCTGTTCCGGCATCACGGTCTACTCGGCGATCAACAAGGTGATGCCGATGGCGCCGGACAAGCCGATCGTGGTGGTGGGTGCCGGCGGGCTCGGGCTGCAGGCGATCGCGGTGCTGAAGGCGCTGGGCCACAAGGCGATCGTTTCGGTCGACATCAGCGAAGAGAAGCGGCAGGCCGCGCGGCAGGCCGGGGCGACGGCCGTGGTGGATGGCAGCGGCGAGGGGGTCGCCGAGCGGATCACCGAAGCCTGCGGCGGGGCGGCGGACGCGGTCATCGACCTGGTTAACGGCACGGGGACGGCACAGTTCGCGTTCGCGGCGTTGCGCAAGGGCGGCAAGCTGATCCAGGTCGGGCTGTTCGGCGGCGAGTTGACGCTGCCGCTGCCCGTGATGGCGATGCGCGGGCTGACGGTGCAGGGCAGCTACGTCGGCAACCCCAAGGAGCTGCGGGCGCTGGTGGCGCTGGCGCAAGAAGGCAAGCTGATGCCGATGCCGGTCACGTCCATGCCGCAGCCGCAGGCGAACGAGGCGCTGATGCGGTTGCGCGACGGGAAGGTGACCGGCCGGGTCGTGCTCACCGCGGCCTGAACGATGGCGTGGCCGGGTCAACGCCCGGCCACGCCTCACACGATGCGGACGACGCTGCTTTCGACCGTGCCGCCGATGGCGGGAGCGGGTTCGCCGCCGCTATGAGTCCGCTTGCGGGCCGTGGTTCGGATCAGGCGGGCGACGAAGCTGCGGCCCCAGCCCATGGCGGAGCCATCCTTGATGGCGTCCCAACTGTGCTGCCAGCGCTCCTGGCGCTCGGGCAGTCCCATCTCGAGGGCTTCGGCGATGCGGTCCGCCATCTCGTCGGCATCATACGGGTTGACCAGCAGCGCGGAGGTCAGCTGTTCGGCGGCGCCAGCGAAGCGGGACAGCACCAGCACGCCGGGATCTTGCGGATCCTGCGCGGCGACGTATTCCTTGGCGACCAGGTTCATGCCGTCGCGCAGCGGGGTGACCAGGCCGACCTGGGCCTGGCGCATGTAGCCGGCCACCGTGTCGCGTGGGACGGCACGGGCGATCAGTCGGAGCGGGGTCCAGTCCGGGTCGGCGAAAGCGCTGTTGAGGTGGCCGGCCTCGCGCTCCATCGCCTGGCGCAGGTCGCGATAGGCAGCGACGTCGGTGCGCGACTCCGCCGCGATCTGCAGCAGGGTGACCCGGTTGCGCCATTGCGGTGAGCGCTCGAGCAGGCGGCGGAAGCCGGCAAAGCGCTGCAGCAGGCCCTTGGTCGGGTCCAGCCGATCGACGCCGAGCACGACGGACTGCATGGCCAGGCTGCGGCGCAAGCGCTCGACCTGGGCGCCGAACCAGGCATCGTGCGCGGTGTCGGCGAATTCCTGCGGCTCGATGCCGACGGGGAAGGCGCCGAGCCGGATCCGGCGGCCGTCCAGCATGAGGCCGTTGCCGTCGGTGCGGGTGGCCCCGGCCAGGCGGGTGGCGGCCTCGGCGAAGTTGCGGGCGTCGTTCTCGGTCTGGAAGCCGATCAGATCGGCGGCGAGCAGATCGCGCAGCAGGGAAACGGCTTCCGGGACCTTGGACAACAGGTCCGGGCCGGGGAAGGGGATGTGGAGGAAGAAGCCGATCGGAGCCCCCACGCCGCGTGCACGCAGCGCGGCCGCCAAGGCGATCAGGTGATAGTCGTGCACCCAGATCATGTCGCCGTCGCGCAGCAGTGGGGTGAGTTTCTCGGCGAATCGCTCGTTGACCTCGCGATAGACCTGCGCGCTCTGGCGGTCGTAGGTCATCAGCTCCGGCATGGAGTGCAGCAACGGCCACAGCGTGCCGTTGGAGAACTCGTTGTAGAAGCGGTCGTGCTCCTGCGTCGTGAGGTCGATGGTGGCGTATCGGATCGCCCCGTCTTCCTGCATGCGGACGGACTGGGCATCGGATTGCTTGCCGCTCCAACCGAACCAAAGGCCGCCGCGCTGCTCCATGAGCGAACGTAGTGCGACCGCGAGGCCGCCCGCCTGCGCGCCGGCTGCGGTGGGAAGGGGGACCCGGTTGCTGACGACGACGAGCCGGTTCATCGGACCTCCAACAGCCCGACCGGCAACCGCTCCAGCAGCCGGTCGATGGGTATCGTGTCCGTCACGGCGATCGGTGACGCGGATCCCAGATGATCAACGAGGGAAGCGTCGGCCAGGTTTCGCGGCATGCGTAAGCTCGTTCCGTGCCAGTGGGAGGCTGGCACCAGGGGGGTGTCGCCCAACGATCCCAAGCCGGCGGGCAACCGCGTCGTGACCACGATCGCGGCAGCGTCATCATGCTGGCGCAGGAAGGCCAGAATATGGTCGGCGGCGGGACCTTCGGCGACGAGCGGAACGTAGGCGCCGACGGTGAACAGGCCCGGGTGTTGCGCCCGCAACGCCAGTGCGCGGGCGGTGATCGCCAGCTTGACCCGGCCGTCTCGCCAGTTTGGCAGCAATTCGGCGGCGTCGCCGGCGGCTTCAAGCGCAGCCTGCCGGGCCGGGAAGTCGACGGGGCGGCGGTTGTCGGGATCCACCAGGGAGAAATCCCAGAACTCGGTACCCTGATACAGGTCGCAGATGCCGGGGCAGGTCAGCCGCAGCATGGTCTGCGAGAGGCCGTTGACAGCGCCGGGCACGGCGAGGCGGTTGGCGAAGGTGGCGAGCTCGCCGGCGATGGGGCGCGCCGGGTCGAGGCAGGCATCGAGGAAGGCGCGGCAGGCGTTCTCGTAGTCCTCGTTCGGCACGGCCCAGCCGGTGCGACGCTTCCCCTCGCGGAGCGCCTTTTCCAGCCACGCGGCGACCCGCTTGCCGAAGGCGACCAGGCCGTCGCGGTCGTCGGGCGCGAGGTCGAGCGGCCAAGCGGCGACCAGGGTCTGGTAGAGCATGATCTCGTCCGCCGCGTCCGGCGCATGGCCGTCCACGTCACGCCGGAGCGGGCCGTTGAGCCGGGTCCAGCGATGCAGGGCGCTTCCCCACTCGGCGGGCATCTCGCTGAGCACGGCAAGGCGGATACGAGTGTCCTCGCCGCGCTTATGGTCGTGGGTGGCGGTCGCGAGCAGGGCGTGGGGGAAGCGCTTCTGGCGCAGCCGGTTGGCGACGTGAAAGGCGTTCGGCGAAAGGCTGAACTGGCTGGGCTCGCTGCCGACCTCGTTGCGGGAGAGCAGGCGGCCATAGCGGTAGAAGGCGGTGTCCTCGACCGACTTGGCGGCGGTGGGCGCGCTGAGCTGCTGGAACTTGACCATGGCGCGCTGACGCTCGGTCCGCGGGGTGCCGGCCGGGACGTGCCGCAGATCGGTGCCGGAGACCCACTGGCCGATCAGCTCGAGCAGCGGCAGGTCGGCGGTGCGGACGGTGCGCCGGGTCGCGGCCATGGCGCGGTCGAGTTGCTGCTGGTCGGCTTCGGTCAGGCCTCCGGCGCCGGCATAGAGCCGGTAGGTGTGGAAGTGCGCCAGCAGCTCGATCAGCACCGTGCGGATGGCGGTCCAGGTGTAGTCGCGGGTGGACAGGTCGCGGCGGGCAACCCGGTGCAGCGCGGAGGCGGTGTTGGACAGCTCGCTGCTCAGGCTCTCGCGCAGGATCTGGCGGCGCGCGGCCTCCGCCTCCGTTTCGAAGGCGGCGGGCCGACCGGTCATGGCGGTCCACAGATCGGTGAGCGCGTTCTCGCCATTGCCGTCGTGCAACACGGCGGCGACGTCGCTCATGAAGTCGTAACCGGTGGTGCCGTCGGTCAGCCAGTCGGCGGGGACGCGCTCGTTCGGGGCCAGGATCTTCTCGATCCAGATGATGGGCTTGGCGTCCTGAAGCGCTGCCGGGCGCGCCGGCAGCAGCGCGTCGAGCCTGCGGCGGAGCTTGCGGCAATATTCGCGCGGGTAGGCGAGGCCGTCCACGTGGTCGATGCGGACGCCGTCGATCCAGCCTTCGCCGTAGAGCCGCAACACGGTGCGGTGGGTGGCGTCGAACACCTCCGGCACTTCCTGGCGCACGCCGGCCAGGCCGTTGACGTCGAAAAAGCGGCGCCAGTTGATCTCGTCGGTGGCGGCGCGCCACCAGGACAGGCGGTAGGACTGCCGTTCGAGCAGACGGTGCAGGAGTTCCTGGCCGGCCTGCGTGGTGGCGGAATACGCGCGCAAGGCTTCGCCGATGGCGGTCGCGTAGGCGGGCTGAAGCAGTTCCTCGCGCGCCGCGCGGGCGGCCTCGCGGACGGCGGCGCGGCCGCCCGGGCCGAGTTCGGCGAAGGCACGGGCCGGCGCTTCCAGCGGGCCGCCGGCCGTCAGCAGCACGGCGGCGTAGTCGCGCGGGGCGATGGGGAAACGGTGCTCGCCGTAGCTCGCGAACAGGCGGCCGTCATTGTTGTCGAACTTCAGCACGATGTCGCCGCTCGACAGGCATTCGCCATACGGCTTGCCGAGGAACGGGGCCAGCATGCGGCCGCGCAAGGTGCCGTCCGGCGGATCCCAATCGATGTCGAAATACTCGGCGTAGGGGCTGGCGCGGCCCCATTCCAGCACGTCGAGCCACCAGGCGTTGTCGTCGCCGCCGACGCCCATGTGGTTGGGCACGATGTCGAGGATCAGGCCCATGCCGTGCTCGCGCAGGGTGCCCACCATGCGGTGCAGCGCAGCCTCACCGCCGAGCTCCGGATTGATCTCGTTGTGGTTGACGATGTCGTAGCCGTGGGTGGACCCGGCGCGGGCCGTCAGGAGGGGGGACGCGTACAGGTGGCTGATGCCGAGGCGATCGAAGTAAGGGATCAGCCGGGTGGCATCGTCGATGGTGAAACCCTTGTGGAACTGCAGGCGCGCGGTGGCCGAGATGGGCTTCATGCGCGGCGGACCTCGTCAATGGCGGCTAATCGGGCGACCACGTCGGGCGCTTCGAGCAGGGTGTCGGCGGTGCCGGGAAGGCGGCGCTGCCAATTCGGATGATGTTCCGACATGGTGCCGGGCAGGTTCGGCTGTTCCTCCAGCGCCAGCGCGTCCTCGATGGGCAGCAGCGCGAGGTCGCAGGCGGCGGCGGCGACGTATTTCGTGGCGGCGTCGACGAAGCGGCCGGGCTGATCGTCGGCCGGCGGATCGCCCTCGGCGACGCCGCTCAGCTGCATGGCTTCCCACAGCATGTAGCGGTCGCGGAACCGGTCGTGGCCGTCCTGGGCCTCCTTCTCGGGGCCGCCCGCGAGGTCGAGCTTGGCGCGCCATTCGAGGTCGCGGCCGCGCCACCAGCCGGCGAGCGTCGGGAGATCGTGCGTGCTGGTCATGGCGGCAGCGGCGTGGCTCCAGCCGCGCGGTTGCCAGAACGAGCGGAGGTCCCGCTCGAACCACAGCACCCGCATGCCCAGCACGCCCGATTCCGCCATCTCGTCCTGGAAGCCCGGCGGAATGGTGCCGAGGTCCTCGCCGACGACGACGGCGCGGTTGCGGGAAGACTCGAGCGCGATCAGCCGGAGCAGGTCCGTTTGCGGAAACGCGAGGTAGGCACCGTCGCGCGACTCGTGGCCGTCCGGGACGACCCATAGGCGGCGCAGGCCGAGCGCGTGGTCGATGCGGACGCCGCCGGAATGGCGCATGGCAGCACGCAACATCTCCAGAAAGGCGCCGAAGCCGTTCTGGCGCAGGCCGGTAGGCGAGAAGGCCGCAAGGCCCCAGTTCTGGCCACGGCCGTTCAGCAGATCGGGCGGGGCGCCGATGGCGAGCGAGCCGAGGATCTGGTCCTGCCGGGCCCAGCAATGGCTGCCGCCGGAATCCGCGCCGACGGCGAGGTCGGCGATGAGCCCGATCTTCATGCCGGCGTCGCGCGCAGCTGCCTGGGCCGCCGCCATGCCCTGGTCGGCGCGCCATTGCAGAAAGGCGTGGAACTCGATCTCGGTGGCGTGTTGGCGAGCGAAGGCGGCCACGGCGGGGCTCTCGGGATGGCGGAGCTCGGCTGGCCAGGTGCGCCAGTGCCAATTGCCGTGCTGGCCGAACTGGACGGCGTGCAGTGCCTCGAAGCGGGCGTGGGTCTCCAGGCTGTCGCCCCGGTCGGCACGGAAGACGGCCAGGGCGGCGCGGGCCTCGGGGGTGATGCGGTCGAACTCGGCGCGGAGGGCGGCGAGGCGGCGGCGGGAGACGCTGCCCCAGTCGACCAGGTCGGCATCCTCGGCCGCATCCGCCGGCATGTCGATGGCGGCGTGAAGGACGTTGAGGTTGATGCGGCTGGACGGGGAATAGGGGCTGAACCGGTCGGGGTCGGCGGAGAACTGGGCGTGCACCGGGCTGATAGCGATACCGTCGGCACCATGCCGCTTGGCGGGGGCCATCAACTGCCGCAACGCTTCGAAGTCGCCAAGGCCTCCATCGCCCTTGCGGCGCAGCGCGTAGAGCTGGACGGCAAGCGCCCAGGGCCGGCCCATCTCGGCAACGGTCTGGCCGTGCGCCGGCGCGACGGCCAGGGTGGCGCGGCCGCCGCCAGCCTCCAGCGTGTGGTAGCCGGCCAACTCGACGGCGGGGAGGGTGGAGCCGCCGGCCGAGGGCTCCAGCATGCCGCTGCGGGTGGAGCCGTCCTCGAGGGTAAGTTGGAACGGGCCGGGGTCGAGGGACAGCCGGGTCGGGGCGTTGACGGTGGCGGTAACGAGCGGCGGCAGGCTATGGCGCTCGGCGGCCAAGGCGGCGCGGCTCTCCGCGACGGCCTCTTCGGTGTCGGCGGGATAGCCGAGCGCCGCCAGGATGATCCGGAGCGACTCGTCGCTGACCTGCTGCCAATCGTGGCGGTAGTTCTGCCATCGGGGCGCCAGCCCGACGGATTCGGCGAGCGCGTGCAGGGCCGTGGTCATGCGGCGAGCTTGGCGATGAAGCTGCAAGGACCGAGCAACCCGGCGTCGGCCGGTCCCTCGGCGAACAGGAGCTCGCCACCTTCGCCAAGCTCGGGATCGACGGACTTGTCGCTCAGGTTCAGCGCGATCTCAAGCCGGCGGCCATCGCCGAGGCGCCAAGCGGCCCGGACCGCGCGGTCACCGATCACGTGGGCGCCTTCGCTGCGGCAGCCGGGGATGCCGGGTGCGACCTGCTTCATCCGCAGCGCGATGACGTCGCGCATCCATTCGAAGAACTCCGGGTCGGTCCGGTCGGGAGCGGAGGCGGCGAAGGTGCTGGGGGCGTTCGGGTCGGGGATGCGGGCGCGCTTGACCTCGTCCTTGAAGCCGGAGAAGTGCTTGAACTCGTTGCGGCGGCCCTCGCGGACGAGGTCGGCGAGCTCGTTGTGATGGTCGGTGAAGAACAGGAACGGGCTGTCGCTGGCGAACTCGTCGCCCATGAAGATCATGGGCACGAAGGGGGAGAACAACAGCAGGGCGGTGGCGGCCCGGAGGGCGCGACGGTCGACCAGGGATCCGATTCGGTCACCCATGGCGCGGTTGCCGATCTGGTCGTGGTTCTGCAGGAACATGACGAAGGAAGTCGGCGGCAGCTCGGCGCTGAGGTCGCCGCGACCGCGCTGCCCGCCCGGGGGTGTCTCGCCCTGGTACGCGAAGCCTTCCGCCAGGACCCGGCGCAGCTGGGCGGTGGCGTCCTGGAACGCGTCGTAATAGCCCTCGCTCTCACCGGTGAGCAGGACGTGCATGCAGTGGTGGAAATCGTCCGTCCATTGCGCGTCGAAATGCGGTGGCCCGTCGATCAGCGGCACGCGGTTCCGCTCGTTCTCGAGCACGAGCGCGATGTGGCGTTCGGGTTCGACCTCGCCCCGCGCAATGCGGGCAAGATCGATCAAGAAATCCTCTTCGGAGATCTCGTGCACGGCGTCGAAGCGCAGGCCGTCGAAGCGGTATTCGCGCAGCCAGTAGGCGGCGTTCTGGATGAAGTAGTCGCGCACCTCCGGCCGGCGGAAATCGATGGAGGCGCCCCACGGGGTGACCAGGTCGTCGCGGAAGAACTTGCGGGCGAAGACGTGGATGTAGGCGCCGTCGGGGCCGAAATGGTTGTAAACGACGTCGAGGAAGACGCAGATGCCCATGCCGTGCGCGGCGTCGATCATCGCCTTCAGCTCGTCAGGTGTACCGTAGCCGCGCTCGGGGGCATAGGGCAGCACGCCGTCATAGCCCCAGCCATGCTTGCCGGGGAAGTCGTTGATCGGCATCAACTCGATCGCGGTGACGCCAAGCCGCTGCAGCTCCGGCAGGTGATCCTGGATGCCGCGGAAGCCGCCCATCAACCCGGGATGCAGCTCGTATAGTATGTGCTCGTGCCACGGACGGCCGCGCCACTCGGCGTTCTGCCACTCATAATCGCAGGGATCGACGACGACGGAGGGGCCGTGCACGTCGTCATCCTGCATGCGCGACGCCGGGTCGGCAAAATGGAGCCCGTCCGGCATGACGTATTGGTAGCGTGTGCCGGCGGGAGCATCGACGGTCAGGCTATGCCAGCCATTCTCGTCGGCCACCATGCCACGGCGTGCGCCGTCGATGACCAGCTCGAGGGTGGCAGCCGACGGTGCCCAGACCCGGAAGCGGGTCTTGCCGTCGGCCAGGATGGTCGCCCCGAATGGGAGTTCGTGCTTGAAGCGCATTGAGGCTTTCGATCAGTGAGGGCAGGCCGCGCCCGTCAGCCGGGGAGCAGGACAAGCGTGGCCAATGGGGGAAGGGTGAGCGAGAGGGAAGCGGGGAAGCCGTGCGAGGGATGGTCGTGCGCCCAGATCCGACCGCCATTGCCGAGGTTGGACCCGCCATACACCGCCGCATCGGTGTTCAACCGCTCGACCCAACGGCCGGAAAAGGGAACGCCGAGTCGGTAATCGTTACGCGGCACGGGGGTAAGATTGCAAATCACGAGCGCGGGCGCGCCGCCGGTCACGGATTGCCGCAGGTAGGCGAACACCGAGTTGTCGGCATCCTCCATGACCACCCAGCGGAACCCGGCGCTCTCGCAGTCGCCATCGTGCAGCGCCGGGATCTCGCGGTAGAGCGCGTTGAGGTCGCGGACCAGCCGTTGAACGCCGGCATGGGGCGGCTGGTCGAGCAGGAACCAGTCCAGCCCGATGTCGTGGTTCCACTCGCGCTCCTGGGCGAACTCGCTGCCCATGAACAGGAGCTTCTTGCCCGGGTAGGTCCACATCAGGCCGTAATAGGCGCGCAGGTTGGCGAAGCGCTGCCAGGCGTCGCCCGGCATCTTTCCGATCAGCGAGTGCTTGCCATAGACGACCTCGTCATGGCTGAGCGGCAGCATGAATCGCTCGGTGAAGGCGTAGACGAGGCCGAACAGGATCTCGCCATGGTGCCACTTCCGATAGACCGGCTGCTCCTGCATGTAGTGCAGCGTGTCGTGCATCCAGCCCATGTTCCACTTGAAGTGGAAGCCGAGGCCGCCCTCGCTGGCGGGCTTGGTGACGCCGGGCCAGGCGGTGCTTTCTTCAGCGATCAACACGGCGCCGGGGCAGCGTTGCTCGACGACTCGGCTGAGCTCCTGCAGGAAGGCGACCGATTCGAGGTTCTCGCGGCCGCCGTAGATGTTGGGCACCCACTCGTCCGCCTTGCGGCTGTAGTCGCGGTAGAGCATGGACGCGACGGCGTCCACGCGCAGGCCGTCCACATGGTAGTGCTCCAGCCAGAACACGGCGGAGCCGATCAGGAAGTTGCGGACCTCGTTGCGGCCGAGGTTGAAGATCATGGTGTTCCAGTCGATGTGGAACCCTTCGCGCGGATCAGCATGCTCGTACAGAGAGGTGCCGTCGAAACGGGCGAGGCCGTGCGCGTCCGTCGGGAAGTGGGCCGGCACCCAGTCGAGCAGGACGCCGATGCCCATGGCGTGGCAGCGGTCGACGAAACGGGCGAACCCGTCCGGCGCTCCAAGGCGTGACGAGGGCGCGTATTGCCCGAGCGGCTGATATCCCCAGGAGCCGCCGAACGGATGCTCCATGATCGGCAACAGCTCGAGATGGGTGAAGCCCATGCCGGCGCAGTAGGGCACCAAGCGGTCGGCCAACTCGTCCCAGCCGACGGTGCCGGCTTCGGCGGCCGGCGACCAGGAGGCGGCATGCACCTCGTAGACGCTGATGGGGGCGCCGATCCCGTGCGCGGCGGCGCGGCGGGCCATCCAGCCGCCGTCGGACCAGCCGAAGTCGAGCCGCGGGGCGACGATGGAACCAGTGGCCGGCGGCACTTCGGCGCGCCAGGCGACCGGGTCGGCCTTTTGCGGCAACACCTCACCGTGCGGACCCAGCATGTCGTATTTGTAGACGGCGCCGGGCTGGACGCCGGGGATGAACAGGTCCCACACGCCGGCGCCCCAATGCTTGCGCATGGGGTGACGCACTGGATTCCAGTGATTGAAGTCGCCGACGACGGAGACGCGCTGGGCATTGGGCGCCCAAACGGCGAAGCGCACGCCGGATACGCCATCATATTCGGCCGGATGCGCGCCCAACACGAGACCGAGGTCGAGGTGGCGACCCTCCGTCAGCAGGTGCAGGTCGAGGTCGCCCAGGGTGGACCCGAACCGATACGGGTCTTCGGCCTCGTAGCTGGTGCCGTGCGTGTCGACCCGGAGGCGGTAAGGGCCGGCGACGTTAGCAGGGCCGGCGAAGAAGCCGGCGGGATGCACGCGCTCGAGTTCGGCGGCCGGCTTACCGTCGGCCCCGATCACGCTGACGGCGTCGGCACCCGGAACGAAGGCGCGCAATTCTGGGCCGTGCGGGCCGAGCAGGGCGAACGGATCGCCGTGCCGCCCCTCGACCAGGGCGACGATCTCGCCGTTCATTCAGCATCTCCCAGGTCGAGCAGTCGCGCTGCGATGCCATACATCCCGTTCAGCGGGATGCCGAGCCAGGCTGGCCGATTGGCCGCTTCGTACTTGATCTCGTAAGCCGCCTTTTCCAGCAGGAAAAGGTCGAGCAAGGCCGCTTCCGACTTGGTGGAGACCCAGCGTGGCTCGGCCGCGTTCAGCACGGATTGGTAGGCTTCCATGAAGGTCTCGCTGGCGCGGCCGACCCAATGCTCCAATGCCGCGTACCGGCGCTGGGACGCCTGCTCGGACGTCGCGACCCGGCCCGGCGCCGCCGCCGCCGCCGCGTAGTCCAGCGAGCGCAGCAGCCCGGCGACGTCGCGCAACGGCGACGACTTGGCCCGGCGCTGCTCCATGGTCCGCGCCGGTTCGCCCTCGAAGTCGATGATGAAGGCGTCGCCCTGCACGACCAATACCTGGCCGAGATGGAAGTCGCCATGCACCCGGGTCTGCAATGCGCCGGCACCATCGGCCGCCAGGCGGCGGGCGACGTCGCGCAGGCGGTCGACGTTGTCGATCAGCGCGCGCGCCCGGCTCTCCGTGCGTGCATCCGGCCACTCCGTGACGCGGGACAGCAGCACCACGGCGATGTCGATCTGCTCGATCGCGCCATCGGCCCAGTCGGAGAGCACCGGGTCGGCCGATTCGGGGGCGAAGTCGGCGTCGTCGCTCGGCTGCGAAAGCAGGGCGTGCAGTTCGCCGAGACGCTTGCCGACGTTGGCGGCAAAGGCCTGATAGCCGGTGAACGCGTCCTGCTCGGCTTCTTCGCCGACAGTGGCGACCTCCTCGATCTGGCGGGCGAGGTAGTCCAGCGTCCAACCCCAGGCATCGCCCTGATTGCGGACGAAGCCCTGCGCCAGCGCGACGGTGTGCGGCGTGCCCTCGTCATCCAGGCGGACGAGTTCGCCGAACAGCGGCGCCGTATTGGCGAAGCCGCGCTCGGTAAGATAGCGCGTCATCTCGCCTTCCGGGTGGATGCCGGCCAACACGCGGCGGACCAGCTTGAGCACCAGCGTGTCGCCCACGATCCAGGACGAATTGCTCTGCTCGGCGGCCAAGCGGCGGATCTCCGCATCCGCGGGGATGTCGACGGTTCCCATCAGGGAGGTCGGGCGGAACTGCAACTCGCCATCGTCGAAGGTGATGGTGCGGCTGGCGCGGAAGCCGTCCAGCATGCCCTTGGTCAGGGCGTCGATGGCGAAGGCGTCGGTCAGGAATCCGACGCGCGGGCCCTTGCGCAACCGGGTCAGCGCGAGTTGCTGCACGGTAGCGCCGGCCGTTTCCTCCTCCCAGGCCAGTCCGAACGGCAGCACGTAGCTTTCCGTGCGGTCGCCGATCTGCGCCTCGGTTTCCGAGAACAGCACGCGGCCTTCCGAACTTGGCAGCATGACGGCGTAGGCGATGCGAACGGCGCCGATCGCCTCGCCCTTGCTGGCGAACCAGCGGCGCTTGGGCAGGTAGGTCGGCAGTGCCTCGCGCTCCACCACCTGGCGGCTTTCGGCGCGCATCACGTCCTCCAGCCCGGCGCCGGCGCGGATCACCAGCGTGGTCAGCTCGGGCAGCGGCTCGGACGCCGGCACGTGCCACGTCGGCAGCTGGGCGCCTTCGGCCAGGATGAACCAATAGAAGCCGTAGGGCGGCAGGGTCAGCATGTAGCTGAGCTGGCCGATGGGCGGGAACACCGCGCCACCGACGATGTCGACCGGCACGCGGCCGGCCAACGCCGATAGATCGAGCTCCACCGCCTGGGCGGCGCGCGACAGGTTGCTCACGCACAGGATGGTCTCGGGGCTGCCATCCTCCGTGTGCCACTCGCGCAGGAAGGCCAGCACCTTGCGGTTGCCGGGATACAGGAATCGCTGGGTGCCGCGGCCGAACGCACGGTGCCGCTTGCGGACGGCGAGCATGCGCCGCGTCCAATTCAGCAGGCTGTGCGGGTCGCGCGCCTGGGATTCAACGTTGACGGCCTGGAAGCCGTAGATCGGGTCCATGATCGGCGGCAGGACCATCTGCGCCGGGTCGGCGCGGGAGAAGCCGCCGTTGCGGTCGATGGACCACTGCATGGGCGTGCGGACGCCGTCGCGGTCGCCGAGGAAGATGTTGTCGCCCATGCCGATCTCGTCGCCGTAGTAGATGACGGGCGTGCCGGGCATGGAAAGCAGCAGGCCGTTCATCAGCTCGATGCGACGGCGGTCCCGCTCCAGCAGGGGGGCGAGGCGGCGACGGATGCCGAGATTGATGCGGGCGCGGCGGTCGGACGCGTAGGTGTCCCAGAGGTAGTCGCGCTCGCTATGGGTGACCATCTCGAGCGTGAGCTCATCATGGTTGCGCAGGAACACGGCCCACTGGCAGTTCTCCGGGATCGCCGGGGTCTGCCGCATGATGTCGGTGATCGGGAAGCGGTCCTCGCGCGCGATCGCCATGTACATGCGCGGCATCAGCGGGAAGTGGAACGACATGTGGCATTCGTCGCCGTCGCCGAAATACTGCTGGGCGTCCTCCGGCCACTGGTTGGCCTCGGCGAGCAACATGCGGCCTGGCGCGTGCCGGTCCAGTTCGGCGCGCAGCTTCTTCAGGATCTCGTGCGTCTCGGCGAGGTTCTCGTTGTTGGTGCCCTCGCGCTCGATCAGGTAGGGGACCGCATCCAGCCGCATGGCGTCGACGCCCAGGTCGAGCCAGAAGCGCATGACCTTGAAGACTTCCTCGAGCACGGCCGGGTTGTCGAAGTTGAGATCCGGCTGGTGCGAGTAGAAGCGGTGCCAGTAGTATTGGCCGGCGACCGCGTCCCAGCTCCAATTGCTCTTCTCGGTGTCGAGAAAGATGATGCGGGTGCCTTCGTACTTCGTGTCCGTGTCGGACCAGACGTAGAAGTCGCGCTCGGGGCTACCGGCCGGCGCGTGGCGGGCGCGCTGGAACCATTCGTGCTCGTTGGAGGTGTGGTTGATGACGAGTTCGTTGATTACCTTCAGGCCGCGGGCATGGGCCTCGTCGATGAAGCGGCGGACATCGTCCATGTCGCCGTAATCGGCGTGTACCCCGGTGTATTGCGCAATGTCGTAGCCGTCGTCGCGGCGCGGCGACGGGTAGAACGGCAGCATCCAAATCGCGGTAACGCCGAGCTCGGCGATGTAGTCGAGCTTCTCCAGCAGGCCGGGGAAATCGCCGACACCGTCGTTATTGGCGTCGAAGAACGACTTGATGTGCAGCTGATAGATGATGGCGTCTTTGTACCAAAGGGCGTCCTCCATTGGCGGCAGGCTGGCGCGAGACGCGGGGGTCATATCGTTCATGCGGAGGGGTTCAATCGCCAAATGCCGTAGGGACGGTCGGGGGAAAGGCTGACGAAGCGGTTGCGGTCCGACCAGCGTTCCTCACCTCCGCCGATCAGGTCGGTCGCTTGCAGGGCACCCGGCTCGGGGCTGTAGCGCCAGAAGGGGAGGTCGATCGGGCCGCTCTGCGTGTTGCGGGCATCGAGGTTGATGGCGACCAGCACGACGTTGCTGCGGTCCTCCGTTGCCTTCTCGAACACGAGCAACTGGTCGTTGGGGCAGGAAAGGAAGGTGATGCCAAGATGGGTCTGCAGCGCCGGGTTGGCGCGGCGGATGGCGTTGAGCTCGCCGATCTCGGCGGTGATGTTGCCCGGCCGGTCCCAATCCCAAGCGCGGATCACGTATTTCTCGCTGTCGAGATACTCTTCCTTGCCGGCGACCAGCGGCGTGCCCTCGCAGAGCTCGAAGCCGCTGTAGACGCCCCACAGGCCCGACAACATCGTCGCCAGCGCGGCCCGCATCAGGAAGCCGGGGCGACCGGCGGTGTGCAGCATCAACGGATTGATGTCGGGCGTGTTGACGAAGAAATGCGGGCGGAAGAAATCCGCCGGCGGCCCGTCGGCCAACTCGCGCATATATTGCTCGAACTCCCACTTGGCGTTGCGCCAGGTGAAGTATGTGTAGGATTGCGAGAAGCCGACCTTGGCAAGGCGATACATCACCTTCGGCCGTGTGAACGCTTCCGCCAGGAACACGGTGTCCGGATAGCTCTGCTGGACTTCCGTGATCATCCATTCCCAGAACGGGAACGCCTTGGTGTGCGGGTTGTCGACGCGGAACAGCCGGACGCCCTGCCGCGCCCAGAACATCACGGCGTCGCACAGCGCCAGCCACAGCCCCGGGATCGCGCCGGGGGTGTAGAAATCGACGTTGACGATGTCCTGGTATTTCTTGGGCGGGTTCTCGGCGTAGCGGATCGATCCGTCTGGGCGCCAGTTGAACCAATCGGGATGCTGCTTGAGCCAGGGATGGTCCGGCGAGCACTGGATGGCGAAGTCGAGCGCCAGCTCGATGCCCAGCTTGGCCGCCTCCATCCGCAGGTGCTCGAAATCCTCCAGCGAGCCGAGTTCCGGATGGATCTCGGTGTGACCGCCCTCTTCCGAGCCGATCGCGTAGGGGCTGCCGACATCGTCGGGGCCGGGCGTCAGCGTGTTGTTGGGGCCCTTGCGGTTCTTCAGTCCGATCGGGTGGATCGGCGGGAAGTACAGCACGTCGAAGCCCATCCGCTTGACCCGCGGCAAGTGCCGAACGACGTCACGGAACGTGCCGTGCCGGTGGGGATCGTCGCTCATGGAGCGGGGGAACACCTCGTACCAGCTCGCGAAGCCGGCCGCCGTGCGTTCGGCCTGGATCGGGATGGGCTGCTCCAACTCGACCCGGAACGGCCGGTCGTCGGCCGTTTGCATGAGCCCGGCCAGCTCGGGGCTCAGCAGCGCCTCGCGCAACGCGTCGTCAGACTTGCGCCCCTTCAGGGTGGCGCGGAGCGCGGTCGCCAGCTTGCGGCTTTTGGTCCGCGTCGCCGCGGCCTCGACCAGGGCGAGGCCTTCCTTGATCTCGAGCGCGGTATCGACGCCGGCCTGGAACTTGGCGCCGAGCTCGTAGACGTAATAGGCCCACACGTCCTTCCAGGCCTCGATCGTGTAGTGCGTCAGGCCCAGCCGCTGGAGCGGCAGGTCGGCCGCCCAGCGATCATTGTTGACCAGGCGCATCGGCACCTCGGTCCAGCCGGTCTCGCCGGGGCCGCGATATTTCAGCACCGCCGCCAAGCGGTCGTGACCGTCGCAGATCAGGTCGCATTCGACCCGGACCAGCGAGCCGACGGTGCGGCGGGCGGGGAAGCGGCCGCCATCGACGGCGGGAGTCGGCTGCTCCAACGCGATACGCGGGCGCTTGCTGCCCTCCGAAACGCTGGCGCGGGCGGCCGCCTTGGCCACGCGCGGCACGATGGCGGTGGCCCGGAACAGCGCCGTATCGCCGGGCTCGAGGGTGAGGTCGGCGCCGGGTCGCAGCGCACCGACGGACCCGGTGGGCGGGGTGAAGTCGCCACCGAGCCGGGTCAGCAAGTTGGCGGCGTTCACCGCGGCGGCCTGCTCGCGCAGGTTCACCAGGGCGATCCCGGTGCGATGAGCCTGCCGCGGATCGGGCTGATCGGTCAGTTGCAGCGCCACGATTGGCTCGCCGGGTGCGGAGATCACCCGCGAATAGGGAAACGCGGCCGCCTCCGTCCGCAACGCGGCGAGGTCGGCGGCCGCCGGGTCATGGCTCATCCAGCCATCGGCCATCAGTGCCGCGAGACGGCGACGTGCCAGCGGGGCGTGCTCTCCGGCATCGGCGACCACGGCGCCGAGCGGGCGCAGGAGGTCCAGCTCCTGCCAGATCCACTCGCCGCGCCCGTCCCACCACGGCAGCGACAGCGCGACCAGATCGAACACGCCGGACGGCAGGGCGCGCAACGTGCTCCACGGCAGGCCGGGGGTCCAGCCGAACAGGATCAGCTCCGGCGCCGCTTCGCGGAATGCGGCCGCGAGCGGCGCCAGGGCGTTGGCCGGCAATTGCGTCAGACCGAGCAGCCGAACGCCGTCCACCCGATCGCCTGCGCGCAAGCGGTTGGCCCAGTATCGGGCGAGCCCGGCGGCGGAGTCCGCCCCGGTGACGACAGGGATGCGGCGATCAGACGGCGCCGTCGCCTGGCGCGGGTCCAGCGTTGGCTGCGGCAAGGTCACGAACAGGCCGTCCGGCGCATCGGGGTGGCCGGTCGTCAGGTCCACGTCCATCAGCGCCGCAAGTCCGGCCTTGCGCCCGGCCTCGGCTGCGCCGGGGGGCGGCTCGCCTTGCCACAAGACGGTGTCGTAGCCGTGCGCGGCTGCACGCTCGAGGGCCGCCTGCCAGTCCTGCGCGGCCTCGGCGGTGCAGCGGAAGATGCGGGGCGAGCGAGGCCCCATTTTGGTGGCGGCCGGTCCGGTCGGAAAGTGATCGGCGTCAGCCGACAAGGCGCTCGCGGTCGCGACGCCGGGCTGCATGGTGCCAGGCTTCTCGGCGCCAGGCTTTGCAGCGCCAGACATGGATGTCGTCAAAAGGATTTTCCCCGGTGCGATGGGTCGGTGGTCGGTGCGGTGCGTGGGTGCAATGAGGCTAGAATGCGGCGCCCGTGCTTGGGTTGCCAGCCTGCGTGCTGCACATGCGCTCAGTCGAGCTGAACGCCCCCGGTCACGGCCTGGTAGGTGGCGATCGCCAGCGTCATCGGCTCGAACGGCTTGGTGATCACGAAAGCCGGTTCGAGCGCTTCGCCCGTCAGCAGCCGCTCCGGATACGCGGTGACGAAAATCACCGGCGCGTAGTGGTGCTGCATGATCCGGCTGACGGCCGTGGTGCCGTCGCCGCCGATGCCGAGGTTGATGTCGGCCAGGATCAGACCCGGCCGGGTGCGCTCGGCGATCTCGACTGCCTCCGCCTCCGAGGCCGCGACGCCGACGACATTGTGACCGCAGCTCTGCACGAGCTCCTCGATATCCATGGCGATCACCGGCTCGTCTTCGATGATCAGCACATCCGTGGCGGCGCCGGCGCGGAGATGGTCGCGAGCGCCGGTCAGCAAGCCTTCCGCTTCCTGCGGCGGCAGGTCCAGCACGGCAGCGGCAGCCTCGAGCGGCAGTTCCTCCAGCGAGGTGAGCAGCAGCAGCTGCCGCTGCGCCGCCGATAGTTGGCCGACCGCGAACGGACTGCGCGCCCCGCCCCCGTCGAAGCGGCGGGTGATGACCCGGTAGAGGCCGATCTGTGCGTCGCTTTCGCTGCCGTCGTCGCCGGTCAGCTCGCGCAGACTTTCCGCGACCAGGGCATCCCCCCGGGGTTGGCTTCCGGTCAGCGCTCGCGCATAGCGGCGCGCATAGGGGAGCGCGCGGATGAGGTCCTCGCGACGCAAGCTGGTCATGAAATGTCCTTCGTATGAGCAGTAGCACGGTAGCCGATGGGACAGGAACGGGCGCCACGGCGCTGCGGGCCGAGATCGCGGCGTTGCTGCCCGATTTGCGCGGCTTCGCGCGGTTCCTGGTGCGCGACCGGGCGGTGGCGGACGATCTGGTGCAAGACGGACTGGTCCGCGCCCTGGGCGCGCTGGATCAGTTCCAGCCGGGGACCAACCTGAAAGCCTGGCTGTTCACCATCGTGCGCAACACCTTCTACGAGGGCGCGCGGCGTCGCCGGAGGGAAACGGAGGTGATGCAGCACCGCGAGGCCGGCGACGGGACGGAGCGCCCAGAAGCCGAATCGCGCGCGGCCGTGCGTGATCTGCAGAGCATGCTGTGGTCGCTCTCGCCGCTGCTGCGGGAGGCGCTGATCCTGGTGGGCGCGCAGGAGATGACGTACGAGGAAGCGGCCGCCGTGTGCGCCGTGCCGGTGGGGACGATCAAGGCTCGTGTGTCGCGGGGCCGGGCTGCCTTGTCGGTCGCGCTGCGCCGTGCCGAAGAAGGTGGGGATGAGCCGCTGCATTCCGTCGCCGATACCTAACCCACGTGGTCCCGCGAGCAATCGCATAATCATGACCCGGTTGTGTCCTCACGGTTTAGTGACAAAGCCGATGCAACACCGAGGCGCGGCCAATCATTGATCGGATACAGGCTCCCAAGGAACCAAGATGACGTCAGCGACTTTCCACGAACAGGTCATCGCCATTCTCCCCAAGCTGCGCGTTCAGGCGCTCGCACTGACCCGCAACCGCGCTTCTGCTGAAGACCTCGTGCAGGACGCCGTGTGCAATGCGCTCTCGGCCAGCAACAGCTTTATCCCCGGGACCAATTTCGCTGCGTGGATGCATCGCATCCTGCGTAACCGGTTCATCTCCAACCTGCGCAAGCGCCGCGACACGACCGACATCGACGACGTGCCGGCCGCCATGTTCGCCACCGAAGCGCCCCACGAGGATCGGCTCGCATTGAAGGAACTCGGCGTCGCCATGAACCGTCTTCCGGCCGACCAGCGCGAGGCGCTCGTAATGGTCGTGGTGCACGGCATGAGCTACGAGGACCTTGCGGAAGCCACGGGCTGCGCCGTCGGCACCGCCAAGAGCCGCGTGTTCCGTGCCCGCCGCCAGCTCGAGGCATGGTTGATGGGCGAGACCAAGGAGAAGCCGGCTCAGATCCGCGCCGCGCGCACTTCCGCGCGACTGAGCGACGCAAGCGGCGTTCGCGCGTAGTCCAGACCAGGCGGTCGCTTCACCAGCTCGGTCGGCGACCCGGTCGACCGAGCCCATCCTGGGCTGCTTCATGAAGATCGCTCGGATGACCGACACTCAAGGCAAGCCCGACCCGTCGGCAAATAAATCCAAGCCGACCGATGCCGCCTTCGATAATTGGTTGAACCGAGGCCTCCATCAAATCTTTGATGAGGTCATGAACGAGCCTATTCCTCCCGAGCTGCTCAAAATCTTGCAGAACGACCAGAAGAAGTGACGGTCGTCCGGTCCAGCCGGGCCGGTTCCGCCTTCCGCCGCCCGAACTTCCTCGATGCGCTCGGTTTCCGCATCGGCGCCGTGTTCGTCGGGGCGGCGCTGCCTCTGGTGGTGCTGCTCGGCTTTTGGGCGCCCACCCAGCGCGGCTACACGCTGGTAGCGTTCGCGACCATGCTCGGTGTCTTCATCGCCGTTGCAGGGCTCGACTGGCTGGTCGCAGCTCCGTTGCGTCGTCTCGGCGGCGGCATCGATCAATGGCGTTCCGGTGGCGCATTCGAGATGAGCGAGATCGGCGGCCTGCCGCACGAGTTCCGCTCGGTGGCGCTGTCGTTCAAGAAGGCGACGGTGCGCCTCAACCGTCGCGAGGCGGAGCTGGTCAAAGCGGTCCAGCGGCAGGACCTGGCCATGCAGGAAATCCATCACCGGGTGAAGAACAACCTTCAGGTCGTCGCCAGCCTGTTGAACCTGCAGGCGAGCCGCATCCGATTGCCGGAAGCCAAGTCCGAGTTCCAGGCGGCCCGCGATCGCGTGCGCGCCTTGGCCACCGTTCACCGGCACCTTTACGCGCATGGCGAGATCAACCGCATCAACATGCGGGTCTTCCTGTCCGACCTGTGCGGGCCGCTGCTGCAGGCCATGGGGCCCACGGGCGACGAACGGATCCGTCTGGAGATCGACGCGCCCGAGCTGCAGATGACCAGCGACCAGGCCGTCCCGCTCAGCCTGATCGTCACCGAAGCCGTGACCAACGCCATCAAATACGGTTTCCCTGATGGACGGTCGGGCGTTGTCTCCATCCGGCTGACCTCCGATGGCAGCGAGGTCACCCTCGACATCCGCGATAACGGGGTCGGCATCCCGGCCGGCCGGGTCGAGACGGAGGCGGGCACGCGGGATGGGATCGGCATCCAGCTCATCCGCGGCTTTTCGCGCCAACTCGGCGCCACGCTGACCATGAACGACGACAATGGCACCCGATACCTGATCCGCATGAAACTGCGGCAGGAACGGATCGAACCGGCATCCCTGGGAGCTGACCGGCAGGGCTGAGTCCCGGCGCGCAGCCGCGCGTCGGCCTTGCGCAATTCGGCGTCCGGTTGCACATCGGAGGCCGGAGGGTGGCATATGGATAGCGCATTGCGCAGCCGGGTCACGGAGTGGCGGCGGCATCTTCATCGGCATCCTGAGTTGTCGCTGCAGGAGCATGCGACGGCGGACTTCGTATGCCAGCGGCTGCGGGAGCTCGGCATTGCGTTCGAGGCGGGCGTGGGCGGCTGCGGCGTGGTCGCAACGTTGACGCGGGGCCGCTCCAACCGCAGCGTCGGCTTGCGAGCCGACATGGACGCGCTGCCGATCACGGAAACGACCAACGCCCCCCATGCCTCCGTCACCCCGGGTGTCATGCACGCATGCGGTCACGACGGGCACACCGCGAGCCTGCTCGGGGCAGCGGCGCTGCTCAGTGCGCAAGACGATTGGAGCGGCACGGTGCAGTTCGTGTTCCAGCCGGCCGAGGAAGGCTATGGCGGCGCGCGTTCCATGATCGCCGACGGCCTGTTCGACCGATTCCCGATGGAACGCATCTTCGGCTACCACAACTGGCCGGGCCTCGAGGCGGGGACCGTGATGATCCACGCCGGGCCGGTCATGGCCGCGGGCGGACGCATCCTGATCGAGATCGACGGCCAGGCCGGCCACGCCGCCATCCCGCATCTCGCGCGCGACCCGGTGCTGGCAGCCGGGCACATCCTCGTCGGCCTGCAATCGATCGTGGCCCGCAATCTCGATCCGGTCGATAGCGGCGTGATCTCCCTGTGCACCGTCAACGGGGGCGTCGCCGCCAACCAGATCCCGAGCCGGGTCACGCTGACCGGCACGCAACGATACTTCACCGACGCGACGGGCGACCTGCTGGAAGCCGGCATCCGTCGCGTGGTCGAGGGCGTGTGCCGGATGCTGGACGTGTCCGCGACCGTCGAGGTCAAGCGCGGCGTTTCCGCGGTGGCCAATGGCGTCGCGGAGGCTGCGCTCGCTGCCGACGCTGCGTCACAGGCCGGTGCGACCCTTCGCCGCGACCTGCCGCCCACCATGGCGAGCGAGGATTTCGGCTGGCTGCTCGCCGAGCGACCGGGCGCGTTCGCCTGGATCGGCAACGGCACCACGCCGGGGGTCGAGCTGCACACGCCGGGTTACGACTTCAACGACGACATCTTGCCCGTCGCGTCCGGCTGGCTGGCGGCCACCGCGCGCCGGGCCCTGGCGGACTAGGCGGGCGGCATGGCGCGGCGCGTCAAATCGGAAGGCCAGCGCTGGCTTTCCGACCAAGCCCGGCCCGCACGCCGGAGCCATGCTCGTATGGTGGGTCTCGGCCTGCTCGGCACGCTCGCCGCGATTGGGCAGGCCTGGTGCATCTCCTGCCTGCTGGCGCCCGCACTGGGGGGAACGGCGGGCGAATGGCAGTTCTGGGCCGGTGCGTTCTGCGTGCTGGCGATTGGGCGGGGTGCGCTGACCTACGTGATGGAGCGGCTCGGCTTCGAGGTCGGCGCCGCGGCCCGGCGTCGGCTGCGCACCGCCCTGTTCGTCGGCCTGTTCTCCGGGGGCCCGGCGGAAACCAGCCGTATCTCGCCCGGGGTGCTCAGCGCCCTGGCAATCGACCACATCGAGGCGCTGGACGGCTATTTCGGCCGTTGGCTGCCGGCCGCCTTTCTCGCGCTCGGTGGGCCCGCCCTGGTCGCGCTCGCGGTTGCGCTGGTCGATCCATGGGCGGCGTGCCTGTTGCTGGTCGCCGGGTTGCTGGTGCCGGTCGGGATGGCAGTGGCCGGCATCGGCGCGGCCAAGGCGTCACAAGGGCAGTTCGTGGCCATGGCCCGGCTGCAATCGCGCTTCCTGGACCGTGTGCGCGGTATCGGCACCATCGTGCTCACCGGACAGGCGGAGGCGGAGGCGGCGCGGCTCGAGGTCGCGGCGGCCGAGCTCTCCGGGCGGACGATGCGGGTGTTGCGCGTCGCCTTCCTGTCCTCCGCCGCGCTGGACGTGGCGGCGGTGGCGGCGCTGATCCTGCTCGCCATCCGCTTCGCCGGGGCCGAGCGGTCCGGCCTGGTCACCGACGCGGCGGCCGCCGTGTTCCCGTTGCTGCTGGTCGCCGAGTTCTTTTCCCCGCTCCGCGCCTTTGCCGCCGCTTACCAGGACCGCATGCACGCCAACGAGGCCGCCAGCCAGCTCGCCGCCACCTCCATGGCTACAGCGCTGCCGAGCCCACCGCCCGCCATTCGCACCGTGCACGCCAGCGGCGTCACCATCGCCTTCGACGGCGTGACCGTCACCCGCGACCCGGCGCGCGGCCCCGTGCTGACCGATCTGAGCTTCCGCGTGCCGTCCGGCGAGACGGCGATCCTGGTCGGCCCCTCCGGCGCCGGCAAGACCACGGTGATCGAGCTCTTGCTCGGCTTCATCAAGCCGGATCGCGGCCGCATAACCCTCAACGGCGCCGACCTCGCGGACATCACGCCGCCGGCCCTGGCGCGAATGACCGCCTGGATCGGCCAGCGCCCCGTTCTGTTCGCCGCCAGCCTGCGCGACAACATCCGCTTCGGCCGGGACGACGCCAGCGAGGATGAGATCGTCGATGCCGCCGACGCCGCCGGACTGACGCCACTGCTGGAGTCGCTGCCGAACGGGCTCGGCACCGTGATCGGCGAGGCCGGCTACGGCCTGTCCGGCGGCCAGGCCCAGCGCGTCGCCATCGCACGCGCCTTCATTCGCGACGCACCGCTGATCCTGCTCGACGAACCCACCGCGCATCTCGACCCGGCCACCGAGGCCGACGTGCTCGACAGCCTGCGCCGGCTCACCACGGGGCGCACCGTCTTGCTCGCCAGCCATGCCAGCGCCGCGCAGAGCTTCGCCGGTCGACGCATCGTGCTGGCCGAGGTGCAGAGCCGCCGGGCCGGCGCGGCATGAGCCCGCTGCGCCGTGTGGTCGGGCTGTGGCGGCCGGAAGCGGCGCTGCTGGCGACGGGCGCGGTCCTGTCGCTGCTGTGCGTGGGTGCCGGCGCGGCCTTGGCCATGACGGCCGGACGGGCGATCGTGCCGGCGGCGCTGGGCGGGCTGGTGCTGCTCTGGTCGCTGCGTTTGTCGGGTGCGGGCCGGGTGGTGCTGCGCTACGCGGAACGGATGGTGACGCACCGTGCGACCTTCCGCTCGTTGTCGCGGTTGCGGGTGTGGTTCTTTCGCCGGGTCGCGGGCAACTCGCTGGGCGGGCTGGGCGCGCTCCGCTCGGGCGACGCGCTGGCCCGGCTGGTGGACGACGTGCAGGCGCTCGACGGGCTCTACATCCGGATCGCCATTCCGGCGCTCGCGGTGCTTGTCCTGCTGCCGATGCTGGTCTGGGCCACGCTGCCGGCCGGGCCGTTCCCGATCTTGTTGCTGGCGACCTTGCTCTTGGTCGTGTGCGTCGTGCTGCCCCTGGTGGCGGCGCAGGGCGCGCGCGGACTGGGCCTGCGGCTGACCAGCGCGGGCGCCGGATTGCGGGTCGCGGCGCTGGACGCCGTGACCGGCTTGCGGGAGGTGCGGGCATTCGGCGCGGAGGGCCGCATGCTGGCCGCCGTGCAGGCGCGGGAGGCGGCCTTGCTGCGGGCGCAGCGGCAGTTGGCGCGGCGCGGCGCGGCGGCGCAGGCCGGCGCCGTGATCTGCGGCCAGCTAGCCCTGCTGCTGGTCCTGGTCGCCGGACTCCCGCCGGGACGGTTGCTGCCGGCGCTGCTGCTCACGCTCACTGTTTTCGAGGTGGTCGCGGTGATGCCGCGCGCGGGCGTGCTGCTCGGACTGGCCTCGGCCGCGGCGCGCCGGATCGTGGGCGCGACCGACGCCGCGCCGGCGGTGCCGGAGCCGGCCACGCCCGCAACCCTACCGGCCGGGCGCGGCTTGCGCTTCGAGAACGTCTCCTTCGCCTACCCCGATCGGCCACCCGTGCTGAACGGGCTGTCGCTGGAGATCGCGGCGGGCCATCGGGTCGCCATCCTCGGCCCGTCCGGCGCCGGCAAATCCACGCTGGCCGCGCTCGCGCTGCGCATCGTCACCCCCGATGCTGGCCGCGTCCTGCTGGGCGGCGCCGACCTCCTGACGCTGGCATCGGCCGACGTGCACCGATCGGTGTCGTGGCTGTCGCAGGCCACCACCCTGTTCGAGGACACGGTGCGTGCCAACCTCCTCCTCGGCCGGCCCGGTGCCGACGACCCGGCGATCTGGCGCGCCCTCGACGAGGCCGGCATCGCCGATGTGGTGCGCACGCTGCCGGACGGGCTCGACACCTGGTTGGGCGCTGGCGGCGCCGGGCTCTCGGGCGGGCAGGCGCGCCGCCTGGCGCTCGCCCGCGCATTGCTGTCAGAAGCACCGATCCTGCTGCTGGACGAGCCCGCCGCCGGGCTGGACCCGGAGGCCGAGCGGGCCTTCTTTACGACGCTGAACGAGGTTACCGAAGGCCGCACCGTGATCCTGATCGTCCACCGGCTGACTGGCGTCGAACGGCTCGACCGTATCTGGCGGCTCAGCGGCGGCAAAGCGGTCGCGGCCGCCGGTTGAGCTCCGCGTGACCCGGTGGATCATGGTGCTGGCCCTGGCTTGCGCCGCCTGCAGTTACGGCCCGCCCGACGACGAGCGGCGCGCCGATTTCGTCGTGCTCTACGGCGGGCCGTCGACGGCACTGGGCGAGGCGGCCCGGCAGACGATCGCCCGGGCTGCCCGCTTTGCTGCGCGCGAGCGGGATGACCGCGTGGTGGTCGCCGGCTACGCCGACGATCCCGGCGCGCCGGAGGCCAACCAGATCCAATCCCGCATCCGCGCCCAACTCGTGGCCGACGCCCTTGTCGCGGACGGCGTCGAACGCAGCCGCGTCACCCTTTCCCCCCGCCGCGCCCTCGGCGGCGACCCCGGCAGCGAGAGCCGACGCGTGGACATCAGGATCGATCGTTGACGGAACCAGCGTTGCAGCACGACCAGCATGACCCGGCCAGCGTCCTGCATCGCGTGTTCGGCTTTCCCGAGTTCCGCGGTCAGCAGGCGGCGGCAGTGGCGCATGTGGTGGGCGGTGGCGACGCGCTGGTGCTGATGCCGACCGGCGGCGGCAAGAGCCTCTGCTACCAGGTCCCGGCGCTGTGCCGCGAGGGCACCGCCATCGTCATCTCGCCGCTGATCGCGCTGATGGACGACCAGGTCGCCAGCCTTCGGCAGCTCGGCGTGTCGGCGGCCGCGATGCATTCCGAGGTCGAGCCGGAGCGAGCGGCCGAGGCGACGCGGGCGCTGGAGCGGGGCACGCTGGACCTGCTGTATCTCTCGCCGGAGCGGCTGCTGATGGGCGGCACGCTGGAGCGCCTGGCGCGTCGCCGCATCGGACTGATCGCGATCGACGAGGCGCACTGCGTCTCCGCCTGGGGTCACGAGTTCAGGCCGGAATATCGCGGCCTGGCGCGGCTGGCGGAGGTGTTCCCCGGCGTGCCGCGCGTGGCGCTCACCGCCACGGCGGACCCGCGCACCCGGACGGACATCCTTCAGGCGCTGAACATGGAGGGGGCCGCGGTGTTCGCGGCCAGCTTCCACCGGCCCAACCTGCACATCGCCGCGCAAGCCAAGGAAGGCGAAACTCGCGAGCTGCTGGCCTTCCTGCGCGACCGCGTCGGGCAGACCGGCATCGTGTATTGCGGCAGCCGGGCCAAGACGGAACGAGTGACGCAGCGCCTGGCCGAGAAGGGCCTGCCGGCGATCGCCTTCCATGCCGGGCTGTCACCGCTGGAGAAGCGCGTCGGCCTGAGCCGGTTCCGCAGTGGCGAGCCGGTGGTCATGGTCGCCACCATCGCGTTCGGCATGGGGATCGACCGGCCGGACGTGCGCTTCGTGGTGCATCTCGACATGCCGGACAGCCCGGAGGCCTATTACCAGCAGATCGGCCGCGCCGGCCGCGACGGCGAACGGGCCGATACGCTGCTGCTCTACGGGGGCGAGGACATCGCCCGCGCCCGCTACTGGCTGGCGCAATCCAATGCGGCCGAGGCGCAGCGCCAGGTCATGCGCGCGCGGCTGGAGGCGATGATCTCGCTGACCGAGACCACCGCCTGCCGCACGCGGACGCTGCTGGCCTGCTTCGGCGAGGAGCTGGGGCAGCCCTGCGGACATTGCGATAATTGCCGCTCGCCCGTGCCGCTGATCGACGGGACGGTAGCGGCGCAGAAGGTTCTGTCGGCGATCTACCGGACGGGGCAGATCTTCGGCGCTCTGCACATCGTCAGCGTGCTGCGCGGCGAGGCGACGCCCAACGTCAAGAAGCACGGGCACGACGCGTTGCCGACCTTTGGCGTCGGGAGCGACCAGCCGGCGCCGTTCTGGCGCGGCGTCATCCGCCAGCTGATCGCACGTGGTGCGCTCGAGACCGGGAGCGGCGAGTACGCCAGCCTCGTGCTGGTGCCGGAGGAGGCGCGGGGCATCCTGCGCGGCGAGACCGCCGTCATGCTGCGCGAAGAGAAGGAACGGCCGAAGTTGCCGCGCGATCGGGGTTCAGCCGGTCCGGCCAGTGCTCCGGCCGCGAGCGGCGAGGGCGGCCCCTTGTTCGAGACGCTGCGGCAGTGGCGCACCGGAGAGGCCCGGCGGCAATCCGTGCCGCCCTACGTCATCTTCCAGGACAGCGTCCTGCGGGAGATCGCCGCAAACCGACCCGGCAGCAACGCCGCGCTCGGCGCCATCCGCGGCGTCGGCACCAGCAAGCTGGAGCGTTACGGCGCCGCGGTGCTCTCCATCGTCGCGGCGGCCTGATCGCCGCGCAGCCTGCCGGGCTGGCCGGCGGGCCGTTCGAAGGTGAGCGACTGGTCGTGGTATTTCGCCACATCGGGGCGATGCGCGACCGAGACGATCGTGGTGCCGGGCAGGTGCTGCCGGAGCGCGCCGTACAGTTCGGCTTCCGCCGCCGGGTCGAGGCTGGAGGTGGCTTCGTCGAGGAACAACCAGTCGGGGCGGAGCAGCAGCGCCCGGGCGATGGCCAGCCGCTGCTGTTCGCCGCCCGACAGGATCTGCGACCAAGGTTGCTCCTCGTCGAGCCGGCCGACCATGCTCGCCAAACCGGCCGCCGTCAGCGCGGTACGCACGGCACCGGGTTCGAACGTCTTCTCGTCGCCGGGATAGGTGATGGCATGGCGGAGCGTGCCGAGCGGGACGTAGGGGCGCTGTGGCAGGAACAGGTAGCTGCCCGGCGGACGCTCGATTGGACCGTCGCCGAACGGCCAGATCCCGGCCACGGCGCGGAACAGGGTGGATTTGCCGCTGCCGGACCGGCCGCCGATCGTGACGGACTGGCCGCGCTGGAAGCTGACCGGCGAGCGGTCGAGCACCGGCTGACCGTCGGGCAGCGTGATGCGGGCAGCGCCCAGCGCCACGGCATTGCCCGTGGATGGCACGAGGCGAGGTCCGGACTGGCCGGTGCCGCGGGCGGTGCGGATGGCGGTCTCGAAAGTGGTGAGACGGCTTACCGTGGCGCTCCATGCGGCCAACGATTCGTAGACGGTGACGAACCAGGAGAGCGAGCGTTGCACCTGGCTGAAGGCGCTGACGATGCGCATGAGGCCGCCGAGCTCGATGGTGCCGGCGAAGTAGCGGGGCGCGCCGAGGATGAACGGGAAGATCACGGCGGCCTGCTCGTAGGTGTCGGTCAGCAGGCTCAGCTTGAAGCGCCTCGTCATGAGGCGGAACCAGTTGGCGGTCACCTCCGTGAAGCGGGTGCCGAGCACGGCACGCTCCTCCGTCTCGCCGCCGGATAGCGCAACGCCCTCGCCGTTCTCGCGCAGGCGGACCAGGGCGTAGCGGAAATCGGCTTCCGCCTTCTGGCGCATGAAGTTGAGCGGCACCAGCACGCGGCCGACCAGATGCGTCAGCCAGGTGCCGACCGCGGCATACAGGATCGCGCCCCACAGCATGTAACCGGGGATGGTGACGCCGAAGATCTGGGTGGAACCCGACAGGCCCCACAGGATCAGGGAGAAGCTGACCAGGTTGGTGATGCGGGAGATGAAGCTGATCGTCAGATCGAGCGTAGTGGAGGTGAAGTCCCGGATGTCCTCGGAGATACGCTGGTCCGGGTTGTCGGTGCCGGGGTCGCCGGCGACTTGCGTGATGCCGATCGTGTAGTAGGCGCGGTCGGCCATGTAGTCGGCCAGCATGTGGTTGGTCATCCAACTGCGCCAGCGGATCTGCAGCCATTGCTGCACATAGGCCTGCAGGCCGCCGAGCGGGACCAGCGGCGTGACGAGCGGGACGAAGCCGATCATGAAGCCGTGCGGTTCGTCCCAGCGATACCAGAGCAGCAGCCGGATGAAGGAATCGAGGTCCTTGGACTGGATGGCGTCGTAGAACTGGCCGTACCAGAAGTTGATCAGCGTACTGGCGCCCACCTGGGTGAGCGCCAGGGCGATGATGCCGATCAGCATCAAGCGGGCGGACCAGCGCCGTTCCGACTTGGTGAAGAAGGGGAGCGCGAGGCGCCACGCCTGGCGCAGGAGGGTGCCGACCCGCATCATGGCGCGGGCGCCTTCGCGCGCAGGCGGATCACACCGTGCATGGCGGCGGGCTGGATCGGCTTGCCCTTGCGCAGGATCTCGATACGGCCGGCTTCGGCCAAACCCGCCGCGACTTGCCGGACGGCACCCATCAGCGGCCGCCACTCCTCATCGAGGGCGCGGGCCACCTCGCTGGGGCATATCGACCGGTCGATGCCGCGGGCGCCGGTCTGCGCGAGGATTTCGGCTTCGATCTGACGAGCGTCGGTCATCTCACGTCTGTGACGCAGGGTGCGCCGCAGAGCAAGTGACTTCGCAGTAAGCGCGCGGCCGGAACCCCGGCCGCGAGGAGCTACTTGATCTTGGCTTCCTTGAACGCGACGTGCTTGCGCGCCACCGGGTCATACTTCTTCAGCTCGAGCTTGCCGGTGGTGGTGCGGGCGTTCTTCTTGGTGACGTAGAAATACCCGGTGTCAGCGGTCGACACGAGCTTGATCTGAACCGTATTCGTCTTGGCCATGGCCTAAACCTCTCGAGCGCCGCCGCCTGCAGCGCGCAATCGTCATCGGGGCGGGAGCGGCGGAAAATGCGCATGGCGAGCGCCGCGGTCAAGAGGGATCAGCCGCCGGCGGGTTGAAGCAGCGCGGCCTGGTAGGCGGCGGGGTGGTCCACCAGGAACTTGGCCACCGTCATGTCGCCGTCCTTGCCTTCGGCCGCTGGGCACACGGCACGCTGTTCCACCACCTCGGCAGCCGGCACGGGCGCGCGCGCGGACCGGCGCTGCTGCAACGCGGTCCGCAAGCGCAACTCCCCTCGTTCCAGCGCGGCAAGTTGGTCGCCCACCGAGTCGCGCCCGAGGCTGGTGCAGACTTGGGGCAGGACGCCGAGCGCCTGGTACGGCCAGCTGCCCGGCGCCAGCACGCGGCTCCAGGACACGAACAGCTCGCCCCCATCCGGCAGCGTGGCGATGGTCTGCACCAACCCCTTGCCCAGCGTGGAGCTGCCGACCACCACCGCGCGGCCTTGCCCGGCCAGCGCGCCCGCCATGATCTCCGCCGCGCTCGCCGTGCGGCCATCGACCAGCACGACGACCGGCTTGCCGGCGGCGATGTCCGTCCCGTCGGCGCGCCATTCATGCGCGGCTTGGGGGTCGCGCCCTGCGGTGGTGGCGATGATGCCGGCATCGAGCAGCATGTCGGTCGCCGCCACGGCCTGGCGCAGGAGACCGCCGCGATTGCCGCGGAGGTCGATGACGACACCCTTGAGGGATGCGCTGCCGGGTCGGCCGAGCTGGCGCGCCAGCTCGCGCCCGAAGCGCTGATCGGTGTCGCTGCTGAACCCGGCGACCCGGAGCAGCGCGACATCTCCCGACCGGCTGCCGAATACCGTCTCCGGCGGGAGCACGACCCGCTCCAGCTCCACTTTGCGGACGCGGCCATTGCGCGAGCGGACCGTGATGGACACGTCCGACCCTTCCGGCCCGGTGATCCAATCCAGCACCGTGTCGATCGACTCGCCGCGAGTGGGCTGGTCGTCCACCGCGACCACGACGTCGCCGGCGACGATGCCGGCTTCGGCCGCCGGCCCGTCCGCATTGACGGTCTGGATCACGAAGCCTCTGCTTGTCTGTGCCAGCAGCAGCCCGGCACCGGCCTCGCCCGAGCGGCGCGCGCGGTCCTCGTCCGCCTTCTCCGGCGCCACGTAGCGGGAGTAGGGGTCGAGGTGGTTGAAGATCTCCTCGAACACGGTGGTGATCACGGCCTGGCTGCCGGCGGATTGGATCGCCGGCGAGTTGGTCCAGGCCGTCGCCGCGAGTTCGCTCACCAGCCGCCCCCAGCCCTCGGCGCTGTTGGGGGGCGGCGCCGGGCGCTGGAACAGCACCGTGTTGCCGCGCCGCAATTGCACGACCCCGTCGGCCACCGCCGGTGTCAGCGTCGCGTCCAGCGTGGTGATGCCGCGCAGTCCCCACAGGGCGAGCTGCTGGATGGAGACGGCGTCCAGCGCGCGGGGCGCGATGAACTCCAGCGCGGAGCTGAACACGGCCGTCGCCAGCTCGGCGGCGAATTGGTCGCGCGGCTGCTGCGCCCAGGCCGTCGCCGTCCATGGCGGCCCGACAAGCAGAAGGAGGAGAAAGGTGACGGCCGACCGCATCAGGGCCGGGCCGAGCCGGGCTCGACGAGACGGAACAACAGCGCGCCGGTCACGGCGTTGACCTCGACCAGGCGCACGTCGACGGCTTGCGCCAGGCGGATCGCCAAGCGGGTGTGCCGGCCGGACAGCGTGTGGGTCGCCTCGTCATGAACCCAGAAATCATCGGGCAGGCTGCTCGTCGGCACCAGACCGCTGGCGCTATTCTGCGTCAGTGTGACAAATATACCAAAGCGTTGCAAGCCGGAGACACGTGCCGCGAAGACCTCGCCGATCCGGCCAGTCAGGAACGTCGCCAGGTAGCGGTCCACCGCCTCGCGTTCGGCGGCGGCGGCGCGGCGCTCGGTCGCGCTGACATGGGCAGCGACGTCGGCCGCCCGCGCCGGGTCGGGGCTATTCAGGCCCAGCAGCGCACGGTGCACCAGCAAGTCGGCATAGCGCCGGATCGGGCTGGTGAAATGCGCGTAGCGGGGCAGAGCGAGGCCGAAATGGCCGATGTTGACGGGCGAATACTCGGCCTGGCTCTGGCTGCGCAGCATGATCTCGTTGATCAGCGGCGCCTCCGCCGTGCCCGCGACGCGGCGCAGCAGCCGGTCGAGGTCGCGCGGGTGGAGCTGGTCGCCGGGCGGCAGGCTGATGTCCATGCCGTGCAGCACGGTCCGTAGCGCGTCCAGCTTGTCGGCTCCGGGTGGCGCATGGATGCGGTAAGGGCAGGGCCGGCCGAGCCGCTCCAGCTCCTCGGCGGCCGCGACATTGGCGAGGATCATGCACTCCTCGATCAGCCGGTGGCTGCCGAGTCGCTCGCGCGGCGCGATCGACACGACGCGGCCTTCCCGCAACACGACCCGGCGCTCCGGCAGATCGAGGTCGAGGGTGCCGCGTGCCACGCGGGCGGCCAGCAACGCGCGATAGACGGCATCGAGCGCCCGGAGGCGCGGGTCGGTCGCCTTTGTCGCCTCGACCTGTTCGTAGGTGAGACGGGCGGCGCTGCGCATGAGGCCGCGGCCGAAGCGGTGCCGGGTCTTGCGCCCGTCCGCGCCGATAAACAGCTCGGCGAACAGGCAGGGCCGGTCCACGCCGGGTTGCAGGCTGCACCAGCCGGCTGAAAGCGCTTCCGGCAGCATCGGCACGACGCGGTCCGGGAAATACACGCTGTTGCCGCGGTGCCGCGCCTCGCGGTCGAGGGCGGAACCGGGCTGGACGTAGTGCGCGACGTCAGCGATGGCGACCAGGAGGCGGAAGCCGCCGCCGTCCGCCTCAGCCCACACCGCATCGTCGAAGTCGCGGGCGTCCTCACCATCGATGGTGACGAGGGGGAGGGCGCGGAGATCTTCCCGGCCGGCCGCCATCGCCGGACCACAGGCGGCGGCTTCGGCCAGCGCGTCGGCGGGGAACTCGTCGGGAATCTCGTGGGTGGCGATGCAGATCAGGCTGACGGAGCGCGAGTCGCCCATCGGCCCCAGCCGTTCGACCACCTCCACCGGCTTCAACCCGGCGCCGCCATGCGGGAGCGGGACCGCGACCACCACCTCGTCGGCCATCGCGCCGGACTCGGCGCCCGCCGGAACGCGCCACTCCGCCTTGACCCGGCGGTCCAGCGGTTCGAGCCGCGCGGTCCCGCCGGCACGGGGCCGGAACACGCCCAGCACCCGGCCGGGTCGGTCGGTGAGACGGCGCAGGGTGCGGCCTTCCAGCCGTCCGCGGCCCAGCGGCTTGAGCTGCGCCAACACGCGCTCGCCTGGCACCAGCGAGGGCTGGTCCCGCCGCTCCGGCCGCATGAACACGATCGGCGCCGAACCCGCGCGCGACCCCGGCGAGGCGGGCCAGTCGACCGGCCGCCCCACGGCCTCGCCATCCGCGTCGGTGCCGGTGATGCGGACGATGGCAGTGTCGGGCGTGCCGGACGGGGCGGTGAAACGGCTGTGGCCGGCCGGGGCGATCGCGCCCTCTTCCTTCAGGTCGGACAGGATCCCGCGCAGCGCCAGCTTGTCGTCGGGCGCGATGCCGAAGGCGCGGGCGATCTCGCTCTTGCCGACCCGGCCGGATTGCTCGGCGACGAACCGACGGATGTCGTCACGGCTCGGGAGCGGGCGCTCCCGATCCGTCATCAGCCCGCTTTCGCGGTGCGCGGCTTGGACGCGCTCTTGGCCGTCTTCCGCGCCGCCGGCTTCTTCGGGGACGCCTTCTTCGGTGCGGCTGCTTTGGCGGTGGCAGGCTTTGCGGCAGGCCGGGCCTTGGCGACCGTCTTCTTGGCCCCGCCGCGGCCCTTGAGCACCTTGCCGCGCTCCTTCAGCAGCGCCACGGCGTCGTCGAGCCCGATCTCGTCCATGCCGACATCCTTGGGCAGGGTCGCGACGGTGGTGCCGTGTTGCACGTAGGGTCCGAACCGGCCCTTGCGGACCACCACGGGCGCCTTGTCGCCCGGATGGGTGCCGAGGCTGCGCACGCTGTCCAGCTTCTTGGCCAGCGCATCCACCGCGCGATTGACGCCGACGCTCAGCACGTCGTCATCGGCATCGAGCGAGGCGAAGATGGCGCCCATCTTCACGTAAGGGCCGAAGCGGCCGATGCCGGCTTCCATCGGCTCGCCCCGCTCGGGGTGCAAGCCGATCAGCCGCGGCAGCGAGAGCAGCCCGACGGCCTGCTCGAGCGTCATCGTCTCGCCATCCATGCCGCGGGGGATGGCGGCGCGGCGCGGCTTCTTCTTCTTGTCCTCCGGGTCCGGCTCGCCCTGCTGGGCATACAGCCCGTAGGGTCCGCGCCGGATGGTGATCGGCTCGGCGGTCTGCGGATGCGAACCTAGATCCCGCTTACCCTCCTTAAGCACCTCGCCGCCTTCCTCGCCGGCATCGATGGCCAAGCGGCGGGTATACTGGCAGGTCGGGTAGTTGGAGCAGCCGATGAAGCTGCCGTGCCGCCCGAGCTTGAGGCCGAGGCGGCCGGCATGGCAGGCCGGGCACTCGCGCGGGTCGCCGCCCTCGGCGGGCACCGGAAAGAAGTGCGAGCCGAGATCCTTGTCGAGCGCGTCGATGACGTCGGAGATCTTGAGGTCCCGCGTCTGCTCGACCGCCTTGGAGAACTGGTCCCAGAACGCTTGCATGACCCGGCGCCAATCGGCCCGGCCGCCGGAGATGTCGTCGAGCTGCTCCTCCAGCGACGCGGTGAAGCCGGTGTCGACGTAGCGCTCGAAGAACGAGGTGAGAAAGGCGGTGACCAGCCGGCCGCGGTCTTCCGGGATGAAGCGCCGGTTCTCCAGGCGGACGTAGTTTCGGTCGCGCAGCACGGTCAGGATGCTGGCATAGGTGGAGGGGCGGCCGATGCCGAGCTCCTCCATCTTCTTGACCAGGCTGGCCTCCGAATACCGCGGCGGCGGCTGGGTGAAGTGCTGATCGGCGGTGACGCGGTCGTGCTCGACCGGGTCGCGCTCGTGCATGGGCGGCAGCAGGCGGCTGTCGTCGGCCGCGCCGTCCGCGCCATCGTCCACATCCTCGCGATACAGCTTGAGAAAGCCGTCGAACGCGATGACGGAGCCGGTAGCACGCAAGCGGAGGCCGCCGCTGGCCAGGTCGACGGCGACCTGGTCGAGCTCGGCCGACTGCATCTGGCTGGCGACCGCGCGCTTCCAGATCAGTTCGTAAAGCCGGAGTTGCTCGGCCGACAGGTAGCGGGCGACCTGGTCCGGGGTGCGCGCCACGTCCGTGGGCCGCACCGCCTCGTGCGCTTCCTGCGCGTTCTTGGCCTTGCTGGTGTATTCGCGCGGCGCGCCGGGAATGTACTCGGCGCCATACGCCCCGGTGACGTGCTCGCGGATCGACATGATGGCCTCGCGGGCCATCTGCACGCCGTCGGTCCGCATGTAGGTGATCAGCCCGGTGGTCTCGCCGTGCAGCTCCACGCCCTCGTAGAGCTGCTGGGCGCAGCGCATGGTGGCCTGGGCGCCCATGCCGAGCTTGCGGCTGGCCTCCTGCTGCAAAGTCGAGGTGGTGAACGGCGCCGGCGGGTTGCGCTTGACCCGGCGGCGCTCGACGGCGGCGACGGTGAAGCGGCCCGTTTGCACGGCCGTCCGCGCGGCCTCGGCCTTGGCAGCATCGTTGAGGTCGAACTGGTCGAGCTTGCGGCCGTCCAGATGCGTCAGCCGTGCCGCGAACGGGGCGCCGGCGGCGGTCAGCAGATGCGCCTCGACGGTCCAGTATTCGCGGGGGCGGAAGACCTCGATGTCCGCCTCGCGCTCGCAGATCAGGCGGAGGGCGACGGATTGCACCCGGCCCGCGCTGCGGCTGCCGGGCAGCTTGCGCCACAGCACCGGCGAGAGGGTGAAGCCCACGAGGTAATCCAGCGCGCGCCGGGCCAGGTAGGCCTCGATCAGCGGTTGGTCGAGTTCGCGCGGATGCTCAATGGCGTAGGTGATCGCGGACTTGGTGATCTCGTTGAAGGTGATGCGCTTGACGTTCACGCCGCGCAGCGCGTGCTTCTCCTCCAGCATGGCGCGGACATGCCACGAGATCGCCTCGCCCTCGCGGTCGGGGTCGGTGGCCAGGTAGAGCGTCCCGGCGCCTTTGACGGCCTTGGCAATCGCCGCGACCTGGCGGCTGCCGCGCTCGTCCGACGCCCAATCCATGGCGAAGCCTTCCTCCGGCCGCACGCTGCCGTCCTTGGGCGGCAGGTCGCGCACGTGGCCGAAGCTGGCCAGGACGGTGAAGTTGTCGCCCAGGTACTTGTTGATCGTCTTCGCTTTTGCGGGTGATTCGACGACAACGACGTCCGTCATGGCATCCTTCGGAGTGCGCGTCCGGGAGATCCCGTCGCTGCTCGGTGGACCGGACAACTGGCAGCGAGGACCCCCAACGTCAACGGGGGATGACGCCGGGTCCCTCGTCGGGCCGCGTCACAAGCGCCAGAAGGTCAGCAGGCTGGTGAGCAATCCGCCGGCCACCAGCAACACGATCGCGGGGGCGAAACCGACGGCGATGGCGCGACCAAGGCGTGAATCCGGCCGGGACGGGATGGCGGCGGCCAGGCCTGCCAACGGTAGGATCGGCAGGAAGTAGCGGCCCTGCGTGCCCAGCACGTAATCGGCGCCGAGCGGCGTCGCGGTGAGATAAAGCGCCAGTTCGACCAGCATCGCCATGCCGACGGCGAGCCCGACCCAAATCGCCCGCTGCCGCGGCGTCGGGCGGAACCCGCCGGGCTCCGGATGGAGGAGCCCGGCCGCCGCGATCAGCAAGGCAAGTCCGTAAAGCGGGGCCGGGAGGAGAACGGACAGCCAGCCGAACCGTCCGATCATCGAGACGACGTAGACGGGTAGCCGAGCGACGAAGCTGCTGACGATGACCCGCGCTGTGCCGAGCGGATGGCCCAAAACGTAGGCGAGCTGTTCCTGCGGCAGGGCGGAATGGGCGTGCAGGCCTGTCACGCCGTCGATCATGGGCTGCCGGACGAGGTTGTCGCGGTTGGCGCCATTCCAGGCGGCGAATACTGCGACCGCGATCAAGAGGCAGAGGCCGAGCCAGACGAGGGTGGAGCGTCGTTGGCGCACGGCCAACGAGGCCAAGGTGAGCGGGAGATAGACGCCCTTGGCGAGGGCGAGCGCGGGGACCACTGCCAGTGGCGCCACCCGTCTCTCGCCGGTCAACCCGAGCCGGGCGGCCTGCAGCGATAAGGCCAAGCCAAGGAACGCGACGCCCATGATGGTGGCGTCAGCCGAGCAGGAGGCTGCCTGGTGGGCGACCATCGGCAAGGCGAGGATGGCGACCAGGATGGGCCGCCCGAATGGCAGCAGCCGGACCGCGAACAGGGCCAGGAGGACGAACGCGGTCGCGTTGAACAGGCGCGCGGCGTAGAACCGGCCGAGCGGCGGCAGGCCGAGCCCGCGCGCCGCCGCCAGACCCGCCGCTTGCGGCAGATACAGTGCGGGCGGGTAGTTTGCGATCAGCGAGAAATCGCTGAAACGCCGCTCGTCCGGATACGGCCGGCGCCAGGCTGCGGCGAGTTGGTCGAGGCGAAAGGTGGGAATTTTTCCGATGGCGAAGCCCGGAAAGTCGACGGTCTCGAGCTCGTCCACCCAGGCTGGCAGCATGTTGCCCAGCGTCTCGCCCTGCCGGATGTTGAACGGCGTCAGCTCGCTGTATTGCACCGCCTTGTGGAAATGAAATGTCTCGTCGGGCACCGCGAAGGGCGGGGTCACGGCGGCGAAGAGGAAGGTCCCGATCGCGAACGCCGCCAGGGGAAGCCGAAGATCTCGCATGCAACCGATGGTCCTCGGGGTCAGGCGCCCCCTATCAGGCAAGCGCGGTTGCCCGGCAAGACGTCGACGGTCCCGCCGAGCTCGAGCTCCAGCAGCACGGACTGCACCACGGCGCTCGACAGGCCGCAGCGGCGGGTGAGGTCGTCGACGTCGACCGGATCGAAGCCGAGATGTTCGAGGACGAGCCGGTGCGCCTGCGCCGCGTCTGCGGCCGGCGGATGATAGGGCGCCGGCGCGTCGGCGATGCCGGCCGTGTACCGCAGGTTTCGGTAGTCCGGCAGGGCCGCCAGCACGTCGCCGGCGCTTTCCACCAGGTGTGCGCCGGTGCGGATCAGGTCGTTGGAGCCGCGGCAGCGCGGATCGAGCGGGGAGCCCGGTACGGCGAACAGGTCGCGGCCCATCTCCGCGGCGTAGCGCGCCGTGATGAGGCTGCCCGAGTTGGGCGCGGCTTCCACCACGATGATCGCCAGCGACAGCCCGGCGATCACCCGGTTGCGGCGGGGGAAATGCCGGGCTTGCGGGGCGGTGCCGAACGGCGCCTCCGCCACCACCGCGCCGCCCGCGGCGATCCGTTCCTGCAGCGCGGCGTTCTCGGCGGGGTAGGCGACGTCGATGCCGCCGGCGATGGCGGCCACGGTCTGGCCTGCCCGCAGCGCGCCGATATGGGCCGCCGTGTCGATCCCGCGTGCCAGGCCGGAGACGACCACCAGTCCGCTCTCGGCGAGGTCGTAGGCCAGCAGCTCGGCCATGTGCTTGCCGTTGGTGGATGCGTTGCGCGCGCCGACGAGGCCGACGGCACGGCGGCCGAGCACGGCCGGGTCGCCCATCACGGTGAGCAAAGGCGGCGCGCCGTCGGTGTGGAGCAGGAGCTCGGGATAGTCCGCGTCGCCGAAGAACAGCAGCCGGGCGCCGGCGGCGGCGACCTGGTCGAGCTCGCGCTGGACGTCGGCGGCGGAGGGGATGCGGAGGAAGCGGCGGCCGCCGGCGCGGGCGATGGCGGGCAGGGCGTCGAGCGCGTCGGCCGGGCTGGGAAAGCGCTCGAGCAGCCGGCGATACGTGATGGGGCCGACGCCGTCGGTGCGGATCAGCCGAAGCCGATCGGTAACGTCCGTCACCGCTTGGCGCCGATGCGCGGCTCCGTGCCGGCGAGCAGGCGGGCGATGTTGGCGTGGTGCCGCCCGATGCAGACGGCGCTGACGACCAGCCCGGCCAGGGCGGTGCGGCCCCCTGCGAACGCCCACAGCAGCAGCGGTGCCGCCGCCAGCGCCGCCAGTGCACCGATGCTGGAGCGTTTGGAGCTCCATGCCGCGGCGAGCCACAGCGCGATACCGATCAGCCCGGCCGGCCACGACCAGGCGAGCAACACGCCGGCGCCCGTTGCGATCCCTTTACCGCCCTTGAACCCGACCCAGGGCGAGAAGCAATGCCCCAGCACCGCGGCGATCCCCGCCAGCAGCCCGCCATCCCCGCCCGCCAGGGCCGCGCCGATCAGCACCGCCGCGACCCCCTTGCCGGCATCGAGCAGCAGCGTCGCGGCCGCGACGTCCTTGCGGCCGGTGCGGAGCACGTTGGTGGCGCCGATGTTGCCGGAGCCGGTCTTGCGGATGTCGCCCAGCCCGGCCGCGCGGGTGAGCAGCAGGCCGAACGGGATCGAGCCGAGGACGAAGCCGATCAGGAGGGCGGCGATCATCCGAACACCCGCCGGCCCGCGTGCCAGGTGCCGACCACCCGGCCCTCCACGGCGCGGCCGTCGAACGGCGTGTTCTGCGCCTTGCCCGGCAGCGAGCCCGAGGCGATCTGCCAGGCGCGCTCGAGGTCGAACAGGCAGAGGTCGGCCGGCGCCCCGCGGCGGAAACGGCCGGCATCGGCGTCCAGCAGGGCGGCGGGGCCGGCGGTCAGAAGGTGCAGCGCGCGGGCGAGCGGCAGGCCGCCGCCATGGACGCGGGCCAGCGTGATCGGCAGCAGCGTCGCCAGCCCGGCGCCGCCCGGCGCGGCCAGCGCGAAAGGCAGGCGTTTGTCGTCGGCATCACGCGGCTGGTGGTCCGACGCCACCGCGTCGATCGTGCCGTCAGCCAGGGCGGCGCAGACGGCGAGGCGGTCGGCCTCCGTGCGCAGCGGCGGCGACAGCTTGGCGTAGGTGCGGAAGTCGCCGATCGCCGTCTCGTTGAGGTCGAAATAGGGCGGCGCGGTGTCGCAGGTGACGAACAGGCCGCGATCCTTGGCGACGCGGATCAGCGCCAGGGCTTCCGCGGTCGAGACGTGGGCGAAGTGCAGCCGGCCGCCGGTGAGCTCGGCCAGCCGGATGTCGCGGGCGACCAGGATGGCCTCGGCTGCGGCGGGAATGGCGGGCAGGCCGAGGCGGGTGGCCTGCTCGCCCTCCGTGGCGGCGCCGCCGGCCGAGAGCGCCGGGTCTTCCGGATGTTGGACGATGCGGGCGCCGAAGCCGCGCGCGTAGGACAGGGCGAGGCGCATCAGCCGGGCGTCGCCGACCGCGCGCCGACCGTCGGTGAACGCGACGGCGCCGGCTTCGCGCAGCAAGCCGATCTCGGCCAACTCCTCGCCACGGCAGCCCCTCGTCAATGCGGCATACGGCAGGATGGTGACGGCGCCCGTCTCCTCGCCGCGGCTGCGCATCAGGCGGACCAGGGCGGGGTCGTCGATGGCGGGGCGGCTGTCGGGGAGGGCGGCGATCGTGGTGATGCCGCCGGCCGACGCGGCGCGCGCGGCCGAGGCGACGGTTTCGCGATATTCGAAGCCGGGCTCGCCGAGGCTGGCCCGCATATCGACCAAGCCGGGACAAAGGATCGCGCCCTCGCCATCGAGCGTGTCGGCGCCATCCGGACGGCCAAGATTGGCGCCCCAATCGGCGATCCGGCCATCCCGGATCAGCAAGGCGCCGAGCGCGTCGAGATCGCTGGCCGGGTCGAGCAGGCGCACGTTCTGGATCAGGAGATCAGACATAGCGGTTTTCCGGGCGCCTCTCCTGGCGCGCGAGGACGTCGAGGACGGCCATGCGGACGGCGACGCCCATCTCCACCTGGGTGCCGATGACGCTGTGGGCCGGGTCGTCGGCCACGGCGCTGTCGATCTCGACCCCGCGGTTCATCGGGCCGGGATGCATGACGATCACGTCGGGCTTGGCGCGGGCCAGCTTGGGGTGGTCGAGGCCGAAGAAGCGGAAATACTCGCGCTCGCTCGGGATCAGCCCGCCGACCATCCGCTCGCGCTGCAGCCGCAGCATCATCACCACGTCGGCGCCCTCGAGGCCGCTATCCATGTCGTGCATCACTTCGACGCCGAGACTGGTGGCCGCCGCCGGGATCAGCGTCGGCGGCCCGACCACGCGCACGCGGCTGCCCATCGTGGTCAGCAAATGGATGTTGGACCGCGCGACCCGGCTGTGCAGCACGTCGCCGCAGATCGCGACCACGAGGCTCTCCAGCCGGCCCTTACGGCGGCGGATGGTCAGCGCATCCAGCAGTGCCTGGGTCGGATGCTCGTGCGTGCCGTCGCCGGCGTTGATGACGGCCGAGGACACCTTCTGCGCCAGCAACGCCGGCGCCCCGGATTGGTCGTGCCGCACGACGAGCAGGTCGCAGCGCATGGCGTTCAGCGTGGTCGCCGTGTCGAGCAGCGTCTCGCCCTTCTTCACGCTGCTGGTCGAGACCGACATATTGATCACGTCCGCCCCGAGCCGCTTGCCGGCCAGCTCGAAGCTGGTCCGCGTGCGGGTGCTGTCCTCGAAGAACAGGTTGATCAAGGTGCGGCCGCGGAGCAGGTCGCGCTGCGTTTTGCCGGAGCGGTTGAGCAGCACGTAGCTCTCGGCGAGGTCGAGCAGCGCGGCGATCTCGGGCGGGTAGAGGCCTTCAATCGCCAGCAGGTGCTTGCCGCCGTACATCAGGCAGCCGCGCCGGCGATGCGGGCGAGCGCCTCCTCGCGGCCGAGTGCGGCCAGCGTCTGGTCGATCGGCGGGCTCATGGTGCTGCCGGTCAGCGCGGCGCGCAGCGGCTGGGCGACCTTGCCGAGCTTCTGGCCGGCAGCCTCGGCATAACCGCGCAGGGCGGCGTCGAGCGAGGGGCCGGTCCAGTCGGTCTGGTCGAGCACGGCGGCGAGGGCCGGCAAGGACGCCTTGGCCTCGGGCGTCAGCAGCGCTTCCGCCTTCGGCTCGAAGGCGAGCGGCATCCGGCGGGCAAGAAAGGCGGCGCTGTCGGCGAGCTCGGCCAGCGTCTTGGCGCGCTCCTTCAGCCCGGGCATCAGCGCGCGGATGCGATCGGTCACCGCGGACGCATCGAGCCCCTGCGCGGTGAGCCGCTCGACCACGTCGGCCGTCAGCCGGTCGTCATCGGCCCGGCGCAGCCAAACTCCGTTGAGCTGAAGCAGCCGGGTGTAGTCCATCCGCGCCGCCGAGCGGCCGACGCCGTCGAGGTCGAACAGCGCGATGGCCTCGTCGCGGCTCAGGATCTCGTTGTCGCCGCTGGCCCAGCCGAGGCGGAGCAGGAAGTTGAACATCGCTTCCGGCAGGAAGCCGTCATCGCGGAAGTCGAGCAGGTTCACCGCGCCGTGCCGCTTGGACAGCTTGGCGCCGTCGGCCCCGTGGATCAGCGGCATGTGGGCGAAGCGGGGCAGGGGCCAGTCCATGGCGTTGTAGATCTGGATCTGCCGAAACGTGTTGGTCAGATGGTCGTCGCCGCGGATGACGTGGGTGATGTCCATGTCGTGGTCGTCGACCACCACGGCGTGCAGGTAGGTGGGCGTGCCGTCGCTGCGCAGGATGATGAGGTCGTCCATCTCGCTATTGTTGACGGTGACCTCGCCCTGGATGAGGTCGTGCACCGTGGTGGCGCCCTCGCGCGGCGCCTTGAGGCGGATGACGGGCTTGACGCCCGGGGGCGCGTCGGCCGGGTCGCGGTCGCGCCAGGTGCCGTCGTAGCGGGGCGGGCGGCCCTCGGCGACGGCGGTCTCGCGCATCTGCCTGAGCTCGTCGGGCGTGCAGTAGCAGTGATAGGCGCGGCCGCGGGCCAGCATCTCGCGCGCGACGTCGGCGTGGCGGTCGCCACGGGTGGACTGCAGCACGGGCGGCTCGTCAGGCGGGATGCCGAGCCAGGCGAGCCCGGCCAGGATCGCTTCGGTGAACTCCGGCTTGCTGCGCTCGCGGTCGGTGTCTTCGATCCGGATGAGATACGTGCCGCCGTGGTGCCGGCTGAACAGGTAGTTGAACAGGGCGGAGCGGGCGCTGCCGATGTGGAGCAGCCCGGTTGGGCTGGGTGCAAAACGGGTGCGGACGGACATGGCAGCGGTTTAGCACACGTGATCGGCGCCGAAGAGTCTGCTAAGCACGGTGTAGAGCGGAGGTGCCGTGCAACAAGCGGTTGCAATTGGGAGCGTGGACGCCCCGGTCGGCTGGGCCGATCGGCTGGCAGGCTGGGCGGAGGCGGAGCGGGGACGGTTCATGCCGTGGCTGCCGGTCTGCATGGCCTGCGGCGTGGCGCTCTACTTCGCGCTGCGGGTGGAGCCGCCGGCATGGGCCGGAGCCGTGGCGGGCGCGCTGAGCCTTGGCGGGGCGGCGCTGGCCTGGCGCAGCTTGGCGGGCCGGCTGGCCACGCTCGGGCTGTTGGCGGCGTCGCTCGGCTTCTTCTCCGCACAAATGGCGACCGGGCGGGCGCTGCCCCCGGCCGCGTTGCCGCGCACCGCCGTCATCCTGAGCGGCACCGTGCGCGCGGTGGACATCCTGCCAGACGGGCGGCGGCTGGTGCTGGACGGCGTGCGCCTGGGCGACGGCGAGCCGCTGGAGCGTCGGCTGCGGGTGCGATTCAAGAAGGGCGATCGGACGGAGGTGGTGGCCGGCGACGTCGTGCGCGTGCGCGCCCTGATGCGGCCTCCCTCGTCACCGTCGTTCCCCGGCGGGTGGGACCTGCAGCGCGACGCGTATTTCAACGGCCTCGGCGGCGGCGGGACGGCGCTGGGCCCGGTCTCGGTGGTGGAGCATGGCACGCCGGCAGGGTTCACCGCCGGGGTGCAGGCAGCGCGGGACTGGATCGGGCGCCGGGTCATGGCGGCCGTGCCCGGGGCGCCGGGGGCGATCGCGGCGACGTTCCTGACCGGCAGCACGCTGGCGATTCCGCAGGCGGACCGGGCGGCGATGCGGGATTCCGGCTTGGCCCACCTCCTGGCGGTGGCCGGGCTCCACATCGGGATCGTGATGGGATTGGTGTTCGGCACCACCCGGCTCGTGCTGGCGGCCTTCGAGCGCTCGGCGCTGTTCTGGCCCACCAAGCCGATCGCGGCGGTCACGGCGTTGGTGGCCGGCGGTGCCTACATGCTGATGGCCGGGGCGCACGTGCCGGTGATGCGGTCCTTCGCCATGGCGTGCGTGGTCACGTTGGGGTTGGTGGTGGGGCGGCGGGCGCTGTCGTTGCGGGGCTGGGCGTTGGCGGCCTTGGCGTTGATGAGCTTCGCGCCGCAGGAAGTGGTGGGCGTCAGCTTCCAGATGAGCTTTGCGGCCGTGTTGGCGCTGATCTCGGGCTACGAGGCGCTGCGCCCGTTGTTGACCCGGCTGTATGGGCACCAATGGTGGCGGCGGACGGTGTCGCACGTGGTCGCGCTGGTGCTGACCAGCTTGTTGGCCGGCACGGCTTCCGCCCCGTACGGCGCTTACCATTTCGGCCACATCCAGCTCTATTTCATTGCCGCCAACGTCGTGGCCGTGCCGCTGACGGCGATGTGGGTGATGCCGCTCGGGTTGCTGGGACTGGCGTTGATGCCGTTCGGACTGGAATGGCTGGCGCTGGTGCCGATGGGATGGGGGGTGCGGGCCATCCTGTTCATCGGCCAGACCGTGTCGGCCTGGCCGGAGGCGACGATGGCGGTGCGGCCGATGCCGGGCTGGGGCTTGCTGGCGTTCAGTCTGGGGCTGGCCTGGCTCGCGCTGTGGCGCAGCCGGTGGCGCATGGCGGGGGTGCTGCCGATCGTGGCCGGGCTGCTCTCGCCGTTGGCGACGCCGATGCCGGACGTGCTGGTGTCGAGCGAGGCGCGGCTGATCGCGCTGCGCGCGGGCGGGCATTACTACGTGCAGGCGGTGAGTGGCGCCTCCAAATACATTCGCGAGGAATGGGAGACGCATTTCGCCGATGGGCCGTTCCAGCTCATCCGTGACGGGCAGCCCGCCGCGTGCAGCCCCGGCCTTTGCCGGGTCGGGCCGATCCTGCTGCTCCGCAAGGAAGCGGCGGTGCCGGACGGCGGCTGCGTCGGCGTCGCGCTGTTGGTGGCCGCGGAGCCGGCGCGCGGCGAGTGCCCGCGGGAGACGGCGCTGTTGGACCGGTTCACGGTCTGGCGCGACGGCGCGGCCGCGGCATGGATCGAGGGTGGTGGGGTCCGCGTGCTGACCGATCGCGCGGCCCGGGGCAACCGGCCCTGGGTGCCGCCGCCGCCCACGCCGCGGCGCGCCGCGCAAACCCTGCCCGCCGCCGCCGCCGAGGAGACGCTGCCGCCGGCCGGCGACGAATGATGCACGCGCTGGCTGTGGGCGATGAGGCTTCTACTCGCAATTGGAGGCGGGCGCGCGGCGTGGTAGGATGAGGCATGCCGGACCAGCCCATCTCGATCCTGTTCGCGTTCAACAACGTCTACGCGCAGCACGGCGCCGCCTGCCTGGCCTCCTTGATTGCCAACTCGAGCTCGCCTTTGGACGTGGTGATCGCGTCCACCGACGACCCGGAGGCGTTCGCGCCGCGGTTCCGCCGTTCGTTCGGCGATGACGCCAGGGTGTCGCTTCGGTTCGAGAAGTTCGTGGTCCCACAGGATACCGAGTTCCCGACACCCTACACGCTGACCGCCGACGCCTACCTGCGGCTCTGGGCCGACCGGCTGTTCCCCGACCGCGCCCGGGTGCTCTACCTCGACCCCGACACGGTGGCGGTGCGTTCCATCGAGCCGCTATGGCGCACCGATCTGGCGGGCAAGACGGTGGGCGCGGTGCCGATCCCCAACTCGGTCCGGCCGGCGCAGCACGGGATGCCGTCGGGCAGCCTGTTCTTCAACTCGGGCGTGCTGCTGATGGACCTCGTGCGGTGGCGCGAGCAGGGCTATTGCCGCCGCTGTATCGACTACATCCAGCAATACCCGGAGCGCGCGATCGACGCCGACCAGGACATCCTGAACCTCGTCCTGTTCGGCGACTGGCTGCCGCTCGACTTCAAGTGGAACGTCATCAACCCGTTCTTCCGCCCGTCCTACGACATGGGAATGACGGACGCCGAGCGGCGCCGGGTCTGCGACGAGGCGGCCATCATTCACTATAATGGCGGCGCCAAGCCGTGGGTCTACCTCGACAACCATCCCCGGCAGCGCGACTACTTCGCCAACCTCGCACGGACGGATTGGCGGGATTACCGCCCTGCCGACCGCACTCCGCTCAACGTGGCGCGTAAGGCGTTGATGCCCTACGTGCCGCGCCGGATCCGCTCAGCGCTGAAATCAGCGCTGGGGTAAGCGGCTAATACCGCCGGAGCAGGGCGACGAGCTTGCCCTGCACCTTGACCTTGTCGGCCGGGACGATCTGGACCTTGTGCGCCGAGTTGGCGGGCTCCAGCGCGATGGATTTGCCGTGGCGGCGCAGGCGCTTGAGGGTGACGTACTCGTCCACCAGCGCGACGATGATCTGGCCGTTATCGGCCTGGTCGCCGCGGCGGATGATCACGGTGTCGCCGTCCAGGATGCCGGCATCGATCATCGAATCGCCGTCGACCTCCAGCGCGTAATGCTCGCCCGTGCCCAGCATGGCGATCGGCACTTCGATATGCGCGCTGGTGTCGCGCAGCGCTTCGATCGGCAGGCCGGCGGCGATACGGCCGTAGAGTGGAAGCTGCACCGCGCTGGCGTCGTTGGCGGCGCGGACGCCGGCGAGGCTGCGGCCGAAATCGCCCTTGATGACGGTGGGCGAGAACGTCGGGGCGACGCTGACCACCGGCTCCGGCATCGGTGCGCGCTCGGCGGCCTCGTTGGGCAAGCGGACCACCTCGAGCGCGCGGGCGCGGTGATGCCGGCGGCGCAGGAAGCCGCGCTCCTCCAGGGCGGAGATCAGGCGGTGGATGCCCGATTTCGAGCGGAGCTGCAGCGCCTCCTTCATCTCCTCGAAGGACGGGGAAAAGCCGGTCGCCTTCAAGTGGCGGTCGATGAAGATCAGCAACTCGTGCTGCTTGCGCGTCAACATGGGACAGCTCCCGCTCCGCCGAATCGGAACAAATCGGCAACCAGGCTGTTCTACGTTGGTTCCCCGATTTGCGTCAACTGGCTCAGAAAAAACCGGGATCCAGGCGGATGAGATCGATCGCGTCCCCCGGATCGGCCGCGGGAGCATGGGGCGGTCGGATCGCCAGCGCATCGGCGGCGGCCAGCACGCGCAGATGCGACGAGTCCTGCCGCGGGAACGGCGTGACGAGGAGGCTGCCGTCTTCGGCCACGGCGGTGGTCGCGCGCACGTAGTCGGCCCGGCGGTCGTTCGGCGGCATCGGGACGGCAAGCCGGCCACGGAGCACCGTCGGCCCGGCCTCGGCAAGGCCCGACAGCCGGCGGATCGCGGGGACGGCGAATAGCAGGCCGCAGACATAGGCGGAAACCGGGTTGCCGGGCAGGCCGAGGACCGGCACGGCGCCAAGGCGGCCGAAGATCAGCGGCTTGCCGGGCCGCATGGCGATCTTCCAGAAATCTGCCGTGAAGCCCCGCTGGCCCAGTGCCTGTTGCACCAGGTCGTGCTCGCCGACGCTGGCCCCGCCGGTGGTCAGCAACAGGTCGATGCCGGCGATCTGGTCGGCGGTGGCGGCGATGGCGTCAGTATCGTCGGTGGCGATCGGCAGTACGACCGGGTCGGCGCCGGCGCTGGTCAACAAGGCGGCGAGGGCGTGCGCGTTGGACGACACGACGCCGCCCGAGCGCAGCGGATCGCCAGGCAGGGCGATCTCGTCGCCGGTGGCCAGGATTGCGATTCGGGGGCGACGGAACACGGTCAGCCAGGGATGGTTGGCGGCTGCGGCCAGGCCGATCGCGCGGGGAGAAAGGCGGGTGCCGGGACGCAGCAGGGTGTCGCCGGCGGAGAAGTCGCCGCCGCGCGGGCGAATGTGCCGGCCGGCGATCGGACGCTCGCGCAGGGTGAGTTGGTCGCCGCTGCGGTCGGCATCTTCCTGGATCGCGACCGCGTCGGCACCGGCCGGGACGAGCGAGCCGGTGAACAGTCGCAAGGCCTGTCCGGGGCCGATCGAGCCCTCGAACGGGTGGCCCGCCGGGGCGCTGCCGATCACGGTCCACGGACCCGCATCGCCGGCGCGGACTGCATAACCGTCCATCGCGGACACGTCGCCGGGCGGCTGGTCGAGCCGGGCCGCCACCGGAGCGGCCAGGACGCGGCCCGCGCCGGCGGAGAGCGGCACCGTCTCCGTCCCGACCGGATGCATCGCGGCCAGGATCTGCGCCGTCGCGTCGGCGACCGAGATCATGGTTGGGAAAAGGCGCCCGACTTGCCGCCATCCTTGTGCACGACCCGCAGCCCGTCGATCCGCATCGCGCGGTCGACGGCTTTGCACATGTCGTAGACGGTCAGTGCCGCGACGCTGGCGGCGGTCAACGCCTCCATCTCCACGCCGGTGCGCCCGGTGGTGCGGACGGTAGCCTCGATCTCCACGGCCGACTCTCCCGCGTGGAGGTCAAGCGTGACGGAGGTGATCGGCAGCGGGTGGCAGAGCGGGATCAGATCGGCCGTGCGCTTGGCGGCCATGATACCCGCAAGCCGTGCGACGCCGAGCACGTCGCCCTTGCTGGCCCGGCCGTCGCGGATCAAGGCGGCGGTGGCCGGCTCCATCATGACCGTCACCCGGGCGCTCGCCGTCCGGGCCGTCTCCGGCTTGGCCGACACGTCGACCATGGCGGCGCGGCCTTCCGCGTCGAAATGGGTGAAGCTCACGCTGTTAAGCGCCCCATCAGGCGCCGGAGCCCAGCAGGGCGCGGGTGGCCGCGCCAATGTCGGGCTCGCGCAGCAAGCTCTCGCCGACCAGGAACGAGCGGGCGCCGGCTTCGCACAACTCGATCACGTCGGCATGGGTGCGGATGCCGCTCTCGGCGATGAGGAAACGATCGGAAGGCACCAGCGGCGCGAGTTCGGCCGTGACGGCAAGAGTGGTCCGTAACGTCTTGAGATTACGATTATTGATCCCGATCAACTGGGTCTGCAGGCCGAGTGCCCGCTCCAGCTCGCGCTCGTTGTGCACCTCGACCAGGACGTCCATGTCGAGTGCGCGGGCGAGCTCCTCCAAGTCGCGGGCGACGGAGTCGGCCAGTGCGGCCATGATGAGCAGGATGCAGTCGGCGCCCATGAGGCGGCTCTCGTAGACCTGCCACGGCTCCAGGATGAAGTCCTTGCGCAGGATGGGCAGATCCACCGCGGCGCGGACCGCCTTGAGATGCTCGGGGGCACCCTGGAAGAACGGACCGTCGGTCAGCACGGACAGGCAGGTGGCCCCAGCTTCCACGTAGATCCGCGCCAGTTCGACCGGGTCGAACTCCGGCCGGATCAGCCCGGCGGACGGCGAAGCCTTCTTGATCTCGGCGATCAGCGCGTAGCGGCCGTCGGCGACCCGCTCCTTGAGCGCGACGCCGAAGCCGCGGGTCGGGTGGCGCAGGTGCGCGACCTTGGACTTGAGCTGCGCCAGGGGCATCTCGCTCTCGCGCCGGCGCACCTCCTCGGTGGTCGTCGCGCATATCTGCGTCAGCACATCGGAAACGGCGATATCCATCCTAGTTCTCCCGGGTGCCGCTGGCCTGCCGCAGCCGCTCCAACGCGGCAGCTGCCGCTCCATCATCGATCAATCGTGCGGCTCGGGCGACTCCCGCCCCGAGGTCCTCGGCGAGGCCGGCCACGATGAGCCCGGCTGCCGCGTTGAACAGTACCGTGTCGCGATATGGACCCGTTTCGCCGCCGAGCAAGCGGTTGAGCGCGGCGGCATTGAAGGCCGCATCGCCGCCCCGGATCGCCTCGACCGGGCTGCACGGCAGGCCGGCTTCCTCGGGCCCGACGGTGAACGCGCGGATGGCGCTCCCCTCGAGGGCGACGACCTGGTTGGGTCCGGCGACGGTCAGCTCGTCGAGTCCCTGACCATGGACCAACCATGCCCGCTCGGTGCCGAGGGCGAGCAACGTCTCCGCCATCGGCCGCAGCCATTGCGGGGCAAAAGCGCCGACGAGCTGGCGGCGCACGCCGGCCGGGTTGGCGAGCGGGCCGAGCAGGTTGAAGATGGTGCGCGTGCCCAGCTCGACCCGCGGCCCGGCGGCGTGCCGCAGGGCCGCGTGATGCTTGGGCGCGAACAGGAACACGGACCCGGCCTCCCGCAGGATGCCGGCGAGCCGGTCGGGCGGGGCATCGACGTCGACGCCGAGCATCGACAGCACGTCGGCACCGCCGGTCTGGCTGGAAAGCGCGCGATTGCCGTGCTTGGCCACCGGAATGCCGGCGGCGGCCAGCACGAAGGTCACGGCGGTGGACACGTTGAGCGTGGCCGCGCCGTCGCCGCCGGTGCCGCAGACGTCCATGGCGTCGGACGGGGCCGCCACTGTGATCATGCGGGCCCGCATGGCGCGGACGGCGCCGGTCAGCTCGGCGACGGTCTCGCCGCGCACGCGCATGGCCATCAGCAGCCCGGCGATCTGCGCCGGGGTCGCCTCGCCGGCCATGATCAGGCCGAACGCCGCTTCCGATTGCTCGACCGTCAGGGTCTCGCCGGATGCGAGGCGGGCGAGAACCGGTTTCAGCGACGTGATCAAGCGGCTGGGGCGGGCTGGTTCGAGCCGCGGGCGATGGCGAGGAAATTGCCCAGCAGCGCGTGGCCGTGCTCGGAGGCGATGCTCTCCGGGTGGAACTGCACGCCGAAGATCGGCAGCGTGCGGTGACGCATGCCCATGATGATCTTGGCTTCCGCTCCGTTTTCGGTCCAGGCGGTGGGTTCGAGCTGGTCCGGCAGCGTCTCGGCCTCGACGATCAGGCTGTGATACCGGGTCGCGTTGAACGGGCTGGGCAGGCCGGCGAAGACGTCGGAATCGATGTGGGTGACGGGGCCGACCTTGCCGTGCATCGGAGCCGGCGCACGGATGACGTTGCCGCCGAAAACTTGGCCGATCGCCTGGTGACCGAGGCAGACGCCGAGGATCGGGACGCGGCCGGCGGCGGCTTCGATCAAGTCGAGGCAGATGCCGGCCTCGGAGGGGGTGCAGGGGCCGGGCGAGATGACGATCGCGTCGGGGGCTCGGGCGAGGGCTTCGTCGACGGTCAACGCGTCGTTGCGGACGACTTCGCACTCCGCCCCGAGGTCGCCGAGGAAATGGACCAGGTTGAAGGTGAAGCTGTCGTAGTTGTCGATCAGGAGGATCATAGCTCTAGGCCTTGGCGGCGAAGCGGACGGCTTCTTCGGCGGCACGGAACAGGGCGCGGCTCTTTTGCACGCTTTCGGCCCACTCGCCTTCCGGCGTGCTGTCGGCCACCACGCCGCCGCCGGCCTGAACATACATGGTGCCGTCCTTGATCACGGCGGTGCGCAGGCCGATGCAGGTGTCCATGGTCCCGTTGGCGGCAAAGTAGCCGATGCAACCGGCATAGATGCCGCGCCGGGTCGGCTCGAGCTCCTCGATGATCTCCATGGCGCGGATCTTCGGCGCGCCGGTGAGCGTGCCGGCGGGAAAGGCGGCGATCAGGGCGTCGAGCGCGTCGAGGCCGGGCTTGAGCCTGCCCTCCACGGTCGAGGACAAGTGCATCACGTGGCTGAACCGCTCGACGGCGAAGCTCTCCGTCACGCGCACGCTGCCGATCTCGGCGACCCGGCCCACGTCGTTCCGGCCCAGATCGAGCAGCATGAGGTGTTCGGCGCGCTCCTTGGGATCGGTGGTGAGGTCGTGCTCGAGGGCGAGATCCTCCTCGCGCGTCGCGCCGCGGCTGCGGGTGCCCGCGAGCGGACGCAACGTCAGGGTGCCGTCGCGGTAACGGATCAGGATTTCGGGCGAGCTGCCGGCCACGGAGAAGCCGCCGAAATCGAGAAAAAACAGGAAGGGCGCCGGATTGACGCGCCGAAGCGCCCGGTAGAGCGCGAAGGGCGGCAGGGCGAAGGGCGCCGAGAAGCGTTGGCTCGGCACGACCTGAAACGCATCGCCGGCGGCGATGTAGTCCTTCATGCGCTCGACCACGGCCATGAACTCGGCCTTGCTCATGTTGGAGCGCGGCTCCGGCTGCGGCGGCAGCGCGACGGGCGGGGCGGCGTGCGGCAGCGGGCGGTCCAGCGCGGCAGCCGCTTCGGCCAGGGCGGATTCGGCGCGATCCCAGGCCGCGGCGGCGGACACGCCGGGCTGCGGATAGATCGGCGCAGCCAGGGTCAGCTCGTCCCGCACGTTGTCGAACACGGCAAACAGGCTGGGTCGCAGGAGCAGGGCGTCGGGCAGGCCCAGCGCGTCCGTGTTGCGGTCCGGCAGGCGCTCCATCTGGCGGACCATGTCGTAGCCGAGATAGCCAACCAGCCCGCCCAGCATCGGCGGCAGATGGTCCGGCACGTCCATCCGGCTTTCGTTGATCAGGCGACGCAGGCTGGCGAGCGGGGCGTCCGGCTCCGGCACGAAGGCGTGCGGCGCGGCGCGGGCGTCGCGGTTGAGTGCCGCCTCGCCGTCGCGGCAGCGCCAGACCAGGTCGGGCGCCATGCCGATGATCGAGTAGCGGCCCCGCGCGGAGCCGCCTTCGATGCTCTCGAGCAGAAAGGAGAGCGGGCGCCCGGAGGCGAGCTTCAAATACGCGCCGACCGGCGTCTCGAGATCGCCGATCCCCGTGCTCCAGACCAGCGTGCCGCGCCCGGCCTCGTAGGCGGCATGGAAGTCGGCGCGGCTCGGTGACGAAACGGCGTTCATTGCAGCAAACTATCCAGCATCTCGCGGTTGACCCGCGGTTGCGCGCGGGCGCGCAGCGCGGTGGCGAAAGCGACCTCGACGTCCTGGTCGAGCGCTTTGGTCAGCACGTCGCGGAACTGGGCGGCGCCCACCGGATCCTTGGCCAGGTCGGGCTCCTCGATTTCCGCGAGGCGGACGACCCAGAAGCCGTCGGCGGTCTCGACCATCGTGGTGTCGCCGCGCTTCATCGCGAACAGCGCCTGCTGCACGGCGGGCGGCACGCGAGGGGTGGTGCCGTCGCGCAGGACGGGCGGGGTCTTGTCGGCCCGCAGCCCGGCGATCGTCGCCGCATCGACCAGCGAGTGGCTTGCCGTCGCGGCGCTCATCAGGCGAGCGGCCGCCACGTCCTGCTCGCGCCGGCGGGCATCGGCCTCCCAATTGTCGCGTACCTCGTCCGCCACCTCGTCGAACGGCTTGAGCTTGGGCTCGGTCACGCTCTCGACCTTGAATGCGTAGTAGGACTGGTCGGGACCTTCCACCATGCGCGGCGCGTCGCCCGGAGTGGCGGCGAAGGCGGCGGCGATGACCGCCTTGCGCAGCGCCGGGCTGCCCGGGATCGGCGCGGGCTCGCCTTCCGGCGTGTTGCCCTGCGAATCCAGCGTGCCCTCCACGCCGGCGGCGCCGATGTCGCCGGGTAGATCGTCGAGGTCGGTGCCGGCGGAGAGCGCGTCGTCGAGCTTGTTCGCGCGGGCATAGACCTGCTCGACCGCGCGATCCTGCGCCACCTTGCGGCGGATCTCGTCGGTGGCCTCGGCCAGCGTGGTCGACTTGGCGGGCACCACGTTCGTCACCCGCACGAGTTGGACACCGAAGCCGGCGGCGATCGGGGCGGAGACGGTGTTGGCCGGGGTGGCGAACACCGCATCGCCGAGCTCGGGGGAGGGGAACTGGTCCTTGGTGGAGTCCGGGAAGGCGAGGGCGGAGCCGCCGGCCTTCTGTGCGGCCGCCTGCATCGCATCCCACGACGCGCCACCGTTCCAGGCGGCAGCCAGCGCGTCGGCGGCGGCCCGATCGGGGGCGACGACCACCTCGGCCGCCCGTTTCTCCGCCGTGACGTAATCCGCCTTGTGGGCGTCGTAGTAGGCGGAGATCTCTTCGGGCGTCACCTCGATGCCGCCGGCCAGGGTCTGCGGGGAGAGCACGACCAGTTTGATGCGGCGGAAGGCGGGGGCGCTGTAGGCGGCCGGGTCGTTCTCGTATTCGCGCTGTAGATCCTCGGCGGTCGGCTCCGGCGGAGTCGAAGCGGCGGCGAAGGGTAGCTCGACGACCTCGCCCACGCGGGTCTCGCGTTGAAAGGCATAGACCTGCCGCAGCAAGACGTCCGGCGGCGCGACTCCGGCTTGGACGCTGTCCATCAGCTGACGCTGGCCGATGTCGGAGCGCAGCATGTCGAGGAAGCGCGGCTCCGTGAGGTTGTTGTTGCGCATGACGTTGTCGAAGGTCGCCTTGTCGAACGTGCCGGCGGGGCCCTTGAAGGCGGGAATGGCGAAGACTTCGGCGCGCAAGGTGGCGTCCGGCACTTCGAGCCCGAGGCGCTGGACCTCTTCGGCGATCGCCGCCTGCACGACCAGCCGGTCGAGCGTTTCGGCTGCCACCGTGCGGCGGACTTCCGGCGGCGGTTCGGCGGTGCCGCCCATCATGCGCGTCACCTGGGCGAGGTTGCGGCGGAACGCGTCCTGGAACTCGCCCGGCTCGATCCGGCGGTCCCCGATCGTGGCCAGCGCGGTGCCGCTGCCGCCATTGCGCAGGACGTCCGCGATCCCCCACAGGCCAAACGAGGCGACCAGCACCACGAAGAAGGCGCGAGCGGCCCATGTGTTCAGAAAGGCACGGAAGAGGGACATCATGATGCGGTGGCGCCCGGCGGCAGAGAGAAGGCGCGCACCATAGGCAGGGCCCGGCGTATTTGCCAGATGGGGTCCGGCTTGCATTATGCGGCGGCACAGGGAGTTCAGAGCGGGGATGCGGCAGCTGATCGCCGGCAATTGGAAAATGAACGGGTCGCGCGCGGCGGCGACTGCGCTGGTGGCGGCGATCCGGGAGGGAGCGGGCGGGCTCGCCTGCCACCTGGCGATCTGCCCGCCGGCCACCCTGCTGGCCGCGGTGGCAGCGGGGCTGGACGGCAGCGGCATCATGGCAGGCGGTCAGGACTGCCACCTGCAGCCGAGCGGCGCCTACACGGGCGACGTGTCGGCGCCGATGCTCCGCGACGCGGGTGCGGGCTGTGTCATCCTGGGCCATTCCGAGCGGCGGGAGGCCTACGGCGAATCGAACGGACTGGTGCGCGAGAAGGCGCTGGCCGCCATGGCGGCCGGGCTACTGCCGATCATCTGCGTGGGCGAGACGGAGCAGCAGCGGCTGTCCGGCGCGGCCGAGACGGTGGTGGCCGCGCAGGTGGATGGCAGCGTGCCGCCCGGCTTCGTGGGCGCGATCGCTTATGAGCCGATTTGGGCGATCGGCACCGGACGGGTGGCGGAGGCGGACGACGTGGTGGCGATGCATCGCTGCATCCGCGACCAACTCGGCGGCTCGCTGGGCGAGGCGGGCCGGACGATCCGGATCCTATACGGCGGTTCGGTCAAGCCCGCCTCGGCGGCCGCGATCCTCGCGCTGCCCGATGTCGGCGGTGCGCTCGTGGGCGGCGCGAGCCTGGTGGCGGCGGACTTCCTGGCGATCGCTCGCGCGGCGACCGATGGGGCTGCGACGGGCGGGGCCGCGCCGCCGATCAGCGCGCCCGGCTAACGGTGAAATCCGCGACGTCGCACAAGGCGTCGCGGAGCGTGCTGGGCGGGAACACGGCGAGGTGCTGCTTGGCCTTGCCCGCGAAGTCGGCGGCGAGGTCGAGCGTGACCTGGATCGCGCCGGTCTCGGCGATCAGCGAGAGGGCACGATCCAGGTCGTCCGGCCCCTGCTCGTTGCGCTCCACCGTGCGGACCCAGAAGTCGCGCGCCGGCCCGGCGGCGGCATGGTAGGCGGCCAACACCGGGAGGGTGATCTTGCCCTCGCGAAAATCGTCGCCCACGGTCTTGCCGAGGGTGGCCTGATCGGCGGCGTAGTCCAGCGCGTCGTCGACGAGCTGGAAGGCGATGCCGAGATGGTCGCCGAACGCGGCCAACGCCGTCCGCTCGCCATCGGGCCGGTCGGCCACGACGGCGCCCACTTCGCAGGCGGCGGCGAACAGCGCGGCCGTCTTGCCGCGGATCACGTCCAGATATTGTTCCTTGGTCGTCGCGAGATCGTTCTGGATGACGAGCTGATGAACTTCGCCTTCGGCGATCGTGGCGGCCGCGTTGGACAGGATGCCGAGCACGGCGAGCGAGCCGTCTGCGACCATGAGCTGGAAGGCGCGGGCGAACAGGAAGTCGCCAACCAGCACCGAGGCCTTGTTGCCGAACACTGAGTTGGCCGACGAGAGGCCGCGCCGCAGCGTGCTCTCGTCCACCACGTCGTCGTGGAGCAGGGTCGCGGTGTGGATGAACTCGACGCAGGCGGCGAGCTCGACATGGCGGGCGCCGGCGTAGCCGCACAGGCGGGCGCAGGCCAAGGTCAGCACCGGGCGCAGCCGCTTGCCGCCGGCCGCCACGATGTGGGCGGCCAGTTGCGGGATCAGCGCCACGGGACTGTCCATCCGCGCGACGATGGTCCGATTGCAGGCATGCAGGTCGGGCTTGACCAGATCGGTCAGCCGCGAGAGCGCGTCGGGCTCGGGAGACCCGGGCGCGCGTTCCTGCAGAGGCGGGGACACGTTATTCAACAGGGACTCCCGATGGGTCCAGCAGCGCTTGCCCCGACGAAACCGGGCCGGCCTGGTTCGTCTACGAACATCCGATGCCGCAGCGCAACACCATATCGGCGCGGCGGAAAACCGGTCAAGTTAGGGCTCATCGCCCATCGAATACGACCGACAAAGGCCGAACGCCAGGATGCGAACGCTTGCCCAGTCCAACGATCTCGTGCGCCTGAGCTTTCTGGCCGCGCTGCTGCGCGACGCCGGCATCGGCAGCGTGCTGCTGGACGCCCATGCCAGCGCGGTGGAGGGCAGCATCGGCGCCATCCCGCGCCGGCTGGCCGTGCTGGAGGAAGACGAGCGGCAGGCGCGCCGGATCCTGGCGGAGGCGGACCTCCTGTAATGGAGGTGACGGCCGGCAAGCTGCTCGGCGGCCGCGTCCGCTACGCGCAGCCTTGCGACGGTTATCGGACTGGGATCGAGCCGGTGCTGCTGGCGGCCGCCGTGCCGGCCGAGCCGGGCGCGCTGGTGATCGAGGCCGGGACCGGGGCGGGGGCCGGGCTGCTCTGCCTGACGCGGCGGGTGCCGGGTGCGCGCGGGCTGGGGATCGAGCTCGATACCGGCATGGCCGCGCTGGCGCGGGAGAATGCGGCGGCCAATGGGTTCGACCAGCTGACGATCGTGACGGGGGACGTCACCGCCATCACGCTGCCGCGGGTGGAGCATGCGATGGCCAACCCGCCCTGGCACCGGCCGGCCTCGACCGCTTCGCCGCTGGCCCGGCGCCGGCTGGCCAAGCAGGAGCGGGTGCACGGAGTGGAGGCCTGGATCGCGGCGCTGGGCGGCGCGCTGGCGGGCGGAGGCTCGTTGACGCTGATCCTGCCGCCGGCGCTGGTGCCCCGTTCGGTCGAGGCGTTCGAGCGGGCCGGGTTGGGCGGGGCGTCGCAGTTGGCGCTGCTGCCCAAAGCGGGCCGGGCTGCCAAACTGGTGCTGCTCCAGGCTTGGCACGGCCGGCATGGGGATGGCGGGCATGGCAGCTTCGTGTTGCACGGGGAAGACGGGGCCTACACCCCGGCAGCCGAAGCCGTTCTGCGGCACGGCGCGGCGCTGAAACCGGCGTGAGCGGCGGTTAAGGCGGTGCGAACAAGCGCTTGCCGGGCCCGTAGAGCACGACCACGTCGGTCGGGTCGGCGAGGTTGAGCATGGCGCGGGCGCGCTCGTCGAGCATGTCGGGGTCGAGGCGCTGCGATCGCAATTCGCCGACCCGGCGCTCCCACGCAAGCTGCTCGGCCTGCGCGCGGGCCAGGTCGGACTGCACGATCTTCAACTGCTCCTGCCGGATCGCGTAGGCCTGCAAGCCGCGGTCGCCCTGGGTGGCGTTCCACAGGAAGTAGCCGACCAGCGACAGGAACAGCGCGGGCAGCAGCAAAGCCCGCACCGTGTTCCGCAGGACCTGACCGGCCCGTTCCGCGAATCCCGCCATGGGCCGATCATAGAGGATCGTCGCCCCCGATGCACTCATCGGGTGCGCAGGATGGTGCGGCCGGCATAGCGGGCGGCCGGGCCGAGCTCGCTTTCGATGCGGATGAGCTGGTTGTATTTCGCGGTACGGTCGCTGCGGGCCAGGCTGCCGGTCTTGATCTGCCCGCAATTGGCGGCCACGGCGAGGTCGGCGATGGTGTTGTCCTCCGTCTCGCCCGAGCGGTGGCTCATGACGGAGGTCATGCCGGCCCGGTGGGCGAGCTCGATGGCCTCCAGCGTTTCCGTCAGGGTGCCGATCTGGTTGACCTTGACCAAGATCGAGTTGCCGGTGCCTTCGGCGATGCCCCGGCGCAGGCGCTCGGTATTGGTGACGAACAGGTCGTCGCCCACGAGCTGGACCCGCTTGCCGAGCACGTCAGTGAGGTGCTTCCAGCCGGCCCAGTCATCCTCGGCGCAGCCATCCTCGATGGAGGCGATCGGGAAGCGATCGCACAGCTTGACGAGGTAGTCGACCATGCCGGCGGCGTCGAGCTTCTTGCCCTCGCCCTCCAGATCGTACGTGCCGTTCTTGAAGAACTCGGTGCTGGCGCAGTCGAGCGCGAAGGTGACGTCCTCGCCCGGGCGGTAGCCGGCGGTGGTGCAGGCCTTGCTGATGAACTCCAGCGCGTCCTCGGCGGAGTTGAGGTTGGGGGCGAAGCCGCCCTCATCGCCGACATTGGTGTTGTGCCCGGCGTCGTGCAGCGCCTTTTTCAACGCCTGGAAGATCTCGGCGCCCATGCGGACGGCGTCGGCGATCGTGGCCGCGCCCACTGGCTGGACCATGAATTCCTGGATGTCGATCGGGTTGTCGGCGTGCTGGCCGCCGTTGATGATGTTCATCATCGGTACCGGCAGGGTGCGGGCGAACACGCCGCCGACGTAACGGTACAAGGGCTGGCCGAGATCGTCGGCGGCGGCCTTTGCCAGCGCGAGCGAGACGGCGAGAATGGCGTTGGCACCCAGTCGCGACTTGTTCGGCGTGCCGTCCAGTTCGATCATGATGTCGTCGAGCTTGACCTGCTCGGAGGCGTCCATGCCGCCGATGGCGTCGAAGATCTCGCCTTCGATGTTGGCGCAGGCGGTGCGCACGCCCTTGCCGCCGAAGCGGGCCTTGTCGCCGTCGCGCAGCTCGACCGCCTCGTGCGCGCCGGTGGAGGCGCCGGAGGGAACGATGGCGCGGCCGGAGGCACCGGTGTCGAGCAGGATCTCGGCCTCCACCGTCGGGTTGCCGCGGCTGTCGAGAACTTCGCGGGCGACGATGTCGGCAATGGCGCTCATGGAAACCTTGTGCGGCTATGGGTAGGGGTGCCTAACATCGCCGCTCCGCCGATGCCATAGGTCAGGCGGGAGGAACGACATGAACAAAATGGTTCGTTCGCTGGCGCTGCTGGCGGCGGCGGCCCTGCTCGGTGGCGCGGAAGCCGGGCAGGAGGAAACGCGGCTGCCGGTGTTCTCCCCCGGCCTGCGCGAGACCGTCCGCGCGCCCAGCCCGCTGCTCGGCACGCCGTTCGAGCCCGCGGTGCGGCTCGGGCAGGCCGCGTTCGACGCCGGGGTGCTGCCGAGGCTGCGCTACGTGCAGAGCCTGGCCGGTAACCCAACCGGCGGGCTGTCGCAGGGGATCGACACGTCGGGCGTGGTGATCTTCGGCGCCGACCTCGACATGGCCAAGCTGGCCGGGATCGAGGGCGGCCAAGTGCACGCCACCTTTGCGCAGTTCTACGGGCACGAGCTGGCGACCGACCACATCGGCAGCCGGACGAAAGTGCAGTCGTTCTACTACCCGAAGAAGCAGTTCGAGCTGGCAGAGTTCACGTACGAGCAGAGCCTGTTCGACAAGCAGCTGACGTTGCTGGTGGGGCGGGCCAACGCGACCGGGTCGTTCGCCCGCTCGACCTATGGCTGCCGGTTCCAGAACGTGGCGGATTGCCCGTTCGAGCTGACGCAGGCGGTGGCCGGGTTCCCGGGGTTCCCGTACGTCAACTGGGGCGGCACGGCACGCTACAACCCGGTGCCGACCGTCTACCTGAAGGCGGGCGCCTTCGAGACCAACTCGCGGCGCAACAGCGATAGCGGCTTCGACTGGGGCTTCAACCATTCCACCGGCTACGTGGTGCCGTTCGAGATCGGCTACGGCACCGAGTATGCGACGGATCCGTATCCACGGCATTTCAAGCTCGGCGGCTGGTTCAACTCGGCGCCTTACAACGACCCATTCCTCAACACGCGCTACCGGTCGCGGGCGCAGTTCGGCGGGGCGCCACTCACCTACAGCGGCGGGCGCACCGGGGCGTATGCGCTGGGCGACCAAGTCGTTTGGCGGCCGGAGACCGGGCGGGGGCAGCGTGGCATCGCCGTGTTCGGCACGGCGGGCGTGCCGTTCGACGGCAAGGGATTGTTCTCGTTCGAGGGGGTGGCAGGCGGGATCTGGACCGGGCCGTTCGCGGGGCGCCCGGCCGACCAGATCGGCGTGCTGGCGACCTACCTGCGGCTCTCCGACAAGGAGGACGGCTACGTCAACGGGCTGTTGGTGCGGGCGCGCTCGACCAGCTTCGTGAGCCGCAACCAGGGCATCTTCGAGCTCAACTACAACTACAAGCTCACCGAAGGGATCTACCTCGCTGGCAGCCTGCAGTACCTGGTCAACCCGGATTCGATCGCCCGGCCCTCGGCCACTTTCGCGCCCAAGGACGCGCTGGTGCTCGGCCTGAAGCTCTCGGTCAACGCGAACCAGCTGCTGGGGCTGCCGACGTCGCTGGCGGAAGAATGACGCGGGCGAACCAACTCTGGACAAGGCCGGGCGAGTGCGACCAGGATACTTGCAACCGAAAATAAACGGGAGGGGCAACATGTTGCACAAAGCAATCGCGGGCGTCGCAGTGGCGGCGTTCGCAGCAAGCCTGATGAGTGGCACGGCGCTGGCGCAGACCTCTGCCGTCGGTTCGACGCCGTCGGCCACGGTGCCGGCCGGCGCGGCGGCGCCGAAATCCGGCGGTCCCGGGCTCACGGTGCCGGCGGCACGCGGCGACGCTCTGTTCGGCCGGCCGCAGGGCAGCACGCTGGCGCCGGTCGATTCGCCGCCGTTGCCGACCGCGGCCAAGGACCTGCCGACCGACAAGATCAAGGCGCCGGATGGCTTCAAGGTCGAGGTGTTCGCCGCCGGCATTCCCGACGCGCGCTCGATGACGGTGAGCGACAAGGGTACCGTGTTCGTCGGCAACCGCCTGCTCGACAAGGTGTATGCGATCACGCAGGCCGACGGTAAGGCCAAGGTCCAGGTGATCGCCAGCGGGCTGCACCGGCCCAACGGCGTTGCGCTGCATGGCGGTAATCTCTACGTCGCCGAGCTCAACAAGATCTGGCGGTTCGATAACATCGAAGCCAATCTCGACCATCCGCCCAAGCCGACGCTGATCTACGACGACCTGCCGTCGGACGAGGCGCATGGGTGGAAGTTCATCGGCATCGGGCCGGACAACAAGCTCTACGTGCCGATCGGCGCACCCGGCAACATCCTGGTCCCGCCGCCGACGAATGCGCAGATCCGCCGCATGGACCTCGACGGCAAGAACGTCGAGATGGTGGCGACCGGGGTGCGCAACTCGGTCGGCTTCGATTGGAACCCGGTGACCAAGGATTTCTACTTCACCAATAACGGCCGCGACTGGCTCAGCGAAGACCTGCCGAACGACACGCTGCACATGGTTCCGGCCAATACGGCGGCCGCGCCGAACTTCGGATACCCGTATTGCCACCAGGGCAACTTCACCGACCCGGAGTATGGCTGGGGCAAGAATTGCGACGACTACGCCAAGCCGACCGCGCTGCTCGGGCCGCACGTGGCCTCGCTGGGCATGCGCTTCTATCCGAGCGACAAGTGGGGCGCGGACTACAAGAACGCGATTTTCGTGGCGCTGCACGGGTCGTGGGACCGGACGGTCAAGCTGGGCGGCGACGTCGAGGTGATTAAGCTGAACGAGGATGGCTCGGTGCAGTCGCGCAAGCCGTTCCTGACCGGGTTCCTGCAGAACAACCAGTATGTCGGCCGGCCGGTCGACGTGCAGCCGATGCCGGACGGGTCGATGCTGGTGTCGGACGACTGGAACGGAGCGATCTGGCGCGTCAGCAAGACGAACTGATCGAAGCACTCACGAAGTGGGGGCCCGCGTCGCAGGACGCGGGCCCCCGGCGTTTTGGAGGATCGAGGATGCGGGCTGGGTTGTTGATGGCGTCCTTGTTGCTGGCGGTGCCGGCGGTTGCGCAGACTGCGGCCGAGCGGCTGCCGGTCTGTACCGCTTGTCATGGGGCGAGCGGGACATCGGCGCTGCCCAACGTGCCGTCGTTGGGGGCGATGCCGGTCAACTACACGCTGACGCAGCTCTATTTGTTCCGTGAGAAGCTGCGGCTTGCAGACCCGATGAACGCGATGGCGGCCGGGCTGAGCGACGACGACCTGCGCAGCTTCGCGGCCACGTTCAACGCCATGCCGGCGCCGACGCCGGCGGCCGAGTTGCCGGTGGCCGATCGGGAGGCGGGGCAGACACTGGTCGAGAAATACCACTGCAACTCGTGCCACATGCCCAACCTCGTGGGCCAGCAGACGATCCCGCACATCGCGGGGCAGCGCGAGGACTACCTCAAGCAAGCGCTGACGGCTTACAAGTCCAACACCCGCAAGGGCTACAGCCCGGCGATGAACGAGGCCTCCCAGGAGATCGCCGACGACGACATCCCGGTGCTGGCGCACTACATCGCCAGCTTCCGGGCGCCGGCCGCGAATTAAGCGGCGCCTCGGCCGCGGCGGAGGCGGCCGATCGTGAAAGCGGTCAGGCCGGCGAGCGCCGCAAAGGTCAGGCCGGGGTGAAGTTGGGCCTCCAGCGCTAGGCTGGTCTTGCGCGTCATAGGACGGAGCGAGCTGTTCTCCGCCATGTCCTCACGGGGTTCGTAGAGGTTGTCGCGGCGCGCCGGGTCGCCGGGGTCGTCGGTGGTCATGCTGGCATGGCCGACGCGGGCGGCGAGCCAGTCCATCACGCCCGGCGCGAGCCGGTTGGCCAGCACCATGCTGAGGCCGCCGGCACCGCCGATGGTCAGGTCGCGCACCGGGGTCTCGCAGGCATGGGCGATGGCGCGCGCGACCAGGTGCGGATCGTAGGCCGGTGGCGGGTTGCGGGTGCCGGGCGAGTCCATGCGGTTGCGGGCGTGGTCGGTGAAGGGCGTGTTGATGGCGGCGGGCTTGATGAGGGTGAAGGAGATCGGATGGTGCTCCGCCTCCGCTTCGCGCCGGAATGCTTCGGTGAACCCCTTGATGGCGAACTTCGCCGCGCAGTAGGCGCCCTGGTAAGGGATGGCGATCTCGCCAAGGACGCTGCCGACGTTGATCACGGCGCCGCCGCGGTGCTTCAGGTGCTCGGCGGCGATCAGGGTGCCGTAGACCATGCCCCAGTAGGTGACGTCGAACAGGCGGCGCTGATCCTCGATCGAGACAGTGTCGAGGCGGCCGTAGATGAAGGCGCCGGCGTCGTTGATCCAGGTGTCGAAGCCGCCGAAGCGATCGACGGCCGCGGCGGCCGCGGCTTCCAGGGCGGCCTTATCGGCGACGTCGGCGACGGCATACTCCGCCTGGTGGCCGCCGGCGCGCAACTCCGTCTGCACGCTCCGCAGCGCGTCCTCGTTGCGGGCGATCATGAACAGCTTGGCGCCGCGCTCGGCGAGCAGGCGGGCGGTAGCCAGGCCGATGCCGGAGGTGCTGCCGGTGAGCACGACTACCTGGCGGGACAGGGGCTTCAGATTGATTCGGGCCATCTCGTTCTCCTCATGTGCAAGCACACGACGAGGCAACGCGTGCCGTCCGCGTCCGATGAGGCGCGCGCGGTCACGTCTGGTGGAGGCGGGCGCGCCGGCGGGTCAGCCGCGCCCGGCGACGCGGTTGGTGAAACGGGCATTGCCGAGGCCGGTGCCGATGGTCATCACGCCCCACCGCTCGACGTCGCGCATGAAGGGCGCCTCGCTCAAGCCCTGCACCACGGCGTCGTTGTGCATCAGGACGGTGATCTCATGGCCGGCGATGCGCGGCAGGCCGCGTTGCAGCAGGCGGGGGAGGTTGAAGTCCGCATGCTCCCAGTCGCCCGGCAGGTTCTGGCCGCCCTTTTCGATCGAACCATCGTCGCGGATGAGGCCGGGGCAGCCGACGCCCACGAAGGGCGCCAGGTACAAGCCGCGCTTGCGGGCCCGCTTGGCGGCAACGGTCAGCATGGCGATCAGGCGCTCCACCGCCTCCGCGCGGCTCGGCTCGTCGTCGCGGTGACGCCAGAGATCGACGAACGAGACCCGGGCCCGGGAGAGATCGGCGGCCTTTTCCTGGTTGAGCACGACCACGCCCACCCGGATGTTGGACCCGCCGATGTCGACCGCCAGGATGCTGTCGTAGCTGGAGAAGATCCAGGGGGGCGCCAGGTGGATGCAGCCGATCAGGCCCGCCTCGTCCGGAATGTGCCGGATCGGCAGCAGCTCGACCTCGTGATGCGTCGCCCGCACCAGCCCGGCGGCGCGCCCGATCGCCAGCTCGCCGATCCGGCTAGCGCGCAAGCCGCCGCCGACGACGATGCGCTGAGTGTCTTGCCACTCGGGAAGCCGCATGATGCGGCGGGCGACGCCGGCGAACTCCTGAGCAAAGGTCTCGATGGTGCCGAGCACGACTCCGGCAGCGACCGGGTCGCCGCGCAGGATCAGCCGGTCGAGCTTCTTCTTACTGATTTCCGTGCTGGCGACCGGGCCGATCGGGTCATGGTCGGCGGCGTTGCGGATGCTCTCGCGGCCGTCTTCCAGCATGGCCCGGAAGGCGCGGCCGCTCGCGCGGTCGCCGACAAAGCCGGTTTCGTCCTGCAGTTCGGCATTGCAGCCGTCGATGTGGACCGCGCTGAGACGGCCGGCGCCGTGGCCAGCGAGGCCGGAGGCGAGGGCGTCCACGTCGTGGGGGATGGCGGCGTCCTCCTGCCGGGCGGGGTGCGTCGGCGCTGGCCCGGTATGTGTCGCTTCCGAGCCGAATTCAACGGCGATCAATGGGTGGGACGGCCGCGCCAGCATTGCCGCCACCAGCGCCACGATCGGGAGAGCCCGCTCGACCGGGCCGGGCCGTTCGACGCTGGTGGCGGCGCGGCCAGGCCGAATTGCGGCAGCCAGGCCGGGATCCGGGGTGCCTCGAGCGCCTGCCGCTCCGCCTCCGGGAGGTCGACCAGGGTGGCGAGCGCGGCGGCGAGGTCGTCGAACGGCGTGGCGCGGCCGGTACGGTCGATCGTCCAGACCCAGCTGACGCCCAGGAAGATGGTCACGATCGGCCGCCGTTGCGGCATGCGGTGGATCTGGATGGCTTCGTCGGCCTCGGCAAAGCTGCAGGAGAAGCTGAGCCGGTAGCCGCGGGGGCGCACGAGCTCGGCCCATCGCAGCGCCAGCATCGCGTCTTCGATGCGGAAGGCGCGGCCGACGGCCCACCGGGCCGGCACCGAGCCGGTCCGGGCCGAGACGTTGGAGCTGCGTGAAGCCATGCGGGACGCCTTCGAGGGAGACCGCTGGCAGGGCCGGCGGCCATGGTAAAAGCACGCCGGATCGGCGGGCCCGGGTGACGCGGAGCTCCGCGTCACACCCTCAAGGTGGCATTCGGGCCGATTGACTTGCCATGGGAGTTGGGGTCGCCGACCATAAAGTCCGCATGTGACCGGCGGCGCCGGATCAGCCGGCCTTGGTGAGCCGATCGATGGCGACGAGGCGGGCCAGGAGGTCGGGCATGTCCGTGAGCGGGATCATGTTGGGGCCGTCGCTGGGGGCGGCGTCCGGATCCTGGTGGGTCTCGATGAACAGCGCGGCCACGCCCACGGCGGCAGCGGCGCGGGCGAGGTGGGGCGCGAACTCGCGCTGACCGCCTGAGCTGGTGCCCTGGCCGCCGGGCTGCTGGACGGAGTGGGTGACGTCGAAGACGACCGGGTAGCCGGTGCGGGCCATGATGGGCAGGGCGCGGAAGTCGGAAACCAGCGTGTTGTAGCCGAAGCTGGCCCCGCGCTCGGTGAGCAGGATGCTCTCGTTGCCGGTGCCGGCGATCTTGGCAGCGACGTTGGCCATGTCCCACGGGGCGAGGAATTGGCCCTTCTTGACGTTGATGGCGCGACCGGTCTCGCCGGCGGCCAGCAGCAGGTCGGTCTGGCGGCACAGAAAGGCCGGGATCTGCAGCACGTCGACGGCTTCGGCGGCCGGGTCGCATTGCTCGGCGGTGTGGACGTCGGTCAGCACGGGGATGGCGAAGCGCTCGCGCACGGCGGCGAGGATGGCGAGGCCCTTGTCGAGACCGATGCCGCGGGCGGCGGACGCGCTGGTGCGGTTGGCCTTGTCGAAGCTGCTTTTATAGATCAGGCCGATGCCGGCGCGCTTGGCGATGCCGACCAGGGCCTCGGCCATTTCGAAGGCATGCGCCTCCGACTCGATCTGGCAGGGGCCGGCGATGAGGACGGCCGGGCTGTCATTGCCGATCTCGAGGTCGCGGACGCGGACCACGCGGGTGCCGGGCGGCGGGTCGTCCTCGGCCGGGCCGTCGGGCAGGTCGTCGAGCTCGTCAGACAAGGCGGGCCTGCTTGACAGTGGCGCGGATGAAGCCGGCGAAGAGCGGGTGCGGGTCGAGGGGCTTGGATTTCAGCTCGGGGTGGTATTGCACGCCGATGAACCACGGGTGACCGGGCAGCTCGACGGTTTCGGGCAGGATGCCGTCGGGCGACATGCCGGCGAAGCGGAGTCCGGTCTGTTGCAGCCGGTCACGGAAATTCACATTCACCTCGTAACGATGCCGATGGCGTTCCTGGATGCGGGTCGAGCCGTAGACGGCGGCGATGAGCGAGTCGTCGGCCAGTTCGGCGGGGTAGGCGCCGAGGCGCATGGTGCCGCCGAGGTCGCCGCCTTCCGTCCGGCGCTCGACCTGGTTGCCGCGCGCCCACTCGGTCAGCAGGCCGACCACGGGAGTTTCGCACGGGCCGAACTCGGTCGAGGACGCGTCGGGCAAGCCGGCCAGGTTGCGGGCGCACTCGATGACGGCCATCTGCATGCCGAAGCAGATGCCGAGGAACGGGACCCGGCGCTCGCGGGCGAAACGGACCGCGGCGATCATGCCGGGGGTGCCGCGCTCGCCGAAGCCGCCGGGAACGAGAATGCCGTGGACGCCCTCCAGCCGGCTTACCGCGTCCGGCTGTTCGAAGACTTGGCTATCCACCCAGTCAAGCTGGACACGGACACGGTTGGCCACGCCGCCATGGATCAATGCTTCCGACAAGCTCTTATAGGAGTCGAGCAGGGAGGTGTATTTCCCGACCACGGCGATGCGCACCGTGCCCTCCGGCGAACGGACGATGTCCACGATCCGTTGCCAGGCCGACAGGTCGGGCGCGGTCTCGAACGGGAGGTCGAAGTAGCGCAGCACTTCGCGGTCCATGCCTTCCTCGTGATACGAGATCGGCACGGCGTAGATGGTATCGACGTCGAGCGCGGCGATGACGGCCTGCTGGCGGACGTTGCAGAAATTGGCGATCTTGCGCCGCTCGGCCTCGGGAATCTGACGGTCGCAGCGGCAGAGCAGCATGTCGGGCTGGATGCCGGCGTTCTGCAGTTCCTTGACCGAATGCTGCGTCGGCTTGGTTTTCAGCTCGCCGGCGCTGGGAATGTAGGGCACCAGCGTCAGGTGGACGAACATGGTCCGCTCGGGGCCGAGCTCGTTGCCCAGTTGGCGGATGGCTTCCAGGAAGGGCAGGCTCTCGATGTCGCCGACGGTGCCGCCGATCTCGATCAGCGCGAAGTCGACCCCGTCGAGATCGCGGACGACCGCTTCTTTGAGCGCGTCGGTGATGTGGGGGATCACCTGGACCGTGGCGCCGAGGTAGTCGCCGCGGCGCTCCCTGGCGATGACGTCCGAGTAGATGCGACCGGTGGTCGCGTTGTCGGATTGGGTGGCGTGCACGCCGGTGAAGCGCTCGTAATGGCCGAGATCGAGGTCGGTCTCGGCGCCGTCGTCGGTGACGAAAACCTCGCCATGCTGCGTCGGGCTCATCGTGCCGGGGTCGACGTTGAGGTAGGGATCGAGCTTGCGGAGGCGAACGGTGTAGCCGCGGGACTGCAGCAACGCGCCAAGGGCGGCGGCTGCGACTCCTTTGCCGAGGGAGGACACCACGCCGCCGGTGATGAATACGAACCGGGTCATGGGAGCCCGTGTTAGCAAGCGGGGACGAGTCGTGGAACCCCGGCCGGCGCGGGGCAGACCGGGCTGAGAACGCTTGCTGCTCTAGTCGAGGGGGGCCGTCGCGGGATCGTTCGCCCCGCCGCGGCTCGGAGTCGCCGGTTGGGCCGGTGGCGGCTCACTCGGGGCGGCCGGGGAGCGAACCAGGCGGAACGGGATCACGATGGTGTCGGCGCCGTAGGGGAGGGTGGTCACGGGAGCTCCTGACGGAAAACGGAGCTTGTCTGATTATTGCCGGGCCGGAGGCAAGGCCCAACCGCCGGCCGGCTGGTCGAGCGGCCCGATCAGTTGCCGGTCGGGACGGAGGGGCCGGCCGGGGTTGCCGGCGCGAGGGGCGTCGCTGGTGCGGAAGAGGTCCCGAGCGGGGGCGGATAGTCGAGCAGCGACTTGCCGCCGCCAACCGTGCCGCGGTTCAGGAAGGCCAAGGTGAGGGAAAGCAGGAAGAAGATCGTGCCGAGGATGGCCGTCGTGCGCGTCAACAAGTTGGTGGTACCGCGGCCGCTCATGAACCCGCCCATGTTCTGCGACGAACCGATCCCAAGCCCGCCCCCTTCCGAGCGCTGGATCAGCACGACGCCGATCAAGGCCAGGGTGATGAACAGGTGGATCAACAGGAGAACGGTGTTCATGGGCGGTGTCTAACGTGATGCGGCGCGGATGTCAGCGCCCGGTGACGATACGCTCGACCAACTGCTTCACCGTGGGGACGAAGCCGTTGGAGTAGAACGGGTCGCTGGCGAAGCGATAGGCGTTGTGACCGCTGAACATGAGCTGGTGCTCGATGGCCTCCGGCGTCTGGTCGTCGCGGCGGACTTCCTGCAGCGTCTTCTGGATGCAGAACGAGCGCGGGTCGGCCTTCTTGCCGTTGTCGTAATCGGGGCCGTGCTGGCTCCAATTGCTGAAGCGGCAGACTGAAAGGCAACCCATGCAGGCGACCTGGTCGGCGGTGATCTGCGCGGTACGATCCGGCGTGACAAAGATCAAGGTGCCGTCGGGCGTCCGCAGCGCTTCGGTGAACCCGGCGACGATCCAGCCCTCGGCATGGAACAGGTCCTGCGGGGTGAGATATACCGGGCGCTTGCGGGGGCCGATGCCGAGCACGGCCGTGTGCTCGCCCACGGGTTCGGTGGTGTAGGCGACCTGGTGCTCGCCGCGCTGGCGCAGTTCCTCGATGAAACCGTTGTTGACGGCGCTCGAGTAGAAACCCGTCGGGCTGAACTTATTCAGAAAGACGTCGCCACTCTGCAGCGTCAGCAGACGGCGCTTCCAGGCGTCGCTGATCGGGCTTTCCTGGGTGAGCAGCGGGCGGGTGCCGAATTGGAAGGCGATCGGCCCGAGTTCGGGATTGTCGATCCAATCCTCCCACTCCTCGAGCCACCAGACGCCCCCGGCCATGATGATCGGCACCTGGTCGAGCCCAAAGGTGCGCATCAGCTTACGGAGTTCCAGCACGCGGGGGAACGGATCCTCGGGCTTGGTGGGGTCCTCGCCATTCGACAAGCCATTATGGCCGCCGGCGAGCCACGGATCCTCATAGACCACGCCGCCGAGCAGGGAGGCCGCCTTGGAGTAGGCACGTTTCCACAACGCGTTGAAGGCGCGCGACGAGGAGACGATCGGGTAGTAGTGCACGCCGAACTTGGCGGCGATGTCGGACAGGCGATAGGGCATGCCGGCGCCGCAGGTCAGGCCGTGGATGAGGCCCTTGGCGCCTTCGAGCACGCCGCTGATGACGCGTTCGGCGCCGCCCATTTCCCACAGCAGATTGGCGTGGATGCGGCCACGGCCACCGCTGATCTCCCAGGCGCGCTTGGCCTGGTCGATGCCGCCCTTGATGCCGAACTGGATGAGCTCTTCATGGCGGTCGCGCCGGGTGCGGCCGGCATATTCCTGCGGCAGCGGGTTGCCGTCAGCGTCGTAGTAGTCGGCATTGACGGCGCTGAACGTGCCGGCGCCACCCGCCTCGGCCCAATGGCCGGAGGAGACCCCCGTGGACACGCCGATGCCCTTGCCGCCCTCGATCAGCGGCAGGACGTCGACACCTCCCATCCGGATTTCGTTGAGCGTCTTCATTGCCGCGCCGATCCCATTGTCACCGGTGTGTAACTATAGTCGGCCGGGCTCCGGTGAAAGAGCCCGGCCGTGACGACCGTGATTATTCCGCGGCGTCCGAGCGATCGCGGCGCTCGCCGCCCCGCTCGCGCCGGCCTTCGCCGTCGCTCCGTTCGCGGCGGCCATCGCCCTCCGGACGATCGCCGCGCGGCGGCTTGGCGCCCACCGTCTCGGTGATGTCCGCGCCGGTGGCCTGGTCGACCACCCGCATGGACAGCTTGACCTTGCCGCGATCGTCGAAGCCGAGGACCTTGACCTTCACCTGGTCGCCGTCCTTGACGACGTCGGTGGTGCGGTTCACGCGGCCTTGCTGCAGCTCGCTGATGTGCACCAGGCCGTCCTTGGCGCCGAGGAAGTTCACGAACGCGCCGAAATCGGCGGTCTTGACGACCTTGCCGTTGTAGATCGCGCCGATCTCGGGCTCCGCGACGATGCCGCGGATCATGTCGATGGCCTTCTGGCTGGCTTCTTCCGTGGTGGCGGCGATCTTGACGGTGCCGTCATCGTCGATGTCCACCTTGGCGCCGCTATTCGCCACGATCTCGCGGATGACCTTGCCGCCGGTTCCGATCACGTCGCGGATCTTTTCCTTGGGCACGTTGATCACCGTGATGCGCGGTGCCGTGGCAGCGACGCCGGTGCGGGCGCCCGTCAGCGCCTTGGCCATCTCGCCCAAGATGTGTAGCCGGCCGTCCCGGGCCTGCTCCAGCGCGATCTGCATGATCTCCGGCGTGATGGACGTGATTTTGATGTCCATCTGCAGGGAGGTGATGCCCTGCTCGGTGCCGGCCACCTTGAAGTCCATGTCGCCGAGATGGTCCTCGTCGCCGAGGATGTCGGACAGCACGGCGAAGCCGCGGTCTTCCTTGATCAAGCCCATGGCGATGCCGGCGACGGGCCGGGTCAGCTTCACGCCGGCGTCCATCAGCGCGAGGCTGGTGCCGCAGACGGTGGCCATGGAAGAGGAGCCGTTGCTTTCGGTGATCTCGCTGACGACGCGCATCGTGTAAGGGAACACGTCCTTGGCGGGCAGCACCGGGCGGATGGCACGATATGCGAGCTTGCCATGGCCGATCTCGCGGCGACCCGGCGAGCCCATGCGGCCGGCCTCACCCACCGAGTAGGGAGGGAAGTTGTAATGCAGCATGAAGTGTTCGCGACGCTCGCCTTCGAGCGCGTCGATCACTTGCTCGTCCTGGCCGGTGCCGAGGGTGGCGACGCAGAGGGCCTGCGTCTCGCCGCGGGTGAACAGGGCCGAGCCGTGCGCGCGCGGCAGGATGCCGACCTCGGCGACGATCGGGCGGACCGTCTTGGTATCGCGGCCGTCGATGCGGATGCCGTTGTCGATGATGGCGCCACGGACGATGTCGGCTTCGAGCTGCTTGAGCATCAGCTTGGCGGCGCCAGCGTCGAGGCCTTCGGCCGTCAGCGCCTCGTTGACCGCCTTCTTGGCGGTGCCGACGAGCTCCTGCCGGGCTTCCTTCTTGGGCTCCTTGTAGGCCTCGGTGATGGAGGACGTGCCGAGGTCGCGGACCCGGGTCTGCAACGCGGTCTGTTCCGGCGACGTTTCCCCGAGTGCCCACGGCTCCTTGGCCGCGTGCTCGGCGAGCTCGATAATGGCCTGGATCACCGGGCGCATGTGCTCGTGGCCGAAATTGACGGCGCCGAGCATGACGTCTTCCGTCAGTTCCTGCGCCTCGCTTTCCACCATCAGCACGCCTTCGGTGGTGCCGGCGACGACGAGGTCGAGCTTGCTGGTAGCGAGCTGGTCACGGGTCGGGTTGAGAATGTAGGCGCCCTCGGCGAAGCCGATGCGGGCGGCGGCGACCGGGCCGAAGAACGGGATGCCGGAAAGCGTCAGCGCAGCCGAGCAGCCGATCATGGCGACGATGTCCGGGTTGTTCTCCATGTCGTGGCTGAGCACGGTGGCGATCACCTGGACTTCGTTGCGGAAGCCTTCGGGGAAGAGCGGCCGGATGGGCCGGTCGATCAGGCGGCTGGTGAGAACCTCGTTCTCGTTCGGGCGGCCTTCACGCTTGAAGAAGCCGCCGGGGATCTTGCCAGCCGCGAACGCCTTTTCCTGGTAGTTCACCGTAAGGGGGAAGAAGTCCTGGCCGGGCTTGACCGAGCGGACGCCCACGGCCGTGCAGAGCACGATGGTGTCGGCGTAGCTGACCATGACGGCGCCATCGGCCTGGCGGGCGATCTTGCCGGTTTCCAGGACGAGCTTGCGGCCGCCCCAGTCGATTTCCTTGCGGAAGTAGTTGAACATCTGGTCCATTTCCTTGGCCATTCCTCATTTGCGCCGGGACTGGTTCGGGAGGCGGGATCGATGGGCGGCGTCTCGGGCAACATGGCCGCAGACTGCCCGATACGAACGGTTGGCAGTCCCGCCAGGTAACCGAAGGCGCCGGTCTTCCCGCTTCGCAGACCGGAAGCGGCGGCGTCGCCCGGTGCCGCGATCGGCACCGGGATGGTCGGATTTAGCGCCGCAGGCCGAGACGTCCGATGAGGGCCTGGTAGCGGGCGCGATCCTTGTTGTTCAGATAGTCCAGCAAGCGACGGCGGCGGCCGACCAGCATGAGCAGGCCACGGCGGCTGTGGAAATCCTTGGCGTGGGTCTTGAGGTGTTCCGTCAGGTTGTTGATGCGCTCGGTGAGGAGCGCGACCTGGACCTCGGGGCTGCCGGTGTCGGCGGCGGCCATGGCATATTCGGACACGAGCGTCGTGCGACGCTCCGCGGTAATCGACATCGTGATACTCCGTCAGATGAGGTTAAAGAAGGCGGTCGGGCTTCAACAGACCGTCTTCGAGACGGCAGAGTCCGATCACGCGTCCCCCCGCCATGGCACGGGCGAGCCCGCCATCGGGTCGCGCCGTCGGTGGAATGCGGCCCATCAGATCGACGAGGCTGATCGCCTGTCCATTCGAGAGGCCGAAGGCTTCCGCTTCGGTCAAGGCCAGCGCCGGGATGTCGGCCAGCGCGGTCGCGACCGGAAGCAAGAGGTCCGGAGAGACGGCGGTCATATCGGATGCCGGTCGGCAATTGTCCAGTGGAATCGACTGGGCCTCCGTGAACGGGCCGACCCGAAGGCGTCGCAAGGCGGCGATGTGGCCCACGGTGCCGCAGGCGACCGCGAGGTCGCGCGCGAGGCTGCGCATGTAAACGCCTTTGCCGGACTGGACCTCGAACACGGCGGTATCCTCGTCCGGCCGTTCGATCAGCTCGAATCGGTCGACGCGGGCCGGGCGGGGCGGCAGGTCGGGTGCGCGGCCCTCGCGGGCCATGTCATAGGCGCGCTCGCCGGCGACCTTGATGGCGGAGTAGGCGGGCGGAACCTGCATGATGTCGCCGATGAAGGCGGGGAGGGCGGCGCGCAGGGCGTCGTTGCCGGGTCGGACGGCGGAGGTGGCGACGGTGGCGCCATCGGCGTCGTCGGTGTCGCGCGCGTCGCCGAGGCGCAAGGTGAAGCGGTAGACCTTGGTGCCGTCCATGACGTAGGGCACGGTCTTGGTGGCGGCGCCGAAGGCGATCGGCAGGACCCCGGTGGCGAGCGGATCGAGCGTGCCGCCATGGCCGGCCTTCTGGGCGTCGAAGGCGCGCTTGACGCGGTTGACCACGTCCGTGCTGGTCATTCCAGGTGGTTTATCAATGATGAGCCACCCGTCGAGCGGGCGGCCGCGGCGTTTACGCATGAGGAGTCCGTGAAAGCGAAGCGGCCCGTATAGTCGCCGGTGGCCGCGAAGGCTATCGGGCGAGCAGTTCCGTCGCGATGGCGTCCCACTCCGCGGAGAGCGGTTGCGCCGAGGGGGTGCGGCCAGCGCGGCGATACCAGTAGGCCGCATTGGCGTCGTCGCCTTCGAGGCGATGCAGGTGCGCGTGCACCCAGTCGCAGCGGGGCGTGCCCTCGCGTTGCTGTGCGCAGGCATGGGCCCGGTCCCAGTCACCCTTGGCGGCCCACCATAGCGCCTGCAGCGCGAGGTCGTCCCCCGGGGCGGGCGCTTCAGCGGCCAGGGTAGCGCGGAACTCGACAAGCGACGGCATGGATCAGAGGATACCGTGAACAGCCAGCACGCGCATCATGCGTGTGGCGGCGTCGTCGGGGTCGCGGAGCAGTCCAGCCGCGTCCGCGAGGCGGAACAGCTCGGCCAGATAAGGCAGGGAGCGCGCGGCGTGCTGGCCGGCGGCCATGGTGAAGTGACTTTGGTGTCCGTTCAGGTAGGCCATGAACACGATCCCGGTGCGGGCGACGCTGGCAGGTGGGCGCAGCAGATGCCGCGCGAGCGGCAGGGCCGGGGCGAGCAGGTCGTGGAAGCCTTCCATCTCGTCGCGTTGCAGGCAGGCGAGGGCGGAGGCGGCGAGCGGGGCGATGACGTCGAGGATGCCGAGATAGGCGTGCGAGTAGCCGTCATCGTCGCCAGCGATGAGAGCCGGGAAGTTGGTTTCGTCGCCGGTGTAGAGGCGGACGCCGCGGGGTAGGTGGCGGCGGAGCGCGACCTCGCGGTCCGGGTCGAGTAGGGCAAAGGCGACGCCGTCGATCTTGGCGGCGTTGGCGGTGACCACGTCGAGGCAGGTTTGCAGCGCACCGTCGAGCGAGTTGCCGCCCCAGTAATCGGCCAGCGCGGGGTCGAAGAGTTCGCCGGGCCAGTGGAGCATGGCGGGCGCACCGGTCTGGGCGAGCACGCGGCCGTAAACCCAGCGGTAGTCGTCCGGGCTGCGGGCGCAGGCGGCCAGGGCGCGCGAGGCGAGCAGCACGACCCGGCCGCCGAGCTTCTCGATCGACTCGCACTGGGCTTCGTAGGCGCCGATCACCTGGCTGATCGGCGCGTTGGGCGGCAGATGATCGGTGCTGGCGCCGCAATAGAGCGCAGCGCCGGGAGGGGCGGCGGCGATGCTGCGGCGGATCAGCTCGAGGCTGGCGGGCCAATCGAGCCCGGTGCCACGCCCGGCGAACTCGGTGGCCTCGGCCACGCCGAGGCCGAGCGACCACAGGTAGAGCCGGTAGTCGATCGTCGCGTCCCAATCGATCGCGGGCCGGTCCGAGAGCGGATCGGCGACGATGTGGGCGGCGGCGAGGGCGACGCGATTGAAGGGCGGGCGCCCCTGCAGCACCGGCCGGGGCGGCTGCGTCGTGTAGCGCTGGAGCGTGCGTCCGGGGCCTGGCAGGGTGAGTGTCGGCATCGGCGCGACATTGGGGCGCGATCGAGAGAGTTGTCACCTGGCGAGAGAACGAATGCTTATTGAGCGTGTCTCGGCACCGACCGAGGCGGCCCGGTTGTTGGTGGGCGAGCTGGAGGCGGTGCTGTCCGCCGAATATCCCCCGGAACAGCGGCACGGGCTGAAACTGGAAGCAATCTTCAAGCCGCACATCCGCTTTCTGGTGGCAACGGTGGAGGGCGAGCCAGCCGGGTGCGGTGGGGTGGCGCTGTTGGACGGGTTCGCCGAGCTGAAGCGGATGTATGTCCGGGAGCGCTTCCGCGGCCAGGGAGTGGCGTCGGCGTTGCTTCGGCAGCTGGAAGCGGCGGCGCGCGCGGCGGGCCACACCGTGCTGCGGCTCGAGACGGGCGACGGGCAGCACGCGGCGCTGCGGTTTTATGCGCGGGAGGGATTTCGCGTCTGCAGCGCGTTCGGCGACTATGCCGACATGCCGCCGGCCGCGATCGCGACCAGCGTGTTCATGGAGAAGGATTGCCGATGAGTGGAAGCAGGGATGGCGCGGTCGGGGCGGCGTTGGCGTTCTTCGACGAGGGTGGATTCGAGGGGCGGCTCGGTGAGCTCGTCGCCATCCGCAGTACCAGTCAGGACCCGGGTCACGAGGCCGATCTGCGCGCCTACTTGGTGGAGATCACGCCCTGGCTGGAGCGGCTCGGCTTCACCTGCCGCACGCACGACAACCCGGTCGCCGGCAGCGGGCCGATCCTGCTGGCCGAGCGGCTCGAGGATCAGGGGCCGACCGTCATCACCTACGGGCACGGCGACACCGTGCGCGGGCTGGAGGATCAGTGGGAGGCCGGACGCGACCCGTGGCGGCTGACGCGGGACGGGGACCGCTGGTACGGGCGCGGGTCGGCCGACAATAAAGGACAGCACGTCATCAATCTGTCGGCGCTGGAGGCGGTGATCGCGGAACGGGGCGGAACGCTCGGCTACAGCGTCAAGCTGATCATCGAGACCGGCGAGGAGAGCGGGTCCAAGGGGCTGTCGGAGATCGTGGCGGCGAACAAGGAGCTGCTGGCGGCGGACGTGCTGCTGGCCAGCGACGGGCCGCGGTCGAATTCGGCGGTGCCGACGCTGAGCACCGGGACGCGGGGGAGCTTCCATTTCGACCTCGTCGTCGATGTCCGGCCCGGCGGGGTGCATTCGGGCAATTGGGGCGGCATGACCACCGACCCGGCCATCGTGCTCGCCCACGCCATCGCGTCGATTGCGGATCGCAACGGCAAGATCCTGGTGCGGGACTGGGTGCCCCAGGGCATCAGCAACTCGGTGCGCGACGTGCTGCAAGGGTGCGAGCTCAAGGCGGAGGGGGAGGCGGCGACCATCGATCCCGGCTGGGGCGAGCCCGGGCTGTCGGCGGCGGAGAAGGTCTATGCGTGGACCAGCTTCATCGTGCTGGCGATGCTGTCGGGACGGCCGGAGAACCCGGTGAACGCGGTGGCGCCCAACGCGTCGGCGCACTGCCAGATCCGCTATACGGTGGACGTCGATCCGGAGCGGTTCGAGCCGGCACTGCGCCAGCATCTCGACGAGAACGGCTTCGAGTCCGTGGCGATCAAACCCTACGGCATCCGGATGCCGGCGCGGCGGTCGGACCCGGCGAGTACTTGGGTGAAATGGGCCGTCGGCAGTATGGAACGGACGCTGGGCAAGCGGGTGCAGGTGATCCCGAACAGCGGCGGCGGGCTGCCCAACGACGTGTTCATGGACCATCTCGGCACGCAGCTGCTGTGGGTGCCGCATAGCTACAATGGCTGCAAGCAGCACGGGCCGAACGAGCACCTGCTGGTCGCGCCGGCGCGGGAGGGGATCGCGGCGATGGCCGGGCTGTGGTGGGATCTGGGGGAGGGCGCGCCGGTTTAGGGCATCAGCCTGGCGGGCGGGTCCGCGATCTCCGGCAAGGTGACGCGGATCGGCACGACGCAGACCGCGGCGGGCGGCACCCCCTTCAGCTGCAGCCACCGGCCGAGTTCGGCGGGCGCGTCGGGCGACAGCACGTCGAACAGGTGCCAGCCCGGCGGCTCCCAACCGCTGAGCCCGTTCACGACGGGGATGCCGCGCAGCGCGGCGGCCAGCGGGATCGTATAATTATAGGCGAAGAACATCGTCGCGGTGCGGATGACCATGGCGTAGGGGTCGAGCAGGCGGCCCTCGGCGCGGCCGAAGCGGAGATAGTGCTGCCAGGGACTGTCGGTCCAAGTGGCGGCGACGTCCGGATTGGCGGCAAGGTAGGCACCTGCATCGAAATGCGCTTCGTCGAGCGGTTGCGGCTGGGGCGGTAGGATGTCGGGCGGAGCAACCACGTAGGCGGCGCGGCAGCTTGCGGGGATCGCGTCGCCGACGCGGCGGGACAGGGCGGCGGCGAGCGCGCCGGAATAGGTCTGCGTCGCACCGACCTGCTCGATCGCAGCCACGCCGAGTGCGGCGACGAGCAGCAGGCGCCAGCGGTGCCGCAGCGCGTCGGTCAGCCCAGCCAGGCCGACTGCCATGGCGAGGGTCACGACCAGTTCGAGACGCGGGACGGCCCGGATCGCGCTCGCGCCGGGAAAGACGCGCCAGACGAGGGCCCAGGCGGAGACGTCGCCGGGCCATCGCAGCATCAGCAACTGCAGGACGAGGCCGGTAAGCACCAGCAGCGCGGCAGTGGCGCCCGTGCGATCGAGCCGGGTGCGATCGAGCCGGGCCGGGCGGGCGACAGCGAGGCCGGCACGGAAGATGGCGGCGATCCAGGCGGCAGAGACGATCAGGCCCACGCCGATGCGTAGTTCCGGCCGGCGGGCGAGAATGGTGGCGGCGGGCCAGCGCTCGAAGAACCATCCCCAGGCCAGGTTCTCCGGACCCATCCAGAACAGGGTGCCGGGCGTCGGCAGGAAACCGGCGATCTCGGCCCAGGGCCGGCCCTGGCTGACCCGCAAAACCGGGAGATACACGTAGACCAAGGGCGCCAGCAGGAGCGCGGCCAGAGCGAGGGCGCCGGCCATCGCACGCCATTGTCGCCGCACGACCCGGCCGAGATGGTTGCGGAAGCCGGGTGCGGCGGCGCCGAGCAGCAGCGCCACGACCGCCGCCAGCACGAAGAAGACGCCGTCGTAATAGGCGGTGGCCAGTGTCAGCACGAGCAAGGCCGCCAGCGCGGCGGCGCGCCAGAAGAAGGCGCGGGCGGGCAACTCGGTCCCATCGCGCAGGCACTCGACGGCGAGCAGCGCCATCAGCGGCAGGGTCGCGGTGAATTGCAGCTGCACGTGCAGAAGCTGGGCGAAACGCGGCCAGGAATAGCTGAAGAAATAGGCGCCGACCGTGGCGCCCCAGACGGAGAAGCGCAGGCCACGGGCGAGCAGGGCGTAGGTGGCGGCGAAGGTGGCCAGCGAGAGCAGGATGAGCTGCAGGGTCATGGCCGGAAACACGTCCAGCACGCTGCGCAGGGCGGCGTGGACGACGCCCATGCCGACCAGCAGGTCGGAGTAGGCCAGCGTGTTCTGCTCGGGCCAGAAGATCGGCGGCGAGTTCCACTTGGCGCGGCCGTGCAGCGCGTTGTTCCAGTGTTCGAGCAGGAAGGCGATGAAGCGGGAGTCGCCGGTATCGGCCTGCACGCGGTCGAGGCCGGTGAGCAGGCTGTAACGATGGTAGATCAGCAGGCCGACCAGGGCGGCGACGAGGGGGACGAGGCGCGAGGTCCGGCTCAATCTCACGCTGCCTCGGTGTCCCGGGAGAAGGGTGGTGGGCGCGACAGGGATTGAACCTGTGACCCTTCGCGTGTGAAGCGAATGCTCTACCGCTGAGCTACGCGCCCGACCTGAGGCGCGTCGTGTAGGGCTCGCCCTCTCGTCGTGTCAAGCCGACGAGACTATGTCAGTCCGATGAAAGCCATTCTCGTCGCCGCGATCCTGTCGCTGCCCTTGCCGGCGCTCGCGCAGGGCACGGTGGCGCATTACAAGGCCTACGCGGCCGGGCTGAACGTGATCAACGTCGATGCGACGTTCGATCTGTCGCCGGAGCGATACCGGTTGCAGATCGACTACCGGACCGCGGGCACGTTCGGGTTGTTCGTGCGGAGCCAGCAGACGACGACGGTGGCGGGCGTGCTGAGCGGCGGGAGCGCGCGGCCGCAACGCTTCGTCAGCAGCGGCGTGTTGAGGGGAGAGCCGCGGGTCACGGAGATCGATTACCGGGACGGGCAGCCGCTGATCCGGCAGTTGGCGCCGCCGAATACCGGCGAGCGCGAGGCGGTGCCGGCGGCGGAGCAGCGCGGGACGATCGATACGCTGAGCGCGATGGCCCAGTTGATCGAGCAGGTGACACGGACCGGGCGTTGCGACGGAACGGTGCGGACGTTCGATGGGCGGCGGCTCGCATCGTTGCGGGCCTGGACGGTCGGCACCGGTGTCATTCCGGCGAGCACTGTGTCGAGCTTCAGCGGGCCGGCGCTGCATTGCGAGTTCGAGGGCACGCAATTGGGCGGATTCATGCTGAACGAGGATCGGCAGCAGCTACAGCGGCCGCAGCGGGGCAGCGCTTGGTTCGCGGCGACGGCGCCGGGCGGGCCGGTGTTGCCGGTGCGGATCAGCTTCCGGACGCGATGGTTCGGAGATGCGACGATGTACCTGGCCGATCGCTGAGCAGGGAGGCGGCCAGGGCTGGCACCTCGCCGAAGCCGTCGGCCTCAGCGGAAGCGCCAGCGGCCATGTCGGGCGTGCCGTAACCCCAACGGGCGAAGACGACGGGGATGCCGGCGCCGGTCGCGGCGGCCACGTCGTTGCGGTGGTCGCCGACCATGACGGTGTCCGCCGGGTCGCCGCCGGCGGCGTCGATCGTGGCGAGCAGGTGTGCCGGGTCAGGCTTGCGGCTGGCGAAGCTGTCACCGCCGCCGATCGCGTCGAGCAAGGGGAAAAGGCCCAGCACCTCGAACAAGAGGCGGGCGGGGGCGACGGGCTTGTTGGTGCAGACGGCCAACCGCCAGCCGCCGGCGCGGGCGGCAGCCAGCGTTTCGGCGACGGCGGGGAAGGGGCGGGACTGCTCGGTCGCGTGGGCGCCGTAATCGGCAAGAAAGGCCTCGAGGTCGGCGGCAACCGGTTCGCGCCCACGGGCGCGGAGGGCGCGCTCGACCAGGGCTTTGGCGCCGTCGCCGATCATGGCGCGGATCTCGTCGGCCGTGAGGGGCGGCAGCACGTGCGCGGCGAGCAGGCGGTTGGTGCTGGCGCGTAGGTCCGGAAGGGTATCGACGAGGGTGCCGTCGAGGTCGAGCACGAGGGTGGGGCGCATGGCGTCGCAATCCGACAAGAAACGTGAAACGGGCTTGCTTTGACACAGGCGCGAGCGGGCGGCTACGCGTCGGGCATGTCCGTTGCCATTCTGCTCGCCGCCGGCCTTGGAACTCGCATGCGGTCGGCGTTGCCGAAGGCGCTGCATCGGATCGCGGGGCGGCCGATGCTGAACCACCTCATCGCGCAATGCGAAGCGGTGTTCGACCAGGTCGTGGTGGTGGTCGGGCCGGGGATGGACGCGGTGGCACAAGCGGCGGCGCCGCACGCCGTGGTGGTGCAGCAGGAGCGGCTGGGCACGGCGCATGCGGCACTGCAGGCGGCGGCGCATTTCGGCGAGGGCGACGTGGCCGTGCTGTATGCCGACAACCCGCTGATCCGGACGGCGACGATGCGGCGACTGCTGGACGCGCGGCGGGAGGCCGGGTTGGCGCTGCTGGCGATGCGGCCGGAGGACCCGGCGCGCTACGGCCGTGTGATCGAGCGCGACGGCACGGTCGAGCGGATCGTCGAATGGGCCGATGCGTCGGCCGAGGAGCGGGCGGTCGGGCTGTGCAACGCCGGCGTGCTGTGTGCCGAGGCGGGAGCGTTCCGGCGCTGGCTCACGGCCGTGACGCCCAGTCCGAAAGGCGAGTTCTACCTGACCGACTGCGTGGCGCTGGCCAATGCGGAAGGCGCCCGCGTCCTGGCGGTGGAGGCGCCGTGGCAGGAGCTGCGTGGGGTCAATTCGCGGGTCGAGCTTGCGGAAGCGGAGGCCACCGTGCAGCGCTGGATGCGTGTCGAGGCCATGGAGGCCGGCGTGACGCTGACGGCGCCGGAGAGCGTCCAGTTCAGTTGGGACACGGCGTTGGCGCCGGACGTGACCGTGGGGCCGAACGTGGTGTTCGGGCCGGGCGTGGTGGTCGAGAGCGGGGCGGAGATCCGGCCGTTCAGCCATTTGGAAGGCTGCCGGGTGGGGGCTGGGGCGCTGGTGGGGCCGTTCGCGCGGTTGCGGCCGGGGACGGTGCTGGAGGCCGACGTGCACATCGGCAACTTCGTCGAGGTCAAGGCGACGCGGGTGGGGCGTGGGGCCAAAGCCAACCACCTCACGTATTTGGGCGACAGCGAAGTTGGCGAAAAAACCAACATCGGGGCCGGAACCATCACCTGTAATTATGACGGCTTTAACAAATTCCGGACAACAATCGGGGCGAACGTGTTCGTCGGCACCGCCTCGGTGCTGGTTGCGCCCGTTCGGTTGGGAGACGGTTCGTTCGTGGCGGCTGGAAGCGTGGTGACTCGGGATGTGGACGCCGATGCGATGGCGTTCGGCCGGGCGCAGCAGGTGACCAAGCCGGGCCGGGCGGCCGCCTTCCGCGCGGGCAAGGAGAAGAAGTAGATGTGCGGCATCGTTGGCGTGATCGGCACCGAACCAGCGGCTCCCCTGCTGCTGGAGGCGCTGCGGCGGCTCGAGTATCGCGGCTATGACAGCGCGGGGATCGCGACGCTGGTCGATGGTGGGATCGACCGGCGCCGGGCGCCGGGCAAGCTGGTCAACCTCGCGGCCGAGCTGGCGGAGCACCCGTTGCCGGGGCTGACCGGGATCGGGCATACGCGCTGGGCGACGCATGGTGCGCCGACGCAGCGCAATGCGCACCCGCATGGGACGCCGCGGGTGAGCGTGGTGCATAACGGCATCATCGAGAACCATGCCGAGCTGCGGGCCGAGCTGGAGGCCGAAGGGCAGTCGTTCCAGACGGAGACAGATACCGAGACGGTTGCGCAACTGATCGACCTCCATCTCGGACGCGGGATGGAGCCGATCGAAGCGGCACGGGCAGCGTTCGCGCGGCTCGAGGGTGCTTATGCCGTGGCGCTGATCTTCGCCGGGCACCCCGAGCTGATGATCGGGGCGCAGCACGGCGCGCCGCTGGCGATCGGGTTCGGCGAGAGCGCGATGTATCTGGGGAGCGACAGCCTGGCGCTGGCGCCGATGACGCGGCGGATCGCCTACATGCACGATGGCGACTGGGCCGTGGTGTCGCGCGACGATGCGCTCATCTTCGGGCCGAGTGGCGGCAAGGTGAACCGGCCGATCAAGGTGACGGTGCAGACCGGCGCGGTGGTCGGCAAGGATGGCTACCGACACTTCATGGAGAAAGAGCTGCACGAGCACCCGGCCGCCATCGGCCAGACGCTCGCACGCATGCTCGACCCGGCAGCCCGGGTCGTGACGCTGCCGGAATTGCCGTTCGACTGGAAAACGGTGCCGCGGCTGACGATCGCCGGTTGTGGCAGCACGTACTATGCCGGGTTGGCGGGGCGGCACTGGATGGAGGAGCTGGCGCGGCTACCGTCCGACATCGATGTGGCGAGCGAGTTCCGCTATCGTTCGCCGCCGATGACGGTCGGCGGGGTCGGTCTGCTGGTCAGCCAAAGCGGCGAGACGGCCGACACGCTGGCGGCGCTGCGGTTCATGCAGCAGGCCGGGCAGCACGTCGTTTCGATCTTGAACGTGCCCGAGAGCAGCATGGCCCGCGAAAGCGATGCCGTGCTGGAGACGGTGGCGGGGCCTGAGATCGGGGTCGCGAGCACCAAGGCGTTCACGGCGCAGCTCACGGTGCTGGCGTGCTTGGCGATCGGCGCCGGGCGAGCGCGCGGCACGGTGAGTGCGGAAACGGAGGCGCGGCTGGTTGCCGCGTTGCTGGAGCTGCCGAGCCGGGCGGCGGAAGTGCTGGCGCGCGAGGATGCCATCCGCAAGCTGGCGGAGCGGATGAGCGAGGCGCGCGACGTATTGTGCCTGGGCCGCGGGACGCAGCATGCGATCGCGCTGGAGGCGGCGCTGAAGCTGAAAGAGATCTGCTACATCCACGCCGAGGGATATGCGGCGGGCGAGATGAAGCACGGGCCGATCGCGCTGATCGATCGCCAGGTGCCGATCCTCTCGCTGCTGCCATCCGGGCCGCTGTTCGAGAAGTCGGCGAGCAACGTGCAGGAGGCGGGTGCGCGCGGCGGGCAGGTGGTCATCCTGTCCGATGCGGCGGGCTGCGCGAAGATGAAGGGGCTGGCGGCGGAGATGCTGGAGCTGCCGACGGTGGATCCCTTCGTGGCTCCGATCCTGTACGCCATCGCGGTGCAGATGCTCGCCTATCACACGGCTCTGCTGCTCGGCACGGACGTCGATCAGCCGCGAAACTTGGCCAAGAGCGTCACCGTCGAATAACGGTTCGGAGACGGCGCGGCGGGTGTATCGACCTGCGTTCCGCGGCATGACAGAACGCTGTTCGCCCACAGGGGCGATGGCGTACGGCCGCGGATCGGAGGAATTGGCTCATGTCGGATACACAAGCGGCGCCCAAGGCGAAGAAGGGCGTGGCGCTGGCGGGGATCACCGCTGGCAACACGGCGCTCTGCACCGTCGGGCACACGGGCAACGACCTGCATTACCGCGGTTACGACATCCTGGACGTGGCCGAGCAGTGCGAATTCGAGGAGATCGCGTTCCTCCTGGTGCATGGTGCGCTGCCCACGGCCGCGCAGTTGACCGGCTACAAGGCGAAACTGCGCGCGTTGCGCGGCTTGCCGCTCGCGGTCCGGCAGGTGCTGGAAGCACTGCCGGCGTCGACGCATCCGATGGATGTCATGCGGACCGGCATCTCGGCGCTGGGCTGCGCCTTGCCGGAGAAGGACGACCACAACCCGGCGGGCGGTCGCGACATCGCCGACCGCATCATGGCCTGCGGCGCGTCCATGCTGCTCTACTGGTTCCATTGGTCGCAGAATGGTCGGCGGATCGAGGTCGAGACCGACGATGACAGTATCGGTGGGCATTTCCTGCACTTGCTGCATGGCCAGAAGCCGGGCGCGAGCTGGGAGCGGGCGATGCACACCAGCCTGATCCTGTATGCAGAGCACGAGTTCAACGCGAGCACCTTCGCGGCACGTGTTGTGGCGGGAACCGGGGCCGACATGTATTCCGCGATCGTGGGCGGTATCGGGGCGTTGCGCGGGCCGAAGCATGGCGGGGCCAACGAGGTGGCGCTCGAAATCCAGCAGCGATACGCCACACCGGACGAGGCCGGGACGGACATTGCGCGCCGGGTCGCGGCCAAGGAAGTCATCATCGGCTTTGGGCATGCGGTGTACACGATCGCCGATCCGCGCAACGTGGTGATCAAGCGAGTGGCCGAGCAGCTTTCGACCGAAAACGGGGATCGGCTTGGCTTCGACGTGGCATCGCGCATCGAGGCGACGATGTGGGACCTCAAGCGGATGTTCGCGAACCTGGATTGGTTCAGCGCCGTCGCTTACAGCCAGATGCGCATCCCGACGGCGATGTTCACGCCGATCTTCGTGATTGCGCGGACGAGCGGCTGGAGCGCGCACGTGTTGGAGCAGCGGGTGGATAACAAGCTGATCCGTCCGACCGCGAATTACGTTGGTCCGGAGAACCAAAAGTTCGTCTCCATTGATCAGCGGTGACGTTCGACTGAATCGGCTGGTTTCGGTCAAGTCATCGGCGGTTTTGATTGACAGCGGACCATTGGACGCGTGACAGCGGAAGAGAGCGTGCACCATCACGATTCGCCAGCACCGTGCTTGCGATCGCGGTGCCGCCGGGGACGCAACGATGCCGGGTCAGAGTTGTGGATTGAAACGAACTCGGTCCCGTGCGGCCTCTTTCTACTGCGTGAACGTATAGGGAGTGGGACCAATGGCTGAGGAAACCCCAGCGAAGCGGCGGGGATCGGCCGCGACCCGTCGCAACTCGGTCGCGCCGATCGAGGTTGCGTCGCCCGAAACGAAAACCGGCAAGCCGAAGGCCAGAGCGGCGGCCGCGAAAGCCATGGCGGGCAGTGTAGCGGCGATGACGAGCGAGCCGGCGGCGAAGACTGCGCCGAAGGGTAAGAAGCCCGCTACCGCAGCGCCCGCGCCCCCGACACCGATCCCGGCAAAGAGCGTTCAGACCAAGGCCAAGACGAAGGGAGCGGCGCCGGTCGAGGAACCGGTCGCAGCACCGTCGGCACCTTCGAAGCCGGCCCGCGGCAAGGCCAAGGTGTCCGCAGCCGCGGAGCCTGCGGCGAAAGCGCCGGCGCCGGCTGCCATGCCGAAGCGGGCGGCGGCGGCGCGCAAGGCCGCGCCGGAGCCAGAGCCTGCCGTAGCCGTCAAGCCGACGTCGGCGAAGCGTGGCGCCAAAGCCGCGGCGCCTGAGCCCGAGCCGCCGGCGCCTGCGGTTAAGGCTGGCCGTGGCGCGGCAAAGAAGGCAGCTGCCGAGCCCGTTCCGGAACCCGCGCCCGCCAAAGCGGCACCGGCCAGCAAGCGGTCCGGAGTGAAAGCCAAGCCGGTCGCTGCGGCCAAGCCCGCTCCTGAACCGGCGAAGCCGGCCAAGCGTGCGACGCCGATCAAGGCGGGTTCGGCTAAGGCAAGTGCAGCGAAGGCCGAGCCGGCGAAGGCCAGCCCTGCCAAGCCGCGCGCGCGCAAGACGGCGCCGAACGCCGGCGCTTAAGGCTACGAAATGGGCTGAGGCGGTTGTCGCAGCCCATTTCGATCAAGCATCGGCGAAGGCTTGCTCGAACATGCGGGCGGCGCCGAAATTACCGGATTTGAGCGCGAGGAGCAGTGCAGGACCACTGCCTTCGGCGTAGGTCCAGGGCACACCCGGGTCGATCTCGGCACCGATTCGCAAGGACGAGACACCAAGCGCGGAAACCACGGCGCCGCTGGTCTCTCCCCCGGCCACCACCATGCGGCGGACACCGCGGGTCACCAGTCCAGTGGCGATATCGGCCATGACACCTTCGAGAAGTGCGCCGGCTTCGTCTCGGCCAAGCTGCTTCTGGAGCGCGCCGACGCGGTCAGGCGTGGCGGACGTGGCGATGACGACCGGCTTGTCGCCGAGCGCGCCGTCGGCCCAGGCCAGCGCCTTCTGGACCAAGGCCGTACGGTCGGGCGTTTCCCAGGGCGCTAACTCGAGGGTGGGCAGTTGATCGCGCGTCGTGGCGATCTGCAACAGCGTCGTGCGCGAGCATGACCCGGCGAGCACGGCGGCGGGGCCATCGACCCGCGGCAGGTCCGTCGTGTTCGCGGCGGAGAGCAGGCCGTCCTCGCGATAGTTCTGCGGCAGGCCGACCGCGACGCCGGAGCCGCCGGTGACGAGAGCATGGTGTTTCACCGCCGCGCCGATCGCGAACAGGTCGGCGTCGGAGATCGCGTCCACGATCGCATAGCGCCGACTGCCCTCGCGCAACCGGGTCAGAGCGTCGCGGATCGCCGAGGCGCCGGCGGCGACGGTTGGGGCGGGGACGAGGCCAACGGTGCCGTCGGTCTGACGGGAAAGAACGCGGACGAGATTGGCGTCGCGCATCGGGGTTAGCGGATGATCTTGCATGCCGCTTTCGTTCAGGAGGGCGCTGCCGACGAAGAGATGGCCTTGGTACACGGTGCGCCCATTGGCCGGGAAAGCGGGGCAGGCGATGGCGAAGCCGCAGCCGAGGGCGGTGACGAGAGCGTCCGCGACCGGGCCGATATTGCCGTCATCGGTGCTGTCGAACGTCGAGCAGTATTTGAAGAAGTATTGGCGGCAGCCGGCGCTGCGTAGCCAGGAGAGCGCGGCCAGGCTTTGAGCGACGGCTTCGCCGGGCGGCGCGGTCCTGGATTTCAGCGCCACGACGATCGCGTCGGCGTCCGGCACCGGGGCGTCGGCAGGAGGAACGCCGATGAGCTGGACGGTGCGCATGCCGTTGCGCACGAGGGTCGAGGCGAGGTCGGTCGCGCCGGTGAAATCGTCGGCGATGCAGCCCAGCACGGTCATCCGATGGTCTCCAGCAAGTCGATGAAGGCGCGCGCCCGGTCGGGCCAGCGCGGCAGATTTTGCCCGGCCGCTCGGGCGGCGGCGGCCATGTCGGACCGTAGCGCGTCGTCGAACAGGAGGCGGCGCAGGCATTTGCCAAAGGTTGCCGCGTCGTCGGCGGGGCAGATCAAGCCGGCGTCGGGCGGCAGCAGGTCGGCGGCGTTGGCGGAGTTGGTAGTCAGGACGGGGATGCCGCGTCCGAGCGCCTCGGCGACAGCGGTGGGATAGCCTTCCCAGCTGGTGGCGAGGGCGAAAATGGTCGCGCGCCGCCAGAGCTGCTCCAGCGCGTCCGGCGCCGGGTCGGGCAGCAGAGTGACACGGTCAGTCAGGCCGAGTTGCTCCGTGAGGGTTCGGAGCTCGCCGGGGTGGGTTGGGTCGCGCTGGGTGTCGCCGGCAATGACGAGATGCCAGGGGAGGTCGGTCAGGCGGGCCGCGGCGCGGAGCAGGAATTCGTGGCCTTTTCGGCGGGTGAGGACGCCGACGGAAAGGATAAGGGGGGCTGCCGGCTCGGGCGCGGCCAAGGTCACCGTGCGCTGGCCCGGCGGAATGGCGTGCGCGACGACGCCGAACGCCGTTTGGATCCGTTGCGCGACGGGGAGGCTGGTGGCCACGACGAAGCGAAAGCGGGGCAGCAGGCGGGCCAGGGTGGCGCGGGCGTGCTCGCGAGAGGCATCGTCGCGGCCGGCGGAGGCGGCGACGTGATGGATCAGGGCAACGGCGCCGGTCCGGAGGACGTCGTCCAGCCGCGGTTCGAGCAGTGGCAGGAGCATGCCGTCGAGGACGGGGATCGCGTCGGCGGGAAAGACCGGGTCATCACCCCGGAGGGTGGTTACGGTCACGCCGATCGTGCGCAGGCCGTCGGCGAGACCGTCAATGTAGTCCGCGCCGCCGCCCGACCCGGTCTCGGCGGGTGGGGGGAGCGCGAAGGCGATGTGCATGCGATCGCCCTAACATGGGCGACCGGTCGCGTCACGCCTGTCGGGTGAGGGCGTTGCGCTTGTCGCCAGGGATGGCGTTGCCAGCCGCGCCGTAGCGGGGGCCGACGGGAACGGATTTGGCGGCCTGCACCACCATGGACACGATGTCGCCCTGCACTTTCAGCGCGCGCTCGAGTAGGAGTTGGTTGCGCGCGGACAGGTCACGCAGGCGCTCTCCGGCGGCCACCGACATGGTTTCGGTGGCCAGGGCTTGCGCCGCGGCCGTCTTGGCGGAGAGGAGCTTGACGGCGGCTTCCGCGTCATGACGCTCTAACGCGTCGTTCTCGGCAATCAGGATCGTTTCGAGGGTGGTCGCGGCGTCGGTCATTTCGCGTGCTCCTGCATGCGGATCATCTGTTGCATGATGGGTTGGGCCAGTCCGAGGCCGCCATGGGCGGTCATCTGCTTGGCGATTGCGGTGATCATCATCGGCTTCCATGCCGCTTCGCCCTCGCCGCCGCCGAACATGGATTTCGACTGGTCGACGGTGTTGAAGATCGGCGCGAGCAGCTGGTTGATCGCCATGGCTTCAAAGTCGGACGCGGCCTTGGCGAATTTTTGCTGCTGCGCCGGGGCAAGCGTGCTGGGCGCGGCGGAGGGAGGCGTGACGTTGATCATCGGAATTGCAGATCCGCTTGGAGGGCGCCGGCGGCTTTGATCGACTGAAGGATGCTGATCATGTCGCGCGGGCCGACGCCAAGCGAGTTGAGGCTGGCGACGAGCTCGCGCAGGGTCACGCCGCCGCGGAGGATCCCCAGCTTGCGGTCGGATTGCGTGTCGACCTGGATGTTGGTCCGCGGGGTGACGACAGTGGTGCCGTTGGACAGGGCGCCAGGTTGGCTGACCTGCGGGTCCTCGGTGACACGGATGGTCAGGTTGCCTTGGGCGATGGCGACCGTGCTGATGCGGACGTTGTCGCCCATGACCACGGTTCCGCTGGCTTCGTCGATGATGACGATGGCGGGGGTATCGGGCTCGACGGTGAGGTCTTCGATGCGGGCGAGGGTGTCGACGGCGTCGCGCCCGGCAAGCGAGATCGCGACGGTACGGGGATCGGTGGCGCGGGCACCGCCGATGACGCGATTGATGGCGTCGGCGATGCGGCGGGCGGTGGTGAGGTCGGGGTTGCGCAGGCCGAGGCGGAGGCCGGCGCGGCTGTCGAACTGGAAGGCGACCTCGCGCTCGACGGTGGCGCCGTTGGCGATGCGGGCGGAGGTGGGGACCCCGCGGGTAACGGAGGCGCCGGCGCCGCGGGCGGCGATGGCGGAGGTCGACATTGCGCCCTGGGCGACGCCGTAGACCTCTCCATCGGCGCCAAGAAGGGGCGTGACGAGCAGGGTGCCGCCGGTGAGGTCTTTGGCGTCGCCGAGGGCGGAGACGGCGACGTCGATTCGGCTGCCGCTGCGGGCGAAGGCGGGGAGGTTCGCCGTGACCATGACGGCCGCGACGTTCTTGGTCTGGAGTCGTGCCTCCTGATCGCGGGTGTTGACGCCGAGACGCTCGAGCATGCCGATCAAGGACTGGCGGGTGAAGACGGCGCTGTCGAGCCGGTCGCCAGTGCCGTTGAGGCCGACGACGAGGCCATAGCCGACGAGCTGGTTGTCGCGCACGCCTTCCACGTCCGCAATGTCCTTGATGCGGACGGCGGCGGTGGCTGCGGACAGGACCACGCAGGTCGCGACTAGGATCGCGATGCAGTTCTTTGCAAATCGTAAAGCTATTGCGGTCATGATTGGGAAGAGGCAAGCGGCGTGCCAGCGCGAAACCCTGTTGGGCCGGGGTTTTCGACACTGCGGTGGTGGGCAGAAAATGCCGAGGTGGGCAGATTTGGGAGGTAAAGATGGTCGTGAGGGGTGTGACCCGGCCGGCGATCGGCAGCCCGGCGCTGCGGCGGCGCGGCGTGGAGGGGCGAGAGTTCGGCGTGAGTGCGGACAAGTCGCCGGCGTTGGAGGGGGCGAGCGCGCCTTCGACGGTGACGATGACGTCGTTGCTTTCCATGCAGGAGGCGGAATCGGGGCTGCAGCAGGATCGCGAGGCGCGGCGGCATGGCAGCGCGATGGTCGACGAGTTGACCGACCTGCAGCGCGCGTTGCTGTCGGAGGGCACGCCTGATCTGCAGCAGCTGGCCACGCTGGCGGCACGCCCGGTGACGGCGGCGGACCCGGGATTGGCCGGGCTGCTGCAGGCGGTTCGGCTGCGGGCCGGGATCGAACTCGCCCGGCGGGGGTATGCCGTTCCGGTGTGACATATACGACCGAAAGGCGAAAGAAGCGGAGCAGGGCCAAAAGGCTGCTTGGCGGAGCAGGGGAGGCATGCGTATAAGCCCGGCAACACCGCCAAGGTGAGTGATTGAGGGACTGAAGCATGATGCTCACGCTGCCCCCGGATTACCGGCCGTCGGAAGACGAAGAGTTCATGAATCCGATCCAGAGCGAGTATTTTCGGCAGAAGCTTCTGCGTTGGCGCGCAGAACTGTTGCGGGAAGCAGACGGAACGTTAGCGAGCCTTTCGTCGCAGGGCGGGATACACGAGGCTGACATCACCGATCGGGCCAGCGTCGAGACGGATCGGGCCTTGGAACTTCGCACGCGGGACCGCGCCCGCAAGTTGGTGTCAAAGATCGATCAAGCGCTGGCACGGATCGATGGCGGGACTTACGGATATTGCGAAGAAACGGCCGAGCCGATCGGGCTGAAGCGGCTGGAGGCCCGTCCGATCGCGACAATGTCGATCGAGGCGCAAGAGCGGCATGAGCGGATGGAGCGCATCCACCGCGACGACTGAACGCACGCGTTCCGTGATTGTGGGCGGGGCGGCGCGGCGATAGGTTGCTTCCAATTGCCGGTTCAACGGCTTTTGGGAGAGAAACGACATGATCAATCGACGCGCGTTGATTGCGACGACGGCAAGCGCATTGGCTGCGCCGGCGCTCGTCGAGCGGGCTCTGGCGCAGAGTGCGTTCGATTGGAAGCAGGCCAAGGGCACGAAGCTCGAGGTCAACCTGGCGAAGTCGCCGCGCGGCGACGTTCTGCAAGCGCACCAGCAAGAATTTGAGGAACTGACCGGGATTAAGGTCGGTGCCGAGCAGATTCCGGAGCAGCAACAGCGGCCGAAAGTGGCGATGGAAATGAGCTCGGGCCGTCCGAGCTTCGACGTCGTCAACGTGGCGATGCACGTGCAGAAGCGGCTGGTCGAGCGTGGGCGCTGGATGGAGGATCTGCGGCCGCTGATCGCGGACAAGTCGCTCACGAGCCCGGATCTCGACATGGACGATTTCAGCGCGGCAACGATCCGCGCGGCGACCGGTCCGGACGGCAAAATCAACGTGCTGCCGATGAACCAGGATCTGTTCATCCTCTACTACAACAAGGAGCTGTTCGAGCAGGCCGGGCTCGGGGGGCCGCCGAAGACGCTCGACGAGATGCTGGAGGCCGCGCGGAAGCTGACGGACAAGAGCAAAGGGGTGTACGGCTTCACGGGACGGGGGCTGAAGAACGCCAACGTCGTGCTGTATGACAACATCCTGCTCGGGTGGGACCAGGAGACGGTGTCGGCGGACGCGAAGACGTTGCTGACCGATACGCCGAGCGCGGTCGAGGCGGCCCGGTGGTATCAGACGATCATGCGGGAGTGCGCGCCGCCGGGCTCGGTGGGGTTCAACTGGAACGAATGCCAGACGACGTTCGGGCAGGGTCGGGCGGCAATGTGGTGGGACGGGATCGGGTTCTCGGCGCCGCTGCTCGACCCGGCGAAGAGTAAGGTGGTGAGCAAGGTCGGGTTCGCGCCGGTTCCGGCGGGGCCGAAGGGGCACGCCTCGGCGACGTTCATCGACGGAATGGGGATCCCGGTCGGGGCGAAAAACAAGACGGGTGCGTGGCTCTACGTGCAGTGGGCCAACAGCAAACTGATGTTCCTCAACTGGCTGCGCGACGGGGCGGGCACGCCGCCACGGGCCAGCGCGTACAAGAACGAGGACGTCATCCGGACCAGCCGCTTTCCGCGCGACTGGTTCGAGACGACGCTGACCAGCCTGTCGATCGCGCGGCCGGGGTTGCCGGAGATCGTGCCGGTGACGGAGTTCCGCGACACGATCGGGGTGGCGCTGACGAATGTGGTGGGCGGGGCCGACCCGGCGGTTGAGCTGAAGAAGGCCACCGACGCGTTCCGGCCCGTACTGGCGAAGTCGAACGAAAGCTGAGGCGCGCTCCCCTTTCAACAGAAAGGGGAGCGCTTGCCGTCAGAAGGGCAGCAGGATGTCGAGAATCTGCTGGCCGTAGCGCGGCTGCTGGACGTCCGACACTTGGCCGCGGCCGCCGTAGGAGATGCGGGCCTCGGCCATACGGTCGTGGAGCACGGTGTTGTCGCTGCCGATGTCCTGCGGGCGGATCACCCCGCTCACTTGAAGTTCGCGGAGCTCGTGGTTGACGCGGACTTCCTGGCGAGCGGCGACGGCGAGGTTGCCGTTGGGGAGGAGCTGGGTGACGACGCCGGCGAGCCGGAGGGTGACAGTTTCGTTGCGCTTGATGGTGCCTTTGCCGGTCAGGCCATTGGCGCTGCTGACGGAGACGAGGGAAGCAGGGCTCACGCCCGGGCCGAAGACACGGGGGACCTGACGCTCGAGGCCGAGCAGGTTCGGCACGCCGGCGGCTTCGGTGCCGGTGCGATTGGTGGTGGTCTCGTCATTGAGAGCTGCGGCGTCGGTGATCTTGACCAGCACGGTGACGATGTCGCCGACGTTGGCGGCGCGCTGGTCCTTGAAGAAGGCCCGACTTCCCTGGCGCCAAAGGCTGTTGGCCTCGGCGGGCTCGGTCTGAGGGCGGGGCATGGGGAGGTTGATCGGCCGGTAGCCCGGTTCGGCGGTCGGGTCGCTGCTGGCGGTCATGCTCGGAGGGCGGCCGACCTCCGAAAGGCGCTGAAGGTTGCCGCAGCCGGGCAAGAGCACGACGAGAGCAAGGGCGAAGCGGGCCTTCATCGGGCGACGGCCACGAAGCGGGTGGCGGGGCGGGACGTGCCAGGGACGACGCGGGCGCGACCGGGTCCGGTCAGTTCGGCTTCCACGGTGGCGCGGGCCGCTTCGTTGAGGACGCGGATGCGGTCACCCACGCCGCCGGGCTCGGTAGCGATGGCGCGGGCGGTGACGGACAGTCCGGGGCTTTCGAGCGAGAGGGTCACGACTTCTCCTTTTTGGACGACCATGGCGTGGCCGATCTCGGCGGCGAGCAGGGGTTGGTCGGGGGGCAGGGCGCGTTTGGCGGCTTGGCCGATGGCCTGGGCGGGCGTGCGGATGATGTCGCCGCGGGTGAGGGTGGCGCGGACCCGGCCCCAGGTGAGATCGCTCGCGCCGATGACGTCGCCGGGCAGGAAGCGGCGGCGCAGGACGGGCACCTCCGTCATCTCCTGCACGCGGCCGCTCAGGCGAAGCTGGGTGTCGGGGCTGCCGGCGACCGAGACGGTGAGCAGGGCGGTGAAGCGGCCGCCGGTCGGGTCGACGTCGAGCTGGGCGACGCCGATGTCGAGCTTGGCGTCGGCCGGAACCAGGTCCGAGGCGATGGCGCCGATCTCGAGATCGGCGTCGGCGGCGATGCCGGCGCCAGGCAGGGCGGCGACGATCGCGGGCTTGACGTCGTCGCGGGTCAAAGCGCGGCCGGGGCGCTCCAGAACGGCGCGGTCGCCGCTCGAGTTCGGGCGCCAGTCCACACCGTAGTCGCGCGCGATGGCGGCGAGCTGGGCGGCGGGCACGGTGATGCGGCCACCCGGTGCGGGCGCCGGGCCGAGCGGCTTGTCGTTGGCCACGCCATCCCACAGGTCGGAGAGACGAATGGTCGCGCCCGACAGGGTGGTGAGCGGCTTGAGGGTCGCAGCGTGCGCCGGCAGGGCGGCACACGCGAGGGCGGCGAGGATGACGGCGGTTCTCACGCTTACCTCAGGTTGGTCAAGGTGGAGGACATCTGGTCGCTGGTCGTGATCACCCGGCTGTTCATCTCGTAGGCGCGCTGGGCGGTGATGAGGTTGGTGATCTCGGTGACGACGTTGACGTTGCTGGTCTCGACGAAGCCGGCCATCACGCTGCCGAAGCCGGTCGAGTTCGGGGTGCCGGTGACCGCGTTGCCGGAGGCGGAGGTGGCGAGGTAGAGGTTGTCGCCGGTGGAGGCGAGGCCGGCCTCGTTGGCGAAGGTGGCGAGGTTGAGGGTGCCGACGGTCTGCGACGCGGTCTGGCCGGCCAGGGTCACCTGGACGTCGCCACCGGCGTTGATGGACACGTCCTGCGCGTTCTGCGGGATCGTGATGCCGGGCGCGACGGGGTAGCCGTCTGCCGTGACGATCTGGCCCTCGGGGGAGAGGCTGAAGGTGCCGTCGCGGGTGTAGGCCGTGTCGCCGCTCGGCAAGGTGATCTGGAAATAGCCCTTGCCCTTGATGGCGACGTCGAGGCTGTTGCTGGTCTGCTGGATGTTGCCTTGCTCGTGGATGCGGTAGATCGCGGCGGTCTTGACGCCGAGGCCGAGCTGGGCGCCGGACGGGACGACCGTGCCGTTATCGGAGCTGTTGGAACCGACGCGGCGCAGGTTCTGATAAAGTAGATCCTGGAACTCGGCGCGGCTGCGCTTGAAGCCGGTCGTCGTCATGTTGGCGATATTGTTGGAGATGACTTCGACGTTGGTCTGCTGTGCCTGCATGCCGGTGCCGGCGATGTCGAGCGAACGCATTAGCTCTTCCTTTCGGTGATCTTGTCGATGGCCGATTGCATGCGGTCGGCTTCGGCTTGGACGAACTGGGTGGTGAACTGGAAGGAGCGGAGGTCGCTCATCATCCGGGTGGTCTCGACGACGGCCTGGACGTTGCTGTCCTCCACCGCGCCTTGGACGACCTTGGGATCCTTGACCGGCTCGGTCGGGCTGTCGGCGCGAAGGTCGCGGTTGCCTTCGGCAGTCATGCGGTTCGGGTCGGTGGGAACAACGACGCCGATGCGGCCAATCTCGCCGGACTCGGTGCTGACGGTGCCATCGGCGGTGATCGTGATCGTGGTGTCGGTCGGGGCGATGCGGAGCGGGGCGCCGGACGTGCCCATCAGGGCGTTGCCGTCCATGTCGCCGATGGTGCCGTTGGCCTGCTGGGTGAAGTGCCCGGCGCGGGTCAGCCGGGGACCGCGGGGGGTATCGACCGTGAAGTAGCCGTTGCCGCTGACGGCGAGATCGAGCGGGTTGGCGGTGTGCTGAAGGGGGCCGGCCTGCTGGTCGCGATAGGTTGCGCGGTCCTGCGTGAAGGCGACGGTGCGGCCGTTGCCGGTGGCAGTGGTGCCGGTCTGGGCCGACAGGAAATCGGTGAAGAGGACGCGGCTGGCCTTGAAGCCGGGCGTGCTGACGTTGGCGAGGTTGGTCGCGGTGACATCCAGCGCGCGCTGTTGGGCGGCGAGGCGGGAGAGAGCGACGTAGGTCGGCAGTTCCATTGTGACGTCCAGCGGTTTGCTGGTGGAGTCACCGCAAGCGCCGTGCCAGAGGCGGAACGCTGAGGAATGGTGGTTTCAGAGCGGGGTGGGGTAGGTCAAAATTGCCGGGTGGGCCTGGATTGCCGGGTCAAACCGGGAGGCGCATGCGGGCGCGGAGGCCACCCAGGGGGCTCTGCTCGAGATGGATCTCGCCACCATGGGCACGGGCGATGTCGCGGGCGATGGTGAGGCCGAGGCCGGTGCCATGATCGGCGCCGCTCTCGAAGGGCTTGAACACGCTTTCGCGGCGCTCCGGGGAAATGCCGGGGCCATCGTCGTCGACGACGACGGAGACGCTTCGGCCCTGAGGTTGGGCGGAGAGCCGGATGCGGCCTGCGTGGCGACGGGCATTGTCGACGAGGTTGGTGATGGCGCGTCGGGCGGCATCGGGGCGGAGGTGGACGGCGAGGCGGGCGGGGCTGTCGAGCTCGACGACGGCGCCGGTGCGGCGGGCGGCGCTGGCGACGTCCTCCAGCAGGCTCGAGAGGTCGATGAGTTGGGCCTGCTCAGCGCCCTCGCCCCGGGCGAAGGCGAGGTAGCCGGCGATCATGCGCTCCATCTCGTCGGTATCGGCCGTCATGTCGGCAATGTCGGCGGCGAGCTCGGGCGTCTTGGGCAGGATGGCGAGGGCAAGGCGTAGACGGGTCAGCGGGGTGCGAAGATCGTGGGACACGCCGGCGAGCATTTCGGTGCGCTGGGAGAGGAAGCGCTGGATGCGGGCCTGCATGCGATTGAACGCGGTGGCGGCCTGGCGGACTTCCGTGGCGCCCTCGGGTTTGATGGGGCCGTTGTCGCGGCCGAGGCCGAAGGCTTCGGCTGCCTTGGCGAGGCGTCGGATGGCGCGGACCTGGTTGCGCAGGAACAGGGCGGCAATGCCGAAGAGGAGCAGGGCGGTGCCGACGACCCAGAGCAGGAAGAGATAGATGGTGCTGGGGTAGAGGCGCTTGCGGGGGGCTTCCACTTCGAGGACGCCGCGGGAGAGTTGGACGCGGATCAGGACGACGTGGGAGTCGCTGGTCCAGTCCATGGTGTAGGGCAGGCGGACCTTCTGCTCGAGGGCGGCGGCGAGATCGTCGTCCATCGGGCCCGGCAGGTTGACGCGGGGGCGCACTTCGAGCTCGGCGCCGGGAAGGAGGCGCATGGGGACTTCGAACAGGGCGACGGCGCTGTCGATCGTGGCCTGCTGGTCGGCGGGGTAGCGACGGATGAGTTGAACCGTTTGGGCGATCTCGCCGGCGATGGCGAAGGAGAGGCGGCGGGAAATGAAGTCGAGGTGGCCGCCGTAGAAAATCGTGAAGGTCACGATCTGGAGGATGACCAGCGGGACGAGGACGATCAGGAGGGAGCGACCGAGCAGACCGCGGGGCAGCAAACGCTTCATCATGTGCCGGGCTTGAGCACGTAGCCGCGGCCGCGGACGGTGTGAAGGAAGCGGGGCTCGCGGGGGTCGGCCTCGATCTTGCGGCGTAGGCGGGTGACTTGGACGTCAATGGCGCGCTCGCCGGCTTCGTCCATCTGCAGGGTCTCGGCGATGACTTCGCGGGAGAGAACCTCGCCGGGTCGGCTCGCGAGGGCACCGAGGAGGGCGGACTCGGCGCCGGTGAGGTGGACGACCCCGGCGGGCCCGGCGAGTTCGGCGCGGGCAATGTCGAATTCGAGGGGGCCGAGGCGGATGGCGGAGAGGGCGGGCTCGGCGGGGACGGCGACCCGGCGGCGAAGCATGGCGCGAAGGCGGAGCACGAGCTCGTAGGGCTCGAACGGCTTGTGGAGATAGTCGTCGGCGCCGGCCTCGAAGCCGGCGATGCGGTCCTCCGGGGCACCGCGGGCAGTGAGGAGAAGGATCGGGACGTCGGCGCCGATGGTACGCAGGGCATGGGTGAGGTCGAGGCCGGTTTCGTCCGGCATCATGACGTCGAGCACGAGGAGGTCGGGGTTGACGACGCGAAGCTTGTCGCGCGCGTCGGCGGCGTGGCTGGCGACGGTCACGCGGAAGCCTTGCTCCACGAGGTAGCGGGAGAGCAGGCCGCGGAGGCGGGCATCGTCGTCGACGACCAGCACGTGGGTGTCTTCCGTCATCGGCGGGGAGGGCCGGCGGGGGGTTCGAGCAGGGTGCGCGTCTCGTCGTCCACGATGCCGAACATGACCCGGCGGAAGCCTTCGACGGCCGGGGCGCCGGCATCGCGGAAGCTGGCGGCGAGGATCTCGCGCTGCTGTTCGAAGAGGAGTCGCTCAAGGGCGCGGCCGGAGTCGGTCAGGGTGAGGTGGCGCTGGCGTGCGTCGCTGGTGCCGCGCGACTGGGCGACGTAGCCCCGTTCGACAAGCAGGGTCAGGACGCGGGCGAGGCTCTGTTTGGTGATGCGCAGGATGGCGAGCAGGTCACCGACGGTGATGCCGGGGGTGCGACCGACGAAGTGCATGGCGCGGTGGTGGGCGCGGCCGAGGCCGATCTCGTCGAGGATGCGGTCGGCGGCGGCGGTGAAGTCGCGATAGGCAAAGAAGAGAAGATCCTGGGCCTGCCGCATCTGCTCTTCGCGCAGGAAGAGGTGGCTGGCGTGCGAGCGGGGCTTGGTTTCGAGCGGGTTCATGGGCGGCCTGCTCTGCGCGGAGAACACGGCAGATCTACGGCTGAGAAAGGACAGCTTAGTTGACCCATTCGGTCGATCATTATAAGTTTACGCCAGGCAGAGTAATTAAGTTTCAAACGGCAGGGTGCAGGCGATGATTCCGTTCGATGACCGCGATGGCTTCATTTGGTTCGACGGCTCCTTGGTCGCGTGGCGGGACGCGCGGCTGCATGTTCTATCGCACGGGCTGCACTATGGCAGCAGCGTGTTCGAAGGCGAGCGCGCCTATGACGGCGCCGTGTTCCGGTTGCGGGATCATACGGAGCGGTTGATCCAGTCGGCTGCGATTCTTGGCTTCAGCTTGGCATTTTCGGCTGACGAGATCGATGCGGCGACGCGGGCGGTGCTGGCGGCCAACGGGTTGCGCGATGGGTATGTGCGGCCGGTCGCTTGGCGCGGGTCCGAGGCGCTTTCGGTCTCGGCGGAGGGGACGCGGTCGCATCTGGCGATCGCGTGCTGGGCTTGGCCGAACCTGTTCGGGGAGGATCGGATGCGCGGCGTGCGGCTGGGGATGGCGGAGTGGCGGCGGCCCGATCCGCGGACGGCGCCGACGAAGAGCAAGGCGGCCGGGTTATACATGATCGGGACGATGGCGAAGCAGGCGGCGACCGAGCAGGGATTCGACGACGCGCTGATGCTGGACTGGCGCGGACAGGTGGCGGAGGCGACGGGGGCGAACGTGTTCCTGGTGATTGACGGGGCGCTGCACACGCCGACGCCGGAGGGGCTGCTGGACGGGATCACGCGGCGCACGGCGATGGCGCTGGCGGAGCGGCGGCAGATCACCGTGGTCGAGCGGGCGATCGAGGAAGCGGAACTGGGTACGGCGAGCGAGGTGTTCCTGACCGGAACGGCGGCCGAGATCACGCCGGTGCGCCAAATCGGCGGGCACCACTATACGCCCGGGGCGATCACGGCCGCGCTGGTGGCCGATTACGCTGCTGCGGTGCGGGCCCACTGACGGGCAGGAGGAGCGGCAGGAGAACGATCCAGGCGAGACGGGCGGCGTAACGGTCGTGGACAGCGGAGAGGGCGCCGGTGGAGAGAGCGTTGGCGGCGAGGGCGACCAGGATCAAGGCGGCGAGGTCGGCGCGGCGGCCGGGTCGCCGGAGACCGCGGATCAGGAGAATGACACATCCCGCAACGGCGACGAGCAGGGCCGCGCGGTGGAGCGGGACGAGGCTGGCGGCAAGCGGGGCGAGGGTGCCGGTTGCCTGGCGGCCGGCGTCGAAACGCGCGAGCTCGGCGGGCGGATACCAGCGTTGCAAGCGGGGGCGGATCGTGTCGGCGAGGAAGTCGGGAACCAGCGTGTCGCCGAGGTCGACGCGGACGAGTTGGTGGGCGGCGTTGCGGTAGGCGAAGCGGAGAACCTCGAGCGGTTCGCTGCGGATCGTGCCGGCGACGATCGCGCTGGCTTGGCGGGCGAACTCGGGGAGGGGCAGGGGGTCGGACCAGAATGGGCTGGCGGGATCCCAGAGGAACTGGTCGCTGTCGTCGGTGAGGCTAGTGCGCCAGTCGCAGAGCATGACGGCCGGGTCGGGGCAGATGCGGGCGAGATAGTCGCGGGCAGGGCCGTCGCCGATGAGGCGGGCGAGAGCGAAGACGGAGCCGTAAGGAGAGATGGCGAGGCGGCCGCGGCCGACGACGTTGGTGGCGAGGAGGAAGAGGAGGGCGGCGGCGAGAGAGAGGATGGGGCGCCAGGGGATCCGCGTGCGGAGTAGGGAAACGGCAGCGATCATTCCGGCGGCGAGGATCAGGTGGGACAGGTGGGCGGCGATCGCGGCCGCGGTGATGACGAGGATGGGCGCGACGTGTCGGCGTGGCAACGTGCCCAAGGCGGTGGTGATGCCCAGAGCGACGAGGGCGGTGAACGCGTCGGGGAGAATGGTGACCGCGAACCATGGGGCGGCGGTGGCGACTGCCAGGACGAGGCAGAGGACGAAATGTCGCCGGGGGCGGGCGGGCGCGAAGGCGGCCTGCGTGGCCCATAGCATGTAAGACAGAAGAACGGCTTGGATGGTGGCGGTGGCGACCAGGGTGGTGCGCAGGCTGGTGAGGGCGGTGAACGGGCCGTACAGGAAGGGTTTGTCCCAGCCCATGCTGGGGATGAGACCCATATCGAGAAGGCCGCCGGTGTCGCTGAAGACGATCGGGTAGGCGTTGAGGAGTAGCGGCCAGGCCAGGAGGACGGCGCCGAGCGCGATCGCGGCGGCAGGTGGGATCAGGGCTGATCCCAGCGGGCGGCGGCGCGGTCGTCGGTGTCGCGGGCCTCGACCCAGCGGGCGGTGCCGTCCGCGGCTTCTTCGGATTTCCAGAACGGGGCCTTGGTCTTGAGCCAGTCGATCAAGAAGGCGGTGGAGTCGAGGGCGGCCTCGCGATGCGCGGCGGCGGTCAGGACCAAAACGATCGGGTCGGCGGGGGCGAGGCGGCCGACGCGGTGGACAACCGTGCAGCCGAGGAGGCTCCACCGGGTGACGGCGGTGTCGGCGATGGCGGCGAGAGATCGCTCGGTCATGCCGGGGTAGTGCTCGAGCGTCAAAGCAGCGAGGGAGTCGTCGGCGGTGGCGCCGCGGACGATGCCGACGAAGCAGCCGATGCCGCCGATATCGGTGCGGCCGGCGGTGAGCTCGGCCATTTCGCGGGCGACGTCGAACGGTTCGGTCTGGACGCGGATGGTGGGCATCAGCCGCCCGTCACCGGCGGGAAGAAGGCGACTTCGTCGCCGTCGCGAAGCGGGGTCTGCAGGGTGGCGAATTCCTGGTTGACCGAGGCGCGGACCAGGCCGGGCTGGGCAAACGCAGCCTTGCCGGCGGCGTCACGCTCGCGCAGGTGGTCGATCAGCTGCGCGACCGTGTCGACGCCCGGTGGGCAGGGAAGCTGCTCATCGGCGCGATTCATGCGTTCGCGCAGGGCGGCGAAGTAGAGAATGGCGAGCGTCATCGGGGTGTCGGGACGGTCTGGATGCTGCCGTTCGGGTTGATGACCGTGCTGGTGCCGTTGCCGTTGGGAATGATGATGGCACCGGTGCTGGATGGGGTATTGAGCTGGCGGTAGAAGCTGGTGCCGCCGGCGTCGACGGCCGGGCCCTGGGGCGTGACGACGACGCCACCGGGCGGCGGCGGCGCGTTCGCGGTTGGGGGCGGTGGCGTTATCCTGGGCGAAGGGATCGTGGTGAGGTTGGGCTCAACCTCGCCCGGTGGCGTCGAGCTGCCGCGGACCGGCCTGGGCTGGCGATGAGCGGGCAGGCCGGGTTGGGCGTTGGGCACGACGGTGGGCTCGAAGCCGCGCTCGTTCTCGAGGCGCGGGTTGTTGGCAAGGTCTTCCAGTGTCGGCTCTCGGCGGTCGAACTTCGGCCACACGTTGCCGGGCTCGACTTCCATGGGCTGGATCGCGGGATCGAGTCCGCGAACGCGGCGGACGTTCTCGCTATCGGCCATCGGCAGATTGGGGTTCCGGGCTGGGTTGCTGAAGGTGTGGTCGACGAACTCGCCGAGGCCGGTGCAGCCGGACAGGCCGATCAGCAGGAGGAGCGGAGGCAAGCGCCGCATGCGTCGTGAAGCTCCTCAATAGCCTGTTCAGCACGATGTGCCCGGGGGTGACATGGCGCAAGCGGATCGATTTGTCGATCCGGCGTGCGTGGGACGGGGCTCACCGCGTTCATTGACGATGAACGGCGCCGTTCGGCGCCGTGGCGTGACGGAGGCTGGCCTTGAGGTAATCCCACCCTGTGACAAGGGTGAGAATGGCGGCGATCGCCAGCATGGCTTCGCCAATCAGGGTCACGGGCAGGAATGACAGGTGGATAAGGATGGCGGTGTCGTTGCCGGCGAGCAGGGTGCCGAGGGCGCCCATCTGGAAGCCGGTCTTCCACTTAGCGAGGCTGGTAACGGGCAAGCCAATTCGGAGGCCGGCGAGGTACTCGCGCAAGCCGCTGACCAGGATCTCCCGCAGCAGGATGACGATGGCGGGGTAAAGGCCCCATTGGGTGAGGCGGCCGTGGCCGGCCAGGAGCATGAGGGAGGCTCCGACGAGGAGCTTGTCGGCGATGGGGTCGAGCATGCGACCGACGTCGCTGGTCTGGCGGCGGTCGCGGGCAAGACGGCCGTCGAGGTAATCGGTGATTCCGGCGACCGCGAAAACGACGCAGGCGGCGAGGTCAGTGCCCGGGCTGTGCAGGGCGGTCAGGATCACCAGGACCGGGATAGCGGCGATCCGCGACAGGGTGAGCACGTTCGGGAGGTCGGTCAGCACGATACGCGAGCCTCCGGGTCAGGGATGTCCGGCGGGGGAGGTGACGGTCAGTGCACCAGCCAGGCCAGGGTGGCGCCGACGAAGGCGAAGGCGCCCAGGATGATGATTGCGCGGAGTGCGCCGGTCTGGAGGTTCTGGCCGAGGATGGCGCGGAACGGGTCGCTGTTGGGCTTGGTCATGGGAGTCTCCTTCGGGCGTGCATTACCCGAGATGGTGCGACACGCGAAGCCTTCGACTTGCGCGATCGCGTGCGGGCGCAGATTTTGCGGGTGTCATGCGTATCGCCGCCCTTACGATGTCGTACAACGAGCCGGTTTGGGCGCGGGTCTGGGCGCGCCATTATTCGCGGCAGGTCGGGGCGGAGAACTGCTTTCTGCTGGATCACGGGTCGGACGATGGGAGTACGACCGGGCTGGGGGTGAGGGTCGAGAGGTTGCCACGGTCGCCGTTGGACGAGGAGGCGCGGGCGGAGCGGATCGGTGAGCGAGCCCGAGCATTGTTGGAGCGCTACGACGCCGTGGTGCACTCCGATACGGACGAACTGCTGGTCGCGGACCCGGCGCGGTATACCGATCTGGTGGCGTTCGCGTCGAGCGTGCCGGACGAGGTGGTGACCGCGATCGGGCTCGATCTGCAGCACGTGGCTTCCGAAGAGGGGCCGCTCGATCCGTGGCGGCCGATCGGGGAGCAGCGGCGATGGGTGCGGTTCAGTGCGGCAATGTGCAAGCCGGCGTTCGTGCGGCGGCCCGTGCGCTGGGCGCCGGGGTTCCACAGCTGCGATTTCGCTGCGATCACGGGAGGATTGTTTCTGTTCCACCTGCGGTATGCCGATACGGGCATCGGCGTGGAACGATTGCGGCGCACGCGGCAGCAGGCGTTCGCGACGGCAGAAACGAATCCCCATCAGCGTGTTTCGGATGACACTTTTGTTGCGATGGTGAGCGATGTCGCTCAGCTCCCGCGACGGAGCGTGCCGTTCACGGACCAGCGGGGTCCCATGGCGGCGCAGTTGATGCGGATCGCGATAGCGCGGGAGCAGGGGGAGAGTTGGTTGCCGATCTCGGGCGACGAACTTTGGGAGTTGCCGGATGCGTTCGCGGCGCGGCTCTGACGGGTTTCTAATAGGCGGTCAAAGCGACGGCATAGTTGCAGGTCGGGGTTCGGTAGGTGCCGGTGACGGCCGTTTCGGTCACGCGTGCGTCGAGGGTGGTCGCGTATGTCCGATGTTCGACGCCGGGCCGGGAGCGGGTTGCAGTGAGGCTGCCGTCCTGCACTCTACCCGAGAGCGTCCACGTCCCTTCAGAGGGTGAGAACACTGCATCCGCATCGTTGGCGGTCAGGGTGGCCTTGGTGCTTGGGCAGGCTACGTCAGCGGAGGTCAGGGTACCGGCGTAGCGATGTAACGATCGACCACGGACGCTGCACGACACCAGCGACAGAGAGGCTGCCGCCAGTGCCGCGCGCAGTGTCAGGGAGCGCATCCAGCCGGCGTTAGTATGGTGCGTAGTAGACCGGCGGACGGGGAGCGTAAGCGTAAGGTGCATAGGCATATGTCGGCGGGTAGTAGGCCGGCGGCGGCGGGGCGTAGACGACCGGCGGCGGCGCCGCGTAGGGCGCGGCGAGAAGGGCGCCAACTCCCAAGCCAAGCAGCGCGCCCCCGACAATGGCGCCGGGGCCGATGCCACGATGGCCGTAGCCGTATCCACGGTAGCCGTAGCCGCCCCGGTAGCCGCGCCAATCGGCATGAGCGGCGGAGATCGGCATTGCGGCGGTAACGGCGAGTGTCACGCCGGCGAGGGCGGAGGCAATCAGTATACGGGTCATGAAACACCTTGAGGATTGGAGGTGCCGAGCACGATCGTAAAATGGTGTCGCATCGGGGCTAATTTAAGGCAACGGGATGGGTGAGTAACTGGATCGCGACAGCGTGAAATAGGAAGATTTACCTTGACACTCACCCCGGCCAAACAGGAGTAGTCCGGCAGCATCGAATGATGCGGACCGCCCAAGTCTAGGGCGCCGGCGGCGGTGCTCATCACGGGCTCGCTCGGGACTTTGGCCGACTTTCGATCGGTGCGCTCGCCAGTCGGTGTCGTGCCTGGTGCTGGGCGGTTCGGCGCTTCTCTCAGGGGATTCTTTCAGTTCTCGCCTGCAGGTGGACCGCGCCCTTGGCGATCAACGATCGCCGATCAGTCTGGAGGTTTGATGGTGCAGGTGGAGGAACCGGAGCCGGAAGAGAAGGGGTTACGGTCAAAGGTTCGGGGGAGCCTCGACGAATGGGCATTGCTCGCGCTGTCGCCGCAGGGTCACGCCCCGGCGGCTCACCACAAGCTGCTGATCCGGGAGCTCGAGGGTTTGGCGGCGGGGCGGTGGGACCGACTGATGCTGTTGCTACCGCCGGGTTCGGCCAAGTCGACGTACGCGGTGCTCAACGTGTTGCTCGGCAGCCTGACCGCCATGGCGACCAGCGTCGTATCGTACTGGGTTGGAAGCAGCGTCGGCAGCGCCCGCAAGGACGCTCGCTTGGCCGACTACCTGAACAACTCCCACTGATTTGTCAGTAAGTGAACTTCGGCAACGTCAGCAGAGGGAAGGCACTGTGCACGTGCGGCTCCGTCACGGCGTCCACGCTGCGCAGATACGACCGGTCCAGCGCCGCGAAACTCTCCAGCCCGAGGAGCCCGAGGCACTCCACCACCTCTTCTTCGAGCAGTTCGATCACCCGCACGATCCCCTGCGCACCGGCCGCCGCGAACCCGTAAACGTAGAGCCGTCCGATCGCGACCAGATCCGCACCCAGCGCGATCGCCTTGACGATGTCCGACCCGCGGGAAATCCCGCCATCGGCGATCACTAGCGCCCGCTTTCGAATTGCATCCACGATCTCCGGCAACACCTCCGCCGACCCGGCGCCATGATCGAGCTGCCGCCCGCCATGGTTCGACACGTAGATTGCCTCGACCCCTAAATCGCAAGCCCGCTGCGCATCCTCTGCCGTCGCGATCCCTTTCAGGATCAGCTTGCATCCATGGACCCGCTTGAACCGCTCGATATCGGCCCAACTCAGCGAAGCCTGATACTCCATGCCAGCCGAGCGCGCGCGCCAGGGTTTGGCAAACCGGTTGGCGATGTCCCTCTCGCGCCGGCTATAGATCGCGCTATCGACCGTGATGCAGAAAGCGTCATACCCCGCGTCGATCGCTCGCTTCGCATGATCGTCCACGAATGCGTCGTCACCGCGGACGTAGAGCTGGAAGATCTTGCATCCCGTCGCCGCCTCCGCCGTCCGCTCGATCCCTGACTCGCTCACCGAGCTGATGAAAAACGGCACGTCCGCCAGGCCCGCTCCCGCAGCCACGGTCAACCCGCCACCCGCCCCAAGCTGGTCGAGCCCGCCTACCGGTGCGAGCGCGACCGGTAACCGGATACGGTGCCCCAGGAACATGGCAGACGGATCAACGTGAGATACATCTTGCAACACACGTGGCCTGAAACCGATCCGGTCCAAAGCGAGCCGGTTCCGCCGCACCGTCGTCTCGGTCGCTGTTCCCCCGACGACGTAGTCCCAAAGATTTTGGCTCAACGTAAGTCGGGCTGCAGCGATCAGCTCGTGCAAGGTCTGAAACTGCTCCGTTGCAGCGTTCCGCATCGCTTTCTCCCAAATCCCACGCCGGATGGTGACGCGTTTGCACCGACGATAACTCGTCAGTGGCGATTGTCACCCCACCACTCAGCGTTGGCGGCGGCCACGCTGTGCCGGCGCAGTGACCTTGCCTGAAACGCGCGGCGGCGTCTTGATCTTCCGCAGCAGCCCGGCGCACGCATTATCCTCCCCCGTGCCGAACGTGATCGTCGGAAGTAGTCCGGCAACCGGCGTCAGCAGCACTCCCAGACCAACCGCCGCAGCCGCTTTCACGCCACTTTCCGTCAGGTCAGGCTGGATATTGGGGCTACCAAACGTCCCGGTGATCCCGATCGGCGCCGGCAGCGAGCCGATGCTAAAATGCTTGGCCTCCGTTCGCAGCACCAATCCCAGCCGCTCGTCTTTCAAATTCACGCCACCCGTGATGCCGACTCGCGAGTCGTTCGTGTCCAGCATCGTCAAACGCGACGTGGCCCGCCCGTTCTGCATGGAAAAATCCGTGATCAAGCACTGAATTTGCTCGCGGCTTGGGATACCCAGGGCGGACAATAGCGCATTACCAAATTGCAGCCCCGAGATATCGACCAACAACGCGCTAAGATTGCCGCCCGCCCCCATATATAGCTTGATCTCGCCATTCGCGTTGCCGAGGATCGCGCCCAACGACGATCCGGTGCCCTCGATCACCGCTCGCCCGCCGATCGCGCCGGCACCCTGCGCAACGCCCGTCGCATTCAGCAACCGACCCACATCGACGTTCTTGAAGTCTACGTCGGCCTTCATTGCCACGGCATTGCCGCGTTCGCTGAGCTGGATTTGCGAGGTGATCGCGCCTTTGCCGATCCCGAAGCTCAACGGGTGCAGTGAAACACTGCCATCGACCACGTCCATTGCGACGACCATGTTGTCGAGGGGCTGCCGGCGCCCCTCGATCCGCTGCGCCGCATACTTCAGATGGACGTCGGCCGCGTTGAGTCGCGGTAGGCTGATGGGATCGTCCGGGAGCACGCGACCATTCGACCGCGTTGACTTCTTGGTCCCTTTATCCTCGTCGCCGGGCTCCGCTCCGATGAACCCGCCCAAATCCTTCAAATCGACGAGCTTGGATCGCAGATCCGCCGTCAGCACCGGTCGCGTCGGCCGGGTAGCAACGTCCAAGTCGCCCGACAGATCGCTGCTACCGACCTTCCCGTTGAGCTTATGGAACGTCACCGCTCCGTCGGCGTACCCAAGCTGCCCTTCGACCCGGTAAGGCGGCGTTTTCGGGATTGCGATTCCCGTCAGCGGCAGCAACAACGACATGTCCGGACCCGCCAGTGCCAATCGAACCGCCGCACCCTTGAACGCCAGCGGATCCTGCACCGTCCCCTGCAGGGTCACGCTGGTCGGTCCGTTCTGCACCTTGAGATCGATCGGATACGGATCGCTCGTGTCGCGCAGCGTCAGCAACGCGCCACCGGTGAACGCCGCCGTGATGGGCTGTCCGGCATAACGCCCATCGGCGTTCGCGACAATCTGATCCTCTTCGCTAGCCCGCGCCGTTTTGGTCTGCAAGGCAACCTTGAAGTCCGCCCGCAACGGCGCCGATCGGACGTTCACCGTTCCATCGTTGATCACCAGCTTGCCGAGTGCCGGGCCTGGACCACTGTTGTCGCTGTCGCTTTTCGACGGGAAGGTCCAGTTTGCGGTCCCATCTGCGCGCTGCTCGGCATTCACGACGGGTTTGTCGGCTTGGATCAGCGGCAGCTTGACCGCGCGCTCTTTGATCAATGTTTCGAGATCAATATCGGCTGTGAGGTGTTCGGCCGTCGCGAACGCTTCGTCCTCCGGCCAGCCTGCCGGGTTGCCGACCCGCACATCGTCAACGATGATCCGCGTAACCCGGCCAAGCGCGACATGGAGGTGTCCAACCGAAACGGGACGGCCTATCGCCGCGCTGGCTTGTGAGTTGACCAGCGGTATCAGCCAGTCCCAGCGGAATACCGCCAGGAAGAGGCCGACCGCCACGACGACGCCGCCGAGGAAATATAGCCAACGGCGCCCACGTCTTTGCTCGGTCATCCCTACTGAACGGACCGGGCTCCGCTCAGGTTCCGCTTGCCCCTCAGTGGATCGCCTCGCACTCTCCGAAACGAGGAGAGACGCCATGGTCCATGAACTACGAATCTACCGCTGCCTTCCCGGCCGCTTGCCCGCCTTGATGGAGCGTTTTGCCAAGACGACGCTTCCGCTTTGGGAACGCCATGGCATCCGTCAGGCCGGTTTCTGGACCACGCTGATTGGCAACTCCAACCAGGAGCTGACCTACCTTCTCGCCTGGGAAAGCCTGGCCGAGCGCGAAACCAAGTGGACCGCCTTTCAGACCGACCCGGAATGGCACCGCAAGCGCGCGGAAAGCGAGGCGAGCGGTCAGATCGTGGAGAACATCGTCAGCCAGCTCCTGACCCCGACCGCCTTCTCCGCCGTCCAATGACCGGCCTGAGTGGCGCTATCATTCCGGTCACGCCGCTGCAGCAGAACTGCACGCTGCTCTGGGACATCGATACCAAGCAAGCCTGGGTCATCGACCCCGGCGGCGACGTCCCCCGCATCCGCGAGGCCATCGACGAGCTCGGCCTGTCCGTCGAGCGCATCCTTCTCACCCATGGTCACATCGACCACGCCGGCGGCGCTGCTCGCCTCCGCGAAGCCCTCGGCAACGTTCCTCTCGAGGGTCCGAATGAGCGCGACGCTTTCCTGCTCGACGATCTCCAAACGGCAGGCCTCCGCTTCGGCATCGAAGATGCCCGCAACGTCCGCCCCGATCGGTGGCTCGCCGAAGGTGACACCGTAGCGCTCGGCGAGCATCGTTTTGAAGTCCTCGACTGCCCTGGCCATACCCCCGGCCACATCGTCTTTGTCGACCGCGCCGACAACCTCGCTATCGTTGGCGACGTGCTCTTCCAGAATTCGGTCGGCCGCACCGACTTCCCCTACGGCGACACCGCCCAGCTCATGAGCTCCATCCGGGACAAACTCCTGCCGCTTCCCGACGAGACCCGCTTCCTCTGCGGCCACGGCCCCGCATCCACCATCGGCGCCGAGCGCCGCGCCAACCCGTTCATCCGCGAAGCCCGTCGCTCGACCTCCTGACCATCGATCGGAACGCAGGCCTCAACCTTCTCCGGCGGGCGGAAAGATGGGCCATCGCGTCGAAGCCTTGAAGCGAGCCTGCCTCGAACCCGCTCTAAAAATCGGTCAACCCGGGCGCCCGGCTGCCGATCATCGCCAGCAACTCCCGTCGCGTCGCCCGGTCGTCGCGGAAACACCCGGTCATGCGGCTCGTCACCATGCTGACACCCGCCTTGTGCACCCCGCGCGTCGTCATGCATTGGTGGCCGGCCTCGATCACCACCGCCACCCCGAACGGTTGTAACACCTGCTCGATCGTGTCCGCGATTTGAACCGTCAGCCGCTCTTGGATCTGCAGCCGCCGCGCGAACGCGTCCGCCACCCGCGCCAGCTTGCTGATTCCCACCACGCGGCGCCGAGGCATGTAGCCGATGTGGCACCGCCCGATGATCGGCACCATGTGGTGCTCGCAGTGGCTCTCGATCCGGATGTCGCGCAACAGCACGATCTCGTCGTAGCCTTCCACGTCCTCGAATGTCCGCTCCAGCAGCGCGATCGGGTCGATCTGGTAGCCCGCGAACATCTCGCCATAGGCGCGTGCCACCCGCGCCGGCGTATCGCGCAAACCCTCCCGCTCCGGATCGTCGCTCGCCCAGCGGATCAGCGTCCGCACCGCCTCCTCCGCCTCAGCCTGCGTCGGCCGCCCAACGCCAGCGCCGACGGTCGGGGCAGGGGAGGAGTCGGTCAAGGTGTCGTCCCGATCGCCCGGAGAGAAGCCGTCATCATCGGGGTCTTGTCAGTGCAACGGCACGCTCTGTCCAGGGCTGTCCAAGCTGAACGCCGGGATCGCTGCGTCGAACGCTTCGCCCGTCTCCGTGGCGATCATGTGATACACGCCGACCATGATGCCCGAGCTCGTGTCCAGCGGCGTGCCGGACGTGTATTCGAACGACTCCCCTGCCTCCAGCACGGGTTGCTCGCCCACCACGCCTGCGCCCTGAACGACCTGTAGCCGCCCATGCGCATCGGTGATCCGCCAGGTCCGCCGCAGCAGCTGCACCGTCTCACGGCCGAGATTGTTGATGCGGATCTGGTAGGCCCACACCCAAGGTCCTTTCTCAAGGTCCGACTGATCTTCCAGAAAGAAAATCCGCACGCTCACTTCCACGTCGCGCGTGACTGCCCGATAGCCCGTCGGCATGGGCTAAGCGGCTTCCCGCCGCGCTGGCGCCGCCAACTGGTCCAGCGCCTGCGTGAGGTCGTCGATCAGATCATCTGCATCCTCGAGCCCGACGGACAAGCGGATCGCCCCGTCGCTGATCCCAAGACGCGCCCGCTCCTCCGCGCCAATCCGCATGTGCGTCGTCGTCGCCGGATGCGTCACCAGCGACTTAGAATCGCCGAGGTTGTTCGACACCGCGATCAAACGTAGTCCGTTCATGGTGGCGAACGCCGCCTCCTTGTCGTCGAGCTCGAAGGTGACTATCGTCCCGCCCGCGCGCATCTGCCGCATGGCCAGCTCGTGTTGCGGATGATCGCTGCGCTCCGGATACAAAACCCGCCGCACCCCCCGATGCCCGGCCAACGCGTCCGCGACCCGGCGCGCGCTCCGGCATGACGCATCCACCCGCAGCGATAGCGTCTCCAAGCCCTTGAGCAACACCCACGCCGTGAACGGCGACATGCTCGGCCCCGTGTTGCGCATGAACGGCTGCAGGGTCTGCTCCACCCACGCCTTGTTGCCGAGCACCGCCCCACCCAGCACCCGTCCCTGTCCATCGATGTGCTTGGTGCACGAATACACCACCACATCGGCCCCGAGTTCGAATGGCCGTTGCAGTAGCGGCGTCGCGAACACGTTGTCCACCACGACCAACGCCCCGGCCTTGTGCGCCAGCGCGCAGATCGCCCGGAGATCCAGCACCTCCAGCATAGGGTTGGACGGACTCTCGACGAGCACCATCGTCGCTGGCGTCGAGAGCGCTCTCTCCCAGGCCGCCAGGTCCGTCCCATCGACGAACTCGCTGGTGATGCCGTAACGCGGCAGCAATGTTGACACGATCCAATGGCACGACCCAAACAGCGCCCGCGACGCGACGACCCGGTCGCCCGTCTTCAGGTGCGACAGCATCGCCGCATGCACCGCCGCCATGCCGGTCGCCGTTGCCCGGCACGCTTCGGCACCCTCTAACTGCGCCAGCCGTTCCTCGAACATCGCCACCGTCGGATTGCCGAATCGGCTATACTGGAAATGTTCCGCCGCGCCGGTGAACGTCGCCTCCGCCTGCTCCGCGCTCTCGTAAACGAACCCGCTCGTCAGGAACAACGCCTCCGACGTCTCGCCATATGGCGTGCGAGTGGTCCCTCCATGAACCAGTGTCGTTGCAGGACGGTATGTGGGTTTCGTCATCGGCGGGCCTCGTTCAGCCGGCCAGCGACTCTGGTCGCGCTTGACGACCATGAGCCTCTTTAGCGCGCTTCTTTTACCTCGCCGCAATCCGGCCGGACAAATCACGAGGGGACCGTCGGTCCAACCGCAACCTATGCGGGGGGATTTGCGTGGTCAACCGCGTTTACGTATAACCGAGCCCGCACGGAGACGCGTTCGGTCTCCAACCCGGCGCGGGTGTAGTTCAATGGTAGAACGGCAGCTTCCCAAGCTGCATACGAGGGTTCGATTCCCTTCACCCGCTCCCCTATCTTGCGGGATCCCGCCCGACGCGCCAGGCTACCCGAGCAGTCGGCCGGCCGACCTGTCGGCTCACCGGCTCCCGATGCAGCCCGGCTTCTGTGAGATTCCCATGCCGGCTTCGCCCGAACTCATCGCCGACCTCGCGCCCCATGGCGTCCTCCGCGCAGGTCTCAACCTCAGCAACTTCCTGCTCATCTCCGATCGCGATCCGGACGGCGGACCCGTCGGCGTTGCCCCGGACATGGCCCGCGCCATTGCCGACCGCCTCGGCGTTCCCGTCCGATACGTGACCTTCGCCAACCCGGGCCTCCTCGCCGATGCCGCCGGCTCCGACACCTGGGACATCGCCCTTCTCGGCGCCGAGCCCGCCCGCGCCGAGCAGATCGAATTCAGCTCCGCCTATGTCGAAATCCAATCCACCTACCTCGTCCCCCCAGGCTCTCCCATCCAGTCGATCGACGACGTCGACAAGCCGGGCATTCGCATCGCCTCTACCGCCCGAACCGCCTACGGCCTCTGGCTCGATCGCAACATCCGCCACGCCGAGATCGTCCACACCAAGACCATCGACGACGCTTTCGACCTATTCGTGCGCGACAAGCTCGACGTCCTTTCCGGGCTCCGCCCACGACTGCTTTCCGATCTCCCCCGCATGCCCGGCGCACGCCTGCTTCCCGGTCAGTTCGCCGCCGTTCAGCAAGCTATCGGCACCCTACGCCGTCCCGGCCCCGCTGCCGCCTTCCTTCAATCGTTCGCCACCGAAGCCGTTCGTTCTGGCCTCGTCGCCTCCTTGATCGCCAAACATCACGTGACCGGCCTGTCGGTGCCGACCTCGCAGCCGTGACACCGGCCTGCTGGCCGCAATAGGCCGGCCGTCGACGCCCGCCGTGCTTACCCTTACGAGCGATCCCGGGCATGTAGTCCGAATGCTCGACAGCGAGTGCCGCAGATCTTGGCGACACCGCGCTTTCGAAACAAAGTAACGGCCGCGGCCTCGAGGACGACGGCTTACGAGGCAAGCTGTCTCAATCGAGAAGCTTCCACCGTGACTAATCACGTCGGATCGAACGTAATTACATCGCCCGACCGGATCGGACTAGTTCGGCCGGCTCGGGCCGTCTCAGAGATTGGATCGAAACGAAATCCGACGCGGGTGGCAGAGCCTTGCTCTGCCGAGCCCGCCTGGGGTCGTTACTCCGCCGCTTGCTTCTTCACCTCGCGCGCGTGCGTCAGACCGCGGCCGATCCCGCGATAGTCGAAGCCAGCCGCAATGAATAAGGCCGGATCGAACACGTTGCGCAAATCCATCAGAAGCCGTCCGCGCATCAACTCGGCCAGCCGATCCGGCGACAACGCACGGAATTCGTTCCATTCCGTGATCAAAACCAGCGCGTCTGCGCCGCTCGCCGCATCGTAGGCATCCGCGCAGAACTGCACCGTTCCCGGAAGCAAGTCCTTCGCGTGCGACATGCCGACCGGGTCGAACGCCTTGATCAGCGCGCCTTCTTCGGCCAGCCGCGACACCACAGGAATGCTGGGCGCGTCCCGCATGTCGTCCGTCTCAGGTTTGAACGTCAGCCCGAGCACCGCGATCGTCTTGCCAAGCACCGACCCCCCGCACGCTTGGATGATCCGTGCCGCCATCGCCGACTTGCGCGCATCGTTCACCGCGACCGTCGCTTCGACCAACCGCGACGGGGCACCCCAATCTTGCGCGATCCGCATCAGCGCCAGCGTATCCTTCGGGAAGCAGCTTCCGCCGAAACCCGGCCCGGCATGCAAGAACTTGCGCCCGATCCGCCCATCCAGCCCGATCCCGCGTGCAACGTCTTGAACGTCGGCCCCAACTCGTTCGCACAGATCCGCCATCTCGTTGATGAACGTCACCTTCATCGCCAGGAACGAATTTGCCGCATACTTGGTCAGCTCTGCCGTTTCCAGGCTGGTGAACAAGATTGGCGCCTCGATCAGGTAGAGCGGGCGGTACAGTCTCCGGAGCACTTCGCGTGCGCGCTCGCTCTCGGCGCCGATCACGACCCGGTCCGGCCGCATGAAGTCGCCGATCGCGCTGCCTTCTCGCAGGAACTCGGGGTTGCTCGCTACGTCGAAGTCCAGATCGGATCGGGCGTGGCGCATGATCTGCGCGATCCGCCGCCCGGTGCCGACTGGAACCGTCGATTTGGTCACCACCACCGCGTAGCCGGTCAGCGCGCGCGCGACCTGCTCGGCCGCGGCATTGACGTAGCTGACGTCGGCATGGCCGTCGCCGCGCCGAGTCGGCGTCCCAACCGCGATGAACACCGCCTCTACACCCGCGACCGCGCTGGAAAGGTCGTCGCTGAAGCTGAGGCGGCCCGCGGCGACGTTCTCCGCGACCAACCGGTCGAGCCCAGGCTCGTAAATCGGGATCCTGCCATCCTTCAGTGCCGCCAACTTCGCCGGATCGGTCTCGACCACGGCGACGTCGACCCCGAGATCTGCAAAGCAGGCGCCGGAAACCAGCCCGACATAACCGCCACCAATCATCGCAATGCGCACAGCAAAAACCCCTTTCGTGCGGCGGTCATCCAACACATTTCTCGACAAAGAGCCAGGATCGTCTCTGAACGCTGACGCTGCCGAACTGTCAGAATTGATGCTCGCCGTTATTGATATCAGTTTGACGTCGGTTCGTTGTTCTCATCGCGGCGCGGCGGCCGGTCTTCCAGATCGCGCGCGTAGAGCAGATCGACCGCGCGCCGAGCCGCTTCTTTGCGGTGCTCCACCAGCGTCTCCACCGTTTCCAGCGCCGTCCGGCTCGCGGACAGTTCGGCGCGGCAACGCATCGTCTCCGCCTGCCTTCCGCTCAGTAGGTGGCGACTGTGCGCCAGGTCCCGCCGCGCCGCGGGCAGCCACGCGACGAACGCCTCCACCATCGCATCGGAACCGTTGACGTCGGTGGCGGCCTCGGTCTCCTGGGCGATCTTGCGCTCGATCGCCTGGCAGGCATGTTCCGCCCGATCTTCCAGCACCAATGCGTCCACCAACGCCCGTTGCGCCTCGTCGCACGCGCGCCGGCGGACCTTGATCAGGGTTTCCAGGGGGTCACGCACCTTCGGCCGTTCCGACGATCTCTGCTAGTTGCGCGAACGACTCCTCGAGCGTACTCCGCTCATCACGGCCCTGCGTGAGCAGGCGCTCGATGGCCGGAGCCGTCTCGAGCGCCTCGTCCGCGGCCGGGTCGCTACCGGCCTGATAGGCGCCGAGCCGAACCAGATCGGCCAATTCGGCTTGCAGCGCCAACATCTCCCGCGCCCGGCGGACAACAAATCGCTCGTCCGATGCCAGGCAGCCCGGCACGGTCCGCGACAACGAGCGCAGCACGTCGACCGCCGGATATCGGCCGCGCTCGCCGATCTTGCGATCAAGCACCACGTGACCGTCCAGAATGCCCCGTACCGCATCTGCGACGGGCTCGTTGTGGTCGTCGCCGTCGACCAGCACGGTGAAGATGGCCGTGATCTGTCCCGCTGCACCGTTATCCGGTCCCGGTCCGGCCCGTTCGAGCAGCCGCGGCAGCTCGGCGAACACGCTGGGCGGGTATCCCCGCGTCGCCGGTGGCTCGCCCGCCGCCAGGCCGATCTCGCGGAGCGCCAAACAGAATCGGGTCACGCTGTCCATTAAAAGCAGAACCGATTTGCCTTGGTCTCGGAAGTGTTCCGCGACCGTCATTGCGGCATAGGCTGCCTCCCGCCGCATCAGCGGCGGTTGGTCCGAGGTGGCGACGATCACGGCCGAACGCGCCAATCCCTCCGGTCCCAGATCGTCTTCGATGAACTCACGCAGTTCCCGGCCGCGCTCGCCGACCAGCGCAAGCACGATCACGTCGCAATCCGCCTGCTGCGCCATCATCGCCATCATGGTCGATTTCCCGACCCCCGACCCGGCGAACAAGCCCAACCGCTGGCCGGCTCTGCAGGTGGCGAACAGGTCCAGCGCTCGAACGCCAAGGCCGACCCTCCGGCCCAGCCGCGAGCGCTGTGCCGCGTTGGGAGGATCCGCTCGAACGGGGCAGGGCGTCCCGCCACCCAAGCTCCCCTTGCCGTCGAGCGGGTTACCCAACGGGTCGACGACCCGGCCCAGCCAACCCTCGCCAACTCGCAACTGCGACGTTGCCGCGCCGGCCCCGTCGTGAAGACCCACGCGCGCCGGCGCGCCGACCCCGAGGCCGTTCAGGTCTCCGAACGCCAGCGCCCGCGCCCGGTCTCCCCGGAACCCGACGACTTCCGCATGAACGTCGCCGCCATCCCGCGACACAAGGTGAAGCCGATCGCCGATCGCGAGTTGCCCGCTTAACCCGTCGATTTCCGCCGCCAGCGCCGCCACGGAGGTGACCCGCCCCACGCAGGAGATCGTCGTCGCACGCGAAATGCTGTCTGACGCATTCCGCAGACGCTCTACAATCGAGGGTTGTGGTGTCATCCAGGGTTGCCTTCGTCAACGTCCGAGAACCCTAGCGCGCAAAGCCGAACGAAACGTTAAATCCCAATCTTGAGACGAAACTGCTCACTTTTTTGTTGGACAGCTACACGCACAGGTTGCATGATCCCTCAACACTTCGCCACGGAGTTCCACGAAATGCGTGTTCTCATGATCGAGGATGATGTGCTCTCAAACAGGGCGCTGGTCCAAGCCCTCCGCGATACCGGCGCGGTGGTCGAACAGGTCGACAGCGGTGAAGACGCGCTGGACATGGTCAAGCATTATGACTTCGACATCGTCATGGTCGAGCTGACCCTGGTCGACATGGAAGGCTACGAGGTAGTTCGCCGCATGCGGGCCGCCCGGATGAACACGCCGGTCCTGATGCTTTCCGCCTTTGTCCGCCCCCAGGCCCGCGTTAAAGCGTTCGCGATGGGTGCCGACGACTTCATCACCAAGCCCTATGACGTTTCCGAATGCGTCGCTCGCATGCAGGCGGTGGTCCGCCGTAGCAAGGGCTTCAGCCAGTCCGTGCTGCATGTCGGCGAGCTCGAGCTGAGCCTCGACACCCGCAGTGTCACCATCTCTGGCCGCCCGGTGCATCTAACCGGCAAGGAATACTCGATCCTCGAACTGCTGGTTATGCGCAAGGGCATGGTCCTGACCAAGGAAGTATTCCTGAACCATCTCTACGGCGGGATGGACGAGCCGGAGGTGAAGATCATCGACGTGTTCATCTGCAAGCTCCGTAAGAAGCTGGCCGAAGCCGGCGCGCCCAGCGTGATCGGCACTGTCTGGGGCCGCGGCTACACCGTGCGTGATCCCTCGCCCGCCGCCGCGCCGGCCCACGCCGACGCCATCCGCCAGCTCGGCCAGGTTGCCGCCTAGCTCAGCATCCGTCGGGCAGGGCGCGCCGTCCTGCCCGACGGCAAACGCGGCCGGGTCGCTCAGACCGTGAATTGTTCCGCGATGATCCGTTCGGACAGGCCCTGACCCGGGTCGAACAAGATTGTCGTTCCCACGCTGCGGTCCTCCCGGACCGACACGGAGACCACGTCGCGGACCTCCGTGAAATCGGCGACAGCGGCCACCGGCCGCTTCTCCCGCTCCAGCACGTCGAACACGACACCGGCCGTACTCGGCAACAATGCGCCGCGCCACCGCCGCGGCCGAAACGCGCTGATCGGCGTCAGCGGCAACAGATTGGCCGATAACGGCACGATCGGGCCATGCGCGGACAGGTTATAGGCCGTCGACCCAGCCGGTGTGGCGACCAACACACCGTCGCAGATCAGCTCCTGCAACCTGACCTGGCCATCGACCACGATCCGGATTTTGGCCGCCTGGCGCAGCTGACGCAGAAGCGAGACCTCGTTCAACGCCAGCGCCTCCTCCACCACCCCGTCCGCCCGCTCCGCCTGCATCCGCAGCGGATGCAACACCGCGCCCTGCGCCGTGCTCAACCGCTGGCTGAGCCCTTCCTCTTCGTAAGCATTCATCAAAAAGCCGACGGACCCGCAATTCATCCCATAGACCGGGGTCTGTAGGCCGAGGTCGAGCAACCGATGCAGCGTTTCGAGGAGGAAGCCGTCACCGCCCAGGCAGACGACCACCTCCGCCTGTGCGAACGCCTCGTCACCGTAGCGTTGCACGAGGCGCTCGCAGCATTGAGTCGCTAGATTCGTTGATGCCGCGGCAAACGCGATCCGATCGGGCACCCGGGTCATCGCCGGCTGGCTTGGCACCATCGAGGGCGATATCACGACCTCAGACAAGGCGAACGCGCCAGTCGGAGCCCGGCATCACGGCGGGCACCGCTTCAAAAGAACCGTGGCTCCGTGCGCGATGGCGGAGTCGCGCCCCGTCGCGCTTGCATCGGCGCAGGCGGAATCGGTGGCGTGCGGAAGCGATCTCTCGTCCGCCCGGTCGTATCGTCCTCATCGGGATACCCCTGTTCCGGAAGTCTCAGCGCCAAGCTCCGGATTTCCGCCTGGATCTCATCGAGCCGAACCTCGATCGCCTCGAGTCGCGATTTCGTGCCGAACACGCTGAACGGCATCAGCATCACCATTAGCGCGATGAACAGCAGCGCCAGCAGGATCGCGAGATGAACCCACCACGGAACCCAGTCTGGCAAGGGGAGGGGTGACGTCATTGCCGGGGCAGCCTATCCTACTCGCCATTCGGGTGAAACCGGGCTGATGGCGCGGTTCACTGCTGCGAGGTTCCCATGCGCCTTTTGATCCCCGGCCCCGTCACGACATCCGCGGCCGTTAAGGCCGCCGCCGCCCACGATTATGCGCCGTGGGACAACGACTTCCGCGACGTCGTGGCAGGCGTGCGCGAGCGTGTCCGTCGGATCGCCAATGGCTCGCCTGCCGAGCATACCGCCTTGATCATCCAGGGGTGCGGGCACTTCGCCGTGGAAGCCTGCTGCCGGACGCTGCTTCCGCCGGGCGGTCGGCTCCTCCTGCCGCAAACCGGCCAGTATGCCGATCGTTTCGGCCGGCTGGCGACCGAGGCGGGCCGTGTGGTCGTCCCGCTCGCCGTCGCCGAAGGGCAGCGTGTCGACCCGGCCCAACTCGACCGCGCCCTCGCCGCCGACGCATCGCTTGACTATGTCGCTCTGATCTACAGCGAGACCGCGACCGGCCTCGTCCACGATGTGCCGGCCCTGGCCGAGATCGCCGGACGTCACGGGCGCCGGGTCATCGTCGACGGCGTATCCGCCTTTGGCGCCCTGCCGCTCGACCTTCGCGCGCTCCCGATGATCGACGCGGTGGTGTTCACCACCAATAAGTGCCTCGAGGGTCTGCCCGGCGCTTCGTTCGTGGTCGCCCGCCAGGACCGTCTCGCCCAGTCCGCCGGCAACGCCCGAAGCTGGTCGCTCGACCTCTCGGATTTGCATCAACACTACACGAAGGCGCCGGGCTCCCATCGGTTCACGCCCGCCGCTGGCACGATCGCCGCCTTCGCGGTCGCGATCGACCTATTCGATGCCGAAGGCGGCCAGCCGGCCCGACTCGCCCGTTACACGGCCAATGCGCAGACGCTTTACGCCGGTGTTCGCCGCCTCGGCCTCCATCCCTCGATCCCGCAGGCGCTCCAAGGCCCGATCGTGACCAACGTCGACGCACCCGCCGACCCGAATTGGGACCTCCAGCGCTTCGTCGACGGCCTGAAGTCTCGCGGCTTCATCATCAGCAATTTCTACAATACTACCCAACCGAGCTTCCGCGTCGGCTGCATCGGCGCGATCACGCCGGACGATATGAACGAGGCCGTCGCGGCGATGGAGGCCACGCTTGATGAGATGAACGTCCGCGACAGGGCGCCGCGCCGGGCGGCCGCCGCAGCGTAGCGGCAATTTTTACCCGTTCAGCGCGCCAGCCGAATAACGGAGTCGTTCGTCGGAGCGCCCATCTTCCGGTTCGGAAGCGGCGCGTCCTCGAAGTTGGCGTTCGACAGCGCCGGCCGGCTCGCCGCTGGTGTGATTCGCCGTGCGACCGGTGCCTCTTCTGGCGCAACGCATGCCGTTAGGCCGAGGAACAAAGCCGAGGATATCAACAACTTGGTCACGATGGACTCATTCATAACCGCAGGAGCAGCCTGCATCGACCGAAGTCGGCGCAGGCCAGCCCTTGCTGAATAATCAGACCTGCCGATTACTGCATCGCGCCTTGGGCCTGGGACAGCGAGCGCGCATTCAGCTGGTCCGCCGAATTGTCGGCCCCGCCACGGGTCGAACCACGCATCGCCATACCGTTCGACGACATGCCGTGACGCATCGCGTGGTGGGCGGTCGGATGACGGACGTGATTGCGGTGGTGCGGGGTGGCAGCCTGGACTGAAGCGAAAGAGATGAGAACGGCGGTAAGGCTCAGGGCGACAGTCTTGAAGGGCGACATGATGGGGGACATCCGGATGAAGGGCTCGGCCATTCCGAGTACTCTGCTTATCGCGAGACAAGCCTGATTCCGCAAGATTCGTTGTGCCCCGCGATCATCTGGCACTGTCGTAATCATGCCGCACTGTGACCAAATCGTCGCGTCGGTCGGCCGTTACCCGCGCCGGATCGCGGTTCGCCGCCGGCCCTAGCCCGCCGCCGCCCGGCAATTCGAGCACCAAGCGGTCGCCCGCTGGAATGACCTGATAGCCCTTTGTCTTCAGCATCGCGCCGCTCCGCAGCCGCACCACGCCCGGCGCACCATCTTCGCCGCCCTCCCGCCCGCGCGGCGCATGTGCCACACGGTCGAACACGGCGTTGCACGCAAACTCCGCATCCCCCTTGGCGCCGATCTCCATGATCTGCCCGAACCCGCCCCGCGTCCGCCCCAACCCGGCGCTGTCCGGCCGCAACTCCTTCCGCCAGAACACCACGGGCGCCACGTTCTCCGTCGCCTCCACCGGCATGGTCCGCACGCCGGACGGAAAAGCGGTGCCGTCCAGCCCGTCGCGGGTTGGCCGCGCCCCTGTGCCGCCCGAGTTGAACGTGATCACCTCGAAGGTCGGCAGCGGCGAGTTCTGCCCCGATACCGCCGCCCCACCCCGCAACGGCGGGTTCCACAGGCACGACGACCCCTCCGCGGTCACCCGACCCGGCACCGCCTGGTGCAAGCACCCCATCATGAGATCCGGCAACAACTGCCCCACCACGTGCCGCACCGACACGGCACAGGGCCGCGGCGCGTTCAGGATCGTGCCGGCCGGGATCTGCATACGGAACGGCGCCAGGCTCGCCGTGTTGTTCGGGATCTCCGGCGCCACAACGCATTTGATGCCGAAGCTCGCATAGGCTCGCGTGTACGCTGCCGGCACGTTGATGCCCCGCCCCGACAAGCCGGACGTTCCCTCGAAATCGACCGTGATCCCGTCCGCCGCGATCGTCATCGCCGCAGCCAGCCGAACCGGCGACTCGTAGCCATCCGACCAGATCTCCGCCGAGAACCGACCCGGCGGCAGCGCCGCGATCTGCGCCATCGTCGCTCGATGGCTGCTCTCGAAAATATACGTCGCGAGTGCGTCGATCCCGTCCAGCCGGAACTCTTCCAGCATGCCCACCAGCCGCCGGGCGCCCGCCTCGTTGCAGGCACACAGCGAGTAGACGTCGCCTTCTAGTTCGATCGGCAGCCGCGTTCCGGCACGCAGGAACTCGAAGAAGGTCTCGTTCGGCTGCCCCGCCTCGAAGCATTTCACGATCGGGATGAACAACCCTTCCTCGAAGACCGACCGTCCCTCCGGCCCCATCCCCAGCCCGCCCACGTCGATCACATGCGCCGTATTGGCGAACAGCGCGACCAATCTGCCCCGATGAAATGCCGGCGTGACCACCGTCAGGTCGTGCAGGTGCCCCGTTCCCAGCCACGGGTCGTTGGTGATCAGGTGATCCCCGTCCCGCAGCGTTTCGGCCGGGAACTTGCGCAGAAAATGCCCCACGCTCTCCATCATCGAGTTGACGTGACCCGGCGTTCCCGTCACCGCCTGCGCCAACATTCGCCCCTGCAGGTCGAAGATGCCCGCCGACAGATCCCCCGCTTCCCGCACCGTCGTGCTGAACGCGGTGCGGATCATGGTCTGCGCCTGCTCTTCCACCACGGCGATCAGCCGGTTCCACATGACCTGCCGTTGGATGTCGTCCAGCGCGCTCATGCTGCGCTCCGCCGCAGGTCGAGATACCCCCGCTCGTCCACGAACCCGGTCCAGCCCGGGCCGATCAACGTGCTGGTCTCCGCTTCCGTCACGATGGCCGGGCCCGCCACCCGGTCGCCCGCCCCCAGCGTTCGGCGTTCGATCGAGGCCCAGTCGGCCACCGTGCCCGTTGCCGTGTCGCGCACCGCTTGCCGGCCCGCTAATCCGCCCGCTGCCACCGGTGGCCGCCCCGCCGGGCCCGCCTCCGTCGCCGTCGTCACCGTCACGGCATAGCTCATCACCTCGACGTCCGACCCCGGCACCGGCCGGTCGTAGAACCGGGCATACGCCGCATCGAAGCTCTGGCGCAGCGCCGCCACCTCCGCCGCGCCCAGCGCGCCCGCCGGCAGCGTCACCGGGATCTCGTGCCCCTGGCCGACGTAGCGCATGAACGCCAGCCGCGTCTGCCGGGTCGCCGCGCCGAAGCTGCCGCCCGCCACCACCTGCTCCGCCTCTGCCGCCATCTCGTCGAGCAATCGATTGACCGCCGCGACGTCGAAGGAGCCGAGCCGCCCATACAGGCTGCGCACCACCTCGTAGCCGATCGGCGCGCGCAGGAACCCGATCGCGCTGCCCACCCCCGCCCCGATTGGCACCAGCACGCGGTCGATTCCCACCTTCTCCGCAACCCGGTAGCCGTGCACCGGCCCGCCGCCTCCGAAGGCGATCAGCGTCCGCCCGCCATACGACTTGCCGCTCTCCACCGCGTGAACCCGCGCGGCGTTGGCCATGTTCTCGTCCACCATCTCGACCACGCCCAGCCCGGCCATCGCCGGCTCGAGCCCGAGCGGTGCGCCGATCCGCGCCGCCATCGCCCCCTCCGCCGCCGCCACGTCGAGCCGCATCGCCCCGCCTGCGAACCGCGCCGGGTCGTAGCGGCCGAGCAGCAGGTTCGCGTCCGTCACCGTGGGCGCCGCTCCGCCGCGCCCGTAGCAGGCCGGCCCCGGATCCGCGCCGGCACTCTCCGGCCCCACGCCGATCCGCCCCAGCGCGTCGATCCCGGCCACGCTGCCGCCGCCCGCGCCGATCTCCACCATCTCGATCACCGGGATGCGCAGCGGCAGCCCCGACCCCTTCTTGAACCGCCCGACCCGCGCCACCTCGAACGTGCGCGACGTCTGCGGCTGGTAATCCTCGATCAGGCACACCTTCGCTGTCGTGCCGCCCATGTCGAAGCTCAACACCCGGTCCAGCCCGCATTGCCGCGCGATGTCGGCGGCGAAGATCGCGCCGCCCGCCGGCCCGCTTTCCACCAACCGGATCGGGAACCGGCACGCCGTCTCGATCGTCGTCAGCCCGCCGCCCGACAGCATCAGGAACACCGGCGCCGTCAGCCCCATCGCCGCCAGCCCCGCCTCCAACCGCCGCAGGTACCCCGCGATCAGCGGCTGCACGTAGGCGTTCGCCGCCGTGGTGCTGAACCGCTCCCATTCCCGCATCTCCGGCGACACTTCGGACGACAGCGAGATCGGCAGGTCCGGCAGCGCCTCGGCCAGCAACGCCCGCACCCGCCGCTCATGGCTCGGGTTGACGAAGCTGTGCAGGAACCCGACCGCGACGCTCTGCACGCCCTCCCGCTGCAGGACCGGCACCAGACCGGCCACCGCCGCCTCGTCGAGCGGCAGCAACACGTTGCCTTCGTTGTCCAGCCGCTCCGGCACCGGCAGCCGCAGATAGCGCGGCACCAGCGGCTCCGGCAGCACGATGTTGAGGTCATACTGGTCGTATCGGCTCTCATTGCCGAGCGCGAGCACATCGCGGAAGCCCTGCGTGGTCACCAGCGCCGTCACCGCACCCTTGCGCTCGATCAACGCGTTGGTCGCCAGTGTCGTGCCGTGCACCAGGATGCCGATATCGGCCGCCGTCAGCCCGGCCTGCGCCATGATCGCCGCCACCCCGTCCAGCACGCCGCGCTCCGGCTGCGAGGGCGTGGTCAGCACCTTGGCCGTGACCCGGCGTTCGCCATGCTCCAGCGCCAGATCGGTGAAGGTGCCGCCGATGTCGACGGCCAGACGCGCATGTTGCATGGCGTCAACCTGCCGACCCTTCCGCCGCTGGGCAACCCCGGCCATGATCCCCGCCAACCCGCCCGACAAGAACGCTCCAGGAGACGCCGCCATGCCGAAACCCACGCTGCTCGTGACCCGGCGCTTGCCCCCGGCCATCGAAGCTCGCGCCGCCGCCGAGTTCGACGCCCGTCTCAGCCCGGACGACGCGCGCGTCACCGGGGCCGACATCCTCGCCCGGGCCGACGGCGCCGCCGCCATCCTGTGCTGCCCCGCCGAGAAGCTGGACGCCGACACGATCGCCAAGCTGCCGAACAGCGTGAAGGTCGTCGGCACCTTCAGCGTCGGCTTCGACCACATCGACATGCCCGCCTTGCGCGCCCGCGGCATCCCCCTGGTCAACACGCCCGACGTGCTCAGCGTCGCCACCGCGGAATGCGCCATGCTGCTCATCCTGGCCGCCGCGCGCCGCGCCGGAGAGGGCGAGCGCCTGATCCGTGCCCGCGCCTGGGATGGCTGGGCGCCGACGCAGCTGATGGGCACGCTCGTCTCCAGCCGCCGACTCGGCATCTTCGGCATGGGCCGCATCGGCCGCGAGCTCGCCCGCATGGCCGCCGGCTTCGGCATGGTCGTCCACTACCGCGACCAGCAACGCCTGCCGCCCGAGCTCGAGCACGGGGCAACCTTCCACGACGACGATGACGGCTTCCTTGCCCAGTGCGACGTGCTGTCGCTGCACGCCCCGGGCGGGGAGGGCACCAAGCACTGGCTCGACGCCGCCCGTATCGCCAAGCTGCCCCAGGGCGCCGTCGTCGCCAACGCCGCCCGCGGCACCCTGATCGACGACGCCGCCCTGATCGCCGCGCTCCGTTCCGGCCACGTCGCCGCCGCCGGCCTCGACGTCTACAACGACGAACCCCGCCTCAACCCCGGCTACCTCGAGCTGCAGAACGTCGTCCTGCTCCCCCATCTCGGCAGCGCCACCACCGAAACCCGCGACGCCATGGGCAACCTCGTTCTCGACGGCATCACGGCGGTTCTCGACGGGGACACGCCTGCCAATCTCGTCCGCTAAGCCGTTGCCGGTGGCGGTCACGGCATTGAGATATCGGTCCGTCGACGAACGGGCCCTCAAGGTTGACGATCGCCCCCAAGGCCGGCTCTCCATCGTCGTTCCAGGACCGGCAAAGTTTGCGCTCGACTGCCTTGCCGTCGGGATCGGCGCCGAAGGGGGCTGGATCATTGCCGAGATGGCAGCGTCCTCGTGGTTCTCACACCTGCGGCACGCGGCGCAGGGTCCCTCGCACATCGACCACCTGCTCGAGCCCGCGGGCGAACCTCAAGTCTTGTGTGTCGCGCTTCCGAACCAGCCGAGCCAGTCCGACGTGGGTGCGGCCTGCACGCTGGGACGGGCGGGCTGGCTGCAGAAAGCGTTCGTTGTCGCGACGGTTTCTCAGCCCAGCCCGACCGCGATGGCCCAACTCGGCAAAGCGTTCGATTGCGTGATCAAGGGAGACGGCAGCGTCCACCACCATTGGTATCCATCGCGCACAATTATCGAGCCGGTGGGGGGGCGGGTTATTTGCTACGACCTTTACGACGTTTGCTCGCTTTGGGCTGGCCGGCTCGGCAGCTTCGGGTCGGTCGATCCGACCACGGACGCCTTGCACGTCGAGGTGTCGGCTCAAACCGAGTCGCTGGCGGAAGTGGACCGATTGGTCTGGCTGGAGGCGGATAAACTCGAAGATTCGAAGCGGTTGCGCCTCGTCACGGTCGTCCCCGGCGCGAATTTGGGTGCGACGGCCGTGAGCTTCTCGGACTATGGGCTGATCCGTCAGCATCGAGCGTCGGCGCTGCAACGAGGGGAGAACAGCCGGTGAGTGGCACAGCTTCAACGACGAGATGGGAACGCTACGACGCGGAGCGGCATGCCGCATGTGGCGGCAATTACGTGTTCCTGTTCAAGGCATTTGAAAGCGCCCCGCTCTACTCGGGGGTCGCACAGGATTTCGCCAGCCGGTTTGAGCAACACAGGGTGCTCTTCGGTGCGGGTGGCCGGACGTTCATGCGCCGGGCCTTCATCGAGGGCGCCGCGGAACTGACGCATGCAGGTTTCGCAGCGCAATGGGATCACTACAAGCACCAAACCGCCGAGGCGCAGGCGACATTGGTATCGGTGCCGCGGGGCACTCCAGAGGACAGTCGAATGGGTGCGGAGGGGGCGTATTTCTGGGAGCACGAAATCGTGCCGTTGGTGTTGATCAACGAAGAGGATCGCAACACTCTAGAAAAGCAGATTCATACCGATTTCGTCGACTATTACGATCGCCTGGTCGAACGTAAAATCGACTGGAGCGTGGGCAAAGCTTGGTTATTCGGCGGCCCGCGCACCGAACCTGAGGTGCTGGACAGGCTTGGGGGCCGACAGGTCGACAAGGCGAAAGCCCTTTTCCGCACCATGGAGACGATGCGGAACCCCAGCAAGCTCGCCTAACGGAACGCGAAGTCACCTGACGGCGCTTGGCTCCGCGTCGATGAACTCCTGCTCGCCGGTGGCCGCCTCGGCCCGGCGGGCCGCTTCCAGCCGTCGCAGATCGACCCGACGGATTTTGCCGGAGATGGTCTTCGGCAGCTCGAAGAACTCGATCCGGCGAATGCGCTTGTAGGGCGCCACCCGCGCGCGGACATGCGCGAAGATCAGCGCCGCCGTTGCCTCGTCCGGCTCGAAACCCTCGGCCAGCGCGATGAACGCCTTGGGCATGGCCGTCCGCACCGGGTCGGGGGAGGGCACCACCGCCGCCTCCGCCACCGCCTCGTGCTCGACCAGCACGCTCTCAAGCTCGAACGGGCTGATCCGGTAGCCGCTCGATTTGAACACGTCGTCGGCCCGGCCCACATAGGTCAGGCTGCCATCTTCGTTGCGCATCGCCACGTCGCCGGTGCGGTAGAACGCCCCCGCAGGCGCGCGGACCGACCCGTCCTCGCCCATGTAGCCTCCCATCAGGCCGAGCGGCGCGGGGTCGAGCGCGATGGCGATCTCGCCTTCTTCCGCCGGGGCGTCGTCGGGGTCGAGCAGCTGGATCGCGTAGCCCGGCAAGGGCTGCCCCATCGAGCCCGGCATCACCGGCACCCCCGGGGTATTGCCGATCTGCAGCGTCGTCTCCGTCTGCCCGTAACCGTCCCGGATCGTCACGCCCCACGCCGCGCGGACCCGCTCGATCACCTCCGGATTGAGCGGCTCGCCGGCCGACAACGCCTCCCGCACCTGCACCGGCGCCGCCCCGAGATCCGCCTGGATCAGCATCCGCCACACCGTCGGCGGCGCGCAGAACGTCGTCACCCCGCAGGCGCCCAACGTCCGCAGCAGCGACGCCGCATCGAAGCGAGGCTGGTTCAGCACCAGGATCGTCGCGCCCGCATTCCACGGCGCGAAGAACGACGACCACGCATGCTTCGCCCAACCCGGCGAGGAGATGTTGAGGTGCACGTCGCCGGGCTGCACGCCGATCCAGTACATCGTGGTGAGATGACCGACCGGGTAGCTCTGGTGGCTATGCAGCACGAGCTTCGGCTTCGACGTCGTGCCGGAGGTGAAATACAGCAGCAGCGGATCGGTCGCCAACGTCTCGCCGTCCGGCGTGAACGTCTCCGGTTCCCGGGCACTCTCGGCGTAATCGAGCCAGCCCGGCGCGCCGCCCACCGCGATCCGCACGAACTCGCCCGAAACCTCCGCGAAACGGGACGCGAGCGCCGAGGCGATCACCGCGGCGCGGATCCGCCCGCGCGCCGCCCGGTCGGCCAGGTCCGCCTCCGTCAGCATCGTCGTCGCCGGGATCACCACTGCGCCGAGCTTGGCGGCCGCCAGCATCGTCTCCCACAGCGGCGCCACGTTGTTGAGCAGCAGCAGGACCCGGTCGCCCCGCCCGACACCGAGCCGGCGCAGATGGTTGGCCACCTGATTGGACCGCGCGGCGAGCGTCGCGAAGCTGATCTGCTCGTCGGTTTCGGGCCCGAGGAGGCGCAGTGCGATCCGCTCGTTGTCGGCCGCCATCGGATCGAAATAATCGAGCGCCCAGTTGAACCGGTCCAGAACCGGCCAGGCGAACTCCGCCCGGGCAAGCGCCGGGTCGGTGCGATGGCGTAGCAGCAAGTCGCGCGCAGCCAGAAAAGCGCCGGCATTCGGCATGGTCGTTCCCCTCGTTTGCGGAAAGCTTAGAGCAAACGAGGGGAGGCGGGCAGCCGTCGGGCTGCCCGCGAGACGATTACAGGCGGCGCTTGCTCGAGCGATGCGCCGTCGGCTTGGCGATCGCGCTGGCCCGCGTGCTGACGCGGAAGGTGGTCGCAGTCGGGAACGGGCTGTAACCGCGCGACCGGCTGGCCGATGTCGCATGACTCGCCGAACGGCGGGCGTGACGGCTGCGGCTGGAGTAGCGCGGCGTCGCGTCGTCTTCGTCGGCGGCCTCCGCGACCTCTTCCGGCGCGGCGGCCGTCGCCAGCCCGGGGGCGGCCGTGGCCAGCCGGATCGGCTCGTTGGTCTGACGCAGCTTGCTTGCGGACGGCACCCCGCCCACGCTCGGCGCGTTGGCCACCATCACGCCGCGGTCCGGCCGATCGTAGATGAAGCCATAGGTTGGATAGGTGCTGCCGTAATCCTCGGCCTGGCTCAGCGCCACGCGGACGGCCGTCCAGTCATTGTCCGCCGAGACGTCCACCACGTCGATGTTGCGGCTGATCTGCCCCGGTGCGCCCCAATTGGCGTGGTCGATCTCGATATGCCGCGGATTGATCACGTTGGTGACCACCGCGACGTGGCCCATCCGCATGTGCCCGGTGGCGCGGAAATTCAGGATGCTGCCCACTTCCGGCCGCGCACCGCGTTCATACAGGCCCGAGGCGCTGTTCCACCAGGTGCCCGCATTGCCGGACAACTCGATCCCGGAATTTTCCCGCGCGAACGGCACGCATTGAAGGGCTCCGCCACTCGAATAACCGGCGGAGTACCGCCGCACGCGCCGGCTCCGCTCGGAGACCCGGCCGGATCCGGAATGCGACGAAACGGAGTGACGAGCCTCGTAACCAGCGGATTTATGCCGAGCGGCTTCAGCGACCCCGTGTGACACCGACAAGGCGAACACCGCGCCGGCAACCAATTCGAGACCCTGACCAAACCAACCTGCTCTCATCTACCACCCTTTTTGGTCACTGCGCCGTGATCGGTTAGGTGCAGTGCCTGGGGGCTGGCAATCGTAAACGGCTGAATTCGGCGGCTCGCGAAGTGTTTCGCCAGATTTCGCCTGCTCACGACCGCGTAATTAGGACGCTTGTCTTATTCAGGCCGGTTCTGTTGCAATGTGAAAAGAATAAACTTCCGTTGTGGCTGGAACAGCACAGTATGGCGAACCAGCCACAACGATTCGGCGGTGGTGCCTGTCGAACTACTTACAAGTCGTGACCATGATCTCGACCAAGTGCCGCGGATCCGCCATGTGCGCCTGCACGCAGGCCCGTGCCGGCGCGCCTTCCCGGGGCAGCCACGCCGACCAGACCTTGTTCATCGCCTCGCGGTCGCGGATGTCCTTTAGCCAGATCTGCGCCTGCAGCAGGCGGGTCTTGTCGGTCCCGTGCGTCTCGAGGATCGCGTCGAGGTCGCGCAACACCTCCTCCGTCTGCCCGGTGATGTCCTTGTTCAGATCCGTCGCAGTGACGCCCTGGACGAAGACAAAGCCGTGATACTCCACGGCCTTGGCAAGCACGGCATTGGGCTCCGTGCGGATGATACGGCTCATATCGTCTCCTTTCGGGGTTCAGGGTGTGAGGGTCGAGGGAGCACCGAGGCCGACGGGGCTGAACGTCTGGCCCACCCCCGGCGTCGGCTGCGCGTTCGCGTCACCGGAGGCGCGCAGACAGTCGGTGATCATCTGGTCATGGTAATACGACGCGCCTAACCCGCGGCTGGTCAGCCCCGAGTTGTAGCTGTTGGCGAACGCGGTATCCCGGTCCACCCGCCGGGTCAGGTCGACCCGGTTCTGCGCGTTGTACTGCCGCTCCACCGCCTCGCGGCAGTCGGTGCGGATGGCCGCATCGGCCCGCGTCGGCGTCGGCGGGCGGTAGCAGCCGGCCAGGCCGCAGAGTGCGAGCGTGAGAAGCAGGGGGTGTCGAAAGGGATGAGCGGTCAACAACGTGCTCCTGAGGCGAGGGGAGGCGGGAGTGCGGGAAGCGTGGCCGCCAAATGCTCGCGAACGCGGCGCTCGTCCAGACCGCCGCGCGGCGATAGCGGGATGCTCGCGGCCACGCGCACCAGCGCCGGGTCGAGGTGAGCGCCCGCTGGCGTCAACGGGCACAGCGCCCGCAATGCGAGCGACTCCGACAGCAGCGTCACCAATCCGAGCAGCCGTAAGCACAGCGAAAGGCCATAGGGCGTCTGTAAGCCCCAGGCCGCATCCACCGCCGCCGCCCAGCAGCAAGCATCGGCATCCGCCAATGTCAGGTCGACCGGCTCGGCCCCGTCTTCCTGAAACCGGATCCGGCACGGCTGCCCCCAGGCCGAAGCAGACGCCGCCTGCCGCGCCACGTCCCAGCTTTCCGCCAGATCGCGGCTACGGACGGGGGGAAGCTCGTTGGGAGAGCGGCGGACGTAGTAAACTGCCGTGCCGGTGGGGTCGGTCGCCACATCGATCGGTGGTTGGGAACGCTCTCGCATCGGCAGAACATGGGGCCAGCACGCGGACCGCGCCAGCCCGAACGGCTGCCCGCTCAGCCCAGGCGGATCACACCGATAGGTTCACCAGCGAACCGCGCGGCGGCGCCACGGACGGCATGGCATTCGGCATCGCGTTCTTCGCCGCCCGCGCCGTCTCCGCGCTGGCGGGCTCACGCACCAGTCGTAACTCGTCCACGCCCCGGGCCTTGCCCGTGGTCGTGGTCGCAGACGAAAACGCCGAGAGGGAATTCGTGGAGAGCATGCGAAGGACTGTAGCGTGCATTCCTTACAAATAGGTTAACGCGGCGACCGTTCAACTACCGGTTGCGACGCCAAACTTCTTCTTGCAGCACCGTCGCGAAAATGAGCCAGCCGATCAGCGGCAAGGACGCCACTGTCGCCTTGCCGTCCACCTTCGAGGCCGCCGCTGTCAGCCCGACCGCGGAGGCCAGCATCGTCGCGCTCACGCCCAATGCCTCGTCCGATCGGTGCGCCCCGAAGAACCGCCACTGGAAGGCCGGCAGGCCGGATAGCGTCAGCACCCACGCACCCAAGGCGAGTCGCCGCGCCCCGTTTGGCCGCTTGTTCAGCAGCCGGTAGCCGGTGTAGGCCAGCAGCCCGTCCAACGCCGTCCACGCGATCCCGAACACTGGACCCGGCGGCGTGAACCCCGGTTTGCGCAGCCGCCCATACCACAACGCCGTCCCCGGATGCGCCGGGCTCGGATTGAACTGGGCCCCGCTCAACAGGGCGCCAACTGCCGCCACACCCGCAACCACCGCCGCTGTCGATTTATCCATCGTTCCCTCCGCTCGCGGCCACAACGTGCCGCGCGCGGAAAAGTCCCCTCAGGCGCTCAGCGCCGCCACGCCCGGCAGCGTCTTGCCCTCCAGCCACTCCAAGAATGCCCCGCCGGCACTGCTGACGTAGGTCATCCGCTCGACCTCGCCGGCGCCCTTGAGTGCGGACACGGTGTCGCCGCCACCGGCCACGCTGCGAAGCGTGCCAGCCGCGGTGGCGTCGCCGACGGCATGCGCCAGTTCGTTGGTGCCGTGGTCGAAGGGCTGCGTCTCGAAGGCGCCGAGCGGGCCGTTCCACACGACCGTCTTCAGCCCCGGAAGCCGCGCGCACAGCGCCCGCACCGAGTCCGGCCCCACATCGAGCATCATCGCGTCGGCCGGGATCGCCCGGGCGGAGACGATCTCGGTCGCCGCATGCGCCTTGAACTCGCGCGCGACCACCGCGTCGGTCGGCAGCACGATCTCGCAGCCGGCGGCGCTGGCCCGCTGCAGAATGTCGCGCGCCGTATCGTGCATCTCCGCCTCTTGCAACGACCGCCCGACCTCGGCGCCCTGGGCCGCCAGGAAGGTGTTGGCCATCGCGCCGCCGATCACCAGCATGTCGACTTTACCGACCAGGTTCCCGAGCAGCTCGAGCTTGGTCGACACCTTGCTGCCGCCCACCACGGCGCACACCGGGCGCACCGGGTTGCCGAGCGCCGAGTCCAGCGCCTCCAATTCTTGCTGCATCAACCGTCCCGCGTAGGACGGCAGCAGCCTGGCCACGCCTTCGGTGCTCGCATGGGCACGATGCGCGGCTGAAAAGGCATCGTTGACGTAGATGTCGGCCAGCCCAGCCAATTGCTTGGCCATCTCCGGGTCGTTGGCCTCTTCCCCGGCATGGAACCGGGTGTTTTCCAGCACGAGCACGTCGCCCGCGGCGAGGCCGGCGACGGTCGCCTCCGCCTCCGGCCCGATGCAGTCGCCGGCAAACGCCACCGGCCGGGCCAGCACCACGCCGAGCGCGTCGGCCACCGGCCGCAGCGACATCGACGGCACGCGCTTGCCTTTCGGACGCTCGAAATGGCTGCAGACGATCACCTTGGCACCGCCATCCATCAACTCGTGGAGGGTCGGCACCAGGCGCTCCAGCCGGGTCGTGTCGGAGATCTCGCCGTCATGCATCGGCACGTTGAGGTCGGCGCGCACGAGCACGCGCTTCCCCGCCAGATCGATCCCGTCGAGCGTCCGAAACGGCATTACAGGCTGCCGAACAGGGCGGCGGTATCGACCATGCGGTTGGAGAAGCCCCATTCGTTGTCGTACCAGCCCATGACGCGGGCGAGCTGCCCGTCCACCACCGCCGTCTGCGTCGCGTCGAAGCTGCAGGAGGCCGGGCTGTGGTTGAAGTCGATGCTGACCAGCTTCTCCGTGCTGTAAACCAGCACGCCCTTCATGGCGCCCTCGCTGGCGGCCTTCATGGCGTCGTTGATCTGCTGCACCGTCGCTTGCTCGCGCAGGTTCACGTCGAGGCTGACCAGCGAGACGTTCGGCGTCGGAATGCGGATGGCCGTGCCGTCCAGCTTGCCCTTCAGCTCCGGCAACACGAGGCCCACCGCCTTGGCTGCGCCCGTGCTGGTCGGGATCGCGCTCACGGCGGCGGCGCGAGCACGGTGCAGGTCCTTGTGCAGCGTGTCGACCGTGTTCTGGTCGCCGGTATAGGCGTGGATGGTGACCATGTAGCCGCGCAGGATGCCGAACTTCTCGTGGAGCACCTTGGCCATCGGCGCGAGGCAGTTGGTCGTGCAAGAGGCGTTCGAGATCACCGTCATGTCCTTGGTGATCGTCTGCTGGTTGACGCCCCAGACGATGGTCGCGTCGACCCCGTCGGCCGGAGCCGAGATCAGCACCTTGCGCGCGCCGGCGCCCTGGATGAGCGCGTTGGCGCTTTCCTTGCTGGTGAAGCGGCCGGTGCACTCGAGTGCGACGTCCACACCCTGGTAGGGAACCTTGGACGGGTCCTTCTCGGCGGTGACCTTGATCGGGCCGATCGTCTTGCCGTTGTACGTGATGGTGATGCTGTCACCCTCGACCTTCACCTCGCCGGGGAAGCGGCCGTGCACGCTGTCGTAGCGGAACAAGTGCGCGTTGGCCTCGACGCTGCCGAGGTCGTTGATGGCGACCGGGACCACGTCGTCGGTGCCGCGCTCGACGATGGCGCGCAAGACGAGGCGGCCGATGCGCCCGAATCCGTTGATGGCGACCTTGACGGCCATGGGTTCGTTTCCCTTCAGTGTGGAAGCACGCGGCGTCGTACCGCGGCGGTGATGGCCTCCGGCGTGATGCCGAAATGCCGGTAAAGGTCGGCGTGCGGGGCCGAGGCCCCGAAGCCGGTCATGCCGATGAAAATCCCGCTTTCGCCGATCCAGCGCTCCCAGCCGAAGCCGCTGGCCGCCTCGATCCCAACCCGCGGCACCGCGCCGAGCACATCGGCGCGATAGCCCTCGTCCTGCTGCGCGAACAACTCCCAGCAGGGCAGGGACACCACCGCCACCGGAATGCCGAGTTCGGCCAGTTGCCCCCGCGCCGCCAGCGCGATCGACACTTCCGACCCGGTGGCGATCAGCGTCGCCTGCCGCGGCCCGTCTGCCTCCTGCAACACGTATCCACCCCGCGAGCACCGGTTCTCCGTCGCGTCCTGCCGCAACGGCAGCAGGTCTTGCCGCGACAACAGCAGCAGGCTCGGCCCCGAGCTGCGCCGGATCGCGACTTCCCAGCACTCGGCCGTCTCCAGCGCGTCCGCCGGGCGGAACACGTGCATCCCCGGCATCGCCCGGTAGCTGGCGATCTGCTCCACCGGCTGGTGCGTCGGCCCATCCTCGCCGACGCCGATGCCGTCATGCGTCAACACGTGCACGACCCGCAGCCGCATCATCGCCGCTAGCCGGAGCGCCGGGCGCATGTAGTCGCTGAACGCGCAGAAGCTGCCGCCATACGGCAGAAACCCGCCATGCAGCGCGATCCCGTTCAGCGCCGCCGCCATCGCATGCTCGCGCACGCCGAAATGCACGTAGCGCCCGCCATACCGCCCCGGCCCCACCGTCGCGATGCCGGGCGGCAGCGTCCGGGTCGAGGTGCCGGCATCGGCCGAACCGCCCACCAGCTCCGGCAATGCTGCCGCCAGCGCGCTCAACGCCCGTTGCCCGGTGTCACGGCCCGAGACCGGGACCCGCTCGGCCGCAATATCCGCCCGCAGCGCGGCAATCGGCTCGCGCCAATTCTCCGGCAGCCGCCCCGCCATCACACGCTCGAACTCGGCCCGCATCGGATGCTTGGTCAACCGCTTCAGCCAGGCCCGCCGGCCCGCCGCCCCGCGTGCGCCGGCCACCGCCCATTGATGGCTCACGTCGTCCGGCACCGTGCCGTCCGCCTCGGCCCAGCACAGCGCCAGGCGCGCCGCCTCCGCCTCGCACCGGCCCAATGGTACGCCATGCGCGGCCGCCGTTCCCGCCTTGGTCGGCGCCGTCAGCCCGATCACGGTGCGGCAGGCGATCAGCGTGGGCTTGCGCGACCGCATGGCCTGCGCCAGCGCGGCCGCCAGTTGCGCGGGGTCGTGCCCGTCCACCCGTCGCGTCGCCCAGCCCTGCGCGGCGAAACGCTTCAACACGTCGCCCGATTGCGACAGCCCGGTCTCCCCGTCCAGCGAGACCGCGTTGTCGTCCCAAAGCACGGTCAGCTTCTCCAGCCGCAGATGCCCCGCCAGTTCGACCGCCTCGTGCGCGACGCCCTGCATCAGGTCGCCATCCGAGGCGATCACCCAGGTGCGGTGATCCACCAGGCTGCGGCCGAACCGCGCCGCCAGCATCCGCTCCGCCAGCGCCATTCCGACGGCGTTGGCCAGCCCCTGCCCGAGCGGGCCGGTGGTGGTCTCGATCGCGGGATGCGCGCCGTACTCCGGGTGCCCGCCCGCCGGGCTATCGAGCCGGCGGAACCGCGCCAGCTCGTCGCTCCCCATCCCGGCATGGCCGGTCAGGTGAAGCAGTGCATACAGAAGCATCGAACCATGACCGGCCGAGAGGACGAACCGGTCGCGGTCCGGCCAGCGCGGATCGGCCGCGTCGAAGCGCATGAACTTGGTCCACAGCACGGTTGCCGCGTCCGCCATGCCCAGCGGCATGCCCGGATGGCCCGACCCGGCCGTCTCGATTGCGTCGATCGCCAGGATCCGCAGCGCATCCGCCATCCGCCGCTCCGGCGTGACCGGCCGCGCCAAAATCGCGTCTTGGGGGGCCGGGTGGGGCGCGCCCGATGACCAGGCTCTCTCCGTTGCGCGTGATCCCGACATCAATCTCCTCGATGCCGGGCTATACGGGCGCCCGGGAACGGCCACAAGCCCCAGCCCTGCCAGCCCCCCGTCCGGCCGCTCGCGTGACCCCCGTGGCGTCAGTCTGCCGGCCGCACCGGAGGGGACCGCAGCAGCCGCGGGTTGATCCGCCGCAGCGCGCCGTTCATCGCGTCTCGCCCCGGCCGCTCGACCGCCCGGTAGGCCAGCGCCGCCACCGGCAGCACGAGCAATGAACCCACCAGAGCCGACCCCAACGCGGTGGCCGCCGAGAGCGGCGCCGGGTGCCATTGCCGCACCGCCCAGAACAGCGGCACCCGGAACATGTGGTGCACCAGATAGATCGAGAACGAGATCACACCGATGTAATGCAGCACCGGATGCGAGAGCGCCCGCCCGGCCTGCCCTTTATTGAGGGCGAATGCCAGCACCAGCGGCGGAAAGAAGAGCACGGCCAGCAAGTCGTTGCGCAACATCAGCGCCGCGCATGCCGCCGCCGCGAAGCCCCACGTCCAGCGATCCGCGGCCACCGCGTGCAGCCATGACGGCCGCCGATACGCCCGATACACCAGCATGCCGAACCCGAACTCCACCACGCAGCGCCCGAAATCCAGCGGCGCCCAGCGCACAGCCAGCCCGCCTGCCGGGTCCAGCCTGGACATCCCGATCAGGAACGCCACTCCCAGCCCGGTCCACACCGCCGTCACGACCACCAGCGCCCGGAACATCAGCGCGATCAACAGCGGGAACAACAGGTAGGCCCCCAGCTCGACACTGACCGACCACGACGGATCGTTGAGGTTGTATTCCGGCAGGAAGCCCTGCAGATGCAGCACGTTGACCAGCACCATGGCCGAGAGTCCTCCCGGCGCCGTGACCTTCAGGAACAGCCACTCAAGCCCGAACAGCCCGGCGATCGCCCCGGCGCACAGGATGCTCGCGGTCACCGCCAGCCCCAGCGGGAAGATGCGCGCCACCCGCTTCCACAGGAACGGCAGGTAGGCCCGCATCCCGATCGCCTGGAACCCGGCGAGATAGGTGTAGGACATGATGAAGCCGCTCAGCACGAAGAAGAAGTCCACGGCCATGTAGCCGTGCGGCACCAGCGACGGGATCCAGGCCTGGGTGTTGAGCTGCGCCGTGGCCGAGAAATGCTGCAGCACGACCGCCATCGCCGCCAACCCCCGCAACGAGGTCAGCGCCTTCAGCTCCGAGCGCGGCGCGGCCGGGTCCAGCATCAGCCGCGATCAATCCCGCGGCCGGTTGGCCCGCGCCAACACGGCCCTGAACAACACCTGCGCACCCGCCTCCGCCTCCGCTGGCTCGATACTCTCGGCCTCGTTATGGCTGAGTCCGTCTTTACAAGGCGTGAAGATCATCGCCGTCGGCACGTGCCGCGCCACGTAGATCGCGTCGTGACCCGCACCCGACACGATTTCCCGCGTCGACAGTCCCAGTGCCGCCGCCGCGTCCCGCACCAGCTCGACGCAGCCGGTATCGAAGGGCTGCGCCGGCAGCCGGAACAGCTCGGTCACCGCCAGCTCGACACCGCCTTCGGCCGCCAGCGCGCTCGCCTCCGCCGGGAACGCATCCGCGATCCGCTCCATCTCCGCCGTGTCCGGATGCCGGAACTCCACGGAGAACCGCACCTCGCCCGGCACCACGTTGCGGCTGTTCGGCACCACCACGAGTTGGCCTACCGTGCCCCGCCCGTCCTCGCCCCGCGCCCGCATGGTCCGGTCCACCAGCCCGATGATCCGTGCCGCCGCCGCTAGCGCATCACGACGCATCCCCGGCGGCGTGGTGCCGGCATGGCTGTCGCGCCCGGTCGCCACCAGGTCGTACCAGACCTGCGCCTGCCCGCCCGTCACCACCCCGATCTGCCGGCCCTCGCGCTCCAGCACCGGGCCCTGCTCGATGTGCAGCTCGAAATACGCATCCGCCGCGAACGGCCGCGCCGGCGCTGCCCCGCGGTAGCCGATCGCGTCCAGCGCCGACCCGACCGCGATCCCGTCCAGATCGCGCATCGCCTCTGTCTCCGCCGGGTCGTAAAGGCCGGCCCACACGCCCGAGCCCATCAGGCTCTTGCCGAACCGGCTGCCTTCCTCGTCCGTCCAGTTCACCAGCTCCAGCGGTGCCTCCGTGACCTGTTCCAGGTCGTTCAGCGTCCGCATCAGCTCCAGCCCGGCCATCACGCCCAGCGCCCCGTCGAACTTGCCGCCGCTGGGCTGGCTGTCGAGATGGCTGCCGAACAGCACCGGCGGCCGATCGGGATCCCGCCCCGGCCGTCGCGCGAACATGTTGCCCATCGCGTCGACCCGCACCTGCAGCCCCGCTGCCTCGCACAACGCGCGGAACCGGTCCCGCCCGGCCCGGTCCACCTCCGTCAGCGCCAGCCGCCGCACCCCGCCCTTAGGCGTGCCGCCGATCTGCGCCATCTCCATGAGGCTGTCCCACAGCCGGCGCCCGTCGATGCGCTGATTGCCGCCCGTGGTGAGATCCGTCGTGCTGGTAGCCGTCGCCATTGCGATTGTCCCCTCGCGCCGTCGCGGCTAGATAGCGCGGGAGCGACGGAGTTGCCCATGGCGCAATTGTTTGGTGGCCGCCGGGCGGTCCTGGTCGCGCTTGCCGGCCCTCTTTGTGGTCTTCTGTCCGGCTGCACGTTGATCGACCAGCGTTTCTTCGACGCCGATGCCGGCAAGCCGCCGGTCCGCCCGCTGCCGCCCACGCCGCCGCCGCCCTTGGCCCCGCCGCTCGAGGGCCCGCCGCCCTTGCTCAGCATTCGCCTGCCCGTGCCGCCCGATGCGCGCGACAGCATCCGCCGCGCCGTGGCCGCCGCCCGCGCCCGCAAGGCGACCGTGGTGTTCGACGTGGTGGAGATCACGCCGGGCACCCAGGCCGGCCCCGAAGCCGCCGACGTCGCCCAGACCATCGTCTCCGCAAGCATTCCCGCCGCCCGGGTCAACCTGTCCGCCCGCCCGCTCGCCGGCGTTGCCCACGAGATCCGTATCTTCGTCCGCTGAGGTTAGACGGCCGCGCGCTAGCGCCGGGTCCGCGTCGCCGCGATCGCTTCCTGCAGCCCGGCCACGTCCGTCGCGCCCGCCAGCACGGTCGTGCCGATGACCATTGCCGGCGTGCCCTGGATGCCGATCTCCTGGCCCAATGCGACCGTGGCCGCCAGCCGCGCCCGGATCGCTGGGTCGTCCATGTCGCGCACCAGTTGCGCGCCATCCAGCCCGAGCCGCTCCGCCGTCGCCCGCAACCCTTCCACCGTGGGGGGCGCGTTACCGCCCGCGCCCATGACCGCGTCCCGCAGCTTGAGGTAGCCGCCCTGGCGCTGCGCGGCCAACAGCGCCCGACTTTCCAGCAGGCTTGCCGGACCCAGGATCGGCATATCCTTCAGCTCCACCCGCACGCGGGGGTCCTGCCGCACCAGCTCCGCGATCACCGGCAGCATCCGCTTGCAATACGGGCAGCGCGTGTCGAAAAACTCCACCACCGTCACGTCGCCGTTGGGGTTGCCCTCCACCGGATCCGCCTTGTCGTGCAGCCGCGGCCCGATCCGCGCCAGCGCCGCCGCGCTCTCCCGTTCCTGACCCTGGGCCTCCGCCTGCTGCATCGCCAGAACGGCGTCGCGCAGAATGGAGGGGTCGGTCCGGAGCGCGTCGCGCATGATCGCCACGACCTCCGCGCGCTGCGCCGGCGTGAACCCGTCTGCCGAGGCTGGCCGGAGCGCCAGCGGAAGCAGGAGGAGGCTGAGCAGCAGGGCAGGGCGCATGGCGATCTCCTGAAGGATGGTCGCCGCTTACCACGGCGCGCTGGGGAGGCGAAGCGTTTGCCCGGCATGCCGGGCGGGCCGAAGCATTTGCCCACACTCGTGCGGGCGGCTATGGGGTCGCGGATGATGGCGACGGCGGTGCGGCGGGTGCAACAGCAGCAGAACATGGCCCGGGTGACACGGGCGACCCGGCTGGCCGCCGCCGCGCTGCTCCTGGCCACGAGCGGCTGCTCCACGGCCGGCTCCGTGCGCGACTTCTTTCTCGGCGGCGCCCCCGCCGGCGCGGAGCCCGAGCGCTTGACCGGCTTCATCGGCGCCGCCGTCGCCGACGAGCCCCGCGCTGCCCTGGCCGGCCGCGACGTCCTGGCCTCCGGCGGTTCCGCCGCCGACGCCGCCGTCGCCATGGGCTTCATGCTCGGCGTCACCCTGCCATCGCGCGCCGGCCTCGGCGGCGGTGGCGCCTGCCTCGCCTACAACCCGAGCCGCACCGGCCCCGGCGCCGGCAACGCCGAAGCCATCCTGTTCCCCCTCGCTGCCGCCGCCACGTCCGGCCCCGGCACCGACCGCCCCGCCGCCGTTCCCATGACCCCCCGCGGCCTCTACGCGCTGCACGTCCGCTACGGCCGCCAATCCTTCGAGTCGCTCCTGTCGCCCGCCGAGCAGGCCGCCCGCTTCGGCATCCCGATCCCCCGTGCCCTGGTGGCCGACCTCGGCGTCGTCGCCGGCCCCCTCCTGCAGGACCCCAACGCCCGCGCCGTGTTCGGACCCGGCGGCCAGCCCCTCGCCGAGGGCGCCACCCTGCAACAGCCCGAACTCGCCGCGACCATCGCCACCCTGCGCACCGAAGGCGTCGGCGACCTCTACGTCGGCGGCCTGTCCCGCCGCTTCGCCGCTGCCACCGCCACCGCCGGCGGCGGCCTTACCGCCCCGCTCCTGCGTGACGCCCTGCCGCGCACCGGCGCGCCCCTGACCGTTCAGGCCGGCCGCGACCTGGTCGCCTTTCTCCCGCTCGCCAACACCGGCGGCACCGAGGCTGCCGCCGTGTTCCAGTCGCTGGCGGCCGGCGGCGCCGCCCCCGCCCCCGCCGCCCGTCCGCTGCCCGCCTCCACCGGCTGGCTCGCGCTCGACCGCGACGGCAACGCGGTCGCCTGCACCGTCACCATGGACAATCTGTTCGGCACCGGCCGGGTCGCCCCGGGCACCGGCCTGGTGCTCGCCGCCGCGCCCAACCCGCCGCCGCTGCTTTCCGCCGCCATCGCCTGGAACCCCAGCCTGCGCGGCTTCCGCGCCGCGGTCGTCGGCACCGGGCAGGAGAGCGCCCCGATCGCCACCGCGGTGGCCATGCGGAACGCCCTCGGCTCCGCCACCGCCATGCCCGCCCCCGTCCCGGCCCCCGGCCGCGCCAACGCGATCGCTTGCAGCCGCTACCTGCCCGACCGCGATGGCAGCTGCAGCTGGGCCGTCGACCCCCGCACGCCCGGCCTGGCCGCAGGCGGCAATTGAGACTGCCGGCCGGACGCTGACGTGCTGAAAACGGGACGCGGCGCGTCGGCGCCGCCCTTCCTCGTCATGGACGTCATCGCGGCCGCCAACGCCCGGCAGGCCGCCCTGCCGCCCGGCGCACCCGCCATCATCCGCATGGAGGTCGGCCAGCCCAGCACCGGCGCCCCCGCCGGCGCCCTCGCCGCCGCCGCCGCCGCCCTGCAGCGCGGCGACCCGCTCGGCTACACCGAAGCCTTCGGCCGCCCCTCGCTCCGCGCCCGCATCGCCCGCCACTACGCCGACTGGTATGGCCTCGACCTGTCGCCCACCCGCATCGCCGTCACCACCGGCGCCAGCGGCGCCTTTCCGCTCGCCTTTCTCGCCGCCTTCGACCCCGGCGACCGCATCGCCCTCGCCGCGCCCTTCTATCCGCCCTACGTCAACATCCTCACCGCTCTCGGCCTCGTGCCCGTCATCCTCGAGGCCGGCCCGGCAGAGCGCTTCCAGCCCACTCCGGCCGCCCTATCCCGCCTCGACCCACCCCCCGCTGGCCTGATCGTCGCCAGCCCCGGCAACCCGGCCGGAACCATGCTCGAACCCGCCGAACTGAAGGCGCTCGCCACCTGGTGCGACGCCAACGGCGTCCGCCTGATCTCCGACGAGATCTACCACGGCCTGCACTACACCCGCCCCCTCGCCACCGCCGCCGCCTTCAGCGACACCGCCATCGTGGTCAACAGCTTCTCCAAATACTGGAGCATGACCGGCTGGCGCGTCGGCTGGGCCGTCCTCCCGCTCGACCTGCGCCGCCCCGTCGAGTGCCTCGCCCAGAACATGGCCATCTCCGCCCCGCACGTTTCTCAGGTCGCCGCCGAAGCCGCCATGGACTGCACCGTCGAGCTGGAGGCCAACGTCGCCCGCTACCGCGCCTCCCGCGACCACCTCGTCGCAGCGCTCCCAGCGGCTGGCTTCGCGGACTTCGCCGCTGCCGACGGCGCCTTCTACCTCTACGCCGACGTCGCCGCCCACACGGACGATGCCGAAGCCTTCTGCGCCCGCATGCTCGCCGAAGCCGGCGTCGCCGCCAGCCCCGGCACCGATTTCGACCGCACCCGCGGCCGCCACTTCGTCCGGTTCAGCTACTGCGGCGGCACCGCCGACATGGCCGAAGCTGCCACCCGGCTCGCCCGCTGGACCGGAGCCGCCTCAACCACCGATTGACTTCCGCTGGGCATAAGTTCCTGTTTCGTTCATGCCCGAACAGCCCGCCATCCCCGCCCCCTACACGAGCTATCAGCAGATCCTCTCCGCCCTTGTCGCCAGCGCGACCGGCGTGATCGAGATCCTCTCCGCCGAGATGCGCGCCAAGCACGCCCTGCCGCTGGAGATCGTCACCCGCGACTTCCTGCTCCTCTCCGCCGTGGTGCGCCGCGCCGTCGCCGCCGCCCTGCACCTGCGCACCCTCCCGCCCGCACCGGAAGAAGCCGCCGGCCAGATCACCAACATGCTCGACGCCGTACTCACCGCCTTTGCCCGCCACAAGATGGACATCGACACCTACCACCGCATGGTCGACGCCGAGCTCGATGCCGAGTGCGACGACGATGACGACGGAGAGGAGGACGACGCCGACGATTTCGACCCGCCCGATGACGAGAAAGAGGAACGCGACGACCTCGCCGGCGCTCGACCCGGCGTGCTGGTCGCGGGGCTCTGCCGCGATTTCGGCCTCGTCGCCGCCGACGTCCCGCCGCACTGGCTCGCCAACGTTCCGCCCGAACTCCGCCTGCTCTGCGCCCGCGCCGCCGCCGCCTCCATCGGCCCCGCCGCCAAGCCCGGCCGCCTCGGGCACCTGATGGAGCGATGAGCGCCCCGGGGGTCAATCAGAAGGGCAGGGACCCCTGCGCCGACCCGGCCGCCTGCGCCTCCACGCTGCCATCGGCGAAGTGCAGCCGCAGCCGCGCGCCCCGCACCACGTCCGCCGCCGCCGTGATCGGCTGCCCCGCCCGGTCCGACACCAGCGCGAATCCCCGCTCCAGCACTTTCTGATACGACACCGAATCCAGATGCGCCGCGCTTCCCGTGAGCCGCCGCCGTGCTTCCCGCAGCCCGGCGAGCAACATCGCCGGCGACAACCGCGCCAACGCCGGGCTCGCCCGCCGCCGATGGCCCGCCGTCGCCTGCAGTAGCGCCGCCTCCAGATGCAGCCGCCCCAGCGCATGCGCCCGCGGCGTCACCAGTGCCCGCCCCGCCGGCATAGCCCGCTCCACCCGGTGCAGCGCGGCCCGCCGTTCCCGCAGCAATCCCGGCAACGCCAGCCGCAGCCGATGCCCCCGGTCCGCCGTCGCCAGCCGCGCCGCCCGGATCAGCGCCGGCGCGTCCGGCAGCGCCCGCTCCGCCCGATGCAGCGCTCCGTGCCGCGCGGCCAGCAGGTTCGGCAGCGCCAGCACCAGCCGCTCCGCCCGGTCGTCCAACCGCTGCCGCGCCCCGCCCAGCAGCGCCGGCAGGTCCGGCAAGCCCCGCTCCGCCCGATCCAGCCGTAGCCGCCATTCGCCCACCAGCCGCAGCAATCCCTGCGACAACCGCGCCCGGTCCCGGTGCAGCAGGATCGCCAGCTCCGCCCGCGACGGCACCGCCAGCTCGGCCGCCGCCGTGGGCGTCGGCGCCCGCCGGTCCGACACCAGGTCGATCAGCGTGTGGTCGGTCTCGTGCCCCACCGCGGAGATCAGCGGGATGCCGCACGCCGCTGCCGCCCGGATCACCCCCTCGTCGTTGAACGCCATCAGGTCCTCGAGGCTCCCGCCGCCCCGCGCGACGATCAGCACGTCCGGCCGCGGTACCGGCCCCCCCGCCCGGATCGCGTCGAACCCCGCGATGGCCGCCGCGATCCGCGCCGCCGCCCCATCCCCCTGCACCGGCACCGGCCACAACAGCACTGAGCGCGGAAACCGCCGCGCGATCGTCGTCCGGATGTCCTGCAACACCGCCCCCGCCGGCGACGTCACCACCCCGACCACCTCCGGCAACAACGGCAGCGCCCGCTTGCGCCCCGCCTCGAACAGCCCCTCCGCCCCGAGCCGCTGCTTCAGCAGCTCGATCCGCTGGAGCAGCGCCCCCGCCCCGGCATACTCCATCCGCTCCACGATCAGCTGGTACGACGACCGCTCGCCATATGTCGTCAGCCGTCCCGTCGCGATCACCTCCACCCCGTTCTCCGGCGCCAGGCCCAGCCGCGACACCCCGCTCTTCCACACGATGCCGCTGATCTTCGCCCCTTCGTCCTTCAGCGAAAAATACAGGTGCCCCGACGGATACCGCTTGAACTCGGTGATCTCGCCCCGCACCCGCACCCGCCCGAACGCCCCCTCCAGCGTTCGCTTCACCGCGCCGGAGATCTCGCTGACGCTGTATTCGGGAACGTTCGACACGGGGGAGGCGGCTTCGGACATCCCCCGAACCTATGCTAGAGCGCGCCCCGACAGAAGCGGCCACCGAGCGTGCCGCGGGCGGAGGGTTCATGCGGGTTCTGGTGGTGGGTAGCGGCGGGCGCGAGCATGCCCTGGTCTGGGCGATCGCGGCCTCCCCACTCGCGACGAAGGTCTTCGCCGCTCCCGGCAACCCCGGCACCGGCGTGCTCGCCGAGAACGTCCCCGTCGGCGCCGACGACATCGCCGGGCTCGTCCGCTGGGCCCGCGAGCACGCGATCGACCTCGTCGTCCCCGGCCCCGAAGGCCCCCTGGTCGCCGGGCTCGCCGACGCCCTGGCCGAGGCCGGCATCGCCTGCTGCGGCCCCACCGCCGCCGCCGCCCGTCTCGAGGGCAGCAAGGCCTTCACCAAGCAGCTCTGCGACGAGGCCGGCATCCCCACCGCCCGCTGGGAACGCTTCGATGACGCGGCCGCAGCCCTTGAATTCGTCCGCCGCCGCGGCGCCCCAATCGTCGTCAAGGCCGACGGTCTCGCCGCCGGCAAGGGCGTCGTCGTCGCCCAGACCGAAGCGGAAGCCGAGGCCGCCGTTCACGCCATGATGGGGGACGCCCGCTTCGGCCCAGCCGGCGCCACCGTGGTCATCGAGGAATGCCTCACCGGCCCCGAATTGAGCCTGTTCGCGCTCTGCGACGGCCCCGACGCCGTCTTTCTCGGCCTCGCCCGCGACCACAAGCGCGTCGGCGACGGCGACACCGGCCCCAACACCGGCGGTATGGGCGCCTTCTCCCCCGTCCCCGGCCCCGACGGTTCGCCGCTCGACCCGGCGCCCCTCCTGGACGCCTTTATTCGCCCCGCCCTGGCCGTCATGGTCGCCCGCGGCACCCCCTTCCGCGGCATCCTCTTCGCCGGCCTCATGCTCACCCCGGCCGGCCCCAAGCTCATCGAATACAACGTCCGCTTCGGCGACCCGGAGTGCCAGGCCATCCTCCCCCGCCTCCGCTCCGACCTTCTCCCCGGCCTCGTCGCCGCCTGCGAGGGCGAACTCTCCCGCTTCGACCTCCGCTTCCGCGACGATTCCTGCGTCGCCGTCGTGATGGCCGCCCGCGGCTACCCCGGCACTCCCGAGACCGACACCGTCATCGACGGCCTCGAAGCCGCCGCCGCCACCCCCGGCGCCCTCCTCTTCGAGGCCGCCACGCGGCTGGAGAACGGCCGCCTCCTCGCCGCCGGCGGCCGCGTCCTCACCGTCGCCGCTACCGCCCCCACCCTGACCGCCGCCCGCACCGCCGCCTACACCGCCCTCGACCACATCATCTGGCCCGAAGGCTTCTCCCGCCGGGACATCGCCCTCCCGCCCGAAAGCTGACGGTGAACCGTGGACGACCCGGTCCGCTGATCCGAGCTTCCCGTGATCGATCGTCAGCGCGGCGGTTCAGGATCCTCAGCCACGCAGTCCGTCATCGACTGGTCCAGCTGCCAGGCTGGATCCTGGCACCGGTCGCCATCTCGGTCGTCGTTCCCGGCCGTGTTCTACCGGCCAGAACGCGGATCTTCGTCGATATGCTGACGGCAGACATCACGGGGACGGTGAGTCTCGTTCCCTGAACTCTGTTCGGTTGGCTGCAGACCCCTTCCGGGCTGACCTGAACGTCCGGCGCAAGGCGTGCAGGTAACCCGGCCCCACTCACCGCCGCTCTTGGAAAAACGCTCGCAGCAGCGCCCCGCACTCCCGCTCCCGCACCCCGGCGATCACGTCGGGCCGGTGCAGGCAGCCGGGCTGCGCGAACACGCGCGGCCCATGCTCAACCCCGCCCCCCTTCGGGTCGTAGGCCCCGAACACCACCCGGCCCACCCGGAAATGTACAATCGCCCCCGCGCACATCGGGCACGGCTCCAGCGTCACCACCAGCGTGCAGCCGATCAGCCGCGGCGACCCCAGCGCCGCCGCCGCCGCCCGCATCGCCACCAGCTCCGCATGCGCCGACGCGTCCCGGTCGTGCTCCACCCGGTTGCCCGACACCGCCAGCACCGCCCCGTCCGGCCCCAGCACGACCGCCCCTACCGGCACCTCGCCGGCCGCCGCCCGCGCCGCCTCCAGCGCCCGCTCCATCGCATCCGCTTGCCCGCGATCCCCCGGCAAGGCTACTGACCCCGGCATGAGCGCTCGCATCCGTCCCGTTATCGGCGTCACCCTCGACGCCGAGCCGCCCGGCGGCTACTCCAAATTCCCCTGGTACGCCCTGCGCGCCAACTACGCCACCGCCGTGGCCCGGTTCGGCGGCCTCCCCGTCGCCCTCCCGCACGACCCGGCGCTCGCCGCCGACTACCTCGACGCCGTCGACGCCCTGGTCGTCACCGGCGGTGCCTTCGACGTCGACCCGAGCCTCTACGGCGATGGCGCCCGCCACGCCACCGTCACCCTCAAGGAGGACCGCACCGCCGCCGAGCTCGCCCTGATCCGCGGCGCGCTGGCCCGCGACAAGCCCGTGCTCGGCATCTGCGGCGGCCAGCAACTCCTCGCCGTCGCCCTCGGCGGCACCCTGCTCCAGCACATCCCCGACAGCGTGCCGGACGCCCTGCCGCACGAGCAGCCCACCCCGCGCGACCAGCCCAGCCACACGGTCGCGCTCACCCCCGGCACCCTGCTCGCCCGGATCGCCGGCACCGACACGATGCAGGTCAACTCCGCCCACCACCAAGCCGTCGCGAGCCCCGGCAAGTTCGCGATCGTCGACGCCCTCGCCCCCGACGGCGTCATCGAAGGCATCGAGGACCCGCGCTACGCCTTCTGCCTCGGCGTGCAATGGCACCCCGAATTCCTCATCGACCCGGCGGATGCGCGCATCTTCCAGGCCTTCGTCGCCGCCGCCGGCGGATGACCGGCCCCATGGACGACGACCCGCCCCCCGGCAACGCCGACGACGGCCCCGAAGCCGCCCGCGGCGAGCGCATCGCCAAATGGCTCGCCCGCGCCGGCGTCGCCAGCCGCCGCGACGCCGAGATCCTGGTCACGGACGGCGCCGTCACCCTCAACGGCGCCCGCGTCACCCATCCCGCCACCTTCGTGTCCCCCGGCGACGTCGTGACCGTGCGCGGCCAGCCCGTGGGCGCTGCCGCCCGCACCCGCCTGTTCCGCTTCCACAAGCCTGACGGCCTGGTCACCACCCACAAGGACCCCCAGGGCCGCCCCACCGTGTTCGACAAACTGCCGGCCGAATTGGGCCGCGTCATCAGCGTCGGCCGCCTCGACCTCAACAGCGAAGGCCTGCTGCTGCTCACCAATGACGGTGCGCTGGCCCGCCGCCTCGAACTCCCCAGCCAAGGCTGGATTCGCCGCTACCGCGTCCGCGCCTGGGGCGCGCTGGACGAGCGCTCCCTGGCCGCCCTGTCCCGCGGCATCACGGTCGAGGGCGTCAAATACGGCCCCATCGAGGCCGCCTTGGAATCCCGCACCGGCGACAATGCCTGGATCTCCGTCGCGCTGGATGAAGGCCGCAACCGCGAGGTCCGCCGGGTCATGGCGCATCTGGGCCTGCAGGTGAACCGCCTCATCCGCGTTGCGTACGGTCCCTTCCAGCTGGGCCGCCTCCCGCGCGGCGCCGTGGAGGAGGTCACCGGCAAGGTGCTGCGCGAGCAGTTGGGCGACGCCGCGCCCGTCCGCACGCGCGCCCCCTGATGCGGATCATCGCCGGCGCCTGGCGCGGCCGCCAGCTCGCCACTCCCGACGGCGAGTCGACCCGCCCCACTGCCGACCGCGTGCGCCAAGCCTTGTTCGACCGCCTCGCTCATGCCGACTGGGCCGGCCCCGGCACGCTGGACGGCGCCGCCGTGCTCGACGCCTTCGCCGGCACCGGCGCCCTGGGCCTCGAGGCCCTGTCCCGCGGTGCCGCGACGGCCACCTTCATCGAGAACGACCCGGCCGCCCTGCGCGCCCTGCGCCGCAACGTCGCCGCGGGCGAGGGCAGGGGCCACGTCCTGGCCGGTGACGTCCGCCGCCCGCCGCCCCGCCCGTCCACGACCCCGCCGAGCACGCTGGTGTTTCTCGACCCACCCTATGGCGCCGGCTTGCTCGACCCCGCCCTGGCGGCCCTGGATCGCGCCGGCTGGCTCGCTCCCGGCGCCTTGCTCGTCGCCGAACTCGGCCGCGCCGACGACCTCCCGATCGCCGCCCCACCCGCCGCTTTATTGGCCGACTGGTCGCACGGCGCCGCCCGCATGATCGCCTGGCGCACGGGCTGACGCCGGCTCACCGCCGCCCGAACAGCCGCTCGATCTCCGCCCGCGTCAGCTTCAGCACCGTCGGCCGCCCATGGCTGCACGTCGCCGCCCGCGGCGTCGCCTCCATCTGCCGGAGCAGCGCGTCCATCTCCGCCGCCTGCAGCCGCCGCCCGGCCCGGATGCTGCCATGGCAGGCCAGCCGCGCCAGCACCGCGTCGATCCGCGTCGCCAGCGCCGTGCTCTCGCCCTCCTCCGCCAGCTCGTCCGCCAGGTCGCGCAACAGCGGCGCCGGGTCGGGCGCGCCGAGCGCGGCCGGCAGCGCGCGGACCAGCACCGCCCCCGCCCCGAACGCCTCGATTTCCAACCCCAATGACGCCAACTCGGCCGCCGCCGCCAGCAACGCCCCGCAAGCGGCCGCCGGCAGATCCACGACCGCCGGCAGCAGCAGCGCCTGCCGCCGGATCCCGCCCGCCTCGTACTGCGCCCGCAACGCCTCGTGCGTCAGCCGCTCATGCGCCGCGTGCTGGTCCACCAGCACCAGGCTGCCATCGCTCGCCACCGCCAGCACATACGTGTCGAACACCTGGCCGAGCGGCGCCCCGAGCGGATGCTCCGGCCGCGGCGCGGGGACCGGCAGCGCCCGCACCGCCGGCCCGTATGCCGGGCCGTACGCCAGCGGCAGCGTCGCCTCCGCGAAGCCCGCCCGCACCGGCTGCGCCGACACCAGCCGCAGCGACGGCCGCGCCACCGATTGCAGGCTCGGCCGCGCGACGCCCGGCACCGTCGCCCCCTGCGCCAAGGCCCGGCGTAGCGCCCCGATGATCAGGCTGCGCACCGCCTCCGGGTCACGGAACCGCAGCTCGGTCTTGGCCGGATGCACGTTGACGTCGACCGCCTCCGCGGGGACCTCCAGGAACAGCGCCGCCACCGCGTGCCGCCCGGCCGCGATCACGTCGCGGTACGCCACCCGCAGCGCCGTCGCCAGCACCCGGTCCGTCACCGGCCGGCCATTGACCACCAGGCTCTGCCCGGCCGCGCTCGCCCGCGTCTCCGTCGCCGGGGCGGCGAAGCCGGTCAAGCGCAGCTCGTCGCGGCGCTCGTCGAGCGGCAGCAGGGTGTCGGCGGTGGCGCCGAGCAGGGCGACCACGCGTTGCGCCGGGCTCTGCGCCGGCAGGTCGAAGACGACCCGGCCCTCGCTCTCCAGCCGCACCGCCACTCCCGGCGCCGCCAGCGCCAGCCGCCGCAGCGCCGCCGCCGCGTGCTCGCCTTCCGTGCGCGCCGCCTTGAGGAATTTGCGCCGCGCGGGCGTGGCGTAGAACAGGTCGCGCACCGTCGCCGTCGTGCCCGGCGCCCCCGCCGCGGGAACCACGTCGCCGACCACGCCGCCCTCGACCGTGATGGCATGCGCATGCGCCGCCCCGGCCGGCCGCGACACCAGCCGCAGCCGCCCCGCCGCCCCAATGGAGGGCAGCGCCTCGCCTCGGAAGCCCAGCGTCGTGATGCGCACCAGCGTCTCGTCGGTGAGCTTGGAGGTGCAATGCCGCTGCACCGCCAGTGCCAGCTGGTCGGCCACCATGCCCGCCCCGTCATCGGCGACCTCGATCAGCCCGGTCCCGCCCGCCTCCAGCCGGACCGCGATCCGGGTCGCGCCCGCATCCAGCGCGTTCTCAGCCAGCTCCTTGACCACCGCGGCCGGCCGCTCGACCACCTCGCCGGCGGCGATGCGGTTCACCAGCCCTTCGGGAAGCAGGCGAATCATGCCCGATCCTACCCGCCCCCATCCTCGGTTGCCAGCGGGCACGGACATTCTACAATTCGCCATGGACGCAATGACGGAAACGGCAATTCTCCACGCGGCGCGCGAGGTCGAGGCGGAAACGATCGGCCTGCTCGACGCCCTGGTCCGTGAGCCGAGCCTGCTCGGCGCCGAGCAGGGCGCGTTGGCCGTGATGGAAACGGCGTTCCGCGACGCGGGCCTCACGCCGTCCCGGGTGCCAGTCGATCCGGCCGCACTCGCCGACAAGCCCGGCTGGTCGCCGCCGCTGATCGACTATGCGGGCCGCGAGAACGTGGTCGCCGTGCACCGGCCGACCCGTGCGGCCGGGCGCTCGCTGATGCTCGGCGGCCATGTCGACGTCGTGCCCACCGGACCGGAACGGCTGTGGACGACGCCGCCCTTCGCCCCCTCCATCCGCGACGGCCGCATGTTCGGGCGCGGTGCGGCCGACATGAAGGCCGGGCTGGCGGCCATGGTGATGGCGCTGGCGGCGCTGCGCCGCGCCGGCTGGCAACCGGCCGCGGAACTGCAACTCGCCGCGGTGATCGAGGAAGAATGCACCGGCAACGGCGCCCTGGCCGTCATGCACGCCTTGCCCCGGCCCGACGCGTGCCTGATCCCGGAGCCCGGCCCCGGCTTTCCCGCCCTCTACGTCGCCGAGGTCGGGGTGGTCTGGGCCTGGGTCGGCCTGATCGGCAAGCCCGCCCATGTCCGCGCCAAGCACGAGGGCGTCAACGCCATCGAGGCGGCCTACGTGGTCATGGAGCGGTTCCGCACCCTGGAGGATCGCCTCAACCGCGCCGAGCACCGCCACCCCGCTTTTGCCGCCGACAACCACCCGATCAACGTCAACATCGGCACGCTGCAAGGCGGCGAATGGAACTCCTCCGTGCCGACGGAGGCGACGCTGGGCGTGCGGGTCGGCGTCATGCCCGGCATGTCCTGCTTCGAGGTCAAAGCCCAGATCGAGGCGCTCGTGGCCGAGGCCGAGACCGATCCCCGCCTGCGCGGCGCCCGGCTGTCCGTCCGTTTCGCCGGTTTCATGGCCGATGGCTGCACCTTCCCACCCGACCAGGCGATCAGCCGCAGTGTCGCCGCGCAGCACCGGAAGCTGACCGGCGCGGACGTGCCGCACTACGCCGCCGCCGGGCTGACCGACGCCCGGCACTACGCCCTCTCCGGCACCGAAGCGACCTGCTACGGCCCGGACGCCGACAACATCCACGGCATCGACGAGAGCGTGGGCCTGGACAGCGTCCACCAGCTCACCCGCGTGCTGGCGCTGACGGTGGCGGACTGGTGCGGCCTCGAGCCCGCCGCCTGATTGCTGCAGTTGCGGTGGCGGCCGGCGACGCTAGATTGACGGGGCCGTCCGTTGGAGGCGGGTCAGACTTCCGGCACGGGTCCACCGGTGCCGGACAACAAAGGACACGAACGTGGCCAAAGAGTCCCAGAACGTGCAGGACGTTTTCCTGAACCATGTGCGCCGCGCCAAGACGCCGGTGACCGTCTTCCTGGTCAACGGCGTCAAGCTGCAAGGTATCATCACCTGGTTCGATAACTTCTCCGTCCTGCTCCGGCGCGACGGGCACACCCAGCTCGTCTACAAGCACGCCATCAGCACCGTGATGCCCGGCGCACCCATCCAGCTCTTCGACGCCACCAAGGCCGAAGGCGCGGAGTCGGCCGCTGCCGCCGACGGCGAGTAGCTCCGGGCCCGCCCCCGCGCGGGCGGCCGTTCTCCTGCCCTGGGAGCGGCCGTTCCGGCCCGACGCGTCCCGCGCGGCGGACGCGCAATTGGCCGAGGCCGTCGGCCTGGCCGCCTCCATCGGCCTGGTCGTGGTCCACACCTCCGTGGTGCCCCTGCGCACTCGCCGCGCCTCCACCCTGCTCGGCGAGGGGCAGGTGCAGGCCGCCGGCGCCGCCGTGGCCGAACACGGCGTCACCGTCGCGGTCGTGGACGCCCAGCTCAGCCCGGTGCAGCAGCGCAATCTCGAGCGCGACTGGGGCTGCAAGGTGATCGACCGCACCGGCCTCATCCTCGATATCTTCGGCGAACGCGCCCGCACCCGCGAGGGCGCGCTGCAAGTCGAACTCGCGCACCTGCAGTATCAGCGCTCGCGCCTGGTCCGCTCCTGGACCCACCTGGAGCGGCAGCGCGGCGGCTTCGGCTTCCTGGGCGGCCCCGGCGAGACCCAGATCGAGGCGGACCGTCGGCTGATCGGCGACCGCATCGTGCGGCTGAAAAAGGAGCTGGAGCAGGTCCGCCGCACCCGCGGGCTGCATCGCGCCGCGCGCAACCGCGTGCCGTACCCGGTGATCGCCCTGGTGGGCTACACCAATGCCGGCAAATCCACCCTGTTCAACGCCCTCACCGGCGCCGCCGTGCACGCGGAGGACCAGCTCTTCGCCACGCTGGACCCGACCATGCGCGGCATCGACCTGCCGTCCAACCGACGCGCCATCCTGTCCGACACGGTAGGCTTCATCAGCGACCTGCCGACCGAGCTGGTGGAAGCCTTCCGCGCCACGCTGGAGGAGGTCGCCGAGGCCGACGTCATCCTGCACGTGCGCGACGTGGCGCACCCCGACAGCGCCGCCCAGCGTGCGGACGTGGTGGCCGTGCTGGACGGCATGGTGCGCGATGGCGCCCTCGACGAGGGCTGGCCGCGCCGCACCATCGAGGTGCTCAACAAGGCCGACCTGCTCGGCGGCCCCGACGCCGTGCCGGCGCGCGACGGCGCCGTGCCGGTTTCCGCCATGACCGGGGACGGGTTGCCCGCCTTGCGTGACGCGGTGGATGCCCGCATCTCCGCCGGCATGGAAACCCTCGACGTCCACCTTCCGCCCAGCGACGGCGCCCGTCTGGCCTGGCTCTACCAGCACGGCGAGGTGCTGGCCCGCACCGACCGTGAGGACGGCACCCGGCTGCAAGTTCGCCTGCTGCCGGCCGACCGCGCCCGCTTCGACGAGCGGCCCGGCCCCGGCGAGGGAGACGGCGCGTGACCCCGCACGACGTGGCCGAGCTGGTCCTGCTGGTCCGCGCAGTGGCGCGAACGGAGATCATGCCCCGCTTCCGCACCCTGCGGCCCGACGAGGTGCAGGCCAAGACCGGCCCGCTCGACCTGGTCACCGTCGCTGATGAGGCCGCGGAGGCTCAGCTCACCAAGGCGCTGACCGCCCGCTTCCCCGACGCGCTGGTGGTCGGCGAGGAGGCGGCGTCGCGCGACGCCGCGCTGCTGGGGCGCATCGGCGACGCCCCGCTCTGCTTCATTCTCGACCCGGTGGACGGCACCTCCAATTTCGCCGCCGGGCTGCCCTTGTTCGGCGTCATGCTGGCCGTCACCCGCTTCGGACGCACCGTCGCCGGCATCATCCACGACCCTGTCGGCGACGATACCGCCGTGGCGATCGCGGGGCAGGGCGCTTGGATCGAGCGCCGCGATGGCGGGCGGGATCCGTTGCGGGTCGCTGCCCCGGCCGCCGCGCTGTCCGGCATGGCCGGCGCGCTGTCCTGGCGCTTCATGCCGGAACCGACCAAGTCGCAGGTCTGCGCCCGGCTGCCGCGCCTGGCCGGCGCCTGGGACTATCGCTGCGCCGCGCATCAATACCGCCTGGCCGCCGCCGGCGCCTGCGACTTCCTGGTCTATCACCGCCTGATGCCGTGGGACCACGCCGCCGGCGAACTGCTCTACCGCGAGGCGGGCGGGTACGCCGCCCGCCTGGACGGCTCGCCCTACAGCCCGGCCTCCACCGAAGGCGGCCTGATCGCCGCGCCGGACCTGGCGAGCTGGACACTGGTGCGCGACGGGCTGTTCGGCCCGGATTGACCGCCCGGCCCCGAGAAAGCTAAGCCGCGTCTCCCCGAAACGAGGCAGATCATGGCGCTGGACACCACCGAAACCGACACCCCCGACGTCGGCGGCATTGCGGCGGATCGGCTACGCAGCCTGATCGAACGCATCGAGCGGCTCGAAGAGGAGCGCAAGGCGCTGGGGTCCGACATCAAGGACATCTACGCCGAGGCCAAGTCGGCCGGTTTCGACGTCAAGGTCGTCCGCCAGCTCATCACCATCCGCAAAAAGGAGCCGGCCGACGTGGAGGAAGCCGAGACGCTGCTCGACCTCTACCGCCGCGCGCTGGGCATGTAAGGCTACAGCCCGTATTCGCCGAGCGACTTGTCATCGGCCGGGCGCGGCCCGAGCGGCCAATGGAACAAGCGCTCGGCCGCCGCGATCGGCACGTCGTTGATGGACGCCTCGCGCCGCCGCATCAGCCCGGCCGCCGTGAACGCCCATTGCTCGTTGCCATGCGAGCGGAACCACTGGCCGGACCCGTCGTGCCATTCATAGACGAAGCGAACGGCGATCCGATCCTCGCCGAACGCCACACTTCCTTGATCAATCGGTAATCGAGCTCGCGCGCCCATTTGCGCTGCAGGAACGCTATCACCGCGTCCCGTCCGTGCAGGAACTCGGCCCGGTTCCGCCACCAGGTGTCGACCGTGTAGGCGCCGGCGACGCGCAGGGGGTCGCGCGTGTTCCAGGCATCCTCGGCGGCACGGGCCTTGGCGGCGGCGGTCGCGGCGGTGAACGGGGGTACTGGCGGACGGCGGTCCTCCGTCGGGCCCTGTTCCATCCGATCTCCCGTTACGTTCGGTGGTGCGGGTGGTCGGACTCGAACCGACACTCCTCGCGGAACCGGATTTTGAGTCCGGCGCGTCTACCAATTCCACCACACCCGCGCGGCCGACCCCACGGGACCGGCATGCCGCTTGGATGCCACGAAAGCCGGCGAAAAGTCCAGTCGGCCCGGAATGGCCGTTCCTGGGATTGCAGTCGCGAGAGAGGGAGGTTATAGGAACCGCCGCCTGATCCCTGATAGCTCAGTTGGTAGAGCAAGCGACTGTTAATCGCTCGGTCGTAGGTTCGAGTCCTACTCAGGGAGCCAGCGCCTCGGGAGCCAGCGCTCGGTAGCGAGCGCGCTCGCGGCGATCCCATCTTCCCCGCAGCGACCCGGCGTCGTAAAGCCACGCCCATCCGCAGCCATCAGGAGCCTCCGTGCAGCTCGAAGCCATTCCCGTGGGCAAGAATCCGCCCAACGACGTCAACGTCGTCATCGAAGTGCCGGTCGGCGGCGAGCCCATCAAGTACGAGATGGACAAGGCCTCCGGCGCCCTGTTCGTGGACCGCTTCCTGCACACGCCGATGCGCTACCCCGGCAATTACGGCTTCGTGCCGCACACCCTGTCCGACGACGGCGACCCCATCGACGTTCTGGTCGCCAGTTCGCGCCCGATCGTGCCGGGCGCCGTCATCAATGTGCGCCCGATCGGCGTGCTGAAGATGGAGGACGAGAGCGGCCAGGACGAGAAGATCATCGCCGTGCCCTCCGACAAACTGACCAAGCGCTACCTCAAGGTGCAGGCGCTCGAGGATCTGCCGGAGGCGTTGCTCGACCAGATCAAGCACTTCTTCGAGCACTACAAGGATCTGGAGAAGGGCAAGTGGGTCAAGGTGACCGGCTTCGGCACTGCCGACGAGGCCCGCACCATGATCACCGACGCCATCGAGCGCGCCAAGACCAAGTGATCTGAAGGCCCTCTCCCGGCGGGAAAGGGAGTCTAGAAGGAGCCCCCAATGGCCGCCTACCAATACGTTTACGTCATGAAGGACGTCACCAAGGCCTTTCCGGGCGGCCGCGAGGTGTTCAAGGGGATCACGCTCTCCTTCCTCCCGGGGGTGAAGATCGGCGTGCTCGGCGTCAACGGCGCCGGCAAGTCGACTCTGCTCAAGATCATGGCCGGCATCGAGAAAGAATATGGCGGCGAGGCCTGGGCCGCCGAAGGCATCCGCGTCGGCTACCTGGAGCAGGAGCCGAAGCTGGAGGAGGACAAGACGGTCGGCGAGAACGTCATGCTCGCCTTCGGCCCGCTCAAGGCCGCAATGGACCGCTTCAATGCCATCTCCGAGGCGTTCTCCGAGCCGATGGACGACGACAAGATGACCGAGCTGCTGGCCGAGCAGGCCGAGCTGCAGGAGAAGATCGACGCCGAGGACGGCTGGGAGCTCGATCGGCGGGTCGAGATCGCGTTGGATGCGCTGCGCTGCCCCTCGCCGGACGCCATGGTCGAGCGGCTTTCCGGCGGCGAGCGGCGCCGCGTCGCGCTGTGCCGGCTGCTGCTGGAAAAGCCCGACCTGCTTTTACTCGACGAGCCCACCAACCACCTGGACGCCGAGAGCGTCTCCTGGCTCGAGCGGACGCTGCGCGACTTCGCCGGCACCGTCATGGTCATCACCCATGACCGCTACTTCCTCGACAACGTGACCAACTGGATCCTCGAGATCGAGCGCGGCCGCGGCTACCCGTTCGAGGGCAACTACTCGTCCTGGCTGGCGCAGAAGCGCAAGCGGCTGCAGCAGGAGGAGAAGGAAGAAAGCTCGCGTCAGCGGGCGCTGGCCGCCGAAGAGGAGTGGATCCAGTCGAGCCCGCGGGCTCGACAGACCAAGAGCCGTGCGCGCATCCAGAAATACGAGGAGATGCAGCAGCAGAGCGCCGAGCGCGCGGGCGGCACGGCCGAGATCGTCATCCCGCCGGGTCCGCGCTTGGGCGGCCTGGTCATCGAAGCGGAGGACGTGCGGAAGGCCTACGGCAACCGCCTGCTGATCAACGATCTCAGCTTCAAGTTGCCACCGGGCGGCATCGTCGGCGTCATCGGCCCGAACGGCGCCGGCAAGACCACCATGTTCCGCATGATCACCGGGCAGGAAACCCCCGATAGCGGCGCGCTGCGGGTCGGCGACACCGTCAAGCTCGGCTACGTGGACCAGAGCCGGCAGAGCCTGGACCCGGACAAGAACGTCTGGCAGGAGATCAGCGGCGGCACCGACGTGATCTATCTCGGCAAGCGCGCGGTGCAGTCGCGGGCCTACGTGGGTGCGTTCAACTTCAAGGGCGCCGATCAGCAGAAGAAGGTCGGCATCCTGTCGGGCGGCGAGCGCAACCGGGTGCACCTGGCCAAGATGCTGCGGACCGAGAGCAACGTCATCCTGCTCGACGAGCCGACCAACGACCTCGACGTCGACACGCTGCGGGCGCTGGAGGAAGCGTTGGCCGAGTTCGCCGGCTGCGTGGTGGTGATCAGCCACGACCGCTGGTTCCTCGACCGGCTCGCCACCCACATCCTCGCCTTCGAGGGCGACAGCCACGTCGAGTGGTTCGAGGGCAACTTCCAGGCCTACGAAGCGGATAAGCGACGCCGACTCGGCGCGGACAGCACGGAGCCGCATCGGATCAAATACCGGCCGCTCGCCCGCTAACCGTCCGGACGCTGCGCGCCCCGGACCGATGGCGCCCACCTGGAGCATCCAGACCGGCCGGCTCGTCATGACGCCGGTCGGCTGGCAGGATATCGGCGAGCTCTGCGCGTTGAAGGGCGACCCGCTGGTCTACGCTTCCATGCTCGGCGGGGTGCGCTCTCCTGTGCAGGTTGCGGCCGAGTTGGCGGCTGACACGCAGTTCTGGGTCCGCCATGGCTGCGGCATCTGGATGGTGCGCGATCGCGCCGGCGCCGTGGCCGGGCTCACCGGACTGCACGAGCGCGTGGACGGCCGCGGTATCGCGATCCGGTTCGCGTTCCGGCCGGAAACGCGCGGCAGGGGGCTGGCGCGCGAGGCGGCGGGCGCAGCGCTGCGGTTCGCGCACGACCGGGCGCACCTCCGCCGGGTCGTGGCGGTGTGCCGCGAGAACAATTTCGGTTCGCGGATGGTGCTGGGCGCGATCGGGATGCGCGAGTGCGACGAGTTCGTCCGTGACGGCGAACGGATGCTGACCTTCGAGAGCCTACGCTAACCGAGCGGGACCGTCAGCCGGGCGATGACCGGTGCCGTCGCGGGGCGGGTGCCGCGCCACCAGGCGAACGACTCCGCCGCCTGCTCGACCAGCATGCCGACGCCGTCATGCAGCCGCGTCACGCCGGCGGCACGGGCTGCGTGCAGGAAGCCGGTCAGTCCCTTGCCGTAGCTCATATCGTAGGCGAGGGCGCCGGCGGAGAAGGTCGACCCGGGCAGGCCGAACGCCTCGCCATGCAACCCGGCCGACGTCGCGTTGATGATGACGTCGAAACCGCCCGCACCGTCCAGCGCCTCCAGCGCGCAGGGCTCCACGCCCGGGAACGAGTCGGCGAGCGCGACCGCCTTGGCCATGCCGCGATTGGCGAGCGTCAGCCGGGCCGGGCCGGCGGCAAGCAGCGGCGCCAGCACGCCGCGAGCCGCCCCGCCGGCGCCGAGCACCAGAACGCGCCGGCCCGCCAGTGGCGAGCGGAGATTGGCCTCGAGATCGGTGCAGAGGCCGACCCCGTCGAAATTCTCCGCCTCCACCTGGTCGGCCGCGAAACGGAGGCAATTGGCTGCTCCTGCCTGCCGCACCCGTTCGGAGCGGACCGTGGCCAGCGCGTGAGCGTCGACTTTGAACGGCGCGGTGACGTTCAGGCCCTGGCCGCCGCTGGCCCGGAACGCCGCCACGGAGACGGCGAACCCGTCGAGCCCCCCATCGATCCGGTCATATGCGATGGCATGGCCGAGCGCGGCCGCAAAAGCGGCGTGGATCTCGGGAGATTTCGACTGGGCGATCGGGTGCCCGATCACGGCGTAACGGTCCGTCATGCCGCCCGGTAAGCGGCGGCATCCTACTTGTCTAGGGCCACCCGGTCCCGCCAGCGTGACCAGGCGGGTCGCAACCGCCGCCGCGCGTTCTCCGTTCGAGAGCGGTCAACGAAGGAGCGGACGATGGTCAAGGAAGGCGACAAGGTGAAATGGGGCTCAGCCGGCGGTGAGACCCACGGGACGGTCGAGAAGAAGGTGACCTCCAAGACCACGATCAAGGGTCACGTGGCACATGCGACGAAGGACGAGCCACAGTTCGTGGTCAAATCCGACAAGACCGGCAAGGAAGCGGTTCACAAGCCCGAGGCCCTGAAGAAGGCCTGACCGACCGAAGCGGATCAGTAGAGCGAGCGCGACCCCGACCGGGCGCGCGTCGCCTGCCAGCGGCGGAAGCGCACCATTCCCCAGGCGAACAGGCCGGCGACGACGAGCACCGGCAGCACCATCGACAGCACCCACAGCGCCAAGGCGGCGAACGCGATCGTCCCGGCAGCCAGCGCCACGAGGATGCCGCCCACCATCAGCTTGAACGACAGCGGCACCCCTGTACGTGGCGGCGTGCGGAAATCGCCGTCCAGGGTCATGTCGAGGGTAGGGGGCGTGCGCTCCATTGCCATCAGGTGGACCGGATTCCTTGCTGGTTCAAGGGACCCGCTCAGTGCGCCGCGCCGAGATAGGCGGCCTTGACCGCCGGGTCGTCGCGTAGCCGGGCAGCGGGACCGGCCGCGGCAATGCGACCATTCTCCAGCACGTAGCCCCAATCGGCGACGTCGAGCGCAGCGGCGGCAAATTGCTCCACCAGCAGCATCGTCGTCCGCGCTTCCTTGAGCCGCGCGATGGTGGCGAACACCTCGGCGACCAGCCGCGGCGCCAGCCCCATGCTGGGCTCGTCGAGCAGCAGCACGCGGGGGTTCAGCATCAGCGCCCGCGCCATCGCTAGCATCTGCTGCTCGCCGCCCGACAGCGTGCCGGCATACTGGGTCCGCCGCTCCTTGAGCCGAGGGAACAGGGCGTACATCCGCTCGGTATCCGCTGCCACGTCGCCGCGCGGACGCGCCCCGGTCAGGCGGGGAAACGCGCCCATCACCAAGTTGTCGGCCACCGATAGCGTCCCGAACACGCGCCGGTTCTCCGGCGAATGAGCCAAGCCGCGCCGGGTGATCGTGTAGGAGGGCAGCCCGGCGATCTCTTCCCCGTCGAGCCGGATCGCCCCGCCCGTCGGCTTGATCATGCCCGACAGCGCCCGCAGCGTGGTCGTCTTACCCGCCCCGTTGCTGCCGATCAGCGTGACCAGCTGCCCTTCCTCGACCTGCAGGTCGATCCCGTGCAGCACCTGCACCTTGCCGTAACCGGCATCGAGGCCCGCGACCTGCAGCATCGTGCGGGGTGCATCGTGCGCCATCACGCCGCCTCCGTCACGACGCCGCCGAGATAAGCGGCCAAAACGCGCTCATCCGCCTGCACGACGGCCGGCGTGCCCTCGGCGATCTTCTGCCCGAAATCGAGCACGGTCACCGTGTCGCACAGGCTCATCACGACATCCATGTGATGCTCGATCAGCAGCAGGCTGATGCCGTGATCCCTGATCTTGCGGATGATCTCCACCAGCTCGGCGATGTCCGGCGCGGTCAGCCCGGCAGCGGGCTCGTCCAGCAGCAGCAGCTTCGGGTCCAACGCCAGCGCGCGGCCGATCTCCAGCAGCCGCTGCTTGCCGTAGGGCAGGTTGCGCGCTTCCTCGTTGGCGAGCTGATCGAGGCCGACAAATTGCAGGATGCTGGCCGCCCGCACGGCCGCCGCCCGTTCCTCCCGCCGGGCACGCGGGGTGCGCAGTGCGACCTCCGCCACCGTGCTGGAGAAGCTGCCGTGCAGCCCCACCATGACGTTCTCGATCAGCGTCAGCTCGCCGAACAACTGCACGTTCTGGAACGTCCGCGCGATGCCGGCCGCCGCGATCTGCGGTGACTTGCGCCCGGCGATGGACGCACCCTCCAGCCGCACGTCGCCCGCCGTCGGCACGTAGATGCCGGTCAGCACGTTCATCATGGTGCTCTTGCCGGAGCCGTTGGGCCCGATCAGCCCGTGGATGCTGCCGGGCCGAACCGCAAGATCCACCCGGTTGAGCGCCTTGAGCCCGCCGAACTGCATCACGACCTGCTCGACCTCCAGCAGGTTCTGCCCCGCCGCCACCTGCGGCGCGGCCGCTGCCCAGACCTTGTCGCCCGCGGCTGCCGCCGTGATCACCGCATGCTCGCGCAGGCGCAGCAACCGCCGCAGATAGCCGTAGATCCCGTCCGGCAAGTAGAACACGACGAACAGGATCATCGCGCCGAACACGGAAAGCCGCCAATCGGTGACGGAAGGGAGCAACAGGGCGAAGGCGAAGAACAGCAGGCACAGCACGGTGGGAATGAGCACGGACAGCTTGTTTTCCGCCCGCCGCATCGCCGCCCCGCCCGCCACCAGCGCCACGGCCGCGATGACGCCCGCGATGATCCGGAACAACCCGATATCGGCCAGCAGGTTCGGTAGCAGCACGATCACCACCGCGCCGATGATCGGTCCCACCCGAGACTTGCGCCCGCCCAGCGTGACGGCGAGCAGGAAGGTGATCGCGAGCTCGACCCCGAAATTATTGGGCGCGACATACTGCTCGGAATACGCGAACAACACGCCCGCCAGCCCGGCCATCCCGGCCGAAATCACGAACGCCAGCACCTTGTGCTTGTAGACCGACACGCCCATGCAATCCGACGCGATCGGGGCGTCGCGCAGCGCCTCGAACGCGCGACCGTAGCGGCTGGCGATCACGCGATTGACGAACAGGATCGACAGCAGCAGGAAGCCGGCCACGACGAAGTAGAACTCGAACTCGCGCATATAGGCGGGTCGCATGTTGAAGAAGCTGTCTTCCGGCACGTTCCAGTCGCGGAAGTCGATCAACAACGGCTTCTGCAGCGTGATGCCCATCGGACCGTTGGTGAGGAACGTCATCTCGTTGATCAGGATCTGGATGATGGTGCCGAACGCTAGCGTCACCATCGCGAGGTAGGGCCCAGTCACCTGCAGCGCCGGCAGTGCCAGGATGGCGCCGAAGGCGCAGGTCACGACGATGCCGGCCGGAATGGATAGCCAGATGCCGATGCCGAATTGGAAGAATAGGACGCCGGCCGTGTAGGCCCCGATCCCGAGCAGCGCCGCATGGCCCAGCGAGACCTCGCCGGTGTATCCGAACACGATGTCGAGCCCCAGCACCAGGATGGCGTAGATCGCCACCGTCACGGCGAGGTGCAGGTAATACGGATTGGTGACGATGAAGGGAAACGCCAGCAACGCCGCGATCAGGAGGACAGATTTCAGGGCGCTCGCCACGGTCAGACCTTCTTGATCGCGGCCCGGCCGAACAGGCCGGACGGCTTGATCGACAGCACCAGCAGCAGCAGCACGAGCCCCGGAACGTCCTTGTATCCGCTGGAGATGTAGTAGCCGGTCAGCGTCTCGGTGATGCCCAGGATCAACCCGCCGACCACCACGCCGAGCCCGCTCGACAGCCCGCCGATGATGGCCACCGCGAAGGCCTTCAGCCCCAGCGCCGCGCCCATCGTCGCCCCCGTCAGCGTCACCGGCGCGACCAGCACGCCCGCGAACGCCGCCGTCATGGAGGAGAGCGCGTAGCTGAAGGTGATCACCAGCCCGGTGTTGATCCCCATCAGCCCGGCCGCGTCACGGTCCGCCGCCGTCGCCACCACCGCCTTGCCGAAGATGGAGCGCCGGTTAAACAGCTCCACCGCCAGCATCAGCACGATGGCGCCGACGACGATTACCACTTCCATCGGCAGCACCCGCACACCGCCGACGTCGATCGGCGTCTCCGGTAGCGGCGAGGGGAATTTCAGCGCATCGCGGCCCCACACGTTCTCGGCGACGTTCTTGAAGATGATGCCGAGCGCGATGGTGGCCATGATCCACCCCGCTTCCGATTTGATCGCCACCGCCCGACGCACGCCGAGCCGCTCGACCACTCCGCCTTGGATCATGCCGAACACCAGCACCACCGGCAGCATCGCCCAGTAACCGACGTAATACTGCACGGTGAGCCCGACCAGCGCGCCCAGCATCAACGCCTCGCCCTGGCCGAAATTCAGCGTCCGCGACGTCGCGAAGGTGAGTTGGTAGCCGAACGCGATCACGCCGTAGATCATGCCCACGGCGATTCCGCTCACGATGAGCTGGGCGAGAACCTGCATGCTAATCCTTTAACTCGCCCTCTCCCGCCGGGAGAGGGCTCTGCCGGTCGTGGATCAGCGCTTGGACTTGGTCCGAATGGCCTTGTCGCCGGCAACGTCTTCGCCATGGGCCGGCTGGACGCGGCCGTCCTTGACCTCGCCGAACACGGGGATGTTGGCGGAGATCGCCTCGTGATCCGTCTTGCTGAACGGCTTGTCGTAGACCGTCACCACGCCCTCGACCTTCTCGTTGAGGTCCTCCAACGCGGCACGCACCTTGCGCCCGTCGGTCGAGCCGGCCTGCTTGATGGCGGCGGCCAGCAGGTAGATGCTGTCGTAGCCCTGCGCGGCCGAGACGGGCGACGGCATCCGGTCGATCTTGTAGGCGTCCTGGTACGCCTTGATGAACGCGGCGCGCTTGGGCGTGTTGGGCAGCTGGATGAACGTTTGCGGCATCACCGCGCCTTCGCCATTCTTGCCGGCGGTGTCGATGAACGACGCCATCGCCAGCGTCCACGAGCCGACGATCGGCACCTTCCAGCCGAGCTTGGCCATGCCGTTGGCGATTTGCGCCAGTTCCGGCCCGATGCCGTAGGTCAGCACCACGTCGGCGCCGGCTTCCTTGGCGCGCAGGAGCTGGGAGGTCATGTCGGTGTCGCCGATGTTGAACTTCTCGGTCGCGACCGGCTTGACCCCCTTGGCGGCCAGCGCCTTTTCCAGGTCCTCGCGGCCGAGCTGGCCGTAATTGGTGCTGTCGGCCAGGATCGCCGGCTTCTTCAAGCCGCGCCGATCCACCGCCTCGTCCACGATCATCGGCGCCTGGATCACGTCGGCCGCCGCGGTGCGGAACACGTAGTTGGCCCGCTCCTTGGCGAACTGGGTGGAGATCACCGACCCGGTGGCGACGTTGTTGATCACCGGGATCTCGGCTTCCTGGTAGAAGCGCTGCGAGGCCAGCGCGACGCCGGTGTTGATGAACCCGACGTCGGCGACGACCTTCTCCTTGTTGATCAACTCCTGCGCGATCTGCACGCCGACTTCGTTGCGCGCCTCATCGTCGCGATACACGCCCTCCAGCGGCCGCCCGAGCACGCCGCCGGCTTTGTTGATCTCGTCGATGGCCAGCTTGACGCCATCGCGCATCGATACGCCCATGGACGAGGAACCGCCGGTGAACGGGCCGCTGACGCCGATCTTGATCGGGTCGGCCGCAGCGGCCGGGTTGGTCCCAAGCGCAAGGCCGATGGCGGCGGCAGCAAGCAGGGCGCGGCGAGTCTGTCGCATGGATCCGTATTCCTCCGATGGGGTGCAGCGCCGCTTTGGGCGCATGGGTGCTTTGTGCCGGGTGGGCATAACATGCTCGTCATTGTAGTCGCTAGGCTAAGATTACGTCGGAGCCCGCCAGCCGCGCGCACGATCTGTTTGCTCGGGCGGCTGCGGGAAGGGAACACATGCCATGCTGTTGCGCCGGCACCTGATCTGGGGAGCCCCGCTGGCGGTGCTGGGCGCCGGCATTGGCGGCGGGGCCTGGTTGCTGAGCCAGCCCGCCCGCGCCACTGGGATCGGCGGCCCGTTCACGCTGGTCGATGGCGACGGCCGGACGGTCACCAACCGCGACTTCGAGGGACGGTGGATGCTGATCTATTTCGGCTACACGCACTGCCCGGATGCCTGCCCCACGGCGCTGGCCGACATGGAAGGTGCCCTCGATCTGCTGCCGCCGGCACAGCGGCGCGCCGTCGCCCTCCTGTTCATCACGATCGACCCAGAGCGCGACACGCCGGCCGTGATGAAGGATTACGTGGCCAATTTCGGCGCGCCGATCGTGGCGCTCTCTGGGTCGCCCGAGCAGGTGGCCGCGGCGGCCAAGGCCTACCGCGTCTATTTCGCCAAGCACCCCACGCCGGAGGGCTACGACATGGACCACAGCAGCGTCATCTACGTGATGAACCCGTACGGCGATTTCGTCGCCAATTTCAGCCACGCCACGCCCGCGGCCGAGATCGCCGACAAGCTGCGCCCGATGCTGGGCAGCTCTTAGCCGCGGCAGGCTGCGGCCGCGTCAGGACCCGATCGTGGGCGACGCGCTCGTGGTTTGCCGTATCAGGGGAGGGGAGTGGTGCGCCCGGCAGGACTTGAACCCGCGACCAAGCCGTTATGAGCGGCCCGCTCTAACCAACTGAGCTACGGGCGCGTCCCCACAGCCCGGCGGCGTCGCCGGGCATCCCGGTTTAACCCGGGCGGACGTTGAGCGGAAGCGGGATGCCACGCCGGATGTCGACCAGTCCCTTCCGATAGGCGGAGTCCACGAAATACTGCCCGAGCGGGATGTAGGGCACGTCGGCAAAGGCCTGCTCCTGGATCTGTCGGCCAATCGCCTTCTGCGCGGGGAGGTCCGGCGCGTCGAACCATTCATCGCGCAGGGCCTCCAGCTTCGGGGCCGCCGGCCAACCGAACCAGGCATCCGGCCCGTTGCCGCGCAGCAGCAAATGTCCGGCCGGGGTCATCAGTTCCGCCCCGCTCAACAGCACGATCAACGCGTCCCAGCCGCCCTGGGCGGTGGGACCCCGATTGGCGCGGCGCTGCAGCACGGTGCCCCAATCGCTCGTCGCGTCATCCACGTCGAACCCGGCCCGGCGCAGCACGTCGACGCCGACCGACATGAGCGCGCGCTGGTTGCTGACATCCGAGGCATGCAGGGCGGCGATCTTGGCGCCGGCGGCGCCGGCCGCGGCCAGCGCGGCCTTGGTCTTGGCGGCGTCGCGCGGGCTGGTCAGTGCCTCCATCCCGGCGTCGGACGCCAACGGGCTGGCGACGGGGAAGTAGCCGGTGCCGGCCTGCCACATATCCTTGTTGTCGCCGGCCAGGGCACCCATGAAGTCTGCTTGGTCGACGATGGCGAGCAGCGCGCGGCGGACGGCCGGGTCGTTGAACGGGGCGTGCAGCTGGTTGAAGCGCAGGCTGGCATAGGTGCCGCCGGCATCGATGCGCTGCAGCGTGAGGTTGCGGGCGCGGCGGAGCAGGGCGTTCAGGTCGGGGTCGACGACTTCCCACCAATCCATCTCGCCGGCCTGCATGGCGCTCGCGGCCGTCGCCGTGTCGGGCAGCACGTGCCATTCGATGCGTTCGAAATGGGCCAGCTTGGGGCCGGCGACCATGTCGGGCGTGCCGACCGCCGTCGGCTTGTAGCCGTCGAAGCGGCGATACACGACGCGGGCGCCGGAAATGCGCTCGTCGGCGACGAAGCGATAGGGGCCGGAACCGACCACCTCCGTGAACGGCTTGGCCGGATCGATGGCGGCGAAGCGCTCGGGGTAGATGAAGCACGGATAGGACGACACCTTGCCCAGCGCGTCCAGCATCAGGCCGAACGGGCGCTTCAGCCGGAACTCGATCCGGCGGTCGTCCACCGCACGGATCTCGTCCAGCCGGGCCAGCAACGTCTGCCCGTGCGTGTCGCGCGGCATCCAGCGCTTGATGCTGGCCACCGCGTCGGCGGCGCGGACCCGCTCGCCGTCATGGAACAGCAGGCCCTCGCGCAGGGTGATGGTCCAGCGCTTGCCGTCATCCTCGACGGTGTGGCCCTCGGCCATCTGCGGCTGGGGGCGGAACTGGCTGTCGATGCCGTACAGCGTGTCCCAGCACATGTAGCCGTGATTGCGGGTGGGGTATGCGGTGGTGCCGAGCGGGTCGAGCACGGTGACGTCCGCCTGAGGGATAAACTTGAGGGTTGCGGCGCCCGCCGGTTGCGCCAAGGCGGGGCGGGCGAGGGCGGCGCTCGCGGTCGCGGCGAGCAGGGTGCGGCGGGAAATCGTCATGGGTGGAAGTCCTAGCAAAGCGCGCCGCGCAGTCAACTTCGGCAGCTTTGTCAACAAACAAAGATGTTTTTTGAATACCCTCACATTCGCGTCCCGGCCTCATCCGTTTTCGTAGAACCGGCGTAGTTCCTTAAGCCGGACCAGTGCTGGCCCCGTTTCAGCGGGTTCCCCCCCGACAAGAGAGCCGCAAAATGAACCAAGAGAAGCCCAATCTCGCGCGCCGCCATCTGATGCGTAACACCGGGGCCGGTGCCGTCGCCGCCACCGCTCTTGCCGCCGCGGGCGTCGCCGCCCTGTCGTCGTCGCCGGCCGAGGCCCAGGGCGTCAACGACGCCGCCGTGCTGAACTTCGCCCTCAATCTCGAATACCTCGAGGCCGAATACTACATCCGCGCCGCCACCGGCGTCGGTCTGCAGGCGAGCGACACCTCCGGCACCGGCTTTGCCAACAGCGTGGTCGGCGGGCGCCAGGTCAACTTCACGACCCCTGCGATTCAGCAATACGCCAACGAGATTGCGAATGACGAGCTGAACCACGTGCGCTTCCTGCGCTCGGGCCTCAGCGGCGCCGCCGTGGGCCAGCCCGCCATCGACTTGACCAACAGCTTCATCGCGCTCGGCAACCTGATCGGCGTGTCAAACTTCGATCCGTTCGCCAACGAGACGAACTTCCTGCTCGGCTCCTACGTCTTCGAGGACGTCGGCGTGACCGCGTATCACGGTGCAGCCGCCCTGATCTCCAACAAGCAGATCCTGACCGCCGCCGCCGGCATTCTCGCCGTCGAGGCCTACCATGCCGCCGAAATCCGGACCCTGCTGTTCCAGGCCGGCGCCGGCGCGACCACCGTCAAGATCTCCGCCGTTCGTGCCAGCCTGTCGGGCGCCAATGACGACCAGGGCGTCATCAACTCCGATGGCAGCGCCAACATCGTCCCCACGGACAGCAACAGCCTGGCGTTCACCCGCACGCCGCGGCAGGTGCTGAACATCGTCTATGGCGCGCCGGGCGCCAGCAGCGGCTTGTTCTTCCCCCGGGGCCTGAACGGAGCCGTGAAATAATGCAGCGGAATCGCTTCTTTCCGGCACTAGCGGGGGCCCTTGCCCTCGGAGCGCTGGCGACCGTCCCGGCCCAGGCGGCCGTGATCAGCGTTACCACCAACGCCGCGCTCGGCACCACCCCGGTGGTCGCCACCGTCGGCGGCGGCCTCGGCACCCTGTCGTTCACCGCGGCCACCATCGACGGTGTCGGCCCGGGTGCGGCGGCGTCGACGGGCGGCACCGCTCAGATCGCCAGCATCTTCGGCAGCATCGGTGACTACCAGGTCGGCACGGTGTTCGACGGATCGCCTCAGTTCGCGGCGTATCCGACGGCCACCACGATCCAGTTCTCGGCCGCCGACGACTTCATCGGCTTCGCCTACACGGGCACCGATGGGACGCATCTCGGCTATGCCGAGCTGTTCGGATCCACGCTGGTTGGCTACGCCTACGAGAGCACCCCCGGTGCCAGCATCACCGCGACGTCGTTCACGGCGGCCGCGGTGCCGGAGCCGGCGTCGATCGCGCTGCTGGTGGGCAGCCTCGCCGCCGTCGGCTTCGTCCGTCGCCGGGGCAAGACGTCCGCTCTCGCCGCTTGACCGATGCTCCAGTGCTGCACCTCGCGGTGCAGCACTGGACATTCGGTGGAGGTGAACGGACGATGCTCCCGATTGCTGAGGAGCACTCGATGCGTATTCTAACGGCGGTCGCCAGCGTGGCGACCCTCTTGCTGATGATGGGAGGCGCGGCTCAGGCAGCACCGCTTTCCGTGCCTTCTTTCGCCAATGACGACATCGTGGCGGTTTCCGGCGGCTGCGGCCCCGCTGGCTTCCGCGCGGCGAATGGGCGGTGTTACCCGCGCCGCCGTCCGCCGCCGCGGCACGTCCGCGGGTGCCCGCCGGGATCGCACCCGACGCCCTACGGCTGCCGCCGCAACTTCTGACACCGGTTCCGGTCCGGGGAGAGTGATCCCCCCGGACCGACGACCTATCGCAGCGCGCCGCCGGTGCGCTTGAGCACGGCCGCGATGATCTTGGCGCCAACGGCGTCGATCTCCGCTTCCGTCAAGCTGCGCTCGGTCGGCTGCAGCACCACTTCCACCCCGACCGATTTCTGACCCGGCGGCACCTTGTCGCCGCGATAGACGTCGAACAACGATGCGTCGCTGATGAGCGCCCGTTCGGCCCCGCGTGCGGCGCGCAGCACGGCGTCGGCCGCGACCTCCTCGGCGACCAGGAACGCGAAGTCGCGCCGCACCGGCTGGAAGGGCGACAGGCTCGGCGGCCCCCGCTTGCGCCGTTTCGGCTCCGCGATCCGGTCGAGGAAGATTTCGAATGCGGCCGCCGGGCCGGGCAGGCCCAGCAGGGCCAGCACGCTCGGATGCAGCTCGCCGAACCGCGCCAGCGCCAGCTTCGGCCCCTGCCGCACGACCCCGGACCGGCCCGGGTGATACCAGTCCGGCGCATCGGCGGTGACGGACAGGCTCTCGCCCGCGACGCCGAGCTCCTCCAGCACGGTGAGTAGGGCCCCCTTGGCGTCCATCGCGCCGAAGGCCCGCGCGGGGGTGAGCGGGTGCCGCTCCGTGCTGCCCGCGAACAGCCCGGCGGCGACGCTTTCCTGGCCCTCTGCCGCGAAAGCCGGCCCAATCTCGAATAGCCCGGCGGCCGGGAAGCCGCGAGCCTCGTTGCGCGCGGCGGCCAAAGCGAGGCTGGCGACCGGCGTCGGGCGAAGTTGGTCCAGATCGGCCGAGATCGGGTTCAGCAACCGGAGCGTCGGCTCGTCGCCCCCGAAGGCAGCGGCTTCGCGCCCCTGCATGAAACTGAACGACACCGTCTCCAGCAGCCCGAATTCGGCCAGGATGCGGCGTGCCCGTGCGGTCCGGCGCTGGCGCGGGCTGAGCGTCGCGGCCGGGATCGGGCCGGTGCGCGGGAGAGACACCGGCTCGATCGCGTCGAGCCCGCGGAGACGTAACACCTCCTCCACCAGATCGGCCTCCGGCTCCGCGGTGGCGCAGCCGGCGGCCGCGGCCGCGGCGCGCGTCGGATCGAGGCCGGGCGCCTGGTCGAGTGCGATCGGCGCGGCGACGTCGTTGCGCCAGGACGGCACGTCCACGGTGACGGACGTCTCGTCGCGGGAGGCGACGCCAAAGCCGAGTCGCTCCAACGTGCGCGTCGCCTCGTCGGCCGGCACGGCGAGACCGCCGAGCGTGCGGAGCCGGTCGAAGCGCAAGGTGGCCGTGCGCTGCCAGGCCGGTTCGGCCCCGGCGGTGACGACGGCGCTGGCCTCGCCGCCGCACAGCGTCTGGATCATGTGGGTTGCCGCCTCGAGCGCGGCGGGCAGGAGCGCCGGGTCGATGCCGCGCTCGAAGCGCTGCCGCGCGTCGGAAACGATGGCGTGGCGCCGTCCGGTCAGCGCCACGCGCACCGGGTCGAACAGGGCGCATTCGATGAACACGGCGGTCGTGCCCTCCGTGCAGCCTGTGGCCTCGCCGCCCATGACTCCGGCGAGGGAGTGGATGCCGGCCGCGTCGGCGATGACGCAGTCGGCCGGGTCGGCGGTGTAGTCGCGGCCGTTCAGGGCGCGGAAGCTTTCGCCGCGTCCCCCACGGAAGGTGAGGGTGTCGCCCGTGATCCGGTTGGCGTCGAACACGTGCAGCGGGCGGCCGAGATCGACGGTGAAGAAATTGGTGACGTCGACCAGCGCGTTGATCGGGCGCAGGCCGATGCTGGCGAGCCGGGCCTGCAGCCAGGCCGGGCTGGGCCCGTTGCGCAGCCCGCGGACGACGCGGCCGACCACCCAGGGACAGGCTTCCCTGTCCTGGATCGCCCAGTGCAACGGGCTATCGAAATGGGCGGGGACGGGCAGCGGCGCCCAGGGCTTCAGCGTGCCGAGCCCGGCGGCGGCCAGGTCGCGCGCCACCCCGCGGACCGAGAGCGCGTCGCCGCGGTTGGGCGTGATGGCAATGTCGATCACCGGATCGTCCAACCCGGCGAAATCCGGATACGGCACGCCGACCGGCGCGTCCTCCGGCAGCTCGAGGATGCCGTCGTGATCCTCGCCGAGTCCCATCTCGCGACGCGAAAGCAGCATGCCGGCGCTGGTCACACCGCGGATCTCGCCGACCTTGAGCGTGATGTCGGTTCCGGGGATGTGGGCGCCGGGCGGGGCGAACACCACGCGCAGCCCGGTGCGGGCGTTGGGCGCACCGCACACGACGGAGACGAGCCCGTCGCCGGCATCGACGGTGCAATGACGCAGGCGGTCGGCGTTGGGATGCGGCACCGCCTCCACGATGCGGGCGGTGCGGAACGGTCGCAGCGCCTCGCCGGGATCGACCACCGATTCGAGCTCGAGGCCGATGGCGGTGAGGCGATCGGTGATGGCGTCGAGCGTGGCGTCGGTCTCGAGATGGCTGCGCAGCCAGGACAGGGTGAACTTCACGCGCCGACCCCCTCGTGCAGCAAGGGCGGGGACAGCGCCGAGAAGCCGAAATGCCGCAGCCAGCGCAGGTCGCTCTCGTAGAACAGGCGAAGATCGGGAATGCCGTATTTCAGCATCGCGACACGCTCGATCCCCATGCCGAAGGCGAAGCCCTGCCACTCCAGGGGGTCCAGCCCGCAATTGGCCAGCACGCGCGGATGCACCATGCCGCTGCCCAGGATTTCCAGCCAGTCGCCGCCGCCACCGAGCTCGCCGGTCTTCTTGTTCCAGCCGATATCGACCTCCATGGAGGGCTCGGTGAACGGGAAGTAGGAAGAGCGGAATCGGACCGGCAGAGTGTCGATGCCGAAAAAGGCGCGGAGGAAGTCGACCAGGCAGCCCTTGAGGTGCGCCAGGGTGATGTCGCGGTCGATGACGATGCCCTCGCACTGGTGGAACATGGGCGAGTGGGTGGCGTCGGAATCGGCGCGGTAGGTGCGGCCAGGTGCGATGACGCGCAGGGGGGGCGGTTGCTCGAGCATGGAGATGATCTGTACGTCGCTGGTCTGTGTGCGCAGCAGCAACGGCCGGCCGTCGCGGGTGCCGGGCAGGTAGAAGGTGTCGTGGTCGGCGCGGGCCGGGTGATGCGCCGGGATATTCAGGGCGCCGAAGTTGAACCAGTCGGTCTCGACGTCGAAGCCCTCGCCGACGCGGAAGCCCATAGCGCCGAAGATCGCCACCATTTCCTCAATGGTCCGGCTGATCGGGTGAATGAGCCCGCGGAGGTGAGGCGGCGGCGGCAGGCTGATGTCGATGCGCTCGGCGGCGAGGCGGGCATCGATCGCCGCGCGTTCCAGCGTGGCCTTCCGGCCGTCGATCAGGATGGAGAGTTCGTCCTTGAGGCGGTTGAGCGCCGCACCGCGCTCGCGCCGCTCCTCGGGCAAAGCCTTGCCGAGGGATTTGAGCAGGACGGTGAGCTTGCCCTGCTTGCCGAGCGTGTCCACCCGAATGGCGTCCCACGCGCGGAGATCCTGCGCCCCGGCCAGCGCCGTCTCGGTTTCGCGGCGGAGGGCGGAAAGCTCGTCGGTCATCGATGTCACCGTATCTCTCCCTCTCCCGCTGGCGGAAGACGGCCGGGGTGAGGGTGGAGAAACAGGCCGGACCGCCGTCGTGAGGCCCCACCCTCTCCCACCAGCGGGAGAGGGTTTCGGGGTCGAGCGGCTCTAAGCCGCGGGTGCGGCGGGGTGCTCGGTCAGCTCGGCGAGCTTGGCGACGGTGGCATCCTCGGCGGCCGCGTGCATGACGCCCTTGACCTGCTCGACGATGGTCGCGAAGGCGGCCGGGTCGTCATACGCGATGGCGGCGAGGATCTTGCGGTCCAGCTCGATCTCGGCCGCCTTCAGCCCGGCGATGAACCGGCTGTAGGTGATGCCGTGCTCGCGAACCGCCGCGTTGATGCGCTGGATCCACAGGCCGCGGAAATCGCGCTTCTTCTGCCGGCGGTCGCGATAGGCATATTGCAGCGACTTCTCGAGCCGCTCCAGCGCGATCCGGTAGTTCGTCGACGAGCGGCCGACGAAGCCCTTGGACTGCTTGAGAACCTTCTTGTGACGGGCGTGGGTCGTTACGCCCCGTTTGACGCGTGCCATGGCTCGCTCTCCTCAGCTCAGACCGTAGGGGGCCCATTGCTTGACGGTCAGCGCGTCAGCATGGGTCAACACCTGGGTCCGGCGGTTCTGCCGCTTGGCCTTCTGGGACCGGTTGATCAGTCCGTGCCGCTTGTTGCCAGCGCCGGCGAGCACCTTGCCGGTCGCGGTGATCTTGAACCGCTTCTTGACCGACGATTTGGTCTTCATCTTGGGCATTTCGATCTCCTGCCTGGACCGAGCGCCGCCTCATTACGGACGCGCGGACGCCGCGGCCGGGCATGCCCATCCAGGCCCGGCGCGCTAGCGAAGCGCGGGCTCTAACGGATTAAGCGCCGCCGGGCAAGCCGGAGCGCCGCCTCATTCGTCGCGGATCAGCTGACCGGAGTAGATCACCGGGCCTGTCGGGGCGCCGGTGGGCGACCCGCCCTCGGGCTCCACGCTCACGGCCAGGACCGCGCCGGCCAGCTCGCCGGAGCGAGGCGGCAGGGCGGCGCGGGTGTCCGGCCGGTTCAGCAGGCCGAGCGCGCGGGGCGGCTGGTTGCCGGCGATCCACCACAGTTCCAACACCCGGCCCGGCGGCGTCTCGGCACTCAGCGTGCGCACCGAGACGGTCTCCGTGCGGGTATCGACGCGGACGATCAGGGCCGGCAACTCGCCGCCGCGATTGACCACGGCGAGGTAGGAGCCGGCCGGTGCCTGCGCCCGGTCGCGCACGATCCACAGCGCGAGCCCGGCCGCCATCGCGCCAAAGGCGAGCGTGGCGGCCCGCCACCGCGCGCGGGATCGCCGCAAGGTGGCCGCGAGATCGGCGCGGGGCGCCGTCGGGATCGGGGGTGGCACCCGGGTCGGTTCCGCCACCGGTGCCGGGCCGGCATCCGGCACCAGCGTGAGGGGCGGCGCGGCCGGCTGTATGCGTCGCTCGATCGCGGCCCACACGGCGGCCGAGGGGGCGATCTCCGGGATGGCATCGCTCAGCCCGACCAGCCAATCCTCCCACTGCGCCACGAGCGCCCGTAGCCCCGCATCCGTCTCCAGCGCGCGCTCCAGGCTCGCCCGCTCGTCGACGGCGAGCGTTCCCAGCACATATTCGGCGCACTCGGCCGAGCGATCGGTCTCGCTCATGCCTGTGCCTCGAGGCATTGCCGCAAGGTGCTCAGCGCCCGTTGCAGCCAGGTCTTCACCGTCGGGACGCGGGTGCTGAAATGCGTCGCCAGCTCCTCCCGCGAGTAGCCGTTGCAGTAGGCCAGCACCACGCATTCGAGTTGCGGCGAGGCGAGGCGGCCGAGGCAGCGGCCGAGCTGATCTTCCATCAGCACGCGCCGCTCCGGGTCGTGCCCGGTTTCCGGCACCTCGATCCCGTCGGCCGGAGCGTCGGGCGGGCGGCGGCGGATCACGTCGATGGCGGCGTATCGCGCGATGGCGATCATCCAGGTCATCGGGCGACCGGCATCGGGCGCGTAGCGGCTGGCGTGCTGCCAGATGCGCAGAAAGGCATCCTGCAGGACCTCATCGGCCAGATCACGGCTGCGGACGATGCGCAGGATGGTGCCGTAGAGCTTGGACGAGGTACGGTCGTACAGCGCCTGAAAGGCCGTTTGGTCTCCCTGGCTGACGCGCTGGAGGAGATCGGCGAGATCCGGTGAGTCGGCTGGCACGTCTCACTCGTAGCCCAGTCGAAGGGCCGCGCAAACCGGAAACGGGCGCGGCCCCGGAACAGTCATGGAGCGCCGGCGATCACCGGTCGGGCAGAGACAACACGGAGTCCGTCACGTGGATGACGCCGTTGGACTGCAGCAGGTCGTTGAGCACCACCGTCGCGCCAGCGCCGTTGCCGCCCACGTGCAGGCCATCGTCGCGCGGCTCGACCTCCAGCAGGTCGCCATCGACGTTGCGGAGGACGAGGTGGCCGGCATTGGCCTGGGCGCGCTCGCGCAGTTCCCTGGCGGTGAGCCGGCCCGCCAGGATGTGCCGGGCCACGAAGGAGGTGAGCGCGACCCGGTTCTCCGGTCGCAACAGCCGGTCGACGGCGCCGTCCGGCAACTTGGCGAAGGCCGCGTCCGTCGGCGCGAAGACGGTGAACGGCCCCGGGCTGGCCAAGGTGTCGACCAGCGACGCCGCCTCCACCACGGTGGCGAGGATGGAGAAGTCCTGGTTGGCGGCGGCAGCGGCGGCGATGGTGGTCGGCTCGGTCGGCGAAAGAGAGCTTTGGTCTGACATGGTTTCCACTCCACGCTTTTTTGGCGTGGGAGGAGCTACGACCGATTACGCGAAAAAGTTTCAGTGATACAACCGGCTGTCAGCTTGCAGACAGTTGCGGAACGAAAACGTCTTTCCAGTCCGCCGGGACCGTCTTGATGGTGCCGGCCCTGCGCATGAACTCGGCATAATCGCCGAAGCCGCGCGGGATCATCTCGAAGCGGGTATGGGGATCGCGCAGGACGTCCAGCAGCTCGGCCGGGCCCGCCTTGGAATTGCTGTTCTGGATGAACAGGGCGGCCGCGCGCGCCGGGTCGCTCTCGATCAGGTGGTTGGCGGCGCGCTGGGCGGCGAGAAAGGCGGTCACGATGCCAGGGTTGGCGTCGGCGAAGCGCTTGGCGGCGAACACCATGTCCAGGGTGATGTCGCCCACGACGTCCGGGCTGCGGAGCACGGCGTGGATGTTGGGGGCGGCGGCCTCGGCGATGGTGAAGGGCGGGCTGGCGAAATGCCCGGCGATCTCCGTCTTGCCACCGATCAGCGCGGCGACCGCGAGCGGGTGCTGCATGGTGACGGTGTTGACGTCGAGCTTGGCCCAGTTGGCGTCCCCGAAGGTCTTGGCCGCGGCCATCTGCAGCACCACCGCCTGCAGCGACGACTTGACGCTGGGGACCGCGATCTTGTCGCCGGGCTTGAAGTCGGCCAGGGACGTGATCTCCGGCCGGTTGGTGTTGAGCACCAGCGCGCAGCTCGACAGGCCGGACACGCCGATCACCGCCGAACGGGTGTTCTGCCCTTTGGACCACAAGGTCAGGAAGCCGGGGATGGAGGTGCCGGCGATGTCGAGCGCGCCGGCCAGCATGGCGTCGTTGATCTGTCCGCCGCCATCCATCAGCACCCAATTGACCCTGGCTTTCAGGCCGGCCTTGTCCAACTCGGCCTCCAGCAGCTTGGCTTCCCGCATCACGATCAGCGGCAGGTAGAGCACGCCGAGGCCGTGGCTGAGATGGACCGCGTCCGCCTCCGCGCGCGCGCGGCTTGGGGCGGCCAGCAGCGGCAGGGCGGCGAGGGCGAGCAGGTGGCGTCGGTGCATGGCGGGTCCGTCATCGCGAGGGGAGGTCGCCGATGAGTGCATGGGCGGGGCGACGATGTATAGAGTGGGCCGCATGCGACGCCCTCTCCGCTCCCTTCCGCCGGCCCTCGTCCTGACCGGGCTGGCCTTCGTTCCCCCCGCCATCGCCCAGCCGTCGCCCGAGGACGGCAGCGAGCGCGCGCTGCGGGCGATCGCGGCGCAACTCCAGGCGTTGCGAGGCGACAATGCGCAATTGGCCACCCGGCTGGACACGTTGCATGCCGACCTGCAGGCGATCCTGGCCCAGCTCGCGGCATCGCCGGCGCGGAGCGCGGCACCGGCGGCGACCGCGACGGCAGCGCCGGCCCCGCCCGCCCGCCCGACGGCCGATGCCGTCGCGACCAAATTCTTCCCGGCCGATGCCGGCCTGGCCGAGTTCCCCTCACCGGAGAATAGCCGGATGGTGCGCTCCGGCACGACCATCAGCGGGCGCCCCTACTTGCTGGATTCCAGCGGCACGGTGCACAAGCTGGTGCCGGTCACGCCCGACGTGCCGAACGGCTACACGGTCAACGGCAGCTGGGCCAAGGGCGGCGGCAGCGACCACTCGCCGGTGCCGCAGTTGCTGGTACGGCAGGGCAAGGTGTTCGCACAGGCCAATGGTGGGCCATGGCAGTTCTATAATTCCGGCGGCGGCTCGCTTTACAATGCCAGCCTGCCCGACGCGTTCCAGACCGATGCGAGCGGGCAGACCACGGCCGCCGTGTCGGCCAGCAACGCCAAGATGCCGACCCTGCCGACCCGGCGCAGCCCGGCGCCCGGCACCTCCGGCCACACGTTGAAGGTCTGCGCGAGCTGCCAATACGGAACCATCTCGGCGGCGATCAAGGCGGCGGGCGCCGGTGACACGGTCGAGATCGGCCCGGGCCGCTACCACGAGGCCCCGCCGGTCTGGACGGTGCCGCTCAAGATCGTGTTCGGCAGCGGCGCGTCGCTCGACCTCACCGGTCTGACCGGCTCGCTCGCGCGCGGCAAGGGGGCGCTGGTGCCGGCGGCCGACAGCGTCATCGTCAACCCGGTGATCACCGGGGTCGCCATGGATCAGGGCTCGGCGCAGGGCACCGCGGCCATCCGCCCCGACCTGGGCGCCGGCTACGTCGACATCGTCGGTGGCAGCCTGACCAAGAATCAGAACGGCATCGCCGGCGGCGATGTCCCGGTGGTGATGACGGTCACGGACACCAAGCTGTTCAACAACGGCCTGGGCGACGGCTACACCCACAACATCTACATGTCGCACGGCACGCTGTCGGTCACGCTGACCAACGTGCAGTCCACCGATCCCAATGGCGGCCACGCGGCCAAGATCCGGGCCTTCGCACTCGCCATCAAGGGCGGCAGCTACGACGCCTTCTCGGCCGCCTCAATCGACGTGCCCGACGGAACGGTGGCACCGGCGATCATCGATGGGGCGACCATCGTCAAGAAGGCCGGCGCCTACAACCACACCGTGCTGGATTACGCGACGGAAGACACGTCCAGCGGGAATGGCGGCCTGATCCTGCGCAACGTCACGCTCGATCTCAACTGCGAGAACCCGGCCATCCTGGTCGGCGGCGGTTCCGTGGTCACGATCGAGCCGTCCACCAAAATCAACGGCGCCAAGCCGGAAGGGAAGGGCGGCACCGTCAAAGGGCTGTGACGTTCCGCTCGGGCCGTCGATCGCCTATATGAGCCCCACCATGCCGATCCCCTTCGTGAAGATGCACGGCGCCGGCAACGACTTCGTCATCGTCGATGCCCGGCGCCGCGCCGTCGAGTTCTCGGCCGAGCAGGTGCGGGTGCTGGCCGATCGGCGGCTCGGCATCGGATGCGACCAATTCATCACGCTGCACCCGCCGCCGGCGCAGACGGATGCGGACCTGCTGATGCGCATCCGCAATCCCGACGGGTCGGAAGCCGGCGCTTGCGGCAACGCCACGCGCTGCGTCGCGGAGCTGTTGTTCGAGCAGAACGGGCGGCCGTTCCAGGTGATCCGCACGGTGGCGGGCGACTTGCCGGCCGAGCGGCTGGCGGACGGGCGCATCCGGGTCGACATGGGCCGCGCCCTGCTGCGATGGGACGAGATCCCGCTGGCGCACGAGGCCTACACGCTTCACCTGCCGCTGCCGGCGGGCGACGGCGCGGCGTGCTCGATCGGCAACCCACACGTGACCTTCTTCGTGGACGACCCGGATCGGGCGGAGCGGGAGGGCGCGGCGTTGGAGCGGCACGAGCTGTTCCCCGACCGCGTCAATGTCGGTTTCGCCCGGATCGACGATCGCCGGCACATGCGATTGCGCGTGTGGGAACGGGGCGCCGGGCTGACGCTGGCCTGCGGGTCCGGCGCCTGCGCCGCGGCGGTCAATGCGCATCGGCGCGGGCTGATCGAGCCGCGGGTCGCGATCGAGATGGATGGCGGGCTGTTGGAAATCGAGCTGACGCCGGCCGGCCGCGTCCTGATGACCGGGCCGGTGGCGACCAGCTTTCACGGCGAGATCGACGGGTGAGCCTCGAGGTGCTGACGTTCGGCTGCCGGCTGAACACGGTGGAGAGCGAGACCATTCGCCAGCATGCGGCCGGGCTGCGGGACACGGTGGTGGTCAATACCTGCGCGGTGACGGCCGAGGCGGAGCGGCAATGCCGCAAGGCGATCGCGCGGGTGCATCGCGAGCGGCCGGAAGCGGCCATCGTGGTGACCGGTTGCGCGGCGCAGATCGCGCCGGAGCGGTGGGCGGGGCTGCCGGGCGTGTCGCGGGTGCTGGGCAATGCGGAGAAGCTGCGGCAGGAGCATTGGCAGCCCGGCGCGGCGGGCGCCGTGGGGCCGCGCACGGCCATACGGGGCAATGCGGCGCCGGGCGGCGGCATCGCGGGGCGGGCGCGGGCGTTCCTCGACGTGCAAGGCGGCTGCGACCACGCCTGCACCTTCTGCATCATTCCGCAGGGGCGCGGCGCGAGCCGGTCGCTGCCGGTGGCCGAGGCGGTGGCGCAGGCACGCGCGCTGACGGCGGCGGGGATCAACGAGATCGTGCTGACCGGCGTGGACCTGGCCAGCTACCGCAGTGGGGAAGCCGGGCTCGGCGAGCTGGTGCTGGCGATCCTCCGCGAGGTGTCGGAGTTGCCACGGCTGCGGCTCTCCTCGCTCGACCCGGCGGCGTTGGACGCGCCGTTGTGGCGGGCGCTGGCGGAAGAGGAGCGTCTGATGCCGCACCTGCACCTCTCGTTGCAGACGGGCAGCGACCTCGTGCTGAAGCGGATGCGGCGGCGGCACTCGCGGGCGGATGCGGCGCGGGTGATCGCGCAGGCGCGGCGGCTGCGGCCGGGTATCGCGATCGGGGCGGACCTGATCGCCGGGTTCCCGACCGAGACTCCGGCGCACCAGGCGGACACGCTGGCGCTGCTGGCTGACACGGCGATCCCGTACCTCCATGTGTTCCCCTATTCGATCCGCCCCGGCACGCCGGCGGCGCGGATGCCGCAAGTGCCCGTGCCGGAGCGCCGGGCGCGGGCGGAGGCGCTGCGGGCGCAAGGGCGCGTCAATGCGGCGGCGTTCCATGCCGAACAGGTCGGCCGCCCCGTCCAGGTCGTGGTCGAGCGCGGGGGCGTCGGCCATAGCGAACATTTCACCAAGGTCACGCTGCGCGACGAGCATCCGGTCGGCGCGGTGGTCGCGCTACGGGTCTCGGCGGCGTCGGCGGACGGGGTAGAGGCGGGCTGATGGCACTCGGGTTCTTCTCGCGGCTCAAGGAGGGGCTGAGCCGCAGCACGCAGAAGCTGACGGGCGGCATCTCGGCCGCGCTAACCAAGAAGCGGCTGGACGACGAGGCGCTCGAGCTGCTGGAGGAGACCTTGATCGCCGCCGATCTCGGGCCGGCGGCGGCCGAGCAGATCATTGCCGAGTTCCGCCGCACCCGCTTTGGGCAGAACGTGACGGATGACGAGGTCAAGGAAGCGCTGAGCCAGGAGATCGCGACCATGCTCGGCCCGATCGCAGTGCCGCTCGAGATCGACCGGTCGCTACGGCCGCACGTGGTGCTGGTGGTCGGGGTCAACGGGACCGGAAAGACGACCACCATCGGCAAGCTGGCGCAGAAATACCGCGCCGAAGGGCTGCGCCCCATCATGGTCGCGGGCGATACGTTCCGCGCCGCGGCGGTCGAGCAATTGCAAGTCTGGGGCGAGCGGACCGGGGCGCCCGTGGTCGCCGGGGCGCCAGGCGCAGACCCGGCCGGGCTGGCCTTCGACGCGCTGAAGCGGGCCAAGGCGGAGGGCGCGGACGTCTTGCTCGTCGATACCGCGGGGCGGCTGCACAACAAGGGTGCGCTCATGGAGGAGCTGGCCAAGATCATCCGCGTCATGCGCAAGCAGGACCCGACGGCGCCGCATTCGACCCTGCTGGTGCTCGACGCGACGACTGGTCAGAACGCGATGGAGCAGGTCCGGGTCTTCAAGGAGTTGGTGGACGTGTCGGGCCTGGTGGTGACCAAGCTGGACGGCAGTGCGCGAGGCGGGATCGTGGTCGCCTTGGCTCAGGCGTTCGCGCTTCCGATCCACGCCGTCGGCGTTGGCGAGCGGGCCGACGACCTGCGGCCATTCGAGGCGATGGACTTCGCCAAGGGTCTCGTGGGCGCCGCCTGAGCGCCCACGCGTTTCAGTGAAGCAGGCCGGCGAGGCCCGCGAGAAGTCCCAGGAGGCCCAGGCCCGTCGTCACCGCGATGGCGGCCGCGTCGATCGCCTTGGCCTGTGCGGCGGCTGCCTGCCGCCTTTGCCGCTGTCCATTCCGCATTTTGCTGTCCCTTTCCTTAGGGAGAACGTGGGGCGGGTAAGGTGGGTTGCCAAGCAGGCCTATTGCGGCGCGAACGGCATGTGAAGGCTGAAGCCGGCACCGGGGCGGGTCTTCTTCTCCTGCTCGCTTTGAGCGGTCGAGCCCGGCGAGAAACCGTCGCCACGGAACTGCGTGCGCGTGGTGAACAGCGTGGGCGCCAGGGTCGTCTCGTTGGTCGCGCGCTCCGGTGCGGGCGTGCTGACGTCGCGGTTGGGCAGCGGCGCGGGCAGGAAGGAGGGCGGGCGGCCAGACGCGATGCGCGGGGCCGGCTGCTGCAGCGAGTAACCGCCATCGGCCGGCACGCCGAGGGTGAGAGGCCGGTCCATCGGGGCGGCGGCGAGCAGGGGCAGGGCAGCGGCAATCAGCCAAAGGTTTTTCATAGGGCAACCTCGGTCATCAGGCGGTTGGTGCCGCGCTCGTCGCTCGCCGGGTTGCCGGCGGGCGGGCCGAGCGGGGCATCGCCCGCATCGCGCCAGGCATGGAGTGCCCAGTGCACGGAAGGAAAAGCAAGCTCGTCCCACGGGATCTCATCCCAGGCGAACAAGCGCACGTCGAGGCTCTCGATGCCCGGCTCGAACCGGACCTCGCCCTCGAAGCGGGCGCGGAACATGACCTGGACCTGGCCGATGCGGCTGATGTTGTAGAGGGCGAGGACGCCATCGGCGCGGATGGTCGCACCGGCTTCCTCGTGCGCCTCGCGCAGCGCGCCCTCTTCCAGCGTCTCGCCATGTTCCAGGTAGCCGGCCGGCAGGGTCCAGAAACCGTGCCGCGGCTCGATCGCCCGGCGGCACAGCAATACGCGACCGCCACTCGCGACCACGGAGCCGACGACGATCTTGGGATTGTCGTAAGCCACGTAACCGCAGGTGTCGCAGACCTCGCGCGGGCGGTTGTCGCCCTCCGGGACCAGCTTGCTGAAGCTCGGCATGGCGGGAATTTCGCGCGAACTTGCCGAAGTTTCAACCGCTCGCTGACGTGAAGACTCACTTTCCTGTCAGGCTGTCTCGCGTTGGCGCAGGTTCAACTCGCGCTCCATGGTCTCGCGCATGATGAATTTCTGCATCTTGCCGGTGACCGTCATCGGGAACTCGTCGACGAAGCGGACGTAGCGCGGGATCTTCTGATGCGCGATCTGGCCGCGGCAGTGCGCCTGCAGCTCGGCCTCGCTCAGCGTCGCGCCGGGCCGCAGCTTGACCCAGGCGCAGATCTCCTCGCCGTAGCGATCGTCCGGCACGCCGAACACCTGGACGTCCAGGATCGCGGGGTGCGCGTAGAGGAACTCCTCCACCTCGCGCGGATAGACGTTCTCGCCGCCGCGGATGACCAGATCCTTGATGCGGCCGACGATGTTGCAGAAGCCCTCCGCGTCGATCACGGCCAGGTCGCCGGTGTGCATCCAGCGCGCGGCGTCGATGGCGGTGCGGGTGCGCGCCTCGTCCTCCCAATAGCCCGGCATGACCGGGTAGCCGCGCGTGCACAGCTCGCCGGCGACGCCGCGCGGCACAATGCGGCCCTCGACGTCGATGATCTTGACCTCGACATGCGGGTGGATGCGCCCGACCGTGCTGACCCGGCGCTCGATCGGGTCCGTCGTCGAGCTCTGGAAACTGACCGGGCTGGTTTCCGTCATGCCGTAGGCGATGGTGAGCTCGCGCAGGTTCATCCGATCCACCACGCGGCGCATCACCTCGATGGGGCAGGGCGAGCCGGCCATGATGCCGGTGCGCAGACGCGACAGGTCGAAGCTGGCGAAGTCGGGGTGTTCCAGCTCGGCGATGAACATGGTCGGCACGCCGTGCAGCCCGGTGCAGCGCTCCTCCGCCGCGGCCTGCAGCGTCGCCAGCGGGTCGAACCCCTCGCCGGGATAGACCATGGTGGCGCCGTGCGTCGTGCAGGCGAGGTTGCCGAGCACCATGCCGAAGCAGTGATAGAGCGGCACCGGGATGCAGATCCGGTCGGCCTCGGTCAGCCGCATGGCCTCGCCGATGAAGAAGCCATTGTTGAGGATGTTGTGGTGGGTGAGCGCCGCACCTTTGGGGCTGCCGGTGGTGCCGGATGTGAACTGGATGTTCACCACGTCGTCGAATTGCAACGTCGGCTGCAGGCGGGCCAAGGCGGCCCGGTGTTCGGCCGTCGCGCGCTCGGCGACTTCGGCGAACGGAATGGCGCCGGGGCTGGTGCCGCCGATCTGGATCACGGTGCGGAGCTGCGGCAGGCGGGCGGCGTGCAACGCGCCGGGGGCGCTGGTCGGCAGCTCGGGGGCGAGTTCGGTCAGCATGCCGAGGTAGTCGCTGGTCTTGAACCGCGTCGCCGTGATCAGCGCGCGGCAGCCGACCTTGTTGAGCGCGAACTCGAGTTCGTGCAGCCGGTAGGCCGGGTTGATGTTGACCAGGATGAGCCCGGCCTTGGCGGTGGCGAATTGGGTGACGACCCATTCGGCATTGTTGAGCGACCAGATGCCGATCCGGTCGCCACGCTCGAGCCCCAACGCCAGCAGCCCGGCGGCGAACGCGTCCGCACGCTCGGCCAGCTCGCGGTAGGTCCAGCGCACACCCTGGCTGCGCACCACGAGGGCTTCCGTGTCGGGCACGCGGGCGGCGGTGCGGTCGAGGTTCTGGCCGATGGTTTCGCCGAGCAGCGGGGTGTCGGTCGCGCCATGAACGTAGCTCGGGGCATCGACGTGACCGGGCGCGCTGGTGCTCATCGAGTTCCCCTACCTATATAGTTGGACGGAAGTACAAGAGGAAACAGCCCGTGTCTGCAACCCTTTCCAACCGGCCGGCCTCGTTGAACTTCGATCTCGGGGAGACGGCCGACATGCTTCGGGCCAGCGTCGCCGGGTTCGCCGCCGACGAGATCGCGCCGCGCGCCGCCGCCATCGATCGCGACAACGATTTCCCGGCCGACCTGTGGCGCAAGATGGGCGATCTGGGCGTGCTCGGCATCACGGTGGAGGAGGAGTACGGCGGCGCCGGCATGGGCTACCTCGAGCACTGCGTAGCGATGGAGGAGATCAGCCGCGCCTCGGCGAGCGTGGGGCTGTCCTACGGCGCGCACTCGAACCTCTGCGTCAACCAGATCCGCAAGAACGGCAATGCCGACCAGAAAGGGCGCTATCTGGCCAAGCTGGTCTCGGGCGAGCATGTCGGCGCGCTGGCGATGAGCGAGCCCGGCGCCGGGTCGGACGTGGTGTCGATGCGGCTGCGGGCGGAGAAGCGTGGCGAGCGCTACGTGCTGAACGGTTCCAAGATGTGGATCACCAACGGGCCGGAGGCCGATACGCTGGTGGTGTATGCCAAGACGGACCCGGAGGCGGGGCCGCGCGGCATCACGGCATTCCTGATCGAGAAGGGCTTCGCCGGGTTCTCGTGCGCGCAGAAGCTGGACAAGCTGGGGATGCGCGGGTCCAACACGGGCGAGCTGGTGTTCGTCGACGTCGAGGTGCCGGAGGAGAACGTGCTGGGCGGCGTCGGCCGGGGCGTCAACGTGCTGATGAGCGGGCTGGATTACGAGCGCGCGGTGCTGGCGGCGGGCCCGCTGGGCATCATGCAGGCGTGCATGGACGTCGTGATGCCCTACGTGCACGAGCGCAAGCAGTTCGGCCAGGCGATCGGCGAGTTCCAGCTCATGCAGGGCAAACTGGCCGACATGTACGTGACGCTGAACGCGGCGCGGTCCTACGTCTACGCGGTGGCCAAGGCCTGCGACCGCGGCGAGACCAGCCGCAAGGATGCGGCGGGTGCGATCCTGTATGCGGCGGAGCGGGCGACGTGGATGGCCCTGGAGGCGATCCAGGTGCTGGGCGGCAACGGCTACGTGAACGACTACCCGACTGGCCGGCTGTTGCGGGACGCCAAGCTCTACGAGATCGGCGCGGGAACCAGCGAGATCCGCCGCATGCTGATCGGCCGCGAACTGTTCCGGGAAACGGCGTGACCCCGGGCGTCGAGAGGGAGAAGGTGGGATCGATCGAGGAAAGGCTCATCGTCGCCCTCGACGTGCCGACTCTGGAGGAGGCGCGGGCGTTGGTGGCCCGGCTCGGCGAGGCCGTGTCGTTCTACAAGATCGGCATGTGGCTGTTCTTCCAGCGCGGCGTGGATGCGCTGATCGACGAGCTCACCGGATCCGGCAAGCGCGTGTTCCTCGACTACAAGATGTACGACATCGGGGAGACCGTGCGGCGGGGCGTGGCGGCCGCGGCGGCGCGGGGGGTGTCGATCGTGACGGTGCACGGCGATCCCGACATGCTGCGTGCGGCGGTGGACGGGCGGGGTGAAAGCGCGCTTCAGGTGTTCGCCATCTCCGTGCTCACCAGCCAGGACGACGCTGCGTTGCGCGCGATGGGCTACGACCGGCCATTGCAGGAGATCGTCGACCTGCGGGTGCGCGCAGCGGCCGAGGCCGGGTGCGACGGGGTCATCGCGTCAGCCGCGGACGATCCGGACGCGATCCGGCGCCGGGCCGGGAGGGCCGATCTGTTGGTAGGCACGCCCGGCATCCGGCTCGCCGGCGCCGACCATCACGACCAGAAGCGGGCGGCCACGCCGGACGCCGCGGTCGAACGGGGGGCCGACTACCTCGTCGTCGGCCGGCCGATCACCGGCGCCGCCGACCCGGCCGAGGCCGCCCGCGCCATCATCGCGCTGATGCGGCAGGGCCAGGCAAGGCGATCACCAATCGCGACGTGACGTAGGACACATAAGCCCGGCGCTGCCGCAGGTAATCGAACCCGAGCAGCATGTCGGCGTCGCCGAGCTGCACCGGCGAGATGCTGACCGGCATGTCGCGGATCACGTCGTCGCCCACGCTGAGCTCGCGCACCGTGGTGTGTCCCACCGGCACGTGCTCGCCATCCACGCCGCGCGCGGTGTTGGCCGAGAACGGCGCGCTGAGGCCGAGACGGGCCGCGGCGGCCTCGGTGAGCAGCGTCGCGCGGGAGCCGGTGTCGAGCAGGGCGGTGACGGCGCGGCCGTTGATGCCGACGGTCAGCAACGCCTGCCGGTCGGCCGTGATCGAGAGCGGCACCACCGTCTGGCGTGACGCCAGGCGGGGCAGGGCGCCGTCGCAGCCCCCCGGCGGGTAGAGGCCCAGCGCCCCGCCGGGCGCGTCGAGCGCGAGGTCGAACTGCGCCAGCAGCGGCGCGCCGAGCAGCCCGGCCAGCAAGGGCGACACGCGCGGCGTCACCGGCAACGGCGCCACCGGCGTGGGAGCCGGCATCAGCGTGACGCCGCCGAGCTGGACGTTCTGCAGCAGCACCACCGGTGCGTCCCGGGCGCCGCCGGTGCCGATCAGCGGCACGGTGCCGGTCATGGCCGGCAGACGCAGAACCGCCTCGGCAGCCGGCAGCAGCAGGTGCGCCTGCGCCCCGGTATCGAGTACGAACGTCACCGGCGTGCCGCCCACGCTGCCGGCGATCACGGGGAAGCCCTCCACCGCCTGTAGCGGCACCACCGCCTGTGGCGCCAGGCTGCACTGCGCGCGGGCGCCGAGCGGGGCCAGGGCCAGCCCGATCGAGGCGGCCCCGCCGAGAAGGAGATGGCGGCGGCCGAACCCGGGCGCGCGCCGCCGTGCCGGCCTCACAGCATGCGCTGCAGGATCAGCTTCTGGATGTCGGAGGTGCCCTCGTAGATCTGGCACACGCGGACGTCGCGATAGATGCGCTCGACCGGGTAGTCGGCCAGGTAGCCGTAGCCGCCCAGAGTCTGGATCGCGACCGAGCAGACCTCCTCGGCGATCTCGGAGGCGAACAGCTTGGCCATCGCGGCGGCCTCGAGCGCCGGGCGGCCGGCATCCTTGAGGCGCGCCGCCTTCAGCGTCAGCTCGTGGGCGGCGGCGAGCTTGGTCTTGGCGTCGACCAGCCGGAACGCGACCGCCTGGTGCTCGATGATCGGCTTGCCGCCGAACTGCTTGCGGTCCTTGGCGTAGGCGATGGCGTAGTCCAGCGCGGCGCGCGCCATGCCGACCGCCTGCGCGGCGATGCCGATGCGCCCGCTCTCCAACGTCGACAGCGCGATCTTGAGTCCCTCGCCCTCGGCGCCGATACGCTGGTCGTCGGGCACGTGCATGTCGTCGAACGACAGCGCGCAGCTATCGGAGGCCTTCTGGCCCAGCTTGTGCTCGACCCGGGACACGCTGAAGCCGGGCGTGGCGTTGTCCACCACGAAAGCGGAAATGCCTTTCTTACCCGCTTCCGGGTCGGTGACGGCGAACAGGATGGTGGTCTGGCCGATGCGGGCGTTGCTGATGAACTGCTTGGAGCCGTTGACCGTGTAGCCCGAGTTGGTCCGCGTCGCCCGCGTCTTCACGCTCGCGGCGTCCGACCCGGCGGAGGGTTCCGTCAGCGCGAAGCTGCCGACCTTCTCGCCGGTCGCCAACGGGCGCAACCAGCGCTCCTTCTGCTCCGGCGTGCCGAACTTCTGCAGGATCTCGCAGGTCGGCGCGTTGTGCACGCTGACCAGCGTGGAAACCGAGCCGTCGCCGGCCGCGATCTCTTCCACCACCTGGGCGTAGGTCTCGTAAGGGATCTCGCTGCCGCCCCACTCCGAACTCAGCGTCGCGCCGAGGAAGCCCATCTCGCCGAGTTCGCGGATGATCTCCGGCTCGATCACGCCGGCCTTCTCGCGCGCGGCGGCGGTGGGCGCCAGACGCTCCTGCGCGAAGCGGCGGGCGGTTTCGACGACGAGGTCGTTCGGGTCGGTGTTGTCGAGCATGGCGCGTCTCCCGTTTGGTCCGTTCTACTCCGCCGCCTGCCGCTCCGCCATGCGCGGCTGGGCCACGGCCTCGAGCAGATCGGTCCGGCGCCGGGCGGCTTTGCGCATGGCGTCGGCCTTGATGGGCCCGAAGCCCCGGATGTCGATCGGCTGGCGGGCCAGTTCAGTGGCGGCTGGCAGCGTGTCGTCGCGCAGGGTCGGCAGCAGCGATGTGAGGTCGGCTTCGTACTGCGTCAACAGCGCGCGTTCCTCCCGGCGGTCGGCCTGCCAGCCGAACGGATCGAGCGGGGTGCCGCGCAGCGCCTTGCCGTGCCGCAGCAGGCGGAACAACGGCAGCGCGACGCGGCCGGGAATCGCGATCTTGCGGCGGCGACCCGTGGCCTTGTCGGTCCCGCTGATCAGCGGCGGGGCCATGTGGAACGTCGGCTCGGCGCCGTAATCGGCGGCGGCGTGCAGACGGGCGACCTCGTACTCGTCCTTGTAGGCCAGGGCGCGATACCAGCCTTCGGCGACGGCGCGGGTGAGGGCGCCGGGCTGGCCGAGCAGGGCGGTCTCGCGGGCCTCGGTCGCGTCGACCAGGCGGCGGTAGCGGCGGGCGAGGCGGGCATTGCCGTAGGCCTCGATCTCGGCGGTGCGGCGCGCGACCACGCTGGGCAGGTCGTCCGGCAGCGCGGCGGTGTCGGCCATGATGGCGTCCGCGAGGTCCGGCCGGGTCGCGAGGATGCGGCCCCACAGGAAGGCGCGCTGGTTGAGCGGCACGGCGGTGCCGTTCAGCTCGATGGCGCGACGGAGGCTGGCCTCGCCGAGCGGCAGCGCGCCTTCCTGCCAGGCGATGCCCAGCATGAGCGTGTTGACCGCCTGCGCGGTGCCGAACAGCCGTTCGGAAATTTGGCTGCCGCGCAGATAGACCGAGTTGCCGCGATCGACGACGCGGCCGATGGCGCGCCGGTGCAGCCCGGCGTCCACCGGCAGGTCGCGCTCCTTGAGGAAGCCGGCGCCCGCCTGCAGGTCCAGGTTGCCGACCACTGCGGCGTCGTTGCGGCAACGGCCCAGCACGTCCGGCCCGGCGCCGACCGCGAGGTCGGCCGCCAGCAGCAGGTCGGCCTCGCCGCGCGGGATGCAGACCACGTCCAGCCCGGCGACGGCCATTTGCACATGCGAGACCACGGCACCGTTCTTCTGCGCCAACCCGGTGAAGTCGAGGGTAGTGACCTGGCGGCCCTCCAGATGCGCCGCCATGGCGACGATCTGGCCGCAGGTGACGATGCCGCCGCCGCCAATGCCGGCGAACAGGCCGCGCCACACCGTGCCTTGGGCGGGGGTCGGTGCCGGCAGCTCGGCGGCAAACTCGGCCTCGCGCGCCGCCCAGAGCGCGGCGTGGTCCATCACCGGCGGTGGCGCGGCGGCGCTGGAGGTGACGAAGCTGGGGCAGAAACCCTTGAGGCAGGACAGGTCGGTGTTGCAGCTGGTCGGGCTGATGCGGCGCTTGCGGCCGTGATCGGTGTCGACCGGCTCGATGGCGATGCAGTTGGATTGCGCGGTGCAGTCGCCGCAATTCTCGCAGACGTCCGGGTTGATCATCACCCGCGTCTCAGCGGCCGCCATCTTGCCGCGCTTGCGGCGGCGGCGCTTCTCCGTGGCGCAGACCTGGTCGTAGATGATGGCCGACACGCCCGGGAACTCGCGCAACTCGCGCTGCACGGCGTCGAGTTCCTCGCGGCCGTGGCGCAACGTGCCGGGGGGCAGGGCGGACGGTTCCGGCAGGCGGGCGACGTCGTCGGCGACGATCGCGATCCGGCCGACACCCTCGGCGGCGAGCTGGGCCGCGATCTTCGGCACGGTGGGTGCGCCCTCGGCGGGTTGGCCGCCGGTCATGGCGACCGCATCGTTGAACAGCAGCTTGTAGGTCATCGGCGTCTTGGCCGCGATTGCCTGACGGATCGCGAGCAGGCCCGAGTGCTGATAGGTGCCGTCGCCCATGTTGGCGAACATGTGCGGCACCTCCATGAAGGGGGCGAGGCCGACCCAGGGCACGCCTTCGCCGCCCATCTGGCTGAACGTGCGGGTGAAGTCGCTGGTCGACACCGCCATGGTGTGGCAGCCGATACCGGCCATGGCGAAGGAGCCGTCCGGCAACACGGTGGAGGTGTTGTGCGGGCAGCCGGCGCAGAACATCGGCGCGCGCGCGATGATGCCGGCGCTGGCGGGCAAGGCGGGCACGCGAACCTCCGGCACCTCGATGCCGAACGGGCGCAGCGCGCGGGCGAGCGCGGGCATGACCAGTTCGGGCGATAGCTCAAGCTGCTCCGGCAGCAAGGGCGCGCCCTCGAGGTCGCGCTTGCCGAGGATCGTCGGGCGGCGGTCGGCCGGCATGTTGTAGAGCGTGTCGCGGATCTGCCGCTCGACGAAGGAACGCTTCTCCTCCACCACGATCAGCGCCTTCTTCCCGCGGGCGAATTCGCGGACGCCCTCCGTCTCCAGCGGCCAGGTGAGTGCCACCTTGTAGACCGCCAGCGCCGGGTGCCGGTCCAGGCCGAGCCGGGTCAGCGCGTGCAGCAGGTCGTGATGCGCCTTGCCGACGGTGACGAAGCCGATCTCCGCGTCGTCGGTGCCGCTGACCCGCTTGTCCAGCCGGTTGGCACGCGCCCAGGCCAGGGCGGCGGGCAGCCGCTCGAGCAGCACGCGGCGTTCGAGCAACTGACGCTGCGCCGGCCAAGCGAGGTGCGCGTCCATGTTGAGCCCGTGCGGCGGCAGGTCGATCGGGGGGACGTTGAACTGGCGCAGGCTGGGGATCACCGCGGTGCCGTGCTGTTCGGCGGTCTCGGCGATGGTCTTGAGCGCGACCCACAGGCCGGAGAAGCGCGACATGGCAAGGCCGGCAAGGCCGAGATCGACGATGTCCTGCACGTCCGCGGGCTGCAGGATCGGGATGTTGACGCTCTCGAAGATGCCTTCCGTGCTGTGCGGGAACACGGAAGAATGGGCCACGTGGTCGTCGCCGGAGACGGCCAGGACACCACCGTGCCGGGACGTGCCCATGGTGTTGGCGCAGCGGAAGGCGTCGCCGCTGCGGTCCACGCCCGGCCCTTTGCCATACCACATGCCGAACACGCCATCGACGCGCTTGCCGGGGAACAGGTCCACCTGCTGCGAGCCCCAAAGCATGGTCGCCGCGAGGTCCTCGTTCAGGCCGGGCTGGAAGCGGATGCCGGCCTCGGAAAGCAGCTTCTCGCGCCGCCACATCTCCTGGTCGACGCCGCCCAACGGCGAGCCGCGATAGCCGGAGACCAGCCCGCCAGTGTTCAGCCCGGCCGCCCGGTCCAGCCGCGATTGCTCCAGCAGCACGCGCACCAGCGCCTGCACGCCTGAGAGCAGGACGGGCCGGTCGTGATCGACGAGGCGGGTTTCCAGGGTGATCGGCGGGACGGCGAGGCCAATGTCCATGCAAGTCTCCTATCCGGGCAGCATAGCGCCGGAATCGCTGGCATGTGTTCCCATTTCCGTCGTAGGAGGACCGGGCCGATTAGCAGGAACGGCTAATGGTGCGCTGCAACACAGGATGATCTGTCGCAATGTCGGCTCGACTTGATCAAATCGACCTCGCCATTCTCGAGCACCTGCAGGCTGATGGGCGGGCTACCAGTGCGGAGGTGGCCGACGTCGCCGGGCTGTCACCGAGCCCGGCGCATCGCCGGCAGCGCCTGCTCGAGCGCGACGGCTTCATCCGGGGCTACGTGGCGCTGCTCGACCCCGACCGGGTCGGCCTCCCCGTCAGCGTGTTCGTCTCCGTGCGGCTCTCCACCCAGGCGGAGGAGCAGTTGCTGGCATTCGAGCGCGCCGTCGCCGAGTTGCCGGAGATCATGGAGTGCTACGTGATGTCCGGCGCGTCCGACTACCTGCTGCGGGTAGTGACGCCCGACCTGGCGAGCTACGAGGAATTGTTGCGCACCAAGCTGACGCGGATGCCGGGGGTGCGCGGGGTGGAGAGCGCGTTCGCGCTCAAGCGGGTGGTGTATCGCACCAACCTGCCGCTGCGGCGGGGCAAGCGGGCATGATCGCGGCGTTCCTGTTAGCGTTCCCGGCCTTGTTCAGCATCGTCAACCCGATCGCCGGGTCGTTCATCTTCCGGGAGGCGACGGCGGATCGGACGCATGAGGAGCGGGTGCATCTCGCGCGGCGGGTGGGGCTCTACTCGCTGGGCGTGATGCTGGTCGCGTTGTGGACCGGGTCCTACATCCTGGCGTTCTTCGGCATCAGCATCGGCGCGCTGCGGATCGCGGGCGGCGCGATGTTGATCGGCTTCGCGTGGGAACTGATCGGGGCGCCGGAGCGGCGGGAGGACCGCAAGCAGCAACAAGCCGCCGAGCCCGGCGACGACGTCGCCTTCTTTCCGTTGACGCTGCCGTTCACGACGGGGCCGGGCACCATCGCGGTCTGCGTCGCGCTGGGAGCGGGCCATCCGTCGGAGGATGGCGGCCTGTGGCGCTTCTTTGGCGGCGTGAGCCTCGCGGCGCTGGCCGTCGCGATCGGGATCGCGCTGCTCTACGGCGTGGCGGACCGGCTGGGCGAATGGCTCGGGCGCACGGCCAGCCAGACCATCGGGCGGTTATCGGCGTTCATCCTTCTGTGCATCGGGGTGCAAGTGTTCCTGGCCGGCGTATCGGATGCGCTGGGACCGTTGCTCGCCCATCGCTGACGGGAACTCGCCGCCGCCCCGGAACGTTGCGCGGCCATGCTGACAGATGTGGACGAGACCAGCCTGGTGCGGCTGGCGCGCCGGGTCGCCGAGACCGGCTACTCGTTCGTGACCCCGACCCCGGCGACCATCGCGCGCGTGAACGCCCGCGCCGCCAGCGCCCCGCGCACGACGGCCACGTTGAACGACGTGTTCGGCTGGAGCCGCCCGTTCGCACCCGGCGACTTGCCGGCGCGGGTCGAGGCCGCCGCGCGGGAGGCCGGCGTCTTGTCCGAGACCGCGGGGGGCCTGCGCAGCGCCGTTCGGTTGTCCATGCTGGACGAGACGTTGTTCATGCACTCGGCGTACCCCACGGTCGAGGAGAACGCGGTGTTCTTCGGGCCGGACACCTATCGGTTCGCGCGGGCGATCAAACCGGTGCTGCCGGCGGGTCCGCGCCGGGTGGTGGATATTGGCTGCGGCGCGGGGCCGGGCGCGATCGTGGTGGCCCGCGCGCGGAGGGAAGCGGCGGAGGTGTTCGCGGTCGACATCAACGACGCCGCGCTGCATCTGGCGCGCGTCAACGCCGCCGTGGCCGGCGTTCGGCTGGAAGCGCGGCGTAGCGACCTGCTGGGAGCCGTAGACGGCGCGTTCGACCTGATCGTCAGCAATCCGCCCTATCTGGTCGACCCCGGCGCGCGCGCCTACCGCCATGGCGGCGGTCCGCTCGGGGCAGGTTTGTCGCTCAAGATTCTCGAAACGGCCATCGAACGCTTGGCCCCGGGTGGAACGTTGTTGCTCTACACGGGCGTGGCGATCGTGGACGGAACCGACCCGTTCCGCGCGGCGGCGGCCGAGCGTCTCGACGGCTCCGGCCTCGGCTGGACGTACGAGGAGATTGACCCAGATGTGTTCGGGGAAGAGCTCGAGAACGAGCCATATGCGCAAACAGATCGGATCGCGGCGGTTCTGCTGACGGTCCACCGTACTTGAGGAGCACGCCATTGCCAGACGGAACCCAGAGCTCGTTGAGCGAGCAGGACGTATTCCATCGCCGCCTCGCCGGATTCAACACCCACCGTTTCACGCCCGCGCTGCCGCACGCGCACTGGGAAGCCGAGGTCGAGGATCACGCGCAGTTCGTGCTCGAGGAGGGTCGCTGGATCGAAACGTTCCGCGCATCGGTGGCCGAGCGGGCGGCCGAGGCGCCGCGGACGCCCGATGGGTTCATCGCCTGGTTCGAAGCGCTGGAGCATAACGGGCCCGGCCAGAACGATCCGCTGTTCCCATGGCTCGCCGAAGAGGCGACCATGGACGAGATGCGCTGGTTCCTGACGCAGGAAGTGGCGGGCGAGGCCGGGTTCGAGGACCTGACGGCCGTGACGCAGGTGCGCTTGCCCACCCAGCCGAAGCTGGAGTTGGCGCGCAACTACTGGGACGAGATGGGCCGCGGCAATCCCAAGGGCATGCATGGCCCGATGCTGGAGAAGCTGGCCGAAACGCTGAAGCTCTCGCCGACGGTCGAATCGACGGTGTGGGAGTCGCTCGCGCTGGCCAACACCATGGCGGCGCTTGCGTGCAACCGACGCTATGCGTTCCACTCGGTGGGCGCGCTAGGCGTGATCGAGCAGACGGCGCCGAGCCGGGCCAAGCTGGTGGGCGACGGGTTGAAGCGCTTGGGCGTCGACAATGCCGATCGCCACTACTTCGATCTGCACGCCATCCTGGACGTGAAACATTCGGAAGCCTGGAACGCCGAGGCGGGCATGCCGCTGGTCGCCTGGCGGCCCGAGTTGGCGCCGGCGCTGGCCGAAGGGGCGCTGATGCGGCTCGAGTGTGGCGCGGCCTGCTTCCAGCGCTACCGCAAGGCGCTCGGCCGGCCCTGATCACCGCTCGTCGCGGAGGCGGCGCTCGATCAGGGTGCCGCCCAGCGAGAGGGCGAGGCAGCAGATGAAGAAGATGCCGGCCGCGAACACGTAGCCTTCCGTGGCATGGCCGAGCCAGGCCTGGTCCTTCAGCGATTGATTGACCACGCCCATCAGGTCGAACAGCCCCACGATGCTGACCAGCGTGGTGTCCTTGAACAAATCCACCACCAGATTCACGATGCCCGGCACCGCGATGCGGAGCGCCTGGGGCAACACCACGGTCAGGTAGATCTGGGCCGGGTGGAGCCCGAGCGCTGCGGCCGCCTCGGCTTGGCCGCGGCCGACGCCCTGCAGCGCGCCGCGGATTACCTCGGCCATGTAGGCCGAGACGAACAGGATCAGCACCAGCGTGGCGCGCAGCAGCGTGTCCATCGTCCAGCCGCGGGGCAGCGCCATGGGCAGCAGCACCAGGCCCATGAACAACACCGCCAGGATCGGCACGCCGCGCCAGAACTCCACGGTGGTGGCGCAGAGCGCGCGCAGGAAGGGGAGGCGGGATTGCCGGCCGAGCGCCAGCAGCGTCCCGATCGGCAGCGCGGCCGTTACTGCGACGAAGCACAGCACGACGTTGAGGGTGAGCCCGCCCCAATCGGCGGTGGCCACCGGCGTCAGGCCGAGCACGCCCCCGGCCAGCAGGATGCCGCCCACGATCGGCACCCCCAGCACGAGCACCAGCAGCGCGCCGCCCCGCCCGCGTCGAAGGAACAGCGCGGCCCCGAGAGCGGCGGCCAGCAGCCCGGCGACGACGTCGACCCGCCACCGCTCCGGCGCCGGATACGGCCCATAGAAGAACAGCGCCGCCCGCGCGCCGATGAACGCCCAACAGGCGCCATCCGGGCCGCAGCCGCGCCGGTCCGCCGCCCACCAGGTCGCGTCCGCCACCGCCCAGCGCCAGAAGGGAGGCATCGCGATCGCCAGCAGCGCCAGCAGCCCGGCCGTCACCGCCGCATTGCCGGGCGTGGCGACGCAGGCGCGCGCGAACCGGGCCGCTCCCTTCATCGCACCTGCCGTTGCAGGCGCTGGTTCAGCCGCCCGATCGCCAGCGAGACCAGCAGGTTGACCCCCAGGAACACGACCAACACCAGCAACATCGTCTCCACCGCGCGGCCGGTCTGGTTCAGCACGGTGCGGGCGAAAATCTGCAGCAGTTCGGGATAGGCGATCGCTGCGCCGAGCGTGGTGGACTTGATGATGTTGAGGTAGTGGCTGGTCAGCGGCGGCAGCAACGTGCGCAGCGCCTGGGGCAGCACCACCAGACGCATCGTGCGGCCCGGGGACAGTCCCAGGCTGCGCGCGGCTTCGCGCTGGCCGCCCGGCACGGCGCCGATGGAGGCGCGGATGTTCTCGCCGATGAAGGCCGCGGTGTAGATGCCGATGCCGACCACCAGCGCGAGCAGTTCGGGCGGCAGCCGCCAGCCGCCGACGAAGTTGAAGCCGCGCAGCGCCGGCAGCTCCCACCGGGTCATGGCCGCGCCGATCGCGATCGCGGCCACGGCCGGCAACACCGTCGTGAGCAGCACAGGCAGGCGCGGCAGCAGGCGCGGCAGGACGACCGCCATCGCGATCCCGGCGGCGACCGCGACCGCAAAGGCCGGCGAAGCCGGCGCCGGCAGGAACAGGCCGCGCACGTTGAGGAAAACGGCGGTGCCCAGGGTCAGGCTGGTCCGCGCCGCCGGCAGGACCTGCAGCACCGCGATGTACCAGAACACGATCTGCAGCAATTGCGGGGTGTTGCGGATCAGCTCGGTGGCCGCGCGCGCCAGGGCGGCGGCGAGCGGATTGGCGGAAAGCCGCAGCAATGCGAGCACCAGGCCCAGCGCCGTTGCCCCCACGATCGCCAGCACCGCCGCCAGCGCCGTGTTCAACCCGGCGACCAGCAGCGCGCCGGCATAGCTGTCGCTCGGCGACCACGGGATGAGGCGGAACGGGATGTCAAAGCCCGCCGGGTTGGCCAGGAAGCCGAAATCGATCCGCATGTTGCGGTCGGCCAGCGTCTCGGCCGCGTTACGGCCGGCCCAGGCCAGCACCAGCAGCACCGCCAGCCCCGCGACCGCCTGCCCCGCGACCGCCCCCCAATCCCGCCGCGGCGGCGGCGGAAGGCGGGCGGCGGGGAGAGGTGGGTCTATCGCGACGGCTCGGCCGCTCAGCGGAACGGCAGCGGGTAGACCAGGCCGCCGTCTTTGTAGAGCTTGTTCTGGCCGCGGGCGAGGTCGAGCCCCTTGGGGCCGAAATACGCGTCGTAGAGCTCGCCGTAATTGCCGACCGCCTTGATGGCGCGGTAGCTCCAGGCGTTGTCGAGGCCCATCATCTCGCCAAAGCCGCCTTCGACGCCGAGCAGCCGCTTGATCACCGGGTCCGTGCCAGCCTTCTTCTCGTCGGCATTGGCCCTTGTGACGCCGTATTCCTCCGCACTCTTCAGCGCGTTGTCGATCCAGTACAAGATATTGACCCAGTTCACGTCGGCGGCGCGGGCGTGGATGCCGAGCGGCTCCTTGCTGATCACGCCTTCCAGCACGACCCAGTCGGCCGGGGCCTTGAGGGTGGAGCGGACCGCGGCGAGGCTGCCGGTATCGTCGGTATAGCCATCGCAACGGCCGGCCTCCATGGCGGCCACCGCTTCATCGGATTTTTCGAACAGCAAGGTGCCGATCTTGGTGCCGTTGGCGCGGGCGAAGTCGGCGATGTTGAGTTCCAGCGTGGCGCCGGTCAGCGTGCAGATGGTCGCGCCGTCGAGCTCGGTGATCTTGGAGACGCCCAGCTTCTTGGAGACCAGGAAGCCCTGGCCCGCGTAGAAATTGATGGCGACCTCGGCCAGATGGAGCTGCAAGCTGCGGGTCATGGTCAGCGTGCTGTCGCGGATCAATACGTCGATCTCGCCCGATTGCAGCACGGTGAAGCGCGCCGGCGTGGTGGTCGGCACGAAGCGGACCTTGGCCGGGTCGTTCAGTACGGCAGCGGCGATGGCACGGCAATAATCGACGTCGAACCCTTTCCAGGCGCCGGAGCTATCCTGGAAGGCAAAGCCCGGAATGCCGGTGTCGACGCCGCAGGCCAATTGGCCGCGCTTCTTGATCGCGTCCACGGTCGGGCCGGGAATGGGGATGTTCTGCGCCAGCGCGCCGCCACAGCCCCATAGCGACAACATCGCGACGACCCACCCGGCTTTGATCCGCATAAACCCAATCTCCCACGCTGAGACCGAGTGTCGGGTCGTGATCGCGGCGCGGTCAAGCGCTGCGTCACATTTTCGGGATCAGCGGGGCCGGCGGCGGTCCGGGCGGGCCACGATGAGCAGGATACCAACGGCCAAGCCGGCCGAGAGCGCAGTGACAACGTAGAGCATCAGCCGGGTGCGGGCGCCGACCCCGGCCTGATCGTCCAACGCTTCGTCGATCACCAGCCGGTGCGCGCGGGTGAGCCGGGCGACGCCATCGCCGGGGCCGGTCAACAGGTCGGCGGCGCCCGCCTTGCCCAGCGCGAGTTCCGCGGCCGCGGCATCGGGCGGCGTCGCGGCGACCACCCGGTCGAGCGTCTCGATTCGGCGCAACGCCCGCTCCAGCGGGATTGCCGGGCCGTAGCTGGCGAACAGGCCGACCATGCCGGTCAGCCCGAAGCAGACCACCAGGAAGGCGATCCACATGTTCCTGCTGGCGGCCGGCGAGGTGGGCACGGCCGTCGCGGCCGACGGCAGCGCCCGCGGGGAGGACGGGGGCTGGGCAGAGGAGGGCGGGACGGCGGGGGGCGGGACAGGAATGTTCGGCACGGATGCGACATGGGACGTGCGGGCGGGGTCGTCAAATGTTGACAGGGCGGGACCCGGCCGGTAATGCCCGCGCTCCGTTTTCTCGCCCACCGCTTGGCCGCTCGAGCCCGCTGAGGACCCCATGAAGATCCGTAATAGCCTGAAGTCGGCCAAGCTGCGCGACAAGAACTGCCGCGTGGTGCGCCGGCACGGCCGCGTCTACGTCATCAACAAGAAGAACCCCCGGATGAAGGCCCGCCAGGGGTAACACCAGCCGGCCGACGACGTCGGCCGGCGCGCCTTGCCCTCTCCGCCGGTCGCGCCCACTGTTTGGGGAATGACTGGCGTGATTGGGGGCGGGATGATCCAACAGCTCGAGCCGAAGGCGGACGTCCTGCGTCGGCGGGACAGCATCGTGGCCGGGCTGCGGCGCCTTCTGCCGGCCGATGCGGTGATCGCCGAGCCGTTGCGGCTCAAGCCCTACGAGACGGACGGCCTGCCGGCGTTCCGTCAGGTGCCGATGGCGGTCGCCCTGCCGTCCACGACCGAGGAAACCGCCGCGGTGCTGGCGTTCCTGCATCGCGAGGGTGTGCGCGTCGTGCCACGTGGCGGCGGCACGAGCCTGTCCGGCGGCGCGTTGCCCATGGCCGACAGTGTCGTGATCGGCATGATGCGTATGAACCAGGTGGTGGACATCAATTACGCCGACCGGGTCGCCACCGTGCAGGCCGGCGTGACCAACATCGCCATCACCCAGGCCGTCGCGGCGGAAGGCTTCTTCTACGCGCCGGACCCGTCGAGCCAGCTCGCCTGCATGATCGGCGGCAATGTCGGCATGAACTCCGGCGGTGCGCACTGCCTGAAATACGGCGTGACCGCCAACAACCTGCTCGGACTGCGAATCGTAACGATGGCGGGCGAGATCGTCGATATCGGCGGCGAGTATCTGGACGCGGCCGGGCTGGACTGGCTGGGCCTGCTGACCGGCAGCGAGGGCATGCTGGCCATGGTGACGGAAGTCACCGTCCGCATCCTGCGGGCGCCTGAGGGGCAGCGCGCCATGCTGGTGGCGTTCTCCTCCAACGAGATCGCCGGCACGGCCGTCGATGCGATCATCGGTTCTGGCATCATCCCGGTCGCCCTCGAGTTCATGGACAAGCCCGCGATCCATGCGTGCGAGGCGTTCGCCCATGCCGGCTACCCGCTCGATGCGGAAGCCCTGCTGATCGTGGAGGTGGAGGGTTCGGTCGCCGAGCAGGACACGCTGCTCGCGCAGATTGCCGCCCTGTGCCAGCCCTTCGACCCGATTAGCCTGCGGGTGAGCCAATCGGCCGCCGAGAGCCTGGCAATCTGGAAGGGCCGCAAGGGCGCGTTCGGCGCCGTGGGCCGGATCAGCCCGGACTACCTCTGCATGGACGGGACGATCCCGACCAGCCAGCTCCCCTTCGTGCTGCGCCGCATCGCCGAGATGAGCACGGAATATGGGCTGGGCGTCGCCAACATCTTCCATGCTGGCGATGGCAATCTGCATCCGCTGATCATGTTCGACGCCAACGAGCCCGGTAGTTTCGAGCGCGCGGAGAAGTTCGGGGCCGACATCCTGACACTCTGCGTCGAGGTGGGCGGCTGCCTGACCGGGGAACACGGCGTCGGTGTCGAGAAGCGCGAGCTGATGCGGGTGCAGTTCAATGCCACCGAGCTCGACCAACAGCGCCGCATCAAGTCGGCCTGGGATCCGGAATGGCTGCTCAACCCGAGCAAGGTGTTCCCGCTCTCGCTCGCAGCCTGATTTGGGTTCGGTGAGCGACGCCCCCGGCGACGAGGCCGGCATCGTCGATGCGATCCGGGCGGCGGCGGGGCAGGGCGAGCCGGTGCTGGTGCAGGGACGGGGCACCAAGCTGGGGATGCTGCGCCCGGTGCAGGCTGCGCGCAGCCTGTCGACCCGGAACCTGACCGGCATCACGCTGTATTCGCCGCAGGAGCTGATCGTCTCCGCCCGTGCCGGCACCACCGTGCGCGAGCTGGAGGCGACGCTGGCGGCAAAGGGGCAGCACCTCATCGCCGAGCCGCCCGACCTATCCGCCCTGCTCGGCAGCGCCGAGCACGAGCAGACGATCGGCGGCGTGGTGGCAACCAATTTGTCGGGTCCGCGCCGGGTCGCCTGGGGCGCGACGCGGGACCACGTCATGGGCGTGCGCGCGGTCAACGGCGCCGGCGAGACCATCCGGTCCGGCGGGCGGGTGCTGAAGAACGTCACCGGGCTCGACCTGTGCAAGCTGCTGAGCGGCAGCCACGGCACGCTCGGCGTGCTGACGGAGATCACGCTGAAGGTGCTGCCAGCGCCGGAGCTGACGGGTTCGCTCATGCTCCCCGTCCGCAACGCGGAGGAGGGGGTGCGGCTGCTTTCGGCCGGGCTGTGCACGCCGTTCGGCGTGTCGGGCGCCGCGTTCCTGCCGCCGGAGGCGGCCGACCGCATCCCGTGGCTGGCCGGCAACGGCGCCGTGGCGCTGATCCGCATCGAGGATTTCGCCAGCAGCGTGCGCTATCGCCTGGGCCGGTTGGCCGACCAGTTCGGCGGCGTCTTGGTCGACGACGAGACGAGCCGCGCCGCCTGGCGTGCGATCCGCGACGTCACGCCGTTGCGGGTGGAGGCGGGCGATGCGGTGTGGCGCGTGTCGGTCCGCCCGTCCAACGGCCCGGCGGCACTGACGGCGGTGGTGGCGGCGGGCGGCCGTGGCTTTCTCGATTGGGGCGGCGGGCTGCTCTGGGCGGCTGGGGCGCCGGAGCTGCACGACGCGGTGCAGCAGGCCGCGATCGCCGGCAAGGGCACCTGGACCGTGCTGCGCGGCCCCGACGGCATGCGCGCAGCCGTTGCGGTGCTGCCGCCAGAGCCGGCGCCGCTCGAACGCATCACCCGCCGGGTCAAGGCGGCGATGGATCCACACGGCGTGCTGAACCCCGGCCGCATGTACGCAGGGCTGTAACCATGCAAACCATGTTCACCGGCGAGCAGCTCGCCGATCCCGACATCAAGTCCAGCAACCAGATCCTGCGCACCTGCGTGCATTGCGGCATGTGCACGGCGACCTGCCCGACCTTTGTGCTGCTGGGCGACGAGCTCGATTCGCCCCGCGGCCGCATCTACCTGATCAAGGACATGCTGGAGAGTGGCCGCCCGGCGACGGAGGAGGTGGTCCGGCACGTGGACCGCTGCCTGTCGTGCCTGTCCTGCATGAGCACGTGCCCCTCCGGCGTGAACTACATGCATCTGGTCGATCACGCGCGGACCTACATCGAGGAGACCTACGAGCGGCCGGCCGACCAAAGATGGCTGCGCGAGTTGCTGTCGCGGGTGCTGCCGCGGCCGCGGGTGATGCGGGCGGCGCTGCGCAGCGCGCAGGCAGCCAAGCGGTTTCGGTTCCTGCTGCCCCGCCGCACCCGGATCGGCAAGCAATTGGATGCCATGCTGGACCTGGCGCCGGCGCGGCTGCCGCCGGCCAGCCCGATGCAGCGGCCGCAGGTGCACCGGGCGGAGGGCGAGCGGCGCGGCCGGGTCGCCCTCCTGGTCGGCTGCGCGCAGACCGTGCTCGACCCCGCGATCAACGAGGCGACCATTCGCCTGCTGACCCGCTCCGGCATCGAGGTGGTGATCCCGCGGCAGGTCGGCTGCTGCGGCGCGCTGACGCATCACATGGGCAAGCACGCCCGCGCCATGGCCAGCGCCCGAAGCAACATCGAAGGCTGGATGCGCGAGATGGACGGGGAGGGGCTGGACGCGATCGTGATCAACACGTCGGGCTGCGGCACCACCGTGAAGGATTACGGCTTCATGTTCCGCGATGCGCCGGAGCGGGCGGCGGCCGAGCGGGTGTCCGCGCTGGCCAAGGACGTGTCGGAATATCTCGCGACACTCGGCTACGCGCCGACCCGGCCGCCGGAGCCGCTGCGCGTCACCTACCACTCAGCCTGCAGCCTGCAGCATGGCCAGCAAGTGACGGACGCGCCGAAAGCCCTACTGCGGGCGGCCGGATTCCAGGTGGCGGAGGCGGCGGAGGGCCATCTGTGCTGCGGTTCGGCCGGCACCTACAACATCCTGCAGCCCGAGATTGCCGGCCGTCTGCGCGAGCGCAAGCTGGGCAACATCGCCCGCACGGCCCCGGACGTGATCGCCGCCGGCAATATCGGCTGCATCACCCAGCTGGCCGGCGGCGTGCCGGTGGTGCACACGGTTCAGTTGCTCGACTGGATGGCCGGGGGGCCGAAACCGGCCGCGCTGGCGTGAGGCTGCCGCGCCTGGCGTTGCTGGCGTTGCTGATCGCCGCGCCGCCCGCCTTCGGGCAGGGCGCGCCGGCGACCTCGCTCGAGAACCTGACCGCGGCGTTGCGCACGGCCCCGAGCGAGGCCGCCGCTGCCGCGTTGGAGGCGCAGATTCGGCAGGTCTGGGCCGCCGCCGGCAGCCCGGCGGTGCGCTTGCTGCTGTCGCGCGCCGACCGCGAGATGTCGCTCGGCGCCCCCGGTGACGCGCTGGACAGCTTCGATGCCGCGCTCGACCTGTCGCCGGACCTGCTGGAAGGCTGGCGGGGCCGGGCTGCCGCGCGCTGCTCGCTCGGTGACGATGCGGGCGCGGTGCGCGACCTGCAGGAGCTGCTCCGGCGCGCGCCCGACAGCTTTATCGCCTTCGCCGACCTGTCCCGCCTCGCCGAGAAGCGACGGGATTGGCGAAGCGCGCTGGCGGCGTGGCAGAAGGTGCTGGAGGTCGATCCGATGACGCCGGGGGGCCAGACCCGCTTGCGCGACCTGAAGCGACGTGCTCTCGGCGAGCAGCTGTAACAGGAGCGCGCGTTGGCTGAGTCCCTCGTTCCCCCGGGCTGGCAGGTCCGGCCGGGGAAGAACTTCAATACCTTCGTCGGCCCGTATTACGAGTTGGAGTCCGGCGACCCGTCGCGGTGCGGCTTCGTCACCGACGAGCGGCACGGCAACAAGCGGGGCGTCACGCATGGCGGCATGATCGCCACTTCGTTCGACGTGTCGCTCGGCAACGCCGCCTGGGCCGCGGCGGAGGGGCAGCGCTGCGCGACCATCCAGCTCACCATCCAATATGTCGGCGCGCTGCAGCTGCACGAGTTCGCCGAGGTCACGGTGGAGGTCGTACGCGCGACTCGGAGCCTGGTGTTCCTGCGCGGAGTCATGGTCGCCAATGGCCGTACGATCGCGACGGCGGACGGGGTTTGGAAGATTCTGGCCTGGCGGGAGGGCAGCGAAGCGGCGCCGTGACGGGCGGGAGAGACGCGTCCCATTCGGTGCGATGTCGCCCAAGCGGCTAGACAGCGCTCCGACTTGTCCACAAGATTTTGTGGTCCGATTCGCGAATGGCGCTATCGCTAGCGTGCTCCGGCTGGGTAGGGTCCTCCCATAGTCAAGGAGGCTTCCCATGGAGTGGAACGACGAGGCGATCGATCGCATTCGCGCGCTGTGGAGCGAGGGACATTCTACCGCCGAGATCGGCCGCCGGATGGGGATCAGCAAGAATGCGGTGGTCGGCAAGGCACACCGGCTGAACCTGCCCGCCCGGCCGTCGCCGATCCGGCGTGCGACCGGTGAGAAGCGCGCTCCGGCGCGCCCGACGATCCGCCGCGTGACCGGGCCGACGCTGCCCGCGCTGCAGTCCATCACCCGGCCGCTGCCCTCGCTGGTGGCGATGCCGTCCGTCTCGGCCGCACCCGCGGCAGCGCCGCCGCCGGCGTCCAAGCCGATGCTCCGCTCGGTCCCGTCGCAGCCGCGGCACTCGGGCCGGGTGACGTCCTGCTGCTGGCCGCTCGGCGATCCCGGCACGGCCGGCTTCCGCTTCTGCGGCGATCCGACCCTGCCGGCCAAGCCCTACTGCGACGAACACGCCGCGCTCGCATACGTAAAGGTGCGCGACCGGCGCGAGGACGCGGCCTGAAACAGCCCACGCCGCGCCTTGCGCCCCTCCGGCACCCGGTCTAGTTGCTAGCGGGTCATGTCATCTACTCGTAACGCCTTGATCCGTGAACCGCATACGGCGCTCGACGCAGATGCGGTTCGTGCCGCCTATCGCCGCTGGGCGGGCGTCTACGACACCGTATTCGGCGGAATTTCCGCCGCTGGGCGCCGCCGGGCTGTGGCAGCCGTCAACGCGCTGCCGGGCCACCACGTGCTGGAAGTCGGCGTCGGCACCGGCTTGGCCCTGCCGCACTACGCGCCGGCCAAGCGCATCACCGGGATCGACCTGTCGGCCGATATGCTCGCTCTAGCGCGCAAGAAGGTGGCGGAGTCGGCGCTCGACAACGTCGAGTCGCTCCATGAAATGGACGCGGAGAAGACCGAGTTCGAGGATGGCAGTTTCGACATCGCGGTGGCGATGTTCGTGGCCTCCGTGGTCCCAAACCCCCGCGCGTTGTTCGCCGAGATGAAGCGGGTCGTGCGGCCGGGCGGCTATCTGCTGTTCGTGAACCATTTCGCCGCCGAGCGGGGTCCCCGCTGGTGGATGGAGCGCGCCCTGGCGCCGGCGTCGCGCAAGCTGGGCTGGCATCCAGACTTCGCGTTCGACGCTTTGCTGAGCCCGGAGGATCACGCCCGGGCGGAATTTTCGCCGGTATGGCCGTTGGGGCTATTCACTTTGGTGTCCCTCCCCAACTGAAGATCGGAGCCGCGGGCGGCTCTGGCTTGATCTGGCAGGGGGGCTCCGATACTCCCTCCCTGCGCGTGTTGGGCGCGAACGATAGGATTGGCGGATGCAGGTTCACCAGCGGCTGAAGGCCGCTTTGCTCGGCAGCATCGGACTCTTGGCGGCAGCGCCGGCGATGGCGCAAGCACCGAAGAATTGGCAATTAGGGTTCCAGGCGCCGCACAGCCCCGTGCAGAGCGGCATCGAAGGTCTGCACTCCCTGGTGCTTTGGCTCATGGCGATGGTGACGTTGTTCGTCGCTTGCCTGTTGCTCTACGTGATCTGGCGGTATCGCGCGTCGCGCAACCCGGTCGCCAGCCGCACCAGCCACCACACGGCGCTGGAAGTCGCATGGACGTTGTTGCCGGTTTTGATCCTGATCGTGATCGCAATCCCGTCCTTCCGTTTGGTTTACTTCGAGGACCGCACGTCCGAGCCGCAGCTGACGGTCAAGGTGACCGGCCATCAGTGGAACTGGGAGTACGGTTATCCGGACAATGGCGGCTTCACCTATCTGAGCAACATGATCCAGGACGAGGATTTGAAGCCCGGCGATCTCCGCCACCTGTCGGTCGATAACCGCCTCGTGCTGCCGGCCGGCCAGAACGTCCGCATCCTGGCCACCAGCGCGGACGTGATCCACAGCTTCTTCATCCCGTCACTCGGCGTGCAGCGCTACGCCATTCCGGGGCGGACGATCGAGACCTGGGTGCGTGTCGACAAGCCCGGCGTGTACTATGGCCAGTGCAACCAGATTTGCGGCACCAACCACTCGCAGATGCCGATTGCGGTCGAGGCCCTGACGCCGGACGACTTCACCAAGTGGGCGGCCGACGCGAAAACCAAGTACGCCGGGCTATCCGCTCCTGCGCCGGAGGCCGGCGAACACAAGCTGGCGTCGGTTGCAGAGTTGGTGCGCTGACCCACATCGAGCGCGACAGGAGACAATAGATGTCCGCGACGACGCATGACGTTCACGCGCCCGGAGACGATCACGGGCATCACCCCAACTTCGTCAATCGCTGGCTGTTCAGCACGAACCACAAAGATATCGGCACGCTCTATCTGATCTTCGCGATCGTCGCGGGGATCGTGGGCGTGGCCTTGTCGGTTCACATGCGGCTCGAGCTGATGAACCCGGGCATGAGCTACTTCCGCGACGGCCAGCAATGGAATGCGGCCGTGACGGCGCACGGCCTCATCATGATCTTCTTCATGGTGATGCCCGCAATGATCGGCGGTTTCGGCAACTGGTTCGTGCCGATCATGATCGGTGCGCCGGACATGGCATTCCCGCGGCTCAACAACATCAGCTTCTGGCTCCTGGTCCCTGCGTTCATCCTGATCATGCTGGGCCTGAACTCCGGCGACGGCGCTGGTTCCGGCTGGACGCTCTATCCGCCGCTCTCCTCCGGCACCTACCAGTCCGGTCCGGCGATGGACTACACGCTGTTCGCCCTGCACCTTGCCGGCGCGTCCTCGCTGCTCGGCGCCATCAACTTCATCACCACCATCTTCAACATGCGCGCGCCGGGCATGACCCTGCACAAGATGCCGCTATTCGTGTGGTCGATGCTGGTGACCGCCTTCCTGCTGCTCCTGTCGGTGCCTGTCCTTGCCGGCGCGATCACCATGTTGATCACCGATCGTAACTTCGGCACGTCGTTCTTCGACCCGCAGGGCGGCGGCGACCCGGTACTCTTCCAGCATCTGTTCTGGTTCTTCGGTCACCCCGAGGTCTACATCATGATCCTGCCGGGCTTCGGCATGGTCAGCCACGTGATCTCGACCTTCAGCCGCAAGCCGATCTTCGGATATCTCGGCATGGCCTATGCCATGATCGCCATCGGCGTGGTCGGCTTCGTCGTGTGGGCCCACCACATGTTCGTCTCCGGCATCAGCGTCGATACCCGCGCCTACTTCATGGCGGCCACGATGATCATCGCGGTGCCGACCGGCATCAAGATCTTCTCCTGGATCGCGACCATGTGGGGCGGTTCGATCGAGCTCAAGACGCCGATGCTGTTCGCCATCGGGTTCATCTTCCTGTTCACCCTGGGCGGCGTGACCGGCATCGTGTTGTCGAATGCCTCGATCGACCAGATCATCCACAACACTTACTACGTGGTCGCGCACTTCCATTACGTGCTCAGCCTGGGTGCCGTGTTCTCCATCTTCGCCGGCTTCTACTACTGGATCGGCAAGATGTCGGGCCGGCAGTATCCGGAGTTCTGGGGCCAGGTGCACTTCTGGATGACGTTCATCGGCGTCAACCTGACCTTTTTCCCGATGCACTTCCTGGGCCTGGCCGGTATGCCGCGCCGTTACCCCGACTACCCGGAGGCCTTCCACGGCTGGAACTACGTGGCCTCCATCGGCTCCTTCATCTCGGCCGCATCGGTAGTCGTTTTCCTCTACGTCCTCTATCGGACCTTCACGTCCAAGGAGCGGCTGGCGGACAACTACTGGGGCGAGGGTGCCACCACCCTCGAATGGACCGTCACGTCGCCGCCGCCGTTCCACACCTTCGAGGAACTGCCGCGTATCCGCTGATGACTGATCTCGCCACGACGCTGCCGGGCACGCGCCCGGCAGCTTTCCCCGTCTCTGGCACCAGCGAGTTGCGAGACTGGCTGGTGCTGCTGAAGCCGCGAGTCGTGAGCTTGGTGGTGTTCACCGGCGCGATCGGCCTCATGGTCGCGCCGGTTCCGCTCAACCCGGTGCTCGGTTTCGCCGCCGTGCTCTGCATTGCGGTGGCCGCGGGCGCCGCCGGTGCCATCAACCATTGGTACGATCGTGACATCGATGCGGTCATGCGTCGCACGGCCACCCGTCCCATCCCCGGCGGGCGCATCGAGGCGAGCGCCGTACTCGGCTTCGGCATCGTGCTGGCGATCGCGTCCGTGTTGCTGATGTTCTTGGCGACCAACCTGGCCGCGGCGTGCTGGCTCGCGGTGTCCATCCTGTTCTACGTCGTTGTCTACACGATGTGGCTGAAGCGGCGTACGCCGCAGAACATCGTCATCGGCGGTGCTGCCGGAGCGTTCCCGCCGATCATCGGTTGGGTGGCGGCGACGGGTTCGGTCGACATGTTCCCGCTCCTGATGTTTGCTATCATCTTCCTGTGGACGCCGCCGCACTTCTGGGCGCTTTCCTTGTTCGCTTCCGCCGATTACGAGCGCGCCGGAGTGCCGATGCTGCCGGTCGTCGCGGGGCCTCGTTCCACCCGCTGGCACATCCTGGCCTACACGGTCCTCCTGGCCGCGGTGTCGCTGACCCCGACCCTGTTCGGTTATGCTGGCTGGCTGTATGGCGCTGTCGCAATCGCGCTCGGCGCGCTGTTCCTCGCTGGCGCCGTGGCCGTGTTGCGGGACCGGACGGATGCGGCGGGTCACAGTCTGACCAAGGACCGTCCGGCCAAGTGGACGTTCAAATACTCGCTGCTTTACCTCTTCCTGCTCTTCTTCGCGCTCGCCATCGACCATCTGTTGCGGTGACACGTGACTGACGAGGCGAAGATGACGGATGCGGAAATCAAACGGCGCCAGCGCGTCCGCAATCTGGCCATGCTGATCGTCCTGATCATGCTGGCCGGGCTGTTCTATGCGATCTCCATAGTGCGATTCAAAGTCTCCTGATGCGGCGCAATACTCTCGTCGGGGGCGGCGCCGCCCTCGCGATCGTCGGCATGGTGGGGTTGTCCTTCGCCTCCGTGCCGCTTTACCGCATGTTCTGCGCCGCGACCGGCTATGGTGGCACGCCACAGATCGGCGGCGCGGAAGGACCCGGCGCGAAGGGCGGCACGATCGTCGTGCGCTTCGATGCCAACACCAGTCCCAGCCTACCGTGGAAGTTCCAGGCCGGTCAGCCAGCGGTTACGGCCAAGCTGGGTGAAGAGAACCTGGCGTACTACGTCGGCCATAACGATGCCGCCCGCCCCGTGACCGGCGTCGCGACCTACAACGTCAATCCGGAGAAGGTCGGCCGGTACTTTCACAAGACCGCGTGCTTCTGCTTCAACGAGCAGACCCTGACCGCCGGCCAGGAGATGCAATTCCCCCTCAGCTTCTGGGTCGACCCGGCGATTGCCACCGACCCGGCGACTCGGGACGTGCACACCATCACGCTGTCCTACACCTTCTTCCGCTCCATCGATGACGCCGCGCGCAATGGCGGCCTGGAGCACGCTGGTCCGCATGTCGGGCCGCGCGCCGATGCGAGTGCGGACTTGAGTCGCACGCCGATTTCGCGATGATGCGCCGGCCTACGGACGGGACCCGATGACAACTACAGCCACCTCTGCCCCGATCACGGTCGTCACGCGCGACCCGCATCATGCCGCGCCGTCCATCGATTTGTCGGGGATGAAGCAGCCCTATCACCTCGTCGACCCCAGCCCTTGGCCGCTGCTTGCAGCTCTCGGCGGCGGCATCATGCTGTTCGGCATCGTGGAGTGGGCGCACGGCATCACCCGCATCCCGTTCTTCGTCGGTCTGGCCATGGCGATCGTCGTATCCAGCCTTTGGTGGCGGGACGTGTTGCGCGAGAGCAAGGCGCCCGGTTTGCACACGGCCGTGGTCCGGCTCGGATTGCGCTACGGCATGATGCTGTTCATCACCAGCGAGGTGATGTTCTTCATCGGCTTCTTCTGGGCCTACTTCCACTTCTCGCTCTACCCGGAGCACGTCCTCAGCGCCGCGACCCCGGCCTGGCCGCCGACCGGGGTGCAGACCTTCAACCCGTTCGGCCTGCCGCTGCTCAACACGCTGATCCTGCTGCTCTCCGGCACGACGGTGACCTGGGCCCACCACGCGCTGATCGAGAACGACCGCAAGCACCTGATCATGGCGCTGGGTCTGACCGTCATTCTGGGCCTGAGCTTCAGCACCTTCCAGGCGCTCGAGTATATGGAAGCGCCGTTCAAGTTCGCCGGCGGCGGCATCTATCCGTCGGTGTTCTTCCTCGCCACCGGCTTCCACGGCTTCCACGTGATCGTCGGCACGATCTTCCTGCTGGTCTGCTGGTTCCGCGCTCGAGGCGGCGAGTTCTCGCCGCAGCGTCACTTCGGGTTCGAAGCGGCTGCCTGGTATTGGCATTTCGTGGACGTGGTGTGGCTGTTCCTGTTCGTCTGCATCTACCTGGGCGGTATCTCCAACGTCGTCGGCGAGTAACGCCCACCCTCGGCGCCGGCTGTTCTGGCCGGCGCTGACTTCGGCGATCATGCTCACGGTCACCGTGTCGCTCGGCATCTGGCAGATCCAACGCCTGCATTGGAAGCAGGGTCTGCTCGCCGAGATCGACCGGGCTGAGGCGGCCCCGCCTGTGCCGATGCCGGCCAACCCGGCGCCGTTCGAGAAAGTCGAGATCACCGGGGCCCTCCGCGCAGATCTCACCGTGCGATACGGCACGGAGGTCCGCTCTGGCCCCACCGGGCCGGTGCTCGGTTCCCAAGTCGTCATGCCGCTCGAGCGCCCGGGTGCCCCACCCGTCCTGGTCGATCGCGGCTGGGCGCCCGACGACCTCGTGCTGCCCGTGCTGCGCGGACCCGTCACCGTCACGGGCTACGTGCGTCCCGGAGAGAGCGGCAGCCCGTTCGCACCCGGCCCCGATCTGGCCCGACGCCGGTTCTGGTCGCTCGACCCGGTCGCCATCGGCGCCGCCCTCGGCCTGCCGACCCTTGCTCCCTACACGATCGTCGTCCTCGGCTCGGCCACGACGGTGCCGGAACCCGCGCATGCCCTGCCGCGACCCTCCAACGACCATCTCGGTTATGCCGGCACCTGGTTCGGCCTGGCTGCCTGCCTCGCCGTCGTGTTCACCCTCTTTGTCCGGAAAGCCCTGCGCGCATGACCGCCTATCACCGCCTGGCCGATCGCTTCGCCCGCTTGGCCACGCTCGGCGAGGCCAGCGCCATCCTGCATTGGGATGCCTCGGCCATCATGCCGTCAGGCGGCAGCGCGGCTCGCGGCGATCAACTGGCGGTGCTGGCCGGATTGGAACACGGGATGCTGACCGAGTCGGCCATGGGCGACGACCTCGCAGAGGCCGAAGCCGCCCCGCCGGAGGCGGCATGGGAAGCGGCCAACTTGGGCCTCATGCGTCACGCCTACGTTAGAGCCACCGCGCTGCCGCCCGATCTGGTCGAGGCCCAGGCCCGCGCCAATTCCGCCTGCGAACAGGTCTGGCGGGCAGCGCGGCCCCGCTCCGATTTCGCCGCCGTCGCGCCCGCCTTGGCCGAAGTGGTCTCGCTCACCCGGCACGCCGCCGCCGCGCTCGGCCCGGCCCTCGGCTTGTCGCCCTACGACGCGTTGATGGACGGCTTCCAGCGCGGGATCGGCGCCGCCGACGTCGAGCCCGTGTTCGATCGCTACGAAGCGTGGATGCGGGACGCCCTGCCGCGCGCGGAGGAGATCCAGGCCCGCGGTGCCGCCCCTAGCCCGCTCGCCGGTCCGTTCCCCGCCGACCGGCAAGAGGGGCTGTGCCGGCATCTGGCCGCGCGCGCCGGGCTGGAGCCGGAGCATTTCCGTCTGGACCGCTCCGCCCACCCATTCTGCGGCGGTCACCCCACCGACGTCCGCATCACGACCCGCTACAACGAGGCCGACCCGGTCCAGGCGCTGATGGGCGTGCTGCATGAATCCGGTCACGGGCTCTACGAGCGCGGTCTCCCGGCCGAGTTCGCCCGCCAGCCGGTCGGCACGGCGGCGGGCATGGCCGCGCATGAAAGCCAGTCGCTGCTGATCGAGATGCAATGCTGCCGCAGCGACGGCTTCCTGCGCTGGCTCGGCCCGGAATTGCAGCAGACCTTCGGCGGCGACCTGGCGGCTTACGACGCCGACAATCTGCGGCGGCTGTGGCGCCGGGTCGAGCGAGGCTTCATCCGGGTCGAGGCGGACGAGATGACCTACCCGGCGCACGTCATTCTGCGCTTCCGGCTCGAACGCGCCCTCATCGCGGGAGACCTGGTCGTGGCCGACCTGCCGGGTGCCTGGCGCGACGGACTGCAGGGCCTGCTCGGCATCGCCCCGCCCGACGACGCCCATGGCTGCTTGCAGGACATCCACTGGTACGACGGCCTGTTCGGCTACTTCCCGAGCTATACGCTGGGCGCGATGGCGGCCGCTCAGCTCATGGCCGCCGCCCGGCGCGACGTGTCGGGGCTGGACGAGGCGGTCGGCCGCGGCGACCTCAAGCCGCTGGTGCAGTGGCTGCGCGCCGCCGTGCACGGCCAGGGCAACCGCCTCGGCTTCAACGACCTGCTCCGCTCGGCCACCGGCAAGCCGCTCGACCCGGCGGATTTCGAGGCCCATCTGAGCGCCCGTTACCTCCAAGCGGCCTGAACGCCCGCCCGCACGGGCACCGTGTTGGCGTGCCCGGCAGACGGTGTTAGAGCCCCGTGCCGCGTCCCGACGCTAACAAGGAGCCTGATCCCCATGCCTGACCCGAAGATGACGCCGATCGATCTCGAGCCGTCCGAAGTGGCGCTCGTCATCGGCGAGGAGGATGGCTCCATGACCGTCCGCGTCGTTCCCGCGCAGGAACTGCCGGAGGGTTCGACCGACGTGCCGGAGCCCTACGGCATCGCCGTCGCCCTCGCCATGCGCCTGCTCAACGACCCCGATTTCCACGACGACGTCATGGAATGGTACGAGAGCCAGGAAGACGACGAGGACGAGGCGGAGGACGCCGACGAGGAAGACGAAGACAAGGACAAGTAGGTCCGGCGGATGCGCTACGTCTCGACCCGCGGACAGGCGCCGGCGCGCGACTTCGCCGGCGTCCTGCTCGCCGGGCTGGCCGAGGATGGCGGCCTGTTCGTCCCCGAGACGTGGCCCTCCTTCTCGCCCGGCGACCTGCGCGCCTTGCGCGGCGTCCCTTACCCGGTGCTCGCCGCGCGGGTGCTGCAGCGCTTCGTGGGCGACTGCGTCCCGAGCGAGACGCTGGGGGCGATCTGCCGCGACGCCTATGCCGAGTTCGGCCACCCCGCCGTCGCACCGTTGGTCCAGCTCGAGACCGGGCTGTGGTCGTTGGAACTGTTTCACGGGCCGACGCTGGCGTTCAAGGACATGGCGATGCAGGTGCTGGGTCGCCTGTTCGACCACGTGCTGCGCGAGCGCGGCGAGCGCGTCACGATCGTTGGCGCCACCTCCGGCGATACCGGCTCGGCCGCGATCGAAGCGTTCCGCGACCGCCCGCAGCTCGACGTCGTCATGCTGCATCCGGCCGGGCGCACCTCGGAGGTGCAGCGCCGCCAGATGACCACGGTGGACGCGCCCAACATCGCCAACATCGCGGTGGACGGCACCTTCGACGACTGTCAGGACCTGGTGAAGGCCATGTTCGCCGATGCGCCGTTCCGTACGGCGATGCGGCTATCGGCGGTGAACAGCATCAACTGGGCCCGCGTGGCGGCGCAGATCCCGTATTACGTCGCGGCCGCGGTGGCGCTCGGCAGCCCGGACCGCGAGGTCGCCTTCAGTGTGCCGACCGGCAATTTCGGCAACGTGCTCGCCGCCTGGGCCGCCCGGCGCATGGGCGTGCCGATCGCGCGGCTGGTGGTCGCCTCCAACCGCAACGACATCCTCACCCGCTTCATCGACAGCAACGACATGAGCATCCGCACCGTCGAGCCGAGCCTGTCGCCGTCCATGGACATCCAGGTCTCCAGCAACTTCGAGCGCCTGCTGTTCGAGCTGCTGGACCGCGACGCCGCCTGCACGGCGGGCACCATGGCGAGCTTCCGCAGCGCCGGGCACATGGGCGTGTCGGATGCGGCGTGGCATCGCGCGCGCACGCTGTTCACCGGTGTGCGCCTGGACGACGCGGAAACCACGGCTGAGATCCGGCGCCTCTGGGACCAGGGCTACGTGGCGGACCCGCACACCGCCATCGGCGTAGCCGCCGCGCGACGCTTCCCGTTCGGCCACGTGCCGACGATCGCGGTAGCGACGGCGCACCCGGCCAAGTTTCCCGATGCCATGGAGGCCGCCACCGGTCGGCGCCCCCCTCTGCCACCGCGACTTTCCGACCTATATACGAGAGACGAGCATTACTCGCACGCTCCGGCCGCGCTCGCCCCCATCGAGGCGGCCGTGCGTGCGTTCACCCTGAGGAATACCGCATGAGCGACGCCGTCCGCGTCACCCGCCTGCCTTCCGGCCTGACGGTGGTCACCGAGACCATGGAACGGGTCGAAACCGTGTCGTTCGGCGCCTATGTCGCCGCCGGCACCCGCAACGAGACCGAGGCCGAGAACGGCGCCTCGCACTTCCTCGAGCACATGGCGTTCAAGGGCACCGCCACCCGCAGCGCCGCCGCCATTGCCGAGGCGATCGAGAACGTCGGCGGACACATCAACGCCTACACGGCGCGCGAGCAGACGGCCTACTACGTCAAGCTGCTCAAGGAAGACCTCGCCCTCGGCGTCGACATCATCGGCGACATCCTGACCCACAGCACCTTTGCCGCCGACGAGCTCGAGCGCGAGCGTGGCGTGATCCTGCAGGAGATCGGCCAGGCGAACGACACGCCGGACGACATCATCTTCGACCGCTTCCAGGAGACCGCGTTCCCCGCCCAGCCGATGGGCCGACCGACGCTGGGCACGGAGGACGGCATCCGCGTCATGCAGCGCGACCAGCTGACCGGCTACATGCGGCAGCACTACGCGGCCGGCAACGTGGTCGTCGCCGGCGCCGGCGCGCTGGAGCACGACACCGTGGTCGAGCTGGCCAAGCGGCACTTTGCCGACCTGCCGTCCGAGCTGCCGGGCCAGTTCGCGCCGGGCCGGTATGCGGGCGGGGAGTTCCGCGAGGACCGCGAGCTGGACCAGGTGCACATCGTGCTCGGCTTCCCTGCCATGGGGTATGGCGACCGCGACTACTACCCGTCCCTGCTGCTCAGCACCCTGCTCGGCGGTGGGATGTCGTCGCGCCTGTTCCAGGAGATCCGCGAGAAGCGCGGACTGGTCTACTCGATCTACTCGTTTGCCTCGCCGTTCATCGATGGCGGCCTGTTCGGCATCTATGCCGGCACGGGCGAGGCGGAGGCCAAGGAGCTGATGCCGGTGACGCTGGCCGAGCTGCGCGCGGTGCAGCACAACGTCTCGCAGGCCGAGCTCGACCGCGCGCGGGCGCAGGTCAAGGCCGGGCTGCTGATGTCGCTGGAGAGCACGGGCAGCCGCTGCGAGCAGATCGCGCGGCAGATCCAGATCTTCGGTCGGATCGTGCCCACCGCGGAAACCGTCGCCAAGCTCGGCGCCGTGACGCTGGACGACATCGCCCGCTGCGCCAAGCGCATCTTCAACAGCACGCCGACGCTGGCCACCGTCGGCCCGGCCGATCACGTGCTGTCCTTGCCCATGATCGCCGACCGGCTCGCCGCATGAACGAGCTGGACACGCTCTCCGACCTGATCCGCCGGGCGCGCGCCGCCGGGGCGGACGCTGCCGACGCGGTGGTGGTTTCCGCCACCTCCGTCTCCGTGCAGCGCCGGCTGCGAAAGACGGAGCAGGTGGTGCGCGCGGAAGGCCATGACCTCGGCCTGCGCGTCTTTGTCGGCAAGCGGTCGGCTTCCGTGTCCTCCTCGGCGATCGACCCGGCCGGGTTCGACGCGTTGGTGAGCCGGGCCATCGCCATGGCGCGCATCGTGCCGGAAGACCCGTTCGGCGGCCTTGCCGACGAAGCCGCCAGCCCCGGCCCGTCCAACCTCGACCTCAACGACGCCGCCGAGCCCGACGTGGACGCGCTGATCGAGCGTGCGGCCCGGGCCGAGGAAGCCGCCCTGTCGGTGCCGGGCGTCAACAACTCGGAAGGCGCGGATGCCGGCTACGGCCGGGCGCACATCGCCCTTGTCACCTCGGCCGGGTTCGCCGGGCAGACCACCCGCACCTCGCATTCGGTTTCCGCCACGGCGTTGGCCGGGGAGGGGACCGGGATGGAGCGTGATTACGATTATTCCAGCGCCGTTCACCTCGCCGACCTCGAATCCCCGGAGCAGATCGGGCGGGTCGCCGGTGAGAAGGCCATCGCCCGCCTCAACCCGACCCGGCCCAAGACGATGCGCGTTCCGGTGATCTACGATCCCCGCGTCTCGTCCAGCCTGCTCGGGCACCTGTCGGGCGCCATCAACGGCGCCTCCGTCGCCCGTGGCACCAGCTTCCTCAAGGAGCGGATGGGCCAGCTCGTCTTTGCCCGCGGGATCACCGTCATGGACGATCCGCGCCGCGTCCGGGGGCTCCGCTCGCGCGAGTTCGACGGCGAGGGGGTGCCGACGCAGGCGCTGGCGATCATCGATGACGGCGTACTGACCACCTGGTTCCTCGATAGCCGCACCGCGCGACAGCTCGGCCTGCGCACCGCCGGGCATGCTTCGCGCGGCGTCAACGGCCCGCCCTCGCCCTCGGCGTCCAACCTCTACATGGCGCCAGGCCGCCTCAGCCCCCGCGAGCTGATGGCCGACATCAAGGAAGGCCTCTACGTCACCGAGATGATGGGCTCCAGCATCAACAGCCTCACCGGCGATTACAGCCGAGGCGCCGCCGGTTTCATGATCCGCGACGGCGCACTGGCCGAGCCAGTATCGGAGATCACGGTCGCCGGGTCGCTGCCGGAGATGTTCCTTCATCTCACGCCGGCCGACGATCTGCGCTTCCGGCGCGGCACGGACGCGCCGACCATCCGCGTGGATGGCCTCACCCTCGCCGGCGCGTGAGGGCAGGCCCTATTACCAGAGCTGGATCGGTCTATATGACCATCCGTTCTTTCTGGAGATGTTCCATGTCCCGCGCGACCCACTTGGTTGCGGCCATCGCGGTCGCCGCCCTTACCCTGGCTCCGTCCTTCGCGGACGCGCGCGCGGGCGGGGGTTCGTCCGCCGGCATCCGGGGGACGCGGACCTATAGCGCGCCGCCGACGACCAACACGGCGCCGTCGACTGCCGCGCCCATGGACCGTACGATGACGCCGCGTACCGCGCCGTCCTACGGCGGCGCCCCGATGGGGGCGCAGCCCTCGCGCGGCGGCGGCTTCGCGTCGGGGTTGATGGGTGGTCTGCTGGGCGCCGGTATCGGCGGTCTGTTGTTCGGGCACGGCCTGTTCGGCGGCGGCGGGTTCGGCTTCATCGGCTTTCTGCTGCAACTGGCGATCGTGTTCTTCATCGGGCGTTGGCTGCTCCGCACCTTTCTGCGTCGTCCGGCGCTGGCCGGGGCGGGTGGAGCCAATTTCTCCCGCATGGGCCAGCCTTCCAACGGCATGGCGGGCGCCGGGCTCGGTGGAGGCATGATGGGCGGCGGCAGCGTGCGCCCGGCCACCGCGCCCCTCGCCATCGACGCGGGCGACTACCAGTCGTTTGAGCGCACCCTGCAGGAGATACAGGCTGCGTGGTCGACCCAGGACATGGCGCGGCTGGGCCGTGTGGCGACGCCGGAGATGGCGGGCTATTTCCACGAGCAGCTCGCCGACCAGGCCCGGCGCGGCGTCCGCAACTCGGTGTCGGACGTCCGGCTCGACCAGGGCGACCTGTCGGAAGCCTGGCGCGAGGGCAACGCCGAGTTCGCCACGGTGGCCATGCGTTTCTCCATGGTCGACGTCACCGTCGACGGGACCGGCCGCGTGGTGGACGGCACCCCGGGCCAGCGCACGTCGGCCACCGAGCTGTGGACCTTCGTCCGCACCGGCGGAAGCGACTGGAAGCTTTCTGCGATCCAGCAAGCACGCTGATCCGTTTCGCTGAATGAACGGCTGTCTCAAGCAAGAGACAGCCGTTTTCATGTCAGTTATGTTGCAGCATAATGCAGAGATGCTGCATCACAGAACCTTCACGTGAATCGGCCGCAGTCAACCGTATGACCCGAGTGTCTCAGGGTAACGAAGGTACCGGCCAGATGAATGCGGTGTCTCCAACTCGTTCGCTTCGGTATCGGTCAGTATTCATTTCCGATACTCATCTCGGCACCCGCGGGTGCCGCAGCGACTTCCTGGCTGACTTCCTCGAGCAGGTCAGCTGCGAGAAGCTGTTCCTCGTCGGCGACATCATCGACGGCTGGCGGCTGCGCAAGACCTGGTATTGGGATGCCGACCACGACCGCGTGGTCCGTGCCATCCTCAAGCACGCCAAGCGCGGCACCGAGATCGTCTACATTCCCGGCAACCACGACGAGATGTTCCGCGCCTGGCTGCCCACCGCGCACGACGCGCAGCAGCTGGAAGTCGCCGGCATCGAGGTCCGTCGCGAAACCACCCACGTCACCAAGCGCGGCGTGCGCCTGCTGGTCCTGCACGGCGACGAGTTCGACGGCGTGGTCCGCTACGCCAAGTTCATGGCGCGGCTGGGCGACAGCGCCTACACCGCGGCCCTGGTGGTCAATCGCTACTTCAACGCGATGCGCCGTCTCATGGGCTACGATTACTGGTCACTGAGCCAATGGCTGAAGCGCCAGGTCAAAGGGGCCGTGAAGGCCGTGGATCGCTTCGAGACGGCACTTGCGGCCGACGCGGCCCGGCGCGGCTTCGACGGCATCGTCTGCGGCCACATCCACCATGCCGAGATGCGCGACGTCGAGGGCGTGCTCTACTGCAACACCGGCGATTGGGTCGAAAGCTGCACCGCGCTGGTCGAACAGCTCGACGGCCGGCTCGAACTGCTCGATTGGGCGGCGACCAACAAGCTCTCTTTCTTCCGCAGCAAGCCGTCCGCCGTGTCCGTCTCGGTCCCCGCTTCGGCCTGAGCCGATGCGCATCCTCATCATCTCGGATGCATGGCACCCGCAGGTGAACGGCGTGGTGGTCACCTTGGGCATGCTGGCGCGCGAGCTGCAGTCGCTCGGCCACGTGGTCGAGGTGATCGGCCCCGACCGCTTCCGCACCGTGGCCATGCCGTCCTACCGCACCATCCAGCTCGCCGTCGCGCCCTCGCGCCGGCTGGTGCCGATGATCGAGGCCTTCGCGCCGGAAGCGCTGCATATCGCGACCGAGGGGCCGCTCGGCTGGGCAGCCCGGCGCTGGGCCCTGCGCACCGGCGCCGCCTTCACCACCTCGTTCCACACGCGCTTTCCGGAATACCTGCACGCCCGCGCCAACGTGCCGCTCTCGCTCAGCTACGCCTTTCTGCGCGGGTTCCATCGCCGCGCCCACGCCACCATGGTTGCCACCGGCAGCCTGCGCCGGGAGTTGGCCGGGCGCGGCTTCAACAACCTCCGCCTCTGGTCCCGCGGCGTTGACCTGCAGCGGTTCAGCCCTGACGACCGCGAGGATTGGCCGTGGCCGCGCCCGATTTTCCTCTATGTCGGTCGCATTGCGGTGGAGAAGAATCTCGGGCGCTTCCTGGCGCTTGACCTGCCGGGCACCAAGGTCGTCGTCGGGGACGGCCCGCAGCGCCCCGCGTTGGAAGCCGCGTTCCCGCAGGCCAAATTCGTCGGCGAACGGCACGGCCAGGCGCTGACCCGCGCCTATGCCGGCGCCGACGTGTTCGTGTTCCCGTCCGTGACCGACACGTTCGGCCTCGTTCTGCTGGAAAGCCTCGCCTGCGGCACCCCGATCGCGGCGTTGCCCGTCACCGGCCCGGCCGACATCCTGGCCAATGCCAGCCCGGGAGTCGGCGCGCTCGATACCGATCTGCGGCAGGCCGCCATGCGCGCTTTGGGCAGCGACCGTGTCGCCTGCCGCGCCCACGCCGAACGCTTCTCCTGGCGCAGCTGCGCCGAGCTGTTCTGCCGGCACCTCGCCCCCGTCGCCTGAGGGTCGTCGCCTAGCGGGCCATTTGCCGCCCCGGTGCGGCCATGCTACCCGCGCCGCCCATGAAGCGGTTGCTCCGCCATCCCCGGACGGTGGCCTTGGGGGCTCACGCGCTGGGGGCCTATCTCCGATTTGCGCTGCGCACCACGCGATGGACGCTGCACGGCCGCGACGCGCTCGGGCCTTATCTGCTCGGTGGCGCCGCCATATTCTCGTTCTGGCATGAGCGTCTGCCGCTGATGCCCGCGCTCTGGACGCTGGCTCGGCGCGAGCGGGGCGAGGCCGCGACCGGCCGCATGCACGTGTTGGTCAGCCGCCACCAGGACGGCCGGCTGATCGGCGACATCATGACCTCGTTCGGCGTCGGCATCGTGTACGGCTCCACCGCCCGGTCCGACCGGGCGCGCGGCAAGAACCGCGGCGGCGGCGCCGGGCTACGCGCGCTCATGGGCGTGCTGCAGGACGGCGACCAGATCGTCATTACGCCGGATGGCCCGCGCGGCCCCGCCCGCCAAGCCGCCGCCGGCGTGGCGCAACTCGCGGCATTGACCGCCGCCCCGATCATTCCCTGCAGTGCGCAGGTGACCAGCGGGCGCCGCCTGCGTACCTGGGACCGCATGGTGTTGCCGCTGCCATTCGGTCGCGGCGTGCTGGTCTGCGCTCCGCCCATCCAGGTCCCGCGCGACGCCTGGAGCGACAGCTTGCCGCATATCGAGGCCGCCATGACCGCGGCGGCAGAGCGGGCGGATGCCTTGTGCCGGGCATGATCGCGCGCGCGTGGCAGGCCGGCGCGACCTTGGCCGTCCCGCTCCTCGATCGCCTGCTCGATCGCCGGGTCCGGCGTGGCAAAGAGGACGGCGCGCGCCTCGGCGAGCGACGCGGCATCGAACGCTCGCCCCGGCCGCCGGGTCGCCTGCTCTGGCTGCACGCCGCCAGCGTCGGCGAGGCCGTCTCCGCGCTGCCGGTGCTGCTCAGCCTGCGCCGGCTCGCGCCCGCGACGCAGGTGCTGTTCACGACGGGAACGCTGACCTCCGCTCGCCTGCTGGAGCAGCGTCTGCCCGCGCTCGGGCTCGATCGGGTGGTTCACCGCTTCGTGCCGCTGGACGTGCCGGCCTGGGCCGCGCGGTTCCTGGACCATTGGCGGCCGGATGTGGCGGCCTTCGTCGAGAGCGAGCTGTGGCCCAACCTGTTGCGCGCCTGCCAGCAGCGCCGGGTCAAGCTGATGCTGGTCAACGCCCGCATGTCGGCCGGCAGTTTACAGCGCTGGCGGTGGTCCGGCCGCTTCGGCCGCGACGTGGTCGGGGCGTTCGACTGCGTCCATGCCCAGTCGGCCGATTACGCCGGCCGGCTGGCGCAACTCGGCGCGCGCAACCTGCTGCCGCCCGGCAATCTCAAGCGCGCCGCTCCCCCGCTGCCCGTCGACCCGGCCGAGCTCGGTCGCCTGCGTGCGGCGATGGAGGGGCGCCCGGTCTGGCTCGCCGCCAGCACGCATCCCGGCGAGGAAGCCGTTGCTGCCACCGTCCATGCGGCGCTGGCCGCCCGGCACGGCGGGCTGCTGACGATCGTCGCCCCGCGTCATCCCGAGCGCGGCGCCGCGTTGGCGGCGGAATTCGGCGCGCGCCGTCGATCGCTCGACCAGGATCCGCCGATGGAGAGCGGCCTCTGGATTGCCGACACGATGGGCGAATTGGGTCTGCTCTACGCCCTGGCGCCGGTCGTGTTCGTCGGCCGCAGCCTGTGTGGCGAGGGCGGGCAGAACCCGCTGGAGCCCGCTCGCTTCGGCGCGGCCATCGCCGTCGGGCCCCATACCGGCAATTTTGCCGAAAGCACGGCGCTGCTCGAAGCCGCTGGCGGGCTGACCCGGGTGGCCGATGCCGGCGCGCTGACGGCCTGGGTCGATCGCATGTTGGGCGACGCGGTGGCCCGGGGCGCGGCGGGGGAGGAAGCAAGGCGCGTCGCCGACGGGGAGGGGGCGTTGCCGGACCGGGTCGCCGCGGCTCTGCTGGCCTTATTCGAGCCGTGACGCCGCCGCGCTTCTGGCAGCATCGCGGCCCGCTGCCGTGGTTGCTCGCTCCGGCCGCCGCGGTCGTGACGGCCCTCGCGCGCCGCCGCGCGGCCCGGCCGGGATGGCGGGCGCCGGTGCCGGTCCTGTGTTGCGGCAATGCCGGCGTGGGCGGTGCGGGCAAGACCACGGTGGTGTTGGACCTGGCCCATCGCCTGCGCGCCCGCGGACTGGCGGTGCATTGCCTGACGCGCGGCTATGGCGGCCGGGTCGCGGGCGTGCTGCGGGTGGATCCCTCACGGCACGCGGCGGCGATGGTGGGCGACGAGCCCTTGCTGTTGGCTGAGGCGGCCCCGACCTGGGTGGGCGCGGACCGTGCCGCCTCGGCGCGCGCGGCCGTCGAGGAAGGGGCGGAGGTACTGCTGATGGATGATGGTCTGCAGAATCCCGGCCTGGTCAAGACGGCTTCGCTGCTGGTCGTCGATGGCGCGGTCGGGTTCGGCAATGGCTGCGTGATGCCGGCCGGGCCCTTGCGCGAGCCGGCGGCGGCGGCGGCGGCGCGGTGCCGCTCGGCCGTGCTGATCGGCGTCGATCGGGCAGCCGCTCGCGCCGCGCTGGGCGGGCTGTCGGTGCTGGAAGCCTGGCTCACCCCGGCCCGGGCGCTGCCGGGCGAGCGCGTCTTCGCCTTCTGCGGTATCGGCCGCCCGGCCAAGTTCTTCGACACGGTGGCCGCGTCTGGCGCCGTGCTGGCCGGCACGGCGGCCTTCCCGGACCACCACCCGTATTCCAACCGCGACCTCGAGCGGGTCCTCGCCGCCGCCGCAGAGCGGGGCGCCCGGCTGCTCACCACGCCCAAGGACCACGCCCGCCTATCCCCCGAGTGGCGACGCGCCGTCGACGTGCTCGGCGTCCAGCTGAGTTGGCGCGACCCGGCGGCGATCGAACGATGGCTGGACGAGGCGTTGGCATGACGCTGCTGCAACGGTTGGAGGCGGCGCTGGCCCACGGCGCGGTGCGCCTGCTGCGCGCGCTCGGTCCGGAGCGGGCGAGCAATCTCGGCGGCGCCGTGGCCCGCGCGATCGGCCCGCTGCTACCCGTCTCGAAAGTGGCACATCGCAACCTGCGCTTCGCCTTGCCCGAGCTGGATGCGGCAGCCCGGCGGCGCATCGTGCGCGGTGTGTGGGACAATCTCGGCCGTACTGCCGCGGAGTTGCCGCACGTGGCGTCGCTGAGCGAGACGAAGAGCGGGCCCGGCTGGGAGATCGTCGGCGGCGAGCATGCCGAGGCGGTCATCGCGAGCGGCGGACCCGCCATGCTGTTCAGCGGTCACTTCGGCAATTGGGAGGTGCTGCCCTTGGCCACTGCGCGCCGGGGCCTCTCCTTTGCCACCGTTTACCGACCCGCCGACAACCCGGCGATCGACGCCCTCATCGTCCAGCTCCGCCGCAACTCGGCCGGCGCCAACGAGAAGCTGTTCCCCAAAGGCTCGCACGGGGCTCGCCTAGCGCTGATGCACCTGCGCGCCGGCGGATCCATCGGCCTCCTGGGCGATCAGAAGATGAATGACGGCATCCCGGCCCGCTTGTTCGGTCAGATCGCCATGACGGCGTCCGCCCCGGCCGCGCTGGCGCTCAAGGTCGGCTGCCCGATGTATTCCGGCCATGTCCTGCGCACCGGGCCCTGCCGCTTTCGCGTCATCTTCGAAGGGCCGATGGCGATGCCCGACACGGGCGACCGCGCGACCGACATCGCAGAACTGACGCAAACGGCCAACGACCGGCTGGAAGGCTGGATCCGAGGGAGCCCGGAAAGCTGGCTCTGGCTCCACCGGCGCTGGCCCAAGCAGATCTACGTCGACGGATCCTGACGCACGGGCGGGTCATGACGCGGCGCCAACTCGGGGAACAAGTTGGCGAGCCCGGCCGCATCCGGCGCGCAGCGGCCACGCTCGGTGATGAAACCGGTCAGTAGCCGCGCCGGGGTCACGTCAAAAGCCGGGTTGGCGGCCGGGCTGCTGGTCGGCACGACGCGCACCGTCCTGACGACCCCATCCAGCCCACGGCCGCTGATGGTGGTCAGCTCCGCCGCGTCCCGCTCCTCGATTGGGATCGCGGCGCCGTCGCTCAGCGTCCAATCGATGGTCGAGGAGGGCGCGGCGACCCAGAACGGCACGTCGTTGTCGTGCGCGGCCAACGCCTTGAGGTATGTCCCGATCTTGTTCGCCGCGTCGCCCGTGCGGCTGACCCGGTCGGCGCCGACGATGACGAGGTCGACCTGGCCCTGCTGCATCAGATGCCCGCCGGCATTGTCCGAAATCACGGTATGCGGCACGCCGTGTTTGCCCAGTTCCCAAGCGGTGAGGAACGCGCCCTGGTTGCGCGGACGTGTTTCGTCGACCCAGACATGGACGCGGATACCGGCATCGTGCGCCTTGTAGATGGGCGCCAGCGCCGTACCCCAGTCCACCGTGGCGAGCCAGCCGGCGTTGCAATGGGTCAGCACGTTCACCGGCTCGGACGGCTTGCGGCGGGCGATCTCCTCCAGCAACCCCCGTCCGTGCTCGCCGATGGCGGCATTCTGCTCGACGTCCTCGTCGGCGATGCGTGCGGCTTCGTCATAGGCAGCCGCGACCCGGCCGGCGGCCGCCGTGTTGCGTAGGCGGGTCAGCATTCGATCGATCGCCCAGCGGAGATTGACGGCGGTCGGACGGGTGGCGACCAGCGTTTCCGCAGCGCGCTCCATCGCCTCGCTGCTCGCATCGGCGCGGAGCGCGAGCGCCAGGCCGTAAGCGGCGGTGGCGCCGATCAGCGGGGCGCCGCGGACCTGCATGCTGCGAATGGCGTGCGCCGCATCGTCCAGCGTATCGAGCCGGACGGTCTCCAGCGCCCAGGGCAGCTTGGTCTGGTCGATGACGTGAACGGACCAGCCGTTGCCCTCGTCGACCCAGATCGTCCGGAATGCCGTGCCATCAACCCTCATTGTCGCCCCGCTTTCTCCTGCGGGTCGGTTATAGGGAGGACGGACACCGCGCGCTAACGATCGCGATGCGGCGGCGGCAGCAGATCCAACAACTGGACCGGGATGGGCTCGTTGACCGCATCCTCGTGGCACGTCTTGAGCGTCCGGCTTAACCACACGGCGAACGGCGCTGCATCGACCGGGTGGTTGTTTGCGGAGTAGGGCTGGGATTGTTTCATAAACGGATAATGCGCAACGGCCGCCCGGAGTTGCGTGTCTTGCCCAACCGCCAAGGCAACGTGACTGTCAAGCATCACTTGGGGCGGCTGGGGCGTGCTGGGCTGGGGCGTGCGACTTGGTTACGACCGCGCGCCCGCGTAGATCAGTCGCGCCAATTCCCGCCCTAAGCATTCGTGGAGATGCTCGACCGCGGCCAGGCGGCCGGCCTTGGGCGTGCGCTCCAAGTCGATCTGGCCATTGCCGACCCAGTTCCGCATCATGTCGAAGCGGCGGAAGAACGCCACGTTTGGGATCGAGGCGACCGTCTGGAACGCTTGCTCGTACGGCTCGATGTTGCTGTTGGTCTGCAGGAAGCGGCTGAACTGCGGGTCGATCAACACGATGTCCGCACCCGAGCGCGTCGCCTTCTCGACCCCGTCCGTCAGCGTTTGCGCGAACTCGCTCGGCGGCAGGTTGCGGACGGCCTCGACCGTGCCGGTCTGCCACAGCACGAGCTGGAATTGCTCTTTCGCGACGAGATCCGTCAGCAGGGCGAGTTGGTCGGTCGCCGACAGGCCGCGGCCGCCGCGCGTGGTGACGCGGACCGTTGTGCCGGGAACGAGCTTCTCGAGCGCCGCCGCCATTTGTTGCGGAAAGCTCGTGCTGCTGGCGGCCTCCGTCATGACCTGCGCCGGCGGCACCGACGTCTGCGTCGCGCCTTGCACCGATTGGTTGAGCAGGCTGCCGGGTGCGAAGCTGGCTTCCGGCTTGAACAGGTTGGCCGAGCCGACGGCCAGTACGTTCAGCGTGCCCCCGGGTCGCAGCCCGGTGGCCACGTGCGGCAGCGGCGTCGGACTGCTCGCCGTGTCCTCGGCCGGGCTACAGGGCATGGTCGGCTCGGCACGGCCGGGCAGGGCGAGGCACAACGCGGCCGCCATCCCGAGCAGGAGGGTGCGGAGGATCATCATGCCGCCTCCACCGGGCGCGCGGGTTCGGCCGGGCGGTCGCCCCGCGCCATCGCGCCTTTGCGCCGATACCAGGCCGCCAACGCCCCGACGCCTACCAGCGCCGCGGGTCCCACGATGTTCACGGCTGCCTGCACCACCCAATTCGGTCGTTCTTCCATCGCGAGTCGTCCCAGGAAAGAGAGGAAAATGCTGGCGCAGAACACCGCAAGCGAATGTTGTCCGCACAGGACGAACAGTTTCGCGCCTCGGCTCCGCACCCACGCCGCCCCTTTTGGGACTAGTCTGACCACCAGCCACATCAATGCGAGGATCGACAGGAGTCGCATGGGATGCAAGCTCTGCTTGTCGACCGAGACGAGGACCCGCGCCGCCCATAGCGGCATACGGTTGTCGATGTCCGCCGCGGGCCAGATCAGCCATTGCAACACGAGGCCGACCAGGACGATCGCGACCGATAAGACGTCGTAGATACGCTTCGACCCTGGCAGGACGACCGGCCGGTAAGAGAGGGTCGCGCCGATGACGAACAGGAATTGCCACGCGATCGGATTGAAGTACCAGCCGCCCCCGGTCCAGGACGACAGGTTGTAGCCGCTGATCCGCACGGTCGTGTAGGCCGCCGCCGACAGTGCCAGCAGCCCCCACCGCCACCGCAACAGCGGCATGACGAACGCGAACAGGACCAACAACGCGATGTACATCGGCAGGATGTCGAGGTAGGCGGGCTGGAAATGAAGCAGCAACGCTTCCAGCATCGCGCGATAGGGCGCGTCGGCCAGCGCGTCGATATGGATCTCCTCCAGGTAGTCGGAGCGGTCGAGCGCGGTGGCGGAATACGAAACCTGGGCGCTGAACACGACGAACAGGAAGATGTGCGCCACGTAGAGCACCCAGGCGCGCCGGAGCACGTCGGCGCCGGCGAACACCCAGCCGTTCTTGTCCATGCTCCGCCCGTACGCCAGCCCGGCGGCGTAGCCGGCCAGCAAGACGAAGACCTCCGTGGAATCGCACAAGGCGAAGTTCCGCAGGCTGAATTGGGCGATCCAGTTGCCGGGAATGTGGTCGATGAAGATCATCCACAGCGCGACGCCGCGAAAGAAATCCACCCGCAAATCCCGGTTGGCCGACACCAGCTCCATTCCGCCCTCTGTCAGCCCCGCTCTGGATCGCAGGATCGCTGACGTTTACAGGCTGCCGACGATCCGTTCCAGGTCGATTGCGGCCGGGCTGGAAGGGTGGCGCCGGAGCAGCAGCGTTTGCCGGCGGATGGCGTCCGCCACGTTGGGGTCGCGCCGGATGGTGCCGGCCATGAGCGGCGCACGGCCGAGAAAGCTGGTGCAGGCCCGGGTCAGAGTTTCAGCAGTCTGCTCGCCGCCGCGATAGCTGTCCGCCTGGTTGACCACCAGCCTGGCATCGCCGGCCGGCCGATCGGCCGCATAGAGCTTCAACGTCGCATACGCGTCCGTCAGGCTGGTCGGCTCCTCCGTGGCAATGACGAACAGCGCGTCGGCCCAGGCGGCCATGCTACGGGTCGAGCGCGAGATGCCGGCGCCGAGATCGAGCAAGATGTGATCATAGCCCGGGTCCAGGACGGTGGTCTCCTCCAGCAATCGCGCGATGCCTGCCTCGCCGGCGCTGGCGAGTTCGCCGCACCCCGACCGGCCCGCCAGAATGTCGAAGCCCCCCGGCTCGTAGCTCGTGATGGCATCGCTCAATGCGACCGACCCGGTCAGCACCGCGCCAAGATCGGTCTTGGGCAGCAGGCCGAGTTGCACGTCGACGTTGGCCAAGCCGAAATCGCCATCGACTAGCAGAACGCTTCGACCCATCCGGGCCAGGGCGTGCGCCAGCGTGATGGAGAACCAAGTCTTGCCGACGCCGCCTTTTCCGGAGGCGATGGCGAGGGTGCGGGGGAGAGGAGCGGTCATCACGATGATCTTTTCGGCTCCAGGGAAGCGCGCTCGGACAGAGCGGCACAGGGCGTGGGGGGCGCGGTCGGGACGGCATGGGACGGGCGGGCCTGCGCCAAGCGCTTGGCGAGAAGGGACGGCGTGAGAGGCACCAACCCGTCCGCGACCGCCGGGCTGATCCCCGCCACGGTGAGCGCGAGCCCCGCCGCCGCCGCCGCCAAGACGCCGCCGAGCCGACGCGATTGATCGAGTCGTGTCGCTACGAGATGCCGTGCGCCGAGGCTGTGGAAACCGTCGGCCAGCTCGGCGGCCTCGGCAGGGTCGAGCCCGGCAGGCAGCACGAGAACGATCTCGCCGCCCACCGCGTCCTGGCATTCGCGCAGGAATTGCTGATCTTCGGGCTCGAACGGGTTTAGGCCCGGCATGTCGACCAAGGCGGGTTGGCCGCCGGTTCGCCGGGTCATCGCGCGGGCGAGTTGGCTGGGCGTATCGGCAACGATCAGCGGCAGCTCCAGCAGGCGGGTAAATGCGGCGAGCTGCTCCGCCGCGCCTGCACGCCGGCCGTCCGCGGTGACGACCACGGCCGCACAGCCGGAGAGCTTCAGCCGCGTGACCAGGCGGGCCGCCGTGAGCGTCTTGCCGGCGCCGGGCGGCCCGACCAGCAGCAAAGGCGGCGCGCCGGGAGCGGTCGGCAGTGGGCCGAAGCGGAACTCTCCGGCAATGGCGTCGGTCAGATCGCCGCCATGCAGCCGGGCGGCGATGTCGGCCGGCACCCCGTGCCAGCGTAGAGTACCGGCGCGGGAAATGTCGGGTGCGGGCCGGTATGGCCGTTCGCGGAGCGCGGCGGGGAAGCTGAGGAGTTCCGGCGTTGCGGGCTCCAGCACGCTCGGCGGCGGCCCGGCCGGGCGGGGCGTTCGAAATAGGCCGGCGTGCGACGGCATCGTCGCGACGAGCGACGCCGAGAGCTGTTCGCCGCCGCTCGCATCGGGGCGGTCTGCCTCGAGCGCGGCAGCTTCCTGCGCGGCCGTCAGTTCGACGCCACCATCGACATCACGGCTGGCGAGTATAAGGGCTTCCGGGCCGAGCTCGTCCCGGACCATCGCCATCGCTGCACCCATGTTGGGCGCATGAAAGACTTTCAATCTCATCGCTGAACAGATTACCGCAGAGTATTTAGCGAGCAGTTAATCGTACGCTGCCTGACGAAGCGCGATGTCGCGAAGCATTGCAGCCCGCGGCTCCTGGGCACGGTCAGACGGTGCCCAGGGTGCGGATGCGGGCTCGGGGATAGATCTCCGTTTGTGCCAAGACGGGCGTCGACGGGCGGAGGCGCTCCACGATCGCGCGAACATGGGCGCGGATGGTTCCTGAGCACAGCAGCACGGGCGCTTCCCCCGTCGCGGTCACGGCTTCGAACACCGTTCGGAACCGCTGCATGAACTCGTTCAGCTTGCTGGGCGCGATCGCGAGTTGCCGATCTTCCGGCGGACCGACCAGGCTCTCGCTGAACGCCGCTTCCCATTCGGGCGAAAGCGTGACCAACGGGATATAGCCGGCCGGGCCGACATGGCTGTCGCTGATCTGGCGCGACAGCCGGGTCCGCACATGGCCCGCGATCGACTGGATCGCCCGCAAGCCGCCGCCACACGCCTCCTGAATTCCCTCTAGGATGGTCGGCAGGTCGCGCAACGAGATCCGTTCGGTCAGCAACGCCTGCAAGACGCGCTGCACGGCGCTCGCCGAAATCTGGCTCGGGATCAGGTCAGCCACCAGCTTCTGCTGCTCGCGTGGCAGATCCTCCAGCAACTTCATGGTCTCCGCGTAGGAAAGCAGCTCCGCCATGGAGTCGCGGACCACCTCGGTCAGGTGCGTGGTGAGAACGCTGGCGGGGTCGACCACCGTCAGGTTCTGCAACATCGCGCTTTCACGCTGGTCCTCCGTGATCCAAAGCGCCGGCAAGCCAAAGGCGGGCTCCACCGTGCGCTCGCCCGGCATGTCGGGGATGGTGCCGGACGGATCCATGGCGAGCAGCTTGCTCGGGCGCAGATCGCCGCGCGCGGCCTCGATCTCCTTGACCCGTATCGCGTAGGAATCGGCCGGAAGCTGCAGGTTGTCCTGGATCCGCACCGGGGGCAGCACGAAGCCCATCTCTGCCGCGATGGCGCGGCGCAGGCCCTTGATCTGCTCGGTCAGCCGCGGGGCGTCCCCGCCCGCCATGGCCAGCAATCCGTAGCCCAGCTCGAGCCTGAGCGCGTCGATCCGTAGCGCGTCCGAGATCGGCGGCTCTGGCGGCGGCCCGGGCACCACTTCGTCTGCCGCCTTGTCGGCCACCGCCGTCTTGTGCCGCAACCACGCGCCACCGCCGGCCAGCGCCGCCAGCCCGAGGAACGGGAGCGCCGGCAAGCCCGGCATCAAGGCGAGCGCCGCGGCCGCCGCGCCGGCCAAGGCGAGCGGCTTGGAGCTGCCGGCGAGCTGGCGCACCAGCGCGGCATCGGCCGGACCTTCGACACCGCCTTTGGTCACCACGATGCCCGCTGCCGTCGAGACCAGCAGGGCCGGGATCTGCGAGACCAGGCCGTCGCCGACCGTCAGCGTCGTGAACGTGGCGGCCGCCTCGCCGAATGGCATGCCGTGCCGGATCAGCCCGATCGCCAGGCCACCGAAAATGTTGATGACGGTGATCAACAACCCCGCGATCGCGTCGCCGCGGACGAATTTCGCGGCGCCATCCATGGCGCCATAGAAGCCGCTCTCCTCCTCGAGTTCGCGCCGCCGCACCCGCGCAGTCGTCTCGTTGATCAGGCCGGCGGAGAGATCGGCATCGATGGCCATCTGCTTGCCCGGCATGGCGTCGAGGCTGAACCGGGCAGCCACCTCGGCGATACGGCCGGACCCTTTGGTGATGACCATGAAATTCACGACGAGCAGGATCGCGAACAGGATTACGCCGATGACGACGTCGCCGCCCATCAGGAAGCCGCCGAACGCCTGCACGACGTGCCCCGCCGCCGCCGGCCCCTCGTTGCCGCGACTGAGGATCAAGCGCGTGGTCGCGACGTTGAGTGAGAGGCGGAGCAAGGTCGTCAGCAGCAGCAGCGTGGGAAAACTGGTGAAGTCGAGCGGGCGCCCGAGAAAGACGGCCACCATCAGCACGAGCACGGATGCGGTGACGGACAGGGCAAGGCCGACGTCGAGCAGGGCCGACGGCAGCGGGACGACCAGCACGGCCAGCAGCGCGATGATGCCGACGGCCAGTCCGACGTCGGTGCCGGGCAGGTAAGGCTTGATCCGCCCGCCGAGCAGACTGAGGGAGTTCGCCATCGATCAGGCCGGGTAGGCGGGCGGCGGCACGGTCATGCCGGCGCGGGCGTAATCCCGCAATTTGTTGCGCAGCGCTCGGATCGAGATACCGAGGATCACAGCCGCATGGGTTCGATTGCCCAGCGTGTGGCCCAGCGTCTCGAGGATGAGGTCGCGCTCGACCTGCTCCATGGTACGGCCGACAAGGCCGCTGATCCCGGCGGGCGCGGTCGCAACAGCTGATGTTGTCGTCGCCTCGCCGGCGAGTTCGATCGCATCCGGGCCGACCACGTCGCCGCTCGCCAGCAGGACGGCGCGATGCACCGTGTTCTCCAACTCGCGCACGTTGCCGCGCCAGACGTGCCCGTTCAGCTTGCCGTGGGCCGCGCGGGAGAGAGGACGGAACGGCATGCCGTTCACGTCGGCATAGCGCCGGGCGTAGTAGTCAGCCAGGGCTTCGATGTCGCCGGGCCGCTCGCGCAGCGGCGGCAGGCGGAGGCTGACGACGTTCAGACGGAAGTATAGGTCCTCGCGGAAGCGGGCTGCGGCGACTTCGCTCGGCAGATTGCGGTTGCTGGTGGCGAGGATGCGCACGTTGATCTTGACCGGGGCATTGCCGCCGAGCCGATCGATCTCGCGTTCCTGGATGGCGCGCAGCAGCTTGGCCTGCAGGCGGATATCCATCTCGGTGATCTCGTCGAGCAGCAGGGTGCCGCCATCGGCGGCCTCGAACTTGCCGGCGCGGCGGGCCAGGGCGCCGCTGAATGCGCCCTTCTCGTGGCCAAACAGCTCCGATTCCAGCAGGTTCTCGGGGATCGCGGCGCAGTTCAGCGCGACGAACGGGCCGTTGGCGCGACGGGAGCGGCGGTGGATGTGCCGCGCGATGATCTCCTTGCCGGTGCCGGACTCGCCGGTGATGAGAATGCTCGCCTCGGAGGGCGCGACTTGTTCGGCCCGCCGGACGGTGTCCAGCATGGCCGGGTCGCGGGCGATGAGGGTGTGGGTTTCGCCGCTCGCCGCTTCCAGGATGGCGGCAATGAGGTCGGGGTCGGGTGGCAGCGGCAGGAACTCGCGGGCGCCGTCGCGCATGGCCTGAACGGCGGACGGGGCATCCGCATTGGTGCCGCAGGCCACGACGGGGGTTGGGATCCGCTCGGCCAGCATGGCGCGAATCAGCCCGCCGACATCGTGCGGTAGCTCGACCAGGACCAGGTCGACCTTGGCATCTGTGCGCAACCGAGCCAAAGCCGATCGCTCGTCGTCGACCTGTTGCAGCTTGGCGCCCCGGGCGGTGGCGATGCGTGCGGCTTGACCGAGTTCGCCACCCAGCGAGCCGAGGATCAGCACGTTCATGACAGGTTAAGCCCGGTCGCTTTTGACGATTTCGGTCATGGTGACGCCGAGACGGGTCTCGTCCACCAGCACCACCTCGCCGCGTGCGACGAGGCGGTTATTGACGTAGATGTCGATCGCCTCGCCCAGCTTGCGGTCGAGCTCCACTACGGCGCCTCGGCCGAGCTTGAGAAGCTGGCTGACCTGCATGGTGCTCTTTCCAAGCACCGCGCTGACCGTGACCGGAATGTCGTAGACGGCTTCCAGGTCGCGAGGGCCGCGGCCGATCTCGGCGGGCGCGACGTCGGCCAGGTCGCCCAGTTCCATCTTAGTCGGCATAGGCCATGCTCCTTTTGGCTGGCGTTTCGATTGGTGAGCAGAGGCCGAGTTGGCCAAGCGCATCCGTGACCGCTTGCGCCAGCTGCTTGGTGTTGCGGGTCATTGCGCCATTTTCCCAGGTCACCTTGACGTCGCCGGGCTCGAGCGAGGCCGGCAGGACGTCGACCCGGTCGGACACGTTGCTCTCCAGCGTCTCGATGTCGCGGCGCAGAAGAGCGACCAGATCGGGATGGACGCGAACCACGATCCGCTCGCTCGAACGGATTAAGGGCAGAAGATGGCTGAGCAACGCGCGTATTTCGGCGGGTCCGTGCTCGCGGCAAAATGCCGGCAGGAGGCCGTTCACCACCGACAGAACTGCCGAGACCGTGCCTTCGGCAGCGGCGAGGGTGGCTCGTTCGACCGTTTGCTCGATCGCGGCAAGGGCGGCGTGCATGGCTGCAATTGCCTCGCGATGGGCTTGCGCCGCGCTTGCCTGCCATTCCGCTTGGGCTGCGCGGACCGCTTCGGCGCAAGCCGCTTCGAGATCCGCTTGCGTGATCGCAGGAGGGGCAGGGCTCTCGGGCGCTGGCTCTACGCCCGGATCGGCCGTTGGTTCGTCGAAATCCTCGGCGTAGAGGATGCCAACGAAGCCGCTCGGTGCCGCGATCTGGGGGCCCATCGAGAACAAGCCGTCGATCATCAGATCACCATCTCTTCGCTGGCACTCTCGTTGACGTCGATCAGCCCCTGCGCCGACAGCTCCTTGGCCGTGTTGACGATGGTGCTCTGGGCTTCATCGACGTCGCGCAACTTGACGGGGCCGAGCGCCTCGATGTCGTCGCGCAGCATGCGGCCGGCACGCTCGGACAGGTTGCCGAAGAAGAGCTGCCGGAGCGGCTCGGACGCGCCCTTGAGCGCGAGGGGCAACTTGTCCTTCTCAACCGCACGCAACAGCACCTGCATGTGCTCGGACGACAGACGACGCAAGTCGTCGAAGGTGAACATGAGGGACTTGATCCGCTCGGCCGCTTCCCGGTTTCGTTCCTCGAGCGCCGAGACGAAGCGGGCCTCGTTCTGACGATCCAGGCTATTGAAGATCTCGGCCATCATCTCGTGGCTGTCGCGGCGGCTGGTGCGCGCCAGGTTGGACATGAACTCGGTGCGCAACGTCTGCTCGACCCCGTCCAGGATGTCGCGTTGCACGCTTTCCATCCGAAGCATGCGCATTACGACCTCGATGGAGAAGCCGTCAGGCAGCAGGGTCAGGACCCGGCCGGCATGGTCCGCCTTCAGCTTGGACAGCACGACGGCGACGGTCTGCGGGTATTCGTTCTTGAGATAGTTGGCGAGCACGGCTTCGTTGACGTTGCCCAACTTGTCCCACATGGTCCGGCCGGCCGGGCCGCGGATCTCGTCCATGATCTGCTGGGCCCGCTCCTTCGGCAGGGCCTGCTGCAGCAGCATTTCCGTGGCCTCGAACGAGCCGAGCACGTTGCCTTGCGAGCCGATGCCGTCGGCGAATTCGGCGCAGAGCTGTTCCACGACTTCGGCGCGAACCCGTCCCAGCATGGCCATGGACGCGGACACGTCGCGGATCTCGTCCTCGTGCAGCATGCCGAGCAGCTTGGCGCTGTGTTGCGGGCTCAGTGCCAACATCAGCACGGCCACTTTCTGCCGGCCCGGCATGGTCGCCTTGGAAAGGACGGGGGTCATCAGTTCGCCTCCGCGAGCCAGTTACGCAACATCGCCAGGCTGTCCTCGGCGCGTTCTTCGACCAGGTTGGCCACGCGGGTGATCGAGGCCACCCGGAGCTCGCCATCGACGTTGGCGACCTTCGTCATGGCATCCGTGCCGCCCTCGAGGCGGACCGTTCCGTCGCCGACCGCACCGGCCACGCTCGGCAGGGCGGACGCGTCGCCGCCGGGCAGCAGCGAGCTGGCAGCCGGCGCAACCGAAAGGCGCAGCGCCATGGGGCGGAGCACGAACAGGATGGCAGCGAGCACGCCGAGGGCGATGAGGCCATTCTCGACCAGACGGTAGAGGTCCGACTTGTCGAAGCGCGACCAGAACGACGCGGCCGGCGCGTCGGCAGGCTCGGCGTCGCCGGCGAACTTCATTGACACGACCTCCACCCGGTCGCCCCGCGCCTCGTTGAAGCCGATGGAGCCGCGAACCAGCGTCGCGATCCGCTCAAGCTCGGCGGCCGGGCGTTCGCTCCAGGTAACCGCGCCATCTGCCCCACGGGTGGACACGCCGTCGACCATGACGGCGAGGCTGATGCGACGGAGCTGCGGCTGCTCGCGGACCAGGGTGCGGACCGTCTTGCCGATCTCGTAGTTGGTGGTCTCCTCCTGCTTCTGCTCCTGCGACCCGGCAGGCTGCGTGCCGGCGTCGGCGTTCGGCAAGTTGTTCTGCACCGACACGTTGGTCTGAGCTTCGGTGTTGCGATTGGAGTTGTTGCTGCTCTGCTGGCTGCGGACGACTTGGCCGTCTGGATCGAAGCGCTCCTGCGTTTCGCGGACTTGATCGAAGTCCATGTCGACCGCGGCCTCGGCGCGGACCCGTCCGGCGCCGATGCTCCGCTCCAGCATTTCCTCGACGGCGCGGGAAAGGCGCAGCTCCGTCGCGTGCTTTAGTTCTTCACCGGTCTGCGCGGCGGCTGCGGCGGTGCCGGTCGGGCGTCCGGCGCGGGAGAGCAGGTTGCCGCGGCTGTCCACCATGGCAATGTTCTGCGGGCGCAAATCTGGCACGGCCGCGGAAATCAGATTGAGGATCGCCTGGACACCTTCCTCGTCCAGACGGTTCGCGCCCGCCATGGTCAGCACGACGCTGGCCTGAGCTTCTTGGCGTTCCCGAGCAAATGGCTCGCGCCGGGGCAGCACCAGGTGGACACGGGCGGCGCGAACGCCTCGGATGGAGCGGATCGTGCGCGCGAGTTCCCCCTCCAAGGCCCGGGTTTGAGCGATGCCTTGCTGGAAGCTGTTGGCGGTCAATCCGTCGGAACGATCGAAGATCTCGTAGCCGATCGAGCCCCCGCTCGGCAGGCCTTCCTTGGCCAGCAGCATGCGGGCGCGATCGATCTGGCTGCCGGGCACCGCGATACGGCTGCCGCCGCCCTCCGTCTTGTGGGCGATGTGCGCCTTGTCGAGCTGGTCAACGATCTGCCCAGCTTCACGGAGATCGAGGTCCGCGTACAGCAGCGCCATGGGTTCATCGCCGCCGCGCAAGGCCAGAAAGGAGAGTAGGCCGAAGCAAACGATCGCCACGGTGGCCATCGCGCCCAGTTTGATTGGGCCTAGTGAGCGCAGACCAGAGAGGACAGAGGTCATTGCGCGATCCCGTTTTGCCATCGTGCCATGGACCCAGTTTGATGGGTTCGGGTTACGTAAAGGTTAACAGCCCGGCATTTCTTGCCTAGTTGGACAGGAAACGGGACCCGACGTAGGCGATGGCGGCCCAGATCGGGGCGGAGATCAGGACGCCGAAGAACACGCCGCGCACGGCAGCGGTTTGATCGACGTCTTCCTCGTCGAATTCGATCGGTGCTTCGGCGGTCTGCTTGCGGAGGAGCGGGATCAGCTCCGGGCTGACGCTGTCTAGTCGGCCGGGGCGGCGCCGGTCCGTCGTGTCCGACGTGGTTTCAATCAGCGTCGTGGTCTCGAATTGGGTCGGATCGGTCATCTGAGAGGCTCCACATGGGGCTGACAAAGGAGCCTTTGTCAGCAGCATGGGGCGATGCTAGGGGGTAAAGGTTAACGAACTCTGACCACCTGGATCTGAACCCGGTTTAAACGACCCGGCGATCGGTGCGTGCCGGGTCGAACCCGTCATGAGCCGGGTGTCACGACGGATTGGATCGAGTTGACGTCCGTCTGCAATCCGCCGAGGACGGCGCTGACGGTGGTGCCGGACCGGGTCATGCCGGTGACGGTGCCGATCACGGTCGTGGCCAGGGCGGTGCCGGACTGGTCGTTGACCATCACCTTGTACGAGCCGTCGACGACTCGGTTGCCGTTGCTGTCCTTTCCATCCCACGACCAGTCGTTGGTGCCGGCCTTGGCCGACAGGTTGGACTGCAGCAAGGTTTCGCCGCTGGGCGAGGTCACGGTCACCGTGACAGGCGCGGCTTGTTTGGCGTCGAAGTGGATCGCAGCCTGTCCATTCTGCAGGGCCAAGTGATCGTTGGTTGCCGTGACTTGCTTGCCGACGAGGGCCGATGACTGGAGCATGGTGTTGCTCTGCGTGGCCGTGATGAGATTGGTCAGGTTGGTGTTGGTATTGATCTGTTGCTCGACGCTCGAATATTGGACCAGCTGCGTGGTGAACGCGTTGGTGTCCATCGGGCTGGTGGGGTCCTGGTTCTTCAGCTGCGTCATCAGCAGGCTGAGGAAGTTGTTCAGGTTCCCGCTCAGCGAGCCCAGGGCGGAGGTCGTCCCGGTGGTGGTGCCGCCGGCGGCACCGGTGATCGAGGTCGTGTTGGATATGGTCATGGCGTGGCTCCTTTTAGGCGGTGATGTCGAGGCCGGTGCGTAGGCTGCGGGTTGGGAGGGTGGCTGCCGTGGCCGGGTCGTCGGAGAAGGAAAAGGCGCGGCTGGCGTAGGCTTGGCTCCCCTGTGACCCGGTGCCGGGCTGCTGCTGATGGGAGGACTGCCCGCCGGCGAAGCTGGCGCTTCCGGGCGCAGGCGGGGCGGGTGGGGCGAGGCTGAACTCGATCGTTCGGTGGGACGCGGCCAGCCCGGCACCGTCGAGCGCATGGTGCAGCATGGACTGATCGCCGATCAGCTTGGTCAGCGTGTCGTGGCGTTCGGCGACGAGCTGGATCTTGGCCAAGCCGTCCGTGGCGCGCTCGATACGGATCTCGACGCGGCCGAGTTCGGCGGGCGCAATCTGGATCGTGGTCACGTGCGGGTCGGAGGCCTCCGCAGGCTTGCTGAGGACGACTCGGACGGGCTCTGCCAGAGCCTGTGCGACCTGGGCCGCCGGCGGCGGCGGTGCGGGTTGGGCAACCGGCGCGCGGTCAGGCGGCGCCGCGGTCGCGAGTGCGGCCGTCGATGTCGTGGTGGGCGCCGGGGCGGCGGCTTCGGGGGTGGGATCGGGCACCGTTTCCGGTTGCGCCTTGGCCGGGGAGGCCGTCGTGAGGGCCGCATTGCTCGGGCGGATCGATGCCGAGGCGTTCGAGCGGGACGGTGCCGCAGGTCCGTCGTCCGGAGAGGCCTGATCGGTCGGAGCGGGCGCCGGCGAGATTGCGGCCGAGGTCGACGGAGGCGAAGCGGATGGGGGCGAAGCGGACTGGGTCGGGGCGAGCTGGGGCGCCGCCGAGGTGGGGGTTGCCGCGATGGCGGGGCGTGTTTGTGCCGGTGTAGCGGGGGATCGTGAAGCGGTGTCCGCGGTCCCGGCAAGGTCCGTGGCGAAGGAGCTCGGGGCATTGGCGAGGCGGGCGGTGCGGGTGGGCGCCGATGCGAGGGCCGAATCGCTGGCGAGGGTCGGCTCCGGTGCCGAGAGTTGACCGTCCGAGGCCCGCTCGGCCGCGGGCGCGTCATCGTTCGCGGCGGCGGCAAGGGTAGGCGAGGGGACGGCGGTGGAGGCCGAGTACGGTGTCGCCGGCTGGTTGAAGCCGACCGCGGTCGGCGCGGTCAGGGCGTCGTTGGGGGCCTTGGCCTGAGCGAGAGCCGGGGCTGCCTGAGTCGGCACGACCGCCAGTTCCGGAGTGGGAAGGATCGGCAGCGGGACGGGTTGGTCGGTGATCGGGAGTTGATCGGCGACGAGTGTGCCCGATGGATCGGGGTCGGGCGTCGCTGCCGCAGTCGGCTCGGCCGTGTCGTGGCTCGCCACCGTCTTGGCTTCGCCCGTGTCGGCCGGAACGGGAGTCGGTGGGAGCAGGGTGGGCAGCGGAGCGGCCACTAGGTCTTGTGTGGGGAGCGCTGGCGGTGTGGACCCAGTTGTCCCCATGGAGGCCGGTGCCGGCGGTTCGGTGCCGGGCGACGACACTGGGGCAGCTTGGGCGGCGGTTCCGAGCAGGGCAGCGAAGGCGTCGGCGCCCGCCGATGGCTGAAAGCGCGGCGACGTGGTCGCAGAGCCTGCGCCCGGGAGGGACGACGCGCGTGGGGCGGGGGTGGCCGAGGTTGCAGGGAGTGCCATGCCGTGTGTTGAGCAAGGAGCGGGCCACGGCGACACAGAGGGGAAACGGGGTGCGGCGAGGGATGGGGCGGCAGAATGTGCCGGGTCATCGCAGCGTACTCGGTCAAAACAGCCGGGTGCAGCGGCCCGAACTCGGCCCGCCTCCAAGGGCGGCAGCGTGGCACGAATGATGCGAGGAGGCCGGCACCACTTCGAGGAACCATCATGTCGATCTTTGGTGCGATGACGACGGCGATTGCCGGGCTGAATGCACAGTCCACGGCGTTCAGCAATGTCGGCGACAACCTCGCGAACACGCAGACCGTCGGCTACAAGAGCGTCGGGACGACGTTCGAAAACTACATTACCGTCAGCACCGCCGACGTGAACGAGTCCGGCACGGTCAAGGCGCGCCCGGCCTACAACAACTCGCTGCAGGGCTCGATCACGTCGGCCAGCAGCCCGTTGAACCTGGCGATCGCCGGCTCCGGCTTCTTTCCGGTCAGCACGCAGAACGGCACGACCGATGGCGAGCCGACCTTCGACAGCCGGCCACTCTACACCCGAGCCGGCGACTTCAAGCTCAGCGCGAACGGCTACCTGGTCAATAGCAGCGGCAACTACCTCAACGGCTGGCCGGCCAACCAGGCCGGCGTGATCGACCAGACCCGGCTGGTGCCGCTGCAGGTTGGCCAGAGCGGCTACGCACCGATCGCGACCTCGACGGCGTCGATCTCGGCCAACCTGCCGGCCACGCCGGCGACGGGTGGCGCGATCCCGACCTACACGACGGAGCTGCCGATCGTGGACGCGAAGGGCACGTCGCAGAACCTCCAGCTGACCTGGACGCAGGACACGACGACGAACGACACGTGGAAGGTGTCGATCTCGCAGCCGGGTGTGGCCACGCCGTTGGGCTCGGCCACCGTGAAGTTCGGCAATGCGAGCGGGAACGGCGTGCCGGAGGGCACGATCGGGTCGATCGTGCCGGATGCCGGGTCGCCGGCGACGACGAGCCCTTATGCGGCCGGCACCAGCGCGGAGCTCAATTTCACGGCCAGTTTCGACGGGGTGAACCAGCCGATCGCCCTCAATCTCGGCAAGTTCGGTCAGACCGATGGAGTGACGCAGTTCGCCGGAACGACCTACAACCTGGTTGGGTCGTCACAGAACGGCGTGAAGCCCGGCAGTTTCAGCAGTGTCTCCATGCAGCAGAACGGCGACGTTCTGGTGAATTACGACAATGGTTCGTCGCGCGTGCTGGCGCAGATCCCGATCGTGACGTTCGCGAGCCCGGACTCGCTGCAGCGGCAGGATGGCCAGGCGTTCCTGGCGACCAACGCCAGCGGTTCGCCGCGGGTCAACCAGCCCGGCGGCAACGGTGCCGGCTCGTTGGTCACCAGTTCGCTGGAGGCGAGCAACGTCGACATCGCAGGTGAATTCACCAAGCTCATCGTCGCCCAGCGCGCCTACTCCGCCAACACCAAGATGGTCACGACGGCGGACGACATGCTGCAGCAGACCATCGACATGAAGAGGTAAGCGATGTTCCTCGGCACGACTCTCAGCTCGGCCGCCTCCGGCCTGGACAGCGTCGAGCGTCAGCTCGCCGTCCTGTCGCAGAACGTGGCGAATGCGAACACGCCCAACTACGTTCGGGAAACGACCCCGCTCAGCAGCCTGGACAGCACGGCTGGTCCGGCTGGGGTGCGCACCGGGCCGGCGATCCGCGAGATCGACGTGCAGTTGCAGGCGAACCTGTTCGCCTCCGTCGGCAACGAGGCTGGCAGCGACGTGACGCAAACGTCGTTGAACGCGGTCGACGAAGCGTCGGGCGTGCCGGGGAGCGGGCAGGATTTGGCTTCCCTGGTCGGATCGCTGCAGGACGCGTTCGTGTCGCTGGGATCGGACCCGGCGAGCTCCACACAACAGAATGCGGTGCTCGACCGGGCGCAACTACTGGTCAACGGCACCCATTCGCTCAGCACGGCGCTGGTCCAGGTGCGCCAGAAAGCGCAGGACAGCCTGCAGGACGGCGTGACGACGGCCAACTCGGCGCTGCGCTCGATCGGGACGCTGTCGGACCAGATCATTGCGGCGCGGGCGGCGGGGCAGAGCACGGCCGGGCTGGAGGATAGTCGAGACGGGCAGCTGAAGACGCTCGCACAATTGACGGGCGCGCGGTACACGTTCCAGTCCAGCGGCGACGTGCAAGTCATTGCCGCCAATAGCATCGTATCCACCCGCGCTGCGTCGGGACCGTTCAGCGTCGGGCCGATCAGCTTCGAGGCCGGGACGGCGGCGGGCGCGGTGCCGCCGTTGCAACTCGGGGGCAAGACGGTGTCCGGGCTGGGCGGCGAAATGGGCGCCTACGCCACGTTGCGCGACAGCACGATCCCTGGGATGCAAAGCAAGCTGGATGGGTTCGCGCACGACCTCGCCTCCGCGTTCAGCACGCAGAACGTGCCGCTGCTGACCGACGGGAACGGGATCGTGCCGCCGAACGCAATCGGGTTCTCCGCAACGATCCAGGTGTCGAGCGCCTTCACGGCCAAGCCGAGCCTGGTGCGCGACGGCACCGGAACGGCGGGTGCGGCAGGCAACAACAGCGTCATCAACCAAGTGTTGAGCAACGTCTTCTCTCCGGCGGCGGGCGGCATCCCCGCAAAAGCGACGACGCTGATAGCCGGGTTCGCGCAGGCGGCGACGCAGGCGAGCTCGACGGCGACGGCCAACACGGCGTTGCGGGCCGGGTTGGAGAATCGGCTGTCGAGCGTCAGCGGCGTGTCGGTGGATACCGAGTTGTCGCATATGGTGCAGCTGCAGGCTGCCTATGCTGCGAATGCCAAGGTGCTGACTGCCGTGCAAGCCATGTGGGAACAGCTGTTGGGGGCGGTGCGATGATCTCGAATGATTACACGTTCATGAGCCGGCTGGTGAGCAACAGCAGCGTGGTGCGTGACGAGCTGGCCAAGACGCAGGAGCAGGTCGCCAGCGGCCGGGTGTCTGACACGTATTCGGGGCTGGGTGGTCAGGCCCGGACCTCGCTCAGCCTCAATCCGGCGCTGGCCCATCAGGCGGCCTGGAGCGCGAACATCGACGTGGCGCAGAGCCGGCTGGAGGTTACCCAGAGCGCGCTGTCGTCGATCGCGGATATCGCGTCCAAGTTCAACGCGCAGCTCAACAGCTACAACGCGAACGACCCGAACTCGGTGACCACGCTGGCGCAGCAGGCCAAGACGGCGCTGTCGCAAGTCGGTGACCTGTTGAACAGCCGGTCGGGCGACATCTACGTGTTCGCCGGGCAGGACACGGATCATCCGCCGGTGCCGAGCACGGATGCGGATGTGATGAGCGCCGGGCTGCTGGCGACGCCGGCCGGGACGGCGCCGTTCTCGAGCACGATCGGCACGACGGCGCCAACTGCGGAGGTCGGGCAGGGTCAAACGGTTTCGATCGGCGTCCTGGCCAACGCCAATACGCTGACGACCTCGGCGGCGCCGACCAGCGGGTCCTACATGCGCGACACGCTGACCGCGCTGGCCAAGCTCGCCGGCCTGACGGGGTCGAGCAGCCCGGCGGCCGACGTGTCGACGGCACGGGGCTTATTGGGAAGCTCGATCAGCGCGATGGCGTCGGAAACGGGCTCGCTGGGCAACATTCAGAGCAACCTGACCAGTCGGCAGACAACGCTGGCGTCGTTCTCGGCAGCGCTGACCAAGCAGCTTTCTTCGGCGCAGGAAGTGGACGCGGCAGCGGCCATCACCAAGGCGTCGATGCTGCAGACCCAGCTACAAGCGTCCTACCAGATCATCGCCAGCGCCCGGAGCTTGTCGCTGGCGAATTACCTGTAACGGATCGGTCGGACAGGGACGGTCCCGCCGGGTCGGGCCGTCCCGCGCCGATCGGGCGACTAGCGTAGCGGTTCGAGGATGCTGACGTAGTTGGCGACGGCGGCGCCGCCCATGTTGAAGACGCCGCCGAGCTCGGCGCGCTTGAGCTGCATGTCGCCGGCGCGGCCGGTGAGCTGCATGGCAGCGATGGCGTGCATGGAGACGCCGGTGGCGCCCACGGGATGACCTTTGGCCTTGAGACCGCCGCTGCGATTGATCGGCAGGGTGCCGTCCGGTCCGACAATGCCGTCCTTGATGACCCGGGCGCCGCCGCCGTGCGGGGCGAGACCCATCGCCTCGTAGGCGAGAAGTTCGGCGATGGTGAAGCAGTCATGCACTTCGGCGAAGGACAGGTCGGCGAGGCCGATGCCAGCCTGATCGAGCGCCATCGTCCAAGCTTGGGCCGCACCCTCGAACCGGGTCATGTCGCGGCGAGAGAGGGGCAGGTAGTCGTTGACGTGCACGGCGGCGCGGAAGCGGACAGCCTTGTTCATGGTCCGGGCGGTGTCAGCGTCGGTGATGACGAGGGCGGCGGCGCCGTCGGAGACCAACGAGCAGTCGGTGCGCTTGAGCGGCGGGGCCACGTAGGGGTTCTTGTCGCTGACGTTGCGGCAGAAATCGTAACCGAGGTCGCGCCGCATTTGGGCGTATGGATTGTCGACGCCATTCTTGTGGTTCTTGGCGGCGATGGCGGCCAAGGCGTCCGACTGGTCGCCGAACTGCTGGAAATACCGCTCGGCGATGCGGCCGAACACGCCGGCGAACCCGGCGGGGATCTCGCCCTCTTCCTTGCGATAGCTGGCGCCGAGCAGCGCGTCGCCGACCTGGGGCCCGGGGGTGGCGGTCATCTTCTCGACGCCGAGGACGAGGGCGAAGCGCCCGCGCCCGGCGGCGAGGAAGTCGCGCGCGCCGTGAATCGCGGCGGAGCCGGACGCGCAGGCATTCTCGTAACGCGTCGCCGGCTTGAAGCGCAGCGCGTCGACGGACTGCAGCGGCATGGAGCTCGGAAAATCCTGCTTGGAGAAGCCGTTGTTGAACATGCCGAGGAAGACGCCGTCGATCTCGGACGGGTCGAGACCGGCATCCTCGATGGCGGCGCCAGCGACGCGGCCGACGAGGCCTTCCACGTCCTCTTCGAGCTTGCCGAACGGGGTATGGGCCCAGCCTACGATGGCAGCGTCAACCATGGTTTCCTCCAAAGCTTCGTTGTCGTCGATCAGATGCGTTGATGCAGCACGCACACCAGGGTGAACAGGCGCCGCGCGGTCTCGTGGTCGATCTCGGCCTTGTTCTCCAGGCGCTCGCGCAGGAGATTGGCGCCCTCGTCGTGCAGACCGCGGCGGCCCATGTCGATCGCCTGGATCCGCTCCGGCCGGCCTTCTTCGACCGCCATGAGGTGGCTATCGACCAGGAGCTGGTAGTCCTTGATGAGGCCGCGGAACGGCCCGAGTGCGAGGCCGATGGCCGTGAGCGGCGTGTCGGCGCCGTCGCGCACGTCGAAAACGAGGCGTCCTTCCTGGACCGAGAGGTGCAGGGTGTAGGGGCCGGGCGCGGGCGGCTTGCCGGGGGTGAGCAGGGCGAAATGGTTCTCCCGCTCGAGGTCGGCGACGGCTTGCGCGCGGTCAGCTTCCAGGATCGGGGACAGTCGCGTGAGCGACTCGCCCGCCAGGATGACATGAACCAGGCGCTCGGAGTCGCTCACTCGTCGTCCGAACGGACCATGCCCAGCGTCAGCATCCACCCCAGCGTCGCCCCTTTGACGGGCCGCAGCAGCAGTGCGGAGAGGCCGAGGCTCACGGGAATCCAGATCGCCGCCTGTACCCAGAGTGCGGGGTGGGCCGCCGTCTCCAGCCAAAACAGGACGGGCACGACGATGTGGCCGACGATGAAGAGGACGAAATACGGCGGGGCGTCGTCGGCGCGATAGCGGCCGAGCGGTGCGGTGCAATTCTCGCATTCCGGCACGACGCTGAGCCAGCCTTTGAAGGCGTGGGTCTGACCGCAGGCCGGACACAGTCCTTTGAGTCCGCGGAACACGGCGGTCTTCAGCGGCGGGATCGGCCAAGCGGGTGTGGCGGTCGTACGGTCCGGTTCCCAGCGGATAGGGGGTGTATTATCGGGCACGTCGATCGCTCCTGAACATTGCGATGGCGAGAAGCGAGGTCAGGGTCTTGCCCGAAACCGCCCGGCCATGCCCAGAGGTGATGATCAGGAGGCGGCGGGTCAATTCAAATCGTTGCTTGTCACGGTGCGGGCCGGGTCTGGCTGTGCATGGGGCGGAAGCCTTCGAGGGGCACGTTGGAGCCGGCGCCGGTCGTGGGCGCCTTGCGGAAGGCTGGCGTAGCCGGCGCGGTCGGTGCGCCGTCGGGGCTCGGCGCCGCCGACACAGGCGCCGTGTCGGTCGCGAGCGGTGGCATGTCCTGGACGGGGATAGCGCCGCCAATGTCGTCCGACGGCACCTCCGTGACGCTCGGGGCGGCAGGCGGCGGCAACGGTTCGATCGTGGGGGCTGGCTGCAGCGGGATCGGCGCGGCCATCGGCTCGCGGGCGTCCGGGATGGAGCGATAATACACGGGCGGCGGATAAGATTGCAGCTGGATCGGCCCGGGCGGCGCATACATGGGCTGCACGCAGCCGGCCGCGAGCGAGGCTACGCCGATCGACAGCCCGAACCGCCCCATCATCTTCGCCTGCCGCATCGCTGTCGCCTCGCCGATCCGAGAACAATCATAGGCTGTGGGGGCGCGGCCCGCCAAGCCCGGGCGGATCCGCATCGGGCCGGAACCGAACGGGGCGGGCTCGCTTAGCATCGGACACGGCAACAAGAGGTCATTCATGCGCACGACGTCCGTTCTCTCACTGGCTGCCGCGGCGCTGATCGCCGGGTTGCCCGCCGCCTTCGCGGCCGACCTCACGACGACGATGCGCAAGACCACGACGGTCGGCCCCGGCGACCCGATCGGCACGGTCACGGTCGCGGCGTCGCCGGCGGGCGCGCGCTTCACGGTCGACCTGAAAGGGCTGCCGCCGGGTCCGCACGGGTTCCACGTGCACCAGAACGGCTCGTGCGAGCCGTCGACCGCGGACGGGCAGGTCGTCCCTGCCGGGGCAGCGGGCGGGCATCTCGACCCCGCCAGCACGGGCCACCACGAGGGACCGGAGAAGCAGGGTCATCTCGGCGATCTGCCGGTGCTGACGGCCAACGCCGACGGCGCGGTGCAAGCGACGGTGGTGGCGCCGCGCATCACCGACCTGTCGGCGATCAAGGGCCGTGCGCTGATGATCCATGCCGGCGGCGACAACTACAGCGACAGCCCGGCGCCGCTCGGCGGGGGTGGCGCGCGGTTCGCCTGCGGGGTGCTGGACTAAGTCGACTGACAGCGGGGGCGGGGCGCCTATATAGTCCGTGGCAAGGAGTTCACCGATGCCGAAGTTGACCGCCCCGCCCCGCCTCGTTCTCCGGAACGGCGCATGAGCGCGTATGATTTCGACCTGTTCGTAATCGGCGGCGGGTCCGGTGGCGTCCGATGCGCACGGATTGCGGCGGGGCACGGCGCCCGGGTCGCGGTGGCGGAGGACACGCATTGGGGCGGTACCTGCGTCAACGTGGGATGCGTGCCCAAGAAAATTTTGGTGCAGGCCTCCGAATACGGGCTGCTGGCGCAGGACTCGCACGGCTTCGGTTGGACCGGGCCGGCGCCGGAACCGGGCTGGGCGACACTGATCGCGCACAAGGACGAGGAGATCGGACGCCTCAACGGCATCTATCGCCGCATGCTGTCGGGCGCGGGCGTCACGCTGTTCGACGCGCATGCGCGGTTCGTGGACGCGCACACGCTGACCGTCGGCGGGAAGACGGTACGGGCGGAGCGGATCGTCATCGCGACGGGCGGCACGCCGGCGATCCAGCCGCCGATCGAGGGGATGGAGCTCGGCATCACGTCGGATCAGGTGTTCTCGCTGCCGGCGCTGCCGCGGCGGATGCTGATCGTGGGTGGCGGCTATATCGGCATCGAATTCGCCGGCATCTTCGCCAATCTCGGCGTCGAGACGCATGTGGCGTTCCGGCAGCACCTGCCGTTGCGCGGCTTCGACGACGAGTTGCGGGTTTTGCTGGCCGAAGGGATGGAGGCGAACGGCGTGCACCTGCACCCGAGCCAGACCGTGCACAAGGTGGAGGCGGCCGGGGCCGAACGTGTGGTGACGCTGTCGAGCGGAAAGCAGGTCACGGCCGATCTGGTGTTCTTCGCGGTGGGCCGGATGCCGCGGACGGCCGGGCTGGGGTTGGAGGCGGCCGGGGTCGCGATCGACGAACGCGGCAGCGTGGTCGTGGATGGCGAGAACGCCACCAACCGGCCGAATATCTTCGCCATCGGCGACGTGTCGAACAAGCTGAACCTCACTCCGGTCGCGCTCGCCGAGGGGCACCACCTGGCGGACCGGCTGTTCGGCCGCGCGGCGCCGCGCGATTGGTCGTTCGATCCGGTGCCGACCGCGGTATTCAGCCAGCCCGGCCTGGCCACGGTTGGGCCGACGGAAGCGGTTGCCGCCGCGCGGGGCCCGGTGGACGTCTATACGACCAGCTTCACCCCCATGCGACGCGTGATGGCGCGCCGGCCGCGCAAGACGTTCATGAAGCTGATCGTGGACCAGCCGACGCAGCGCGTGCTGGCCGCGCACATGCTGGGCGACGACGTGGCGGAGATAATGCAAGGCGTGGCGGTGGCGATCACGGCGGGCGCGACCAAGCAGGATTTCGATCGCACGATCGGCATCCATCCGACGAGCGGGGAGGAGTTCGTGACCATGCGCACACGGACCCGCGTGGCCGGGGAGCGCGTCGCGGCGGAGTAGTTTTGTTGCACCTGCTCACCGACCGGTTGCACCGGACGGTCGAGCGGGCGCACGCTGCCTCTTTTGGAAAGAGGGTCCGCCATGATCGTCGCCGGGATTCTGAAGAACAAGGGAGGCGGCGCCGTGATCAGCGTGTCGCCCGGGGCCGCGGTGGCCGATGTCGTGCAGAAACTGGCGATGCATCGGATCGGCGCCGTGCTGGTGGTTTCGGGCGTCGGCGGGCTGCTGGGCATCCTCAGCGAGCGCGACATCGTGCGCAGCCTGGCGGAGAACGGGGCCGGCACGCTGGACCGGACGGCGGCCGACTTGATGACCAGTTCGGTCATCACGGCAACGCCGCAGACCACGGTCGATGCGGCAATGGAGCTGATGACGACCGGCCGGTTCCGGCACGTACCGGTGTTGGATGATGGCCGGCTGGTGGGCCTGGTCAGCATCGGCGACGTGGTGAAGGCCAAGATCGCCAATGCCGAGCATGAGGTGGACAGCCTGCGCTCGTACGTGGCCGGGGCCGCGTAACGAGTCTGCGCTCGGCCTTGGCCGGGGCCGCGTAACGAGTCTGCGCTCGGCCGCGGCCGGGGCCGCGTAACCAGTCTGCGCTCGGCCGCGGCCGGGGCCGCGTAACGAGTCTGCGCTCGGCCGCGGCCGGGGCCGCGTAACGAGTCTGCGCTCGGCCGCGGCCGGGGCCGCGTAACGAGTCTGCGTTCCGCCGCGGCCGGGGCTGGCTAGCCGGTCAACTCGCGAGGCTGCCGGTGAGAGCGTAGATCAGGAGGAACAGGACCCCGCCGGCCAAGGCGCCGACGATCGTGCCGTTGATGCGGACGTATTGCAGGTCGCGGCCGACGCGGAGTTCCAGCTTGTCGGTGACGGTGTCGGCGTCCCAGCCGGCGACGACGTCGCCGATGAAGGCGGAGAGTTGGGCCTGGGCGCTGGGCAGCAGGGTCGCGACGATGCCCTCGGCAGCTTTCTGGAGGCGGGCGCGGCCGGCCGGGTCGTCCTGCAGGAAGGTGCCGAGGTTGGCGAGCGCGCTCTCGATCAGGCCGAGCGTGTGGCCGTCCGGCTTGGCGGCGTCGGCTTCCAGCGCGATGCGCATGCGGGACCAGACGTCCCACAGCCAGACCTGGACCGTGTCGTGCGCGACGACGCGGCGGATGGCGAGGCCGATCTCGGCGGCGCGGGCCGGGTCGTTCTCCATGAGGTCGATCTCGCGCTTGACCCACTCGTCGAAGGCGGCGCGGATGGTGCTGCCTTCCGGGCCCTGACGGTTCAGCTCGTCGCGCAGCACGCCCATGACCCGTTCGGCGACCTGGGCGCCGAGCATCCATCCGATCAGCCGGCCGCCCTGGGCGCGCACCTTGTCCTGGATAAAGCCGTGCAGCGATTCGTGCTTGCCTTCCAGGAGTTTGCGGAACTCCTCGAGCAGGAAGCCCAGCACTTCCTGGTGCCGACCGCCCGCGACCAGGGAGCGCAGGGCGCGGGCGACGACGCGGCCGGCACCGGCGCCGCCGAGCAGGCGCGGCACCAGGCGGGCCATGGTGCGCCGGGCCCGGCCGTCCTCCACGCTGGACAGGATGCGGGGCAGCATTTCGGCGATGGCGCGTGCTGCCGGCTCCGTCGCGGAACGGTCGCGCAGGAAGGCGGCGGCGATGGCGCCGATGTCGAGCTGACCCAGGACGCGGGAGACTTCGGCGGGCGTGATGACGTGGCCGGCGACGAAGCGGCCGAGCGAACGGCCGAGCCGGGCCTTTTGGCGCGGGATGATGGCCGTGTGCGGGATCGGCAAGCCGAGCGGATGGCGGAACAGCGCGGTGACGGCGAACCAGTCGGCCAGGCCGCCGACCAGCCCGGCCTTGGCGCTGGACTGGAGCAAGGACGTCGCGAAGCCCGGCGGCAGGGCGTAGGAGACGCCGACCAGGCCGCCCATGCCGGCGAGGATCCCGGTCGCGAGCCGGCGATGTTTCACCAGGCCGCGGCGGAGGTCGGCGTCGGGATCGGGGTGCATGGCTGGCGTGTAGCACGCGTTCCCGGCGACGGAACCCTGGTCGGGCGAACTGACACAGTATATCGTTGCGTATGGTCGATCCGCTCTCGCCCGCCGCGGGCTTTGCCTCACGATGCTGGTTGGCTGCCGGGCTGAGCGCGGCGGTCTGGGCCGGCGTGTTGTGGGCGATGTGGTCGTGAGTGTCGGCGGCGGCATCGGGCTGCGCGACGTCACGCTGACGCATGATCGGCATCCGGCGGTGCATCACGCGTCGGGCGCCTTCGCGGCGGGGAGCCTCACGGCGATCGTGGGTCCGAACGGGGCCGGCAAGACGACGCTGCTGCGGGCGATCGCCGGGCTGCACCCCGTGGCGTCGGGGCGGATCGAGGGCGCGGGGCCGGGGCGGGTCGCGCTGCTGCCGCAGAACACGCAGCTGGACCGGAGTTTTCCGCTGGGTTGCCTCGACGTGGTGGCGCTCGGGACGTGGAGGCAGTGCGGCGCGTTCCGTCCGATCGGGGCGGCGGCCATGGGTCGGGCGCGGGAGGCTCTGGCGGCGGTGGGTCTCGGCGGGTTCGATGCGCGCTCGCTGGATACGTTGTCGGCGGGGCAATTCCAGCGACTGCTGTTCGCGCGGCTGATGATGACGGATGCGCCAGTGCTGCTGCTGGACGAGCCGTTCAACGCGGTGGATGCGCGCACGGAGGCCGATCTGATCGGGTTGGTGCTGGGGTGGCACGCCGCCGGGCGCACGGTGATCCTGGTGTCGCACGATCTGGACATGGTGCGCGAGACGGTGCCGCAGACGCTGCTGTTGGCGCGCGAGGTGCTCGGTTGGGGGGCGACCGCGGCGGTGCTGCAGCCCGGCGCGATGCGGCACGCACGGCTGGCCGCGGAGGCCTGGTCGGACGACGCGTCGGCCTGCCGCGTCGCGGCCTGATGCTCGGGTTCATCGTCGAGCCGTTCGCGCTGGGGTTCATGCGGCGGGCGCTGGCGGGATGCCTGGCGCTGTCGGTCGCGGGGCCACCGCTGGGGGTGTTCCTGGTGTTGCGGCGGATGAGCCTGATGAGCGACGTGTTGCAGCATGGGATTCTGCCGGGGCTGGCGCTGGGGGCGGCGGTGGCGGGGTTGTCGCTGCCGGCCATGGGGCTGGGCGGGTTCGTCGCCGGGCTGCTGGTGGCGCTGATCGCGGGCGGTCTGTCGCGGGCGACGGGCGGGCGTGAGGATGCGCAGCTGGCGGCGACCTACCTGGTGGCGTTGGCGCTCGGGGTGGCGATCGTGTCGCGCACGCGGACGATCGACCTCACGCATTTGCTGTTCGGCAGCGTGCTCGCGGTGGACGACCAGGCGCTGCTGCTGATGGCGGGGGTGGCGACGGTGGCGCTGTTCGGGCTGGCGGTGATCTGGCGGCCGTTGATCGTGGAGAGCTTCGATCCGGACGCGTTGCGGGTGGCCGGGGGACGGGGCGCGTGGTGGCACTTGCTGTTCCTGGCGCTGGTGGTGCTGTGCGTGGTGGGCGGGTTCGCGGCGCTCGGGACGCTGATGTCGGTCGGGCTGATCATGCTGCCGGCGATCGCGGCGCGGCACTGGTCTGATCGGTTGCCGGGGCAGATGCGGGCGGCGGTGGCGCTGGCGGTGCTGTCGTCGGTGGCGGGGCTGGTGCTGTCGTTCGACTGGGACGTGCCGACGGGACCGGCGATCGTGCTGACGGCGGGGGCGGGATGGCTGCTGAGCCTGGCGGTCGGGCCGCGGGCGAGCCTGGCCCGGCGGTGGCTTCGCAGGCCGCATCTGGCGGGCTAGTCTTTCCCGAGGGAGAGACGCGATGATCGATCGACTGGACGAACAGGCCCGGCTCTCGGGTGCCGTGGTGCATGGCGGCACGGTCTACCTGGCCGGGCAGGTGGCGGAGGATGCGAGCGCCGACGCCGAGGCGCAGACCGCCGACATCCTGCGGCAGATCGACGCGCTGCTCGCCGAGGCGGGGACGGACAAGACGCACCTGCTGACGGTGCAGATCTTCCTGGCCGACCTGGCCGATTTCGCGGCGATGAACCGTGCCTGGGATGCGTGGTTGGACCCGGCGCACAAGCCGGCGCGCGCCACCGTGCAGGCGAAGCTGGCCGACCCGGCTTGGCGCGTCGAGATCACCGGCATCGCGGCGTTGCCGGCGATCCAGCCGCGCCCGCGCGCGACCACCACCATCGCTTGAGAGGTCGGCCGTGCTGCTCCGTGCCATCGTTCTTGCCGCGGCGTTATTGACGGTGGCGGCGACGCCGAGTGCCGCGCAACGCTGGGTCACCGCCTGGGCCGGTTCGGCGCAGGGGCCTTATCCAAGCGGCAATCCGTCCGCACAGCCCGACCTGCGCTTCGCGCTGGTGGGCGGGGCGGTGCACGACCAGACGTTCCGGCTGATCGTGCGACCCTCTGCCTGGGGGCGGCGGGTGCGGCTGCGCTTCTCCAACGTGTTCGGCACCGAGCCGCTGGCGATCGATGGCGCGTTCGTGGGGCTGCAGACGAGCGGCGCGGCGGTGATGGCGGGGAGCAGCCGGCCGGTGTTGTTCAAGAACAAGAAGGCGGTGACGATCCCACCCGGGGCCGATCTGTGGTCCGATGCGGTCACGCTGCCATTCGTGAGCAATCCGTCCGCGCCCGAGCTGGCAGGGCGCAAATTGGCGGTAAGTTTCCATGTGGCGGGGGACGTCAAGAACGTGACCTGGCACGCGAAGGCGATGCAGACGAGCTACATCACGTCGCCGGGCGCGGGCGCGCTGGGCGAGTTGGAGGATGAGAGCGCGTATCCGAACAGCACCACGAGCTGGTATTTCCTGGACGCGCTGGACGTGCAGCCCGATGCGGGCGTGTCGGCGGCCGTGGCGTTCGGCGATAGCATCACCGATGGGACCAACTCGACGCTGAACGGTGACGACCGGTGGCCGGACGTGCTGGGACGGCGGCTGCTGGCGGCGACGACGCCGATGGCGGTGGTCAATGCCGGGATCGGCGGCAACCAGGTGGTCGGGCCCGCGCAATATGGGCCGGACAAGCCGTTTCCGGGCGGGCCCTCGGCGCTGGCGCGGCTGGATCGCGACGTGTTGGCACTGTCGGGCGTGACGCACGTGATCTGGCTGGAGGGGATCAACGATTTTAGCGGCAATGGGAATGCCAGCCTGGACGCGGTGCGCGAGGGCATGAAGGAGGGGGTCAAGCGGATCCGCGCCAAGTTCAAGGGCGTGAAGGTGATCGGTGCGACGCTGACTCCGGTGACCGGCACGACGGCGGCGGGGCACGGCACGCCCGACCAGGACAGCAAGCGCCGGCAGTTGAACGACTGGATCCGCAAGAGCGGAGGCACGTTCGACGGGGTGGTCGATTTCGACAAGGCGACGGTGGACCGGAGCACGGGCGGGTTGCGGGCGGAATACGTGCCGAACAGCACGGTGGGCGGGGCCGGCGACGGGTTGCACCCCAACCGCGCCGGGTATGCCGCGATGGGCGACGCGGTCGACCTGCGCCTGTTGCGCGAGCCGCCGAAGCCGAAGCCGGTTCCGCGGCCGGCGCCGGTCGATCCGGACAACGCGGAGTGAGCTACGACGAGTATGTCGGCCGCTCGCAGACGGCGACGGATACCGTCTCGCCAGGGATGCTGGCCGCGATGGCCGCGACGCTGGGTTGCGCGGTGCCGGAAACGCTGCCGCCACTATGGCACTGGACGCTGTTCCAGGACTGGGTGCCGCCGGAGCGGATCGGGCCGGACGGGCACCCCAAGCGCGGCGGGTTCCTGCCGCCTGTGCACGACCTGCCGCGGCGCATGTGGGCGGGTGGACGGGTGCGGTTCCTGCGGGCGTTGGGGGCGGGCGAGGCGGTGAGCCGGGTGTCGACGATCGAGCGGGTGCAGGAGAAGCAGGGCGGTGCCGGGCGGCTGGTGTTCGTCACCGTCAAGCACGTGATCAGCGGGCAAGCGGGGCCGGCGATCGAGGAGGAGCAGGACATCGTCTATCGCGGCACCGAAGGCGCGGCGTTGAAGCCGGCCGCGGCGGTGACGGACCGGCTCGCGCCGGGCGATGGCGTGGCCGCGCAGGTGCGGCCGGACCCGGTGCTGCTGTTCCGCTACTCGGCACTGACGGGCAACGGGCACCGGATCCATTACGACATGGACTACGTGCGCGGCGTGGAGGGATACCCCGGGCTGATCGTGCATGGGCCGTTGCAGGCGACGTGGCTGGCGGGGCTGCTGCACGAGCATCGGCTGGCGACGTTCGGCTTTCGCGGGCAGCGACCCGCGTTTCACGACCGGGCGCTGGCGCTGGAGGCGCGAGTGCACGGGGCGGGCGCGACGCTGCGGAGCCTCGACGAGGACGGGGCGGTGTGCATGGCGGCGGAGGCAACGTTCGCATGAAGTTCCTGACGGAGACGGTGCCGGACCGGACGCAAGCGCAGATGGTGGCCCCGGGTATCCGGCGGCTGGTGGCGCCCAATGCGGGGCCGATGACGTATCACGGGACCAATACCTACCTGCTCGACTGGGAGGACGGGGTGGCGGTGCTGGACCCCGGCCCGGACGATGCGGCGCATGTGGGCCGGATCCTGCAGCAGGCGGGCGGGCCGGTGCGGGCGATCGTGCTGACGCATGGGCATCACGACCACTGGGGTGGCTTGGCGGAGTTGAGGGCGGCGACGCGGGCGCCGGTGCATGCGTGGCACGCCCCGTTCGCCTCGGAGGTGCGGCCGGATGTAGGCGTGCAGGACGGGGCGGCGGTGGGTCCGTTGCGGGCGGTGTGGACGCCGGGTCACGCGCCGGACCACGTGTCTTTCGTGGCGGCGGACGGGACGGTGTTCAGCGGCGACGTGGTGATGGGGTGGTCGACCACGGTGGTGGGCGGCGCCGGGGGCGATATGGCGGCTTATTTCGACAGTCTGCGCCGGCTGCTCGAGGTTCCGGCAGTGCGATACCTGCCGGGGCACGGGCCGGCGATCGAGGCGCCGGCAGAGTATGTCGGTGCGTTGCTGGCGCATCGCGAGCAGCGGGAGGCGGCAATCCTGGCGGCCCTGCGTCCGGCACCGGTGTCGCTGGCGACGCTGACGGCGGCGATCTATCCCGGGCTGGACGAGACGCTGGTGGGGGCTGCGCAGCGCAACGTTTCGGCGCACCTGGACAAGCTGGAAGCCGAAGGGCGCGCGCTGCCGTCCGAGCACGGATGGGCGCGCGCGGCCGCGGTGGGCCAGGCTGGGGCGGGAAAGGCTGGGGCGGGCAAGGCTGGGGCGGGCAAGGCTGGGGCGGGCAAGGCTGGGGCGGGCAAGGCTGGGGCGGGCTGACGCGCGGGTGTTGCTTTTTCGGTGGTGTCGCCGCACATAGGCGGGACGCTGAATATCGCCTCCCGCCAGACACCGGGGGGTCAGGATTGGCCGGGCGCGCGGGGCAGGGGCTCTGCGGCGCCCGCATTCGTATGGAGGTCCACCGTGTCCGAGTCCAACTCGCTCGACAAGATCCGCAATATCGGGATCACGGCGCACATCGACGCCGGCAAGACGACCACGACGGAGCGGATCCTTTACTACACCGGCGTGTCGCACCGCATCGGCGAGGTCCATGACGGCAACACGACGACCGACTACATGGACCAGGAGCGCGAGCGCGGGATCACGATCACCTCCGCGGCGGTGACCTGCGAGTGGAAAGACCACCGCATCAACATCATCGACACGCCCGGCCACATCGACTTCAACATCGAAGTGAACCGCTCGCTGCGCGTGCTCGACGGTGCCGTGTTCATCATCGAGGGCGTCGCCGGCGTGCAGCCGCAGTCCGAGACGAATTGGCGCCTGGCCGATCGCTACAACGTGCCGCGCATCATCTTCATCAACAAGCTGGACCGGACGGGCGCGGATTTCTACCGCGCGTTCGACACGCTGAAGGAGAAGCTCGACATCGTGGCGCTGCCGCTGCAGCTGCCGATCGGGATCGAGGACCAGTTCATCGGCGTGGTCGACCTGGTCGAGATGAAGGCGATCATCTGGGAAGGCGGCGAGCTCGGCGCGAAGTTCCACGACGAGGAGATCCCGGCCGACTTGATGGAGAAGGCCAAGGAATACCGCCAGACCTTGCTCGATACGGCCCTGGCCGTCGATGACGCGGGCATGGAGGAGTATTTCGACAAGGGTGACGTGTCGGTCGCGACGCTGAAGCGGGCGATCAAGACGGGCGCGATCTCCGGCGCGTTCCGCCCGGTGCTGTGCGGCACCGCGTTCAAGAACAAGGGCGTGCAGCCGTTGCTCGACGGCGTGCTGGACTACCTGCCGAGCCCGGTCGACGTGGCCGGCATCAAGGTTGCCGCCGAAGAGGGCGAGGACGAGCATGCGGAGCGGCGGATCATCAAGGCCGATCCCAAGGCGCCGTTTTCCGGCCTGGCGTTCAAGATCATCAACGACAAGTACGGCACGCTGACCTTCGTGCGGGTGTATTCCGGCACGTTGAAGAGCGGCGACACGCTGCTCAACACGACCAAGGACCACAAGGAGCGCATCGGACGCATGTTCCAGATGCACGCCGACAAGCGGGCCGAGATCAAGGAAGTCACGGCCGGCGACATCGCGGCATTCGTGGGCCTGAAGGATACCGGCACGGGCGACACGCTGGCCTCGGCCGACGACCCGGTGGTGCTGGAGCGCATGGCGTTCCCGGTTCCGGTGATCGACATCTCGGTCGAGCCGAAGACCAAGGACGGCGTGGAGAAGATGACGCTCGGCTTGCAGAAGCTGGCCGGCGAAGATCCGAGCCTGCGGTTGAAGACCGACCAGGAGAGCGGCCAGACCATTCTCTCGGGCATGGGCGAACTGCACCTCGAGATCATCATCGACCGGTTGCGCCGGGAGTATGGCGTGGACGCCAATATCGGCGCACCGCAGGTGGCATATCGCGAGACGATCAGCAAGCCGCACACCGAGATCTACACCCACAAGAAGCAGTCGGGCGGTTCCGGCCAGTATGCCGAAGTGAAGGTGATGTTCGAGCCGACGGAGCGTAACTCCGGCATCGTGTTCTCCAACAGCATCGTCGGCGGCTCGGTTCCGAAGGAGTACATCCCGGCGGTCGAAAAGGGCATCAAGAACCAAGCCGAGACCGGCGTGCTGGCCGGCTTCCCCACGGTGGACTTCAAGTACTCGCTGGTCGACGGAAAATACCACGACGTCGACTCGTCCGCGCTGGCGTTCGAGATCGCGGCCAAGGCGTGCTTCCGCGAGGGCATGAAGAAGGCCGGGCCGATCATCCTCGAGCCGATCATGGACGTCGAGGTGACCACGCCGCAGGATCATGTCGGCGACGTCGTGGGCGACTTGAACCGGCGCCGTGGCACGATCCAGAGCCAGGACAGCGCGGGCAGCACCGTGACGGTTCGTGGCCACGTGCCGTTGAAGGAGATGTTCGGCTACATCAGCCAACTGCGGGGCATGACCAAGGGCCGGGCGAGCTTCACCATGCAGTTCCACCACTACGATCCCGTGCCGCGCAACGTGGCGGAAGAGATCATGAAGAAGTCCGCCTAAACCTCGGCGGATACCCTACCGACCCGGGTCGTCGCGAGACGGTCCGGGTTTTTTTATTGCTGGTTGAGAGGGCGATCATGAGGCTCGACGAACGGGACCGTCCGTTGCAGGTCGGCGAAGGCCGGATCAGCGGTTACCTCTCGATCGCGTTCGGCACGCTGAGCGTGTTGGGCGTGCTGTGCTTCATGTTCCCCGATTACCTGACCACGCCATCGCTGCGGGCCGGCTACGATCTGGTGCTGATGCGGCGATTGCTGACGGCCGGGATGGTGTTCTCGGCGGGGTTCGGCTTGCTCACCTTTCTGCTGAACCGGCAAAAGCGGCTGGGCGGATTGGGGCTGCTGCTCACCGGGTTGGCGATCTATCTCGGCGGGAGCTCGGTTCAGGTCGGGCCGCGATACGAGGCGTCGGGTTATATCGGCCTCGACTGGTTCGTCCTGGACCTGCTGGCGTCGGCCATCAGCTTCACGACGCTGGAGAAGCTGTTCCCGCACCGGCGCGACCAGCCGATCCTGCGCCCGGATTTCTGGCACGACAGCCGATATTTCCTGTTCAATCACCTGGCGATCGGCGTCTTCCTGTTCATCAGCGTGCGCGCGGTGCCGTCTTTGTTCGATTGGACGATCAATGCCGGGCTGCAGGCGTGGTTCCGGTCGTTGCCGGGGCTCGTGCAGTTCTTCGTCGTCCTGCTCACGGCCGACCTGATGGAGTATGCGACGCACCGTGCGATGCACGAGGTGCCGTGGCTCTGGAAATTCCATGCCGTGCACCACAGCGTCGAGCGGATGGACTGGATGGCCGGGTCGCGGCTGCATTTCCTGGAGCCGATCGTGACACGGACGGCCGTGATGCTGCCGGCGTTCATCCTGGGCGCGGAGAACACGCCGCTGCTCTGCTACATCGTGTGGGCCGGTTTCCAGGCCGGGTTGGTCCATTCGAATTGCGGCTTGCCGTTCGGGCCGCTGAAATACCTGGTGGCCACGCCGTTGTTCCACCATTGGCATCACGGCAGCGATCGGGAAGCGATCGACATCAACTATGCCGCGCATCTGCCGGTGCTGGACCGGCTGTTCGGCACCTATCACATGCCGACCGATCGCTGGCCGGAGCATTACGGCGTCGTCGGCGATCCCTTGCCCAAGGGGATCTGGCGGCAGTTCTTGTATCCGTTCAAGCGGAGCCCGCCGCCACCGCCCGTGTAGCGCCCGCTCGGTCAACGAAAGTCCCTGGTCTGCACCTTGATGCCGGTGGACAGGCGTTCAGGGCTGTAGATGTCGCGCGGCTTGTGCACGGGTTTCTCGCGGCCGGTCTTGTCGCGGACATCCGGGCTGCCGCCATGGCGGGCTTCGTCGCCGCGGCCGGTGGGAAGGATCACCGGGTCGTCGCGCTCGCCAACCTGGCGCAGGAGGCCGGAGAGGTCGATCAGCTTCTCGACGATGACGTGGGTGACGCCGCTCTCCTTCTGCACCTTGCCATGGGCGGCCATCATGCTGGCGGTGAGCACGAGGCGGCGTTGGCGCTCGAAGATGCTGGGCCAGACGATGAGGTTGGCGATGCCGGTCTCGTCCTCGATGGTGATGAACATGACACCCTTGGCCGAGCCTGGCTTCTGGCGAACCAGGACCAGGCCGGGGACGACGACCCGGCGGCCATCGCGCAAAGTCTCGAGGTCTTCGCAGCGGACCATGCCTTGCTGGGCGAGATCGTCGCGCACGAAGGCGATCGGGTGTTGGCGGAGGGAGAGGCCGACGCTGCCGTAATCCTCGACGACGGCGCGGCCGGGTCGCATGGGGGTGAGGGCGATCGGGGGTTCGACGATGCCGTCCAGGGTGGGCTTCTCGGCAGCGGCGAAGAGGGGCAGGGCGGTGTCGCGCAGGGCGCGGATGGCCCAGATGGCGTCGCGGCGTTCGGCGCGCATGGAGCGGAAGGCGTCGGCTTCGGCGAGGCGCTCGAGGGCGGCGACGGGGGTGCCGGCACGGCGGTGGAGATCTTCGACGGTGGCGTAGGGGTGTTCGCCGCGGTGGAGCACGATGGCGATGCCGTCGGCTTCGGCGAGGCCCTTCGCCATGCGGAGGCCGAGGCGGACGGTTGAATAGGGGCGCGACGAATTGGGCTCCAAGGTGCTGTCCCAGCGGGAGTGGTTGACGTCGATGGGGAGGATTTCGACGCCGTGGTCCCGCGCGCAGCGGACGATCTGGGCGGGGGCGTAGAAGCCCATGGGCTGGGAGTTCAGCAGGGCGCAGCAGAAGATGTCGGGGTGGTGGCATTTCACCCAGGACGAGGCGTAGGCGATGATGGCGAAGCTGGCGGCGTGGCTTTCGGGGAAGCCGTAGCTGCCGAATCCCTCGATCTGCTTGAAGGTCTTTTCGGCGAACTCGCGGGGGTAGCCGTTGGCTTCCATGCCACCGACGAGCTTGTCGTAGAATTTGTGCACGCCGCCGGTGATCTTGAAGGTGGCCATGGAGCGGCGGAGCTGGTCGGCCTCACCGGGGGTGAAGCCGGCGCATTGGATGGCGACCTGCATGGCCTGTTCCTGGAAGAGCGGGACGCCGAGGGTCTTCTTGAGGACGTTTTCCAGTTCGGGCTTCGGGTAAACCGGCTTTTCGAGGCCCTCACGGCGGCGGAGATAGGGGTGGACCATGTCGCCCTGGATCGGACCGGGGCGGACGATGGCGACCTGGATGGTGAGGTCGTAGAGCTCCTTGGGCTTCATGCGCGGCAGCATGGACATCTGGGCGCGGCTCTCGATCTGGAACGTGCCGAGCGTGTCGGCGCGCTGGATCATCGCGTAGGTCTCTTTGTCGTCCTGCGGGATGGTGGCGAGGTCGTGGGTGACGCCGTGGTGCGTTTCGAGCAGGTCGAAGGCGCGACGCAGGCAGCCGAGCATGCCGAGTCCGAGCACGTCGACCTTCATGAATTTGAGGGCGTCGATGTCGTCCTTGTCCCACTCGATGATCTGGCGGTCGGCCATGGTGGCGGGCTCGATCGGGACGAGGTCGGCCAATTCGTCGCGGGTGAGCACGAAGCCGCCGGGGTGCTGGCCGAGGTGGCGCGGAAAGCCGATGAGCTGGCGGGCGAGATCGAGGGCGAGGCGGAGGCGACGATCCTCGAGGTTGAGTTTGAGGGCTTCGGCGTGCTTCTCCTCGACGCCTTCTTCCGACCAGCCCCAGACCTGGGTGGAGAGGGCTCCGGTGACGTCGTCGGTCAGGCCGAGGACCTTGCCGACTTCGCGCATGGCGCCGCGGGCGCGGTAGCGGATCACGGTGGCGCAGAGGGCGGCGCGGTGGCGGCCGTAATGCTCGTAGATCCATTGAATGACGCGTTCGCGCTGTTCGTGCTCGAAGTCGACGTCGATGTCGGGCGGTTCGGCGCGTTCGGCGGAGACGAATCGCTCAAACAGCAGCCCGGCCGCCGTCGGGTCGATGCTGGTGATGCCGAGCACGTAGCAGACGGCCGAGTTGGCGGCGGAGCCACGGCCCTGGCAGAGGATGCCTTGGCCGCGGGCGTAGCGGACGATGCTGTTCACGGTGAGGAAATAGGGCGCGTAGCCGAGGCCCTCGATGAGGCGGAGCTCGTGCTGCAGCTGGTCGATGACGCGTTGCGGAACGACACCTTGGTAGCGCTTGGCGGCCCCCTCCCAGGTGAGTCGTTCGAGGGTCTGCTGGGGGGAGAGGCCGGGCTCCTCCTGCTCGTCGGGGTACTGATAGCGCAGGTCGGACAGGTCGAAGCGGCAGCGGGCGACCAGTTCCTCCGTGCGGGCGATCGCGTCCGGGTAGCGGGCGAAGAGGCGGACCATCTCCTCGGGAGGCTTGAGGTGGCGGTCGGCGAAGCGCTCGCGCCGGAAGCCGGCGGTGTCGACCGTGCAGCCCTCGCGGATGCAGGTCACGACGTCCTGGAGAATGCGGCGCTCGGGATGGTGGAACAGGACGTCGCCGGTGGCGATCAGGGGGATGCGGTAGGTGGTGGCGAGTTGGGCGAGGCGGTGGAGCCGGATGTGGTCGCCGGGCTGGCGGCGGACGGTGCCGGCGAGATAGGCGCGGCCGGGGGCGTCGGCGGCGAGGCGGGCGAGCTGGGTGCGGAGGCGGTCATCCGGCTGGTCGGGGATCAGGACGTAGAGGAGGCCGTCGCCGCCGCCCTCGGCTTTGGGGGCCAGATCGGTCCAGTCCAGGTCGCAACCGCCCTTGCCGGTGCGGCCCTTGCCAAGGGTGAGCAGGCGGCAGAGGCGGGACCAGGCGGGGCGGTCGATCGGGTAGGCGAGCAGGACGGTGCCGTCGCGCAGGGTGAGGCGGCAGCCGGCGACGAGGCGGACGTTCGTGGTCTTGGCGGCCTGCCAGGCGCGGACGATGCCGGCGACGGAGTTGTGGTCGACGACGCCAATGGCGGAGATGCCGTAGAGGGCGGCCTGGGCGAACAGCTCCTCCGGGTGGCTGGCACCGCGGAGGAAGCTGTAGTTGGTGGTGACCTGGAGTTCGGCGTAGGTCATGGGGTGCCGAACAAAACATGAACACTCAGATCAAAAAAGACCATGGATGAACCAGTTTAGGCCGCCGGTGGCGGGATCGAGACCGTCGCCTTGGCGGAAGAGGAGGAACCGGGCGCCGTTCTGGTCCTCGACGCGGAAGTAGTCGCGCACGGCCGAGGTCTCGGCGTCGCGGCGCCACCATTCGCCGTAGACGCGTTCGGGGCCATCGGCGCGGCGGATGCGGTGGCGGTGGCGGCGCCAGGTGAAGGCGGCGGGGGGTTGGTCGGGGAGGGCGGCGATGGCCTCGATGGGGCGGGGCGGGTGAAAGAGGCGGGTGGGGGCGTCCGTGCCGATCCAGGTGGCGTTGCCGGCTTGCCCCGTGCTGGGCTGGAGGGCGGGGACAAGGCGGACGGCGCGCTCGGGAACGTCGCTCTCCACGGGGGCAGCGCGATAGACGCGGTTGGCGCCGAGCCGGTTGGCGAGACGGTCGACGAGGGCGGAGATCTCCGCTTCGCCGGCTTCGTCCTGCTGCCAGCGCAGGGTTTCGGCGAGGGGCACGATCAGGCGCATGGCGTCGATGCCGAGGCCGGGGTCGATGGTTTCCAGATGGGCGTCGAGCAGGCGGGACAGGTGCCGGGGGTCGCGGTTGGGGCGGGCGGTGCCGATGCGGGTGGCGAGCACGACGCCGTCGACGCGCTCGAACAGCAGGTCGATCCGGCGGGCGCCGAGGCTGGCGCGCTCCATGGCGTCGCAGACGGGGTCGAGCAGGCAGACCGTGGCGGTGGAGAGGGCGTCGGCGGTGAGAAGAGGCTCGAGGAAGGCGAGGCGATGCTGGAGCGGGGTTTCGGGGGCGAGGGGTTGCAGGGGTTCGGCGCTGCGGCCCTGCGCCTGGTCGAGGCGGCGGCCGGGGAGGGCGCCGAAGCGGCGGGCGATCAGGGCGCGGGGCACGCGGTCGAGGGCGCCGATCTCGTCGAAGCCGAGGCGGCGCAGGGTGGCCACCACGTCGTCCGGTAGGCGGAGGGCGGCAATGGGGAGGGGGGCGATCGCTTCGGCCTGGGCACCGGGGGGCACGACCACCATCGGCGCGGCGCCGTGACGGGAGAGGGCGTGGGCGGCCCCGGGGGTGTCGGCAATGGCGGCGCGGGCGGCGATGCCGTCGGCAGCGAGGCGGCCGACGAGATGGTCGAGCAGGGCGGGTTCGCCGCCCCAGAGGTGGGCGCAGCCGGTCACGTCGAGCCAGATGCCGTCGGGCCGGTCGGGGGCGGCCAAGGGGGTGACGCGCCCGAACCAGTGGGTCAGACGGTGGAGGGCGGCGTCGTCCTCGGCCGGGTCGGCGTCGGTGACGTGAAGGCCGGGGACCGTGGCCACCGCGTGGGCGACGGCCATGCCGGCTCGGACGCCGAGGGCGGCGGCGGCCCGATCGACGGATTGGATGACGCGGCGGTTGCCGTCTGACTGGGCCGTGACCATCGGGAGGTCAGGCGGCGGCGCGGCGGCGTTCGCCCGGCGGCGACGATCGGTCGGCCAGTGGGGCAACCATATCGAGACGACCCGACGCATCGCATGCCTCCACGATCCAAGATCCCGTTCGTCCGCCGCGGCTGCGCAGCAGGTCCAATCGCCAGTGCGCCCGTCCGAGCCCGGGCACGTCGGGCGCCTCGGGGATGGGGGGCGCGGAGGGTTGTGCGGCGATGCGCCACCGGGTGACGGCGGCGTTGGCACCGGCGAGTTCGACGCTGCCGTTGGCGGGGCGGCGGAGCAGCAGGGCGGTGACCCCGGTGGCCTCGGCGGCGAGCTGGAGACGGCGGGACTGGGTCAGGGTGATGCGGCCGGAGAGTTCGGCGACCACGCCGGCGAGGCCGCGATGGCGCAGGCCTTCCTCCATGACCAGCAGGGCGTCGCGCCGGCCGACATGGGCGTAGATGACGCGGTCCGGGTGGAGGCCGGCAGCGGCGAGGCCGGGCGCGAAGAGGTCGTGACGTTCGACGACCCAGAGGATCTTTCCGGGCATGCGGGCGAGGATACCGGCGGCGAACATGGCCGAGGCGGCGCCGTGTTCCGTGTCGGCGCCAGTGCCGGCGATCTCGTGGAGGGCGCCGCGGGTGAGGCCGCCGCCGGGCAGGGCGGCGTCGATCGCGGGGAGGCCGAAGGCGAGCGGGGGGGCTCGTTCGGCGCCGGCGCGATGTCGCTCGATACGGGCGACGACGTCGCGCAGTTCGGTGAGGGCCATAGCGGGGCCGGGGATGGGGCGAATGGGGTGCATGGCGCAGTTCTTACTTTGTTCCGCACGGGCACGAACGTCAAGCATGTTTCGCCAGCATTAACAACGCGATGCAAGTGGTTCAATGTTTGGCAAAGTCTGGAAAACCATGCCGTGCTCTCAGAGCGCGAGAGGTGATCAGGGGCGGCTTCACGAAGTCGCGTGCGGGTTGGGGGCCGATTGGTTAACCCGGTACTGCGCCGATCCCTTGATGGGGCGCGCAGATCGATGCGGCTTCGTCAGCAAATCTCGCGAGAGGTCGGCGATACTGCAGTTGGTCTCAAGCGGATATCCCGGGGCGGGCTGGAACCGAGCGTGATCCGTGCAGACAGCCCGGTCTTAGACGACCCGATCGACCAAATGATTGCTCGCCGGCGGTGCGGTCTCAGGTTGAGCTTCAGCGGCAGGCGGGACGGCGGGAGCCTGAGCCGACAGAGCTGCATTCAGGGCTGCCTGTGCCTGAGCCAGCGCCGCTTCAGCCGAGGCGACAGCCGCATGACCGCGCTGGACGTCACCCGCGTCCGACGAACCCACAGGGACCTCCTGGGCATGGGCAGCAGCAAGGTGCGCCTGAGCCGACACGACGTGAGCGCGATCTGCATCAACAGCAGCAATGGCTTCGACCGACATGGTGGTACCTCCAACACGACGCGTCGCCAGCTTAGCCCGCAAAGGTTAACGCCCGGTTTAAAGGCGAGGCTGGATGCATGCTCGTGGTGTCGCCACCGACGCAGCAGGTTTCGCGCTTGGAAGTGTGACCCGGGGGGTGGCCTCAACAGCAACAGCAGCGTGGTACGTCGGCGGCGACGGATAGGTTGTGACACGACGGACGGTTCAACTGTGAGTTTCAAATTAGAGGTGACCTATGCGTAAACCGCGTACCTCGAGGCCGTCCGTGGAAAGCTGACATTCCCGGGTCGCATGTCGCACCGGTGACGCTGTCGCTTCCGACACTCGCCGGGTGCTTACACCGGCAATTGGTCTCTCGATCCACCGGACAGCGCTCTTCGGCCGTGTATCGGGAGGCATAGGTTTGGGCCAAGGACTACGGAGGACTGCCGCGGAACCGCGTGCAGGGGAAGATCGCTCAGGTGCATCGGCTTCGATAGCTGGATTACTGCAGCTGCTTCTTTTCCGACGACGCCGATCGCTGAAATGGGGCGGATTGGCGGGTCGATACCATGACGCCGGGGCGCCGGGCGTTCGTGGACGGCGTGGCCCGGTTCGCCGAGGATTTCGTGAGGCGGTCCGGGTCGGGACCGACACCCGGCCGTAAGGGAGATTGCAGTGAACTCGGATGGGCGGGCGGCGTAAGTGCTCTCGTGCGCTGACCGCAACGTATCGTCCAAGAAAGGTTACAACGTGAATAACATCATCTACATCATCGGACTGATCGTCGTCATTCTGGCCGTGCTGTCGTTCTTCGGCTTCCGGTGAAGGCGCGGCCGGCGCGAGGTTGCTTCGCGCCGGCCGGTTTATTGAAGTCAGTCGGGCGAGTGGTGGGCTGCGCCGATCTTACGCGTCCTTTTTGACGTTCCAGAACAGCGGCGGCTGCGCTTTCAGGTGGCCGGTCAGGTTCGAGCGCCAGGCGGCTGACTGGAAGTATTGGCCGAGCGGGGCATACATGCCGCTGCCGAAGGCTTCGGCTTGGAGTTCGGCGCAGGCGTTGCGCCGGGTCGCTTCATCGGGCGCTTCAATGAACATGGTGCGCAACGCCTCCATCTTCCCATTCTCGGGCCAGCCGTACCAAGCCTTCTCGCCGGTGCCGCGCAGGGCGGGGGCGCCGAGCGGGTCGACGTAGTCGAGGGCGGGGAACGAGGTGACGAACAGGGACCAGCCGCCCTGATCGAGCGGGGCACGGCTGCCGCGGCGCTGGACAACGGTGCCCCAATCCATCGCCTGATCGTCGACGTTGATGCCGGCCTTCTTGAGCGAGGCCGTGACGACCTGGGTCATGGCGTCGTAGAACGGTTGGTCGGTCGGGTGCATCACGACGACCTTCTCGCCGGCGTAGCCTGCCGATTTGAGCAGGGCGCGGATCTCGTCGGGCGAGCGGGGACCGATCTTGTCCATGCCGGCGGCATTGGCATAGGCGGTGCCGGGGAGGAAGGCGCCGACAGGGGCGTGGTAGCTGTCGGTGTCGTCGCCCATGATGGCCTGCATGGCCTCCCGCGGGTCGACGGCGGCGAGGATGGCTTGGCGGAGCGCGCGGTTGGTGGTTGGGCCCTGGAGGTGGTTGGGGCGCAGCACCGGGTAGAGGCCGTAGGGGTCGAGCTTGCCGACGACGACCTTGCGGTCGCGGCGCAGGTCGGGGAGCAGATCGGTGAGCGGCATCTCCACCCAGTCGACCTCGCCGGCCTTGAGGGCGTTGGCGGCGGTCGAGGCTTCCGGAATGATGCGCCATTCGACGCGGTCGAGGTAGACGACCTTGGCGCCGGCGACGCTGTCGGGCGCGTCCGTGCGGGGAACGTAGCGGTCGAACTTGGCGAACACGGCGCGGCTGCCGGGGATGTATTGGTCGGGCAGGAAGCGGAAGGGGCCGCTGCCGACGACCTCGGTGATCTGCTTGAAGGGATCGGTGGCGGCGATGCGGGCCGGCATGATCATGGCCGGGCTGGGCTGGGTCTTGGCGAGGGCCTTGAGCAAGGGCGGGAAGGGTCGCTTGAGGCGAAACACCAGGGTCTTGTCATCGGGCGCCTCGAGGGCGTCGGCATAGGCGGCGATCGTTTGACCGAAGCCGTCGCGCTTCATCCAGCGCCCGAGGGAGGCGACACAATCGCTGGCGAGGACGGGCTCGCCGTCATGGAAGCGCAGGCCGTCGCGCAGCTTGATGGTCCAGCGCTTGCCGTTGTCCTCGACGGTGTGGCCTTCCGCCATCTGCGGCTTGGGTTCGAGGTTGGAATCGGTGCCGTAGAGGGTGTCGAACACCATGAAGGCGTAGTTGCGGGTGACGGTGGCGGTGGTCCAGATCGGGTCGAGGCTGGTGAGGTTGGCCTGCGGGACGAAGATGAGGCTCTTGGCGTTGCCTTGGCCGATGGCGATGCGCGGGAGGGCGGCCAGGGCGGCGCCGGTTGCAATCAGGTTGCGACGTTTCATGGTTTGCTTCCTCCAGTTGTGCGCTTGGCGCAATTTCTATTAGGGTCGCGGCGGTAACGACCAGAATGATCGAACCTTGCCGTCCGATGGCACCCCCGAACCGAGCGACGCCGACGACATCGCGCTGTTTGTGCGATGCGGGCTCTTTGATACGGCCTGGTTCGAGGCGCGCAACCCCGATCTGAGGGCAGCGGGGGTCGATCCGGCGGAACACTTCCATCGCTACGGGTGGCGCGAGCATCGATTGCCGAACGCGTATTTCGATACGGGCTGGTATCTGCGGCACAATCGGGACGTGGCGGAAGCCGGGCTGAATCCGGTTCTACATTATTTCGAGTATGGCGAGGCCGAGGGACGGCGGCCGATCGAATATTTCGAGCCGGAATGGTATCGGGCGCGGTACGGGGTGGCGGATGGCGCGTGCTGCCTGTCGCACTTCCTGCGGCACCGGCTGGAGGGCTGGGTGAGCCCGGTGCCTGAGTTCGACCCGGTGCATTACCTGAGCCAGTCGCCGGACGTGGCCCAGGCGGGGATGGATCCGTTCGAGCACTACCTGGTGGTGGGGGCGGCGGAAGGGCGGCAGCCTTCGACGGCGATGGACGTGGCGTATTACCGGGCGCGCTACCTGCAGCATCTGCCGCGCGCGAACCCGCTGCTGCACTACCGGCAGCATCGGAACGAACCCGGCGTGTTCCCGACCCAGGCGGCCGAGCAGGCCAGCGTGCCGCAGCAGATCCGGCTCAATACGCAGCCGAGCCCGCTGTTCGAGACGGTGGCGCCGTTGGACCCGGCGGCGCCGTTGCGGGCGACGCTGCTGGCGTTCTACCTGCCGCAGTATCACCCGGTGCCGGACAACGACCGTTGGTGGGGGACCGGGTTCACCGAGTGGACCAACGTGGCGCGTGGGGTGCCGCGGTTCGTGGGGCATTACCAGCCGCGGATCCCGCGCGATCTCGGGCATTACCGGCTGGAGGGCACGGCGGTGCTGCGGCAGCAGATCGCGCTGGCGCAGGGGGCCGGGATCGGCGGGTTCGTGTTCTACTTCTACTGGTTCAACGGGCGGCGGCTGCTGGACGGGCCGTTGGAGGCGTTCCTGTCGGACCCGACGCTGGCGATGCCGTTCTGCCTGATGTGGGCAACAACGTAGGTTTGTTGCGGGTTGTTCCGGCTTGCAGCCGCTTGCGAAACACCCATCGAATAAGGTTTTCAGCATCAATGGGCATTGTATCTGTTTGCATGAGTTTGCCTCAGCCTGCTAGCTACTTGGTGGCTGAACGTAGCTAGCTAGCAGGGTTGATGGGTGAGGCACGCAAGCGGCTTGGACTGAAAGAAGTTCGGGCTCTCGGCGAGAACGAGACGGTCTGGGACGCAGCCGTGCCTGGCTTCGGGGCCCGGCGCCAGCGCAGCGAGCGTATCGCCTACGTGCTTCTCTACCGCACTCGAGAAGGCCGCCAGCGGTGGCATACGATCGGCCGCCACGGGGCGCCCTGGCCTCCGGACATGGCCAGGGACGAAGCCCGGCGCGTGCTGGCCGTCGTGATTGGCGGTGGCGATCCGGCGACTGACAAGCAGCAGGCCCGAAAATCGATAACGGTAGCCGAGCTGTGCGACCGCTACCTCGAAGATGCTGAAGCGGGCCGCCTTCCGACCATCCGTGGCGGTGCAAAGAAGGCGAGCACGCTCTACACCGACCGGCGGCGGATCGAGCGACACATAAAGCCCGTGCTGGGCAGGCTGCGCGTTCCTGCAGTCACCCAGGAGGATGTCGAAGGCTTCCTGCACACCGTGGCGGAAGGTGGCACCGCGGGCCTTTTCGAGACTAGCCGCGGCATGTCGAAGGTGCGGGGCGGCAAGGGGACAGCTAGTCGCACGCTGGGGCTGTTGAGCGGGATCTTCACCTATGCCGTCCGACGCAAGCTGCGGACCGACAACCCCGTAAAAGGTGTGATGCGCTTTCCCGATGGTCGGCGAGAGCGGCGGCTGTCTGATGCCGAATATGCCATGCTTGGACGCGCGTTGGAGACTGCGGCCCTGGCGCCGGTTCCAAAGCGACCGGGCGCACGTCCTCCTGCCGCAATGTGGCCGCCGGCGATAGCTGTAGCCCGGTTCCTGCTGCTCACCGGCTGGCGCCGCGGCGAAGCACTTGGTTTACGCTGGGGCGAGCTTGATCTGCTTCGGCGCACTGCGCGGTTGGAGAACACGAAAACCGGCCTGAGTGTCCGTCCGCTCTCGACGGCAGCTTGCGAGCTGCTCGAGGCGCAGGCGCGCGGTGGTCCGGATAGGTTGGTGTTTCCTGCATCGCGAGGCGACGGCCTGATGGGCGGCTTCCCATGGCTGTTCACCCGCATTGTTCAGGCTGGGGGCTTGCCGGCCGATGTGACCCCTCACGTGCTCAGACACTCGTTCGCGAGTTTGGCCGGCGACCTTGGCTATTCGGAGCCAACCATTGGGGCTCTGATTGGGCATCGGGCTAGCAGTATGACCTCGCGGTATGTGCACGCCGCCGATGCGGTGCTGCTGGCGGCGGCAGATGCGGTAGTGGCGAGGATTACAAAGCTCACGAGCTTAACGGAAGCTGCATCCTGAGCGCGGTCCGCGAACGCCATCGCCAGGGACAACAACGGGACGCAGGTGACGAACGTGGCGCGGCTAGCGCTGGCAGCGCGGCAGAGCGCGGATTCTGCGGGTATTAGCAGCGGAACGTCTGAAAGCCGCTTGTCCGCGCTAATTAAGTCTGCTCGGATTTGAAATGGCCGTTCCTTCGATTTCAGCGCCGATTCCGCCGCTTCCTCCCGCTACCCCGCCAGGCCTGATCCAAAGCGTACTAAGTAGCAGTGACGCAACAGCTTGGATCAACATTACCCTTGCATCTGCCACCCTCGTAGTCACTGGGGTCGGCGTCGTTGTCGCAATCTCAGCAGTTGTGGGATACCAAAGCGCCCGGCGGATGATCAAACGTCAGGCTCAAAAACTAGCACAAGAACGCACTGACGAATATCTGAAAAGTGAGCAATTTGAAGGGCAGATGCAAAAAGCTGTAACATCGCTGATGAAGGACCATATCAAAGATCGGTTTGTAAACGCTTTATTTCAGAGCACCCAACCATCTGAACGGCAGCAAGCTGGACCGCAGGAATTGAAAGGAGATAGCGATGTTTAACAGCAACATACCAGAAACAGCACGCTCGGCTATCCTCCTGAGCCAGCGGAAGGCGCCTGTAAAGGTCGTGAGCCTTGCCCATCAGCTTGGCATCAAAGTCTTTAAAGATTCTCTTGGACAGATTTCAGGGAAACTTTCTAAAGATCCTAGAAGCCTAAGCGGCTGGTCAATAACAGTAAACGAAAATGAGGCCGAAGTTCGGCGGCGGTTTACTATTGCGCATGAAATTGGGCATTTCCTTCTGCACAAAGATAAGGTGGGGGAGTCCATTGAAGATGACACTTTCTATCGATCAGCTCTTTCAAATAAATTGGAGGCTGAAGCCAATATGTTTGCCGCGGACTTGTTGATGCCTTGGGCGCTTATCAATGAGCTCACAGACAGTGGCATCAACACAGCCAAGAGAATGGCCGATGTTTTGAAGGTTTCAGAGATAGCAATGAGCATTCGGCTGGGCATACCCACTTAAGGGAGAAGGTGGTGAGCATTACAGCGCCAACCTCCACCGCAACACCCGCCTACTCTCCGCCTCGCACTCGACCAGCCCGCGCCCTTTCTGCATTGACGTCTCCGACTGGGCCTGATGTCGAACGGCTCAGTGCCACGTCTCCACCACATTGTGCCACCAGAACGGCGACGGCCCGCCGAGAAATCGCGCGAGATCGCTGAGGCTGTGACGAGCGTCGAGCCTAGACGGCTCGGCCTCAGTCTGAGGAACACATCAAGGTAAGCACCGCACTTTCAAGCTCGTGTTGGACCAGGCTCCCGTGATTGGGTCAGCGACGATGTTGCAGCCAGCATCCGAGCCACGCTCCCAGGCAGGAACGGCTTCATCAGATGAGGCACTTTGGCGAAGTCGCGTCGGATGGCATAGTCGTCATAACCGGTCGCGAACATGAACGGCACGTTGCGCGCCCGTAGCATTTCCGCGACCAGATAGACGTTCGATCCGCCCTCTAGATGGACGTCGAGAACCGCAGCATCGATCTGTGGTGTTCCGTAGATCAGCGTCATGGCTTGTCCCACCGATGGCACTGGGCCCAAGACTTGAGCGCCCTCGTTGGCAAGCGAGCGCCGGAGGTCGTCAGCGATCAGCCATTCATTTTCCACCACCAGCACGGTCTTGCCGGCGAGATAGCCGTATGATTCCATCGTTTTCGCGTCCTAATTGCGAGAACATTTCTTCTTCGCATCAGATATTGCGGCAGGTAATCGACATGTTCAACCACCGGTTTAGCGCGCCGGGCCAAACGCCTCCCGAGGACCGGTGACCGTGCGTTACTTCTCGGAGTTCTGGGCGCTCGCTTCAGCGTCTCACTGCGAGTGGGCCCGGTCGGCAGCATGGCCCGCAGTTCCTCGATCGTGTCGGCCACCAGCTCACCGCCTTGCTGCCGCCCGCCGGACCGGTCTGCAACAACCGCCCACGCGGCGACCTTTCTTGGGTGCCTGGCGTGGGCCTCGCTCACCAACCAGATGATCCATTGGCCCGCTACAGCGCAGCGGCGCTGGACCGCGTGGGCAACACTGCGGAAAGGGTCGGCACACTTAAAGGCCCTCCTTGAGCTTCGTCATCCGCTCATCGCGCGCTTCCGGAGCAGGCGACGCCGGCTTCTTCAGAATGACGTAACCCGCTCGTTCGAGCAGCTCGATCAACGCTTCGGCCGCCAGCGTCGCCATCATCTCGGCGTTGCGGCCGTGCGCCTTGCCCCGGCGGTCGTAGCGCAGCCCGTAGGAGATGGTGTGCAGCAGCTCGTCGCGGGTGGCGGGGCGCAGGTCAGGCATAGGCCCGAGTGTGCCTTTGTGGGAGAACGAGTCAAGAACATGTCGGCAGCTTGACGGGCGGCCCAACGCGTCGTCGGGCCAACCACGTTCTCTGGTGCGTCACAGCTTGCGGTAGAGTGATCGCGCAAGGTGGTTGCACGGCGGTTGCATTCGATAAGCTCGGCCTGGCAGGGTTGGGGGGGTCTCTCGTCGAGCTATTGCCAGTAGTTCTCACCATCCGCTCTCCCTAACCTGGTTGGCCCTTGAACGATCACCAGCCAGCGGTGGGTAAACCACTCTCCTCGTAAAGCATCTTGGAAAGGGCGGAATGGCACTGATCGGGGCTGGCGAGCGTCTCATCGACGCCAGCCCCGGCTTTCAACCGGATAGCCTGCCGGTCTCTCCCGGCTAAGCGTCTCGCTATCGAATGATCTCGGCGGTCATCTCTCGGTTGAAGGCCTCTACCTCGGACAGCGTGGCAAATGCCGTGACCAACGGGTTATTCTCCTGTCCAGGTCGGATGATCACCGACAGAAACGGCAGACCTGACGAAGGTGGCTCGTAGATCGACAGCGTTGCAGCCGCAGTGACCATCTCAAACTCCTGACGCGCTGCCTGGAGCTCGGCAGTGTCCAAGATTGTACATCAAACTGCTTCAAGTGTGAACCTTTCAGTCGGGCTCTGTAGCGACAAAACCGAGCCGGTCTCTCCCGGCTAGCCTCGGCTAGAGCGCCTGCATCACGCGGGCACCGCGACTGGACGGGACGGGTCACATCTCGGGATCACGACATTAAACGGGCAGGATAGCACGCTAAGCGGGGCGAACCGGGAACATAGCTTTCGCTGTACTCGACACAAAGGAGAGATCCGCCGGCGCGGTCTAAGCTGCGGACTTTGGTGATGAGCAGAACGGCTGCCATCAGCAACCAAAGCAGGAAAAACAGACAAGTCCGAAGACTTAATATACCAGTCCCTTGTAGAAACGAGGTCTCAATGCGCTTGACGTTTGCGGTTGGCGTAGTGGTGGGGTTAGCCGGATGCTCTGTGCAGGTGCCAGTCGCCGACGGGACAATCCGGTCGTTTGCATGTCCAGCTGCAGGAACACGCACAACGGTCGAGCGCGCGAGCGGGTCAGCCTATACTACCGTCTGGTTGGGTGCTGACCCGGAAGATCCGGAATTATGTCTATCGGAGAACGCCTCCGGCAAAAACAAGCGACAGCGTGTCTTTGGGCGCTGGAACTTTGATGATGACAGCGGCGGATCCGTGGAAGAGAGGATCGCTGCGCGCCAGGCCGTGGCCAATCTTCTAGCCGGCCGGTCTGGGTCAGCCGGCTTCGTTCTGCGCGGCAAGACAGGCGAGCAGATCAGCCAGCAGTGGCGAGTTGAAGGTCGGGACGATCAGTCGATTCAAGGGCGAACCGTGAAGGCCGTTCGCATCCGCATCAACTACACGTATTCTGGAAATGCCAGCAATAACTATAGCGACGTTTGGTACGCACCGGATTACAACCTATTCATTAGATCCGAAGGGACGTCTGATCTGGAGAGTATCTATATTTGGCGGATCGTTCGAATAAACGATCGACACAGTCTCCAGCTCAAGCGGTGATAGGAGGCGCTTCGGCTTGCGGCTGCCTGGCCCGTTGCGCATGATCGGCGCCGGCTCTTGGGGCTGACGCAGATCGAGGTGATCCTCGACGGCGGGGCGGTCGTGCTGCAGGTCGTCCGCATCCTGCGCCGGGCGGACGGTCTCAGCTATGTGGAGCGGCCATGCTACCGCCACACAGACGGCGACCTAGTGCCCGCCGTGGTAGTGCCGGAGGAGTTAGGTGACGCGGTTGCGCGCGCAAATGCTAGACACGCACGGGTTCGGTCCTAAGACCTTTGATCTTCCCCCGTCTTCACGGACACCTCTGATACGCTCCTTGCGGGCGGGAAAGGTGTTTGATGGCAAAGACGAGACGCGAGTTCACACCCGAGTTCAAACGTGAGGCGGTGGCCCTGCTGGAGAGCAGTGGCCGCTCGCAGATGCAGATCGCGGCCGAACTCGGCATCCAACCCTCCATGTTGAGGCAGTGGCGCACCGTGCTGATGGGTAGCTCCCAAGCGGCGCGGCCAGTAACGTTGCCAGCAGCTGCATCGGCGAGCCCGGTTGCCTCTCCCTCCGACCAGGCTGCCGAGATCGCTCGCCTACGGCGGGAACTTGACCGGACGCGCATGGAGCGCGACGTGCTAAAAAAAGCGATCGGCATCTTCGCGGAGATGCCCAAGTGACATTCGCTTTCATCGAGCAGCATGCGAGCACCTGGCCGGTGCGTCTCATGTGCCGCGTGCTCGACGTCTCTCACAGCGGCTACTACGACTGGCGATCCCGTCCTGAGAGTAAGCGCTCGGCGTCCAGCCGCGGCCTCCTCGAGGATGTCCGTCGCATCCATGCCGAACATCACCGGCGCTACGGCTCGCCTCGGGTGCATGCCATCCTGCGTGCGCAGGGTCGAACAGTCAGTCGCGGACGGGTAGAGCGTCTGATGCGCCGCCATGGCATCCGGGCCCTGGCAGGGCGTCGATTTCGGCCCTGCACCACGGACAGCCGTCATGATCTGCCGATCGCGCCAAACCTCTTGAAGCAAAAGTTCTCGGCCGCGTTGCCCAACAAAGTCTGGCTGGCGGACATCACCTACCTGTCGACCGGAGAGGGCTGGCTCTACCTGGCCGCCGTGCTCGATCTCGCCACCCGCAAGATCGTCGGCTGGTCCATGCGCGATCATATGCGGACCGAGCTGACATCGGCCGCCCTGATGATGGCCACCCAACGGCAACGACCAGGAGCCGGCCTAGTCTGTCACTCGGATCGCGGTAGCCAATACGCTGCTGAGGCCTACCGAAAGCAGCTCGCCGACATGAAGGCGACACCCTCCATGAGCCGGACGGGATGTTGTTACGACAATGCTCCCATGGAAAGCTTCTTCCATACCCTCAAGGTCGAACTCGCCCACCAGCGACGATGGGCGACCCGGGACGAAGCCCGACGCGACTTGTTCGCCTACATCGAGGGCTACTACAATCGGCAGCGCATCCACTCCGCCCTCGGCTACGTCACACCCGAGCAGGCCGAGCGGAACGCGAGCTAACCCCAGTGTCCGTGAAATCAGGGGAAGATCACTTCGACTATATGTGCTGCCTCGTTGGCTTGGATCACGTCGCGGTCGACCGGCACGTTCGGACGTTCGTTGGAGAGGCGAGAGTTCGAGCATCGGGCTACGAGGAAACTCGGATCGTCGTTTCCTATGCCGCCGACCTCCTAGGCATTCCGCGTCGTGACTTCGACGTCTGGATCTGAAAGCGCTCGGCCATATCCGTGTCTCCGGCCGGCCAGCTCGCCTTGCTGTGAGTGCGGGGTCGGCCAAGGCTCTTATCCTGGGCCGAACCTTTTCCAAATTGGAAATAGTTCGAACGCGAAAATCAGGGTCAGCAGCTTGGGCGCCAGTTCACACTGGAACGCCGGTACCGCGCTCTACCCCAGCGCCGCCCCCGTTCTCCTCGACGAACTCAGGCGCCCCGCTCGCGAGCTTGGCAAGACGAGATAGCCGGATCACCCGCTGGCCATTCTTACCTATCGGCCCAGCGGCGTCCCAAGCGGTCCCCCCAGGCCCATCATATATGATCTCGGCCTCTGTCGTTGAGACCAATCGCAGCACAACCAAGCGCACGGAGGCGGCGTACATCGCGACGCTACTGGCCTTGCGCCCGATCATCTTGATCTGGACGTTGCCCGCCTCGTTGAAGGCGTCGTGTGCGGGATAGGACTGCGAGTGCAGAGTCAGTTTAAGCGCCTCTGCAGCGACTACCTCGCCAATCGATCCGACAAGATGACCGTCAGGCGTAAAACTGCGGCCTGGATACATTGCCTCAAGCTCGGCCACTGCCTCGTAAATACGAGCAACGGGTTCGGGCAGCTTCACCCGTGATCTTCCCGCGCTACTCATTGTCTACCTTTCGAAGCTTCACACCCGGCTCACCGCCACTGGTGAACTCGACGCCGACGCGTGTCCAAACAGATCATTGAACCTTAATCTGGGGGCAAGGGGGTGACGCGAAAAGCGCCTTCGTTCATTGCCGACAGAACAACGCCAAACACTCTCCCATTTGGAAGCCGATACCAGGCATTTCCATTCCAACAGTCGTGCTCCGCTTTGGTTATCACAACGCAGTCAACCGTTCCGTTTGCTCGCACGAACTGGCGCCGGCCCGATGGATAAGGCGGCCGCCAGGTGGTTCCATTCCAACAACGGCCGGGGCTGTTGAAAAAGGCTGAGAGCCTCCCCGCCTGTCTCCGCAGGGATCGAATGTTGGAAAGGGCACCCCGGACCTAATCTACTTCTGCAAGGGGTGGTTAGCGGACATTCCGCAGGCACCTTCGCCTCTGATGGTCGCCAGCTTCGATCAGCGCCGCGAGGAGCGTGTTGAACTATCGAGGCATAGACGTGGCGGGTTGAGCAAGCACCCAAGGACTTGGCGTATTGCAGCTGGCACTGGCTCAATGATCGTGACCTGAAGGCGTTGCCGCAAGCGCACGGCCGTATCGCTCAACGGGCCGCCGCCAATGACCACAACTTCGGCGCCATCCAAATCGATGCACCGTGCCGCCGCCTGCGCGAGCTCGTCATACTGGTCGGCAGGGCTGGCAGCCAGGGCGAGCGGGTCATGGCCGGCCGGAACCCGCACGCCGGTGAAACCGGCTTCCAGGCCGAGGTGGCGCACACCGGCCTCGATGGAACGAACAAGATTCGGCGTGGTGGTAGCGATCCCGAAGCGCCGACCGCCAGCAGCAGCCTCCCGCATGGCAGCCTCGCCGATTCCCACCACGGGCATTGCCAGCATCTCACGCAGTTTGTGAGCACCGGAATTGCCAAAGGCCGCCACGACGATTGCTTGGCTTCCCTGGTGCGCCTCCGTGCCAATGCGGACCACCTCGGTCTCGGCAACGGCCAGCGCCGCCTCGTCCAGGATCATGTCGGCCCCATGAGCCGCGCCGATCCCGCGCAAGCCGACGCCGGCCGGAAGCAGCGGCTTCGCCACGGCCAGCATCATCTCCGTCGAGCGGGCGGAGGTGTTGGGGTTGATCAGGAGGATGGATTTCATGCGACCTGCTTCGAGGGAAAGCCAGGCCGCCCGACCTGGCTTTCAGTGTCAGGCTGGGAGGTCGGACGATAGCCGCTCGCCCGCCCCCGCCTGCGCTTCGATCGAGCGGCCGAACGTCTCCGGCGCGAACTGCACCGCGACGGCGAATATGGCGTACATTCCTGCCATCAGGCTGAACATGCCTGCCGTGCCGCCCATCTCGAACACCCGTCCGGCGAGCAGGGGCATCCAGGCCCCGGCCATCGTGCCGAGCGCCAGGATAAACGACGTGCCGAAGCCGCGCACCCGGGTCGGGTAGTTCTCCGGCGCGAAGATCCAAATGGTCGTGTTCAGCAGGAGCACGAAGAATTGGAACGTGGCGCCAAACAGCAGGATCAACGCGTCCGTGCTCGCCAAAAAGCCGAAGCCGAGGCCCGCCAGCACGGCGCAGACCGCACCTGCCGTCAGCACCACCTTGCGCCGCACCCGGGCAGCGAGGACCGCCGCGGCCAGCGCGCCGAACAGGCTGCCGCTTTGCAGGATGATCGTATACAGGAACGAACGGGTGATGCTGTGCCCTTGCGCGACCAGGATGGTCGGCATGAGCGTTAATACGGTCAGTTGCGCCCCGAACGTCATCCACGACGCGATGCCGACGGCCACGGTGCGCCGCAGCAGCCCGCCACGGAAGATGTCGGCGACGATACTGCCAAGCCGAGCCTCCGTGCGGACCGGCTCCGCCGTGACGTAGTCATGCACCGCGAAGTCCTTGGTCTGGAACGAACCCGTCGCCAGCTGCGACAGCACCCGGTTAGCCTCGGCCACTCGACCCTGTGCGACGAGGAAACGCGGCGTCTCGGGCACGAAGCGACGGTAGAACACCACCATGACCGCGGGCAGAACCAGTGCTGCGAACAGCCAGCGCCACCCGTTCGCGCCGGGAAACAGGGTGAAGATCCCCAATGCGAAAGCAGGCGCCAGCATGTAACCAAGCCCGCCGCCGCCGACATTGATCAGTCCCACGGCGGTGCCGCGGAAGCCCGTGGAACAGAACTCCGCCAGGAGGGTGACAGCGGTGACGATCTCGCCACCCAGCCCGAGGCCGACCAGGAACCGTCCGCAGGCCAGCACGGTGTAGCCCGGCGCCAGGGCGCAGATCGTGGCACCAAGCGTGAACAGCAGCAGATTGACGTTCAGCATGAAGCGCCGGCCGACCCGATCGGCCAGGATGCCGGAGCCGAGCCTGCCGATCGCGGCCGAAGCGAAGGTCATGGTATTCAGGAAGCCGATATCCGCGGCCCCAATCTGCCATTGCTCGCGCAGGATCGGGCCGATCAGGCCAATCGTGTTCTGCTCGAACACGTCGAACAGCACGCCGACCAGCACAAGCAGCACGATCACCTTGTGCGCGGTCGTGACGCCGATCCGATCCAGGGCTGCTTCCACCTGTGCCGCCGCCGCCGAAGCCGGAGCGGCGATCTGAACGCCTTCTACCATCTGTCTTCCCCTTCGAGGCTGGAACACGCACGTGCCGATAGCTAAATTCCATCAGCCACGTTCTGCAAAATACTTTGCATGCAGCATCCGTGCCAGCACCGCAGAGGCTTGAGGAGGCAAGACGTCCGATTTTCCGGCCGAGGGCAGGATCGGGTATGGGTCGCCGATAGCCCAACCTACAAACTCACAAGCGATCTGGAACAGATATGGCCGTTGCCCCTGGTGCGGGGTCGCTGGTGACGCGGGTTACCCGCCTGCTAGACGACCTACCGCCGACTGAACGTCGGCTTGCCGAGTTCCTGCTCGACTTCCCGGGCGAACTGCCGTCGTACACGGCAACCGAACTCGCCGCCGCGGCCCGGGTGTCCAATGCCGCGGTCACCCGGTTTATCCGGAAACTGGGATATGAGAGCTACGGGGACGCCCGGCGACAGGTCCGGCTCGAACAGAAATCGGGATCGCCGCTGCTGCTTCTCGGGGCAGAGGGCAAGACGGCAGGCACGCTGCGTGCGCATCTCGAACTCAGCATGCAGAACTTGTCCGAGACCTACGCCGGGCTGTCCGAAGACATGCTGGACCGCATCGCCCATGCCATGATCGCGGCCAACCGGGTATGGTTTGCCGGGTTCCGGAACAACTACTCCTTCGCCGCCTACCTGCGCTGGCAGGTGTTCCGCGTGCTCGAAACCAGCATCCTGCTCCCGACGTCGGGAGAAACGATCGCCGAGTATGCAGTCAGCATCCGCAAGGGTGACATGCTGGTCGTGTTCGCACTTCGCCGCTCTCTGCCAGCCTCCGCGCTGCTGATCGCCAGCGCCGTCAAATCCGGCGCGGAGGTGCTCTGCGTGACGGACGAGACCGTCGACGACCCCGGCCCGGCGACCTGGCTGGTGCGCTGCCAGGCCAAGGCCGCCAGCGCGCTCGACAACCATGTCGCGGTAATCGGCCTCGCGCACTTCCTGGCCACGCGGGTGCTCGAATTGAGCGGGCGCTCTGGCCGCCGCCGTCTGGCCGAGATCGAGACAATGCACGACCTCTTGGGTGAATTGCCTTGATCAGCACCGATCCGCAGCACTGCTGTGTTCCACCGCCTGCTCTGCGGATGACCGCTTTGTGTCGATACCGGCTGATCACGCATTCCCGTAAACGAAGGGCGGCCGGGCATGTGCCGGCGTTCTCGGAATCGATGGTCAATCGGGAAAGGGCCTCATCGCTGGTTGTTGGCTACTTCCACGTCGATCAACCCCGTCAACAAGGCTCCTCCTGGCCGCCCTGCCTCGCCGAACAGTCGGTGCTGCACGTCGATGGCAATCGGGAACGCCATACGAAGCCGTTCCATCCCTTCGACGCTAAGCGTCACGCTTTTGGCGGTGGAGTTCCTTTCCGCAACCGATCGGACGATTAGTGCCTTGGCTTCCAGCGCCTTCAGCACCTTGGACACCTGCATGACATGGATGTCGCCGGCCCGGGCGAGTTCCGCTTGGCTCGGCATGCCGCCTTGTTTCTGCGTCCAAGCCACCAGCGCCAGCAGGGTGAACTGGAGGTGGGTCAGGTCGAGCGGGCGCAATGCCTGCTCCAGCTCCCGTTCATAGCGGTGGGTCACCCGCCACAGGACAAAGCCGATCGCGTGGCGCGGCGACCCCAGCGACGCGGTCGCGAACATGTCGTGAAGTTCGGCGCGGTCGATGGACATGCAACCAGTTTAGGATCGAAGGAGGGAAGTCGGAACCTCGATAGTGTAAATGCGTTTATGCTTCGAGGAGAATGAGCCATGACCTGCAAGCTCGATATTGCCTTCTGGAACTACGATCGCGCCGAGGCGCTGCGCGACGGCACCGTCAAGATCGAGGGCGTGGACGCCACCTACCACAACGGGCGGATCGTCACCGACGTGTTCGAGGCCATGGTCAAGGATCGCGCCTACGACGTCTCCGACCTCGGCTTTTCCTACTTCCTGCGCACTATGGATTTTGACGAGCCGCCGTTCTTGGCGATCCCCGTCTTCACCCTGCACATGTTTCGTCACTCGGCGATCTACATCAACAAGCGCGCCGGGATCGAGAAGCCGCAGGACCTCGCTGGAAAGCGGATCGGCGAGCTTGCCATGTACGGCCACGATGCCGGTGTCTGGCCCAAGGGCATCCTGTCCGACGAGTATGGCGTGAAGCCCGAGCAGTCGCGCTGGCTGGTCGGAGGCATCGATTTTCCGCTGAAGCCCATCGACTGGATCCCGCAGCCGCACCCGGCGGGCATGGAGGTCGAGCAAGCCGGCGCCGACGTCGATCTGGGCGAGCTGCTGCGCACCGGCGAGATCGATGCACTGATCTCGGCCGATGCGCCCGAGGCGTACCTGAAGGGCGACCCGGCAGTCGGCCGCCTATTCGAGAACTCCGTCGACGTCGAGCGCGACTATTTTGCCCGCACCGGCATCTTCCCGATGATGCACATGATCGTGGTCAAGCGCGAGCTGGCTGAACACGAACCGCAGGTCGTGAAAGCGGTCTACGAAGGCTTCAAGCAGGCCAAGGCCGTATGCGAGCAGAAGCTCGTGAAGGGCATGACCTTCAACAACATGACCGTGATGATCCCTTGGCTCTCCGCGTTGATCGCCGAGAACCGCAAGGTGCTGGGTGACGACTGGTGGCCCTATGGGGTCAAGCGCAACCGCGCCGCGCTCGATGCCTTCCTGCGCTATCACCATGAGCAGGGCCTCTCGAAGCGGCGCTGGACGATCGAGGAGGTGTTCGTCCCCTACCTGCTGGAGGACTGAGCCATGCGCGTGATCGCGACCGAGGAGCATATAGGCACGCCGGACGTGGTCGCGGCGTGGCGACGGCTCGATCCCCGCCGGCCTTCCTGATTGAGGATCGAAAAACGGGAAGACCCTGGCGTCGAGCCGTGACGGCTTAGAGGAAGAGGAGACCGGGGTAGCTGCCGGTCCCCTCCACTCTGCTTGGTAGCGATCAGGCGGTGCAGATGCCTGTCACGGCAACGCGATGGAACAGGTGAGGCGCAATCACCACGCTCGCCGGATAGTCGGCCAGCTTGGCTTGGAAGCTTGGATCTCCAAAGGCGGCGCGAAACGCGTCCAGCGTCTCCCATACCGCGTTGTTCAGGTAAGCTGGGCTGCTGCCCAATGCCCGGTGCAGTTGGGACGAGATGAAGCCCGGTCGAGCCTTCATATAGGCGGCGTCAACGGCCCAAGCTTTGAGGAAGGCGGCCTCGTCGGCAGCATCAAGGGTAAAAAGGTTGGCCAGCACCACTGGCCCCTCATCGGGTAGCTCAAGCTGTTGCTGGATAGGGAAGGCGGGATCGAGCGGCTTCATCTGCACAACGTAAACTCCTATGACAACCTGCTGTCAAAGTGATTACTCGACAGCATATTGTCAATGTGCTTTGTTGGTGGCTATGACATGTTCTATCGGTGACGGTCCCGATCCCGCCTCATCCGAGGCTGTTACCGATTTGATCCTGCATATTTTTCGACTGAACGGTGCGCTGCTCGCCGCAGGCGATCGGGTGGTGGGCGAGCTAGGTCTAACCAGCGCCCGCTGGCAGCTGCTTGGCGGCATTGCGGATCAGGAGGAGCCTCTATCTGTAGCTCAACTAGCTCGGAAAATGGGTGTCACGCGGCAGGGTGTGCAGCGGATCGCGAACGAACTAGAAGCCGAAGGTATCGTCGGATTCCGCGCCAATCCGCGGCACAAGCGAGCGCAGTTGATCGAGCTGACGATACGTGGCTGCGAGCTGTTTGAGCACTCGATGGAACTTCAGCGTCCTTGGGCGGCAGCTTTGGGACAGGGCCTCACCACCTCGCGGGTGAACGAGGTTTGCAGGACACTCGAGGCGCTGCTGGTGGCACTCAACCAAGGCGCAACGGCGGGACCAGCATCAATAGCTACTTCTGGAAAGCTCGCCGAACAGGGTGAGTGACTGCCTTTAAGCGTGTCCTGCCTGCCGGTCCTTCTCACAAAGGAACGTCCAACGGGAAAGCTGACGTTGGCCGTGCCGCTACACCAGAGGCAGGTTTTCCTTTCCCGAAATCTGTTCCCGATTTAGAATTCCCGAAATCGCCGAAATCGATGGGAAAACGGGAAAGATGCTGATCGGTTACGCGCGTGTCTCGACGGTCGATCAGGAGCTGGCGTTGCAAATTGACACCCTGACCAAGGCCGGGTGCGAAAAGCTATTCACCGATAAGGCGAGCGGGGCGAAAGCCGATCGGCCGGGGCTGGCGGAAGCCCTGCACTTCGCGCGGGCTGGCGACTGCATCGTGGTCTGGAAGCTCGATCGGCTTGGCCGCTCCATCCAGGGCCTCATCTCCCTGGCGGCCGACCTGTCGGCGCGGAAGGTCGACTTCCGGTCCCTGACGGACGGGTTCGACACGTCCACGGCCTCGGGCCGCCTCCTGTTCCATATTCTCGCATCGGTGGCCGAAATGGAGCGCGAGCTGATCAAGGAGAGGACGATCGCCGGCTTGGCGGCAGCTCGCAAAAAGGGTGGGATCGGCAGCGGCCGAAAGTCGGCCCTGACACCCGACAAGCTCGACACGGCACGCAAGCTGCTCGCGGCGGGGGACAAGCCCGCCAAGGTGGCCAAGCTGCTGCAAGTCGGCCTCTCGACCTTCTACCGCCACTTCCCGGCGAATGAACGGGAGCCGGCCTGATCCGGCCCCCCCCCCCCGTGTCAGGAAATTGCTGCGTGACACGACCGCTCGAACCGACTTCGGCTGATGCGCGCCATGCGGTCGATCCGTGGCGGCATCGAGGGCGCTCGCCGCGACCGTACAGTCCAATCGGCCGGACGGGCAAGCAGCACCAGGTTGGCGACAGCAGCGCCCAGCAGGAACTCCTCCTCGGCGCCGCGTAGCCCACGAAGGTGCAGACGTGCCAAGCCGCGCTTACCCTTGGCATCCGCGAACACGCGCTCGATGCCCCGGCGTAGCCGCATGGACCGCTTGAACAGCGGTTTCTGCATCTCCACTCGTACCAGCTCGCGTACGTCCTCATGCTGGCTGTGCGTCACCGATCGCATGGCGCCGGAGGCGCATTTTGGTTTCAGGTCACACGTACGACAATCAGGCGGTGCGGCACTGTATCGGCGGACACCGGCTTTCTGGTCCATGCCGGCAAAGCGCAGCACCTTGCTGGCCGGGCAGATATAGCGGTCCTGCTCACGCTCGTAGCGAAAGGCTGCACGAGGAAACATGCCCTTGGTCTGCTCGGAGCGTTCCAGAACCGGGATATGCGGTACCGTGCCGCGACCATGGACGAAGGCGAGAAAGGCGCCGCTGCCATAGGCTGTATCGGCTGCGACCCTCTTGGGCCGGTAGCCATGCCGGTCGCCGGCACGCGCGAGCATGACCCGGCCGGCGTCCACCTCGGCCGCGAACCGGGCCGGGCTTGCCTCCACCTCCATCGCAACACCACCCGGCGTATCGACCATCACGTTGAAGGCGTAGCCGAACCGCCCCTTGGCGGTACGCGCCGCCCAGGCCGCAGCGGGATCGGTCCGCGAGACGACGGCGGGTTCGCCACGGGGCACACCATGCTCCTGCGGCGGAGAGGTCGCCTGATCGGCCAGCCATTCCCGCACCGGGCGCGCGAGCTGTGGCACGTCCAAGTCGCCATCGCGCATCTTGTGTTGCCAGCTCGCGTCGGCCGCGACGAACGAGGCGTCGATCGCCGCGTCCTTGCCGCCAACCAACCCCGCTTCCATGCAGCGCCGGACGGTCTGCTCGAACAGCAGTCGGAAAATGCCGGCGTCGCGGAAACGGCCATGGCGGTTTTTGCTGAAGGTCGAGTGGTGCGGGACGCGGGCACCGAGGGGGAGCCGGCAGAACCAGCGGTAGGCGAGGTTGAAGCGGACCTCCTCGCATAGCCGGCGCTCCGACGTGATGGCGTAGAGGCGGCCGATGACCGCCATTCGGATCAGCAGCTCCGGCGCGATCGAAGGACGCCCCTGCTGGCTGTAGTGCGGCGCCAGCGCATCGCGCAGCTCGGCAAGGTCGAGGAGACGGTCGATCCGGCGCAAGATGTGATCGGCAGGAACGCTTGCAGCCAGAGCCCGCCAGCTTGCGTCTTTACCGCCCTGCCGTTGTTCGCCCATCATCGCCGCCGCTCCCGACCCGCTTGGACCGACGATAGGCAGGATGGCCTCCAAGGAGGGCAGCCTTTTTCAACAGCCCCGGCCGTCTTTATCTAAGCCGTAACAAACAAAATCGTATCCGGCAGGTCGGAAGCCGCCGCCGCTCATCGGGGAGAGCTTCACACCGTAGACGGAAACTTCCTCGGCACCCCCGGGAACAGCCAAGGTAAGAATCGCTGCTGCCAGGATCAGTGGCCGCTTCAATCTGCTATGCATATTGCCCGACCTCGGCGGAGACCAGGCTGCGCCTTTTCATGCCGTTAGGAGCCTCACTGCAGCAGATCCAGGGTGAGAACCGGTCCAGATCCACAGGTCTGGACTCGGCCGGTCGCCTGACGACCCACACGCAATAGTCGCTGCAAACCGCTCATTATGGCGCCTTGTGAAAAGCGATCTGCGATCTTTGGAACGAATACATTGATGAACGATCTCGTCCCATCGCTCGACTCAAGGATGAACGACACGGGCGATAGTCCATCTTTAGCGAAGGCGCGTTGCGCAATGATTCCCGAAAAGCTCACGTATCCACAGTCGGAACTTGGGTCCGTAAGTCGCCAGACACGAACCGTTTGGTGCTGAGCATCCTGAACGAACAGCACCTCCGCCGACGCTGAACGCATGGAGACAATTATCAGTAGCGCCAGGCAAACGGACGTTACGGTCTTCATTCGTTGATCAGGTCTGCGGCTAATGTCCAGCCTGTAAATTCACGTCCCCTCATCCGACCGCGGACGAGTTGATACCGCTCATTCTCACCTTCACCACGGCGAAGCCAGGTGACCTGGATGTGCGCGCCCTGTGGGGGTTTTCTGCACCCTGGGCCCTTCTCATCCTCTCGGCGGCCGGCGGCTTCAGCCTGGTCAATCGTCCGACAAACCAAAGCCCAAGGCGCCAGGTGGAAAGAGCGAGTGTAGTCGAACTTCTCCCATGACATCGGCGCGCGTTGTGCCGCTGTCGGCCAGCAAGCTGTGAGCACCAGCATCCCTGCCAAACCCCATTGCCTGATCATGCGACCGCATTCCGTAGCCGTACACCCGGCCCGCCACCGTTTTCATCGACGAACTCGACGCCGGCTGCCTCAAGCATTGTGCGTGGAGCTGCTAGAGCGTCGAATGAAGCTTGGCGGAATGGGACCCTCGTAACCCTACCCTCGTTTTCGTATGTGGCGATGAACGTCGCGCTCGTATCACTCCAGAAAGCCAATCGCTCCAGCGACCACCCCAGAGAATGTCGTGCCCGCCGAAGCTGTTCGGGCGTTACCCGAGGTGGTTGATTCAAAGGCGCACTCCTAGTCCACAGGCGTTGCCTTCCGCAGCCTGACCCCATCGCCGCCCCCGTTTTCGTCGACAAACTCGACCCCGGCTGCCTCGAGGGCGGCACGGATGCTCGCCAACGCGTCGAAGTCGCGAGGCTGTCCGCGCTTGGATGCAACCTGGCCGTGCTTCTCATACTTCAGAATGCTGTATGCAGTCATGCCGCTACGGGCCGCGAGACGTTCCGACGACCAGCCGAGGGCAGCCCTTGCTTCCCGTAGCTGCTTGGGCGTGATCGGCTGCGGCGCGGGCTGGGCGGGCGGCTTCACTCGGGCTGACGCTTGAGCTTCACGCCGGGCTCGTCACCGTTGGTGAACTCGAGTCCGGCTGTCTCAAGGGCTTTCGTCTGCAGCTTCATCGATGCGAAAACTAGAGATCAGCTCAATCGTCCTGGCGTGGATATCGATGAGTTCTTGCATTCGAGCTGCAGCTTGTTGGTTAGTCTCCCAAACACCGTTGATCCTCATACGACCGTTATTTAGTGTCTGTACGTCAGCTAGTGATCGAACCCATTGCTCCTTTTGTTTCTCGGCATAGGCAATTTGCTGCTGGAGCAAGTCGGCTGGAATGATCATTTCGGGGACGAAGGTCATTGGATTGCTCCTTCTTCTAAGACGCTGATGGTGGCCAGATCCGCCTTTTCTGCTTCGGTTAACCGTCCGGCAATCATATCTGCCAGCAGCCGCGAGAGCGTTGAGTCCATCATGTCTGTTCTGTTCTCCGTAAACGCACTCCGGCCCCGCCGCCGTTCTCCTCAATAAAGTCGACGCCGGCCGCTTCAAGGGCGGTGCGGATGGCGGCGAGCGTGGTGCCTCGGGGAGCGCCAGTCGCAAGCTCAACACGGGCAATGGTCCGCTTTGGCAAGCTGCTCGCCTCAGCCAACTGGTCCTGTGTCCAGCCAAGCATCGCACGAGCTGCCCTTACCTGAGCAGGCAGTATGTCATCAGTGATGACTTTTAAGCTTGCAACCATCAAAGTGATTGTGTCAATCCTGATGCCATTCCGCAAGGAATGAAGCGGCCGAGCGCGTGGCTGGTACCCGTGCGCCCGGCCTAACCACTCAGCTCGCGAGGGAGCCGAACATGGCTACGCATTTCCTTAACACACCCGCGCCAATCGTCGACCTGACCACGCCGCGTAAGCAGGTAGAGGACGCGCTTTACGATGCCGGCGTCATCACCGACATCGTCGGACGGCTTGCGAACGCTGACATCAGCTTAGCCGAGCAGACGTGTCCGACCGCATACGCCTGGCTAGCGAAAGAGCTGAGTGCCTGCCACGAGCGCATTGAGCTTGCTGTCTCGCGCATTGGGCGGGGGCGCTGATCATGGCGGGTAGTCGCCGGCGCGAGCTGTTCGCGGCAACAACGGCCGTCGTTGTCGGCAGCATCATCACCAGCGGTGTTGCAGCCGGTGCTGCGACTTCGGTGGCCGATATGGTCCCTGCTAAAGCGGACGCCGATCTCATCCGGTTGTGCAGGGAGTTCGTCCGCCTCGAACTGGCGGCACGCGCGATCTACGACGGGCCGAACCCCATCACAGACGATGACGAGGCCCGGGCTGCTTCTGCTCCGCTTAATGCCAAGATGTACACTCTGCTCGACAAGATGGAACCGATCCGCGCGATGTCGGCTGCAGGCATACTCGCTCGAGCAGACGCACTCGCCGCGCACAATGGGGATTTTGGCGGCAGCTTTGACTACCCGGAGTCGGCTGCGGGGCGCTTGCTAGCCTGTCTGCTTCGCGATGCGGCGGCGCTGGCGGGGAGGGCGTGACGATGGCGCGCAAGCCAAGCAAGATCAACGGACTGCCCCTGGTCGCGCGTGACGATCAATGATCCCCCGCGCTCGCTTGCCGGGGCAGCCGCGCCCTATTGATCCGCCTATCTGGATCAGGGTGCCACCGGTCACGCCGCCGAAACCTGCGGGGGTAGGGAAGTGATGGCTGGAGCTGCTGGCCCGCGTGGGAGGTCTTCATCGCGAATTAACTTTAGGTCTGTAGCATCCCTCCTGTCCGCACCGGGTCGGCTTTGCCGTATCTGCCCGCCTCGCCCCTCCGGCGGCTGGTGCGAACAAGGAGAGCGCGCGGCCTCGGTGCCGAAACCTCGACGGAACTCCCGCTTAAGCGGGGTTCCGACTGCCGGTGAGAGTCCGGCCCCTCAATTAGGCCAAACGTGCTCGAATCGGACGGGACTGCTACTTTCGTCAACGGTGGGGCTAGGCCGACGGGCTGATGCCGGGACTCCGACCCGGCGCCCTGCCAGCCTGAATTCGGAGCGCGCATCGGAGGCGCTGGATGGACGCGGAAAAGCGGAAGCTTGCTGGCTGGACGCTACTGGATGCGCTGACCGAGTTGCAGGACGAGTCCGGCCAGAGACACGTCAGATCCCTGGCCGCAGTTACGTCAGGTCAGGTTATCAATGCCCACGAAATCAAAAATCGGCAAGCAGCGGCATGGCTTGCGATCGCGGACCGTTTGGCGGCTGGAGAGTTGGTCGCTCACGGTATTCGGTCTGCATCGAAGGGCGTAGTGCCAATCAGTCAGCAATTTTCAGCGGCTGCGAAACCAAATTTCAAGCTCAACTCTCTCAGTCTACTGCTTGTCACGTATGTGGGCGTCAGGCTGTTTATTGTGGAAGGACAGCCTGCTGGAAACCGCGTTGCAGTCCCACCCGAATGTTCTTCGCCATCAGAGAAAGAATTGGCCGTTGCCAAGGCGCAGCGCCCTCGGCAGCCCTCTGGGCTCGACTTCAGGAAGACCGATGCAAAACTAGTCGAAAAGATGCATGTAATGATCGAGGCGGGAGACGCGCGAAACGCGACGGACGCAGCAAGAGCGCTGGCCAAGCACGCCGCAGGGTCAGGCAAGGAGTCCAGCAAAGTCACTCGATTGATCACTCGTTACACCGAACGATTCAGTCCCGTTCAGTCCTGAGCGGGACTGACAGGACTGAGACAAATTGGTCGGTCATCTTCGCTTCACACCAACAGCGCTGGTTTGCGCCGAAATGAGTGGAGCGAATATGACCAACAAGCTTCCTGACGGTCTCGATACCCTTCTGACGCGAGTTCAAGTCGCTGCGGCACTGACCGAGGCTGGTTTCCCAGTTGCTGCCGCCACGCTGAGTACGATGGCGACGCGTGGTGGCGGTCCGCCGTTCCAGAAGTTCTCTGTCCGGGCCGTGTATCAGTGGGGGCCGGCTCTAGAATGGGCTCGGAGCCGACTAAGCGCGACGCGTCACAGCACATCTGAAGCAAAGATCGCCGCCTAGTCATCCCGCGCTGCGCAGGTGCGCGTCAGCTAGCGGGATGACCGGAGTGCGATTAAGGGTTTGACGGCCCAAAACAACTATAATCGTAGTCCAGCTGTAATTCCAGACCTGACGTAAACTTCGCTGCGCTCCCTCGGGAGCAACAAATGCGATTTCCAATTTCGGCCCTTCGAGGCCAAGGCGCCCGGACTCTGTCTTCCTCGCTTACTGCAGGAAGAAGGCCTTGAGCGCCCCCGTCTTCCGCGTCGACAGCATCGCCGACGCGTATCGCTACATCGCCTTGCTCGCGCAGACCGATAACGCCCATCGCATTCCGATCGTGCAGGCGACGATTGATCGGCGAATTTGCCATCAAGAGTTCAACCGGACCAGCCCCGCCCGGCAGGTCAAAATCTTCCTTGCCGCTACAGGCAACCGTCCAACGGTCGTGCTGCTGGGCGACGATGACGACGAGCCTTCCGGCCCTGCAGGCTGGGCTTGCGCGAGGCGGCTGTTGGACTGGGCCAGTCTGCTCACCGTCCATGGCACAGGCGGTGAACGGGAGCACTACAAAGCGGCAGTCGAAGCAGCGCAAACCCTCCGGCGGGTTCTGTTCGTCGAAACCACGTCCGACATGGCGCCTCCCTGGGTCGAGGCTGCCAGGCTCTGTAATCCCCTTCCCGCTCTGAAGCTGCACTTGCCGTTGCCCGGCGGTAACCATCCGGTTCCGGACGCTGACCCTCCGGTGCTGCAGTGAGCCCGGGTACTGATCGGGTCCGGCTACATCGGGTCTCTCGAACGACGGGCTTAGTGGAGGTCCATCTTCCGGCCGTCGATGTCACCGGGATCTCGGTATCTGAACAAGCCGACGGGTCACTGGCCATGCGGGAGCCGACTGGGCTGGCCCTGCGTCCGGTCTGGCGAGAGACGGTGCTTCGCGAGATCAGCCTGCTTTGGAACGCGTCGTGACGCCGGCGCCAATCGACCGGACCAAGCTCGCCCGCATACTGGGTATGCTGGGTTCAGACCATGCCGGAGAGCGCGCTGCGGCCGGTGTAAAGGCCATGCACGTCGTGAAAGCGTCGGGGCTGACCTGGGAGCAGTTGCTGCAGCCTATCGCGGCAATATCTCACGAGCCCCGGCGACCACCTCAACATGATGGCTTCGGAGTTACAGCCGAGCTGAAGCTGTGCCGGCGGAAGTTCGTGCATCTCACAAAGTGGGAACAGGACTTCATCACTTCGGTCGAGACACGCGCTAGGCTGTCAGAGCGGCAAGCAAACGTCCTGCGACGGATCGCCGACCGGTTCCGAGATCGGGGCTTCGCCTGACGGCAGCTCGCGACAATCTGGACGGTTTACGCGACGCGCTTCGTGCGGACGCGGCTGGTGTTGCTCGCGCACTGCTGGGCGAGCCGAACGCGGCGGCGAGCAACAAGCGGACGATGCGTTGGGGCTCCAAAGGCTCCATGTCGGTCGAGGTCGCCGGACCGAAGAAAGGCTGCTGGTTCTCCCACGAGAGCGGGCAGGGATCGGACATGCTGGGCTTTATCCGGCATGTGAAGGGCTGGCGATTCCCCGACGTCGTGGCGTGGGCCAGTCGGCACACTGGCATTGCCCCAGACAACGACGACTGGCAGCCGCCATCCAGAGCTGAAGCCCCTTCGCAAGCCGCCGCCGATGAAGCTCAAGCGGCCCAAACTGCGGCGGCAGAAGCAGACGAAGCGAAGCGGGTTGCCCTCGCCTCTCGGATTGCAGCGGCGTGTGTGCCCCTGCCGGGTACGCTGGGCGAAGTCTACCTGAAGCAAAGCCGCGGCATTCCTACCCCCGCCGCTGGCTGGCCAGCAGCCATCCAATTACATCCCGCTTACCGGGCACTGGTCGCTATTGCGACGGCGCCGGACGGCACCGTGCGGGCTGTGCAGCGTGTCCACCTCGGCGAGGACGCGGCGAAGGTCGGCGATGATGAAAGGGCGGCCCGCAACCTGCCCGCAGTCAAGGTAACGAACGGCGTCACGCTCGGCGCTGCCGTCCGTCTACCTGGCGATCCTGCTGGACCGCTCCTGATTGCCGAAGGCCCAGAGACGGGCCTGTCCGTCTATACCAGCACCGGGCACGAGACGTGGATTGCGCTGGGCGCCGTCGCGAAGGTGCAGCCGCCGCTAGGCCGTAAGGTGGTGGTCATCTCCGACGACAACCCCCCGACCCATGACGCTCGATATGGGCAGGCGGCCAAGGCGTTGCGAAAGGCCATTCAGGCTTGGCGCAAGGCTGGCGTCGATCTGGTCGTTGCGACGCCCTGGAAGGTGCGCCGGAAGGATCGGTCGGACTTTGCCGACGTGATCCTGCATCATGGCGTTGAAGCCGTCCGCAGGCGGGTTCAGGAAGCGCTGCAGCCGGCTTCCGTGAAGATGGAGCGGGTTAGCCTCGCCTCGGCGCGCCGGTCTGTGGCGCATGCCGTGACGGCGTTCTTCGATAGGGTCGACGCTGGCTCGGCCGATCTGGTGGAACGGTCCAAGGTAGAGGAAGAGCCGGAGCAGCCGGCGCCGTTCACCCAAGGTGTGCGAGTCGACGTCGGAATTGGAAAGTCGCATTTCGCCCGACAGGAGATCGCCCGAACTCTCATCTCCATGCGCGCGAGGGGTGACACTCGGTCCATCGCCATGGCACTGCCAATGCACGCGCTTTCCGACGAGCAGGCCGAGCGCTTCCGCAAGCTGCCAGCCGTAAGAGACGCCGGCCTTCGGGTCGAGGTCTGGCGGGGCAGGGGTGCCTCTGATCCCGCCCATCCCGATTACCAGCATCCGGATCAAGCGACGGCTCGGGCGGCCACGATGTGCCAGAAGCTGGACATCGTTCAGGAGGCGCAGTCGATCGGCCTTTCGGCGCAAACGTCGTGCTGCAAGCGTCGGATTGAGGTCGATGGCCAGCGGGTGACGCTGAAATGTCCCCTGTTCGATACCTGCGGCTATCAGGCGCAGGCGCGGCGCTCGGCTGATCTGTGGATCATGGCCAGTGACCTACTTTGGCACATCAAGCCGTCTGCCATGGGCGAGATTGCCGCGGTGGTGGTGGACGAAGGCGCTTGGCGCAAAGGTCTTCAGGGAGCCGAAGGCCGTCACCTATCGCTGTCGCTGGACGAGATCGGCGACGACGTAAAAATCCCCTACGGCCTGATGTCCGAACCGAGATTGCGGGATCTGCGTCGGCAGTTGCTTGAGGCGCTGCGGACGATGCCGGACGGCCCGCTTCATCGCGAAGCTTTCCAAGGGGCAACCCAACTCACGGCTGATAGCGCCAGCGAAGCTCTGAAGCTCGAATGGTCGCGCAAGGTCGACAACCTGCATCCCGGCCTGAGCAAGGAAGAGCGCCGGGCCGAGCTAGAGGTTGCCGAACGCAATCGAACCATCCCCCGCTTTGCGATGCTGTGGGGCGGCATCCGTGCCTTGCTCAACCCAGGCGGGCCGGAAGCGTCTGGCTGGATCGGGCTTGATCGTGAGCACACAAAGCACGGCGCCGTACGGGTCGTTCACCTGAAGGGGCGAAAGGACATTGCATCGGCGTGGAAGTTGCCGACGTTGCTGCTCGATGCTCTCCTGCCGGTGGATCTGGTGCGCCCGTTCTGGCCGGACATTGAGCTCGTGGCCGACGTCAAAGCAGTGGCGAAGCATCAGCACGTCCGCCAGGTGGTCGATCGGGCCTTCGCGCTATCCATGCTCGCCCCCCTGGACGAGGAAGCCGCTATCGCCGATCCAGAGGAGGCGCAGCGCAGGACAAACCGGCTGCATGATCTTCGCGCCATCCTGATCCGTGAGGCTCGCCGCTATGCGGCGGGCCGCGTCCTGGCGGTGCTGCAGAAGCGAGTGAGAGAAGCGCTGACGGATTTGGGCAGCCTGCCGCCTAACCTTGAGCTGGCCCATCACAACAACGTCGCCGGCCGGGACGAATGGCGCGACGTGGCGGCGCTGATTGTGGTCGGTCGGACCCAGCCGCCGCCGTCGGCCATTAAGCGGATTGCGGAGGCCCTGACCGGGCAAGCCGCCTCCAAGCTGGCGGACTGGTATGAGCGCTGCGATGCGGTCCGAGAGACGGTCGACGGTTCGGCCATGCAGGCGGAAACCGAACGTCACCCCGACTCGCTCGCCGAGAACATTCGGTGGCAGACCTGTGAGGGTGAGCTAGTCCAAATTATCGGCCGGGCTCGGGGCGTAAACCGGACAGCTGCCGATCCAGTCGACGTCCTCGTGTTGACCGATGTGCCGCTACCGATCCCGCTGGCCGGAGTGCTTAACGCGGTCGAGCTTACCCCTGGTCCTGCTGACCACATGATCGCGGCTGGCGGTGTTGTCTTCGAAAATGCCCGGCATGCGGCAACCGCCTATCCCTGGCTCTGGGCCAATCACAAGGCTGCAGCCAAGGCGATGGAAAGAGGGAGGAGTGCGACATTTCCCTATAAGGAATCATATATAGGGAAATGTCGCACTCCTCGGGTCGACTACCAGGTTGCCGGGGCTGGTCAGAAAGCGGCCGTTGCGTGTTTCGACCCGGCACTCTGTCCGGACCCTGAGACGTTCCTGCGGGAACGGTTGGGCGATCTGGCGTGGTGCAGGATAGAGGGCCATGAGTCGCCAGAGCCGGAACCGCCGGCAAAGGCGAAGCGGAAAGCTAAGGCTGATGACGTCGGAGTTCCGGGAGCGGGAGAACGGCCGAGCGAGCCTGACGATGATGATCCGCCCTCATTCCAGAGGCAATGCCAACCTCTGGTCTGCGATGTCCCTTGGCTACACGCCGACGCGCCGGCCTTCATGGCGGAAGATGGGTCGGTAATCCTGCCAGCCTGTCCCTACTGCGGCGGTCAGCACCGGCATCGCGGGTTTGGGCACCGGATCGCGCATTGCGTCGAGCGGAAGGGCAGGGGCTACGTGCTGCGCCAGGCCGTGGCTGCGATCCCCGAACAGCGAGGGCAGGCGCCATGATCCCGGCCCTTGGCAGCATCGGAAAGCCTACGCGTACGCGCGCGAGGGCTTTTCGGCGCAATACGCGCGCGCACGCGAGGGCTATTTATGTGGTATCTGGATACCACCAGTCAGCTCGAAAACCTCATGTAGATCAAACGAATAGTGGACTTCTTACGTAAACTGAGCGGGAGAGCTTTTCACCTATCGATAAGCCTACGCGCGCGCGCGAGGCTCCTGCCGAACCAAGTTTCCCAAAGTTAGAAAACTCGTTCCCGTGGCCGTTTTCTAAGGGGCAGAAACGGGCAGGAAATCGCTCATAAGCCCCGCCCGCGCAGTCTAAGGGAAAAGTGGCAAGTTTCGCCAGTCTTCTCATATCAACAAACCGCGCGCGCGGCCTAAAGCAAAACACTCGGGAAAGCCATGACTTCTTCTGATGCGAAATGGCCGATAGGCAGGCTCGGCAATGACGGCGGCTGAAGCTGTAGCAATTGTTTCATGCGCTTCCCGGTCCGGTTTAAGCCCAACCTAAGCTGGATATGTGCCGAACCTAAGGCCAGAGATGGAATCGAACGAATCGGTTAAAACTACTCGGTGCGAGTTCCGGTCAGTGCTGTCAGAGTTTTTGGTGTGACGCGAAACTGATCATCACCAACAAGCCTTAGTTCACCATCGGCCACCATGCGCGATGCAACGCGCTTTTGGTTTGTTGGTAGGTCATCCATCTTCTTCCCCGACAACACTAACTGCACGATCGCGCGTCTATCCTCGTTCACCACCATCCTCCATCAGTCATTTATTTGCAGCAGGGACCGCCAACTGGATTACAACAGCAACCTCTCAGGGATTCTGTTTGCCGGCGGATCTTGCTTCTCTCCCCGCGCCACCACAATCAACGCACCATCCGGCAACGGCCGCTGCAGCGCCAACGCCTCGCCTGCCGGCGCCGACATCCACGCGTCGCATTCCTCCGGCGTGGTGAGGATCACCGGCATAGCCTTGGGGTGAACCACTCCGACCTCGGCGTTAGTCTCTGTGGTCAGGAAGGCGAACAGGTCGGCCGTGACCTCGCCCTCCTTCAGTTTTCGCACGCTGGTCCAGCCCGGCACCCAGATCCCGGCAAAGCACACCAGTGGCCTATCCTCGCCCAGCGCGAACCACACGGGCGGTCGGCGGCCATCCGGCAGCGCCTCGTTCTCGCTGAAGCTGGTGAACGGCACCAGGCAGCGGTTTCCCGGCCCGAGCCAGCGGCGCCAGTGAGGCGACTTCACGTTGCGGATGTTGGTCACGCCCGGATCGGTGCGCTTGCCCTGCAGCGCGAACAGGGGCGAAGGCATGCCCCACCGCGCCTTGGCCAACTCACGGCCGTCCGGCCCATTGCGCACGATCGGCGCCGGGTAGTCGGGGAACACGCCAGGCATCGCTGGCAGGTTGCCGGCGTGGTCGACCATGGCCCCGAACGCCTCGCGGATCGCCTGCTGGCCCTTGGTGATGCTGTAGAGATTGCACATCCGGGCAGATTGCCGTCGCACCGCGTCCATCGTCCATGCAGTTGGTGGCTCATGCTTTCTCGTGCGCGACCTGCGGCGCCGGGGCGGCGACCTTGGTGATCGCCAACGCTCTTAACCATCGGCGATGCCATTTAGGCCGTCAGGCCGAGACGTGCGCGCTGCCGGTAGCTCTCGTGGCTCCTTGCCTAAACGGGCAACGAAGTCCGACATGATCGCGTGATGATGTGGCTCGAGTTGGTCCGCCGCTTCGGCAGCTGCGTATTCCAGGATGTTGAAGGCGGGGGGCCGCTTGGGATGTTCCCTGAAGTCGTCCCAGTACTTCGCATATTCGGTGAGATCGGCGTCCTCTGCTCGCTGAAAGGCTACCCAGTTGAGGGCTTCGCATGCAGTGAGGACACCACCTTTCGGCACGACGATAATCTCGCCAGGTCTGGCAGCTTGAGTGTTCATCTAGCGCCTCCGATGCGCGCTCCGCCTGCAGGCTGGCAGGGCGCCGGGTCGGAGGCCCGGCATCAGCCCGTCGGCCGTGCCCCACCATTGACGAAAGTAGCAGTTCCGTCCGATCCGAGGCACGTTTGGCTAAATTGAGGGGCCGGACTTTCACCGGCAGTCGGAATCCCGCTTGAGCGAGAATCATGCGGAAGAATTCGACCGCCAAAAACGATCATCCAGAATTTGGCAGCAATGCCGCCACAACACGGCCGCCTCCGTAAATCGCGAAGCACACCATTAGGAGAAAGATGGAGAGGAGAGTGAGAAAGCTATGTAGAGCGCCTCGTTGCTTTTGTAGGGAGAATGGCAGCGGTTTATGAAGAGCAAACCCCGCCATCGATACCAGAACGCTTGCAAACACAGCGTACCAAGGCCAGCGAAGCAGTCCCGCAAGGAACGACCCGACGGCAGCTAACAGCATCACAAGAACGCCCATGCGGCTGCTAGCTCTTCCACTCCATCCAGACCACCTACAGCCAAATTATAACGAGACTGTGGCGGACAGGCTTTCCCCAGACTTCGCGGGTTCGGACAATCGGACCGGTGCTCTTGGGCAGCGTTCTACACCTATCCCTCTGAGTTTCGACCCTTTTGCTGGTGCTCTTGCGTACGCGAGAGTGCGATTTCAGACCGCCACTCGCGGCAGGTTTCGCCCCATATGTTGAAAACCTCCGTGACGAAGTCGATGCCGACGGCGAAACCGTATTTTGTGGTTCGCGCCTTCGTTAAGTGTTCGGCAACCTGTCTGGGCTATTCTGAAGGCAGTCATCTGGCCCACATATCAGGGGTCCAGGCTCGGTTGCCCCGCCCCAACCACTGACGCTGAAGCACGGGTCGACGGCGCCCCACGCCCGCATGATGCAGGCGCTGTAGCCGAGGCAGCCGGGAGAGACCGGCTCGTTTTTGTCGCTACAGAACCCGACTAGAAAGTTCAAATTCGAGGCAATTTGGTGTACTGTCTTGTTACACTGCCTTCGTCCCGGCAGCGCGTCAGGAGTGTCTGATGGTCACTGTGACTACAACCGTGTCGATCTACGAGCCACCTTCGTCAGGTCTGCCGTTCCTGTCGGTGATCATCCGACCTGGACAGGAGAATAACCTGTTGGTCACGGCATTCGCGACACTGTCCGAGGCAGAGGCGTTCAACCGAGAGATGAACGCCGAGATCATTCCATGTGTCACCCTATGCTGACATCAAGAACTGCGCAGGCCGAACAGATCCCCTGAGCAATCTGATGGGGGGTGCCTATCAAGCTGATGGGCCCGTCATAGCTAATTGCATTCTCAGGCATGCCGCGGTCACTCCATGCCAGTTTGGGTGTGAGGACCATCGTAAGGCCGCCTGCCTCATGTATTGCCGCCAACCCGCGCGAACCATCGTCCAGCGATCCGGATAGGACCACGCCGATCACGTGCCGGCCTGCGTGGGCAGCTATCGACCTGAAGAGCAGATCGACTGTTCGACCGCCGTAATGGCGACCTGGATCGTCAATGAGACCACCAAACGTGTCGGCAGCTAATGTGAGATGCGTTGCTGGTTCACCAATGTAGACGATCCCGACCTCAAAGCGCTCACCGGGAGCAGCGATCACAACGGGAAAAGCGCAGCTGCTAGCCAAGATCGCCCGAAGCGCCGTTGGTTCATGCCAGCGGCGATGGAGTACAACCATGATGATTGCCGAAAGCGTGCTCGGCAGTTCACGAAGCAGCTGCATTAAGTCATCAAGCCCCTGCGCTCCTGAGGCCCCAATTGCAACGATCCAAGGCGTTGGATGATCTCGCATCCGCAACAGTCGCATTATGTGAACGGGCGTCATTACCCGCGTTACTCGTAGGAGGCTGGCTCGACGTCGACCTAAGGTTGGTGAGACTAGGCCGATGACTTCGACGCGAGAGCCTGTCTGACCGTCATGTGGCTGATCTGGTGCCCTGCGGAAGCGAGGTGCTGAGCGATCCCGCGCAAGCTGAGCCCCTGCGCCCGCAGCTCCTGCATTGTGCGCAGTGCCGCCTGTTCGTCCTCTCGTGGGATCATGGCGCCGTCTACGGTGACGTCCCATCCGAACGGCCTTGATCCGCCAAGGTAGCGCCCGCGCGCCTTCTGATCGCTCTTCACGTCCTGAATGCGCTCGCGGATACGATCGCGCTCCGCCTCCGCGACGGCCGACAGGATGGTGAACACCAGCTTGCTGATGCCGTTGGTAGCAACGTCGCCGCCCAGGTCGACCATATGCAGGCTGACCCGCTTCTCACGAAACTGACTGAGCACGTCGAGGGCATCCATCGCGCTGCGGAAGGCGCGGTCCAGTTTAGCGGTGATGATGCTGTCGCCGGTCTTGGCCAGTTCAAGCAGCAGTGTGCCTTCGGGCCGCTGGGACAAGGGTACCGACCCCGATACGCCCCGCTCGACAAACACCCGGTCCAGCACGAGGCCCTTCATGAGCGCATAGCCAGCGATCGTGCGTTGCTGCACGTCGAGGCTTTCGCCTTCCTGAGCCTGCCGGGTCGTGCTGACGCGAACATATCCGTAAGTCGCCATTCTGGGCCTGTAAATCTGTAAGACTGCGCCGGCACGATGGCCTAAGCCGAACGCTCTGTAAAGCTCCTACAACAGCTTTACAGAGCCTCGCTAAGCGCGACCTGACTCTCTAAGTCATCTCGAAGACAAACAAGAAGGAGGCAATCGCAGTTGCAACCAAATCAGTCTAACGCCACGAATAGTTTGCAAAACCCGCCAGTCAGGCCCAAAACTACACCCTAGTATCCATTAGGGTCTGACATGAGATGGATTTTCAGCTCTTGACCAAAGATGAAGTGGCAGAGCGCGTCCGGGTGCCGGTTCGCTATTTAGAAGTTGAAATCCGAGCCGGTCGCGGCCCGGCCGTAACCCGCATCGGCGAGCGTAAGACGCGCATTCGTTCGGACTTGCTGGAAGAGTGGCTGACCAGTCCGACGGTCAAGCCAGCGGCGGCCGAGTTGAGCGGCGTCGCATGACGACGCTTCCGGCGGACGACAGTGCAGACTTCACGTCTGTTCCCATGCTCGACCTTCAGGGCGAGATGGATCTCAATTCGCAATATGAGTTTGGCAAGGCTGACTCATACAGAGCAGATTAGCGTCTTCTCTCTGGACCCGGATCGTTAGATTCCTGGACCAGCCAGTTGGCCCAGGCGCTTGGTAATGTAGGCCGCCGGTCTCTCCCGGCTGTCTCGGCCTTACAGCTGCGCGAAGCACGCGCGGGTGCCGTGCCCTGCGTTTTGCGGGATGTTTGAGTTGGGCGGGGCAACCGAAGCCTAGACCCCTGATATGTGGGCAGCGTACCCGGGCCCAGAATAGGCGGATGAGCTTACGAAGTGGTTAAGATCAGTAGTGTGCAGCCTAGCCGCCGACGGAGGCGTTAAGAATCAGCTGGTGATTAGGCTCCGTCTTTGTTCTGCAGCGCATGAAAGGTCGCTAGTGCCTTCTCGAAGTCGCCGTTGCCCTTGATCTCGACCTCGGTGTCGCCCGATTTCAAGCGGACAGAACGCGCGCCGCGGCCGGCCATGTAGGCGCCGAAAGCAGACCCGGCGACCCCCAGGAAGGCTGCAATGTTGGCGGGATTGCCGACGACCTGCCAGAAGAAATCAGCCGAGGCGTAGACGGCCATCTCGGAGTTGAAGCTCTTGCGCAGCGGCACCCGATTGGCCCTGGGCACAGGCTTCACCACCATCGTCAGGTCATGTTGTCCCGCAAGCTGCTGGAGCTGCAGTAGCGGGCTGAGACTACCCTCGCCCATTATCTACTAGCCCGGTTGCTCGACGACGCGGAATGATGAGATCAGCTCCACCGTCCTGCCGTGAATATCAATTAGCTCCTGAATGCGGGCAGCAGCCTCTTCCGTCGTCTCCCATACACCGTTGATCGACATGCGACCGTTGCCGGTCAGCCACAGATTGGCGAGGTGCCGCGTCCAATGCGCTTTCATCTCCTCCGCATAGGCAATTTGCCGCTTGATGATCTCGTCGGGAATGATCAGGTCGGGGCTCAAGGCCATCGTCTTTCTCCGTCTTAGCTTTAGGCTGAGGTGGGCGAAGGGGTAAATCAGAACACCACGTAGGGAACCCTGAATTCTCAAATGTTCGAGGCGCGGACAGTAGTCCCGCGATATCTGCTGTCATCGATATAAATTGCCGGTGTGCTGCCGAGGCGCAAAACCAAGTTCAGCTCGTCGTGCTGCTGGCTGAAAGCCGGATTGGTGCAGAACTGCAGGCGGCCCAAGAGCGGCGCGAAGTTCAAAATGCCGGCGGCGACCGTCGCAGTATCAATGTCCGGACTGCGGACAATGATCCGCCCTCCCTCCCCATCCCGTCCAGTCTCATTCAAACGGCTCCATATACCGGGTCACCCGGGAGTAAATGTTCACAATCTCCATCGCTAGACGTCTGGCCTTTTGAGGCGAGAGACGGTCCACGCCACCTTCGTCTAGCTCGGACATCAAGGCTTCGTATCTGGCGCGCAACGCTGGCCACGGAAGATGACGTTCGGGCTTCCAGAGCCGGAGAAGATTGTCCACGTAGGCGCTTCGAAGCCGTTGTCGAAGTGTGCCTCCCCCGGCAGCCAGGGTGCCCACGGCATCGTAGAGCTTTTCCCAGGCGTAACCGCCTTCGATGCTCAATCTGCCGCCTTCCGCAGCTTCACGCCCGGCTCACCGCCATTGGTGAATTCGACACCGGCGGCTTCCAGGGCGGTGCGGATGGCGGCAAGCGTTGTCGGTCGCAATGCCTCCCCAGCTTCCAGCCGAGTCACCGTCTGCAACGAGACGCCAGCGGCAGCGGCCAACTCGCGCAGTCCCAAGCCAGTAGCCGCTCGGGCCATCTTGCATTGAACAGCTAGCAAATCATAACCCTGTTGCCAGTATTGGAGCGGAGGATTATCATAACCCTGTTGCCAGTTTCAGGCAATCAGGAGTGGCCGAGCGTGAGGTTGCCTCCTCGCGCCCGGCCTAACCGCAACCGCTCACGCAGGAGCAGGTCATGGCTGAACACGCACATACCACTCCCACGCCGACCGTCGACCGGACCATACAGCGTAGGCAGCTGGATGACGCCGTCTATGGAATCGGCATCATCACCGACATCATCGGCAAGCTGTCCACGTTGATGATCAGAAGCAGCGAGACGGTCTGCGGCACTTCCTTCGCGACGTGCTGGAGCAGGCCGCCGCGACGGCCAGGCAGGCCCAGGCCCGGCTGGCGCGGGTGCTGCCGAGCCGGGAAGGGGCCGGCATTTGGGGTAATGTAGGGCGTAGCGCACCTTTCAGACCAACTCAGCGGTTGTCCATTGAGCAGCAACGGCCCAAAACTGTAGCATGTCGTCCACGGGGAACAGCTACAACCGACCACCTATCACGGAGAGCGTGATTGAGATACGGTTCAAGGATCCGCTCGCGTATGGAACGATAGAGCGTTTGCGCGATAGGCTGAGCGCGAGCTTTCCAGCGGTCGAGGCGATAAAGGGATTTTCTTTTCAGCTTTTAGAGCCCACCGCAGAGCAGATGCAGGTCCAATCGGCAGTGGAAGCTTTCAAGCTTACAGATGCTGATGGTACGAGAATTGTGATTTTAGGCCTACAGCATATCACCTTCTCTCGCCTTGCCCCATATCCGGGATGGCAGGCGTTTCGAGACAATGCGAAATCTCTCTGGAAGCTTCATCGGAAGGCAGTTGGGCCTTTGGGCGTTTCGCGAATCGGTTTACGTTACGTTAACCGGATGGATCTTCCGCTTACTGAAAAGCTCATCCAACTTGAGAATTTTGTGAGTGTTTACACACAGTATCCTGAAGATCACCTCTCTCCCCCAGAACAATTTCTATCGCAAATAACAATTCCAGAGCATAACAATGCTCCTGGCTCAATGATAACGACAGCTTCGATGGAATCGCCGCTACCTGGGCATTTGGGGATCTTGGTCGATATTGACGTTTTTTCGACAAGCAATGTTGCCTATACCGAGAACTCGTTGTGGCCGAAGCTTGAAGCGATGCGCATAGAGAAGAATCGCTTGTTTGAACTCACAATAACCGAAAACGCACGAAAGCTATTCTATCGTGAGTAGTCTGCAGACCTCAACCTTTCGTCGAAATCAGGTTCTTAGTTGGCCAAACACCGAGGCGGGAACAGTTCTTCGCCACGGGGGCCTGACTGCGACAAGAGTTGTCCGGCCGCCGTCGCTGCAAGGACTAAGGGGGGAATCCGTCTCGCAGGTTGAGACCGCTGCGTCTCGGCTGTTCAACGCTTCGGCTGCGCTGAAAGTGCAGTTCTCGTCGGTTGCGATGCACTTGCCGGTAAGTTGGCGCAAAAGTCTCTTCCGTAAAATTGATGGTCTATATGATCCTGATGAATGGTCAGAGGATGATCTGCTGATCTCTCCGGAGTCATTCTGGACTTTCCTACGGCTTACCTTAGCAATTGGTCCGAGCGGTAATCCTGGCCTAGGTGTTTCCGATGGTGGGCATTTACTCGCTGCGTGGCGGGATGGCGGCAACACTTTAGCGCTTGAGTTTGGTCGCACGGACGAGATCAAATGGTCAGTCGTTGTTTTCAGAGATGGCGACCGCTATCACGCGACAGGATTAAGTTCCGTTGGCTGGCTGCTTACAGATCTGAGACCCTACCGGTCCGAGCGCTGGTTGGTCTAGCGACATGAAAACGCTCGATAATGATCATCATGTTGTAAGATACGTTAAACCGCGGCTCGTAATTCGAGACGATAGTGTAGCTGTTGGAGTATTTCCCGGAGCATTCTCGCTTCGTCCAGGCGAAGCGTTCCGTTCAACCTCCTGGCGGGAATTCTATGCGGGTACGAAGCAAGAACAACTTCAGTCTGTTCGGCGCGATACAAGACTTACCGTGGCTCCATCGTCCGTCTTTGCTTCCGTGAATGTCGGTAAGGTCCACGAAGCATGCTTGGCTTGCAAGAGGAAGGTTCGGATTGTGCATGATGGGGAAGGTGCTCCTGCACACTCTGCAATTCGCCAATTTCCCAACGACGACGACGCGCTTTCAGCTTTGCTCGCTAATCTGGCCTCGGAAGATTTTGTGCTAGCCCGAGAGTTGCAGCAGACTACAGACGGTTGAGCTCACTGCCTGTTAGCTATGTGGTCGCTTCTACGTTGTAACCGCACGTTTATCCCGAACTAGCTGTTTGATAAATCTAAGTAATTTATCTCTTCTTGTCGTTGATGTCCTGCCTGATGTGGGCGAACGAGAACTGGACGCGGCGGTGGGACGGGTCGGAGCACGAGGTGCTGTTGTCGCAGGATTACCGCGACGAGGACGAGCCGGCGCTGGTGGACACGTTCATCCGGCATTTCGACGATCCGCGCTACATCCGGCTGGAGGGGCGGCCGGTGTTGTTCGTGTATCGCGCCGGGCTGATCGCGGGCGGGGCGGCGACGGTGGCGCGGTGGCGCGAGGCGTTCGCGGCGAAGGGGCACCAGCCGGTGTTCGTGATGGCGCAGAGCTTCGGCGACCGTGATCCGCGGGAGCACGGGATGGACGCGGCGGTCGAGTTCCCGCCGCACAAGCTGACGGAGCACCTGCCGCAGTTGAACGGGCAGCTGCGGATGCTGGACTTCGCGGCCGATGCGCGGATCTTCGATTACGAGGTGGTGGCGGGGGCGAGCGACCTGTCGCGGCAGCCGTACGACCTGATCCGGACGGCGTTGCCGGGGTGGGACAACGATGCGCGCCGGCAGGGGCGCGGGATGACGATCCATGGCGCGACGCCGGCGTCGTACGAGGCGTGGCTCGGGCGGCTGATCGGGGCGGCGAACGAGCAGAAGGTGCTGGGCGAGGCACTGGTCTGCATCAATGCGTGGAACGAGTGGGCGGAAGGCGCCTATCTGGAGCCGGACGTGCATTACGGCGCGGCGTTCCTGAACGCGACGGGGCGGGCGGTGAGCGCCGAAGAGCGGGCGCCGGCGGCGAAGGTGCTGCTGGTGGGGCACGATGCGTTCACCGCCGGGTCGCAATTGCTGCTGCTCCATATCGGGCGGGCGTTCGTGTCGCGGGGGGTGGCGGTGAGCTACCTGCTGCTCGGCGGCGGGCCGCTGGAGAGCCAGTATCGGGCAGTGGCGCCGGTGACGCTGTATGCGGGGGCGGCGGAGCTGGCGCGGCATGCGACGGCGCTGGCGGCGAGCGGGTATCGGGCGGCGATCGCCAACACGTCGGCGACGGGGCATGCGTGCGCGGCGCTGGCCGCGGCGGGGATCGGCTGCACGCTGCTGCTGCACGAGATGCCGCGGCTGTTGCGGGAGCGGCAGCTGGTGGAGGCGGCACGGGCAGGGGTGGCGGCGGCGCGCACGGTGGTGTTCGCGGCGGCGTTCGTGCGGGACCGGTTCCACGAGGCGGTGGCGTTGCCGCCGGAGCGGACGGTGCTCCTGCCGCAGGGCTTGTATCGCCCGGTCGATGGGCGGGGCGGGGCGGCACGGCGGGCGCGGCTGGGGTTGCCGGAGGGGGCGACGCTGGCGGTGGGGCTCGGGTACGGGGATTTGCGGAAGGGGGTGGACCTGTTCCTGCAGGTTTGGCGGCTGGCGCAGGCGGCGGACCCGTCGATCCACTTGTTGTGGGTGGGCGATCTGGATCCGGTGATCTCCGCCTATCTCGGGGCGGAGATCGCGGCGGCGGAGGCGACGGGGACGTTCCATCGGGTGCCGTTCCAGGCCGAGGGGGCGGAGTGGCTGGCGGCGGCGGACGTGCACCTGCTGCCCTCGCGGGAGGATCCGTATCCGAGCGTGGTGCTGGAGGCGATGTCGGCGGGGGTGCCGACGGTGGCGTTCGAGGAGGCGGGAAGCGCGCCGGACGTGTTGCGGGAGTTCGGAGCGGGGACCGCGGTGCCGCTGGGCGATGCGGCGGCAATGGTGCGGCAGTTGCGGGTCGCGGCGCTGCAGCACGGGCCGGAGGAGCGGGCGCGGTTGGCGCGGGTGGCGCGGCAGCGTTTCCCGTTCGCCCCGTATGCGGAGGCGTTGTTGGCGCTGGCGGCGCCGGGCCGGCCGGCGGTGTCGGCGATGGTGCCGACGCTGGACTACGCGGCGCATCTGCCGGGGCGGCTGCGGTCGATCTTCGCGCAGCGGCTGCGGCCGTTAGAGATCGTCGTGCTGGATGACGGGTCGAGCGACGACAGCGCGGTGACGGTGGCGGCGGTGGCGGCGCAGGCGGGGCGGACGGTGGAATGGGTGCCGGCGGCGGCGGAGCGCGGGTTGCTGGCGCAGTGGCGGCGGGCGGCGGCGCGGGCGCGGGGCGAATTCGTGTGGATCGCGGAGGCAGATGACGGGGCGGAGCCGACGCTCTTGGAGGCGGTATGCGACGCGCTGCGGGCGGCGCCGGGGGCGGTGTTCGGGTTCGCCGATAGCCGGGCGGTCGATGGCGACGGGGCGACGCTGTGGGCGGACCACCAGGGGTATTACCGGGAGGCGGGGGCCGGGCTGCTGGCGGAGAGCGGGACGATCGGGGCGGCCGAGTTCCTGCGGGAGTGCCTGGGCGCGCGGAACCTGATCCTGAACGTCAGTGCGGTGGTGTGGCGGCGGGCGGCGCTGCGGGATGCGCTGGCACGGCTGGGCGAGGTGCCGCTGCGGCTGGCGCTGGACTGGCGGCTGTATGCGGAGGCGTTGTCGCGCGGGGGGAGCGTGGCCTACGTGGCGAGGCCGCTGAACCAGCATCGGCGGCACGGGCGCGGGGTGACGGGGCGGACCGACCCGGCAGCGCATCTCGAGGAAATCCGCCACATGCACCGGCACATGGGGGCGATGCTGGGGCGGGACACGGCCTTGCTGGCCCGGCAGCGGAAAGCGGTGGCGGCCGCCAAGAGAGTGCTCCTGACGGCCGCCCCCGGGTCGGATTAGCGGGTGGTGGCGTCGCCGTTCATGGGGGCGCTCGTGTTCTGGGCGGCCTTCTTGTTGGCGTAATGATGGCCCACGGCGCAGCCGGCCGCAGCGCCCGCGACGCCGTGACCGGCCATGTGGCCGGCGACGCCGCCGACGACCGCGCCCTTGAGGCAGCCCTTGGCGTTCGCCTCGGGGGCGACGGCGCCGGCCAGGGCGAGGCTCATGACGGCGGCGGCGAGAACGGTCTTCATGGTGGTATCTCCCAGGTCGGGTCGACGTGCGGGAAGCTCGTCGTACTCTGAATATAAGTTTGTGGACGGCTGCATGTAAGAGGCTTCATCATCTAGAGGCGATGACGGGTCCATAACGTGGGCCAGGCCGGGCCGTTCCAGAGTTGCTCTAGCGGACGGGGGCGACGCGGAGGGCGTTGGTGGAGCCGGGCTGGTTGAAGGGGACACCGGCGGTGATGACGATCTCCTGGCCGGGTTGGGCGAAACCTTCGACGCGGGCGAGGCGGGTGGCGCGGCTGACGGCCTCGGTCATGCTGTGCAGCTCGGTACCGAGGACGGCGTGGACGCCCCAGACGACGGCGAGGCGGCGGGCGGTCTCCATGCTGGTGGTGATGCCGACGACCGGGCATTCGGGGCGTTCGCGGGCGACGCGGATGGCGGTGCCGCCGCCGGCGGTGAAGGCGGCGATGCAGGGGGCGGCGATGGTGTCGGCGATCTGGCGGGCGGCGGTGGCGATGGCGCTGGCGGAGTTGCGCTCGGGGGCGGGGCGGGTGCGCTCGATGCCGGCGCGCCAGTCGGGGTCGCGCTCCACACGCTCGACGATGCGGTCCATCATGTTGACGGCTTCGTAGGGGTATTGGCCGGCGGCGGTTTCGGCGGACAGCATGACGGCGTCCGCGCCGTCGAAGACCGCGGTGGCGACATCGGACGCTTCGGCGCGGGTGGGGGCCGGAGCGGTGATCATGCTTTCCAGCATCTGGGTGGCGACGACGACCGGGAGGCCGCGGAGGCGGGCGGCGCGGATGATGCGTTTCTGGGCGAGGGGGACTTCTTCCGGCGGCAACTCGACGCCGAGATCGCCGCGGGCGACCATGACGGCATCGGAGAGATCGAGGATGGCGTCGAGGTCGTCGAGGGCTTGGGGCTTCTCGAGCTTGGTCATGATCCAGGCGCGGCCGGCGGCGATTTCTTTCGCCTCGGCGACGTCCTCGGGGCGTTGGACGAAGCTGAGGCCGATGTAGTCGACGCCGTGTTCGAGGGCGAAGTCGAGGTCGCGGCGGTCCTTCTTGGTCAGGGCGGGGATGGGCAGGGCGACGTCGGGGACGTTGACGCCCTTGCGGTCGGAGACGGTGCCGCCGGTCATGACCTCGCATTCGAGGTGGTCCTCGCGGACGCGGGTGACGCGCAGGCGCATCTTGCCGTCGTCGACGAGGAGATTGGTGCCGATGCCGGCGGCGCCGATGATCTCCGGATGCGGGAGCTGGACGCGGGTGCGGTCGCCGGGAACGGGGGACATGTCGAGGCGGAAGGGCTGGCCGGCCTGCAGCGTGACCCGGCCGCCGCTGAACTGGCCGACGCGGAGCTTGGGGCCCTGGACGTCGGCGAGGATGCCGATGGGGCGGCCAACACTGCGCTCGAGGTCGCGGATGGCGGCGATGCGGGCGAGGTGGTCGTCGTGGGTGCCGTGGCTGAAGTTCAGGCGGAAAACGTCGACGCCGCCGTGGAAGAGGCGGGCGAGGATTTCGGGAGTGGAGCTGGCCGGGCCGAGGGTGGCGATGATCTTGGTGCGCCGGCGGCGGCGGAACTTGACGCGGGCTGGCATGGAACGAGGCTCCTAGCGGGTCGGGCGACCGGGATCGGGCGAATGATAGAGCAGAGCGGGCGTGCCGGGCACCGCGCGGGACACGTCACGCAATGAGGATTGCGCGTCACGCAACGAGAATTGCGCGTCACGCAACGAGGATAGCGCGGAGATCATTGACGTTGGTGAGGGTGGGGCCGGTGCGGACGAGGTCGCCGATGGCGTCGAACAGCGTGTAGCTGTCGTGGGCGAGGAGGGTGTCGAGCGGGGTGAGCCCGGCGGCGCGGGCGCGGGCGAGGGTGTCGGGGGCGACGACCGCGCCGGCAGCGTCCTCCGTGCCGTCGATGCCGTCGGTGTCGCCGGCGATGGCCCAGATGGCGGGGGCGGCGCGCAGGGTGACAGCGAGGGCGAGGAGGAACTCGGTGTTGCGGCCGCCGCGGCCCGCGCCGTTTGCGCTTCCCGCTCCGCCAGGGGGCGCCCCGATGGTGACGGTGCCTTCGCCGCCGGAGAGGAGGACGCAGGGTGCGGGGAGGGGGTGGCCGTTGCGGACGGAGCGGGCGATGCCGGCCATGACGACGCCCATCTCGCGGCTTTCGCCTTCCAGCGCGTCGCCGAGGATGAGGGGGGTGAGGCCGTGGGCGCGGGCGGCGGCGGCGGCGGCTTCAAGGGCCATGGCGGGGGTGGCGATGAGGCGGATATCGGGGGCGATCTCGCCGGGCTTGGGGGTTTCGGGGCCGCCGGTGCGGGGGAGGGCGAGGCCGTAGCGGGCGGCGATGCGGCGGACGTCGGCCCAGGTGGTGGGATCGGGGACGGTGGGGCCGGAGCCGATGGTGGCCGGGTCGTCACCGGGGACGTCGGAGATGGCGAGGGTGACGACCCGGGCGGGAGCGGCAGCGGCGGCGAGGCGGCCGCCCTTGACCGCGCTGAGGTGTTTGCGGACGGCGTTCATCTCGTCGATGGGGGCGCCGGAGGCGAGCAGGGCGCGGTTGACCTGCTGGAGGTCGTCCAGGGTGAGACCGTCGGCGGGACGTTCGAGCAGGGCGGAGGCGCCGCCGGACATGAGCACGAGGACGAGGTCGTCGGCGGTCAGGCCCGCGACGGCGGCCAGGACGCGGCGGGCGCCGCGCTCGCTGTTGGCGTCGGGGACGGGGTGGGCGGCTTCGATCACCTCGATGCGGGCGGTGGGGCAGGCGTGGCCGTAGCGGGTGACGACGACGCCGGAGAGGGGGTGGGGCCAGGCGGCTTCGAGGGCGGCGGCCATGAGGGCGGCGGATTTACCGGCGCCGACGACGATCGTGCGGCCGCGGGGCGGGTCGGGGAGGTGCCGGGCGAGAACGTGGCGCGGGTCGGCGCTGGCGATCGCGGCGTCGAAGATGGCGCGCAGCGCGGTGCGGGCGGCGGCGTCGGTCCAGGGGGTCATGGACGGCGGCGGCACGTGATCCGCCCCGTCGCGGCCGGAGCCGGTGACGGAAGGGAGATCGGCGGAGCGCGTGGGGGCGAGGGGGGTAGCCGCATGGCGGGGGCCAGTATGAGGAGAGGCGGGCGGTTGATCCAGGGGCGGGGGCGGCCAAATCGGGATGGAGGAGAACGGTCATGATCGAGTTGGACGACAAGACGCGGATCGAGTTGGAGGCGGCGGCGTATCGGCGGCTGGTCGAGCATCTGCGCGAGCGGAGCGATGTGCAGAATATCGACCTGATGAACCTGGCCGGGTTCTGCCGGAACTGCTTGTCGCGCTGGTATCGCGAAGGGGCCGAAGCGCGCGGGCTGGCGCTGACGGATCCGGAGGCGCGGGAGATCGTGTACGGGATGCCGTACAAGGCGTGGCAGGCGCTGCATCAGCGCGAGGCGACCGCGGAGCAGAAGGCGGCATTCACGGCGAGCCACGGCTAGGCGGCCGGCCGACGCGCGGGGGTCGTTGCGGACGGCATCCGCCACGACCGCGTCCGCCATGAGGGGGCCCCTCATCCTGCCGTGCGGGGCCAGCCGATGGCGGCAAGGCCGGCGCCGACCAGGAGAGTGCCGCCGGTGCGGTTGACGGCGCGCTGGACCCGGGGCTGCTGCAGGCGCCGACGGGCGGCGGCGGCGAGCATGGCGAAGCCTGATGCGTTCAGGGCCGCCATGACCACGAAGGTCGCGACGAGGATCGTCACCTGCGGCACGAAGGCGCGGGTGGGGTCGAGAAATTGCGGCACAGGGCGACGAAGAAGATGATGCCCTGACGAGCAGCACCGTGGGGCCGGGAATGGCGAGCAGTACCGCGGCAGCGGCGACGAACGCGAGCCAATGGTCGACTGGCATGAGCGGAGCGTCCTGAGCTGATCGGCTGCTTCAGCCATCCACGGGACCGAGCGCGCCGCAAGAGGCACGGATGGACGGCGCCCCGGCGCTGGGCGCGGGGTCGCGGTCGGGTCAACGATCGATCAGGAAGCGGCGATCAGAGGCGGGCGATCGGGAGTTGGGCGATCGGAAGGCGGGGATCAGTGACGCCGTCGGTGGTCGGGCCGAGGCGGCGGCCGGCCGGTCGCGACGGGACGGGCGGGGTCGGTGATCGCGGCGGCCTGGGCGCAGAGGCGGGCGATCTCGTCCGGGGTGCGGCGGGGAAAGGTGCGAAGCCCGGGAACGTCGGCGAGGCCGAGGTCGCGACAGAGGTCGCGGATCAGTTCGCCGGGTGCGCGGAGGGCGAGATCGACGCGGAACTCGGGGGCTTCGACGCGCTCGAGGAGCTCGAGGCGGAGGGCGACGGTTTCGGCGGGGCCCGCCGTTTTCTCGATCTCGTCCTGGACGGCGCGGATGATCTTCTGGGCGGTGAGGGCGCGCTTGGCGGGCTCGGCTTCGCGCGCGGGGGCGGACTCGGCCATGTGCCGGGAGAGCAGAACCGTGCGGCGGACGGCGAGGGCGACGCGGTCGAAGGCGGCGGCGCGGGCGGCGAGGCCGACGTCCGGCGTGGCGGCCTTGAGTTCGAGCGCGATGGAGGTGCCGACGTCGACCAGGATGGCGAGGGCGCGCTGGCAGGCGTCGTCGTCGAGGGGACCGATCTCGAGGTGGTCGGCGGTTTCGCTTGCCGGGTCGGGGATGGTGGAACGGGTCGCCTTCGCCATGAACGGAAGGGGAACTTTTCGGCGGTGGAAGTCAAGCGGGACGTGAGGCGGTGGGTGGCGGGGAGGCGCAGCGCGGTGCCGCCGGGGTGATCGGGACAGAGGCGCTGCGCGGTTCCGTCAGGGGTGGGCGGTGTCGAGGAAGGCGGCGAGGAGAGCGGCGGTGTCGGCTGGCCGTTCGAGGGTGGGGAGGTGGCCGCAGCGGTCCAGGATGCGGAACTGGGCGTGGGGCAGGGCGTCGGCGAGGGCCTGGCCGATCTCGACGGGGACCAGGGCGTCGTCGGCGCCCCAGAGGACCAGGGTGGGCATCGTGAGGCGGGCGAGGCGGGTGCGGGCGTCGCTGCGGACGGCGAGGGCGGTGGCCTGGGCGGCGCCGATGGCGGGACCGACGCTGCGGGCCATGGCGGCGAAGGTGGCGGCGGCGTCGGCGTGATCGGGATGGGTGACGCGGGCGGTCAGCATGTCGAAGACGGCGTCGGGCGTTTGGGTGAGGGCGGCCGCGAGGTCGGGGCGGCCGTCAGGGGCGGGTGCCGGGTCGCAGCCCATGAGGCAGAGGGCGCGGACGCGGTCGGGCGCGGCTGCCGCGACCTCCAGGGCGAGGTTGCCGCCGTAGCTGGTGCCGACGAGGACGAAGGAGGCGGGGGCGCGGGCGAGGATGTCGGCCGCGCTCTCCTCCAGCGTCAGCCGTGGGGACAGGAGGATCTCGGCGGAGATCCGGTCGGCGAGGCCGGCGATCACCTCGTCGTAGAGGCGCTCGTCGCAGAGCAGGGCCGGGATGAAGATGGCGGGGGTCGGTTCAGTTGGCATGGGTGTGTCCTATGGGCCGAGCACCAGGTGCCACAGCAGGGGAAGAAGGATGGCGGTGGCGAGGGCGTTGAGGCCCATGGCCAGGCCGCTGAAGGCGCCGGCGGTCGGGTTCACGGACAGGGCGCGGGCGGTGCCGATGCCGTGGCTGACCGTGCCGATGGCCAGGCCGCGGGCGCGCCAGTCGGTGACCCGGCAGAGGGTGAGCACGCCCGGACCGAGGGAGGCGCCGACGATGCCGGAGCAGATGACCACGGCGGCGGTGAGCGAGGGGAGGCCGCCGAGGCGTTCGGCCACGCCCATGGCGACAGGGGTGGTGACCGATTTGGGGGCGAGGGAGGCGGCGACGTCCGGGGCGGCGCCGAACAGGAGGGCGAGGGCAACGCCGGAGGCGGCGGAGAACAGGCCGCCCCCGACGATCGAGACGATCACGGCGAGGAAGGACTGCCGCACGACGCGCCACTGCCGGTAGAGCGGGACGGCGAGGGCGACGGTGGCGGGGCCGAGCAGGAAGTGGACGAACTGGGCGCCGGCGAAATAGGCGCGGTAGTCGATGCCGGTGCCGAGCAGGCCAGCGGCGAGAAGGGCGACGGCGATGAGCACCGGGTTGGCGAGGGGGTGGCGGCCGGACCATCGCTGGAGCTGGAGGCCCGCCATCCAGGCGAGCAGCGTGGCGGTGAGTGCGGCGAGGGGTTCGCGGGCGAGGTAGACCCAGATTTCGGCGAGCTCGAGGTTCATCGGCGCCGGGTCAGCCGAAGCGGCGCAGGAGGGCTTGGGCGAGGCGGCCGGTGAGCGCGATGGCGAGCAGGGTGCCGACGAGGACGGCGACGGCGAGGGGGGCCCAGTTGCGGGCGAGCAGCGGGCCGTAGAGCACGACGCCGACGCCGGCGGGGACGAAGAGGAGGCCGAGATTGCCGAGCAGGGCGTCGGCGGTTTCGGCGAGGGCGGCGGGAGGCTCGTCGGTGCCGTCGCGGGCGCCGCGCCGGGCGTCACGGGCGAGCAGGCCGACGAGCAGCATGACCATGCCGAGGACGGGGCCGGGTATGGGGAGGTGGAGGCCGCGGGAGAGGAGCTCGCCGGCGAGTTGGCACAGGAGCAGGGCGGTGATGGCGGGGATCATGGTTGGGGGGTCCCGTCGCGCTCGGCGGCTTTGACGGCTTGCCACTCGGCTTCCATGCGGGCGAGGCCGGCATCGGCGAGGGGGAGGCCGGCGGCAGCCAGGCGGCGTTCGACGTCGGTGAAGCGGCGGGAGAATTTGTCGTTGGCGCCGCGGAGGCAGGCTTCCGGGTCGAGGCCGAGCTTGCGGGCGAGGTTGGCGACGACGAAGAGGACGTCACCGACTTCGTCGGCGAGGCGGGCCGGGTCGGGGGTGGGGCGGTCGGCGGTGGGGAGCTCGGCGCGGATCTCGGCGATCTCCTCCTCCAGCTTCTGGAGGACCTGTTCGGCGTCGGGCCAGTCGAAGCCGACGCGGGCGACGCGGTTGGTGATCTTGCCGGCGCGGGTGAGGGCGGGCAGGCCGGCGGCGATGCCGTCGAGCGTGCCGGTGCGCTGCCGGGTCGCGCGTTCGTGGCGCTTGCCGTCTTCCCAGGCGGGGGCGGCCTCGGCGTCGCCGAAGACGTGCGGATGGCGGCGGACCATCTTGTCGGCGATGGCGCGGGCGATGGCGGCGAAGTCGAAGCGGCCGGCCTCGGCGCCGAGCTGGGCGTAGTAGACGACCTGGAAGAGGAGGTCGCCGAGCTCGTCCGGGAGGTCGACCATGTCGTCGCGGGCGATGGCGTCGGCGACTTCGTACGCTTCCTCGATGGTGAAGGGAGCGATGGTGGCGAAGGTCTGCTCGCGGTCCCAGGGGCAGCCGTCGGGCGCGCGGAGGCGGGCCATGATCTCGAGCAGGCGGGTGAGTTCAGCGGCGGCGGTGGACGCTGGCGGAGGGGTGTCCATCAGCGGGGGGCCGGTTCGGCTTGGTCGATGGCGGCGGCCAGGGCGGTGTCGCGGGTGGTGAGGCCGCCGGCGTCGTGGGTGGTGAGAACGATGCGGACGCGATTGAAGGTGTTGGACCATTCGGGGTGGTGGTCGGCCTGCTCGGCGAGGGCGGCGACGCGGGTCATGAAGGCCCAGGCGGCGGCGAAGTCGGCGAAGCGGAAGTCGCGGGCGATGGCGTCGCGGTCGGGGAGCGTCTGCCAGGCCGGGGCGGTGCGGCTGAAGGCGGCCCGTTCGGCGGGTGTCAATGGTTGCATGGCTTGCCTACGGGCTCCGGTTCAGGCGGGATGGGGCGATGGTGGAACGTAGCATGGCATTGAGGCGGTTCGGCGCGCCCCCGAGCGCGGAGGATCTGGTCGACATGGCCGAGCAGGCGCTGGCGGCGATCCCGGCGGCGTTGCGGCGGCACGTGCAGGGGGTTGCGATCCTCGTGGAGGAGGCACCGGACGACGAGACGCTGGCCGAGCTCGGGATCGAGAATGCTTGGGAGTTGACCGGGGTGTATCGGGGAGTGCCGATCGGGGAGAAGGGGGCGGGGGAGACACGGCAGGAGCCGGACCTGATCCTGCTCTATCGCGAGCCGATCCTGCTGGAGTGGATCGAGACGGGGGAGGAGTTGTTCAACCTGGTGCGCAACGTGCTGATCCACGAGATCGCGCACCATTTCGGGTTCAGCGACCCCGACATCGAGGATTTGGAGCGGGAGTGATCAGTCGCCGGCGGCGGGGGTCCTGAGGCGGCGGGCGCGGCGGCGACCCCAGTTGGAGAGGCGGACCATGCGGCGTAACCCGGCCGTTTGCTGCTGCAGCCAGGTGCCGGTGGCCATGGCCTCGGGGGCGCCCGGATCGCCGGTGCCGGCGTAGGCACGGCCGAAGTCAGCGGTGCCGAGCGCCATGTCCCACCAGGGGAGGATGGCGCCGTAATTGCAGCTCTTTGCGCCGGCGGCGAGGATGCCGTGGTGGATCCGGTGAAAACGGGGGGAGACGAGGAGTCGGTCGCCGAGCCAGCCGAAGGACAGGCGCGTGTTGGCGTGCGACAGGCTCTCGATGAGGCGGAGCAGGAGCACGAGCAGCGGGAACTGCAGCGGCGGGATACCGATCAGCAGGCCGAGCGTCATGAACCAGACGAAGCCGATAAGGTCGTCGAGGAGGTGATTGCGGTCATCAGACCAGAAGGTCATCTGGCGCTGGGCGTGATGCACGGAGTGGAGGCCGTACCACCAGCCGACGGTGTGGGATAGGCGATGGCGCCAGTATTCGCCGCAATCGAGAATGACAGCGTAGACGAAGAAGGTGAGGATGTCGTGTCCCAGGAGGAAGGGGAACACGCGCTCGAGCGTGGGTGGGACCCAGCCGTGGTCGGAGAGCCAGCCGTTCAGGTTAACCTGGACTTCATAAAATAGGACGAAGGTAACGAGCGGCAGTACGCCGACGCGGGAGATGACGGTGTAGAAGATGTCCACCCAAACGGCCTTGGCGTCCGGCCAGTGTTCGACGGGACGCCAGCGCTCGAGCGGCATGCAGATGGCGAAGGTGACGATCATCTGGACGAGGCCGTAGATGGCGAACAGGGCCCAGTTGAAGGAGATGTCCTCCCATTCCATGCCGCCGGTGGCATAGAGCAGGGGGAGCAGGAGGTGCTCCTGGATCCAGCCGGCCGCGAGGCTGAACGGGTCGATCATGCCAGCCTCGTCAGTTCGCGCGCGCGATGGTGTGCGGAGCGGTGTTGAGGACGCCGTCGGTCAGGAAGATCCCGTGGGGCGAGCGGCCGACGGGGACGGAACGGAGGTCGCCGGTGACCGGGTCGAGGATGCCGACCTTCTGGATGAAACGCTGGGTGATCCAGAGTTTTCCGTCGGGGGCGAAGTCGATGCAGTCGGGACCGCCGGGGACCTTGTAGGTGCGCAGAACCTCGAGGGATTTGGCGTCGAGAGCGGTCGTGGTGCCGTCGACGCGATTGTTGACGTAGAGGACGCGGCCGTCGGGCGAGGGGAAGATTTGGTGGGCGCCGCGACCGGTGCGGATGTGGCGCTCGACGTGGCCGTCGACCGGGTCGGCGAGAACGATGTTGTCGGTGCCCATGTTGGCGACGAGGAGCTTGCCGTCGTGCCAGACGACGCCGGCGGGGGTCTTGCCGATATCGGCGGTCCAGGCAGGGGTGAGGTCATTGAGATTGTAGGCGGCGAGCTTGTTGGTGCCTTGGAGGGTGACGAAGGCCATGGAGGAGTCGGGCGAATAGGCGACGTGGCTCGGCATGGAGGCGGCGGGGAAGCGCTT
>OZ241208.1:0-1910000 GCA_965199665.1 Acetobacteraceae bacterium | reverse complement strand
TGAATACATAGGTGTACGAGGCGAACCTGGGGAACTGAAACATCTCAGTACCTGGAGGAAAAGACATCAACCGAGATTCCGGCAGTAGTGGCGAGCGAACCCGGAGTAGGCCAGTAGTTACTTGTGTGTGAGTCGAACGGTCTGGAAAGTCCGGCCAAAGCGGGTGATAGCCCCGTAGATGGTAGTGCGCTTGTAATTCTTGAGTAGGGCGGGGCACGTGAAACCCTGTCTGAACGTAGGGGGACCACCCTCTAAGCCTAAATACTCTCTAGCGACCGATAGTGAACCAGTACCGTGAGGGAAAGGTGAAAAGCACCCCGATGAGGGGAGTGAAATAGACCTGAAACCGGATGCCTACAAGCAGTCGGAGCCCTTGATGGGGTGACGGCGTACCTTTTGTATAATGGGTCAGCGAGTTTCTGTTGGCAGCGAGCTTAAGCCGTTAGGTGGAGGCGTAGCGAAAGCGAGTCTGAACAGGGCGTTCAGTTGCCGGCAGAAGACCCGAAACCGAGTGATCTAGCCATGGCCAGGCTGAAGGTGGGGTAACACCTACTGGAGGGCCGAACCCACGCCTGTTGAAAAAGTCGGGGATGAGCTGTGGCTAGGGGTGAAAGGCCAATCAAACTCGGAGATAGCTGGTTCTCCGCGAAATCTATTGAGGTAGATCGTCGGGTGGTCACCCTGGGGGGTAGAGCACTGGATGGGCTCGGGGGCCCCAAAGGCTTACCAACCCCAACCAAACTCCGAATACCCAGGAGTGCAGCCCGGCAGACAGACGGTGGGTGCTAAGGTCCATTGTCGAGAGGGAAACAGCCCAGACCACCAGCTAAGGTCCCCAAATCGTGGTTAAGTGGGAAAGGATGTGGGAATTCCAAAACAACCAGGAGGTTGGCTTAGAAGCAGCCATCCTTTAAAGAAAGCGTAATAGCTCACTGGTCTAATAGAAATCCTGCGCCGAAGATGTAACGGGGCTCAAACCACGTACCGAAGCTGTGGGATTGATTTGCACTCGTCAGTCTCTTGTCGGCATGGATCGCGCTGCTGTGGTGGCGTTGTGTTGTGTCGATGGGCGACTGACGGGATGGGAATTGATCGGTAGCGGAGCGTTCCGTAGGCCTGCGAAGGCATACCCGTGAGGGGTGCTGGAGGTATCGGAAGTGCGAATGCTGACATGAGTAGCGACAAACAGAGTGAGAAACTCTGTCGCCGAAAGTCCAAGGGTTCCTGCGCAAGGTTAATCCGCGCAGGGTGAGCCGGCCCCTAAGGCGAGGGCGAGAGCCGTAGTTGATGGGAACCAGGTGAATAGTCCTGGGCCTGCTGGAAGTGACGACGGGGATATGTTGTGGGGGCTTACTGGATTGCCCCTGCTTTTGGATCCGTCCGGGAAATAGCTCCAGCGTATAGACCGTACCCTAAACCGACACAGGTGGACTGGTAGAGAATACCAAGGCGCTTGAGAGAACGATGCTGAAGGAACTAGGCAAATTGCTCGCGTAACTTCGGGATAAGCGAGACCCCATCGTGGGCAACCATGGTGGGGTGGCACAGAGCAGGGGGTAGCGACTGTTTAGTAAAAACACAGGGCTGTGCGAAGGCGAGAGCCGACGTATACGGCCTGACGCCTGCCCGGTGCCGGAAGGTTAAGAGGAGATGTGCAAGCATTGAATCGAAGCCCCGGTAAACGGCGGCCGTAACTATAACGGTCCTAAGGTAGCGAAATTCCTTGTCGGGTAAGTTCCGACCTGCACGAATGGCGTAACGACTTCCCCACTGTCTCCAGCATCGGCTCAGCGAAATTGAATTCCCCGTGAAGATGCGGGGTACCCGCGGTCAGACGGAAAGACCCTATGAACCTTTACTGCAGCTTTGCAGTGGCATTAGGAGAGCACTGTGTAGGATAGGCGGGAGGCTATGAACCCGGGGCGCTAGCTCTGGTGGAGCCATCCTTGAAATACCGCCCTGTGCGCTTCTGATGTCTAACCGCGTCCGGTCAGCCCGGACCGGGACCCTGCATGGTGGGCAGTTTGACTGGGGCGGTCGCCTCCCAAAGTGTAACGGAGGCGCGCGATGGTGGGCTCAGGCCGGTCGGACATCGGCTGCTGAGTGCAATGGCATAAGCCCGCCTGACTGCGAGAGCGACAGCTCGAGCAGAGACGAAAGTCGGCCATAGTGATCCGGTGGTCCCGCGTGGAAGGGCCATCGCTCAACGGATAAAAGGTACTCTAGGGATAACAGGCTGATCTCCCCCAAGAGTCCACATCGACGGGGAGGTTTGGCACCTCGATGTCGGCTCATCACATCCTGGGGCTGGAGCAGGTCCCAAGGGTTCGGCTGTTCGCCGATTAAAGTGGTACGTGAGCTGGGTTTAGAACGTCGTGAGACAGTTCGGTCCCTATCTGCCGTGGGTGAAGGAGACTTGCGAGGCGCTGTCCCTAGTACGAGAGGACCGGGATGGACGCACCTCTGGTGGACCGGTTGTCGCGCCAGCGGCACAGCCGGGTAGCTATGTGCGGAATGGATAACCGCTGAAAGCATCTAAGCGGGAAACCACCCTCTAAACCAGGTCTCCCTGAGGGCCGTGCAAGACCAGCACGTCGATAGGCCAGGTGTGCAACTGCGGCAACGCAAGCAGCTAACTGGTCCTAATCGCCCAAACGGCTCAATCACCAGTGTCACCGCCGATCCAACGATCGGAACGACCCAACGCCTCCACAGCACTCATCCAACACACACACACATCACACAAAGCCCGGATCAAAACCCGAGCCCAACAGAACCTTGCCTTGGACGACCTGGTGGCCATGGCGGAGGGACCACACCCGATCCCATCCCGAACTCGACCGTGAAAACCTCCAGCGCCTATGATACTGCACCTCAAGGTGCGGAAAAGTCGGTCGCCGCCAGGTCTTCCAAGGTAAACCACACCAACACAACACCAACACCCCCGCGGGGTGGAGCAGCCCGGTAGCTCGTCAGGCTCATAACCTGAAGGTCACAGGTTCAAATCCTGTCCCCGCAACCAAATCAATACAGGATCACCGACGATCAACCGCCGCCAACTCCTCACCGGAACAGCGGCGGTTTTGGCACGACCGTCGCTTGGCCGCGCGGCGATGCCGGGCGTGGGGCCGCAGTCGATCCGGATCGGGCAGACGATGCCGTATAGCGGACCGGCTTCGGCTTATGGCGTCGTTGGGCGAGCGGAAGCCGCGGTGTTCGCCAAAATCAACGATCGGGGCGGCATCCGTGGACGCCGGGTCGAGCTGCTGTCGAGAGATGATGGTTATCTCCCCGCGCGGACCGTGGCCGAAACTCGGCGCTTGGTCGAAGCGGAAGACGTGGCGTTCCTGTACCAAGGATTGGGCACCGCAACGCAGGCGGCGGTGCAGCGCTATTTGAATGGGCGCGGGATCCCGCAGCTTTATGTCTCAAGCGGAGCGTCGCGCTGGGCCGATCCGGCGCGGTTCCCGTGGACAATCGGGTGGCAGCCCGATTACCGGCGCGAGGCGGAGACGTATGGGCGCCATCTGATCGAGACACAGCCGTCCGCCCGACTCGGTGTGTTGTATCAGGACGATGATTTCGGCCGGGACTATCTGGCCGGGCTGCTGGACGGGTTGGGTGAGCGCGCCTCGGCTGTGATGGTCCCGACGCAATCCTACCAGACCAGCGACCCGACGATCGCGAGCCAAATGGGCCTGCTGCGAGACGCCGGGGCGGACGCGATGCTGACGGTGGCGACGCCCAAATTCGCGGTGCAGGCAATCCGTATGGTGGCGGCGTCGGGGTGGCAGCTGCGGGCGCATTACCTCAGCAACGTGTCGGCATCAGCCGGCTCGGTGATGGTGCCGGCTGGGGCAGGGGGGAGTGCCGGTATCCTCAGCGGGGCGTATCTGAAGGATCCGACGGATCCGGCCTGGGCGGACGATGCCGAGATGCTCGCGTTCCGGGCGTGGGCGTCGCGGTGGGCGCCGGAATTGGATCCGACCAGTTTCAGCACGGTATTCGGTTACGCCAACGCGCTGTGTCTCGTGGCTCTGCTCGAGGGATGCGGCGAGCGGCTGTCGCGGGAGGATGTGATGCGGGAAGCCGCGGCGCTGCGGGACGTGTCGGTGCCGATGCTGCTGCCGGGGATCGCGATCGAGACGGATCCGAGCGAGTATCGGCCGATCAAGACGCTCCGCCTGATGCGCTGGACTGGGACAGCCTGGTCGCTACTGGCGCACGATCCGTAAGCGGTCGCGGCGGTCGAGGGCGAAGGAGATCGCCCACATGACGAGACCGCCGAGGCCGAGGACCACGCCGACGGCGCCGGTGGAGGCCCAGCCGAAGCCGGCCGAAATGGCCAACCCGCCGAGCCAGGGGCCGATCGCGTTGGCGGTGTTGAAGGCTGAATGGTTGAGCGCTGCGGCGAGGTTCTGGCCGCGGCCGGCGACGTCCATCAAGCGGGCCTGCAACACGGTGCCGAGGCCGCCGCCGGCGCCAACCAGGGCGATGATCGGCAACAACGTCCCAATGTGCTGCGCGGCGGGTGCGTAGAGCGCGAGCACGATCGTGCTGAACAGCAAGCAAAGTCCAGCAGTCGGCATCAGCGCGCGATCAGCGCCCCAGGCGCAGATCAGGGTGCCGACCGTCATGCCGACACCGAACACGACAAGGGCGACGGGAAGCAGGGCCGGGGCGGCACCGGTGACGTGGGTCATGGTGCCGGCGAGGTAGGTGTAGACCGCGAACATGCCGCCGAAGCCGATCGCGCCGGTGCCGAGGGTGAGCCAAACTTGGCGGCTGCGGAGGGCGTCGAGCTCTCGGAGCGGGCTGGCGCCGGGCTCGGCGGGGCGGTTCGGCACGAAGCGGGCGATGGCGAGGGCGGTGAGCGCCGCGAGACCGGCGACGATGGCGAAGCCGGATCGCCAGCCGCCCCACTGGCTGATGACCGTGGCGAGCGGCACGCCGGCAACGGTGGCCGCGGTGAGGCCCAGCATCATACGGCCGACAGCCTGGGTGCGGCGCTCGCGCGGCACCAGGGAGGCGGCCACGAGGGCGCCGACGCCGAAATAGGCGCCGTGCGGCAGGCCGCTCAGGAAGCGGAAGCCGAGCAGCCAGCCGTAGCCGGGCGACAAGGCGGAGGCGAGGTTGGCCCCGGCGCAGACGGCCATCAGGGCGATCAGCAAGTTGCGCTTGGGCCAGCGGGCGCCGAGCACGGCCAAAGTGGGGGCACCGACCACGACGCCGAGGGCATAGGCGCTGATGGCGTGGCCCGCGGTGGGTTCGTCGACCCCCATGCCGGCGGCGATCTGCGGCAGCAGGCTCATGCTAGCGAACTCGGTGGTGCCGATAGTGAAGCCGCCCATGGCCAGGGCGATCAAGGCGAAGGCGAGACCCGGGCCAGCCGCGACCGTGACGGCTGGAGTCGCGAGCCGGGGCGGGGTGACGGGAAGATGTGTCATGGTCCGAGTTAACACCCGGCCCATGTTGCAGCGCAACATAATGCCGGCGGAGGCAGCCATGCGGCCGGTCAAGCGGGGGTGAGGGCGTCCTCGCGCAGCAGGATCTTGAGTTCCGGGATGCAGGAGCCGCAGTTGGTGCCGGCTTTCAGGGCGGCGCCGATCTCGGCGACCGTGGTCAGCTTGCCGTCGGCGATGGCGCGGCGGAGGGTGTCGGCGCCGACGGCGAAGCAGGCGCAAACCAGGGCTTCGCGACGAGCCCCGGAGGCGCCGCCGGCCAGCAGCCCGGCACGCTCGCCGTCGCCCACCGCGCGGGTCAGCAGGGCGGCGAGGGCGGTGGGGGTCGGCAGACCGTCTGCGCGAGTGCTGAGGTATAGGCAGGCTTGCAGGCGGCCATCGCGGATGGCGGCGAAGCGCCAGGTGCCGCGGGCGGGGTCGGAGAGCTCGACGAGGTCGGCGCCGCCCGGGACATCGAGGGCGGGCATGAGGGTGCGGGCGAAGGCGGCCCGGTCGGCGGGAAGCGGGTCGGTGCCGGCGAGGTCGTAGCCATGGCCTGACTCGAGCGGGACGCGGGACCAGACGGCGCAGCGCGGCACGACGGCGGTGGCACAGAGCAGCAGGCCGCGCCAGACGGTGTCGACCGGCTCGACCGAGACGGGCGTGGCCTTGAGCTCGGGCTGGCCGGAGACCGGGTCGCAGGCGGCGTTGACCAGGCGCGCGATCGGGCCGGCGCCGGAGAATGCGTCGGACCAGTGCATGGGGACGAAGATCTCGCCGCGGCGCTGGCCAGGGTCGATGGCGCAGCGGAGCAGGGTCTCGGCATGCTCGCTGCGGAGGCGGATCAGGCCGCGATCGGCAATGCCCAGGGCGGCGGCGTCGTCGGGGTGGAGGGCGGCGGTCGGTTCGGCGACGTGCTGCAGCAGGCGGGGCACCAGCCCGGTGCGCGTCATGGTGTGCCATTGGTCGCGGACGCGGCCGGTGTTGAGCAGGAGCGGGCGGCTCGGGTCGCGCGGAGCGGCAAGCGGGCGCCACGCGGTAGCGACGAAACGGGCGCGGCCGTCCTCGGTGGCGAAGGCGGCATCGTCGAACAGGCGGCCGCCGATGCGGTCGCGTGTGACGGGCCATTGGACGGGGGCGAGCGCGTCGTATTCGTCGTCGCTGAGATCGGTGAGGCCGGACAGGTCGAGCGGGCGGGTGCCGTCATTCTCGAAGGCGGTCAGGGCGGCGTGCTCGCGGAACACGGCGGCGGCGTTGGGCCAGGCGAAGCTGTCCCGCCAGCCGAGCAGGCCGGCGACCTGCGCCATGGCCCACCAGTCAGGGCGGGCCTCGCCGGGCGGGTCGCGGAAGGGGCGCTGACGGGTGATTCGGCGTTCGGAATTGGTCACGGTGCCGTCGCGCTCGCCCCAGGTGGCGGCGGGCAGGACGATGTGGGCCAGCGCGGTGGTGTCGGTCGGCCAGGCGTCGCTGGCAACGACGAAGGGGCAGGCGGCAAGGGCGGCGCGGACGCGATCGGCGCGGGGCATGCTGTCGGCCGGGTTGGTGCACATGATCCAGATCGCGCGGACGCTGCCGGTGCGAACGGCCTCGAACAGGTCCACGGCCTTGAGGCCGGGGCCGGCGAGGAGGGTGGGCGCCTTCCAGAAGCGCTGCACACGCTCGGCGGCGCCGGGTTGGCCGAACAGCATGTGGGCGGCGATCTGGTTGGCGAGGCCGCCGACCTCGCGGCCCCCCATGGCGTTGGGCTGGCCGGTGATGCTGAACGGGCCGGTGCCGGGCTTGCCGATCCGCGCGGTCGCCAAGTGGACGTTGATGATGCTGTTGACCTTGTCGGTGCCGGCGCTGGATTGGTTGACGCCTTGGGAATAGACCGTGACGGTGCGGGGCGTTTCGGCGAACCACCGGTAGAACTGGGCGAGGTCGGCCGGGTCGAGGCCGGTGATGGCGGGGACGTCGAGGCCGCGATTGGCGTCGAGCGCCAGGGTAATGCCGGCGCTGTGCCGGTCGATCCATTCGTGGTCGAAGGCGCCGGCGGTGCGCAGATGCTCCAGCAGCCCGGCGAACAGGGCCACGTCGCTGCCCGGGGCCAGCGGCAAATGCAGGTCGGCGCCGTCGGCGGTAGCGGTGCGGCGAGGGTCGATCACGACCAGCTTGGTGCCGCGTTCGGCGCGGGCGGCGACGATGCGCTGGAACAGCACGGGATGGCACCAGGCGAGGTTGCTGCCGACCAGCACGATCAGGTCGGCCTCTTCGAGGTCCTCGTAGGTGCCAGGGACGATGTCGGCCCCGAAGGCGCGGACGTGGCCGGCGACGGAGGAGGACATGCAGAGGCGGGAATTTGTGTCGATGTTGGCGGAGCCGATGAAGCCCTTCATCAGCTTGTTGGCGACGTAGTAGTCCTCCGTGAGACACTGGCCGGAGACGTAGAAGGCGACGCTGTCCGGGCCGTGCTCGGCGATCGTGTCGCGGAAGGTGTCGGCGATGCGGGCCAACGCGGTGGGCCAGTCGGCCCGCTCGCCGTCGATCAAGGGAAAGCGGAGGCGGTCGCGGTCGTCGAGCGACTCGGCCAACGCGGCGCCCTTGGAACAAAGGCGGCCGAAATTGGCGGGGTGCTGCGGGTCGCCGACGACGCGGCCGTCCGGCTGGGCGATCACGCCGCAGCCGACGCCGCAGTAAGGGCAGGTGGTGCGGATGCCGGCGGGGGCGGGGGCGGTGGCGCCGTCCATCAGGAAAGCCTCAGCAGCACGGCGCCGTCCTGCAGGCGAACCGGGACGGTGCGGGTGCAACCGTCATCGGGCGCGACGGCGCGGCCGTCGGCCAGGCCGATCACCCAATTATGCAGCGGGCAGGTGACGGCGTGGCCGTGGACGATGCCGGCGCTGAGGCGACCGCCGCGATGCGGGCAACGGTCGTCGAGGGCGAATAGGGCGTCGTCGCCGGTGCGGAACACCGCCACGTCGCCGCGCGCGGTGGCGACCACGCGGGCGCCCTGGCGCGGGATGTCGTCCAGGGTGCCGATCGCGACCCAGTCGAGCGCTGCGGTTCCGTCCATGCCGATCAGGCCGCCGCGACCAGGGTGGCGTAGGGGGCGGGGACCGGGCCGTTCGCCCGCTCGGCCCAGGGGTCGGTCTGCGAGAAACGCTGGGCGTAGAGGAAGCGCCCGTTCAGGGCGCGGCGGTTGGCGGCGTCGGCCACGACCCGCGCGCGGACCCACTCGATGCCGCGGCGCTCGACCCAGGGAGCGGTGCGCTCGAGATAGCGGGCATCCTCGCGATAGAGCTGCAGAAAAGCGGCACAGTATTCCAGCACTTCCGCTGGGGTGGCGACCTTGCAGAGCGGGTCGGTGGCGCGGAGGTGGATGCCGGCATTGCCGCCGACCGAGAGCTCCCAGCCGCTCTCGACGGCGACGACGCCGAAATCCTTGCAGGTCGCTTCCGCGCAATTGCGCGGGCAGCCGGAGACGGCGATCTTGACCTTGTGCGGGTGCCAGCTGCCCCAGCTCATGCGCTCGATGGCCACGCCCATGGCGGTGCTGTCCTGGGTGCCGAAGCGGCACCATTCCGATCCGACGCAGGTTTTGACGGTTCGCAGCGCCTTGCCGTAGCCGTGACCGGAGACCATGCCGGCGGCGCCGAGGTCGCGCCAGACGGCGGGCAGGTCCTCGCGCTTGACGCCGAGCAGGTCGATGCGCTGGCCGCCGGTGACCTTGACGGTCGGGATGGCGAATTTGTCGACCACGTCGGCGATGGCGCGCAGCTCGCGGGCGCTGGTCAGGCCGCCCCACATGCGCGGAATGACGGAATAGGTGCCGTCCTTCTGGATGTTGGCGTGCATGCGTTCGTTGACGAAGCGGCTCTGCGCCTGGTCCTCGTACTCGCCGGGCCAGGCGCACAGGAGGTAGTAGTTCAGGGCGGGGCGGCAGACGTGGCAGCCATCCGCCGTGGTCCAGCCCAGCGCGTCCATGGTGGCGGGGATGGTCTTGAGGCCGCGAGCGACGATCTCGGCACGGACGTGGTCGTGTCCGTGGCCGGTGCAGCGGCACATGGCGGGCTCGCCCTCGGCCGGGGCGTAGGCGTCACCGGCGGCGGCTTCCAGCAATTGCTCCACCAGCTTGGTGCAACTGCCGCAGGAGGAGGACGCCTTGGTGTGAGCGCGGACGTCGCTCAGCGTGGTGAGGCCCTTGGCGCGGATCGTTTCGACGACCGTGCCCTTGCAGACGCCGTTGCAGCCGCAGATTTCCGCCGTGTCGGCCATGGTGGCGGCGGTGGCAGGCTCGGCGCCGGTCGCGGCCTCGGCCACGCTCTGGCCGAAGATGACGGTGTCGCGCAGGGGCCCGAGCGCGGCGCCGGTGCGGATGAGGCTGAAATACCAGCCGCCGTCGCCGGCGTCGCCGTAGAGCACGGCGCCGACCAGCTTGTCGTCGCGCAGCACCAGGCGGCGATATACGCCGCGGGCGGGATCGCGGAAGATGACGTCGTCGGTGTCGTGGCCGGGGGTGAAGTCGCCGGCGGAGTACATGTCGATGCCGGTGACCTTGAGGCGGGTGCCGGTGACGCTGCCTTCGTAGGCGGTGTCGGCGGTGCCGCTGATGGCGTCGGCGCAGATCTTGGACATGTCCCACAGCGGCGCGACGAGCCCGTAGGTCTGGCCGCGATGCTCGACGCATTCGCCGACGGCGAAGACGGCCGGGTCGGAGGTGCGCATCTGGTCGTCGACGACGATGCCACGCTTGGTCTCGAGGCCGATCTCCTGGCCGAGCTGGACGTTCGGCTTGATGCCGACGGCCATGACGACGAGATGGGCGGGCAGCACGGTGCCGTCCTTGAGTTCGACGGCTTCGACGCCGGCTTCGGTGCCGCGGATGGCGGCGGTGTGCGCTTCGGTGATGACGTGGATGCCGCGGCGCTCGAGGTCGGCGCGGAGCATGGCGCCGGCGGTTGGGTCGAGCTGGCGGTCCATCAGCGTGGGGTTCAGGTGCAGCACCGTGACGTGCATGCCGGCCTGGGCGAGGCCGTTGGCGGCTTCGAGACCGAGCAGGCCGCCGCCGATGACGACGGCGTTGCCGCCGCGCTCGGCCGCTGCAAGCATGGTGTGCACGTCGCCGATGTCGCGGAAGCCGATCACGCCGGGCAGGTCGCGGCCGACGAGCGGCAGGATGAACGGGTTGGAGCCGGTGGCCAGCAGCATTACGTCATAGGGGCGGGTGGTGCCCTTCTCGCCATGGACGACGCGTTCGGTGCGGTCGACGTGCCAGACGCGTTCGCCGGCGATCAACTCGATGCCGTTGGTGGCGTACCAGGCGTGCTCGTTGATGACGATCTCCTCGAACGTCTTCTCGCGCGCCAGCACCGGGCTGAGCATGATGCGGTTATAGTTCGGGTGCGGCTCGGCGCCGAACACGGTGATGCTGTATTTCTGCGGCGTGCGGGCGAGGATCTCCTCGACGGTGCGCATGCCGGCCATCCCGTTGCCGATCACGACGAGGCGGAGGCGGGTGGGCAGGATCGCGTTCATGCTCGTAACTCCGGCCATCGGATGGCGGGCCCGCCCGGGGGCCATGGGCCCCTGAGCCCGGCGGCTCCCGCTGGCCCCTGTCAGTCCGCCATGGGCCGGGTACGATTTTAGCGAGGCGGCGGCGGCGGCTGCACCCGGTTTAAGACCGTTCGGGGCCGGAAAATGAGGCGGTCAGGCGAGAACTGCCCGCGCCCGGATCAGTTGGGTGCGATTTGGGCAGCATTATTCACGCGTGCAGAATTTGCCTGTGCAGTCTTGCGATGAGGCGAACGATGGTGTTCGGTGGCCCACGCCTTGCATCAACTCGGCCACGGGTTTTCGGATTGTCGCATGGTCGATCGCAGTTTCCTCAAGGCCGGGCATCCGCCCACGCTGTTCTCCGCGTTTTTCTATTTCGACATGGCGTTCATGGTCTGGGTCATGCTCGGCCCGCTGGGCGTGCAGATCGCGGCGGATCTGCATCTCGATCCCGGGCAGCGCGGGCTGATGGTGGCGGTACCGCTGCTGTCGGGCGCGTTGCTCCGCGTGGTCAACGGCGTGCTGGTGGATCGGATCGGGCCGCTGCGCACCGGCATGATCGGGCAGGTGATCGTCATCCTGGGCCTGCTGGCCGGATGGTGGTTCGGGATCCACTCCTTCGCGCAGGTGTTGGCACTGGGCGTCGTGCTGGGGGTGGCCGGGGCGTCGTTCGCGGTGGCGTTGCCGCTGGCATCGCGCTGGTATCCGCCGGAGATGCAGGGGGTGGCGCTCGGGATCGCGGGGGCCGGCAATTCGGGCGTGGTGTTCGCGGCCTTGTTCGCGCCGAGCCTCGCGCTGGCGTATGGCTGGACCAACGTACTCGGGCTGGCGACGATCCCGCTATTGATCGCCTTCGTGGTCTACCTCGTCTTCGCGCGAGAGAGCCCGGAGAAGCCGCCGTCCAAGACGCTGGGACAGTATCTTTCCGTGTTCCGCGTCGCCGATGCGTGGTGGTTCATGTTGTTCTACGCGGTGACGTTCGGGGGCTTTTCCGGACTGGCCTCGTCCCTGCCGTCGTATTTCCACGACCAGTATGGGCTGGACGTGAAGGTGGCGGGGTATTTCGCGGCCGGATGCGTGTTCGCCGGGTCGTTGGTGCGGCCGATCGGCGGGACGTTGGCGGACCGGATCGGCGGCGTGCGGACGCTGTCGGTGGTGTACGCGGTGGCGGCGGTGGCGCTGGCGATCGTGAGCTTCGGGTTGCCGTCGGCGGCGCTGGCCTTGGTGGTGTTCATCGTGGCGATGCTGGCGCTCGGCATGGGCAACGGCGCGGTGTTCCAGCTGGTGCCGCAGCGCTTCCGGCGCGAGATCGGCGTGATGACCGGGCTGGTCGGCATGTGCGGCGGGATCGGCGGGTTCTACCTCGCCTCGTCGCTCGGCTACTCCAAGCTGCTGACCGGGACCTACCAGTCCGGCTTCCTGCTGTTCGCCGGGCTCGCGGTGATCGCGCTGCTCGGCATCGTCGGGGTCAAGACGCGCTGGCGGACCACGTGGGGCGCGGTCGCCGGCGTGGGCCGGATCTGATCTCCCACTTCGTTTGAGAACAAAGGGTCACGATGGAAATCTCGCCTAAATTCCTCAACGGCACGTTTGCGTTCACGGGGCGGGGCCTGTCGGCAACGGCGCCGCTGGAGCCGCCGTTGGCGTACACCGTCTCGTCCGACAAGCGGTCGCAGATGATCTATCTGCGGGCCGGCAATTCCACCGCGGAGCTGATCGCGGTGCACCTGATGCGCGGCGGCAAGCCGTTCCGCAGCTTCCCGGTGGGGGCCAAGGCGGGCATCCACGTGTCGCTCGCGGTGGTGGAGGACCTCGAGCCCGACAGCACGCTGGAAGTGCTGGTCGCCGCCCCCAACGGGCTGCGCGGCAACGTGGTGCTCGACATCGGTTTCATGGAAGTCTGAGAGGTCGCGCCATGGGCAAACAACGGTTGGTGGTGGTCGGCAACGGGATGGCGGGGGCGCGCGCGGTCGAGGAAGTGCTGGCCCGGGGCGGCGCCGAACGGTTCAGCATCACCATGTTCGGCGATGAGCCCTACGGCAACTACAACCGTATCATGTTGTCCAACATCCTGTGCGGGCAGGGCAGCTACGACGAGATCACGATCAACACGCTGGAATGGTACGTCGAGAACGGCATCACGCTGCATGCGGGCTCGCCGGTGGTGGAGATCAACCGGTTCGGCAAATACGTGGTCGCGGCCAACGGGGTGCGGGCGGATTACGACGTATTGCTGATCGCGACGGGGTCGCGGGCGTTCATGCCGCCGATCCCCGGGCTGCACATGGCGGACAAGTCGCTCAAGCCCGGCGCGTTCGGCTTTCGCACCATCGACGACACGGTCGGCATGGTCGCCGCGGCTCCCGGCAAGCGCGCCGTCGTCATCGGCGGCGGCCTGCTGGGGCTGGAAGCGGCGCGCGGGCTGCTGACGCACGGATGCGACGTGACGGTGGTGCATCTGGGCAAGCACCTGATGGACCAACAGCTCGATGCGACGGCGGGCGCGATGCTGCGGGTCGCGATGGAGAAGATGGGCATCACCGTGCTGACCGAGACGGCGACCACGGCGGTCGTTGGCGACGAGAAGGTCGAGGGGCTCACCTTCAAGGATGGCCGCGCGATCCCGTGCGAGGTGCTGGTGGTCGCCGCCGGGATCCGGCCGAATGCCGAGATCGGGATGCGCGCCGGGCTGACGGTCGAGCGGGCGATCGTGGTGGACAACCACATGCGCTCGGTGGACGACATGAACGTGTATGTGGTGGGCGAGTGCGCGCAGCATCGTGGCACCGTTTACGGGCTGGTGGCGCCGCTCTGGGAGCAGTGCACCGTGTTCGCCGAGCACGTGACCGCGCGCAATCCGGACGCGGCGTATCACGGCTCCAAGCTGGCGACGAAGCTGAAGGTGATGGGGGTCGAGCTGGCGTCGATGGGCATCACGGAGCCCAAGGACGAGCGCGACGAGGTGATCCAATTCCAGGAGCCGAAGCGCGGGACCTACAAGAAGCTGATCGTGCGCGATGGGCGGTTGGTGGGGGGCATCCTGCTGGGCGACATCAGCAAGGCGGCGTTCCTGATGCAGGCGTTCGAGCGGGACGCGCCGCTGCCGGACGAGCGGTTGAGCCTGTTGTTCGACCTGGGCGCGCCGTCGCAGAAGGTGACGATCGACGAGATGCCGGCCGATGCGCAGGTTTGCAACTGCAACGGCATCACCAAGGCGACGATCGGGGTGGCGGTGGAGGCCGGGCACCGGACGCTGCCCGCGGTGATGAACAAGACGCGGGCCGGCAAGGGCTGCGGCTCGTGCAAGGGACTGGTCGGCGAGGTCATCGCCTGGTTCGCGGGCGGCGCGGTGGAGGAGGATCCGTCGGTCCACTACTACGTGCCGTGCATCCCGATGAAGAAGCAGGCGCTGATCGCGGCCATCAAGGCGCAGAACCTGCGCTCGGTGTCGGCCGTGTTCGCTGCGCTGGCCGGCGGCATCGAGGACCCGGCGAGCAAGATCCCGCTCGCCTCGCTGCTCAACACGGTTTGGCCCGGCCAGTACGACGACCAGCGGGATGCGCGGTTCATCAACGACCGGGTGCACGGCAACATCCAGAAGGACGGCACCTTCTCCGTCGTGCCGGAGATGGCGGGCGGGGTGTGCACACCGGCCGAGCTGATGCGGATCGCCCAGGCGGCGGTGAAATACAACGTGCCGCTGGTCAAGATGACGGGCGGACAGCGGATCGACCTGGTCGGCGTCAAGAAGGAGGACCTGCCGGGAATCTGGGCGGATATCGGGATGCCGGCCGGGCATGCCTGGGGCAAGAGCTACCGGACCTGCAAGAGCTGCATCGGCACGGATCATTGCCGGTTCGGCCTGGGCGACAGCATGGCGCTGGCGATCCGGATCGAGAAAACGTTCCGCGCCCTGTCGGACAGCCCGGGCAAGCTCAAGCTCGCCACGGCGGGATGCCCGCGCAACTGCTCGGAAGCGCTGATCAAGGATGTCGGCGTGGTCGCGATCGGCGACGGCAAATGGGAGATCCTGGTGGGCGGCGCCGGCGGGGCGCATGTGCGCCGGGGCGACCTGCTGTGCACCGTCACGGGCGAGGACGCGGCGATGCAGGTGATCGGCCGGTTCATGCAGTTCTACCGGGAGGATGCCAAGTACAAGGAGCGGACCTACACCTGGGTCGAGCGGGTCGGCATGGAGCGGATCAAGGCGGTGGTGCTGGACGACAGCGAGGGCTGGGTCCAGCGCTTCGACGAGGAGCTGGCGGCCGCGATCGCCGCCTACCGCGACCCGTGGAAGGACGGCGCGGAGCCGGCCACGGCCAACCAGTTCCGCTCGCTGATCCCGGTGGAGGCCTGACATGCCGAACGAGATCTATGCCCGCCATGAAGAATACGCGCTGGGTCCGGTGGACCAGGTCCCGCTCGGCGAAGGCCGCACGTTCGAGGTGATGGGATTGCGGGTGGCGGTGTTCCGCACCCGGGCGGACGCGCTGTTCGCCACCCAGGCCGCGTGCCCGCACCGGGAGGGGCCGTTGGCGGATGGCATGCTGGGCGGCAGCGCGATCATGTGCCCGCTGCACGATCGGACGTTCGACCTGCACACGGGGCAGGAGCTCGGCGGCGACTGCGCGCTGACGCTCTACCCGGTGCGTCAGGCCGACGGGACGCTGATGCTGACGCTGCCGGCGCCGTTCGTGCCATCGATGGGGTGAGCGCGGCGTCGCGCCTGGACGTCGCCGCCGGGCTGGCCTCCGAGACGGGGCGGCGAGCGGACAACCAGGATTTCGGCGCGTGGTGGCAGGGCGATGCGGGTCGGCGGTCGCTGCACGGCGTGATCGCCGCGATTGCCGACGGGGTGGGCGGCGCGGCGGGCGGCCGGGTCGCGGCGGAAACCACAGTGCGCGCGGTGATCGACGGGGTGCTGGGCCAGAGCGAGGCGCTGCCGCTGCGCCAGGTCGGGCATCGGGCGATTGCGGCGGCCAACCGCTGGGTCAACACGCTGGGCCGCACCGACCCGGCGCTCGCCGCCATGGCCTGTACGCTGACCGCCGCCGTTCTGCGCGGCCGGCGGCTGCACGTGCTGCACGTGGGCGACAGCCGGCTGTATCGGCTGCGCGGCGAGGAGCTGGAGCAGCTGACAACGGATCACGTGCTGGGCCGCCCCGGCGTATCGCACGCGTTGAGCCGGGCGGTGGGCGCGGAGGAGGACGTCCGGGTCGATTACGACGAGCAGGTCTGCCGGGTGAACGACCGGTTGCTGCTGGCCAGCGACGGGGTGCACGGGGCGTTGTCGGACCGGCAGATCGCGGCCGCGTTGAGCCGGCGGGAAGCGCCGGAGGCGGCGGCGCGACGGCTCGTCGACGCCGCGCTGGCCGCCGGCGGGACCGACAACGCGACGGCGTTGGTGCTGGACGTGCTGGACCTGCCGCCGCCGGATCATGCCGATCTGGACACCACCATCGCGCGCCGCCCCATCGAGCCGCCGCCGGCGGTGGGCGCAGTGGTGGACGGGTTTCGGCTCGACCGGTTGCTGGCCGATACGCAGTATAGCCGCGTGTTCCGCGGCCGCGACGAGCGGGACGGGCGGGCGGCGGTGCTGAAATTCCCCAAGCCGGGCGCGGCGGAGGCGTCGACGTTCCGCCAGGCGTACGTCCGCGAACACTGGATCGCGGGACGGGTGCGCAGTCCGTTCGTCGGCGAGGTGCTGGAGGCGCCGGAAGGCCGGGCCAGCCAGCTCTACACCGCCATGCCGGATTACGGCGACGAGACGCTGGAGCGGCGGCTGTTACGGGGGCCGCCGATCCGCTTCGCCGACGGGATGACGGTCGCGCTCGGGCTGTCCAAGGCGGTCGCGGCGCTGCATCGCGCCGGGGTGATCCATCGCGACATCAAGCCCGACAACGTGTTGCTGCCGCCCGGGGGCGGGGTGCGGTTGATCGATCTCGGGGTGGCCGCGCTCCCGCATCTGGAAGAGTTCGACGCGGGGGACCGGCCGGGCACGCCGAGCTACATGGCGCCCGAGCTGTTGGCCGGGCAGGCCGGCGACGAGCGCTCGGACCTGTTCGCGCTCGGCGTGACGCTATGGCGCATGTGGAGCGGCGGGGCGTATCCGTACGGCGAGGTCGAACCATTCTCGACGCCGCGCTTCGGCGCCCCGGCCGCGCTGGGGCGCCGCCGCCCCGATTTACCGCCATGGCTGACGGACGGGTTGGACCGGGCGGTCGCGGCCGACCCGCGCGACCGGCCGGCCGACGTGTTGGAGTTGGTGACGCTGCTGGAGAGCGGGGCGGCGGGGGCGGCGCCGATGCCGCCGCCCGCGCGGTCGATCTACGCCGCCGATCCCCTGCGGTTCTGGCAAGCCGTCGCCGGGCTGCTGCTGGCGGCGCTGCTGGCCAGCTTGGCGCTGCGCTGAGCGGCCGTGGCCAGCTTGGCGCTGCGCTGAGCGGCCGAGGCCAGCGTGGCGCTGCGCTGAGCGGCCGAGGCCAGCTTGGCGCTGCGCCGAGCGGCCGCGCCGGTCAGACGATGCGCCAGCTCACCAGGACGCGGCGGTTGGCCGGCGCATTGGGTTCGGCGCTGTTGATGGGGTCCGACTGGCCGTAGCTGCGCAGCAGGACCTGATCGGCCGGGATGCCGCGCGCCACCAACCCGGTCTTGACCGCGCGGGCGCGGCGGGCAGCGAGGAGCAGGTTGTCGAACTCGCTGCCGACCGCGTCGCTGTAGCCGACGGAGAACATCGCCACCGGGCGCACGTCGCGGAATAGCCGGGCCGCGACGTCGAGCTGCCGGTTGGCGTCGGGCGACAGGCGGTCGCTGCCGGAGGCGAACTCCACCTGGATCTGGTTGTTGAGCGCCGCGCCGACCTCTTGTCCGGTGGTGACCCGCGTCTGCAGGGGCGGCTCGGCGGGGGCGGCGTTCGTCGCGGTCGAGGCCTGTTGCGCGCAGCCGGCGAGGCTGGTGGCCAAGGCACAGGCCGTGAGAACGGTTCGGAATTGCACAGTGGTCTCCTTTGTGATCGCGCCTTCCACGTAATCGGTTATGCTGGATTGACGCCTAGAGTACGTATCACAAACGGCGGAACGATCCGTCGTCAACTTGGGATTAGTCGTCATGGCCGATCGTTTCGCCCTCCGCCTTCCCTGCAAGCGGCCCTTGCTGGCCTTGCTGGTCGCCGCTTCGCTGTTCGGTGCCGCGCCGGCACGGGCGGACACGGCGGCCGGGCTGGCGGAGTTCGGTGCGGGCCGCTTCTCCGACGCGGTCACGTCGTGGCGGGAGGCGGCGGGGCAGGGCGATGCGGCGGCATCCCTCTATCTTGGCGTCCTCTACGACACCGGGTTCGGCGTGCCGCAGAACGCGGCCGAGGCGCTGGGCTGGTATCGGCGTGGCGCCGCGTCCGGCAATCGGACGGCGATGCTCAACACCGCGCTGATGATCGATGCCGGCCGCGGCACGGCGGCCGACCCGGCGGCAGCAGTGGAGTGGTACGAGCAGGCGGCGCGCAACGGCTCCGGCCGGGCCTCCTACAATCTCGGCCTGCTGTATGAGAACGGCATCGGGGTCGCCCCGGACCGCGCCCGGGCCCGCCGCTACTTCCGCGATGCCGTGGCGCACGGCGTGGCGGAAGGGCGCACGCGATTGGGTGAGCGCAGCGCGGCCGTCGGGCCGGCCGTTGCGGACCCGGCGATGGTGCTGTTCGGGCGCGCCCAGCAGGCCTTACTGACGCGCGGGCCGAAGGCGGATATGGAGGCGGCCACGCTTTTCCGGCGCGCGGCTGAGGCCGGCAACCCATTGGCCGCCTATAATCTCGGCTACTGCTTCGAGCACGGCATCGGCGTGTCACCCTCGGTCGATCAGGCGATGACGTGGTACCGGAAGGCGGCAGAAGGGGCGAACGACCCGGCGTTGCGCGACATCGCGCTCGCGGGGGCCAACAACCTCCTGGTCGGCGTGGACCAGGTTCAGCGCTGAACCTCGCCCCAGCCGCCCGGCGGCTCGGGGAACACGACGATCGCCCCGGGCTTGATCGGCGCGGGGTTGGTGGCGACGATGATCGAATACGGCGGCGCGGCGCGGTCGCGGTAGAGGTCGCGATACAGACGCTCGAGCGTGTCGCCGCGTTGGGCGACCAGGATCATGCCCGCGCCCCCCATACGGCGGCCCGTGCGCACCGGTCGTAGCGGCGGGACGAGGGTGGCGACGGTGGTGGCGGTCTGCGCCGGGTTGGCGAGCGTCGCCAAGCGGGGCGGCGGGCCGCTCGAGGCCAGCGCGGCCGGTGCGGGGGCGACGACGGCGGGCACGGCGTGCGGCGCAAGCCCGACGGGGCCGGCGGGGACGGATGCGATCGGGACGGGCGGCGACCCGGCGAGCGGCGGCGCGGGCGCGCCCAGGGCGAGTTCGACGGTGGGCGCGACGGCCGACGGTGGAATGGCGGCCCCGGCCTGCTGTGAGGGCGGCATGACGCTGGTGGGCCCGGCGACCGGGCCATTGCCGGCGCTCCGCAAGCCGAGAGCGAGAGCCACGCACGCGGCCAGCGCGCTGGCCGCCATGGCGACCCGAACGGTGCGGCCACGCTGCCACGAGCGCGGACGAAGCACGACCGGAGCGGCCGCGGGTTCGACGTCGTCGGTCACGGCCGGGTCGGCCGGCATCCGCCAGCCTTCGCGCATGGCGGCGGCGAGATCGATGTCGTCGCCGGTCACGCTTGAGGAACCGACCCCGTCGCGCACGGCATGGGCGGCGCCCAGCAACTGGAGGAGCAGTCGCACGGTGCCGCCCGAGTGAAGGTAAAGCCGGGCGATGGTGCTGCCGGAGAGGGTCGTGCCGGGCGGTGCATTCCCCGCGAGCCAGGCGGCGGCGAAGTCGGCGGTCTCGGCATCGGTGAGCGGGCGCAATTCAACGGCGTGCAACGCCGGATCGCCCCGCGGTGGATCGACGTCGGCAAGGACCACGAACCCGCTGCGCTGCCGCATCATCGCATGGCGCTCGAGCGGGCCCATGCGACAGGCTTCGTCGACCAGGAGCACTCCGCCGGGTGGAACGTCGCCCACCAGGTCGCCCTGGCGGACCAGGGTGACCACGCGACCGGCAGCGCGGAGTTGGTGGGCGACGTCGCGCAGCAAGGCGCTCTTGCCGGTCCCGGGAGGTCCGAGCAGGGCGACCGCGCCGGGCTCGTACGACATCGCGAGCAGGGCGTCGCGCGCCGCCGCCCAGGCCGGATGCTCGATCAGTGCCGTCAGCCGACGGAACGGGCTCGGCGTCATCGTGTTTTGCCCCGAAAAGGCCGCAATTCCGTTCACCACGCCGATGCAACGAGCCGGGGGCTGACGAGTTCGCCCCATTTACACCGCACTTCGTGGATTGGGAACCGGCGGCGCCGTCGTGCCTTGTTCACCAAAACCGCGACGCTTCGCTGAAATGCAACACGAACTGGTTAGTGCGTTAACCGAACTGTGATATCGGTGCTGCCAACTCCGCGGGACTTCTTCCGCTGCAAAACGCGGCACGGCGAGACGAAAGGAGGAGGGGCTTGCTCATTTTTTTCGTAGATCTGGACGATGGCGGGTTGAGCTTTCTCGACGAAGTCGGGATCGAGTGCGTGGATTTGGCGCATGCGCGGCACGAGGCGGTGGGCCTGCTGAAGCAAGTGGCCCGCGACCAGTTGGCGCCCGGGATGGACAGGATGTTCAAAACCACGGTTCGCGACGCTGGCGGCGCGACCGTGTTCGTGGCGACGCTCGAGTTCCGGTGCATGCCGACCCCCAACGCGTCGGAGTGACGGCGCCACGCCATCGATGTGGCGGATGGGGTGGGATTCGAACCCACGGTACGCTTGCACGCACGGCGGTTTTCAAGACCGCTGCCTTAAACCGCTCGGCCACCCATCCGATGGGGCGCACCTAATCGCATAATCGACCCCGGCCGCAAGGCCGGGTCGTGCGCCCGAGAGAGGCCTTACTTGCGGAGGTCGGGCAAGAGAGCGGCGCAGAGGCCGATGGCGGGCAAAAACGAGCAGAGCTGGTAGACGAAGCGCAGGCTGGTGGCGTCGACCAGCTCGCCCAACAGCGCGGCACCGAGGCCACCGAGGCCGAAGGCCAGGCCGAAGAAGATACCGGCCACGAGGCCGATCCGGCCGGGGAGCAATTCCTGCGCATAGACCAGGATGGCCGACGAGGCGGAAGCGAGGATCAGCCCGATGATGACGGTCAGAGCCGCGGTGCCGACCAGCCCGACATAAGGCAGCGCCAGCGTGAACGGCAACACGCCGAGAATGGAGAACCAGATCACCCGCTTGCGCCCGACCCGGTCGCCGATCGGTCCACCGGCCATGACGCCGATGGCGAAAGCGCCCAGGAACAGGAACAACAGCAACTGCGACGTCCGGACGGACACGCCGAACGTCTCCATCGTATAAAAGGTGTAGTACGTGTTGATGCTGGCCACGTAGAAGAACTTGGAGAACAGCAGCAGCACGAGAACGGCGAGCGTGGCGGCAGTGCGTCCGCGCGAGAGCACGGGGACGATCGCGGCGGCCGCCGTGCGCCGCGGGCCGAGGCGGGCGGCATACCACCGGCTGACGATCGACAGGATCACCATGGCCGCGAGCGCGGCGGCGGAGAACCAGGCGACGCTGCGCTGCCCATGCGGCAGCACGATAAAGGCGGCCAACAACGGGCCGAGTGCCTGACCTGCATTGCCGCCGACCTGGAAGATGCTCTGCGCCAGGCCGAACTGTCCGCCCGAGGCATGGCGGGACACGCGCGACGCTTCCGGATGGAACACGCTGGAGCCGAGCCCGACCAGGCTGGCCGCGACCAGCAGCGACCAGAAATGGCCGGCATAGGCCAGCATGACCAGGCCGCACAGCGTGGCCAGCATCCCGAACGGCAGCGAGTACGGCAGCGGCCGGCGATCCGTGTAGAGGCCGACGATCGGCTGGAGGATGGAGGCGGTGAGCTGGAAGGCGAGCGTGATGAGGCCGATCTGACCGAAATCCAGCGCGTAGTTCTGCTTCAGGATGGGGTAGATCGCCGGTAGCAGCGACTGCATGACGTCGTTGAGCAGGTGCGAGACGCTGATCGCGAGCAGGATCGGCATGGTCCGGATGGTGGCCGCGTTGCCCCGGTTGGCCGCAATCGTGGTGCTCATCGCCGCAATCCTGTGCAGGAAATCGAAGTATGCTGAACCGGCCGTCGCCGCGAAACCCATTCTGGCCGACCGGCAGCCATTCCCTTCGCGCTGGCGCAGTGCGCGGCATCACGTTTGCATCATAGCCAGCCAGATCGGTGCCGCGACGAGGGGGAGAACAGCATGGTGAGACGGATCGTGGTGGGGGCGCTGCTCGCCCTCGGGATCGGCGCGACGGGAGCGGCGGCCAAGGAGTGGAAGACCGTCCGGATCGGCATGGACGCGACCTATCCGCCGTTCGAGAACGTGGACCCGCAGGGCAAGATCGTCGGCTTCGAGGTCGATTACGCCAATGCGCTGTGCGCCAAGATGAAGGTGAGCTGCACGTTCCAGAACCAGGATTGGGACGGTGTGATCCCCGCGCTGCTGGGCGGGAAGTTCGACGCGGTGCTGTCGTCCATGAACGTGACGCCGGCGCGGGCCAAGCGGGTGCTGTTCTCCGACGTGTATTACGCGACGCCGCCGGTCTGGGTGACGACTGCCAGCAACAAGAGCGACGACGTGTCGGCCGCCGCGCTGAAAGGCAAGTCGATCGGGACGCAGTCCTCGACCACCTTCGCCAATTACCTCGAGAAGTTCTACAAGGGCTTCGAGGTGAAGCTCTATCCGGGTGGCGACGAGCCGTTGGCGGATCTGGCGAGCGGGCGGTTGGACTATGTCGTGCTCGACCTGCTGGTCAGCGAGAAGTTCATGGAGAAGACGCCGGGCTGCTGCCGGATCGTGTCGCACATCGAGCGTGACCCGGAGGTGTTCGGACCCGGCGTGGGCGTGGCGATGCGGCCGGACGACGCGGAGCTGAAGGGGATGTTCGACAAGGCGATCCGCGAGGCGGCGACGGACGGGACATTCGACGCGCTGGCGAAGAAGTACTTCACCGTGGACATCCGCCCGAAGAGCTAGGCCGGGTCGGCGCGATGGAGACGCTGCACCTCCTGCTCGGGGCCGGTGGCTGGGGCCCGCTGCTGCTGAAAGGCGCGGGCATCACGATTTTGCTCGCGCTGGCGGCGGCGCCGTTCGGCTTTGCCGGCGGGTTGCTGCTGGCGGTGGCGCATTCGTCGCGCAGCCTGGCGGCCCGATGGGTGTGCAACGGGTTCACCACGCTGTTTCGCGGCATTCCGGACCTGCTGGCGCTGTTCATCGTGTATTTCGGCCTGCAATTACTGCTGAACTGGGCCGCCAACCTCGTCAGCCCCGGGCGGACGGTGACCATGGACGCGTTCATCGCCGGGGCGCTCTCGCTGGCAGTGGTGGTGGCCGCGTATTCGAGCGAGGTGTGGGTGGCGGCGCTGCACGCGGTGCCGCCGGGGCAGCGAGAGGCGGGCCATGCGCTGGGGCTGAGCCGATGGCAGTCGTTCCGGCTCGTCACGCTGCCGCAACTCGGCCGGGTCGCGCTGCCGGGCTTGGGCAACATCTGGACGATCCTGCTGAAGGACACGTCGCTGATCTCGACCCTGGCAGTGTCCGACCTGCTGCGCTCCGCGTCCGAAGCGTCGCGGAGCACGTTGCGGCCGATCCTGTTCTACAGCGTGGCGGCGGGGATCTACCTGCTGTTCAGCGTGGCGTCGGGCGGGGTGCAGGCGCTTCTCGAGCGGCGCGCCAATCGCGGCTACGCGTGATGGGCGGCTGGCTCGACCCGGCGCTGCTGGAGGTTCATGGCTGGCGGCTGTGGGCCGGGCTGCAGGTCACGCTGCAGGTGGTCGGGATCTCGTGCGCGATCGGGTTCGTGCTGTCGTATCCGCTCGCGGCGATGCGCATGTCGCGGTGGCGGCTGCTGCGCTGGCCGGCGCTGGGCTACATCACCTTCTTTCGCGGCACGCCGCTGCTGTGCCAGCTCTACCTGGTGTATTACGGCGCCGGCGAGATCCGGCCGGCGCTGACGGCGGTCGGCGCCTGGCCGTTCTTTCGCGATGCCTTCTTCTGCTGCGTGTTCGCCTTTTCGCTCAACACGGCGGCGTATCAGGCCGAGATCGTGCGCGGCGCGCTGCTCGCCGTGCCGGCGGCCCAGGTGGAGGCGGCGCGGGCGCTGGGGCTGAGCCGGTATCGGGTGGCGCGGCACGTGGTGTTGCCCCAAGCCATGCTGATCGCGCTGCGGCCGTTCGGCAACGAGCTGATCAGCATCGTCAAGGCCAGTGCGCTAGCGGCGATCGTGACGCTGCTGGACCTGATGGGGCAGACGCGGTTCATCTTCGCGCGGACGTTCGATTTCGCGATCTACCTGTATGCCGCGCTGATTTACCTGGCCATCACGGCGGCGATCGCGCGCGCATGGTCGTTGATCGAGCGGCGGCTGTCGCGTCATCTGAACGGGCGGAGCGAGCCGGCTCCGCTCGGCCCGCAGCCGGCCCAGCCGGTGAGCGGCCCGGCTCTGGCACCATTGCAAGCACGCTGAGCCTTCTCAGGACTTCCGCAGCCGAAGCCGAGCGGCTAGATCACTCCCGTCAGGATTGGTGGACGATGCAGAAGCTGGTTGGAACCGTGGTCGCGTTGGGTGTGCTGTCGTGCAGCGTGACGGCTCGCGCCGTGCCGCCGCAGGATCCCCATGGCATCCTGACCCTGCAGGTCGAGAACGACGCCGTGTCGACCCGTTCCGGCACCAGCGACGAATACTACACCAGCGGGCTGCGGCTCGGGTACACCACGGGCACGGACGTGCCGGACGTGGTGAACAACATCGGCCGCACCGTGTGGGGCGACGGCGTGCAGCGGATCAGCTTCGATCTCAGCCAGTCGATCTTCACGCCGCGCAACACGCAGATCAGCCCGCCGGACCCGCGCGACCGCCCGTATGCCGGCTGGCTGCGCGGCGACGTGCAATTGCTGACGGACAAGGACAACTCGCGCAGCATGCTCGGACTCGGGCTCGGCGTGGTCGGGTCAGCGGCGCTCGGCCGGGCCGTGCAGAACGGGTTCCACGACCTGATCGGCGACACGCCCAACCGCGGCTGGAAGTATCAGCTGCCGAACGAGCCGACCTTCCAGTTGTCGGCGGGACGGACCTACCGGCTGCCGATCGCGCAGTTCGCCGGGTTGGAGACGGACGCGCTGCCCAATGCAATGATCAGCGTCGGCAACGCGCTGGATTTCGTGCAGGGCGGCTTCGTGCTGCGGCTCGGCCAAGGGCTGGACAGCGATTTCGGCGCACCGCGAATCCAGCCGGGGCTGACGGGCGGCGACGCCTACACGCCGACGCGGCCCTTCGCCTGGTACGTATTCGCGGGTGCCGACGCGCGGGGCGTCGCGCGCAACATCTTCCTGGACGGTGATGCCTTCAAGCCGAGCCCCAGCGTCGGGCATCGCGGCTTCGTGGGCGAGGGAGAGGTCGGCGCGGCCGTGATGTTCAGCGGCGTGCGGGTGACGTACACCCATGTGTTCCAGACCCCGGAGTTCGGCCGTCAGCGGGCCGGCTTGTTCAACTTCGGATCGCTGGCCGCCTCCGTCCGGTTCTGAGCGGCGGGGTGCGTCAACCGCGGGCGATGTCCGCGGCGATGCGGCCTAGCCGGTGGTCTCCTGGACCAGGACCGGGCTGGCGGCGGCGCCTTCGGCAGCTTCGCCGTCGGTGAGCATGCGCCATGACCCGGCGACCAGCACTTCGCAGGGCCGGAAGCGGGCCTTGTAGGCCATCTTGCGGCTGTCGGCGACCCAGTAGCCGAGATAGACGTAGGGCAAGCCTTCCTCGCGCGCCCGGCGGATGAGCCACAGGATCGAGTAGGTGCCGAGCGACTGGCGATCGCATTCCGGCGCGAAGAAGCTGTAGACGGCGGAGAGTCCGTCGCCGAGCCGGTCGGTGAGGCAGGCGCCGACGAGGCGATCGCCCATGCGGAATTCGGTGATGAAGGTCTCGATCGGCGTGTCTTCGACCATCGCGCGGAAGTCGTAGAAGCTCATGGTCGCCATGTCGCCGTCGCCGTGGCGGCGCTGCTGGTAGCGTTGGAATAGCTGGAACTGCTCGGCCGTGGCGCGGGCCGGGACGTCGTAGGCGACGACGCCCTCATTGTAGCGCTCGATCCGGCGCAGGCCGCGATCGGGCTGGAACAGCTTCACCGGGATTCGGATCGGCACGCAGGCCTGGCAGTTCGGGCACACCGGGGCGTAGGCGATGTTGTGGCTACGGCGGAAGCCGGCACGCGACAGCCGGTCGTGCAGCCGTTCGGCGTCCGGCCCGGTGATCTCGGTGACGACCTTGCGTTCGGTCCGGCCCGCCACATAGGGGCAGGGCAGCGGCGCCGTCGTGTAGAAGAATTGGGGCCGCCGCGGGGGCTTGTACGTCATGCGCTCAGCATCCAGACGCCATGTTCCCGAAACGGAGGCGGGCGGTCAACGCCCGAGTGCGCGAGCGGCTCACGGCAGCAACTCCAGCGTGGCATCCACACTGCTCGGCGCGGGGCCGAGCCGGATCGGCACGCCGTCGCGCCAGCGTTGCAGGGTGGCGTCGGCGGCGGGGCTGAACGGGTTGCCGGTCTGGCCGGGCGCGATGCCGAACAGGCTGGCATCGAGGTCCGCCAGGTCATAGACGCCGCGAAAGGCCGGGCCGTGGACCGCGGTATAGCCGTTCGCGCGCATGCCGGCGCGGAACACGGTACTGTCGTCACCGGGCTGCGGGATGCGAGGGGTGAACCAGCCTCCGACTCCCGGCAGGTTGCCGAGCAGCGGATGCGGGAACGCGGCCTCGTGCACGTCGCCCCAGGATTGCGTTTCCCATCCCTCGGGCAAGGCGGCGGCGGCCTCGGACAGGCTGCGGGTGAGCGCCGGGGCGCAATCGCCGCCGCATAACGCGGTGCCGCCGCGGGCCAGGGCCTGGCCGACGATGTCGGTGACGGAGGCGACGGGCGCGCCGGGGATGCCCAGATCGTCCAGCAGGACGGCGCGAAGGCGGCGGGTCCAGACGTTGAACGCGAGGGGTTGCGGCAGGTCCATGCGCATCGAGCCGTCCCAGCTCCGCAGCATCGCCAGCACGCGCGTGCTGGCGGCATCGGCCGGGCGGGTGGCGAGGAGGGCGGGCAACACCTCGCGCGCGAAGTCGCTGTCGACGTCCATCTGCATGGACAGGAACAGGCTGCGATCGGGCTTGGGGTGCGCGGCGAGCATTTGGCGAATGCGGCGGGCGCGCCAGTCGCCGAACTGTTCGGCGCCCATGAACACCCTGTTGTCGGGGCCGACCACCGGTTCGTTGGCGTTGACGAGGCGCCCGCTGGCCGGGGCGACGATGTGCGGCAGGTCGAGCCCGCCGGCGAACCCGGTCCAATCGGCGCGGCCATCGGCGCCGGGCACCGGCACGCTGCCGTCGCCGGACCGGCGGAGCGGAACACGGCCGATGGTGAACTGGGCGATGCCGGCCCGGTCGGCGACCAGGAGGTTCTGCACCGGCGCCGTGATCTGCGCGCCGGCGCGGCCGGCGGCGGCGACGTCCGTCGCGCGGTTGAGCGCCAGCAGACCGCTGGCCGACGTGTCCACGACTTGGAGGCTGGCCATGGCGATCGCCAGGATTTGGGGGTTGGGCGCCGGGTCGAGGTCGCTCAGCACCGGGCCATGCCGGGTCTCGCGCACGGTGAGCACCTCGTCCGGCGCGCCGCGGACGTGGATGCGCTCCTCCCGGATGAGGAACGGCATGGGCCCGGTGGGCGTGGCGTATCCGCCTTCGGGCAGCGGCGTTTCGACGAACACGTCCTGCGTGTCGGCGCCGGTGGTGGTGAAGGTCCAGGCGAGCGCCTGGTTGCGGCCGATGACGAGGAACGGCACGCCGGGAGCGAAGGCGCCGGCCAGCACGTGACCCGGCGTGTCGATGCGCGCGAGATACCAGATCGCGGGGAAGCTGAAGCCGAGATGCGGGTCGCCGGCCAGTAGCGGCGCGCCGGTCGCGCTATGGGCGCCGTCCACCGCCCACTCGTTGCTGGCGACCTCCGGCAGGGTAAACGGCTCGGGGAAGCGGGGCACCAGCGCGGCCAGCGCGGTGGAGGGCGGCAGGGCGGCGTCGGGGCGCGGGGTGCCGGCCCAGTTGGGCCATAGCGCGCGGGACGCGGCGGCGGGCAGCTTGGGCGACAATGCGGCCCGGGTCAGCTCGGTGCGCCAGTTGCCGGACAGATACAGCGCCATGGTCTTGCCCCAGAGCAGGCTGTCGACCGGCGTCCAGGGCTCGGGGGCGCCGAGCAGCAGGAACTCGGGCGCGCTGAACCGGCCGCGTTCGCCGATCCGCGCGTTGACGCCGGCGGCGTAGGCGTCCAGCGCCGCCCGGGTCGGGGCGTCGAGCCCGGCGAGCTCGGCCTCGGCGCGCCGGCGTAGGCCCAGGGCGCGCATGGTGCGGTCAAGCCGCAGCGTGGCGGTGCCGGCGAGTTCCGACAGGCGGCCGGACGCGGCGCGGCGCATCAGCTCCATCTGGAACATGCGGTCGCGGGCATGCACGTAGCCAATCGCGGCGGCCGCGTCCGCGTCGGTGGTGGCCCGGATCCAGGGGATGCCGTCTTCGTCGAGCTGGACGGAAACCGGCCCGGTCAGGCCCGGCACGCGCACCCGATCGTCACCGCCCGGCGAGGCCCACCAGATGGTCAGGGCGATCCCGCCAATGGCGAGGACGACGAGGGCCAGCAGGGCGCCGGCGATCCGGCCGATCCAGCGGCGCAGGCGGGCGAAGCGCCGGGGCGGGCGCGCGGTCGGCAACGATCCCACCCGCGGCGTCCGGCGGCTCAGTGCAGCCGGGGCAGCTTGAGGATGCTGGCGCGATCGGTGGTGGGGATAGTCACGGAGGTATTGCGGTTGCCGCGCCCCAGGCTGACCTGGACGGAGCATCCGGCTGGGCCCGACGCCCAGACCGCGCGCCACAGCCCGGCGAGATCGGGCACTTCGGCGCCGTTGACGGCCAGGATGCGGTCGCCGGTGCGCAGGCCGGCCTTGTCGGCCGGGCCGTTATCGGCGAGTCCCCCGACCACCAACGCGTCGTCGTCCTCCATCGCGTAGAGCCCGAGCCAGGGGCGGGCGGGGCGGTTGACCCGGCCGAACTTCATGAGGTCGTCCATGATCGGCACCAGCAGCTCGGTCGGCACGACCATGTTCATGTCCTGCCGCTTGGCGCCTTCGCCCCCCTGCTGCAGCACCAGGCTGCCGATGCCGATCAGCTTGCCATCCGCGCTCAGCAGGGCGCCGCCGCCCCAGAACGGATGGGCCGGGAGGGTGAAGATCGCGTCGTCGAGCAAGTATTCCCAGTAGCCAGCGAATTCCTGGCGGCCGGCGATCTTGGCCGCCACCGAGTGCCGTCGGCCGCCCGCGGCGGCGAAAACCACGGTGTCGCCGGGTCGCGCCTGGGTGCTGTCGCCCAACGGCACGACCGGGATCTGTACCTTGCCGAGCGCCTGCACGAGGCCGAAGCCGGTTTCCTGGTCGTAGGCTACCGCGTGCCCGGCGACGGCGCCGCCGTCATAGGTGGTGAGCCACAGCGTCTCGGCCTCCGTGATGAGATAGCCGATGGTGAGGAACAAGCCGGGCTCGATCTGGACGGCGCTGCCGGCGCGCTCGGTGCCCAAGGTGCCGGCGGTGAAGGCGTCTTCCGGCACGTGCGCGCGCAGGCCGACGACCGCCCGCAACGCATCCTCGAGATCGAAGCGGTAGTCGGCTGGCTTGGGCTGCAGCGTGGTCGGGATGGAGGTCTCGGATTTCGCCATGTGTGGGTGACAATACGAAGGAAAACTATGGCGACGGAAGGGCGGGCATCATGAAGCGTAGTTCACCATGATCGTCTTTTTATGCATGAAGTGCTCGAGCATGGATTCCAGGCTCGCTTCCTTGCCCAGGCCGCTGCTCTTCACGCCGCCGTAGGACAGGTTGGCTTGCACGACGAGGTTCTGGTTGATCTGCACCAGGCCCGCCTCCAGTCGATGCGCCAGATCGAGGCCGAGGGTCAGGTTGTTGGTCCAGAGCGAGGCCGCCAGGCCGTATTCGGTGCCGTTGGCGTCGGCGAGGACCTGTTCGGCATCGTCGAACGGGAACACGACGGTGACGGGGCCGAAGATCTCCTCCTGCACCAGGCGGCTTTCGTTGGCGAGATCGGTGAAGATGTAGGGCTGGATGAATAGGCCCTTCTTGAGCGCCGGGTCCTCCGGCATGGCCGAGCAGGCACGGCCAGTGGCGCCGGCGGTGGCGAGGCCCTCGTCGATGAAGCCCTTCACCTTGGCGAACTGGTCGTCGCTGATGATGGTGCCGATGTCGGTGGCCTCGTCGAGCGGGTCGCCCATGACCATGGCGTCCACCTTGGCCGCCATGGCGTCGACGAAGCGCTGGTAGATCGGGCGCTCGACGTAGATGCGGCTGGCGGCGGTGCAGCTCTGGCCCTGGCGGGTGAAGCGCATGGAGGTGATGGCGCCCATCACCGTCTTGTCGAAGTCGCAATCGGCGAACACGATCATGGGGCTCTTGCCGCCCAGCTCGAGCGTGACGGGAACGAGCTTCTCCGCGGCGCCCTTGGCGATGATACGGCCGACCTCGACCGAGCCGGTGAAGGTCACTTTCTTGACCAGGGGATGCTGGACCAGCGGGCCACCGCATTCGGGGCCGAAGCCGGACAGCATGTTGAAGCAGCCCGGCGGCAAGATGCGGTTCAGCAGCTCGCAGATCCGCAGCACGGTCAGCGGCGCTTCTTCGGCGGATTTCACCACCACGGTGTTGCCGGCGACCAAGGCCGGGGCGACCTTGAGCGCCATCAGCAGCATGGGCACGTTCCACGGGATGATCGCGCCGACAACGCCGAGCGGCTCGCGGACGGTCACGGACAGCACGTTGGGCGCGAACGGGACACTCTCGCCCTTCAGCTCGCCGCCCAGTCCGCCGTACATCTCGAAGATGTCGGCGACCGCGCCGGCCTCGACCCGGCTCTCGGTGCGCAGCGCCTTGCCGGTTTCGAGCGCGATGAGACGGGCGAGCTCTTCCTTGTGCTGGTTGAGCAGGGCGGCGCATTGCGAGACCAGGGCGCCGCGCTTGCGCGACGGCATCTTGGCCCATTGCTTCTGCGCGCGATCCGCGGCGGCAACGGCGGCTTCGACGTCGGCGGCGTCGCCCTCGGCAGCGCGGCCGATCGTCTCGCCAGTGGCTGGGTTGGTCACGTCGAAGGTCTTGCCCGAGCGCGCGGGAACGAAGCGGCCGTCGATGAAATGCTGGCCGGACAAGGCGGTGGCGAGGGCGCGCTCGTCCGTGGTCGGCTCCGACGGCGTGCGATGCGGCGAGTCGAGCATGCGAATTGCCTCCCTATGCGGCTCGGTCTAGGTCTGTTGACCTTTAATGGGCCGAACGTCGAGCCCAAGCAAGTTGAGGAACGGGCCATGGGAAACGGACTGGCATGAGCGAGCGAAGCGGGCCGCTGACGGGGCTCACCGTGTTCGACCTGACCCGCGTATTGGCCGGGCCGACCTGCGTGCAGATGCTCGCCGACCTGGGCGCGGACGTGATCAAGGTGGAGAAGCCCGGCAGCGGCGACGATACGCGCGGCTTCGCGCCGCCGTTCATGCCGGGTACGAAGGAAAGCGCGTACTTCGTTGGAGTTAATCGAAACAAACGTTCGGTGACGCTCGATATCGCGACGCCGGAAGGCCAGGCGATCGCGCAGGAACTGGTCAAACAGTGCGACATCCTGGTGGAGAACTTCAAGGTCGGCGCACTGGCGCGTTACGGGCTCGGGTACGAGCAGTTGCACGCGTCGCAGCCCGCGCTGATCTACTGCAGCATCACCGGCTTCGGGCAGACCGGGCCGTATGCGCCGCGGCCGGGCTATGACGGGCTGGTGCAAGCGATGGGCGGGGTGATGAGCCTGACCGGCGAGCCCGACGGGTTGCCGATGAAAGTGGGCATCCCGGTCGCCGACGTGTTCGCCGGGCTGTATGGCTGCATCGGGATCCTGGCGGCGCTGCGGCACAAGGAGACTACGGGGCAGGGGCAGCAGATCGACATCGGCATGCTGGACACGCACGTCGCATGGCTGGCCAATCAGGGCATGAACTACCTGGCAACCGGCGAAAACCCGGCGCGGCTGGGCAACGACCATCCCAACATCGTGCCCTACCAGGTGTTCCCGACGGCGGATGGCCACATCGTGCTGTCGATCGGAAACGATCCGACATTCGCCCGGTTCTGCAAGGGGTTCGGGCTCGATCATCTGTTGGAGGATGAGCGTTTCGCGACCAATGCGGCGCGGGTGACGAACCGCAAGCTGGTCACCGACACGCTGACGCCGGTGCTGCAGGGACAGCCGACCGACTGGTGGGTGGAGCGGCTGGAGACGGCGAAGATCGGCTGCGGGCCGATCAACACGCTGGAGAAGGTGTTCGCCGACCCGCACGTGCAGGCGCGGGGCGTGGTGGTCGAGATGCCGCATGCGGCCTCGCCGCACGGGGTCAAGGTGATCGCGAACCCGGTGCGGCTGTCGGAAACGCCGGCGGACTACAAGCTGCCGCCGCCGATGCTGGGCGAGCATACGGACACCGTGCTGGGCGAGCGGCTCGGCTACGGCGCCGAGAAGCTGGCCGCGCTGCGGGCTGCCGGCGTGATCTGATGCGGACGGCGCTGGCGGCGTTGCTCGGGCTGGCGAGTTGCGCCGCTGCGGGCGCGCTGCCGCCAGGCGCGGAGCGGGTGACGATCCCGGGCGGGCCGGTGCCGCTGCTGGCCGTGTTTTCCCGGCCGGCCGACGCGACGGGGCCGTCCGTGGTGGCGCTGCATGGGTGCGGGGGTCCGTGGGCGGAGCGCGATCGGCCCTGGGGCGCGCTGCTCGTGCACGACGGACATCCGGTGGTGTTCCCCGACAGTTTCGGCTCGCGCGGGCTGGGCTCGCAATGCCGGGTGTCGTCGCGGACGGTGTCGCCGAACCGCGAGCGGCGGGAAGATGCGGTGGCAGCCGGAAGATGGCTGCTGGCGCGGGCGGATGCGCCGGCGGGCGGGGCCGTGCTGATGGGGTGGTCCAATGGCGGGTCGACCGTGCTGGCGGTCGCCGGGCAGGGTGCGGGGCCGTTCCGCGGGTTCGTCGCGTTGTATCCGGGATGCGGGGGTGTCGAGCGGCACGCCTCCTGGGCGCCGTCCGCGCCCGTGCTGATCCTGATGGGCGAGGGCGACGACTGGACCCCGGCAGCGCCGTGCCGCGCGCTGGCGGCGCGCTTCCCCGACCGGATCACGTTGGTGACCTACCCCGACACGTTCCACGATTTCGACGTGCCGGGGCACCCGGTGCGGGAACGCACCGGGCTGGCCTACACGGCGGGCGGGGCCGGGCAGGCGCACACCGGCACGAACGAGACCTCCCGTGCCGATGCGATCGCCCGCGTGCTGCGGTTCATGCGCGAGCGGGGCGAGCCCTCCGCACCGCCAGGAGGCTGACCAAGCCGCCGAGCAGGGTCAGCAGCGATGCCGGCTCCGGCACCAGCAGCCGATTGTCGGCCGCGATCTGCTGCAGGCGTGCTGCCTGCGCACCGGTGATGCCGATCGCCGCGGCGACCGGGTCGGAGGCGCCGAACAGAGGGCTCAACCCGGTCACGGCGGAGAACTCGGTCAGCGCCTCCAGGTAATAGCCGTACGGGCTCGCGTGGTAGGAGTCCGGCGCCCAGATGTTCACCTTGCCGGCGTCGATACCGTCGTACGGGTTGCTGTCGGCGAAGCCGGTCTGGATCGCCTGGTTGAAGGCGGCGCCGACCGGGATCACGCCATCGATGCGGTTGGAGGCGGCGTCGGCCAGCAGGTAGCCGCTCTGGACGTCCATATACATTTGCGAGATCGGCTGACCCAGCCAGGGACTGCTGGTCTTGTAGGTGAGATCCGCGCGCGACCAGGTCGAGTCGAGCAGGACGTGGAGATTGGGGTTCTGGGCGTCGAGCGCCTGGGCGAGGCGGTCCGCGTACGTGATCAGCGTGCTCGGGTTGCCGGGCCGGGCCGCGTCCAGCGTGCTGTAGCTCTGGAAGATCGCGACGTCGTAGGGCTGCGTCGTCAGCAGCGGCAGTTTGTTGTTGTAGTGGAAGTCGACCCCCACGCCCGGGACGGTCTCGAGGCTGACCGTGTAGTCCAGACCGGCTTGCAGGGTGAGCGCCTTGAACAACGCCGGAACACCGCCGATGCCCGACTTGTTCAGGTCGGTGACGATCTCGGGGCGGTAGTATTCCACGATCGGTGCGCCGCCGGCCGGCTCGCCGAAGGTGAAGCTGTTGCCGACGAACAGGATGGACGTCGCCTGCGCCGGCGATGCGGCCGCGAGGCAAGCGGCGAGGCTGGCGGCAGTCAGGGTCGATCGGGTGGTAATCACGGGGGGCATCCTCCAAGCATTACGTTTTTGTAATGCTTGGAGGATGCTGATCAGAGTTCCTGGCGTCAATCGTGCCGTGGCTTCGTTACGTCACCTCGATTGCTCGAACACGTAGATGTGTGGCTCGCCGGGCCGCAGCATCTCGGGCGTCAATTCCAGGGTGGCGCCGCCCAGGCGGCTGATGCGGTCGGGCGGCAGCCGATCGAGGAATCGGTCGAGCGGCTCGATCTTCAGCACGCCCTTGGGGCTGTAGTAGTGCATGGGGATGATCGCCTTGGGACGGATGCGCTCGATGGCGCGATCGAGGTCGTCGAGCGCGATGGTGGCGTGCTCGCCCGTCAGCGCCAGCAGCACGTCCACCGTGCCGGCCAGCGTGTCGAGTTGCGCCGGGTCGACCGGGTTGCCGATGTCGCCCATGTGCAGGACGCTGATGCCGCCGAGTTCGAAGCGGTAGAGCGCGTTGGCGTCGGGGTCGCGGCCGAACGTGCCCTTGAAGTCGAACGAGGTGCTCTCGTAGGCGGGGAAGGACCGGATCGGCACGCCGCACGCGGTGGTGCCTTCCGGCGGCAACGACAGGGCGTCGATCACCACCGGGTCGCCGCGGACGTGGCTCGGGTCGGAATGGAAGGCGTCGGTGGCGGAACTCATGATGACCAGGTCGGCGGGCTCGTCGATCGGGTCGAAGCCGGAGCGGCCGGGCGTGTAGGGGTCGGTGACGACCGCGGTGCCGTCGGCTTCGAAGCGGAAGCAGGCATGGGCGTAGAAGGTGATCCGCATGGCGTCACATCACCTCGCCGACGAACACGTCCCAGCTCTCGGACAGCTCGCCTTGCCGGGCGCTGAAGGCTTGGAGATGCGGCGAGTTGCGGTGCTGCTCCCAAGCGTCCTTGGTGGCCCAGGCTTCGGTGAACATGAAGGTGCCGGGCTGCTCGTGCGAACGGTGGAGGTCGTAGTTGATGCAGCCGGCTTCGGCGCGGGTGGGCGCGACAAGGGCGGCGAGCGCGGTGGCGAGGTCCTCCTCGCGGCCGGGCTTGGCGACCAGCTTGGCGATCACGGTCAATGGCTTCATGCGGACCCTCCCTGTTTTGCGGCAACGACCGACATGATAAGGACGCTGGCCGCGCCGAGGAACCAATGAACGAGCAGACCGCCCCCACCCTATCGACCCGCTTCTTCACTTCGCCGTTGGCCGAGACCGACCCGGCGCTGGCCGCCGCCATCCGCGGCGAGCTGCATCGGCAGCAGGACGGGATCGAGCTGATCGCCAGCGAGAACGTCGTCTCGGCGGCCGTGCTGGAAGCGCAGGGCTCGGTACTGACCAACAAATACGCCGAGGGCTATCCGGGGCGGCGCTACTACGGCGGTTGCGCCGAGGTCGACATTGCCGAAACGCTGGCCATCGACCGGGCCAAGCAGTTGTTCGACTGCCAATACGCCAACGTGCAGCCGCACTCGGGCGCGCAGGCGAACCAGGCCGTGTTCCTGGCGCTGATCAAGCCCGGCGACACCATCCTGGGCATGAGCCTGGCCGCGGGCGGGCACCTGACCCATGGCGCGGCGCCGAACCTGTCGGGCAAGTGGTTCAACGCGATCCAATACGGCGTGCGCGCCGATGACGGGCTGCTGGATTACGACGAGCTCGAGTCGTTGGCGCGCGAGCACAAGCCGAAGCTGATCATAGCGGGCGGTTCGGCCTATCCACGGGTGATCGACTTCGCGCGGTTCCGGCGGATCGCGGACGAGGTTGGCGCCTTCTTCATGGTCGACATGGCGCATTTCGCCGGGCTGGTGGCCGCCGGCGTGTATCCGTCGCCGCTGCCGCACGCGCATGTTTGCACCACGACCACGCACAAGACGTTGCGGGGGCCGCGAGGCGGCATGATCCTGTCCAACGACCTCGACCTGGGCAAGAAGTTCAACTCGGCCGTGTTCCCCGGCCTGCAGGGCGGGCCGCTGATGCACGTGATCGCCGGCAAGGCGGTGGCGTTCGGCGAGGCGCTGCGGCCGGAGTTCCGGACCTATGCGCGCGCCGTGGTGGACAATGCCCAGGCGCTGGCGGCGACGCTGGTGGAGCAGGGTTGCGCCATCGTGACCGGCGGGACGGACAGCCACCTGATGCTGGTGGACCTGCGCCCCAAGCGCACCACGGGCAAGGCGGCGGAAGCGAGCCTGGACCGGGCGCACATCACCGCCAACAAGAACGCCATCCCGTTCGACCCGGAGAAGCCGGCGATCACCTCCGGCATCCGGCTCGGCAGCCCGGCCGCCACCTCCCGCGGGTTCGGCGTCGCCGAGTTCCAGGAGATCGGCCGCATGATCGGCGACGTGCTGGACGGGCTGGCCCGTTCCAACGGCGCCGGCAACGAAGAGGTCGAACAGGCGGTCAAGGCGCGGGTGCAGGCCATGTGCGCGCGCTTCCCGATCTACGGCGGCGGGCTCGGCCGCTAGCGGGTCCGGAACCGGGGCAGGCCTCTCATGCGCTGCCCCTTCTGCGGTCACGACGACACGCAGGTGAAGGATAGCCGGCCCGCGGACGACAATGCGGCGATCCGGCGCCGGCGCTCCTGCGGCAATTGCGGGCAGCGGTTCACCACCGTCGAACGGGTGCAGCTACGTGAGCTCACCGTGGTCAAGGCGGATGGGCGGCGGGTGCCGTTCGACCGGGACAAGCTGGCGCGCTCCGTCCGCATCGCGCTGCGCAAGCGGCCGGTGGATGACGAGCGGATCGAGCGCATCGTCAACGGCATCGTCCGCCAGCTCGAATCGTCCGGTGACAACGAGGTGCGCAGCCATCAGGTCGGCGAGCTGGTGATGGAAACGCTCAAGACCGTCGACGCCGTCGCCTATGTCCGCTTCGCCAGCGTGTATCGCGACTTCCGCGAGGCGCGCGACTTCGAGGCCTTTCTGGGCTCGCTCGACCCGCCTACATAGAGGACGATGGACGATGCCGAGCACATGCGGGCGGCGCTCGCCTTGGGCCGGCGCGGCCTGGGCAGCACTTGGCCCAACCCATCCGTCGGCTGCGTGCTGGTGCGGAACGGGCGGGTGGTCGGGCGCGGCACCACGGCGCCGGGCGGCCGGCCGCATGCGGAGCAGATCGCGCTCGAGCGCGCCGGCGCGGCCGCGAACGGCGCCACCGCCTTTGTCACGCTGGAGCCCTGCTCGCATCACGGCCGCACGCCGCCCTGCGCCGACGCGCTGATCGCGGCGGGGGTGCGCCGGGTCGTGGTGGGCTGCATCGATCCGTTTCCGCTAGTGGACGGCGCCGGCCTGGCGCGGCTGCGGGCGGCCGGGGTCGAGGTGGTGACCGGCGTTTTGGAAGCGGAGGCGGCGGCGCTGCACGAGGGGTTCTTCAGCCGCGTGCGTCAGGGCCGCCCGCTGTTCACGCTCAAACTGGCCACCACGCTGGATGGTCGCCTGGCCACCGCGACCGGCGAGAGCCAATGGATCACCGGCGCCCCCGCCCGCCGGGTCGCGCACGCGCTGCGGGCGGAGCACGACGCGGTGATGGTCGGGGCCGGCACCGTCGAGGCCGACGACCCGGCGCTCACCTGCCGCATCCCCGGCCTGCGCCGCGGGCCCGAGCTGCGACTGGTGCTGGACACCGGGCTGCGGACGGCACCGGGCGCACAACTCGTCCAGACCGCGCGCGAGACGCCGACCTGGATCCTGCACGGCGCCGGGGCCGACGAGCGGCGCGCGGCGACCTTGCGCGCGGCTGGGGTCACCTTGATCGAGGTGCCGAGGAGCGACGGGGGCGGGCTCGACGTGCCGGCGGTGGCGGTGCGGCTCGGGGCGGCGGGGCTCACCCGCGTGCTGGTGGAAGGTGGGGCGGGGCTCGCCGGGTCGCTGCTCCGGGCCGGGCTGGTGGACCGGCTCGCCTGGTTCCACGCCCCGGCCGTGATGGGCGGCGACGGCCTGCCGGCCGCCGCGGCGTTCGGCACGGCCGGCCTCTCCACCATGCCGCGCTTCCACCCGACCGGCACCCGCCGACTCGGCGACGACACACTGACACTCCTGGCGAGGCACTGACATGTTCACCGGCATCATCACCGCGCTGGGCACCGTCCGCCGGCTCACCCCGTTGGGCGAGACGTCCGACATGCGCGTGGAGATCGCGACACCCTGGCCCGACGCGGCTTCCATCCCGATCGGCGCCTCCATCGCCTGCGCCGGCTGCTGCCTGACCGCGGTGGCAGTCGGGCCCGACTGGTTCGCGGTGGAGGTTTCCGGCGAGACGCTGTCCAAGACCGGGCTGGGCGGCTGGGCGGAGGGCAGCCGGGTCAATCTGGAACGCTCGCTCAAGGTGGGTGACGAGCTGGGCGGCCATTTCGTCTCCGGCCACGTGGACGGGCAGGGCACCGTGCGCGACGTCCGCGAGGAGGGGGGCTCGCACCGGGTCACGGTGGAGGTGCCGGCGCCATTGGCCCGCTTCATCGCGCCCAAGGGCAGCGTCGCCATCGACGGCGTGTCGTTGACCGTCAACGAGGCCGAGGGGCCCCGTTTCGGCGTGAACATCATCCCGCATACCTGGTCCGCGACCACCCTGGGTGGCTTGCGGCCGGGGAGTGCGGTGCATATCGAGATCGACATGCTCGCCCGCTACGTGGCACGAGCGGCCGCGCCGGCGGAAGGAACACAGGCCTCATGAAGCAAGCGCTGCTTTCCGATTACCTCAGCAGCACCGCCGACCTGATCGCGGAAGCGCGCGCCGGGCGGATGTTCGTGCTGGTGGACGACGAAGACCGCGAGAACGAGGGCGACCTAGTGATCCCGGCGCAGTTCGCGACGCCGGACGCGGTCAACTTCATGGCGCGGCACGCCCGCGGCCTGATCTGCCTGGCGATGACGCAGCAGCGGGTGGATCAGCTCGGCCTGCCGTTGATGAGCCAGTCCAACGCCACGCGGCACCAGACGGCGTTCACCGTGTCGATCGAGGCGCGGGAAGGGGTCACCACCGGCATCTCCGCCGCCGACCGTGCGCACACGATCGCGGTGGCGATCAACCCGGAGGCCGCGCGCGACGCGATCGTGACACCGGGTCACGTGTTCCCGCTGGTCGCGCGCGACGGCGGGGCGCTGGTCCGCGCCGGGCATACGGAAGCGGCGGTCGACATCGCCCGGCTTGCCGGGCTGACGCCGGCGGGCGTGATCTGCGAGATCATGAACGAAGACGGCACCATGGCGCGGTTGCCGGAGCTTGCTGCCTTTGCGCAGCGCCACAACCTCAAGCTGGGCACCATCGCCGACCTCATCGGCCATCGTAGCCGCACGGAGCACCTGGTCCGTCGGGTGCAGGGCGGCACGCTCGACCACGCCGTGGGCGGCACCTGGAACGTCACCGTGTACAACACCACGCTCGACCCGGCGGAGCACCTCGTGCTCAGCAAGGGCGACCTGGCCGGCGGCGAGCCACCGCTGGTGCGCATGCACGCGGTCGACATGGTCAACGACCTCGTCGGCAATCACGAGCACTCGGCGCTGCACGGCGCCATGCGCACCATCGCCGAGCGCGGGCGCGGGGCGGTGGTGCTGATCCGCGACACCCGGCCGCACGCGCTGTCGGACCGGGTGCGGCTGCTGGACAGCCATCCCGCGCCGCGGCACTTCCTGCGCGATTACGGTATCGGCGCGCAGATCCTGGTCGATCTCGGCATCCGCGACCTGATCCTGTTGTCGAACAATCGACGCACGGTGGTCGGGCTGGACGGCTACGGCCTCAACATCGTGGACCAGCACGCGATCGACGGCGCACCGCACGAATGAGCACGCAAGACGCCCCGCTGCCGACGGCCCCGGCGGTGCCCGGCCCGCCGCCGCACCTGTTGCTGGTGCGCGCGCCCTACTACCGCGAGGTGGTCGACGGGATGACCCGCGGCGCCGAGCGTATCCTGCGCGAGGCCGGCGCCACGCTCGACACGATCGACGTGGCTGGCGCGTTCGAACTGCCGCAGGCGATCCGGCTGGTCGGGCGCGGGCCGACCCGGTTCGACGGCTTCGTGGCGCTGGGCTGCGTGGTCAAGGGCGAGACGGACCATTACGAATTCCTGTGCCGCGAAGCGATGGCCGGGCTGATGAACGTGGCGCTGCAGTTCGGGCTGGCGCTGGGGAGTGGATTGTTGACGGTGCACACGATCGAGCAGGCGATCGCCCGGTCCAGCGATGACGGGCACAACAAGGGCGCCGAGGCGGCGGCGGCGGCGTTGCTGCAGATCGCCGTGGCGCGGCGATTGGGCGCGGGCTGATGGCGCGCGTTCCCCGCACGGGCCGGCCGCGCACCGCCGCCCGCGTCGCCGCGGTGCAGGCGCTGTTCCAGAGCGAGCAGGGCGGCGAGACGGCCGAGACGGTGATCGACCAGTTCGTCCGGCACCGGCTCGGCGCCAAGCCGGATGCCGGCTACGAGGAAGGTCGTGTGCCGGATGCGCACGTGCCGTTGTTCACCCAGATCGTCCGCACCGCTGTGGCGCATCAGGATCGGCTGGACGGGCTGATCGCCACCGCGCTGCCGGCCGAGTGGCCCATGCTGCGCCTCGACCCGGTGCTGCGTGCCGTGTTGCGCGCCGGCGGGGCGGAGCTGACCATGGGCGACGGGCCGCCCTCGCGCGTGGTGATCAACGAGTATCTCGACGTGGCGCACGGCTTCTTCACCGGCGAGGAGCCGCGAATGGTCAACGGCCTGCTCGACCGCTTGGCGCGCGAGCTGCGCCCGGCCGAGTTCGGGGCCGAACCGGCGACGACCTGACCGAAGTGCCGCCCCCCGGTGAGGGCGGAGCCGGCGAGTTCGGGCTCATCGAGCGGTATTTCCGCCCGCTCGCAGGACCCGCCGGGCTGAGCCTCCTCGACGACGCGGCGTTGCTGACGCCGCCGCCCGGCCGGCAGTTGGTGCTGACGGTCGACGGCATGGTGGAGGGCGTCCACTACCTGCCCGACGACCCGGCCGACCTCGTCGCCCGCAAGCTGCTCCGCGTGAACCTGTCCGATCTGGCCGCCAAGGGAGCAGTGCCGCTCGGCTACCTGCTCACCGTATCGGCACCGCGGGGAACGCCGGAAGCGTGGTTCGCGCGCTTCGCCGCCGGCCTCGCCTTCGATCAGGAAAGCTACAATTTCAGTCTGCTCGGGGGTGATACGACGTCCACGCCCGGCCCGTTCAGCCTGACGGCCACGGCGCTGGGGCATGTGGCGGAGGGCGCCATGGTCGGCCGCGGCGGCGGACGGGCCGGGGACGAGATCTGGGTCACCGGGACGATCGGCGACGGGGCGCTGGGCTTGCGCGCGATCCGCGGCGAGATCGATGACCCCGACGGCGTCCTTGCCGGGCGCTACCGGTTGCCGCAGCCACGTCTCGGGCTGGTCGCGCCCGGGCTGGTCCGGGCGGCGATGGATGTGTCGGATGGGCTGGTGCAGGATCTCGGCCATCTCTGCTCGGCTGCCGGGCTGGGCGCGGTGCTGGAGGCCGCCCGTGTGCCGCGCAGCCGGATGGAGCCGGCATTGCTCGAGACCTGCCTGACCGGCGGCGACGATTACGAGCTGCTGATGGCCGTGGCGCCGGAACGGGCCGAGGCGCTGGTGGCGCGGGCGGCGGCGCGAGACATCGCCGTCACGCGCGTCGGCTGGCTTCAGACCGGCGCGGGCGTGGAGATCATCGATGCCGTGGGGCAGCCGATCGCCGTGACGGCAGCCGGCTGGACCCACTTCTAGCGCAACATCCGATCGAACCGCATTGGTCCGGTCGGATAAGGTTGCCCTACGATCAGTGGGGTCGAGCACGACTCCCGAGCCCTTTGGCCCGGGAAGTGTTCCGGCTCAGCGCGGCGAGGCGGCGCCGCTGTTGCCGGCGGTGGACGTCGTGTCGGTGCCCAGGTTGCCGACGTTGTACTTGCCGACATTGCCGAGCAGCTGCTGCAGCACGGAGGCTTCGCTGCCGGGGGAGGGAGTCGAGCCGGAGGCGACCGCGATGTCGCGGCCATCGCCCTCGTCGAGTTGGCGGACCGTCTTCAGCGTACCGTCCGGGGTGAAGTTCATCACCACGACGTCCTGCTTGAGCACGCCGGGTCGGCGGCCGATGCGGGTATGGGTGGTCTGGCTGATGTAGATCCACTCATTGTCGTCGAAGGTCGCCCGCGCGGTTGGAGACCCGATCAGGGAGGTGACATCCTTCTTGGTGCTGGTGCCGGGGATCAGCTCCTTCAGCGAGTCGGGGTCGACCTTGTTGCCGTGCAGCGTCCGCGGCGTCTGAATCAGGCTGCACGCCCCGAGGGATAGGAGAAGAAGGGCGGAGAGGAGGCTGTTGCGCACGCGTGTCGTCCTGCAAAGGGCACGCGCCGCGGGAGGGGTCGATTGATCGACCGGGGCGGGCGCCTATGTTTGCGCGGTGCTCCCACGCGCCTTTCGGCGTGTCAATCGGCGGGGCGAGGAAGGATCGGGATGGGTCTGCTTGGGATGTTCAGCCGCAAGCGGCACGAGCGAGCGGGGTTCGCGCTCTACACGGCGGCCGTGCGGGCGGCGCGGGATCCGTTCTACTACGCCGAGCTCGGCGTGCCCGACACGATGGACGGCCGGTTCGACATGATCGGGCTCTACACCTTTCTGCTGATCGACCGGGTGCACCGTGAGGCGGAGACCGGCAAGGCGCTGGCGCAGGCCGTGTTCGACGCGATGTTCCTCGACATGGATCATACGTTGCGCGAGCTGGGCGTGGGCGACATCACGGTGGGTCGCAAGAACAAGGCGATGTGGGAAGCACTGAACGGGCGGCGCCAGGCCTACGAGGCACCGGCCGCCGCGGGCGATCTCGACGGGCTCACGGACGCGGTCGGGCGCAACGTATGGCGTGGCGAGACGCCCGGGCATGCGGCGCGGCGGCTGGCGACGATCATCATGGATCAGCACAAGCATCTGGCCGGGCAGGACCTCGCGGCGCTGTCGGCAGGCCGGGTCGATTTCCTGGCGCCGGAAGCCGTCGCAGCATGAGCGAGATGGCGCGCCCGGTCGCGATCGACCGGATCGGCTCCGCGGGCCTGTCGATGACGGTGGAGGCCAGCCCGGCAGAACTGGCAGCGATCGCGGCACGGCTCATGCTGCCCGGCGTGTCGCGGCTGGTGTGCCGGTTCGAGCTGAAGCGGCTGGCCGGGTCGGTGATCGCGGCGACCGGCGCGTTGTCGGCCGCCGTCACCCAAACCTGCGTGGTGACGCTGGACGAATTCGAGTCGCCGGTGGAGGAGGCCTTCGTTGTGCATTTCGTGCCGGCCGGCACGGAGTCGGACGATGACGACCCGGACGCGCCGGACGAACTGCCCTATCCGGCGGGGGCGATCGATCTGGGCGAGGCCGCCATCGAGCAACTCGCCCTGGCACTCGATCCATATCCTCGCAAGCCCGGTTTACCGGAGACCGAGCCGCCCGAAGAGGCCGAGCGGTCGCCCTTCGCCGCGCTGGCCGCGCTGCGCCGACCGCAGTGAGCGGAAGGGCAGTAGCGCGCCGTCCCCTTGCTGTGACGGTTCGACTCTGGTAAGGCCCGCCGCTCGATCCTTCCCAACCCCTTCGTGATCCCGGGAGCCGCGCGCCGGCTTCCCGTCCGTCACAGCCTGTTCAAGAGGCGTTTCCCATGGCTGTTCCCAAGAAGAAAACGTCCCCGTCCCGTCGCGGGATGCGCCGTGCGCACGACTTCATCGTCGGCGAGGCCCACAACGATTGCCCGAACTGCGGCGAGCTGAAGCGCCCGCATCACGTGTGCAGCCATTGCGGGTATTATGGCGGCCGCGAAGTGGTCGCCGCCGGCAAGGACCTCAAAGGGGCCGTGCGCGCCTAATCCGCCCCGGTTCCCGGACGAGGCTGACCCGGATTGAGCGAACCCTTCTCCCTCGCGATCGACGCCATGGGAGGCGACCAGGCCCCGCTGATCGTGGTTGACGGGATCGCCCTGGCTGCCGAGCGGCATCCGGGCGCCCGCTTCCTGCTGATCGGTGACGAGGCCCAGCTCCGCCCGTTGATCGCCAGTCGCAGCGCCGTCGCCAAGAGCTGCACGGTTCGTCACGCCGAGACGGTGGTGGGGCCGGACGTTAAGCCGACCGCGGCGTTGCGGATTCGCGGCTCGTCCATGCGGTTGGCGATCGACGCGGTGGCCAATGGCGAGGCCGCCGGGCTGGTCTCGGCGGGCAATACCGGGGCGCTGCTGGCATTGGCCAAGATCGTGGTCAAGACGCTGCCCGGCATCGGCCGCCCCGCCATGGCCGCCATCGCGCCGACCTCGCGCGGCGACGTGGTCATGCTCGATCTCGGCGCCAACATCCAGTGCGACGCCCGTAACCTGGTGGAGTTCGCGGTGATGGGCGACGTGTTCGCCCGCACCGTGCTCGGCCTACCGGCGCCGACCATCGGCCTCATGAACGTGGGTTCGGAGGAGCTGAAGGGCGATGAGCGGGTGCGGGAGGCCGCCGACCTGCTCCGCCGCAGCCATATTGCACCGCAATTCTACGGCTTCGTGGAAGGCCATGACATCGCGGCCGGCACCACGGACGTCATCGTCATGGACGGGTTCACCGGCAATGTCGCGCTGAAGACGGCGGAAGGCGCGCTGAAGCTGATGGGCGACCTGCTGCGCCCGATCTTCACCGGCAGCCTACTGGGCAAGCTCGCCTACCTGCTGGCGCGGCCGGGCCTCGACCGGATGCGCGAATGGCTGGACCCCCGTCGCTACAACGGTGCGGTCATGCTGGGGCTCAACGGCGTGGTCGTGAAGTCGCATGGCGGCACCGACGCGATCGGCTTCGCTCATGCCGTGGATGTCGCCATGGACATGGTCGTGCACGGCTTCAACGCGAAGATCCGCGACGGGCTGGCGCAGATCGACACGCTGAGCCTCCCGCCGGCGATCCCGGCGCCCGCCTGATTCCATGCCGGCCCAACCCCGCGCGATCCTGGCCGGTGTCGGCGGCCATCTGCCCCGCCGCGTCGTCACCAATGACGAACTGGCGCGGACGCTGGACACCAGCGACGCCTGGATTCGCGAGCGAACCGGCATCGCCGAGCGACGCATCTGCGGCGAGGGTGAGACCTGCGCCAGCCTTGCGACCGAAGCCGCGCGCCGGGCACTCGACAACGCCGGCGCCGGGCCGGGCGACGTCGACGCCGTCATTCTCGCGACCGCCACGCCGGACCAGGCGTTTCCGTCCACCGCCGTGCGGGTGCAGGCGGCGCTGGGCATCACCGGCGGGTTCGGCTTCGACGTGTCCGCGGCCTGCAGCGGCTTCGTTTACGCGCTGTCGATCGCCGATGCGATGATCCGCACCGGCCAGGCCCGCGGCGCACTGGTGATCGGCAGCGAGGTGTACTCGCGGATCGTCGACTGGTCGGACCGCGGCACCTGCGTGCTGTTCGGCGACGGCGCGGGCGCGGTGTTCCTGCGCGCCGGCAACGGCGACACGGGCGATCGCGGCGTTCTGTCCACCCACCTGCACTCGGACGGGCGGCACGGCGACCTGTTGTATGTCGACGGCGCGGTCGGACGGCCCGAGTTACCGGGGCATCTGCGGATGAGTGGGCGCGAGATCTTCCGCCACGCCGTTTCCAAGCTCGCCGCCTCCGTGGACGAGGCCTTGTCCGCCAACGGGCTGGGGCACGACGACGTGGACTGGCTGGTGCCGCATCAGGCCAACCGCCGGATCATCGATGCGATGGGCAAGAAACTGGGCCTGCCGCCGGAACGGGTGGTGGTCACGGTGGACCGTCATGCCAACACCTCGGCCGCGTCCATCCCGCTCGCCCTGGCCGAAGCCTGCGGCGACGGGCGCATCGAACGGGGCGACCTGGTGCTGATGGAAGCGTTGGGCGGCGGCCTGACCTGGGGCAGCGCACTGGTCCGCATGTAGCCGGTCGGCCACACCACGGCGCGATCATGGGCGCGGGTGGACCATGTTCTTCTTTTATATCAAGCGGTTTGCTTGACCACGGTGATGTGAGCACATAGCGTGCCCGCATGAACACGGTTACGCGCGCGCAACTGGCCGAAACCATCTACGCCCAGGTTGGCCTATCGCGCAACGATTCGGCCGAATTGCTGGAAACGGTGCTGGAGCGCATGTCGCAAGCGCTGGAGGCCGGAGAACCGGTGAAATTGAGCGGCTTCGGCACCTTCTCGGTGCGGCAAAAAGGCCGGCGCATCGGCCGTAACCCCAAGACGGGCATCGAGGTGCCGATCCTACCGCGCCGGGTACTGACGTTCCGGCCGAGCCAGGTTCTGAAGGCGCAGGTCAATGGCCTCGCAGTGCCGACGGTGGACGACGACGAATGAGCGAGATGGATAGGGTGCTGCCCGACGAGGCCGACCCGCCGCGGCGGGCCAAGAAGGCGCCAACCGCCTTCCGCACGATCAGCGAGGTGGCCGACGAGCTTCACATCCCGCAGCACGTGCTACGATTTTGGGAGACCAAGTTCCCGCAGATCAAGCCGCTCAAGCGCGGCGGCGGGCGGCGCTACTACCGGCCGGACGATATCCAGCTGCTACGCCGGATCTCCGATCTGCTCTACATTCAAGGCTATACGATCAAGGGCGTGCAGCGCCTGCTTCGGGATGGCGGTGGCCAACTCGCCGACGATATCCCGCCCGCTCCCGCCTCCGAGCGTGCGGCCGCGGAAGCCGAGCGGTCGGATCCGCCGACCATTCCGGGTCTCGAACCCGCCGAGCCGCCCGTGCCGCCCGCACCCGACCAGGCTGCCGCCCTGCGCGCCGTGCTGGAACGGATGCTCGACGAGTTGATCGAATTGCGGGCGTTGCTCGACGTGGACGAGACTGCTAAGACCCGCCCCGGCGGAGCGTAGCGCAGTCTGGTAGCGCATCAGTCTGGGGGACTGAGGGTCGTGGGTTCGAATCCCGCCGCTCCGACCATCGAAAGCCAGCCCCACTGGCACACCCTTCCTTCAAATCGAGACGGTTCGGCGACCCTGATGTCAGGGGGCGGGAACCAGAAGCATCACGGCAGCCTGGGCGGCGATCCCTTCGCCGCGGCCGGTGAAGCCCAATCGCTCCGTCGTGGTCGCCTTGACCGAGATGCGACTCGCAGGAACGTCCAGTAACTCGGCGAGCCGGGCAATCATGGCAGGGGCGTGCGGCGTAATTTTCGGGCGCTCGCAGATCAGGGTGACGTCGGCATTGGTCAGGCGCCCGCCGCGGGCGGCGATGCGCTCGGCGGCATGGCGCAGAAAGCGGGCGCTGTCCGCGTCCTTCCAGGTAGCCTCGCTCGGCGGGAAGTGCCGGCCGATATCGCCCTCCGCCAGCGCGCCGTAGATCGCGTCGCACAGCGCGTGGATGCCGACATCGGCGTCCGAATGGCCGGCCAGCCCCTTCTCGTGGGGCACCTCGATGCCGCACAGGATCAGCTTGCGGCCCGCTTCCAGCACGTGGACGTCGAACCCGGTGCCGGCCCGCGGCTCCATCTCTGCCGCCAAAATGCGTTCCATCCGTTCGGCGTCCTCGCGATAGGTGATCTTGATGTTGTTCTCGTGACCCGGCACGAGCGCGACGACCAGGCCCTCGCGTTCCAACAGTGCCGCGTCGTCGGTGGCGTTGTTCTCGCCGGCCTGGCGCCGGTGCAGCTCCAGGATCACCGGAAACCGGAAGGCTTGCGGGGTCTGGGCGCGAAACAGCCCGTCACGCGGCACGGTCGCGCCGGCGAGGCCGTCCGCGCCTCGCTTGAGCGTGTCGGCGACCGGAACGGCCGGGATCGCGCCCGGATGACGTTCCAGCGCCGCAAGCAGCGCAGGAACGGTGTCGGCCGGCAGGAACGGGCGGGCGGCGTCGTGGATGAGCACGACGTCCGGGGCCAGCGGGGCCAGCGCCTCCAGCCCGGCGCGGACGCTGTCCTGCCGGGTGCCGCCGCCCGGCACGACGGCCAGGTGCGGCAGGCCGGCCAGCGCCTCGCCCAGCGCGTCGGCATCGCCGACCGGCTGCAGCAGGGTCGCCACGGTGGCCAGGCGCTCGGCGGCCCAGCGCACCACGGGCTTGCCGGCGCAGTGGTGGAATTGCTTGGGCCGGCCGGCTCCGAACCGTTGGCCGGAGCCGGCCGCCACCAGGATCGCCGCAATCAGCATGGGCGGATGCAATGCTGGCCGCCGGGTCACGCGTCAACCCCGCGTCACGGCCTGCGTGATGAAGGCAGCAGAATGTTTGCACCGCGGAGGCAGACCCCGTAGTTTGCCCAAATCATGGGCAACTTCGAAAGTATAAAGGCGGACGCGGCGCCGGGCTTCGCACCGATCGTGCTGGGAGAGGGCGCGCGCGCGGTGCGGATCGAGCGGCCGGTCATCCTGGCGCCGATGTCGGGCGTGACGGACCTGCCGTTCCGCCGCCTCGCCAAGCAGCACGGGGCCGGGCTGGTCGTCTCGGAGATGATCGCGTCCTGGGCGATGGTGCGCGAGAACCGCACCACATTGCGCATGGCGGAAGTGGATGGTTGCGGCGGGCCCGCCTCCGTGCAGCTCGCCGGGTGCGACCCGGCGGCCATGGCCGAGGCGGCGCGCATCGCGGTCGCCCATGGCGCCGATCTGGTGGACATCAATTTCGGCTGTCCGGTGAAGAAGGTGGCGGTGGGGCAGAGCGCAGGGTCGGCGCTGATGCGCGACGAAGTGGCCGCCGCGCGCCTGCTGGAGGCGACCGTGCGCGCCGTGGACGTTCCGGTGACGCTGAAGATGCGCATGGGCTGGGACCACGCGAGCCTCAACGCGCCGTCCCTGGCCCGAGTCGCGGAGGATTGCGGCATCCGGCTGGTGACGGTGCACGGGCGCACACGGCAGCAGTTCTACACCGGGTCGGCCGATTGGCGGTTCGTCGCCTCCGTGGTCGCCGCCGTGTCGATCCCGGTGATCGTCAACGGCGACGTGCTGACGGTGGACGATGCGGCGGAGGCGATGCGGCAATCGGGCGCGCGCGGCGTGATGATCGGCCGCGGCTGCTACGGCCGGCCCTGGTTCCCTGCGCAGGCCGCCGAGTTCCTGGCCACCGGGCGCCGGGTCGCCGACCCCAGCCTGCGCGAGCAGAAGGCCATCTTGCTCAACCATTACGAGGCGATGCTCGTCCATTGCGGCCGCGAGGCCGGCACCCGTGTCGCCCGCAAGCACGTGTCGTGGTACTCGGCCGGGCTGTGGGGGTCCTCCGAGTTCCGCGCCGCGGTCAATCGCTGCCCGGATGCGGACGCGGTGGAAGCGTTGATTCACCGTTTCTACGATCCGTTGATCGAGCGCGCCGAAAACTCGGCCCAGGCGTCGGGCGCCGAAGCGTTGGCCGCATGAAGGGCGTGGTCGCGCGGGGCCGGACCGCGCTGGTCGAGCGGTTGACCCGGCGCGCGCCGCCGGTCGATGCGCCCGCCATGCTCAGCGCGCTGCCGGTGCCGGTCGTGCTGCTCGATGCCACCGACGGCTTTCGTTACGCCAATCAGGCGGCCGAGCAGTTCTTCGGCCTGTCGATGCTGCAACTCGGGCAGCTCGACCTGTCGGCCCTGCTGCCGCCAGACAATCCATTGTTCCGCATCGTGGCGCAGGCGCGCGGGACGGAGACGACCATCTCCGACCACGACCTCAACCTGGAAAGCCCGCGGCTGCAGAAGCGGCACATCAGCGTGCACGTGACCGGGCTGCCGGAAGAGCCCGGTTGCGTGTTGCTCACCTTGCAGGACGCGTCCGCGGCGCGCGCGCTGGACCGGCAGATCGCCTATCGCGGCGCCGCCCGCAGCGTCAGCGGCATGGCCGCGATCCTGGCGCACGAGGTCAAGAACCCGCTTTCCGGCATCCGCGGCGCCGCCCAACTGCTGGAGCCCAACGTGGTCGAGGCCGACCGCGAGCTGACCGACCTGATCCGCGACGAGGCGGACCGCATCCGCGATCTGGTCGACCGGATGGAGGTATTCGGCGAAAAGCCGGTGGACCGCCGCCCGGTCAACATCCACCGCGTGCTGGAGCATGTCCGCCGGTTGGCCAAGAGCGGGGTCGCCGCGGACATCCGGATCGCGGAAAGCTACGACCCCTCGCTGCCGCCGGTCTGGGGCAACCGCGACCAGCTGGTGCAGGTGCTGTTCAATTTGGTCAAGAATGCCGCCGAGGCCATCGGCAGCGACCCGGCCAACGGCGACCGCGCCGAGATCAACCTGTCCACCGCCTACCAGCACGGCATGCGCCTGGCCGTGGCCGGCAGCACGCAGCGTATCCACCTGCCGCTGGTGGTCACCGTGCGCGACAACGGACCGGGCATCGCCGACGACATCCGCCCGCATTTGTTCGAGGCCTTCGTCACCAGCAAGCCAAGCGGCAGCGGGCTGGGACTCGCCCTGGTGGCCAAGATCGTGGGCGACCATGGCGGGCTGATCGAGGTCGATAGCCGGCCGGGCCGCACCGATTTCCGCTTGTGCCTGCCGGTCATGTCCGAAGCGGATGGCGACGGTTGATGAGAGTTCACCCATGACGTTGCCCACCGTTCTGGTCGCCGATGACGACCGCTCCATCCGCACCGTGCTGACCCAGGCGCTGGGCCGATCCGGCTATCAGGTGCGATGCACCGGCAACGCGGCGACGCTCTGGCGCTGGGTGGAGGATGGCGAGGGCGACCTGGTCATCACCGACGTGGTCATGCCCGACGAGAACGGGCTCGACCTGATCCCGCGCATCCGCCGGGTGCGGCCGGACCTCCGCGTGGTGGTGATGTCGGCGCAGTCGACGCTGATGACGGCGGTCAAGGCGGCCCAACGCGGCGCCTTCGAATATCTGCCCAAGCCCTTTGATTTAAAAGAATTGTTGGCCGTGGTCGGCCGGGCGCTGGCCGCTCCGCCGGCGGCCGACGCGGGGGGGCCGGCCGAGAAGCCGGATAGCGAGGAGCGCCTGCCGCTGATCGGCCGCTCCGTCGCGATGCAGGAGATCTACCGCTCCATCGCCCGGCTCACGACCACGGACCTCACCGTCATGGTCAATGGCGAGAGCGGCACCGGCAAGGAGCTGGTGGCCCGCGCGCTGCACGATTACGGGCGGCGGCGCACCGGGCCGTTCGTGGCGATCAACATGGCAGCCATCCCGCGCGAGTTGATCGAAAGCGAGCTGTTCGGGCACGAGCGCGGCGCCTTCACCGGCGCGCTGAACCGCGCCCAGGGCCGCTTCGAACAGGCGGCCGGCGGCACGCTGTTCCTGGACGAGATCGGCGACATGCCGGCCGAGGCGCAGACCCGGCTGCTGCGCGTGTTGCAGGAAGGCGAGTTCACCACGGTGGGCGGGCGGCAGCCGATCCGCGCCAACGTCCGCATCGTGGCCGCCACGCATCGCGACCTGCGGCAGGCGATCCGCGCCGGGCAGTTCCGCGAGGACTTGTTCTACCGCCTCAACGTGGTGCCGATCCGGCTGCCGCCGCTGCGCGAACGCCTGGAGGACATCCAGGTACTGGCGCGGCACTTCCTGGACAAGGCGCGCGAGAGCGGCTTGCCGCCGAAATCGCTGGACCAATCGGCGATCGAGCGGCTGCGGCAGCATCGCTGGCCCGGCAACGTCCGCGAGTTGGAGAACCTGATGCGCCGGCTGGCGGCGCTGTATCCGCAGGAAACGATCAACGCGGAGGTGATCGCCGCCGAGCTCGAGGAGAGCGTGGGGGCCGCCGAAGCGCCGATGGCCACCGGCGGGCCGGAGCCGCTGGCCGCCGCCGTGGAGCGGCACATCCGACAGTTCCTGGCCGCCAGCCGTGACGGCATGCCGATGCGCGACATCTACGACCGGGTCATCGCGGAAGTGGAGCGGCCGCTGATCCAGATGACGCTGTCCGCCACCCGCGGCAACCAGATCAAGGCCGCGGCCATGCTCGGCCTCAACCGCAACACCCTGCGCAAGAAGATCCGGGATCTGGACATTCCGGTGGTGCGCGGCATCGGATAGCCCGATGAACGCCGACCCGAAGCGGGAAGACCTGCGGCCCCCCGAACTGCAAGCCGATCGACCGACGCGGACCCGGCGTCGCCTCGCCGACATCCTGCTCGGCAAGGTGGTCACGCTCGTATTGGCCTCCGTGGCGCTGGCGCTCGGGATCGCGACCTTCATTTTCCTGGCGCGGCTGCAATTATCGCCCAACCGGCTGCTGGCGATCGTCCTGGCCAACCTCGTGGTGATGCTGCTGCTGGTGGCGGTGCTGGCCGGGCGCGTGACGCGGGTGTGGGTCGAGCGGCGGCGGGGCTCGGCCGGGTCACGGCTGCACGTGCGGTTGGTGCTGCTGTTCAGCGTGGTGGCGGTGACGCCGACGATCCTGGTGGCCTTGTTCGCGACCGCCTTCTTCAGCTTGGGCATCCAGGCCTGGTTCAACGACCGGGTCCGCACCGCGCTCAACGAAGGGCTCGAGGCCAGCCGCGGCTACCTGGAGGAGCATCGCAACAACATCCGCAGCGAAGCGCTCGGCATGGCCAACGACCTCAACCGGGCCGGCTCCATGCTGATCGGCAACCCCTACGTGTTCGCGCAGGTGCTGCAGACGCAGACGATGCTGCGCGGGCTGACGGAGTCGCTCATCTTCGAGCCGGTCACCGGGCAGGTGGTGGCCGGGACCGGCGCGATGGAGGGTCTCGGCGTCGAGCTGCCGCCGCAATCGGCAATCGAGCAGGCGCGCTCGGGCGAGGTGGCCGTGCTGGGCTCGCCGGAGGACAACCGGGTGCGCGCGGTGGTGCAGCTCAGCTCGACGCCGCCGCTGATGCTGCTGATCGTGCGGCCGGTGGATCAGGAAATCCTGAACCACATGGTGCGCACCGAGCATTCGGTGGCCGAGTACAATCAGCTGGACGACAACCGGGTCAAGCTGCAGCTCACCTTCGTGATGATCTTCGCGCTGGTGGCGCTGCTGGTGCTGATGGCGGCCGTGCTGATCGGGCTGGTGCTGGCCAACCAGATCGCGCGGCCCATCGGCGGACTGATCCGCGCGGCCGAGCGGGTCCGCGGCGGCGATCTGACGGTGCGGGTGCCGGAGACGGCGAGCGACGACGAGGTGGCCGGGCTGAGCCGGGCGTTCAACCGCATGACCGGCCAGCTGGGCTCGCAGCGCGGCGAGCTGATGGACGCCTACAGCCAGATCGACGAGCGCCGGCGGTTCACCGAAACGGTGCTGGCGGGCGTGTCGGCGGGAGTGATCGGGCTGGACGTGCAAGGCCGGGTGGAGCTGCCCAACCGGGCGGCGAGCGAGTTGCTGGGCATCGACCTGATCAGCGCGCTGGGCGTGCCGTTGAGCGAGACGGTGCCGCAATTCGCCGAGCTGCTGGCCAAGGTGGCCGCGCAGCCGGAACGGGCGCACACGGCCGAGGTCGAGATCGGCCCGGCCTCGCGCCGCCGCACCCTGCTGGTCCGCGTCGGCACCGACCTGCGCGGCGGCCGGCCGGATGGCTACGTGGTGACGTTCGACGACATCACCGAGCTGCAATCGGCGCAGCGCAAGGCGGCCTGGGCGGATGTGGCGCGGCGGATCGCGCACGAGATCAAGAACCCGCTGACCCCGATCCAGCTCAGCGCGGAGCGGCTGAAGCGGCGTTTCACCAAGGAGATCCAGTCGGACCCGGAGACGTTCGTGCAATGCGCCGACACCATCGTGCGGCACGTGGGCGATATCGGGCGCATGGTGGACGAGTTCTCCGCCTTTGCGCGGATGCCGCAGCCAGTGCTCAAGCCGGACGATGTGGGCCGGGTAGCGCGGGAAGCGCTGGTGCTGCAGCGGAGCGCGCGGCCGGAGATCGATTGGGTGACGGAGATTCCGGAGAAGGGGCCGATCGGCTCGTGCGACCGACGGCTGTTGGGCCAGGCATTGACCAACCTGCTGCAGAACGCGGCCGACTCGGTGGCAGCGCGCGGCCGGCCGGCGGATGGCGGCAAGATCGGGCGCATCGAGGTGGTAGTCCGGGTGGTGGATGCCACCGTATTGATCGAGGTGCGCGACGACGGCATCGGCTTGCCGGAAGGCGACCGGGCGCGGCTGACGGAGCCTTACGTGACCCACAAACCGAAGGGGACCGGGCTCGGCTTGGCGATCGTCAAGAAGATCATGGAGGATCACGGTGGCCGCGTGGAGCTCGACGATCGGCCGGGGCAGGACGGGGCGGTCGCCACGCTCGCGCTGCCGCTGATTGTGCCGCATCCCGTTCCGGCTTAGAGACCGGGCCGATGGCGCAGGAAATTCTAATCGTCGATGACGAGCCCGACATCCGCACGCTGATCGGCGGTGTGCTCGACGACGAGGGGTACGCGATCCGGCAAGCCGGCGATTCCGACGCGGCGATCGCGGCATTCCGGCACCGCCGCCCCTCGCTGGTTATCCTGGACGTGTGGTTGCAGGGGTCGCGGCTCGACGGGCTCGGCATCCTGAAGGTGCTGCACACCGAGGAGCCGCACGTTCCGGTAGTGATGATCTCCGGGCATGGCACGATCGAGACGGCGGTGACCGCGATCCAGCACGGCGCCTACGACTTCATCGAGAAGCCTTTCAAGTCGGACCGACTGTTGCTGATCGTGCGGCGGGCGCTGGAGGCGGCGCGGTTGTCGCGCGAGAATGCCGAGCTGCGGCTGCGGGCGGGGGCGGAAAGCGAGCTCACGGGGCAGAGCAGCGCCATCTCGCAACTGCGCGCGGCGGTGGATCGGGTGGCGCCGACCGGGTCGCGCGTGCTGATCAGCGGGCCCGCGGGCTGCGGCAAGGAGGTCGCCGCGCGCATGGTGCACGAGCGCTCGCGCCGGGCGGACGGGCCGTTCGTAGTGCTCAACTGCGCCACGCTCAACCCGGCGCGCTTCGAAGAGGAGCTGTTCGGCGTCGAGGCCGGGGCGGATGCCTCCGCCGCGCCGCGCCGCGCCGGTGTGCTGGAGCGCGCCCATGGCGGTACGCTCCTGCTCGACGAAGTGTCGGACATGCCGATCGAGACGCAGGGCAAGATCGTCCGCGCGCTGCAGGACCAGACGTTCGAGCGGCTCGGCGGCGCGACCCGGGTCAAGGTCGACGTCCGGGTGCTGGCCACCTCCAACCGCGACCTGCAGGCCGAGATCGCCAATGGGCGCTTCCGCGAGGACCTGTATTACCGGCTGGCCGTGGTGCCGGTGCGGATGCCCAGCCTGAAGGAACGGCGCGAAGACGTGCCGGAGCTGGCGCGACATTTCATCGAGCGCTCGGCGGAGAACTCCGGCATCCCGAGCCGCGATCTATCGACGGACGCGCTGACCGCGCTGCAGGCCTATGACTGGCCCGGAAACGTGCGCCAGTTGCGCAACCTGATGGACTGGCTTCTGATCATGGCGCCCGGCGGGCCCGGCGATCCGATCCGCGCCGAGATGCTGCCGGCCGAGATCAGCCAGGGCGCGCCGTCCTTGCTCAATTTCGACCCGTCGGCCGACCTGATGTCCTTGCCGTTGCGCGAGGCGCGCGACATGTTCGAGACGCAGTATCTGCAGGCGCAGTTGCTGCGCTTCGGCGGCAACATCAGCCGCACTGCCGGGTTCGTCGGCATGGAACGCAGCGCGCTGCACCGCAAGCTCAAGCAGCTCGGCGTCAATTCCGACGATCGGGCCGCCCAGTAAGGATTTTTCGATGAGCCGCATCGCCTACGTCAACGGCGCCTATGTCCCGCAGCGCGAGGCCAGCGTGAACGTGGAGGATCGCGGCTACCAGTTCGCGGACGGGATCTACGAGGTGGTCTACGTGCTGGGCGGCCGGCTGGTGGATGCCGGGCTGCACATGGACCGGCTCGAGCGCTCGCTGCGCGAAATCCGCATCGCGCCGCCGATGAGCCGGCCCGCGCTGCTCCATGTGATGCGCGAGGTGTTGCGGCAGAACCGGATCACGGAGGGGCTGCTCTACATGCAGATCACCCGCGGCGTGGCACGGCGCGACCATGCCTTCCCGTCGGCCTCCACACCGCCCGCGGTGGTGGTAACGGTGCGGCGGACGGCGCCGTATCCGCGCGACGTCGACAAATGGGCGGTCACCGCCGTCACCCATCCCGACCAGCGATGGGAACGGTGCGACATCAAGTCGGTCGCGCTGCTGCCCAACGTGCTGGCCAAGCAGGCGGCGCGGGAGCGGGGAGCGGCAGAGGCGCTGCTGATCGATGCGGACGGGCTGGTCACCGAGGGATCATCCACCAGCGCCTGGATCGTGGATGCCGACGGCGTGTTGCGCACCCGCCCGCTCGGGCATGCGATCCTACCGGGCTGCACCCGCGCGGCGCTGGTCAGCCTGCTGGCCGACGAAGGTATCGCCTTCGAGGAGCGTGCGTTCAGCGAGGCGGAGCTGCGGGCGGCATCGGAAGTGTTCATGACCAGCGCGACCAGCTTCGTGCGGCCGATCGTGGCGCTGGACGGGGCGGCCGTGGGCGACGGGGCGCCGGGCCCGGTGACCCGCAAGCTGTTCACCATCTTCGCCCGCCACGCGCAGGGGAGCCTCGCCAACGCGGCGTAGCATGCGGTGGGCGGCGCTCGTTCTCGCGCTGCTGTGCGCAGCGCCCGGCGCGGCGCGCGCGCAGGCAGGGGCGGGCGAGCAGAGTGCGTTGTGCACGGCGGGGATCGAGGCGGCGGAGCTGCGCTACGGCACGCCGCCGGGCCTGTTGCGGGCGATCGCCAAGGCGGAGAGCGGGCGGCCCATCCCGCCGCTGTCGGGGCTGCAGCCCTGGCCGTGGGCGGTGAACGCCGATGGCGGCGCTTATTACTTCAACGGCAAGGACGAGGCGGTCGCCTGGGTCCGGGCCGCGCAGGCCCGCGGCGTCGGCCAGATCGACATCGGCTGCATGCAGATCAACCTGCAATCCCATCCCGGCGCCTTTGCCAGCATCGAGCAGGCGTTCGACCCGGCGTCCAATGCCGACTATGCCGGCCGCTTCCTCGTCCAGCTCCACGGCGATGCCGGCGGCAACTGGTTCGATGCGGTTGGCCATTACCATTCCCGGACGCCGGCGCTGGCGGCCGACTATCGCGAGCGTGTGTCCGCCATCGCGCAGGGGAGGCCGCCGCCGGTGGGCCTGGCCCTGCCGCTTTATGTGCGCGCCATCCAGCAGGGCACGCTGCGCATCCCGCTGGCCGGCGGCGGCGTGTTGCGGATCAACACTCGGCGGCAACCGGCGCTGCACCGCAAGCGGATGGATGCTTGCCAAGTGGCAGGCGTTCTCGGAGACTTCATGCCCGCACGCGCCCGGGCGCGCTGTTTTGCCGCGCGTTGAGCTTGGCAGTGGTTGAGAAAAGCAGTTAAGTTACCCCCATGTCGCCTCCTGATGGCTTGGACCCAGGCTGGTGGACATTATGTTTGCGTCGTTCACCCCGTTTGAGACCCGTCATATGAGCACACCTGACCGCCGTTCCTTCGACAGCCCGCGCCGTGGGGGCCGTGGAAAAGACCGCTTCGACGATTTTGGGGGCGGCGGACGTGGTGGCAGGGACGAGCCCTACGTGCCGCGTGACGCCTACGTACCGGCCGGTGGTGGGCGCGATCGCGGCCCGTCCAATTTCGGTGGCGGCGCGCCGCGCGGCTTCGGTGCCCCGGGCGGTCCGGAAACCGGCGCCGTGGTGAAGTGGTTCAATGGCGAGAAGGGCTTCGGTTTCGTCGAGCTCGAGGGGGGCGGCGGAGACGCCTTCCTCCACATCAGCGTGCTATCGCGCGCCGGCTACCAGACGGTGTCGCCGGGGGCAACAATGCGGGTATCCGTATCGCCGGGTCAGAAAGGGCCGCAAATCGCCGACGTGATGAGCGTCGATGAGAGCACCGCGACCCCGGGTGGCGCAGGCGGCGGCGGTGGCGGCGGTGGTGCCAGCGGCGGCGGTTATGGGGCCGGTGCTGGCGGCGGCGGCGGCGGGTTCGACCGCCCGCGGCCTTCGGCACGTCAGCCCGTGGACATGAGCACGGCCGTCGAGATGCGCGGCACGGTGAAGTGGTTCAATGCCGAGAAGGGCTTCGGTTTCGTGATGCCGGAAGGTGGCGGCAAGGATGTGTTCGTGCACATCTCCGCGCTGAACCGTGGCGGCATGAGCTCGCTCGAGCCCAACCAGAACGTGAAGATGCAGGTGGCCGATGGCCGCCGTGGGCCGGAGGCCGTATCGGTCGAGTCCGCCTGAGCCCGTCTCTCTGACAGCGTGAGCAACGGCCGGGTCACCCCCGGCCGTTGGCATGTACAGGTGGTTGCCGGACGGCAGCGTCGCGATACACTCGCGGGCGGGACGTCCTGGAAACAACAACATGCCTGACACCAACACCGCCGACCTGCATGCCGCCACGCGGCTGCCGCTGGACAAGATCGTCGTGCTGGACCTGACGCTCGCGCGCGCCGGGCCTACCGCGGTTCGCCACCTCGCCGATTGGGGCGCCGACGTGATCCGGATCGAGCCGCCTGATTCCGGGGGCGAAGAGATCAGCGGCGACCGGGACGGGCCGGACTTCCAGAACCTGCACCGCAACAAGCGCATGATCCAGCTGAACCTCAAATCGCCCGAGGGTCATGCGGCGTTCATGAAGCTGGTAGCCACCGCCGACGTCATCATCGAGAACATGCGCGCCAACGTGAAAGGCCGCCTCAAGATCGCCTGGGACGACGTGCATGCGATCAACCCACGGCTTGTCTATGGCAGCATCAGCGGCTTCGGACAGACGGGGCCATACAGCGCGCGGGCCGGGGTGGACCAGATCGCGCAGGGGATGGGCGGGCTGATGAGCATCACCGGCCTGCCCGGGCAGGGGCCGGTGCGGGTGGGCATCCCGATCGCGGACCTCACGGCGGGCAACCTGCTGGCGTTCGGGATCGTCACGGCGCTGTTCGAGCGCGAGCGCACCGGGGTCGGCCGTTGGGTGCAGACCAGCCTGCTCGAAGTCCAGACCTTCATGCTCGACTTCCAGGCAACGCGCTGGCTCATGCGCGGCGACGTGGCCCAGCAGGCCGGCAACGACCATCCGACCGGCATCCCGACCGGCGTATTCCCCACCAGCGACGGCCACATCAACATCGCGGCGAGCTCGGCCCGCTTGTTCGAGCGGTTCTCCCACGCCATCGGGCATCCGGAGTGGGTGACCCGCGAGGGCTGGACTGACCAGAAGGGGCGCAGCGCCAACCGCCAGGCCATCAACGCCGCCATCTCCGCCGTCACCGCGACGGAGCCTTCGGCGCATTGGATCGAGCTGTTCGAGGGCGCCGGCATTCCGTGCGGGCCGATCAACAGTATCGACCAGGTTTTCGCCGATCCGCAGGTCCGGCACCTGGGCATGGCGACGCCGGTCGAGCACAAGCGGCTTGGGCGGCTCGAACTGGTGGCCTCGCCGGTCAACATGTCCGGCCTGCCACGCCGGGTCCGTACCGCGACCCCGGAGCGGAGCGAGCACACGGCGGAGGTCTTGCGGGGTCTGGGCTATGACGACGAGACGATCGCTGGGCTGGCGGAGAAGGGCGCGATCTGAGTTTTGACGCCGACTGTGCAGCGACGCCACAGTTGTGGCGGAAATGTCAAGCGGACCGTTGCGTTGTTGCCGTCGGCCGTTACCCTGCGGCCACGCTGGCAAGGAAAACCTGCCGAGCTCGGCCGTAAGGAGAACACATGAAGTCGATCACCACCGCCCTGTCGTTGACGCTGTTGCTGGGCGTCGCCGCCTGCAACACCTCGCCCTACAACCCGAACCGCCCGACCGACACCGGCAACATGGCCTACCCGACCCCGGTGCCGCAGGGCAACATCGCGGTGACGCAGCCGACCGGTCCCGATACGGGCAGCATGGCGCAGCCGCGCGGCTACGGTGGCCGCCTGCAGCAGAGCAACCCGGGTCCGGACACCGGCAACATGGCGTTGCCGAGCCGCGCCCAGGGCAACTCGCGTCCCGGCAGCTACTACTAACCGTCAGAACGCCCGGCCGGGACGACCGGCCGGGCGTTCTCTCATTCGGCGGCGATCGACTCGACGCGAACGGTGTCGAGCGGGACCAGGGCGCCGCCCCGGTCCAAATGCCAGAACGTCCACCCGTTGCAGCTTGGCGCGTTCTGCAGCCGGGCCCCGATTTGGTGAATGGAGCCGCGCATCGCGCCCGCCGTGAGCGAGCCGTCGGCGGCCACCACGGCGCGAACCCGGCGCAACTTGTCGAACAGCACCGTCCCTTCCGGCACCAGCCCGCGCTCGACCAGGCTGCCGAATGGCACGCGCGGCGCATCCCGCTTGGTGGGCGACGCCGCGGTCAGATCCGCCGGCGCTGGACGCACGCGGCGTACCCGCCCGATCGCGGCCTCCGCATAGGCGGGGTGCCGCTCGATCCCGATGAAATGCCGGTGAAGCCGCTTGGCCACCGCCGCCGTGGTGCCGGTGCCGAGGAACGGGTCCAGCACGACGTCGCCGGGCGAGGTGCTGGCCAGCACGATCCGGTGCAGTAGTGCCTCCGGCTTCTGCGTCGGGTGCAGCTTGAGTCCGTGTTGGTTCTTGAGCCGCTCGGGGCCGGTGCAGAGCGGGAACGTCCAGTCCGAGCGCATCTGGGTATCGTCGTTAAGCGACTTCATGGCCTGGTAGTTGAACCGGTAGCGGCTGTCCCGCCCGCGGGCGGCCCAGATCATCGTCTCGTGCGCGTTGGTGAACCGCCGGCCGCGGAAGTTCGGCATCGGATTCGATTTGCGCCAGATGACGTCATTGAGGATCCAGAAGCCCAGATCCTGCAGGATGGTGCCGAGCCGGAAGATGTTGTGGTAGGCGCCGATCACCCAGATGGTGCCGTCCTTGCGCAGTAGGCGGCGGCACTCGCCGAGCCAGGCGCGGGTGAAAGCGTCATAGGCTGCGAAGTCGCTGAACTTGTCCCACTCGTCGTCGACGCCATCGACCAGGCTGTCATCGGGCCGGCGGAGCTCGCCCCGCAGCTGCAGGTTGTACGGCGGATCGGCGAAGATGCAGTCGACCGAGGCCGAGGGAAGCATGCCCATCTGGGCAATGCAGTCGCCGAGCAGCACTTGATCGAGCGGGATGGCGTCGAAGGTATCCATGGGTGCGGCGCATCGTGACGATGCGCCCGACACCACGTCAATCGAGGGTTTCGGGCACCAAGATCGCGCCGTCGGCCAACAAGCGGCGCACGGTGCCGAAGGCGGCGCGGTGGTGGTGCGAGGGGCCGTGCGCCGCCAATGCCGCGCGGTGATGCGCGGTGGCATAGCCGGCATTCTCGTGCCAGCCGTAATGCGGGTAGCGCGCGGCCAGGCGCAGCATGGCCCGGTCGCGGGTCACCTTGGCGATGATGGACGCCGCCGCGATGGAGAGCGAAGTCGCGTCGCCGCCGATGCAGCATTCGACCGGGCAGGGCAGGCCGGGCGGCGCACGATTGCCGTCCACCAGCGCCAGCTCCGGATGTCGCCCGAGGCGGAACACGGCCCGGCGCATCGCCAGCATGGAGGCGTGCAGAATGTTCAGCGTCTCGATCTCGGCCACGGAGGCGGCGCCGATGGCGATTTCGGCACAGCTGCGGATGGCGGCCGCGGCCCGGTCGCGCTCGGCCGGGCTGAGCTTCTTGCTGTCGTCGATCAGCGGCGCGACCCGGCGCGGCACGCCGGCGTGGAACACGACCGCGACCGCGACCACCGGCCCCGCGAGCGGACCACGGCCGACCTCGTCAACGCCGGCGACCCGCCCGCCATGCGCCCGTTCTCGCTTGAAATGCGGCCTCATGGCCGGAGGCTAGCACCGCCTTGCCGGAGTCGCACAGCATGGCGCACGGCAAGCCGGGCAGCTGCCACCGTGACAGCGCGGCTATCCTGTGGGAGAGGGCACCCATGGTTGATACTCCTCCCGACCGGCTTTCCGCCGATCCCGACAGCCCCTTCTACGATGCCGGCCTGCTCGAGCGCGGCATCGGCATCCGCTTCAAGGGTCTCGAGAAGACCAACGTGCAGGAATACTGCGTCAGCGAAGGATGGGTGCGCCTGACGGTGGGCAACACCACCGACCGCAAGGGCCGCCCGATGACGATGAAGCTGCAGGGCACGGTCGAGCCGTATTTCCGGGACGAACCTGCCCCGGGCTAACCAAAGCGGGCGCGCAACTCGTCCACCTGCGCGGCGGTGAGCGGCCGGGTGCGGTGACCCTGGAGCAGCAGGAACAGCTTGGCGGTTTCCTCCAGCTCCTCGATCGCGCCGGCAGCGGCGGCCAGCGACGTGCCGGCGACGATCGGGCCGTGATTGGCCAGCAACACCGCATGATGCTTGCCGACCAGCGGACGCACCGCCTCGGCCAGCATCCGGTCGCCCGGCGGAAAATAGGGCACCAGCGGCAGGCGGCCGACCCGCATCACGTAATAGGCCGTGATCGGCGGCAGCACGTCGGCCGGATCGATGTCGGCGAGGCAGGAAACGGCCACCGAGTGCGTCGAATGAAGATGCACCACCGCGCCGGCATCGGGCCGCTCGTCGTACATGACCCGGTGCAGCACGCTTTCCTTGGTCGGCGGATCGCCCGAGACCAGGGTCAGGGCGTCGTCGAGCTTGGCGAGGCGCGCCGGGTCGAGATCGCCGAGAGCGACGCCGGTGGGGGTCATCAGCCAGCCATCGTCGATGCGCTGGCTGATGTTGCCGGAGGCGCCGAAGCTCAGGCCGCGGGCGAACAGGCTGTGTCCCAGCCGGCAGATCGCTTCGCGGGCCTGTGCTTCCGTCATGGCGACGCCGTCAGCTACCGATGAGGATTTCGACCCGGCGCGACTCCGTCGGCATCAGGTCGTACGGCACGGCGCCGCGGCTTTCCATGCCGAGGCGAGACCGCGGGATACCGGCGGTGACCAAGGCATCGGCGACGGCCTCGGCGCGGGTGCGTGCGAGCGACTGGTTGAATTGCGCGGAACCGGCATCGGGCGCCGCGTAGCCGCGGACGCGCACGCTGGCGCCGGGGCGCTGCTTGGCGATGTCGGCGGCCTGGGTCACCGCGTCGCGGGCGGCCGGGTCGAGCGCGGCGCTGTCGGGGGTGAAGAACACGACGGTATTGACCGCGGCGGCGCTGGAGTCAGCGGCGGGGCGGGGCTGCGCGCAGCCGATGAGGGCGAGAACGGGGGCGACGAGCAGCAAGCGGCGGAACATGGCGACCTCTTCTTGGAATGAACGAATAACGCGTCAACGGCGCCGAACCCGCAAGGGGCCGGATGCAACCTCGTTCCGGCTACCGTGCCGTTTGGCGCGCTTGTGCGCTATCGAACGCACCGGGCTGATATTTCGTTCATGTCGTTGAGAGCGGCGCGGGATGTTTGACTGTCGATCGTAAGCACGACTCGGCGAAGCGTGCCTAATTCGGATGGCGTCGGTGATCGTGGGAGCTAAATTGACCAGCTCGGGACACCCGACGATTTTGTGTCGGGAAAGACTTGTTTCATTCGTTCCTGTCAATTGAGTATCGTCCAACGGCGCGCTATTATTCAGCTGAAGGAGTTTGCCACGATGTCTGACCAAACCACGCCGAGTATCCTCGATCTGACCGCCAAGATCGTATCGGCGCACGTCTCCAAGAACCCGGTCGCAGTCGAAGCGCTGCCCGGACTGATCCAGTCGGTCTACCGCTCTTTGTCCACCGCGGGCGAAGCAGAAGCGCCGCCGACTCCGGTCCATACGCCGGCGGTTCCGATCAAGAAATCCGTGTTCCCGGACTTCATTGTCTGCCTCGAAGACGGCAAGAAGCTGAAGATGCTCAAGCGTCATCTGCAGACCAGCTACGGCATGACGCCGGACGCCTATCGCACCAAGTGGGGCCTGCCGCGCGATTACCCGATGGTGGCGCCGAACTACGCCGCGACGCGTTCGGGGCTGGCCAAGCAGATCGGCCTCGGCCGCAAGGCAGCAGCCGAACCGACGCCGGAGCCCGAGCCCGAACCCGCGCCGGCCGCCGCTGAAGCCAAGCCTGCCCGCAAGCCGCGCGCGTCCAAGGCCGCCGCCTAAGCGCCGCGCCATGGCCCGTTCCTGCACCGAGATCGCCCGCGATCCGACCGCGCAGACCCGTCGACCGGGCGATGCGCTGTTTGGTATCGCGGTGGCGATCGCCGGGGCGGGAACGCTGTGGGGGATCGCGATCGCGCTCGCCTGGTCGCGGTAGATTGGTCTATCGCGACCGCGCGGGAGCGGCAGTCAGCGCCTGCTGCACGGCTTCCCACACGGCGGTCGGGCGCATCTCCGCATCGAACGGGGCAGGGCGGCCCGGCTGACCGTCCGGTCGCGCGTCCTGCGGCCGGGCGGGATCGTTGAGCCAGGAATACCCGTCGCTCAAACCCCAGAACACCAGCGCACGGACGTGCGGCGACCCGAGCGCCGCCTCCAGAAAGCGCGCAAGGATCGACGCCACCTGACGATCGCGCGCGGCCACGTCGCCGGGGGCGAGGTCGTGCACGTCAAGTTCCGAGATGACGATCGCGAAACCTCGCGCGGCGATCTCGTCCAGGAAGCGCCGGAACGCGACCGGATCGAACGCGTCGAACGAGCGCGTGCGCAGGTGGCATTGCAGGCCGACCGCCTGAACCGGCAAGTCGCGGGCGGCGAACCGGTCGAGCAGGCCGAGCAGGGCGCGCTGGCGGGCGCGCTGGTCGGGCGAGTTCAGCTCGAGATCGTAATCGTTGTAGACGCGGAGCACGTCGGGCCGCACCTGACGCGCCGTCTCGAATGCCAGATCGAAGAAGGCCGGTCCCAGGATCTCCAGCAACGGGCTCCGTCGTAGGCCACCCGGCCGGCCGTCGGCGGGACGGATCGCCTCGTTGACCACGTTCCAGCTATCCGTCTCGGCGCCGAACCGGGCGCCCATGAACTCGATATGCGCCACGATCGCCCGCTCGGCCGCGGTCCGGTCGAGCCCGGCGAACCAACCCGGCAGCCGCTGGTGCCACAGCAGGTGGTAGCCCGTCAGACGCAGGCCGGCCGCCTGAGCCCAGGCGACATTCGGGTCGAGCGCCACCGCGGTCTCGCCGGGCTGGGGGGACATGCGCTGCCAACTCATGTTGGGGGCGAACAGGTCGACGTTGGCGGCGAGTAGCGCGGCGTAGGCCGGGTCGCGTGCCAGGTCGATTTCGCTGGACGACCCGATCAGAAGGCCGGACCGCCGCGCAGCGACGCGCAGTGGCAGCACGACGCGCTTCGCCGCGGCCGCCGGAAGGACCAGCGCGGAGGCGGCGCCGAGCAGGGTGCGCCGTTTCATGCCGGCCGCCGCCGCACGGGGCTCCAGCGGCGCCACAACGCGCGGCGCAGGCCCATCACGTCCAGCGCGGCCGCCGCCACGGCGTAGGTCACGAGGCCGACCGCGATCTTGCCGGCCAGCGCCGACGGTCCGCTGCCCGGGACGGCCAGCACGCCGGCGGCCATGAGGGCGCAACTCGCGGCGATGCGGGCCGCCGCCGCCGCCGGGAACGGCAGCGCGAAGGCTCGGCTGCCCGCGACCGCGGCGTGCACGGCGGCCACCGCGCTGCCGACCAGCAGCGCGACCGCCGCACCCTGCGCCCCGCGCGCCGGGATCAACACGGCGTCCAAGCCGAGCGTGACGACGGCCGCGACCGCCGTGACGACGACTTGGCCACGGACGTGCCGGCCCAGCTGGAAGGCGTGGTCAAAGTAATGGGAGCGCAGCCCGGTCAGGAAAGCGGCGGCAGCCAGCAGCGGCGTCAATTGCCGGACGGCGTCGCGGAAAGCGGGGCCGACCAGGGTGGCTGCCAGGCTGTCGGCAGTCAGCGCCATGCCCAGCGCCGCCGGAGCCAGCACGGCGAGCAGCAACGTGCCGTTGGCCAGCAATTGCCGCCGTGCCTCCGCCGGATCGCCGGCCTCCAGCGCGCGGACCGCCAGCGCGAACCCGGCGGACGCCACGCCGGAGGACAGCACCACCAGCGTGTTCTGCACCAGCACGAATGCCGCGGTGAACAAGCCGAGCGCTTCCACGCCGCCGAGGCCGCCGATCAGGCCACGGGTGGCGCTGTTGGTCGCGCTGTTGAGCGCGAGGCTTGCGGCCAATGGCAGGCCGAAGGCGACCGCGGCGCGGGCGAGCTGGCGGTCGAACCCTCTGCCTCGGACGGTGGCGCCCCCAGCAAAGGCGGCCGCGAGCGTGGCCAGCGCGGTGGCGCAGGCGGTGGCCACCGGGTCGCCGGTACTCCAGGCGGCGCCGACTGCCGCGATGAGGATCAGGGCGGCCCGCCCCACGTTCATGCGCAGGTAGGCCCCGGGGGCGAGGTTGGCGACGGGGAAGCGGGCGCGGAACTCGAAAAAGGCGTAGGCCGCCATCAGCGCGAAACCGCTCGCCACGGTGGCGCGGTCCGGTTCGGGCACCGCGGCGAGGGCGACGGCGCCGATCAGGCCCGCGAGCGCCAGGGCAGCGACGAACAAGCGGTTGAACGTACCGGCCGCCAGCGCCTGGTCGGGTTGCGCGCGGGCGAGGCGGAGATAGGTCAGGCCGAGCCATTCGAAGCCGATCGTCGCGCCGAAGCTCATGATGACGAGGGCGACGCCATAGCTGCCGTAGCGGTCAGGCGGCAGCAGCCGGGTCAGCAGCGCGGTTGTCGCCATGCCGAGGGCGCCAGGCAGCAGCTTGGCCGCGATGTAAAGGGCGCTGTGCCGGATCAGCATGCGGCGGGGCGGGACACCGCCGCATGCAGCGCCGCGAAGCGCCGGGCCAGTGCCTCGATGTCGAGCCGTTCGGCGAACACGGCGTGGCCCGCTTGCGCAAGGCGCGCCCGTAATCCGTCGTCATCAACCAGCCGCACCAGCGCTGCGGCAAGGGCGTCGGCGTCGCCGACCGGGACGAACAGGGCGGATCCGCCGTCGGCGAGCAGCTCGGGCGTGGTACCGACGGGCGTGCTGACCACGACGACCTCCGCGGCAAGGGCCTCGATGACCGAGAGCGGGAAGTTCTCGGCATGCGACGGCAGCACCAGGATGTCGGCCCGTGCCATCAGCGCGGCGGACTCCGCGGCGCCGAGCCAGCCCGGCAGCGCGACGCGGTCGCCCAGCCCGGCGCGCGCGACCTCGTGCCGGAACCGCTCCACCTCGCCGTCGCCGGCCAGCGTGGCGGTCCAGGACCGATCGCGCAGGCCGGCGCTGCCGAGCGCGGCCAGCAGTTCCGGCACGCCCTTGCGGTCTCCGAGCCGGCCGAGCAGCAGGATGCGGCAGGGGCCCGGCGAGCGCGGCGGGCGGGGCGGCGGGGCCGGGACGCCGTTATGGATCACGTGCACCCGCTCGCGCGGGACGCCGACCGTGCTGACCGCCCAGTCGGCCCAGGCCTGCCCCAACACGACAACGGCGGCCGCGCGACGGAACATCGCTGCGACCCGGCGTTGCCAGAAGCCGGGCAGCGCCGCGTAGAACGCGTCATAGCCGCTGCCATGCAGGTGCAGCACGAGCGGGATGCGCAGCGTCGCGGCCAGCCGGCTGACGACCAGCTTCCGGGCCGTGCTGCCGCGCTTGGACAGGTTGGCGTGGATCCCGGCGAGCTGTCCGGTCGCCCGTAACCGGACCAGGCGCGCGAGAGCGATCGCGTAGGCCCGTGCCGCGGTGGCCGCGCCGCCACGGCCGCGCGTGTCGATGATCTCCAGCGCGGGCTGCAATCCCTGGGCCGCCCAGCTGGCCTGGAGGTAGCCCGCCCACCGGCCGATCCCGCCGGCGCCCTCCAGCCCGCCGGGAACCAGCACCGCCACACGGCTCCTGCCACGCCGAGAATATTTCGCGGGCTTGGCCGGCCAGTCGGGGCGACTCGGTCCGTGCTGGCGCGAGATCGTATCGTCGCCAGCAAGGCAAGCGCTTCTCAACCTGTCCAGCAGAATAGCGGCTCCTCTTCAACCAGAACGTGCAGTTTTAACGCCGGGCTACCCGGCATTCTAAGCCGAACAGGTGGAAACTGCCTGGTTTGGTTGCAATTGTAAGCTGTTGATTAACTCACAAGAACTTGATAGTTGCGAGTCGTGGTTGCAAAAAGCCGAGACCTGCAACCCGACCCAGAACTGGGCTCGGCACGGAACGCACAGACATGCAGAGCGACGCACGCATTGCGGTTCCCTTTTTCGCGCCCCCTCCATGGATGGCGATCGAGCCGAAACAACGGCGTGCCGGCCGAACCTCGCATTTCCGTTCAATCTTCCCCGGACTGCTGGTCGCTTGGGACATGGCAGCAACGCTGGGTTGTGGGATCGCCGCGGCGGCGCTGCCGGGCGCCACGGGCGTCGACGGGTTGCTGCTCGCCGAGGTCGGTCTGCTGCCGCCCGAAATGCTGCAAACCTCGGCGGTCGGCGCCCTGCTGTCGCCGCTATTGCTGCGGCACCGGAACCTCGGCGCGGCGACGACGGGCATGATCGGACAGATCGCCCGCGGTGGGCTGGCGCTGGTCGGGCTAGCTACGGCACTGACCGTCGCCTGCCGTCCGCACGCAACGATGCCGTTCGCCTGGGCCGGTGCCTGGTTCGCCTTGGTCGTCTGTGCGGCATTCGCCGGACGGGTGCTCGCCCATGCCGGCGTGCTCGGCGCAGCCTGGCGCTTCGGCGGCGAGCGGGTCGCCGTGATCGGCGGCGGCAGCGAGGCGGAATGGTTGCGCCGCATGCTGCGCCGGGCTGCGCCGGCCGGCGTCGAACTGGTGCCGACCCGCCCCGGCGAGCGGCTGAGCGACGTGGTGACCGCCTTGCTGGAAGGCGGCCGCCGCGGCGAGATCGACCGTGTCGTGCTCGCGCAGCCCGGGCTGGCCGACGAGCGCGTGCGCCAGATCGCGCACCGGCTCAAGGCGGCGCAGATCGAGGTGGCGTCCTTGTTCCCGGTGGGGCACACCGGCGCCGTGCGGCCGGAAACGGGCCTGGCCGACATCCCGCTGTTCCTGGTCGCCCGACGCCCGCAGGCCGGGGCGGCGGGCCTCGCCAAGGCGGCGATGGATCGCGGCTTCGCCCTGTTGCTGTTGCTGTGGCTCGCGCCGTTGATACTGTTGATCGGCCTCGCGATCCGGCTCGACAGCCGCGGTCCGGCGCTGTTCCGCCAGCGCCGCCGTGGCGTCAACGGCGGCGAGTTCGAGATCTACAAGTTCCGCACCATGACCTGGCAGGGCCGGGACGCCGGCAACGGGGCCATGCAGACCGGCCGGACGGATCGGCGGATCACGCGGCTCGGTGGCTTCCTGCGCGGGAGCAGCCTCGACGAGGTGCCGCAACTGCTCAACGTGCTGAACGGCACCATGTCGCTCGTCGGTCCCCGTCCGCACCCCACCGCCATGCGCACGGAACACCGGCGCGGGGAAGACATCACGCCGGAGTACCCGCACCGCCACCGCGTCAAGCCCGGCATCACCGGCCTGGCCCAGATCAACGGCCTGCGCGGCGCCACCGAAACGGCGGCGCAACTGCGCCGGCGGATCGAATTGGACAACCAGTATATCGAGACCTGGTCGCCCTGGCTCGACCTGCGGATCTTGGCCGCGACCCCGTTCAGCCTGCTGCGCCATCGCGACAACGCCTTCTGAGGAGCGCGCCATGACCTATGTCACCCGCTGGATCACTGCCGCTCCCCTCCTGGCCCAACGCGCCGCCCCGCTGACCCCGGCGGAAAGCGCGCACCCCGAACTCGCACCGCTGATCTCCGTGTTGTTCCACTCGCTGAACGACACGCGCTCCCTGGTCGTGAACCTGACCGCCGCTCATGGCGGCGCCGGGACATCGACCGTGGCGCGGCGGTTGGCGGCCGTGGCGGCGACGACGGGGTGGTGCCGGGTCGCGTTGCTGGATGCGCGGCCGGGTGCGGCGAAGGCGGGGCACGGGCTGGTCGAGGCCGCCGAACGGGGCGACGCGCCGGCGCTGGTGCCGCTCGCCCTGGGCGAGGTTTCCGTCGACACGGGCGGGCTCAGCGACGGCACGCTGTCGCGGCTGGACGGGGTCCGCGCGCTGTACGGCATGCTGCGGGACCGCTACGCGCTGGTGATCGTCGATTGCCCGCCCGCGCTGGCCAGCCAGCAGACGCTGACGGTGGCGTCCGCGGCCGACGAGACGGTGATCGTGGTGGAGGCGGACCGCACGGCGCTGGACGACGTGGCCCGTGTGCGCGCCACGCTGGAGCGGCGGGGCGCGGGCGTGCTCGGCCTGGTGATGAACAAGCGTGGCCGCCGCCGCGCGCCGTGGGGGTTGCGGGCATGAGCGCCGCCGACGGCGCCGGGCGCTTCGGCCGCGCCGCGGGCGAGGACGCCGCACCGATCGGCACCGGCGAGATCATCGCCGTGGCCGTCCGCCATCGCGTCAAGATCGCCGGGGCGCTGCTGCTGCCCCCGCTGCTGGCGCTCGCCCTGCTCCTGTGGCTGCCCAAGACGTTCCGCGCGCAAAGCGACATCGTGGTCAAGACCGGCCAGGAGTACATGGCCCAGAGCAACGGCGAGGCTGCCACGCTCACTGCGCCGACGTCGACCAAGCAGGAGAGCATCAATTCGGAGATCGCGCTGCTGTCCAGCCGCACGGTGATCCAGCGGACCATCGCGGCGATCGGGCTGGCCGAGATCTATCCGCAGATCGCGGCGGACCCGCCGACCTCCGGCACGATGATGGACGCCGCCGTGCTCCGCTTCGCGCGCGACCTCGGGATCGAGCCGATCAAGCTCTCCAACGTCGTCTCCCTTTCCTTCGACGCCAGCAGCCCGGCGCTCGCCCGCCGCGTGCTGGACACGCTGATCCGGAGCTACATCGACAAGCACACGGAGGTGTTCGCCAGCCGCCGCACCGATGGCTACCGCGACGCCATCGTCACCGCGATGACCGACATCAACGGCCTGGAGCAGCGCCGCTCGACGCTGAAGCTGGCGAGCGGTCTGTTCGACATCGAGGCGCAGCGCCGGGTCCTGATCGGGCAGCAGCTCGACACGGAAAGCCGGTTGGAGGACGCGATCGCCCGGCAGGCCAAGCTGAAGGCACGCCTCGCCTACCTCGCCGCCGCCCGCGCCCACGCGCCCGCCACGCTCGCCGCCGCCGCCGAACAGAGCGACGCCCGCAGCCACGCCGCCGCCGCGCTGATCGACCTGCAGCAGCAGGAGGCTGCGCTGGCCGCCCGGCAAGGCGGCGCCAACCCCGAGTTGCAGCGCCTGCGCCAGCAGATCAACGTCGTCGGCCGCGCCGCCGCCGCAACCCGCAAGGAGCGCAACACCACCACTGGGCCGTCGCCGCTGCGCCAGCAGATCGAGGCGGACATCGTGGCGGCGAGCGCGGAGCTGGCGACGACGGGCGGTGAGATCGAGCGGCTGCGCGCCTTCGTGACCGCCCGCGGGACCGAGCTGGCGCGCATGGAGCGCACCGACCTCGAGCTGCGCGAGATCGGGCTCCGGATCGATGTCGGCACACAGAACCTGCGCGCGATGCAGGGCCGGTTCGAGCAGGCCCGTGCCAACGAGCAGACCGATCTGGCCAACCAGGTCAGCGTCGTGCAGGTCGCGCCCGCCGGCGGGTCGGAGCGGCCGGTCGGGCCCAAGGCGCTGGTGTTGGGTGCGGCCGGGCTGTTCGGCGGCGTGCTGCTGGCCGGGATGGTTGGGTTGCTCGCGCTGCTCTCGACCAAGACGGCCGTGACCGACGAGGTGGCCGAGCGCCGGGTCGGCCTGCCGGTGCTGGCCGTGGTGCCATGGGGGCGCCGCCCGGGGGACGAGCCGTCCTTTGCCGCTTGAGCGGAGCGCCGCGTGAAGCTGAGCTGGTATCTCCATCGCATCGGCCGCATGTCGGCCGGCGAGATCGCGTCGCGGACCGGGGTCGCGCTACGGCAGCGCGCCTGGCGGCACCCGCGCCTGCGGCCGGACGGCCTCAGCGATGTCCGTCCGGGCCCGCGCGTCGCCGCAGTGGCGCTGCACCGGCTGGCGCCGGAGGACCTGCCGCCCGAGGCTGTCGCGGCGACGGTGGAAGCGGCGGAGCGACTCTTGGCCGGGCAGTGGCCGCTATTCCACCTGCGCCCCGCCACCGTCGGGACCTGCCCCGACTGGCACCGCGACCCGGCCTCCGGCGTCGCGTCCGATCCCGACACCTACGCGTTCGACGTGCCGTATCGGGACGAGGCGCTGGTCGGCAATGCGAAATACGTCTGGGAGCTGTCGCGCCACCAGGCCACGACCGTGCTGGCAACCGCCTGGTGGCTGACCGGCGACGACCGGTTCGCCGAGCGCGTGCGCGAGCACCTGACCGACTGGTGGGCGCGTAACCCGTTCCTCCACGGCATGCACTGGACGGGGGGCATCGAGACCGGGTTGCGGCTGATCTCCTGGGTGTGGATCCGGGCGCTGCTGGCGGACTGGCCCGGGGTGGGCGCGTTGTTCGACGGCAACGACGCCTTCGTGCGCCAGCTCCGGCATCACCTGCTCTACCTGCGCCGGCTACACAGTCGCGGCTCGTCGTCCAACAACCACCTGATCGCCGAGCTGGCCGGCGTCGTCGCCGCGTGCAGCGCGTTTCCCTGGTTCCGCGACACGGGGTCGCTCGGCGCCTGGGCCGAAGCCGGATTGGCCGCGCAGGCGGAGGCGCAGACCCATCCGGACGGCTTCAACCGCGAGCAGGCCAGCGAATACGGTCCGTTCGTGTTTGAGATTTTCGCCGGCACCGCGCTGGCCGCCCGCCTGGCGGGCCGGCCGGCGCTGGACCGCGTCGAGGCGGTGATGACCCGCATGGCCGACGCCCTCGCCGCCAGCCTCGATGCCGCCGGCCATCCGCCCCGCTTCGGCGACGGCGACGATGGCCGCGGCGTGTTGCTCGACGCGCCCGACACCCCGCCGGAGCGCGTCGTGCTGGACGTGGGTGCCGCGCTGGCGGGCCGCGCCGGCTGGTGGCCCGCAGTAGCGCCGACGCTGCTGGGATCGGTGGCGCGGCAACTGGCAGGGCCGGCTCCGGCGCGCGGCGGGGCGCGGCCCGACGACTTCGCCGATGCGGGCATCACCCTGCTGCGGCACGGCACGGGGGCGGGCGAAATCTACGTCCGCTGCGATGCCGGGCCGCACGGCTACTTGTCGATCGCCGCGCACGGGCATGCCGACGCGCTGTCGCTCGAGGCGCGCTACGCCGGCGTCACGTTGCTCGCGGATCCCGGCACCTATTGCTACCACGGCGAGCCCGAGTGGCGCGGCTACTTCCGCGGCACGCTGGGGCACAACACCCTTGTGGTGGACGGGCAGGACCAGGCCCGCATCGGCGGCCCGTTCCTGTGGCTGGACCGGCCAGCGACCGAGCGGCTCGACCGGAGCCTCGACGGCCCCGTGCTGCGCTGGTCGGCCCGCCACGACGGCTACCGCCGGCTGCCCGACCCCGTCACCCATGGCCGCGCGGTATCGCTCCACACCGACAGCCGGGTGCTGACGCTGGAGGACTGGATCGAGGCCGCGGCCGCCCATGCGGTGGCGCTCGCCTTTCATTTCGGCCCGGCGATCGATCTGTCGCTCGATGGATCCCGCGCCACCCTGCGCTGGCCGGGGCACGTCGCGCAGCTGCACCTGCCGCCCGCGCTCGAGTGGCGGGCGCATCGCGGCGAAACGGCGCCGCCGCTCGGCTGGTATTCGCCGGGCTTCGGCCGCCGGGTCCCAGCCTGGACCCTGATCGGCCGCGGCGCGCTCGCCCCCGGTGACCGCCTGCGCACCGCGCTCCACTTTCCCCCTGCTACCGAGGCTTCGACGACATGCGATCTGATGGGCGCCGCGTACTAATCGTGGTCGAGAACCTGCCGGTCCCGTTCGACCGGCGGGTCTGGCTGGAGGCGACCACTCTGGCGCGCCACGGCTACCGCGTGACCGTCATCTGCCCCAAGGCGAAGGGGTTCAACCGCAGCCACGAGACGATCGAGGACGTGGACGTGTTCCGCTATCCGATCCCGTTCGAAGCGCGCGGCGCGCTCGGCTTCGCGGCGGAGTTCGCCTGGTGCTTCGCGCTGACCTCGATCCTGAGCCTCTGGGTGCAGCTCGCCGGCCGCGGTTTCGACATCCTGCACGCCTGCAATCCGCCCGACACGTTCTGGCTGCTGGGCCGGTTCTGGAAGTTGTGGGGCCGGCGCTACGTGTTCGACCATCACGACCTGTGCCCGGAAATGTTCGCCGTCAAATTCGGCCGGACGGACGGCTGGCTCTACCGCGGGCTGCTTTGGCTGGAGCGGCGGAGCATGCGCGCGGCCGACGTGGTGATCACCACCAATGAAAGCCACAAGCGGATCGCGATCGCCCGCGGCGGCCGCGACGCCGCCGACGTGGTGGTGGTGCGCTCCGGCCCCGACCTGGCCCGCTTCCGCCGCTATCCGGCCGACCTGGCGCTCGCCCGTGGCCAGCCCTTCCTGCTCGCCTATCTCGGCGAGATCTGCGAACAGGACGGGGTCGACCACATGGTCCGCGCGCTCAAGCTGCTGCGCGCACGCCGCACCGATTTCCACGCCGTGTTCATCGGCGGCGGCCCGCACCAGGCCGCGATCAAGGCCTACGCCTCCGAACAGGGCATCGACGGCTTTGCCCACTTCACCGGCCGCGTCAGCGACGAGGCGCTGTGCCGAATCCTGTCATCGGCGACGCTCGGCATCGACCCGGACCCGAAGAACCCGTGGTCCGACAAGAGCACCATGAACAAGGTCATCGAATACATGTATTTCGGGCTCCCGGTGGTGGCCTACGACCTGCACGAGACGCGGGTCTCGGCGGGCGGGGCCGGCGCCTATGCTGCACCGAACGACGAGGCGGCGCTCGCCGCGGCACTCGACGCATTGCTGAACGACCCCCAGCGCCGGGCGGCGATGGGCGCCGCCGGCGCCGCGCGGGTGCGGGACGTGCTGGCTTGGGACCACTCCGTGACGCCGCTTTTGGCCGCCTACGACCGCGCCTGGGGCAGGGCGGCCCTGCCAGCCTCGGCCGAGCCCGCCTTGGACGTGACCGCCTTGGAACTCCCCTGAACCCGCCCGCGCAGACGCTGCCGCCACCGCGCCGGCACCAGCCAGAAGCCGGCAAAGGCTGCCACGTGCATCGGGCGCGGGCTGCCGTGGCGCAGCGCGTGCCACGACAGCACCGGCAGCCCGCGCCAGTCGCGCCGCCGCGCCGCCTGCGACCCGAGATAGATCAGGCAGAACCCGCTGACGGCGCGCCGGGTCAGCAGCGCGCGGTTCTCGCGCAACCAGCCCAGCATCGCGCGCCAATCGTAGCGCGGGCCCAGCGAGTCCGGGGTCGCCTCCGCATTGATCACCACCAGCACGTCGGCCAGCATCTCGAGTGGCAGGCCGGCGGCTTTGGTCACGCGCAGCAGCAGCGTCGTATCCTCTTGATGCGACGTGGTGCCGAACTGCGTCTGTTCGAACACGTTCCGCGGCAGCATGAAGGTCGAGGTCGCCAGGTAGCGCGCGCCGTGGAACAGGCTGCGGCGGTCGAACAGGTAGTCGTCCACCGCCGTCCCGGAACGATAGGGCTCGCGCGGCCATTCGTACGTCGCTTCCGGCATCACCACCCGGCATCGGCAGGACAGCATGACCCGGCGCCCGTCGGCCGCCGCCAACATGCGCGCCAGCATGGTCGGCAGGAACTCGTCGTCGTCGTCCAGGAAGGCGAGCCAGCGCCCGCGCGCCGATCCGGCCCCGAGATTTCGGGCACGCCCGGCCCCGCTCGCAGTAGGGTTGACGATCACGCGCAGTCGCGGCTCCGTCCATGCCGCCAAGGCCGCGACGGTGGCCGGATCGCCCCCGTCGACCACCACGACGATCTCAAAATCCCGCATCGTCTGATTAAATACGCTGCGGATCGCACGCTGCACCAAGTCCTGACGTCGGACGGTCGGAATGATGACTGAAACGAGCGGGTCGTTTTCTGCTATTCCAGCGGCGTCGATCATGAACGGACCAGACACCGGTGCCGATCGGCTAGTCAAGACGGATCGGAAACATCGCGCATGTTGACCCGCCACGCGGCCCGCCGCGCCGTCACAATCGGTTTCACCTATTTCGGGCTTACCTATTACAGCGGCGGCGTCATCGCCGCGTTGCAGGCCGCGAGCGGGGACGTCGCCCGCACGGTGGCCGGCGAGACCAATCTGTCCAGCACGGTGGCGCAATCGGTCATCCTGGCCGGGCTGCTGATCGTCGTCGCGCGCGACCCGGCCGGCTACCTGCGCCTGTGCCGACCGCTCCTGCCGGTGCTGTGCATCGCCGGCCTCGCGGTGCTCTCGACGGTCTGGTCGGCCGACCCGGTGCGCACGCTGCGGCGGTCAGTCGCATTGTGCGAGTGCCTGCTGTTCGGCCTGTTCCTGCATCGCACCGCCGGGCTGGAGCGAACGATCGGTCGCATCGGGCGCGTGTGCGTGGCGATGGCGGTGCTGTCGCTGGTCGCCTATGTGGCGGCGCCGTCGATCGGGCGCGAGACGGCACTGGGATACGAGCGGGCGATGCGGGGCGTGTTTCCGCAGAAGAACTCGATGGCGGAATGCATGCTGCTGGGGCTCTGCTGCTTGACCACGGCACGGCGGAGTGGGGCAGGGCGGCAGCGCCGGGGTCGGTTCTGGGGGAGCATCGCGCTGCTCGCGGGATGCCTGCTGCTGGGGCGCGGGGCGTCGGCGCTGGCCGTGGCCGGTGTGGTCGGTCTGGCAATGACGTGGACGGCGCTCGCCGGTCGGCCGGCCCTGCGCCTGGGGTTCGGCTTCGTGCTGGCCTGGTGCGGCGTGGCTGCGGCGGTGGCGCTGCTCGTCTTTCCGGGCGACGTTTTCGCCCTGATGGGTCGCGACCTTTCGCTGACGGGTCGGGTGCCGCTCTGGCAAGCGGTGTTGCCCGAGATCGGCCGTGCGCCGCTGCTGGGCTACGGCTATGCCGGTTTCTGGAGTGCCGACAGCCCGACGGTGCAGATGATCTGGCGCTATGCCGGCTGGTCCGCGCCCGATGCCCATAGCAGCTACCTCGATATCCTGCTGCAGCTCGGCGCGGTCGGCCTCGCCCTGTTCGCCTGGGCCTGGGGCACGCTTGCCCATCGCATTATTGCTGCCTGGCGGACCGGCTACCCGCCCGCGCATTTCGCGGCGGTTTACGGGGCCGCGCTGCTGCTGATCGGGCTCGACGAGGGCGTGATCCCGATCCCGGGCTTGTGGATGGCGTTGCTGCCGCAGACCCTGCTGGCCCTGTCGCGCCACCTCGCACTGGTGCGCGCGACAGCCCGGTCGGACCGCGCCCCGGCGCCCGTTAAGGCGGTGGTAACCCGCGCCGCCTAGACTGCTGGGGCGGCGGGAAGGGCGATTTTGGTGCGGCATTGGGCCGGGATCGCCCGGGACGGCAGTTTTCTCTCGAGCGAGCGGGTGCGGCGGTACGCCGTGGTCCTGCTGGTGGTGGAGCTCGCCTTTCTGGCGATCTGCATCGCCAACACGCATGGCTGGTTACGACCGCTGACCGACCCGGTGTCGACCGATTTCGTCAGCTTCTACGCCGCCGGCATGCTCGCCAACGCTGGGACACCCGCTTTGGCCTACGACCTCCTCGCGCATCACGCCGCAGAGCAGGCCGCCACGGAACCCGGCATCGCCTACAACTATTTCTTCTATCCGCCGCCCTTTTTGCTGCTTTGCGCAGGCCTGGCTCGGTTGCCCTACCTGCTGTCCTTTGTGCTGTTCCAGGTGGCGGGGCTGGTGCCGTGCCTCCTGCTGGCGCGGCGCATCGCGGGCCGGATCCCGCTGATGACGGTGCTGGCCTTTCCGGCGGTGTTCTGGACGATCGGTTGCGGCCAGAACGCCATGCTGACCGCGAGCCTGCTGGCTGGCGCCACCCTGATCCTCCACCGCCATCCGCTGGCGGCGGGGCTGCTCTTGGGATTGCTCTGCTACAAGCCCCATTTGGCGCTTCTGGTCCCGGTCGCCCTGGTCGCAGGCGGTTACTGGCGCACTCTTGCCGCCGCTTCGCTGTCGGCGGCTGGGCTGGTCGCGCTTTCGTTCGCGGTCTGGGGCCAGGCGACATGGCGAGCCTTTCTCGGCGCCAGCGCCGCAGCGCCGTCGATCTACGGCAGCACCGGGTCGGCGCTCGACCTGGCGGGCCTCACCAGCCCGTTCGGCCTCGGGCTCGCCCTCGGCGCCGACGAGAGGATCGCAGCGGCGCTGCAGGTCGCAATATTCGTTGGAGTGGCCGTCGCCGTCGCCTGGGCGTGGCGTGCGCCGTTGCGCCCGGCCTTGCGAAACGCGGTGTTGCTCGCCGGCATCCCGGTCGCGACGCCGATCATCATGTTCTACGACCTGCTGCTCTCCGGCCTCGCTCTGGCCTGGCTGTTCCGCGACGGCCGGGAGAACGGTTTCCCGCCCTGGCAACGCACCGCTCTCGCGCTGCTCTGGCTCCTGCCGCTCTTCACGGGCAATAGCGGCTTCGCGGCTCAGATCGGCCGCCCACCACTGGCCTCCCTGCTGACCCTAGCCTTTGCCCTTCGCCAAGCGCTCGTAGCAAGGGCAGCCTTCGATGGATGGCGTCGAGGAGTATTGGCGGAGAGGGTGGGATTCGAACCCACGGTAGGGGTTAACCTACAACGGTTTTCGAGACCGCCACCTTAAGCCGCTCGGCCACCTCTCCGGACGCGCGCGTTATAAAGCCAAGCGCGCGGCGTCGCAACGGGCCAGCCTTCAGCTTTCGTTCAGACTTTCCCGGCATGCTTGCGCTGAACCGCAGGAGAGTTCGGTGGACGCGACGGGGCGATTGGGCGCAAAGGCGGTGCGGTTGGCGGAAGCTGGGCGGCATGCGGAGGCGGTGCCGTTGTGGGAACGCGTGAAGCGGATCCAACCCGGCAACGCGGCGGTCGCGCTGGCGCTCGGGGCTGCGCTGATGGGCGCGGGCCGGTTCGGGGATGCGGCGGATTGGCTCCGGGCGTCGCTGGAGCGGCATCCGGACCATGCCGGGCTGGCGCAGCTCTACGGCCGCGTGCTGTTCAAGCAGGAGAAGCGCCCGTTGGCGCTCGGCGCCTTCTTTCACGCGCTCGCGCTTTCACCGGACACGCCGGGTCTGTCGGCCGACATCGCGAACGCGCTTTATTGGGAGCGGCAATCCGCCGCGGCGCTGCCGTATGCGCAGAACGCCCTCGAGGCCGAGGCCTCGATGTCCAATCTGTCGACCTTTCTCTGCATCCTGGTCGATCTCGGCTTCAAGACGGAGGCGCTCGAGGTGGTCGACCGGGCTTTGCAGGCCGACCCGGCGAACCGGGCCGCGCTGCTCCTGTTCCGATCCGCCGCCTTGCTGGCGCTCGGCCGCATGAGGGAAGGCGTGGCCGTGGCGCGCGAGGCCGCCCGGGCGATGCCGGACAACAAGACGGCCGAGCACCATTACGCCGCCGCACTGCTACTGGCCGGCGAGCTGGGGCCGGAGGCCTGGGGCCATTACGAAGCCCGGGCCGCGTTGCTGGAGCGGAAGCATTGGCCGGCAGATCACCTGCGCTGGACCACGCAGCCGATCGCGGGCCGCACGGTGGTGGTGCATGCCGAACAGGGGCTCGGCGACACCCTGCAATTCGTCCGCTACGTGCCGCTGTTGGCGCAAGCCGGTGCAAGGGTGATCGTCGCGGTACAGCCCTCCCTGGTACGCCTGCTGCAGGGCACGCCGGGGGCGGCGCAGGTCATCTCCGCCGGGTCGCTGCCGCCCTTCGACCTCTACTGCCCGATGCTCAGCTTACCCCGACAGTTCGGCACCACCCTGGCGACCATCCCGCCGCCGCTGCCCTACGCGCTGCCACTACCGGTCGCGGCGGCGAGCGAACGTCTGCAGGTCGGGCTGGTGTGGGCCGGGCGGGACCTGTTCGTGGACGATCGCAAACGCTCGCTCGACCCGGCGGCCCTTGCCCCGTTGGCTGCCGTCGGCGATGTCGAGTTCCACAGCTTGCAGTTCGGCGCCGTTACCCCGCCGTTGCCGGGGATGCGGGACGCGATGGCGGGGGTCACCGACTTCGCGGATACCGCGGCGCGCATCGCCCCGCTCGATCTGGTGATCGCTGTCGATACGTCGGTGGCGCACTTGGCCGCGACGATGGGCAAGCCGGTCTGGTTGCTGGCCCGGCACAATGGATGCTGGCGCTGGTTGCTCGACCGAACCGACTCCCCTTGGTATCCGACGGTGCGGCTTTTTCGGCAGGGGGTCGATGATGATTGGGGCCCGGTGATCGCCACCGTCGCCGACGCGCTGGCCGCGGCGGCGACGGCGTATCGCGGCAACGCTACGCGGTGGGCCGCTTGAGCTGTAGGCCGGAGCGCTTGCACTGTGCGACGAGGTCGCCGTTCTGGTTGAATGCGCGGTGTGAGAAAGTGACGATGCCCGCATTCGGGCGCGACCGGCTTTCCCGCAGATCGAGCACCTCGGTTTCCACGCGGATGGTGTCGCCGTGGAACAGCGGCTTCGGAAAGCGGACCTCGTCCCAGCCTAAATTGGCCACCGCGGTGCCGAGCGTCGTGTCGCCCACGGAGATGCCGACCATCAGGCCGAGGGTGAAGCAGCTGTTGACGATACGCTGGCCGAATTCGGTGTGTTCGCGGCAGTAATGCTCGTCGAGGTGCAGCAACGCCGGGTTGTGGGTCAAGGCGGTGAAGAACACGTTGTCCGACTCGGTGATGGTCCGGCGGAGCGCGTGTTGGAACACCTGGCCCACGGTCAGTTCGTCGAAATAAAGGCCTGCCATCGGTTTCCCCCGTTTGCGCGGACGGTAGGTAGTGGCCGTCCGGCGGTCAACGCCCGGGCAGGGGTCCGAAGAGCGGGTTGACGGGCCTCCGCCGGACCGCGGCCGGCCGCGCCCGTGTCACCCGCGCTGGCCGATGCACGCGGCGCGGCTGATGGTAAGCGGGGGCCGGGCGGAACACGACTCGCGGTCGCCAGACCGGCGACGGGACGGCGTAGACCGGCGGCGGGACAGCGTAGACCGGCGGCGGAACGGCATAGCCCGGCGCGTAAGGCGCCACCACGTAGGGCGGCGGCACGACGATCACGGGCGGCGGCGGCGGGTAGCCGACGAAGGGATAGGGACGGACGTAGGCGTAGGGAGGCGGCCGGTAGTACCGGGGTGCCCACCCATATGGATAAGGCACGAACTGCGCCGCAGCCGGCCATGCGGCGAGCGCGACCACGGCGACGAGCATGACGCGCGCCGCCAACGGGCCGACGCGACCCGCCGAATAGCGGGCCGCGCCGGAGAGGGCCGGCTTAGACAGGCAGTTCCTTCGACGACTGGATCACCTGGCTGCACATACCGTAAGCGATCGCCTCGTCGGCGCTCATCCAGTAGTTGCGGTCGGTGTCGTCCACCACCCGCTCCAGCGTTTGGCCGGTCTCGCGTGCGATGATGCGGTTGATCCGCTCGCGCATCTTGATGATCTCGCGGGCTTCGATGTCGATGTCGGTTGCCGGGCCGCGAACACCGCCCATCGGCTGATGCAGCAGGAAACGCGTGTTGGGCAGGCAGACCCGGAACTTCTTGTCGACCGCGAGGTAGATCAGCGCTCCGGCGCTGGCGACCCAGCCGGTGCCGATCATGCGAACCGGCAGGTCGTGCGCGACGTAGCGGATCACGTCGTGAATGGTGTCGCCGCTCTCGACGTGGCCGCCGGGCGAGTTGACGAACACGTCGATGGGCGCGCTGCCCTCGCTGGCCAGCGACAGCAGGCGGCCGGTGACGTCGCGGGCCAGCTTGTCGTTGATGGCGCCGAAGATCAGAACCTTGCGCTGCTTGAGCAACCGGCTCTCGAGCTCGTTGATCGGGGAGCTGAGGGTGCGGTTGTCGCCGGGCTCCTCCCGGTCGGGGCCGCGCGGCTCGGGAACGTCGGGGCTGTCCGGGGCGTCCGGCGCGTCGGGCTCGTCGTCGTCATCGAAGCTCGGGTCGAGACGGGTCATGCTGACTCCTGGGAAATCGGGTCCGCCGTAGTGCCGCCGCCGCCAGCCCCGGTCAACCCGCCTGGACGGACGGGGTCGGCCGGCCTGGTCGCAAGCGTCGGGCCCTCAACGGCGGGGTGGCACGTCGAGCCGGACCACCACGCCGGCCAGCGCGGGAGACGGCGCCGGATATCGCTCCATCACCAGCGGATCGTGCCCGGGAATCACGTGATCGGCCGACGCTGCCGCGGCACGGACCCGTTCGTAGCTGTCGAGCGTCTCGGCGGTGTTGACCACGATGGTGAACGGGCGGCCGGTCTCCATGTTCTCGTAGAAGTGCGAGGCGTCCGATGCGAGCACGACCGCGCCGCGCTTGGTGTTGACCTGGACGAACTGCAGGCCCGCCGAGTGACCCGGCGCGGGATGCAGCGAGATGCCCGGATGGAGCTCCACGCTGCCGCGATGCAGGCAGACCCGGCCGGCATAGTTGAGCCGAACCAGGGCGACCACGTCCTCGACCTCGAACGGCGCGCGCATGGAAGCGTGCTTCATGTGCCGCCCGACCGCGAAGTGGAGCTCCTGCTCCTGCAGATGAAAGCGGGCGGCGGGGAACAGATCGAGATTGCCGACGTGGTCGTAATGCAGGTGCGTCAGCACGAGGTCGGGCACCACGTCCGGGTCGATGTCGAGCAGGGCGAGCGCTTCGGCGGGAGTTTGGCACAGGGTGCGGCCCCGCTTGGCGGCGACCTCGGCGTTGAAGCCGCAATCGACCACCACGACCCGGCCTTCGCCGCGGATCAGCCAGATGAAGTAGTCCATTGCCATGGGGCCGTCATGCGGGTCGCCGCCGATGAAGTGATCCGACCGCCGCGCCTCGCGATGCGCGTAGCGAAGGGCGAAGACCTCGTATTCCGGAAGCGCGCTTCCCGGAGCCGTCACGAGGCCGGCGCCTCGATCGCGCCCTCCCGAACCAGCACCTCGTGCGCCGCCTTGAACGCGTCCAGCCCGGCGGGGATGCCGCAATAGGCAGTGGCATGCAGCAGCGCCGCCTTGATCTCGTCGACCGTCACGCCGTTGTTGAGCGCGCCCTTGACGTGCAGACGCAGTTCGGCGGGGCGGTTCAGCGCGGTCAGCATGGCGAGGTTGATCAGGCTGCGGGTGCGGCGGTCCAGCGTGGGATCGCCCCAGGCCGCGCCCCAGCCCCAGGCGGTCGCCACGCGCTGCAGCGGCATGGTGAAATCGTCCGCCCGCGCGAGCGAGCCGTCGACGTAGTCGCGGCCCAGCACCTCCCGCCGGATCGGCAACCCCTTGTCGAACAATGCCTCATCCGACATGGCCGGCCTCCCCCTCGTTGCCGGTGAGGTTAGGCGCGGGCTCGCCGGATCGGCAATCCCCGGCGGCTCACGTCGCGGCGATGCGGGCGCGGGCAGCGCCGTATTCCCGCGCCAGCCGCGCCACCAGGGCGGCCGCCGGCACCACCCCGTCCAGGACGCCGATGCCCTGGCCGGAGCCCCAGATGTCGCGCCACGCCTTGCGATCGGGCCCGAAGCTCATCTTGCTGGCGTCCGAGGTCGGCAGGTTGTCCGGGTCCAGGCCGGCGGCCACCAGGCTCGGCTTGAGATAGTTGCCGTGCACGCCGGTGATGAGGTTCGTGTAGACGATGCTGTCCGCGCCACCCTCGACCACGGCCGCCTTGTAGCCCTCGGTCGCGTTGGCTTCGGCGGTGGCGATGAAGGCGCTGCCGATATAGGCGAGGTCGGCGCCCATGGCCTGCGCGGCGAGGATGGCGCCGCCGCTGGCGATGGCGCCCGATAGCGCGAGCGGCCCGTCGAACCATTGCCGGATCTCGCCGATCAGCGCGAAGGGCGACAGCGTGCCGGCATGGCCGCCCGCGCCGGCGGCGACGGCGATCAACCCGGTGGCGCCTTTCTCGATCGCCTTGTGCGCGAACCGGTCGTTGATCACGTCGTGCAGCACGGTTCCGCCATAGCCGCGGACGGCCTCGTTGACCTCCGGCCGCGCGCCCAGCGAGGTGATGACGATCGGGACGCGGTGCTCGACGCAGACGGCCAGGTCGTGCTCGAGCCGTGCATTGCTGCGGTGAACGATCTGGTTGACGGCGAAGGGCGCGGCGGGCTGGTCCGGATGGTCGCGGTCCCAGGCGGCGAGGGCCTCGGTGATTTCCGCGATCCATTCCGCCAGCAGGCTCTCCGGCCGCGCGTTCAGCGCCGGGAACGAGCCGACGATGCCGGCGGTGCATTGCGCGATCACCAGCGCCGGGTTGGAAATGGTGAAGAGCGGCGAGCCGATGACCGGCAGGCGCAGGCGGGAGAAGACGGGCGGCAGGGACATGGCGCGATCTAGCGCCGGACTTGCTGACGGGAGCAAGACTGGATACTGCCGAGGGAACAGGACGAAGCAACAGGGGAGGTTCGCGCATGGTCGTGAACATGCAGCGCCACGACGACGTGGCCGTGATCACCATGGACAATCCGCCGGTCAACGCGCTGGGCCAAGCGTTGCGGAGCGGGCTGATGGACGCGCTGGCGCAGTTGCGCAGCGAGACCGGGCTCGCCGCGATCGTACTGGCGGGCACCGCGCGGGCGTTCAGCGGCGGCGCTGACATCACCGAGTTCGGCAAGCCGCCGACCGAGCCCAACCTCCGCGTCGTGATCGCCGCGATCGAAGACATGCCGGTGCCGGTGGTGGCCGCGATCCAGGGTGTCGCGCTCGGCGGCGGGCTGGAACTGGCGCTCGGATGCCATGCCCGGGTTGTGTGGGCGTCGGCCAAGCTGGGATTGCCGGAGGTCAAGCTCGGCATCCTTCCCGGCGCGGGCGGGACGCAGCGGCTGCCGCGCGTGGTCGGCGTGGAGAAAGCGCTGGGCATGATCGTGACGGGCACGCCGATCGGCGGTGCGGAGGCGGCCGCGATCGGGCTGGCGGATGCGCTGCTGGAGGGCGATTACCCGGCCAAGGCGTTCGAGTGGGCGCGCCGCGGCGTCGAGAAGCGGCGGGTGCAGGATCGTGACGAGAAGCTGCAGCCGGCGCGCGACGACCCGGGTCTGATCGACCGGCTCGCGGCCCCGTTGTTGAAGGCGGCGGGCGGGGCGGCGTCGCCCCGCGCCTGCGTCGAGAGCGTGCGCAATGCGGTGACCCTGCCGTTCGACGCGGGGCAGGCGGCGGAACGCAAGCTGTTCGAGAAGCTCGTCGCCGGCGACGAGAGCCGGGCGCAGCGGCATGCCTTCTTCGCCGAGCGCGAGGCGCAGAAGGTCAAATTACCGGAGGGCACCAAGGGGCGACGGATCGAGCGGGCGGCCGTGATCGGCGCCGGCACGATGGGCGGCGGCATCGCCATGTGCTTCGCCAATGCCGGCATCCCGGTCACGGTCATCGAGACGGAGCAGGCGGCGCTGGATCGCGGGCTCGGCCGCATCGGCGAGTTGTATCAAGGCTCGGCCAAGCGCGGCAGCATCACCGCCGAGCAGGCGGCGGAGCGGCGGGCGCTGATCGAGGGCGCGCTGGACGTCGAGGGCGTGCGCGAGGCGGATATCATCGTCGAAGCGGTGTTCGAGGAGATGTCGGTCAAGAAAGAGGTGTTCGGCAAGCTGGACAAGCTGGCCAAGCCCGGCGCCGTGCTGGCGACCAACACGAGCTATCTCGACATCGACGAGATCGCCGCCTCAACCAGCCGGCCCGGCGACGTGATCGGGATGCACTTCTTCAGCCCGGCGAACGTCATGCGCCTGCTGGAGATCGTGCGCGGCAAGGCGACAAGCCCGGAGACGATCGCCACGGCGTCCGAAGTCGGCAAGCGGCTGGGCAAGGTCAGCATCGTGGTCGGCAATTGCTTCGGCTTCGTCGGCAATCGCATGCTGTCCAAGCGGACGGAGGCGGCGGAGCGCTTGCTGCTGGACGGGGCGAGCCCGCAGGAGGTGGACCGGGCGCTGACCGAGTTCGGCTTCCGCATGGGGCCGTTCGCGATGGCCGATCTCGCCGGGTTGGATATCGGCATGCGGATCCGCAAGGCGTTCGGCAAGGTGGCGCCGGTGGCCGATGCGATCACGGCGGCGGGCCGGTATGGGCAGAAAACCGGCTCGGGCTACTACACCTACGAGGGCCGCACGGCGACGCCGGACCCGGCGGTGGACGCCCTCATCGAGGAGCAAGCGGCCAAGCTCGGCATCCAGCGCCGCACGATCGGCCAGGAGGAGATCATCGAGCGGCTGGTCTATCCGATGATCAACGAGGGCGCGAAGATCCTGGAGGAAGGGATCGCGGATCGTCCGGGCGACATCGATGCGATCTGGCTGCACGGCTACAATTGGCCGGCCTGGAAGGGTGGGCCGATGTTCTACGCCGACCTGATCGGGCGCGAGCGGGTGCGCGACCGGCTGACCGAGTTCGCGGCTGCGACCGGGGATGAGTCGTTGCGGCCCGCGTCGCGGCTGGTGGGGTGACGAGCGAGCCCTCACCCCGGCCCTCTCCCGCCGCGGCGATACGCCGCAACCAGACAGACGTAGGAGGGCCGCTGTGGCAGGCTATCCGCAACCGGCAACTCGGTGCCAAGCGCCGGTCGGCCCCACCATCGTCGATTTCGTCTGTCTGGAAGCGATGCTGACCGTCGAGCTCGATGGTGGTCAGCATGGTGATGAGGAGGACAGATCGCGCCAAGCGTTGCTCGAGCAGCGGGGCGATCGCGTGCTCCGTTTCCCGAACGACGAGGTCGTCGAGAAGCCGGCCGGGGTGCTGGAGGTGATCGGGCGCGGCCTCACCAGCGGAGGGGTGGACACATGACCCGGCCGTGGGAGGTCCATTACCCCGCCGGGCTCGCCTGGGACACGCCGATCGACCAGGGGACGCTGCCGGGGCTGTTGGCGAACGCGGCTGAGCGCTTCGGACTTGAGCCGGCGATCGATTTCCGGGGGCGGACGATCAGCTACGCCGAGATGCAGCGCCGGATCGATGCGGTGAGCCGCGGGCTGGCCGCGCTCGGGGTGGCGCGCGGCGACAGCGTCGCGCTGCTGCTGCCGAACACCCCGGCGCATCCGATCAGCTTCTTCGCCGTCCTGGCCCTGGGCGCGCGGGCGGTGCATCTCACGCCGCTCGACCCGGCCCGCGCCATTGCGCGCAAGATCGCCGATAGCGGCGCGCGGACGCTGATCACCACGGACCTGCCGCCATTGCTGGCGGCCGCGCTGTCGGTGCGGGACGCGGTGGATCGGCTGGTCGTCGCCGAGGATGCGCAATGGGGCGAGCCGAGCGCCGGGGTCGGTGTGCCGGAGGGAGCGGTCGGGTTCGCCGGGCTGGACGGGCCGCCGCTCGATCCGCCGGCGCTCGGCCCGTCCGATCTCGCGCTGTTGCAATATACGGGCGGGACCACCGGGCCGCCGCGGGCCGCCATGCTCAGCCACGGCAACCTGACGGGCGCCGTTTCCATCTACAATGCCTGGAACCGCGGCATTGGGCGGCCGATCGGGCCGGGATCGCGGTTGATGTGCGTGCTGCCGCTGTTCCACATCTATGCGCTGACCGCGGTGATGCTGCGCTGCTTCGGCAACGGCGCCACCCTGATGCTGCGCCAGCGCTTCGACGCCGGTGCCGCGCTGGACGACATCGAGCGCGGCCGCTGCACGCACTTCGCCGGGGTGCCGACCATGTGGATCGCCCTGGTCAACCATCCCCGCATCGGCAGCGCCGACCTTTCGAGCCTGCAGGTATGCTCCTCGGGGGGCGCCGCGCTGCCGACGGAGATCCTGTCGCGGTTCGGCGAGCTGACCGGGCTCCGCCTCGGCGGGGGCTGGGGCATGACGGAAACGTCTCCCGCCGGGACCAACCTGGTGCCGGGCGGGCAGCCCGGCCCGGGCGAGATCGGCGTACCGCTCCCCGGCGTCGACATGGACGTCGCCGCCCTGGACGACCCGGCGCGCACGCTGCCGCCGGGCCAGACCGGCGAGCTGCGCATCCGCGGCCCCAACGTCACCGCCGGCTATTGGCAGCGGGCGGACGAGAACGCGGCCGCGTTCCGCGACGGTTGGTTCCTGACCGGCGACATCGGCCACATGAGCCCCGACGGGGTGTTCACCATCGTCGACCGCAAGAAGGACATGCTGATCTCGAGCGGCTTCAACGTGTATCCGCGCGCGATCGAGGACGCGATCCACGAGCATCCGGACGTGCGCGAGGCCGCCGTGATCGGGGTGGCGGATCCGTATCGCGGGCAGGCGGCCAAGGCGTTCGTGTCGTTGCGCGCCGGCGCGCCGCCGCTGACGCTGGAGGCGTTGCGGGCGTTCCTGGCCGACAAATTGGGCCGGCACGAGCTGCCGGCGGCGCTCGAGGTGCGGGACGAGCTGCCGCACACCTCGGTCGGCAAGCTGGCGAAGCGCGAGCTGATGGCCGAGATTGCGGACGAGCCGCCCGGCCCCACCTAAGATAAAACGAGGAGCGCCGCATGAACCTGTCGTTCACCCCGGAGGAGACCGCGTTCCGCGAACGGATGCGCGAGTTCTTCACCACGGAGATCCCGCTGTCGATCCGCGAGCACATCCAGCGGGGCGAGCACGTGCCGCGCGCCGACCAGGTCAGGGCGCAGCAGATCATGAATGCGGCCGGGCTGGCGGTTCCGCACTGGCCGGCGGCATGGGGTGGACAGGATTGGACGCCCGTGCAGATCTACATCTGGCAGGACGAGATGCAGCAGGCCTGCGTGCCGCCGCCGCTCGGCTTCAACGCCAACATGGTCGGCCCCGTGATCGCTCAATTCGGGTCGGAGGCGCAGAAGCAGCAATTCCTGCCCGCCACCGCCAACCTCGACATCTGGTGGTGCCAGGGCTTCTCCGAGCCCGGCGCCGGCTCCGACCTGGCGAGCCTGCGGACCTCGGCCGTGCGGGACGGCGATCATTACGTCGTCAACGGCCAGAAGACCTGGACCACGCTGGCGCAATACGCCGACTGGATCTTCTGCCTTTGCCGTACCGACCCGGCGGCCAAGAAGCAGCAGGGGATCAGCTTCATCCTGATCGACATGAAGACGCCCGGCATCACGGTGCGCCCGATCGTGACCATCGATGGCGGCCGCGAGGTCAATGAGGTGTTCTTCGACGACGTGCGGGTGCCGGTCGAGAACCTGGTCGGCGAGGAGAACAAGGGCTGGAATTACGCCAAGTTCCTGCTCGGCAACGAGCGCACCGGCATAGCCCGGGTCGGCGTCAGCAAGGCGCGGATCCGGCGCATCAAGCAACTGGCCGCGCTGGAGCGTGTCGGCGATCTGCCGTTGATCGACGAACCGCATTTCCGCGAGAAGATCGCCGCCGTCGAGGTGGAGCTCAAGGCGCTGGAGATGACGCAGCTGCGCGTGGTGGCCGACGAGCACAAGCGCGAAAAGGGCAAGCCCAACCCGGCCAGCTCGATCCTGAAGTTGAAGGGCTCCGAAATCCAGCAAGCGACGACCGAGCTGTTGATGGACGTCGTCGGCCCCTACGTGCTGCCGTACGACGATAGCGAGGACGGCAGCAACGAGCCGCCGGTCGGGCCGGACTACGCGGCGGAGGCGGCGCCGACCTATTTCAATTGGCGCAAGATCTCCATCTACGGCGGCTCCAACGAAATCCAGCGCAACATCGTCGCCAAAGCGATCCTCGGCTTTTGAAGGCGGCCATCTTCGACGTCGACGGCACGCTGGTCGACAGTGTCGACCTGCATGCCGCGGCGTGGCAGCGGGCATTCGCGCAATTCGGCCACGAGGTCAGCTTCATCGACGCGCGTGGCCAGATCGGCAAGGGCGGCGACAAGCTGATGCCGGTGTTCCTGTCCGAGGCCGAGCAGGAGGACCACGCCGAGGCGATGGAGCAGTTCCGCACGGCGCTGTTCCGCCGCGAATACATGCCGCTGGTGCGGCCGTTCACGGCGGTGCCCGAACTGATGCGTCGCTGCCGGGAGGCGGGTCTCAAGGTGGCGGTCGCGTCCTCCGCCAAGCAGGAGGAGCTCGACGTCTATCTGGAGGTGGCGGGGATCGCCGACCTGATCGACGCGTCCACCTGCTCGGACGATGTCGGCGAGTCCAAACCCGACCCGGACATCTTCCTGGCGGCGCTGAAGAAGCTCGGCGTCGCGGCGTCGGATGCGGTGGCGATCGGCGACACGCCTTATGACGCCATCGCCGCCGGCCGGGCCGGGATGCAGACGATTGGCACCCTGTCCGGCGGCTTCCGCGAGGAGGATCTGCGGCAGGCGGGATGCGGCACCGTGTATCCCGGCATGGCGGCGCTATTCGCCTGCTTCGACCACTCCCCGCTGGCGTCAGGGCGCTAGCGGCGCGAGGGCGTTCGCCACCACGAACTGACCGATTTGCCGGCCCTGCGCGATGCCGGCGTCGGCATCGAACCCCCAATGGATGCCCAGCCAGACGCGGCTTTGGGCATTCTCCGTTTCCGCCTCGGCGAAGCTGGCGAAGGTGCGGCGCACGAAGGGTCGCGGCTCGACGTCGCCGGGGCCGCGGTTGCTGCCGTTATATTCGTCCGACACGAAATCGAACGGCACGCCGGCTTCGTCCAATCCCCAGTAGCTGCGCATGACGGCGAAGAGCGTGCCGCCAAAGGTGGCGTGACCGGAGGGGTAGGACGGGAAGGGCGGGGTGAGATTGCGGTTCTCCGCCTTGCCGTTCGACACGGGAGCGCCGAGCGGCGTCCAGTTCAGCACCCGTGCGCCGGCCTCCGTCTCGTCGGCGTCCAGGGCGCGGATGCCGGTGACCGGGCGGGCGAACAGGTAGTGGTACTTCGCCTCCCACGCGGCCACGCCGGCATCGGCCAGACCCAGATTGACCAAGGCGAGATAGCGCGCCATCTCCTCGACCCGGGTGATCGGCTTCTCGTGCAGGGCGACCGAGAGGGCGACCATGTTGTAGAGCCGCGGCGGTGCGCAGAGCAGGGCGGTACCGTCATAGGCCCAGAAAATGGCCTTGAAGGTCTCGTTGGTCGCGTCCAGCGGTGCCGACGCGGCCGTCCCGGTTCGCGTGGTCGGCGTAGGCCAACGCGGGTTGATCGACGGGGCGGCCGGGTCGCCGCCGACTTGCTTGACGCGCTTGAAGTCGTCCACGAAGCGCTGATCGTCCACCGTGGGCGGCGGCGGCGGCCGGAACGCCGCGGCATGCTCGATGACGAAGGGTTTGACCCGATACCAGTTGCCGCCGAGCGCGGGGGTCAGCTTCGAGATCGGATCCTGCCCCCAGGCGAGCGGGTCGGCCGTGGTGAAATCGGCCGCGTGCAGGTCTGGGTAGTCGGACGCGTCCTTGGTGCGGAGCTTGAGCACGGCGGCGGCGGCCTGGGTGCCGATCGCGGCGCCGAGCTGCTTGGCCGCCTCCGGGTCGCCGACGGTCACGACCGATTGGTCACGGGCAGCTTTGAGGATGTCGGTCTTCTTCGGATACAGCGCCAACAGGGTGCCGTAGGCGGCCTCCAGGATGGCGAGTTTGACGGAGGCGGTGGCCGGCGAGATCTGCTCGCGCGGCACGCCAAGCTGGGCCACGATCTTGGTCTGCAGGTCGTTGTAGCTGGCGAAACGGCGGTGGATCGTGTTGACGGCCTCGAACATGGCGAGGTGGACGATCGCGTTGGCGCGGCTCGACCGGGTCGGCCCGAGCTGTTCGGCGAAGGTGGCGGGCGGCGCCGATCCGCTCTCGCTGGTGTGGTCCAGTGCGGTGGCGTTGAGGGTGACCTCGTTCCAGAACAGCAGCATGCCGAGTTCGGGCGTGGTGCCGGCGTGCAGGGCGGCCATGGCCGGCGAGTTGGCGATGAAGGCGTTCAGGTTGAGGGTGGCGGAGCGGACCTGGATCCGGCGTTCCTGGATGTCGCGCAAAATCTTGAGTTCGGAGCGCGCGGCGCCGGCGGTGCTGAACTGTCGCGCGTACTCGGCGCGCTGTTCTTCGGTCAGGGCGCTCTGGGCTCGCGCGGCGGGAATCAGGCCGGCCGAGCCGAGGCCGGCGAGACCGGTGAGGGTGGATCGACGAGACAACGCCATTTTGGCCTCCGTTTCGATACCGAGACGACATATCGATTTCAAAACGGAATGTAAACGTTAGATCGATGGCAGAATGAATCCGCGACACTCGCCGAAGCCTATGGGGGCGCAGCCGTCGCGGCGCGCGCGGGCGCGCAGGCAGATCTCGTCGCCATCTTCGAGGAAGCGGCGGACCTCGCCGGAAGGCAGCGTGATCGGTTGGCGGCCGCCGCTCGTGATTTCCAGCAGGCTGCCGGCCCCCTCGGGCGCGGAGATTGTGCCGCTGCCGAGCAGGTCGCCCGGGCGGAGATTGCAGCCATTGCTGGCCTGATGGGTCAGCAACTGCGCCGGCGTCCAATACAGGTCGGTCGCGTGGCTGGCCGAGAGGCTGTGCGGCGCCAGCCCCTGCTTCTTCATGGCCGGCGTGAGGATCAGCACCTCCAGCTCGATCGCGAGGGCACCGCCCGTCTGGTCGGCGGGGTCGAGCAGGTAGGGCAGGGGCGCCGGATCGCCGTCCGGGCGGGGCGGCTGCGGCAGGCGGAACGGGGCGAGCGCCTCCGGCGTCACGATCCAGGCGCTGATCGTGGTGTGGAAGCTCTTGGCCAGGAACGGGCCGAGCGGGGTCGCCTCCCAGGCCTGGATGTCGCGCGCGGACCAGTCGTTGAGCAGGCAGTAGCCGGCGATGTGGGTGGGGGCGTCGGCGATGGCGATGGGAGTGCCGAGCGCGTTGCCCGGGCCGACCCAGATGCCGAGTTCCAGCTCGTAATCGAGGTTGCGGCTCGGCCCGACCGTCGGCACGTCGTCCTTGGCCGGCTTGCGCTGCCCGTTTGGCCGCCGCACGTCGCCGGACAGGGTCACGGAGCTGGCGCGGCCGTGGTAGCCGACCGGGACGTATTTGTAGTTGGGCAGCAGCGGGTTCTCCGGCCGCAGCATGGTGCCGGTGGCGCGCGCATGATGGATGCCGGCGAAGAAGTCGGTGAAGTCGCCGACATGGGCCGGTAGATAGAGCAGGCAGTCCGCCGCGTGATGGAGCAGATGCGGCCGTTCGTCCGAGCCCTCCTGCAGCAACGCGCTCACCGCGTCGCGCAGCGCCCGGCGCGGGCCCTCTCCCCCGGCCAGGAAGCCGTTCAGGGTCGGGCCCAGGCAAAGGTCGCAGGCGGCCTGCGCCTCGTCGTCGAGCAGTTGCGCCTCGTGCAGGGCGCGCAGGTCGAGGATCTCGTCGCCGATGGCGATACCGCCGCGCGGGGCTCCGGCGAGAGGGCTGAACAGGCCGATCGGCAAGTTCTGGATCGGGAAGTCCTCATGCCCGTTGGCCGAGGTGACCCAGCTCTGCAGGGACGGGTCGTGGGTGTGATCGATCATGGGCAGGTCCACCAAGGGCAGGGCGACAAACGCCGGGGGCCACGATATGCTTTGTTCAACAAATAGCGGGGGTCACGGTCGTGCTCGGACAAATGCAAACGCAACCCCTGCTGGTCTCGTCGATCATCACCCATGCCGCGCGTCATCACCAGCGCGCGGAGGTTGTTTCCCGCCAGCTCGACGGCAGCCTGCACCGGACCGACTACCCCACCCTGGAGCGCCGGGCGCGCCAGCTGGTGCGAGCGTTGCAATCGCTCGGCGTCGAGCGGCACGACCGGGTGGCGACGCTGGCCTGGAACGGCTACCGCCATCTCGAGCTCTATTACGCGGTCAGCGGCATGGGCTCCGTCATCCACACGGTCAACCCGCGCCTGGCGGCGGATGACGTGGCCTGGATCCTGCGCGACGCCGGCAGCGACGTGCTGTTCGCCGAGCTGAGCTTCGTGGGCCTGGTGGAGACGATCGCGGCGGCCGTGCCCGGCCTGCGCGTCGTGGTGATGCTGGCAGCGCGGCACGAGATGCCGGCGGTGACGCTGGCGCCGGGTCAGACGCTGCTGTGCTACGAGGACATCGTCGAGGCCGCATCCGACCAGTTCGACTGGCCGGTGCTGGACGAGAACCTCGCCAGCGGGCTGTGCTACACGTCCGGCACCACGGGGCGGCCGAAGGGCGTGCTCTACACGCACCGAAGCACCTTCATCCACGCCTATGCGCTGAACTCGGCCGACGTATTCGGCCTGCGCGGGGTGGATCGCGTGCTGCCGATCGTGCCGATGTTCCACGTCAATGCCTGGGGCCTGCCCTTCGCCGTGCCGCTGGCGGGGGCGAGCTTCGTGATGCCGGGGCGGCATCTGGACGGGCCGAGCGTGGCGGACCTGATGAACCGCGAGCGGGTGACGTTCAGCGCCGGGGTGCCGACGGTGTGGATGGGGTTGCTGCAGCATCTGCGGCAGAGCGGCGAACGGCTGCACACGCTGAAGCGGCTGGTGACCGGCGGCTCGGCCTGCCCGCCCTCGCTGGCCGAGGCGTTCGAGCGGGATTACGGCGTGGAGGTGATCCATGCCTGGGGCATGACGGAGACCAGCCCGCTCGGCACCATCTTCGCGCCCATGCCGGGCTACGACGCGCTGGCCGAGCCGGCGCAGCGGGCGCTCAAGCTGAAGCAGGGCCGGCCGGTTCCGGGATTGCAGATCCGCATCGTCGACGATGCGGGCGCCGAGCTGCCCTGGGACGGGCAGACCTTCGGCAACCTGCAGGCGCGCGGGCCCTGGGTGGTCCGGCGCTATTACAATGGCGAGGCGGACGCGGCCTGCCCGCAAGGCTGGTTCACCACCGGCGACGTCGCCACCATCGACGCGGACGGCTTCCTGGAGATCACCGACCGGACCAAGGACGTGGTGAAGTCGGGCGGCGAGTGGATCAGCTCCATCCAGCTGGAGAACATCGCGGTGTCGCATCCGGACGTGGCGGAGGCGGCGGTGGTGGCGGCGCGGCATCCGCGCTGGGACGAGCGGCCGCTGCTGATCGTGGTGCCGAAACCCGACCGCACGATCGACCCGGCGGCGCTGCTCGGGATCTACGAAGGCCGGGTCGCCAAGTGGTGGATTCCGGACGAGGTCGCGGTGGTGACCGAGCTGCCGCACACGGCGACCGGCAAGATCAACAAGCTGGCCCTGCGCCAGCTGTTCCGGGATTACCAGCTGGCGACCGCGGCGGCCGAGTAGGCGCTACTGCAGGTAGCCCCAGCGTGCGACGGCGGGCTCGGCGGCCGACCAGTGCCAGCCATCGGCGTGCTGGCACAGTGTCGTGGTCAGGATGTCGCGGTCGTCGCCATCCACCACGGTGAAGACGACCTCGCGGCAGGTGGCGAGCGGGGTGGCGAACTCGCGCACGGCTTCCAGCTCGCCGCGTTGGTTGCCGATGGGGATGGTGTGACGGATCTCCCAGGGACGGGCCTGCCCGAGTGGCGCGGTGCCGGCCGCTGCCGCGATGGCGTCCTGCTCGCCGGTGGCGCGTTTGCGGTCGATGTAGTCGGCCAGCGCCTCCAGCCCGGAGCGGACGGCGATGCCGACCGCGATACCGACGGCCGGGTTGGCGGAGGCCGAGCCGGCGCCCGCGCCGGCCGCCACGCCGCCGATCGCCGGAAGCAGTTGGCATCCCTGCAGCGTGAGCCCGGCCATCAGCAGAATGGCCGTCCGCCTCACTGCAGGCTGCCCCAGCGACGGGTCGTGGGTTCCGCGGTGGCCCAGCGCCAGGCCTTGCCGTCCGAGCAGATGGTGGCGGTGTAGAACTGGCGGTCGAGGCCGGCCTTGGTCTTCTCGTCGACCGAGAACACGATCTCCTTGCACTGAAAGCCCAACCCGCCGAACTCGCGGCTGACGACCACGGCGCCGCTCTCGTCGCTCTCGATCGGGACGTCGTGGCTGACCGACCAGGTGCCGACGACGTTGACCGGCAGCGGCCCGGCCGCCTCGGCGATGCGCTCCTGCTCGAAGCGGTGCACCCGCCGCTCGACGTAGCGCAGCCCTTCGCGGGCCAGCGAGTCGACGCCGAGGCCGACGGCGGCGGCCACCGTCGCGTTGGAGGAGATGGCCGCACCGGTGGCCGCGCCCGCGACGCCCGACAGGGTGGCCGTGCCCTCCGTCAGGATACTGCCGCAGCCGGACAGCCCCGCTGCCGCGAGCAGAACCAGACCTCGTATCGCCATCCGAATCATGGGCGCGAGTATGGAAAGCCGGAACGCTCCCGCCAACCCCGTTCAGCGTGCGGCGCGGCCGCCGAACCAACTTCCGCCCGCGAGTGCGGCCGCATTGACGCAGCCCAGCGCGAGCAGACCCACTGCCAGCAAAGCGAACACCGCCTCGATCCGGCCGGTCAGCACCAGGGCGGCGGCGCCGCCGGCCACGGCCAGCACGGTGCGCAGCAACGCGGCATAGAGCGGCCAGCGCATCTGCCCGGCGCCTTGGGAAGCGAAGTAGATCGCGGTGCCGAGGCCAAAGAAGCCGTAGGCGGGGCCGACGAGGCGCAGGTAGGTGCGGCCGGTCTCCAGCACCGCCGGGTCGCTGGCGTAGAGCCGGAGCCAGAGGTCGGGGACCATGGCAGCGGTGAGGCCGATCGCTTCCGTGACCAGGAAGGCCAGCCCGGCGCCGAGCCAGGCCACCCGCACGGCCCGCTCGCGCTGCCCGGCGCCGATATTGCTGCCGACCATGGCCACCAGCGGCGCCCCGAAGCCGAACACCAGCGGCACCAGCAAGTATTCCAGCCGGGCGCCGACGCCGTAGCCGGCGATGGCCGCGGTGCCGAAGCGGCCCACCTGGGCGGTGGCGACGCTGACGATCACCTGCGTCTGCAGCGACACCAGCGATGCGAGCAGACCCACGCGCAGAATGGACCAAAGGGGCGCCAGCCGGGGCCGCACCAAGCGGAGCCGGACGGCGGAGCGGTCGGATAGCAGGTAGCCGCCAAAGGCGAGGATGGCGGCAGCGTAGTAGCACAGCACCGCCCAGCCGCCGCCGGCGATGCCCAGCGCCGGGATCGGCCCGGCGCCGAAGATCAGCACCGGCGACAGCGGCACCAGCAGCACCGCCCCGCCCGTGATGACGATGGCCGGCACGACCATGTTGCCGGTGCCGCGGATGCAGCTCGCCAGGCCGTTGGCGATCCACATCAGCATCGCGCCGCCGAACACCACGGCCGCGTATTGCCGCGCCGCCTCCAACGCGCCGGCGTCGCCGCCCAGCGCGCGATACAGCGCCGGGCCGAACCAAAGCCCGGCCCCGGTCGAGAGTAGGCCGAGTGTCCCGTTGATCAGCAGCGCGTGCATCACCAGCCCGTCCGCCTCGTCCTGCCGGCCCCCGCCCAGCGCGCGCGCGATGGCCGAAGAGATGCCGCCGCCCATCGCCCCCGCGCCGACCATCTGCATGAGCATGACGAGCGGGAACACCAGCGACATGCCGGCCAGCGCATCCGTGCCGAGGCGGCCGACGAAGGCGGTCTCGACCAGGCCGGTGGAGGATTGCGCGAGCATCACGAGAACGTTCGGCAGCGACAGGCGCAGCAAGGTCGGCAGTACGGGCGCTTCCAGCAGGCGGCGCGTGCGGGCGTTCGTCGGACCGGCGGCGGTGGCGAGCGGCATTAAGCGCATATGCGCTCATTTCGGCGGCCGGTCGAGGCATTGCAAAAACCCCGAAGCTGTGCGGGATGCTGCCGCGACCATGGCCGAAAGCGAACCGACCGCATGAGAGCGTCACGCATCACCGAGGGATTGCCACACCCTCTCGGCGCGACATGGGACGGCGTGGGCGTCAACTTCGCCCTGTTCTCCGGCAACGCCACCGCGGTCGAGTTGTGCCTGTTCGACCAGGCCGGCACGGTCGAACTCGAGCGCGTCGCGCTGCCAGAATACACGGACGAGGTCTGGCACGGTTACCTGCCGGATGCGCGCCCCGGCACAGTATATGGCTACCGCGTGCACGGCCCGTGGGAGCCGCGCGCCGGACATCGGTTCAACGCGCACAAGCTGCTGCTCGACCCCTACGCCAAGGGCCATGTCGGCGGCATGATCTGGGATCCCGCGGTCTATGCCTACAAGCGCGAGACCGGCGACGACCTGTCGTTCGACACGCGCGATAGCGCGCCGTTCGTGCCCAAATGCGTCGTCATCGACCCGGCCTTCACCTGGCTGCGCGACCGCCGTCCGGACGTGCCGTGGGAGAAGACGGTGCTCTATGAGACGCATGTGCGCGGCTTCACGGAGCGGCATCCGGACGTGCCGCCCACGCTTCGCGGCACGTATTCGGGCCTGGCGGACAAGCATGTCATCGAATGGATCCGCGACCTCGGCGTGACCAGCGTCGAGCTGCTGCCGGTGCACGCCATGGTGGATGACGGGTTCCTGATCGAGAAGGAGAAGGTCAACTACTGGGGCTACAACACGATCGGCTTCTTCGCGCCCGACACGCGATACAGCAGCAAGCCGGCTTTCGCGCATGCCGAGTTCAAGGAGATGGTCGCCCACCTGCACGATGCCGGACTCGAGGTGATTCTGGACGTGGTGTACAACCACACTGCGGAGGGCAACGAGATGGGCCCGAACCTGTCGTTCCGCGGCATCGACAACGAGAGCTACTACCGCCTCGTTCCGGACGACAAGCGTCTGTACATCAACGATACCGGCACCGGCAACACGCTCAATCTGTCGCATCTGCGGGTCGTGCAGATGGTGGCCGACAGCCTGCGCTACTGGGTGGGCGAGATGCACGTCGACGGCTTCCGCTTCGACCTGGCGACCATCCTGGCGCGCGAGCAGCACGGCTTCGACCAGGGCAGCGGCTTTCTGCACGTCTGCCAGCAGGACCCGGTGCTTAACGGCGTCAAGCTGATCGCCGAGCCGTGGGATCTCGGGCCGGGTGGCTACCAGGTGGGCGGGTTCCCGCCGGGCTGGGCGGAATGGAACGACCGTTACCGCGACGAGGTGCGCGCGTTCTGGAAAGGTGACGAGGGCAAGGTGCCGGCGCTGGCGGCGCGGCTGTGTGCCTCGGCTGACGTGTTCAACAAGCGGGGCCGCAAGCCATGGGCGGCGGTCAACTTCATCACCGCGCATGACGGCTTCACCCTGCGCGACGCCGTCAGCTACAACAGCAAGCACAACGAGGCCAACGGCGAGGGCAATCGCGACGGCCACAACGCCAACTACAGTTGGAACCACGGCGTCGAGGGCGCGACGGACGACCCGGCGGTCAACGCCCTGCGGCAACGCCAGATGCGCAACATGCTGGCCACGCTGCTGCTGTCCCAGGGCACGCCCATGATGCTGGCCGGCGACGAGTTCGGCCGCAGCCAGGGCGGCAACAACAACGCCTACTGCCAGGACAACGAGACGAGCTGGGTCGATTGGGACATTCCGGCGTGGGGCCTGGCGCAGGCCGGCTTCGTGCGTCGGCTCGCCGAGCTGCGCCGGCAATACCCGATCCTGCACCGCTCCCGCTTCTTCACCGGCGAAGAATTGCCGGCGCTGGGCGGCGTCAAGGACGTAACCTGGATCAGCGCGTCCGGCCGGGAGATGCGGCAGGGCGATTGGGCCGATCGCCGGTTGCGCTGCCTCGGCATGCTGATCGACGGCCGGGCGCAGCGCACCGGCATCGCCACCCCCGGCAGCGACGTCACCGTGCTGATCGTGCTGAACGCCAATGCCGACGTGCTGCCGTTCACCCTGCCGCCGTCGACGGCGGGGGACCGATGGGAGCGCGTGCTGGACACCACGGAAGCGGATTGCGCGGCCGGCGAGACTTTCGCCATTGGCGCAGCCTATCCCGTGACGGGGCGCTCGTTGGTGCTGTTCGCGCTGCAGGCCTGACCGGGGCTCACTCCCCGGACAGCTCGCGGCGGTGCCGCTCCAGCTCGTCCGTATAGCGCCGAAGCGCGTATTGCTCGGTCAAGGTGCCGATGACGCGCATCGATTCCGGCGAGTCCACCACTGCGAGCTCGTCGCTTTCCGCCTTCTCGAACAGGCTGATGGCTTCCTTGATGGTCATCTGCGGCAGCAGCACCGCCGTGGCGTGATGGGCGATGTCGGTCACCGCGAGGCCCGCATTGTCGTCGGCATGGGCGTCGGACACGGTGATGATGCCGGCGTAGCGCCCGGCCTGGTCCACGGCGATCGCCCGGTTGACTCCGCCCAGCGGGAACTGCCGCTGGAACGTGTCGAGACCCATGTCGAGCGGCACGCGGCGGAACTCGCGGCGCATCATCTTGCCCACCGTGAGCGTGCGGATCCAGCCGACGTCCACCGCGCTGCGGATCGCCTCGCCGCGCAGATGGAACCGCCAGGTCGCGAAGCTGTAGCCGAAGGTGCGGCGGACGGTGATGGCCGAGACCACGGAGGCGGCGAGCACGGCGACCGTCATCGGCAGCGAGCCGGTGCTTTCCAGCGCCAGGAACGCCATGGTCAGCGGCCCGCCGACCACGGCCACCGCCAGCCCGCTCATGCCGACCAGCGCGCACACCACGGCCGGCAAGGCCTGCACCACCGTGACCAGCGCGAGCAGGCCGGCGAACAGCTTGCCGAGCAGCGCACCCAGGAACAACGATGCGAAGAACAGCCCGCCGCGGAAGCCGGAGCCGATGGAGATCGCCGAGGCGACCGCCTTGAGCACCATCAGCATCGCGATGTGCGTCAGCGGATACGGCGTATCGAGCGTCGCCCGCATCGCCGAATGGCCCGAGGACAGCACCGTTGGCGTGATCAGCGCCAGGGCGCCGAGCGCCAAGCCGCCCACCGCCGGGCGCGCCCAAAGCGGAAAGCGGCTGCGCCGGAACAGGTCCTCCACCAGGGTGACGCCGCGCATGATGGCGATGCCGACGAGCGCGCACAGCATGCCCAGCGCCAGGATCGGCACGTAATCCACCGCCTCCACCACGGTGGGCACGCGCAGGTCATAGGTCTCGCCGCCGATCAACACGCGCATCACGGTCACGGCCGAGATCGCCGCCATCACCACGGGGGCCAGCGTGCCGAGAGAATAGGTGCCGATCACCAGCTCGAAAGCGTAGAAGGCGCCGGTGAGCGGCGCGTTGAAGGCGGCCGCGATCGCGCCGGCGGCGCCGCAGCCGACCAGCAGCCGCATGTCCGAGCGGCGCAGGCGGAAGTAGCGGCCGAGCCGGGAGGCCAGCGCCGAGCCGATCTGCGCGTAACCCGCTTCCAGCCCGACCGAGCCGCCCACGCCGTTGGACCAGATGCTCTGTAGCACCACCACCAAGCTGTCCTTAAGCGACATATTGCCGCCGTAGAGCGCATTGGCCTCGATCGGGTCCACGACCCGGCGCGCGACCCACTTCACCGCGACGATCCCGGAGATGCCGAGCAGCAGTCCGCCCAGCGAGGGCACTAGCAGCGCTCGCCACGGATTGATCGCCAATTGCGACGACAGGAACTCGCCCCGGCCGAGCTGGTAGAGCACCCGGTGCATCATCTGCGCCACGCTCGACATGGCGACCACGATGGTTCCCGACGCGGCGCCCACGGTGCCGGCCAGCAACACCAGCCAGATCTCGTCGGCGCGGACCAGCGCGCGCAGCGTCGCGGGCGCGTGCAACACGGCGTGGCCGATGCGGCGCCGCTGCTGCAGCATCCGGGTCGCTGCCGCGTTGCTGAGATGAAGACCGCCGCTGAACGGACGCATGAGGTGCCAGTCTGGGAGGACCGCTCCGCTTGTGCGTGGTTATCCGGGCGGGATCAACCCGCCGGGAGCGAGTTTTTGCCGCGCCGCGAAATAACCGCCTGGACCCGGCGCCCCGCGGCTGGAATCAGTGCGGCGTGAGATGCAGTTCGACCTCTGGCGCCCGCCGATGACGCGGTGGTTCGTCAACCCGGCGCCCGGCGCGCCCGGCATCGTGGTGCTGCCGAGCGGCGGCTACCGCCGGGCGCGGGCGGCCATCACCGGGTGGGACGGCTACGCGCCGACGCCGCTGCACGACCTGTCCGGCGTGGCGGGCATCGACACGGTCCGCATCAAGGATGAGGCCGGGCGCTTCGGGCTGGGCAGCTTCAAGGCGCTCGGCGGCGCCTACGCGGTCGAGGACGTGGTCGCGGCGGAGTTGGCGCGGCGCGGCGGCGGTGTGCCAGCGGACTTGACCGTCACATGCGCGACGGACGGCAATCATGGCCGCAGCGTCGCCTGGGGCGCCCAGCGGGTCGGCGCGCGCTGCGTGGTGTTCGTGCATGCCGAGGTGAGCGGGGAGCGGGTCGCGGCGATGGAGCGATGGGGCGCCAGCGTGCGCCGGGCTGGCGCCGATTACGACGAGAGCGTGCGCGCCGCCAACGACGCGGCCGCATCGGAAGGCTGGCTCGTCGTGTCGGACACGTCGTGGCCGGGCTACACGGAGGTGCCGCGGCTGGTCATGCAGGGCTACCGGCTGATGGTGGACGAGGCCTTGGACGAGTGGACGGGCGCGCCGCCGAGCCACGTTTTCATCCAGGCGGGGGTGGGCGGCGCCGCCGCCTCGGTCGCGGTGCAGCTCCGGGCCCGGCTGGCGACGATGCCTCGCGTCGTCGTGGTGGAGCCGCTCGGGGCCGCCTGCCTGCTCCGCAGCGCCGAGCAGGGTACGGCCACGAAGGCGGCCGGCAAGCTGGACACGATCATGGCCTGCCTGGCCTGCGGCGAGCCGAGCCTGCTCGCCTGGCAGGAACTGGAGCGGTCGGCCGCCGCGTTCCTGGCGATCGAGGACGCGGCCGCCGTCGGCGCGATGCGCCGGCTGGCTACCCTCGGCATCGTCTCGGGCGAGTCGGGCGCGGCGGGGCTGGCCGGGCTGCTCGTCGCGGTCGCCACGCCCGCGCTGCGAGAGGCGCTGGCGTTGACCGCCGATAGTCGCGTGCTGCTGTTCTCCACGGAGGGCGCGACCGACCCGGCGCGCTACGCCGAACTGGTCGGGTCGGGAGAGGACGCCGCATGAGGCTGCACGCGACTTCGGCCGGGGAGGGGCCGGCGACGGTGATCTTGCACGGGCTGTTCGGCACCGCGACCAACTTTGCCACCATCGGCAAGCGGTTGGCGGTGGGCCGCCAGGTCGTGCTGATGGACCTGCGCAACCATGGGCGCAGCGGCCATGACCCGGCGATGGACTACCCCATCATGGCCGCCGACGTGTTCGAGACGATGGACGCGCTCGGGCTCGAGGCAGCGACGCTGGTAGGGCACTCCATGGGCGGCAAGGTGGTCATGCAGGCCGCGCTGGCCGAGCCCGGCCGGGTCACCCGCTTGCTGGTCGCCGACATCGCGCCGGTGAGCTATCCGCCGCGGCATCGCACGACGGCGACGGCCATGCTGGCGTTGCCGCTGACGGCGGGGCTGACGCGGACGGCGGCGGACGCGGCGCTCGCGCCGGCGGAGGCCGACCCGGTCGTCCGGCAGTTCCTGCTCTCCAACCTGCGCTTCGGCGCCGAGCCGGCGTGGCGCATCGGATTGGCCGAGATCGCGGCGGCGCTGCCGGCCATCGAGGGCTGGGCGGGGGAGGGGCGTTACGAGGGTCCCACGCTGGTGCTGCGCGGCGACCGCTCGGACTACGTGCGCCCGGAGGACCGCGAGCGCTTCCGCCAGCTCTTCCCCGCCGCCCGTTTCGCCGCGCTCCGCGATGCGGGGCACTGGCTGCATGCGGACGCGCCGGACGCGTTCGTCGCGACGCTGGACGGGTTCTTGCCCCGCGACTGAGCCAAAAATGCCGGTGCCGACGAACTAGCGCCGCCGCCTGCGTTTGAAAGAGCAAGTCAAAGGGAGTTCAGGATGGGACGCTACACAACGGGCGGCGTGGGCCGCGACGTTCTGGCCGGCGCGTTGGCCGGTGGGGCCGCGGTTTGGCTGATCAGCAAGATGGATTGGTCGCTCGACCACACGGGCCGCGCCGATCGCGCCAGCACCGGGCCGGCCTCGGCTGCGGCCGGTCAAGCGGCCGACGCGGCCGGCGTTCGCATGAACCCGCAGCAGACGCAGGCGGCGGCGCGCACGGTGCATTACGGCATCGGGATCGGTATCGGCGCGCTCTACGGCCTGCTGCGCGGCATGGCGCCCTCGGTGACGACCGGGCGCGGGTCGCTGTTCGGCGTTGCGACGTTCATCCTGGGTGACGAGATCGGCGCGCCCGCGCTCGGCCTGGCGCGGGGTCCGCTTGAATATGCCGCCCGCGACCACGCCAAGAGCGCCCTGGCGCACGTGGTGTTCGGGTTGCTGACCGATTTGGGCACGCGCCTGCTCTCGCCATGGAAGAGCGAAGTCGTCATCACGCGCGGTCCGCCGCTGACCGAGCGGCTCGAGGATGGACGGGATTACCTGCAGGAGACCGGTCGGAGCCTCCTCGAGCAGGGCCGGTCCTATCTCGATCAAGGCCGTGAGCTGGTGTCCGACTACGCGGAGCAGGCGCGCGACCGGCTTGAGGAGCTCGACGTGCCCTCGCGGCTCGAGCGCGGCCGCAAGCAGGCCAAGCGTTTTGCCGACGACGTGCGGTCCCGCCTGCCGGACAGCGATGATTTGGCCGATGTAGCCGAGACGGGCCGGCGCCGCGCCCGAAGCGTCGCGGACAGGGTGGCCTCGCGGCTGCCCGACCGCGACGATGTGGAGGACGCGGTGGAGACCGGTCGGTCGCGCGCACGCGGGTGGTTCCGCACCGCGGCGAGCCGCCTGCCGGATCGCGACGATGTCGAGGACGCGGTGTCCGACGGTCACCGTCGCGCCCGCTCGCTGGCCAAGGAGGCGCGCAAGCGTCTGCCGGATCGCGACGACGTGGACGAGGCGATCGATGACGGCCGCAAGCGCGTCCGCCGTCTCGCGGACTCCGCGCAGGACACCGGGTCGTCGCTGATGGACCGCGCCTCGCGCTGGCTGTTCGGCTGAGCTGATCGCGGGGCCGGGCATGCGCTCGGCCCCGCACGCGGGACTGGCTCCGAACGGTCGGTGCTGGTACAAAAGGTGAATGGAGATCGTCACCTTCCCCGAGCGGGCTGCCGCCATCCGGCGGGCGACGGCATTGCTGTGCGTGCGGCTGGGGTGGTCGCCGGTTCACGAGGTGCCGCTGCCGAATAGTCGGCGTGCCGATATCCTGGCGCTACGGGCCGATGGAGGTTTCGCCTGCATCGAAGTGAAATCCGGGGTGCGGGACTTTCAGACTGACCAGAAGTGGCCGGAATATCGCGACTACGCGGATGCGCTGTATTTTGCGGTCGATGACGATTTCCCATCCGAGCTGCTGCCGGCGGATACCGGCTTGATCGTGGCGTGCGGGCGCGAAGCCGAGATGGTGCGTGAGGCTCCGCCGCATCCGTTGGCGCCGTCCCGCCGTCGCGCGCTGCTGCATCGGTTCGCCACCCTTGCCGCCCGGCGCCTGGCGTCGCGCGATGATCCGGAGGGCATGGCCAGTCTCCGCTCGGCGCTGCTGGCCGAGTAGATCAGCCGGCGCTGGCGGAGATCCGGCGGACGGTCGCGGTCGTCGAGTAGCCGTTGAGCAGTTCGGCCAGCCAGACTTTGCCGCCCCAGCTCTTGACCAGGTCGGCGCCGATCACGCGGTCGATCGTGTAGTCCGCGCCCTTGACCAGCAGGTCGGGGCGCAGCGCCTCCAGCGTTTCCTGCGGCGTATCCTCGTCGTAGATGACGACGAGATCGACGGCCGACAGGCTGGCCAGCACCGCGGCCCGCGCCGCTTCCGGTTGCACGGGGCGGCTGTTGCCCTTGAGGCGGCGCACGCTGGCATCCGAGTTGAGGCCGACGACGAGCCGGTCGCACTGGCCGCGCGCTTGTTCCAGCAGATGAACATGGCCCGGATGGAGCAAATCGAAGCAGCCATTGGTGAAGCCGGTGCGCCAGCCTTTCCGCCGCCAGCGCTCCACCTGCTCGGCGGCCGCGTCGCGCGTGACGATCTTGCGCAGGGTGCTGACCTGCGGCGTGAGCACGCGGAGCAGATCCTCCGGTCGCGCCACCGCGGTACCGACCTTCCCGACCACCACGCCGGCCGCGATGTTGGCCAGGCGCACCGCAACGCGCATCGCCAAGCCGGCCGCCAGCCCGGCCGCCAGTGTGGCGACCACCGTGTCGCCGGCGCCCGAGACGTCGAACACCTCGGCAGCCTCGGCAGGGAAGTGATGCGGTCCGTCGGCATCCACCAACGTCATGCCGTCTTCGGAGCGGGTAACCAGCACGGCACCGAAACCATGGGTCTCGCGCAGCTTGGTGGCGGCGCGAACCAGGTCGGCTTCTTCGTCCACCGGCATGCCGGTGGCTTCGGCCAGCTCGCGGCGGTTCGGCGTGATGACGTCGGCGCCGGCGTACCGCTCGAAATCCACGCCCTTGGGATCGACCACCACGGGCCGCCCCGCCTGGCGGGCCGCCGCGATGAGTTGCCGGGCAGTGTCGCCGGAGAGCACGCCCTTGGCGTAGTCGGACAGCACGGTGACGGAGGTGGCGGCCAGCGTGTCACCGGCGATGCGCAGCATGCGCTCAGCGAGCTTGGCGCCGATCGGCACCGCCTGTTCGCGGTCGGCACGCAGCAATTGCTGGCCTTGGCTGACGAAGCGGGTCTTGACGGTGGTGGTGCGGGCGCCCTCGATCAGCATCCAGGGCTCGATGCCGGGCTGGCCGCCGACGAGGCCGGTCAGGTCGGACCCGGCCTGGTCATCGCCGACGACGGAGACGAACGCAACCGCCGCGCCGAGTGCCGTCAGGTTGCGAACCACGTTGCCCGCGCCGCCCGGCATGGCCGTCTCGCGCTCGACGCGCAGGATCGGCACCGGCGCCTCCGGGCTGACCCGATCGACCACACCGTAGATATAGCGGTCCAGCATGACGTCGCCGATCACCGTGACGCTGGTGCGGGCCAGCCGACGCACGGCGGCCGACAACTCGGCATCGTTCGGGAGCGGGTGTGTCGCCGGGTCCACCAGTCCCAAATGGGGCGGCTTGTCTCCGGGTTTCGCACTATCCATTCGTCACGGCTACCTTCTTGGATCGCGTGTGGCAAGCAAATGAGTTCCCACCATCATACCTGGAGAAAGTAAACGGAATCTGAGCTGAGCGCCGCACAGGTCAGTTTACCGCCACGTGCGGCATTGGTGTCGATGCCCAGCCGGTTGGGTCGCAGGTCCGGCTTTTCGGTGGGCGTGTGCCCATGCACGATGCGCAGACCGGGGGCATCGGGCAGCATGGTGCCGCTCCAGTCCAGGAAGCCGTCCCGGATCCAAAGCAGATCCTGCAGGCTCTGCATCGGCAGGCGGATGCCGGGTCGCACGCCGGCATGGACGAACAGGTAGGCACCGGCCTGCAGCTTGGGGTGGAGCGCGCGGACGAAGTCGAGCTGCCGCTTCGGGATGGCGGCGGACCAGGTCGAGGGCGGGGAGGCCGGGTCGATGCCCCAACTGCGCAGCGTCGCCCTGCCGCCATTGTCCAACCATAGCTCGACGTCGGCGGCCCGATCCAGCGCGCGGAGCATCATCTGCTCATGGTTGCCCATGAGGTTGACGCAAGGGACGCCCGGGAGGGGCGACCCGTTGGCCAGGAGCTGCAAGCAGCCGGCGGAGTCCGGGCCACGATCGATGTAATCGCCGAGATGCACGAGGAGTGCGGCTGCGGTCGGGCGGTCGGCCAAGTCGTCGCGGATGGCCGCGTGTAGGGCCCGCAGGCGGTCGGAATGACCGTGCACATCGCCGATGGCGTAGATCCGATCCGGCGTTTGACCGCCGGGCGCTAATTCTTTCGTAACCATGGTCGGCCATACTATCGAGGCTTTCCGGAGGGCACGACTCTGAACTTGTCGCCATATCGAGGGGCGTCCGCTCCGGCGGCGCAAGACGCGACGCTGCCGCTACGTGATGCGGTGACGCGCGCGCTCCGGGGGCAGTCCGCCTGGACGGTCCTGGTGCTGCACCTGTCGCGTCTGGCCCCGCCGGCGCCGCGTCCCCACCACCGGCGGATCGCGCGCGCCGTGCTGGACGACGCGGCGACCCGCTATCAGGGCCAGCTCTTCACGCTCGCGAACGGCGACCTGGCGCTGTTGTTCTCGCCAGCCGATCGCGGGGCCGGGTTGGCGGCGTCGCTCGCCAACCTCTTCGCTGCCGACGCGCCCGATGCCAGCCTGCTGCTCAGCCGCTGGCCCCTCCCGCAGTACCTCGCCGAATTGGTGGCGTTCCTCGATGCACTGCCGCTGCTGGCGGCAGCCCCGAGCAGCGTTGAACAAGAGAGCGGGCTGGCCGCGGTGCAGATGCTGTTCAACGCGGTTGAACCCGGCCGTATCCCCGACCTGCTGCTCCGCCAAACCGGAGTGCTCGTGACCAGTGGCGGCTCGGAACGCTTGCTGCCGGTGTTCCGCGAGATCAGGTTCTCCATGCCGGCGCTGGAGGCCCGCGCTGCCTCGCTGGGGCATGTCACGGCCGACCCGTTCCTGTTCCGGCACCTCATCGCCAAGCTCGACCCGGCAATGCTGGCTGCCACCACGGCGGACCTGGCGACGACCCGCCCGCTGCTGGCCGGCGTGCGTGGGGGGCCGCTCGCGCTGCACATGAACATGAGCGTGGAGACGGTGTTGTCGCCGGGCTTTGCCGCGCTGGTGGAAGCGGCCGAGGCCACTCATACGCAGGTCGCGATCGAGATCGCGCAGTTGGAGGCGTTCGCCGACACCGGGGCATTCCTCCGCGCCCGGGCCCGGGTCGCGGAAGCCGGCTTCGCCCTCTTGCTGGACGATGTGAGCCACCATTCGCTGCTGGTCACCAAACCCGTCCAGCTCGGCTACGATTGGCTGAAGCTCGAATGGTCTCGCCAGATCATGCAGGGCGGAACGGGGCTGCAGCAGGCGCTCGACCGGCTCGACGTCGCCAAGGTGATCCTGCTCAAGGCCGATACGGAGGAGGCGGTCCGCTGGGGGCTGACGCGCGGGATCCGCCGGTTCCAGGGCCGCCACACGGACGCGATCCTGGCAGCCGGGCGGCTGGCGACGTGCCCGTCCGCCGGGCTGTGCACACTTCGCCGCTGCATCGAGCGGGAAGGCGGCGCGACACCGGCGGCGCGCGTCGGCTGCAACAACCACGCGCTGCTGGATACATCCGTGCGCGATGCGGAGCCTGTCGCGTGATGGACGTTGCCGTGGGCCTGACCGAGTTGGCCAATTTCGTGGGGAACACCGCCCTGTCCGGTGTGTCGCGGCAGGCGTTGCTGTTCCGGACGGAGCGGATGCCGGCATCTTTGTCCCGCGCGGAGCAGTTGCGGCATGCCCGGTCCGCGCTCGACCCGTTGAGCAATGCCGAGCGCGCCCGCTGGCACGATCTGCCAGGCGGACGGGTGGTGGTCAGTTGGAAGGGCGATCAGACCCAACTGGTCAACCAAGCCATGGATGGCTTGAGCCGGTTGCTGCTGGAGTTCTCGCTCGAGGCACCGCCGCTGGGCGAGATCGTCGACCTGTACGAGCTTCCGGAGGCGGGCGAGGCGCTGCTGAAGGATGCGGCGATCGGGCTGACTTTCGAGGACACGGCGAGTCCGGCGCCCAATCCGACGGAGCCTGCGCCGCTACAGCCGCTCGGCCCGGCCGAGTTGGACCGGCTGGAACATAATCTTTCCGGCACCGACATGAGCCGTTTCGCGCGGCGCCGCCCCGTCAGCACGTTCGACGGCGAAACGGCGCTCCTGGCCTGGGAAGAACGGACTCTGTCGATCCCCGAACTGATCGAGGCCGTGGCGCCGGGGCGGGATGCCCGATCGGACGTTTGGCTGTTCCGGCGGCTCACCCGCGTGCTGGACCGGCGCCTGCTCTCCATCCTGAGCGACCCCAAGGAGTTGCGCGGTGCCGGGCCGTTCAGCATCACACTGAACGTCGCCAGCGTGCTCAGCCCGGAATTCCTCCGATTCGACGCTTCGTTGCCCCTGGCGCTTCGCAAGCGTGTGGTGGTCAGCTTCCTGCCTGCGGACATCGCGTCGGACGCGGCAGCCTTCGCGTTCGCGCGCAATTTCGCCCGCGAACGGTCCTATCGCGTGTGCCTGCGCGCGGTGCCCGCGACACTGCTGCCGGTTCTGGATTTCGCGGCGCTCGACCTGGATTACGTGCAACTGATCTGGTCGCCGGAACTGTCGGAGGTGTCGAGCCTCCCGGAACTCGGCGGCGCCCGTTGGATCATGGGCCAACCCTGCACGAAGCAGGCGGCGGAGTGGGGGCTGCAGCACGGTATCGGGCTTTATACGATGAAGCCGACACCGTGACATCGAGTATGAATACGGGAGCGCATGGCGTGGTGGAGCTGAGGGGAATCGAACCCCTGACCTCCTCATTGCGAACGAGGCGCTCTCCCAACTGAGCTACAGCCCCGCCATGCGAGAGCCGGAAAATGCTTAGGCGCACCCGCCAAGTCAACCCCGGTTCTCGCAGCGGCGCCGACGTCAACTTGCCGGTGCGATCGCCGCCACGTCGTCCCGCGTTAGGAGCTCGGTTGCGGCTCGGCAAGGTGCGCGGTAGGGTCCGGCCGCTCCAAGGAAACCCTCGTGACGTTGCTCGCCGGCATCTATCAACTCCTCCTGGTCGTCATCAACCTTCTGGTTTGGGCGCTGATCCTGTCGGCGGTCGTGCAGACGCTGATCTCGTTCGGTGTGCTGGACACACGCAACCGGATCGTCTGGTCGATCGGCGACTTCCTGTATCGGGTCACGGAGCCGATGTTGCGGCCGATCCGCCGCATCCTGCCCAATTTCGGTGGCATCGATCTCAGCCCGCTCGTTGCGATCCTGCTGCTGCAGTACATCGCGGTCCCGCTGGTGAGGACGATCTTCAGCGGCTTGGCCACCGGCGTCTGGAGCCTCGGCTGACGCTGTGACGGCAGCCGTCATCAGCGGAACCGCGCTGGCGGGAACGCTGCGTGCCGCGTTGGCACGCCGGGTCGAGACACTCCGCTTCCAGCCGCATCTGGCCGTCGTTTTGGTGGGCGACGACCCGGCCAGTGCGGTTTACGTCCGCAACAAGGACCGGGCGGCGCAATCCGCCGGGCTGCGCGCGACCACCTTCCGACTCTCAGCGGCGACGTCGCAGGAGTCGTTGCTCGATCGAGTCGATCAGCTCAATCGCGACGACGAGGTGGACGGGATCCTCGTCCAGTTTCCGCTGCCGGCGCCGCTCGACCAACGCGCCATCATCGAGGCCATCGACCCGGCGAAAGACGTGGATGGCTTTCATCCGCTCAACGTGGGCCGGCTGCATGGGGGTGCGGCCACGCTGGCGCCCTGCACCCCGCGCGGCATCATGGAATTGCTGCGTCACGCGGGGGTGCCACTCCGGGGCGCTCGGGCGCTCGTGCTGGGGCGGTCATCCATTGTTGGGCGCCCGGTCGCCGGGCTGTTGCTCAACGAAGACGCGACGGTGACGGTGGCGCATAGCCGCACGGTTGATCTGCCGGCGCGATGCCGCGAGGCGGACATCCTGGTCGCCGCGGTCGGACGGGCGGAGATGGTCCGCGGCGACTGGATCAAGCCGGGCGCAGTCGTGATCGACGTCGGGATCAACCGGGGTGCCGATGGCAAGCTGGTGGGCGACGTCGCATTCACGGAAGCGCTCGAGCGGGCAGGGGTCATCACCCCAGTGCCCGGCGGCGTGGGACCGATGACGATCGCCTGCCTCTTGGAAAACACGGTCGACGCCTCAATCGCGCGGCGAGGTGCGGGCGCTCAGAAGTCGGTGCAGCGCCCCGCCTTCTCCCAATCGCCGTAGCGGGTCGGCTCCGGCCCTTTGGGGCCGCCGACTTCAGGCGGAAGCGGCGAGGGCGCGCTGGAAGGCTGGGGCGGCGTCGGGGTGGGACGCGGATCGGTCTCGGAGGTCATGCCACTGATTTGGTGCGCCGGCTTTCGGTGCGCAATTGGCCGCAGGCGGCCAGGATGTCACGCCCGCGTGGCAGGCGGATGGGCGAGGCGAAGCCGGCGTCCTGCACGATGCGGGCGAAGCGGGCGAGCTGGTTGCCGGTGCTCGGCTCGTAATCGCTGCCCGGCCACGGGTTGAACGGGATCAGGTTGACCTTGGCGGGGATGCCCGCGATCAGGCGGACCAGCTCGCGCGCCTCCGCCTCGCTGTCGTTGACGTCGCGGAGCATGACGTATTCGAACGTGATACGACGGGCGTTGCTGGCTCCGGGGTAGCGCCGGCAGGCCGCCAACAGCTCGGCGAGCGGGTATTTCCGGTTGAGCGGCACCAGGACGTCCCGCAGTTCGTCGCGGACGGCGTGCAGCGAGATGGCGAGCCCGACGCCGAGCTCCTCGCCGCATTTGTCCATCAACGGAACGACGCCCGAGGTGCTGAGCGTGATGCGCCGGCGAGACAGGCCGATTCCCTCGCCGTCCATGACGATCCGCATCGCCTTGGAGACATTCTCGAAATTGTAGAGCGGCTCGCCCATGCCCATCAGCACGATCGTGGATAACAGCCGGGGCGTCTCGCCTTGCGGGCTCGGCCATTCGCCATAAGCGTCGCGCGCGGCCATGAACTGGCCGACGATCTCGGCGGCGCCCAGGTTACGGACGAGTTTCTGCGTGCCGGTGTGGCAGAAGCGGCAAGAGAGGGTGCAGCCGACCTGGCTGCTGATGCAGACGGCACCGCGATCCTCGTGACGGTCGGGGATGTAGACCGTCTCGGCCTCCTGCCCATCGCGGAAGCGGAACAGCCATTTGCGGGTGCCGTCCGTGCTTTCCTGCGCCGTGGCGATGCCGGGCCGGCCGATGACGAAGCGCTCGGCCAGGCGCGCCTGCAGCGGCTTGGCGATGGTGGACATCCGGTCGAACTCGGTCGCGCCCTGGTGGTAGATCCAGTGCCAGAGCTGCTTGGCGCGGAACGGCTTCTCGCCGATCGCGGCCAACTCGGCCACCAGTTCCTCGCGGGTGAGGCCGACCAGCTCGCGACGGCCGTCGGGCAGGCAGATATCGGGCGGATCGAACAGCGCGGATTTGGCGAGAACGCGGGCGCGTTCGGCCTCGGTGAGGACGACGTTCATTTGGCGGGGCAGGCCTTGGTGATGGCCGCGTAGGCCTGGCTGAAGCCCCGCAGGCTGAAGGTGTCGGAGACGGCCTGGCCACGCGGGCCCGGCGATTTGGCGACGGCCTGGCGCCCGCGGTTGAACAGCGCGACGGCAGCACGGCCATCGCGGGCAAAGGCGGAGCGGCCGGCGGTGTAGAAGGGCAGGGTGACGCCCTCGGCGACCATTTCCATCTCCGCATTGGCCGGGTAGGCGAACCCGGCGGTCAGTGCCACGGCGTCGCGGCCGCCGCTCCGCTCGGTCACGGTCAGCACGACGTCGCCGCGTCCCGACAGGGCGGGCGAGGACGCGGTCGGACGCGTGAAGGCGTAGCAGACGGGCTGGCCGGCCTCCTGATTGGTCGCGGCCTGCCAATCGTCCCACACGCCGATCCGCTTCGGGCCGGAGGTGGCGGGGCGATGCGGCGCGCGGGATGGCGGATGGGCGGCGCGGCTATCGGCTGCGGCGGCGGGCGCGATTCCCCCGGTCCCACACGCGAGGGGCCAGGCCAAAGCGGCGGCCGCGAGGAGTCGGGTGGAGAATGACAGCATCGGCGGAAAATATGGTGCGGGGCCGAACGGGACAAGCGCCAAGCGTCACTCCTCCGCCCGCTCTCGGGTCAACCAGTCCGGGACAGTGCGCCGGAAGCGGGGCGCGCCATGGCGTTCGGGGGCCTCGAGCGGGGCGGCCGGGCCGCCGCTGGCGACAGGACGCTCGGCGAAACGACCGTGTTGCAGCAGCCGATCATACAGCACGATGGCGCCGGCGATGGCCAGGTTGAGCGCGAACCGGGTCGGGATGCGGATCACGTAACGGCAGCGGGCGAGCATGGCAGGCGAGAGGCCGGAGCGCTCCGGCCCGAGCACGTAAGCGGCGTTCAGCGGATGCCGGAAGGAGGGCAGGTCCACCGCGTCGTCCAGCAACTCGATGCCGACCAGGCTGCACTCGCGCGGCAGGGCGACGGCCTCCGGCGTGTCGAACCGCCAGAGCGGGACGTGGGCGGGGGTATCGGCGGTATCGGCGCTGCGACCGGCGCGGGCGTCGAACCCGGCGCCGACGGTGAAGCAAAAGGCGGCGCCGAAAGCATGGGCGGTGCGGAGCAGGGCGCCGACATTGGCCGATTTGGCCACGCCTTCGGCCCCGATGCCGCAATATCCACGCGAGGGCGCGTGGATGGGCGCGCCGGGTGTTCTGGCCGGATGCATCGGCTCGACGTATTCGTTCGGCATGACGGACGCAACCGAGACCGACCCGGCGGACGCGCATCTCGCCGCGCAATACGAGGCCTACCCTTACCCGCAGCGGGACCCGCGCGACGAGGCCAAGCGGCTGGTGATCGGCAGCCCGAGCCACCTCCGCGAGATCGACCACTGGGTGTTCGGCGCGGCGCGGTCGCGGGAAACGCCGTTGCGGGCGCTCGTGGCCGGCGGCGGGACGGGCGATGGCGCGATCATGCTCGCCGAGCAGATGCGTCGGGCCGGGCGGCCGGGGCAGGTGACGCATCTGGACCGGTCGCGCGCGGCGCAGGCGATCGCGCGGAGCCGGGCCGAGGCGAGGGGGCTCGACATGGCGTTCGAGTCTCGCTCGCTGCTCGACCTGCCGGATGCCGGGCTGGGACTGTTCGACTACATCGATTGTTGCGGCGTGTTGCATCACCTGCCCGACCCGGCGGCCGGGCTGCGGGCGCTGCTGGCCGTGCTGGCGCCGGGCGGGGGGCTTGGCCTGATGGTGTATGCGCCGCACGGGAGGACCGGGGTTTACATGCTGCAGGACGCGCTGGGCCTGCTGGCGCCGGAGGGCGAGCCACCGGCCGCGCGGCTGGACGTCGCGCGGCGGGTGATGCGGCATTTGCCGGAAACGGCGTGGCTACGGGCGAATCGGTATTTCGGCGACCACATCGATGGCGGGGATGCCGGGCTATACGATCTGCTGCTGAACCCGCGGGACCGGGCCTACACGGTGCCGGCGTTGGCCGCGCTGCTGGCGGGCGAGGGGTTGCGGGTGACGGCGTGGATGGAGCCGCTGCGCTACGACCCGGCGGCGTTCCTGCCGGATCCGAAGCTGCGCGCGCGGGTGGCGACTCTGGACCCGGTCGAGCGGGCGACGCTGGCGGAGTCGCTGAGCGGAAACATGAGCACCCATGTCGTCTACTGCGTGCGTGACGGCGAGGGGGCGGCGGCGCCCGATCCGCTGCAGCCGGAGGCGATCCCGGTGGCGCGGGAGATGCCGGCCGACGAGATCGCCAAGGCGATCCGGCCGGATGGCACGCTGCCGTTCCTGTTCGACGGGTTGCGGGTGCCGGTCGCATTGCCGGCGATGGCGGCCGCGTTGCTGCGGCAGATCGATGGCGAACGGAACGTGGGCGCGATACTGGCGGCGGTGACCGCGCGGGGGGCAGCGCCGGGCGCGGCGATGCGGGCCTGGGGCGAGACGTTCGCCGCGTTGTCGAAGGTGAACCGGATCCTGCTCGCCGCGCCGCCATGAGACCGGTGCCCCGGCCGGTCATCGTCATCTTCGGCGCGGCGGTGCGTCCCGATGGGCGACCCAGCGGGGCGCTGCAGGGGCGGATCGAGGCGGCATTGCGGATGGGGCAGCGCCTCTCACGGCCGGTGTACATGCCGACGGGCGGACAGGGGCGCCATGGGCCGCCGGAGGCGGACGTGATGGCCGACGCGCTCGGCCGGGCTGGCGTGGCGCCGGAGGACATCCGGCCGGAGCGGACGGGGGTCAACACGCTGCGCTCGGCGATGGCTTGCGCCGGGTTACTCGGGCCGACGACGGCACCGGTGTATGTCGCGACGTCGCGGTATCACATGGTTCGGTGCGTCGTATTGCTGCGGTTGGCCGGGTTGCGTGCCCGGCCAGGTGCGGCAGCGTCAGGCGCGGCGAGCCGGTCTTGGCGCAAGCGCTGGTTCTGGCGGCTGCGCGAGATCCCGGCGATCCCGGTGGATAGCGCCGTGCTGTTGCTGATGCGGGCGAGGCGCCGCCGCAACATGTGACCGCGCGCCGTTTCCGATCTGCCTATATATTTGGAAAGGCAGGAGGTTTGGAGGCGCGATGTTTGCGTGGAGCCCGAAGAGAAGCGTCGCGCTGGCGGCGACCGCGCTGGCATTGTCCGGATGCGTGGCAGCGGTGCCGACCGAATCGAGTTTGACCGTCATCCCGGGGCAAGGAAAGACGGAGGCCGATCTTCGCGCCGACGATGGTATCTGTCGCACCGCGCCGAACGCGACGGGGGCACCGGCCGGCACGGCGGGCCAGCTTGTTACGAGTGCCAGCGCGGCGACCGCGGTCACCTCCGATCAATACTACGCCTGCATGGCCGCGCGGGGCGAGACCGTGATCGAGCAGCGGACGGCGGTGGTGCCGGCCTATGCGGGCTACGCCTATCCGGCCTATCCCGCCTATGGCTACGGCGTTCCGTATGCCGGCTACCCGTATGGTTACGGCGGTTACGGCTACGGCTACCCGTTCTACGGGCCGTATTACGGACCCTATGCGGGGTTCGGCGTGGGGTTCGGCTTTGGGCGGTTCTACGGCGGCCGGGGCTACTATGGCGGGTTCCACCGCGGCTTCGGCTATGGCGGATACCGCGGCGGGTATGGCGGCTTCCGGGGCGGCTACGGCGGCTATCACGGCGGCGGTGGCTTCCGTGGCGGCGGACACCGCTAGGCGTCAGCCTTCCTCGATCGGCGGACGGGGCACGCCGTGGATGAACTCGATCAGCCCGAGGCCATCGACCCGGTGAAACGAAACCGGCACGCCGCCGAATAGCCGGGCCGGTTTCGGGGTGCCGAGCGAGAACACGTTGAGACCGTCGGCTTCCATGGCCGCGATGGAGGCGTCGGCGGCGTCGGTCTCAAAGCACATGTGGTAGATCATGTTGCCGCGCTTGATCATCTGGTCGATGGGCGACGGTCCGTCGCCGGGCCAGATCACTTCCACATCGGGCAGCGAGGCGTGGTGGCGCATAGCGAGGTTGACGTTCTGTAGCGGGTCGAAGGTCTGGGCGCCGGGCCGGTAGGCGAGGGCCGCGAGAAAGCGGAAGGCCTGATCCGGTCCAGCGACGGCAAGGCCGAGATGATGGAAGCGCAGTCCGTATCCCGTCACGTTCGTCTCCTGCGCCATAAACCCGATAACGCAAATTATGGAAAGTTAGAGCGGTCTCATGGCGCGGTGATCACCATGCCGTCGAAGCCGGGCTCCACGCCCGGCGGTAAGCGGCGCTGCAGCCAATCCCAATCCAGGTCGAAGCCCATGTGGGTCAGGACCATGCGCCGTGGGCGGACCCGCTCGAACCAGGCGATGACCTGTTCCACGTTGGCATGGGTCTTGTGGGCCGCGCGCTGGAAGCAGTCGACGACCCAGGTATCGACGCCATCAAGGATGGCGAAGGCGCGGTCGTCGAGGGTCGCCACGTCCGTCGAGTAGCCGAAGCCGCCGACGCGAAGCCCCATGGTGGACAGAAAACCGTGGTCTTGCTCGAAGGTCTGCAACTCGAGGCCGCAGGTGCGGACGGCGTCGCCGAACTCGACGGGGTGCGTGACCAGCGTCGGGCGGAAGAAATACGGCGCGGTGGTCCATTGTTTGAAGGCGTAGTCGAAGCGGCGGTCGAGCTCGGCGATGGTGCGCGGCTCGGCGAATGCCTTGAGCGGACGACCGATGATGCGGTTGAGGATGCGGATGTCGTCGATGCCGAGGACGTGGTCGGCATGGGCGTGGGTGAAGAGGATGGCATCCACCCGCGGGATGCCGCAGGCGAGCAACTGGGCGCGCATATCAGGCGAGCTGTCGATCAGCAGGCGCTCGCCGCCGTCGCCCTGGATGACGATGCTGGAGCGGGTGCGGCGGTTGCGGGGCTCGGCGCTGTCGCAGGCGCCCCAATCGCCGGAGCCGTCGAGGCCGCCGATTTGCGGCACGCCGGCCGAGCCGCCGCATCCCAGCATGGTGACGGTGATCACGTCAGGCCGTGCGCGCGAACAAGCGACGGAAATTGGCCGTCGTCAGGGCGCCGAGCGCATCCAGCGAGAGGCCGCGCACTTCGGCCAGCTTGCGCGCGGTATGGGCGACGAAGGCGGGTTCGTTGCGTTTGCCGCGATGCGGCGCCGGGGCGAGGAACGGCGCGTCGGTCTCGATCAGGAGACGATCGGCCGGCACGTCGGCGGCGATCTCGCGCAGTTCGGTCGATTTCGGGAAGGTCAGGATGCCGGAGAAGCTGATGAATCCGCCGAGCGCCAGCGCGGCCTCGGCCAGCGCGCGGGTCGAACTGAAGCAATGCAGCACGAAGGCAAAGGGGCCGCCGGTCGCCGTCTCCTCCTGCAGGATGGCCGCGACGTCGGCATCGGCGTCGCGCGCGTGGATCACCAGCGGCAGCCCGGCGATCCGGGCGGCGCGGATGTGCCGTCGGAACGATTCCTGCTGCTGGTCGCGCGGGGCCCGCTTGTAGAAGTAATCCAAGCCGGACTCGCCGACGGCGACGACCTTGGGGTTGCGGGTCAGGCCGACGATCGCGTCGGTCTCGGCAAGCGGGTCCTCGCCGACGCTGTTGGGGTGCACCCCGACGGCGCACCAGATGCGGTCCCTCCCCTTCACCAGTTCGACCAATTGGCGCGACTGGCCCATCCGGGTGCCGATGGTGACCATCTCCGTCACGCCGTCGGCAGCCGCGCGGGCGATGATGTCGCCGCGTTCCCCGGCATCGAACATGTCGAGGTGGCAGTGTGAGTCGATCAGCATCAGAACCTTACGCGACGGGTTCGACGTAACGCGGGAACACGCCCTGGGGTGCCGGCAGAAGCAGGCCGGCCGGCAGCGGCGCGTCGAGCGAGCGCAGGTCGCGCGCGTCGGCAGGCAGAGCGAGCTGGTCCAGCAGGCGGGCCATGCTGCCCGGCATGAACGGGGTCAGCACCACGCCGATGATCCGCAACGCGTCGGCCAAGACACGCAGAACGGCGGCCATGCGGGCCGGATCGGTCTTGCGCAGCGCCCAGGGTGCCTGATGATCGACATAGGCGTTCGCGGCGCGGATCACCTTCCAGACCTCTTCCAGCGCGTCGCCCAGCGCCATGCGCTCGATCAGCGGGCGCAGGGTGGCGGGCAAGGCGGCGGCGGCGTCGAGCAGCGGGGCGTCGGCCGCGGTCGGGACCGCGTCGGGCAGGATGCCGCCGCAGTTCTTGGCGATCTGCGTCAGGGTGCGCTGCGCCAGATTGCCGAGGTCGTTGGCCAGCTCGACGTTGAGGCGGCGGATCAGCGCGGCGTCGCTGAAGTCGCCGTCATTGCCGAACGGGACCTCGCGCATGACGAAGAACCGGACGGCGTCGAGCCCATAGCGCTCGACCAGGGCGATGCCGTCGATGGCGTTGCCGAGCGACTTGCTCATCTTCTCGCCGCGCGCCGTCCACCAGCCATGCGCGACGATCCGCTTCGGCGGCTCAAGCCCGGCGGCCATGCAGACCGCCGGCCAGATCACGGCGTGGAAGCGGACGATGTCCTTGCCGACGACGTGGACGTCCGCGGGCCAGAACCGCCATAGCGGGTCGGTCTCGTCGGGGAAGCCGCAGACGGTGACGTAGTTGATCAGCGCGTCGAGCCAGACATACATGACGTGGGCGGGGTCGTCCGGCACGGGCACGCCCCAGGTGAGGCCGGAGCGGCTGACCGCGAGGTCCTTGAGGCCACCGCGGACGAAGCTGACCACTTCGTTGCGCCGGGTCGCGGGCAGGATGCGGTCGGGCGCGGCGTCGTAATACTCGAGCAGGCGGTCGCCCCAGGCGGACAGGCGGAAGAAGTAGCTGGGCTCTCGCATCCACTCGACGGGGGCACCGGTGGGCGCGATCTTGGTGCCGTCGTCGGCGACGGTCAGCTCGTCCTCGTTGTAAAAGGTCTCGTCGCGGAGGGCGTACCAGCCTTCGTAATGGTCGAGATAGATGTCGCCGCGCTCGCGCAGGCGGCGCCAGACGGCCTGACAGGCGCGGGCATGGCGGGGCTCGGTGGTGCGGATGAAGACGTCGTTCGACAGGTCGAGGATGCCGCCCAGAGCGCGAAACTTGCCGGACACTTCGTCGACGAAGGCTTGCGGGGCGACCCCGGCGTCGAGGGCGGCCTTTTCGACCTTCTGGCCGTGCTCATCGGTGCCGGTCACGAACAGGACGTCCTTGCCGTCGAGACGCTGCCAGCGGGCAACGGTATCGGCCGCGATGGATGTGTAAGCGTGGCCGAGATGCGGGGCGCCGTTCACGTAATAGATCGGCGTCGTGATGTAGTAGGAGTCAGGGGGCATTGAGCAGTTCCAAGCCGGCCACGACGGCGTGGCGCTTGTCCAGATTGGAGCGCTCGGTTTCGTCCTGAAGGCGGCCTAGCGCGTGCCATACTTCGCCCCATTCGCCTAGGGGGCGGGTCGCGAGGAGGGGATGCGCCCTGCCCTCGCCCGCGCCTCGGGCGGCTCGACGGATGGCGGCGCCGAGGCGGTCGCGCAGGAGATCCATGAAGGCGGTGTAGCCGGTATCCGTGCGGGCGAGCTTGTCGGCGAGTTCCCAGGCTCGGCCGATGGCGGGCGGGCTGGCGCTGCCGAGCAGGCCGTCGACCAGGGCGGCCACGGCGGCGCCGTCCGCTTCGGCCAGGCGCACGGCGCGCCCGGGCGAGCCATCGGCCAGGGCGACGAGGCCCGCGTCATGGCCAGGCATGACAGCGTCGAGCGCGCGGGTCAGATCGGCGGCGCCGAGCGGCTCGAGCGGGAGGCGCCGGCAGCGGCTGCGCACGGTCGGCAGCAGGCGGCCGGGGGCGGCGCAGGTCAGCAGCAGCGCGGCGCGGGGCGGCGGCTCCTCCAGCACCTTGAGGATGGCATTGGCCGCGTTGCGGTTGAGGTATTCGGCACCGTCGACGATCACGACGCGCCAGCCGCCCTCGGCCGGCGTGCGGCGCAGAAAAGCGGCGACATCGCGCGCGCCCTCGATGACGATCTCGGCGCGGACGCGCTTGCGCTTCTCGTCCCACTCGCGGGCGACGGTGAGCAGGTCGGCATGGGTTCCGTTGGCGACCCGGCGAAAGGTGGGCGCGGCCGGGTCGTTCGGGTCGCCAGCCTGGGTGAGCAGCGCGCGGGCCAGGCGAAACGCGAGCGTGGCCTTGCCGATGCCCTCGGTGCCGGTGATGAGCCAGGCATGATGGAGGCGGCCGGCGGCATGCGCGCGGGAAAAGGCGGCCTCGGCGGCCTCGTGCCCGAACAAGGCCGGGTTCTCGCGCGGTTCGATCACCGGAGGCGGGCCGAGACGGCGGACCAGATGCGGGTGGCGACCGCGTCCACGTCGCTGCTGCCGTCGATCGGCACGATCCGTCCGGGCTCCGCCGCGGCCAGGGCGGCGAAGCCGGCGGCAACGCGGGCGTGGAAGGCTGGGTCCAGGCGCTCATAGCGGTCAAGGCCGCCAGCCCCGGCCGATGCGCGGGCGGCGGCGCGGGCGGCGCCGAGTTCGGGCGGCACTTCGAGCAGCAGGGTGAGGTCGGGCTGGCGCGGCAGCAGGCCGGTGAGCGTCGCGATCAGGGTGCGGTCGGCGCCGAGACCCCAGCCTTGGTAGGCCATGGTGGAGTCGGCGAAACGGTCGCACACGACAACAATGCCGGCCGCCAGGGCTGGCTCGATGGTGCGCGCGAGGTGTTCGGCGCGGGCGGCGAAGTGCAGCAGAGTCTCTGCGGCGGGAGACCAGCTCGTCTTGCCGCGGAGCAGCAGATCGCGCAGGAGTTCAGCGCCGGGGGCGCCGCCGGGCTCGCGGGTGCGCAGCACGGTGCGGCCGGTGGCGGCGAGCCGGTTGGTCAGCAGCACCGCCTGGGTCGACTTACCCGCCCCCTCCCCGCCCTCGAGCGTGATGAACAACCGGCGCTACGAGCCGAGCACGTAGCGCGACACCACGGACATGGCGCGCCCCGGTAATCCAAGGCGCGGCACGTCGGCGCCCGCCAGCAAGGGCACCTCCATCGCGGGCACGCCCTGGCCGGAAACCAGCAGCTTGCCGAGCACCTCGCCGCGGTTAATGGGGGCGTTGACCGGGTTCTGGAACTGGACTTCGACCTTGGCCGTCTGACGCCACTGGCGCGGCATGGTGATGACGAGATCGCGGCCGCTCACCAACGGGACGGACGGCGCGTTGCCGAGCCAGACGCGCGCGCTCTCGACGGTGTCGGCGGCGGTGAAGAGGGTGACGTTCTCGAACTCGCGGAACGACCATTCGAGCAGGCGCTCGCTTTCCTCGCGGCGGGCATGCATGGAGGTCAGGCCGTTGATGACGACGATGACCCGGCGGGCGCCGCGCTGGGCGCTGGCGGCAACGCCGAACCCGCCGGCATCGGTGTGGCCGGTCTTGAGCCCGTCAGCGAGGCCCTTCTGGACGAGCGGGTTGCGGTTCTCCTGCTCGATGTTGTTGTACTTGAACGACCGTTCGGCGTCGTAGTGGTAGTATTCGGGATACTCGGTGATGATGCGGCGGGCGATGGTGGCGATGTCGCGGCAGCTCATGTGCTGATCCGGGTCGGGCCAGCCGGTGCAGTTCTTGTAGAAGGTGTTGGTGAGGCCGATCTCCTTGGCCTTGGCGTTCATCAACTCGACGAACTGGTCTTCCGACCCGGCGATGGCTTCGGCGAAGACGATGCAGGCATCGTTGCCGGAATCGACGACCACGCCGCGGATCAGGTCCTCCACGCGGACCTGGCCACCAAGCGGGACGAACATCTTGGAGCCCTGCATGCGCCAGGCCTTCTCGCTGACGGGCAACTCCTGATTGAGCGACAGGCGGCCGGATTTGAGCAGGCCGTAGACGATGTACATCGTCATCAGCTTGGTCATCGAGGAGGGCGGCATGGTGGCGTCCGCCTCCTTGTCGAGCAGGGTGGCGCCGCTGTTGAAATCCATGATGAAGGCCCACTTGGCCGCGGTGTCGAGCGGTCCGAGCGGGGTGTTGGCCGGGCTGCCGAGGGCAGCGGGGGCGGCCGGGGCGCCGCGGGTGCGGGCGGGGCGGCGCTGGGCTTGGGCCGAGAGCGGCGCCAGCGTGGCGGCGCCGGCCAGCAGGGTGCGTCGGTTCAACATCGGCTACTCCACCACGATCGAGGCATCGGTTACTCCGGCCAGCCGCGCTTGGTCCAGAGCCGCGTCGGCCTCGGCCACGGAGGCGAACGGGCCGGCCATCACGACGACCGTCGGGCGCCGCGCCGCGCCCTCCCGCCGCACCTGTACGGGCAGGCCGGCAAGCTTGCGCTCGAGCGCGCGGGCGTAGCGGGGATCGGTGAACTCGGCGACTCGGAGCCAGAGTTGGCCGCCCGTGACGCCGACGAGACGGACCGTCTCCGGCAGCGACTCGCTCAGGGCGTTAGCCGGGGTGGCCGTAGGAGTGGCCGCGACAAGGGTCGCACGGGGCCGAAGGGGTTGCCCGGGAGCCGCGAGCGATTCCTGCGTCACGGCGCCGACGAGCGCGGCGGTGATGCCGCGCGGGCCGCCGCCGAGGCGGTCGCGCAGGGACTGGCTTTCGGCGCTGTCGAGCGTGACGCGGACGGGGGCGGCGCCCGTGGCGGGCAGTTCCAGCAGGTCGGCGGCGCGCCGGGTCAGGCCGAGTAGTCGCCCGGGGGTGGCGGGACCACGGTCGTTGAGGCGAATACGGATCTGGCGACCGTTGGCGAGATTGGTGACGTCGACGATGGCGGGGAGCTGCAGGGTGCGGTGCGCGCCGGCCATCGCGGCCGGGTCGAAGCGCTCGCCGTCTTCGGTCAGGCCGGCGCGGTCGAGCAAGCGCTCCGCCAGGCCGGTCGCGTCATATTGGAACCGCTCCTGCGGGTAGGACCAGGTTCCGCCGAGCTGGTAGCCGGAACCCACGACGTAATGCGGCGAAGGCGACGGGCCGACGGGCGCGGTGCGGTGGCTGCAGCTGGCAATCGCGAGGGCGAGGAGCGCGAGCGCCGGGTTGCGCATCAGGCCACGGCCGCGTCACCCAGCAAGCCGACCGCCAAGGCATAGAAGTCCGACGGGTTGTAGCGACGGATTGCGTTGAAGTTCGAGTAAACGATGAAACCCTGGCCGGAGGGGATACCGTTCGGCAGGATGAGCGCGCCGGAAACGTCGGGGCGGCCGAAGCGGCTGCCGTCGTCGCGGCGGACGCCCATCTCCATCCAGCTCGCCAGCGAGCGCCGGTTGTCGCGGGTCGCGGTCGCGGGGTCGATGGAGGGCGGGACGAGGACGGGCTGGCCCCAGGGCTCGCCGCCGCGCCAGCCGCTGCGAGCCAGGTAGTTGGCGACGGAGCCGAACACGTCCGGCTTGCTGTCCCAAATGTCGCGGCGGCCGTCGCCGTCGAAGTCGACGGCGTAGCTCAGGTAGGAGCTGGGCATGAACTGGGGCTGGCCCATGGCGCCGGCCCAGCCGCTGGTGGCGCGGCCGGGCGAGACGTCGCCGCCATCGAGGATGCGGAGCGCGTTGATGAGCTCCTTGCGGAAGTAGCTCGCGCGGCGGCCTTCCCAGGCGAGCGTCGCGAGAGCTTCGACGATGCGGTAGTTGCCCTTGTTGCTGCCGAAGTTGGACTCGATGCCCCAGATGCCCATGACCACGAGCGGGTCGACGGCGAAGCGGCTTTCCACCTCGCCGAGGAGGGTTCGGTCGCGGGCATAGTTCTGACGGGCGAGTTGCAGCCGGGTGTCGGGCAGAACCTTGGCGCGATATTCCGGCCAGGTCAGCTTGAACTCGGGTTGGTTGCGGTCGAGCTCGATGACGCGGCTATTGGGGCCCACGCCGGCGAAGGCGGCCTGCAGCGTGGCGTCGCGGATGCCGGCGCGGCGGGCTTCCTGCATGACGCCCTCGACGAAGCGGCCGAAGCTCCGCTCCTGGGCGGCCGCGGCGGCCGGCGCGAGGCACGCGGCGGCGGTGGAGGCGAGCGCGAGTCGACGGGTCAGCATGGGGCGCATCTGACATGGCGGGACGCAGACCGTAAAGGCGGATCAGGGCGCGAGCAGGACCGGGTGGGCAACGGCCGGCCGGTGCGGCCGCCGCATGAGGGCCAGCAACGGGCGCTCGAGCCAGCGGCTGACCGCGATCCCGCCGAGAAGCGATGCGGCGGAGAGCAGCACGAACAGCGTGACGGGATCGAGCCGTGCGGTCAGGCCGGTGAGGCGGAGCGCCTGCCACGTCGTCCCGATGAAGATGAACTGGAAGAGGTAGATCGAGTAGGACGCGCGGCCGATCGGTTCGAGCCACCGAGGGAGCAGCACGCGGCCGCTGCGCTCGGCGGCGGCGAGGCCGACGATCAGGGTGGCGGCGGGGATGCCGTAGGCGAAGCGCGCGAGCGTGCCGAAACCGTTCATCAGGCCGGCAGATTCGAGCGCGTAAGCCAGCGCGAAAGCGGCGCCGCCGACCGCGGCGACCGCGGCGGGACGCGGGACCCGGACGGCATGGAGAATCTGGGCGGCGGCAAGGCCGAAGAGGAATTCGAGGCCGAAGACCCGGCAGAGAGCGGGCGGCCAGGCCATGCCGAGAAAGCAGACGATCACCAGCATCCAGCCGCCGAGCGCCAGCACTCCGAGCGGGCGGCTGAGGATCAGCAGCGCGAAGCAGAGATAGAACATGGCCTCATACTGCAACGTCCACGCAATGGCGAAGAGAGGTTCGACCGAGGTTGGCAGCAGGGCGGCCCACCAGATCAGCGACGGCGTCCCGGGGAACCCGCCGTGCTGGCCTGCGGCGGCGATGACGAGGGAGGCGGCCAGGGCAATCCAATAGAGCGGCATCACGCGGCTGAGGCGGCGGACCGCGTAGTGCCGCAGGCGCTCGGGGCGGCCGATGTCGGACCGGTGCACGAGAAGGATGATGAAGCCGCTGAGCGTGAAGAACAGGTCGACGCCGGCGTGACCGGGCTGGAACAGCTTGATCAGGAGAGGCGCGGCGGCATCGCGGTCGACGTGGCGGGCGACGTGGCTCCAGACGACGAGGCAGGCAGCCAGCCCGCGCAAAATCTCGATCGAGGCGATCGATTGCCGGGTCGACGGGAGCAGGTCATTCCGGTGCATCGCGGTCCACGCAAAGAGAGGTGAGTGGCGCGACTTTTCCGGCGACCGGCTCCTTTGTATCTCAATCTTGGGACGATAACAAGAAGTTGTGCCGTCAGCTGAACCGACCCGTGCGGGGGAAGCCGTTGGGGGGAAGTTTGCCGGCGCCGCCGCGGGTGCCTAGCCAGGGGCGCAGGTCGGTCTCGGTGCGGGTCTTGTCGCCGAGACGCCAGGATAGGCCGTCGGCGAGGCGGAAGGTCTTGGCGTCAGCGAGGGTGCCGTCGCGGTAGCGTTGCAGTTGGACGCCGGCGCCGCGGGAGAGGACGGGAAGATCGGCGAGCGAGACGACGAGGAGCTTGCGGTTGGTGCCGATCAGGGCGGCGTGGTCGCCATCGGCGGGAATGCACAGGAAGGCGCGCTCGCCGGGCTTGAGATTGAGGACCTGCTTGCCGGTGCGCTTCTCGGCGATGAGGTCGGCGGCGGCGACGAGGAAGCCGCGGCCGGAATCACTGGCGATGAGATACTGGCCGCCATCCTGCCAGACGAACAGGGTGACCACCTCGTCGTCGTTGCCCATCTCGGCCACCAGGCGGATGGGCTGGCCGTCGCCGCGGCCGCGTGGGAGGTCGCCGGCGCGCAGGGTGTGGGCGCGGCCGTTGCTGCCGAGCAGGCAGAGGCGATCGGTGGTCTGGCAGCGGACCAGGAGGCGGAGCGCGTCGCCTTCCTTGAACTTCAGTTCCGCGCCATCGGCGAGATGGGTGCGGACGGCGCGGATCCAGCCCTTGTCGGAGAGGATGACGGTGATGGGCTCGCGCTCGACGAGGTGGTCGGCGTTGATGTCCATCGGCGGCGGAGCCGCGCCGATGGTGGTGCGGCGGTCGCCGAGCGGGCCGGTGCCGAACTTCTCCCGCGTTTCCACGAGCTCGGCCTCGATCTTGGCCCAGCGGAGCGTCTCGTCCGCGAGCAGGCCTTGCAGCTCCTTGGCTTCGCGCGAGAGGGCACGGTGCTCCTTGCGGATCTCCATCTCCTCCAGGCGGCGGAAGGAGCGGAGGCGCATGTTGAGAATGGCCTCGGCCTGGGTGTCGGTCAGGGTGAAATGGGCGATGAGGGCGGGCTTGGGGTGGTCTTCCTCCCGGATGATGCGGATGACCTCGTCGAGGTTGAGGAAGACGGCGAGGTAGCCGTCCAGCACTTCCAGGCGGCGCTCGATGGCGGCGAGGCGGTGACGCGAGCGGCGCTCGAGAACGATCAGGCGGTGATCGAGCCAGGCGCGGATGACGCCGCCGAGGCTCAGCACGACCGGGGTGTGGTCGGCGGTCAGGACGTTCATGTTGAGCGAGAAGCGGGTCTCGAGCTGGGTGGCGCGGAACAGGGTCTCCATCAGCACGTCCGGCTCGACCGTGCGCGATTTCGGCTCCAGCACGAGGCGGACGGCTTCGGCGCTCTCGTCCCTGATGTCGCCGAGAAAGGGTAGCTTCTTGGCTTCGAGCAATTCGGCGATCTGCTCGATGAGCCTGGATTTCTGAACCTGATAGGGGATCTCGGTGACGATGATCTGCCACATGCCAAGCTTGCCGCGCTGGACCTCCCAGCGGGCGCGGGTTCGGAAGCCGCCGCGGCCGGTCTCGTAGGCGTTCACGATCGATTCAGGACTCTCGATCAGGATGCCACCGGTGGGGAAATCGGGCCCCTTGATGAAGTGCAGCAGGTCGGCGGTGGAGGCGGCCGGGTTCTGGATGAGGTGAATGGCGGCGGCGCAAACCTCGCCGGCGTTGTGGGGCGGGATGGAGGTCGCCATGCCGACGGCGATGCCGGCCGCGCCATTGGCGAGGAGGTTCGGGAAGCCGCCGGGCAGAACGATCGGCTCGCTTTCCTCGCCATCGTAGGTGGGGCGGAAGTCGACGGCGTCGTCGTCGATGCCGGCGAGCAGTGCCTGGGCGACGGCGGTGAGGCGAGCCTCCGTGTATCGCATGGCGGCCGGGTTATCGCCGTCGACGTTGCCGAAATTGCCCTGCCCTTCCACCAGCGGGTAGCGCGCGGCGAAGTCCTGCGCGAGGCGGACGAGGGCTTCGTAGACGGAAGCGTCGCCGTGCGGATGGTACTTGCCGATGACGTCGCCGACGACGCGGGCGCATTTCTTGAAGCCGGACGCCGGGTCGAGCCGGAGCTGGTGCATGGCGTAGATCAGGCGGCGATGGACCGGCTTGAGGCCGTCGCGGACGTCCGGCAGGGAGCGGGACATGATGGTGCTGAGGGCGTAGGCGAGGTAGCGCTCGGAGAGGGCGTCGGAGAGGCGGGTGTCCTGGATGTTGCCGGTCAGGTCATCGGGCATCCGCGTCCCCTACACTTGGGGCAGGGCCAAGACCAGAGCGTAGAGGGCGTCGCGGGCGGCGGGGAGCGGGCGGTGCTGATGGCCAAAGGCGTCGCGGGCGAGAAAGTGCCCGGTCAGGCGCAAGCCGTCCTGCCAGTCGGCGGGGCCCGCACGGTTGCCGCCGGTGAGGAAACCCGGCAAGGGCAGAAGTCGGCTTTCCCAAATGCCGGCAGCCTCGCGGGCGACGGCGCGGCCAGTGCGCGGTGAGACAAAGGCGAGGCCCGACTCGACGCCGGTGATGGCGCAGGCGGAGAGATCGAGGCCGTAGCCGAGCTCGGCGAGGAGGGCGGCTTCCCAGCGGATCAGGGCCGGCAGCGCGTCGTCGATCGCATGCAGGGCGGCGAGGACGTCGAGGAGGCCGGCGAAGGCGAGCGGATGCGGCTCGCGTTCCGGCAGGGCGCCTTCGGCGACGGCGCAGGCAGAGGCGAGGATGGCCAGCGGGAGGCGGTCGTCCATGGCGGCGGCAGCAGCGGGGTGGATGAGCTCGGCCGAGACGCTGCCGAGCTGGTCGGCCAGGCGGGCGATCCAGCGGGCGCCGACGATGTTGCCGCGCTGCCAGAGCGAGGCCTGCGCCTTGCCGCCGCCGCCGCGGGCGAGCGCGCGGTAGGCGCCGTGTTCCTCCGTCAGGAGCGTGACCAGGGCGCCGCCTTCGCCGTAGGCCCGGGCATCGAGCACGACCGCGGGCGCCTCCCACTCCATGGGTCAGTCGATGTCTTCGAGGCCGATCGCGCGGAGGCGGGCGCCTTCCTCATCCCAGCGCGCCCGTTCTTTGACGTTGAGGAAGAGATGGACGCGGCGGTCGAGCAGGCGGCTCAATTCGTGGCGGGACTTGGCGCCGATCTGCTTGATGCGCCCTCCCCCGTCGCCGATCATGATGGCTTTGTGGCCGGCGCGGGCAACGTAGATGGTTGTGTCGATGCGGACGGAGCCGTCGGGACGTTCCTGCCAGTTCTCCGTCTCGACGGTGGCGCCGTACGGGATCTCTTCATGGGTTTGCATGAAGATCTGCTCGCGGACGATCTCGGCGGCCAGCAGGCGGTCGGACAGATCGGTGAGGTCGTCGTCGGGGTAGAGATGCGGCCCCGGTGGCATGACGCCGGCGAGTTCGTCGAGCAGGCGGTCGAGGCCGTCGCCGTTGGCGGCGGAGACCATGAAAGTCTGTTCCGTCGGCAGGGCTTCGCGCATGGCGGCGGTGAGCGGAAGCAGGTCCTGGCGCTCGATCAGGTCGATCTTGTTGAGCACCAGCCAGACGCGACGGTTGCGGGAGGCAAGCTGGGTGGCGATGGCGCGGACCTCGGTGGTGGCCCCTGCCCGGCTGTCGACGATGAGCAGAGTCAGGTCGGCGTCCTCCGCGCCGGTCCAGGCGGCTTTGACCATGGCGCGGTCGAGCTTGCGCTTGGGCTGGAAGATGCCGGGCGTGTCGACCAGCAGGATCTGGGCGGGGCCGCGCATCAGGATGCCGAGGATGCGGAAGCGGGTGGTCTGTGCCTTCGGGCTGACGATGGAGAGCTTGGCGCCGGTAAGGCGGTTCAGCAGGGTCGATTTGCCGGCGTTCGGAGCGCCGACGATGGCGGCGAAGCCGCAGCTAGAGGTATCGGTCGGGGTGTCTGTCATGAGGTGCGCAGGCGGGCGAGGAGGTCGGCGGCGGCGTCGCGTTCGGCCAGGCGCTTGCTGCCGGCGGCGCCGGTGCCTTCCGCACCGGCGCCGGACACGGCCATCTCGAACCGCGGCTGATGCGACGGGCCGGATCGGGTGACGACCCGGTATTCGGGGAGCGGGAGGCCGCGGGCCATGAGCCATTCCTGGAGTTCGGTCTTGGGATCGGTCGGCGGCTCGGTCATGCCGTCGAGTTCGGGACCCCAAATGCGGCGGATAAAGGCGCGCGCCGGGTCGAGCCCGGCGTGGAGATGGAGGGCGCCGATGAGGGCTTCCATGGCGTCGGCGAGGACGTTGGCGAGCTGGCCGACGCCGGCCTTGGCTTCGCCAACGCCGATGTCGAGCGCTTCGCTCAGGCCGGCGCGGTCGGCGAGGTCGGCCAGGACGCGGCGGGAGACCAGGTGCGCGTGACGTCGGCCGAGGGCGCCCTCCGGCTCGTTCGGGAAGCGCTCGACCAACCATTCGGCCACGACGAGGCCGAGCACGCGGTCGCCGACGAATTCGAGGCGCTCGTTGGATTGATTGGGCGAGCGGCCGCGGCGCTTGGGCTGCAGGGCAGAGCGATGGGTCAGCGCCTCGGCCAGCAGAGCCCGGTCGGTGAAGGTATAGCCGAGTAGTTGCTCGGCCCGCTCCAGGCGGGTCAGTTGATGCCGTGCAGGAGACGGCTCCAGCGAATCTCGAACGGCCATTCCCACACCTGCCAGAACGGGGCACGTCCATCGACGGAGAAGAAGATGAATTCGGCGCGGCCGACGAGGTTCTCGATGGGCACGTAGCCCACGCCGGTGGAGTCCATGATGCGGCTATCGGCCGAGTTGTCGCGGTTGTCGCCCATGACGAACACGTGGTCGGCCGGGACCAGGAAGTCCGGCGTGTTGTTCATGTAGCCGACGTCCTGCTCCTTGAGGATGGGATGCTGGAGGCCGTTGGGCAGGGTTTCGATGTATTGGGTCGCGACGGTGCGGCGACCCTCGTCGTTCTCGACATACTCGCCGACGAGCTTGCGGGGCGCGAGGGTGCCGTTGATGAAGAGCTGACCGGCCTTGACCTGCACGTGGTCGCCAGGGAGGCCGATGACGCGCTTGATGTAGTCCACGCTCGTATCGTGCGGGAACTTGAAGACGACGACATCGCCGCGCTTGGGCGTGCTGCCGAAGATGCGGCCGTCGAACAGGTTCGGCGACAGGGGCAGCGAGAAGCGCGAGTAGCCGTAGCTGTATTTGGAGACGAACAGGTAGTCGCCGACCAGCAGGGTCGGGATCATGGAGCCGGACGGGATGTTGAACGGCTCGAACGCAACGGTGCGGATAACGACGGCGATGAGGATCGCGTAGACGATCGTCTTGACGTTCTCGGCAAGACCGGTGGCTTTTGCCTTCGCGACGGTCTTAGGCATGGTCGGCGTTCATGATGTCGGTGAGGTGCTCGTCCAGAGTGGGCGGATGAAGCCGAGGCGGACGGCCCCTGTCAAGGAAGGGGTGCCGTTGCGCCGAAACCGGGGAGCGGCACGGCCGAGATGATGACCTGGGCGAAGGCGTAGGGATACTCGTCGGTCAGGGTGAGGGCGAGCTGGGCGCCCTGCCCCCTCGGCGTGATGACGCGCAGGCGATCGGCCGCGCCGCCGGTGAGGCGCATGACGGGTTGACCGGAGGACAGGTTCACCACGCCGAGGTCGCTGTGGAAAACGCCGGCGGCGAAGCCGGTGCCGAGGGCCTTGGCACAGGCTTCCTTGGCGGCGAAGCGCTTGGCCAGGGTGCTGGCGCGCAGGGACAGGGTGCGGCGTTCCGAGCGGGCGCGTTCGGCGGCGGTGAAGACGCGCTGCAGGAAGCGGTCGCCATGGCGCTCGAGGACGCGCTCGATGCGCCTGATGTCGCACAGGTCGGAGCCGAGGCCGATGATCATGGTGGGGTCAGCCGCGGGCGCGCTCGACCTGGGTGACGCCGGAGGCGCCGCGCAGGCCGGCGATGACGGTGGACAGGTGCTTGGTGTCGCGGACCTCGACGTCGACCAGGACCTCGAAGAAGTCTTGCTGGCGGTTGACGATCTTGAGGTTGGTGATGGCGCCCTCGTGCTTGGCGATGGCGTTGGTCAAGGCGGCAAGGGTGCCGGACGCGTTGACGGCGATGGCGCTGATGCGGCCGGTATGGGCGGCCTTGCCGCTGGTCGCGGTGTCCCAGTCCACGTCGATGAAGCGCTCGGGGGTCGCGGCGAAGCTTTCCAGCGTCTGGCAGTCCTTGGTATGGATGGTGACGCCCTTGCCGGTGGCGACGATGCCGACGATGCGATCACCGGGGAGCGGGTGGCAGCAGCCGGCATAGTGAACGGTCATGCCGGTGATCAGCCCGGTGATCGGCACGTCGTCGCGGGCGGAGATGCGGTGGGTGCGCGCGGTAAGGGTCGGCGACATGCGGGGCGTGCGGGCGTTGCGCAGCTCCGGGTAGGCGGCGTGCACGACGTCCTTGGGGCCGATGTTGCCGTTGCCGACGGCGACGTAGAGGTCGTCCAGCGTGGCGGCCTTGAGGCTCTTGAGCGACGCTTCCAGGATCTTCTCCGACCCGTCCACGCCTTCCTGACGGAAGGAGCGGGCCAGCGCGGCGCGGCCGGAGTCGATGTGGTTCTCGCGCTGCTGCTGGGCGACGTGGCGGCGGATGCGGGCGCGGGCCTTGCCGGTGACGACGAAGCGTTCCCAGGCGGGAGACGGGGTGCCGCCGCGGGCGGTGAGGATCTCGACCTGGTCGCCGTTCTGCAGCTCGTGGCGGAGCGGCATGAGGCGGCCGTTGATCTTGGCGCCGACGGTGGTGTCGCCGACCTGGCTGTGCACGGCGTAGGCGAAATCGATGGGGGTGGCGCCGCGGGGAAGCTGGATGAGCTGTCCCTTGGGGGAGAAGCAGAAGACCTGGTCTTGGTAGAGTTCGAGCTTGGTATTCTCGAGGAAGTCGTCGGCGGATTGGGCGTTGTCGAGGATCTCGAGCAGGTCTTGCACCCAGCGGAACTTGCCGATGTCGCTCGCGGACGCGTCATCCTGCTTGTAGAGCCAGTGGGCGGCGACACCGGCTTCGGCGATCTCGTGCATGTCAGCGGTGCGGATCTGCACCTCGATCTTCTGATTGCGCGGTTCGCGCAGGGTCACGCCGGTGTGGATCGATTGGTAACCATTGGCCTTGGCCGTGCTGATGTAATCCTTGAAGCGGCCGGCGATGACAGGAAAGGCGGAGTGGATGGCGCCGAGGGCGGCGTAGCAGGAGTCGCGGGTCGGCATGACGACGCGAAACGCCATGATGTCGGAAAGCTGCTCGAAGGCGACGTTGCGGCGCTGCATCTTCTCCCAGATGGAGAAAGGCGATTTCTCGCGACCGGTGACGCTGACGGGGGGAGCGCCGTGGTCGGCGCAGACGCGGATGAGTTCGCTGCGTACTTCCTCGATGACGTCGGCGCCCTGGCCACGGAGGAAGTTGAGGCGTGCCTGGATGGTGTCAAAGGCTTCCGGCTCGAGCTGGGCGAAGGCGAGGCTCTGCAGCTCGGTCTTGATGGCGTCCATGCCGATGCGTTCGGCAAGGGGGGCGTAGATCTCCATGGTCTCGCGGGCGATGCGCTGGCGGCGCTCCGTCTTCTGCACGTAGTGGAGGGTGCGCATGTTGTGCAGGCGGTCGGCGAGCTTGACGAGCAGGACGCGGATGTCCTTGCTCATGGCCAGGACGAGCTTGCGGAAGTTCTCGGCCTGTTTGGTGCGGTCGGATTGCAGCTCGAGGCGGGTGAGCTTGGTGACGCCGTCGACAAGGCCGCCGACGGTGGCGCCGAACATCTTGTCGAGCTGCGGCCGGGTCACGCCGGTGTCCTCGATGACATCGTGCAGCAGGGCGGTGACGATGCTGGCGGTATCGAGGCGATAGCCGGCGAGGATGTCGGCGACGGCGAGCGGGTGGGTGATGTAGGGGTCGCCGTTCTCGCGCGACTGGTTACCGTGGGCCTGGGCGGCGAGAACATAAGCGGCATCGACCTTGGCAAGGTCGGCAGACGGGTCGTAGGCCCGGATCTTCTCAGTCAGCTCGAATTGGCGGACGTTGTCGGAGCGGCCGAGCTTAGACTCGGCCGAGTTGGTCCCGTCCGGCGCAAAGGCGGCGCGTGAAAAGCGTTGGGTGGGCCGCCCCTCCATTCGTGCTCCCTATGCTCAGCGGCGCGAACGGCCGCCGAGTTCGGCTTCGATGGCCGCTTCGAGATCGTCCGGCGAGAGCTCTTCGACGGGCAGGGTGTTGGCCTCTTCTTCGGCCGAGACATCCTGGAGACCGAAGATGTTCTGATCGGTCGGGATGAGGTCGAGGACTTCTTCGTCGGCGGGCTCGGGCTCGGGGGCGCGGGAGAGCGATTTGATGAGGTCACTTTCCAACTTGGCCAGCTCGATGGTCTCGTCGGCGATCTCGCGCAGGGCGACGACGGGGTTCTTGTCGTTGTCGCGGTCGACGGTCAGTTCTTCGCCGCGGCTGAGATTGCGCGCGCGCTGGGCTGCGAGCAGGACGAGCTCGAAGCGGTTGGGGATGCGTTGGACGCAATCTTCGACGGTTACGCGCGCCATGCGCTCAACTCCGGAATTTGTGCAATGCGAATTGCCTACCTAATCATCCCATCGCGTCAGGGCAAGGCACATCACCGTCTCGGGGCCGATTGGGCGGCTCGGAGTTCGGCGGCGGTGCGTCCCAGGAGAGGATGCCGCCAGTCGGGCGCGACATCACAAAGGGGGTCCAGCACGAAGGCGCGCTGATGCAGTCGGGGGTGCGGCAGGGCGAGGCGCGTCGAGCGAATGACGTCGCTGCTGACGGCGAGGAGGTCGAGGTCGAGGATGCGCGCCGCGTTGGGGACGCTGCGGGTGCGCCCGGCGCGGGACTCGATGGCCTGCAGGGTGGCGAGGAGGTCGGGCGCGGGGTGGTTGGCGGCGAAGCGGGCGACGCCGTTGACGTAGTCGGGTTGGTCGGCAGCGGGGACCGGGGCGGTGCGATACCATGCCGAGGTGGCGACGAGGTGCCAGCCCGGCGTGGCGGCAAGGCGCTCGACGGCCCATTGGCAGATCTCGAGCGGCGAACGGCCGGCATCGTCCGGCAGGTTCGAGCCGATCGCGACGAGCACCAGTGCCGACATGGTCACCCCTTTCCGCGTCTTGCGACCCGTCGTAGAGAGTCGCGCCTGCCCTCCCCGTCAAGGTGCCATCGTGTTCCTGCAAGCCAACGAGCGCTGTGCGCTGTTCATCGACGGGGCCAATCTGTATGCGGCGTCGCGGAATCTCGGGTTCGACATCGACTATCGTCGGCTGCTGCAGTTCTTCCGAGCGCAGGCCAACGTGATCCGGGCCAACTATTACAGCGCGTTGCTGGATACTGACGAGTATTCGCCACTGAAGCCGCTGACGGACTGGCTGGCGTACAACGGGTATAACTTGGTGACTAAGACGGCGCGGGAATTCACGGACGCGACGGGGCGGCGGCGGATCAAGGGCAACATGGATGTCGAGCTCGCGGTCGACATGATGGAGTTGGCGCCGGTCCTGGACCATGCGGTGCTGTTCAGTGGGGATAGCGACTTCCGTCGGTTGGTGGAGGCGGTGCAGCGGCGGGGGGTGCGGGTCTCGGTAGTGTCGTCGGTGCGCACGCAGCCGCCGATGGTGGCGGACGAACTGCGGCGGCAGGCGGATCAGTTCATCGAATTGGCGGAGATCGCGCCGGAGTTCACGCGGCGTCCGACGGATCGGAGCGGGGAACGGCCGGTGCGGCCCGGCGGACGAGCGGACGAGGCGGATGGAGAGGACTGAGGCGGCCGAGCGGGAGCCGCCGGCGGCCGAGCGGGAACCGCCGGCGGACTGCCCGCTGTGTCCGCGGCTGGTGGCGTATCGGCGCGAGAACCAGGCGGCGCATCCGGAGTGGTTCAACGGGCCGGTGCCGTCGTTCGGGCCATTGGATGCCCGGGTGGCGGTGGTCGGGATGGCGCCGGGAGTGCGGGGCGCGAACCGGACGGGGCGGCCGTTCACCGGGGACTACGCGGGGGCGCTGCTGTATGCGACGCTGCTGCGGTTCGGGCTGGCGCAGGGGGGCTATGACGCTCGGCCGGATGACGGGCTGACCCTGGTCGACACGCGGATCGTCAACGCGGTGCGGTGCGTGCCGCCGGCGAACCTGCCGACGCCACTTGAGGCACGGACCTGCAACTCGTTCCTACGGGCGGAGCTGGCCGGGTTGGCGCAGCTGAAGGTCGTGCTGGCGCTCGGGGTGTTGGCGCATGCGGCGGTGTTGCGGGCGGCGGGGATGGTTCCGAGCCGGGTGAAATTCAAGCACGGGCAGATGCTGGACTTACCGTGCGGCTGGACGCTCGCGAATTCGTATCATGTGTCGCGATACAACACGAGCACGGGGGTGCTGACGGCGGCGATGTTCGAGGCGGTGGTGGCGGAGATCGTCGACAGGCTTCATTGAGCCGAGAGTGTCAGCGGGCCGGGATGGAGGTTCGCGGCCAGGAAGGGCAGGATCGTGGCCCAGTATCGGTCGGGCGCGAAGGCTTCGAGGTCGGCATGGGCGGCGCCGTCGACGGCCCAGAAGCGTTTGGGCGCCGAGGCCTCCGCGTAGAGCGCCGCCGCCATCGATAATGGCGCGATGCGATCCTCGGTGCCGGTCGCGATGAGGATCGGCGCCCTAATGTCGGTGATCCGGTCGATGGGCCGCAGCTCGCGCGGGGATACCCCGATCAGGGGGAGCAGGAGCTCATCGAACGTCATCGAGAGCAGCGGGATCGCGAGCGAGTTTCTGCCCGGGCCCAAGATCACGTTGAGCCAGTTGGCGAAGCCGGCGTGAATGTCCGAGTAGACGGATTCGAGGACCAGTGCCTGCACATCGAGCGGATGCGGGCCGAGCAAGGCCGCAGCAGCGCCGAGCGACGTTCCGATGACGGCGACGCGATCGGACGGGCTTCGGGCGTGGGCGAAGCGCACGGCCGCTGAAGCGTCGAGCGCCTCGAGCTTGCCGCCGGTGATGTGCTGGCCCGGGCTTTCGCCGTGGGCTTGAAAGTCGAACAACAGCACGGCGTAGCCCTCCGCGGCGATCCGACGGGCCCGGGGGAGCATGGAAAGCCGATTGTTGCGGATGCCGTGTAGGAGGATGACGGTGCCGGCGCCGGGTCGCGATGCGGGAAGCCACCAGCCTCGGAGGAGGGAGCCGGAGCCAGACGAAATCCGGACGTCTTGCACGGCCGGCAAGTCGGGCGGGTGGGGGCCGATGGTGGCGACCGAGGGGGCGGCGAGGGCCAGGCCAAGGAGGAGCAATAGGCTGAGGAGCCCAGCCGCCGCCGCGGCCGCGAGGGCCACCGTGACGCGAAAGGCGGGCAGGATGCGATCGGCGACGGGCACGCCCGCATCCTACGGATGGAAGCTTATCGCGAGGTTAAGACGACCCTGGCTAACCGCGGGCGCGGAGGACGCGGGCCTTGTCGCGTTGCCAGTCGCGGGCAGCGATGGCTTGGCGCTTGTCGGCCTTCTTGCGGCCTTCGCCGACGCCGAGGAGGACCTTGGCGACGCCCTTGTCGTTGAAATGGATCTGCAGCGGAACCACGGTGAGGCCATCGCGGGCGGTGGCGCCGAGGAGTTCGCCGACCTGCTTCTTCTTGAGCAGCAGCTTGCGGGGCGCGCGGGGCTCAAAGCGGGAGAGGACGCCGGCCTGATATTCGGGAATGTAGCAGTTGAAGAGGAACATCTCCCCTTCCCGCTCGCCGGCCCAGGCTTCGGTCAAGGTGGCGCGGCCGTGGCGGAGGGATTTGACCTCCGGCCCTTTCAGCACGAGGCCGGCTTCGACGGTCTGCTTGATGGTGTAGTCGAAGCGGGCCTTGCGGTTCTGCGCGGCGATGCCGTGCGAGATGAGACCGGACTTCTTCTTGTCTTTCGGCGAGGACACTTAGTTGAGCAATCCGATACGTCGCATTGCGTCGCTGACGCGGCCACGTGTGGCTTCGGCCGGCGGGGCAAGCGGGAGGCGGCAGTGGGCGGTGCCGTGGCCGAGAAGGCTGGCGGCGTATTTGACCGGGCCGGGGCTGGTCTCGGCGAACAGGGCGTCGTGCAACGGGACGAGGCGGTCCTGGATGGCCATGGCGCGATCGATCTCGCCATCCTGCCAGGCGCGCTGCATGTCGGCGCAGAGCCGCGGGGCGACATTGGCGGTGACGCTGATGCAGCCATGTCCACCGGCGGCGAGAAAGGAGATCGCGGTGTGATCCTCACCGGAAAGCTGGCAGAAGTCGGGGCCACAGGCTGCGCGGGTGTGCAGCGGGCGGGCAAGGTTGGCGGTGGCGTCCTTGACGCCGACGATGTTCGCGTGGCGAGCAAGGCGGGCCATGGTGTCGACCGACATGTCGATCACGCTGCGGGGCGGGATGTTGTAGATGATAATCGGCAGATCGACGGCATCGGCGATGGCGGTGAAGTGGAGGAACATCCCCTCCTGGGTGGGCTTGTTATAGTACGGCGTGACGATCAGGGCGGCGGCGGCGCCGGCATCCTTGGCGTGCTGGGCGAGTTCGATGGCTTCCGCGGTGCTGTTGGAACCGGCGCCGGCAATGACGGGCACCCGGCCGTTGGCAACCTCGACCGCGATCTCCACGATGCGCTTATGCTCCCCGTGGTTCAGGGTGGGGCTCTCGCCGGTCGTGCCGACCGGAACGATGCCGTCGGTGCCCTGGTCGATCTGCCATTCGACGAAGGTGCGGAAAGCGGCTTCGTCGATCGCGCCGTCGTCCCGCATCGGGGTAATCAGGGCGACCAGGGATCCCTTGAACATGTGCGGTAACCGTTCTGTCAGACGCGAGGGGCCAACCTATGCATCCGGCCGGGTCGTCGCAAGGCCGGGACGCGTCGGGGCCGGCGTCAGCTTCGGGGCCGGGCTGCGGGCAGCGGTGCTGGCGACTGGGCTGCTGTGGTCTGCGGGGGCCGGGGCGGCGGATGTCGGGTCGGCGCTGCGGGCGGGCGATTGGGCACGGGCGGAGGCAGGGGCAGCGGAGGTGGCCGATCCGGTAGCCATGCGGCTGGTGCGGACGGTGCGGGCGCTGACGCCGGGGGCGAGCGGGGCGGCGTTCGTGCTGCAGGTGATGGAGGAAGCGCCGGCGTGGCCGCCTTTGGGCGGGTTGGCGCGGCGGTACGCGGAGGCGCTGGCGGGGGAGCGGGACGATGCCGTCGTCGCGGCGTTGTGCCGGCGTCGGGCGCCGGGGGCGGCCCCTGCCCTGCTCCGCTGTGCCGCCGTGCTGCCGGGAGGTGGCGAGTTCGCGCAACGGGCCTGGCTGATCGGGGTGACGGATGCGGCGGGCGAGACGGCGTTCATGCGGCGCTGGGGCTCGACGATCGATGGGGAGGCGCAGTGGCGGCGGTTCGAGCGGCTGGCGTGGAGCGATAACGGGGCACCGGGCGGGACGCTGGCGCGGCAGGCGGTGCGGCTCGACCCGGCGATGCGGCCGGCGGCGGAGGCCTTGCTGGCGTTGAAGCGCGGAGATGCGGCGGGCGGAGATCTGTTCCTCCATTTGTCGGGCGCGCTGCAGGGGCAGCCGGTGGTGACGCTGGAATACCTGCGGTGGCTGCGGCGGACGGATCGGGATGGGGCGGCGGCGCGGGTCTGGGAGGAGCGTGGGGCGGCGGCGGAATCGGCGGCGACGGCGGAGCGGCGGGGGGCGTTCTTTGCGGAACGGAACGGCCTGGCGCGCAAGCTGTTGCGGGCCGGGGACGACCGGGCGGCGTTCGGGGTGGCGGCGGGGCAAGCGGAGCCGACTGCGGACGGGCTTTTCCTGGCGGGGTGGATCGCGCTGCGACGGTTGGACGACCCTGGGACGGCAGCGACGAAGTTCCGGGCGCTGGCGGCGGCTTCGGAGGCGGCGATCACCCAGGGGCGAGCGCAGTATTGGCTGGGGCGGGCGTTGGCGGCGGGAGGCGATACGGCAGCGGCGGCGGTGGCGTTCCGGGACGGGTCCCGGTGGGCGACGACGTATTATGGTCAGCTCGCGGCGCTGGCGGGCGGGGAAAGCGTCCCGGCGCTGATGGCTCGGCTGGCGGCGCTGCGCGATCCGGCGTGGGACTCGGAGCGGGCGCTGGAGTTCGCCGGGTCCGACCTGGGGCGGGCGGCGACGCTGCTGGTGGCGTGGGGCCAGGCGGGGCGGGCGCGGGCCTTCCTGCAGGCGGCGGCGGCGCAGCAGGCGGATCCGGCGGGACGGTCGATCGTCGGGCGGTTCGCGGCCGCGCTCCGGATGCCGGACCAGGCGGTGGCGGCGGCGCGATCAGCAGGTCGCGACGGGGTCATGTTGCCGGAGGTGGGGTGGCCGGAGGAGGTGGCGATCCCGGCCGGATCGGTGGAGCGGGCGGTGGCGCTGGGGGTGATTCGGCAGGAGAGCAGTTTCGATGCCGGCGCGCGGAGCCCTGCGGGTGCGGTGGGGCTGATGCAGCTGATGCCGGGGACGGCGGCGCAGGTGGCGCGGCAGCTGGGTGCGGCGGCGGGGGAACTGACCGATCCGGTGGCGAACGTACGGCTCGGGGTGACGTATCTCGGGGCTCAGATCGAGCGGTTCATGGCTCTGGCGCCGGCACTGGCGGCGTATAATGCGGGGCCGCGGCGGGCGCAGGAATGGTTGCAGGTCAATGGGAACCCGGCGGATGGAGTGGTCGATCCGATCGATTGGGTGGAGCTGATCCCGTTCGAGGAGACGCGCAACTACGTGCAGCGGATCGTGGAGAGCGTGACCATCTACCGGGCGCGAGAGGATGTTGCGTTGCCGCATCCGGTGCTGGGGTGGGCGAAAGGGAGCGGGCTATGAGCGAGGATGGGTTCGAGGCGGAGGCGACGGCATTGCTGGCGGCGCTGCGGGACGCCGGGCTGACCGTCGCGACAGCGGAGAGCTGCACGGGGGGATTGATCGCGGGGGCGCTGACGGCGATCGCCGGGTCGTCGGACGTGGTGGATCGGGGGTTCGTCACGTATTCGAACGAGGCGAAGATGGAAATGCTGGGGGTGCCGGCCGGGCTGATAGAGCAGCACGGGGCGGTGAGCGAGCTGGTGGCGCGAGCAATGGCGGAGGGGGCGCTGGCGCGATCGCGGGCCGGGCTGACGGTGTCGGTGACGGGGGTGGCGGGCCCGGGCGGCGGCAGCGCGGAGAAGCCGGTGGGACTGGTGTGGTTCGGGTGCGCACGACGCGGAGCGCCGACGGTGAGCGAGCGGCGCGTGTTTCCGGGAGATCGGCGGGCGGTGCGGGAGGCGACGGTGGGGTATGCGTTAGAATTGTTGGGGCGGGTGGGCAAGGCGGCGGGTTGAGGGGCGTTCGAGCGGCGCTCACTCCGGCTCTCTCCCGTCGGGAGAGGGCCGGAGTGCCTGGGTTACGGGTTAGCCTTCTTGGCGTCGCGGGCGGCTTTGCGGGCGGCGCGTTGCTCGGATTGGTGGGCACGGATCTCGTCGAGGGTGACGTAGCCCTTCTTGGATTTGTCGATCATCGCGAAGTCGCGGACGACGGCGCGGAGGTGTCCGGCGCGGGCCTGCTCGACGGTGAGTTTGCCGTCGTGGGTGGTGTTGGCGGCGGCATAGCGTTCGGCAAGGGTGCGGTGACCGCGGCCGGCGCGGGCGGCCGGCGACTTGGCGCCGCTCGGGCTGGCGGCGGGCGGGGGTGCCTCAGTGGTGGTCGCAGGGGCGGTGGTGACCGGAGCGGTTGTCGCCGGAGCCGTGGTGCCGACTGCGGGCGGGGGACTGCCGGCGTTGTTGGTGGAACCGCCGAGGGGTGAGACGGCCTGGGCGTGCGCCAGGCTGGTGGTCAGCAGGAGGGCGACCAGGGTTGATCGAATCCGCATGGTAGATTCTCCGTTCAAGCCGAGGCGACAACTTCGCGGATCGCGGCCGCGGCGTCCATGACGCCGGCGCGGTCGACGTCGAGATGGGTGCAGGCGCGGCCACGATATTTGCCCATGACGCTGACAAGAATGCCATGTTCACGGGTACGGGCGGCGAGATCGGCGCCGGTCATGCCAGTGCCGCTGACGTCGAAGAAGACGAGATTGGTGTCGGGCTGCTCCACGGTGATGCCGGGGATCTGGGCAAGTTCGCGGGCGAGGATCTTGGCGTTGTCGTGATCCTCCGCGAGGCGGTCGATGTTGTGGTCGAGCGCGTAGAGGCAGGCGGCGGCGGAGAGGCCGGACTGGCGCATGGCGCCGCCGATGCGCTGCTTCCAGCGCCAGGCTTCGCCGACGAAGTCGGCGGAGCCGGCGAGGACGGCGCCGAGGGGGGCGCCAAGACCCTTGGTGAAGTCGAGCCAGACGGTGTCGTAGCCGGCGCACATCTCGTCGGCCGGGACACCGGCGGCGACCACGGCGTTCATGAGGCGGGCGCCGTCCATGTGGGTGACGAGGCCGGCCTCGTGGGCGGCCTCGGCAACGGCGTCGAGCTGGGCGACGGGCCAGACGCGGCCACCGCCGAGATTGGAAGTCTGCTCGACCTCGACCATGCGCTGCGGCGGGGCGTTGCGCGTCTTGGGGCGGATGGCGTCGCGCACGGACTGGGCGGTGAAGATGCCGTTGTCGTCGGGCAACGGGGTGATCTGGACGCCGGCAAGGGCCGCGGGGGCGCCGCCTTCAGAATGCAGGATGTGGCAGAGGGGATGGGCGAGGATCTCATCGCCGAGGCGGCATTGCACGAGGATGGCGACCTCGTTGCACATAGTGCCGGAGGGCATGAAGACCGCGGCTTCCTTGCCGAGAAGGGCGGCCATGCGGTCGCAGAGCTCGTTGGTGGTGGGGTCGGCGCCGGATTGCTCGTCGCCGACCTCGGCCGCCATCATGGCTTCCTTCATCGCGCGGGTCGGTTTGGTCTGGGTGTCGGAGTAGAGGTTCACGCGGAGCGGGACTGTGGTTTCGAAGCGCGGCGGGGCGTGGACCATACGTCTCAGACCTTCACGGTGGCGGCGGGGGATGCGGGGGCGGGTGCGCCGTATTTGTCGCGGGCGCGCTTGAGGAAGGCATTGACCATGCGTCGGACGGCTTCGTTGAAGACGACGCCGATGGCGGATTGGAGCAGGCGGGAACGGAACTCGAAATCGACGTGGAACCGGACGCGGCAGCCGCTGGGCTCCGGATCGAAGTTCCAGTTGTTGTTGAGGTATTTAAAGGGGCCGCGCTCGTATTTGACCTGCACGAGATGGGGGCGATCGAGCACCACGCGGCTGGTGAAGCTCTCGCGGAAAGGGCCGAAGCCGATGGTGAGGTCGGCGACGACTTCACGATCGGTGCGGCTGCGCACGCGGGCGCCGACGCACCAGGGGAGAAATTGGGGGTAGGAGCCGACGTCGGCGACGAGGTCGAACATCTGTTCCTGGGAGTAGGGAACGACGCGGTTCTCGGCGTGGGTGGGCATCAGGCGTTGGCCTGATGATGCCCGCCCTCGCCCCGTCCCTCACCCGAGGGGAGCGGGAGTTGGGATTGGCGCGCGGCGCGGAGGGCGGCGAAGTCGGTATCGGCGTGGTACGAGGAGCGGGTCAGCGGGGTGGCGGAGACGAGGAGGAAGCCCTTGGCGCGGGCCAGGGACGCGTAGTCGGCGAACTCGTCGGGGGTGACGAAGCGATCGATGGCGGCGTGCTTGACCGTGGGTTGGAGGTATTGGCCGAGGGTGAGGAAGTCGACATCGGCGACACGGAGGTCGTCCATGACCTGGGCGATCTCGGCACGGGTTTCGCCGAGGCCGACCATGAGGCCGGACTTGGTGAAGATGCCGGGGTGGCGATGCTTGGTGGCGTCGAGCAGGCGCAGGGATTGGTAGTAGCGCGCGCCGGGTCGGATGGTGGGGTAGAGGCGCGGGACGGTCTCGAGGTTGTGGTTGAACACGTCGGGGCGAGCGTCGGCGACGATGTCGCCTGCGCCGGGCTTGCGGAGGAAGTCGGGAGTGAGGACTTCGACCGTGGTGGCGGGGGCGGCGGCGCGCAGGGCGCGGATGACGCGGGCGAAGTGTTCGGCGCCGCCATCGGGGAGGTCGTCGCGGTCGACGGAGGTGATGACGACGTGGCGCAGGCCGAGCTTGGCGACCGCGTCGGCCACGCGGGCGGGCTCGCCGGCGTCGAGCGCGTCGGGCTGGCCGGTGCGGACGTTGCAGAAGGCGCAGGCACGGGTGCAGGTGTCGCCCATGATCATCATGGTGGCGTGGCGCTGGGACCAGCACTCGCCGATGTTGGGGCAAGCGGCTTCCTCGCAGACGGTGACGAGGGCGTGGTCGCGCATCAGGGCGCGGGTCTCGTGATAGATCGGGTGATTGGGAGCGCGGACGCGGATCCAGTCCGGCTTGCGCTGGATGGGGTTGTCCGGGCGGTTGGCTTTCTCCGGGTGCCGCAGGCTCGGCTGGGGCGGGGCGGGAAGCCGGTGATCGATGACGAGGCGTTGGGCCATGCGGGTTAAGTGGATTCTCCGAGCTCGGCCGTCAACCGGCGCTGCAGCGCGGGGGCGGCCGGACCCGAGGTCCGGCCGCCGTGACCACTAGACCCGTCGGCCGGCGACGAGTCGGTAGATGAAGAGGACAATGATGGCGCCGACGATGGAGCCGATGAAGCCGGCGGACTGATCGGGGCCGTACCAACCCAAGGCCTGGCCGAGGAAGGTGGCGACCACGGCACCGACGATGCCGAGAATGATGGTGATGATGATGCCGCCGCCGTCACGGCCCGGCATGATGAATTTGGCGATCGCGCCGGCGATGCCGCCGATGATGATGGCGCCGATGAGAGAGAACATGGGTGTGCTCCGGTCGAAGTTCAGTTGTGCGAGCGTTCAACCGATGGCGAGCAGAACGGTTCATTCCGGGCGTCGCGAAAATGCCGGGGCGGAGCCGGGGTGCGGTACAATGGCCGCGGCGGAAAGGAGCGATCGGGCATGACGGAATAGGAACATTTTCCAACGGGCCGATGCAAGGGCAATGCGCGTTGGGGTGGGCCCTGCCCTCTCCCGCGAACGGGAGAGGGTCTGGGGTCGGGTTAGCGGGACTTCTTGTAGAGCTTGGAGGCGATCTCGAACATTTCCTCCGGGGCGTAGTCCGGGGCGAAGGCGCCGTAGTTGCCGGCGAGCTCGGGGATCTTGCCGCCTTCGGGGAGGCCGTCGACGACTTCGAGCTGGCCCGGCGGGTCACCGGGAAGCGCGGCCTCGTCGTTGGACCACACGCCGGCGGATTCCTCGTAGTCTTCGGGGCTGAAGCGGTAGAGGCGGCGGTGCTTGCCCTCGGCGAGGTATTTGTCGCACTCGGGGATGCGGCTGAGGTCGATGTTGGGCGTCGGCAGCATCTTCTCGATGGCGACGCCGGTGAGCTTCTTGAGGGCCAACGCGTAGGCGTGGGCGTGGAGGCTGCCGCGGACGAGGAGGTAGGCGCAGACTTCGCGGCCGGTCGGCTCCGTCATGGTCTCGTAGACGCGCAGCTTGTGGATGCGGGCGCCGCATTCGAGGTGGAAGTTGTGCAGCAGGTCGATCATCAGGTTGCCGGTGGTGGTCACCATGTCGGTGTTCCACGAGATGCCGTTGCTGTTGATCGGGGTGGCGCCGCCGCCGGCGGAGAGGAAGGCGCCGGGGAGCGCGGTGCCTTGCATGTCATGGAACGGCGACTTGGAGATGTCGGCGTTGGATTTCGGGTCGCCCTTGCCGTTGTTCAGCATGGCGATGCCGGTGCTGACGAGTTCGACGTGCCCAAGTTCTTCGGCGAAGATGGAGGATACGAGGCTGTAAAACGGGCGGAGTTCCGTCTTGTTGCGGAAGTTGAAGCTCTGGAACATGTAGTTGCCGAGAGTGGACATCTCGCCATACTTGCCACCGAGCAGTTCCTGCAACGCGGCGGCGGCATTCGGGTCGGGCTTCTTGGCTTCGGGCAACTCGGTCAGCAGCCGGTCGATACGCATAAACATCGTGGTTAGCCTTTCGTGTCGGGGGACACGGGAGGCGAACGTCGTCCGAGCGGGGGGCGTTGCACGGTTACGAGGCTGAACCGATCACGATTTCAGTGAGGCATTCACCGTGCGGCGGGCTGGCCGCGGGGGAGCGGATGGGCGGTGCCGAACGTTCCGGCCGGGGGCGGGCCGGCGGTGCGGCCTTCGGTGACGCGGGGGGAGATGGAGGCGGCCGGGTCGGTGCAGGCCGGGTCGGAGATGGGGAACAGAAAGCAGTCGGGGACCTTGGCAATGTTGAACGGCAGGCCGTTCTCGGCGGCGATGGCGCCGGCGATGTCGGCGAGGGAGAGGTCGTCGTCGAGATCGGCGCCGAGGGCGTCGTCGATGCGGTCGTTCACCCGGGCGCGCAGGGTGCGGCGGCGGACCGGGTCGGGCTCGGCGTTGGCGAGGGGGTGGAGGAATTTGCGCAGGATCAGGCCGCGGGGGTCGTCGGCGGTGGCGGGGGCGGCGACTTCGCCGGCGGCGACCCGGCGCTCGAGGTTGATGACGGCGGCGACGGCGCGAGTGGCGCGGACCAGGGCCAGGGTGGGCTCGGCAGCGGCGGGGGTCGCGGGGGTCTCCGGATCGGGCTCGGCGGCGCCGGCGGCCTCGATGCGGTGACGGATGCGGTCGGCGGCTTCGCGGGCGGCGAGCATGTTGAGCTCGGCGAGCTCGCGGAGGAAGGCGAGCTGGCGGGCTTCGCGCTCGGCGTGGTTCTCCGGCGCGCGGGCCGGGGGCGGCTGAAGCGCGGCGGGCAGCGGTCGGCGAAGGGGGACCGGGTTGGGCACGGGTGATTAGGACCATTTTCCTGACCGCGGAATCAAGGGATTTCGGTGCGGGCCGGCTGGCCCGGCCGGGTGGCGGGGACTCGGCGGGGGCGGTCACGGTGGGGTGCGGGGGCCGTGGGGCTCGGCGTCGAGATGGGGGCGAGTTCGATGCGTCAGCTATTGGGTGTTTGCGTTGCGGCCGGGCTGTTGTTGCCGGGAGCGGGACGGGCCGGGACGATCGTGCAGATCGGGACGCCGGTGCGGGCGGGGCCGACGCTCGAGAGCGGGTATCTGCTGGTGTACAGCTTCGCGCCGATCGCGATTGCGGCCGGGGAGACGGTCAGCTTCACGCTGGACTTCACGGGGACGATCCGAGCGGCGGTGGGGGGTGCGGCGGGGATCGACGTGGCGAACGGGGACGTCATCAGTTCGGTGAACGTCGTGCCGAGCGGGGATTTCGCCAGCAGCCTGATCCCGTGGCCGAGCCTGGGGTTCCCGGGGTCGCAAACGGTGTCGCTGCCGGTGGTGACCGAGGCGTACGACAATGCCGGGAACGTTTCGATCGCGCCGTCGGGGCTCGCGATCTCGATCTCGGGCGCGTCCGGGCCCGGGGTGCCGGCGGATTTGTTCGCGACGCCGACCCTGGCGGCGGTGAATTTGTTCGCGGCGCCGGGCGATCCGTTCGCGGTGACGCTGGCGGGGAGCCGGGCCTTCTTTACGGGCGGGGTCAGCCATGACCGGAGCTCGGGGAGCGGGACGTTGCGGCTGACGGTCACGACGGTGGCGGTATCGGAGCCGGGCTCGGCGGCGCTGGTGGGGGCGGCGCTGGTGGGGGCCGGGCTGCTGGGGATGGCGGGGTGGCGGCGTCGGCGGGGGGCGGTTTAGCGGGGGCGGTTCAGCGGGGCGCGGCGTAGCGCCCTGCCCTGCTGCGGGCGATGGCGGGGTGCGGGGCCGGTGATCGGGGCGAGGCTGGTGGGAGCGGCGCGGTGACCGGGACGGCGGTGGTTCGGTTGGAGGCGGCCGGGTTGGCGCGGGATGCGGGGTTGGCGGGGGCGTTGCTGCGGCTGAACAACGACCATGCGACGGAGCTGTCGCTGCTGGACGGGGCCGGGCTGGCGGGGCTGGTGCGGCAGGCGTTCTGGGCGGGACGGGTCGGGGACGGCGTTGCCGGGGATGCGGCGATGTTGATCGCGCTGGACCAGGGAGCGGCGTACGGGAGCGTCAATTTCCAATGGTTCCGGGCGCGGTATCGGCGGTTCGTCTACGTGGACCGGGTGGTGGTGGGGGCCGGGCTGCGCGGGCGGGGGGTGGCGACCGCGTTGTATGCGGGGGTGTTCGCGGCGGCGGCGGCGGCGGGGCATCGGATGGTGGGGTGCGAGGTGAATTTGGCGCCGATGAACGCCCCGTCGCTGCGGTTGCACGAGAGGTTGGGGTTCGTGCGGGTGGGAGATGGGTGGCCCGGTGCGGATGGGCGCCAGAACGACCGCGCGGATGGGGGCGCGGGGAAGCGGGTGGCGTATCTGGTGCGGGAGACGGTCACGGCGCGGTGTGGTGCAATTCCGTAACGGAATGACAATGTTCCGGTCCGAGTTGGCGGCAAGCCACGAGGGAGGAAACGATGTCCGACGTGTCGATCCATGCGGCCGATCAGGCCGAGCCGGCGATCCGGGTGCTGACGCTGGACGATCTGCGGCAGGCGTTGGGGCGGGGGGTCGAGGATTTCCGGGCGATCCCGACGCAATTGGTGTTTCTCGGCTTGCTGTATCCGGTGATCGCGTTCGCGGCGGCGCGGGCCGTAACGGGGGATCTGCTGCCGCTGCTGTTCCCGTTGTTGGCCGGGTTGTCGCTGATGGGGCCGGTGATGGCGGTGGGGCTGTACGAGATCTCGCGACGGCGGGAGCGGGGCGAGGCGGTGAGCTGGGTGACGGCGTTCGCGGTGCTGCGGTCGCCGGCGATCGGGAGTATCGCGGTGATGGCGGTGCTGTTGCTGGGGATCTTCGCGGTTTGGGTGCTGACGGCGCAGGCGATCTACACGGCGACGATGAGTTTGGCGGTGGCGGATGGGATGGGGAGTTTCGCGCGGGCGGTGATGCTGACGGATGCGGGGCATCGGCTGATCGTGGTGGGGAATCTGGTGGGGGCCGGGTTCGCGGCGGTGGTGCTGGCGATCTCGGTCGTGTCGTTGCCGATGCTGTTGGACCGGAATTGCGGGGTGGGGCTGGCGGTGCGGACATCGGTTCGGGCGGTGGGGCGGAACCCGGGGGTGATGGCGGTTTGGGGGGTGATCGTGGGGGCGCTGCTGGTGGCGGGGAGCGTGCCGGCGTTCGTGGGCTTGGCGGTGGTGATGCCGGTCTTGGGGCATGCGACGTGGCATTTGTATCGGCGGGTGGTGGGGTAATTCGAGGGGGCGTCAGGCCCCCTGCCCTTCTGGGGTCGAGATTGGTCGGGTTACGGCGGGGCTGTCGATCACGACGCCCTGCATTATCATTTGGGAGATCGTCGTCGCAGAGATCAGCGGCCGCTCCGCTGCCAGTCATGGCGCGCTTCGGGTTCATGGAATTCGATCGCGTTTTGTTACTCAGTTGCGTTAGGTGAAATAGCTACTAAGCTGACCTGGTAGAAGATGTCTGCCTAGATTGCTCAATGATATGAGTTTTCTGGGTGACCGAACAAAGGACCGTCATGGCAAACAAGTCTATCCCGTTCAACGGGCAAAGTCTCGCTATCCATGGACGTCCCGGAGACTATTACTTCAACGATTTGAACTTGGGCGATAAAACAAACGATTTTCTTTTATATTTGGTGAATGATCTCATTGCCAGAGACTCTGTCGTTCTCGACATCGGCGCGAACATAGGGCTGACGGCAGCACTGCTCAGCAGCATCGCGGTGGACGGTCGTGTTCTCGCGTTCGAGCCGGATCCCCAAACGTTCGAGTTCCTGCAACAAACCATCGCCGCGAACAACATGCATTGGTGTACTCCCTACCAATTCGCGTTTGGTTCCCAGGCCGGAACGCTCGCCTTCATGTCCGATCCGCATGACAGCACTGGAAATCGACTTGTACCTGACGGGGTTGCTCTTGGTGGCAGCAATGGGGAAGTCGCAGTGAAGCGTCTGGATGACTTCCTCATCGAGTTGGACTTATCCCGCCTGGATTTCATCAAGATGGACGTCGAGGGATTTGAGTTAGATGTTCTGAAGGGAGCAACTGAAACGCTCCTCAAATTTCGCCCTAAACTGTTTCTGGAATTCAATTCATTCACGCTGATTGCATTTGGCAACCAGAACCCGCGTGATTTGCTCGCCTTTCTTCACAGCACATTTCCTTATGTCTATCAGTTCCACAATGGACACGCGTCTTTGATGGAGAATACTGAGGCAGAGCTGCAGTTCATCCACCGCAATCTGATCCAACATGGGTGTGTCGACGATCTGCTGTGCTCATTCGCTCCGTTGCCGGGTCAGCTCACGTGATGTGCTGCTCCTGAAAGCCGCAGTGGCGGCCCTGATCGGGTCAATTGTCTTGGGCTAACCCTTGCTCCGTTCCGTCTCCGCTATGCCGGTGTTGGGGCATGCGACTTTGCATTCCTCTCTCCGGGTCGTGGGGTGATGGTCGCCGCCAGGCGGGGGCGGGGGCGGTGTGGGGTGGCGGCGGACCGGGCTGGGCTGATCGGGCCGGCGGTGGGTGCGATGGGGCGTTGTTCTTTGTCTGTTCCCGGTGTTATCTCAAGGAATGGGACGCGATCTGACGCTGAGGATACGGCATTTGCGGCAGCATACGCGGGGGAGCGTGTGGGTAGCGGTGTGTTCGGGGTGTGGGCACATGGGGGCGGTGCCGGTGGGGTTGCTGGTGGCGCGGTATGGGGAGTTGGAGCCGGTGGAGACGGCGCTGCTGAAGATGCGGTGCGAGGAGTGCCGGGCGGTGGGTCGGGTGACGGCGCGGTTGGTGAAGTTGTGCGAGCCGGGGTGTGGGCGGCAGCGGGGGTGAATGGCGGCTGGGGGACGGCTTATCCGACGCGATCGTTTCGTCTTACGCTCGACCTGGGGTGAGACGAGGAGGGTGCGATGCGGGCGGGTTGGGTGGCGTTGGCGGCGGGGGCGGTGATGGTCGGCGGGGTGGCGCGGGGGGAGACGCGGGAGGGGGTCGTTCCAGCGGGGGCGGCGACGGTGCTGCGAGTACAGGCGGAGGGGGTGCAGATCTATGACTGCGTGGCGGCGGATGGTGGGGCGGCGTGGCGGTTCCGGGAGCCGTTGGCGACGCTGATGGTCGGGGGGAAGACGGTGGGGCGGCATTATGCCGGGCCGTGGTGGGCGCTGGAGGATGGGAGCGCGGTGCGGGGCCGGGTGGTGGCGAGTGCGGCGGGGGAGCGTGCGGCGGATATCCCGTGGTTGCGGCTGACGGTGGTGGAGCGGTCGGGGGATGGGGCGTTGAGCGGTGTGACGAGCGTGGCTCGGGTGGAGACGCGCGGGGGTGTGGTGACGGGGGCGTGCGGGGCCGTGGGAGCGCTGCGGTTGGAGTCTTACTCGGCGGTGTATCTGTTCTTGACGGAGTAGGGACGACGGAGGTCCCTGCCCTGCCGGTGGTGGATTTGCGGGTGGCGGGTTTGGCGGGCGGTTGCTGGCGTTGAACACTGCGCAGGCGGTCGAGTTGTCGTGGTTGGAGGCGGATGGGCTGGCGCGGCTGGTGGCGGGGGGGCGTTCTGGGCGGGGCGCGTGGGGGATGCCGCGATGCTGGTGTCGTTCGATCAGGACGCGGAGTATGGGAGCCCGAATTTTCAGTGGTTTCGGGGCGGTTCGGGCGGTTCGTTTACGTGGACCGGGTGGTGGTGTCGGCCGGGCTGCGGGGGCGCGGGGTGGCGCGGGCGCTGTATGGGGCGGTGATGGCGCAGGCGGCGGCGGGGCATGAGCGGGTGGTGTGCGAGTTTAATGTGGAGCCGGCAAACGAGGGGTCGTTGCGGCTGCATGAGGGGTTGGGGTTTCGGGCGGTGGGGGATGGAGAAGCGCACGCCACCCTCAACTTGCAGTCCGCAATCGTAGCACGAACAGAAGCTACGCTTGATTACCATCATTTGAACTGCGTATCACGTCCGCACTGGCTAAAGAGATTAATATAGATTGATACAAATTCCATACGAAGGTTTTAAGTTGGAGCACCGATACAACAATAAGCAGCCCGACGCATGGTAGCAGTAAAGCGACAAACATTTTCTTTGCCTGCAACACAGACTCCAAGTTGAGAAAATTACTAGCTATAATTTGTAAGAATCCTTTGCTCATTAGAATGGCAATGCTGACTAAAAGAAGAGATAGATGAAATATAAAGACGCGAAGGAAACTGTATACTACGAACTGTAGCTGCGACATTTTCTTGGTTTTGTGACAAAGTTTTGATAGGCCTACAAACACCTCAATCCGTGTAATCGTAAAGAATATAGTAAATCCAGCGATTAAAAAACCTAGGATACCAACTGTATAAGTAAGTCCAATATTTGCCCAATCTTTCAAGGCGACATTTGCTTGAGGAAATAAGTCAGTTTTCGCAAAATACAACGCAAATGGAATAGTCCCCAATATTAGGGCTACTATGATTTTAATTATTACGTCGAACTTATTTTCAGCTAATGAGAATGAATTTCTAAAAACATCCCACAAGGAGTGATCTTGAAACAGAGCACTAAACGGAGATGATTTAATCACCATCAACAGCCTGCCTCAGACTGGCAAGTTTGTTGCGCTTCTCAGCATCGACTTCAGGTTTCAATGGAAACAAGTTACCGACAAATTGGACAAAAATATCCTTGAGGCGCTCTGCAATCTGGGATGGACCAACAGGCAAGTTTGGGACAGGAACCCGAACTCTCAAATCAGAACTAGTCGCAGTAATCTTTTCGCCCTGCGTTCCCATCCCTGTCAGTCTAATTTCGCTTGTTCCTGCATCAGCAGCTTCACCAGCAATTTTGCTGACCTCTTCCTTTGCTAGTCCCTCCTCCCCACTTCTGGTAGTAACAAAAGTCCCTTCTTGTGCGTCTACATTTCTGAGAATGCTTTGTAGCCCTTCGAAAATTTGACCAGCAGAAATAGTCTGGTTGGGCCTAACAAGATGGAATTCCATCTTATTAAGCGTTTTAAATTGTTGAATGTAGCTTGTGACAGATGTTGATGTCGCAATAGGAACAAGGTTAACTGTGGGAGTAGGTATTTCTGTGTATAGCTCGCCCCAAGTTATAACCTTAGAGTTCTCGTTACGAGATTTATAAATGCACTCAAGATAAGAGCGATGCTTTAACTTTATGAAACGGGATAGTGTTGTCTGAAATTCGCCAAGAGATGGAGCAAACGGTGTTTTTGGTAAATACACCAATTGATGGTTATTCAAAATCAGGAGAAAGTATGCGGAGGGTGATGACGCGATCGAAGCATGGTCTTCGACCAAAGTCTCACTGTTTATCAAGAGTTGCGTCCGACGGAGAGTTGTATCTTTGACGAACTCACCAAAAATCCCAATTAAAGGGTTTAGTGCATCGTGATCTAGCATCAGGAGTTTGACGCCAAAGAAATGATAGTGCGTCGGTGTTTCGGTACCGCGAGAACGAACTAACGTGTCATCAGTAAAGGCCGGAAGTATTATCTGTTCTAAATAGTCAAGTAGAACGTGCTTGCTTCCGAAATGACAGGTTAGGTTTGCAAATTCAGCTAGGCCTTCACTCACAGTTCATACCGATCATCCTTCATCTCTGTTTCATAGTTTCACGACATCAGGAAGTCACTGAACGCGTTCAAAAATGGATGGCTCGACCATAAGCACTCAAAACTGCCTCGTGCATCGTCTCACTAACAGTTGGATGCGGAAAGACCGTGTGCATCAAGTCGGTCTCAGTAGTCTCCAAAGTGCGAGCGATCGTATAACCCTGGATCATCTCGGTGACTTCGGCGCCGATCATGTGGGCGCCGAGGAGTTCGCCGGTGGTTTCGTCGAAGATGGTCTTCACCAGGCCTTCGGGCTCACCCATGGCGATGGCTTTGCCGTTGCCGATGAAGGGGAAGCGGCCGACGCGGATCTTGTGGCCGGCGGCTTTGGCTTTGGCTTCGGTGAGGCCGACGGAGGCAATCTGGGGGCGGGAGTAGGTGCAGCCGGGGATGTTGCCGGCGTCGAGGGGGTGGACGTCGTTGAGTTTGGCGATGGCTTCGACGCAGATGACGCCTTCGTGCGACGCTTTGTGGGCGAGCCAGGGGGCGCCGGTGAGGTCGCCGATGGCGTAGACGCCGGGCTCCCCGGTGCGGCACCATTCGTCGATCTCGACGTGGGTGCGGTCGACCTTGACGCCGGTGTTCTCCAGGCCGAGGTTCTCGACGTTGCCGACGATGCCGATGGCGGAGATGACGCGGTCGGCGGTCTTTTCCACTGTCTTGCCGCCAACGTCGATCGTGCACGTCACGCTGTCGGCGTTTTTCTTGGCTTGGGTCACTTTCGCGCCGGTGAGGATCTCGATGCCCTGCTTCTCGAACGCCTTGCGGGCGAAGGCAGAGATCTCCTCGTCCTCTACGGGGAGGATGCGGTCCATGACTTCGACGACGGTCACGTCGGCGCCCATGTTGCGGTAGAAGCTGGCGAACTCGATGCCGATGGCGCCGGAGCCGATGACGAGGAGGCTTTTCGGCATGGCGGGCGGGACCATGGCGTCGCGGTAGGTCCAGATCAGCTTGTGGTCGGATTCCAGGCCGGGAAGTTCGCGGGCGCGGGCGCCGGTGGCGAGGATGATGTGAGGGGCGGTGAGTTTCTGGGCGGGCTTGCCCTCGGCGCTGACCTCGAGGGTCTGCGGGCCTGCGAGTTTACCGTGGCCGCTGAAGACGGCGATCTTGTTCTTCTTCATGAGGTGGGTGACGCCCGAGGAGAGCTGCTTGGCGACGCCGCGGGAGCGCTTGACGACCTTCCCGAGGTCGAAGCGGATGTTGTCGGCGGCGAAGCCGAACTCGTCGAGGTGGTGCAGGAGGTGGTTGATCTCGGAGCTGCGCAGGAGGGCCTTGGTGGGGATGCAGCCCCAGTTGAGGCAGATGCCGCCGAGGTTCTCGCGTTCGACGATGGCGGTCTTCATGCCGAGCTGGGCGGCGCGGATGGCGGCGACGTAACCGCCGGGTCCGCCGCCGAGGACGATGAGGTCGAACTGGGTGTCCATCGAGCGGCTCCTGGTTGGGGGGAGGCAGGGCTCTGCCCTGCACCCGGAAGGGGACGGTCGTCCCCTTCACCCCTGATACATAGGTGTCCAGAGGACTTGTCCTCTGGCGGGGGTGCGGGGCAGAGCCCCGCGCTTAGAGCATGAGGCTGAGGGGGTCTTCGATCAGCTTCTTGAACTCGGCCATCCATTCGGCGCCCTTGGCCCCATCGGCGACGCGGTGGTCGACGGAGAGGGTGCAGGTCATGACGGTGGCGATGGCGAGGGCGCCGTTCTTGACGACGGGGCGGGGTTCGCCGGCGCCGACGGCGAGGATGGCGGCCTGGGGCGGGTTGATGATGGCGGTGAACTGCTTGGTGCCGAACATGCCGAGGTTGGAGATGGAGAAGGTGCCGCCCTGGAACTCCTCCGGCTTGAGCTTGCCGGTCTTGGCGCGGGCGGCGAGGTCCTTCATGTCGTTGGAGATGGCCGAGAGGCCCTTGCGGTCGGCGTTCTTGATGATGGGGGTGATGAGGCCGGTGGGGAGCGAGACGGCGACGGAGATGTCGACGTCGTCGTAGAGGGCGATGGCGTCTTCCGTGTAGCTGGCGTTGAGCTCGGGGACGCGGCGGAGGGTGGCGGCGGCGGCCTTGATGACGAGGTCGTTGACGGAGAGCTTGAAGGCGCCCTTGTCCTTCGGGCTCTTGGCGTTGAGGTCGGCGCGGAGTTTCAGGAGGGCGTCGATCTCCATGTCGAGCGTGACGAAGAAGAAGGGGACGCCCTGGTGGCTCTCGAGCAGGCGACGGGAGATGACTTTGCGCATCGTGCTGTTGGGCACGAGGGTGTGGGGGGCGGTGATGGGGGCTTGCGGCTTGGGGGCCGGGGCGGGTGCGGCCGAGGGCTGCGGCGCGGGGGCCTGAGCCTGGGCCTGGGGCGCGGCGGCTTGCGGGGCGGCGGCTTGGGGCTGGGCCTTGGGCTTGCCGGCGGCGGCATCGATGTCGGCGCGGACGATGCGGCCGTTGGGGCCGGAGCCCTTGACGCCGGCGAGGTCGATGTTGGCTTGCTTGGCCATGCGGCGAGCGAGCGGGCTGGCGGCGATGCGGGTGGCCGAGGTGTCGTGGCCGTTGGCATGGACGGGCGCGGGGCCGCCGCTGGCGGTTTCGACGGGTGCGGGGGTGGGCGCGGCGGCTTGGGGCGCGGCGGCCTGGGGTGACGCGGCTTGGGGTGACGCGGCCTTGGGGGCGGGGGCGGAGTCGGCGCTTTCGCCGTCCTCCAGCAACGTGGCGATGGGGGCGTTGACCTTGACGTTGGCGGTGCCGTCGGGGACGAGGATCTTGCCCAGGGTGCCTTCGTCGACGGCTTCGACCTCCATGGTGGCCTTGTCCGTCTCGATCTCGGCGATGACGTCGCCGGCCTTGACCGCCTCGCCTTCCTTCTTGAGCCAGCGGGCCAGGGTGCCTTCGGTCATGGTGGGCGAGAGGGCGGGCATCAGGATGTTGGTGGCCATGTGCGCGCTCCCCTTAGAACAGCTTCTTGACGGCTTGGACGACCCAATCGGGCTGGGGTAGCGCGAGCTTCTCGAGGTTGGCGGCGTAGGGGAGCGGGACGTCGAGGCCGGTGACGCGGGTGGGCGGGGCGTCGAGGTCGTCGAAGCAGTGTTCGAGGATCTGCATGTTGATCTCGGCGCCGATGCCGGCGAAGGGCCAGCCTTCCTCGAGGGTGACGATGCGGTTGGTCTTCTTGACGCTGTCGACGATGGTCTGGGTGTCCATCGGGCGGATGGTGCGCAGGTTGATGACCTCGGCCTCGATGCCGTCGGCGGCGAGGGCTTCGGCGGCCTTGAGGGCGACGCCGACCATGATGGAGTAGGCGACGATGGTCACGTGCTTGCCGGGTCGCTCGATCTTGGCGCGGCCGATCTCGAGGATGAAGTTCTCGTCTTCGGGGACCTCGAAGGTCTGGCCGTAGAGGATCTCGTTCTCGAGGAAGACGACCGGGTTCGGGTTCTGGATGGCGGCGCGGAGAAGGCCCTTGGCGTCGGCGGCGCTGTAGGGGGCGACGACGAGGAGGCCGGGGCAGTGCGCGTACCAGGAGGCGTAGTCCTGGGAGTGCTGGGCGGCGACGCGGGAGGCGGCGCCGTTGGGGCCGCGGAAGACGATGGGGCAGCCCATCTGGCCGCCGGACATATAGAGGGTCTTGGCGGCGGAGTTGATGATCTGGTCGATCGCCTGCATGGCGAAGTTGAAGGTCATGAACTCGACGATTGGTTTCAGGCCGTCCATGGCGGCGCCGACGGCCATGCCGGTGAAGCCGTGTTCGGTGATGGGGGTGTCGATGATGCGGCGGGGGCCGAACTCGTCGAGCAGGCCTTGGCTGATCTTGTAGGCGCCCTGGTATTGGGCGACTTCCTCGCCGAGGAGGAAGACGCGGTCGTCGGCGCGGAGTTCGAGGGCCATGGCGTCCCGGAGGGCTTCGCGGACGGTGGTGGGCTTGGTCGGACCCCAATCCTTTTCCGGCGCCGGCGTGGCGAGCGGGGCAGTGGCGGGCGGGGGCGCAGCCTGGCCGGTGGAGCCCGGCATGGCCTGCGCCTTGACCGTGGGCGACGCGTCCGGGAGGGAGGCGGCGGCGGGGATGGCGGTCTTGGGCGCGGGGGCGGCGGCACCGCCCTCCCCCTGCATCTCGGCGATGGGGGTGTTGACGGCGACGCCTTCGGTGCCTTCGGCGATCAGGATGGTGCCGAGAATGCCCTCATCGACGGCTTCGACTTCCATGGTGGCCTTGTCGGTCTCGATCTCGGCGATGACGTCGCCGGATTTGATCTCGTCGCCGGCCTTCTTCAGCCATTTGGCGAGCTTGCCTTCGGTCATGGTCGGCGACAGGGCCGGCATGAGGATTTGGGTCGACAAATTCAGGTCTCCACGAGGATGTCGGTCCAGAGCTCGGCCGGGTCGGGTTCGGGGGAGGATTGGGCGAATTCGGCCGCCTCGTTGACGCGCTTCTTGATGTCGTCGTCGACCTTCTTGAAGTCGGTATCGGCAACGCCGAGGGCCTCGAGCTTGTGGCGGACGGCCTCGATGCAGTCGCTTTCGGTGCGCATCTTCTGGACTTCTTCGCGAGAGCGGTATTTGGCCGGGTCGGACATGGAGTGGCCGCGGTAGCGGTAGGTCTTGACCTCCATGAGGTAGGGGCCGTTGCCGGCGCGGCAGTGGGCGACGGCGACGTCGGCGGCGGCCTTGACGGCGGTGACGTCCATGCCGTCGACCTGGGCGGAGGCGATGCCCCAGGGGCTGCCGTTCTTGGACAGGTCGCGGGAGGCCGACGAGCGCTCGACGGAGGTGCCCATGCCGTAGCGGTTGTTCTCGATGACGAAGATGACGGGAAGCTTCATGAGGGCGGCGAGGTTGAAGCTCTCGAAGACCTGGCCCTGATTGGAGGCGCCTTCGCCGAAATAGGTGGCCGAGACGCGGTCGCTGCCGCGGTACCAGTTGGCGAAGGCCAGGCCGGTGCCGAGGGAGACCTGGGCGCCGACGATGCCGTGGCCGCCGAAGAAGCGCTTCTCCTTGGAGAACATGTGCATGGAGCCGCCCTTGCCGCGGCTGTAGCCGCCAGAACGGCCGGTGAGTTCGGCCATGACGCCGCGCGGCTCCATGCCGCAGGCGAGCATGTGGCCGTGGTCGCGGTAGGAGGTGATGACCTGGTCGCCCTCCCCTAGCGCCGACTGGATGCCGACGACGACGGCTTCCTGGCCGATGTAGAGGTGGCAGAAGCCGCCGATCAGGCCCATGCCGTAGAGCTGGCCGGCCTTCTCCTCGAAGCGGCGGATGAGCAGCATGTCGCCGTAGGCGCGGAGCAGCTCGTCCTTGCCCATGGGGCCCGGCATGTTGGAGGCGGCGGCATCGTCCCGCCCGGTGTGCGTCTGTTCGGCTCCGTCCATGCGGCTATCCTCCACGGTCGATTTCCACGTAGCGCCGCGTGCCGGAAGCGGCAAGGGCGCAGGCGGAATGTCGTTATTGTGCAATGCGGTATGAGCGGACGTTGTTTCAGGCCGTTTCGCGGATGTCGGGCCAGCTTGTTCCGGTGCGGTCGGCGCAGGCGGCCAGAAGCTTCTCCTGGGCGGCCACCCCGCCCACGGCGCCGTGGGCTTTCTTCGGGCGGCAGTGGAAGAAGTAGCCGCCGGGTGTGGTGGCGAGCGGGTCGTCGCCCGTGGCGAGCCAGGCCTGGGTGAGGTGGGCCTGGGCGAGGTCGCCGGTGGCGCGGGGGCCGCCCATCTTGGTCGCGACCCAGCCGGGCTCGAGGGCCGTGCCGACCGTGCCGGGGAAGTGACGGGCGACCGCGGCGGCGAGCAGGGCGACGTGCAGCTTGGTGTCGCTATAGGCCTGGTTGCCGCGCCAGGGCCGGGATTGCCAGTCGAGATCGTGGAGCGCCGGGTCGCCGCGGCGGTGGAGCTCGGAGCTGACGAAGACGTGGCGGGCGGCGGGGACCAGGGCGGTGAGGAGGTAAGGGGCGACGGTGTTGACGGCGAAGACGTGGGACAGGCCGTCCTCCGTTTCGACGCGGCGCTTCTCGCGGAAGCCGATCGCGGCGTTGTGGATGACCGCGTCCCACGGGCCGGCGGCGCGGAGGGCGGCGGCGAGGCGGCGGATCTGGGCCTGGGAGGACAGGTCGGCCGGCAGGGCGGCGTCGGCGCCCGGGGCGGCCGCCAGGGCGTCGCGGCAGCGGGCCTCGTTGCGGGCATGGAGGGTGACGGCATGGCCTTGCTCGACGAGCAAGCGGGCGGTCATGGCGCCGAGGCCATCCGCGGCGCCGGTGACGACGATCTTCAAACGGGCCATGGGTCTCGATCGCAGCTGGGGCTGCGGAGAGATGGTGCGCCGGCGTCGGTCTACACGAAGCTCGACTGGGTCAAGCCGGTGACGCCGCCGAACGTGATGGTGCTGCCGTCGCGCAGGTGCAGGATCTCGCTGCCCCCAACGGCGGCCTTGGCCGCATGACGACCCGACTCCCGACCGAACAGGGCCATCCCGTGGTCCTGCACGCCCGCTCCGAGACCGTTGCGCCGGAGCCCGCGCCGCGATCCCCGCCGCCGGCGGCGGGGAGTTGGCCAGGAGCGGCGCCGGGTCGGGCCCGGGCATCGCGCCCGTCAGAGGGCGGCGGCGGCGGCGAGGGCTTCGGCGAGGGCTTCCTTGCGGCGGTCGGGGCTGGTGGCGACGCCTTCGGCGAGGAGGATCTCGACGTCAGGGAGGCCGATGAAGCGGAAGGCGGTGCGGAGGAGGCTTTCGCCGTGTTCAGCCGCCGCGGCGGGCGTGCCGGGGCCGTAGAAGCCGCCGCGGGAGAGGGCCAGGACGACGCGCTTGCCGCCGGCGAGGCCGACGGGGCCCTCGGCGGTGTAGCGGAAGGTCTTGCCGGCGACGAGGATGCGGTCGAGCCAGGCCTTGAGCTGACTGGGGATGCTGAAATTGTAGAGGGGTGCGCCGATCACGACGATGTCGGCGGCGAGGAATTCGGCGAGCACGGCGCCCCCAAGGTCGAGATCCTCCTGCAGCGCCTGGTCGTGCTTCACGTCGGCGGGCTGGCCGGCGAGGTAGGCGCCGGTGAGATGGGCGACGGGGGTGGCGGCGAGGTCGCGGGTGGTGACGGTCAGGGCGTCGCCGCCGAGGGCGCGCAAGCGGGATACGGCCGCGGCGGAGATGGCGCGGCTGACGGAGTTGTCGCCCAGGATGCTGGAATCGACGTGGAGAAGTTGGGTCATGCGGGGTAGCCTCGCGGTTACGATTGAGAACCGGGTGAATGAATGATCGCGGGGCGGGTGGCGCAAGAAGGCACAGCGTTGGGCGCAGGGCACTCGGAGGGAACCGCCGCGGCGGCGGGTCGGGGTGGGCTGGTCGGAGCGCCGGGGGCGGCGCCGGCGCCAGCGTCCGAGGCGCCGGGATCAGCGCCTGGGACGCCAGCGTCCGAGGCGCCGGGATCAGCGCCTGGGGTCAGCGAGTGCGCGCTGGTGGGGGACATCCTGGCGCGGGTGGGCGACAAGTGGACGATGCTGGTGGTGATGACGCTGGAGGCGGAGGGGCTGCGGTTCAACGAGATCAAGCGCCGGGTCGGGCGGATCTCGCAGCGGATGCTGACGGTGACGCTGCGGGGGCTGGAGCGGGACGGGCTGGTGCTGCGGACGGTGACGCCGAGCACGCCGCCGCGGGTGGATTACGCGCTGACGGCGTTGGGGCGGTCGTTGGCGGCCGCGGTGAAGGGGTTGGGGCAGTGGGCGGCGCGGCATCGGGGGCCGATCGAGGCGGCGCGGGAGGCGTTCGACGGGCGAAACGCCGGGGCGTTTCACGAACGAACGGGCGAGGTGTCTGATCGGTGGGACGCGGCATGAGGGCTTGGGTGGGGGCGTTGCTGCTGGCCGGGTTGGTGGCGGGGCCGGCGTTGGGGCAAGGCGGCGGGGGCGACGCGCCCGTGTATGGGGAAGAGTTGGAGGGGTTCGCCTACCCGTTCCCGGTGCATCGGTTCGCGTTCACGTCGCAGCGGCAGGCGTTGGGGATGGCGTATCTGGACGTGCCGGCGGCGGGGGCGGCGAATGGCCGGGTCGCGGTGCTGCTGCACGGGAAGAATTTCTGCGCGGCGACCTGGGAGGGGACGATCCGGGCGCTGAGCGCGGCGGGCTACCGGGTCATCGCGCCGGACCAGGTGGGGTTCTGCAAATCGAGCAAGCCGGGGGCGTACCAGTTCAGCTTCGCGGCGCTGGCGCGGAACACGCGGGCGCTGCTGCAGTCGCTGGGGATCGAACGGGCGGTGGTGATCGGGCATTCGACGGGCGGGATGCTGGCGATCCGCTACGCGCTGCTGTTCCCGGCGGCGACGGAACGGCTGGTGCTGGTCGATCCGATCGGGCTGGAGGATTGGGTGGCCAAGGGGGTGCCGGCGATCGGGGTGGATGACTGGTACGCGCGGGAGCTGCAGGTGAACGCGGCGGGGATCCGGCGCTATGAGGAGCAGACGTATTACGCGGGGGCGTGGCGGCCGGAATACGACCGGTGGGTGGCGATGCTGGCGGGGCTGAATGCGGGGCCGGGGAAAGCGGCGGTGGCGTGGGATTCCGCTCTCATCTACGACATGATCCTGACGCAGCCGGTGGTGTACGAGCTCGGTCAAATCCGGCCGGAGACGCTGCTGGTGATCGGCGACAAGGATACCACGGCGATCGGCAAGGACCTGGCGCCGGCGGCGGTGCAGGCCGGGCTGGGCGATTATCCGGCGCTGGCGGCGGCGGCGGCGCGGGCGATCCCGCACGCGACGCTGGTGCGGTTCGCGGAACTGGGGCACGCGCCGCAGATCTCCGATCCCGCGCGGTTCCATTCGACATTGCTGGAATGGCTGGGGCGCTGAGGCGGATGCAGGCGACGATCGAGTTATGGGATTGGCGGCGGCGGATCGCCGGGCTGTATGCGGCGGTGCGGGCGGCGGAGACGCCCGAAGCCGGCTGGCGGCTATGGCGGGCGGAGCGGGACCGGTTGTTCCGGGAGCATCCGCAATCGCCGATCGAGGATCGGGCCGGGTTCGGCGCCCTGCCCTTCTGGGATTACGACCCGGCGCTGCGGTTCGAGGTGAGGCTTCGGGCGGCGGAGGGCGCGGTGTTCGACGTATCGGCCGGCGGGGACGGGACGATGCGGCTGCGTCCGTTCGCGGTCACGGACGGGCTCGGGGCGCTGGGCGGGGAGCTGACGCTCTACTGGATCGAGGGGTATGGCGGCGGGGTGTTGCTGCCGTTCACGGACGGGACGAGCGGGCGGGAGAGCTACGGCGGGGGGCGCTACCTGCTGGACACGATCAAGGGCGCCGATCTGGGCGAGGTGGCGGGCCGGGCGGTGGTGGATTTCAACTTCGCCTACAACCCGTCCTGCTCGTATTCGGACCGCTACGTGTGTCCGTTGGCGCCGCGGGAGAACCGGCTTGCGGGGCGGGTCGAGGCGGGCGAGCGGCTATTGGCGGTTCGTTAAGGCTTGTTCGGTCGGTTGAGAGCGGAGAGGGCGACGGGATAGGCGTGCGGCCGGGTCGCGAGCATGGAGTCGATGAGGGCGAGGGCTTCGGGGCGGCCGCTATTGGCGGCTTGTTCGAAGGGGGTCCAGGTCTGGGTAAAGTCGAGCGGGGCGAAGACGTCGCGGTATTTGCGGAGCTCGCGGGGGGTGAGCGGGATACCGCGGACGAAGGCCTTGTGGGCGGAGATGGTGGTGGCGCGGCGGGGGTCGGCCCCGTCCAGTTCGAATTTCAGGGCGTCGCCGCAGAACAGGATCTTCCGGGCGCGGTCGTAGAGAACGGTGTGGCCGTCGAAATGGCCGGCGGTGAGGTGCAGCTCGAGGCCTGGGAGGGGTTCGAGGGCATCGTCGAACGGCCAGGAGACCTGCAGCGCGCCGGACCAGGCGAGGTCACCGGGGTGAAGCGCGAGCTCGGGGTCCCAACGCTCGGTGAGTTGCCAGAGGGCGCCGTAGGCGTGCGGGTGCGAGGCGGACAGGATCTGGATTCCGCCGAGGCTGTCGATGTGCTCCAGGGCGGCGTCGCTGAAGACGGGGCAGCCTTCGAAGCCCATGTTCCCGTGCGGCGTCTGGATCAGGTAGTGGCTCGGGCCGATGCCGTCGACCGGGTCGTTCCAGAAGCGCCAGATGCCGGGCTCGAGCTCGGCCCAATGGGTGGGCCAGCGGGCCTGGGCCTCGTCGCGGGTCCAGAAGCGCCAGGGCGATTGGGGGACGACGTGCCGGGCGTCGAGGCACATGGGGCACGAGGTCGGGCGCTCGAAGTGGCGCTGCCAGTAGTTGCAGTTGTCGCAGACGAAGGCGGGGAGCTTGAGGGCGCCCGCGAAGGGGAGATAGCCGGGGGACATGGGCCGGGTTTCGCCGGTGTGGCGGCGGGGCGCAAGGGGCGCCGGAGCCCGCGGTGTTGAGGAAGCGTTAAGCGGGGCGTGAGAGGCTGGTGGGGATGGTTGCCGCCCCGCCGCTTTCGCCCGCCGCGCTGATCGGGCTGCTGACGTTCGCGCTGGTGTGCGCGTCGCGGCAGGTGCTGAACGATGGCGACACGTTCACGCACATCGCGGCGGGCGAGTGGATGCTGCAGCACGGGGCGGTGCTGCGATGGGACCCGTTCAGCTGGACGTTCGCGGGGCAGCCCTGGGCGGCGCATGAGTGGCTGGCGGAGGTGGTGCTGGCGCTGGCGTATCGGGGTGGCGGGCTGACCGGGGTGGTGTTGCTGACGGCGGCGACGGCGGCGGCGGCGCTGGGGCTGCTGGCACGGGAAATCGGGCGATGGTGCGGCGGCTGGGGAACGCTGGGGCTGGTGGCGGGGGCACTGCTGTGCGCGGCGCCGACGCTGTTGGCGCGGCCGCATGTGCTGGCGCTGCCGTGCGTGGCCGTGTGGGCGAGCGGGCTGGTGGCGGCGCGGGAACGCGGGGGCGGGCCGGGCTGGTGGCTGCTGGGGGTGATGGCCGTGTGGGCCAACCTGCATGGGGGGTTCGCGTTCGGGATCGCGCTGGCGGGGGCGCTGGCGATCGAGGCGACGCTGGCGCGGGCGGCGGCGGCGCGGTGGTGGGTGTTGGTGGCGGGGGCGGTCGGGGCGGCGATGCTGACGCCGCAGGGGTGGCGGGGGCTGTTGTTCCCGTGGCGGCTGGTGCGGCTCGAGAGTTTGGGGGTGATCCCGGAGTGGCAGCCCCTCACCTTCCCGGAGGCGCCGGGGTTCGAATTGGTGCTGCTGGCGTTGGTGGCGCTGTTGGGCACGGGGCGGGTGCGGGTGGCGCCGTTCCGGCTGCTGCTGCTGTTGGGGTTGCTGCATTCGGGGTTGGCGCATTCGCGGCACATCGTGCTGTTCGGCGTCGTTGGCGCGCTGTTGCTGGCCGGGCCGGTGGGGCGGGCCTTCGCGGCGGCGCGGCCGCGGGTCGCCGGGCGGGGTACGCTGCTGTGCTGGTCGGGGGTGGCGGCGGCGGCGCTGCTGCGGATCGCGCATCCGATCGGGGCGGCCGAGAGTGCGGCGGCGCCGGTGGCGGCGCTGGCGGCGGTGCCGGCGGGCGTAGCGGAAGGCCGGGTGCTGAACAGCAGCTTGTTCGGCGGTTACCTGGCGCTGGCGGGGGTGCGGCCGTTCATCGATGGGCGGGCGGAGTTGTTCGGGGACGGGTTCATCGGCGAATACGTGGCGCTGTCCACGGGGGATGAGGCCGGGTTGCGGCGGGGGGTCGAGCTGTATGGGTTCGACTGGGCGATTTTGGCGGCGGGGGATCCGCTGGTGGGGCGGTTCGACCGGCTGAGCGGGTGGCGGCGGGGGTATGCGGACGCGGTGGCGGTGGTGTTCGTGCGGGGGTGATTGGGGCGGGCCCGCGTCCGATGGTGGGGTTCGGCTTGGCGGGTGGCGACCCGTACCCCGGCCCTCTTCCGCAAACGGAAGCGGGTCGGGGTTGGGGAGGGGTTAGGCGGTGCGGTCGATACCGACGCCGAGGGCGGCTTGGGCGGCGGCAAGGCGGGCGACGGGGACGCGGTAGGGCGAGCAGCTGACATAGTCGAGGCCGACTTCCTCGCAGAAGGCGATGGAGGCCGGGTCGCCACCGTGCTCGCCGCAGATGCCCATCTTAAGCTTCGGCTTCGTGGTGCGGGCGCCGTCGGCAGCGAGGCGGACCATGCGGCCGACGCCGTCGATGTCGAGGGTGATGAAGGGGTCCTTGGGGAGGATGCCCTGGCTGACGTAGTCGGGCAGGAAGCGGCCGGCATCGTCGCGGGAGAGGCCGAACACGGTCTGGGTGAGGTCGTTGGTGCCAAAGGAGAAGAAGTCGGCGATCTCGGCGATCTGCTCGGCCATCATGGCGGCGCGGGGCAGTTCGATCATGGTGCCGACGAGGTATTCGATGGTGTCGCCGCGCTCGGCAAAGACGGCTTTCGCCGTTTTATCGACCTGGGCGCGGGTGATCTCCAGTTCGCGCCGGGTCGCGATGAGGGGGATCATGATCTCGGGGATCGGGGCCTCGCCGGCGGCCTTCTTGGCGTCGAGGGCGCCCTCGAAGATGGCGCGGGCCTGCATCTCGTAGATCTCCGGGTAGGAGATGCCGAGACGGCAGCCGCGGTGGCCGAGCATGGGATTGGCTTCGGCCAGCTCGGAGGCGCGGCGGCGCATGGTCTCGAGGTCGGTGCCGATGGTCTCGGCCAGTTCGGCGAGCTCCTCGTCGCGATGCGGCAGGAATTCGTGCAGCGGCGGGTCGAGCAGGCGGATGGTGACGGGCAGCCCGGCCATGATGCGGAACAGGTCGGCAAAGTCCTGGCGCTGGAACGGCAGGAGCTTGTCGAGGGCGGCTTTGCGGCCGGCGGTGTCGGTGGCCATGATCATCTGGCGGACCGCGCCGATGCGCTGGGGATCGAAGAACATGTGCTCGGTGCGGGAAAGGCCGATGCCTTCGGCGCCGAACTTGCGGGCGGTTTCGGCGTCGAGCGGGGTTTCGGCGTTGGTGCGCACGCCCATGCGGCGGACGCCGTCGGCCCATTCCATGAGGGTGGCGAAGTCGCCGGAGAGGCTCGGCTCGATCATGGCGACGCTGCCGATGAAGACCTCGCCGGTCGCGCCGTCGAGGGTGATGATCTCGCCGGCGCGGACGGTGTGGCCGGAGGCGGTCAGCGTCTGGGCGCCGTAATCGACGGAGATGTTGCCGGCGCCGGAGACGCAGGGTCGGCCCATGCCGCGGGCGACCACGGCGGCGTGGCTGGTCATGCCCCCGCGGGTGGTGACGATCCCCTTGGCGGCGTGCATGCCATGGATGTCCTCCGGGCTGGTCTCGATGCGGACGAGGATGACGGCTTCGCCCTTGGCGGCGCGCATCTCGGCTTCGTCGGCGTTGAAGACGGCGGCGCCGCTGGCGGCCCCGGGGCTGGCGGGCAGGCCCTTGGAGAGCAGCTTGCGCGGCGCCTTGGGGTCCAGCGTGGGGTGCAGCAATTGGTCGAGGGAGGCGGGGCTGACGCGCTTGATGGCCTCGACCTTGTCGATCAGGCCGGCTTGGGCCATCTCGACGGCGATGCGCAGGGAGGCGGCGGCGGTGCGCTTGCCGTTGCGGGTTTGCAGCATGTACAGCTTGTTCTGCTGCACGGTGAACTCGATGTCCTGCATGTCGAGGTAGTGTTTTTCCAGCGTGTCGCGGACGGCGACGAGGTCGGCGTAGGCGCTGGGCAGGGCTTGCTCCATGCTGACCTCGCCGGGTTCGGCGCGCAGGCTGGAGAGGGGTTGCGGGGTGCGGATGCCGGCGACGACGTCTTCGCCCTGAGCGTTGACGAGGAACTCGCCGTAGAAAATGTTCTCGCCCGTGCTGGGATCGCGGGTGAAGCAGACGCCGGTGGCGCAGTCGGCGCCCATGTTGCCGAACACCATGGCCTGGACGTTGACGGCGGTGCCCCAACTGGCGGGGATGTCGTGCAGGCGGCGGTAGGTGTTGGCGCGGGGGTTCATCCAGGAGCCGAACACGGCGCCGATGGCGCCCCAAAGCTGCTCGTGGGGATCCATGGGAAAGGGCGCGCCCTTCTCCTGCTGGACCATGTCCTTGTATTCGGAGACGACCTGGCGCCAGTGATCGGGCGAGAGGGCGGTGTCTTCGGTGACGCCGGCGTCGATCTTGGCGTTCTCGATGATCTCCTCGAAGCGGTGGTGGTCCACGCCGAGGACGACGGAGCCGTACATCTGGATGAAGCGGCGGTAGCTGTCCCAAGCGAAGCGGGGGTCGCCGCTGGCCTTCTCGAGGCCTTCCACGGTGGTGTCGTTGAGGCCGAGGTTGAGGACGGTGTCCATCATGCCGGGCATGGACACGCGGGCGCCGGAGCGGACGGAGACGAGGAGCGGCTTTTCGGCGTCGCCGAACTTGAGACCGACGTGGTCTTCGACGGTCTTGAGCGCGGTGCGGACCTGATCGGCGAGGTCGTCCGGATACTTGTTGCCGTTGTCGTAGAAGGCGGTGCAGACCTCGGTGGTGATGGTGAAGCCGGGCGGGACCGGGAGGCCGATGGAGGCCATCTCGGCGAGGTTGGCGCCCTTGCCGCCGAGGAGGTTGCGCATGTCGGCGCGGCCGTCATTGGCGTCGGCGCCGAAGCTGTAGACCCATTTCTGCATCTGTCGTCTCAACCTTCGATACGGGACAAATCGGCGACCTGCGCCATGGCGGCGCCGACACGGGAGAGTAAGCGGAGGCGATTTTCGCGAAGGGCCGGGTCGGGATCGTTGACCGTGACATCGTTGAAGAATGCGTCGAGAACAGGGCGCAAGCGGGCGAGTTCGGTCATGGCGGCGGCATGGTCTTCGCGGGCGAAGGCGGCGGCAATGGCGGTCTCGGTCTGCGTGAGCGTTTGTTCGAGGGCAGTCTCTTGCGGCGTGTGTAGCAGCGACGGGTCGATCGCGCCACGGTGGGGGCCGTCCTTCTTGTCCTCGATGCGGAGGATATTGGCGGCCCGCTTGGCACCGGCGAGGAGATCGGCGCCGTCGGGGGTGGCGAGAAAGGCGGCGACGGCGTCGGTGCGGGCGAGGAGGCGAAGAATGTCGTCCTCCGGCACGCCGCCGACGGGGGCCGCGAAGACGGCGGCGAGGACGTCGTGGCGGGCGCCCTCGGCGCGGAGCTGGACGCGGAGGCGGTCGGCGACGAAGTCGAGCAGCGCGCCGGTGGGAACGGCGGCGGGCAGGTCGATGGCGGCCTCGGCAAACAGCCGGAGGAGCGGCAGGCGGAGGCCGTTCTCGCGGACGATGCGGATGATGCCGAGGGCGGCGCGGCGCAGGGCGAAGGGGTCGCCGGAGCCGGTGGGGATCTCGCCGATGGCGAAGAAGGCGCAGAGCTGGTCGAGCTTGTCGGCCAGGGCGACGGCGATGCTGACGGGGGCGGTGGGCACCGGGTCGGCGGGGCCTTTGGGGGCGTAGTGGGTGGCGATCGCGGCGGCGATGTCGGGCCCCTCCCCCGCGGCGTAATAGCCGCCCATGACTCCTTGCAGCTCGGGGAACTCGCCGACCATGCCGGTGGTGAGGTCGGCCTTTGCGAGGAGCGCGGCGCGGGCGGCCCGGGTGGGGTCCGCGCCGACATAGGGGGCGATGGCGGCGGCGAGGCGCTCGAGGCGGCGGGCGCGGGCGCCCTGGGAGCCGAGCTTGGCGTGGAAGGTGGTGCCGTCCAGCGCCGGGAGGCGATCGGCAAGCGGGGTGCGGCGGTCGGCGTCCCAGAAGTGGCGGGCGTCGCTGAAGCGGGCGCGGAGGACGCGTTCGTTGCCGGCGATCACCGTCGCGCCGCCGTCGGTGGCTTCGATGTTGGCGGCGAAGGCGAAGAAGGGGGCGGCCGCGCCGTCGGCGGTCCGTAGCGCCAGGTAGCGCTGATTGACCTTCATGCTGACCTGCATGACCTCGGCGGGCAGATCCATGAAGGCCCCGTCGATGCGGCCGAGCAGCGGGACCGGCCATTCGACCAGCCCGGCGATCTCATCGAGCAGGGCGTCGTCCGGGACGAGTTCGAGCCCCTGCCCGGCCGCCATTGCGGCCATGCCGGTCTCGATCAGGCGGCGGCGCTCGGCGGCGTCGACCACGACGCGGCGGGTACGCAGGGTGTCGCGCCATTCCGCGGCGGAGGCGACGGCGACCGGGCCGGGGGCGTGAAAGCGATGGCCTTCGGTCTGGTTGCCGCTGGCCAGGCCGTGCGCCGGGTCGGCGCCGTCGGCGAGGGTGAAGGGGACGGTCTCGCCGTCCAGAATGCAGAGAATGCGGCGGAGCGGGCGGACCCAGAGCAGCGGGCTGGTGCCCCAGCGCATGGATTTGGGCCAGGGAAACCGGCGGATGAGGGCGGGGACGGCGGTCGCGATCAGCGCGGCGGCGGCGGTGGCGGGGGTTTCGCGGCGGAGGACCCAGAAGTCGCCCTCGGCGACGAGCTGGTCCCTGGTCGCGCCGTGCTTGCGGAGGAAGCCGGCCAGGGCGGCTTCGGGCGCGGCGGTGCGGGGACCGCGCTCGCTGCCGGATTGGGCGGGCTGCTCGGCGGCGACGGTGGCGATGAGCGCGATGCGGCGCGGGCCGGCGGCGGTCCGGATATCGGCGGGGCGGAGGGGGGCGAGGGCGTCGGCGAGCAGGCGCGCGAGATCGGCCGCGGCGCGGGCCTGCATGCGAGCGGGGATCTCCTCGCTGAACAGCTCCAACAAGAGTTCTGGCATGGGCACCGTCCAAACAAGAATTGCGGCGTGGTGTCCACCCCCCTTGGCCAGCCCGGGCCGGACGGGGGTGGAACGCCCTGCCCTGGCACGGTGGGCGCGGGACCCGGCCGCGGAACCTGGGCCGGCGTTGCCCGGGTGGTGGGGCGATGTTACTGCACCGGGCCGCCCCCCGGCGGATCGAGGACGGGTCATGGCGGGAACACGGGCAGATCGGGACATCTCGGCGGGCGTGTTCCGCTGGGGGATGGCGGGGTTCGCGGCCCTGGGCGTGCTGGTCCGTCTCGCCTACCTGCGGGCCAAGGCCGATCCGACCGATGCGGGCGAGGCGCAGAACGTGGCGTTCGCGATCGCCAGCGGGCGGGGGATGGCGGACGCGTATTTCGCCGGGTCGGGCCCGACGGCCCATCTGCCGCCGACGATGGCGGCGGTGGCGGGCGGCGTGCACGCGTGGCTGGGGATGCAGGGGTTCGCGTCCGCCGCCGTGCTGGAAGCGATCGTGCTGCTGCTGGTGTTCGGCGGGTTCGCGCTGCTGGCGCAGGCGGCGGTCGGGTTCGGGATGCGGCGAACGGCGGCCCTGGGCGCGTTCGCGACGCTGGCGGCGGTGCCGTTATTCGCCAAGTTCGAGACGTTCTGGTTCCGCTACTGGGATGGCGCGCTGGCGCTGTTCCTGCTGGCGCTGGTGTTGCTGGCGTTGGCGCGGAGCCTGGATACGAGGCGGCGATGGCCGGTGGCGGTGCTGGCGACGGTTCCGGCGGTGCTCGGGTTCGTGCTGCCGCCGCTGGGGATCGCGGCCGTGCTGATGACGGCGGTGCTGTTGCTCGCGCAACGGCAGCCGAAGCGGTTGGCCGTCGTCGCGGTGGGGGTGGCGCTGACGGCGGGCGCCGTGTTCACGCCGTGGGCGCTGCGCAACCAGGCGGTGATGGGGCGGCCGATCCTGCTGCGGAGCAATCTGGGGCTCGAGCTCGCGCTGGGGGCGGGGGAGCCGATCGCGAGCGTGCCGGCGTTCCTGGCGCGGACGATCGAGCTGCATCCGTTCCAGGACGGCCCGGGGCGGCAGGCGTTCATGCGCGAAGGGGAGCTCGGTTACTTCGACCGGCTGCGGCGGGAGACCGGCGCCTGGATCGGCGCGCATCCGTGGGAGTACGCGGGGCTGCTGCTGCGGCACGCCAGGCAGACGATCATCGCCGACCCGTTCGAGTTCGGCATCATCGACGGATCGTATCCGCTGCCGCGGGCGGTGCTGTTCGACACGGTGGCCGTGCTGGGGATCGCCGGGTTCGCATGGGGGGCGGGGCGGATCGACCGGCGGCTGGGGCTGCCGCTGATCGTCATCGGGGTGATGGCGGTGTGCTATGCGCCGTTCCAGCCGATCAGCCGCTACCTGTACGCCGATTACGCGCTGCTGATGTTCGGCGCGTGGCTGGCGGTGTCGCTGGTGGTGGAACGGTCGTGGGGGCAAGGCGCCGCTCCAGGCGTCGCGGCGCAGGCGGTTGGGGCGCGGAAAAAAGCGGCGGGGTAACGCCCTTCCCTGCTTGCCCTCGCCCGCGCCCCGCTTAATGTTGCAGCCGCGCGAATCAGACTGCCGCACTGGTCGCAACCGTTGTGCGGTCGACGAAGTAGAGAGAAGCGACGTGGCCGATCCCGAGAAGAACGCCTGGGTCCAGCGAGTGCTTGGTGTCTCGATCCCGGGAGCCGGCGGCGAGACCGCGCGGGGGGTGGTGCAGTCGCGCAAGCTCCTGCTTCGGTGGCGTCAGGCGCAGCAAGACCTGTCGGTCAGCCTGCAGACGCTGGCCAGTTCCGTGCTGGCCCATCCCGACGTTCGCGCCGATCCACGGATCGATGCGGTGGAGGCGGCGCTGCGCGACTTGCCGGATCTGGTGCCGACGTTCGGCGGCCGGTTGGAGGACCTGCTCGACGCCGGCATCAACGCGGGCGGGGTTTCCGGCGCGCTGGCAGCGGACGCGCTCGGCGCGATCAGCGAGTACCGCAGCCGCTTGCAGGCAGTGCCGCAACTCGCCGCCTTGGAACGGTTCGGGGCGGCGAATGTCGGCGTCAACGTCCAACTCGCCTCGGCGCTGGAGTCCGTGATGAGCGAGATGGAGAGCGAGCTGCGCCAGGCGGCATAGCGGGCGAACGATCGACACCACGTCTTGCGCGCTGGCGCATCTCAGACCCGGGACATAGCAGATGAGCGGTACACAGAGCGCTTCCGTCGGGACGCAGGCCAAATACTCCGCCGTCGTGGACCAACTGGCGCTGATCCTGCCGAAGATCCCGCAGCGGACGGGTGCGTCGGCGCCGCCGAACAGACGCCGCACGGTCGTGATCCCGCCGGCGGCTCCCCCGCCGCTTCCGCCGGCGCCGCAACGTCCAGCCCAGTTGCAGCACGCCATCGACGCCAAGCTGATGACGTTCGACGAGCTGGCCGGGAAGATCGGGCATCGGCCGCGTGCCGACAAGCTGGGCGGCCGATGGAAGATGTCCAAGCGCTACAAGGCCCTGCAGGGCGCGGTGGGCGGCAGCCAAGACGAGGTCGACGCGCTGGAGGCGCGACCGGCCACCGACCTGCAGAATACCCGCGACCAGGTCGAACGGGAGCTGACGCAGCAGATCGACGCGCTGATTGCGGCGGCGGCATCATACCGCGACTCCAAGCGTCAGTCCGGCAAGAAAGACGCCGCGAACGGGCTGATCGATCAAGCCACCAAGTACAAGGCGGACCTCCGAGCCAACCTGGACAAGGTGCTGGCCGACCCGAAGTTCGCCGACATCGCCGCGCATTGCACGATCGGCGAGGCCGTGGCGTCCAAGGTTCGCGGGCTGAACTTCAAGGATTGCAAGTTCGACGTGCACAACGACAGCAAGCTGGACGTCGCCAACTCGGTGGAAAGCTTCGGGTCGGGCGCGGTCAACAGCGTATCCAAGCTGGTGCACGAGGACGGCACGCCCCGCGTGTTCAAGCCGGAGCCGGTCAGCGACAAGCAGATCAAGAAAGGCCCCAGAGTCGCCGGCATCGACCCGGAATCGCCACATTACGGCAACCGCAACGTGGCCAGCAAGATCGCCTCGGACCTGCTCGGGCTGGACGTCATGCCGGATGCGAGCTTCGCCACGCATGGCGGCGAGGTCGGCCTGGTCATGAGCATGGCCCAGGGTAAGTCGCCACGGGTCAAGGAATGGACCAACTACGACCAGGACGCCGCGGAACGGGAGCCGGAGGTCAACCGGAAGAACCTGGGCCTGGAGAAGCGCAACGGAGTCTGGATGAGGGGCCGTGAAGTGATGAAGAAGCCCTGGCAAGGCACTTTGTCGGCCGATGCGGAGGCCAGCCTGCAGGAGCAGCTGAACGGGCTGGAATGGACCGACATGCTGACCGGACAAGTCGATCGCCACTCGGCGAACTACTTCGTGGACGTGCAGGGCGACAACGTGAAGGTGACCGGGATCGACAACGATTTCTGCTTCGGCAAGGACCAGACGGAGCTGCTGACGTACGATACCGGCCAGGGCATCACCTCCGTCGGCAAGCCGCGCTTGCTCGACAAGAAGACCCATGACCGGATGGTGGCGATCGACTTCGACCGCGACATGATGCCGAAGCTGACCGGGTTGTTGACGGATGACGAGATCAACGCCTCGCGCGACCGCGTCAACAAGACGATCGCGCTCGCCCGGCAGCTGCAGGCCGCCGGGCTGGTGGTGGACGATTGGAAGACGTGGCGGTCGCCCGGGGCCGCGCCGAACCTTTCGGCGAGGGCATACCTCGATGCCGGGCCGGCTCGCAGCAGCCTGATGCAGCGCGACATGGGCGGCTGGACCTGAAGGACCACAAATCGATGAGCAGCACGATCAACACGGACGACGACGAGGACGACGCGCCAGACGCCGTGCTGGCCGCCGCGTTCGATGACTACGCGGCGAGCGGGCTCCGCATGCCGCCCGTGCCCCGCGAGCTGGTCGGCGACTTGGAGGAACAGGATGAGTGGCTCTACGGCACGGAGCCGGTGGACCTCGGCGACCGGGAGGCGTTCCTCGACGCCGTCCGGGCGATCGCGCCGCAGCCCCGCGTCGCTTTCGGGCATACCGGTCATGGTCAGGCAAGCTGGTATCTCGGCTACCAGCTCATCCGCGGGCCGCTCTGCGTGTTCGTGCGGCAGCGCTACGGCACGCCCTTCGACGATGCGGAGTTGGCCCGGACCTTCGTGAACAACACGGTCGAGGGCATCGAGGAACTCGTCGTCCACGCCGACGAGGCCAGCGCTGCTGGCCGGCTCGCCGACGGTCAGCGGCTCGTCGTGGTGATCGATGACCTCGAACCGGGCGGGATCGAGGTCATCGGGGGGGCGGATGGCTGGCAGGAGGACGAGTTCCCGCTCGCCGCCGCGAGCAGGTGGCTGGGCGATCGGTGACGCCGGTGCTCAGTGCCGGGCGCGTTTCGACGTTGCCGGGCCGGGCGGGGCGATGACGGGGCGGCGGATCCAGTCGATGAAGGCGCGGAGCGGTGGCGGCACGAGGCGGCGGTCGGCGTAGTAGAGGAACGGGCCGGAGAAGGCCTGCCACCAGTCGGGCAGCACCGGCTCGAGGGCGCCGCGGTCGAGATGCGGGCGGAGCCAGTCCTCGAACAGGGTGATGACGCCGACACCGGCGATCGCGGCCTCGACGGCCAGATCGGTCGCGCCGCCGACGGAGACGATCAAGGGGCCGCGGGGTTCGACCCGGACGAGCTCGCCGGCGCGCTCGAACTCCCAGGGGCTGGTGAGCGGGCCGCGGCCCGCCTCCGAGCGGTCGCCCGCGCGACCGCCGAAGCGGCCGAGCAGGCAGGCGTGGTCGAGCAAGTCGCGCGGATGGGACGGGCGGCCGGCGCGGTCGAGATAGGCGGGGGCGGCGGCGGTGGCGTAGCGCTGGGTGCGGGGGCCGATCGGGACGGCGATCATGTCGGCTTCCAGGCGGTCGTCGTAGCGGATGCCGGCGTCGCAGCCGGCGGCGACGATGTCCACGAAGCGGTCCTCGGCGACGATCTCGAGCTCGATGGCGGGATAGGCGGCGAGAAAGCCCGGCAGCAGCGCGGGCAGGACGAGGCGGGCGGCGCTGACGGGGACGTTGAGGCGGAGCTTGCCGGCGGGGCGGCCGGCCTCGTCGTTCAGCGCGCCGAGGGCGGCCGCGACGTCGTCGAGCGCCGGGCCGAGGCGGGCGAGCAGCTCGGCGCCGGCCTCCGTCGGGGTGACGCTGCGGGTGGTGCGGTGCAGGAGTCGGGTGCCGAGCCCCGTCTCGAGGCGGCGGATGGCGCCACTCAGGGCGGAGGCGCTGGCGTGGCCTTCGCGCGCGGCCTGGCGGAAGCCGCGGGCGCGACTGACGGCGAGAAAGGCGGCGAGATCGGCGAGGTCGGGCGACATTGTGCGGAGTTTGGCACAGCCTGTGCCGATCGTGCGGGATTATCGCAGGGCGGTGGCGGGCTCAGCTTGGGGGCAGGCAGAGGAGGCCTTCACGATGATCGACGATGCGGGAATGTTCACCCTGGGTGGGCGCACGGTGCGGCGGATGGGGTTCGGGGCGATGCAGCTGGCCGGGCCCGGCGTATTCGGGCCGCCGCGGGACCGGGCGGCGGCTGTTGCGGTGCTCCGGGCGGCGGTGGAGGCCGGGGTGGACCATATCGACACCAGCGACTTCTACGGGCCGTTCGTGACCAACGAGGTGATCCGGGAGGCGCTGTTCCCGTATCCGGCCGGACTGACGATCGTGACCAAGATCGGGGCGCGGCGGGATGCGGCGGGGGCGTGGCTGCCGGCGTTCGGGGCGGCGGCGCTGGTCGAGGCCGTGGAGGACAACCTGCGGCGGTTGGGGCTGGAGCGGATGGAGGTGGTGAACCTCCGGGCGATGTTCGACTCGCACGGGCCGGCGGAAGGGTCGATCGGGGCGGCGATGGAGGTGCTGGCCGGGTTGCAGCGGCGGGGGCTGGTCGGGGCGATCGGGCTCAGCAACGTCACGCCGACGCAGGTGGCGGAAGGGCGCGGGATCGCGGCGATCGCGTGCGTGCAGAACCAGTACAACCTGGCGCATCGGGGCGACGACGGGCTGATCGACGCGCTGGCGGCGGACGGGATCGCGTATGTGCCGTTCTTTCCGCTGGGCGGGTTCAAGCCGTTGCAGGCGGCGGCACTGTCGGCGGTGGCGGAGTCGGTCGGGGCGACGCCGATGCAGGTGGCGCTGGCGTGGCTGCTCGGGCGGTCGCCGAACATCCTGCTGATCCCGGGGACGTCGTCGGTCGCGCATCTGCGGGAGAACGTGGCGGCGGCGTCGCTGCGGCTGCCGGCGGCGGCGGTGGCGCAGCTGGAGGGGATCGCGACCGCTTGAGGGCTGCCTCGTTCCCGGGCGCCAGCCCGGGGGCGACGCGGTCGGCTAGGCGGGGATGGGAATGGCGGGAGCGGCGGCGGCGGCGGCGAGCCAGGTGTCGCAGCAGGCTTTGGCGAGGGTGCGGACGCGGGCGATGTAGGCGGCGCGCTGGTTGACGGAGATGGCGCCGGAGGCGTCGAGCAGGTTGAAGAGGTGGCTGGCCTTGATCGTCTGGTCGTAGGCCGGGAGGGCGAGGCCGGCGGCGGCAAGGCGGGCGGATTCGCGCTCGGCGTCGTCGAACTGCCGGGTCAGCAAAGCGGGATCGGCGAGGTCGAAATTGTAGCGGGAGTATTCCTGCTCGGCGCGCAGAAAGACGTCGCGGTACGTGACGCCGCGGCCGTTGAAATCGAGGTCGAAGACGTTCTCGACGCCTTGGACATACATGGCCAGGCGTTCGAGGCCGTAGGTCATCTCGAAGGAGGGGAGCGCCACGGGGATGCCGCCGACCTGCTGGAAGTAGGTGAACTGGCTGACTTCCATGCCGTCGCACCAGACCTCCCAGCCGAGGCCCCAGGCGCCGAGGGTGGGGCTTTCCCAGTCGTCCTCGACGAAGCGGAAATCGTGCAGTGCCGGGTCGAGGCCGATGGCGCGGTAGCTGTCGAGCAACAGGGCCTGGGCGTCGGGCGGGCTGGGCTTCATGATGACCTGGTATTGGTAGTAGTGGCCGAGGCGGTTGGGGTTCTCGCCGTAGCGGGCGTCCGTGGGGCGGCGGCAGGGCTGGACGTAGGCGGCCTGCCAGGGAGTGGGACCAAGGGCGCGCAAGGTGGTGGCGGGGTGGAAGGTGCCGGCGCCCATTTCGACGTCGTAGGGTTGCAGGATGAGGCAGCCCTGGGCGGCCCAGAAGGCGTGCAGGCGGAGGATCAGCTCCTGGAAGCTCGGCGGCGTCGGCATGGCGGCACCATACGGGCGGAGCGGCGTTATGCAATCATGGTGGACCTGATCGAAGACGTGCTGCGCACGACGCGGCGGATCGCGGTGGTGGGGGCGTCGGACAAGCCGGAGCGGGCGGGGAACTACATCTTCGCGTTCCTGGTGGCGCGGGGGTTCGACGTGGTGGGCGTCAACCCGGGATTGGCGGGGCGGACGCTGCATGGGCGGCCGGTGGTGGCGACGCTGGCGGAGGCGATGCCGCTGGACATGGTGGACATCTTTCGGCGGTCGGAGGAGGCGGGCGCGGTGATCGACGACGCGATCCGGCTCGGTGCTCGGACGGTGTGGACTCAACTGGGCGTGGTCGATGCGGCGGCGGGCGCACGGGCGGCGGCGGCGGGGCTGCGGGTGGTGATGGATCGGTGCCCCAAGGTCGAATGGTGGCGCGTGGGCGAGCGGTTAAACGCGAACCAGGGTTGAAGCAGAACTGGAACCGAGCCAAGTCGTTATCGCCACACACCAGTCGGGACGTGACATGACACAAGAAGAACGCGACCTTATCGCCCGGTTCGTCTCCCGCGTGGGCGGTGCGGGGCAGAGCGGCAGCTTCATCGGCAGCGGCGGGAGCGTGCCGCAGCAGCAGCAGGCGCTGCCGCCGATCGACCGCGAGGCGGACCAGTTCATCGCGGACCAGTTCAGCAAGTATCCGGAGGCGCGGTATCGCATCACCCAGATGGCGGTGGTGCAGGAAGCGGCGCTGACGGAGATGAACAACCGGCTGCAGCGGATGCAGTGGGAGCTCGAGCAGGCCAAGCAGCAGCAGCAGCAGGCGCCGCAGAAGAGCGGCGGGTTGTTCGGCAGCTTGTTCGGTGGCGGGAGCAGCCAGCCGCAGCAGCAGCAGCGCGGCCCGCAGCAGGGTGGGCCCTGGGGCGGCGCGGGCGGTGGGTATGGGCAGCAGCAATATGCGCCCCCTCCCCCGCAGTATCCGCCGCAGTATCAGCCGGGCATGTTCAACCGCGGCGGATCCGGCTTCCTGGGCTCGGCACTGACCACGGCGGCCGGCGTGGCGGGCGGCATGGTGGTCGGTAACGCGCTGATGAACGCGTTCGGCGGCCATGGCGGCGAGGCGATGGCGGCGACGACGGGCGGCGGGCTGCTCGGCGGCGGTGCGGATGCGGGAACGGGCGCGTTCGACGGCGCCGGCGTCGACCCGGCCGGCGACTTCACCAGCGGGTTCGGCGGCGATACCGGCGGCGGCTTCGGCGGCGGCGGGTTCGACCAGGCCGATAGCGGCGGCGGTGGGTTCGACGGCGGCGGCTTCGATGGCGGCGGCGGCGGCGGCTTCGATGGCGGCGGCGGCGGCGGCTTCGACGGCGGGTTCGACAACACCTGACGATCGTGACGGTCGCAAAAGAAGAGAGGTCCCCGGGTCATGCCCGGGGACTTCGGGCGTGATGCTGGAGAGCGGGCCGTTCGCGGTGCGGCCGGAGTGGATCGACAGCAACGGGCATCTCAACCTCGCCTATTACATCCTGTTGTTCGACGAGGGGACCGACGCGCTGTGGCGGTCGCTCGGGTTGGGGGATGCGTTCCGGGCGACCGGGTTCGGCACCTTCGCGGTGGAAACGCACACGCTCTACAAGGCGGAGTTGCTCGAGGGTGAGTTGGTGACCATCGGGTCGGCCGTGATCGGCAGCGATGGTAAGCGGCTGCATGTGACTCACGAGATGCGACGCGTGCGGGACGGGGCGGTCTCGGCGCAGCAGGAGCTACTCTACCTGTGCGTCGACCTCGGGACCCGGAAGGTGGCCGCGTGGCCGCGCGGAATGGCGGAGACGCTGGCCGGACGAGTGGGCGCGGCGCCGGAATGGGCGGGGCGCCGGGTCGCGATGCCGGGGGCGGTCAGGCCAGGAGGAGCGGCTCCGCCTTGAGCCAGGCGGGCGGCGCGGGGGTCAGCACAGCGTCGCCGCATTGCAGCCCGGTGGCGCGGAGGCTGTCGAGACGAAGGGTGGCAAGCGCCCTGCCCTCGCGGCCGGACCGGAGGGTGCCGATTTCGGCGCCGGCGAGGGTGATGGGCGTGCCAGGCGGCGGCAGCGTGCCGGCGACGTCGACGGGGACGAGGCGGCGCTTGACGAGGCCGCGGTATTTGGTGCGGGCGGTGAGTTCCTGGCCCATGTAGCAGCCCTTGTCCCAGGCGATGCCGTTGAGCTCGTCGAAGCCGGATTCGACCAGGGTGCTCTTCTCGGCTTCGAGGTCGCGGGAGCCGTCGGGTAGACCGAGGGCCAGGCGGTGCCTGTCATAGGCGGCGGCGTCGGTCGTGGGCGTGACGGGGCCGAGGATGCGCCAGCCGGCATCGGGCGTGCGGGGGTCCGGCGCCTGAACCCCGCCGCCGGTGGCGGGAGTGCCGTTCCAGGCAGCGGAGACCGGGAGATCGAGCGGGGCGACCGTGACCTTGGCGCGCAGGCGGTAGCGGGTGAGCAGCTTGGCAAGGTGATCGCGGCTGGCCGCTTCCACATCCAGCAGGAGGCGGTCGCCGTCGGCGAGGATGAAGAAGTCGGCGATCCATTTGCCCTGCGCGGTGAGCAGCGCGGCCCAGACGGCGCGGCCCGGGCCAACGGCGGCAACGTCGTTGGAGACGAGGCCCTGGAGGAAGGAGACCCGGTCGTCACCGGCGACCTCGAGGACGGCGCGGTCGGGCAGCAGGGCGATGTCGGTCATGGGCTCCGACGTGGGTTGTCGCGGGGAGCGGTGCAAGGCGGCTCGCTCCCGCCGGCCGGTCAGGCGGCGGCGACGTGGATGGGCGGGACGCGGCCGTCGTTCCAGCGACCGCCGAGGGCGCGTTCGAGCTGAGCGGCGAGTTGCAGCAGGAGGCCGTCGCCGGCCTGGCGGGTCTGGGCCTGGATGCCGAGGGGCAGGCCGCTCTCCTGGGTGGCGAGCGGGAGGGAGATGGCGGGGATGCCGCTGAGATTGGCCAGCGGGGTGTAGGCGAAGTTGCGCCACAGATTGGCGAACCAGTCGTACACGTCCGGATTGGTGCTGGTGGTGAGGTATTCGGTCGTGCCGATCGGGGGGGTCGGCAGGGCGGTGATGGGGGTGAGGAGGATGTCCCACTCCTCGAAGAAATGGCCAAAGGCGCGGGCCGTGTCGTTGAACACGGCCTGCATGGCGAAGCGCTGGGCGAGGGACATGCTGCGGCCGGCCTCCCAGATGCGGATGTTGACGGGCTCGACGCGGTCGGGCGGCGGGGCGTCGAGGCCGCGGGCGGCGATGTGGCCGCTGACCGTCTGGGCGAAGTTGCCGATGTAGCAGGCGGTTTGGGCGGCGAAGGCGGCGCGGAAGTCGATGGTGGGCGTGGTCCATTCGACCCGGTGGCCGAGCGACTCGAGCAGGCGGCCGACGCGCTCCAGCTCGGCGACGAAATGCGGGATGGCGCGGTAGTCGCCCCATTCGTGGGAAAGGGCGATGCGGAGCGGCGCCGGGTCGCGGGCGATGAGGCTCGTGTAGGGTTCGGGGGCGGTCCAATAGGGCATGAACTCGCCGGGCGCGCCGCCGCGGCAGCTATCGACGAAGAGGGCGGTGTCGCGGACGGTGCGGGTATGGCAGCCCTGGATGGAGACGAGGCTGGTGATGTCGGAGGCGGCGGGGGCGATGGAGAACACGCCGCGGGAGGGCTTGAGGCCGATATTGCCGCAGGCGCCGGCGGGGATGCGGATGGAGCCGCCGCCATCGGTGGCGTGGGAGATCGGAAGCACGCCGGCGGCGACGATCGCGGCGGTGCCGGCCGAGGAGCCGTTGGTGGTGTAGCCGGTGTTCCACGGATTGCGGGTGACGTAGAGGGCCGGGTTCTCGGCGGCGGAGCAGCAGCCGAACTCGGGCGTGGTGGTGCGGCCGAGCACGTTGAGGCCGGCGGCCTTGATGCGGGCGGCGAGAAAGCTGTCGGCGGCGGATCGGTTCCCCCGGGTGAGCAGGGAGCCCATTTCCTGCAGGCGGCCGCGCAAGGTGGGGCCGAGATCCTTCATGAGATAGGGCACGCCGGCGAAGGGGCCGTCCGGGTCCATGCCGTCGGCAGTGGGGTCGTCGACGAGGTCGTGGAACAGTTCAACGACGGCGTTGAGCTCCCCGTCGACGCGGGCGACGGCGGCGCGGGCCTGGGCGGCGAGCTCGGCGGGGGTCAGGTCGCCGGCACGGACACGGTCGGCCAGCGCGGTGGCGTCGTGACTCGCCCATTCGGTCCAGCTCATCGCGTGCGTCATGCGTCGTCCCGTCCAGTGGTGCGCGAACCATCGGACATGGCGGGCGGCGCTGCAATGCGTGATGAACATCACGCCAATTCATGGTAGCGAGATGGTCGACGCTCGCTGCCGGGTCGTCCAGCGCGAGGTCTGACGCGAGTTGTTCCGGGTGCCCAAGACAGCGGAACAGTTCACCGTCGTCGAGATCCTCGATGCGACCGAGTTCCGGGCCTTGTCCGAGCGGCTACCGGGGGATAATCGGCGGCATCATTATCGGCTGCGCGACCCGGCGATCAGCAGCGCGGGGCCCTTGTCGCAGCACGTGTTGCGGATCGCGGGAGACCTGCAGGTGAGCTGGGTCGCCGAACAGGCGGCGACCACCGTCGAGGTCCTCGAGCCGGGGATCCCGGCACATTGCTTCAGCACGATCGAGTCCGGGCAGATGGCGCTGTCGGTGCCGAGCGCGCCGGACTGGGTGGAGAGCGGGCCGCATCACGGGCTGATCCATGGAGGACGGGGCGGGACGGCGGCGCTGACGCTGGCCGGGACGGATCGGACGAATCTGTGGGTATCGAGCGCGCGGATCGAGAGCGCGCTGGCGGCGAACCTCGACGATGCAGTGCGCGAGCCGGTGGTTTTCCGACCGGTGGTGGACTGGAACGGGGCTGGCGGCCGATCGGTGCAGCGGTTGCTGGCGCATGTGTCGGCGGAGTTCGAGCAGGCGGAGGGCCTGGCGACGCAACCGCTGGCGTTGGAGTCGTTCACCGACCTGTTCGTGCACAGCGTGCTGAACAACCTGCCGCACAACTACAGCGAGCGGCTGGCGCAGGAGTTGGCGGATACGGCGCCGCGGCATGTGCGCCGGGCGGAAGCGTTCATGGAGGCGCAGGCCGGGTCGCCGGTGCAACTGGCGGAGATCGCGGCGGCGGCGGGGTGCAGCGTGCGCAGCCTGCAGAACGCGTTTCGCCGCTTCCGCGGCACGACGCCGTTCGAGGTTCTGCAGCGGATCCGGCTGGAGCGGGCGCAGGCCGACCTCCGGCAGGGGGACGTGGCGGTGGACGCGGTGGCGCGGCGGTATGGGTTCAGCAATGCCGGGCGGTTCGCGGCGTTGTATACGCGGCGGTTCGGCGAGAAGCCGTCGCGCTCGCGGCCGTCCGCCTCGCGCACGCCCTGACGAAGCCAGGCCTTCCGCTCGTCCGTTCCGTCGACCCGAGGCCAGACGCCCCTGCCCTCCCAGCGCGCCGGCAAAATGGACAGATTGCGCACGCAGGTGACAGATCGCGCACTTTATTTCACGCGAGGGGAACTCGCAGCTTTCATGCCGCATGGCCATCGCCTACCAGCATCGTCAGTATTCAGGTCACACGGCATGACCATTCCGGTTCGGCCGCCGGCGGCCTGAAGACGCAACCGGGGGGTTGTACATGCGGATCGCGACCATTACTATCATTGCGACATCATTATCATTGGCGCTGCCGGCAAGCGCGGCGTCCCTCACCTTCAATAATACCGGGGCGACGGAGACGTACACGGCGGCCACGAGCGGCGTGTTCGGGTTCGACGTGTTCGGTGCGTCCGGCGGTGAAGGCGGCGGGTCCGGCGAGGGCGGCGGCAGCGGCGGGTTCGGCGGCAGCGGGGTTCAGATCAGCGCCGATTTCACCCTGAACGCGGGCGATCAGCTGTCCTTCGTCGTGGGCCGTCAGGGCCAGTTCGGCATGGGGGGGAACGGGAGCGACGGCGGCGGTGGGAGCGGCGGCGGCGGCACGTTCGTGTTCCTGAACGGCGCGGCGTTCATTGTCGCGGGCGGCGGCGGCGGTGGCGGCGGGGCGGCCTCGTCCGGCGTGTTCGGCGGGGGCGGCAACCCCGGCTCGCTCGACACATCGGGCAGCGCCGGGGATGGCGGCACCGGCGCCAATGCCGGCGGGGCCGGCGGCGTCAACGGAAGCGGCGGCGGGGCCGGCGGCAGCACGGGCGGCGGTGGCGGTGGCGGTGGCCTGACCAGCTCGGGCAGCACCGCGCTCTTCGCCGCAGGCGGCAGCGTGCCCGGCGGCGGCGGCGGCGGCGGCGCTTCGGGCGGCGGCGGCGGCGGGTATAGCGGCGGCGGCGGTGGCGGCGCCGTGGGCGGCGGCTTCGGCGGCGGCGGCGGCGGCGCCTCGTATCTGCAGGCCGGCTCCATCATGCTGTACACCTTCGCGGCGACCAGTTTCGGCGACGGGGCGGTGATCGTCACCTTTCCGGACGCGCCGCCGACCGACGTGCCGGAGCCGACGAGCCTGGCGCTGCTGGGCATGGGCGTGGCCGGGATGGCGGCGCTGCGGCGGCGGGTGCGGGGCTGATCGGGACGGCCCAGGGCCGGAACGGCGGTCGCGTGCGGCGGGGGCCGGGTCGGGTCGACCTGGCCGCTGCCGGTCGCGGCATCATCGCACTTACGAACATCTAGACGTCCGACGATGACCGGGGGGTCGCGTCTTTGCGAACATTACGATCGGGGAAGCTGATTATGCGTGACGTCATGGGTTCATTGGGACGATCTGGATCGTTGCGGAGCGCTGCGCCGGAGGAGGCACGGCACGGGCGGCGGGCACGGCGGAGCGGGGCATTGAGGGGCTGGCTGCTGGGCGGCCTGCTGGCGCTGGGATTGACCGGGACGGCGCAGGCCGGCCCCTATCTCGGCGGGACCCTCGATGTGCGCATCGGGACCGCCTACTACAATCTGATCACCGCTCAGGGCGGCAGCTTCAGCGCCGATGGGCTCGGGCAAGCGGTGGCCGGGGATCCCGGGCACTTCCTGCTGCCGATCACGGCGGACCAGAGCACGGGGCGGGACACGGGCTTTGCCGCCATCGGCTCCGGCATCCGGCTGAACAACGCGGTGGACGGAAGCTCGGTGTTCCGGGACTTCGGTCAGCTCGACGGTTTCCCGCCGGAAATTCCGGTTTACACGATCTACAGTCCCCCTGATCCGATCTGCCAAATCTTGTTGGATAACGTGGATTTCCTCGCCTCCTTCGATGGCACGATCGGGCTTGGCGGTGGGGGCGTTTCTCGCACCGACTCCCAGAACGTTTATTACTGCTTCAAAGGCCGTGGCGTCGCGATCGGCGGCGACGCCGTGCTGAACTTGCTGGAACAGACGAACTACGCACGGCTGCCGTTCTTCGCGATCACCGCCATCGAAGCGCCGGTGGCGGTCCCCGAACCCGCTTCGCTGGCGCTGCTGCTTGTGCCGATAGGCGCAGCCGGCGTGGTTGCAGTGCGGCGGCGGCGGCCGGGTCGGGTCGACCTTGCCGCTGCCGGTCGCGGCATCATCGCACTTACGAACATCTAGACGTCCGACGATGACCGGGGGGTCGCGTCTTTGCGAACATTACGATCGGAAAGCTGATTATGCGTGACGTCATGGGTTCATTGGGACGATCTGGATCGTTGTGGAGCGCTGCGCCGGAGGAGGCACGGCACGGGCGGCGGGCACGGCGGAGCGGGGCATTGAGGGGCTGGCTGCTGGGCGGCCTGCTGGCGCTGGGACTGACCGGGACGGCGCAGGCCGGCCCCTATCTCGGCGGGACCCTCGATGTGCGCATCGGGACCGCCTACTACAATCTGATCACCGCCCAGGGCGGCAGCTTCAGCGCCGATGGGCTCGGGCAAGCGGTGGCCGGGGATCCCGGGCACTTCCTGCTGCCGATCACGGCGGACCAGAGCACGGGGCGGGACACAGGCTTTGCCGCCATCGGTTCCGGCATCCGGCTGAACAACGCGGTGGACGGAAGCTCGGTGTTCCGGGACTTCGGTGAGGTCTTCGACTCACCGGCGGCGGACTTTCACCTCTACACCATCTACAAAGCCCCGGATCAAACCTGCCAGTCCCTCGTCGACAGCATCGATGACCTAGCCTTCGACGGCAAGATCGGCCTCGGCGGCCGGACCGTCGGCCCGAACAGCAGCCGGGACGCCTACTTTTGCCTGAAAGGCCGCGGCGTCGCGATCGGCGGCGACGCGGTGCTGACCTTGCTGGAACAGACGAACTACGCACGGCTGCCGTTCTTCGAGTTTACCGCGATCGAGGCGCCGGTGGCGGTGCCCGAACCCGCTTCGATGGCGCTGCTGCTGGTGCCGATGGGCGCAGCCGGCGTGATCGCGGTGCGGCGGCGGTCGCGCGGCTGATCGCCCGGCCCGGCGGCTGAGCGGGGGCGAGCCGGGTCAGACCCCGGCCCGCCGCCCAGCGCTGCCGGCCGGGAGGTCGGGACTCCCCCCAGATCGTGCTAAAGCGCGGGCATGCGGATTGCCCATGTGATGGCCGGTGCCCGGACGGGCGGGGCGGAAGTGTTCTTCGAGCGGCTGGCGGCGGCGCAGCACCGGGCAGGCGACAGCGTGTTGCCGGTGATCCGGCGGGACGCGGCGCGGGCAGCGCGGCTGCGGGGCGCGGGGTTGCAGCCAGTACAGCTCGGGTTCGGCGGCGTGCTGGATGTGGTCACGCCGGGTCGGCTGCGGCGGGTGTTGCGGCGGTTCGAGCCGGGGGTGGCGGTGGCGTGGATGAACCGGGCGGCGCGGGCGGTGCGCCGGGACGGATGGGTCACGGCGGGGCGGCTCGGCGGGTATTACGATCTCCGCTACTACCGGCATTGCGAGCATCTCATCGGCAATACGCGCGACATCGTGGCCTGGGTGCGGGCGCAGGGGTGGCCGGCCGAGCGGGTGCACCACGTGCCGAACTTCGCGCCCGATCTGGCGGGAGCCGCGGGAGCGACCGGGTTGCCGGCGGGGCCGGTGGTGCTGGCGATGGGCCGGCTGCATCGGAACAAGGCGTTCGACGTATTGATCCAGGCCATGGCGGCGGTGCCGGGGGTGCGGCTGGCGCTCGCGGGCGACGGGCCGGAGCGGGCGGCTCTGGGTGCGCTCGCGGCGGCGCAGGGCGTGGCGGAGCGGGTGCATTTCCTCGGCTGGCGAACGGATACGGCGGCGCTGCTGGCGGGGTGCGACGTGCTGGCGGTGCCGAGCCGGTGGGAGCCGCTGGGCAACGTGGTGCTGGAAGGGTTCTCGGCCGGGCGGCCGGTGGTGGCGGCCGCAGCGGCGGGGCCGGCGGCGCTGATCGAGGATGGGCGGACCGGGCTGCTGGTGCCGGCCGACGACCCGGCGGGATTGGCGGCGGCGCTGCGGCGCGTGTTGGGCGATCGGGCGCTGGCGACGGGGCTCGCGGCGCAGGCCCGCGGGGTTTGGCAGCGCGAGCATGCCGAGGCGCCGGTGCTGGCGCGGTGGCGGGAGGCGCTGGAGCGCATGATGTCGTCGCGGGGTGGGCGCTGATGTGCGGGATCGCGGGATTGTCGATGTCGGCGTCGGCGCCGCCGCCGGACGCGGCCGTGCTGGCGGGGCTGGGGCGGGCGCTGGGGCATCGGGGACCGGACGGGACCGGGCACTCGCTGGTGGGCCGGGTCGCGCTGGTGCACACGCGGCTGTCGATCATCGATCTGCAGGGCGGCGACCAGCCGTTGTACGCGGGTCCGGCGGCGCTGATCGCGAACGGGGAGATCTACAATTACAAGGAGTTGCGGGACGCCCTACCCCAGGTCAGCTTCGCGACGCAGAGCGATTGCGAGCCGCCCCTGCATTTGTGGTTGCGGGACGGGCCGGGCTACGCGGCGGCGCTGCGCGGCATGTATGCGATCGCGATCCACGAGCGGGTGCAGCGCACGGTGACGCTGAGCCGCGATCCGTTCGGGATCAAGCCGTTGTACGTGGCGACGGTGCCGGGCGGGCTCGCGTTCGCGTCCGAGGCGCAGGCGCTGTTGGCCGCGGGGCTGGTGGAGCGGCGGGTCAATCCGGTGGCGCGCGACGAGCTGCTGCAGATGCAGTTCACGACCGGGTCGGCGACGATCTTTCCCGGGATCGAGCGGGTGTTGCCGGGCGAGACGCTGCGGATCGCGGATGGGCACATCCTGGATCGGTCGCGGCTGGAGAGCCTGCCGGTGGACGAGGTCCCGCCGAGCGCGGCCGATGGCGGCGAAGAGGCGGCGCTGGCGCGGCTGGATGCGGCGCTGATGCGCAGCGTGGCGCTGCACCAACGGTCGGACGTGCCGTTCGGGATGTTCCTGTCCGGCGGGGTGGATAGTTCGGCGATCCTGGCGGCGATGGCGCGGCTGAACGGGGAGCCGGTGCTGGCGTTCACGGCGGGGTTCGACGTGCCGGGGGCGGCGGACGAGCGGGCGCAGGCGGCGACGGTGGCCGCGGCGGCGGGGGCGCGGCACGAGAGCGTGCTGATCGACGAAGCGTCCGTCTGGCGTCACCTGCCGGCGATCGTCGCCTGCATGGACGACCCGGCGGCCGATTACGCCATCATCCCGACCTGGTTCCTCGCCCGGCGGGCGCGCGAGTCGGTCAAGGTGGTGCTGTGCGGCGAAGGCGGCGACGAGATCTTCGCCGGCTACGGGCGGTATCGCAGCGCGATGCGGCCGTGGTGGCAGGGCGGGCGGGTGATGCGGGCGCGGGGCATCTTCGACAAGCTCGACGTGCTGCGGGTCGCGGGCGCGGGCTGGCGCGACGGCATGGCGGCGGCGGAGTCGCAGGCGGCGTTGCCGGGGCGGTCGCGGCTGGCGGTGGCGCAGGCGACGGACATGGCGGATTGGCTGCCGCACGACCTGCTGCTGAAGCTGGACCGGTGCTTGATGGCGCATGGGGTGGAGGGGCGGACGCCGTTCCTGGACGCGGAGGTGGCGGCGGCCGGGTTCGGGCTGGCGGATGCCGACAAGGTGCGCGGCGGGCGGGGCAAATACCTGCTGCGGCGGTGGCTGGAGCGGGCGATGCCGGCGGCGCAGCCCTTTGCGCCGAAGCAGGGCTTCACCGTGCCGATCGGAGCGTGGATCGCGGCGCAGGGCGCGCGGCTGGGGCCGCTGGTGGCGCGGAACGCGGGGGTGGCTGAGATCGCGCGGGCGGACCGGGTGGCGTCGTTGTTCCGGCACGCTTCGGGCAAGCGGGAGGGCCGGGCAGCCTGGACGCTGTTGTTCTACGCGCTGTGGCACCGGGCACATATCGAGGGCGCGTCACCGGCCGGGGATGTGTGGGAGGTGTTGGGCGCATGAGCGACGGGGCGGCGGCGAAGCGGCCGGTATTCGCGCGGCATGCGGCGAGCCTGCTGCTGTGGCGGCGGGGGGCGGACGGGCTGCAGGTGCTGATGGGCGTGCGCGGGGCCGGGCACCGCTTCATGCCGAACCGGATGGTGTTCCCCGGCGGCGCGGTGGACCCAGGCGATGGGGTGGCGCCGGCGGCAAGCGAACCGGATGCCGACACGTTGGCCATGCTGGGCCGGGTGGCGCGGCCGCGGCTGGCGCGCGCGCTGGTGATGGCGGCGGCACGCGAGCTGGAGGAGGAAACGACGCTGAGCTTCGGGCGGCCGCCGCGGCTGGCGGGGATCTCGTACCTGTGTCGCGCGATCACGCCGGCCTCGTCGCCGATCCGCTTCAACGCGCGCTTCCTGGTGGCAGACGCGGCGCTGACGCAAGGCGAACCCGCCGACGGGCACGAGCTGAGCGCCTTGCGGTTCTACCCGGTATCGGAGGCGCTGGAAGCCGGGCTGATGGGCGTGACGCGCGAGGTGCTGCTGCGGCTGGAGCGGCATCTGGCGGGTGAGCGCGGCGCGGCCTGGGCGTACCGGGAGCGGCGGTGGCGGCAGGATTGAGACGCGGGCGGAGCGGCGTAAACGGACCAGAAAACAGGCGCCGGGCTCAACTTTTGAGAGCTGGACAGGAACTCTGAACACGTTACGGTAAGTAGCCCTAAGGTCAGGAGCTCGCCCGTGTCGGCCGTTCGCGTGCGCCTGCCGAGACGTTGGCCGGGGTGGCTGGGCTCGATGCCCGTGCGGGTGATTGCAGCGCTGGTGGTGTTGCTCGGGCTGCGGGCGCTGGATCCGTTGAACATGAGCCGGCTGATCACGCGCGAGGCGGAAACGCGGCTGTCGCGCGCGTACGGCGCTTGGCATCCCGGCGGGTGGTGCTGGCGGAACTGCCCGGTGCCGGCGGGCCACGAGGCGGTGTCGGTGGCGTTGATCGACGACCGGACCCGGGCGCAATTGGCGGCCTGGCCGCCGCGACTGGAGTGGTATGCGGCGGCGGTGGACGCGCTGGCCGCGCATCACCCGCGAGTGATCTTCGTCGACCTGACGATCGGGGAGCGCGCGGGCGAGACGAACGCGCCGCTGGTCGCCGCGATCGGGCGGGCGCGCGCGGGCGGTACGGCGGTGCTGCTCGGTCAGATCGGGCGGGATGGCGTGCTGCCTCCCCTCACCTGCTCCGATGGGAGCAAACGGCTGGGCGGCAACACGGCGGCGGCGCTGGCCTGTGCGGCCGATGCCACCGTGACGATCCGGTGGCAGGACGAGGCTGGGCTGATCTGGTACCCGCTCACCGTCGATCCTCAAACGGGCGAGCCGCCCGTGCCGTCCCCAGCGACCGCGATGGCCGAAATCCTGCGGCCCGGACCGGCAACGCTGGCGCTCACCCATGCGCATGACGACATCCTGCTCGCCTGGCCGCGGGGGGCGGCGACGGGTGACGACGAGTGTCGGGCGAGCCAGCCGCCACGGCCGGGGGTTGCCGAGCGGGCCCGGAAGGCGGCCCTGGCCCTAGTGTCGGCAGCGGAGTGGCCGGCGGAGACGTGTCCCTACGTGGCGAGTCTTTCGCTGCAGGACGTTCTGGATGGGGCGGTGCCAGCGCCGGACCCGTTGCTCGAGCATCGGGCCGTGATCGTGGGCGTGAGCTTCTTCGGGTCGCAGGACATGCAGCAGCCGCCGGAGGGGCCGGCGTTGTCCGGCGCTTTCTATCACGCGACCGCGGTCGAGAACCTGTTGACGTTCGGGCCGACGCAGGCGCCGCGCTACGAGCCGTTCGAGCCGGGTCTCAACCTCGCCGACGTGTGCCTGACGGTGCTGCTGGTGTCCGGGATCTCGTTTCACGGCAAGGTGGCAGCCGGGTTGGGATCACGGCGTACGGCGCCCGCTGCCGGCCGCTCGCCCGGGTGGCTGCGGCGCCGCCGGTTGCCGCTTGCTTGGTTCGCCGGGACCGTTCTGGTCGCAGTGGTGATCTTCCGGTTCATCTGGCCGATGCCAGCGGCGAATTTTTACGCAGCGCTGCTGGTGGTGCTGTTGATCGAGTTCGGCTCCGAACTGATCGGCCGGCTCCATGAATTATTCATCGAACACGAACGGGAGCATCAGCCATGACTCGCGCGACCTTTCTCGCTCTGATGGCACTCTTGGCGACGACGGCCGGGCCTGGACGGGCCGGCGCGCAAGGGGAGCCGGAGCGGATCACGGCGTTCTCGCGGCAGCGCGTCCCGTTACGGATGGAGCGCAACGCGCCGCCGGTGTACCGGGACCGGGCGGAACTGCCGGTGCCGATGGCGGTGACGGGGGGCGACGCGGATTTCGTGCAGTTCGTTGACCCGGCGAACCGGCAGCGATGGCTGGTGAGCCGGTTCGACGTGACGCTGAGCGGCGCGTCCCGCGCCCAGGTGTCGCGGCCTGCCGGGCCCTGCATACAGGGTGGGGCGATGGGCATGGGCCGGTCATGTTGAGCCGGTTCTGGCGGCTTCTGGCCGTTCTGGCGGTTGGCGGGACGGCGGCTTGTTCGAACGACGCCGGGTCGGTGGCGAAGGGGCTGACGACGCGGTTCGTCGACTCAGCGGATGCGCGCACGGCGACGCTGGAGGCGGGTGGAAAGGGCAATCGCAGCAACTCGATGGGGGTGGTGTCCAACCTGGGCGGCAGCATGGAGACGGTGCGCAGCCAGCTCGGGCCGAGCCTGATCGTGTTGGGGCGGATCCCGATGCCGGAGGCGCAGGCCTACGTCGAGGCGATCCGCGACCGGTTGCTGCCGCAATGGCCGTATCCGGGAACGGAGCGGCCGTCCGTGGAGATCACGGCCAACACCGCCTATGGCGCGGAGGCGCTAGCGGACAACACGATCCAGTTGCCGCTCGGCGTGCTGCAGCAGGCGCGGACGGAGGACGAGGTGGCGTTCGTGGTGGGGCACGAGCTGGGCCATTTGCTGATGCGGCACCAGGCGCGACGGCAGGACCAGCTGAACCGGGCCGAAACGGGGGTGAAGGTGGCCGGCGCGCTGGCGGCGGTGGCCGCGGTGAAGATCCGGGGCACGGCCGGCGCGGTCAGCCAGCACACCAAAGAGGTGATCGGCGGGGCGACGCTGGGCGGGCACATGGCGCTGGCGGAGGTGTTGACGACGCTGATCGACCCCGGCTGGAGCCGGCGGCAGGAAGAGCAGGCGGACCTGATCGGCATCGATCTGATGACGGCGGCAGGCTATAACCCGCAATATGCGGCTCAGACGTTCCGTGCGCTCGTGGCGCAGGAGGCGGAGGGCGCGCGGCAGCAGGCGGGCGCGACGCGGGAGTTCAACCTGCAGCGCGACAAGTCCGGCAAGATACTCGCGGGGGAATCTTTGGTCGGTTTCGCCGGCTTCGCGCTGAGCCCGATCGGCGACCGGATCCGCAACCTGCGGGTCAATCACCCCGATACGCAGTCGCGTGACACGGTGACGGCCGATTACCGGGACCGGTTCTATGAAGCCAAGGTGACGGCGCCGGGCCGGTTGGAGCCGCTGGAGCAGTTGCGCGCCACACGCTCCTTCCGCAACGGGTCGGACGCCGTCGCCGCGATGATGCAGGCGGGGGATGCGCTTGCGGCACGGCAATTCGGCGTGGCGGTGCAAGACGCGATGCAGGCACGGCAGCTGTTGCCGGGCTGGTGGGCGCCGCCTTTCGTGCTGGGATTGATCGCCGTGGAGTCCGGGCAAGGCACGGCCGGGCTGGCACAGCTGGACCGCTCGGTGACGGCGGGGCAAGCGCCGTATCCGGTGTTCGAGCGCACGGCGATGGAGCATTTCGACAGTGGCGACCAGCCAGGCGCGTTTCGCGTGCTGGACATCGCGGCGCGGCAGTTCGGCGGTCCGGACGTGACGTGGCTGGACCGCATCGCGCTGTATAGCCGGATGGGCGATCTGCCGGCGGCCGAGCGGGTGCGGGCGACGTGCCTGAAATCGGCCAATATCGGGCTCCGGGAGCAGTGCGGCCGGACGACCTTCTCGTCGCTCATGCAGTGACCACGCGGCCGCGTGTGGTTGCGGGCGGGCGTGCGTATAGGTCGGAAAGCAGGAACTCTGCTGAGGGGCCGGCATGGTGGCTGACGTGGCGCATGCGTTCGCGCGGTTCGGGTTCGGGCGGGGGCCGGGGGATGCGGTGCCGGCCGATGTGCGCGGGTGGCTTGCGGAGCAGCTGAGCGGGGACGATCCGGGGCCGCCGGCGGCGACGGTCGCGGCGGCGTTCGCGGCGCTGCGGGCGGATCGGGACGCGCGGACGGAGCGGCGCGCGGGCGAGCCGGCGGAGCCGCCGCACGCGGCACGGGACCTGTTCATCGCGGACACGGCGGCGCTGGAAGACGCGGCGGTCGGCACGTCGACGCCGTTCCGCGAGCGGTTGGTGTGGTTCTGGGCCAACCATTTCACCGTCAGCACGCGGCAGGGCCAGGTCGCGCCGCTGGTGGGGGATTTCGTCCGTTCGGCGATCCGGCCGCACGTGACGGGGCGGTTCGGCGACATGCTGCTGGCGGTGATGCGGCACCCGGCGATGCTGCTCTATCTGGACAACGCCCAGTCGTTCGGGCCGCACAGCCCGGCGGGATTGCGGCAGGGCAAGGGGCTGAACGAGAATCTCGGGCGCGAGTGCCTGGAGCTGCATACGGTCAGCCCGGCAGCCGGGTATGGGCAGGCGGACGTCACGGCGATGGCGGCGGTGCTGACGGGGTGGAGCCTGCAGCGGCAGGAGCCGGCGGGGTTCCGCTTCCGCCCGGCGATGCACGAGCCCGGCGAGAAGGTGGTGGCCGGGCAGCGCGTGCCGGAGGGCGAGGCGGGCGGCGTGGCCGCGCTGCGGTGGCTGGCGGAGCATCCGGCGACGCAGCGCCACCTGGCCACCAAGCTGGTGCGGCATTTCGTGGCCGACGAACCACCACCGGACGCGGTGGACCGGGTCGCGGCGGTGTTGCGGCAGACGGGGGGCGACTTGAGGGCGGCGGCGCTGGCCGTGATCGACCTGCCGGAGGCTTGGACGCCGTTGACCAAGTTGCGCAGCCCGCAGGAGATGGTGCTGGCGGCGCTGCGGGCGGCCGCGCTGCCGGCGGCGAAACGGGCGCCGTATAACGGGATCGTCGCCGGGCTGGGCCAGGGCATGTTCAACGCGCCGTTCCCGATCGGCTGGCCGGACGTGGCGGCGGGCTGGGCGGGGCCGGAGGCCATGCTACGGCGGATCGACTGGTGTTACGGCTTCGCCGGTCGGCCGGAACTGCCCGAGCCCGCCGCGTTCGCCGCGGTGGCGCTGGGATCGCTGATGACGGCTGAGACGACGGATGCGGTGCGGCGCGCCGGGTCGCGGCGGGATGCGATCACGTTGGTCTTGGCGTCCCCCGAGTTTCAGAGGCGGTGATCATGCAGGGATTGGTGTCGCGCCGGAGTGCGTTGCTGGGATTGGGGGCGGCGGTGTCGCTCGGACGGGTGTCGCTGGCGGTGGCGGCGGCGCCGACGGAGCGGCGGCTGGTCGTGGTGCTGCTGCGGGGTGCGCTGGACGGGTTGGCGGCCGTGTCGCCTTACGGCGACCCGGCCTTCGCCGGGCTGCGCGGGGCGGCGTCGCCGGCCGAGGGGCTGCTGGACCTCGGCGGCTTCTACGGGCTGCACCCTGCCCTCTCCGGCCTGCACGAGCTGTATCGGGCGGGGGAGCTGTTGCCGGTGCACGCGGTGGCGGGGCCGGTGCGGACGCGGAGCCATTTCGAGGCGCAGGACATCATGGAGAGCGGCGCGGAGCAGCGGCTGAACAGCGGCTGGCTGAACCGCGCGGTGCAAGGCATGGCGCCGGCAGGGCCGAACGGGCTGCCGCTGGCGGTCGGCGTGTCGCTGCCGCTGTTGTTGCGCGGCGCGGCGCGGGTGGGCGCGTTCGCCCCCGGAGGCTTCGCCACGCCGCAGGCCGACCTGTACGCGCGGTTGGCGGCACTCCACGAGCACGACCCGGTGACGGGGCCGGCCATCCGGGCCGGGCTGCAGGAGCGGGGTTTCACCGGGGCGACGCTGGGCGCGGATCGGGCGCCGGACCGGTTCGCGTTCCCGGCGCTGGCGGGGGCGGCGGGGCGGCTGCTGGCGGCGGCGGACGGGCCGCGGGTGGCAGCCATGGAGCTGGGCGGATGGGACACGCACGCGGCACAGGGGACGCGGCTGTTCGGGCCGTTGCGGCAGTTGGACGCCGGGCTGCTGGCGCTGCGGGACGCGCTGGGCGGAGCGTGGCGGCAGACGGCGGTTCTGGTGGTGACGGAATTCGGCCGGACCGCGGCAATGAACGGCACGGGCGGGACGGATCACGGCACGGGCGCGGCGGCGTTTTTGGCGGGCGGCGCGGTGGCGGGCGGCCGGGTGTTGGCGGACTGGCCGGGGTTGGCGCCGGGGCGGTTGCTGGAAGGGCGCGACCTGCAGCCGACGCTGGACGTCCGTGCGCTGGCCAAGGGCGTGCTGCAGGTGCATTTCGGGCTGGATGGGTCGGCGCTGGCACAGGCCTTTCCGGGGAGTGAGGCGGTGACGCCGCTGCGGGGGCTGATGCGGGCTTGAGGCCCGGCACACGCCCCCGCTGCCGTCAGGCCGCGACGGGCTGGGCGGTGGGATAGTCCACGTAGCCCTCGGGGCCTTGGCTGTACCAGGTGCGGGCTTCATCCTTCTGCAGCTTCAGGCCGTGGGCGATGCGGTGCGGCAGGTCGGGGTTGGCGATGAACGGGCGGCCGAAGGCGATGGCGTCGGCGGTGCCGTCGGCCAGGGCGGCGGCGGCGGTGGCCGGGTCGTAATCGGAGTTCAGGATCAGCGGCCCGGTGAAGACCCGGCTCATCGCGGGGGCGATCGCGGGGTGATCGGGGGTGCCGAATGTGCCGCCCTCGCCGGGCTCGCGCATCTCGAGATAGGCGATGCCGGCCTCCTGCAAGGCGGCAGCGGCGGCGGTGAACAGCGCGACGGGGTCGCTGTCGTTGCAGCCCTGGATGGTGCCGTTGGGCGACAGGCGGACGCCGGTACGGTCGGCGCCGACGGCCTCGGCGACGGCGGCGACGACCTCGCGCAGCAGGCGGATGCGGTTCTCGACGGGGCCGCCGTACTCGTCGGTGCGGTGATTGGTGCCGTCGCGGAGGAATTCGTCGATCAGGTAGCCGTTGGCGGCGTGGATCTGCACGCCATCGAACCCGGCCTCCAGCGCGTTGCGGGCGGCGCGGCGGTAATCCTCCAGCAGGGCCGGGATCTCGTCGGCGCGGAGTGCGCGGGCTTCGGCATAAGGCTTCTTGCCGTCATAGGTGTGAGCAGCATCGGGCGCGGTGGTGGCGGAGGCGGAGACGGGGGCGGCGCCACCGAGGAAGTCGGGGTGCACCAGGCGGCCCATGTGCCAGATTTGGGCGGCGATGCGGCCGCCGGCGGCGTGCACCGCGTCGGTGACGGGGCGCCAGGCGGCGACCTGCTCGGCATTCCACAGGCCGGGAGCGTAGGGCCAGCCGAGGCCCTGCTGGCTGATGCCGGTGGCCTCCGAGATGATGAGGCCGGCGCCGGCACGCTGGGCGTAGTATTCGGCCATCATCGGGGTCGGGACGTGGGCGCGGGTCGCGCGGCCGCGGGTGAGCGGGGCCATGAGAATGCGGTTCGGCGCGGTGATGGCGCCGAGGCGGATGGGGTCGAACAAGCCAGGCATCGAAACGTCTCCGGGACACAGAATGCGTCACAACGTTTCATTCCGGCGGCGGCGTTCAAGGGAGGCGGGGTCGCGTTGGGACGGGGGCAGCCCTGCCCCGGATGGCGGAGCCGCGTCGCAACGGGCGAGATCGCGATCGATGCTCCCGTCATTTACCTTACGTTTACGCCGACCCGTCAGGATGGCGGCATGTCGCTGTGCTCCAGGTCCTTGCGTTCGCTCCGTGCCGTGCTCTCCGACCCGCGAGGCGCCGCGATGGTGGAGTACGCGCTCCTGATCGGCTGTGCCGGGCTGATCGGCGCAGCCGGTGCGAAGATGCTCGGGCTGTCGGTGAAGCAGGGTGCGACGTATCTGGCGACCATGGTGTGACGGACGCGTCCGGGGCCGCGCCGATGCTGGCAGATCGGCCGGTCAGGCAGGGCCGATAACGGCGGCGGCAAGGGTTGTGCGGCTGTTCACCCAGGACGGTCCGTCGGCTTGACGCGGTTGCGGCAAGGGAGCACGCGCCGGGCATGGAGCAGGTGGATGTCGTCGTGTTGGGGGCCGGGGCGGCCGGGTTGATGGCGGCGGCGGCGGCCGGGCAACGGGGGCGCCGCGTGGTGGTGCTCGACCATGCGCGGCAGGCGGGCGAGAAGATCCTGATCTCCGGCGGCGGGCGGTGCAACTTCACCAACCTCCATTCCACGCCCGAGCATTTCTGGTCGGAGAACCCGCGCTTCGCCCGCTCGGCGCTGTCGCAACACACGCCGGCGGACTTCCTGGCGCTGGTCGAGCGGCACGGGATCGCGTGGCACGAGAAGGCTTCGGGTCAGTTGTTCTGCGACGGCTCGGCACGGCAGATCGTCGCCATGCTGCTGGACGAGTGCGCGGCGGCGGGGGTCGCGGTGCGGCTGCAGCAGCGGGTCGGCGCCGTGTCGCGGGCGGACCGGTTCCGGGTGGAAACGGAAGCGGGGGAGATCGAGGCGGAGAGCGTGGTGGTGGCCACGGGCGGGCTGTCGATCCCGAAGATCGGAGCGAGCGGGTTCGGCTACGAGTTGGCCCGGCAGTTCGGCCTCGCGGTGACGGCGGTGCGGCCGGGCCTGGTGCCGCTGGTGCTGGGCGGCGAGGAGCTGGCGCAGATGCAGGGGCTCGCGGGGGTGTCGGCGCCCGTCGGCGCGCGGTGCGGGGCGACGCGGTTCGCGGACGGCATGGTGGTGACGCATCGGGGGCTGTCGGGACCGTCGATCCTGCAGGTGTCGTCGGCCTGGCGGGAGGGTGCGGCGGTGGAGATCGACCTGTTGCCGGGCGCGGAAGCCGGGGTGTTGTGCGCGCGCAAGCGGGCGCGGCCGAAAGCGGGGCTGCGCGGGGCGTTGGGCGAGTTGCTGCCGCAGCGGCTGGCCGACGCGTTCGTGCCCGCGGGCCTCGGGGCGGGGCCGATGGGCGACGTGCCGGACCGGGCGCTGGCGGCGCTGGAGGCCGTGCTGCGGTCCTGGCGGGTGCGGCCGACCGGCACGGAGGGGTATGCCAAGGCGGAGGTGACGCTGGGAGGCGTGGCGACGAGCGCGCTGTCGCAGCGGACGCTGGAGGCGCGAACGGTGCCGGGCCTGTTCGTGGTCGGCGAGGCGGTGGACGTGACGGGGTGGCTGGGCGGGCATAACTTCCAGTGGGCGTGGGCGAGCGGGGTGGCGGCAGGCCGGGCGGCGTAGCGGGTGGCCGACGGCCTGTTCCGGCGCCGCGCCGGGCCCCGTCGGCCGGGGCGCGAGGCAGCGGAGCGCGCGGAGGCGTGATGGACGGGGTCGAAGCGGTCGAAGCGGCGTTGGCACGGGGCGATGCGGCTGCGGCGCGGGCGGCGCTGGTGGCATGGCTGGGCACACGGGCGGATGACCCGGTGGCGGCATTGACGCTGCGGGTGCTGGCCGAGGGGCAGTTCGCGCCGGATGCGATGGCCGCCGCGCTGGACCGGCTGACGACACTGGCACGGGCGCAGGAGGCGCAGATCCGGGCGTTGCGGGCGCTGGTGGAGGCCAGCCTGTGAGTTGGACCGTGGCGCTCGGCGTGCCGGACGGGGCGTTGCAGGCCTTGGCGGGCGAGCGGGAGCGGGCGGACCCGGCGCGGGCGGACGTGGTGCTATGGCCGGCGCGGCACCCGGGCGCGCTGCCGGCGAACGACGCGCTGCACGTGGTGGACCTGCGCGGGGCCGAGCCGGCGGCGACGACGGGCTTGGAGGGGGCCGGGCTGCTGCTGGTGGGGTCGGCGGCGGCGTATGGCGGCTGGGCAGCGCGGGCGCCGGGGGTGCCGATCGCGGTGGTGCCGCCGGTGGCCGGGCCCGGCGGTACCGGCGGTGAGCGGCTGGCGGCGCTCCACCTGCTGATCGGCGACGGCCGGGAGGACGAGGCGGAGGCGGCGGCCGATTGGGCGGCGGTGCGCGGGATGGCGTGCGGCGTGGCGGACGGCGGCGATGCGGCGGCGGCGCGGTTCGGGCCGGCGCCGCCGATCGCGCCGGGGGCGGCCGTGCTGGACTTGCGGACCGGGGCGGCGCGGGCGGAGGCGTCGCCGGCGCTGCTGGCACTGCTCGCCGCCGGCGCGCCGATGCTGTTCACCGAGGAGACGCCGTTGCGGCTGGCGCTGGAAGCGGCGGGGGCGGCATGGCGATGCGAGACGGTCGCGGCGGGGCTGGACCGGGTGGCGGGGCTGGGCACGGCAGCGTTCGGGCGGGCAGCGGCGGCGGCGTTGGCGTTTGCCGGCAGCCGGTTCGGGGCGGATGCGGCGGCGGCGGCGTTCGAGCGCGCGGTTGAGGCGGCGTTGCCGCAGGCGCGGGCGGCGGCATTTTCCCGCAGTGGACACGTGCTGGTCATCTCCGACGAGCGGCCGAACCTGGTGCACATCCGGGTGCACCTGCCGTTCGACGCCTTGCGGGCGCGGGGATCGATCCAGGATTACAGCGTGTTGTGCCGCGGGCAGATCGTGTTCAGCACGGCGCCGGCCGAGCCGCCCCCGACCTATGCGGCGATCTGGGTGCAGCGGAGCGTGGACCCGGCGGTACAGTTGCTGCTGCGCACGCTGCGGCGGCCGTTCGTCTACGACCTCGACGACAATCTGCTGGTCTCGCCGGGCTATCGGCCGGCCTTCGCGGCGGAGGCGACGGCGACGGCGGCGGCGCTGGTGCGGGAGGCCGCGGTGGTGTCCTGCGCGACGGCGCGGCTGGGGGCGGCGCTTGCGGAAGCGGGGCCGGACGCGGGCGCACGGGTGGTGGTGACGCCGAACCTGGCATTCGGGCCGGCGATCGCGGTGCCGGGCACGGCGCGGACGGTGGTGTGGGCCTCGAGCGACGCGCCGGCGCTGGCGGGCTCGCGGCGGGAGGTGGAGCGCGCGGTGCGGGATTTCTGCCGGTTGCACGGGCTCGGCCTGTTGTGCATCGGGGCCGCGCCGCCGCCGGCCTTCGCGGCGGCCGGGCTGCGGGTCGAGCACGTCCCGCTGCTGCCGTACCCCGCCTATCTGGCCCGGCTGCGGGCGGCGGCGCCGGGGATCCTGGTCGGGCCGTTGGAGACGGAGGGGGATGCGGCGACGCAGGCCTTCGTGGACGGCAAGAGCGACATCAAGGTGATCGAAGCCGGGCTGGCCGGGCTGGTCGGCGTTTGGAGCCGGGCCCTGCCCTACGCGGATAGCGACCTCGACCCGGCGATCCTGTGCGACAACAGCTACGAGGGGTGGCGGGACGGGCTGGCACGGGCGCGCGAGGCATGCTGGACGGCGCAGGCCCGGGCGTGGCCGGTGCGCCGCGATGCGGTGGCGACCGGCCTGCGGCCCTGGGCGACGGCCGTCGCGCGAGCGCGGACCGAGTTGCCGGCGGCTGAACTCGCGGCGGCGCTGCGCTTCGTGCAGGCGCAGGCGGAGACGCTGCTCCGATCGCCGGCGCTGTTCGACGAGGCGGCGTATCTGCGGCAGCACGCGGACGTGGCGGCGGCGGTGGCGACAGGGGTGGTCGCGTCCGGCTACCGGCATTTCGTGCAGTCGGGGTTTCGCGAGGGCCGGGCGGTGCGGCAGGTGGCAACGGAGGCGGGCGAGGCGTCGTTCTGGTGGACGCGGTTATTACATGACATCAGCGTGTTGGAAGCGAGCGTTCAAGCGCGGGAGCAGGAGATTGCCGGGCTCCGCGAGCGGGTTGCGCTGCGGGGCCGGATGGCGCCGGCCGATGACGAAGCGGCGCCGGTTGCGGCAACGCCGAGCTGGCTGCGCTGGGGCGGGTCGCCGCGCGCCCTGCCCTGCCCGGTCTGCGACGCGACCGGTCCGCATCCGTCGGTGCTGGAGGCCGGCAGCGCCCTGCTCCGCTGCGCCGGCTGCGGCACGTGCTTCTACGCGGACCGGGTCGAGCACGAGTATCGCGAAGGGGAGCCGACCGAGACCCTGCTGCAGTTCACGCTGGAGCAGAATGCCGGCATCGGTCATCAGACGCGGCTGCTGTTCGGTCAGCCGGGGGCGCGCAGCGTGCTGGACGTGGGGTGCGGCTTCGGCTTCGCGGCGGACATGGCGGCGCGCGTGCTGGGGTGGCGGGCGGTGGGGGTCGATCCGTCGTCGGCGGCGGTGGCGGGCCGGCGGCTGCTCGGGGCGGACATCCGGGCCGAGTATCTCGACGCGGCGACCGAACTCGGCGAGCCGTTCGACCGGGTGATCGCCTCGGAGGTGATCGAGCACGTGGCCGATCCGCACGCGATGGTGCGGCTGCTGCGGGAACGCCTGGCGCCGGGTGGGGTGCTGGCGCTGACGACGCCGAACGCGGCGGCGATCGCGCCGGGGGGCGATGCCGGGCAGCTGCTGGGCATCCTGGCGCCGGGCGTTCACCTGACGCTGTTCACCGCGGCGTCGCTGGCGTCGTTGCTGGGGCGGGGCGGGTTCGCGCACGTCCGGGTGCGGGAAGCGGCGGATAATCTGGTGGCCGAGGCGTCGGACTGGCCGCTGCCGACGGCGGGGGACGGGGATCACGTGGCCGCCTACCGGGCCTATCTGGAGGCGCTGCTGCAACTTGCGCCGCCGGGCTCGGCGCTGTGGAACGGGGCGGCGGGACGCCTCCTGGCGCTGCTGGCGGGCACGGCGCCGCTGCCCGCGCTCGACGCGCTGTTCGCGGCAGTCGACGCGGCCTGGCAGGCGGCGTTCGGGTGGGCGCTCGAGCCGGCGACGGTGCCGCCGGCGCTGACGGAGGCGGAGATCGGCACGATCGGGGCGGCGGCGCTGGGGCGGCGGCAGCCGTTCAACCTCGCCGGCGTGCTGTTGGCGCGCGCGGAGGTGGAGGCGCGGCGGCCGGGGCGGGAAGCGGCAACCGTGTTGGCCTGGGCGGAGCCGGCCCGTCGCGTGGCGATCGAGACCCGCCGGGTGCTGCAAGCGGAGAACCTGGTGGATCTGGACCTGGCGCGGACGGCGTGGCGGGCACGGCTGCTGGCGTTGTCGTGCCTGGCGGAGATGGCGCCGACGCTGGCCGGCACGGTGTTGGCGACGGCGGACGCCGGGTCGGCGTGGGATCGGGCGCCGACGTCGGCGGTGATCGAGCTGGTGGCGCCGTTCTTCGTGGCGGCGGTGGCGGCGGACCGATTCGAGGCGGCGCGGGGCGTCGCAGGCTGGCTGGCCGACGCGGCGGCGGTGCTCGAGGCGCTGGCGGGCGACAGACCGCTGCTGCTGCGCACGCTGTTCATGCGGGGCGTGCCGCTGCTGGTCGGCGATGGCGACGCGGCCGGGGCGGTGGCAGCGTTCGAGCGGTTGGGAGTGGAGGCGCGGCGGCTGGGAGCGGCGGATTACGTGGCGCTGGCGGCCGCCCACGTGGCGCGGGCGGGCGGGGCCGGTGCCTGAACGCCGGTCAGGGGGTGCGGGCGGGGATCAGCTGGTCGCAATTGTTGCGGCCGGCCATGAGGCAATCCTCCATCCGGCCCTCGTCGTAGAGGTGATGCACCAGGACGAGGCCCATCACGATCAGCAAAAGGGCAGCGGCGAGGCCGGCCAGGCTGGCGGACACACGGTTGGCTTCGGCCTGTTCGGCCTCCTGTTCCCGCAACGAAGGGCGGGTGACGGACGGGCGCATTCTGGTCGCCTCGGCGTTGGTTCTAGTATGGCGTTCGCCCCACCCTAACGCCGGCGGGACGGAACGGGAAGGATAACATGCATCAGGCCGCCCACCTCGCCGCCGTCCAGCCCGAATTCGGCCCGCTGATCGAGCGGATCGGGCCGTGCACGGCAACCGTCGAGCGGCAGGCCCTCCACGCGGCGCTGATCCGCTCCACCGCGCACCAGCAGCTGCACGGCAACGCGGCGCGGGCGATCATCGGGCGGCTCGTGGCGCATTGCGGCGGTGGCGCGCTGCCGGACCCGCAGACGCTGCTGGACATCCCCGACGACGCGTTTCGCGGCTTCGGCTTCTCCGCCGGCAAGGTGGCGGGCATCCGGGCGATCTGCGCGGCGGCGCTGGACGGCACGATCCCACCGCTGCACGAGGCCGACGCGCTGGACGACGAGGCGCTGATCGCGCGGCTGGTGACGATCCGCGGCGTGGGCCGCTGGACGGTGGAAATGATCCTGATGGCGACGCTGGGCCGTCCGGACGTGCTGCCGGCGGATGATTTCGGGGTGCGGGAGGGCTGGCGGCGCCTCAGCGGCGCGCCGGCGCAACTCAAGCCCAAGGCGCTGCTGGCGGTGGGCGCGGCCTGGGCGCCGTATCGGTCCACGGCGGCCTGGTATCTCTGGCGCGCGGCGGACGAGGGCAAGAAGGTCAAGCAGACGCCGTTGTGAGCGCCCTGGCCGTGGCGGACCCGCAACGTGAGGCTGCCCCGCCACGACCGCGCGGTGCGCGCCATGCATCATGTCGACGACGTGCTGCGCGGGCGGGCCTTTGTCGCCGGCGACGCGTTCTCCAAGACCGACACCCTGATCGGCGGCTCCATCTTCGCCGGCGTGGCCACGCTGGCGGTACCGTCGGAGTGCGACGCGCTGCAGGCCTAGTACGCCCGCATGGGCCAGCGCCCGAGCGTGCAGAAGCGGGTGACGATGTCCGACCCGGCGTCCTGAGCGGACCCTCAGGCCTCCTTGTCCGGCAGCGCGCGGCCCGTGGTGAGCGCGGCGTCGCCGAACTTGGCGCGGATCGCCTCCACCGCCTGCCAGCGGGCGCGGCGGCGGGGGATGTCGGGGTCGGCGAGGTCCGCGCGGTCGGCATCGGAGGCGGGCAGCAGCGGGTTGGCACCGATGCCGACGAGACGGAACGCGGTGCCATCCGCTTCGCGGGCGAGCAGCGTGCGGGCGGCGGCGAACAGGGTTTCCGGCAGCTGGGTAGGGCCCGGCAGGCGGGCGTTGCGGGTGCGGCTGGCGAAGCGGGCCGTCTTGAGCTTCAGCACGATGCCGCCGGCGGCATACTCCTTCTCGCGCAGGCGGCGGCCCAGCTTCTCCGCCATGCGCCACAGGTGGCGCTCGATGACGGCGGGGTCGGCGATGTCGGTCGGGAAGGTGGTCTCGGCGGAGATCGACTTGGTGTCGTGATCGAGGGTCACGAGGCGGACATCCTCGCCGCGGGCGCGACGGACCAGGCTGGGCCCGTCATCGCCGAGCCGGGCGCGGGCGGCGCGGTCGTCCAGCGCCTGGAGGTGGGCGATGTGGGTGAGGCCCAGCGCGTGCAGCTTGCGCTCCAGCACGGGGCCCACGCCGGGCAACAGCGCCACCTTCTCGCCGGCCAGTTGCGCGGCGGCGTCGCTTCCCAGCACGGAGAAGCCGCGCGGCTTATCCTGCCCGGCGGCGATCTTGGCGAGTAGGCGGTTGGCGGCCAAACCGATGGAAACGGTGATGCCGAGCGTCGTCTCCACCCGGCGGGCGAAGCGGGCCAGCACGGCGGCGGGCGGGGCACCATGCAGCGCCGCCGTGCCGGACAGGTCCAGCACCGCCTCGTCGATGGAAAGCGGCTGCACCAGGGGGGTGAGCTCGCCCATCAGGGCGCGGATGGCGCGTGCCGCCTCGCCGTATTTGGCGAAGTCGGGCCGGACGATCACCGCGTCCGGACAGAGCTTGAGGGCTTTGAACATCGGCTGCGCGCTGTGCACCCCGTAGAGACGGGCGATGTAGCAGGCGGTGGTGACGACGCCGCGGGTGCCGCCGCCGACGATCACGGGCAGCCCGGCAAGCTCCGGCCGGTCGCGCTTCTCGACGCTGGCATAGAAGGCGTCGCAATCGACATGGGCGATGGCGAGGTCGAACAAGTCGGGATGCGTCACCACCCGGCGCGAGCCGCAATGGGGGCAGCAGGCGGCCGGGCTGGGCGCGAAGCAATCGCGGCAGAGCGCGGGCATGACCGACTATGGGCCGGAACCGCGGCGGTGCCAAACCGTTACCGATACACGCAATACGGGAGACTTGTTCATGCGCTTCCTTCTCACCCTTCTGGTCGGAACGGCCCTGGCCCTTCCGGCGGTCGCACAAACCCACTCAAACACGCACCGCGCCCGCTCCGGTCACGGCGCGGCGCAGACCGGCTATCCGGGTCGTCCGACCGAGAACGACAAGGGTCCATTCACGCCGGAAGCCAACGCCGCGTATGATGGCGGCGGCACTATCCTGGTCGGCCGCCCCGGCGAGCCGCCGCCGCCGCCTTCCGCCGTGCTGCAGCACCAGCCCGGTCAGCCGCTGCCGCCCCCGCCGATGGGCCAGCCGATGATGGGCCAGCCGGGCATGCCGATGCCGGGGCAGCCGATGCCCATGCAGCGCTACTGAGAACGGTCGAGGCGCCGCCAACGGCGCCGCGGCGACTTCGATGATGGGGCGTCCTTCGGGGCGCCCCATTTCGTTTGGGGCCGACGCGGCCGGTCGCCGCTCCGGTCAGTCCCACAGCCAGGCAGCGCCGCGCACGCCCGAACTATCGCCGTGCCGATTTCGTCGCACCGGGGTGTCGGCCACGTCGCTGAACACGTACCGGCTTAAGCGCTCCGGCACGATGTCGTAGAGCCCCGGCAGGTTCGACAGGCCGCCCCCCAGCACCACCACGTCCGGATCGATCAGGTTGACGACCACGGCCAGGCCGCGGGCCAGCCGGTCGGCATGGTCGGCCAGCGCCCGGGCGGCGCGGGCATCGCCGGACTGTGCCCGCTCCAGCACCGCGTGCCCCGACGGTGCGTCGCCCTCGCGCGCCAGGCCGGGCCCCGAGAGATACAGCTCCAGGCAACCGCTCTGGCCGCACCAGCAGGGCGGCGCCGGCCATTCGCCCTCGCGCGGCCAGGGCAGCGGCGTGTGCCCCCACTCGCCCGCGATGCGGTGCCGGCCCGCCAGGATCTGCCCATTCACCACCACGCCGCCGCCGCACCCGGTGCCGATGATGACGCCGAACACACATGCGGCGCCCTGCCCGGCCCCGTCGGTCGCTTCGCTCAGCGCGAAGCAATTGGCGTCGTTCTCCAGGCGGACGGGGCGGCCGAGGGCGGCGGCGAGGTCGGTATCGAGGGCGCGGCCGATCAGGACCTGTGTATTGGCGTTCTTGACCAGGCCGGTCGCCGGACTGACGGCGCCGGGGATGCCGACGCCCACGGTTGCGGCTTCGGGGGCGGACACGCCGGTCGCGGCCTCGGCGGCGCTCACCAGGGTGGCCATCGTGCGGACGATGTCGTCGTAGCCGGCCGGGGTAGGCGTGCGGCGACGCCAGACGATCGCACCGGCCGGGTCGAGCATGGCGAGTTCGGTCTTGGTGCCGCCGAGGTCGATGCCGATTCGGTGATGCGGGGCCGGGCGTGGGACCGGGCGCGGGGCGGGAGCGGGCATGGGCGGCTGCATAGCGCAGCGGGGTCGCTTGCCCAACCGCGGCGGGCGGGGGAGATTGGCGCGATGAGCGATACCGTCCTGGACGTGAAGGGCATGCGCTGCCCGCTACCGGTGCTGCGCGCCAACCGGGCTTTGCGGGCGCTGCCGGCGGGGGCGCGGCTCAGGGTGTTGGCGACGGACCGGGCGTCGGTGGCCGATTTCCGCGCGTTCTGCCAGGAGACCGGGCACGCGCTGCTGGCGCAGGGCGAGGAAGCCGGAGTGTTCAGCTTCACCATCCGCAAGCGGGAAGAACCATGAGCACGGTGGCGCTGTTCACCCATCCGGACTGCCTCGGCCACGATGCCGGGCCGGGGCATCCGGAGCGACCGGAGCGGCTGCGGCGCGTGTTGCAGGCGCTGGAGCATCCGGATTTCGTGCCGCTGGTGCGGCAGGAAGCGCCGGAGGCGACGGCGGAGCAGCTGCTCTTGGCCCATCCCGCGGACTACGTCGACACGATCCTGGCGACCCGGCCGGCGCCCGGCACCTATGCGCAGCTCGACGGCGATACGCTGATGAGCGCGGGCAGCCGGGGTGCCGCGTTGCGGGCGGCGGGCGGCGGGGTCGCGGCGGTGGACGCGGTGATGGAGGGCTGGGCGCAGGCGGCGTTCGCGGCGGTGCGCCCGCCGGGTCACCATGCGGAGCGGAACCAGGCGATGGGGTTCTGCCTGTTCGCTGGGGCGGCGATCGCGGCGCTGCATGCGCGGGCGCGCTGGGGACTGGCCCGAGTCGCGGTGGTGGATTTCGACGTCCACCACGGCAACGGCACGCAGCACATCCTCGAGAACGACCCGGCGATGCTCTACGTCAGCTCGCACCAATCGCCCTGCTATCCCGGCACCGGCGCGGCGTCCGAGCGCGGAGTGGCGGACAACGTCGTCAACCTGCCCCTGCGGCCCGGCACGGGCAGCGACGCGTTCCGGCAGGCCTGGGAAACGCTGGCGCTGCCGCGGCTGCGTGCCTTCGCGCCGGAACTGCTGATCATCTCGGCGGGGTTCGACGCCCACAAGGCGGACCCGCTGGCGGAGCTGCGGCTGGACACGGCCGATTTCGGCTGGATCACCGATCGGCTGCTCGAGGTGGCCGATGCGAGCTGCCCGGGCCGGGTCGTGTCGATCCTGGAAGGCGGCTACGACGTGGACGCGCTGGCGGCGTCGGCTGCCTTGCATGTCCGCCGGTTGATGCGGCAATAGGGCCGCCCAGCATGAAAGAGGGTCGCCTTGCCCGCAGATAGCGTCGCCACCGTTCCGCCCGACATCGCCACGCTCTCGTTCGAGGACGCGCTGGCCGAGCTGGAGCGGATCGTCCGCGGGCTGGAGGGCGGGCAACAGAAGCTGGAGGACGCCATCACCTGTTACGAGCGCGGCGCCATGCTGCGCCAGCATTGCGAGCGCAAGCTGGCGGAGGCGGAAACGCGGGTACAATCCATCGTCGAGCGCGCGGACGGCACGCTCGGGACCAAGCCGGTCGAATGACGGTGATGATCGAAACGGTCGACCTGCCGGCCGCGCTGGCCGAGCACGCCGCCACCGTCGAGCGAGCGCTGGACGTGCTGTTGCCGCCCCCGGAAGGGCACGAAAGGCGCCTGCTGGAGGCGATGCGCTACGCCACGCTGAACGGCGGCAAGCGGATGCGCGGCTTCCTGGTCATGGAGGTCGCCCAATTGTTCGGCGTCGCGTCGACAGCGGCGGCGCGGGTGGCGGCCAGCGTGGAGATGCTGCACGCCTATTCGCTGGTGCACGACGACCTGCCCTGCATGGACGACGACGACCTGCGCCGTGGCCAGCCGAGCACGCACCGCAAGTTCGACGAAGCCACGGCCGTGCTGGCCGGCGACGCGCTCCAGACCCGCGCCTTCGAGATCCTGGCCGAGCCCGACACCCACGGCGATCCGCAGGCGCGCTGCGACCTGGTGCTGGCGCTGGCCCTGGCGAGCGGGGCGCGTGGCATGTGCGGCGGCCAGATGATCGACATGGCGACGCAGGGCCTGGCCCTGACGGCGGCCGAGGTCGGCCGGCTGCAGGCGCTGAAGACGGGCCGGCTGATCCAGTACAGCGCGGAGGCCGGCGCGATCCTGGGCCGGGCGCCCTCCCCGCTCCGCACCCAGATCGGCTGGTACGGGCGCGACCTCGGCGCCGCGTTCCAGATCGCCGACGACGTGCTGGACGCAGTCGGCACCACGGAGGGCATCGGCAAGACGGCGGGCAAGGACGAGGCGGCCGGCAAGGCGACGCTTGTGGCGTTGATGGGCGTCGATCGCGCGCGCACGCACGCTGAGATGCTGGCCGAGCAGGCCGCGACCCATCTCGACTCGTTCGGCCCCGAGGCGGACCGGCTGCGGGCATTGGCGCGCTACGTGGTGGCGCGGCGCAACTAGTGGCGCGGCGCCGGGCGGATCAGGCGCTGGTCGATCGCGGGCTGGTCGAAAGCCGGACGCGGGCGCAGGCGCTGATCATGGCCGGCAAGGTCTGGAGCGGGGACGCGCGGATCGGCAAGCCCGGCGACCTGCTGCCGGAAGAGGCGGCGCTGGAGGTCCGGGGGCAGGACCACCCCTGGGCCTCGCGCGGCGGGCTGAAGCTGGACGCGGCGGTGCGCCATTTCGGGCTCGAGCCGGCGGGGCGGACCTGCCTGGACATCGGCGCAAGCACGGGCGGCTTCACCAGCGTGCTGCTGGCAGGTGGGGCGCGGCGCGTTTACGCGGTCGATGTCGGCCACGGGCAGCTGGCCTGGGCGTTGCGGACCGATGAGCGGGTCGTTGTGCGCGAGCGATGCAACGCGCGGCACCTGACGGCCGACATAGTGGCGGAGCCGATCGAGGCACTGGTGTGCGATGCCAGCTTCATCGGGCTACGGACGGTGCTGCCGGCCGGGCTGGCACTATGCGCGCCCGGAGCGTGGGCGGTGGCGCTGATCAAGCCGCAATTCGAGGCCGGGCCCGGCGAGGTCGGCAAGAACGGCGTGGTGCGCGACCCCGCGGTACACGCGCGGGTGTGCGAGACGATCGAGGGCTGGTGGGCGGGGCTGCCGGGCTGGACGGTGCTGGGGATCGAGAGCAGCCCGATCACCGGGCCCGAGGGCAACCGCGAGTTCCTCATTGGGGCTAAGTTCGAGCCCGCTCGTTAGGGAAACGGTAAGATTTAGCATTCATTGTTGCTGTCTCTGTGGAGACAACGATGCTGGATGCGGTGGTCGATCAGCCGATCCCCCGACGGGGGCTCGCGGACGAGACAACGGTTCTGCGCGCGCTGCTGGAGCGCTCGGAAACGGGGCTGATCGCGCTCGACGGGGCGTTTCGGGTGGTTGTGCTCAACGCCGCGGCCCGGAAGCTGCTGGGGATACCCGCCGATGTCGGCGAGGGATCGAGCCTGCCGGCTGCCGCAAAGCGGGGCACGGCGCTGCCGCCCGGCAAGCTCGCCGATCTGACGCTATGGCTGCACGGGGATCTGGCGATGCCGCTCTCCCTCCCGCTCGGGGCCGAGAGCAAGCTGCTGATCGCGGCGACGCCGGGGGTGGACGGGCATCTCTTGCTTTCCCTCAAGCGTGCCAGCCCGGCGACGGCGCCGGCCGACCGGCGCGATCCGCTGACCGGGTTGTCGGACCGCGCCTGGTTCAAGGACCGGTTCGCCGCCGCATTGCAGGAGCCCGGCGGCAAACCCGCGTTGCTCTTGATCGACCTGGACCGGTTCAAGGCGGTCAACGACAGCCTGGGCCATCCGGTCGGCGACGCCCTGTTGCAACTGGTCGCCAAGCGGCTGACGGGCGCGCTCCGCAATGCGGACGTGATCAGCCGGCTGTCGGGCGACGAGTTCGCCATCGTGATGAAGCGGCCGCGCGATCCGGAGGCGGTGGGGCGGCGGTTGGTGGCGCTGCTCAGCCGGCCCTACCAGATCGAGGGCACGACCGTGTCGATCGGCGCCAGCGTCGGCATCGCGTTGGCACCCGATCATGGGACGGACCCGGTGGCGATGATCGGCGCGGCGGACGTCGCGCTGTACGCGGCCAAGAATAGCGGCCGCGGCAACGCGCGGCTGTTCGACGCCGAGTTGGAGCAGCGGACGCGGGAGCGCCACCAGATCGCCGAAGCGCTGCGGGAGGCGATCCCGTTGAAGCAGTTCGACTTGCATTTCCAGCCGCAGATGGTGCTGGAGACCGGCGAGCTGAGCGGGTTCGAGGCGTTCCTGCGCTGGCAACATCCCGTTCTCGGCGCGCTGCTGCCGCTGAGCTTCCTTCCCGTGGCCGAAACGACCGGGCTGATCTGGCCGATCGGCGAATGGGTGCTGCAACGCGCCTGCGAGGAAGCCATGCGCTGGCCGTCCTCGCTCTCCGTGTCGGTCAACGTGTCGGCACGGCAACTGACCGACCGGCACCGGCTGCCGCGGTTGATCAAATCCGTGCTGCTACGGACCGGGCTGGCGCCGCACCGGCTCGAGATCGAAGTGCAGGAAAGCGCGTTGACCGCGCATCCAGAGACGGAGACGGTGTTGCGGGCCGTGGTGGCGCTCGGCGTTCGCGTCAGCCTGGACGATTTCGGCACCGGCTATTCGTCGCTGAGCCACCTGCGGCAGTTCCCGCTGCACAAGCTGAAGATCGACGGGAGCTTCGTGCTGGCGCTCGGCACCAGCGAGGAAGCGACCAACGTGGTGCGGGCGGTGGCGGCGCTGGGGCGCACGCTGGGCGTGGTCACGATCGCGGAGAACGTCGAAACGGCCGAACAACAGGACCAGGTGCAGCAGGACGGGTGCAACTCGATCCAGGGCTACCTGCTGAGCTATCCGGTGCCGGCGGCCGAGGTGGCGGGGGTGATCGCAACGATGAGCACTTCCGAGGCGGCATAAGCCTCGCTAGGCTGACCGCAACGAACTTGTCGTTGGCCACCGGGGCTGCGACCACTCCGGGGGGAGGACCAATGGCTCCACTACGACGCCGCGATCTGATGGTGGCTGCCGGCCTGGGGGCGAGCGGTGTGTTGTCGTCGGGCGCGCGGGCGCAGGCGCCGAAGCCGGCGAGCCCTCTCGCCATCACCATCGTGGATGTGGCGGGCAACCTCGCGCTGACGCAGCGGGCATTCGAGGCGTATGGCCGCGCCAAGCCCGAGAACGTCGCACGCTTCAACTTCACCAAGGCGCCGGCGCCCGAGCTGCCGGCCAAGCTGCGAGCCCAGCAAGGGGCCAACCGGGTCGACATCGACTTGGTGCTGACCGGGACGGACGCGTTGGCGGCCGGGATCGACAGCCAGATCTGGACGCCGATCCTTCCGGCACATGCGGGCGCCCTGCCCGATCTGCAGGCCGTGCTGCAGGAGCCGGCGTGGAAGATGCAGGCGCTGGCGCAGGGGCAAGCGGTCGTGATCAGCTACTATCCGTCGGGGCCGTTGCTCGAATACATGCCCGATCAGGTCGCCACGCCACCCGGCACCGCCGACGAGTTGCTCGCGTTCACCAAGTCCAAGCCCAATCGCTTCATGTATGCCCGCCCGGCCAATTCGGGGCCGGGCCGCACCTTCCTGATGGGCCTGCCTTACATCTTGGGCGATAGCGACCCCAAGGACCCGGTCAAGGGCTGGGACAAGACCTGGGCCTACCTGCGCGAACTCGACAAGGGAATCGAATACTACCCGACCGGGACCGGCGCCACGATGAAGGAGCTCGGTGAAGGGTCGCGCGACATCATCGTCTCCACGACGGGGTGGGACATCAATCCGCGTGTGCTCGGCATCGTGCCGACGGAAGCTAAGGTGGTCGCGCTGAAAGGCTTCCACTGGGTCGTCGATGCGCATTATGCCGCGATCCCGAAAGGGCTTCCGCCCGAGCGGGTTGCCGTGTTGCTGGACGCGATCAGCTTCCTGCTGCAGCCGGCGCAGCAGGCCTTCGCCTACGATCAGGGCTATTTCTACCCCGGCCCGGCCGTGAAGGACGTGCCGCTCTCCATGGCGCCCGCAGACAGCCAGGCGGCGCTGAAGGAGTTCGGCCGCCCCGAATACGAGGCAATGATCGCCGACCACCCGAAGGAGCTGCCGCTGGACGCGGACAAGATGGTTCTGGCGTTCCGGCGGTGGGACGAGGAGATCGGCGCCAAGAAGACGAAATGACCATCCGACCGGCACCGTTTCGCGAGCTCCGGCTCGATCGGCTCGGGCGCAATTTCGGGTCGCTCAATGCCTTACGCGACATTTCGCTCACCATCCGGCAAGGCGAGTTCATCGCGTTGCTCGGGCCTTCCGGCTGCGGCAAGTCCACCACGCTGAACTGCATCGCCGGGCTGCTGGCGGCCACGGAGGGGGCGATCTGGCTCGACGACCGGCGGATCGACACCTTGCGGCCGGAGCAGAGGGGCTTCGGCATGGTGTTCCAGAACTACGCGCTGTTCCCGCACATGAACGTCCGGCGCAACATCGGTTTCGGCCTGCTGATGCGCGGCACCAAGCGGAGCGAGATCGATCGCCGGGTTGCGGAAGCGGTGGCGCTGGTGCGTCTGGGCGGTCAGGAGGAGAAGCTGCCCGGTCAGCTCTCCGGCGGGCAGCAACAGCGCGTGGCGATCGCGCGGGCGATCGTGGTCGAGCCGCCGCTGGTGCTGATGGACGAGCCGCTCTCCAACCTCGATGCCAAGCTGCGGCTGGAGATGCGTGCCGAGATCCGCCGCATCCATGCGAGCCTCGGCTCCACCACGATCTACGTCACCCACGATCAGGAAGAGGCGTTGTCGCTCGCCGACCGCATCGTGGTGCTGCGCGACGGCACCATCCGCCAGGTCGGTGCACCGGCGGAGTTGTTCGCGCGGCCGGCGCATCCGGACGTGGCGGCCTTTATGGGCTTCCGCAACGCGATCGCGGGCACGGTCGAGCGGATGGAGGCCGGGCAGGCCGCCGTGCGGACCAGCAGCGGGTCGATCAGCGGCGTGGCGCTGGAGCCGCTCGCCCCCGGGCGGGAGGCGACCGTGATGATCCGCCCGGAGGATCTGCTCGCGCAACCCGGCGGAACGGTGAAGGCCACGGCACTTTCCTCCGAATTCCGCGGCCACGGCCATACCGGCTTCGCGCGCATGGCGGACGGGACGGAGTTGGTGTTCAGCGCGGCCGAGGCGGCCGTGCCAGGCCAAGCGCTCGACCTCGCGGCTGACCCGGCGCGCGCGCTGGTGTTCGCCGCTTGACCACGCGCCGGCTGGGGCTGCAGGCGCGCGGACTGGACGGCACGACGCTGCTGGTTCTGCCGGCGGTCGTCGTGGTGGCGGCCGTGTTCGTGTACCCGTTCCTCTACGGGCTTGTGCTGTCGTTCCGCCCCAAAGTGGGCGGCCTGCTGGCGAACTATGCGCAGTTCTTCGGCGATCCGTTCCTGTATCAAACCATCTGGACCACGATCGCGCTCTCCGTCCCGGTGACGCTGCTCAACGTCGCGCTGTCGGTGCCGATCGCGCTGCGAGTGCGGCTGATGCGCCGGCAGCGGCTGCTGACCACGATCCTGGTGGTGCCGATCACGCTCGGGACGGTGCTGGTGGCGGAAGGATTGCTGAACTACCTGGGGCCGCAGGGCTGGTTCAACCGGGTGTTGATGACGGCCGGGCTGATCCGCACGCCGGTGCGGCTGCTGCACAATTACTGGGGCGTGTTCCTGTCGCTGTTGATCACCGGGTTCCCGTTCAGCTTCCTGCTGACGTTGTCCTACCTGTCCGGCGTCGACCCGGCACTCGAGCGGGCGGCGGCGACCCTGGGGGCGTCGGCGCGGCAACGCTTCGCGCATGTGCTGCTTCCCCTGTTGCTGCCGGGCTTGGCGATCACCTTCTGCCTGTCGTTCGTGCAGGCATTCTCCGTGTTCCCGTCCGCGGTGCTGCTCGGGGCGCCAGCCGGGCCGACACGGGTGATCTCGATCGCGGCGTATCAGGCGGCGTTCGAGCAATATGATTACTCGCTGGCCTCGGCGATCGCGATGCTGATGGGGGCGATCGAGCTGGCGATCGTGGCCGCCGTGCTGGCGGCGCGCGGGCTGGTGTATCGCGGCCCGGCCGGCGGGGGCAAAGGCTGATGGAGCGGAGCTGGGGCGAACGGCTGTGGGCCGGCGCGGTCTGGGTCGTGGTGGGCTTCTTCGTGCTGAACCTGCTGGGGCTCATCGCGACCGTCATCGTGAGCTCGTTCGGGACGCGGTGGCTGCGGAGTTGGCTGCCGTCGGGGTGGACCACGCAGTGGTATGCCGCGGCCTGGAACGAGTTCCAGCTTGGCGACGTGCTGCTGGTGACGTTCCAGGTGGTGGGATTGGTGGTGCTGCTGTCCGGCCTGCTCGGCGTACCCGCCGCCTACGCGCTGGCGCGACGAGACTTTCCGGGCAAGCGCTTGATCCTGCTGCTGTTCCTGGTGCCGCTGTTGGTGCCGCCGATCACCTACGGCATCCCGCTGGCGACCGTGCTGTATCAGGCGCAGCTGGCGGGATCGTTGCCCGGCGTGGTGCTGGCCAATCTGGTGCCGACGGTGCCGTTCGTGATCCTTGTGATGATCCCGTTCATCGAGCAGATCGACCCCAAGATCGAGGCGGCGGCGCGGGTGTTCGGCGCCAGCACCCCTGCCCTGTTCCGCTACGTGCTGATCCCGCTGCTGCTGCCCGGCGTGCTCGCGGCGCTGCTCCTGGTGCTGGTGCGCACGATCGCGATGTTCGAACTGACGTTCCTGACCGCGGGGCCGACCAGTCAGACGTTGGTGGTGGCGCTGTATTACGCGGTGTTCGCCGCCGGGGTGCGCGCGGTGCAGTCGATCGACGCGATGGCGGTGGTGTATATGGCCACGACGTTGATCTGGCTGCTGATCGCGCTGCGCTTCGTCAACCCGACCCAGATCGTCGGGCGGTCGCGGCAGGGGTGAGCCGCTACCGCGCCGCCTGGCTCGAGCCGTGGCGGACGAGGATGTGGGCGTCGGGCGACTCCGTACCGGCGAGCGCGGCGCCGAGGGCGCGGGAGATGTCGGCCATGGGCTCGGGGCGCATGTGCACCGCATCCCACCAGCGCGAGTCGTCTTCGGTGGCCGGGCTGGGCATGGACATGTCGATGACCGTGGTGTTCGGGCGGGCGCGGGCCAGGGCCACGACCCGGCGCTTGCACTCCGCGATCATGGCGGCACCAGGGGTGTCGGGGGCCGGGTAGAGGTGATGGCGCGGCACGAAGACGAGCAGCAGGTGGGTGGCGGCCGGCAGGGTCCCGGCGCGCTCGCGCAGCCAGTCGAGGGCTTCGTACCGCCAGGTCGCCGGGTCGGGGTCGGCAGGGGTGCTCCAGGGTTCGGCGAGGTTCTGGGCAATCAGCGCCTTGGCGAGGGCCGGGTCGAAACGATGGAAATCGACGTCGATGAGCTGCCAGCCATTGGGGCCGTAGCTGGGCGGCGACAGGCCGAGCAGGGCGCTGGCCGAGCGCCAGGCGGTCTCGATGGCGTGCATGTTGAACAGGTTGGCGAAGGCGCCGAGGCGGTCGTCGCGGTAGAGGAAGTCGGGTAGCGGGCCGTAGCCGACGCGCTCGGGCTGGTCGCCGCGCTCGCACCACAGGCGATCCATGCCGATCATGAGGGCAGTCGGCGTCGGGTGGGCGCGAAGGAACACGTCCAGGAGCTGGAGCTGCTCCCAGGCGAAAGCATGCACCATGGCGAGGTTGACGAAGGTCGCGCCGACGGGTCCGTCGAGATCGGCCGGGTTGAGCAGGCGACCGCTGGAATTGCCGATGATGGCGGCATCGAAGCGCGGGGAACGGGCGAGTTCGGGGTAGGCCCAGCGCTGGCTCTTATCGGCCGGGACGTGCGGCAGCGGGCTGCGGAATGGCATGGTGCCCCAGGGGTCGGCCAGGAGCAGCACGCCGAAAAAGGCCGCGCAGCCGCCGAAGACGACCAGCACGAGTTGGATGAAGAAGCGGCGCCACATGGCTGGAGGCTCGGCCCTAGAACTGGAAGTAGAAAAAGGCGTTCGGCACGCGGCCGCCGACGAGCAGCACGACCCAGATGGTCAGCGCGCCGATCGGCCAGGCCAGCCAGGGGCGCGGTTGCAGCCAACGCAGGGCGATCTCCTGGCTCGGGCGGCCGAAGAAGGCGATGCCGGCGGCGGCGAGCAGCGCCAGGGTGTTCTGCCGATCCAGCGCGAGGTGACCCCAGCCATAAGCGCCGCCCATGGACGCGAAGTAGCGCCCGGCAGCCGGGAAGCCCGGCGAGTGGAACACGATCAGCGTGCCGGCGAAGAAGCCGAAGGTCATGGCCCAGCCCAGCAGGCGCGGCACGCGGATGCCCGTCTTGTCCCAAAGGTGGTTCACGCCCAGCGCCAGGCCCTGCAGCCCGCCCCAGGCGACGCAGTTCCAGTTGGCGCCGTGCCAGAGGCCGCCGAGCAACATGGTGAGCGTCACGTTGACGACCTGCCGGGTCTCGCCGAGGCGGCTGCCGCCGAGCGGGATGTAGAGGTAATCGCGCAGGAAACGGGACAGCGTGATGTGCCAGCGGCGCCAGAGGTCACGCACGGAGGTGGCTTGGTAGGGCGCGTTGAAGTTGATCGGCAAGGTGAGGCCAAACATCAGCGCCAGGCCGATCGCCATGTCGGAGTAGCCGGAGAAGTCGAAGTAGAGCTGGAAGGTGAAGGCGGCGGCGCCGATCCAGGCGTCGGCGGCGGACAGGCCATCCTGGGCGATGACGGTGAAGGCCGGGTCGGCGAGGTGGGCGAGCGTGTCGGCAAGGACGACCTTCTTGGTCAGGCCGATGATGAACAGGATCGCGCCGCGGCCGAGGTTCTCCCACAGGGCGGGGCCGCGCGGGTCCCGCTCGAGCTGCGGGATGATCTCGTTGTGGCGCACCAGCGGCCCGGCGATGAGCTGCGGGAAGAACGTCACGAAGGTCCAGAAATCGAGAAAGCCGTAGATGTGCCGGTCGCCGCGGCGCAGGTCCATCAGGTAACTGATCTTCTGGAAGACGAAGAAGCTGATGCCGAGCGGCAGGATAAGCTGCCAGGGCTGCCAGTCGACCCCGGCGACGCCGAACACGGAGCCGCGGAGGAAGTCGGCGTATTTGAAGAGGGCGAGCACGGCGAGGTTGAGCACGATGCCGAGCAGCGGGATCCAGCGGCGGCCGGACCAGCCGAACCATTGCGCGATCAGCCAGTTGGCCATCGTCAGCGCCAGCAGCAGCGGGACGAAGCGGATGTCCCAGTAGGCGTAGAAGCCGAGCGAGGCGAGGATGATCCAGGCCTGCCGCAGCGCGCGGTGCCCGGCCAGCGCGTAGTAGCCCAGGAGCGAGATCGGCAGGAAGGCGAAGACGAAGATCTGGGAATTGAACAGCACGGACGGGGTCTAGCGTGCGAGGGCCGGGCTGGGGAGACCCCCACTGGCCGGGCGCGGCCGGCTGCGACGCAGGAACAGGGCGAGCACCACGGCGAGGTTGACCGAGTTGGCCAGCACGCCGGCGGCAAAGGCGGCGCGGTAGGAGCCGGTCGCGTCGTTGATGGCGCCAGCCATCCAGCCGCCGAGCGCCATGCCGATCATGGTCGCCATCAGCACAAGCCCGACCCGGGCGCCGGCCTCGCGAGCGGGGAAATACTCGCGCACCACGACGGCATAGCTCGGCACGATGCCGCCCTGGACCAGGCCGAACAGGGCGGAGATGACATACAGCGAGCCCAGTGCGTCGAAGCGCAGGAACAGCATCAGCGTCAGGCCCTGCAGCACGGAGCCGAGGCCCAGCGTCGGCAGGCCGCCGATGCGGTCGGCCAGCCAACCGGAGGCGAGCCGGCTGACGATGCCGAGGCCGAGCATGGCGGACAGCATCTCGGCGCCGCGGGCGGGACCGTAGCCGAGGTCGATACAGTAGGCGACGATGTGGACCTGCGGCGTGGCCATGGCGATGCAGCAGGCGAGCCCGGCGATCACCAACAGCCCCTGCACCACGCCCGGCGAGAAGCCGGCCGCGAGGGTGCCGCCGGTGGACGGCGCGCCCTCTCCCGCCGCCGCCTCGGCGGGGCGGCCACGCAGGCTGAGCGCGAGCGGGATCATGGTCGCCGCGCAGAGCAGGCCGAGGCCGAGATAGGCCGTGCGCCAGCCGTAGGCCAGCGTCACGTGCTGCACGATCGGCGGCCAGATGGCGCCGGCCAGGTAGTTGCCCGAAGCGCAGAGCGAGACGGCCAGGCCGCGGCGGACGCGAAAGAAGCGGGAGATGTCGGCGATCAGCGGGCCGAAAGTGGCAGCGCCGAGAAGCCCGACAAGGGCGAATTGCAGCGCGAGGAACTGCCAGAACGCGCCGCACAAGCCGACCGCCGCGAACCCGGCCGCCAGCCCGGCCGCGGCGACCACCAACGGCCGGCGCACGCCGAACCGATCCGCCAGCGCCCCCATCAGGACCCCACCGGCGGCGAAGCCCAACATGCAGGCCGTGTAGGCCATCGAGGCGCTGCCGCGATCGACGCCGAATTCGGCTTGCACGGCCGGCACCGCGACCACCACCGACCACATGCCGGCGCCTCCGAGCGTGCTGAGCGCCACACAGGCGAGCAAGCGGGTCCAGGCAGCCCGGGAGTCCGGCGTTATTGTCATTGCGCCGAACCGTATCCGCTCGCGCCGCCGCCGTCACGAGCCGAGCGGAACGGGTCAGGCGTGCAAGGGCGGGTCGAAGTCCTGAGGGGTGAGCAGGGCCGCCATGAAGCGATAGGCGTTGTTGGCGCGGTAGCGCGGGTCGGTGCGCAAGGAAGCGAGGAAAGCGTCGTGATCGGCCTGGCTGCGGCCGACCAGGCAGCCGGCGCCGGTGCCGCCCACGGCGTCGCGCGGGGCATCGAGACCGCCGTGCTGGTCGATCACGAACAGGCCGCGCTGGCCGGGGTCGCCGTGCCGGTTGCCGTCCACGTCGGCGTCGCGGATGACGGGCAGCTCGACGCACTGGATCAGCGCGTCCTGCTCCAGTTCCGTGCCGATGGCGGTGCGGCCCATGACCCAGGCCTTGTATTGGCCGGGCTGAAGGATGGGCGGGCCGTCGACGTCGGTGGGCGAGACCAGCGCGTCGCGGCCGGAGCGGGTGGTCGCGTGCCACGCGCCAACCAGAGCGGGGCGGCCGTCGCGGTCGAGGCGGAGCAGGAAGCGGGCGTCGTCGAAGGCATCCGGCCGGGCGCGGCTGGCGGTGCCGTCGGGCTCGGTGTGCTCGACATAGGCGATGGTGAAAGCGTCGGGGTGGCGGCAGACCCAGTGGCCGTGGGCCAGCATGGTGGCGATCAGGCGGCCGGGCAGGTCGTCGCCGGGCTGGAGCGGCAGCACCGGGTCAGGGTCGAGCAGGCGGTGCGCCATGTCGGGCGTCAGCGCACCGCGGAAAGGCGCGCCGATGACGCGGGCGAACTGGACCAGCGCCCAGGTGGTATCGGGGCCGAGGAAGCGGTCGGGCGGCGGGTCGAGCAGGCCGTGATGGGTCAGGCGGTCCTGTACGGCGGCGAGCAGGGCGGGTTGGAGCGAGAGCAAAGCGAGCTCGCGATCCTCCCCGGCAATGGCGAAATCGGGCAGGGTCTCGGCAGCTTGTCGGTCCATACCGGGAACATGGATTGCGGGCCGGTTTTGTCAGCCGGGGCGGGGGTCATTCCAAGATGCCGCCCATGGGCGGCAGGCATTCCAAGATGCCACCCGGGGGCGGCGATTATTCCAGGATGCCGAACACGCGGGAACGGCCGTCGGCGGCGGCGCTGCGGAACATGCGGAGCTGGCCGCCGCCGGGGAGCTCGACGATCTCGCGGCCATCGGGCGCCTCGACGACCGGCACGGGCGCGCCGCCCCAGACGGCGGCGATCAGCTTGGCATACTGCGCCGCCGGACCCGGCGTGAAGGAATGGTACGCGGCGGCGGCGGCGGGCCATTCGCCGACCCGGGCATGCAGGCTTCGCAGGAAGCGGGCGGCGTAGCGGGCGTTGATCGCCGGGTCGAACGCGTCGTCGAGGCTGGCGAACGCCGTCGGGTGGTAGAACAGGTTGACCTGCATGCAACCGACATCGATGGACGTGACCCCGCGGGTGCGCAGGGCGTGGACGGCGGCGATGGCGGCAGCGCGGGTCGGATAATAGGTGCCGACGCCCTCGGCGCTGACGGTCCAGGGCCAGGGGCGGCGCTCGCCGGTGCGCAGGTCTCGCCGGCCGCTCTCGACGAGGCCGATGGCGTGGAGCAGACCGGGCGCGGTGCCGATGGCGCGCTCGGCGGCGTCGATGGCGGGCTCGCAGGTGGTCGGGCGGGCGGGCGGTGACGCGGCGGCGGCGAAAGGGGCCGAAAGCAGCAACACGCTGGCGAGCAGGACGGAGCGCAGCATGGGTGCCGGTATGCGCCCGCCCCTCCCCCGAACGCAACTCACGGCGGAAGCAGCGAATGCACGGCCGCATCGAGAAAATGTGATCTAAACCGGATTATGTCTTAAAATTGATTAGGTACTCTGATGACTGGACCGGAGCACGTGACCCCGGGGGGGGCCGACATGTTCCACTTCTTTCCACGCTTCGCCGAGAACGTGGCGGACTCGCCGTTCGCCACCGAGCTACGCCGCCTGGCGGCCCCGCATCGATTGTTCGCGGAACATCTCAACCGGCAATATGCGACCCGGGCAGGACTTTTGCTGCGCGTCTACCCGATGCTGTTCCTGTGCGCGCTGCGGGCGGCAATCCGGTCCCTGGTGCTCAGCCGGCCGAAGCCGGCGAGCGTGGTGATCACGTCCGACATCGAAGCGTTGGTATTCGGGCCGGTCCGGGCGTTGTTCTCCCGTCGCACCCAGATCATCTTCGAGACGTTCATCGCCACCGAACGCGGGTCGCCGTTGGCCCGTCGGTTGCACCACTGGCACTACAGCCTGGCGTTGCGCTTCGTCGACGTCGCGATCTGCCACTCGCAGAGCGAGGTGACGGCCTACGCGGCGAAGTTCGCCGGCTGCCGCACCCGCTTCACCGCCCTGCCCTACGCGCTCTCGGTGAACGGCCGCGAGGAGTTGCGGCAGGAGTACGGCGCTGCTGCGGCGGAGTCGGACCTGATCGTCACGGCCGGACGCTCCGGCCGCGATTACGCGACGCTGGTCGATGCGATCGAGGGACTGCCCTGCCGCCTGCGGATCATTTGCGACTGGGAGCGGCCGGTGCACCGGTTGGAGCGCTCGCCGCAGGTGACGGTGGTGCGGAACTGCTTCAAGGCGGATTACCTCGCCGAACTGGCCAAGGCGCGGCTGGTCGTGATCCCGTTATCGCAGCGCAACGTGTCCGCCGGGCAGATGGTGCTGCTGCAGGCCTTTGCGCTCGGCAAGCCGGTGATCGTCACGGAAACGACGACGACGCGCGAGTATGTGGCCGATGGCGACGATGCCGTGCTGACCCGGTTCGGTGACGTCGCCGACATGCGGGGCAAGATCGCGGCCCTGCTCGCCGACCCCGCGCGATGTGCCGCGCTCGGCCAGCGCGCATCGGACCGCTACGACGCGCAGTTCAGCACGGAAGCCTACGTGCGCAAGCTGGTCGGGTCGTTGCAGAACGTCGCCTGCCGCAGCGAGATGGCCGCCCCGGCGACGGAGCAGGCCGATGCCAGCGCGATGGAGCACGGCCTCACCACCTGAGCGTGCCGGTCCGCCCCGCCGGATCGGCGGGAGCGGATCGGATGCCGACGGCTCAGACCTTGCCGTGGCAGTGCTTGAACTTCTTGCCGGAACCGCAGGGGCACGGGGCGTTCCGGGGGGTGTTCTTCCAAGTGGTGGGGTCGGCGGGATCGATGCCGATCTCGGCGGGCCGCTCGGCCTCCAGCACGTCGCCGCCGGCATAGGGGGCGGAGGCGGCCGGGTCGGAGTATTGCAGGGTGACACCGCTGGGCTCGGCGGGCTGGAACAGCTCGGCCGGCGGGGCCTCGGGCCCGAACTCGACGCGGGCGAGCAACGCGGTGACGCGCTCGCGCAGCTCGTCGAGCATGCCGTTGAACAGGTTGAAGGCTTCGCTCTTGTATTCGTTGAGCGGGTCCCGCTGACCATAGGCGCGCAGGCCGATGCCCTGGCGCAAGTGGTCGAGCGCCAGCAGGTGCTCCTTCCACACGGCGTCCAGCACCTGGAGCAGGAGGCTCTTCTCGACGAAGCGCATCATCTCCGGGCCGAAATTGGCCGCCTTGGACGCCATGTGCTGGTCGGCCGCGGCCTCGATGCGCTCGCGGATGCCGGTCTCGTCGATGCCTTCCTCCCGGCCCCACTCCTCGACCGGCAGGTCGAGGTTGAGCAGCCGCTTCAGGTCGTCGGCGAGTTCGGCGGTTTCCCACTGCTCGGCGTAGGCCTTCTCGGGAATGCGGCGGGAGACGAGGTTGCCGACGACCTCGTTGCGCATGTCGGCGACGGTCTCGGCGACGTCGTCGGCCTGCATGAACTCGCGGCGCTGGGCGTAGACCTCGCGGCGCTGGTTGTTCATGACGTCGTCGTATTTCAGCACGTTCTTGCGCATGTCGAAGTTGCGGGCTTCGACCTTCTTCTGCGCCTTCTCGAGCGCCTTGTTGATCCATGGGTGGACGATGGCCTCGCCGGGCTTGAGGCCGAGGCGCTGGAGCATGCCGCCCATGCGGTCGGAGCCGAAGATGCGCATCAGGTCGTCTTCGAGGCTGAGGAAGAAGCGGGATCCGCCGGGGTCGCCCTGCCGGCCGGAGCGGCCGCGGAGCTGGTTATCGATGCGGCGGCTCTCGTGCCGCTCGGTGCCGATGACGAGCAGGCCGCCGGCGGCCTTGACGACCGGGTGGTTGGCGGCGACCTCGTCGATGATGGCCTGGCGGTGCGCCGGGTCGTCGTCGGCAACTTCGATCTTGATGCGCATGTCGGCGTTGCCGCCGAGTTTGATGTCGGTGCCGCGGCCGGCCATGTTGGTGGCGATGGTGATGGCGCCCGGCGCGCCGGCCTGGGAAACGATGGCGGCTTCCTGCTCGTGGAAGCGGGCATTCAGCACGGCGTGCGGGATCTTCTTCTTGGTCAGCAGCTCGCTGATGATCTCGCTCTTCTCGATGCTGGTCGTACCGACCAGGACCGGCTGATTCCGCTGGCGGGCCTCCTCGATCAGCGTGGCGACCGCCTCGTATTTCTCGGTGGCGCTGCGATAGACCTCGTCATCCTGGTCGAGCCGCTTGACCGGGACATTCGTCGGAATGTCGATCACGTCGAGCTTGTAAATCTCGGCGAACTCGTCGGCTTCCGTCAGCGCGGTGCCGGTCATGCCGGCGAGCTTCGGGTAGAGGCGGAAGTAATTCTGGAAGGTGATGGAGGCGAGCGTCTGATTTTCCGGCTGGACCTCGACGCCTTCCTTGGCCTCGAGCGCCTGGTGCAGGCCTTCGGAGTAGCGGCGGCCTTCCATCATGCGGCCGGTGAACTCGTCGATCAGCACGACCTTGTTGTCGCGCACGATGTAGTCGACGTCGCGGGCGAACAGGGTGTGGGCGCGCAGGCTCTGCTGCACGTGGTGGATCACCGACACGTTGAAGGAGTCGTAGAGGTTGCCCTCCGACAGGATGCCGGCATCCTTGAGCATCTGCTCCACCGTCTCGGAGCCGGGCTCGGTCAGATGCACGGAGCGCTGCTTCTCGTCCTTCTCGAAGGTGCTCGCGTCGTTGACGAGGTCGCGCACGACGGCGTTGACGCTCTTGTAGAGCTCCGAACTGTCTTCGGCGGGGCCGGAGATGATCAGCGGGGTGCGGGCCTCGTCGATCAGGATGCTGTCGACCTCGTCCACGATGGCGAAGGCGAACGGCCGCTGGACCATGTCCTCCAGCCGATACTTCATGTTGTCGCGCAGGTAGTCGAAGCCGAACTCGTTGTTGGTGCCGTAGGTGATGTCGCAGGCATAGGCGGCCCGGCGCTGCTCGTCGGTGAGGCCGTGCACGATCACGCCGGTGGACAGGCCGAGAAAGCCATAGACCTGGGCCATCCACTCGGAGTCACGCTGGGCGAGGTAGTCGTTGACGGTGATGACGTGGACGCCCTTGGCCTCGAGCGCGTTGAGGTAGACGGGCAAGGTCGCGACCAGGGTCTTGCCCTCGCCGGTCTTCATCTCGGCGATCTTGCCGCCGTGCAGCACCATGCCGCCGATCATCTGCACGTCGAAATGTCTGAGCCCGAGGACCCGGCGGGCGGCCTCGCGGACAGTCGCGAAGGCTTCGGGCAACAACTCGTCGAGGCCGGTGCCGCGGGCGAGGCGGTCGCGGAACTCGGCGGTCTTGGCCTGCAGCGCCGCGTCGTCGAGGGCCGCGAGCGCGGCTTCGAGCGCGTTGATCTGCGGGACGCGCCGCTGATACGCCTTGAGCGATCGGTCGTTGGCGGAGCCGAACACGGCGCGGGCGATGCTGGCGAGCATGAGGGGCCTTTGAGAGCGAAAAGGGTCGGCGTCGGCGGCTCGCCCCGGGTGGCGCGAGCCGAGTGGAGATAGGACCCGGGGGGCACCGGGTCAACGCGAGCGGCCCCCGGCGAGACGCCGGCCTCCTATTCCGCCTCCTTGTGGCGGCTTTGCGGCGCTCCTATTGTCCGGCCGCCTGCCCAACCACCCGTTCGCCGACCGGCTTACTCACCGGGTGGCCCATCCAAGGGAAAATCCATGCGCCGCCCCCGTTTCGCCGATCTCGCTCCCCGCCTCGCGCTTGCCGCCCTTGCCGCCGCGGGCGCTCCGGCGCTGGCCGTCGCCCAGGGCACGCCGCCCGCCGCGCCCGCACCGGCCGCTCCGGCCACCACCGCGGCGCCGGCCGACGTTCAGCCCTCTCCCGACACGGTGATCGCCAAGGTCGGCTCCGACACCATTCGCTTCGCCGACCTGCAGGACGCGCTGCAGAGCCTGCCGGAGCAGCTCCGCGCCATGCCGCCGGCGATGCTGTATCCCATGTTGCTGGATCAGTTGGTGGACCGCGACGTGATCGTGCAACAGGCGCGCAAGCAGAACCTGGGGGACGACCCCAAGGTCAAGCAGGCCGTCAGCCGCGCGACCGACCTGGCCTTGCAGAACGCGCTGCTCACGCGCGACATCCAGCCGCTGCTGACGCCGACCGCGATCCAGGAGCGCTACGACGCGCAATACGCCGGCAAGTCGGGAGAGCCGCAGGTGCATGCGGAGCACATCCTGGTCGCGACGGAGGCCAAGGCGAAGGACATCATCGCCCAGCTCAACAAGGGCGCCGACTTCGCCAAGCTGGCCAAGGAGAACAGCACGGATCCGTCGGCCAAGGAGAATAGCGGCGACCTCGGCTGGTTCAAGAAGGGCGACATGCTGCCCGAGTTCTCCGATGCCGCCTTCGCGCTCAAGCCCGGCCAGATCACGCCGACGCCGGTGCACACGCGCTTCGGCTGGCACGTGATCAAGCTGGAAGGCACGCGGACCGCGCCGCCGCCCTCGCTGGACGAGGTGCGCGACGAGATCCGCCAGGGCATCATCCAGGAAGCGGTGGCCAAGGTGCTGGCCGACGCCAAGCAGGGCATCACGATCGAGAAGTTCAACCTGGACGGCACGCCGTTCACCCCGCCTGCCCTGCCCGCGGGCATCGGCGCGCCGCCGGCCCCGGCAGCCGCGCCGAGCAAATAGGCTCGCGGCATGACCACGACCGTGTCACCGCTTTCTGTCGCGCTGCCGGCGCTGCCACCCATGGAAGGCGTCCGGCTCGGCGCCGCGCAGGCCGGGATCCGCTACCAGAACCGGACCGACCTCGTGATGATCGAGCTAGCGCCGGGCACCAAGGTCGCGGGGGTGTTCACCCGCAACAAGTGCCCGGGGGCGCCGGTGGACTGGTGCCGCGCGCAGCTGGAGGGCGGCAAGGCGCGGGCGGTGGTGATCAACGCCGGCAACGCCAACGTGTTCACCGGCCGGGCCGGGGCGGAGGCGGTGCGCTCCACGGCGGACGCCGCGGCCGACATCGTGGGCTGCAAGCCCGGCGAGGTGTTCATCGCCAGCACCGGGGTGATCGGCGAGCCTTTGCCGGTGGGGCGCATCACGGCGGCGCTGCCCGCGCTGCATGACGGGCTGAGCGCCGACCGGTGGGAAGAGGCCGCGCGCGGCATCATGACCACCGACACTTTCCCCAAAGGCGCGACGCGGACGGCCGAGATCGGCGGCGGCACCGTGCGCATCAGCGGCATCGCCAAGGGCTCCGGCATGATCGCGCCGGACATGGCGACCATGCTTTGTTTCGTGTTCACCGACGCCAAGCTGCCCGCCAAGGTCCTGCAGGAGACGCTGTCCCACTGCGTCAAGCGTTCGTTCAACGCCACCACCGTGGATAGCGACACCTCCACCAGCGACACGGTGCTGTTGTTCGCGACCGGCACTGCGCCGCAGGGCAAGGTGGACGTGTCGGACAAAAAGGAGGTCCGCCGTTTCCGCGACGCGCTGGAGGCGGTGCTGCACGACCTGGCGCTGCAGGTGGTGCGCGATGGCGAGGGCGCGCAAAAGCTGATCCGCATCGACGTGACGGGCGCGGCCTCGAAGAAGTCGGCGCACCGGGTCGCGATGGCGATCGCAAACTCGCCGCTGGTCAAGACGGCAATCGCGGGCGAGGACGCCAATTGGGGACGCATCGTGATGGCCGTCGGCAAGGCGGGCGAGCCGGCCGATCGCGACCGGCTTTCCGTGGGCGTCGGCGGGACCTGGATGGCGCGCAGCGGCACGGTCGTGCCGGATTACGACGAAGGGCCGGTGGTCGCGCACATGAAGGGCCGCGAGATCTCGATCGCGGTGGATCTGGGGCTGGGCAAGGGTGTGGCGACGGCGTGGACCTGCGACCTGACCCATGGCTACATCGACATCAACGGCAGCTACCGCAGTTGATGCAGGCTCCGTGGCGCTAGAGCTCACCGCGGCCGCCCGCTTCGAGCCGTTGGCGACGGAGCGGTTGTCGCTGCGGCCGCTGCGGCCGGCGGACGCGGATGCGGTGCATCGCCTGGTCAATGACTGGGAGGTGGTGCGCATGCTGTCGCAGCTCCCCTTCCCCTATCCGCGCGACCTCGCCGACCGGTGGATCGCCTCCACGCTGGAGCAGATGGAGCGTGGCAGCGGCTACCACCTGGCCATCACCGGCCAGGAGGACGGGCAGGAGATGCTGATCGGCTGCATCGGGCTGCGGCTCGACATGACGCCGCGCGTGGGCAACCTCGGCTACTGGATCGGGCGGCGGTTCTGGCGCCTGGGCGTCGCGACGGAGGCGGCGACCCGGCTGTCGAGCTGGGCGTTGGCCAACCTCGACGTCGACCGGCTCGAGGCGCACGTGGCGGTGGACAACGCGGCGTCGGGCGCGGTGCTGCGCCGGGCCGGGTTCCACGAAATCGGTACCGGGGAGGAGAACTTCCTGGCCCGCGGCGGCAAGCATCCGGTGATCCGCTATGCCGCGACGCGGGAAGGCTTCTCCGATGGCGCGGAGGAGGCCGGGGCGGAAGGCGCCACGCCGCTCCGCAAGCTGGTGCTGGTGGCTGCCTGCGCGCTGGTCGATGCCGATGGCCGGATCCTGCTGACGCGACGGCCGGAAGGCAAAGCGCTGGCCGGGCTGTGGGAGTTCCCGGGCGGCAAGCTCGAGCCGGGCGAGTCGGCCGAAGAAGCGGTGATCCGTGAGCTCAGCGAAGAGCTGGGGATCGACGTGGCGAGCAGTTGCCTGGCGCCGTTCACCTTCGCGTCCTACCGCTACGACCGGTTCGACCTGCTCATGCCGCTATTCCTGTGCCGGCGCTGGAGCGGCCGGGCGCAGGGGCGCGAGGGCCAGGCGCTGGCCTGGGTACGGCCGGAGAAGCTCGCCGACTACCCCATGCCGCCGGCCGACAAGCCGCTCATCCCCTTGCTGCGGGACTTCCTATAGCCATGCCCAATCCCACCGCCTGCCTGCTGGTCATCGGCAACGAGGTCCTGTCGGGCCGCACGCAGGATGCCAACATCAAATTCCTGGCTACTGGGCTGGGCGAGATCGGGATGCCGCTGCGCGAAGTGCGGGTGATCCCGGACGTGCCGGAGACGATCGTCGCGACGGTCAACGAGTGCCGCGCCAAATTCGACCACGTGTTCACCACCGGCGGCATCGGGCCGACGCATGACGACATCACCTCCGAGTGCATGTCCGCCGCATTCGGGGTGCCGTGGGAGGTGCATCCTGCGGCCTGGGCGCGGATGGAGAAGCATTACAAGCCCGGCGAGTTCAACGCGGCCCGGCAACGCATGGCCACCATGCCACGCGGCGCGACGCTGATCGACAACGCGGTCTCGGTGGCGCCGGGCTTCACCATCGGCAACGTGCACGTCATGGCGGGCGTGCCGCGGATCATGCAGTCCATGTTCAACTGGCTGGCGCCGCAGCTGGAAGGCGGCACCCCGGTGACGTCGGGGGCGGTGCACGCGACCGGGCTGCTGGAGGGCTCGATCGCCGCCGGGCTGGAGGCGATCCAGAAGCGCTACCCGGCGCTCGACCTCGGCAGCTACCCGTACTCCCGCTCGACCGGCAACGGCGTCTCTCTGGTGGCCAAGGGTCCGGACGCGGGCGCGGTCGCGGCGTGCATCGCCGAGGTGACTGAGCTGGTGCGCCAGATGGGCAAGACGCCGATCCAGGGCGAACCGCCGGCTTGAACGGGAAGGCCCGATGCTGAAGACGACCGACCGCGCGGACGACCGGCACCCGCCGGGCGCCGCCGCCCCGGACCGGCGCGCGCTCGGCGTGCTGGGCCTGTTGCTCGGCAGCCTGGTGCTGCTGGTCCCGGTGCTGGTGGCGCCGTTGCCGCCCATCGGGGACTACCCCAACCACCTCGCGCGGATGTGGCTGCTGAGCAGCGCGGACGCGCAGGCGAGCGTGGCGCAGTTCTTCCGCGTACGCTTCGACACCTTCACCAACGTCGCCATCGACCTCATCGCTTTGAGCGTCGGCAAGGTGGCGGGCTACACGGTGGCCGGGCGGCTCTCGATCGCGCTGTCGATCGTGCTGCCGCCGTTTGGGGGCGCGCTGTTCTGGTGGTCGCTGCACCGGCGGGTGCACTGGTGGATGCTGAGCTTCGGGCTGCTCGCCTGGGGCAGCGCGCTGATCAGCGCGTTTCTGAACTTCCAGATCGGGGTGGGGCTGGCGCTGCTGTTTGCGGCCGCGGAGCCCGCGCTGCGGCGGCAGGCGGTGCTGCTGCAGATCGTCGCGCGGGCGGTGCTGAGCGCGGCCCTGCTGCTGGCGCACCCGTTCGGGCTGTTGTTCTACGCGCTGCTACTGGGGGCGCTGGCGATCGGGCCGACGCTGGCCTGGCGGGAGTGGCGCGGCCGCGGCAAGCAGCCGATCGAGACCTTGCCGCCCTGGGACGCGATCTCCGAGCCCAATGGCGGCATCCTCAACGACGTGCACGTGCTGGACCCGGTGATCCCCGTGGATGCCGACACGCTGTATGCGCGCTACAGCGCGGAATGGCGGCGGTTCGACTACTTGCTGGTGGTCAATGCCGACATCGCCGACGAGTACGGCCCGTTCGTGCCGCCCAGCAGCCTCACCCTGGTTCGCGACACGGGGTTCGCGCGGCTGTACAAGATCGCGCACTGAGGTCGGCGGCGGCGAGCCAGGCCTCGATGCCACCAGCGGCCCGCAATCCCGTCGCAAAGCATGCTTGAAGTAGATAGCCCCCGGTTGGGGCGTCCCAGTCGAGCATCTCGCCGGCGGCGAAGGTGCCGGGGCGGGTCAGCAGCATGAGGCGGTCGTCGAGGCCGGTGCGGGCCAGACCGCCGGCGGTGGAGATGGCGCGCTCGATCGGGGCTAGGCCGGTGATCGATAGGGCGATGCGCTTGGGGGTGCCGCCGGTCTCTCGGCACAGGGCGGCGGCGGCGGGCGCGAGGCCGGCGCGGCGCCAGGCATTGGCGCGGGAGACGGCCGGGCCGCCCATGCGCCGGGCCAGCGCGGACTCGTCGAGGTCGGGGCGCAGGTCGAGTTCGAGCGTGACGGGGCCACCGGCTTCCAGGGCGTCGCGAAGGGGGCAGGAGAGCGCGTAGACCACGCCGCCCTCCAGGCCGCTCTCGGTCAGCACCGCCTCGCCGCGGACGCTGTGTGGCCCGATCCGGGCGGCGATCCGCTTCAGCGGCGACCCGGCGAATCGGGCGCGGAACCCGTCGGACCAGAAGCAGCGGAGGCCGACATTGCTGGCCTGCAACGGCGTGACCGGGGCCAGACCGGCGAGCGCCGCCACCCAGGCGCCGTCGCTGCCGAGCCGCGGCCAGGACGCGCCGCCCAGGGCGAGCAGTGTGGCGCGGGGCCGGATGACGAGCGGGCCGTCGACCGTCTCGAAGCGGGAGGCGCCACCCGGTCCGAAGCCGACCCAGCGATGGCCGGTGCGGAACGCGACGCCGGCGGCCGCGAGTCGGCGCAGCCAGGCACGCAGTAACGGAGTCGCTTTCCATGAGGCCGGGAAGATGCGGCCGGAGGTGCCGACCACGGTGGGTTCGCCGAGCGACTCGCACCAGGCGCGCAGGGCGGTGGGGCCGAAGCCTTCCAGGGCCGGGGCGAGCCAGGGCGCGGCGGGGCCGTAGCGCTCCAGGAAGCGGGGCAGCGGCTCGGAATGGGTGATGTTGAGGCCGCCGCGGCCGGCGAGCAGGAATTTGCGGCCGACGGAGGGCATGCGGTCGAACACCGTCACCGCCCGCCCGGCCGCCGACAGGCGCTCTGCGGCCATCAGGCCGGCCGGACCGCCGCCCACGATCGCCACGTCCATGCGCGCCTCGTCCATGCGCGCCGGTATGGGGCCGCGGGGCCGGAGCGCCAACCCCGCTCTTGCCCTCCGCCCGACCCGGCGGCAGGGTCGGCCCCATGCAGACCATCGCCCAAGCGCAGCGAGCGCTCGACTCCGGCCAGACCACGGCGCGCCAGTTAGTGGAGGCGTGCCTCGAGCGGATCGAGGCCCCGGCGGGCGAAGGCGGCCGGGTGTTCGTCCGGGTCTATGCCGAGGCGGCGCGGGCGAGCGCGGAGGCGATGGACGGGTTGCGCCGGGTCGGCCGGGCGCCGGGTCCGCTGGCGGGCATCCCGATCAGCATCAAGGACCTGTTCGACGTAGCGGGCGAGCGCACCGCCGCGGGCAGCCAGGTGCTGGCCGAAGCCAAGCCGGCGGAGCGGCACGCCACGGTGATCGCGCGCTGCCTACAGGCGGGGCTGATCCCGGTCGGACGGACCAACATGACGGAGTTCGCCTTCTCCGGCATCGGCATCAACCCGCATTTCGGCACGCCGAAGGGGCCGTGGGCGCGCGAGACCGGGCACGTGCCGGGCGGTAGCTCGTCCGGAGCGGCCGTGTCGGTGGCCGACGGCATGGCGTTGGCGGCGCTCGGCACCGATACCGGCGGCTCGTGCCGCATCCCGGCCGCGTTCTGCGGCATCGTCGGCTACAAGCCCACCGCGCGGCGCGTGCCGCTGGACGGCGTGCTGCCGTTGTCGCCGTCGCTGGACAGCGTGGGGCCGCTGGCCAACACGGTGGCGTGCTGCGCGACGATCGACGGCGTGCTGGCCGGTGAGACGCGACCGCCGCTCCGGCCGACCGAGCTGCGGGGTCTGCGGCTGGCGGTGCCGGGCAACCTGGTGATGGACGACGTGGCGCCGGCGATCGCGGAAGCGTTCAATCGGGCGCTGAACCGCCTGAGCAATCTCGGCGTGCGCATCACCCACCTGCCCTTCCCCGTGTTCGCCAAGATCGTCGCGGCCAACGGCACGGGCGGCTTCGCGGCGGCCGAGGCGCTGGCGTGGCACCGGGGACATCTGGCGCGCGCGGGCGACGGCTACGACCCTCGGGTGCGCATGCGGATCGAGCGTGGCGCGGCCATGACGGCCGCCGAGCTGCTGGAGCTGCAGGCGGCGCGGCGGGCGCTGTGCGCCGAGTTCGACGCGGCCACCGTCCCGTTCGACGCGGTGGCGATGCCGACAGCGCCGATCCTGCCGCCGACGATCGACAGCCTGGCGCCGGGCGCCGAACGGGATGCCGAGTTCACCCGGCTCAACGCCCTGGCGCTACGCAACCCGTCGCTCGGCAACTTCCTGGACCGTTGCGCCATCAGCCTGCCGATGCACCGCGCCGGCGAAGCGCCGAGCGGCTTCATGCTGATGGGCGAGACCGGGGGTGACGCCCGGCTGTTCGCGCTGGCGGCCGCCATCGAAACCACGCTGAAGGACACCCCATGATTCCCATTTTGCTGCGTGCCTCCGTCTGCGCCCTGCTGCTGCTGGCCGTGCCGGCCCGGGGGCAACAAGTCGGGACGCAACAAGTGGGGGCGCAACAAGCGGGCGTGCCGCCGTCGATCCTCGGCGAGATCCTGCAGCGGGGCACGCTGCGGGTCGGGCTGACCGGCGATTACCGGCCGTTCTCCATCAAGGGCGCGGACGGGACGATCACCGGGCTGGATGCGGACGAGGCGGCGGCGCTGGCGAAGGGGCTCGGCGTGTCGCTGGAGATCGTGCCGACGAGCTGGCCCACGCTGATGGGCGACCTGCTGGGGCACAAGTTCGACGTGGCGATGGGCGGCATCACCGTCACGCTGGATCGTGCCAAGACGGCCTATTTCTCGACGCCCGTGCTGCTCAGCGGCAAGACGCCGATCGCGCGCTGCGCCGACAAGGATCGGCTGGCGACGCTGGCGCAGATCGACCAGCCCGGCGTCAAGGTGATCGTCAACCCGGGCGGCACCAACGAGCGGTTCGCGCGCGCCAACATCCAGAAGGCCGAGCTGATCCTGTTCCCCAACAACGCGACCATCTTCGAGGAGATCGTCGCCGGGCATGCCGACGTGATGATGACGGATGCGGTGGAGACCCGGTTGCAGCAGAAGCTGCACCCGGAGCTGTGCGCGCTGCATCCGGACGAGCCGTTCGACCATTCGTCGCTGGCGTTCATGATGCCGCAGGACGGTCCGCTACAGCAGGCGGTGAACGCGTTCCTCGCCATCGAGCAGCAGAGCGGTGCGCGGCAGGCCCAGTTGCAGAAATGGCTCCCCTGAGCAGCGGCGGATAGCGGCGCAAGAAGCGGAGCGCGGCGGGCACGCCGGGGCGGCACGGTGCGGCTGCAACGAGGAGTTCGCCCCATGTCGTTCCGCATTTCAGGCCTGCCGCCCGAGACCTTCCAACCCCTTTTCGCCATGGACGATGCGGCGCTGGCCCAGCACGGCGCCGTCCGGCAGGTCGCGACCGGGACGGAGCCGTGCCGGGTCAGCCTGACCGATGCCGCGCCGGGCGACCCGGTGATCCTGGTCAATTACGAGCACCACCCGGTGGCGTCGCCCTATCGCGGCCGCTACGCCGTGTTCGTCCGGCCGGGCGAGACCCGGTTCGACACCGTTGGCGAGGTGCCGGACCAGCTCCGGCGGCGCTCGGTGCTGGCGGTGCGCTCGTTCGATGCGGAGGGCATGACCGTGCGCACGGAACTGGCCGACGGCGCAGTGCTGGAAGCGGCGATCGAACGGCATTTCGCGGATGAGCGGGCCCGCTACATCCACCTGCACTACCCCGCGGCGGGGTGCTACGCGGCGCGGGTCGACCGCGCGTGAGACCCGTTATCGCGTTGTGAAGCTGGCAACTCAATTTGACCGAACCGACTCGGCTCGGTCGGATGTTGCTCTAGCGCGCGAGTTCCCGCACGGCGCGGGTGAAGGGGTCGGGGGCTTCCTGGGGCAGGTTGTGGCCAGCCCCGGGGACGACCTCGCGGCGGCAGGGGCCGCTGAAGCGGGAGAGGTCGGTGGAGGTGTCGGGCGGAGACACGCCGTCATCGGCGCCGTGCAGCACCACGCTCGGGACCGTGATGGGCGGCTGGGCGGCCAGGGCGGCTTCGATCGGTTCGAGCGCCGGGTCTCCCGGAGCGTAGCCGAAGCGGTGCCGATAGGATTGCACCACGACGTCAACGAAGTCGGGGTTGTCGAAGGCGGCGGCGCTGGCCTCAAAGGTGGCGTCGTCGAAGGTCCAGCTCGGCGACCACTGGCGCCACAGCAGCCGGGCGAGGCCGCGCCGGTCCGTCGTCAGCCCGGCCACGCCGCGGGGCGTGTGCAGGTAATACTGATACCAGAGGCGGTGCTCGCTCGCTGCGTCCTGCGGGGCGACGGAGCGCGCGATGTTCTGGATGTTGTATCCGGTGACGGTCACGAGCCCGCGCACGCGCTCCGGCCAAAGAGCGCTGACGACGCAGGCGGCGCGGCCGCCCCAGTCGTAGCCGGCCACCACGGGCCGATCGAGCGCGAGGGCGTCGATGAGGTCGCGCAGGTCGGCGCCGAGGGCGGCTTGCTGGCCGGAGCGCGGGGTCTCGCGGGAGCGGAAGCGCGTCGGGCCGTAGCCGCGGAGGTAGGGCACGACCACGCGCAATCCCTCCCCGGCCAGCGCCGGAGCGACGGCGTCGTAAGCGCGGGGCGCGTAGGGGAAGCCGTGCAGCAGGATGACGGGCGGGCCACCGGGTGGGCCGTGCTCCTCGTAAGCGATGGCCAGGGTCGGCGTCTCGACGAGCCTCATTGCACCCTCACCTGCGCGCGGACGGCGGCGCCGTCGGCATCCAGCACCGTGAGGGTATAGAAGCCCGGCCCCGATGGGCGCCAGCCGGCCTGGCGGCGGGCGGGCTCGGCGGCGAGCGGGGCGCCGTCGACCAGGAAGCGCAACGGACGGCGGCCGCCCATGACGCGCACGGTGACCGGCGCCTCCCCGGCCAGGACCGCGCCCGGCGGGGGAAACAGCAGGCGCAGATCGGTGGTGGCCGCCGCCGGCGCGGCCATGTGCCGGGGCGGCGGGATCGGCAGCGGGTGCGCGGGCAAGGTCGCGAACACGTCGGCCAGGATGGGCACGGCGGTCGCGCGCCCGGTGGCCCCGGGCACGGCGGTGCCGTCGGGGCGGCCGACCCAGACGGCGACGACGTGCCGGGAGTCGACGCCGACCGCCCAGGCGTCGCGCCCGCCCCAACTCGTGCCGGTCTTCCAAGCGATGCCGACGGGGCCGCGGTCCGGAAACGGCGCGGTCAGGATCTGCGTGACCAGCCGCGCGGGCTCGGTAGGCGGCGGCACCACCCGCGACGGGGCGGGACGCAGGCTCAGCGGTTCGGCGCCCGGCGCGACCAGCCCGGCATAGAGCCCGGCCAGCTCGCGCATGGTCAGCCCGGCGCCGCCCAGTGCCAACGGCAAGGCCGGGTCACTGCCGGGCGGCAGGCGGGGCCGGGCACCATGGGCGCGCAGCCACTCGGCAAAGGCGCGCGGCCCCACCCGGTCGAGCAACGCGACCGCGGGCAAGTTGAGCGAGCGGCGCAGGGCCTCGGCCGCCGACACGGTGCCGGCATGGACGCCGCCATAGTTCTCCGGGCCGTAGCCGCCCCAATGCCGGGGCAGGTCGACCAAGGGCGTCTCCGGCCGGACCAGGCCGGCCTCGAAAGCCATCGCGTAGAGGAACGGCTTCAGCGCCGAGCCCGGCGAGCGAACCGCCCGCGTCAGGTCGAGCGAGCCGGTGCCGGAGACGGCGGCCCGGACCTCGCGCGTCCTGACGTCGGCCACCAGCAGGGCCACCGTCGCCGCCGCCGGCAGGGTGGCCGCGCGGGATGCGACCAGGCGCTCGAGACCGTCCTGCAATGGCAGGTCGACCGTCGTGCGCATGACCGGTTCGCGCGGCAGACCGGCCAGGGCGGGGCCCGCGTGACGGGGGAAAGGCCGACGCATCGTGGGCATGGGCGCGCCGGCGGCCTCGGGGAGCACGCGGTCGCGCAACGCTTCGGCGCGGGCGGGATGGCGGTCGGGCCGCAGGCCCTCGGGGCGACGAGGCAGGGCAACGAGCAGTGCCGCCTCCGCCGGGTCGAGCAAGGCGGGGCTACGGCCGAACCAGGCGCGGGCGCCGGCCTCGACACCCTCGAGGTTGCCGCCGAACGGGGCCAGCGTGAGCCAGATGCCGAGCACGCCCCGCTTGCCGTAGTGCCACTCCAATTGCAGCGCGCGGGCGGCCTCGATCAGCTTGCTACGCAGGGTGCGCGGGCGCGGCTCGAGCAGGCGGGCGGCCTGCATGGACAGGGTCGATCCGCCGGAGACGACCCGGCCGGCCCGCACCATCTGAACCGCGGCGCGGCCGAGCGCGAGCGGGTCGACGCCCGGATGGGTCCAGAAGCGCCGGTCCTCCGTGCGGATCAGCAGGTCGAGGAAGTCGCGCGAGACGGCGGCCTCCTCCGTGCGGAAGCGCCACACGCCGCCCGGGGCCGGCAGGGCGGCGAGAATGGCGCCGTGACGGTCCAGCACGACGCTGCCGTTCTGCGCCAGTCGCGACAGGTCGGGCGGGAAGGCCCGGTCCAGCGCGACGGCCCCGCCCCCGAGCGCAACGGCGATCGCGAGGAGCGCGAGGCCGAAGCGCCGGATCCAGACGTGCGCCGGGCGGCTCACTCCGGCGCCAGCACTTTGATGCGGTTGGTGGCCTGGCGCGCGAACACGCCGGGGCGGTACATGTCGGAGAGTTCGGCGCCGGGGATCTCGAAGTCGCCAGGCGTGACGGCGCGCAGGCGCACGGCGACGCGGAACCCAGGCGTATCGCTATCGAGCATCATCGTGGCCGCGAAGCGGTCGTCGGCGGCGGGCTGGGCCTCCGTGGCCGTGAGCTCGCCGAGCCAGGGCATGCCGGCGGTCTTGCCCGCTTCCAGCCGGCCCGCGATTTCCCAGCCGGCGGGCAGGCCCTGCAGCAGCAGGGCGCGATGATCCTGGCCGTCGGTCGCCGCGCCCTCGATCAGCAGCACGAACACGGTGTTCTGGCGCAGATCGTCCAGGTTCACCGGATCGCCTCGCAGGGTCAGGAACTTGCGGGTGACGCGCATGCCGGCGCGTGCGGCGGGCGCCGGGTCGATGGGGACTCCGGTGGCCGTCACGGTCTGCCAGATCGGACGGTCGCTGCCGTTGCGCACGGTGAGCGGGCCGTCGAGCGGGAGCGTGACGATCGGGGCCGGCGGGATCGTCCGGCCGGCGACGAGCAGGGTGGTGGGCCGGGTATCGCGGCCGAGGGTGATGCCGGCGGCGGCACCCCAGGCCTGCTCCTGGGTGTTGAGCCGGTCGGGCTGCAGATCGGCGCCTGGCAGGCGGGCGAGCAGCGCCGGCAGGCGGTTGGGCAGCAGACCGCTTTCCTTGAGCAGCACGGTTGTCGCGAACTGGTCACGCAACGCGCTGCCGCGATCGGCATCCCAATCGGTGCGGGACGGGTCGGCCAGGGCGGCGGTGAAGGCGGCCTCCGCACGGGGCCGGTCGTTGCCGAGGGCGAGCGCGGCGGCGAGCTGCGCCTTGGCCAACGGGGTCGGCAAGTCGTTCACCGACTCCGCCAGCACGCGATTGGCCCCGGCGCGCACCTGGCCGCCGAGGGCGAGCGCGTACAAGTAATAGGCCTGAGCGGCACGGCCTTCGGGCGTGGCAGGCAGGTTCTCCAGCCCGTCGCTGAGGTAGCGCAGCGAGTCGGCGATCGCGCTGTCGGACACCGGGGCGCCGGCGCGACGGGCGCGCAGCAGGAACTCGGTGGCGTAGGCGGACAGCCAGGTCTGCGCCTCGCCATTGGCCGACCACAGGCCGAAGCCGCCGTCGAAGCGCTGCTTGTCCAGCACCACGGCCGTGTCGGCTTGCAAGCGGGCAGCGCGGTCCGGCGCATCGGGCAGGAAGGCGAGCGGGAACCCCTTGCTGCTCGCCTGCTCGAGGCACAGCAGCGGGTAGTCGTCCAGCGCGCCCATCAGGGCCAGCGGGTCGTAGCGCACGGCGCCCCCCGCGGTGAGCGAGGCGCGGCTGGTGCCGGGAAGCAGGCGGTCCAGCGCCGGCGTGGCGCGCCACTCGGTGCCCGGCGCCACTTCACCGCCGCTGGACAGCGCGATCGCGGGACGGGCGGAGCGGACCAGGATGGCGGTTTCCCGCGTCACGCTGAACCCGCCGGGCCCGGTAACGGCGAGGCGGATGACCCCGCGGCCGACGCCGGTCGCGCGCAGCCGGGTCGTCCGAACGGCCTGGGCGCCGGTCTCCAGCGTGGCGGCCAGCCGGGCGTCGCCGACGACCGCCAGCGGGCCGGAGACGGACACGGTGGCGACGACTTCGCCGGCGGGTTGCTCGACATTGGCCATCAGCACGCCGAGGCGGGCTTCGTCGCCCGGCGCCAGGAAGCGCGGCAGCAGCGGCTCGGCCACCACCGGGTCACGCACGATCATCGTGGCAGCGGCAGACGCGATCTTGGTGCCGTTCCAGCCCACGGCCATGAGGCGGACCTGGCCGTTGAAATCCGGCAGGGTCAGCGGAATGGCGAGCTTGCCGTCGGGCCCGGCCTGCATCGGCGGCGTGAACAGCGCCACCGTCTTCTGCGGGATCTCCGGCAGCGCGCTGCCGCCGTCGTCGCCGCCTTGCCGCAGCGTCGTGGCCTCGCCCTCGGCGGGCGGGATCAGGCGACCCCAATCGTCGCGGATGTCGATGCCGAGGCGGCGACGACCGAGGTAGTGCGCGGCAGGATCAGGCGTCTTGAAATCGGTGAGGCGAAGAATGCCCTCGTCGATGGCGGCGAGGGAGACAAAGGCGCCGGGCTCGGTGGTGATCGACACCGTCGTGGTCGTGCGCGGGCGGACGGTGCCGGAGTCGGCGATGGCGAGCGGCAGGGTGCGGACCGCCGGGTCGATGGCGGCCCAGGCGAGGCCGATGGCGCGCGCCGGACCTGCCGCCGGTGCCGTACCGTCACCGCCGCCGCGGAACACGTGCACGGTCAGGTAGGCGCCGGGTCCCCATTCGGCGGCAGCGGGGAGCTCCACGGTGGTGCCGCCCTCGGCGACCGTGATCGAGCGCAAGGTCTGCACCTTGTCGGTGAGGGCCAGCAGCGTGGCGGGGCCGGCGAACGGGGCGGCGACGTGCACGCGGACCGTATCGCCGGGGGCGTAGCTGCGCCGGTCGGTCGAGACGTCCACCTTGTCGGGCGTGTCGGGGCTGTCGGAGGCGGCCCAGCCGGCGCGGAAGTGCACGGAGCTGGCGGCCAGGCCGTCGCGCTGGACCACCTCCAGCCGGTATCGCCCCCAATCCAGCCGGCGGGCGAAACGGAGGGTGCCGTCGGCGGGGATGGTGACGTCGCGCGCTTCGACCGGCTCGTCGCGATAGGTGGTCTCGTAGCGGGCGAGCGAGCCGCGCATCACGAGATGGAAGTCGGGCCGCTCGCGCACCAGGCGGAGGGCGGCGGGCAAGGCCGCGCGCACGCCGTCGCGGTTCACGGCGGCGATGTCGAAGGTGGCTTCGGCGCCGACGTCGATCGCGCCGTCGAAGCCCGGCTTGATGCCGATGAAGCCGGCCTGGGGCTGCACGGGGATGGTGACCTCCGTGGTGGAGGCGCGGCCGGAGGGGTCGTCCACCCCGATCTGCAGCGCCGCATGCACGGGCGAGGTGCTGTCCGGCGCGGTCGGCAGCAGGATGGGCAGCGAGGTATGGCCCTCGCGATCGGTGTTCGGGAGGGTGATCTCCAGCGATTGCGGCGCAAAGGCCTCGCCGTCGAGCCCGACCTTGTAGCCGGCCAGCGCGGCGGGCGGCGTGGGGTCGCGCTCAAGGCGGAGGGTGGCCGTGCCCGACAGGTCGGCGGCGGGGGCGCCGTAGAGGAAGCGGGCGGTGACCGGCAGCGTGTAGGTCTGGCCGGGCACGATGGGGCCGGACGGGCTGGCCTCCACGGCCATGCGGTCCGGCACGAAGGCGTCGACGCGGAACCCGGCGCGGCCGATCGGCGGGCGGGCGGGATCGGCGACGATCTCGACGGTCCACTGCCCGGCGGGCGCGGAGAGCGGGAGGTCGATCGACTGGACGAGCGAGGCGCCGCCGCCGCGCGGGGGCACGCGGTCAAGGAAGACCTGCCCGTTCGGCCGCTTGACCACCATGTGCGCGGCCAGGTCGGTCGGCTGGCCGGCGGCGTCGCGCAGGAGGGCCTGGAGGTGCACGGTCTCACCGGGCCGGTAGATGCCGCGATCGGTCCAGGCGAAGGCGTCCAGCGGCCCGGGCGCCGGGCGGCCGGCGACGCCGCGATCCGACAGGTCGAAGGCGGCGGTGGTCAGGTCCAGGGTGACGAGGTCGACGCCCAATTGGCCATGCAGGCTGTGCGCCTCCTGCGGGCCGGTGCCGCGCAGCAAGGGGGCGGCGAAGCGGGCCACGCCGTCCCCGTCCGTTTCCGTGTGCGCCAGCACGTCGTTGTTGCGGGCGAGCAGGTCGAGCGACACGCCCGCGAGCGGGGCGGCGGTGGCGACGCTGCGGAGCTGCACCGTCAACCCGTCGGACCCCCGCCACACGGTGGGCGCCAGGTCGGTGCGGATCACGGTCTGCACGGCGGCCGTGTCGGTGTCGGGGGTGCCATCGCCGGGCGTGGCCAGGACGAGGTAGGCGCCGGGCTCGGCAAACACGTCCGGCAGCGGCAGGGCGGTGCGCGCCAGGCGGTTGGGCTGCCAGGCCGGGATGGGCGCGCTGCCTTCCCAAACGACGGTGCCGCTATCGGCCAGGGCATCGAAGGCGTAGCGGCTCAGCGCTTCGCCGGGGGCGTTGTCGCGGGTCCAGGGCACCAGGTTGCGCTCGGACAGGCGCAGCACCTTGAGCTTGACCGAAGACAGATTGATGCTGCCGAGCTGCAGCCGGGGCGCTTGGCGGCGCGGCAGGATGAAGCGGCGGGAGTCGAACACCAGCAGGGGGCTGCGGTTCGGCATGGCGACCGGGACGACCGCGTCGTTGCGCAGCGTCAGGCCGCCTTCGCCGGGCAGGCCGGCCCGCAGCGTGACCGTCGTGCGCGCGCCCAGGGCGAGGCCGGCGATGCAGAGCTCGTCATTCTCCCGGGTCACGGCGGCGTCGGGCTGGGCGGGTTGCAGGCGGACCCAGTCACCGGGCACGAGGTCGGCGCGGCGGGAGACCGGGCTGGTGAAGCTGATGCAGGCCAGCGGCGGATCGCTCTCCGCTTCCGTGCGCACGCGCCGCACCAGGAGGCCCACGGTTTGCCGCAGCGTCGCCTGCATGGTGGCGTAGCGCGCCTCGCCCGGTGCGCGCTCGACGATCGCGTCCATCACCGACAAGGCCTGCGCCGGCCGGTCGACCGCGCGCATGGCGTCGAGCAGCACGAGCAGGGCGGGGATCTGGCCCGGCCCGGTCTCCGTGCCCTGGAACGACAGCCAGGCAGCCTGGGCGGCGCGGGCGGGCTGGGGCGGCACGCGCTTGAGTTGAGCGGTGGCCAGGCGCAGCCATTGCGCCGGCGTGGTCTCCGGAGCGGAAAGGCGGGTTTCCAGGGCCGTGGCGACCCCGGCCCAGTCATTGCGGGCAGTGGCGGCGTCGGCGCGCTGGTCGGCCTGGCGTTGCAGGGCGGTGGACAGGCCGGCCGGGTTGGTCGCCACCAACGCGCGGCGATAGGCCTGGGCGTCGGCGGACAGGCCCGGGAGGTCGAGGTCGGCAGCAGTCGCCAGGCGCGGCAACAGGAGCAGCAGAAGCAGAAGCCAGCGCATGGGGACCCTCGGGCGGGAGTTCAGACGGAGAGGTTGTCACCGCCCGCAGGGCGGCGGTCGACAGCCAGCAGATCGCGGATTTCGATCAGCGTCTGCTCCGTCTTGTTCAGGGCGGCGGGCGCCTCGGCTTCCTTGGCCTTGAAGCGGCTGAGCAGCTTCACGACCCAGAAAATGGCGAAGCTGACGATGAGGAAGGAGATCACGGCATTGAGGAACACGCCGATGTTGAGCGTGACCGCGCCGGCGCGCTGGGCCGCCTCCAGCGTCGGGGCCGCTTCACCCTTGAGGGTGATGAACAGGTTGGAGAAGTCCACGCCGCCGACCAGCAATCCCAGCAGCGGCGTGAAGATGTCCTTCACCAGACTGGAGACGATGCTGGTGAAGGCGGCGCCGATGATGATGCCGACGGCGAGGTCGACCACGTTGCCGCGGAGGATGAAAGCCTTGAATTCCGAGATCCAACCTGGCGTATGGGGCAGTCGAATGGGGGCTTGCACGCGCGTCTCCGATGCTGACGACCGCAGCACCGTAACGAGCCAGAGTTCGCCCGACTACCCAGAACGCGTGACGATCAGTTCGCGCTACCGCTGCCGCCTCGGCTGCCGGTGATCGGATTCACGTTGGTCGAGGGAATGGTCGCCGGGAGGTTGGCCAGTTCGGCGCACCCCGCGAGCGTGACGGCGACCAGGGTGACGGCGGAAAGGCGAAACAGGAGGGTCATGGCCGCGATATGGGGAAGGTCGGCCGTCAAGCCGAGGCGAACGGCATCACCCTTTGTTAACCGCAGGCATTGCCCCGCTGGGTCCAACTCGCGACCCGGCCGGAGACGATCTCCAGCGTGGTGGTGCAGGTGCGCGGCACCGGGAAGGCGGCGGGCCCGTAGAAATAGCCATAGGGCCCGAACGGCACGCTGGAAGCGTAGGCGACGCCGACATCCTCGTAGGCAAGGAAGCGATGCCCGTTGGCATCCAGCACGTTGTTGGGCGCCCCGAGGGCACGCAGGGCATCGCTCTCGGGGCGGCCGACCAAGGCGGCAAGCAGTTGTTGGCGGGACGGGCCCGACTCGCACCCGGCCAGCGCGGCCGCCATCAGGAGAACGGCTCCGATCTGTCGCATGATCCCCTAAGCGCCGGGCTCCCCGCGAGTTCCCTCGGGAGCCGGCAGCCATTGCACCTGTTCGATGCGGTCGGCGCCGGCGGCCAGCATGACCAGCCGATCGAAGCCGAGGGCGATGCCGGAGGCAGGGGGCATGCCGAAGCGGAGCGCGGCGAGGAAATCCTCGTCGGTGCCCCAGCCAGGCCCGTAGAGCTGCTCGCGCCGGGCGCGGTCGGCGCGGAAGCGCTCGGCCTGCTCGGCGGCGTCGGTCAGCTCCTCGAACGCGTTGGCAAGCTCGACGCCCCCCACGAACAGCTCGAAGCGGAGCGCGACTCGGGGGTCGGCCGGGTCGCGCCGGGCCAGGGCGGCCTGCGCGGCGGGCCAATGGGTGAGAAAGGTGGGCCTGGTGCGGCCGAGTTCGGGCTCGACCCGTTCGAGCAGCAGGCGGAAGAACAAGTCCTCCCACCCCTCCCCGTCCCGCTGTGCCGCGCCGGCGGAAACCGCCAGGGCGGCCGCGTCGCCGGCGGTGCCGATCAGGTCCGCGCCAGCCCAGCGGTGAAACGCGTCGGCCACCGTGACGCGCTCGAACCCGTCGCGCCACCAGCGCGGCGGAAGGGTGGCGCGCAGCAGCGCCTCCGTTTCGTCCATCAGCCCGGCGAGGCCGAGGCCGGGACGATACCATTCCAGCATCGTGAACTCGCCCAGATGCGTCCGGCTGCCCTCGCCGTCGCGCCACACCCGCGCCAATTGAAAGATCGGCCCCGCGCCAGCCACCAGCAGCCGCTTCATCGCCAGTTCCGGGCTCGTGTGCAGCCACAGGTCGCGCCCACGCCCGTCCGGCCCATGTTGCCGCGTCCGCCACGCCCGCAGGTGCACCTCCTCCCCCGGCACCGGCACCGCGTAAGCGGTCTCGACCTCCGTGTAGCCCCGCCCGGCAAAGAAGCTCCGCACCGCCTGCGTGACCAGTGTGCGCCGCTGCAGGAACGGCATCCGCGCGGCCAAACTGTCCGGGTGCCAGGGCGGGATGGGCATCACGCTGCTTTACGCGACCTGCCCCGCCGGCGGAACCGGGTGCGTAACCGACATCGGCTCCGACGGCGCACCATTCTGCCGCGAGTACCGCAGCGTCGTCGCTCCGGTCGCGGTGACCGGCACCGTGTCGGTGGTAGCGTCGGTCGCGCCCGACGACGTTTGTGCCGATCTGCGTCCCGCCCTTGTCAGAATCCCTGACACCGAGGACACACGCGTCGACCGGCACGGCCGATCCAGGATCGAGCGTAAGCTCACTCCACCAACTCGTGTACTACTCAGTCCATCCAGCAAGCGCCATGCGGATCAACGAAAACAACTGCTTGGGGTCGATCGGCTCCACCGTGCGCAAAACGGTACGAACACCGCCCGCCGCAGGACCGAGCGGTTTGACCTTCGCCACCTAACCGCTACATCTGCTCCTGATGGGAACATTACCCGAACCGTTCGCCGCCTGGTTCGCCCGTCGCGGCTGGGCTCCGCGCCCGCACCAGATCGCCATGATCGACACCGCGCGCGCCAATGGCGGGCGCGGTTGCAGCGCCCTCCTCGTCGCCCCCACCGGCGGCGGCAAGACCCTCGCCGGCTTTCTGGCCAGCCTCATCGAACTCCACCAAACCCCCGCCCCCGGGCTGCACACGCTCTACATCAGCCCGCTCAAGGCCCTCGCCACCGACGTCGCGCGCAATCTCATCGCCCCCATCGACGACATGGCCCTGTCCATCACCGTCGAGACCCGCACCGGCGACACCCCGCAGAACCGCCGCGCCCGCCTCAAATCCAACCCGCCCAACATCCTCCTCACCACTCCCGAGAGCCTCGCCCTTCTGCTCTCTCAGCGCGACGCCCCCGACCTGTTCGCCACTCTGCGCACCGTGATCGTCGATGAAGTCCACGCGCTGGCCGGCACCAAGCGCGGCGACCAGCTTGCTTTGTGCCTCGCCCGCCTCGCCGCCCTGGTTCCAGGCCTGCGCCGGGTCGGCCTGTCGGCCACCGTCGCCCACAAGCGCGCCTTGCTCGACTGGGTTGGCGGCGACTGCCAGCTCATCGAAGTCGCCGAAGGCGCTCCGCCCTCGCTCGCCGTCATGCTGCCCGAGGAGCGCCTACCCTGGTCCGGCCACATGGGCCTCACCGCCGCCTCCCGCATCCTCGAGCGCATCCGCGCCCACGACATGACCATCGTCTTCGTCAACACCCGCGCCCAAGGCGAACTCATGTTCCAGGCCCTGTGGAAGCTGAACGACGAGACCCTGCCCATCGCCGTTCACCACGGCAGCCTCGACATCGGCCAGCGTCGCAAGGTCGAGGCCGCCATGGCCGCCGGCAAGCTCCGCGCCGTCGTCGCCACTTCCTCGCTCGACCTCGGCATCGACTGGGGCGGCGTCGATCAGGTCATCCAGGTCGGCGCCCCCAAGGGCGTCTCCCGCCTGCTCCAGCGCGTCGGCCGCGCCAACCACCGCATGGACGAGACCTCCAACGCCCTCCTCGTGCCCGCCAACCGCTTCGAGCTGCTCGAATGCGAAGCCGCCATCGAGGGCGTCGCCGCCGGCGAGCAGGACGGCGAACTCCCCCGACCCGGCGGACTCGACGTGTTGGCCCAACACCTCCTGCTCGCCGCCGCCGCCGCCCCGTTCGACCCCGTCGCCATGTTCGCCGAGGTCAAGACCGCCGCCCCCTACGCCATGATGACCAAGCGCGATTTCGACGACGTGCTGCGCTTCGTCGAAGATGGCGGCTACGCCCTGCAAGCCTATGATCGCTATCGAAAACTGTTCAGCGACTCCGACGGCATCATCCATATCCGCAGCGAACGGGTCGCCCGCATGGCCCGCATGAACCTCGGCACCATCGTCGAAGCGCCGCTGCTCAAGGTGCGCTATGCCGGGCGCGGCGGCCCCTCGCTGGGCGAGATCGAGGAAGGCTTCGTCAACATGATGCCGCCGGGGGCGACGTTCATGTTCGCCGGGCGGTTGCTCAAGTTCATGCGCATCCGCGAGACCACGGTGGAGGTGCAGGATGGCGGGGATGGCGAGCCGATGGTGCCGGCCTATGCCGGGTCGCGCCAGCCGCTGACCACCAACCTGGCCGCCCGCGTGCGCACCATGCTGCACGACCGCGACTCGTGGCACCTGTTCCCCGAGCCGGTGCGCGAATGGTTGTCGTTGCAGGTGGAACGGTCCGAGCTGCCGGGGCCGGACGACCTGCTGGTGGAGACGTTTCCGCGCAACGGGCGCTGGTTCCTGGTCGCCTACTGCTTTGAGGGCCGCAACGCGCACCAGACGCTGGGCATGCTGCTGACCCGGCGCATGGAGCGGGCCGGCTACGCCCCGCTCGGCTTCGTGGCGACCGACTACGTGATCTCCACCTGGTCCGCCCACGAGCCCACGGACGTGGCCGCGCTGTTCGAGCAGGACATGCTGGGCGACGACCTGGAGGCCTGGATGGCGGAAAGCTCCATGCTGCGCCGGACCTTCCGCAACGTGGCCGTGATCTCCGGCCTGGTGGAGCGCAACCATCCCGGGGCGGAAAAGACGCGCCGCGCCGTGACCGTCAACACGGACCTCATCTACGACGTGCTGCGGCGGCACCAGCCGGACCACGTGCTGTTGCGGGCGACGCGGGCGGATGCGGCGAGCGGGCTGACCGATGTCGGCCGGGTCGCCGGCATGCTGGCGCGGATCGCGGGACGGGTGCGGCACGTGGCGCTGACGCGGGTGTCGCCGCTGGCAGTGCCGGTGCTGTTGGACATTGGCCGGGAGTCGGTGCGCACGGTCGGCGGCGAGGACGAGCTGCTGGAGGAAACGGAGGCGCTGATCGCCGAAGCCACGGGGACGGCCGAGCCGAGCCAGAAGCCCATGCGCGTGCACCCCGTCCATCGCGCCAACCTCGCCATCCTGCAGCGCCAGCCGGGTGCACGCGAGAACGCGCGCGCCGGGGCTCGCTCGTCCGGACCCCGGCGGGGCCGCGCGACCCGGCCACCCGCGCCGTGACGCCGATCGTGCTCGGCGGGCACCGGCTGCTGCTGGACCCGCTCGGCGCCGTGCTGTGGCCGGCCGAGCGGCTGCTGGCCGTCGCGGACCTGCACCTGGAGAAGGGCACGGCGGCGGCCCGGCGCGGCAGCCTGCTGCCGCCCTGGGACACGGCGATCACGCTGGATCGCCTCGCCATCCTGCTGGACAAGCACCAACCGCTGACGGTGGTCGCGCTGGGGGACAGCTTCCATGACCGATACGGCTTTTCCCGCATGGCGCCGGACGATGCGGGACGGCTGCTCGGCTGGGCGGAACGGATCGATTTCGTGTGGGTGCTCGGCAACCACGACCCGGCGCCCGCCCCCGGCCTGGCCGGGCTGGCCACCGCGTGCTGGGCGCATCGGGGGCTCGAGTTCTGCCACCAGGCGCGCCCGCGGCGGCCGGCCGGCGCGGCGCCCGAGCTGGTGGGTCACCATCATCCCAAGGCCAGCGTGCCGACGCGGGCCGGCCACGTCACCCGCCCTTGCTTCGTCGCCGGGCCGCAGCGCCTCATGCTGCCCGCGCTGGGTGCGTTCACCGGCGGGCTCGACGTGACCAGCCCCGCGATCGCCCGCCTGTTCCCCGACGGCGGCAAGGCATTCCTGCTCGGGAGCAACCGGGTGTTCGGCTTCCCGCTCGCCGCCGCCACCGGCACGGTCGCTTCACCAGTCTGAGTACCAGGTCTGAGTACCGGGTCTGAGTAGCGGGCGGACGCATCCCGTCTCACCTAATTGCGTTGCCGATGAATGCGGCAGGCCAACATATGTTTGAACAATGACCGCCGTTTCCCCCGATCGTGAGCCGTCGCGCGCACCCGGCCCGCCCCCGGAGGCGGCGCGGGTCGGCGGCGCGAGCCTTACCGGGCTGATCCCGCCCGGCGTGGAACTGCGCATCGTCGGCGACGTGCATGGCGACTTGCGAGCCTTTGCGGCCGCGGCGGCAACAGACCGCTTCCTGATCCAGCTCGGCGACCTCAGCGATCACGGGCCGGACAGCGCCGGCGTCTTGCGGCGGATGTTCGAGCTGATCGATGCGGGGCGCGGCCTATTCATCCTGGGCAACCACGACCGCAAGCTCGGCCGCGCGCTGGCCGGGTTCGCCGTGCGTGCCGACCCGGCGCTGGAGGCCACGCTGGCGCAGCTGGACGACCCGCTGCGCGAGCGGGCCTTGTTCGAGATCGAGCGGGCGCCGGCCTGGCTGGTGCGGGGCGAGACCGCGTTCGTGCACGGCGGCTTCCATCCGGCCATGCTGACGGAGCCGCCGCCGCCGCCGCTCGGCCGGGTCGACCCGCTGCTGTCGCGGGCGCTGTTTGGCGAGACCACGGGCCGCACGCAGTCGGACGGGTATCCCGAACGCGTCATCCGCTGGGTCGACCGCATCCCCGCCGGCGTCACCGTGTATTGCGGCCACGACCAGCGTAGCACGGATGGACGGCCTTACGTCCGGGTCGGTTCGTCGGGCGGGCGGGCGATCTTTCTCGACACGGGAGCGGGCAAAGGCGGGCATCTGTCGTGGATCGATCTGCCCGCCGAGCCGTGTTGAGCAAACCGGATCGATCGCTGGCGAGTTAAGGCCGCACAGAACTCCGAGGTTATTCCATGTCCGACAATCCGCTCGATCCCTCCCCCGCGTTCAAGGCCCGCGTCGACTCCCTGTCCAAAGAGCTGTTCGAGGCCGATGGCAGCCCGGATGGCCGCATGGACGAGTATCGCGAGCGCGCCGATGAGCTCGCCCGCATGGAGATGGCCGGGGCGGCCGGGCTGCGCGACGTCGACAGCGGTAACGTGGTCGAGGAAGCGTCGATCCAGCAGAACCTGGGCGAGTTCCCGTCCGGCGCGCTGGGCGACGAGGGCCGCTTCCTGCAGACCCCGATGACTCGCGATCAGATGAAGAAGACCGACGACGCCGACCTGCCGGAGGGCGGCACCTCCGCCTAAACCACGGCGACCTAGACCCAGTCGGCGCGGCGAACGAGGCCGACTGGGAGGTCCTCATACAAATGCGGGAATGGCGGCATCCCGGGCTCGCTGCTTTCCCAACGAACGTCCAGCTCCTCGGCATCGACGTGGATCACCACCAGCCGGTCGCGCCCGGCGAAGTGCCGCTCCAGCACGAAGGGCAACTGCTCGGCGGTGCAGAGATGGATGAAGCCGCCCGGCGGGCAAGCGAGCCCATCCGGCTGCGCCCGGTCCCATTCGTCGATGCCGATCACGTGCAGCAGCCAAGCCATTTGTCACACCTCTCCCGCCCCCGTATGACGCCCCCGTATGACTGACGCCATGCCGTTGATCTACCTCATCGCCGGCGAGGCGAGTGGCGACGTGCTCGGCGCGCGGTTGATGGACGCGCTCGGGCGCCAGCGGCCCGGGCTGAGGTTCGCGGGCGTCGGCGGGCCGCTGATGACGGCGCGCGGGATCGCGTCGCTGCATCCGATGTCGGACCTGGCGGTGATGGGGCTGGTCGAGGTGCTGCCGCGCCTGCGCCTGATCCGCCGGCGCTTGGGCGAGACGATGCGCGACATCGCCGCACGCCGGCCGGACGTGGTGGTGACGATCGACTCGCCCGGGTACACCAAGCATGTGCTGAAGCGCACCGCCGCGCTGGGCATCAAGCGGGCGCATTACGTCGCGCCGCAGGTCTGGGCGTGGCGCGAGAAGCGGGTGCGGCACTTTCCCGGGCTATGGGATCGCTTGCTCTGCTTGCTGCCGTTCGAGCCGGCCTGGTTCGCGGCGCGCGGCGTGGCTGGCACGTTCGTCGGCCACCCCGTGCTCGAGTCGGGAGCCGGGGACGGCGACTCGGCCCGCTTCCGGCGGGCGCATGGCCTCGGCGACGAGCGGGTCATGATCCTGATGCCCGGCAGCCGACGCTCGGAGGTGCCGCGGCTTTTGCCGGTGTTCGGCGAAGTGGTGCAGCGACTCGCGCGGTCGGCACCCGACCTGCGGCCGGTGTTGCCGGTATCGGCCGTGGTGGCCGACACGGTCCGGCAGGCCGCCGAGGCCTGGCCGGTGCGCCCGATCGTGGTGACGGAACTGGCCGAAAAGCACGATGCCTACGCGGCGGCAAGCGTGGCGTTGACCAAATCCGGCACGTCGACGCTCGAACTGGCGCTGGCCGGCGTGCCCATGGCGGTGACCTACCGGGTCAATCCCCTGAGTGCGGCGATCGCGCGGCGCGCGATCACCGTGCCCCACGTGGCGATGGTGAACCTGCTGGCCGGGCGCGAGATCGTGCCGGAATTGCTGCAGGAACAATGCCGTGCCGACCTCCTCGAACGAACGGTGCTCGATCTGCTGGCCGACGGCTCGGCGGCGGAGCGGCAGCGCGAGGCGCTGGCCGGCGTGTTGGCCAGTCTGCGCCCGCCGGCCGGGCTACCCTCCGACGCGGCCGCCCGCGAGGTGCTCGGCCTGCTGGACCAGGCCTGACGCGATCGCGACCCGGCGCGACTGCGCGATGCTGTCAGTGACCGCGATCGCCGCCGCCAGCGCGCGGCGGCCGGCCAGCGCGTCCACCAGCACAGGGGCGCCGTCCAGGCACGAGGCGGCAAAGGCGTCATGCTCGGCGGCCATGCTGTCGCTCTCGTTCCAACCCACCGCCTCGCGCCGGAAACCGCCGGTGCCGGGCAGCGGCAATCCCCGCTCACGGCCGATCATCACCAGCTCGCGCGCGACGAAATCGGCCGACAGGTAGCCCTCCTCGGAGAACAGGCGCATCCGCCGCTCCGTCTTGAGCGAGATGCGACTCGCCGTGATGGTGGCGACGCAGCCATTGGTGAAGCGGACGCGGGCGTTGGCGATATCCTCCAGCGGGCTGGAGACCGCGGCGCCCAACGCGTCCACGCTCTCGATCGGGCTGTTGACCAGCGCCAGCACCAGGTCGAGGTCATGGATCATCAGATCCAGGATGACCGACACGTCGGTCCCGCGCGGCTTGAATGGCGCGATGCGGGTCGCCTCGATATAGAGCGGGCGGGTGATGCGGCTGGAGATGGCGCGGTGCTCGGCGGAATAGCGCAGGAGGTGCCCCACCTGCAGCACGCGGCCGGCCTGCCCCGCCAAGGCCGCGAGCCGGTCCGCCTCGTCCAGCGTGGCGGCGATCGGCTTCTCGACCAGCACGTGCTTGCCAGCCCCGAGCGCCTGCGCCGCGAGGGCGTAATGCGCTTCGGCCGGGGCCGCGACGATGACGGCGTCGCTCGCCGCAAGCAGCGCGTCCAGCGGCATCGGCGCCCCGCCGGCCTCCCGCGCCACGACCGCGGCCCGTTCGTCGTTCGGGTCGAACACGCCGGCCAGCACCGCCCGGCGGCTCGCCTTCACCTTGAGCGCGTGGAAGCGGCCGAAATGCCCGGCGCCGATCACCCCGATGCGCAATCTGTCCATGCCGCCGCTGGTAACAGCTCCGGGCTGGCGCGTCACCGCAGGGCCGGGGGTTCGGCCCGGTTTGCGCCGGGCCGCAGCCGCATGCCGGGGCGCAGGTGCTGGAACGGCAGAACGCCGGGGTCGGCCACCACCGGCCCCGGCGCCGCCGCCACGATGATCCGGCGCGCGATCGGCCCGTAATCGGCGCGGAAGTGCACGGAAGATTTCAGCGCCAGGATCGGCGCGTCCGCCGGCTCGATGCCGACGTGGCGGAGAATCGCCTGGTCCAGCGCCTGCATCTTGCGCGACGCGACCAGCACCCGGATGCCCGCCGGCAGTTCGATCAGCGCGCAGGGGCCGAGATGGCCCGGGTTGCCGCCGCCCATCGGACCGGTCAGCACGAACTCGCCATCCGTGAGCCGCAGCACCCGCGCCTCCGTCGCGAGCGGCGCCCCGTCCGACTTGCCGCCGAGCTGAAGCGGCACCGTCGCCCCCTGCCCCGCCGCGTGGCAGGCCGCCGCACTATCGGGGTCGTTGAGCAGGCACAGCACGGCGCCGCGCGCGCCTTGCCGGACCAGCTCGGCGAGCAGCCCGATGGTGTCGCCATGGCCGCCGCCGCCGGGATTGTCCTGCGTGTCGGCGAGCACGACCGGGCCGCCGGAGCCGACGGCCGCCAGTGCGGCGGCGACGGCGTCGGCCGCCTGCAGGATCTCCTCGCCGAACGCGGTTTCCTGCCGGGCGAGCTCGGCGCCGAAGCGGTCCGCGGCCGCCGCGGCAGCCGCGGGGTCGTCGGCATAGGTGGCGAAGGCGGGGCCGCAGCCAGCGAAGTCGGCATAAGGGAAGCCGAAGCACCAGGCGATCTCGGCCGCACCCGTTTCCGCCGCGATCCGCTCCCGCGCGGTCATGACCTCGGCCATCGGCCCGGTCAGGGTGCACTGACTGGTGATGGGCATGAGGTAGTCGAGCTGGCGAAACGCGGTCGCGAACGGCGCGCCGCGCTCGATCCGCCGCAGCAGCAGCCGCATCGCGCGCGCCCCGGCGGCCGGCATGTCCACGTGCGGATAGGTCCGGTACGGCGAGATCGCGTCGGTGAGCGCCACCATTTCGCCCGTCAGGTTGGCGTGCGGGTCGAGGCTGATGGCGATCGGCGTGGCGCCCACGATGGCGCGGATGCGGCGCAGCAGCTCGCCCTCCATGTCCGGGAAGCTGTCGGCGACCGCGGCGCCGTGCAGGTCGAGGTACACGCCGTCGATCGGGCCCCCGTCCAGCGCGGCCGACAGGGCGGCACAGAGCATTCCGGCGATCCGCTCGAACGCCTCGTCCTGCACCGGGCCGGCCGGGTTGGCGAAGCACCAGATCAGCGGCACGAGCTCGTGGCCGGACGCGGCCTCCATCGCGCCGCGCAGGCCGCAGGACGCGCCCGCCATCGCCGCCGGCAGCGCCTCGCCCACCGTGAGCGGCGGGAAGCCGGCCGGGTCGACGAAATCGCCGTAGCGCGTCGGTCGCGGGGCGAAAGAATGACTTTCGTGCAAGAAGCCGCCCACCGCGATCCGCATCACCCTGCTCTCCCTCTGCCCTCACCCGGAGGAGACCCCGCAACCTTCCGCAACCCGTGCGCAAGGCCTACACGATCCTTCTCGGGATCGCCGCCGGGTCGTCCAGCCACAAGGGGGTGTCCACCATGTCCGACCCGTCGCGCAAGAAGCTGCCGGTCGTCACGCTGGGGGCGCTCGGGATCGTCTTCGGCGACATCGGCACCAGCCCGCTCTACGCGGTGCAGCAATGTTTCGGCGACCAGCCCGCCTTTGCGCACGACCCGGCGCTGGTGCTCGGCGTGCTGTCGCTGATCGTCTGGTCGATCATCCTGGTGGTCTGCGTCAAATACGTGAGCTTCATCACGCGGGCCGACTATGACGGCGAGGGCGGCACGCTGGCGCTGCTCGGCCTGCTGCAGCGCGAGCGCAAGCCGGCGCGCGCCGCCCGGCCGACGGCGCTGGTGCTGCTGGTGATGTTCGGCTCGGCGCTGCTCTACGGCGACGGGGTGGTCACGCCGGCCATCTCCGTGATCTCCGCCGTGGAAGGGATCAAGATCGCGAGCCCGGCGCTGGACGCCTACGTGGTGCCGATCGCGGCGGCGATCCTGCTGGCGCTGTTTCTGGGCCAGCGGTTCGGCACGGAGAAGGTCGGGCGCTTGTTCGGCCCGATCATGCTGGCCTGGTTCGTCGCGATCGCAGCGTTCGGGGTCGCGGCGGCGGTGCAACACCCGGCGGTGCTGGCCGCATTCAACCCGCTGAACGGGTTGCGGCTGCTGTTCGGGCAGGGTTGGTCGGGCTACGCGGTGCTGGGCGCGGTGGTGTTGTGCTTCTCCGGCACGGAGGCGTTGTTCGCCGATCTCGGCCATTTCGGCCGCCGCCCGATCGTACTGGCGTGGTACTGCGTCGTGCTGCCCGCGCTGGGGCTGAACTATCTCGGCCAGGGCGCGCGGCTGCTCGCCGATCCCGGCGCGGCGGAGAACCCGTTCTTCGCCATCGTGCCGCATTGGGCGGTGATCCCGACCGTGTGCCTGGCCACCGCGGCCACCGTGATCGCCTCGCAGGCGCTGATCTCCGGGGCGTTCTCGCTGACGCAGCAGGCCATCAACATGGGGTTCGCCCCGCGGCTGAGCGTGGTCCACACCTCGGAGGAGGAGCGCGGCCAGGTCTACATGCCCGTAGTCAACTACGCGCTGATGGTCGGTTGCCTTCTGCTGGTGGTCACCTTCCGCTCCTCCGCCGCGCTCGGTTCGGCATACGGACTGGCGGTGATCGGCACCATGGCGGTCACGTCGGTCACCTTCTTCGCCGTCACGCGGGAGGTGTGGGGCTGGCCGCTCTGGCGCTCGGCGCTGGTGGTGGGCGGCTTCCTGCTGATCGACGCCGCGTTCCTGGGGGCAAACCTCGCCAAGCTGCTCTCCGGCGCCTGGGTGCCGTTGCTGATCGGCGCGGCCGTTTTCGCCATCTTCTACATCTGGACGGATGGCCGCTCCCGCTTCCGGCAGGCGCTGGCCGAGTGGGCGATGCCGCTGCGCGAATTCCAGTCGCTGGCGGAGGCCTGGCCGGAGCGCGAGGGCGGCGGCGCCGTGTTCCTGACCGACGCGCCGGACCGCGTGCCGCTGGTGGGCCGGCACGAATGGCTGCGGGCGCACGTGCGCAGCGAGCAGGTGCTGCTGCTGCGTGTCGAGACCACCACCCGGCCCCACGTGCCGCCCGGCGAGCGGCTGCAGATCGAGGATCTGGGCGGCGGCATCTACCGCGGCGTGGCCCGCTTCGGCTTCATGCACAATCCCGACGTGCAGGCGGCGCTGGCGGATTCGGGGCCGTTCAAGGGCGAGAACGCGGTGTTCTTCCTGCCGCAGGTCGCCGCGATCGGAAAATGGCCGTTGTGGCGCCGGGTGCTGCGGCGGGTCTACCTGTTCCTCGGCCGGACGGCCCTCACGCCGGTGGAGTATTTCAATCTGCCGCCGGACCGCGTCGTCGCGGTGGGCCTCGAGCTCAACTTCTGAGCCGCCGGCCGCCCTTGCACGCAACTCGGCTGATCGGCATACCCCGGGCCTGAACGTTCCAAGGCCGGGAGCCGTCCGCCCTCCATGATCTATTTCAGCAAGCTCAAGACCGCGCTGATCGCCGGCGTCTGCGTCCTGGGCGTGCTCCTCTGCATCCCGAACTTCGTGGCCAAGCCGGCGAGCTGGATGCCGTGGCGCCAGGTCCATCTCGGGCTCGACCTGCGCGGCGGCTCCTACCTGCTGCTGGAGGTCGACATGGCCGCCGTCAGCCGGGAGCGGCTGGAAAGCCTGGCCGACACCATCCGCACCACCTTGCGCAACAAGATCCAGTTCCAGCCGCCGCAGGTCCAGGCCGCGCAGAATCGCGTGCTGCTGCGCCTGCGCGACCCGCAGCAGACCGCCGACGCGGCCAAACTGCTGACGGACGCCACGACCGACCGGGCCGGGGGCGTCGCCGAATACGTCGTGACCAGCACGACCCCGGGCGAAGTCATCCTTTCGTTGTCGGAGGCCGGGGTGCGCGACCGCGCCAATGCGGCGATCCTGCAATCGATCGAGATCGTCCGCCGCCGCATCGACGAGACCGGCGTGCTGGACCCGCAGATCACCCGTCAGGGCGCCGACCGCATCGTGGTACAGCTTCCGGGCGTGGACGATCCGAACCGCATCAAGGAACTGATCGGCAAGACCGCCAAGATGACGTTCCGCCTGGTGGACGACACCGCCAATCCGGCCTCCCCCACCCCGCCGCCCGGCACCGATTTCCTGCCCGCCGAAGGCCAGCCCGGCGTCAAGGAGGCGGTGCGCCGCCGGGTCGAGGTGGATGGCGCCAACCTCACCGATGCCCGGCCGGGGCAGGACACGCAGAACAACCGCTGGGTGGTCAACTTCACCTTCGACAGCATAGGCACCCGCAAGTTCGCCGACGTCAGCACCGCCAACACCGGCAAGCGCTTCGCCATCGTGCTGGACGACAAGGTGATCTCCGCTCCCGTGATCCGCGAGCCGATCACCGGCGGGCGCGGCCAGATCAGCGGCAACTTCACTGCCGCGTCCGCCCAGGACCTGTCGGTCCTGCTGCGCGCCGGCGCCTTGCCCGCGCCGCTGACCGTGGTGGAGGAGCGCTCGGTCGGCCCCGAGCTGGGTGCGGACAGCATCCGGGCCGGCGCCATCTCGCTGGGCGTCGGGCTGCTGCTGGTCATGGTCTACATGGCGGTGTTCTACGGGCTGTTCGGCTGGTACGCGAACGTGGCGCTGGTATTTAACCTGGTCCTGCAGATCGCGGTGTTGTCGCTGCTGGAAGCCACGCTGACGCTGCCGGGCATGGCCGGCATCCTGCTGACGCTCGGCGTCGCGGTGGATGCCAACATCCTGATCAACGAGCGCATCCGCGAGGAGGTCCGGCACGGGCGCACTCCGCTGAACGCGTTGGAGACCGGGTTCCGCCGCGCCTACGGCACCATCGTGGACAGCAACGCGACCGCCTTCCTGGCGCACGTGATGCTGTTCGTGTTCGGCTCCGGCCCGGTGCGCGGCTTCGCCGTGACCATCACGGTCGGCATCATCACCACCTTGTTCACCGCCACCCTCGTCGCCCGCCTCCTGATGGTGCGCTGGTACGTGGGCACCCGTCCCGCCATGTTGCCGGTGTAATCGGACATGTTCATCCGCCCCCTCCTGCGCCTCGTTCCGGACGAGACGAACATCAAGTTCATGCGGGGCCGCTTCCTCGGCCTGCTGACCTCCGCGGTGCTGTCGGTCGCCTCCGTAATCCTGTTCTTCCATCCCGGGCTGCGGCTCGGGATCGACTTCCGCGGCGGCATCATCATGGAGGTGCGGACCCCCGGGCCGGCCGATTTCGGCAAGATCCGCCCGGCTCTGGTCAATGCCGGCGTGCCGGATGCCGGGCTGCAGCGCTTCGGCGCCGATGACGACGTGCTGATCCGGCTGGACCCGCAGGGCAACGAGCAAGCCACCCAGCAGACCGTCGCCAAGATCCGCGGCGCGCTGGAGCAGGCGGAGCCCGGCACCAAGATCGTCCGCACCGACGCGGTCGGCGCCTCCGTTTCGGAGGAGCTGTTCCGCAACGGCATGCTGGCGCTGGGGATCAGCCTGCTGATGATCCTGGTCTATATCTGGTTCCGCTTCGAATGGCAGTTCGCGGTCGGCGCCGTCGTCACCCTGATCCTGGACGTGACAAAGGCGATCGGCTTCCTGGTGGTGACGCGCGTCGAGTTCGACCTGGTGATGGTCGCCGCGCTCCTGACCGTGATCGGCTACTCCACCAACGACAAGGTCGTCGTCTACGACCGGGTTCGCGAGAACCTGCGCAAATACAAGACCATGCCGCTGCGCCAACTGATCGACCTGTCGATCAACGAGACGCTGAACCGGACGCTGGGCACGTCGATGACGGTGTTCCTCGCCAGCCTGCCGCTCGCGCTGTTCGGCGGCGCGTCCTTGTCCGGCTTCGCGCTGATGATGCTGTTCGGCATCGTGGTCGGCACGTCCAGCAGCATCTTCATTGCCGCGCCGATCCTGCTGCTGCTGGGCGAGAACAAGCTGCGGCGCGACGCGCAGCCGGTGCCGGCCAAGCCGGTCGCCAAGCGGGCCTGACCGGCCCGCCTACCGGGTCAGCCAGGCGAGCGAGGCGCGAAGCCGTTCGGCGGGGTTGAGCGTGATCGGCGCGCCGTGGGTCATCACGAGGCGATCGGGGTGCCACTGCACGATGCGGCGGGCGGCGGCGCGTTGGGCGGCCGTGGGGCCGAGGCGGACCAGGGCGCGCAGATGCGCCGGGGCGCGGCTGGCCGGGCTCGCATTGCCCAGCAGCCAGGCGAGCGGGCGCAGCACCCAGGGCAGCTTGCGCGGCTCGAAATTATGCACCAGGTCGGTCGTCAGCACGGTCCGGCTCGGGCGATGGAACTGCACGGCCTCGCGGAACCCGGCGCCGCCCGGGACCACCAACTGATCGATCGCGCCGCCCCAGGCCGCGGGCGGGTCGTCGCCCAGGACCTCGTCGATGCGCAGCCCGGCGCGTCGCACCTGCTTGCGCTCCCGCAAGCCCGGCGCCCCATACATCCGCGCTTCCGGCAGCGCGTCCTGCCAGTCCTTGGCGAACAGCCAGTGCACGCTGTTCGGCGCCACGAGATGGCGGATCGGCCCCAGCGCTTCGAGCGCGGCGCGGAGCTTGGGCGTGAGCCGGGTCGGCGAATGCAGCAGCAGAGAGCGGTCGGGAAGGCGGATCACCGTCATGCGCACCGGCACGCCCGGCCCGAGATCGCCATCCACCAACCAGACGTCCGGCGCGAACGGCTTGGGCGTGTCCAGCGGTGCGTAGAGCATGTGCGGCGCGTCGTGGGCGCGCGCCGCGCTGAACAGCGCGCTGCCGGTCGTCACCGCGCCGAGGGCGAACATGGCGCGGCTACCGAGCGCAGCCCCTGCCAACCCCAGCGCGGCGCCACCGAGGATGTCGAGCCGGCGATGGCGCCCGAAGGATTGGCGGGGGGCGATGCCGCCTTCGTAGTTGGTGAGCGCCATGGTGCCGGCCTGCGCGGCGGCGGCGCCCGCCGCGGTCCAGCGCACGGCGGCCGATGCGCGCGGCACCACCGCCAGTGCCGCCAGCCCGGCCAACAGGCCGCAATCGATCGCCGCATGGCTCCGGCTGTTCAACATGGCATCCCTCGCGTCATCGGAGGGATGAACGCGCCGGCGAGCGGCCGGTTAGAAATATCGCTCCAGCACACGCACCACGTCGCCGGGCGCGAGGAAGGTGTTGGCGGTCACGGTGCCGTTCACCGCGGTGCCTTTGCCGGTGCGCACGACCTCGCCGAAATCCTGCACGGCGCGGTAGGTGAAGCCGCCGGCGACGGCGATGGCGGTGAGGAAGGTCATGCCGGGCTGGTAGGGGTACTGCCCCGGCTTGGCCACTTCGCCGAGCACGAAGATCGGCCGGTAGGCGATGACCTCGACCGTGACGTGCGGGTTGCGCAGGAAGTTGCCGCGGGTCAGGGCGCGAGCGACGTCGCCTTCGAGCTGGCCGGGGGTACGCCCGCTGGCCGGCACGCTGCCGACGAGCGGCAAGCCGATGGCGCCCTGGTCGTTCACCCGGTACTCGCCGGTGAGCTGATCCTCGCCGAACACCAGCACGCGCAGCAGGTCGCCCGAGCCGAGCTGGTAAGCGCCGGCAGAATAATCGGGCAGCGGCGGCAGGCCGTTGCCGCTGTTGCAGCCGGTCAGCAGCAGCCCGGCGCTGCCGAGCAGGGCGAACCGCCGTCCGAACCTGGCGGGACTGATAGCCATCCGATTGTCTCCGTCGTCCATGGGCCCCGCTCCGTTCACGGTATCGCGACGTAGGACGTTCCGCGCGTGAAGACCAGAGCGCATTGCCCTATGGCTCTGCTGCACCTGCTCAGTCTTTACCACGATCGTGACACGAACGGTATCGGCATGTTAAGCTGCGCCATGTTTCATCGACTAGCCTCTGCCGCGTTCGTCGCCCTCGGCTTGCTGGCCGGGACTGCGGATGCCGCGACCGTGCTCGGACCGGACGGCCAGGCCGTGATCGGGCCGGATGGCACGCCGATGCAGCAAACCGCGTTCGAGGCGACGTGCGGCGGGGCGATCCAGCGCTTTTGTCCGACCCTCGCCGCCACGCCGGGCCAGACCCGCAACGAGGTGATCTGCCTCCGGCCGTATCGGAGCAGCTTGCCCTACGCCTGCCGCAAGGCGGTGGATGCGGCGCGCAAGTAGCATGCGGCCCCTGCTCGCGCTGCTCGCGGCCGCGTTGCCGCTGCTGCCCTTCGCCGCCCGGGCCGATGATGATGCCGCCGTTTGCAACAGCGCGATCGCGGTGGCGGAGCGGCAAGCGGCGATGCCGAAGCGGGTGATGGGCACGATCGCCCTGGTCGAGAGCGGGCGGGCGGTCGGCAAGCAGATCGTGCCGTGGCCGTGGTCGATCAACGTGGGCGGCACCGGCTACACGTATCCGACCAAGGCGGCCGCGATCGACGCCGTGCGCACCTTCACCGCGGCTGGGCAGCGGTCGATCGACGTCGGTTGCATGCAGATCAACCTGCTGGCGCACCCGGCCGCGTTCGATTCGCTGGAGACCGCGTTCGAGCCGGCCGCCAACGCCGCTTACGCCGCCCGCTTCCTCCGCACGCTGATCGGGCAATCCGGCCGGGTCGCGACGGCGATGACCGCCTATCACTCGCAAACGCCGGAATTCGCCAATGATTACGCGCGCCGCCTCTTGGCCGTCTGGCCCGGGGCAGCCGAGCTCGGCCTGAAGGCCGACACGCGGACGGAGACGGCCGAACCCGCGACGGTCTCGCGCATCAGCCTCGACACGCGGAGCGGCCCCGCCCTGGGCGCACGCGCGTCCGTTCGGGCGGCGAGAGTGGCCGGCTCAGGCGGGACAGCCGGGCAATCCGAGCGCGTGCGCCTTCGCTCCGTGCGCGGACAGGGCTGGCCCGGCTAGGGCGGCGGATCCGCCACCACGCCCGTGCTCACCCCCTTCATCACCAACTTCGCCGACGCGTCCGTCATGGTGCCGGCCGCGCTCGCCGTCGCCGGCGTGCTGGCGCTGGCGGGGGAACGTCGGGCGGCGCTGGGCTGGGGCGCGGCGGTGAGTGGCGTGTGGACGATCATCCTGCTGCTCAAATTCGCCGGCTACGCGGCGGCGTCGGTCCGGCCGGACTCCATGCTCGCCCGCATCGACCTCGTCACGCCGTCGGGGCACGTCGCGTCTGCTGCAGTGGTGTATGGCGGGCTTGCCGGGCTGCTGCTGCGCGGGCCCGGCACGACCGCCTGGCGAACCGGGGTAGCGGGTGCGGCGGCTGCGGTGGCGATCGCGGTGACCCGCGTGCGGTTGGATGACCATTCGGTGGCCGAGGTGCTGCTCGGCGGCGCGATCGGGCTGGGTGGCGCCGGGCTGCTGGCGCGGTGGGTGGCCGCGCCGGTGCCGCCGCGCGTGGCGCTGCCGATCGCGGCGGTGGTCGGGCTGATCCTGGTGGCCGGGCACGGGATCCACGTCTCGGCCGAGGGAACGATCCGGCGGGTCGTCGCAGTCGCGATCGGCGGTTGACGCGGCAGCCGCTTTGCCGTCCTTGCCGTCGGTCAACGACCCCGGAGGAGGCCGACTTGCGACTGCGACCCGCCGCCATCATGCTCGCCGCGCTGCTGGCGCTGCCCATCGCCGCCAGCGGCCAGGGCGCGCGCGACTACGCGCCCCGCCCTGCCCTGCCCGTGATCCCCGACACCCAGGCCGTGCCGCCGACGGCCGTGCTCGGCATCATCTCCGGCGGCTTGTCGGGCACCTACATCCGCATCGCGAACGATGTCGCGACGGTATTCGCCGAGAAGGTGCCGGACTTCCGCATCCTGCCGATCGTCGGCCGAGGCTCGCTGCAGAACGTGTCGGACATCCTCAACGTGCGCGATGTCGACATCGGCATCGTGCAGTCCGACGTCCTGTCGTATCTGCGGCAGCGGCCGAATTTGGCCGGCCTGACGAGCAACATCGCCTATCTGGCCAAGCTCTACGACGAGGAGGTGCACATCCTGGGCCGCCAGGAGATCGGCAGCGCCGCCGAGCTATCCGGCAAACGGGTGGCAGTCGACGTGCGCGGCAGCGGCACGGCGCTGACGGCGTCCGTTCTGTTCGACGCGCTCGGCATCACGCCCATCCTCGTCAACGACGATCCGGAGACGGCGCTGGCCAAGCTGAAGCGCGGCGAACTCGATGCGCTGATCTACGTCACCGGCAAGCCGGCGCGCTTGTTCGCCGATGCGGGCGCCGGGCTGCATTTCCTGCCCATTCCGCTCACCCCGGCCCTGCTGCAGACCTACCTGCCGACGCGACTCGCCCATGCCGACTACCCGGCGCTGGTGCCGGAGGAGGACCCGGTGGAAACGGTGGCGGTGGGCGCCGTGATGGCGGTCTACAACTGGCCGGCGGGCACGGAGCGCAACGCGCGAGTGACACGATTCGTGGATGCGTTCTTCGACCGCCTCCCCGATCTGCAGGGGCCCGGCCGGCACCCGAAATGGCGCCAGGTCAGTCTGACGGCGCAGGTGCCGGGCTGGAACCGGTTCCGCGCGGCGCAGCTTTGGCTGCAGCGCCGGGCGGACGCGGCCAAGCCGCGGTGATCAGCTCGCGACTTGGCGCTGCATCGCATCCAGCAGCGCGTCGACGTTGCGGCCGTTGCGGCTGATGAAGGCGCTGTAGTCGGAGCGCTGGGTTTGGCGCAGGCTGGTGCCCTCGGCCAGCACGTCGATGATCACGGGACGGCCATTCTCGAAACTGACCACCCACTGGGCGTTGTTGGGCTGCTGGTTGGGGCGGCTGATCAGCGTGCCGACGAAATATTCGCCTTCGCGCTGGGCCGTTTGGGTCATCCGGAAACCGACGCCGCGGAAGTCGCCGAGCTTGTCGGTGATGTTTTTGATCAGCACGGCGTGGAATAGCTGCAGGAAGCGCTGCTGCTGGGCCGGGCTGGCGACGCGCCAATACGGGCCCAATACGAATGCGCCGATCTCGTTGACGGCGAGGGCGCGTTCCACGAGCGGCTGCATCTGCTGGCGTTTGACCGCCAGATCCTCCGGCCCGTTGACGATGCGGACGAGCTCGGAGCCGAACTGGTCGACGAACCGGGTCGCCTCGGCGGAGCGGTCGGCCTGGGCATGGGCGCGCAGGATGGGCGCGCCGAGCAGGAGGGCCGTGGCGGCCGAGGTGAGCAGAAGGGTGCGGCGGGTGATGCGAGTCATGGGCGACCTTTTAGCGCAGCTCCCGACCGGGCGAGATCACCCTGTCGGGAGGCGGGCGGGGCTGTGACGGACGGGGTCAGCGATTGAACCAGGCCGGGACGGTGGCCTTGTTGTCGTCGCGGACCTTCTGGATCTCCGCCTCGCGGTTCTGGCGATACAGGCTGCGGAACGTGGCGTACGGGTCCAGCGCGGTCTTCTTGATCGAGTCGATGGTGTCGATGTTGCGCTCGCGGGTGTCGATCGCGGTCAGCGCGTAGCGGGACACGCCCAGGGTGGCGCTGCCGCCGAAGCTGGCCCAGGTGAGCGGGTCGAACAGGATGTTGCCGCCGAAGCCGGTGGCGTCGCGCGGGTTGCTCGGGCCGAGCACAGGCAGGAATAGGAAGGGGTCGGTGCCGCCCACGCCCCAAAGCGCAAGGGTTTCGCCGAAATCGGCGTCGTGCTGCGGGTAACCGAGATCGCTCGCCACGTCGAACAATCCGCCCACCCCGGCGGTGGTGTTGATCAGGAAGCGCATCATGGTGGTGCCAGCGCGCTGCGACTTGGCCTGCAGCACGTCGTTGGTGAACACCACTGGGCTGGACATGTTGCTGAGCAGGTTGTGGATCGGCCGGCGCACCGCGCCCGGCACGACGGTACGGTAGGCGACCGCGACCGGGCGCAGCGCATAGGTGTCGAGCCCGTCATTGACCCGGTAGAAGAAGCGGTTGGTCGGCTCGAGCGGGTCGTTGGCGTCGTTGTATTCCGACAAGGCTAACTCGTCGTTCGGCGCGGGCTTGGTCGCGCAGGCGCCGAGCCCGAGCACGGCAACGGCAGCAAGAATGCGGGGCAGCGACCAACTCATGGTTTATCCTCTTTCACCAAACATCCCTCGACGGGCGATACCGCCATACCATACGGCCGCCATGCATGGCGAACCGCCGCCACCGCCCTATACTAACCGGAGGACCCGGCGCGGGCGGCGCGCCACAACCGGATAGCAGAACGATGAACCAACTCACACCTCGCGCGCCACAACCCGTCGCTCCGTCCGCTACGCTGGAGCGTTGGCTGACCGGTCCGCGGGTTTCAGCCATTCCGGCCCGTTCCGCCACAACGCCGGTGCCGGCCCTGTCGTTCGAGTTCTTTCCGCCGAAAAACGAGGCGCTCGAAGCCCAGCTTTGGACCTGCATCCGCCGACTCGAGCCGTTGGCGCCGCGCTTCGTCAGCGTGACCTACGGCGCGGGCGGCTCCACCCAGGCGCGCACCCACGCCACCGTCACCCGCATCGTGCGCGAAACCGGGCTGACGCCGGCGGCGCACCTCACCTGCGTGGGTGCCTCGCGCGAGGACGTGGACGCGGTGGCGCGCGACTACTGGGAGAGTGGCGTCCGCCACATCGTGGCGCTGCGCGGCGATGCCCCGCCCGGCGAGGAGTACCGGCCCCACCCGGGCGGCTACGCCCATGCCAGCGACCTGGTGGAGGGACTGCGGCAGATCGCCGATTTCGAGATCTCGGTCGCCGCCTATCCGGAGGTGCATCCCACCGCGCTGAGCCCGGACCACGATCTGGACAACCTCAAGCGCAAGCTGGACGCCGGCGCCACCCGGGCGATCACCAACTACTTCTTCGAGGGCGAGATGTTCCTCCGCTTCCTCGACCGCGCGCTGGCGGCGGGGATCACCGCGCCGATCGTGCCGGGGATCATGCCGGTGACGAACTATGCGCAGGCCAAGAAGTTCAGCGACATGTGCGGCGCGTCCGTGCCGGACTGGATGGGCGCCATGTTCGCCGGCACGGAGAGCGACGCCGAGACCCGGCGCATGATCGCCGCCATCGTGGCCGCCGAGCAGGTCCGCCTGCTGCAGGCCAACGGAGTGGACGAGTTCCATTTCTACACGCTCAACCGGCCCGACCTCACCTACGCGATCGCGCATCTCCTGGGCGTGCGCCCGCAGGCACCGGTGGCGGCAGCAGGCGGCGATATACCGGGCGCAGCAGAAAAGGGCTGAGGAAGAGCGGGAATTGGCAGAGGCCGAAGAATAGGGTGATCCGGTTGTCGGCGCTGGCCGGCAACACGGCGATGAAGAGGGCCATGTTGCGGTTGCCGGCCATCAGCCCGGCGGCTGCGGCGGTCCGCGCACCGAGCGGCCAGAGCGCCAGCGTGGTCATGGCGTTGAGCGCGTAATCGGCCAGGAAGGCCGCGGCCAGGGCGATCGCGACCCAGGCCGGGTCGGCCAGGGCGCGGGCGCCCAAGCCGTCCATGACGCCGAAGCCGTAGAAGAACAGCAGCAGCACCAGCGCACCGTCGATCGCCTCGCCCCACACCGCCAGCCGGTCGGGGCCGATCGCCTGCCGCAGGCCGAGCGACAGCAGCGCCGGCAACGCGACGAAGAACAACAACCGCGCCGTGAACGCCCCCGTGCCGATCGGCAGGGCGATGCCAGCCAGCAGCGCGACCAGGGGCGGCGCGGTGAACGGCACCAGCAGCGTGCTCGCCAGGGCGACCACGAGCGATAGGTCCGGGTCGAGCCCGACCATGCGGGCGAAGGCGGGCGACGAGGTCGCGGCGCAGCCGGCGGCGAAGATGATCAGCCCGGCCGCGATCGACGGCTCCAAATGCAGTGGCGCGATGATGGCGGCCATCAGCAGCGGCGAGATCAGGAGCTGCCCGGCCACCATGATCGCGGCGCGGCGGGGCCGGCGCAGATGCGCAAAGGTGCCGGGCAGGTCCACCCGCAGGAAAATCGCCACCATCAGCACGAAGACGATCGGGCTGAGCAGCGGATGCGCCGCGCGCGCCAGCGGCGGGAACAGCGCGCCGCCGAAGATGGCGACCGCCAGCAGGCTGGAGCCGCGGCGGGCGAAGAAGGCAAGCGATCGGTTGGCCCAACTCATGCCTGGTTCTATATCGGGGGCGTGCCGCTATCGATCCCCGCGCGATGACCGATTACCTCCAGCGCTTGAATCCCGAGCAACGCCGCGCCGTGGAGAGCGTGGACGGCCCCGTGCTGGTGCTGGCTGGCGCCGGCACCGGCAAGACGCGGGTGCTCACGACTCGGTACGCGCACATCCTGCTGACGAACCGGGCGTTCCCCAGCCAGGTGCTCGCCGTGACCTTCACCAACAAGGCGGCGCGCGAGATGCGCGAACGGGTCGGCGCCCTTTTGCAGCAGCCGGTGGAGGGGCTGTGGCTCGGCACGTTCCACGCCCTGTGCGCCCGCATGCTGCGGCGGCATGCGGCGCTGGTCGGGCTCACCGCGTCGTTCACCATCCTGGACACGGACGACCAGCTGCGCCTGCTCAAGCAGGTGATGGAAGCCGGCAAGGTCGACGCCAAGCGGTGGAGCCCCAACACGCTGATGGGGATGATCCAGCGCTGGAAGGATCGCGGCGAGATGCCGGGCTCCATCAGCGCCGCCGATGCGGGCGACTACGCGGGCGGACACGCGCCCGCGCTGTATGCTGCCTATCAGGACCGGCTGCGCCAGCTCAACACGGCCGATTTCGGCGACCTGATGCTGCACGTGGTGCACATCTTCCGCACCCATGCCGACGTGCTGGCCGAATACCATCGCCGCTTCCGCTACATCCTGGTCGACGAGTACCAGGACACCAACGTGGTGCAGTATCTGTGGCTCCGGCTGCTGGCGCAGGGGCACCGCAACCTCTGCTGCGTGGGCGACGACGACCAGTCGATCTACTCCTGGCGCGGCGCGGAGGTGGAGAACATCCTGCGCTTCGAGCAGGACTTCCCCGGCGCCACCATTGTGCGGCTGGAGGCGAACTACCGGTCCACGGCGCCGATCCTGGCCGCGGCGGCCGGGCTGATCGCGCATAACGAGGGCCGCCTCGGCAAGACGCTGCGACCCGGCCGCAACGACGCCGATGGCGACAAGGTCGCGGTGGTCAGCCTCTGGGACTCCGACGAGGAGGCCCGCATGGTCGGCGAGCGGGTGGAGCAGTTGCAGCGGCAGAAACAGTCGATCGGCGAGATGGCCATCCTGGTCCGCACCACCGCGCAGACCCGGGCTTTCGAGGAGCGGATGATCACGCTGGGCATCCCCTACCGCGTGGTCGGCGGGCTGCGGTTCTACGAGCGTCAGGAGATCCGCGACGCGATCGCCTACATGCGCGTGCTGGTGCAGCCGCAGGACGACCTGGCGTTCGAGCGGATCATCAACCTGCCACGGCGGGGCGTCGGCGGGGTCGCGATGCGGACGATGCAGACCGCCGCCCGCGAGCAGGAGATCCCGCTCGCCCTGGCCGCCGCCCAGCTCGCCAGCAACGGGGTGCTGAAGGGCAAGGTACGGGACGCGCTGAACCAGTTCTTCCAGGACCTCGCCCGCTGGCGCCGCGCCCTGGAGGGCGAAGGGCACGTCGTCACCGTGTCGACCATGCTGGACGAGAGCGGCTACACGGGCATGTGGCAGAGCGACAAGTCGCCGGACGCGCCGGGGCGGCTGGACAACCTCAAGGAACTGGTCCGCGCGCTGGCCGACTTCGAGACGCTGGGCGGGTTCCTGGAGCACGTGTCGCTGGTGATGGAGAACGACGCCAACTCGGCGGGCGAGCGACTCAGCATGATGACGCTGCACGGCGCCAAGGGGCTGGAGTTCGACACGGTGTTCCTGCCGGGCTGGGAGGAAGGGCTGTTCCCGAGCCAGCGCACGCTGGACGAGGGCGGGCTGAAGGGGCTCGAGGAGGAACGGCGTCTGGCCTATGTCGGGCTGACCCGGGCGCGCAAGCGGGCGATCGTGAGCTTCGCGGCCAACCGGCTGCTGTATGGCAACTGGCAGAGCTCGATCCCGAGCCGGTTCATCGAGGAATTGCCGGAGGAGTGGGTGGAGCGGGCCGGGTCGGCGGCGGCGCAGCGGCGGGAGATGATGGCCGCGCCCTCCGTGTTCCTCGGCGGGCCGTTGCAGGCGCGCCGCGCGGTCGAGGCGCTGCCGTGGGAGCCCCCGGTGCGGCCGAAGCAGTCGAGCGCCATCGCGGTCGGCGCGCGCGTGTTCCACCAAAAATTCGGCTACGGCGAGGTTGTCCAGGTGGATGACGACCGGCTGGACGTGTTGTTCGAAAAGGCCGGGCAGAAGCGATTGCTGGACCGGTTCGTGGAGCTGGCATGATGGGCGCTTCCGAGCCGCGAGGTCGGGCGTGAGGCGCCGCGCCGGGCCGCTGGAGACGGTATCGGTCGAGGTGCCGGAGGACGCGCTCGAGATCTTCGAGACGGCGTTGATGGACCATTGCGAAACCGTCAGCTTCTTCCTGGCCGACGAGGTCCGGATGATCTGGCAGATCGAGGGTGTGCGCGACGTGCCGGAGGACGACACCCCGTTGCGCAACGCCCTGGCGCTCGCCGCAGCCGCCACCGGCGTGAACCCGGCCGTCATCCGCCGCCCGACCGAGGCGGATGGCTGGCTCGCGCGCACGTCCGACGCTTTCCCGGATCAATTCGTGGGGCAGCGCTTCCTGGTCCGCGGCTCCCATTCGGACACGGTGGTCCCGGGCCGCTATACCCTCACCCTGGATGCCGGGCTCGCCTTCGGCTCGGGCGAGCACGAGTCGACCCGCGGCTGCCTGCGCGCGCTCGAGATGGCGGCGAAGCGGCGACCGCGTCGGGTGCTGGATCTCGGCACGGGCTCCGGCATCCTGGCGATGGCAGCGGCGACCATGCTGCACCGGTCGGTGCTGGCGACGGACATCGAGCCGTGGTCCGTCCGCGTGGCGCGGGAGAACGCGGCGCAGAACGGCGTGGCGCGGGCGATACGCGTCGAGCTGGCCGATGGATGGAACAGCAAGGCGATCGCACGAAAGGCCCCGTTCGACCTCGTCTTCGCCAATATCCTGGCGAGGCCGCTATGCCGGATGGCAGGCGATCTCGCGGCGCATGTTGCGCCCGGCGGCACGGCGATCTTGGCCGGGCTGCTGATCGTGCAGGCGCGGACCGTGCTCGCCGCGCATCATCGTCAGGGCCTGCGGTTGGAGCGGATGCTCACCGAAGGCCAATGGGCGACGCTGATGCTGCGGCGACGGCGATAGCGGTCAGCGGGTCCGCGAGAAGACGGTCGAGATCTCGGCGCGCGACAGACCGATGTCGGACAGTTCGCGGTCGGTGAGACGCTCGAGCTCGGTCTTGACGGCGTGACGACGCGGAAGGCTGACGAGGTAGCGGATGCCGGCGGCAAACAGAGCCTCGAGGCCGCTCGGGCGGCTGGTGCCGGTCGTACGCTTTACGGCAACGTCGCGGTAGGACACTGTCGTCGGCATGTAGACGACGTGGTCGGTGGTGTGCGCGGTCATGGTAATTCCAATGAGTTACGACGCAGCGTTACTTGCTGCGCTGGGAGGAATATGCGCCTTCGACCCCATTGCTGCATGCGCGAAGTCCCGGTCGCTGCCATGCGTCAGTCGCATGGATCGCTGCGGAGCTATGCAAATTCTTAACCATTTATGAATTTGTCCGAACGCCTGGCCGGGGTGCGCGCCATCCTCCGGCGCGAGCAGCTCGACGGCTTCCTGGTGCCGCGGGCCGATGAGCATCTCGGCGAATACGTGCCGCCCAGCGCGGAGCGGCTGGCCTGGCTGACCGGCTTCACCGGCAGCGCCGGGCTGGCCATCGTGTTGCGCGACCGCGCCGCGGTGTTCACCGACGGCCGCTACACGCTGCAGCTCGCGCAGCAGACGGACACCCAGCTTTTCGAGCCGCACCACCTGATCGATGAGCCGCCGCCGGCCTGGCTGGCTGGCACCGTGCCACCCGGCGCGCGGATCGGTTACGATCCGATGCTGATGAGCGCCGATAATGTCGGGCGCTACCGCGAGGCCGGACTGGAGCCGGTCGCGATGGCCGAGAACCCGATCGACGCCGTCTGGGCCGACCGCCCCGCTCCACCTCGCGCGCCCGCCGTGCCGCATCCGCTCGCCCTGGCCGGCAAGGACGCTGCGGTGAAGCGAGCGGAGATCGGCGACGCGCTGCGCCGCGCCGGGCAAGACCTCGCCGTCATCACCGACCCGGCCTCGGTTGCCTGGCTGCTCAACATCCGTGGCGGCGATGTCGACTACACACCGATCGCGCTCGCGTTCCTGCTGGCGGGGGCAGACGGCGCGTCGACGCTGTTCATCGACGAAGCCAAGCTCTCCGCCGAGACGCGCGCCTGGTTGGGGGACGGCGTGACGATCGTCGCGCGCGATCGCATGGCGGCGACGCTGGGCGGATTACGCGGCAAGCGGGTGCGGGTAGACGATGCCGGGTCGCCGTCCTGGTGGGGCGAAACGTTGCGGGCGGCGGGCGCCACCGTGATCGACGGATCCGACCCGTGCCTGATGCCCAAGGCGCGCAAGAACGACGTCGAGCAGGCGGGCGCCCGTGCCGCGCACCGGCGCGACGCGGTCGCACTCTGCCGGTTTCTGCACTGGCTCGACGATGCGGCCGGCGGCACCACCGAGATGGGCGCCGCCGCCGAACTGCTCCGTTTCCGGCAGATGGGCGAGCTGTTCGAGGGCGAGAGCTTCCCGGCGATCTCCGGCGCCGGCGAACACGGCGCCATCATCCACTACCGGGTCACACCGGAGACGGACCGGCCGATCCGGCGCGGCGAGGTGTACCTCATCGATAGCGGCGCCCAATATCGAGACGGCACCACCGACGTCACCCGCACCGTCTGGACCGGCGCCGACCCGGCGCCGGCGGCGGTGCGCGACCGGGTCACGCGGGTGATGCGCGGCCACATCGCGCTGGCCACGGCGGTCTTCCCGCAAGGCACGTGCGGCCCGCATCTGGACGCGCTGGCCCGGCGCGCACTGTGGGATGGAGGGCTGGACTACGATCACGGCACCGGGCACGGCATTGGCAGCTTCCTGTCGGTGCATGAAGGCCCGGCGGGTATCTCGCGCGCGGCGCGGATGGTGCCGCTGCAAGAGGGCATGATCCTGTCGGACGAGCCCGGCTTCTACGCCCCCGGCGAATACGGCGTCCGGCTCGAGAACCTATTGCTGGTGCGCCGCGCCGAGTTCCCGGGAGCGGCCAAGCCGTTCCTCCGCTTCGAGACGCTCACGCTGGCGCCGTTCGACCCCCGCCTGCTGGATGCCGACGCGCTATCCGCGGCCGAGCGGAGCTGGCTCGACGCCTATCACGCCCGCGTGCTGGCAGAGATCGGGCCGGCGCTGCCGGAGGACACGCGGGCCTGGCTCGACCGGGCGTGCCGCCCGCTCGGTCAGATGTAACGGATCGCGACCAGGCCCAGCACGATGGTGGCCACGAACAGCGTGGTCACCAGCGTGAGCCGCTTCTCGATGAAGTGCCGCGCGGAGTCGCCGAAGTAGCGCAGGATGCCGGCCAGGATGAAGAAGCGTAGCCCGCGGGTGACGATGCTGGCGCCGATGAACAGCAGCAGGTCGAAATGCGCCATGCCGGAAGCGATGGTGACGATCTTGTAGGGGATCGGGGTGAGGCCCTTCACCAGGATCACCCACAGGCCGTATTGCTGGAATTGCTGCACCAGCGCGTCGGCCCGCGCCTCCATGTGGTAGAGTTGGATCAGGGGCAGCGCGACCGCCTCGTAGAGGCCGTAGCCGATGAGCCAGCCCAGCACGCCGCCGGCGACGCTGGCGACCGTCGCGATGAGCGCGAAGGTGTAGGCGCTGCGGGGCCGCGCGAGCGACATCGGCACCAGCAGCACGTCGGGCGGGATCGGGAAGAAGCTGCTCTCGGCGAATGAGATCGCGGCCAGCCAGACCGGCGCAAAGCGGCTCGCGGACAGAATGATGACACGGTTGTAAAGCGAGCGCAGCATGCGGCGTCCCTTGCCATGCTTGGCCGGGTCGTTCAATCGCCGTAAGACGAAGACGTCCATCCCCGGCCCCTTCTGTCCCAATCGAGGTCGCTCCATGCGTCGCGCCGCCCTGCTCAGCCTGTGTTGCCTGTTGGCCATTCCCACCGCCCCCGCGTGGAGCCAGGGCCAACCGCCGCATGCCTGGTTGTTCGGCACCTGGACCGGCGGGCTGTTCCCGCCGCCGCAGACCATGACCACCGAGGCCTGCTTCTCCCAGCCGACCGTGATCTTCACCCGCGACCTGGTCATGCGCGCCACGCTGACGGAGCAGACGCTGATCCAGCGCGAGGTGGAAACGGCGCGCTCGGTGCCGAGCGGGGCCGAGTTCCGCTTCGCCGCCCCGCTCGCCGCCACGCGGATGTTCGCGGGCGACGGGCCGCAGATCGGCTTTGGTTGCGCGTCGCCGAACGAGTTGGCGGTGCAACGGCGCGGCGAGAACGAGATCAGCTTCCCCGGTTGCCGCGAGTTCCCCTACCCGCTCGTTCGCTGTCACTAGCGGGGATGGCGGCGTGACGTTGCTGGTCGCCGTAGTGGCGCCGGGCGCGATGGGCTCGGCGGTCGCCGCGCGGATCGTGGCGCACGGCGCGACCGTGCTGACGTCGCTGGACGGGCGCAGCGCCGCGACGGAGGCGCGCGCTTCCGCCGCCGGCATGCGCCCCGCGTCCGACGCGGAGCTCGCCGCGGCCGATCTCGTGCTGAGCATCGTGCCGCCGAACCAGGCGGTGCCGCTCGCCCGACGGCTGGCGCCGGCGCTACGCGAAGCCGGCCGGCAGCCTTTCTACATCGACCTCAACGCCATCGCGCCGGATACCGCGCGCTCGGTCGGGTCGACGCTGACCGGGACCGGCGCGCGTTACGTCGACGGCAGCATCATCGGCGGGCCGCCGAAGGCGGACGAACCCGGCCCGACCCTTTACCTCTCCGGCGACTGCGGCGAAGCCGCCGCGGCGTTGGGCGGCCTTGGGCTGACCGTGCGCACGCTCGATGGCGGGATCGGCGCGGCATCGGCGCTGAAGATGACCTATGCCGGGTTGACCAAGGGTCTGACGGCGCTAGCCACCGCCATGATCCTGGCTGCACGGCGGGAGGGGGCGGCCCCGGCGCTGGCGGCCGAGTTGGCGAGCAGCCAGCCCGAATTGTTGGCCCGCTTCCGTCGCGCGATCCCCGACATGCTGCCCAAGGCGTATCGCTGGGCACCGGAGATGGAGGAAATCGCCGCCTTCCTGGGTCCGGCCGACCCGGCCAGCGGCATCTACACCGCAGTCGCCGCCCTTTACGAGAAGGTGGCCGCCGACACCGAGGTGTCGCGCGAACTGACCGAGTTCTTCAAAGCGTAACGCGCCGCCCTCCTCGCATCGGGAGGGCGGCGCGCCAAGTCAGAGCCCGGCTTGGGTGACGAACTTGGTGACCAGGTAAGACTCGATCGCTTCCGAGCCGCCCTCCGACCCGTGACCGCTCTCCTTGACGCCGCCGAACGGCACTTCCGGCAGCGCCAGGCCGATGTGGTTGATCGTCATCATGCCGGATTCCACCCGGGCTGCCACCGCCGACGCCGTCTTGGTCGAGCGGGTGAACGCGTAGGAGGCCAGGCCGTAGGGCAGCCGGTTGGCTTCCTCCACCACCTCGTCCAGATCGCCAAACGGCGCGATGACGGCGAGCGGGCCGAACGGCTCCTCGTTCATCACCCGCATCTCCTTGTTGACGCCGGTCATCACCGTCGGTTCGAAGAAGTTGCCGACGTTGCCGATGCGCTTGCCGCCGGTGCGCAGCTCGGCGCCCTTCTGCACGGCGTCGCCGATCAGGGCTTCCATCGCGGTGACGCGGCGCGCATTGGCGAGCGGGCCCATCTGCACCCCCTCCTCCGTGCCGTTGCCGACCTTCACGGCCTTCGCGGCCGCGGTGAAGCTGTCCACGAACTGCTCATAGGCGCTGTTCTGCACCAGGAAGCGGGTCGGGCTGATGCAGACCTGGCCGGCGTTGCGGAACTTCGCGGCCGCCAGCATCTTGGTCGCCGCGCCGATATCGGCGTCGTCGAACACGATGGCCGGGGCGTGGCCGCCGAGCTCCATGGTGGCGCGCTTCATGTGCAGCCCGGCGAGCGCGGCAAGCTGCTTGCCGACCGGGGTGGAGCCGGTGAAGGAGATCTTCCGGATCACCGGGTGCGGGATCAAGTATTCCGAGATCTCGGACGGCACGCCGAACACGAGCTGTAGCACGCCGGGCGGCAGGCCGGCATCGACGTAGCAACGCACCAGCTCCATGCAGGAAGCCGGGGTCTCCTCCGGGCCCTTGACGATGATGGAGCAGCCCGCGGCCAAGGCGATGGCCATCTTGCGGTTGGCCTGGTTGATCGGGAAGTTCCAGGGCGTGAACGCGGCGACGGGGCCCACGGGCTCGCGCAGCGACATCTGATACACGCCCTCCGCACGGGCGGGGATGACCCGGCCGTAGGTGCGCTGCGCCTCGCCGGCGAACCACTCGACGATGTCGGCGGCCAGCATGGTCTCGATCTTGGCCTCGCCGACCGGCTTGCCCTGCTCGGCCGTCATCAGCGGGGCGATGCTCTCGGCGCGCTCGCGGATCAGCTCGGCGACCTTGCGCAACAGCTTGGCCCGGTCGAACGCGGACACCTTGCGCCAGGTGTCGAAGCCGCGCTGGGCCGCTTCGAGGGCGCGATCGAGGTCGGGGATGCCGGCATGGGCGAGGCGGCCGTTGATCTCGCCGGTGGCCGGGTTGAGCACCTCGAGCGTCTTGCCGGATTGCGCGGCCGTCCAGGTGCCGTCGATGTGCAACAGCACGTCGGGATAGGTCATGGGTTTCCTCGTTTGGCTTGCGGCCCAATATGGTCCCTGCGGCCGGAAGCCGGCAAGGAGCGCCATGCCCGATCTCAATCCTTTGCTTACCCGGGTGGAGCCGCCCCCGATCCCGCTCGCGCATGCCTGGGCGGCGCGATACGACGGGGCGCACGGGGCCGCGCTGGATCTGTGCCAGGCGGTGCCGGGCTGGGTGGCGCCGCCCGAGTTGCTGGACCGCTTGGCTCACGAGGCGGCGCAGCCCGGCAATACGCGCTACGGGCTGATCGACGGCGACCTGGCGCTGCGCGAGGCCTACGCGGCGGAGATGAGCGCGCGCGACCGCGGCCGGGTCGGGGCGGACCAGGTGGCGATCACGGCCGGGTGCAACCAGGCCTTCTTTCTCACGATGCTGGCGGTGGCGGGAGGCGGGGACAACGTGGTCCTGCCGGTGCCATGGTTCTGGAACCATCAGCAAAGCTGCACCATGCTCGGGATCGAGCCGCGCGCGCTGCCCTGCCGCGCCGCCGACGGCTTCGTGCCCGACCCGGCGGCAGCCGAAGCGCTGATCGACGCGCGCACCCGCGCGATCGTGCTGGTCTCGCCCAACAACCCGACCGGCGCTGTCTATCCGCCGGCGGTGATCGACGCATTTTTCGAGCTGTGCCAGCGCCGCGGCATCTGGCTTCTGCTGGACGAGACGTATCGCGACTTCCTGCCGGCCGGGCAGGACCGGGCACACGGATTGTTCGAGCGGCCCGATTGGCCGTCGACGCTGATCCAGCTCTACAGCTTCTCCAAGGCCTACTGCGTGCCGGGCGCCCGGCTCGGCGCGGTGGCCGCAGGGGCACCGCTGATCGCGGAATTCGTCAAGGCGCTGGATTGCCTGCACATCTGCCCGCAACGCCCGGCGCAGGCGGCCATCGGCTGGGCGATCGGGGCGCTGGGCGACTGGCGTGCCGGCAACCGGGCCGTGGTCAACGACCGGGCGGCGGTCGTGCGCGAGGCGTTCGCGGCGGCGCCGGAATGGGGTCTGGAGTCGCTCGGAGCGTATTTCGCCTACGTGCGGCACCCGCTCGACCTGCCCGCGGCGGCGGTGGCCGAGCGGCTGGCGACGGAGTTCGGCGCCGTGTGCCTGCCTGGCCCCGCCTTCGGCCCCGGCCAGGAACAGCACCTGCGCGTCGCCTTCGCCAACACGAACCGAGACGGCTTGCGGCAGCTTTCCCGCCGGCTGGTCGGCATGACGGCGCCGGGAACGACGGTAGCCGGCGAGCGTCTTGATCGCAGGGTCACGGCGGCATGAGGCGATCGGACCGAGAGGTTCGGGCATGCAGTGAGTCCGGCTGACGGCGGTCGAGTTCGGAATGGCGGGCCCGGTTCATTGCGATCAAGCGCTCCGGGTAGCTGACCGGTCCCAGTCGGCCGTGTGCCCGCTCATGCGTTGACAGGAGTTTGGCAGCCGATAGCGTCGCGACGCGTATTCAAAAGGAACGTCGGATGTTGAGAAGCGCCCTGGCCGCAATGGCCTTGCTGGCGACCGGTGCTGCGTCAGCTGAGGCGGCGGTCTACACGTTCAGACCGGAGCCACTCTCGCCGTCAGCTTCGCCTTTCTACGACCAGGACAAGCTTTCTTTCAGCATCGGCATCGATGATGCTGCTGTCCGTTCAGGGTCGTTCAGTTACGACTTCCGCTATCGCTACGTGGAGAGCGGCAGTCCGCCAGTCGTCACATACACTCCGTCTGCCGTGGGTGACGTGAGCGCGTTCCAGTTCTTCGCTCCTGGAGGTCCGCAGTTCTATCACATTACAACAGGGCCGCAGGGATCAGGCAGCGACTATCTAGCGATCAATCTCACCTTCTCGCCCAACGGCCAGGCCATCAGAGGCAGCGTCGATTACGAGACGGATGGCTATTACGTCGTCGTTGCCGGTTCGAACGCTGTCTTTACGGGAAGTGCTGGCATCGGTTTTCTGCCGGCAACACGTGTCTCCGGTCAACTCGTTGCCACGGTACCAGAGCCTTCCACGATCGCTCTCCTATCCGTCGTCGTCCTTTTCAGTTTGCGGTCGCCGTTTCGAAAGCTGATTGGTTGCCACAAGGCCCGCTATCCATCGGCGTCATGAATGCGACCACTCCGTTCCGGAAGTCGGCGGTGGCCGTGTCCTCCATCAGCCCGTCTTGCGTTGCCGCCAGCGATCCCAGGCGGACTGGCACTTGCCGAGCATCCACAGCGTGCCTCGATGCAGCGGCGGCACGTCCTCGCCGATCAGGATCAGGCCGAGCGGCAGCATCCACAGCCCCAGGATCGGCAGGAACCACAGGAAGCCGCCCGCGATGAACAACAGCGCCACCGGCCACCGCACCCAGCCGCGACCCGGCGCGACCAGCCACCGATAGCTGCGCTGGATCGGGCCGGGTAGCGCGTCCAGCAGGCGCCGCAGGCGCGGGTCTTCCGTATCGGTCACCCTCAGCCCTCCACTTCGGCGGTCGGCTCGCGCTGCGCGCTCACCCGCGCGACCCGGCGGCCATCCATCGCCAACACCTCGAATCGCCAGCCGCCAAACACGATCCGGTCGCCCTCCGTCGGCACGCGCTGCAGCAGCGCCAGGATCAACCCGCCGAGCGTGTGATAGTCGCCCTCCGCCGGCAGCGTCGGCAGGTCCAGGCGCGACTTGATCTCGTCCACTGGCGCCGGGCCGTCGAACAGCAGCGGGCCGGCCAGGCCATCGTCGCCCGGGGCCGGCGCCACGTGTGGGTCCTCGGCCTCGCCGACGATGGCCGACAGCACGTCCGCCGCGGTGACCACGCCCTCGAAGCTGCCGTACTCGTCCATCACCAGCGCCAGGCCGATCGTATCGCGCTTGAGTCGCTCCAGCGCATCCAGCGCGGTGACGGTGTCGGGAATGACCTGCGGCTGGCGCAGCGACTGGGTCAGCGACAGGCCGCTACCGGTCAGCATGCCGCCCAGCAGGTCCTTGGCCTGCACCACGCCGACCACGTTGTCGACCGAGCCGTCGCACACCACCAGGCGGCTATGGCCGGCGTCGCGCACGGCGGCCGCGATGTCGCTCTTGGGGTCGGTGCGGTCGATCCAGACCAGCTCGTTGCGCGGCGTCATGATGGCGCGGACCGGCTTGTCGGCCAGCCGCAGCAGCCGCTCGATCATGTGCCGCTCCTCCGTTTCCAGCACGCCGTCCTGCGCGCCCTCGGCCAGCACCGCCTTGAGCTCCTCCTCCGTCACGCCCTGGCGCTCCTCCGCGTGCAGGCCGAACAGCCGCAGCACGGCGTTGGACGAGCGGCCCAGCACCCACACCACAGGTGAACCGATCAGGGCGAGGCGTTGCAGCCACGGCGCCACGACGGTGGCGATGCGCTCGGGCGCGCGCAACGCCGCCTGCTTGGGGACCAGTTCGCCGATGACGAGGGTCAGATAGGTGGTCAGCACCACCACGACGGTGAAGGCGAGTTCCCCCGCGAACGGTGCCAGCGTCGGCACCGTCTGCAGCCACTGCTCCAGCCGCGCCGTGATGCGGGCGCCGCCGAACACGCCGGCCAGCACGCTCACCAGGGTGATGCCGATCTGCACGGTGGGCAGGAAGCGTTGCGGATCCTCCGACAGGGCGAGCGCCACCGTGGCGCCGCGGACGCCCTGCCGCTCCAGCACGGCCAGCCGGGCCCGGCGCAGCGACACGAGAGCCAGCTCGCTCATCGCGAAGATGCCGTTGACCAGGATCAGCAGCAAAACGATGACGACTTCCAGGGTCAGGCTCATGCGGGCCTTCTAACAGGCGCGGCGGTTGCGCGAAACGGATGCGGACGATAGAGGCGGCCCATGAACCGAAAGCTCCCAACGCTCGCGCTGCTGCTGGGGATCGGCGGCCTGATCCCGTTCGTGGTGTGCAGCCTGGGGGCGCTGGCCAACCCGCCGCCCAACGATGCCTTGTCGCTGCTGGCGCTGGTGGCGTACGGCGCGGTGATCCTGGCCTTCCTGGGCGGGGTGCATTGGGGCTTCGGGCTGGACGCGGCGCCCTCGGTCGGCGCGGCGGTGCAGCGGGCGCGGTTCGGCCTGGGGGTGCTGCCCTCGCTGATCGGTTGGGTGGCGGTCTTGCTGGCGGTGCTGAGCTACGGCCGGGTCGCGCTGGCGCTGCTGGCGGTGGGGTTCATCGGCACCACGGTGGCCGAGGCGCGGGCGAGCCGGGCCGGGCTGATGCCGCGCGGCTACATGGGGCTGCGCTGGGTGCTGTCGGCCATCGTGGTGGTATGCCTGCTGACCGTGTGGCTCGTGTTGATGCTGCATGGCCGCATCGTGCTGGGGTGAGCACGCGTTAGGGCCACCGCCCCCGTATCATCGGCACGAGAGGACCGAACACATGACCGACCTGATCTGCATCGGCGAACCGATGCTGGAGCTCAACCGCCGCCACCCGGATGAGGCGGAGCCCGCCTACATGGCCGGCCATGGCGGCGACACCAGCAACGCCGCGATCGCGGCGGCCCGGCAGGGTGCCCGCGTGACCTACCTGACCGCGGTGGGCCACGATGCGGGCGGTGACGAATTCCTCGCCCTCTGGCGCGCCGAGGGCATCGACGTCAGCCACGTGATCCAGAGCCAGACCCGGCCGACCGCCGTCTACCTGGTCCATCACGGCGCCGACGGGCACGCCTTCCAGTATTACCGTCACGGCTCCGCCGCGAGCGCCTACTCGCCGGGCCACGTGCCGGACGAGGCGATCCGGCAGGCCAAGTTCCTGTATGCGTCCGGCATCAGCCAGGGCATCTCGAACAGCGCGGCCGATGCTGTGTTCCACGCCATCGACGTCGCCCGTGGCGCCGGGGTGAAAATCGCCTACGACACCAATTACCGGCCGTCGCTGTGGCCGGCGGCGCGGGCCTCGGCGATCATTCACGCGGCGATCTCGCAAAGCAACATCGCGTTGCCGAGCCTCAGCGATGCCGAGTTGCTGACCGGGCTGTCCGACCCGGATGCGGTGGTGGATTTCTACCTCCATCTCGGCCCGAGCCTGGTGGCGCTGAAGATGGGATCGGCCGGCACGCTGCTGGCGACGCCCACGCAGCGCGTCCGCATCGCGCCGTTCCCGTGTCAGGCGGTGGACGCGACCGGTGCCGGCGACACGTTCTGCGGCGCGTTTCTGGCGCGGCTGATCGACGGCGACGCCCCGGAGGCCGCGGCGACCTACGCCGCCTGCGCGGCCGCGCTGTCGACCACCGGTTTTGGCGCGGTGCCGCCGATCCCGCGGGCGGACGCGGTGCGCGCGGCGCTGGCGCGCTGATGCATCGCCGCGCGCTGCTAGCCGGCGGGCTGGCGGCGGGCTTGGCCGGGTGCTCGGCCGCCGACGTGCTGAACGCGACGGTCTCGTCCGACGATGTGGTCGAGACCACCGACATCCCGTACGCGCCGGGCGAGCGACATACGCTGGATGTCTATCAACCGCGCCGGACCGGCGGCGGGTTGCCGCTGATCGTGTTCCTGTATGGCGGCGGCTGGCGAGGCGGCGAGAAGGACGTCTACAAATTCGTGGGCCGGCCGTTGGCGCAGCGCGGCTTCGTCGTCGTGGTGCCGGATTACCGGGTTTCCCCGACGGTCCAATTCCCGGCCTTCTTGCAGGACAATGCGGCGGCGGTCGCCTGGGCCTTCGCCCATGCACGCGAGCTGGGGGCGGACCCAGCGCGTATCGTCGTGGTCGGGCACTCGGCCGGCGCGTTCAACGCGCTGATGCTGGCGCTGGACCCGCGTTGGCTGCAGGCGGCCGGGCTCGATCGCAGCCGGCTGGCGGGGGTGGTGGGCCTCGCCGGACCGTATCGCTTCCTGCCCAGTCGGGATCCGGACGTAGTGCCCGTGTTCGGCGCCGCCAACACGCCGGCCAACGAGCCCTACGCCTTCGTCGACGGGCACAACCCGCCGGCTTTGCTTCTCGCCGGCGCGGACGACACCACGGTGATGCCGCGCAACACGACCGAGTTGGCAGCACGGATCCGTGAGGCCGGCGGCTCAGTCGAAGCGAAGATCTACCCGGGCGTCGGCCATGTCGGGTTGGTCACGGCTTTCGCGCCATTGTTCGAAGACAGGGCACCGGTGCTGGACGAAGTCGCCCGGTTCGCGGCGGGGCGGCGCAGCAACCCGGCGGGTTGAGCGCGCCCCGCCCGCGGGTCAGATCACCCGGTCGAGCGGCTGGGCTTCCACCTGCGCGGCGACCGTGCCGGGCCGGGCCATGGCGGCGGCCAGCTTGGACCGGTCGAGCTCGCCTTCCCAGGCGCTGACCACGATGCAGGCCACGCCATTGCCGACCAGGTTGGTCAGCGCGCGGCATTCGCTCATGAACTTGTCGATGCCGAGCACCAGCGTCATCGCAGCGACCGGGACCGGGCTGTTCGGAATGGCGGCCAGCGTCGCAGCCAGGGTGATGAAGCCCGCGCCGGTGACGCCGGACGCGCCCTTCGAGGTGAGCATCGCGACCAGGATGATGGTGGCGTATTGACCGATGGAGAGGTCAACGCCGACCGCCTGCGCCAGGAACAGCGTCGCCAACGTCATGTAGATGTTGGTGCCGTCGAGGTTGAAGCTGTAGCCGGTGGGCACGACCAGGCCGACAATGGATTTCGGCGCGCCGGCGCCCTCCATCTTCTGCATGATCTGCGGCAGCACCGTCTCGGAGGACGAGGTGCCCAGGACGATCAACAGCTCGTCCTTGATGTAGGCGATGAAGCGCAGGATGGAGAAGCCGGACAGCTTGGCCACCGTGCCCAGCACGACCAGCACGAAGAGCAGGCTTGTGAGATAGAAGGTGCCGACCAGCCCGGCGAGGCGGCCGAGGCTGCCCAGGCCGTACTGCCCGATGGTGAACGCCATGGCGCCGAACGCGCCGATCGGGGCGAGCTTCACCACGATGGCGATGATGCGGAAGAAGATCTGTCCGGCGATGTCCACCACGTGGCTCACCTGCGGCGCGCGATCGCCCAGCCCGGCGACGACCACGCCGGTAAGGATGGAGATCAGCAGCACCTGAAGCAGGTCGCCGGAGGCGAACGGGTTGAGGAAGCTGGTCGGGATCAGCGCCATGATGTGGGCGACGGTGCTGTCCTTGGCGGCGGCGGCGGCATAGGTGGCGACCGCCTTGGGGTCGAGCGACGCCGGGTCGGCACCGAAGCCGGCACCGGGCTTGACGATCTCGCCGACGATCACGCCGATGACGAGCGCGAAGGTGGAGATCACCTCGAAGTAGACCAGCGCCTTGATCCCGACGCGGCCGACCTTCTTGAGGTCGCCCATGGACGAGATGCCGTGCACGATGGTGCAGAAGATGATGGGCGCGATCATCATGCGGATGAGGCCGATGAAGGCGTCGCCGAGCCATTTGAGCGACTTGGCGAATTCCGGCGCCACCACGCCCAGGATGACGGCGAGCACGATCGCGATCAGAACCTGAATATAGAGGACCTTGTACCAGGGCTGGCGAGCAGTCCCTCCAGTTCCGACCAACCCACCATCCATCGAAACCGGCTCCCCACTGGCAACGGAACGGCCGTCGCTTCTCACCCCTCGCTGCCTACACGGCAACGCGGGCGTAACTCAAGCATCACCTTGCACGCGCTGCGCCGATCATCGGCGGTCAGGTCGCTTTGCTTGGGCTCAGATAGCCCTCGTGGTTCTCGTGACCGACCAGGATGGCCTCGCAGCCATCCTTGCCGTCGGCGCAATAAAGGCCCGCCAGCCCGCTCCGGACCTCGGCAGGGCCGGCATCTCCGATCTCGGCGATGTCGGCCCGGGCCTGCAAACCGGCCCGCAACGGCGCGAGGCCGCCGGGTTCGGCCGTGAAGTAGAACCGGTGCGTGGGCCAATCCTCGTGCCCGACGCTCAGTTCGGCGACGGCGCGGCCGAGCCGGTCGGTCAGAGAGTGGAACAGTTCGCGCGCCGCGGCGTGCGCGGCGGGCGACAAGCCAGCGGTCTCGGCCTCCGCATCGATCTCGACGGGGGACGAGGCGATCAGCACGTCAATGGATCTCGCCGGAGGCCCGCAACGCTTCCCGCAGCTTGGCGGGGGTGAAGCCGGCTGCGTTGACCACGTCCAAGATGACTTTCTCGCGGCGCGAGATCAGCTCGATCGCGGCCGGGAGTTGCTTGACGGCATCGGCCGGGATGACGACGGCGCCGTGATAGTCGGCGTGGATCACGTCGTCATGGACCGCGTGCATACCGAACACGTCCACCGGCCTGCCGAAATCGACGATATGGACGTGGGCGTGGCTGGGGCCGATGCGGCCGCCGACGATCTGAAAGCCGGAGGCCAGCATGTCGCAGTCGCGGAACGAGCCATTGGTCACGCAGCCCAGCGCGCCAAGCGCCTTGTGGACGGCAGAGTTCACCTCGCCCCACCAGGCGCCGTAGCCCGGACGCGAGTCGAGATCCTGCAGGACGACGACGGTCGGTAGGTCGGCGGCAGCCACGTAGTCGTACCAGTCCATGCGCTCGGCCACCGCCGCGCGCGGGGTCTCCTTTGCGCGCATGTAGCCGACGCGGGCGAGGCCGACGATCGGCTTCAGCGCCCGGTCGGCGGCGACCATGGGTTCGACGGTGAAGCCGATGGCCCGCCGGTCGGGCACCACGAGTTCGAGGCCGTTGCAGATGGTGGGCGTGTCCCACTGCTTGAGCGTCTCGAGGTCTTCGGCCGTAAAGGGGTAGGGCATGCTTCTTACTCCGAGCCCTCTCCCGCTGGCGGGAGAGGGCGACTACCAGACGGTTCGATCAGGCCGCGGCCACGCAGCGGCGAGCCATGACGCCGATCAGATGGGCGCGATACTCGGCGGAGGCATGGATGTCGCCGTTGAGGTCGTCGGACGGGGTCTTGATGTCCTTGATGGCATCGGCAGAGAAATTGCCGGCCAGCGCCTGCTCCATGGCGGTGTGGCGGAATACGCCGCCCTGCCCGGCCCCGTTGATGGCCAGGCGCACGCCGGACGGGCCCTTGGCGACGAACACGCCGACCATCGCGTAGCGGCTCGCCGGGTTGCGGAATTTCTCGTAGTTCGACTTCTCCATTTTGGGGAACTCGACGGCGGTGATGAGCTCGCCGGGCTCCAGCGCGGTGGTGAACATGCCCTGGAAGAACTCGTCCGACTTGATGGAACGCTTATCCGTCACGATCGTGGCGTCGCAGGCGAGCACGGCGGCGGGGTAGCAGGCGGCCGGGTCGTTGTTGGCGAGCGAGCCGCCCATGGTGCCACGGTGCCGCACCTGCGTGTCGCCGATCCAGGACGCCATCTTGGCCAGGCCCGGGACGTGCTGCTTGATCGTCTCGTTCGTCATGATCTCGAAATGCGTCGTCATGGCGCCGATGCGGATCGTGTCGCCCTGCACCGTGATGCCGGCGAGACCGAGGCTCGAGAGGTCGACGATGGCGGTCGGCTTGGCCAGGCGCTGCTTGAGCACCGGGATATAGGTCTGCCCGCCGGCGAGCGGCTTGGCCTCGGGGTCTGCGACGAGAGCCTGGAGCGCGTCCGGCACGCTGGCCGGCTTGGTGTAGGTGAAATCGTACATCGGGAAACTCCTACTCGGCCGCCAGGCGGGGGCGGTCCTGCATGATGGTCCAAATCTTCTCCGCGGTGGCCGGCATGTCCAGATGCCGCACGCCGAAATCGCGCAAGGCGTCCACCACGGCATTGATCACCGCCGGCGGGCTGCCGATGGCGCCGACTTCGCCGACACCCTTGGAGCCCAACGGGTTGTGCGTGCACATCGTGTTCTCGGTGCCGACCGTCAATTTCGCGAAGTCGTGCGCGCGCGGCATGGTATAATCCATGAACGATCCGCTGACGAGTTGACCGCCCTCGTCGTAGACGGCGTTCTCCATCAGCGCCTGCCCGATGCCCTGGGCGACGCCCCCCTGCACCTGACCTTCCACGATCATCGGATTGATGACCCGGCCGACATCGTCGATGGCGGTGAAGTTCACCACGGCGACCGAGCCGGTCTCCCCGTCGATCTCCACCTCGCAGACGTGGCAGCCGCCCGGATAGGTGAAGTTCTTGGGGTCGTAGAATGCCGTCTCCTCCAGCCCGGGCTCGATCTCGTCGATCGGGTAGTTGTGCGGCACGTAGGCGGCCAGCGACACGTCGGACAACGCCTTGCTCTTGTCGGTGCCGGCGACGGAGAAGCGGCCGTCCTTGAACTCGATGTCCTCCACCGCGGCTTCCATCAGGTGCGCGGCGATGCGCTTGCCCTTGGCGACGATCTTGTCCATCGCCTTGACCATGGCGGACCCGCCGACCGCGAGCGAGCGGCTGCCATAGGTGCCCATGCCGAACGGGATCTTGGCGGTGTCGCCATGGACGACATCGATCTGGGCCATCGGCACGCCGAGCTGATCGGCCACGAGTTGGGCGAAGGTCGTCTCGTGACCCTGGCCGTGGCTGTGCGAGCCGGTGAACACCGTCACCGAACCCGTTGGATGCACACGGATGTTGGCGCACTCATACAGCCCGGCGCGGGCGCCGAGCGACCCCACCACGGCCGAGGGTGCGATGCCGCAGGCTTCCACGTAAGTCGAGATGCCGATCCCGCGAAGCTTGCCGCGCCGGGCGGCGGCGGCACGGCGAGCCTCGAAGCCCGCCCAGTCCGATTGCTGCAAAGCGACGCGCAGCGTGGTGAAGTAGTCGCCGCTGTCGTACTGCAGCGCGACCGGCGTCTGGTAAGGGAAGGCGTCGGTAGGGATGAAGTTGCGGCGGCGCAGCTCGACCTTGTCGATGCCGGTGTCGAACGCGATCACGTCCATCAGCCGCTCGAGCAGGAAGGTGGTTTCCGGCCGCCCGGCGCCGCGATAGGCGTCGACCGGGACGGTGTGGGTGAATACGGCCTTCACCTCGCCGTAGATGGCGGGGGTCTTGTAGCAGCCGGCCAGGAGCGTCGCCGACAGGTAGGTCGGGATGCAGGGGGCGAAGGTGCTGAGGTAGGCGCCCATGTTGCTGAGCGTCCGGACCCGCAGCGCCAGAAACGTGCCGTCGGCGTCCAGCGCCATTTCGGCGACGCTGTCGTGGTCGCGGCCATGGGCATCGGAGATGAAGGCTTCCGAGCGATCGGCGGTCCACTTGACGGGGCGGCCGAGCTTGCCGGCGGCCCAGGTCACGACCGCCTCCTCGGCGTAATGATAGATCTTGGAGCCGAAGCCGCCGCCCACGTCGGGGGCGACCACGCGCAGCTTGTTCTCCGGGATGTGCAGCACGTGGGCGCCCATCAGCAGGCGGATGACGTGCGGGTTCTGGCTGGTGGTGTAGAGGGTGAAGTCGCCGGAGGAGCGATCGAAGTCGCCGATGGCGGAGCGGGGTTCCAGCGCGTTGGGGACGAGCCGGTTGTTGTGCAGCTCGAGCTTGACCCGGTGGGTGGCGCGGGCGAAGGCGGCGTCCACCGCGCCCTTGTCGCCGATGTGCCAGTCGTAGCAGATGTTGCCGGGCACGTCGTCGTGCACCAGCGGAGCGCCGGGGGCGGTGGCGGCCTTGAGGCTGGAGATGCCGGGCAGGTCGTCGTAGCCGATCTCGATCATCTCGGCAGCGTTCTTGGCCTGTTGCCGGGTCTCGGCGATGACCACGGCGACGGGGTCGCCGACATGGCGAACCTTGCCGACGGCGAGCACGGGATGCTTCGGCTCGGCCATCGGCGAGCCGTCCTTGTTATGGATCTGCCAGCCGCAGGGCACGCCGCCGACGCCATCGGCATCGAGATCGGCGCCGGTGAAGATGGCCACCACGCCCGGCGCGGCGGCGGCCGCGGCCGTGTCGACCGAGAGCAGGCGCGCATGCGGCCGGTCGGACCGGCGCAGCACCGCGTAGAGCTGGCCGGGACGGTTCATGTCATCGGTGTAGTTGCCGCGGCCGCTCAGGAAGCGGTGGTCCTCCTTGCGCTTGACGGAAGCGCCGATCCCCTCGAAGCCCATGGTTTCCTCCGATTATTTTTGTTGTCGGCTGGCGGCGATCCCTCCCCCGGCCCTCCCCCGGAGGGAGAGGGTGGCGAAGGCGTGTTCCTCTCCCGGGGGAGAGGGTGACGCGGCGGGTCGGGGTCGGTTAGGCGGCTTCGGCGTGCTGCTTGCCGTGCATCAGCGGCCAGGCGGCGGCGATCGCCTTGACGATGTTGTGGTAGCCGGTGCAGCGGCAGAGATTGCCCTCGAGGCCGTGGCGGATCTCGTCCTCGGTCAGGCCCTCGGGATGCAGCTTCACCAGGTCCACGGCGCTCATCACCATGCCCGGGGTGCAAAAGCCGCACTGCAGGGCGTGATGCTCGCGGAACATCTCCTGCATCGGGTGCAGCGTGCCGTCCGGGGCGGCGAGGCCCTCGATCGTGGTCACGTCGCGGCCGTTCGCCTGGATCGCGAGCATGGTGCAGCTCTTGACGGAGTTGCCGTCCACATGGACGACGCAGGCGCCGCACTGGCTGGTGTCGCACCCGACATGGGTGCCGGTCAGGCCGAGCTTCTCGCGCAACAACTCGACCAACAGCGTACGACCTTCGATCTCGACCTGGTGGTGCTTGCCGTTCACTGTGATTTCGATTGCCGGCATCGGTTTCCCCATTTCGCTGAAATACCGCCCCAGTTTGCGAGGGCGGGCGCCAGAGGGTCAAGTGACGGGGCCGTGGCGACATATCGCCACCGAACCCCTCCCCCGTCCGCGCGCTACCCTTACCATGATGCTGTTTCGCGCAATGGGAATAGTCGGTGTAATCGTCGGGCTCGCGGGGTGCAGCCCGGGGCCGGAGACCGGATCGGCCGCGGCAGGGAGGGTCGACCCCGGCCCGCTGGCGGGCGGCGCACGCACGGGGGCGGTGTCGGGCGGGGAGGACGCCGTGACGGCGAACGGCTTCCCGCAGGCGACGACGCAGCAGAGCGGGTTCCAGCAGGACACGGCGGGCCAAGACCTGGCCGGGTCGGCGAGTGGCGTGGTCGGCGTCGGGCACCTGCCGCCGTTCTGACGCCAAGCGTCAAACGGCGGCCATACGACAGGGTCAGGCGGCTTCGGCGATCACCTGCAGTGCGGGCAGTTCGTCGAGGTGGCAGGCGGCGAGCTGGCCGTCGGGGGCGCCGGGCATGGCGCGCAGGGTGGGCTCCTCCGACCGGCAACGGTCGAACACATAGGGGCAGCGCGTGTGGAAACGGCAGCCGCTCGGCGGGTTGATCGGGCTCGGCACGTCACCGGTGAGGATGATGCGGTCGCGGGTTGCGCCGGGGTCCGCCACCGGCACCGCCGAAAGCAGGCAGCGCGTGTAGGGGTGGCGCTGTTGCCGGAACAGGCTGGCGCGGTCGGCGATCTCGACGATCTTGCCGAGATACATCACCGCGACCCGGTGGGTCAGGTGCTCGACGATGGCGAGGTCGTGGCTGATGAACAGCAGCGCCAGGCCGAGCTCGTCCTGCAGGTCGGATAGCAGATTGACGATCTGCGCCTTGACCGAGACGTCCAGCGCGGAGACGGCCTCGTCGCAGATGATCAGGTCGGCGCCTGGCGCCAGCGCGCGGGCGATGCCGATGCGCTGGCGCTGACCGCCGGAGAACTCGTGCGGGAAACGGTTGGCCGCGTCGCGCGGTAGGCGCACCGTGTCCATCAACTCCGCCACGCGCTTATCCAGGCCCTTGGTCATGCCGAAATTGCGCAACGGCTCGGCGATGATGTCGCCCACCCGCATGCGCGGGTTGAGCGAGCTGAACGGATCCTGGAACACGACCTGCACGCGTTGGCGCAGGGTGCGCAGCTTGCCAACCGGCACATTGTCGATCCGCTCGCCTTCGAGGCGGACCTCGCCGGCGGTCGGGTCGGTCAGGCGCAGGATCGCTTTGCCGACCGTGGACTTGCCGCAGCCGGACTCGCCGACCAGCGACAGGGTTTCGCCGCGGTTGATGGTGAAGCTCACGCCATCGACGGCGTATACGAAGCCGGTGCTGCCGCCGAAGAGGCCCTTCTTGAGCGGGTAGTGCTTCTTGAGGTCGCGTACGTCCAGCAGCACGCTCATGCGGCGTCTCGCACGGCGGGCCGGCCCATGTCGTAGTCGGCGTAATGGCAGGCGACGCTGTGGCCCGGGCGCTTCTCCTCTACTGCGGGGGCCACCGTTCGGCACAGATCCGTGACGGACAGGCAACGCCCGGCGAAGGGGCAGCCGACGATCCGCTGGCGGAGGCTGGGCACCTGCCCCGGAATCTCGGCCAGCTTGGTGCGGCCCTCGCCGGTCAGGGACGAGCCGAGCCGAGGCACGGCGCCGAGCAGGCCGCGCGTGTAGGGGTGTTGCGGGTCGCCGAAGATGGCCGCCACCGGACCTTCCTCCACCTTGCGGCCGGCATACATGACCACCACGCGCTGCGCCATTTCGGCGACCACGCCGAGATCGTGGGTGATCAGCATGATGGCCGAGCCCAACCGGGTCTTGAGGTCGCGCATCAGGTCCAGGATCTGCGCCTGGATGGTGACGTCGAGCGCCGTGGTCGGCTCGTCGGCGATCAGCAGCTTGGGGTTGCAGGCGAGCGCCATGGCGATCATGACGCGCTGGCGCATGCCGCCGGAGAGCTGGTGCGGATACTCGCGCACCCGTCGACCCGGCGCGGGGATGCCCACCAGGGTCAGCATGTCGACCGCGCGTTGCTCCGCATCGCGGGCGTTGAGGCCCTCGTGCAGGCGGACGGTTTCGCCGATCTGGCGCCCGATGGTGAGCACCGGGTTGAGGCTGGTCATCGGCTCCTGGAAGATCATCGCGATGTCGTTGCCACGCAGCTTGCGCATCTCGGCCTCCGGCAGGTCGAGCAGGTTGCGGCCGTTGAAGCGGATCGCGCCGGAGAGCTTGCCCGGCGGCGTCGGGATCAGCCGCAGGATCGACATGGAGGTGACGGACTTTCCGCACCCGCTCTCGCCGACCACCGCCAGCGTCTCGCCGCCATCGATGTGGAACGACAGCCCCTCGACGGCGCGCACGATCCCGCCGGGGGTGCCGAAATGGGTCTGGAGGTTCTCGACCTCCAGCAACGGGGTCGCGGATGCGACTCCGGCCGGTGCAGCGCGGGTCATCAGAGCCTCTTGGCCATGCGCGGGTCCAGTGCATCGCGAAGCCCGTCGCCGAGCAGGTTGACGGCCAGAACGGTGATGGAAAGGAACACGGCGGGGAAGAAGACGATGTGCGGCTTGACCTGCCACAGCGCCCGGCCCTCGGCCATGATGTTGCCCCAGGACGGGATGATCGGCGGCGTGCCGGCGCCGATGAAGGACAGGATTGCCTCCGTGATCATCGCCGACGCGCAGATATAGGTCGCCTGCACCGTGATCGGGGCCAGCGTATTGGGCAGGATGTGGCGCCAGATGATCAGCGGCACCCGGGTCCCGGAGGCGATCGCGGCCTCGACATAGGGCTGCTCGCGCAGGCTCAGGACGACGCCGCGCACGAGCCGCGAGACGCGCGGGATCTCGGCGACGGTGATGGCGAGCACGACGTTGCCGACACTGCCGCGGGTCAGCGCCATCAGCGCGATGGCGAGCAGGATGGGCGGGATGGACATCAACCCGTCCATGATCCGCATGATGAAACCGTCGAGCCAGCGGACGAAACCGGAGACGAGCCCGATCAACAGCCCGACCGCACTGGCGCAGATCGCCACGGCGAAGCCGACGGTCAGCGACACGCGCGAACCGAAAACCACGCGGGAGTAGATGTCGCGGCCCAGCGCGTCCGTGCCGAACCAGTTGACCGCGGAGGGGAGCCGGGTGCGCTTGGCCGGTGCGAGCGCCGTCGGGTCCACCGTCCACAACCACGGCGCGGCGACCGCCATGAACAGGATCAGCAGTAGCAGCACGCCGCCGATCACCATGGTCGGGTAGCGGCGCAGGATCGTGCCGACCCGGCCCCGTTGTTTGACCGGCGGGAGAATGTCGGGGAGTTCGACGGCCTCGACGACGTGGGGCTCGCGCGCGGCCGCATTCGGCGCGTGGAGCGGCAACGTGTGGGGCGCGGTGTCGGCCGTGATGCTCAATAGCGGATCCTCGGATCGACGACCGTGTAGACGAGGTCGACCCCCAAATTGACGAGCACGTAAACAAAGGAGAAGAGCAGCACGACGCCCTGGATGATCGGGTAGTCGCGCCGCAGGATCGCGTCCACGACCAGGCGGCCAAGGCCGGGGATGGCGAACACGCTCTCGGTGACGACGGCGCCGCCGATCAGCAGCGCGACGCCGATGCCGATCACGGTGACGATCGGGACGGCAGCATTCTTCAGCGCGTGCAGGAACAGCACCGTGCTGTTGCCCACGCCCTTGGCGCGCGCCGTGCGGACGTAATCCTGGCTCAACACCTCCAGCATGGTCGCCCGGGTGATGCGCGCGATCAGCGCGATGTAGACGCCGCCGAGCGTCACGGCCGGTAGGATCAGGTTCGAGAGCCACGGCCCGACGCCGCGGGACAGCGGCGTGTAGCCCTGCACCGGCAGCATCATGCTGCTCACCGCATCGCCGGCGCCGGGTCCGAACAGCCAGGCCGCCTTGTCGGCCAGGCCGAGCCCATCCAGCGCGAACACATAGGCCATCAAGTAGCCGACGACGAAGACCGGCACGGAGAAGCCGAACACCGCGACCATCATGATCACCCGGTCGATCCAGGTCCCGTGCTTCCAGGCCGCCAGCACGCCCATCGGGACGGCGAGGCCGACAGACAGGATCAGCGTCAGCACCATGAGCGAGATGGTCGGCTCGAGCCGCTGCTGGATCATGGTCGTGACCGGCAGGTTGGTGAAGATGGAGGTGCCGAGGTTGCCCTGCAGCACGTTCCAGAGCCATTCGACGAAGCGCACGATGAACGGCCGGTCGAGGCCGAGCCCGGCGCGGATGCGATCCACGTCGGCCGGGCTGGCCTGGTCGCCGGCGATGATCGCCGCAGGGTCGCCGGGGGCGAGGTACAGCAAGGAGAACACGAACAGGGCCACGACCGCCATGACGGGGATCGTGGAGACGACACGGCGGGCGACGTAGTTGAGCATCAGGTCTTGGTCACATCCCAGAATACGGGGAACGGCGCTTTGACGACGCCGGAGAGGTTCTTCCGCCAAGCCTGATACTGCAAGAAAAACCCGGTGGGCGCATAGGTCACGAACTCCATCGAATCGCGATTGATCGTGTCCATCGCCGCCTTCTCGGCGGCGGGGTCGGCCGCAGCATACCAGGCGTCGATATCGGCCTGCACCCTTGGCGAGTTCGGCCAGCCGAACCAGGCCTTGTCGCCGCCCGCGTCCAGCGCGGTGTAGGGGGCCGGGTTCACGCAGTCGGCGCCGGCGTGCCAGGTGTGGAAGATGTTCCAGCCGCCGGTGGCCGGCGACTCCTTCTTGGCACGGCGCGCGCCCACCGTGCCCCAGTCGAGCGCCTGGTAATCCACGTTGACGCCGATGCGGCCGAGCAGGTCGGCCGAGACGTCGCCCTGCGCCTTGGTGATGGCGATGTCGGTAGCGACCAGGAGGACCAGCTTCTCGCCGTTATAGCCGGCCTCGGCCATGAGCTTGCGCGCCTCGTCGTACCGGCGGGGACCCTTCAGGATGTCGCCGCCGGCATCGGTGGAGAAGGGCGTGCCGGGGGTGAAGTAGCTCGGCAGGTGCTGCCAAAGCGCCGGGTCGTCGCCGACCACGGCGCGCATGTAGTCTTCCTGGTTGAGCGCGGTCATGATCGCGCGCCGGGCTCGGACGTCGTTGAAGGGCGGCCACAGGTGGTTCATGCGGAACGTGCCGATGTTGCCGAAATCGTCGGCGATTTCGACAGCGACCGACCGGTTCTTCTTCAGCAGCGGCACCAGGTCGGGGATCGGGTTCTCCCACCAGTCGATCTCGCCATTGCCGAGCGCGGCCGCCTTGGTCGCGTCGTCCGGCATGATGATCCACTCGATGCGGTCGAAATTCATCCGCTTGCCGCCGGCCAGCCAATCGGCCTTCTCCGCGCGCGGCTGGTAGTCGGCGAAGCGCGTGAACACGGCGCGGCTGCCGGGAACCCACTCGTCCTTGCGGAACACCATGGGCCCGGACCCGACATACTCCGTGATGAGCTTGAACGGGTCGGTGCGGGCGATGCGCTCCGGCATGATCTCGGCGACCGGGGCGTTCTGCTTGCCGAGCGCGAACAGCATCTTGGGGAACGGTCGGCTGAGCTTGAGCAGCACCGTACGGTCGTCGGGCGAGCTCAACTCGAGCAAGGACGCCTTGATCCGCTGGCCCATGGTGTCGCGCACCATCCAGCGCTGCAGGCTGGCGACGACGTCGCGGCCCAGCACCGGCTCGCCGTCATGGAAGCGGAGGCCGGGGCGCAACTGGAACGTCCAGTCCTTGCCGTCTGCCGAGTTCTCCCAGCGTTCCACCATCTGAGGCCGCGGCGTCACCGTATGGTCGACGCCGAACAACGTGTCCCACACCAGCAGGCTGGCATTGCGGACAACGTATTGCGTCCCGGCCACGGCATCGAGGCTGGACAGGTTGGCCTGCGGCACGAAGCGCAGCACCTTGGCATCCTGCCCCCGCGCCAGGCGGGGCGCGGCCAAGCTGCTCACGGCGGCGGCAGTTCCGGTCGCCAACAGGTCGCGACGCTTCATGGGTCTCTCCTGCCGACGACGCGCCGGCCCTCTCGTCAAAGCAGAATCCGGGCCACAGCCCGGCGGTCAGCTCTTTCGCACGTTCCAGAAGATGGCGAACCCGCTCAACACCCCGTCCAGCGACGTGCGATAGGCGGTCGGCTGGAGGTATTGACCCATCGGGATGTAGGGCACGCTGGTCAGCGCTTCCTGCTGCATTCGCGCGCACACCGCCGCTTGCGCCGGCACATCGGCGGCGCGGAACCACTCGTCGCGCAACGCTTCCAGCTTGGGGTCGTCGGGCCAGCCGAACCAGGCCTGGTCGCCATTGGCGCGCAGGCTGACATGGCCGGCAGGATTGAGCTGGTCCGCGCCGGCCCAGGCGGTGCAGAACGCGCTCCAGCCCCCCTTGTCGACCGGCTCCTTGCTGGCGCGGCGCGAGACCACCCCGCCCCAATCGGTGGACACGTAGTCCACGTTCATGCCAGCCCGCTTCAGCGCGTCGGCCGCGACATCGGACATGGCTTTCAGCACGGGGAAGTCGGTCGCGGCGAGCAGCACGACGCGTTCGCCCTTGTAGCCGGCTTCCTGGAGCTGCTGCTTGACCTTGTCCATGTCGCGCGGGCCGCTGAACACATCCAGCCCGGCCGTGCTCGCCATGGGCGTGTTGGGCGCAAAATAGCCCACGGGCGTGTTGGACAGTTTGGGGTCGGTGCCGACGACCGCGGTCACCGTGTCGGACTGGTCGATAGCGCCGAGCAAGGCGCGGCGGATGGCCGGGTTGTCGAACGGCGGCTGCAGCTGGTTGAAGCGGATCTGGCTCATCTGGCCGGACGGCTCCTGCACCAGGGCGCGCACGCCGCGGGTCTTCTGCAACAGGCCGAGCAGGTCGGCGCTGGCGTAGTCCCACCAATCCTGTTCGTTGTTGATCAGCGCCTGGGCCGCCGTGGTCGGGTCCGCGATGGTGGTCCACTCGACGCGGTCGACATTGACCACCTTGGGCCCGGCGGTCATGTCGGGCACGCCGTCGGAACGCGGGACGTAGTCGGCGAACCGCTCGTACACGACGCGGGCGCCAGCCAGCCGCTCCTTGGCGAGGAAGCGGAACGGGCCGCTGCCGATCATCTCCGTGACGGGGGCCGAGGCGCCGGCATTGGCCAGGCGCTCGGGCATGATGACGGGAGCGTAGGTCTGCGTCTTGCCCAGCGCGGTCGGTAGTAGCGGGAATGGCTTGTTGAGCCGGAACACGATGGTCCGATCGTCCTTGGCGGAGAGATCGTCGGTCGCTCCCATCAGCGCCTGGCCGAACGCGTCCCGCTTTCCCCAGCGCTTGATGCTGGCGACGCAATCGGATGCGCGCACCGGCTCGCCATCATGGAATCGCAGGCCGGAACGCAGGCCCAGCGTCCAGAGCTTGCCGTCATCCTCCGTCTTGAAACCGGCGACCATCTGCGGCGAGGGGCGATACTGGCTATCGGTGCCGAACAGCGTGTCGAACACCATGAAGCCGTGATTGCGGGTCACGTAGGCGGTGGTCCAGACCGGGTCCAGGACCGACAGGTCGGCCTGCGGAATGAAGCGGATCACGCGCGCATTTTGCGCCAGAGCCGGGCGCGCCAACGTGGCGGCGGTGGCGGCCAAGAGTGTGCGGCGCCCGAGTTCCATTCCATCCTCACTCCGTTGACCGCGCGAGACAACCACGGGCGATGACCCGGCGCCAGCTTGCCCCTTGGTCGCCCAAACTTCGTGTGCGGGCCCGGACACGCGAGGGTTCCGATCGGACGGCAAACGGTGTAGCTCGCGCGCATGTCAGTCGACCTCGCCGCTTCCCTCCTTCTGCCGAATGACGTGGCGGCATCGACGCCGAAGATCGCGGTGATGATCCCTTGCTACAACGAGGAGGTCACGATCGGCGGTGTGATCGCGGAGTTCCGCGCCGCGCTGCCGAACGCAACGATCTACGTGTACGACAACAACTCGCGCGACCGCACCGTTGCCGTCGCCCGCGAGGCCGGCGCGGTCGTCGGGCGGGAGACGCTTCAGGGCAAGGGTAACGTCATCCGCCGCATGTTCGCGGACATCGAGGCGGATGTGTACGTGCTGGTGGATGGCGACGCGACCTACCATGCGCCCTCGGCGCCCGAGATGGTCTCGCTGATGCTGGCCGAACGGCTCGACATGGTGAACGGCACCCGCGTGTCGGACATCGAGGCGGCGTATCGCCCCGGTCACCGCTTCGGCAATCTCCTGCTCACCGGCATCGTGCGGACCATCTTCGGCGACCGGATCAAGGACATGTTGTCCGGCTACCGCGTGTTCTCGCGCCGGTTCGTCAAAACGTTTCCCGCGCTCTCGGGCGGGTTCGAGACGGAGACGGAGTTCACCGTGCACGCGCTTGAACTCTCCATGCCGATCGGCGAGGTGGAGACGCCGTATCGCGAGCGGCCGCCGGGCTCGGCATCCAAGCTCAACACGGTGCGCGACGGGTTCCGGATCCTGTTCACCATCGTGCGGCTGGTCAAAGAAGAGCGGCCCTTGCAGTTCTTCAGCGTCAGCGGCGTCGTGCTGGCACTGCTGGCCGTGCTGCTGGCAGTCCCGCTGTTGGCCGAGTTCAGCCGTACCGGTTTGGTCCCGCGTTTGCCGACGGCCGTGCTGGCCACCGGCCTGGTCGGGTTGGCGTTCCTGTCCTTCACCTGCGGCCTGATCCTGGACTCCGTGTCGCGCGGGCGCACGGAGGTGAAGCGCTTGGCCTATCTTTCCGTGCCGCTGTTCCCCGCCTCCAAAGGATAGCCGGCAGGGTTCTTGATCCGCCAGTCGGCGGCGGTGCGGACGATGTCGTCCAGCTCGGTGTAGTGCGGAAGCCAATCCGTCTCGCGCTGGATGCGAGCGGAAGAGGCGACCAGGATCGCCGGGTCGCCGGCCCGGCGCGGGCCCAACTCGTGCGGCACCTTGCGGCCCAACACCCGCTCGACCGACGCGATGACCTGCTTGACGGAATGGCCGGTGCCGCAGCCGAGATTATAGATCACGCTGCACCGGTCGAGCTGCTCGAGCGCCAGGACGTGCGCTTCCGCGAGGTCGTCCACGTGGACGTAGTCGCGGATGGCGGTGCCGTCCGGGGTCGGGTAGTCGGTCCCGAACACGACCAAGGGCGGACGGCGGCCGAGCGCGGCGTCGATCGCGATCGGAATCAAATGGGTTTCCGGGTCGTGGTGCTCGCCGAGCCGCCCTGCCGGGTCGGCACCGGCGGCATTGAAATACCGTAAGCAGGCGAAGCGGAGGTCGTGCAGCTCGCCGGCCCATCGCAGCGCCGTCTCGATCGCCAGCTTGCTTTCACCGTAGGGCGAGCCGGGCGAGATGCGCGCGGTTTCCGTGATTGGCACCTGATCGGGGGTGCCGAACAGGTTGGCGGTCGACGACAGCACGAATTTCGGCACGTTGTGCCGCACGCAGGCTTCGATCAGCCGATATCCCTGCCCCGCATTCTCGATCATGTAGCGCATCGGCTCGCTCATGCTCTCGCCCACCAGCGACAGCGCCGCGAAATGCAGCACCCCGGCCCAGCGGCCGCGGGACAAGACCTGGTCGGCATCGCCCACATCGGCCTCGACCAGCGGCACGCCATCCGGCACGGCCGCACGGTGGCCTTGCCGCAGATTGTCGAGCACGACCACCTGGGCGCCGGCCTCGATCAGTTTCAGGACGCAGTGGCTCCCCACGAAACCGGCGCCGCCGGTGACCAGGTAACGGCCCTCAAGTCTCTTCACTCGTGCTCCATCCTCATCGAAGGCCGCATCCTCGTCTGGCGAGGGTGAAGCGGGCGGTCCATAGTCAGATTGTGCGCATGAAATCGTTACTATTTGGTTTGCTGGCTCTCGGCTCGGCGGCTCACGCGGCGGCGCCGACCCGGATCATTGGCGGGCCGGGCGTGGGTTGCATTGCCGGTGCGGAGGAGCTGCCCCCGTCCGGACCGGGCTACGTAACGATCCGTCAAAGCCACAGTTCGTTCTGGGGTGCACCGACGACGATCGCGGCGTTGGAAAGACTGGGGCAGCAAGCAAGAGCGGTCGGCCTCGGGACGTTGTTCATGAATGACATATCGCTGCCTCGTGGCGGTCCCATGGCAGGATTGCACGCGAGCCACATGATCGGGCTCGATGCCGACGTCTGGCTCGATCCCTCCCAGAAGCCGCCGCTCTCGCCCGTCCAGCGCGAGGCCGCCACGGTCGACAGCCTCGTGGCCCCGGGCGGCCGCGACATCGACCCCTCGCGCTGGCAGCCCGGCACTGCGACCCTGATCCGTCTGGCCACGGCGCTGCCCGGCGTGGACCGCGTGCTGGTCAACGCGGCCATCAAACAGCACCTGTGCCGGACCGAGAGCGACCGATCCTGGCTCCACTTCGTGCGGCCCTGGTACGGGCACGCGGCGCACATGCACATCCATTTCCGCTGCCCCCCGGGTCAGGCCGAATGCGCCAACCAAGCGCCGATCCCGCCCGGCGACGGCTGTGACGCCACGCTGGATTGGTGGTTCGCGCAACTCGACCGACCCGCCGCGCCGACTCGCCCCGCCCCGCCGCCCAGGCTGCCGGCCGCCTGTGCCGCGGTATTCGCCGCGCCGTGACGACTCGGGCGACGCCGGCTCGAGCACCGGCGGACGGGACGAAATGGGGGCGCGACCTGGCCGCGGTCGCCGCCGGGTTCTGCACCTTCGTCAACCTTTACGCACCGCAATCCCTGCTCCCGACCTTGGCCGATGCGTTCGGGACGGATGCGGCGCAAACCGGCCTGGCGATGACGGCCACGCTGGTCGCCGTGGCGCTGGTGGCGCCATTCGCCGGCGGCATCTCCGACGCGCTCGGCCGGCGCCGGCTGGTGCTGCCGGCTTGCTTCGCGCTGGCCGTCCCCACGGCGCTCGCCGGGCTGGCACCCAGCCTGCCGTGGTTCCTGCTCGCCCGCTTCGCACAGGGTCTGCTGCTGCCCTTCATCTTCGCCGTGTTCGTCGCCTACATCGCCGACGAGCATGCCGGCGCCGACGGCCTACGCATGACGGGCGTCTACTCCATCGGAACGATCGTCGGCGGCTTCGCCGGCCGCTTCATCGCCGGGTGGACGGCGCACTTCTTCAACTGGCGGACCAGCTTCCTGCTCCTGGCCGCGATCACCCTGGTGGCCGCCGTCATCCTGTTGCTGCTGATGCCCGTCGAGCGGAACTTCCGTCCGGTGCGGGGCTGGCGCAGCACGGCGGCGTCGTTCGCGAGGCAGGCGCGCAACGGCCAGGTGCTCATCACCTGCGCGGTCGGCTTCGCCGTGCTGTTCTCCATCATCACGGCGTTCACCTTCGCCAACCTGCTGCTCGCCGCGCCTCCGTTCGCGCTCGGCCCGGCCGCCCTGGGCAGCATCTTCGTCACCTACCTGCTCGGCGCCGTGGCGACCCCGACGGCCAGCCGGCTCGCCGCGCGCTGGGGTCGCCGGGCCGTGATGCTCGCCGCCGGTGCGGCTGCCGTCTGCGGTTTGCTGCTGACCCTGGTGGCCGCCCTGCCCTGCATCATCGCGGGATTGGCCCTGATCGCGCTGGGCGTGCTGACGGAGCAGATCCTATCGATCGGCTACGTCGCGATCGCGGGGGCGCCGGCGCGGTCCACGGCCGTCGGCCTCTACGTGACGAGCTACTACGTGGGCGGCAGCCTGGGCGGTATCCTGCCCGGTTTCGTCTGGGCCCAGGCGGGCTGGCCGGGTTGCGTTGCGCTCGTTCTGGCGGTGCAATCGGCCGCCGTCGCGCTCACGTGGTTCGCCTGGCCGCGCGGGACGGGTTTACGTCAGCCATCCGCAACCAATCTCCGGTGAGGCCGCTTCCGAGCTGGAGGCCGCGTCGCCCGTTCGTCCGGCCCGTGCCGGCCGCCCAAGCAGGGGTTATCCAAGCATGAACGTCTCCACCAAGCCGGAATTCGAGAAGTTCGCCGTCGGCCAGCCCGTTTCGCGCAAGGAGGATCCCGTGTTGCTGCGCGGCGAAGGCCGCTACTCCGACGACATCAACCTGCCCGGCCAGTTGCACGCCGTGTTCGTCCGCAGCCGCCATGCCCACGGCACCCTGCGCGGCATCGATGCGGCTGAGGCGCTCGCCATGCCCGGCGTCCGCGGCGTCATCACCGCCGCCGATCTGGAGGCTCACGGCATTCAGCCCATGCCGGCCTCTGGCGGCACCAATGCCGATGGGACGCCGACCCCCAAGATCCGCCAGATGGCGCTGGCCGCCGCCAAGGTCCGCTACGTCGGCGACCCCGTCGCGGTCGTGGTCGCCGAGACCGCGCAGCAGGCCAAGGACGCCGCCGAAGCGGTGATGCTCGACATCGACTCGCTGCCGGCCGTCACCACCGCCCGCGCCGCCATGGCCGCCGGCGCGCCGCAATTGCACGACGAGGTGCCGGGCAACGCCTTCCTCACCTACCATCACGGCGACACGGAAGCCGTCTCCGCCGTCTTTGCCGCCGCCGCCCACGTGACCAGCCTATCCATCCGCAACAGCCGGATCGTGGTGGCACCGATGGAGCCGCGCTCGGCCGTCGGCGTCTGGTCCGATGACCGGTTCACCCTGCGGCTGGGCTGCCAGGGCGTGTTCGGCATGCGCAACCAACTCAAGGACGTGCTGGGCGTCGGCAAGGAAGGGCTGCACATCCTGACCTTCAACGTCGGCGGCTCGTTCGGCATGAAGGCGTCGGTGTACCCCGAGTATCCCTGCGTGCTGCTGGCCGCCAAGCTGTTCGGCGCTCCGGTGAAGTGGACCGACGAGCGTTCCGAAAGCTTCCTGTCCGACAGCCACGGCCGCGACCACGAGACGGAGGCCGAGTTGGCGCTCGGCGCCGATGGCCGGTTCCTGGCCGTGCGGCTCAAGGTGTGGGGCAACCTGGGCGCCTATCTCAGCAACGCCACCACGATCCCGCCGACCAGCAACACCACCAAGAACACGATCGGCGTCTACGCCACGCCGCTGATCGAGGTGACCAGCACTTGCGCCTTCACCAACACGACGGCGGTGGGCGCCTATCGCGGGGCCGGCCGGCCCGAGGGCAACTACTACATGGAGCGGCTGATCGACACCGCGGCCGCCGAGATGGGCATTGACCGGGTCGAGCTGCGCCGGCGCAACCACATACGCCCGGAGCAGATGCCGTACACCGCCCCATCCGGCATGATCTACGACTCCGGCGACTTTCCCGCCCTGCTGGAAAAGGCGCTCGCGCTGGCGGACTGGGACGGCTTTGCCGCGCGCAAGGCGGAGAGCCGCCGGCGTGGCAAGCTGCGCGGCCGCGGCATCGGCCAGTATCTCGAGGTGACGGCGCCGCCGGCGCCCGAGATGGGCGGCCTGCGCTTCGAGGCGGACGGCTCGGTGACCATCATCACCGGCACGCTCGACTACGGCCAGGGTCATGCCACCCCGTTCGCCCAGGTGCTGTGCGACCGGCTCGGCGTGCCGTTCGAGAGCGTGCGGCTGCTGCAGGGCGATAGCGACCAGCTGATCGCCGGCGGCGGGACCGGGGGATCCAAGAGCATCATGGCGAGCGGCACGGCCATCGTGGCCGCCTCCGCCCTGTGTGTCGAAAAGGGCCGGCAGGCTGCGGCGAGTGAGTTGGAGGCCGCAGTGGCCGACATCGAGTTCGAGCGCGGGCGCTTCGTCATCGCCGGCACCGACCGCAGCATCGGCATTATGGAGCTGGCCGCCGCCCGACCCGGCGAGCTCGACGTCGAGACGGTCGACGAGTTCGGCAACTCGGCCTTCCCGAACGGCGTGCACGTCGCCGAGATTGAGGTGGACGAGGAGACCGGCGAGACGCAGGTCGCCTCCTACTACATGGTCAACGACTTCGGGGTGCTGATCAACCCGATGCTGGTCGAGGGCCAGGCGCATGGCGGCGTGGTGCAGGGCATCGGCCAGGCGCTCATGGAGCAGACGGAGTACGACGAGGACGGCCAGCTCATGACCGGCTCGTTCATGGATTACGCCCTGCCCCACGCGGTGCACGTGCCGAACTTCGCCATCGAGAGCCATCCGACGCCGGCCAAGACCAACGTGCTCGGCGCCAAGGGCTGCGGCGAGGCGGGTTGCGCCGGGTCGCTGCCGGCGGTGATGAATGCGCTGGTGGATGCGCTGCGCCCGGTCGGCGTGACGCACATGGACATGCCGGCCACGGCGCAGAAGATCTGGGCCGCGATGCAGCCTGCTTGAACCGTCCACCCGGGGCGGCCGGTAAGCCGCCCCGGATGAACGTCAGGCCTTTCGCGCGTTCCAGAAGATCGGATAGGGCGCGGGCACCACGTCGGTGACGCTCGTGCGCATCGCGGTGGCCAGGAAGCGCTGACCCACCGGGTAGAACGGCACGTGATCGAAGGCCAGGCGCTGCATGTCGTCGCACACGGCGCGCTGGGCGGCCACGTCCGGCGCGTCGAACCAGCGGTCCCGTAACGCTTCCATCTCCGGGTCGGTCGGCCAGCCGAACCACCCTTCCGTGCCGTTGCCGCGCATCGGCGTGTGGCTCGCCGGCGTGGCGACGGTCATGCCCTCGTAGGTCGTGCAGAAGCTGTTCCACACGCCGGGCTCGCGGCTGGCGCGCTTGGACACCAGCGTACCCCAATCGGTGCTGACGTATTCGACCTTCACCCCCGCCTTCTCGAGCACCGATCGCCACACCTGGCTGTAGGCGGCCTGGTCCGGGTAGTCCGACGGCGACAGCAGCAGCACCGGCTCGCCGCGATAGCCGCTCTCGGCCACGAGCTTACGGGCGAGTGCCGGGTCGCGCGGACCGGTCAGCGCCTCCATCCCGGCGTCCGATGCCATCGCCAGCCCGGGGGTGAACACGCCGACCCCGGTGCGGTACAAATCGGTCGCGTCGCCGTATGCGGCTTGCATGAACTCGGATTGATCGATCGCCGGCAGCAGCGCGCGCAGCAACTTGCGGTTGTCGAACGGCGGATGCAGGTGGTTGACCGCCACCATCGCGATCGCGCCGACATTGTCGTTGAGCATCACGCGGACGCCGCGCGCCCGGCGCAACGACGGCAGCAGGTCCAGCAACGGCTGCTCGACCCAATCCACCTCGTCATTGCCGAGCGCGGCGGCCGCCACCGACGGGTCCGGCTGCACCTGCCAGATCACGCGGTCGAAATGCACCACCTTGCCACCCGCCGCACCCTCCGGCGGCTCCTGCCGCGGCTGGTAGCCCTCGTTGCGCGCATACACCGCCTGCGACCCCGACACCCACTCGTCGGTGAGGAAGCGGAACGGGCCGGACCCGGTGAAGTCCGTGATCTGCTCGAAGGGGCTGGTGCGGGCGACGCGCTCCGGCATGATGAAGCACCAATCGGCCAGTGCGTTCGGCATCAGCGCGAACGGCTTGCTCATGCGGATCTCGAACACCGCGTCCGACACCGCGCGCATCTCGTTGGTCTGCGCCAGCATGCGCTGCCCCAGGCCGCGCCGCTTGGCCCAGCGGCCGATGCTGGCGATGCAGTCCGCGCTTCGGACCGGGACGCCGTCGGTGAACCGCAGCCCGTCGCGCAGGGTGAAGCGCCAGGTCCGGCCATCGTCCAGGATCTCGTGGCCCCGCACCATCTGCGGCTTGGGCTCCAGCGTGCGGTCCACGCCATAGAGCGTGTCCCAGATCATCAGCCCGTGATTGCGGGCCAGGGTGGTGGTGGTCCAGACCGGGTCGGGGTTGCTGAGGTTGCCCTGCGGCACGAAGCGCAAGACACGCGCGTTGGCCGGCTGGGCGAGGGCCGGCGCCGCAAGGGTGCTGGCCGCGGCGGCCAAGAAGGTTCTGCGATGCATGGGCGAACTCCGGTCGTATCGCCGGGAGGACCCTGGCGCGATGGGGCCCATTTCAGCACAATACCCGCCATGACGATCAACGCCGTTCTCGACCGCGTCGAGGCCAATCTCGCACAATCGCAGCAGCGCTGGTTCAGCCTGTTGCGCATCCCCTCCGTCTCCGCCCAGCCCGCCCACGCTGCCGATTGCCGCGAGGCCGCGGAGTGGCTCCGTGCCGAGTTGGCCGGCATGGGCTTCGACGCGGCGGTTCACGGCACGGCCGGGCACCCCGTCGTACTGGCGCACCATGACGGCCCGGCGGGTGACGTTCCTCACCTGCTATTCTACGGCCATTACGACGTGCAGCCGGCCGAGCCGGTCGAGCTGTGGGACCACCCACCCTTCGAGCCGACCGTCGTCGACGGCCCGCACGGCCCCCGCGTCTTTGCCCGCGGCGCGGTGGACGACAAAGGCCAGGTCATGCTGTGGCTAGAGGCGCTGCGGGCCTGGCACGACCAAACCGGCTCCTTGCCCGTCCGCGTCACCGTGATGATCGAGGGCGAGGAGGAGGTCGGCAGTCCCAACCTCGACGCCTTCATCCAGGCGCATCGCGACGCGCTGCGCGCCGACGTTGCCGTCATCAGCGACACCGGCATGTGGGACGTCGACACCCCTGCCCTGACCACCCGCCTGCGCGGGCTGGTCTACGCGCAGGTGACGCTGCGGGCGGCCGAGCGGGACCTGCATTCCGGCATTTTCGGCGGCTCCGCGCTCAACCCGATCAACGCCCTGACCCGCATCCTGGGCCAGATCCACGACGAGAACGGCCGCGTGCAGCTCGCCGGCTTCTACGACGGCATCGCCGACATCTCGCCGGAACAGCGCGGGAGCTGGGACACGCTGGGCTTCGACGAAGGCGCCTTTCTCGGCGGCATCGGCCTGCGCGATCCCGTCGGCGAGAAGGACCGCGCGCCGCTCGAACGCCTCTGGGCACGCCCCACGGCGGACATCAACGGCATCTGGGGCGGCTATCAGGGACCCGGCGCCAAGACGGTCATCGCCGCCGAGGCCGGCGCCAAGATCTCCTTCCGGCTCGTCCCCGGGCAGGACCCCGCACAGGTCGCCGACGCGTTGCGCCGCTTCGTCGCCGAGCGCGCGCCCGCGGACGCCCAGGTCACGGTGGACGTGTTCTCGACTGCACCCGGCATGGAGATCGCGTCGGACGGCCGGTTCGTGGCAGCGGCGCAGCAAGCGCTCGGACGCGAATACGACCGGCCAGCCGTGCTGATCGGCAGCGGCGGCAGCATCCCGGTGGTGGAGAGTTTGCGCCGCCTGCTCGGGTTGGATTCGCTGTTGATGGGCTTTGGCCTCGACGACGACCAGGTGCATAGCCCCAACGAGAAATTCGAGATGACCTGCTTCCGGCACGGCATCCGCAGCCATGCCCGATTGCTTGGAGAACTTGCCCAATCGTCTTGAAAGTCGAGAACGCATCATGGTAACAGATTAGTGATCCCAGAACGGGACGATCCCTCGATGTGGAACACCGCCCTGTCCAATACGGCACGCAACATCGTCCAGCTCCCGCAGCTCCGGCGCCACCCCACGGCGACCGCCCGGCCGGCGGCGACGTCGGCGGTGCCGTTCGACGAATGGGTGACCGTGCGCGACCGGGCTGCGGCCGCGCTTCTCGGCGGCACCACGCGGCTGCTGCTGACGGGCCCTGCCGGTACGGGCAAGACCGTGCTGATCGACCATGTCGCCCGCGTGTTGCGGGCTGCCGGACGGACCGTCACCGTTCAGCTTGCCGACGCCGACCCGGCGCCGCCCGATCTCGGCACGACCTTGTTCGTGGACGAGGCCAACCGCTTGACGCCCGCCCAGCTGAAGACGTTGGGCGCTGCGCCGGGCACCCTGTTACTCGCCGGCCTCGGCACCCCCGCGCTGCGTCGCGTGTCAGGCGCACTCCCGCTCGCGCTCGCGCCGCTCGGGCCGGAAGCGGCCCAACGCTACATCGCCCTCTGGCTCGAGCTGACCGGGCGCACCACGGCCGATCTGGACAGCAAGGGCGTGCGCCGGCTGGTGGACCTTTCGGGCGGCACGCCGCGGTTGCTGGCCACCCTGCTCTCCGCCTCCGCCTGGGTGGCGGAAACCAGTGGCGCTGCCACGATCGGTGCGGACCACGTGGACGAGGCGGCCGATTTGCGCTCCGTCCTGGCCCCACCTTCCGTCGCGACCCTGCCGAGCCCGGAGTCGGCGTCCCCGTCACGCCGCCGGGCCGTGTGGTCCGCGGCACTGGCGGGGCTGGTGGTGATTGGAACCGCTGCCGCCGTGGCGCCGCGCTTGTTCCCCGATCAGGCGGCCCCGCTGCTCGACCGCGCGGCGCAGGTCGCCGGCAAGGCGGAAAGCTGGCTGCGGCAGGAGCATTCGGTCGCCAAGGTCGCGCCCGAGCCGAAGTCAGCCGAGCCGGTCACGCCCGCACCGCAGATCGCGATGAACCCGCCAGTGCCGCAGCCGCGGCCTGCGCCGGAGGCTGTCGCCGCTCCGGCGCCGGCGACCGTCGTGGCGGACCGTCCCGCGGCGCCGCCCGCTCCGGAAACGGTGGCACCGTCCGCCGAAACCGCAGCGGTCGCGCTGCCCGAGCCGGTCCGCGAGGCGGCGATCGTGGCGCCTCTGCAGCCGGAGCCCATCGTGGCGCCGACGGCGCCGGCCAAGGCGACGATTGGCAAGCTGCCGATCGAGACGGTCGAGTTCCTGCTGCGCCGCGGCCGTGAGATGCTGCAGATCGACGATCTCTCCGCCGCCCGGCTGCTCTTCCGCCGCGTGGCCGAAGACGGCAACGCCGAAGCCATGTTCGAGCTGGGACAGACATTCGACCCGGCTACCCTGGCGTCCAGGGGCGCCATCGGCCTCGCCGACCGCGACGAAGCCATGCGGTGGTATGCCCGCGCGGCCGCCGCCGGCTACCGCTCCGCCAAGAACTGACGCGCCGCTTAAGCACTCCTTAACCGTTTCGTCTCATGATCGAGACGGCGTGCATGGGGCGCGCAGGAGTGACGAGAGCGTGCCATGGCGGGCAGACGTGCAAGCGGAGCCGATCGAACCGAGTTAATGCGCCGCCATGTCGAGCACGGGCTTGAGATCGGCTGGGAGCGGAGACTCGTAGGGCGTGCGGGCCAACCGTGCCTGATGCTCGGCTTGCGCCCGCTCGAGCAATGCCGGGTCGCGCAACACGTCGATCGCGGTGCCGGCCATGGTCTTGGCCGCGTGGATCATGCCCTTGTGGGCAAGCTCGCTCTTACCCTGCCCCGTCAGCTGCCAGGAATGGCCGGGCGTTCCGATCGCGTACGTCGCGCCCCGCATCTGCACGGTCGGCACGGCCCAACTCACGTCGCCCACATCGGTCGACCCCACGCTGCCATTGCCGCGCGCGGTGAGCGGAACGACCTGGTCGCACAGCGGCGCGTCGGTGACCGGCAAGCCCACGCGCTCATGTGCGCCGGCGATGTCGGCGGGCGTGACGCTGCGGCGGAAGGCTTCGGCCAGCGCGCGATCGGCCGCGTCGAAGGGCGGCGGGCCGAGTCGCTCCAGGTTGTCATACATCGTCTGCTCGAGAGGTTGATTGCCGAGCAGGTTGCTCATGCCGCTGACCACGCGCGGCCGGACAACGGTTTCCGTCATCATGGCCGCGCCTTCGGCGATGGCGTCGACCCGCGCCGCCAGGGCCTTGAGCTGAGGCAGGTCGGCGGCGCGCACGATGTAGCGCAGCGTGGTGGTCGCCTGCACCACGTTAGGCGCCACACCGCCCGACTCGAGATGCGCGTAGTGGATTCGCGCGGAGGACGGCATGTGCTCGCGCAGGTAGTTGACTCCGATGTTCATCAGCTCGGCCGCGTCCAGCGCGCTGCGGCCCAACTCCGGCATCTCCGCCGCATGCGCGGCGCGGCCGACAAAGGCATAATCCACCTGCAAGATCGCAAGCGAGTGCGCCTCGTTGACGCCGGCGAACGCCGCCGGATGCCACGAGATCGCGATGTCGACGTCATCGAACACGCCGTCCCGTACCATGAACGTCTTGGCGGCGCCGCCCTCTTCCGCCGGGCAGCCGTAGTAGCGCACGCGGCCGGGCAGCCCCTGCGCTTGCAGCCAATCCTTCACCGCCGTGGCAGCGAGCAGCGCCCCGGCGCCGAGCAGGTTGTGGCCGCACCCATGCCCGGGGCCGTTCGGCTCCAGCGGGCTGTGCTCGGCGACGCCCGCAGCCTGGCTCAGCCCCGGCAGTGCGTCGTACTCGCCCAGAATGGCGATCACCGGGCCCCCCTCGCCCGCTTCCCCCATCAGCGCGGTCGGCATGCCGGACAGCCCGGCCGCGACGCGGAAGCCCTCCCGGTCGAGCATCTCGCGATGCACTTCGGCCGAGCGGGCTTCCTGGAAGTTCAGCTCCGGCATCCCCCAGACCCGATCGGAGAGGTCGACGAACGCATCCTGCTTCGCTTCGACCAGCCGCCAGATCGTTTCTGAATTATCCATCCGAACCTCCAAGCCCCAGCGCGGAGGCTAACCCGGGCCAGAACGGCTCGCCAAGACCTGCGAAAGGAATCACCATGCAGATCAGCGCCGTTACCCCCGTTCAGACGCCCACTCTTGCCGAGCGCAACGCCAACGCCACTGCGCAAACGACTGCGCAGGCTCAAGCCCAGACTCAGGCGAAGAGCAACGACGCCCGCGACAAGAAGGTCGAGGCCGAAGAAGCCGCCAAGAAGGTGTTCACCCCGGCGCCGCCGCTCCGGCCCAACGTACAGGACTACGTGGACATCAACCGCACGCTGCTCGCGCTGCGCAAGATGTGAGGATCAGGCCGCCAGCTTCTCCAGCTCGCGGATGACGCTCTCGCCCATGACGGACGTGCCGACCTTGGCGGTTCCCGCCGCCATGACGTCGGCCGTGCGCAAGCCGCTGGCCAGCACGTTGACGCAGGCCTGCTCGATCAGCTTGGCGTCCTCCTCCATGCCGAACGAGTAGCGCAGCAGCATGGCGAAGCTCAGGATCTGCGCCATCGGGTTGGCGATGCCGCGGCCGGCAATGTCGGGCGCCGAGCCGTGGATCGGTTCGTAAAGCGCATGCCGCCGGCCCGACGAATCGGGGGCGCCCAGCGTGGCCGATGGCAACATGCCCAAGCTGCCGGTCAACATGCTCGCCAGATCCGACAGCAGGTCGCCGAACAGATTGCTAGTCACGACCACGTCGAACTGACGCGGGTTGCGCACGAGCTGCATGGCGCAGTTATCGGCATACATGTGCGATAGCTCGACGTCGGCGTAATCGCGCTCGTGTAGCGCGGTCACCGTCTCGCGCCACATCAGGCCCGAGACCATCACGTTCGCCTTCTCGACCGACGTGACCCGGTTCTGCCGCTTCCGCGCCAGATCGAAGGCGACCCGGGCGACCCGTTCGATCTCCATCGTCGTGTACACTTCAGTGTCGAAGCCGCGCCGGCTCCCATCCGGCAGCGTCTCCACCCCGCGGGGCTCGCCGAAGTAGATACCGCCGGTGCTTTCCCGCACGATCATCAGATCGAGCCCGCGTATTACGTCGGCCTTCAACGTGCTGGCATCGACCAGCGGGTCGAGCACGATCGCCGGGCGCAGGTTGGCGAACAGCCCGAGCTCCTTGCGCAGACGCAGGATGGCGATCTCCGGCCGCTTGTCGAAGCCGAGCTTGTCCCATCGCGGACCACCGACGGACCCGAACAGCACCGCATCGGCTTCCCGCGCCGCCTGGATCACCTCGTCGGTGATGGGCTCGCCGTAATGATCGATACCCGCGCCGCCGACGAAATCCTCGCTGAACGAGAACGACACGTGCCGCCGCCGATCCATCCAGTCGATGACCCGGCGCACTTCGCGCATCACCTCGGGACCGACACCATCGCCAGGCAGGACGAGCAGCCGCTTGTTGGCCGGCATCAGACGGCGATCCCCGGGAACCATGGCTGCGACGCTGCCCGATCGGCCTCGAAACCGTCGATCTTGGGCGCGCGCTGCATCGTCTGGCCGATATCGTCGAGTCCGTTGAGCATCAGGTGCTTGCGGAACGGCTCGATGCTGAACGCGATCTCCTCGCCATTGGGACGAATGACCACCTCGCGGGCGAGGTCCACCGTCAGGCGCGCATTGCCGCCAAGCCGGGCGTCCTCCATCAGCTGGTCACAGATTTCGCGCGGCAGCGTGACCGGCAAGATGCCGTTTTTGAAGCAATTATTGTAGAAGATGTCCGCAAAGCTGGGCGCGATAACGCAGCGGATGCCGAAATCCAGCAACGCCCAGGGCGCGTGTTCGCGCGACGAGCCGCAGCCGAAGTTCTCGTGCGCGATCAGTACCTCGGCGTTGCGATACGGCGCCTGGTTCAGCACGAATCCGGGCTGTTCCGCCCCGTTGGCGTCGAAACGCAGCGTGTCGAACAGGTGGACGCCAAGGCCCGTGCGCTTGATCGTCTTGAGGAAGCGCGCCGGGATGATCTTGTCGGTATCGACGTTGGCGAGCGGCAACGGCGCCGCCACCCCGGTCAGCGCGGTGAAGGCCTGCATCAGACGAGCTCCCCTTCGCGCGCCATGGTGCGCACGTCCGTCAACCGTCCCGTCACTGCGGCGGCCGCGGCCATGGCAGGCGACAGCAGGTGCGTGCGCCCCCCCGGGCCTTGCCGACCCTCGAAATTGCGGTTGCTCGTGCTGGCGCAGCGCTGGCCCGGCGTCAGCTTGTCAGGGTTCATGCCCAGGCACATGGAGCACCCGGCTTCCCGCCATTCGAACCCGGCCTCGATCATGACGCGGTCGAGCCCCTCGCGCTCGGCCTGCTGCTTCACCACACCGCTGCCGGGCACGACCATGGCGCGCACGCCCTCGGCGACCCGCTTGCCGCGCACGATGGCGGCGGCGGCGCGGATGTCCTCGATGCGCCCGTTGGTGCAGGAGCCGATGAACACGACGTCGATCGGGATGTCGGTCAGCTTCGTTCCGGGGGTCAGCGCCATGTAGTCGAGCATGCGGACCATCTGCGCGCGCGCGGCCTCGTCGGCGACCGTCGCCGGGTCGGGAACGGATTCGGTGATCGGCAGCACGGCTTCGGGGTTGGTGCCCCAACTCACCATGGGCGCGATCGCCGCTGCGTCGAGCCGGACCGTTTTGTCGTAGTGCGCGCCGGGATCGGATGGCAGGGTGCGCCAGTAATTCACGGCGTGGTCGAACGCCTCGCCCTTCGGCGCGAAGGGGCGGTTCTCGATATAGGCAAACGTGGTGTCGTCCGGCGCGATCATGCCAGCCCGCGCGCCGGCTTCGATGCTCATGTTGCAGACCGTCATCCGCCCGGCCATGTCCAGCGCACGGATGGTCGAGCCGGCATACTCGATCACGTGGCCGGTGCCGCCCGCGGTGCCGATGGTCCCGATGATGGCCAGCACGACGTCCTTGGCCGTCACACCGGCGCCGAGCACGCCCTCGACCTCGACCAGCATGTTCTTGGCCGGCTTCTGCAGCAGCGTCTGGGTGGCCAGCACATGCTCGACTTCCGAGGTGCCAATGCCGAAGGCAAGTGCGCCCATGGCGCCATGCGTGCTGGTGTGGCTGTCGCCGCACACGATGGTCATCCCCGGCAGGCTGATGCCCTGCTCCGGGCCGATGATGTGGACGATGCCCTGCCGCGTATCGGTGATGGGGAAGAACGGGATGCCGAAATCGACCACGTTGCGCTCGAGCGCCTCGACCTGGATACGGCTTTCCTCCTCGCGGATCGGCTCGCGGCGGTCAGAGGTGGGCACGTTGTGGTCGACGACGGCGATGGTCGCGTCGGGCCGGCGCACGGCGCGCCCGGCCAGGCGCAGGCCCTCGAAGGCCTGCGGGCTGGTCACCTCGTGCACGAGGTGCCGGTCGATGTAGAGGACGCAGGTGCCGTCCTCCATTCGATCGACGACGTGACTCTCCCACACCTTATCGAACAGCGTCTTCGGCATCTGGCCCCCAGTCTGTCGTTCTGTCCCCGGGCGACTGGGCCCGGGGGTCGGCACGGCTTACTCGGCCGCGGCGGCAGTCGGCGCGACCGGCGGGGTCGGCGCCTTTTCCGTCACGTCGCGAGCCCGCTCGGCGATCCGCGCCGACTTGCCGCTGCGGCCGCGCAGATAATACAGCTTGCTGCGGCGGACGTCGCCGCGGCGGACGACGGCGATCTCTGCGATGGTCGGCGCGTAAAGCGGGAACACGCGCTCGACGCCCTCGCCGTAGCTGATCTTGCGCACGGTGAAGTTGCTGCCGAGGCCCTTGTTGGACCGCGCGATGCAAACGCCCTCATAGGCCTGGACGCGGGTCCGCTCGCCCTCGACGACCTTGACCATCACCCGCAGGGTATCGCCCGGCCGGAACTCGGGAACCGCGCGCGCCTCGGAGAGCCGGGCGATCTGCTCCGCCTCGAATTTCTGGATGATGTTCATGAAGTCGTCCTTTCTTGCAGCTTGTTAGGGCGCGACTTGCGCCGTGTCCATCAGGGCGCGCCACAGATCGGGTCTGCGCCGCCGGGTCAGTCGTTCCGCTTCCGCGCGCCGCCAGGCCGCGATGGCCGCGTGGTGGCCGGAGAGCAGGACGGAGGGCACCTCCCGTCCCTGCCAGTCGGCGGGGCGGGTGTAATGGGGATATTCGAGCAGGCCGGCGCTGAAGCTTTCTTCCTCTGCCGAGGCTGCCGCGCCCATGACACCCGGCAGCAGCCGGACGCAGGCATCGAGCAGCACCAGCGCCGGCAGCTCGCCGCCGGACAGCACGTAGTCGCCAATGCTGACTTCCTCGGCACCGCGCGCCTCGAGCAGGCGCTGATCGACGCCCTCGTAGCGCCCGCAAAGCAGGCGGACGCCGGGCCCATCGGCGAGCGCGCGGATACGAGCCTGGGTGAGCACGGCACCGCGCGGCGACGGGTAGAGTAGCGGCCGTTCGTCGTCGGGGCCGATCGCCGCGTCCAACACGTCGGGGCGCATCACCATGCCGGCGCCGCCGCCGAACGGGGTGTCGTCAACGGTTCGGTGACGTCCGGCGCCGGCGGCGCGGATATCGGACACATCGAGCGACCACTGCCGGCCGAGCGCCTTGCCGGCGAGCGACTGGCCGAGCGGCCCCGGGAACATGTCCGGAAACAGGGTGAAGACGGTCGCGCGCCAACTCATGACGACGCCTCGTCGAAACGCTGGTCGTCTCCCGCGGGGGAAGGCACCAGGATCTCGGCAGGAGGGACGACGGTGACGACCCGGCCCGCGACGTCGACCGACGGCACGCAGGCCTTGGTGAACGGCACCAACAGCCCGCCCTCGATCTCGAGGCTCGGCCCGGCACCGTATTCGTGCACCTGCACGACGCGGCCCAACGCCGCACCGTCCGGGCGGACCGCCTGCATGCCGAGGAGGTCCGACCAGTAGAAATCGTCCTCGTCCGGCGCGGGTAGCCTGTCGCGCTCCACGAACAGCTTCACGTTGACCAGGCGCTCCGCCGCGGTTCGGTCGGACACCGGGGCGCCGGAGCCGTCGCGCAACTCGGCGATCCCCTCGCCGCGCCAGGCGATCGACCAGGCACGGCCCCGATCGTCGAGCAGCGGCGCGTACGCGGCCAGGTCGCCATCGGCATAGGAATGGACGTGCAGCAGCCCGCGGACCCCGTGCGGCCGGCCGATCACGCCCATCAGGATGCGCCCGTCCCCCACCGATTAGCCCGCGGCGGCGGCCTTGGCGCGCTCCTGCGCCTTCTTCTTCGGCGCGGACTGGATCGGCTGCTCACGATACGCCGGCATCGGCGCCAGCCCGGCATGGCCGAGGAAGCGCGCCACGCGATCGGTCGGCAGCGCACCCTCGTCCATCCAATGCTGGATGCGGTCGTTCTGCAGGCGCAGGCGCTCGGCATGCTCGGCCGGCAGCATCGGGTTGTAGCTGCCCACCTTCTCCAGGAACCGGCCGTCGCGCGGGCTGCGGCTATCGGCGACCACGATGTGGTAATACGGCCGCTTCTTGGCGCCGGCGCGGGAAAGACGGATCTTCAGGCCCATAAACTAACTTCCTTCGTTGTTTGGTTTAGAACGGACGGCGATTCTGCTGGCCCATGCCCTTCGGCATCAGGGCGCCCATGCCCTGCCGCATCAGGCCTTTCTGACCCAGCTTGCTCATCCGCTTCATCATGGTCGACATGTCGTCGAACTGCTTGAGCAGCCGGTTGACCTCTTGCACCGTCGCCCCCGACCCGGCGGCGATGCGCTTCTTGCGGCTCGCCTTGATGATGTCCGGCGCCTTGCGCTCGGCCTTGGTCATCGAGGAGATGATCGCGCCCTGGCGCTTGAGGATGCCGGTGTCCAGCTTGGCGTCGTCCAGCTGGTTCTTGATCTTGGCGACGCCGGGCAGCATGCCGAGGATACCGGACAGGCTGCCCATCTTGGTGATCTGCTTGAGCTGGTTGGCGTAGTCCTCCAAATCGAACTGACCGCGCATCATGCGCTTGGCCAGCCGCTCGGCATCCTCCTGCTCGATGGTCTCGCTGGCCTTCTCGACCAGCCCGACCACGTCGCCCATGCCCAGGATGCGCCCGGCGACGCGCTCCGGGTGGAAGTCCTCCAGCGCATCCAGCTTCTCGCCGACGCCGGTGAGCTTGATCGGCGCGCCGGTGATCTGCCGCATGGACAGCGCGGCGCCGCCGCGGGCATCGCCGTCCATCCGGGTCATCACGATACCGGTCACGCCCAGCGCCTCGTTGAAGGCGCGCGCGGTGTTGACCGCGTCCTGACCGGTCATGGCGTCGACCACGAGCAGGGTCTCGGCCGGGCTGGTCGCCTCGCGGACGGCGCGGACCTCGTCCATCAACGCCTCGTCGATCGACAGCCGGCCGGCGGTGTCGAGGATGACGATGTCGAACACTTCGCGCCGGCCCGTCTCCATGGCGCGGCGGGCGATCTCGACCGGGGTCTGCCCGGGCACGATCGGCAAAGAAGCGACGCCGACCTGCTCGGCGAGCTGCTGCAGCTGGAGCTGCGCGGCCGGGCGTTGCGTGTCGAGCGAGGCGAGCAGCACCCGGCGCTTGTCGCGGCGGGATAGCCGCAGCGCCAGCTTGCCGGACGTGGTCGTCTTGCCGGAGCCCTGCAGCCCGACCATCAGGAACGGGATCGGCGCCGCGGCCTGCAGGTTGAGCGGCACCGCACCGGCACCGCCGAGCGCCTCCACGAGCTGGTCGTTGACGATCTTGATGACCATCTGGCCCGGGCTGACGCTCTCCAGCACCTCCGTGCCCAACGCCCGCTCGCGCACGCCGTTGATGAAGTCGCGCACCACCGGCAGCGCCACGTCGGCTTCCAGCAGCGCCAGGCGGACCTCGCGCAGGGCATCCGCGATGTCGCTTTCCGACAGGCGGCCGCGGGCACGCAGCCGGTCGGCGACATCGGAAAGCTTGCCCGACAGCGTGTCGAACATGGAAGCGCGTCCTCTCAAATGCAAAGGCGCCGCTGCGCGGGCACGCGGAGCGGCGTTTGGAACTGCGGCGGGCTTTACCGGCGAGGGCCGTCACTGTCAATCCGAACGGGCAGTCGCGCGTTCGTTGCATGGAGCGGCGTCACGTCCCGTGCCGCGCGAACTCTGGAGGAAACATGCGCATATCGATCCCCTTGCTGGCCGTTGCCGCCGGCCTGGCTTGTCTCGCCCCGCCGGTCGCACGGGCCCAGATTCCGCAGGGCTTGCTGCAGCAACTCCTCCCCGGCAACCAGGCGCAGAACCCGGCTGCCGCCGAGCAGGCCGTGCGCGAGGCCTACGAGCGCGGCTACCGCCAGGGCAGGCAGGATGGGGAGCGGGCGGATGCCGGCCGCGGCGGGTCGCAGAACGGCGCCTATCCGCAAAACGGCTACCCGAACCAGGCGCCGCGTAACCAATACGGGCGCTAGAGCAACCTCCGTCCGAACCGAGTCGATTTGGCCGGAGAAAGTTGCTCCGTGTTAGCTCAGGCCGGCCGGCCGGGGATCCGGTGCCGGTAGGCGAGCGCTTCGGCGACCTCGGCCCGGCGCACCCGGTCGGCCCGGGCCAGGTCGGCGATCGTGCGGGCCACCCGGAGCACGCGGGTGAAGCCGCGGGCGGAGAGCCGGAGCCGATCGGCCGCCTGCTCCGCCAGCGACCGCGCCTCCGGCTCCAGCTCGATGCGGCCGATCTCGGCTTCTGCATTGGTGCGGGGGCCGCTCTCGCCGTAGCGGTCGCGCTGGGTGGCGCGAGCGGCCTGCACGCGGGCGGCCACCGTCTCGCTGGCCTCGCCCAACGGCGCGCGGGACAGTTCCACGGGCGGCACCGGCTGCACCGCCACGACGAGGTCCATGCGGTCGAGCAGCGGACCGCTGATACGCCCCATGTAATCTTCCCCGCAGCGCGGCGCCTTGTTGCACTCGCGGGAGGCGTCGCCGAGATGGCCGCAGCGGCAGGGGTTCATCGCGGTGACGAGCTGGAAGCGCGCCGGATAGGTCACGTGCGCGGCGGCGCGGGCCACGGTCGTGCGGCCGCTCTCCAAAGGCTGGCGCAACGCCTCGATCGCCGCGCGGGGGAATTCCGGCAACTCGTCGAGGAACAGCACGCCCCGGTGCGCCAGGCTGACCTCGCCAGGTTTGGCGCGCACGCCGCCACCGGCCAACGCGGCCTGTGAGGCGCCGTGATGCGGCTCGCGGAAGGGCGGGCGCATCACCAGCCGCCCGCCTTCCAGCAGCCCGGCGACCGAGTGGATCATGCTCACCTCGAGCGCCTCCGCCGGCGCCAGGTCGGGCAATAATGGCGGCAGCCGCGCGGCCAGCATGCTCTTTCCCGCGCCGGGCGGCCCGACCAGCATGAGGTTGTGCCCGCCGGCTGCGGCGATCTCGAGCGCCCGCTTGGCCGTCTCCATCCCGCGCACCTCCGCCAGATCGGGGAAACCCGCCGCCACCTGCGCGCCGGCCGGCTCGGGCGGCGCCAGCACCTGGGTGCCGCGGAAGTGGTTGACCAGGGCGAGCAGGTCGGGCGCCGGCAGCACGTCGACTGAGCCGGCCCATGCCGCCTCGCCGCCCTGCGAGGCCGGGCAGATCAGCCCGAGCCGACGTTGGCTCGCCGCCACCGCCGCCGGCAGCACGCCGGAGACGGCCGAGATGCTGCCATCGAGCGACAACTCACCGAGCGCGGCATATTCCGCCGTTTCCTCCCGCGGCAGCACGTCCATCGCCGACAGCACCGCCAAGGCGATCGGCAAGTCGAAATGGCTGCCCTCCTTGAGCAGGTCCGCCGGCGCCAGGTTGATCAGCACCCGCTTGGGCGGCAGCGCCAGACCCATGGCGGTCAGCGCCGCCCGCACCCGTTCGCGCGCCTCGCCCACCGCCTTGTCCGGCAGGCCGACGACCAGGAAGGCCGGCAGGCCCGACGAGATCTGCACCTGTACTTCGACCGGAACCGCCTCGATCCCGCTGAACGCGAAGGACAGGATGCGGGCGATCATGACAGAAAGGCGGCCAGGAAACGCTGCAGCAGGGCGCCGAGCCGCGCCGTATCGTAGCCGCCCTCCTGAATGAGGGCGGCGGCGCGGTGACGCCCGGCGATGCGCTCCCCGGCGCGGGCGAAACCGTCGGCGGTGACGGACAGGTAGTTGAGCGGTTCGTGCTCGGAGGCATCGAAGCCGAGGCTGACCACCATTGCATCGGCGCCGAAGCGGTCGATGGCGGCCAGTGCGGTGTCCAGCGCGGCGAGCCAGGCGGCATCGTCGCTGCCGCGGGGCAGCGGCAGGTTGAGGTTCGCCCCCTCGCCGGCCCCGGCGCCGCGCTCGCCGGCATGGCCGACATACCAGGGATAGTAGCCGACCGGGTCGCCGTGGAGAGAGGCGAAGAACACGTCGCCGCGGTCCCAGAACACGCCCTGCGTGCCGTTGCCGTGATGGCTGTCGATGTCCAGCACGGCGACCCGGGCGGCGCCGGCGCGCCGCAGCGTTTCGGCGGCAAGGGCGGCATTGTTGACGTAGCAGTGCCCGCCCGCCCGCGCCGGGTAGGCATGGTGACCCGGCGGGCGCGCCAACGCATAGGCCGGGCGACCCGCGGCAACTTCGTCCGCGGCGGCGAGCGCGCCCGCGGCGGCCGCCTCGATCGCCGCCCAGCTGCCGGCGCCGATCGGGCACGACGTGTCGGCCGCGAACCAGCCGGCCCGCGCGATCAGGCCGCCGCCCTCCAGCCGCGCGCCATGCGCCAGCATCTCGGGAGTCGGGTGGATGTTGGCGACCACCTCCGGGCCGGCGCCCGGCACGGCGGCCCACTCGGCATGCGCATCACGCAGGAAGTCGAGATACGGCCGGGTGTGGACCCGCTCGAGCGCGCCGTCGGCCATCGGCGGCGGCCGCTCCGGACGCAGGCCGAGCGCAGCCACACCCTCCAGCAGCGCCGTCGCTCGCGCCGGAACCTCGAAGTTCGAGCGGACCACGCCGCGTTGCAGGAAGAACTCGGGCGCGTGCCGTTGCTCGATCTCGTCCCAGAAGACCTTCATGCCGCGCTAGGCGCCGGGCGGGGTACGGCGCACGACGGCGAGCAGGTAAGGCGACGGCACGCCGTCCGGAGCGAGGCCGTGGGTGGCCTGGAACGACTGGATGGCCGCCGTCGTCGCCGGGCCGTTGAACCCGTCGGTCGGGCCGGCATAGTAGCCGCGCCGGCGAAGCTGGCGCTGGATGTCACGGGTGAGCGGGCTGCGGATGAGGGCCGGTTCGGGCACCGGCACGACCACCGGCACCGCCTCGGGGACCGGCTGGTAGCCGACCACCGGCGCGGTCCCCGGCACCTGATTGCCGTAGCTGTACATGCATTGCGCGTAGATCGCGTCGTATTGCGCCTGGATGCCGCCTTGGGCGCCCGCGCTGCTGCCGGCGCCGAGCCCGATGCCGAGCCCGCCGCCGGTCACGGCGCCGACCGCCGCGCCGCGGCCACCGCCAACGACGGCGCCCAGCGCGGTGCCGGCGACCGTGGTCAGCGCGCCGATGCCGACCGCGCGGCTATTGGCATACTGGGCCTGCCCGGCGACCCGCTCGTTCGCGTCGAAGCGGCAGCGGTCGTCCTCGGCGCGGAACTGCGCGTAGGGTTTGCCCGGCGCGGGCAGCACGGGCACCAACGGGCCGAGCGGCGGGCCGGCACAAGCGGCCAAGGCGGCGAGAGGCAACAAGGCAAAGGCGAAGCGAGGCATCGTTGAACCCATGTGAACGACGCGCCCACCATGGCCAAATCGCCGCGCCGCTTCAATGCTGCCCGTTGCCACGCTGCCGCGGCTGGATCAAACAGCGGCGATGCCGGCCCTTTCGCTCCATAACAGCATGACGCGGCGGCGCGAGATCTTCGCGCCGCTCGATCCGCAGCACGTGCGGCTCTACGTCTGCGGCCCCACCGTCTACGACCTCGCCCATATCGGCAATGCCCGCACGCTGACCGTGTTCGACGTGCTGGCCCGGCTACTGCGGCACTTGTTCCCGCGGGTCACCTACGTGCGCAACATCACGGACGTGGACGACAAGATCAACGAGCGGGCGGCCGCCACCGGCGAGCCGATCGCGGCGGTGACGGCGCGCACGACCGCGCAGTTCCATGCCGATATGGCCGCGCTTGGCAACCTGCCGCCCGATCGCGAGCCGCGGGCGACCGAGCACGTGGCCGAAATGATCGTGCTGATCGAACGCTTGATCGAGAACGGCCATGCCTATGCGGCGGACGGCCACGTGCTGTTCGCCGTCGCCGCCTTCGAGAGCTACGGCGCCCTTTCCGGCCGCAGCCCGGACGAGTTGCTGGCGGGCGCCCGGGTCGAGGTGGCGCCCTACAAGCGGGACCCCGGCGACTTCGTGCTGTGGAAGCCCTCCGCCCCCGACATGCCGGGCTGGGACTCGCCCTGGGGACGGGGTCGGCCGGGCTGGCACATCGAGTGCAGCGCGATGAGCTGGAAATATCTCGGCGAGACCTTCGACATCCATGGCGGCGGCGGCGACCTGATCTTTCCGCACCACGAGAACGAGCGGGCGCAAAGCCTGTGCGCGCTGCCCGGCAGCGGTTTCGCGCGGGTCTGGCTGCACGCGGGGATGCTGCTGTCCGGGCGCGAGAAGATGTCGAAGTCGCTGGGCAATTTCTACACGATCCCCGAGGTGCTCGACCGCGCGCCGGCCGAGGCGGCGCGGCTACTGCTGTTGCGGGCGCAATACCGGTCGACGCTCGAGTTCAACTTCGACGCGCTGCGGGACGCGCAGGGCGACCTGGACCGCTTCTACCGCGCGATGGGCGACGTCGCGCCGGGTGAGGTGCCGGGCAGCGTGCTAGAGGCGCTGTGCGACGACCTCAACACGCCCGCCGCCTTTGCCGCGATGCACGAGTTGGCCGGGCGCGCGTTGGCCGGCGACGCAGGGGCGGCTGCCGGGCTGAAGGCGGCGGGCGGGCTGCTGGGCCTGCTGGGGCAGACGGCGACGGCGTGGTTCCAGGGCGGCATCGACGCCGATGCGGTGGAGGCGGCCATCGCCGAGCGCATCGCCGCCCGCAAGGCACGGGACTTCGCCCGCGCCGACGCGATCCGCGCGGACTGGTTGGCCCGCGGCATCGCCTTCGAGGACAAGCCCGGCGGCGTCACCGAATGGCGGCGCACATGACGGGGCACACATGACGGGGCGCGACGGCGGTGCCGACCTCCACCCGCTGCCCGGCAGTCCGGTCGTCATCCTGGTCCGCCCGCAACTGGCCGACAATATCGGCTCGGTCGCCCGCTGCATGGCCAATGGCGGGCTGTTCCACCTCCGCCTGGTCGCCCCGCGCGACGGCTGGCCGCAGGAGCGGGCCTGGCGCACCGCTTCCGGCGCCGACGCGATCCTCGCAGCCGCCACTCTCTATGAGAGCGTGCCCGCCGCGGTGGCCGACCTGCAGCGCGTCTACGCCACCTGCCCGCGCCCGCGGCACATCATCAAGCCGGTGATGACCGCGCGCGCCGGCGCCGTCGATATCCGAGAGGCGGCGAGCCGCGACCTCGCCTGCGGCATCCTGTTCGGCCCCGAGCGCACCGGGCTCGACAATGACGACATGGCCGCCGCCGACACCTGGATCCGCTACCCCGTCAACCCGACCTTCGACTCGCTCAACCTGGCGCAGGCCGTGATGGTCATGGCCTACGAGTGGTGGACCGCGGCGGACGACACGGCGCCACGCCATCTGCTGACGCACAAGACGCGGGTGGCGACCAAGGGCGAACTGGATGGGTTGATGGACCACCTGATCGACCAGCTCGACGCTTGCGGCTTCCTCCGCAACGCGCCCAAGCGACCCGGCATGGTGCGCAACCTGCGGCATCTGTTCGAGCGCGGGGAGATCACGGAGCAGGAGATCCGTACGCTTCACGGCGTCGTCGCCGGGCTCGCGCTGGGGCGCCGGCAGTTGGGGCGGTTGGAGGCGGAGGCCCCTACGACCGATTGGTGAGTTGCTTGGAGAGACGCCGGGCCATGAGCCAGCCGATCAGCGCGGAGGCGGGACCGCCGATGCAGATCAGCCCGATGCCGATCGGCGCCCCCTCCAGCGCCAACGTCATGCCGACGCCCAACATGCCGCCGCCGATCAATCCGCCGGAAACGCCCGACGCGATGCCGAGCCAGAGAATGTCGCCGCGCGTGATCATGGAGCGTATATAGCGGCCCGGCACGGATCGGCCAGGGTGGCCGTGGGGCCGGTCCGCCGGCTCGGGATGGCGAGCCGGGCGCGCCGCCCCGCCGTTCGATTGACAAGCACCGGCCCGGCCCGGTAGAGGCTGCGACACTGCCGGGAACGTGGACACGCGAATGAGCGCGTGCGCCCGCCATCGCCTATTGATGGACTACCGGTGCAACAAGCCCCCCGGTTCGACCGACGTGGCAGACAGAATGGAGACCGCGCATGACCAAGCGCGCTGAAAGCAAGTACAAGATCAACCGCCGCCTCGGCGTCAATCTCTGGGGCCGGGCGAAGTCGCCGATCAACAAGCGCGAGTATGGTCCCGGCCAGCACGGGCAGCGCCGCAAGCAGAAGCCGACCGACTTCGGCATTCAGCTGATGGCGAAGCAGAAGCTGAAGGGCTACTACGGCAACATCGGCGAGAAGCAGTTCCGCAAGTATTACGACGAGGCCGTGCGCCGTAAGGGCGACACCTCCGAGAACCTGATCGAGCTGCTCGAGCGCCGGCTGGATGCGGTGATATACCGCATGAAGTTCGCCATCACGCCGTTCGCCGCGCGCCAGTTCGTCAACCACGGGCACATCACGGTCAACGGTAGGCGCGTCAACATCCCGAGCTTCTCCGTGAAGGATGGCGACGAGATCGAAGTGCGCGAGAAGAGCAAGCAGCTCGCCGTCGTGCTCGACAGCGCGCAGAGCGGCGAGCGCGACGTGCCGGAATACATCGAGGTCGACCACCGCGCGATGAAGGGCCGCTTCACCCGCGCCCCGAAGCTGACGGATGTGCCGTATCCGGTGACGATGGAACCGAACCTCGTGGTCGAGTTCTACTCGCGGTAACCGACTTACTCTCTCCACAAGCGGAGAGGACCACCCTTACCCTGCCCTCTCCCGCCACCGGGAGAGGGTTTTTTGTTGTATAGGCTCGTGCCATGACGCCCACGGAAGAGATCAATCGTCGTCGCACCTTCGCGATCATCTCGCATCCGGACGCCGGCAAGACCACGCTCACCGAGCGCCTGCTGCGCGCCGGCGGCGCCATCCAGCTCGCGGGCAACGTGCGGGCCAAGGGCGAGCGGCGGCGTACCCGGTCGGACTGGATGGGCATCGAGCGCGATCGCGGCATCTCGGTCGTTACCTCGGTGATGACGTTCGAATACGGCGGCTGCGTGTTCAACCTGCTGGACACGCCCGGCCACGAGGATTTCTCCGAGGACACCTACCGGACCCTGACCGCCGTCGACTCCGCCGTGATGGTCATCGATGCGGCCAAGGGTATCGAGGCGCGGACCCGCAAGCTGTTCGAGATCTGCCGGCTGCGGGACATCCCGATCCTGACCTTCATCAACAAGATGGACCGCGAGGCGCGCGACCCGTTCGAGATCGTCGACGAGGTCGCCAATACGCTCGCGTTGGACACCGCCCCGGTCACCTGGCCAGTCGGCCGCGCCTCCACCTTCGCCGGCACCTACGACGTCCGCACCCGTGATCTGCATCTGACCGAACCGCTCGACCAGAGCGACGAGCGCATGATCCAACTCGGCGAAGAACTCGAACTCGTCCAGGCCGCGCTCCCGGAGTTCGACCGCGCCGCCTTCATGGAAGGCACCCTCACCCCGGTGTTCTTCGGCAGCGCCATCAAGGAGATCGGCGTGTCCGACCTGCTCGACAGCCTGGTCGCCTTCGGCCCGCCGCCGCGCGACCAGCCCGCCGACAGCCGGGTCGTGCACGCCACCGAAGAAAAGCTGACCGCGCTGGTGTTCAAAATTCAGGCGAACATGGACCCCAACCACCGCGACCGCATCGCCTTTGCCCGCGTCTGCTCCGGCCGGCTCGAACGCGGCATGCGGCTGCGCCAGGTCCGCACCGGCAAGCAGATTCCGCTGCATGCCCCGCAATTCTTCTTCGCCCGCGACCGCCAGATCGCGGAGGAAGCCTTCGCCGGCGACGTGGTCGGCATCCCCAACCACGGCACGCTGCGGATCGGCGACACGTTGACGGAGGACGAGACGCTCAATTTTGTCGGCGTGCCGTATTTCGCGCCGGAAATCCTTCGCCGGGTCCGGCTCGATGACGCGATGAAGGCCAAGAAATTACGCCAGGCGCTTCAGGAGCTGGCGGAGGAAGGCGTGGTGCAGCTGTTCCGGCCGCAGGACGGCAGCCAACCGATCGTGGGCGTGGTCGGCACCCTGCAGCTCGACGTGTTGCAGGCGCGGCTGCAGGGCGAATACGGTGTGGCGATCGGGTTCGAGCCGGTGCCCTACCAGCTCGCGCGCTGGATCGGCGGCGAGAAGGCCGCGGTCGCACGCTTCCTGGGCGAGAACCGCACCAGCATCGCCGACGACGTCGACGGCGACCCGGTCTACCTTGCCTCCTCCGCCTTCATGATGCGCCGCACGGCGGAGATGAACGACGATTTGAGCTTCCGCGACATCAAGGACGTCAAAGCCGGCGTCATAGCCGCCTGAGTCTGCTCATTCGTGAGCCAATCGTTAATGTCTCAATTGCGCGAGACCGATTGGTTAGCCTGATCCTGCTCGTCATCTTCAGAACCGTCGGCCGCTGGGCGATCGCCGACCCGGCCGCGGAGTTGGCCGCGCACGCCGCCGGCGCCGCCTTGACCGTGCTGGCCGCCGACATGGCGCATCGCTGGGTCGAGCTGCCGGGCATGGCGGCGGGCGAGCGGTTCTTGGGTTGGCTGCGCGCGCCCGGGCGGCGGGCGCAGGCCGTTTCCATGCTGCGCGCGACACGGTAGAGCAGGATCCTGCGTCGCCGCCGTCCGGTGGCAGCGCCGGGTCGGGATGCGCATGGACAAGACGGATCGCAAGCTATTGGCGCTGCTGCAGGAAGACAGCACGCTGTCCATCGCGCAGCTGGCGGAACGGGTGAACCTGTCGCAGACCCCGGCCTGGAAGCGGATCCAGCGGTTGGAGGCCACGGGCGTGATCGAACGCCGCGTCGCGCTGCTGTCGCCGGAAAAGCTGGGGCTGGCCCTGACGGTGTTCGTCTCGATCGAGGCGGGTGACCACTCGCCGGCCTGGCTGCAATGCTTCGCCGCGGCCGTCTCGAGCTACCCCGAAGTGGTGGAGGTCCACCGCATGGCGGGCGACGTCGACTACATGCTGCGGGTGGTCGCGCGCGACATCGCCGCCTACGATTCGTTCTACAAACGCTTGATCGCCGCCGTACCGATCAAGAACGTCAGCTCCCGTTTCAGCATGGAGCGGGTGAAATACACGACGGCCTTGCCGATCGAGGAGCCTGGCTGACCAGGTCGCCTAGCGCCCCGTCGCCGCCCGCCTATAGTCGGGTCATGCCCCATTCGATCGACCCCTTCCTGCCCGGGCCGCGCCTGTCGATCGCCGGCGCCGCGTCCGGGCCGCTCGCCGGGCTGAGTTTTGCCGTCAAGGACCTGATCGACGTGGCCGGCGTGCCGACCGGCGGCGGCAACCCCGACTGGCCCGCTTATGCCGGCACGCCGGAGCGGCACGCCACCGCCGTGCAAATTCTGCTCGACGCCGGCGCGTCCATCATCGGCAAGACGATCACCGACGAGGTCTCGCTCGGCATCCTCGGCGAGAACGCCCATGACGGTACGCCGCGCAACCCGGCCGCCCCCGATCGCGTCCCGGGTGGCTCCTCCAGCGGCTCGGCTGCCGCAGTGGCGGCCGGCGCGTGCCACTTCGCGCTCGGCACCGATACGGGCGGCTCCGTTCGCGTACCGGCGAGTTTCTGCGGGCTGTATGGCATCCGGCCGACCCATGGGCGGATCGACTTCGCCGGCATCGCGGTGCAGGCGCCGTCATCGGATACGTGCGGCTGGTTCGCGCGCGATGCCGCCACGTTCGCGCGCGTGGCCGACGTACTGCTCGGGGCCGCCGAGCGCCCTGCCCTGCCCACGCGCCTGCTCTTGGCCACGGACGCGTTCGGCTTCGCGGACGAGGCGGTGGCGGCGGCGCTGCGGCCGTTGGTGGACCGGCTCGCCGGGCTGATCGGTACGTGCGAGGAGATGACGCTGGCGCCACCGGGACTGTCCGTGTGGCAGCGGGCCCAACGCGTGCTGCAAGGCAGCGAGGCCTGGGCGACCTTCCAGCCTTGGCTCGACGGATACAACCCGCGGCTCGCCTTCAACGTGGCGCGTGGCCTGGTGCAAGGCTCGATGTTCACGGACGCGGAACGGGGCGCGGCCGAGCTGATGCGGCAGGAAGCGCGGGCGCGGCTTCGGCATCTGCTGCCGCCCGGCACGATCCTGTGCCTGCCGACGACGCCCTTCCCTGCCCCACCCAAGGGCCTGCCGCTCGCCGCGCTGAACCCGCTGCGGGAGCGCATCGCGTGCCTGACCAGCCAGGGCGGGCTGACGGGGGTGCCGCAGCTCAGCATCCCGGGCGCCACCGTCGACGGGTTGCCGGTAGGGCTCTCGATCATCGGCGGGCGCGGGACCGACTCGGTCCTGGTGCGCACCGCCCTCGCCCTGGAGGAATGATGGACACCACGCCCAACCGACCCGAGATCGTGGCCGAGCTCGCCGCGATCTTCGAACGCTACGAGCAGGCGCTGATCGACAAGGACGTCGCCGTGCTGGACGATTGTTTCTGGAACAGCCCGTACACGATCCGCTACGCGCTGAAGGATAACGGCTACGGGTTCGACGCCATCCATGCGTCGCGGCTGGCCGCCGCGCCTGGTGGCAGCAAGGGCGAGAGGATCCGGCTGGAAATCCTGACGCTCGGCGCCGAGCTGGCGACGATCAACCTCGAATACCGCCCGCGCGGGCGCGACGGCATCGGGCGGCAGAGCCAGACCTGGGTGCGCTTCGCCGAGGGCTGGAAAATCGTCGCCGCGCACGTGTCGCTGATGCCCGAGGGAGGCTGGTAGCATGTGGGAGCGGGAGAGCGGCACGTTCGCGCTGGGCGATCTGGCGGTCGAGCGCGGCGGCACGATCCGCGGCGCGCAGATCGGCTGGGAGCGGCACGGGGCGCTGAACGCGGCGCGGGACAACCTGATCGTCTATCCCAGCAGCTACAGCGCCCAGCATGCCGACATGGCGTGGCTGATCGGGCCCGACTCCATCCTGGACCCGACGCGCTACTGCATCCTGGCGATCGACATGTTCTCCAACGGGATCTCGTCGGGCGCGGCGGAGACGGCGGACTACCCGGCGTTAGTCACGATGGCCGACAACGTCCGGGCCCAGCACCGGCTGGTGACGGAGCATTTCGGGGTCGAGCGGCTGGCCGCGGTGTACGGGTTCTCCATGGGCGGCATCCAGGCGTATCACTGGGCGTCGCTGTTCCCGGCCATGGTGGCGCATGCCTTCGTGGTCTGCGGCAGCGCCCGCACGGCAGACCACAACAAGGTGTTTCTGCAAGGGCTGCTGCGCACGCTGGAAGCGGCGCCGGAGCATCGGGGCGGCGGGCGATTCTCGAGCGAGCCGGTGGCGGCGCTGAGGGCCTTCGGCACGATCTATGCCGGCTGGGGACTCAGCCAGGATTTCTACCGCGCCGGGCTGTATCGGACGGCGCTGGGCGCGCCCGACCTCGACACGTTCATCCGCGAGCAATGGCAGGACCGCTTCGCGGCGCGTCGTGCGGCCAATCTGTACGCGCAAGCCTGTGCCTGGCACGAGGCGGACATCGCGGATGGCGGCGACCTCGAGACGGCGTTGCGGCGCATCGAGGCGGACGTCACGCTGCTGCCGAGCGAGACCGACCTGTATTTCCGCGTGGCGGACAACGAGGCGGAGCTGCCGTTTCTCCGCTCGGCCGAGCTCCGGCCGATCCCGAGCATCTGGGGCCACCGGGCCGGCAACCCGAATGCGGATGCGGACGATCTTGCGTTCCTGGCGCGCGCGGTGCGGGATGGTTTGAGCAGCTAAGCCGGCTGTAACCAGCCCGAGATTACATCTCCTGGCGCCAGGGCTCCGGCAGCAGGCGGTAGTCGTCACCGTCGCGGACCACGTGGCAGTAGCCGGGAAAGTGCAGGTGCATGCCGGTGACGAGGGTGCGGCCGGTAGCTGTCTCGTCGAGGATGCGGCGGCGCGACGCGGCGGCGGCGGCCGGGTCGACGTCGTAGACGACAGTGACGGCGGGGCGGGGAATCTGCACTTCCGGGACGTGGGCGATGTCGCCCCAGATGAGCAGGCCGTCGCCGCCCGACGCGATCCGGTAGCCGGTGTGACCCGGCGTGTGCCCTGGCAGCGGCATCGCGGTGATGCCCGGCGCGACCTCGCCCCCGGTGAAGGTCTGTAGCCGATCCACATACGGGGCCATCTGGCGCTGGCCGGCGGCGAAATATGGCACGCCGCGCCCGCTCCGTTCGACCTCGGCCGCATTGGCGCTGTCGCTCCAGTAGGCCCACTCCGCCTCGTGCATGCGGATCGTGGCGTTCGGGAAGTACTTCCGGCCGGCCTCGTCGACCAGACCGTTGGAATGGTCGCCGTGCATGTGGGTCAGCAGGATCGTGTCGATCTCGTCGAGGCCGACGCCCGCGAGGCGGAGATGATCGAACAGCTTGCCGGCGGTCGGCTGCATGGTGGTGCCGCAACCCGTGTCGATCAGCACCGTGCGGCCGCCGCCGCGCACCAGGAAGCAGTTGACCGAGGTGCGGCGCGGCACCGGGCGGAACGCGGCGAGCACCAGCGCGCGGGCCTCCTCCTCGCCGATGCCGCGCAGCACGTCCAGCGAGCCGTCCAGATAGCCGTCGCTCAGCGCCGTGACGACGAGCTCGCCGACCCGGCGGTGGATCACGCCGGGGATCTGTTGGTCGGGCAGGGTCATGGGTTACCTTTCGAAGGCGGGGTCAATCGCGGGCGATCTCGTCCACCGCATCCCAGCCGAACCGCAGCAGCGGCAGCGCCTGCTCGGCGAGATCGGCGAGCTTGGTCGGCAGCGCCGGGCTCCCGACGGATTTGTCGGTCAGGGGACGGCGGACGATGAAGTGCTTGAGGCGCAGCGCCGGGTCGATCACGCTGCCCTTGAGGTCTTCGAACCCCTTGGGCATGCGGGTCAGCCTCTCGGCATCTTCCAGCGCGAGCTTGTTGGCGTGCAACGCCGCCTGCATCGCCTCGAACCGGTCGGGATGGACGCGGATGCGCTCGCGGATGGCGTCGAGCACGTCGGGCTCCGGGTGCCAGAACGCGGCCCCCGCGAAGCAACCGGCCGGGTCAAGGTGGAAATAGAGCACGCCGGGCGCGCCCTTGGACGTGCCGCGGCGATACCAGACGATCCCGACATTGGTCTTGTAGGGGCGCTTGTCGTTGCTGAAGCGCGTGTCGCGGTTGATGCGGAACACCGAGCGCTTCGGATCGCCCTCGAGCGGCAAATCCCGACGGGTCAACTCCGTCGTGACGGCGGCGACCAACGCCGCCACTGGCTGCTTGACCGCACTCTCGTAGGCGCCGCGGTTCTCGTCGAACCAAGCCCGGTCGTTATTCGCCGCCAGCCCACGCAGGAATGCGAAGGTGGCGGCTCCGATCAATTCAGGCCCCGTTCTGGGTGGCCCGGCCCCGTCCCGCTCAGGCGTCGGCTTGGTGCGGAACGCCCTTTTCCTTCAGCAGGCCTTCCAGTTCGCCGGACTGATACATCTCGGTGATGATGTCGCAGCCGCCGACGAACTCGCCATCCACGTAAAGCTGCGGAATGGTCGGCCAGGAACTGAACTCCTTGATGCCCTCGCGCAGCCCGGCATCCTCCAGGACGTTGGCGGTCTGGAACGGCACGCCCAAATGGGTGAGGATCTGCACCACGCGCGCGCTGAACCCGCATTGCGGGAACATCGCGGTTCCCTTCATGAACAGCATGACCTTGTTGGCGCTGATCTCGTTCTGGATACGGGCGGAGACGGGATCGTTGGTGACGGACATGGCGCTCTCCTAGTCGGGAAGGTTGGTCGTCAGCGCGAGCGCGTGCAGGACGCCGCCCATGCGGCCCCCCAGCGCGGCGTAGACCATTTGGTGCTGTTTGACGCGGGATAGGCCGCGGAAGGACTCGCTGACCACGGTGGCGGCGTAATGGTCGCCATCGCCGGCGAGGTCTTGGATCGACACCTGCGCGTCCGGCAGGGCCTGCTTGATCATCGCTTCGATGTCACCGGCCACCATTGGCATGGGTCAGCTCCGCATCCACTCGGGGAAGAACCGCTCATGCGCGTCCCGTAGCGTGACGACCGATATGGGTGCGAGCCCATCGAGTGTCAAATCCGCGCCGGCGGCGTGGCCGAGCAGGCGGGCGGGAACGTTCGCGATCTTGGCGGCAGCCAGGGTGGCGTCGGGATCGGCCACCGCCAGCACGTAGCGCCCCTGATCCTCGCCGAACCAATAAGCGTGCGGAACGCTGCCGGCGGGCGGTGCGCCGAGCCGCGCGCCGACGCCGCTGGCCAGCGCCATCTCGGCAACCGCGACCAGAAGCCCGCCATCGGAGACGTCGTGACAAGCGCGGACCCGGCCCGCGGCGATCTGGCCCCGGACGAACTCGCCGGCCAGCCGCTCGGCCAGCAGGTCGACCCGCGGCGGCGGCCCGTCCTCGCGCCCGGCGATCTCGCGCAACCAGAGCGACTGACCGAGCCAGGATCCGTCGCAGCCGATCGCCACCAGCGCCGCTCCCGCGGGCAAAGCGAGCCCGACTGCCTGCGCGGCCTGGGCGAGCACGCCGACGCCGCCAATGGCCGGGGTGGGCAGGATGCCGGCGCCCTCCGTTTCGTTGTAGAGGCTGACGTTGCCGCTCACGACCGGAAAATCGAGGGCCCGGCACGCTTCGGCCATGCCCTCGATGGCGGCGGCGAACTGACCCATGATCTCGGGCTTCTCGGGGTTGCCGAAGTTCATGTTGTCCGTGATCGCCAGGGGGCGCGCCCCGACCGCGCAAAGGTTGCGCCACGCTTCGGCGACGGCCTGCTTGCCGCCTTCGGCCGGGTCGGCCTGGCAGTAGCGGGGCGTGCAGTCGGTGGTCAGCGCCAGAGCGAGGTCGTGATCCTCGATGCGGACGACGGCGGCATCGGCCGCGCCGGGCCGACGGACGGTCTGGCCGCCGATGGTGCTGTCGTACTGGTTCCAGATCCAGGCGCGCGAGCAGAGGTCAGGGCAGGCGATCAATTTCAGCAAGGAGGCGCGGATGCCGACCGGGTCGTCCACGGGGCCCAACGGCGGACGCGCCGGAGTGGGCGCGGTCGGGCGATGGTAGAGCGGCGCCTGCTCGGCCAGCGGGTCCAGCGGAATGTCGGCCTCGACCTGGCCGCGATGCTTCACCACGATGTGCCCGGTATCGGTCAGATGACCGATGACGGCGAAGTCGAGCTCCCATTTCTCGAAGATCGCCCGCGCCACGTCCTGCCGGTCCGGCCGCAACACCATGAGCATGCGCTCCTGGCTTTCGGACAGCATCATCTCGTAGGCCGTCATCTCCGACTCGCGCTGCGGGCAGTGATCGAGGTCGAGCTCGATACCGACGCCGCCCTTGCCCGCCATCTCGACGCTGGAGCTGGTCAACCCGGCAGCACCCATGTCCTGGATGGCCACGATGGCGTCGGTCTGCATCAGCTCGAGGCAGGCTTCGATCAGCAGCTTCTCCGTGAAGGGATCGCCGACCTGGACGGTGGGTCGCTTCTCCTCACTATCGGCGCCGAACTCGGCCGAGGCCATGGTCGCGCCGTGGATGCCGTCGCGGCCGGTTTTGGAACCGACGTAGATGACCGGGTTGCCGATGCCGGCGGCAGCGCTGAGGAAGATGCGGTCGCGCGGCGCAATGCCGACCGTCATGGCGTTGACCAGCGGGTTGCCGTTATAGGCGGCGTGGAAGTTGACCTCGCCGCCCACGGTGGGCACGCCGACGCAGTTGCCGTACCCGCCGATGCCGCGGACGACTCCGTCGACCACACGCCGGGTCCGCGGGTCGTCCGGCAGGCCGAAGCGGAGCGCGTTGAGGTTGGCGATCGGCCGGGCGCCCATGGTGAAGACGTCGCGCAGGATGCCGCCCACGCCGGTCGCCGCGCCCTGGTAGGGCTCGATGAAGCTGGGGTGGTTGTGGCTTTCCATCTTGAAGATGGCGGCCAGGCCCTCGCCGATGTCGATGACCCCCGCATTCTCGCCGGGACCGTGGATGACCCAAGGGGCGGTGGTGGGCAGCTTCTTGAGCCACACGCGGCTGGATTTGTAGGAGCAATGCTCCGACCACATGACGGAGAAGATGCCGAGCTCGGTCAGGCTGGGGGTGCGGCCCATGATGGCGAGCACCTTGCCGTATTCGTCGGCGCTGAGGCCAAAAGAGCGGGCCAGCGCGGGATCGACAGTCTTCACGCCGCGATCGCCTCGACCATGCCCTGGAACAACGGCAGCCCGTCCGTGCCGCCCATCAGCGGGTCCACCAGGTCTTCCGGGTGCGGCATCAGGCCGAGCACGCGCAGGTTAGGCGAGAACACGCCGGCGATGGCGCGGGCGGAGCCGTTCGGGTTGGCCCCCTCGTAGCGGAAGGCGACCAGGCCCTCGCCTTCCATCCGATCCAGCGTGGCGTCGTCAGCGAAGTAGTTGCCGTCGCCATGGGCCATGGGCGCGCGGAATACGTCGCCCCGCCGGTAATGGCTCGTATAGGGCGTGTCGGACCGTTCGACGCGGAGCCGGCAATCCTGCGACAGGAAGCGGAGCGAGGCATTGCGGAGCAACGCGCCCGGTAGCAGCCCGGCCTCCGTCAACACCTGGAAGCCATTGCAGATGCCCAGCACGTGCCCGCCCTTGGCGGCGAAGGCCGAAACCGCGCCCATTGCCGGTGACCGCGCGGCCATGGCGCCGCACCGCAGGTAATCGCCATGGCTGAACCCGCCGGGCAGCACCACCAGGTCGAGCCCGTCAATGTCGGTCTCGTGGTGGAACACCATACGCGGCGCTTGTCCGGTGACGCGCTTGAGCGCGATGGCGACGTCCCGCTCCCGGTTGGTGCCGGGGAAGACGACGATGCCGGCTTTCATCCGTTGTTCTCCAGCTCCCTCTCCCGCCGGGAGAGGGTCGCGGTGAGGCTGCGGCGACGGTGGCTTATTTGCTCTCGCCCGCGCACTTGTAGCTGTCGTTCAGCGCTCGCATGGCTGCCTGCGCCGCCGGCTGCCGTTGCGCCTCGGTGTGGCCGCGCAGCCAGGCCACGTAGATCTGGCGCAGTTGCGGCCCAGTCGTCGGGCCCGGCACGCACACGTAATCGGGCAGCTTGCCCTTGGTGCCATCGGCCGGCATCAGGTGCTGGTAGAAGCTGATCGCGTCGGAGATGCCGTCGAGATAGGCGCTGCAGGCCCCGAGCTGAGCGGACGACTTGCTGCCGCAGATTTCGCCGAGCTTGGCGCCGCTGATGTTGGAGATGCGTTGCGCGTGGGCGGCGGTCGAGCCGAGCGCAAGGGCGCCGATGGCCGCGAGAACGATGGTCTTCATGCCGATACCTCTACCCGGAAGCTTTCAATAACGGTGTTGGCGAGCAGCCGTTTCGCCATGTCTTCCGCCACGGCCCGGGCGCGGGCCGGGTCGGTCTCCTCCAGGTCGAGCTCGATCACCTTGCCGGCGCGCACGTCGCCGACGCCGGTGAAGCCCAGCGTGCCCAGCGCGTGACCGATCGCCTTGCCCTGCGGATCCAGCACGCCGTGCTTGAGCATGACGGTGACGGTGGCCTTCATTACTGCATCAGCTCCGGTCCCTTGAGGTCCGCGTTGCCGGCCTCGGGAAGGATGCCGAGTCGGCGCGCGACTTCCTGATACGCCTCCTCGACCCGGCCCATGTCGCGGCGGAAACGGTCCTTGTCCATCTTGTCGTTGGTGCGGCTATCCCACAGGCGGCAATTATCCGGGCTGATCTCGTCGGCCAGCACGATCCGCATGTCTTCCTCTTCCCAGAGGCGGCCGAACTCGACCTTGAAGTCGACCAGCGTGATACCGACGCCGAGGAACAGGCCGGAGAGGAAATCGTTTACTCGCAAGGCCATGCTGACCATTTCGTCCAGGTCTTGCGTGGAGGCCCAGCCGAAGGCGGTGATGTGCTCCTCGGCCACCATGGGCCGGTTGAGCTGGTCGTTCTTGTAATTGTACTCGATGATGGAGCGCGGCAGGCGGGTGCCTTCCGGGATGCCGAGCCGGGTCGACAGGCTGCCGGCGGCGACGTTGCGGACCACGATCTCGAGCGGGATGATCTCCACCTCGCGGATCAGCTGCTCGCGCATGTTCAGCCGGCGGACGAAGTGGGTGGGCACGCCGATATCGGCCAGCTTCATCATCAGGTATTCGCTGATACGATTGTTCAGCACGCCCTTGCCGGTGATGGTGCCCCGCTTGGTGCCCCCGCCCGCGATCGCGTCGTCCTTGAAATATTGCACGAGGGTGCCGGGCTCCGGGCCCTCGAAGAGGACCTTGGCTTTCCCCTCGTAGAGTTGCCGCCGGCGTGCCATCCACCTAACCCCTATCGCCCCACCCGAATCAGCGGCGGACGGCGTGGTATAGCAAGCACGGCGGCATTCCGCCACGTCACCTCTGGCAGGACAGGGTTACCACCCGGTCTCCGGCCTCAGTAGCGCGGGCCATAACCGTAGGAAGGCAGCGGCGGCCCGCGATGGGCCAGGCGCCACTCTTGGTGCCGGCGCCATTCCTCGCGGCGGCGGAACTCGATCTCGCGGCGGCGGCGCCACTCTTCGCGCTCGCGCCATCCCGGCTCGTAATACTGCACCTTCTCGGCGACCGGCCCGGCCGACACGATCGGCAGGCTGATCCCGGACGGCGCCGCGGCGGCCGGCGGCGCCGACGCGGAGCCCATCAGCACGGTCAGCGCGAAAGCGGAAAGAAACAGGTTGCGCATCGTCTCGGCCCTCCTCGGTGGCCGCAAGACAGTTACGCAAGCAAATCGGGCGGGTTCAGGCCGCCGCTGCGGCAGAAGCGTGGCGGCCGAACACGCGCTCGAATACGGTATCGATATGGCGCAGGTGCCGATCCGGGCGCATTGCGTCGTCCAGAAGCTCGGGGGCGATATGGCGCGCGACCTGCTCGTCGGCGGCCAGATTGTCCCGGAAGCTGGTGGGCATCGCGGTGCCGAGTGAACGCCACGTCGCCATCGCGCAGCGCTGCACGATGGCATACGCATCCTCTCGCGAAATGCCGGCCCGGGTCAGCGCCAGCAGCACCTCGCCGGAATGGACGACCCCGCCGAGCGACTCGAGGTTGGCCGCCATCTGCTCGGGATACACGGTGAGCTGCTCCATCATGCCGGCCAGGCGATGCAGCGCGAAATCGAGCGTGGCGGTCGCGTCCGGCCCGATGAACCGCTCGACGCTGGAATGGCTGATGTCCCGCTCGTGCCACAGCGCGACGTTCTCCAACGCAGGCAGCGCGGCCGAGCGCACCATGCGGGCGAGCCCGGTGAGGTTCTCCGACAGCACCGGGTTGCGCTTGTGCGGCATGGCGCTGCTTCCCTTCTGCCCGGCATGGAAGAACTCCTCGGCTTCCCGCACCTCCGAACGCTGGAGGTGGCGCACTTCGGTGGCCAAGCGCTCGATGCCGCTGGCGACCACGGCCAGGGTGCAGAAGAAGGCGGCGTGCCGGTCGCGCGGGATCACCTGGGTGGAGACGGCCTCGATCTGGAAGCCCAGCTTGTCGGCGACGTGTTGCTCGACCGCCGGGTCCAGATGGGCGTAGGTGCCGACCGGGCCGCTGATGGCGCAGACCGCCACCTCGGCACGGGCCTGCTCCAAGCGGAGCCGGTTGCGGGCGAACTCGGCATAATGTCCGGCGAGCTTGAGGCCGAAGCTGGTCGGCTCGGCATGGATGCCGTGGCTGCGGCCGATGGTCGGCGTGTATCGATACTCTTGCGCCCGGCGCTCCAGCGCGGCGAGGACCCGGTCGACGCCGGCGATCAGCAGGTCGGCCGCCTGGGTCAGTTGCACCGACAGGCAGGTGTCGAGCACGTCCGAGCTGGTCATGCCCTGATGCACGAAACGGCTATCCGGGCCGATGCCCTCCGCGAGCCAAGTGAGGAAGGCGATCACGTCATGCCGGGTCTCGCGCTCGATGGCGTCGATCCGCTCGAGGTCGGCGGCGGTGATCTCGGCCACTTTGGCGCGGCCGCGCTCGCGGATGGCGCGGGCGGCCGTCTCCGGGACGTCGCCGGTGAGCGCCATGGCCTCGGCGGCGAGGGCTTCGATCTCGAACCAGATGCGAAAACGATTTTCCGGGGCCCAGATCCGGGTCATCTCGGGGCGAGCGTAACGCGGAACCATCATACTTCCTGCGGCTTAACCTCCCCATTCGGTTACGCCCGCTCCTCCGGCGTGACAAGTTCGGAGATCCCGTGACCCTTACCGCGCAAATCTGGCCCGAGTTCCTGGCGCTGCTGCAGGTCCTGCTGATCGACCTGGTGCTGGCCGGCGACAACGCCATCGTGGTCGGCCTGGCCGTCAACGGCCTGCCTGCAGAGCAGCGCAAGCGCGCCATCTTCTTCGGCGTCGCGGCGGCGACCGTGCTGCGGATCATCTTCGCGCTGGTCACGCTGCAGCTGCTGGCGATCGTCGGGCTGCTGTTCGCGGGCGGGATCCTGCTGCTGTGGGTTTGTTGGCGCATGTATCGGGAGCTGCGCAGCTCCCATCCGTCGCAGCACGTGGCCGACGCGCCGCCCAAGACGCTGCGGGCAGCGATGATCCAGATCGTGCTCGCCGACCTGTCGATGAGCTTGGACAACGTGCTCGCAGTGGCCGGCGCGGCGCGTGAGCATCCGTGGGTGTTGGTGATCGGGCTTGGCATCTCCGTCGTGCTGATGGGCGCGGCGGCAAGCCTGGTGGCGCGCCTGCTGGACCGGTATCGCTGGCTGGCCTGGATCGGCCTGGCCATCGTGCTCTACATCGCTGGCAAGATGATCTGGGAGGGTAGCCACCAGATCCTGGACGCGATGCGCTGAACCTGATGCTGGACGACCGGCTCGCCGTCAGCGCCAGCCGGCCTTACGCTCGCTTCGCGCCGCCGGCGCGACCGTGCGCAAGACGGCCGACCTGATCATCGGCACGTTCTGCATCGATCGGGGCTACCGGCTGCTGCACCGCGACCGCGACGTCGGGCCCATGCACGCTGTGCTGGGACTCCGGCGGGCGTGAACCCGCGTCAGCCGGCGCGGATCAACCGATGCTGCTTGCGCCCGGCCGATAGCTTCACGGCGCCGTCGCGCAGATCGGCGGCCGAGACGGTCATCGCCTCGTCGATCACCGCGACGTCGTTGACGCGGGCGCCGCCGCCGCGGATCAGCCGGCGCGCCTCGCCGTTGCTCGCCGCCAACCCGGCCTCGGCCAACAAGCGCACCACGGGAATTCCGGCCTGCAATGCATCCGCTGCCACGTGGTGGGTCGGCAAAGAGCCGGCCGCCTCCCCCTCCTCGAATGCCCGCCGGGCGGTGTCGGCGACCTGCTCGGCGGCAGCCCGGCCATGCGCCAGCGACGTCACCGCGGTGGCCAGCACCTTCTTGGCCTCGTTGATCTCGGCGCCCTGCAAGGCCTCGAGCCGGGCGATCTCGTCCAACGGTAAATCGGTGAACAGGCGCAGGAAGCGGCCGACATCGGCGTCTTCCGTGTTGCGCCAGAATTGCCAGAACTCGTAGGCGCCGAGCCGCTCCGGGCGCAGCCAGATCGCGCCGGAGGCCGACTTACCCATCTTGGCGCCCGACGCGGTGGTGATCAGCGGTGTGGTGAGCCCAAAGGCCTGGCCGCCATCCGTGCGGCGGATCAGCTCGGCACCGGACACGATGTTACCCCACTGGTCCGACCCGCCCATCTGAAGCTGGACGCCGTAGCGCCGCCGGAGCTCGCGGAAATCGTAGCTCTGCAGGATCATGTAGTTGAACTCGAGGAAGGTCAGGGGCTGTTCGCGGTCGAGCCGCAGCTTGACGCTGTCGAAGGTCAACATGCGGTTGATGGTGAAGTGTGGGCCGACATCGCGCAGCAGGTCGATCCAGCCGAGCTTGTCGAGCCATTCCGCATTGTTGAGCAGCAGGGCGTCGGTCGCGCCGTCACCGAAGCGTACGAACGGGGCGATGGAGGCCTGGATGCCGGCCATGTTGGCGCCGATCTGCTGGTCCGTCATCATCTTGCGCGACTCGTCTTTGCCGGACGGGTCGCCGATCCGCGTGGTGCCGCCGCCCATCAGCGCGACGGGCTTGTGGCCGTGCTTCTGCATCAGCCGCATCAGCATGATGGGCACCATGCTGCCGACATGCAGGCTGTCGGCAGTGAGGTCGAAGCCGATATAGCCGGCGACGGTGCCGGCCTGCAGCGCGGCGTCCAGCGCGGCGTCGTCGGTGCATTGGAACACGAAGCCGCGGGCGCGCGCCTCGTGCAGGAAGGGGCTGGTCGGCATGGGGGTCCCCGGAAGGGAGCGGGCGGGCCGGCTCGCCTGAGCCGGCCCTTTGTTCGCTAACGTCCCGGCCGTGCGGCCGGGTGCGCGTCAGTCGGCGGCGAGCGCCATGGCCTTGCGGGCCATGATCTGGCCCACATGCTCCTCGATCGCGGTGCCGACTTGCTCGGCATGCGTGGCGAAGACGTGATCCACGCCCGGATAGACGCGGTAGTCGACGACCACGTTCTTCTGCGTGTTGAGCTTATCGACCAGCTTGCGCACGGCCGGCTCGGGCACGAGTTCGTCATTGTCGCCATGCAGCATCAGGCCGCCGCACGGGCACGGGGCGAGGAAGCCGAAATCGTAGTGGTTGGCCGGCGGCGCAACGCTGACCCAGCCGGAAATCTCGGGCCGGCGCATCAACAGCTGCATGCCGACGAAGGCGCCGAACGAGTAGCCGCTGATCCACAGCCCGCCCGAATTCGGGTTCACCATCTGCATCCAGTCGAGCGCCGCGGCCGCGTCGCTGATCTCGCCGAACCCGCCATCGTAGCGGCCCTGGCTGCGGCCCACGCCGCGGAAGTTGAAGCGCATCACGGAGAAGCCGAGCTTCTGGAAAGACTGGTACATCACGTACGTGATGCGGTTGTTCATCGTGCCGCCGTGCAGCGGGTGGGGGTGAAGGATGAGGGCAAGCGGGGCGCCCGCTTCCTTGGAGTGATGGTAACGTCCCTCCAATCGGCCATCGGGGCCGGCGAACAGAACCTCTGGCATCGCGTTCCAATCCATTTCGGCCGGCTCCGTCCGCCGGCGTTCAAGTTCATTGTCCGATGCCGGCCAAAATTGACCGCCGACATGGAGCAGCGTAGCGTCCGTTGAAAGCGACGATCCCGTGTCCAACCTCTGTTCGGTGGGTCGGACGCACGCTCCGTTGCCATGGGAATATAGGCAGCGAGGCTGCCGATTGATATTGGATTTGTCGCATGGCATTCATGTTTCTGCGAGAAGTCGTCGGCGCCTATCGTCAGCGCGACCCGGCCGCCCGCTCTTCCCTCGAAGTGTTGCTCTGCTATCCCGGCGTCCATGCCGTGATCTGGCATCGGCTGTCGCATGGTCTCTGGCGACGTCGTTTATACTTGGCCGCGCGCTTCGCGTCCCATCTGGGGCGGTGGCTGACCGGTATCGAGATCCACCCCGCCGCCCGCCTGGGCCGCCGCCTCATCATCGATCACGGCATGGGCGTCGTGATCGGCGAGACCGCCATCGTCGGCGATGACGTCTATCTCTATCACCAAGTGACGCTGGGCGGGACCAGCTCGCAGCGGACCAAGCGGCACCCCACGGTCGGCAACGGCGTGATCGTCGGCGCGGGCGCCAAGATCCTGGGCGACATCGTGATCGGGGATGGCGCCCGGGTTGGCGCCAATGCCGTGGTGGTTCAGCCGGTCGCGGCTGGCGAGACGGTGGTCGGTATCCCGGCGCGCCCGATCGAGCGGGATCCGTTGAAGAAGGCCGCGCGCCAGCCGAGCTTCGTGGCCTATGGCACGCCCTGCGAGGGCACCATGGACCCGATCGTCTGCGCGGTGGAAACGCTGCGGGCCGAACTGCTGTCGCTGGAGGCGCGAGTCGCCGCGATGCAGCGGTCGCCCGCCGCGGAGTAACGTGGCCTATCTCGACGCCAACGCCACCGAGCCGCTGCGGCCGGAGGCGCGAGCGGCCGTCATCGACGCACTCGACCTCCTCGGCAATCCGTCCAGCATCCATCGCGCCGGCCGTGAGGCGCGCCGCGTGCTCGAGGCGAGCCGTCGCCGCATCGCCGCGCGTTTCGGCGCCTCGGCCGACGGAGTGGTGTTCACCTCGGGCGGCACGGAGGCGGATGCGCTGGCAGTGGCCGGGCTCGGGGCCGGGCGTCGCGTCCTGATCGGGGCGACCGAGCACGACGCGATCCGCGCTGCGGCGCCGGATGCCGCCGTTGTGCCGGTCGATGGCGACGGAACGGTTGACCTTCCCGCGCTGGAGCGCCTGCTCGCCGTCGGGCGGCCTGCCCTGCTGTGCCTCATGCTGGCCAACAACGAGACCGGGACGCTGCAACCGATCGCTGAAGCCGCGGCGCTGTGCCGGCGTTTTGGCGCGTTGCTGCACGTCGATGCGGTGCCCGCGGCCGGGCGGGTGCCGGTCGATCTCGGCGCGCTCGGGGCGGACTCGCTGGCGCTGTCCGGGCACAAGCTCGGCGGGCCCAAGGGGGCCGGGGCGTTGCTCCTGGCCGACGACCGACACCTTTTGCCGCTGATCGCGGGCGGCGGGCAGGAGCGCGGCCGCCGGGGCGGCACCCCGGCCCTGCCCGCGATCGCCGGTTTCGCCGCCGCGTGCGAGGCAGAAATTCCCGACCTGCTCGGCTTTCGCGGCCGGATCGAGCGTGCGGCCATCGCCTGCGGCGCGCTCGTCCTGGGCGGACCCGATCGGTTGCCGAACACGGTCTGCCTCGCCATGCCGGAGATGCGCGCGGAGGCCCAGGTCATCGCGCTCGACCTGGCCGGAGTCGCGGTGTCCGCCGGGTCGGCCTGCAGCAGCGGCAAGGTGTCGCGCAGCCACGTGTTGACGGCGATGGGCTGCGGCGCGCTCGCGGGCGAAGCGATCCGCGTCAGCCTGCCGTGGAACACGACCGAGGCCGACATCGCCGCTTTCGAGACCGCTTACGCCGCGATCACCCGTCGGGCAGGCCGCGTGACGCCGTCGGCGTTGCGGGTGGTCGAGACGGGCCTGCGAGCCGCCTTGGTGCGCTGACCCGGCTTGCCCATATCGGGGCCATGCGCCCCAATCGGCCCGTCTATCTCGACAACCAGGCGACCACGCCCACCGATCCGCGCGTGGTCGACGCCATGCTGCCATGGTTCACCGAACGGTTCGGCAATCCGCACAGCGCCGAGCACCGCATGGGGACGGAGGCGGAGGCGGCCGTGGAAGCCGCACGGGCCGAGATCGCCGCGCTGATCGGCGCCGAGCCGCGCGAGATCGTGCTGACCTCGGGCGCGACCGAGAGCAACAACATCGCCATCAAAGGCGCCGCACGCTTCGCGCTGGCGGCCGGCACTCCCCGGCGGCGGATCGTGACGGTCGCCACCGAGCACAAATGCGTGCTGGAAAGCGTCGCCGACCTCGCCGCGGAGGGCTTTGAGCCCGTGGTGTTGCCCGTCGAGCCCGACGGCCGGCTCGACGAGGGCCGCCTGCGGGACGCGCTCGCCACGCCCACGCTGTTGGTCAGCGTCATGGCGGTCAACAACGAGACCGGCGTGGTGCAGGACGTCGCGGCCTTGGCCGCCCTCGCCCGCGCGCACGGCGCCTTGTTCCATACCGACGCCGCACAGGCCGCCGGCAAGATCGCGCTGGACGTGGACGGGATCGACCTGCTCAGCCTCAGCGGTCACAAGCTATATGGACCCAAGGGCGTCGGCGCGCTCTACGTGCGGCGGCGGCCGCGCGTTCGCCTGGCGCCGCTCTTCTCCGGCGGCGGGCAGGAGCGCGGCTTACGGGCCGGCACGTTGCCGACGCCGCTCGTGGTCGGGTTCGGCCTGGCCTGCCGCCTCGCGCAGGCGGAGCGGGAAGGCGACGAGGCGCGAATCGCCGGGTTGCGGCAGCGTCTGCTGGATGGGCTGTCGGTGCCGGTGTCGATCAACGGCTCGGTCGCGCACCGCGTCGCCGGCAACCTGAACCTCACCTTCGCCGCGCCGGCCCTGCAGATGCTGCAGCGCATGCCGGAACTATGCGTGTCGACCGGCTCGGCCTGCTCCTCGGCCGCGATCGAGCCGAGTTACGTGCTTCGCGCGCTCGGCCTGGACGACGGAGCCGCCCAGCGCACCTTGCGTATCGGGTTGGGACGATTTACCAGCCCGGCGGACGTGGACTTCGCAGCGGCAGCGCTGAGCGAGGCCGCGCGTCACCTCTCGATCGCCGGAGCCGACGCCTAGATGCCGAAGATGACCTTTATCGAGAAGAACGGCGCCCCCCGCGAAGTCGACGCGCCGCTCGGGCTGTCCGTGCTCGAGATCGCGCACAAGCACGATGTGGACGTGGAGGGCGCCTGCGAGGGCTCGCTCGCCTGCTCCACCTGCCACGTGATCGTCGATCCCACCTGGTTCGGCAAGCTGGCCAAGCCGACCGAGGACGAGGAGGACATGCTCGACCTCGCCTTCGGGCTGGAGGAGACCAGCCGGCTGGGCTGCCAGATCGTCATGACGCCGGCGCTGGACGGGCTCGTGGTGCGCCTGCCCGCCAGCACGCGCAACGCCGGCAGCTGAACCGTGAGGGTCGTCGCCGCAATGTCGGGCGGCGTCGATAGTTCGGTCGTGGCCGGGCTGCTGGCCGAGCAGGGTCACGAGGTGATCGGCGTCACGCTGCAACTCTACGACCATGGCGCGGCGGCGGGGCGTAAGGGTGCGTGCTGTGCCGGGCGCGACATTGGCGACGCGCGGGACGTGGCGGACCGGCTCGGCATCGCGCATTACGTCATCGACGCGGAGGCGCGGTTCCGCACGGCCGTGATCGACGATTTCGCCGACAGCTACGCGCGCGGCGAGACGCCCATTCCCTGCGTGCGCTGCAACCAAAGCGTCAAGTTCACCGACCTGTTGGGGCTGGCGCGCGATCTCGGCGCCGAGGCGATGGCGACGGGGCATTACGTGCGCCGGGTCGAGGGCGCCGCCGGGCCGGAGCTGCATCGGGCGCGCGACGATGCGCGGGACCAAAGCTGGTTCCTGTTCGCCACCACGCGCGACCAACTCGGCTTCAGCCGATTCCCCCTCGGCGACATGCCGGACAAGGCGGCCGTGCGCGCGGAGGCGGCGCGGCTGGGGCTGCCCGTGGCGGAGAAGCCGGACAGCCAGGACCTCTGCTTCGTTCCCAGCGGGCGCTACACCGACCTGCTGGCCACGCTGCGGCCCGAGTCGCTCGAGCCCGGCGACATCGTGGATGCAGACGGAGTGGTCCGCGGTCGGCACAAGGGCATCGCGCACTACACGGTCGGGCAGAACAAGGGCCTCGGCGTCGCGAGCACGGTCGCGGGCATGCGTCAGGCGGTGCTGGCGGTCGACGGGGCGCACAATCGCGTCACGGTGGGGCCGCGCAGCGCGGGGCGGCAGACGATCGCGCTCCGGCAGGTCAACTGGTTGGCCGACCTGCCGGAGCGTTTCGCCTGCGCCGTGAAGTTGCGCGCACGCGAGGCGCCGCACCCCGCCACCATCACCCGCCACGGCGACGAGGCCACCGCAGAGCTGGCGACCCCGGCCTTCGCCTCGCCGGGTCAGGCCTGCGTCATGTACGGCGGCTCGCGGGTGCTCGGCGGCGGGTTCATCGCCGGCGACGGTCGGTTTCTACCGCCCGAGTAGCGAGCTGAGTTCAGCGTCCACCCGGGCGATGTTGAAGTGGTTGCTGCAGGGCGTCTGCGGCGTGAACACGACCGGCACCGGCAGCGGCTCGCCATCCGCCTTGCAGAGTTGTGCCGTCCCGCCCGAGAAGGAGGCGTGAGCGCCCTTCATCTGGGGTCCGCCCATCCACCAGTTGTTGACCGTCGCGAAATGACCCTGGCCGATCAGGATGTCGTTGCAGGTGTAGTTCTTGCCGGAGATGCTGAAGCGCAGCGTGCCCTTGGCAGCGAAGTTCAGCTCGTCGGGGAAGGTGCCCTTGCTGTCGCACACCAGGGTCTGCCCGCCGCCGACCCGGGTCTTGAACCATTGCGCCACCGCGCTCGAGCCCTTTCGGCCGGCCTTGACCAGAATGTGGCCCTCGGCGCCGGGCCGAGTGACGTTGGCGCTGATCCCGCCCCAGGGCTGACCGCTGTGGATCGAGTGCTCGGTATCGGCGAAGGAGAAGTTCTGCACCCCCGCAATGGCGAAGTAGACGTCGTTGTCGCGCTGCGTCGCGGCATAGGCGGAGGCACCCACGACCGTCGTCAGAAGGAAGGCGGCGGACCATTTGGAAGTACGCGTCATGTCGATCTCCGATCATCCGTTTTGGACACGTTATGATAAGAGAACGTTCCTGAGCTGGAAAGGGTGGACGTCGTGATGGATTGACGTCGGCCGTCGGCCCGGGCATACGGTGCGCCCCGCGGGAAAGCACCGCGTTCTGGCAGCGTAGCTCAGTGGTAGAGCAGGGGAATCATAATCCCTTGGTCGGGGGTTCAAATCCCTCCGCTGCTACCATCCGCTCCCTCCCCCATCGCAGGAGTTGGCTATGGTCGATCGGTTTCCGACGGAACGCGATGAAACGACGCGCATGATGCGGTATGACGCGAACCGTAAATCGACGGGCGTGGCCTACCTGCTGTGGTTCTTCCTGGGCAGCCTCGGAGCGCATCGCTTCTACCTCGGAAGCTGGGGCATCGGCCTGCTGATCCTGGTCTGCACCGGGTTGGGCTTCCTGACGTTCGGCCTCACCGGCTTGGTCTCGCTGGCCATCGTGGTGTGGGATCTGTTCACCCTGCCGAGCCAGGTGCGCCGGCTCAACGAGCGGCTGATCGCCCAACTCTCCTGAGCCCGCCTACCGGTTGACCAGCACCAGCCCGGCGCCAACGCCCGCCAGACCGATCAGCAACGAGGGCGTCACGGCTTCCCCGAGTATCGCAGCGGCTGCGAGCACGCCAAAGGCCGGGGTCAGGAAGCTGAACGCTGCCAGCCGGCCGGCGGGATAACGGCCGATCAGCCAGAACCAGGTCAGGTAGCTGGCGAAGGTGACCCCGAGCGCCTGATACACAAGCGAGGCCCAGGCGAGCGGGCTCGCGACCGGCACGAGAGTGTCGCCCCGGAGCAGGGCGACCGCGAGCAAGATCGGGACGGCGCCACAGACCTGATACGCCAGCACCTTCTCTGCCGAAATCCGGGCTAGGGCCGGGCTGGCTTTGACGGCGACGGTGGTCAGCCCCCAACTCGCGGCGCCGCCCAGGACGAGCGCATCTCCGAGCAACGAACCGCCGCCCTGCCCGCCGCCCACCGTGACCGCGACTCCGGCGAAGGCCAACAGGAAGCCCAGCGCGTTGACGGCACGCAGCCGTTCGCCGGGCACCAACCAATGCGTGCCGGCCGCGGTGAAGAAGGCGGCGGTATAGAGCAACACGACGGAGCGGGACGCCGGGCTGCGCAGGACGCCCTCGAACAGGAAGATGAACTCGAGCGCGAAACCGAGCGCGATGAGGAGGCCAGGCCCGAGAGTGCCATCTCGCGCGACCAAGGCGGCCAGCGCGGAGCGGCCGCCGCGGATGGTGAGCCAGATAAGCAGGGCGGGCGCCGCCAGGAGCGAGCGGAACAGCGCCTGGGTGATCGGCGGCATGCCCTGGGCAAGGGCGAGCTTGCTGGCCGATTGCTGCACGCCCCAGACGATGCAAAGCACGGCCATGATGACCGCGGCACGCGCGTCCAGCCGAGCCGCTCTCACGCCGGGATGAGGTCGTCAGCGTCCCGAGAAGTTCGGCGTGCGCTTCTCGAGGAAGGCGGTGCGGCCCTCGACGTGGTCCGCCGTCATGAACAGCGACGACTGCGTCTCGCGCTCCCAATCCAGCGCCGCATCGAGCCCGGCGGCGAGGTATTGCTTGGTCAGCGCGATCGGCAACGGCGCCGCCGTCACGAACCGCTGCGCCCGCTCCATCGCCTTCGCGAATGCCTCCCCGGGCGGAGTGACGTGATCGACCAGCCCGATGCGTTCGGCGGCCTCACCGGTCATCTGCTCGCCTTGCAGGAAGACCTGGCGCGCCCTGCCCTGCCCGATCCGCGCCGGCAAGGTGTGCAGCAGGCCCAGATCGGCGATGAGGCCGATGCGGCCGAAACCGGCCCCCAGCTTCGCGTCGCTCGACGCCACGATCGTGTCGCAGCACAACGCCAGCGACAGCCCGGCGCCGACCGCATAGCCCTCGACCGCCGCCACGATCGGCAAGCGGGATTTGATCATCAGCCGGACCAGCTTGTGGGTGGTGCGGAAGCGCTCGCGGCCGGCGAGCAGGTCGGCACTCTGCATGCCGCTGATGTCGCCGCCGGCGGAGAAGGTCGCGCCGCCGGTGACCACGACGGCCCGGATGGCGAGATCGCTTTCCATCGTTTCGAAGGCCTCGATCAGCGCTTCCCGCATCGCCATGGCGAGCGCATTGCGGCGGGCGGGGTAATCGAGGGTCAGGATGGCGACGGCACCGTCGCGCGATTGGTTCAGCACAGAACGCGGCCGGCGACGGCGTCGAGCTTGGCCATCAGGGCGGGGTCGCGGAACTCGGGCCGCGTGATCAAGGCGTATTCGAGCGCGCGGTCGCAGCCGGCGGGGCACGGGCCGCGCAACGCGCCGAGGCTCGGCACCACGTCGGCGACCAGTTCGCGCGCCTTGTCGGCGTTACCCAGCAACACCTTCACGACCTGATCGACCGTCACCGCCTCGTGCTCCTCGTGCCAGCAATCGTAGTCAGTCACCATGGCCACGGTGGCGTAACAGATCTCGGCTTCGCGGGCGAGCTTGGCCTCCGGCATGTTGGTCATGCCGATCACGCTACAGCCCCAGCTGCGATACAGGTTGCTCTCGGCCCGGGTGGAGAATTGCGGGCCTTCCATGACGAGGTAGGTGCCGCCGCGCGTCACAGGCAGGCCGAGCTTGCGGGCCGAGGCCTCCAGCGCGTCGCCAAGACGCGGGCAGACCGGGTCGGCGACCGAGACATGGGCGACGCAGCCCTCGCCGAAGAAGCTCTTCTCGCGGGCGAAGCTGCGGTCGATGAACTGGTCCACGATGACGAAGTGCCCAGGGGGCAGTTCTTCCTTGAGGCTGCCGACCGCGGAGAGCGACAGGATGTCGGTTACTCCGGCCCGCTTCAGGGCGTCGATGTTGGCACGGTAATTGAGGTGCGACGGCGACGTCGTATGGCCCGCGCCATGACGCGGCAGGAACACGCACGGCGTGCCGGCGAGCTCACCGAACAGCAGATCGTCGGACGGAGGCCCCCACGGGGTCTCGACCCGCCGCTTGTCGCGACGCTCGAGACCCGGGATGTCGTAAAGGCCGGACCCGCCGATGATGCCGATGATGGGCGAGATCGTGTCGGGCACGGGCGTCAGTGCACGTCTTTCCAGACCTTGCGCTTCACCGTGTAGGTCAACCCGGTCAGCAGGGCGAGAAACAGCACCGCCTTGATGCCGAGTTGCTTGCGTTGCTGCATGGACGGTTCGGACGCCCAGGTCAGGAACTGCACGACGTCGCGCGACATCTGCTCGACCGTGGCCTTGGTGCCGTCGGCGTATTCCACCTGGCCGTCATGCAGCGGCTGCGGCATGGCCAGGAAGTGGCCCGGGAAATACTCGTTGTAGTATTGCCCGTCCGGCACCTTGGTCCCGGCCGGCGCCTCCTCGTAGCCGTTGAGCAGGGCGTGAACGTAGTCCGGCCCGTTGGCGCGCGCCTTGATGATCAGCGACTGGTCAGGCGGCAACGCGCCGCCATTGGCCGCCCGCGCCGCCTTGTCGTTGGCGAACGGCATCTTGAAGCGGTCCGACGGCAGGGCGGGGCGCTCGAACGCCTCGCCCTGGTCGTTGGTGCCGCCCGGGACGGTGACCGATGCCGCGAGCGCCTTGACGTCGGCGTCGTCGAGCCCGATGCCGCGCAGGTCGCGGTAAGAGAGCAGCTTCATCGAGTGGCAGTTCGAGCAGACTTCCTTGTAGACCTGGAAGCCGCGTTGGGCGGACGCATAGTCGAAGCTGCCGAACGGGCCGTCGAAGCTCCATTTCGTGTCCGGGACCGCCGGATGCTCCTGGGCGGAGGCCGGCGCGACCATCGGCGACGCGAACGCCGCCGACAGCACGAGGGTGAGGGCGAACCGACGCATCACGCGCGGTCCATCGGCTTGGCCGCAGCGCCCTGGGGCAGCGGGCCACCGCCGCCCGAGGAGGGCGGGCGCTGACGCAGCACCGGGTTGCTAATGCTCTCCGGCAGCGGCAGCGGCTTCTCGATCTTCCCGAGCACCGGCAGCACCACCAGGAAGTGCAGGAACCAGTAGGCGGTCGCGACCCGGCCGAGCACCACGTAGACACCTTCCGGCGGCTTGCCACCAACGTAGAGCAGCACGAAGAAGCTCACCACGAACAACGCCATGAACGGCTTGTACATCGGGCGGAAGCGGGTCGAACGGACCGGCGAGGTGTCGAGCCACGGCAGGAAGAACAGCACCAGGATGGAGGCGAACATCACCATCACGCCGCCCAGCTTCCACTCGACCGCGCGGAGCATGGCGTAATACGGGCGGAAGTACCATTCCGGCGCGATGTGCGGCGGCGTCACCAACGGGTTGGCCTGGATGTAGTTGTCGGGGTCGCCGAGCAGGTTGGGGCCGAAGAAGACCAGCAGGGCAAACACCAGCAGGAACACGCAAAGGCCGACGCTGTCCTTGGTCGTGTAGTAGGGGTGGAAGGGGATGGTGTCCTGCGGCGACTTGACGTCGATGCCGAGCGGGTTGTTCGAGCCCGTGATGTGCAGCGCCACCACGTGCAGGAACACGACGCCGAAGATCATGAACGGCAGGAGGTAGTGCAGCGCGAAGAACCGGTTCAGCGTCGGGTTGTCGACGGAGAAGCCGCCCCAGAGCAGCGTCACGATGCTGTCGCCCACGTAGGGGATGGCGGAGAACAGATTGGTGATGACGGTGGCGCCCCAGTAGGACATCTGGCCCCAGGGGAGCACGTAACCCATGAACGCGGTGGCCATCATCAGCAGGAAGATGACGACGCCGAGCATGAACAGGATCTCTCGCGGCGCTTTGTAGGACCCGTAGTAAAGCGCTCGGAAGATGTGCACGTAGACGACGATGAAGAACATCGACGCGCCATTGGCGTGCGCGTAGCGCAGTAGCCAGCCATAGTTCACGTCGCGCATGATGCGCTCGACGCTATCGAATGCCAGCCCGGTATTGGCGGCGTAGTTCATCGCCAGGAACACGCCGGTGGCGATCATGATGACGAGGTTCACCGTCGCCAAGGCGCCGAAGTTCCAGAAATAGTTGAAGTTCTTCGGCGTCGGAAACGACCCGTATTCCTTCTGCATCATGGTGAACAGCGGAAGTCGGGTGTCGATCCAGTTGATCACCGGATTCTGGTACGTGCTCTTGTGCAGGCCAGCCATGGCGGTCGCTCCTCCGTGTGCCTGGGCACACACTCGTCCGAAAGCTCGTCTCCCCGGCGGGGAGCCTAGCCGATCTTGATCTTGGTGTCGGTCGTGAACGCGTAAGGGGGGATCAGCAGGTTCTTCGGTGCCGGGCCCAGGCGAATACGCCCCGATGTGTCGTACTGGCTGCCGTGGCACGGGCAGAACCAGCCGCCAAACTCGCCGCGTGGGTCGGTAGGCTTGTTGCCCAACGGCACGCAGCCGAGATGGGTGCAGATGCCGACCGCGACCAGCCATTGCTCGTGCCCGGCCTTGACGCGCGCGGCGTCCGTCTCCGGGTCCTTCAGGGCGCTCATCGGCGCGCTGACGGCTTCCTTGACCTCGGTGGGTGTGCGGTGGCGCAGGAAGATGGGCTTGCCGCGCCAAACGATGGTGATCCCCTGGCCTTCGACCACGGGGGTCAGGTCGGCCTCGACGCTGGACAGGGCGAGCACGTCGCGCGCCGGGTTCATACTGTCGACAAACGGCCAGACCATGGACGCGGCGCCGATCGCGACGGCGCTGCCGGTGAGCAACTTTAGGAAGTCACGCTTGGTGACGTCCTCGTTGCCTACGGTGGTGATCGCTTCCCGCACATTGGCGGTGGCGGCCGTTCCTTCGCTCATGCCCGTCCTCAATCCTCATTGCCGGCGCCCACGCAGCGCGGACGCCCGACCCGGCGCTGGCGTTCGTATAGGAGGGCCAGCAGGCCCCTGCAACTCGCGCACGCACCGTTCTATGCTCCCGTGAGATTGGAAGGAATGAGAATGTCGCAAGCCACGGAACTCTCGCGTCCGCCGCACGAGGCGCTGCGCGAAGAGGCGCAGGCGTGGTTCGAGACGCTGCGGGACCAGCTCTGCGCCGGCTTCGCCGCCATCGAGGCCGAGGCGGACCTGCCGGGCGGCGACCGCCCGGTCGGCACGTGGCAGCGCACCGCCTGGTCGCGACCGACCGAGTCGGGGGCGGCGGGCGGCGGCGGCGTCATGAGCGTGCTCAAGGGCCGGGTGTTCGAGAAGGTCGGCGTCAACGTCTCGACCGTGTGGGGCGAGTTCAGCCCGGAGTTCCGCAAGTCGATCCCCGGCGCGGAGGAGGACCCGCGCTTCTGGGCCTCCGGCATCAGCCTGGTGTCGCACCCGCTGAACCCCCGCGTGCCGGCCGCGCACATGAACACGCGCCTGCTGGTCACCACCCGCGGCTGGTTCGGCGGCGGCGGCGACCTGACCCCGATGGGCACCGACACGGCCGCCATCGCCGAGGACACCGCGACCTTCCACGGCGCGTTCCAGGCCGCCTGCGACCGGCACGACCCCGGCTACTATCCGCGCTTCAAGAAGTGGTGCGACGAGTATTTCTACCTGCCGCACCGGGGCGAGACGCGGGGCGTGGGCGGCATCTTTTTCGATCACCACTTCACCGGCGACGCGCGGGCCGACTTCGCCTTCACCCAGGATGTCGGCCGCGCCTTTCGAGACGGCTACACCGCCATCGTCCGGCGCCGCATGCGCGAGCCCTGGACGCCGGCGGAGAAGGATCACCAGCTGCTGCGCCGCGGCCGCTACGTCGAGTTCAACCTGCTGCACGATCGCGGCACGCTGTTCGGCCTCAAGACGGGGGGCAACGTGGAGGCCATCCTGATGAGTCTCCCGCCCGAGGTCCGCTGGCCGTAAGCTCGGCCGGTCATCAACTCAGGAGTCCCCGTCATGCGACCGTCCTTCCGCGTCCTCGCGGCGCTGCTCGCCCTTGCCGGCGGCGCTTTCGCGCAAACCCCGTCCGTGCCCTCCCCCGCCGCGCCGGCCGCGCCCAGCCTGCCCCGCGCAACGGCGCCGACGCTGCCCGCGCGCATCGGAACTCCCGTCAGCCCGGCCCCACTGGGCACCACGACCGCGGCGCTGACGACGCCCAAGAAGATCGACGTCAATTCGGCCGATGAGAGCGAGATCGCCAGCCTGCCGGGCATCGGGCCGGCCACCGCCAAGGCCATCGTCGCCGGCCGCCCGTGGGACAAGCTCGGAGATCTCGCCGGGAAGAAGGCGATCAACCGCCCCACCTTCGAGCGCAACAAGGACCGCCTCGCCCTGGCCAACATCAACACGTCCACTGCCGAGATGATGGCCAAGACGCTGCCGGGCGTCGGCGAGAAGACGGCGCCCAAGATCGTCGACGCGCGGCCCTACGCCACGCCGGACGAGCTGGTGAGCAAGAAGGTGCTGAGCGCCGCCCAGTTCGCCAAGATCAAGGACGTCATCGCCTACTGACGACCGGCCGGGCCGCCGGCGGCTGGCAAGACGGCCTCCTTCAGGCCAGCTTGCGCCGCCGGCGCCCGACCACGGCCAGCAGGGCACGCAGATCGAACGCGCCGAGCACCTGTCCCGCCATCGCATAGGTGCCCAGCCCGGCGCCGATCAGCACCGCCAGCGCGCCCCAGCGCAGGCCGGACGCCGCCTCCACCCGCATGAACACGTAGTGCTGCATCGCAATCAGCACCGCCGCCATCGCCAGCGCCGCGCCGGCCATGCGCAGCAGCCGGCGCTGCAGCCGCCGGTCGATCTGCAGCCGTCCCGCCCGGCTCAACATCACGCCCAGCGCCAAGACGTTGAACAGTGCCGACAGGCTGGTCGCCAGCGCCGGGCCCATGTGCCGCAGCGGCACCATGAACAATAGGTTCATCAGCAGGTTGAGCCCGATGGCGATGAAACCGATCCGCACGGGCGTGGACGTGTCGCCATGGGCGAAGAAGGCCGGGATCAGCACCTTGACCACCACGAAGGCCGGCAGGCCGAACGCGTAGCAGGCCAGCGATTGCGCGCTGAGCTCGGCGGCGGCGGCCGTGAACGCACCGCGGCCGAACAACACCAGCATGATCGGCTCGCCCGAGACCGCCAGCGCCAGCGCCGCCGGCAGCGTCAGCGCCAGGCTGACCTCCAGCGCCCGCGCCAGCGTGTCCCGCGCCTCCGCCACCTGCCCCGACCGTGCCTGGCGCGACAACAACGGCAGCAGCGCCGTGCCCACCGCCGTGCCGATTACACCGAGCGGCAATTGGTTCACCCGGTCGGCGTAGTAGAGCAGGCTCGCCGAGCCCGGCGGCAGCAGGCTCACGATCACCACGTCGACCGCCAGGTTGAGCTGGGTCACCCCGGCGCCGAGCAGGCCGGGCCCCATGCGCCGGAGCAGTTTGCGCATCTGCGGCGTCATGCGCGGCCGCGGGATACGCAGCCGCATGCCGGACCGCCGCACCGCCCAGGCCAGCAACGCCAGCTGCAGCACGCCGGAGATCGTGACCCCCCAGGCCAGCGAATAGCCGACGTTGGGGAGGTAGGGCGTCAGCACCAGCATGGCGACGATCGACACGCCGTTGAACACCAGTGGCGCGGCGGCCGCAGCGGCGAACTTGTCGAGCCCGTTCAGCACGCCGGACAGCAGGGCCGCCAGGCAGATCAGCAACACGTAGGGAAAGGTGATCCGCGCCAGCGCGATCGTGAGCTGCTCCTTGCCCGGCACGTCCGCGAAGCCCGGCGCCAGCACGCGCATGATCTGCGGCATGAAGATCTCGCCGACCACCGTCAGCAGCAGCAGCCAGAAGGCGAGCACGGCGATCGCCTGCTCGGCGAAGTCGCGCGCGGGCTCCGTGCCTTCGGTGGCGTAGATGCCGGTGAATTCCGGCACGAAGGCCGCGTTGAACGCTCCCTCGCCGAATAGGCGGCGGAACAGGTTCGGCACCCGCAGCGCCACCACGAACGCATCCGCCACCAGCCCGGTGCCGGCCAAGGCCGCGATCAGGATGTCGCGCAGGAACCCCATGATCCGGCTGGCCATGGTCCAGCCCCCGACCGTCACCATTCCACGCAGCATCTATTCGTCCCGCATCGGCCGGTTCAGCAGCGCGGCGGCTGCCCCCGTCACGTCCAATCGTCCCGCCAGCAGCGCGTCCACCGCCGCGCAGATGGGCAGCTCGGTGCCCGCCGCGCGAGCCAGCAACGCCGGCGCGGTCGCCACGCCCTCGACCACGCCCGTCGAGGCGGCCAGCGCGTCGGCCAGTGTGCGGCCCTCGCCAAGGGCGACGCCGCAGCGGAAGTTGCGGCTGGCGGCGCCCGTGCAGGTCAGCAACAGGTCGCCGAGGCCGGACAAGCCCGCCACCGTTTCCGCTCGGCCGCCGAGATGCACCACGCAGCGCGTGAGCTCCGCCAGGCCGCGGGTGATCAGCGCGGCGCGTGCATTCTCGCCCAGCCCCGCGCCAGCCACCACGCCCGCGGCGATGGCGATGACGTTCTTGGCGGCACCGCCGAGCTGGGCGCCGACCGGGTCGTCGTTGCCGTAGAGCCGGAAGGCCGGGCTGGCGAGCAAGGGGATCACGGCGCGGCGGATCGCCGGGTCGGATGCGGCGATCACGGCGGCCGCGGGCAGGCCGCGCGCGATCTCGCCGGCAAAGTTGGGCCCGGTCAGCACCGCGGCCGGCAAGTCGCCATGCACGTCGCGGAGGATCTCGAGCGGCAGCAGGCCGGTCGCCGCCTCGATTCCCTTGGCACAGATCACGGCGGGTGCGGCCGGCCGGAACCGCCCCAACACGGCGCGCAGGTGTTGGGTGGGAATGGCGAGCAGCACCGCGTCGTAGCCGTCGGGGGGGAGCGTCGCGGTGGCGGGCCGATGGGCGCGCGACGGGTCGCGGGCCCAGAGCGTGACGCGCGCGCCGGCCCGTTCCGCCTGGGCCGCCAGCGCGCTGCCCCAGGCGCCCGCGCCCAGGATGGCGACGCTATTCATCGGTCACGCGATGGACGGCGCCGCCCGCCTCGGGGCCGCCGAGCCGCTCGGCCAGGGCCGCGACGATGTCCGCCGCCGCCGCCTCGAGACCGAAGGGCGGGTTGCGGATCAGCAGGCCGCAACCGTTCAGGACCGCCGGGTCGATCGGCCGGCGCAGCCAGAGCTCCACCGCCACCACGTCGCGCAGCCCGGCCGCCCGCACCGACTCGTGGAACGTGGTCACCGGCGCACGGCTCTTGATGGGATACCAAGCGGCATAGGTGCCGCCGTCGAACCGCGCCGCCCCGTCGATCAATGCTTGGAGGAGCCGCTCGAACTCGCCGGGTTGCTCGAAGGGCGGGTCGATCAGCACCAGCCCGCGGCGCTCCGGGGGCGGCAGCAGGGCGCGCACCGCCTCGTACCCGTCGCGTGCATGCACGCCGGCCTGCGGCTCGCCGCGGAATAGCGAACGTAGCGCGGCGACGTCTTCCCCCTGCAGCTCGCAGCAGGCAAGCCGGTCGCCGTCGCGCAGCGCGCGGTAGATCAACAGCGGCGAGCCCGGATAGATGAACTGGCCGGGCTCGCCGAACGCGCCGATGGCGGCGACGTAGCGCGCCAATGGCGGCGGTGGGCCGCCGAGCAGGCGGCCGATGCCGTCACGCCACTCTCCCGTTCGCGCCGCGTCGCCCTCGTGCAGGTCGTATCGTCCGACGCCGGCATGGGTATCGAGCACGAAGAACGGCTTGGACTTGCGGGCGAGCGCGTCCAGCATCCAGAGCAGCAGGGCGTGCTTGAGGCAGTCGGCGAAGTTGCCGGCGTGGAACGCGTGGCGGTAGTTCACGCGGTCAGCTCGGCGAGCGGCCAGCGCGGGCGTGGCTTGAAGGCCAGGTCGTCCGGCGTGCGGAGGCGCAGGCGCTCGATCGTGGCCCACGCGACCATGGTGGCGTTGTCCGTGCAAAGGCGGATCGGCGGCGCCAGCAGCGGGAGGCCGTGCCGTGCCGCGACTCCCGCCAGCGCCGCCCGCACCGCGCCGTTCGCGGCCACCCCGCCGGAGACGACCAGCGAGCGCGCGCCCGACAGCATCCGCAATGCGTGAGTCGCCCGGTCGGCAAGCACGGCCGCCACCGCCGCCTGGAAGCCGGCCGCGATGTCCGCCGCCGCCTCGGAAGGCAGCGGTCCGTCCGGGAAGGTGGCCACACGCCGGGCGACCGCGGTCTTCAGGCCGGAGAAACTGAAATCGCACCCCGGCCGGCCCAGCAGCGGGCGCGGCAGCTCGACCCGGTCGGCGCGTCCGGACGCGGCGAGTCGCTCCACTTCCGGGCCGCCGGGCCACGGCAGTCCGAGCAGCTTGCCGACTTTGTCGAACGCCTCGCCGACCGCGTCGTCGATCGTGCTGCCGAGCAGGCGGTAGCGCCCGACCGCCTCGACCGCGACGCACTGGCAGTGCCCGCCCGACAGCAGCAGCAGCAGATAGGGGAACGGCGCGCCGCCCGGCACCAGGCCCGGCAGCCGCGGCGTCAGCGCGTGCGCCTCCAGGTGATTGATGGCGACGAACGGGATGCCGGCGCCGAGCGCGATCCCCTTGGCGACGTTGGCGCCGACCAGCAGGCCGCCGATCAGCCCGGGGCCGCAACTGGCGCCGACCCCGGCCAGCTCGCCGATCGACGTGCCGGCCTGGGCCAGCACGTCGCGCACCAGGCCCGGCAGGTGCGCGAGGTGCGCCCGCGCCGCGATCTCCGGCACCACGCCGCCAAACCGGCGGTGATCGTCCAACTGGCTCAGCACGGTTTCGGCCAGCACGGCCCCATCCGGACCGAGTACGGCGGCGGCCGTCTCGTCGCAGGACGATTCGATGCCGAGCACCGGCCCGCCCGGCGCGGCGGCGGTCAGCACCCGATCGGCGCGCATGTCGTGTCTTTTCCTCGCACCGGCGATCCCATAGAGCAATGCCATGCCACCCGCCCAGCCCATTGACGCCCAACCCCTCGCCGTTTCCCGCGCCACCGCGTCGCTGCCGATGCCGCATAGCGGGACCCATTCGTCTCGCGGGCTGCCGCTGCGGGTCGGGACGCGAGGCTCGCCGCTGGCACGGGTGCAGACGCGCATGTTCCTGGGCCTGCTGGCGCAATTCTGCCCGGTGCTGGCGCCCGGCTTCACCAACGAGGACGTATTCCGCGAGCACATCATCCGCACCACTGGCGACGCGGTGCAGGATCGCGCCCTGGCAGAGATCGGCGGCAAGGGCCTGTTCTCCAAGGAAATCCATGAGGCGCTGGCCGACCGTCGCATCGATTTCGCGGTGCACAGCCTCAAGGACCTGGAGACCGAGCTGCCGCACGGCATCGTGCTCGCCTGCACGCTGCGGCGGGAGGATGCGCGCGACGCATTGATCCTGGGTCCCGATTGCCACCCGGACGACCCGTCGGACGCCTTCGCCACCCTGCCTGCCAGCGCCGTGATCGGCACCACCTCCTTGCGCCGGCAGGCCCAGCTGCTGCACGCCCGGCCCGATCTTTCCATCACGTTGATGCGCGGCAACGTGCAGACCCGCATCGACAAGGTGATGGCCCGGCACTGCGCGGCGAGCCTGCTGGCGGTGGCCGGGCTGAAGCGGCTGCGGATCGAGACGCCGTATCTGCCGCTCGACCCGGAGGCGATGGTGCCGTCGGCGTGCCAAGGCATCGTGGGCGTGACGGTGCGGGCGGAGGACGTGACGCTGCGGCAGCTCCTGTCCGGCATCGAGGACCCGGAGGCGCGCGCCGTCTCCACCGCCGAGCGCGCGCTGCTGGCGGCGCTGGACGGTTCGTGCCGCACCCCGATCGGCGGCCATGCGCGCCTGCTGGGCGATGGGCGGCTGCACCTCACCGGGCTGGTGGCCCGGCCGGATGGCAGCTTCCTGCTGAAGCGGAGCATCCACGGCGCGCCCACCGACTCCGAGCGGCTCGGCACCGCGCTGGGCGACGAACTGCGTGCGGACTCTCCCCGCGACATCTTTGCCTGACTCCGCTCCGCGCGGCGTCCTGGTCACGCGGCCGCAACCGGATGCGGACGAGACGGGGCGGTTGCTCGCGGCCCGCGGCTTCGACCCGGTGATCGCGCCCGTCATGGTGCTGCACGAGCGCCCCGTCCAGCCGCTCGGCCGGTTCGACGCCGTCGTCACCGCCAGCCGCAACGCGATCGGCGGCCTGCCGGACCGGCTCAAGCCGGTGACGCTGCTGGCCGTCGGCAGCGCCACGGCGGCCCGCGCCCGCGCCGCCGGCTTCACCACCGTGCTGGACGCCGATGGCGACGCGGCCGCCCTCACCCGCCTGGCGCAGCGCCGGCTCGACCCCGGCTCGCGCGTGCTGCTCGCCCACGGGCTGCGGCAAGGCGACGCGCTGGCCGATGCGTTGGGGGGTGCCGGCTTCGACGTCGTCCGCGCGTGTTCCTACGCGGTGCAGCCTGCGCGGCGCTTGCCGACCGCCGCCACCGCTGCGCTGGAGGCCGGCACGCTCGCCGCGGCGCTGTTCCTGTCGGCCGAGACCGCGCAGAATTTCGTCCGCTTGCTGCCGCCGCGGCAGACGCCGGCGTTGGCCGCGGTCCGGGCGCTGGTGATCGGCGAGCGGGTCGGCAACGTTCTCGCCGGGCTGCCGTGGCGGGACGTTCGCGTGGCTTTCAAGCCGACCCTGGACGATGTATTGGCGCTGCTATGAGCGAAGACCCAGCGAGCGCGCCCGTTCCGAAACCCGACCGTGCGATGCCGAGCGTCGCGGCCGAGCCCGTGGCCCCCCGCGTGACGGTGGAGCCGCCCGAGTATCGAAATCGGTGGGACTTCCTGCCCCTGCTCTACCTCGCCGGCTTCGTCGTGCTGGCCGGCAGCCTCGTCTACCTGTGGCAGAACCCGCCGGCCTCCAAGACGGAGACGCAACAGGCGGGCCGAGTGGACGACCTGCAGGGCCAGATTGCCGGCTTGCGTGACCAGGTGGGCCAACTCGGCGCCCTGCGCCAGCAGGTCGACAAGCTGTCCAGCCAGGTGGCGGGCGGTGCCAGCGCCGCCGATCTGAACGGCTTGCGCCAGCAACTCGCCGCTCTGGCCGCGCGTCCGGCCATGGACCCGGCCGTGCTGACGGCGTTGAACGACAAGGTCACCGGTCTGCAAAACCGCCCGGCGGTGGACCCCGCCACCGTGCAGCAGCTCGTCGACAAGATCGCCGGGCTCGAAGCCCGCAAGGTCGTCACCCCCGAGCAACTCGCCCTGCTGTCGGACCAGGTGCAGAAGGTCGGCCGCGACGTGCCAGACATCAAGCCACTCGAGCAGAAGATCACCGCGCTGGAAGCCCGGCCGACCTTCGACCCGGCCGCGATCGACGGCCGCCTGGCGGACCTGTCGGGCAAGGTCGGCCAAGCGACCAGCGCCACCACCCAGCTCGCCACGCGGATGGAGGCGATCGACAAGCAGCAGGCCGCGCTGTCGGAACAACTCAAGGCGCTGACGCAGAAGGCGCAGATCACCGCGCGGCTCCAGGGCATGGCCGCCGCGCTGGCCGCCGGGCAGAAGCTGGGTGAGATCCCGGGCGCGCCGCCCGCGCTGGCCCGCTTCGCGACCGAGGCGCCGCCGACGGAGTCCGCCCTGCGGGAGAGCTTCGACCGTTACGCGGCAGCCGCTCAGCAGGCGAGCCAACCAGCCATCACCGACAAGCAGGATTTCGGCGCCCGGCTCTGGACCCGTGCACAGCAGGCCGTGACCGTGCGACAGGGCGATCGCGTCCTGGTCGGCGACCCCATTGCCGGTGTGATGGCGGGCGCGCGCGCGAAACTCGAGAATGGCGACCTGGCCGGCGCGGTGCAGGCGCTCAAGGGCTTGGCCGGCCCGGCGGCCGCGGCGATGCAGCCCTGGACGGAGAAGGCCGAGGCGCTGGTCGCCGCCCGATCGGCGATCGCCAGCCTGGCGGCCAACTGATGCGCACTGCCCTTGGCTTGTTCGTCGCCGCGCTCGTCTGCGTCGCGGTCGCCTGGTGGGTGTCCACCCTGCCGGGCGCCGTCACTGCGACGATCGCCGGCACCACGCTCACCACCTCCACCCCGTTCGCGCTGCTGTTGCTGGCGCTGGTGTTCGTGGCGGTCTACCTGGTCATCCGCCTGTTCGCGTGGCTCGTCAGCATCCCGCGCCGGCTGCGGCAGCGGGGCGGCAACCGCGACCGGGTCAAGGGCGAGCTGGCGCTGAACCGCGCGCTGATCGCGCTGGCGGCCGACGATGCAGGCGGGGCACGGCGCGAAGCCGATCGCGGCCGCCGCCTGCTCGGCGACACCCCGCTCACGTTGCTGATCGCCGCGCAAGCCGGGCGCCAGGCCGGTCGCGAGGACGAGGCGGCCGCGTTGTATGAACAACTGGCCGAGCGCAGCGACGCCCGCCTGCTGGGACTGCGCGGCCTGATGCGCATCGCCGTCGAGCGAGAAGATTGGGAGCGCGCCACCGCCTTGGCCGTCGAAGCGGAAAAGGCGCACCCGGGCGCGGCCTGGCTGCGCGACGAGCGGCGCTACATGGCCCAGGCCACCGGCGACTGGCGCGAAGCGGTGCGGCTCGCCACGCCGGAGAACAAGGCGGCGTTGGGCATCATCGCCGCGCAGAACGAGACGGACCCGAAGGCCGCGCTGTCGCTGGCCAAGCAAGCGTTCGACGCCGAGCCGGGCCTGCCGCCCGCCGCCATCGCCTATGCCGCCGCCCTGCGCGGGGTCGGCAAGCAGCGGCAGGCGCAGGACGTGATTCGCCAAGCCTGGTCGGCCCAGCCGCATCCGGACCTGGCCGACGCCTTCGTCGCGGATGTCGGTGACAAGGTCGCGCAGGCCCGCGAGATGGCCGTGCTTGTCCGTTCCAACCCGGACCACCCGGAAGCCTATCTCGCGATCGCCAATGCCGCCTTGCAGGCCGGGATGACCGGCGAAGCCCGGCGGCAACTCGAACAGGCGCGAGCCGCCGGCGTCAACCGTCGCCGGCTGTGGACGCTCCTGGCCGACGTCGCCATGGCGGACGGCAAGCCAGACGAGGCGCAGGACGCGCTCCGCCACGTGCCGGACGCGGAAGCCGACCCGTCATGGCGCTGCCGCACCTGCGGCACCGGCTACGAGCGTTGGCAGCCCGTGTGCGAATCCTGCCGTTCGACGGGCAGCGTCCATTACACGAGCGCGACCGAGGCCAAACCGGCCCCACGCCGCCGACTGGCTTCGACGCTGGGCGCCGAGGGTCTCGCCGGCTGACGCGGACCAGCCTCCCGTTCGCGAGCGGGAACCCGGTTGTGCTTCTCTGGTTGAAGGTAGGCTTATCAGGAGCCTGTCTCATGCAATCAACGTTCGTTTCTTCGAAGGCACGTTCGGTTCTCGTTGTGGCCGGCTTCGCAGCCGCCAGCCTGCTCGCCGGCTGCGCCGACACCCCGCGCGCCACCATCCCGGCCAGCGGCGTGACGTCGTCCAATGGCGGCGGCATGCGCACCACCGGCGCGATCCCCGACGTCAGCGTGTCCAACGGCCAGGCGCAGGTCGGGACCATGTCGACCAACCCGCGCGTGCCGCGCTACTGATCCGGACACGGGTCCCGCTCCGGCGGGACCCGCACTTGTCTCACCCGGCCCTCCCTCGCACGGGCGTTCCTCGCACTATCAGTCTTCGAACGGGTCGCGCATCAGGATGGTGTCGTCGCGCTCCGGACTTGTGCTGAGCAACGTCACCGGCGTTTCCACCAACTCCTCGATCCGCTTCACGTATTTGATCGCCGGCGCCGGTAGATCGGCCCAACTCCGGGCGCCGCGGGTGCTGCCGGGCCAGCCCTCGATCGTCTCGTAGATCGGGCGGGCCGCCGCTTGCGCCGCCTGGCCGGCCGGAAGATGGCTGAACCGTTCGCCGTCGATCTCGTAGCCGACCCCGATCTTGAGCTCCGCCATTCCGTCCAACACGTCCAGCTTGGTCAAGGCGAGCCCCTGGATGCCGCCGATCTTGCAGGCCTGGCGGACCAAGGTGGCATCGAACCAACCGCAGCGGCGCGGCCGGCCTGTCACCGTGCCGAACTCGTGGCCGCGAGTGCCGAGCCCCTGCCCGATCTCGTCGGTCAGTTCCGTGGGGAACGGGCCGGAGCCCACCCGGGTCGTGTAGGCTTTGGCGATGCCGAGCACGAAGCCGACCGAGGCCGGCCCCAGCCCGGAGCCGCCCGCGGCCGTGGCCGCTACCGTGTTGCTGCTGGTCACGAACGGATAGGTGCCGTGATCGACGTCCAGCATCACCGCCTGTGCACCTTCGAACAGGATGCGCGTGCCCGCCCGGCGCGCCTCGTCCAGCCGGAGCCAGACCGGCTCGATGTGCGGCAGCAGGCGCGGCGCAAGCTCCAGCAGGCGGCTGAGCAGCGTTTCCTTGCTGAACGGCTCGGCGCCGAGTCCGGTCAGCAGCGTGTTGTGGTGCAGCAGCAATTCGTCGAGCTTGGCCTCCAGCGTCGCGGGCTCTGCGAGGTCGCAGGCGCGGATGGCGCGCCGGGCCACCTTGTCCTCGTAGGCGGGGCCGATGCCGCGCCCGGTGGTGCCGATCTTGTGCTCGCCACGGGCCGCCTCGCGCGCCCGGTCGAGCGCGCCGTGCACGGGCAGGATCAGCGCCGCGTTCTCGGCGATGCGCAGCGTGTCGGGCGAAACGTTCAGGCCCTGGGCGCGGAGGCGGTCCATTTCGGCCAGCAGCGCCTCCGGATCGACCACCACGCCATTGCCGATGATGCCCAGCTTGCCGCGCACGAGCCCGCTCGGCAGCAGCGACAGCCGGTAGGTCTGGTTGCCAACCACCAGCGTGTGCCCGGCATTGTGCCCGCCCTGGAACCGCACCACGATCTCGGCGCGGCTCGCGAGCCAGTCGACGATCTTACCCTTGCCCTCGTCGCCCCACTGGGCGCCGATCACGGCGACGTTCGCCATACCTTGACCTTTCTCTGTATTCGCCGGGTCAGGCGAGCGCGGTTGCCGCGCCTGCCTGAAGGACATGCGAGCAACCTAGCCGCCGCGCCTCCGCCGCGCCATCCGAGCCAGGCGCCAGCGCCGCCACGGTCGCGAAGCCTTGGGCCCGCAGCGCCGCACCCGCGGCCCAGTCGGTGCCCCAGGGCAGCAGCACCCGCCGCCGCCGCGCCGTGGCCCGGCAGGCGCGCAGCACGGCGTCCGGAAACAGCGTCAGCCCGGTCGCCGGCTCCTGCTCGCCGGACAGGTAGCGGCCGCCACGCCCAACCTCCTCCGCCAAGCCCGGCGCGAACACGGTGACGCACAGGCCGGTATGGTAGCGGAAGCCGCGGAACTCGGTCGGGTCGAGCGTCAGGCGCAAGCCCGGCGCGTGTCGCCGGATGGCGGCGATCCCCTCGGCTAGCCGGCGATGCAGAACGCGCGAGCCGGGCGGCAGGTCGGCCCGATCCAGCGCGGCCAACGCCGCGTCGGCCGGACCGGCGGCCAGCAGCAACTCCGCCAGCAACCCGGCGATCGGGCCCCCGCCCTGCGCCACCGCGGCGGCATCCTTGCGGTCCAGCGCGCGCTCCAGCCGCTGGCGGGCCGGTCCGACGATGCCGGCTTCGTCGATCAGCGTGGGCGCCAGGGTCGGCATGGTGATGTCGAAGCTGACCCGCTCGAGCCCGACCGCCGCCAGCGCCTCGGCCGCGACCAGCACCACCTCGGCATCCGCCTCCGCCGTGTCGGCGCCGATGAGTTCGATGCCGGCCTGCGCGACCTGGCGGTCCGGCGCCAACTGCGTCGCGTGCACCCGCAGGCACTGCCCGGCATAGGATAGGCGCAGCGGCCGCGCCTGCCCGGCCAGCCGGGTAGTCGCGATGCGCGAGACCTGCGGCGTGATGTCCGCGCGAAGCCCCATCATGCGGCGCGACTCCGGATCCATCAGCCGGAAGGTCTGGTCGGCCACCGCAGCGCCGGACCCGGCGAGCAGCCCGTCCTCGAACTCGAGCATGGGCGGCTTGACCCGCTGGTAGCCATGGCTGGCGAACACGTTCATCACGGCCGCGACCGCCTCTGCCTCCACCTCGGCATCCGGCGGCAGCAGGTCGACTAGGCCGACCGGCAGCAGGGCCGGGTTGGGCGTCTCATCGTTCACTGCGCGACCCTCACCGCCCACGCCGTCATCGGCGCACCTCGTTCAGCCCGCACGACCCCACGTGCCCGCTCGCGTCGTACGCGACGGAGACGGTCTTGGTGATGCGCTCCGACGTGCCGAAACCTACCGGCACGATGGACAGGTCGCCATCCCGCTCGGCAGCGCTGCCGGCCCCGGCGAGCAATGCCCGCGAACTCGAATCGTCACGCTGGGCGACCCCGTCGGATCGCGTCGTCGCCTTGTTCGCGGGCGGCGGCCCGTTCGGCCGCTGCACGCACCCTGCCAACAGGATCGCGGCCGGCGCGATCACCGGGCTGCGGAACGATCGCTTCATGCTCGACCGCTCACCGCATGCGCCCAGTCTAGCCACGGCAGCAGCGCCTCGATATCCGCCGTCTCCACCGTCGCGCCGCCCCAGATCCGCAACCCCGGCCCCATGTCCCGATGCGCCGCGATGTCGAACGCCACGCCCTCCGCCTCCAGCAGCGCCGCCATTCGCTTCGGCACGCTCGCCTCCGCCCCCGGCAGCACCAGGCAGATGCTCGTGGCCGATCGGCACATGGGCGGCGCCAGGAATTCGATCCACGGCGTCCGCGCCACCCACTCCGCCACCGCGGCGAGATTCGTCTCGCTGCGCCCGATCAGCCCGGGGAGCCCGATCCCCTCGGCCCAGCACAGACCGTCCAGCGCATCGGCCACACACAGCATGGAGGGCGTGTTGATCGTTTCGCCGCGGAAGATCCCCTCGATCAACCGCCCGCCTTGCGTCAGGCGGAACACCTTGGGCAGCGGCCATGCCGGCACGTAGCTTTCGAGCCGCGCCACCGCCCGCGGCGACAGCGCCAGCATTCCATGGGCCGCCTCGCCGCCCAGCGCCTTCTGCCACGACCACGTCACCACATCGAGCTTGTCCCACGGCAGGTCCATCGCGAACGCGGCCGACGTGGCGTCGCAGATCACCAAGCCGGCCCGGTCCGCCGCGATGAACGACGCGTCCGGCATCCGTACGCCCGAGGTCGTGCCGTTCCAGGCGAGCACCAGATCGCGCGACCCGTCGACCGCGCCGAGGTCCGGCAGCGCGCCGTATGGCGCTTCCAAGACGCGGGCATCCGGCAGCCGCAGCTGCTTCACCACATCCTTCGCCCAGGTCGCCGAGAATGTCTCGAACGCCAGGATGTCCACCGGCAACGGCCCGAGCAGCGACCACATCGCCATCTCCACCGCCCCGGTATCGGAGCCCGGCACGATCCCCAGCCGCCACTCCGCCGGCATGCCGAGGACCCGCGCCGACCGCTCGATGACCTCCGCGAGTTCAGCCTTCGGTCCGGCCGCCCGATGCGAGCGCCCGAGCAGCGCCCCCTCCAACGCCGCGAGCGACCAGCCCGGTCGCTTCGCACAAGGTCCTGACGAGAAATGGGGGTTGGCGGGGCGCCGGAGCGGACGCGTGTCCGCCGGCGCCTGGACCGGCATGTCTGCCACGGCGATGATCCCCCACGCGTTCCGAACCGGGGGAACGTGACCCGGCCCGCTTGTAACCCCTCCCCCGTCTCAGGGAAACTCGCGCCGGCCCGATGCAGCCACCGGCGGACGCTCGTCCGCCGCCGCCGCGCTCCCGAAGCACAGCGCGACCGCTGCGACGACGCCGCCAATTGACCAGTTCCGCATGGATCGCTCCCCGCAAGCTGAGCACGCCCTTCTCGTCGAGGCGCCCGTCATCGCAACGACGTCCCGGCCGCTATTCCGCGCGGAACGCGTCGACGATCCGGCGCACGGCCCCTGCCGCATCGACCAGCAGGACGTCGAAGCGCACCCCGGCCCGGCCCCACTCCGGGTGTTCCGCCAGCACGATCTCGGCAGCCGCCAACAGGCGGGCGCGCTGCTTGGGGCCGAGCGACCCGGCCGCCCCGGCCAGGGTGGGCCGCGCCTTCACCTCCACGATCGCCAGCAAACCGGCGCGCTCCGCCACCAGGTCGATCTCGCCCGCGGCGGTGCGCAGGCGGCGCGCCAGCACCGCCCAGCCTTCGCGTTCCAGCGCCGCGCTCGCCGCCGTCTCCGCCGACACGCCGAGTCGCTGTGCCGCCCGGCCGCGCGCGGGCCGGGGACCAAGACCGGGGTCAGGACCGGAGCCGGTCACGCCCGCAGCACGACGCCTTCCCGGGCCGGCAGCCGCCCTTCCTCCACCGCGTGGCACGCGACGCTGACGTCGCCATCCTGCGTGTGGCGGGGCCGCTCGGCGCTGCAGCGCGCATCCGCGAACGGGCAGCGCGGATGGAACGTGCAGCCGGAGGGCGGGTCGATCGGGCTCGGCACCTCGCCACCCACCGGCGCGCGGGCTCGGCCCGTCATCGCCAGGTCCGGGATCGCGTCCAGCAACAGCCGCGTGTAGGGGTGCCGCGGCTGGGAGAACACGCTTTCCGCCGGGCCGCTCTCCACGATGCGCCCGAGATACATCACCCCGAGCTGGTCCGAGACATGCCGCACCACCGCCAGGTTGTGGCTGATGAACAGGAAGGTGAGCTCCATCCGGTCCTGCAACTCGCGCAGCAGGTTCAGGATCTGCGCCTGCACGGACACGTCCAGCGCCGAGGTCGGCTCGTCGGCGACCAGGAAGTCGGGCTCGCTGGAGAGCGCGCGGGCGATGGAGATGCGCTGGCGCTGCCCGCCGCTGAACTCGTGCGGGTATTTCTCACCGTCCCGCGGCGACAGCCCGACCTGGGTCAGCAGCTCGCCCACCCGGTCCGCGATGGCGCGCCGGCCGGACAGGATGCCGAATGCGCGCAACGGCTCGGCCACGATGTCGCGCACCCGCCAGCGTGGGTTGAGCGAGGCGTAGGGGTCCTGGAAGATCATGTTCATCCGCCGCCGCAGCGCCGGTTGCGCGCGCGCGGAGGAGAGCGGCTGACCCTCGAACAGCATGGTCCCCTCGCTCGGCTCGTAGAGACCGACCGCCAGGCGCGCCACCGTGGACTTGCCACAGCCGCTCTCGCCGACCAGCGACAAGGTGGTGCCCTTCGGGATGGCGAACGAGATGTCGTCCACCGCGCGCAAGGATTGCCGTCCTTCGCGCGAAAGCACGCGCTGCAACCAGGGGCGGGACACGTCGAACCGCCGGGTCACGTGCTCGGCCACCATGACGGGGGTCTCAGACATGGGCCGCCTCCGACGCGTAGAGCCAGCACGCGGCGTCCGTCGCGCCTGCCGGCAGGAGGCCCGGGCGGTCGCTGCGGCAGCGGTCGAACACGCGGGGGCAGCGCGGGTTGTATGGGCAGCCCGGCGGAATCGCGTTGAGCCGCGGCATCGCGCCGTCGATCTGGTGCAGCCGGTCCAGCCGGCGGTCCAGCGCCGGAATGCTGTCCATCAAGCCGCGCGTGTAAGGGTGCGCCGGCTGCTGCACGATGTCGGCCACCGGCCCGATCTCGACGATCCGGCCGGCATACATCACCGCTACCCGATCGGCGGTTTCGGCGATCACGCCCATGTCGTGCGTGACCAGCATCACCGCCGTGCCGCGCTCGCGGGTGAGTTCGCGCAGCAGGCTGATGATCTGCGCCTGGATCGAGACGTCGAGCGCCGTGGTCGGCTCGTCGGCGACCACCAGTCGCGGCTCCGTGCAGAGCGCGAGCGCGATCACCACGCGTTGGCGCATGCCGCCGGAGAACTCGTGCGGATAGGCGTCGATGCGCCGGGCGGCTGCCGGGATGCCGACCCGCTCGAGCCAGGAGATCGCGCGCGCCCGCGCTTCCGCGTCGCCGAGCGGCAGGTGCGTTTGGATGGTCTCGATCAGCTGCCGGCCCACCGTGTAGAGCGGGTTGAGCGTGGTCAGCGGATCCTGGAAGATGGCGCCGATCTGCTTGCCGCGGATCGAGCGCATCCGCTCGGGCGGCAGGTCGTCGATGCGCTGCCCGTCCAGCCGGATTTGGCCGGAGCGCACGCGGCCGGGCCGCTCGATCAGCCCGATGATGGCCGACCCGGTCAGCGACTTGCCGGCGCCGCTCTCGCCCACCACGCCCAGCACCTCGCCGGGCGCGATGGCGAAGCTCACCGCGTCCAACGCCAGCAGGGCGCCGCGCCGGGTCACGAACTCGACCGAGAGGCGGTCGACCTCCAGCAGGGCACCCATCAGCGCAGCCTCGGGTTGAGCGCGTCGCGCAGCCAATCGCCGAACAGGTTGATCGACAGCACGATGAGCAGCAGTGCGATGCCGGGGAACACTGCGATCCACCACTCGCCGCTGTAGAGGAAGTCGTTGCCGACCCGGATCAGCGTGCCCACCGAGGGCTGCGTCGGGGGCAGGCCGACTCCGAGGTAGGACAGCGTCGCCTCGTTGATGATCGCCAGCCCCAGGCTGAGCGTGGCGATGACCACCACCGGGCCGAGCACGTTGGGCAGGATGTGCGTCAACATGATCCGCGGCGACGACAGGCCGATCACACGCGCCGCCATCACGTATTCCTTGCCGCGCTCCACCAGCGTCGAGCCGCGCACGGTGCGGGCGAATTGCGGCCAGAACGAGATCCCGATGGCGAAGATCAGCACGTAGATCTGCACGTCCTCCCGCAAGTCGGTCGGCAGGGACACGCTGACCACGCCGTCGACCAGCAGCGCGATCAGGATGGCGGGAAATGAAAGCTGCACGTCGGCCATCCGCATCAGCGCGGAGTCGACCGCCCCGCCGGCATAGCCCGCCAGCAGCCCGACCAGCACGCCCACCACCACGGCGAACGCCACCGACGAAATGCCGACCACGAAGCTGAGCCGCGCGCCGTATAGGATCGCCGACAGCATGTCGCGCCCCTGGTTGTCGGTGCCGAGCCAGTGCGCCGTCGTGCCCTCGCCCACGAAGGCGGGCGGCTGGAAGCTGTCCATCAGGTTGAGGTTGGCCAGATCATACGGATCGCTCGGCGCCACCCAGCGGCAAAACAGCGCGCCCAGCAACAGCAGCGTCAGGATCGCGGCGGACACCACCGCAACCGGCGAGCGGCGGAAGCTGTAGACGATGTCGCTGTCCCACAGCCGGGCCACCGCGTTCAATGCCGCCCCCCGCCGCGCGACACCCGCAACCGCGGATCGACCGCGTAATACAGCAGGTCCACGATCAGGTTGATCAGCACGAACACCACCGAGATCAGCATGAGGTAGGCCGCCATTACCGGGATATCGGCGACCTGGACCGATTGAATGAACAGCAACCCCATCCCCGGCCACTGGAACACCGTCTCCGTCACGATGGAAAAGGCGATAATGCCGCCAATCTGCAGGCCGATCACCGTGATGACCGGCACCAGCGTGTTGCGCAGCGCGTGCCCGAAATACAGCGCCCGGCTCGGGATGCCGCGCGCCCGCGCGAACTTCACGTAATCCGACCGCAGCACCTCCAGCATCTCCGCGCGCACCAGCCGCATGATCAGCGTCATCTGGAACAGCCCGAGCGTGATGGACGGCAGGATCAGGGCCAGCAACCCGCTCTCGGTCAGGAACCCGGTCGTCCAGCCCCCGAGCGCCACCACCTGGCCGCGCCCGAAGCTCGGCAGCCAGCCGAGTTGCACGGAGAAGAACAGGATCAGCAGGATGCCGATCAGGAAGGTGGGAAGACTCACGCCGACCAGGCTGACGATCATGAACACGCGCGACAGCGCCGTGGTCCGGTAGATGCCGGTGTAGACGCCCACCGGCACCCCCACCAGCAGCGCGAACAACGAGGCGACCAGCGCCAACTCCAGCGTCGCCGGTGCCCGCTCGGCGAACAGGTCCAGCACCGGGCGGGCCAGCCGGTAGCTCACGCCCAGCTGGCCGTGCGCGGCGTCCCACATGAAGCGCGCGTATTGCACGATGAAGGGCTGGTCGAGGCCGAGATGGTGGATCAGGTCGATCTTCTGCTGCTCGGTGTAGTCGGTGCCGAGCATGATCGTCACCGGGTCGCCGACGAACTTGAACATCCCGAAGGCGATCAGCCCGACCAGCAGCAGCACGGGGATCGCCTGCAGCAGGCGGGACAGGACGAGGGTCAGCATTGCCGGCCTTTATCGAACACGCGATCCACTCTGTCTAATGCGGTTGCTTGCCCACCGGATCGCGCGGTGGCAGGCCCCGCAGGTCCGGCTTGAAGGTCTGCAGCGCGGTCGCGGAATCGTCGGAGAACTCGGCCACCAGCATGAACGCCACGCCGAGCAACACCGGGCCAAGGAAGATGCCGAGCAGTCCGAATGCCAACGCTCCGCCCAGCACGCCCAGGATGGTGATCAGGAAAGGCAGCTTGGCGCCCCGCGCGATGAAATACGGGCGGATGACGTTGTCGGAGCCGCTGATGATCAGCAGGCCGTAGCTCGCCAGGAAGATGCCCCATCCGGTATGCCCGCTGCCCAGCAGCCAGAGCGCGGCCGGGATCCAGATCACCGGCGCCCCGATCGGCAGCACGGAGATGAAGCCCGCGATCGCGCCCAGCAGCACCGCCCGCGGCACCCCCGACATCCACAGGCCGAACGCGGTGAGGAAGCCTTGCACGATCGCGGTGCCGAGGATGCCATAGACGGTGCCGCGGATCGTCGCCCCCGTCACCGCGATGATGCGCGGCGCCCGTTCGCCCGCGATGCGTCCGATCAGTCGTTGCAGGCTCCCGGCCAGCGTCTCGCCAGAAGCGTAGAAGAAGAACGCCACCACCAGCGCCAGAACGAATTGCAGCAGGCCGCCGGCGATGGAGACCATCAGCTTGAGGCCGTTCTCCACGATCGCACCCAGATAGGGCCGGAAAGTATCGCCCACCGCGCTGAGATCGGCCGCCCAGGTGTTCCAATACTCGGCCGCGGTCGCGCCGATCATCGGCACGGCGGCAAGCCAGGCCGGCGCCGTCGGCAGCCCCCGCGCCACCGCCTCTTCCACCGCCGTGCGCAACAGCTGCACGTCGTCCGCCCCCGCCGGCGCCACGACCGCCAACGGCAACACGATCAACAGCGCCGTCAGCAGCACCATGAGCCCGGCCGCCCAGGTGTCGCGCAGCCGCAGCCGCCGCATCATCCAGCGGAACACCGGCCACGTCGTGAACACCAGGATCGCGGCCCACAGGATGGCCGACAGGAACGGCGCGAGCACCAGCCAGCAGCCCAGGGCCAGGCCTGCCATCAGCAAACCCATCAGGATGCGTTCGGTACTCACATCGCTGGGCAGCCGCATCCCGCCGCGGTAACACCTGCGGCGGCTCCGTTGCAACGTCGCGCGGCGCTTCGCCGGCCTCCTGCCAGGCCCCACCCCGGAGTTCTCCCATGCGGCTGTGCGCCAACCTGTCGATGATGTTCACCGAACTCGGCTTTCTCGATCGCTTCGCCGCGGCCCGCTCCGCCGGCTTCGAAGGCGTCGAGTTCCTGTTCCCCTACGATCACGACGCCGCCGCGATCCGCCAGCGCCTCGACGATCACGGCCTGCAGCAGGTCCTGTTCAATGGTCCGCCCGGCCAGTGGGATGCTGGCGAGCGCGGCACCGCCGGCCTGCCGGGCCGGCAGGCCGAGTTCCGCGACGGGATCAAGCGCGCCATCGACTATGCCGGCACTTTGGGTAACCGAATGATCCACGTCATGGCCGGCATTCCTGCCGCCGACGTGTCGCCGGTCACCGCCGCCGCGGTGTATGCCACCAACCTCGATTGGGCCGCCGAGCAGGCGACCGCCGCCGGGCTGCGGATCGTGATCGAGCCGATCAACGGCCGCGACATGCCGGGTTTCCACCTGAACTCGATGGCCCAAGGCGCGGCGATCTGCGAAGCGCTCGGGCCGGAGCGGGTGGGCCTGCAGTTCGACCTGTATCACTGCCAGATCATCGAGGGCGACGTGACCAAACGGATGGCCGCGTTGCTACCGTTGATCGCGCACATGCAGATCGCCGATGTGCCCGACCGCCACGAGCCCGGCACCGGCGAGATCGGCTGGGACTACGTGTTCAGCCGTATCGAGTCGCTGGGCTACGATGGTTGGATCGGGTGCGAGTATCGTCCTGCGAGTGACACCTTGGCGGGACTCGCCTGGCGCGAGCGCTACGGTGTTTAGGAAATCGACCCATTGCATCAAAAACGATCAACAGTTGCGACCAGTTTGACGTGCCAGTCACAACCGAAAAACCGGCCTTCGCTACGATGCATCCTGTAGGTTGATGGAGGCATCATGCGTTTCGCGGAAATCGGGCAGCAGCTCCGAGCCTACCGAATGGAATCGGGGCTGCGTGCCGAAGAGATCGCAGCGCGCCTGGGCGTCTCGCGCGCGGCACTGTACCGCTACGAGAAGGGTGAGGTCATCAAGCTCGACACGGTCAAGCGGCTGGCCGAGCTGCTCAAGGTGTCTCCCCTCTCGCTGCTCGGCATCGGCGTCGAGTATTACAGCCGTGCGGCCGGCTATTTCGAGCGCATCCGCCAAGTCGAGGAAACGGCCGACCAGGTGCTGCAGGCCTACGGGCCGCTCTGCTTCCTCACCACGACGGACGCGTTCGACGGTGCGCTGGCCGAAAGCCTGTATGCAGCGGCGGACGCGGCGGAAGGCGAGCGCGCCAACGCCCGCTCCGCGGCCGAACAGGTGCTGACCCTGCTGGCCGCGCGCAAGAAGTCGTATCAGCAGCGCCGGCCCGGCATCATCGCCATCATCTCCGAAGCCGCGGTCCGCACGTTGCTCGATACCGGGCTGGTGGGCGCCGCCAACCTTCCGCCCACCCTGCGCGAGAAGACGCAGCGCGTCGCCGCGGTCGAGATCGGCCACATCGCCGACATGATGGATGCCGAGCCGATGGGCCTGCAGTTCGGGCTTCTGCCCGATGGCGGCGCCACCAGCGAGTTCAGCATCGTGCGCGCCGGCGATCGCGCCACGCTGGCCGTCAACGCCTTCCGTGCCGACGGCCTGCCGACCAGCCAGACCGGCGTCGCCATGATCACCGGTGCCGACGAGGCCATCGTGGCCCACCAGCGGGTGGCCGAAGCCGTCTGGCGCGAGGCGCTCAAGGGCAAGGTGGCGGCCAACCGGTTGCGCGAATTATTGGGCCAGCGCCCGGCCTTGCGCGCCGCCTGACACCGGGGTTCCCCAACCATCGGCTGCGTCCTATGGTCGCAGTCGATGGTGGCCCCCAACATTCCAACCTCTCGTGACGTGGAGATCCTGAGCGAGCGCCGGGTCTGGTCGGGGCGCTTCCAACTCGATGTGGTGACGTTCCGGCATCGCCGGTTCGACGGCGCCATGTCTGGCGAGCGGAAATGGGAACTCTTTCGCCGCGGCCGGGCTGCCGCCGTGCTGCCCTACGATCCCTGGAGCGACCAGGTCGTTCTGATTGAGCAATTCCGCCTCCCCGCGCTGGCCGGCGGGGTCGACCCGGTGATGGTCGAAATTCCGGCCGGGCTGTGCGACGAGGGCGAGGAGCCGGCCGATACCGCCCGCCGCGAGGCCGAGGAAGAGATGGGCGTCGCGATCGACCGTCTCGAGCCGATCGGCGACTTCATCCTCACCCCGGGCGGCAGCGACGAGCGCTGCACCATGTTCGCCGGCCGCCTCCACGCGCCTGAGCCCGACGATGACGGCTTTGCCGGCCGTTTCGGCCTGGCCGCCGAGCACGAAGACATCCGCGTCCGGCTTTGGCCTGCCGAGCACGCGGTCGCAGAGGCCATCGCCGGCCGCTTCCCCAATTCCGTCACGACGATCGCCCTGCTCTGGCTCGCCGCCCGCCACCAGCACCTCCGCCGCCAGTGGAGCGCCCCATGACCGCACGCTTGTTCCTCGACGACTCCTACGCCCAAAGCGCCGACGCCGTCGTCGTCGCGTCCGAGCCGGGCATGATCGTCCTCGACCGCACGCCCTTCTATGCCCGCTCCGGCGGGCAACCCGGCGATCGCGGCACGCTCGCCTGGAGCGGCGGCGAACTCGTCGTCACCGAAGCGTCCAAGGGCGAGGGCGACGCGATCCGGCACGTGGTCGCGGCCGACGCGGCGCTGCCACCGCCCGGAACACCCGTGATCGCGCACATCGATTGGCCCTACCGCCACCGCCTGATGCGGATGCACACGGCGTTGCACCTTCTTTGCAGCCTATTACCGGGTGCGGCCGTCACCGGCGGGCAGATTGGCGCCGACCGGTCCCGGCTCGACCTCGACCTCGAGACCGCGCCGGACAAGGCCGCGCTCGAAGCCGGGTTCGCCGGGATGATCGCCGCGGACCATCCCGTGTCGACCGAATGGGTGGACGAAGCCGTGCTCGACACCAATCCCGGCCTGGTCCGCACGCTCTCGGTCCAGCCGCCGCGCGGCACCGGGCGGCTGCGCCTCGTCCGCATCGGCACGGCGGATGCGCCGGTGGACCTGCAACCTTGCGGCGGCACGCATGTCCAAGCGACGGGCGAGATCGGAGGGATCAGCATCGTGAAGATCGAGAACAAAGGCCGGCAGAATCGCCGGATCGCCCTGGCCCTGGCGGACGCCTGATGGAGCCGCTCGTCTCCGCCGCATGGCTGCACGAGCGGCTGGGCGCGCCCGGCCTCGTGGTATTCGACGCGACCAAATACCTGCCCAACGAAGGCCGTGACGGACGCGCCGAGTTCGCCGCCGGCCACGTCCCGGGCGCCCGCTTCTTCGACATCGACGAGGTGGCAGACCCCGACACCGCCCTGCCGCATATGGTCCCGTCCGCGGGGCGCTTTGCCCGGCTGATGGGCGAGATGGGCGTCGGCAACGACAGCGCCGTCGTGTTCTACGATCAGAAGGGGCTTGCCTCGTCCGCCCGTGGTTGGTGGCTCATGGGGCTGTTCGGCCACGAGAACGCTGCGGTGCTGGATGGCGGGCTGCCGGGCTGGCGGCGGGCCGGCTACCCGGTCGAGACCGGCACCCCCACCGCCCCGGCGCCGACCACCTACCGCGCCAGCTTCCGCGCCGAGCGGCTGCGCGGCATCGGCGACATGATCCGTCCCGATCCCAGCCGCGTGGTTCTCGACGCCCGGCCCGCCGGACGCTTCGCCGGCACCGCGCCGGAGCCGCGGCCCGGCTTGCCCAGCGGCCACATGCCGGGCAGTCGCAACATTCCTTCCACCGACCTGCTGGGGGCCGACGGCCTGATGCGCTCGCCCGACGAGTTGCGCGCCCTGTTCGCCGCCGCCGGGGTGGACGGCAGCAAGCCCGTCGTCACCAGTTGCGGCACCGGAGTCACCGCGACGATCCTGACGCTCGGTCTCATCCGCGCCGGGTTCGAGCCCGGCGCCGTCTATGACGGCTCCTGGACCGAATGGGCCAGCCGGCCAGACACGATCAAGGAGTCCAACGATGCCCGATGACATGGCCCCCAGCGGCCCCGGCTCCATGCGCTTCGCGACCCGGCTCTCCCATGCCGGCCGGAAAGGCACCAAGATCCGCGGGTTCGTGAACCCGCCGGTTCATCGTGGCTCAACCATGCTGCACGTCGATTGCGCCGACCGCATGCGCGGCGTGGACGCCCTCGCGCAGGGCGAGGCCTACGGCGTTCTCGGCAACGCGACCCACCACGCGCTGGAAGACGTCATTGCCGAAATCGAGGGCGGCACGCGCTGTCAGATCGTGTCGTCCGGCCTGGCTGCCGTGACTACGCCACTGCTCGCCTACCTCAAATCGGGCGAGCACTGCCTCATGCCCGACAGCGTGTATGGCCCCGCCCGCACCTTTGCCGACGGCATGCTGCGTAACCTCGGCGTCGAGACCACCTACTACGATCCCGTCATCCAGGCGGAAGGGCTCGAGCGGTTGATGCGGCCCAACACGACCGTGCTCTACCTGGAGAGCCCGGGCAGCCATACGTTCGAAGTGCAGGACGTGCCGGCCCTGGCCGCCGTCGCACGACGGCACGGCGCGGCGGTACTGATGGACAACACCTGGGGCATCCATCACTTCCAGCCCTTCCGGCATGGTGTCGACGTGTCGATTCAGGCGCTGACCAAATACCCGGTCGGCCATTCCGACGTCCTGCTCGGCTCCATCACCGTCGCCGACGAGGCGGCCTGGAACCGTGTCCGCACCGGCGCCCTCGCCCTCGGGCAGTATGCCAGCCCCGACGATTGCTGGCTCTGCCTCCGCGGGCTGCGCACCATGGGGGTGCGGCTGGCGCGCCAATCGGACTCGGCGCTTCGCGTGGCCGAGTGGTTCCGTGATCGGCCGGAGGTGCGCGCGGTTCTCCACCCGGCGCTGCCGGGCGCGCCGGGTCATGAGTTGTGGAAGCGCGACTTCACCGGCGCTTGCAGCTTGTTCGGCGTCGTGTTCCAGCCCGAGTTCAGCGTGATGGCAACCCGCGCGATGATCGACGCGCTGACGCTGTTCGGCATCGGCGCGAGCTGGGGCGGGTTCGAGAGCCTCGCCCTGCCCTCCACCGGCTTCTTGTCCCGTACCGCGGCAACCGGCGAGTTCGGCGGGCCCGGCATTCGCATCCATATCGGCCTGGAGGACCCGGCCGACCTGGTCGCCGATCTCGAGCAGGCCTTCTCGGCCCTCCATGAACGCTGAGCTCGAACGCAGCCTGCGGTGGAACGAGGCCGGCCTGGTGGAGGCCATCGCGCAGCAGCACGATACCGGCGAAGTGCTGATGGTGGCCTGGATGAACCGCGATGCGGTGGCCGAGACGCTGGCGACCGGCCGTGTTTGTTACTGGAGCCGCAGCCGAGGCGCGCTCTGGCGCAAGGGCGAGACGTCCGGCCAGGCGCAGCGCCTGGTCGAATTCCGGTTCGATTGCGATGGCGACGCGGTGCTATTGCTGGTCGATCAAACCGGAGTCGCCTGCCACACCGGGCGCCGCAGCTGTTTCTACCGTGCGGTCCGCGACGGAGCGGTCGTTGAGATCAGCCAACCCCAGGTCGCGCCGGAAATACTCTACGGCGCCAGCGCCAGCGTTGTTGGCGAGCCTTAGGGGGGCTTAGGCCGTCCAGGGACCGGTCGCGTTATGGTTGAGCGGGCCGTGGCCGGCGCCATAACCCGGCGCGGTGCGGATGGCTTCCTGCACATAGTTCCGTGCGCGTTCGACCGCCTGGTCCAGCGTCAGGCGTTGCGCCAGGCCGGCCGCGATCGCGCTCGCCAGGGTGCAGCCGGTGCCGTGCGTGTGACGGGTCTGTAGCCGCGGGCGGGAGAACCGGCGCACGCCGTCGGCATCCGCCAATACGTCAATCACGGTGTCGCTGTCGCCATGGCCGCCTTTCAGCAGCACCGCCCGGGCGCCGGTGCGCAACAGGGCAGTGGCGGCTTCGGCCAGGTCGCGAATAGGGCCGCCAAGCAGCACCTCCGCTTCCGGGAGGTTGGGAGTGACAAGCCAAGCGAGCGGCAGCAACTCGTCCCGCAGCGCGCGGATCGCGTCCTCGGCCAGTAGCGACTGGCCGCCTTTGGCCACCATCACGGGATCGACCACTACCGGCACGTCGTCGGCCACCCGCAATGCCGCAACGACCCGGCGCACCGTGTCCGCCTCACCCAACATACCGGTCTTGATCGCGTCGGCCCCGATATCGTCCAGCACCGCCTCGATCTGAGCGGCGACGACGTCCGGCGACAGCGCGGTCACGGCATGAACGCCAACCGTGTTTTGCGCCGTGATCGCCGTGATGGCGGTGGCGCCGTATCCACCCATGGCCATCACCGCTTTGATGTCGGCCTGGATGCCCGCGCCGCCGCCGGAGTCGGAGCCGGCGATGATCAGCACCCGGCCGAGCATCGTCATGCCGGGTTAGGCCGCCGCGACGGCCGCGCTCGCCTGGATGGTGTCGCACAGCCCGGCGACGATGGCGCGGACCATCGCCTCGTCCTCACCCTCCGCCATGACCCGGACCAGCGGCTCGGTGCCCGACATCCGCAGCAGCACGCGGCCGGACGCGCCCAGTTGCGCCTCCGCATCGGCCACCGCGCTCAGCACCCGCGGGTCCTTCAGCGGTGAACCGCCGGCGAAGCGGACGTTGCGCAGCAATTGCGGAAAAGGTTCGAACAGCTTGCAGGCCTCGCTCGCCGGGCGGCCCGACTGGACCAGCACCGCCAGCACCTGCAACGCCGCTATCAGCCCGTCGCCGGTGGTTGCGTAGTCGCACAGGATCACGTGGCCGGACTGCTCGCCGCCGACGTTCATGCCCACGGCGCGCATCCGTTCGACCACGTAGCGGTCGCCAACCTTGGTGCGCTCCAGCCGCAGGTTTTGGTCCTCTAGCAGGCGCTGCAGCCCGAGGTTGGACATCACGGTCGCCACCACGCCGCGCCCGGTGAGCAGCCCGTGTCGGTGCCACGACGACGCGATCAACGCCAAGATCTGGTCGCCGTCGACGACCTCGCCTTTCTCGTCGACCAGGATCAGCCGGTCCGCATCGCCGTCGAGCGCGATGCCGAGGTCGGCGCCGTGCTCCAGCACCGCAGCGCGGAGGTGATTCGGCACGGTCGAGCCGCAGTCGCGATTGATGTTGAACCCGTCCGGCTCGACGCCGGTGGTGATGATCGTCGCGCCCAATTCCCACAGCACGGTGGGCGCGACCCGGTAGGCGGCGCCGTTGGCGCAATCAACGACGATCTTCAGTCCGTCGAGCGAGAGCTTGCGTGGGAAGGTGGCCTTGGCAGCCTCGATGTATCGGCCGCCGGCATCCTCGAGCCGGCTGGCGCGGCCGAGGCGATCGGGCGGGGCAAGCCGGCCGACATGCTCCTCGGCCATAAGCGCCTCGATCGCCATCTCCGTTTCGTCCGACAGCTTGAAGCCGTCGGGGCCGAACAGCTTGATGCCGTTATCTTCGTAGGCATTGTGCGAGGCAGAGACCATCACGCCAAGGTCGGCGCGCAAGCTGCGGGTCAGCATGGCGATGGCAGGCGTGGGTAAGGGACCGACGAGCATCACGTCCATGCCGGCACTCACGAAGCCGGCCACGAGCGCGGGCTCGATCATGTAGCCCGATAGGCGCGTGTCCTTGCCGATGACGACGCGGTGCCGGTGACTGCCACGAACGAAGCGCAAACCGGCAGCCTGGCCCAGTTTGAGGGCGATCTCGGCCGTCATGGGATGGGTGTTGGCAGTGCCGCGAATGCCGTCCGTTCCGAATAGGCGCTTCTTCGTCATTTCAACCCTTCTCAGCCCGCCGGGTTACCCCGGACAGTTCGTTCCAGACTCGTAACGCCTGGACCGTGGCGCGAACGTCGTGGACCCGCAAGATAGCGGCACCTTGCGAGACGGCGAACAGCCCGGCCGCGAGCGAAGCGGCATCCCGCTCCGCCGCGTCCGTCACCCCCGCCAACTCACCGATGAACCTCTTGCGGGACAATCCGGCGATTATAGGGCAGCACAGATTAACGAAGAATGAGAGTCGCCGCAGAAGCTCGACGTTGTGCGCTGTGTTCTTGGCGAAACCCAATCCGGGATCGATGGCGATCTGCTCGGGTCCGACCCCCGATGCGACGGCACTCGCGACGATCGCCCGCAGCTCCGATGCGACCTCGGCCACGACGTCGTCGTACCGGGCCAGGTCATTCATGGTTTCCGGCGTCCCGCGCATGTGCATCAGGATCACGGGGCACCCGCGCGCAGCCACGAATGCGGCCGCCGCTGGGTCATGCCGGAGGCCAGAGACGTCGTTCACGATAGCGGCGCCAGCATCGAGGGCCCGAGCCATCGTATCGCTGTTGCGGGTGTCGACCGAGAGGCGGAGACCGGCGCGGGCGAGTGCGGCGATGACGGGCAGGATGCGCCGTTGCTCCTCGGCCGCGCCCACCGCCGCGGCGCCTGGCCGCGTCGACTCACCGCCCACGTCGATGATTGCGGCTCCATCGGCTGCCATCCGCTCGCCCAGGGCGATGGCCTCGCGACTGCGTCGCCCGCCATCGCTGAAGCTGTCCGGGGTGACGTTCACGATCCCCATGACCTGCGGCCCCGCTGGCAGCCCGGCCCAACTCGTCACCTGGGGTGTCATCCCATGCCCCGTACAAGCGAACGGCCCAGCTCGGAGAGAGCTGAGCCGTCGATCAGAACTTGCCGCTCAGCCGGGCTGGGGTGCCGGGCCGAGGCCACCGCCGGTCGGGGACGGCGGCATGGGCCGCCCCGCCGTCGGGACCGAAGCCCGGCGGGAGTCGGCTGCGGGCTCGTCGACCACCTTGCGGATGACCGGCTCGCCCCGAAGCACCGTGCGGATCTCGTCGCCGGACAGCGTCTCGTATTCCAGCAGACCCCGAGCGAGACGATGCAACTCGTCCAGCTTCTCCGTCAGCATGGTCTTGGCCCCGGCATAGGCGTTGTCGATGAACGACTTCACCTCGCCGTCGATGTCGCGCGCCGTGAGCTCAGACACGTTCTTGTTCTGAGTAACGGAGTGGCCGAGGAACACTTCCTGGCTGTTGTCGCCGTAAGCGATCATGCCGAGCTTGTCGCTCATGCCCCACTCGGTGACCATCGTGCGGGCGATATTGGTCGCCGCCTTGATGTCGCCCGCCGCGCCGTTGCTGACCTTGTCCGGGCCAAACACCAACTCCTCGGCGACGCGTCCGCCCATGGCCATCTTCATACGGGCCAGCAGGCGTGCCCGGTTCTCGCTCAAGCGATCACCTTCCGGCAGGCTCATCACCAGGCCGAGCGCGCGGCCGCGGGGGATAATGGTCGCCTTGTGCACCGGGTCACACTCGGGGTCGTTGATCGCGACCAGAGCGTGGCCAGCCTCGTGATAGGCGGTCATCCGCTTCTCACCTTCGGACATGACCAGCGAGCGGCGCTCCGCCCCCATCATGACCTTGTCCTTGGCGTGCTCGAACTCGTTCATCGCGACGACGCGCTTGCCAAGCCGGGCGGCCAGCAGCGCCGCTTCATTGACCAGGTTGGACAGGTCAGCGCCCGAGAAACCCGGCGTGCCGCGCGCGATCACCTTCGGATCGACGTCGGACGCCAGCGGCACCTTGCGCATGTGAACGCGCAGGATCTTCTCGCGACCATTCACGTCCGGGTTCGGCACCACAACCTGACGGTCGAACCGGCCAGGCCGCAGCAGCGCCGGATCCAGCACGTCGGGACGGTTCGTCGCCGCGATCAGGATGACGCCTTCGTTGCTCTCAAACCCATCCATCTCGACGAGCATCTGGTTCAGCGTCTGCTCGCGCTCATCGTTACCGCCGCCGAGGCCAGCGCCCCGGTGACGGCCAACAGCATCGATCTCGTCGATGAAGATGATGCAGGGGGCATTCTTCTTGCCCTGCTCGAACATGTCGCGCACCCGGCTCGCGCCGACGCCGACGAACATCTCGACGAAGTCGGAACCGGAGATCGTGAAGAACGGCACATTGGCTTCGCCGGCAATGGCGCGCGCGAGCAACGTCTTACCCGTGCCGGGCGGGCCCACGAGCAGAACACCCTTTGGGATCTTGCCGCCGAGGCGCTGGAATTTCTGCGGGTCCTTCAGGAACTCGACGATCTCCTGGAGCTCGCTCTTGGCCTCATCGATGCCAGCGACATCCTCGAACGTCACGCGCCCCTGCTTCTCCGTCAGCATGCGGGCGCGGGACTTGCCGAAGCCCATGGCGCGACCGCCGCCCGACTGCATCTGGCGCATGAAGAACACCCAGACGCCGATCAGGAGCAGCATGGGGAACCAGCTGAGGAGGTAATGGAGCAGCGGGTTGTCGCTCTCCTCCGGCTTGGCGATGACGCGGACGCCCTTGTCGGTCAGCCGCGAGACCAGGGCCGGATCTTCCGGCGTGTAGGTCTGGAAGCTACGGCCATCCGTCAGTTGACCACTGACCGTCCGCCCCTGGATCACGACGTCGCGCACGCGGCCGCCATTCACCTCGGAGACGAAATCGGAATAAGCCACCTGGGTGGCGGCACGCGTGTTGCCCCCTGGTTGGAACAGGTTGAACAAGACGACGAGCAGCAGGGCGATGATCACCCAGAGCGCGAGGTTTCGGCCGAAATTGCTCATCATGTGCGTCCGACAATCCAGTCCCAATTGCTGCCGACTGAGCCGGCCGCTACGCTCATCAACATAAGGTCGTCCCTTGCACTCTACACCCCCCCGGCTGCGGAGGGGTTAACGCGGTCGGCAGCGAGACGGGTAGGCACGACGGGCCGGGTCGGCCAGAACATCAGCGCCACGCTAAGGCACGTCGCCGGGTCGGGAAAGCCCAGATGCGGCACTGCCCAGATTACCTCGCCGCAACGCAAGGCCGGCAGCCCGGCGAGCACCATGCTCGGCAGCTCGGAGCGGTCGCGGAAAGCCTTCGCCTCCGCCCCGAGCGCTCCGATCGTCAGGCCGGACGGGACAAGGCCGGCGATGCGGAACCGGCCGTCCCAAACGGTGCCCGACTCGGCCGGTATCGGCCGGCCGATCGCGGCCGGCTCGCGCGCCAGCAGCGTGCCGGAGCCGAGCCGACCGGCGGGCCGAATGACGACCCCATGCATCGTGCGCGTGGCGAGCCCGGCGGCCAGCATCGGGCGCGGCGGCGGGTAGCGGCGGCCGGAGAGACTCCATACCAAGGCGGACAAGGCATCGGCGCCGATGGGCCCGCGGACTACGGCGAACCCTTCCGGCCGGATCTCGGCGGTGCGGAGTTGCGCCGCCACCGCCGCCTCCCGTGCCGCGCGGCACAGGGCGGCGACCTCCCCGCGCCGACGACTCGTGGCGCGATCGGCTTCCGTCATGCGGCTCCGCAGGGCGCCACGCCCGGTCCGCGGGTCGGCGTTGGTGGGATCCTCCACCCAGTCGATGCCGGCCTGCCGCAAGGTCGCCCGAAGCCGGGCCGGGGCGATCGGCAGCAACGGCCGTAGCAGCCGCGCCTCCGGGCGGATATCGAGCGGCGCCATGCCGGCCCGGCCCGCCGGGCCGCTGCCGCCGGCCTCCCGCAACGCAACCGTTTCGGCCTGATCGTCCGCATGATGCGCCAGCACGAGGTCGGGCCGGCCCAGGGCACGGCAGTGATCGAGCAGGAGGCGGTAACGGGCGACGCGCGCGCGCTCGGCCGCGGCAGATCCCCGTGCGAGATGGGCCGGGATGATGGTCGCGGGCACGCCGATGGCTTCGAGGCGCTCCGCCACGCCGACTGCCTCCGTGGCGGAGTCGGCCCGCAGACCATGATCGACGATGGCCGCCGCCGGTTCACCCCAGCGCGAGAGCAGCCACGCCAGCGCCATGCTGTCCGCGCCGCCCGAGACCGCCGCAACCACCCGGCGCCGCGCGTCGAACGACTCGAATGGCCGCATCAGCGCGGCGAACTCCGCCGCGCCAATCGGCTCCGGCGCCTCGGGATCAGCTACAGCCGTTGCGCGCCCGCAATGTCGCCGCCGTCTCGCGCACGGCGCCGCGCATGGACGGGAACTCGCGCCGCAGCTTGTCCAATGTGGCGCATGAGGCGTTGCGGTCGTTGAGCCCGGTCAGCGCGTTGGCCAGGCCGAGCAGCGCGTCCGGCGCGCGCGCGCCGGTTTTGCTCTTCTGGTAGGCGTCGTCGTACGAGACCGCCGCCGACGCGTAGTTGCGCTGCCCCATCAAGGACTGGGCGAGCAGGAAATTGGCATCGCCGGCCCGTGCCGTGCTGCGCGACGCCAATACCTCGCGGGCCGCCGACTCGGCCGCGGGATAATCCCGGCGCGCCAGCGCGGCGTTGCCTTCCTGCAGCGCGATCTCCGGCGTGCGCCGGGGCGGGGCCGACGGGGCACCATCGGCCGCGGCAGCCGGGCGGGAGGGCGCCGCCGCGGCCGGCGCCGCCAAGCTCCCGCTCCCGGACGGGGCGTTGCCGAGCTTGAACGTGAGGTCGTCGATCTGCTTGGACAGCGCTTCCTGCGCGCGGCGAGACGTGTTGGCCTGCTCGTCGAGCTGTCCGCGCAGGCGCCGGACCTGGTCCTCGAGCGTCTGCACGCGATCCAGCAACTGGGTCTGCAAGCCGTTGCCGCCGCCACCGCCCGATGCGGGCGGCGCATAGGACGGCACGCCGCCGCCCCGGCCCGCCTGCACCTGCTGCAGGTCGCGCCGCAGTTCCAGGATCTGGTTCTGCAGCGCAATCCCTTCGCGCGAGTCCATCTGGGCGTGGGCCGGCAAAGCCAGCCCGCACCCGAGCAAAGCCGCGACGACGACGAAGCGCATCGGGTCCGTCCGAGTTACTGGACGGAGGTGATCGCGTTCCGGTTCTGCGCGTAGGCCTGTTCATCCGCACCCAGCGCGGACGGACGCTCCTTGCCGTAGCTGATGGTCTGGATACGCGAGCTGCTCACGCCCTGGGCCACCAGGTAGTCGCGGGCGGCATTGGCGCGGCGCTGGCCGAGGGCGAGGTTGTATTCCTCCGTGCCGCGCTCGTCCGTGTTGCCGGCGAGCTGCACGCTCACCTGCGGGTAGCGCTGCATCCACTGCGCCTGCCGGTCCAGCGTGGCCCGCGCATCGCTGCTGAGATTGTTCTGGTCGTAGGCGAAGAACACGCGGTCGCCGACATTGGCGACGAGATCCTGCTGACTGCCCGGCGCCGCGCTGCCGTAGCCGGACGCGCTGGCGCCCGCGCCGGTCGCCGCCCCCGTGCTGGCACCCGTGTTGTTGTCGGAGCAGGCGCTCAGCAGAGCGAGTGCGGCAAAAAGAGCAAGGGCTTTGGATGTCATGGAGATCATTCCGTTACGCTGGGTTGCGCGATACTTCGGGGTTTCCCCCGGGTCAAGCGAGCAAGGGCGACCAAGCGGGTGCGGAAGCCTCCGTCGGCGTCGGCACGACGCGTTCGTTGAAGCCGGTCACGTCGATGGACACCAGGCGCGAGCCGCCGCCCTGGCCGGAGCGGAAGAACATCAGCACGCGGCCATTGGGGCAGAAGGTCGGCCCCTCCACGTCGAAGCTTTCCGACAAGATGCGCTCGCCGGAGCCGTCCGGCCGCATGACGCCGATCGCGAAGGAGCCGCCGCCGAGCCGGGTAAAAGCGATCAGGTCGCCGCGGGGCGACCAAACCGGCGTCGCGTAACGCCCCTTGCCGTAGGAGATGCGTCGTGCGCTGCCGCCGCCGGCGCCCATGATGTAGAGTTGCTGGTCGCCGCCGCGGTCGGAGTTGAACACGATCTGGCTGCCATCCGGGCTGTAGCACGGGCTGGTGTCGATGGAGCCGGAGTTGGTCAGCACCCGCCGCCCGCCGCCGCCGACGCCCACTGTCACGATGTCGGAGCCGGCGCCGCGCGCGACCGACATGATGACGCTGTTGCCATCCGGCGCGTAGCGCGGCGCAAAGGTCATGCCGTCGAAATCGCCCAACACGTTCTGCCGGCCGGAGCCGAGATCGAACGTCCAGACCCGTGGGCGATTGTTGTAGTACGACATGTAGACGATCTGGTCGCGCGTCGGGTGGAAGCGCGGGGTCAGCACCAGCCAGCTGCCATCGGTAAGCAGCCGGTTGTTCTCGCTGTCCTGGTCCATGATCGCCAGGCGCTTGATCCGCTTCTCGCGCGGCCCGGTGTTGGACACGTAGACGATGCGGGTGTCGAAATACCCCTTCTCGCCCAGCAGCCGCTCGTAGATCACGTCGCTGATGATGTGGGCGATGCGGCGCCAGTTGGTCGACGTCGTGGTGTAGGCGGTGCCCTGGATCTGCTGACCCGGCAACACGTCCCATAGGCGGAACTCGACGCGGACGTTGTTGCCGCCGCCCTCGACCCGGCCGGTGACCAGCGTCTGCGCGCCGGCGGCCTTCCAATTGGCGAAGTTCGGGCTGTCGCCGGCGTCGCCGGCATCGATCTGCGCTCCGTTGCCGAGCGGGCGGAACAGGCCGGACCGGCCTAGATCGTTGGAGATCACGCCCGCGATCTGCGCGCCGAGCGGATTGCCGGACAGCGACGGGATCGCGATGGGGATCGGCGCGGTGCGGGCGCGGTCCACCGTGATCGCCGTGTCGGCTCCGGCCGATTGCGCGCGGGCCAGGAGCGGCACGGCGGCGATGCCGGCGCCGAGGAGCGCGGCGCGGCGGCTGAGGGAAAACTCGGTCATGGCAAACTCCGGTCGGCGAGGGCCTTCTCGCGCCATTGAGAGAGGCACGAAAGGCGCGCTGGTTTCATGGCCTGAAATTGATCTCGAACGTGTGGGTCTGACCCTGCAATGCCTTTGGCAGCGGAATCGGGTTGCATTGCGGATCCAGCGCGGCACGGCGTGCGCGCTCGGCAAAGGCCACGCCGCCAGGTCCCTGGCCGGGCTGCACGATCTTGACGTCGCGCACGGTGCCGGTGCCATCGGTCACCACCTGCAGCACGGCCGACATCTTGTCTGCATCGCGGGCGCCGGCATCGCGGGTCCAGCACTCGCGGATGCGGTCGCCGATCGCGCCACGATCCGCGCCGGACAGCTTGGCGTTGTCCACCCCATTCGGGCTGCCGCCACCGGGCGCGCCGCCGCGCGGAGGATTGTAGGCCCGAGTCGGCGGGGCGGTCTGCGCTTGCAGCGAACGCAGCCGCTCCAGCGTCGCGTCGAGGGTGCGGCTGTTGTCGGCGGTGTTCTTTGTCGGGTTCGGCTGGTTGGTCGTGCTGGTGCTGCGCTGGGTCGGGGTCGGCCGTTCCGGCGCGGGCTTGGCGGCGGGCGGCGTCGGCGCGGGCTTAGCGGGTGCGGTCGGCGCGGGCGGTGTCGGCTTGGCGGGCGTCGGCGTCGGCGGCGCGGGCGGGACTGGCGGCACGGGCAGCGGCGTTTCGGCCGCGGGCGACGGAGCGGGCGCCACCGTGACCGGTGCGGCGGGAGCGGACGGCGCCGCGGCGGGCGGCACGGGCGGCGACGGCAGGGGAGCGGCCTCCGGCGCGGGCGGCGGCGGCAAAGGCGGCGGAGGTGGCGGCGCGGGCGCTTCCGTCGGCGCCGGCTTGGGCGGCTCGAGCGAGGGAAGGTCGGGCGTCGGCACCTCGGCGGGCGCCGGGGCCGGGGTGGGGCCCGGATTGGGCGCGCGCTGGACCTCGCCGGGCGCGATGGCGAACTCCATCGTGACGGCCGCGTCGTCGGGCGCCTTCGGGATGACAGGCGGCAGGCTGAGCAGCAGCGCCAGCAGCACGACCGCGTGCAGCCCGGCCGAGATGGCTCCCGTGCGGCGCAGGTCGGGCGTCATGGCCGCCGCCGGGCTCAGCGGCCCCGAGCGCGCGAGGCCGGCGCGGGGGCTGGGGTGGCGGGCGCGGGGGTCGCAGGGGCCGTGGCCGCGGGAGCGGGCGTGGCAGGGGCAGCCGGGGCGCCGGCCTGTTCGGCCAGCAGCGCCACTTTGGTGAATCCGCCCTGCGTGATGGTGGCCATCACCTCCATGATGCGGCCGTAGGTCAGCGCGCGATCGCCGCGCACGAAGATGCGTCGGTCCATCTTGCCGTCGGCGATCGCCGCCAGCTTGGGTGCCAGCGCGGGCAGGGTCAGCTCGGTCTCCTGCAGGAAGATCTTGCCCTCGGCATTGATGCTGACCGTCAGCGGCTCGCTATCCTGGCTCAACGGGCTGGCGCTGGCCTTGGGCAGGTCGACGTTGACGCCGGAGGTCATGAGCGGCGCGGCGACCATGAACACGATCAACAACACCAGCATCACGTCGACCAGCGGGGTGACGTTGATCTCGGCCAGCGGGCGATAGCGGGCCTTGCGTCCCGATCCGGGCCGGCCCAGGGGCGACGGCATCGATCAGGCCTTTTCTTCGGACTGGCGGGACAGGATGGCGCCGAACTCGGTGCCGAACCCTTCCAAACGCCCGGCGAAGCGCGCCAAGTCCGAGCTGAGCTTGTTGTAGGCCAACACCGCCGGGATCGCGGCGACCAGCCCGATGGCGGTGGCGAACAGCGCCTCGGCGATGCCGGGCGCCACCACGGACAGATTGGTATTGCGGCTGCTGGCGATCGCCGAGAACGACCGCATGATGCCCCACACCGTGCCGAACAGTCCCACGAACGGCGCCACCGACCCCACGGAGGCGAGGAACACCATCCAGCGCTCCATCCGGTCCATCTCGCGCGTCACGCTGACGGCCACGGCGCGGTCCACCCGTTCGCGCACGCTGCCACGGCTCATATCGGCGCCGACGACCTGCGCGCTGCGCTTCCATTCGCCCATCGCGGCGCCGAACACGGCCGCGATCGGGTGTTTCGGGCGCGCGCCCTCGACGTCATAGAGCTCGTCCAGGCTGCCGCCGGACCAGAACCGGTCCTCGAACAGCGCGGCGTCGCGGTTGGCCCGGCGCAGCGCGGTGACCTTCTCGATGATGATCGCCCACACCCATACGCTGGCGGCGACGAGCAGCAGGATGACGAACTTGACCACCAGGTCGGCCTGCAGGAACAGGCCGAGGATGGAGATGTCACCCCCCGCGGCTCCCAAATTCGTGGCTTGCACAGGATCCAACTCTCACCCCCAACCCTAATCTTCCGCCCCACCGAGAGCGTCCCGCCACCGCTGCGGGATCCGGGCCGGCCGTCCGTCAGAGGCCCGGATGCAGGCCAGCCCCACCGACAAGCGCCCGGTTTCCTGCCCCGCAACCTCGAAACGTTGCTGGACATCGACGGTCGCGCCGCCGAGCGCCCACGGCCCGGTGACGACGACGACCTCCGCGTCCAACCGTACGGGGCGCAGATAATCCATTTTGATGCGGCGCACCACAAAGATCAGGCCAAATCGCGTGACGAGTTCGTCATGGGAGGCACCGGCTTCGCGCAAGGCCTCGGTGCGCGCACGCTCTGCGAACGCCAAGTAACGAGCGTGATACACGATGCCGCCGGCATCGGTGTCTTCGTAGTAAACCCGCAATTTCAGTCGGTAACTCATGGATGCTGCGCCGCCGGCCCCCTACTGCTCCGAATCGGCCAGCAGATCGAGTTGTGGCTGGGCGCGAGGCGGCACCAGACCGAGGTGCCGCCACCCGGCTTCGCCGAGCATGCGGCCGCGACTCGTGCGCAGTATGAGGCCCTCCTGGATCAGGAACGGCTCGATGACGTCCTCCAGCGTGTCGCGCGCTTCGGCCAAGGCGGCGGCGAGCGTGTCGACCCCGACCGGTCCGCCGGCGTGGTGTTCGGCGATGCGGCGCAAGTAGCGCCGATCCATCGCGTCGAGTCCGTGGCGGTCCACCTCCAGCCGGGTCAGGGCCGCATCGGCCACCGTGCGATCGACCGGCGATTGGCCCAGAACGGCCGCGAAGTCCCTGACTCGACGCAATAATCGTCCGGCGATGCGCGGCGTCCCGCGCGAGCGGCGGGCGATCTCGGCCGCACCGTCCGGCGCGAGGTCGAAGCCCAGCTTGCCGGCGCCGCGGCTGACGATCCGCTCCAACTCGGCCGGGGTGTAGAAGATCAGCCGCAGCGGGATGCCGAACCGGTCGCGCAGCGGCGTCGCCAGCAGCCCGGCGCGTGTGGTCGCACCCACGAGCGTGAACGGGGCCAGATCGATCCGCACGCTGCGCGCGGCCGGGCCCTCGCCGATGATGAGGTCGAGCTGGAAATCCTCCATCGCGGGGTAGAGCACCTCCTCGATGGCCGGCTGCAGCCGGTGGATTTCGTCGATGAACAAGACGTCCCGCGGCTGCAGGTTGGTCAGGATGGCAGCGAGGTCACCGGCGCGCTGGATCACCGGGCCCGAGGTGGCACGGAAACCGACGCCGAGTTCGCGGGCCACGATCTGCGCCAGCGTCGTCTTGCCGAGGCCGGGCGGTCCGTGAAACAGCACATGATCAAGGGCTTCCGATCGGTCCCTCGCAGCCTGTATGAAGATCGCGAGGTTCTCGCGGCTCGCTTTCTGGCCGACGAAATCGGCCAATGTTTGCGGGCGGAGGCTCGCCTCGGCGGCATCGTCCTCGGCGCGCGCCGGGCTGACGGGGCGGTCGCTCATCGGGCGCTCACTTCTGGGCCAACTCGCGCAGGCTCTCGCGCAGGATCACGTCGAGCCCCGCGCCCTCTCCGGCTGCCGCCATCACCGCGGCCACCACCGGCTGCGCCTCCGCCCGGCGGTAGCCGAGATTGGCCAAGGCCGAGAGCGCATCCGCCTCCGGACCGCGCGGGGCCGCGCCGACCGGCAGCGGCGTTCCGGCCGGCATCGCGCCGGCCTTCTCGCGCAGTTCGCTCAGCAAACGGACCGCCAGCTTGGCCCCGACACCCGGCGCCCGGGTCAGGCTGCCGCGGTCGCCGGCGGCGATGGCGCCGATCAGGTCGCTGGGCGACAACGCCGACAAGATGTTGAGTGCGACCTTGGCGCCGACGCCCTGAACGGTCAGCAATAGTCTGAACCAATCCCGCTCGGCTGATTCCGCGAACCCGTAGAGCGTGATGGCATCCTCGCGCACCTGCGTCTCCACCAAGACGCGGGCGACCGCCGGTGGCGTCGGCAGCGCGGCGAGTGTCCGCGTCGAGGCTTGCACCATGTAGCCAACCCCGCCGACGTCGACGATGCAGCGATCCGCCTCGATGCCCTCGACCCGGCCGGTGAGCAGCGCGATCACGCCGTGACCGTGCCGGCAGCGATCCGAGCCCGCGTCTGACGATGGTGCGCGTGGCAGATCGCCACGGCGAGGGCGTCGGCAGCATCGGCCCGGCGCAGCGTGGCTGCCGGGAGGAGGCGCCGCACCATCATCTCGACCTGGTCCTTGGAGGCCGCGCCCGTGCCCACCACGGCCCGCTTGACCTCCATCGCGCCGTATTCGGACACGGCGATCCCGGCCAGCGCCGGCGCCAGTAGCGCCACGCCGCGGGCGTAACCCAGCTTCAGCGTCGCCGCACCGTTACGGTTGACGTAGGTCTCCTCCACCGCGGATTCCTGCGGCCGGTATTCGAGCAGCAGGTCGGTGAGCTGGTCGTGGATGTATTTCAGCCGGGCCGGCACCGCGTTGGCGTTGTCGGTCGCGATCACCCCATCGGCCACGTGTCGCAGCCGGTTTCCCTCGGCCTCGATCACGCCCCAGCCGGTGAAGCGCAGGCCGGGGTCGATGCCGATCAGGCGGATCACGCGCGGCGCCCCGCGCTGCGCCCGCGTCCGTCCGTCACGCGGTCAACCGTTGCGCCACGTCGTCCGGGATGTCGAAGTTGGCGTAAACGTTCTGCACGTCGTCATTGTCTTCGAGCACGTCCAGCAACTTGAGCAGGCCGGCCGCCTTTTCCTCGTCCAGCGTGATCGAATTGGTCGGGCGCCACTCGAGCTTGGCGCTGGCCGGCTCACCAAACCGGGTCTCCAGCGCGTCGCGGACGGCGAAGAAGTCCTCCACGGCGCAGGTGATTTCGTGGCCCTCCTCGTCGCTTTCGGCATTATCGGCGCCGGCTTCGATCGCGGCTTCCAGTATTTCGTCGGCCGACCCGGTATTGGCCGGGTAGCGGATGACCCCCTGCCGGGTGAACATGAAGGAGACCGAGTTGGTCTCCCCCATCGCGCCGCCATACTTGTTGAAGGCGGACCGCACGTCCGAGGCGGTGCGGTTGCGGTTGTCAGTCAGTGCTTCCACGATGACGGCGACCCCGGCCGGGCCGTAGCCCTCGTAGCGGACTTCCGCGTAATCCTCGCCGCCGCCGGCGCCGGTCGCCTTCTTGACGGCACGTTCGATCGTGTCGCGGGGCATATTGGCCTCGCGGGAGGCGGCCATGGCGGCGCGCAGGCGCGGGTTGAACGCCGGGTCGGGCAGGCCTTGGCGGGCCGAGACAGTGATCTCGCGGATCAGCTTGGCGAATTGGCGCGCGCGCTTGGCATCCTGCGCGCCCTTACGATGCATGATGTTCTTGAATTGGCTGTGGCCGGCCACGGCGGGGTCTCGATGCTGTTGGGGTCCGATCCTTTCTATAGGACCGGCGTCGCCTGCGACAGACGCCCGCCACGCCGGATCGGCTCGATGCCGGTGGCGAGCCCGGTCCGTTCGTCGGTCACGACAAAGGTGCCGCACAGCGTCGCCTCGCCGTCTGCCGGTTGCATGCGCTCGCCGGGCATCTTGGTCCAGAAACGGGCGGCCGCGCCCTGCTTGGACATGCCGATCACGCTGTCATAGTCGCCGCACATGCCGGCATCGGATTGGTAGGCGGTGCCGCCGGGCAGGATCTGGTGGTCGGCGGTGGGCACGTGCGTGTGCGTGCCGACGATGAACGACACCTTGCCGTCGAAGGAATGCGCGAAGGCGAGCTTTTCGCTGGTGGCCTCACCATGAAAGTCCGCCACGATGGCCTGCACACTGGCGCCGAGTCGGTAACGCGCCAGCAGCTCGGCCGTGGCGCGGAACGGGTCGTCGAGCGCGTCCATGAACAACCGGCCCATCGCGTTCAGCACCAGGGCACGGCGCCCGTCGGCCAGCACGACCTCCACCGACCCGGCGCCGGGCGTGCCGGCCGGAAAGTTCAGAGGACGCACCACGCGCCTTTCTCCGGCGATGTAAGGGATCAGCTCGCGGCGATCCCACGCATGGTTTCCCAGCGTGACGGCATCGGCGCCGGCTTCGAACATCGCCACCGCCATGTCGGGGCCGAGGCCGAAGCCGTGGCTGGCATTCTCGCCGTTGACCACCACCAGGTCGGCGCGGAGCTCGCGGCGCAAGCCGGGCAGCAAGGCCGTGATCGCGTCCCGGCCAGACCGACCGACGACGTCACCCAGGAACAATATGCGCAAGGAGGGACCTCGGTTGAGTGCTGCCAATGTTGCCGTCCGCGCGGAAAAGGCAAGCGACGCCGGGTCGCCGGGTCAGGCGGAGGCGGCTTCCATCGGCATGGGCTCGGCGTCCAACAGCACGGTGGCGCGTCGGGCCATGGCGAGAGTGGTCCGCGCACAGACCGGCTTGGAGAAGAAGAAGCCTTGCAACTCGTCGCAGCCGAGATCGGCCAAGATCCGCACCTCCGCCGCGGTCTCGACCCCTTCGGCCACCGACACGGCGCCGACGTTGCGCGCGAGCTCGATCATGGTCCGGACCACGCGGGACGCGGTCTCGCTTTCGGCGATCCCGCGGATGAAGCAGCGGTCGATCTTGATCACGTCGGGCGCGAACACGTGGATGTAGTTCAGGCTGGAATAACCGACCCCGAAATCATCGATCGCGATCCGGCACCCCGCGTCGCGCAGCCGGTCCACATTGCTCCTGACCTGTTCCAGCGACTCGGCGAGGATGGTTTCGGTGATCTCGAACGTGACCCGGCTCGGCGGCACGCCGGAGCCGTGCAACTCGGCCAAGAGCCGTTCCGTCTGCCCGGCGTTCATCAGATCGCGCACGGACAGGTTGACCTTGAGCAGGATGTGGTCGGGCCAGACGAAGGCTTGCGCCAGGGCGGAGCGCAGGACCAGGCGCGAGATCTCTAAGATCAGGTCCGTGCGTTCGGCGATGGGGATGAACTCTTGCGGATCGACCGGGCCGAGCTCGGGGCTGGTCCAACGGATCAACGCCTCGAAGCCGCGGATCTCGAAGGTGCGCGCATCCACGATCGGCTGGAACACGGGCGCGAGCTCCGTGCGGAAATCGGCGGTCTGGAGCAGGCGGGCGATCGTGCTCTGCCGACGGAGCGCCGTGTCATGCGCCCCGGAGAAGACCTCGACTCGGCCGCGGCCGGACTTTTTGCCTTCGAACAGCGCGTAATCGGCGCGCTCGTACACCTTCGCAGGCTCGCCCGACAGGACGTTCCAGGAAAAGCAGATGCCCGCCGTGGCGCCGACATGGGCCGTGACCACGTCGAGCCGGATCGGCTCGCAGCAAGAGGCGATCACGCGCTCGGCCACGAACTGCGCAGCGTTGCTGTGCGTCCCCAGCAGCAGGAAGGTGAACTCGTCACCCCCCATGCGGGCGACGCAGCTCGCTTCCGGCGCGGCCGCGACGAAGCGGTTGGCCACTTGCCGCAGCAACTCGTCGCCGGCCTGATGGCCATACACGTCATTGATCTGCTTGAAGCCGTCGAGGTCGCACACGATCACGGCGTACGGCTCGCTGCCGGCAGCGGCGTTGGCCAGTTCGGTGAAGAAAGCGCGCCGATTCGGCAGCTCCGTCAGGACGTCGGCTGCGGCCAGACGCGCGTTGATCGCGCTCAACCGCATGAGGTCGGCCGACGCGATCACAGACCGATCGAAGTGCCGGGACGTCGACACGGCCACGCACAGCACGGTGACGCCGACCACGAGCACGTTCAGCCCGATCGCCGTTTCGATCACCCGGTCGAGCGAGAACAGGTAGCCCGCCAACAAGATCACGACACTGACGCCGACCGCGATCGCCGCGAGGCGGAGATGCATCAGCAGGAAAATACAGACCACGAGGGTGATACTGCAGAAAACGACCGCGTGCGCGGTCGCGGTCATGGCGGCCCCGATCCGGGGCTGTTCCAGCGCCTGGTTCAGCGTCAGCGCCCAGAACAGGATCATGAGCGCGTTGGCCACCGCCAACACCGCCGTTCGCCAGCGTAGCCGCGCGATCTGGCGATCCGTCATCCGGTCCGGCCGCATGCGGATCCAGGCCACCATGCGGACCAGGCCGATGGCCAGGATCACCCCCGGCAGCAGCACCGCCTGCCAGAGCGGGTTGGCGCTCTGATGCGTAAAGGCGAGTGCGACGACGTTGACGGCGACGATGCCGTACAGGAACGGCGCCCGATGCCGCATCGCGCTGATCTGGGCCCGCGCGACCTCGCGGCCGGGTTGCAACCCGAGGATCTCAACAAGAGCCGCGCCTACGCCCAAAGCCTGGGTCCGCCCATCATGAGCGGCCAGCATAGCTTCAGGCCGTTACCGAAACCTTAAGCGCACCCAAACCCGCGGCTACTCGGCGGCGACGCGGTTGCGACGGGCGTTGTCGGGCATGGAGGGCGGCACCTCGTCGTCCGGTGGCGCCAGGGCCGCCAGCAGCTTTTCCCGCAGAGTCGCCAGCTTGCGCTCGTTCTCGACCTTCAGGCCGAAGATGTCCTTGACGTAGAAGACGTCCACCGCACGCACGCCATAGGTCGTCACGTGGGCGCTGGCGATCTGCAATCCCTGCTCGCTGATCGCCGCGGTGACGTCATGCAGCAGGCCCGGCCGGTCGCGCCCGTTGACCTCCAGGACGGTGTGCGTGTTGCTGGCGCGGTTATCCACCACCACGCGGGGCGAGACGTGAATGGCGCGCATGCGGCGGCCGAGCAGGGCGGCCGAGGCGCGGCGGATCTCGCTGTAGATCGCCAGCTGACCCGACAGGGCCTGGTCGATCAGCACGTGCAGCCGGGCCAGGCGGTGCGGCGCGTCGAACAGGCCGCCAGCGGCATCCTGGATCCAGAACGTGTCCAGCGCGCTGCCGTTGGTCAGCGTGTGAATGCGGGCGTCGACGATGCTGGCCCCGGCCACCGCCAGCGCCCCGGCGATACGGCTGAACAGCCCGGCGTGGTCGGCCGTGTAGACCGTCACCTCCGTCACGTCCCGCGCCGGTAGCGGCTGCGTATCCACAGTGAGCGGTGCGCGGCGGCCGTCGGCTTCGCGGATCAGGCGGGCGTGCCGGGCGTGCGTCTCCGGGTCGAAGCTCAGCCAGTATCCGGGATAGCCGAGGTCGAGGTAGCGCTGCACCGCCTCGGATGGCCACTCGTCGAGCAATGCCACCGCGGCTTCCTTGGCCCGCGCAACCCGGACGTCTCGTTCCGTGGTCGCCAGGCCGCCTGCCAGCACGTCGGCGACTCGGCCATACAACTCGCGCAGCAGCATGGCCTTCCAGCCATTCCAGACCTTCGGACTGACCGCCCGCATGTCGGCCACCGTCAGGATCAGCAGCAGCTTGAGCCGCTCCGGCGATTGGATGGTATCGGCCAGGTCGAGGATGGTCTTGGGGTCGTCGATGTCGCGCTTGAATGCGGTCTGGCTGAGCAGCAGGTGGTGTAGCACCAGCCAGCTCACCGTTTCGGTCTCCTCGCCGGACAGGCCGAGAGCCGGGCCCACCTCCAGCGTGATCTCGGCGCCGAGCTCCGAATGGTCGCCGCCGCGCCCCTTGGCGATGTCGTGCAGCAGCGTGGCGGCATAAAGCGCGCGGCGGGATTGCAGATCCTCGACCAACGACGTCGCGATCGGGGCGACCTCGCCGAGATCGCCCCGCTCGAGCGAGTCCAGCACCCGCAGGGCCTCGATGGTGTGCTCGTCGACGGTGAACACGTGGTAGGTGTCGAACTGCATCTGACCCACGATGCGGGCCCAATCGGGGATGAAACGGCTGAGGAAGCCGGTTTCGTTCAGGATCGCCATCCAGCGTGCGCCGTCGCCGCCCGTGCAGAGCAGGTCGGTGAACATGGTCGCCGCTTCCGGCACGCTGCGCAGCGCGATCGCCTGCCGCTCGTGCCGGATCAGCGCGCGCATGGTCAGCGGATGCAGTTGCACATGACGATCGCGGGCGACCTGCAGGATGCGGAGCATGCGCAGCGGCTCCTGCTCGAAATCGTGGCCGGGGGCGCTCATCAGCTTGCCGTCGGCCAGCACGAAGCCGGCCTCGAACAAGGCGCGGTCGGTCTCCGGCTGGATCGCGGGCGGTCCCAGCGCGGCGCGGATCAGCGCCGGTTCCAGCACCGCCGTGATGCGTGTGATCTCGCGCGCGGTGAGAAAGTAGTGCCGCATGAACCGCTCGACGCCATCCTGCCGGCCGTGCCGCGTGTATCCCATGCGGGCGCCCACGACGGGCTGCAGGTCGAAGGTGAGGCGGTCCTCGGCGCGGCCGGCGATGTAGTGCAGATGGAAACGGACGGTCCACAGGAACGACCAGGAACGGCGGGTGTGCTTGGCCTCGTTGGCGGTCAGGATCCCGCCGCCCGGGCTATCGGGGCCGACCAACTCGCCCATGACCTGGGTGCCGAACACGTAGCGGCTCATCCAATACAGCGTCTGGAGGTCGCGCAGGCCGCCCCTGCCCTCCTTGATGTTGGGCTCGACCAGGAACGGGCTCTCGCCGTAGCGCCCGTGCCGCGCGTCGCGCTCGACCTGCTTGGCGGCCAGGAACGCTCCGGCGCCGTCGGCCCGGCAGAAGGCGACGAAGCGATCGGAGAACTGCTCGAACAGTGCCGGGTCGCCGGTGATGAGCCGCGCGTCGATCATGGAGGTGCGGATGACCATGTCGCGCTCGGCATCGTGCAGGCAGTCATCCACCGAGCGGGTGGCATGTCCGACCTTCAGGCCGAGATCCCACAGGAAATAGAGCATGAATTCGACCACGGCGAGCGTAGCCGGCGCCGGCTCGTCGGGCGTGATGAACAGGAGGTCGATGTCACTGAACGGCGCCAGGACGCCGCGTCCGTAGCCACCCGTCGCCACCACGGCGAGCGGTCCCGGCGGCAGGGCGGCATCGCCCGTGCCATGCTCGAGCGCGAAGCCGTGCAAGGTGGCGAGCACGCCGTCGGTGAACTCGCCGAGCAGGCGGCCGGCCCGCAGGCCGGGCATTACGGTCGTCTCGAACAGATCCTGCACATGGTTCTGCACCCGCGCGACGTAGCGCCGGAAGGCGGCCAGCGCCGCGATCCGCTTGGCCGGCCCACCTCCGGGAGGAAGCTCGGCCAAGGCGTCGCGCAGGATGATCAAGGCGTCCGCAGGGTGCTCGGGAAGTGCAGAAGACGACGACATCACGGCCAGTGTAGGACCGTTTCCCGTCGCGCGATACTAAGTGATGCAACGTCTCGCCGATCGGCCGGTTCGTCTTTCCCGGACGGCCTCAATCGGCCGCGGCGAGGGTCTTGAGCGCGTAGAGCGCTTCCAGCGCCTCGCGCGGGGTCAGCCGGTCGGGGTCGATCGCGCCCACCGCGTCGCGCAGCGGGTCGGGCGGCGCCGGCCGATCCTCCGGCAAGGCCGCGAACAGCGGCAGCTCGGCCGGCAGTCCATGCCCGCTCTTCTCCAGCGCCGCCAGCAGCCCGGCCGCCCGCTTGACGGTCGCCGCCGGCACCCCCGCGAGCTGCGCGACGTGCACGCCCCAGGACCGGCCCGCCGCGCCCTCCGTCACTTCGTGCAGGAACACCACGCTGCCGCGCCATTCCTTGACCCGCATCGTGTGCGCGCACAGGTGCCGCAGCTGCGCGCCCAGCCGGGCGAGCTCGTGGAAATGGGTGGCGAAGATGGTTCGGCAGCGCACGTGCCCGTGCAACGCTTCCAGCACCGCCCAGGCGATCGCCAATCCGTCCAGCGTGCTGGTCCCGCGCCCGATCTCGTCGACGATCACCATGGAGCGCGGCCCGGCGCCATGCAGGATGGCCGCCGTTTCCGTCATCTCCACCATGAAGGTGGACCGTCCGCGCGCCAGGTCGTCCGCGGCGCCCACGCGGCTGAACAGGCGATCGACGATCCCGATCGCGGCACTGTCGGCCGGCACCGGCAGCCCGGCCTGCGCCAGCACCACGGCCAGCGCATTCTGGCGCAGAAAGGTGCTCTTGCCGGCCATGTTGGGCCCGGTCAGCAGCAACAGGCGGCGCTCGGGCGACAGGTCGCAATCGTTCGGCACGAAGGCGGCCGCGCTGCCCAGCGCGCGCTCCACCACCGGATGCCGCAAAGCCTTGACTGCGAAGGCCGTGTCGTCCGTCACCAGCGGACGGCACCAGCGCCCGCCTTCCGCCAACCGGGCGGCGCCCTGCAGCACGTCCAGCGTGGCTAGTGCGGCGGCGGCGGCGGCCAGCGCGTCGGCAGCGGCCAGCACGAAGCGGACGAGGTAGGCGAACACGGCCGCCTCGCGCGCGCCGGCTCGGTCCGCGGCCTCGGCGATACGGCGATCGAGGTCGGCGAGCTCCGGCGTGGTATAGCGCGCGCCGTTGGCGGTGGCCTGGCGCAATTGCAGCGCCGGCTCCGCCCGAAGCTTCTCCGCCGCCGACGCCGGCGCTTCGATGACGTAGCCGAGCTGGGCGTGGTGCCGGATCTTGAGCGACGCGACGCCGAATCGCTGCGCGTAGTCGAGCGCCATGCCGGCCACGACCCGGCGGCTATCGTCGCGCAAAGCCCGTTCCGCATCCAACTCGCCGTCGAAACCGGGCGCGACCGCCCCGCCCTCCTCCATCCGCGCCGGCAGCGGATCGGCCAGTGCGCGGCCGAGCGTGTCGCCGAGCGCCGGGTCGAGCCGCAGCGCATCGGCGGGCAGCGGTGCACCCTCAAGCAGGGCGGCGATCGTCTGCGCGGCCCCGCAGGCGGCGCGCACGGCGCCCAGGTCGCGCGGCGTGCCCCGCCCGGCGCCGATCCGGCCCAGCGCGCGCGCCAGGTCCGGCACGCCGCGCAGCGCGGCGCGCAACTGGTCCCGCTCGGTGGGGTGGTCGCCGAGCCACGACCAGCCATCCTGCCGCCGCGCGATCTCGCCGGGGTCCAGCAACGGGCCGGACAGCCATTGCGCCAGCAAACGGGCGCCGGGCGCCGTCAGCGTGCGGTCGACGGCCGAGAGCAGAGTCGGCCCGGCACCCTCCGGGCCACCGGTCTCGCGCGCCTTGGTGATCTCCAGGCTGGCTCGGGTCGCGGCGTCCAGCATCATCTCGCCACCGAGCCCGGCCGGCACCGGGCGCGACAGCCGGGGCAGCGTGCCGGCTTGGGTCAGTTTGACGTAATCGAGCGCGAGCGCCGCGGCGACCACCTCCGCGGCGCCGAAGGTGCCGAACGCGTCCATGCTGGCGGCGCCGAACGCCGCCGCCACGCGCGACCCGGCGGCCAAGGGCGCCGGGGGCGCGATCTCCGGCCCGCGCCGTGCCGACCACTCGCCAAGGTCCAGGCCGGCCGGCGCCAGGATCTCCGCCGGCTCCAGCTTGCCAAGCAGGGCGGGCAGCTCGGCTCCCGTCGTTTCCGCCGTCTCGAACAGCCCGGTCGACACGTCCAGCCACGCCGCGCCGAGCCGGTCGCGCAACTGAGCGATCGCGAGCAGCAGGTTGGGCCGGTGCGCCTCCAGAAGGCTGTCCTCGGTCAGGGTGCCGGGCGTCACCAGCCGGACGATCTCGCGCTTCAGCGGCCCCTTGCCCGCACGCCCCTTGGCCGCCTCCATCTGTTCGGCCACCGCGACGCGGAAGCCGCGCCGGATCAGCCGCGATAGATAGGCCTCGGCCGCATGCACGGGCACGCCGCACATGGGGATCTTCTCGCCCGCGTGCTCGCCGCGCCGGGTCAGCACGATGTCCAGCGCGGCGGCGGCGGCCTCGGCATCGGCGAAGAACAGCTCGTAGAAGTCGCCCATGCGCAGGAACAGCAGGGCGTCCGGATGGACCTCCTTGAGCCGGAACCACTGCGCCATGGTCGGCGACGCGCCGGATGCGTCGACCGCGGTCACCGGTGACACGCCAGCTTCACCTGCTACCGCCAGCGGGAACGCGTCGCGGGCTCGGCATCCGCGTCAGGCAGCCGCCTTGAAGGTGCGCGGCAGGCCGGCGCGGGCCACCCCGCCATGGCGCGGCTCGTCCGGCAGGCCTTCCTGCAGATAGCACCGGGACGCGACCAGCCGCTCCAGGTCGATCCCGGTCGCGAACCCCATGCTTTCCAGCATGAACACCAGGTCCTCGGTCACGATGTTGCCGGAGGCGCCCGGCGCATACGGGCAGCCGCCCAGCCCGGCCAATGACGCGTCGAACGAGCGGATGCCTTCCTCCAGCCCAGCCAGTGCGTTGGCGAGCCCCAAGCCCATCGTGTCGTGCAGGTGCAGCCCCTCGAGCTTGCCGCCGGTGGCGGGGCGCACGGCGCGGACGACCTCGCGGATCTGCGCCGGATGCGCGTAGCCCACCGTGTCGGCCAGCGCGATTAGGTCGGCCCCGGCCTCGGCCAGCGCCGCCGCGACCTCCACCACGCGCCGGGTCGGCACGACGCCGTCGATGGAGCAGCCAAAGGCGGTGGCGCACACGGCCTCCACCTCCACGCCGCCTTGCACCTGCGCCCACGTGACGATGCGGGCGACTTCGGCCACCGCCTCGTCCGTGGTCCGGTTGGTGTTGGCGCGGCTATGCCCTTCGCTGACGCTGACCGGGATCGTGATCCGCCGCGCGCCCGCCTCCGCGGCCCGTTGCGCTCCCTTGAGGTTGGGCGCCAGCGCCACGATCACGCAGGGCAGGTCGCGGACGGCACGCACCACGTCGCCGGTATCGGCCATGGCGGGAATGACGCTGGGCGGCACGAAGCTGCCCACCTCGATTTCCGGCAATCCGGCCTCCGCCAGGGCGCCGATCCAGCCGATCTTGATGTCCGTCGGCATCCGCGTCTTGGCCATCTGCAGCCCGTCGCGCGGCCCCACTTCGCAGATCAACACCCGTTCGCCCATGCTGCCCCCCAACGTCGACCCGGCCGCTGCCGCGGCCCGGCCCTAATCCGCACCAGGCGGACGGCTGATGCAAGTCGCTTCCCGCACGCGGCCGGGCCGGGTGCGGGCGTCAGCTTTCGGTGACCGACCGAACCCGACGGCTCCGCGGCCGCTTGGTCACTAGCGCCGCGACTCAGCCTGTCAGCCGGCCTTCAGGAGACCAAAGCCATGATCGAGAAATTCGCCACCTTCGCTGCCGCGGCCTTGCTGGCCGGCGCGATCGGGATCGCGGGGGCGCAGGCCCAGGGCACCAGCGCGGCGGGCGGCGCAGTCGGCGCCGGTGTGGGCGCGGGCGGCACCGGTGGCACCGTCGGCGCGGGCACCGCGCTGGGCGATCGCGCCAGCCCCGGCGTCACGGGTCCGGATGCCGGCTCCGTCGGCGCGGCCGGCACCACCAACGGGACTTTGGGCGGCGGCGTGCCGGGCTCCAGCGTAGCGCCCTCGGGGGCGAGCGGCGCCGGGCTGAGCGGCGCGCCGGGCGGCACGGGCGCACCCGGGCGCTGATGGCGTGGGCCGGCGGGGCACCCGAACGCCCCCCCGGCCCGATCTCTCTAGCCAGCGCGCCCTTGCCACTCCATCATGCGGGCAAATATTCAGCTCGCCGCTGAGGAGAACGCCCATGGCCAAGTTCGGAATTGCCCAACCGGTTCGCCGGGTCGAAGACCCCCGGCTGCTTCTCGGTAACGGCCAATACACTGACGACATCGCCCTGGCGGACACCGCCGTCGGCATCGTCCTACGCTCGCCGCACGCCGCGGCGACCATTACGCATATGGACCTCGCCGCCGCACGCGCCGCGCCGGGCGTGCTGGGCGTCTACACCGCCGCCGAGCTGAACGCCGATGGCATTGGCCCCCTGCCCTGCGGCATCCCGCTGAAGAACCGTGACGGTAGCGATCGCGCCGATCCGCCGCACCCGGTGCTGGCCGACGGTGCCGTCCGCCACGTCGGCGACCCCGTGGCCTTCATTGTCGCCGAAACGCAGCAGCAGGCGCGCGACGCCGCCGAGCTGATCGACATCGGCTACGACACGCTGCCGAGCTGCACCGACCTGGGCGCCGCCACCGACCCGGGCTCCGCCCAGGTGTGGAACGACGTCAAGAACAACGTCGCCTTCGATTGGGAAGCCGGTAACAAGGCCAAGACCGACGAGCTGTTCGCGCAGGCGGCCCATATCGCCAAGCTGACCGTGGTCAACAACCGCATCGTGGTCAATTCCATGGAGGCCCGCGCCGCCCTGGCCGATTACGACGGCGAGCGTTGGACGCTGCACACCAACACGCAGGGCGGCTGGGGCATCAAGAGCCTGCTCGGCACCGCCGTGTTCAAAGTCGGCGCCGACAAGTTCCGCGTCGTGACGCCCGATGTCGGCGGCGGCTTCGGCATGAAGCTGTTCCTGTATGCCGAACACGCGCTGACCTGCTACGCCGCCCGCAAGCTCGGCCGCCCCGTCAAGTGGACCTCCGAGCGGTCGGAAGCCTTCCTGTGCGACACGCACGGCCGCGACAACATCACCCTCGGCGAAATCGCGGTGGACAAGGATGGCAAGTTCCTCGCCATCCGCACTCGCAACGTCGCCAACATGGGCGCTTACCTCAGCACCTACGCACCGTTCATCCCGACCGGCGCCGGCACTAAGGTGCTGGCCAGCGTGTATGGCTTCCAGTCGGCCTACGCCAACGTCATCGGCGTGTTCACCAACACCAGCCCGGTGGACGCCTATCGCGGTGCCGGCCGGCCGGAAAGCAACTACCTCGTCGAGCGGCTGATCGACACGGCGGCCTACGATCTCGGCATCGATCGCATCGAGATCCGCAAGCGCAACATGGTCCCGCCCTCGGCGATGCCGTTCACCTCCGCGATGAACCAGGTCTACGACAGCGGCGACTTCCACCGCATCCTGGATCACGCGATGGACAAGGTCGATTGGGCCGGCTTCCCCGCCCGCCGCGCCGAGAGCGAGCGGCGCGGCAAGAAGCGCGGCATCGGCATGGCCTATTACCTCGAGGCGACCGGTGGCGCCGACACAGAGCGCGCCGAGATCCGCTTCGCCGATGACGGCTTCGTGGACGTCTATGTCGGCACGCAGAGCACCGGCCAGGGCCATGAGACGGCTTATGTCCAGCTCATGGAGGACCAGCTCGGCATCGACCCCGACAAGATCCGCATCCGCCAGGGCGACACCGACACCATCCCGACCGGCGGCGGCACCGGCGGCGCGCGCTCGCTGTACTCGGAAGGCCAAGCCATCCTGGTGACCGCGGCGAGTGTCATCGACAAGGGCAAGCAGGCGGCCGCCGAAGCGCTGGAGGCCGCCGTGGCCGACATCGTGTTCGAGGCCGGGCGCTTCTCCATCACCGGCACCGACCGTGGCATGGACATCCTTGCCCTCGCCGCCCATCAGCGTGGACGCGACGGCGCCACCCAACTCGACGCGGCGGAGATCGCCAAGATCGAGCTGCATACCTTCCCGAACGGCTGCCACATGGCCGAGGTCGAAGTCGATCCGGACACCGGGTCGATCACAACGGCCCGCTACATCGTGTGCGACGACGTCGGCAAGGCGGTGAACCCGATGATCGTGCGCGGCCAGGTGCATGGCGGCGTGGCCCAGGGCGTGGGTCAGGCGGTGATGGAGCACACCGTTTACGACCAGGGCTCGGGCCAGCTGCTGTCCGGCAGCCTGATGGACTACACCCTGCCGCGCGCCTCCGACCTGCCGGACATCGAGGTCGACCTGATCGAGGTGCCCTGCAAGAGCAACCCGCTCGGGGTCAAGGGCGCGGGCGAGGCCGGCGCCGTCGGCAGCCCGCCGGCCATGATCAACGCGATCGTGGACGCGCTGCGCAGCGCCGGCGCGAACAACATCGACATGCCCGCCACGCCGGAGCGCGTGTGGCAGGCCTTGCAGCACGCCGCCTGACGCCTCCGCCTCGCGCCGTCCGCTCCCGCTCGGGGCGGATGGCGCAAGGACAGCGGCTGCGACCATGACCGCGTCTCGACGGACCGCCCTGACCGCCATGGCCGCCGCGACCCTCCTTCCCCCCGCCCGTGCCGCCGACGCCGGGAAGCGGCGCATGGGCGGCGCGATCACCGACGTGCCGGGCCTCGACGTCGGGCATTTCACCGATGGCCGCCGGCCGACCGGCTGCTCCGTCGTCCTGGCTCGAAACGGCGCAACCGGTGGGGTCGACGTGCGCGGCGCGGCGCCCGGCACCCGCGAGACCGACCTGCTCGATCCCAGCAATCTGGTCGAGAAGGTGCATGCCGTCCTGCTCTCCGGCGGCAGCGCCTACGGGCTCGACGCGGCAACCGGGGTGATGCGCTACCTCGAGGAGCACGGCATCGGCTACAAGGCCGGGCGGGCCCTGGTACCCATCGTGCCGGCTGCCGTCCTGTTCGACCTCGGCGTCGGCGACCCGGCCATCCGCCCCGACGCCGCCGCCGGCTACGCCGCCTGCGAGGCGGCCCGGGCCGACGCACCGGCCCAGGGCACGGTCGGCGCGGGCACGGGCGCGACGGTGGGCAAACTCTTCGGCATGGATCGCGCGATGAAGGGCGGCATCGGCACCGCCTCCGCCCGCATCGGCCAGGTTACCGTCGGCGCGCTCGTCGCCGTCAATGCGGTGGGCGACGTGCTCGATCCCGCCACGCGCGCGGTGCTGGCCGGTGCCCGCGCGGCCGATGGCAGGAGCGGCCTCGGCGCGACCGATGCCATCCTCGGCGGCGAAGTGCCGGCCGCGCTGCAGGCCGGCATGGCCACCACCATCGGCGTCGTCGCGACCGATGCGGTGCTGACCAAGGCGCAGTGCCGCAAGCTGGCCGCGCAATCGCATGACGGCTTCGCCCGCGCCATCGACCCGGTGCATACGATGTGGGACGGCGACACGATGTTCGCGCTCGCCACCGGCGCCAGCGGCCGGCCCGGCAACATGCTCGCCCTCGGGCTGATGGCCGCCCGCGTGACGGAAGCCGCGATCGTCAATGCGATCCTCGCCGCGACCGGCCTGCCGGGCCTGCCCAGTGCCACAGAGCTTGGGCTGCCCGGCTAGGCCCTATTTCGCCGGTTCCGCGACAACTTCGTCCGAGGCCTCCAAGAAGGCCTGGACCGCACCGAATAGCTGTAGCCGGTTCCGCTCCATCATCACCGAATGCGTTCCCTCGCCGATCAGCACGTAAGCCTTCGAGGCGGCATGGGTCAGCGCCGGGAACAGACCGATCGAGCGTTGCGGCGGCGTGTCCTGGTCCCACTCGGCCTGGATCAGCAGCGTGGGAGCCGTGATCGCCGCCGGGTCGTAGGTGGGCTTGCCTGCCGACCAGTACCGCTGAAAGTCGAGACTGACGCCGTTGGGCGCGCGGAGGCTGCCGGATGCGGCCGCCGTGGGATCGGTCGCCCAGGTGGCGCGCTGCCATTGGTCGAACCAGCCATCCGGGATCAGCGCGGCCGCCTTGTCCGGCGGGACGCCGTTCAGCCAGCGCTGCTTGGCCGCCTCCGCGGTGACCAGGCGATACGCCCCGAGAGTCGGGGCCGGCGGCGGCGGCGGCGCGCCGGGTAGCGGGACCCACACCGGGGCGTAGAGCACGAGCCGGTTGACCCGGTCCGGATGCGCGGCCGCGAATCCGCCCGCAATGGTGGTGCCCCACGACCAGCCCATGACGTCGAGCTTGCGCAGACCGCGGCGCGCCAGGATCCAGTCGGCGACCGCGGCGTAATCAGCCACCGCATCGGCCGTCGTCTCCACCGGCTGGCCTTGCGCCGCCGGCTTGTCCATGGAGGGCGGGCGGCTGGACCGTCCATAGCCCGGCAGATCCATCAGGTAGACGTCGAAGCCGCGCTGGGCGAGGTAGTCCATCCACGACATTCCGCCGAGCGGCAGGTCGAACGCCGTGCTGGCCGGGTAGGTCGCGCCATGAACGAAGAGCAGGGTACGCTCGGGCGCGAAGGCCGCCATCCCGCTCGGGTGCTTGTTGCGGACGTAGATGGACGCACCCTGTTGCGGCGAGGCCACGGTCGCTTCTTCGGTGACGATCGACGGCTGTGCCATGCCGGTCGCGCTCCAGCCGGCGACAACCACTGCCGCCATCGCGCCGCTCCTGATCCCGCCCATGCTGCCTCCCGCGCCGGCCCTTTTTGTCCGGCTTACAGTGCCGGAACGCCGGGCCGGCGGAGTCAGTTCTGTTTGGGCTCGTAGAAGCCGATCCCTTCCGCGACCAGGTCGGTGCGATTGGCCATGATGTTGGCGCGCTCCGCCGCGTCGTCCGTGTAGAAATGGGTGCCGCGCACATTGTCGAAGAAGCGGTAAACCGGCGTGTCGCCGGGCTGCTCAGTGGCATGCTCGTAGAAGATGCTGCTGCTCTCGTATTGCAGGTCGCTCCGGGTGGCGATCACCGTGTCGCGCTCGGCGGCGGAGGCGGTGAAGAAATGCGTGCCATACACAGTGTCGAAGAAGCGGAAGACCGCCACGGCGTTCGGGTCGCCCGCCGATCCCGCGAGCGCCTGCAGGCCGATGCCGCCCACGCCCTCGGCGACCATGTCGGGCCGCGCGGCCGCGACCTGCTGCGCTTCGGACTCGCTCGCGGTGTAGAAATGCGTGCCGTAGAGGCTGTCGAAGAAGCGATACACGCCGATTGTCTTGGCATTGAGCGAGACCAGCGTGCCGCCACTGCCGTCATCGGTCAGCCGTAGGCCCGCGGCCGCGCCAGCCAGAGTCAGCGTGCCGCCAGCCGTGGTGACGACGTTGCCGCTGAGACGGACATCGGTCTGGCCCACCAAGTCGATCGTGTCGCCAAACGCGAAGCTGTTGACGATGTTGCTGCCGCTCATCGCGCCGACCGACAGCTTGCCCCCGATACCGAAGGTGACGGCGGTGGCAGCCGAGAGCTGGGCTAGAGATGCGGCGCCGCCGTTGATGGTGATCGCCCCCGCGGACAACGTGCTCGCGCCGTCGACGGTGAGGCTGCTGCCGGCCTGGATGGTCGTAACGCCGGAGATGCGAAGGCTGCCGCCGCCGGTGACGCTGACGGTGCCCGAACCGCCCACCGTCAGCCCGGCGCCTCGCTGGTTGCCGCCGATCACCGCATTGCCGGTGACGGTGAGGTCGGAGCCTGCCCCCATGATCGCCAAAGTGCCGCTCGAGCCGAGCCCGCTCGCCACGGAGAGCGCTGCCTCAACGTCGCTGTATCCCGCCGATCCCGACGACGCCCGGCCGCCGCCCGTGATCGATAATGATCCGGTCCCGCTACCGCCGATGGTCAACCGGTCGCCATTAGCATCCAGCACCGACCCGGCGCCGCTCACCGTGCCGCTGCCGCTGGTCCCGGCATCGGCGCCGAACACCACGCCGGCCAGGGTGATGGTATGCCGGCCTCCCGCCATCGCGGTTGCGCCGTTCCGGACGATCAGCGTGCCGGCCGCGCCTGCCCGGTCGGTGCCGCCGCCGATGACGAAGTTGGTGTCGGCGCGCGCGGTTGCGCCGTTATCGACGACCAGCGACCCCGTCGTACCGCGATAGCCAATCCGGATCTGGTTGAGGCTGCGTAGGAGGCTGCCACTGCCGGTCACGGTCGCGGTCGCGCTGCCGCCGAAATCGGGCTTGGCGATCGGGGTGCCGGTGGAATCCGTGCCAGGGGAGCCGTCACCGATGGTGATCGAGTATCCAGCGACCGTTCCGGTGGCCGCGCTGCCGCCCGTGAACGTGCCGCCGGCGCTGACGGTCAGCGTCGCCGTGCCGGCCCGCCCGAGGTAGGTGTAGCCGCTCGCCATCAGCGTCGAGCCCGCGCCGGTGACGGCGATGCTCGCGCTGGAACCGGTCGCCCGCCCCGCGGTGAGGGCCGCCGCGATCGCCGAGTTGGTGGACGCGAAGCTCGCCGTGCCGCCATTGGCCACGGTGAGCATGCCGGCGCCGATATTGCCGATGCCGCCCGGGTTCAGCCCGCCATCGAGCAATGCACCGGCGCCCGAGACGGTGACCGCACCGGTGGACCCGCCGGAGCCGCCGATCGTGACGAGGTTGCCCGAGGTCTGCGCCGCGACCGTGGAGCGGACCGTTCCGCCCGCATTGATCAGCAGCGTTCCGTCGGCACCGTTCGCGCCCCCGATGGCGAACACGCCGGAGGTCAGCGTCAGCGTACCGCCACTCAGGACGGTGAGGGTGCCGAGATCCACCGCGTTTCCGGTGGAAACGCCCCCGGAAAGCGCCCACGACCCGCCTGCGAGGAATTGCAGGCTGGCGACCGTGCCGATCCCGCCGATCGTGTAGGTCGCGCTGGAGGGCCCGAACAACGCAATGTCGCTCGCGCCCGGCAGGCCGGCCAGCCCCCAGTTCGGTGCAAAGCCGAACGCACCGCTCGTCGAGTTCCAACTGTAAGTCGCCACGGCCGCTCTCGCGCTAGTTCAAACCGGCACCAAGCGGGTGCCGTGTCTCAAAAAGCATACCGCATTCGGCCACAACACGCGATGCGTGTATGATGCCCGACCAGACGACAACCTTTGATTGTGGCCGAATTGCCGCAATCAGCGTGCGCCGCGGGTGTTCACGTAGAGCGCGTAGATCGATTGGCTCGCCGCCATGAACAGCCGGTTCCGGTGCAGGCCGCCAAAGCACAGATTGGCGCACCGCTCCGGCAATGCGATGCGTCCGATCGGTGCGCCCTCCGGGTCGAATACCATCACCCCGTCGAGCTCCGGCGTGCCCATACCCCAGCCGCACCAAAGGTTGCCGTCCTCGTCCACGCGGAACCCGTCCGGCGTGCCGGCCGGGCCGGCATCGATCAACACCCGCCGGCGGCTCAGCGTACCTGCGTCCGACACGTCGAAGGCGAGGATCTCGCGCGGATTGGCACGGCTGGCCACGAGATAGAGCGTTTTCTCGTCCGGTGAGAAGGCCAGCCCGTTGGGCCCGGGAACCGCGTCCTCGACCACCGTTGCGCGGCCGGTGGCTGGGTCGAACCGGTAGACGCTCTCCGGTAATTCCTGCACCGCCCGTTCACCCTCGTAGTCGCCCAACAACCCGAAGGGCGGGTCGGTGAACCAGATCGAGCCGTCGGATTTGACCACGATGTCGTTCGGCGAGTTCAGCCGCTTGCCGTCGAACCGGTCCATCAGCACGGTGACGGCACCGCCATGTTCCGTCCGCGTGACCCGGCGGCTGCCATGCTCGCACGTCACGAGCCGCCCTTCCCGATCGCGCGTGTTGCCGTTGGCGAACTGGCTCGGGCGGCGGTAGTCGCTGAGCAGGCCGGTCTGCTCGTCCCATTTGACGATGCGGTTGTTCGGGATGTCGCTGACCAATAGATGCCGCGCATCGCCGAACCAGACGGGGCCTTCCGCCCAGCGCAGTCCGGTAGCCAGCCGCTCCACCGCGGCGAGGGTGACGCGGTATTTGGCGAAGGAAGGCTGCAGGATGTGGACCGCCGGGTCGGGGTAAAAGGTCGCAGGATTCCACATGGCGGCTGGGCGCTCCGGGTGTTTGCCGCGAGTATACGGCGGCGGGCGCTTGCCGTCTGCGCGCCGATGGGGTGCTCTGCCCGTCGAGCAGGAGAGTTGGATCATGGGTGAATTCACGGGACGGCGCGTCGTGGTCATGGGCGGGAGCCGCGGCATCGGGCGGTCGGCGGCGCTGGCATTCGCGCGGTCGGGTGCTTCGGTCGCCATCTGTGCCCGAGGAGCCGAGACGCTGGAAGCCACCCGCAAGGAGCTCGAAGCCGCCGGCGCACCGGTGACGTTCGCGAGCCCGACCGACCTGGCCTCGGCCGACGACATCGCGCGCTTCATTCCCGCGGCGGCCGAAGCGCTGGGCGGCATCAACGTGCTGGTCAACAACGCGTCCGGCTTCGCGGCGACCGACGACGACACGGGCTGGGCGGCCTCGTTCAACGTGGACATGCTCGCCACCGTGCGCGCCAGTCAGGCCGCCCTGCCCTATCTCGAGCGCGCCGGCGAGGCCGCGATCGTCAACGTGTCCAGCATCTCCGCGCTGCGCGCCACCAAACGCAACCCGCCTTACGCCGCCATCAAGGCCGCGATCGACTCCTACACGGCGAGCCAGGGCCGCATCCTGGCCGATCGCGGCATCCGCGCGAACGCGGTGGCGCCGGGCTCCATCGAGTTTCCCGGCGGCGTCTGGGATCAACGCCGCCAGGACAACCCTGACCTATATAATGCCACCCTGTCGCAGATCCCGTGGGGCCGGATGGGCAAGCCGGAGGAAGTGGCCGAGTTGATCCACTTCCTCGCTTCCCGCCGCGCCAGCTGGATCACCGGCCAGAGCATCGTCGTCGATGGGGGGCAGCTGCTCGGAGGCTAGTTTCCGACGCGCACCAGCGTCTTGCCGAAATTCCCGCCGCCGAGCAGGCCGATGAAGGCGCGGGGCGCGTTCTCCAGCCCGTCCGTGACGTCCTCGCGATGCTTGATCGTCCCATCCTTCACGAGGGGCCCAATCTCGCGCAGGAAGTCCGGCTCCTGGTCGCCGAAATCGTAGACCAGGAAGCCCTGGATGCGCAGCCGCTTGCTCAGCGTCGCGCGGAACAGCTGCGGCGTCCGATCGGGACCGGGCGGCAGCTCCGTCATGTTGTAGTTGGCGACGAGGCCGCAGACCGGAATCCGGGCGAACGGATTGAGCAACGGGAACACCGCGTCCCACACGGCGCCGTTCACGTTCTCGAAGTAGACGTCGATGCCGTTGGGGCAGGCCTCGGCGAGCAATGACGGCAGCGCCGGGTCACGATGGTCGATGCAGGCGTCGAAGCCGAGCTCGCCGGTGACGTAGGCGCATTTATCCTTGCCCCCGGCAATCCCGACGGCACGCGCGCCGCGGAGCCGGGCGATCTGCCCGACCATCGAGCCGACGGGCCCGCTGGCCGCCCCGACCACCACGGTCTGGCCGGCCTTGGGTTGGCCGATGTTCTGCATCCCGACCCAGGCCGTCAGCCCCGGCATGCCGAGCACGCCCAACGCCGTCGACGGCGCGGCGCCGGTATCGGCCAGCTTGCGCAGCGTCTTCGCGTCGCCGACCGCCCATTCCTGCCAGCCCGTCCGGCCCGCCACCAGGTCGCCCTCCGTGAAGCCCGGCGCGCGCGAGGCTGCGACCCGGCCGACCACCTCGCCCGTCATCACGTCGCCGATCGCGACAGGCGCCGCGTAGGATGCCGCGTCGCTCATCCGGCCGCGCATGTACGGATCGAGCGAGAGGAACAGCGTTTGGATCAATATCTCGCCCTCGCCGGGCTGCGGCGCCGGCTGGGTTTCGAGGCGGAAGTCGGACGGGGTGGGCATGCCGTGCGGCCGGCTGGCCAGCACGATGCGACGGTTCTCGGTCATTCTCGCTCCTTCATCGTTGATTAATCCCTGCCGCTTACCCTGCGAGGACCACGGGACTTGGCAATAGGCCGGCATGGCGTCGCAACCGAACTTCTCGATCCAGAACGGCACCCTGTATGCGTCCAACGACGCCAGCACGTTCAGTGGCACGGGCGGGCCCGCCGCATTCGATCCGAATACCAGCCAGTTCTCCGACATCGTCAATAGCGTCGGGCTGGCCAACGAGCCGTTCCAGGACACGGTCTACAACGTCGACGCCGGCGATCAGGTCACCTTCGTCATCGCGCTGCAGAATTTCGGGACGACCGGGTACAACCTGAAGCTGCGGGACACGCTGCCGATCGGGTTCAGCCTCCCGGGCTCCGACATGACGGTCACGGACGGGGCCGGCAATGCGTTGGCGTATTCCGGCAACCTGTTCAGCCCAGTCAGCGGCCTGACCATCAGCGCGCCGGTCGCCGCCTACAACGACACCTCCGGCGCCAACGTCGTGCTGATCACCTTCACCGCGACGGCAACCAATGCCCTGTCGTTGCCGGGCGCGGCCATCACCAACAGCGCGCAGATCGTGAGCTACGCCGCCAGCAACGGCGGCACCAATTTGGCACCCAACTCCTCCGTGCAGCTCACCGCGACGACGACCGTGCAGACGGCGACATTCGGCGTGACCAGCGTGGCCAATCAACCGCCCGCGACCCTCGCCGCCGGCCAGACCACCTCGTTCGACATCACCATCGCGCTGCCCGAAGGCAGCCTTCCCGACCTACGCATTGACGAGATCCTGCCGCAGATCGGCTCGTCTTACCTCCAACTCGTTTCCGCCCAGATCGTGTCGGTCGGCAGCCATCTGACCACCAGCGCGCCCGTGGTCATGCAGCCGAACGGCTCGTTCAACTTGGGCACGGTCGTCAACACCTCCGACAACCTGGCCACCGCGGCCGACAACGTCGTCGTCCGACTGACCGTGAGCGGCGCCGGCACAACCGCCGGCACCGGATCGATCAGCACCGTGGTCAGCACGGCGAACCCGAATGGCGGCAGCACGCGCGTCTCGCAAACCGTCACCAACACGCTGACGCTCGGCACACCCGACGCGCCGCCGAGCCTTGCCGGCACCAGCGGCGCGCAGTTCTCCACCAATTCGAGCCTCACCCTGCCCTTTCAGACGCTTGTCCTGACGGACGCCGATGCCGCGCAGGTGCAGACGCTGACGATCCACTTGTCAGACCGATCACTCGGCGCCCTTTCGGGGTCCGGCCTCGTCACCAATACATCGGGCGACGCCGTGCTGACGGGAACCGTCGACGTCGTGCAGGCGCTCGCGCGGACGCTGTTGTTCACCCCAGCCGCCGGCGCGTCCGGCACGGAAACCTTCAGCCTGACGCTCAACGATGGGGCGGGCGGCATCGCGAGCGGCCAAAGCGCGCTGACGATCGCGCCCTCCACCCACGCCTCGAGCCTGACCCATTTTCCAATCTCGACGGAGACGGTGCTGACCTCCACCGCCCTCGGGAGCAGCACCTATCAGCAGGTCGAGACGTACAACGGCGCGATCAGCGATATCGGCACCCAGTTCATCTACGATGGCGACACGCCGCTCGCCATCGTGGCGCTGCAGACGGGTATGTTGATCAGCAGCCAGGCGCAGCAGACCGCAGTTCAAGTCAAGGGCGGGATCAACGTGCTCGATATGCAGCACGGGTCGAGTTTCCTGGTCAGCGCCGCGGGCACCAACCAGTTCCTGTTGCACGCCGACCAGCCGGACGTGACCTGGAACACGATCGCCAATTTCCACGGTGGCGACAGTGTCATCCTCTATGGCTTCGATCCGGACACCGCCACCAAGTGGTGGACCGCCTCCGACGGCGCGACGGGCTACAAGGGCGCGACGCTGCGGCTCGATCTCGACGGCAACGGCACGATCGACAGCAGCCTCACCTTCGCAGGCAAGACCACCGCCGACACGGACCGTTTCTCGATGATCTCCGGAGTGGCCGGCACGTCGCACTTCCTCGCCATCTCGGCCCCGACCTAGGCCGGCAGCTCAGTTCGCCGCCGCCGGCACTTCGGACGGCACGGCCCGGGCACCCCGGCGCTTCATCATGCGTTCGAAGGTCGCCAATGCCTGGCCGACGACCTGATCCATGTTGAAGTAGCGATAGGTGGCGAGCCGCCCGACGAAATGCACCCGCGCCGTCGCGTCCGCCAGCGCCCGGTATCGGCCGTACAGCGCGGCGTTCTCGTCGCGCGGCACGGGATAATAGGGGTCCCCCGTCTCGCTCGGGAATTCGTAGCACAGGCTCGTCTTGGCATGCGTCTGGCCGGTCAGGTGCTTGAACTCGGTGATGCGGGTATACTCGACCGCCGGGTCCGGATAGTTCACGACGGCGACGTCCTGAAACTGCGCGCGATCGTGGGTCTCGTGTCGGAACTGCAGGCTCCGATACGGAAGCTTGCCGTAACGGCAGTCGAAGAATTCGTCGATCGGGCCGGTGAAGACCATTTCGTCGTAGCTGGCCGGATCGATGTCAGCCAGGTCGGTCCCGGTCGCGACCGTGATGAGCGGATGGCGCAGCATCGCCTCGAACATGGCGGTGTAGCCGTGCAGCGGCATGAACTGCAGCCGGTCCAGGAAGTAACGGTCGTCGTCGTCGAACCGGACGGGGACGCGCGAGCAGACCGAAGCGTCCAGCTCGCTCGGGTCGAGCCCCCATTGCTTGCGCGTGTAACCGCGGAAGAAGGCCTCGTAGAGCTCGCGGCCGACGCTGCCGAGCACCACGTCGGCCGAGTTGCGCGGCGTGCCGACCGGCTCGGCCTTGTCGCGCAGAAACGCCTCCATCTCCTCCGCCCGCAGATCGGTGCCGAAGAAGCGGTTGACCGTGGTCCGGTTGATCGGCATCGGCAGCAGCTGCTCGCCCACCTTGGCCCGGACGCGATGCTGATACGGCCGCCACTCGGTGAACCTCGACAAGTAATCGAATACGGCCGGTGAGTTGGTGTGGAAGATGTGCGGCCCATACGGGTGGATCAGCACCCCGGCCGCGTCCAGCCGGTCGTGCGCATTGCCGCCGACGTGGTCGCGGCGATCGATCAGCAGCACCCGCTTGCCCGCCTCGCACGCCAGCCTCTCGGCCAACACCGACCCGGCGAACCCGGCGCCCACGACCAGCACGTCGTAATGCGCGGAGCCCGGCACGGCCGCGCGCGGCCGCGGCCGCGGCCGCTCCGTCTCGACCAGGCCCTCCATCCGGGCCCAGATCCGGTCCCAAGACATCTCCGTCAGCCGCGCATCCGCATTGACGGTCCAGTCGGGCGGAAGGTGCCGCAGCGCGTCCGCCTCGGCCATGAAGCCGTCGGCTCGGTCCGCGATCCGCACGTAGCCCGAGCCGCCCCAGTTGCGAACGACGTCCGCCACCGGGGTGGCGACCACGGCGCGGCCGGCGGCCAGGTATTCCGGCGTCTTGGTGGGGCTGATGAAGCGAGTGGCCTCGTTCAAGGCGAACGGCATCATCGCCACGTCCCAGTGCGCGATATAGGCCGGCAGCTCGCCATAGCTCTTGGACCCGAGGTAATGCAGGTTCGGAGCGGACGGCAGTTCGGACGGGTCCAGCTTGGCGACCGGGCCGATCAGCACGAACTGCCAGTCCGGCCGGAGCGCCGCCGCCTCGGCCAACAGTGCCCGATCCAGCCGCTCGTCCAGCACCCCGAAATAGCCGAGCCGCGGATGCGGGATGCCAGCCTGGTCGCCGGGCTCCAGCAGCGCCCCGCGCGCCGGGCGGAAATGCGCGACGTCGACGCCGCTGGAGAATAGATGGACGTTACCGTGCTGGGTTTGCTTGGCCTCGAACAGGCTGACGCCGCCGGTGAACACCAACCCGGCGCTCTGCAACAATCGGCGCTCCTGCGCGGGCAAGGACGGGTCGGCGCCGCTGAAGGCGGACAGCTCGTCCATGCAATCGTACACGGTCGGCCGCCCCGTCAGATGCGCGGAAAACGCCAGCGCCGCTGGCGTATAGTACCACAGCACCGGATCCGCGATCCCGCGTGCCGCGATCAGTTCGTCTAGAAGTGCGCGCTGGACGGTCTCGGGATCCGCGCCCCAGGGCACGCAAGGCCGGACGACCAATACGCCTTCGATCGATACGGAGGTTTGCAGCGCCGGGACCGAATCCGGTTCGCCATAGATCGGCTCTTCCCAGAACGTCACGCGATACTGGCGCGCGGCACGGCCGATCAGATGCTGAACGCGTTGGTAAACGAAGTCCCACCGCAGGTGAGAAAAACAAAGAAGGTCAATCGTGGCGTGGCCCTTCGCCGCGAGGCCATCGAGCATGCGCATCCTTTCCTTTGGCATTCGCCGCGTCCGTTGCGGCATTGTCTCTCATGCTTGCTGACATTCGGCCAATCACGCCCGCTTCAAGAGCGGAACCAGCGGCCGCAGCGAGTGTTGCTGTGATATGACCACCATTGCGCATGCGCCACACCATGTCGATGAGATCGCTCGCGCCTCCGCCAAGGCAGCCAAGCTGCGCTACGTCTCCGACCGCAAACCTGGCATCACGCGGGTCCGGATCGAGGGCGGCTTCGAGTTCATCGATCCCCATGGCGCCGTCATCACCGATGAGGACGAGATCGCGCGGCTCAAGAAGCTCGCCATCCCGCCCGCTTATACCGACGTGTGGATCTGCGCGGACCCGCGTGGGCATCTGCAAGCCGTCGGCCGTGATGCGCGCGGACGTAAGCAGTATCGGTATCACGCGCATTGGCGCGAGGTCCGCGACGAGGCGAAATACGGCAAGATGCTCACCTTCGGCCGCGTGTTGCCGCGCATTCGCGAACAGGTGCAGCACGATTTGCGCCTGCACGGCTTGCCGAAGCGCAAGGTCGTCGCCGCCATCGTGGCCCTGCTCGAGAAGACCATGATGCGGGTCGGCAATCCCGAATACGCCAAGGAGAACAACAGCTTCGGGCTGACCACGCTGCGGCACCGGCACATCAAGGTCAAAGGCGGCCATGTCGAGTTCGACTTCCGCGGCAAGCACGGCGTCACCCATCACATCGACTTGGACGATCGTCGGCTGGCGCGCATCGTGGAGCGTTGCCGCGACCTGCCGGGGCAAGATCTATTCCAGTATGTCGATCACGACGGCACCCGCCACGGGATCGGTTCGGAGGACGTGAACCACTATCTGCACGAGGTGTCGGGCGAGGCGATCACGGCAAAGGATTTCCGCACCTGGGCCGCCACCAACCTGGCGGCGAAGACACTGGCCGAGTTGGAGCGGTTCGACACCAAGGCCAAGGCCAAGAAGGAGTTGGTCGCTGCCGTGGAGAGCGTGGCCAAGAAGTTGGGCAACACGCCGGCAATCTGCCGTAAGTGCTACATCCACCCCGCCATTTTCGACGGCTACCTTGACGGCAGCCTCGTCGAGGGCTTGAAGCAGCGGGCCGACGATCTGCTGGAGCATCCATCCGAGGGTCTAACGGCGCAGGAGGTCGCGCTGACGGCATATCTCAGCCGCCGTCTCGGCGAGACTCTCAGTCACGCTCACGACAAGAAAGCCTGAAACGCCCAATGCCGGACGAGATCGTCGTCAGTCGCCAAGCCGCCCTTGTCACGATCAGCCTCAATCGGCCGGCCAAGCTCAATGCCTTCAATCGGTCGATGCGGGCGGCGCTCACGGACGCGCTGCAGACGGCGGCCGACGACGCCTCAGTCCGTGCCGTCGTGCTGCGCGGCGAAGGCCCGGGGTTTTGCGCCGGACAGGATTTGGCGGACGTGCCGGATGATGTCGACCTTGGGACGCTGCTGGAGCAAGAATACGCGCCGATCATCCGGCTGATCCGGACGATGCCCAAGCCCGTGCTCGCGACCGTGCATGGGGTGGCGGCCGGCGCGGGCGCCAACCTGGCGCTCGCCTGTGACCTGGTGGTGGCTGCCGAGTCAGCGCGCTTCATACAAGCCTTCATCCGGATCGGTCTGGCGCCGGACGTCGGCGGCACCTGGTTCCTGCCCCGCCTGGTCGGCAGTGCGCGCGCGCGGGCACTCGCCATGTTAGGCCTGCCGGTCAGCGGTCAGGACGCCGCCGCCTGGGGCATGATCTGGCGCGCCGTCCCCGACGACCGGCTCGTGGCGGAGACGGACGCGCTCGCCGGCACGCTCGCCGGGCTGCCCACGCTGGCGATCGCCGGGATCAAGCGGGCGTTGGATGCGGGGTCCGCCACGTTGGACCAGCAATTGACGCTGGAAAGCGAGATCCAGGGCGAACTCGGCCGCAGCAGCGATTTCGCCGAGGGCCGCCGCGCGTTTCTCGAGAAGCGCCCGCCGCGCTTCACCGGCCGGGCTGGATAACGCGCCGCCCGCGTTTCACCCCGTGCCACAACCCTGGATCCAACGGGCGCAAGATGCCCCGTATTTCGTCGATGAGACCGGCCGCGCGTGGACGCCGATCGGGCAAAACGACTCGGTCACCTGGTCCGACTTCTCCGGCCTCATCGATCGGCGTGACCTTCCGGACGTGGCGCGGCATTTCGGCTGGATGGCCAGCCAGGGCGTGACCTGCCTGCGCCTGATGCTCGAATACGCCGAAACCGGCGAGCATTTCTTCGAGCAACCGGCCGGCACCTTCAATCCGCGCATGATCGCCATTTGGGACGATTTGTTCGCGCTGGCCGAACAGGCCGGGTTGCGCATCCTGTTGACGCCGCTGGACACCTATTTCCACTGGGTGCGCTGGGACTTGCATCCATTCAACGCAGCCAATGGCGGGCCATGCGGTGACCGGACCGAGCTGATGATCCATCCAGGGGTCCGCGCGCTGATCAAGGCCCGGCTCGAATTCGCGACCCGGCGTTGGGGCGGCAGCGGCACCCTTTTCGCTTGGGACCTGTGGAACGAGATGCACCCGGTCCAGGGCCAAGACCGGCCGGACTGCTTCCACGACTACATCAGCGATGTGGGTCCGTTCCTGCGCAAGCTCGAGCAGGAGGTGCATGGCCGGGCGCACCTGCAATGCGTGTCGGTCTTCGGCCCCGAGCTGCGCTGGAAGCCCTGGCTGAACGAGCCGATCTTCCGCCATCCCGACCTCGATTTCGCCAGCAGCCATTTCTACGCCGAGGGCACTATCGACGACCCGCAGGACACGGTCGCGCCGGCGTTGGCCGTGGCCGAACTGGTCGGCGAGGCCCTGGCGGAGATCACGGATGGCCGCCCCTTCCTCGATACCGAGCACGGCCCGATCCACACCTTCAAGGACCATCGGATCACGCTGACTGAAGCGTTCGACGACGAGTATTTCCGCCGCATTCAATGGACCCACATGGCCTGCGGCGGGGCCGGCGGCGGTATGCGCTGGCCGAACCGGCATCCGCACCGGCTCACCGTCGGTATGCGACGGGCGCAGCGCATTTTGGCCGATTTTGCCGATTTGGTCGCTTGGGAACGATTCGCGCGGCGACCGCTGGCGGACTTGCTATGGAGCTCCGATCCGACGGTGGCGACGTTCGGCTGCGGGGACGGCTCGCAGGCCATCATCTATGCGCTGCGACAACAACCCCTGACCGCGCACGGATGTCTCGATCCTGATTTCCAGGAAGATTTAATACTGAACGTCTCTGGAATGGGACCGGGAAGGTTCGAAATCTGGTGGTGGAATACAATCTGTGGTGGTATGGTCCGCCAAGAGGTTGTTGAGAGTCGTTCATCACTGCTTAGCGTCGAGGTGGCAAAGTTCGGCGCGGAAGGTGCGTTTATCGTTCGCCGACAGCCACGACTTATGTTTAATGAGGCGAGCGTAAAGCTGAAATCAACCGATGTTTCTGCTCCAAACGGCCCTCCAACCGCCCCCGCGTCATGATGGGTCATCCAAATGATCGAATGTCATCCGCTGCTGCGACCGGCGGTCAGCCTCGCCAAACCGATCGTGCGGGCAGTTCGCAATTGGCATGCGCCGCGTCACGTGGTCGGCATCCGGCATCACGTGCACCATGCAGCGCACAGCGTATCCCGCGCCGTTGCCGCGGCCGCCCCGCCCCCGGGCGTGATGACGGTTTGTCAGCGCGTGGCAGGTCCCATCGTCGCCGGTGGGTTGGTGTTGCTGCCTCCGGCCAGCGCGGTACCGCCCGCCGGTGGGATTGGCGGCTTTCCTGGCGCCATCGTTCCTGAGTACGGCGCGCCGGCTTTCGCCGCACCGGGTCTCGTCGGCCCAGGGATCGTCGGTCCCGGCGGGCCATACGGTTACGGACCCGGGTTCGCCGGCACACCCGGTCCAACCAGTGGGTTCGGACTGCTGAGCGGCATCGGCCCGGGGATCATCGGACCCGACAATATCGGCAGCGCGCCCGGTGCCTTCACGCCCAACACCGGCGCGCCGATCGCGTCCGTACCGACGATGATCGCCAGTCAGGTCCCGACGACGCCCACGGTCGCCGCACCTGCGTTCGTGCCCATCGTGAACGGTTCGAGCCCCGGCGTTTCCACACCTTCCTCGGAGACGTGCGGCACGACCGGCACTGGCACGACCGGCACTGGCACGACCGGCACTGGCACGAATGGTTCGACCGGTGGAACCGGGACGACCGGATCGACGGGTAACACTGGGTCGACAGGGTCCACTACGGGTGGGACCACCTCGACCGGAACCGGCCCGGGCACCTCGACCTCCTGTTCCACGAACGGCGGCTCGACCGGCGGAAGCACCTCGACGACGCCGACCGGCACGACGCCGGGCAGCAGTTCACCCGGTGGCAGTACCCCGGGCGGAACGACACCCGGCGGATCCAGCCCGGGCGGATCCACGCCAGGCGGCTCGACACCGGGAGGCAACACGCCGGGCGGCAACACGCCGGGCGGTTCGACGCCCGGTGGATCGACCCCGGGCGGCTCGACGCCTGGTGGATCAGGCCCGGGCGGGTCGACGCCGGGCGGCGACACGCCGGTCGATACGCCGGAGCCGGCCTCCGCCGTTTTGCTGGTCGGCGCGCTGGTCGGTGCTTTCTTCTTTCGCTCACGCCTGCGTCGGCCGGGCTAACGCCCGCCGATCAGAGCGACTGCGACTGAGATTGCGATTGCGTCTGTCGCAGCGGTCGCCAGTCACGGAAAAAAGCGGTGCCGATCTCGTCGCCCAGGCGGCTCAGGTCTTTCTGGAGCTTGTCGAGGAATTCATGCAGTCCTCCGACTCGCTGGATGAAGCCGGTTCCGCTTCGTAGCGCCTCGCGTAGCTCGTCCACCTGCTCGAGCGGCCCCGCCGTGTCACGTAGGTTGTAGCGCGTCCGCAACTGCTCCAAATGCCAGCCGATGTCGCGCACACAGAGCGCGGCACTGCGTGCGAAGGTCGTGTCCGAGAGCAGGAACGAAACCACGTCAGCCGGCTCGAACCCCGCCTGTGCAACCCGGCGGAACGCATGATAGCCGGCCGCGGCCCGCAACACCGCATTCCATTGCGTCAGGTCCACCACCCGCCGCTCCTCCCCGGAGCCCTGCAGCAGGATGTGGTATTTGATGTCCAGCAACCGCGTGATCTGATCGGTCCGCTCGAGCAAGCGTCCGAGCAGGTAGAAGTGCCAGCCCTGGTCGCGCGCAAAGGTGCCCTCGGTGATACCGGTATGGGCCTGCACACCTTCCTTGATGCGGCGGCACAGGCGCGACAACGCGTCCCCTTCCAAGTCCGCCGGCGTCGTGGCCATGATGTCGCGATGGAACACGTTGAGCTGCATCCACATCTCGGTGCTGATCAGCGGCCGCAGCGTGCGCGCGTTCGTGCGGGCGAATTCGAGCGAGGCCGGCACGCTGGTCGCGTTGGACCGATCGAGCAGGTAGAAGCGCTTCACGGTCGGCCCGTCGAGCACCTCGCCTTCGACCCACGGATCGTCGGCATTGATCGCGACGAGCGCGGACCAGGAGCCCCCCTCCCCGCCCGGCCCCTCGAAGGTCTGCGTGACATCGATCAGCCGGGCCAGGTTCTCGACGCGCTCGAGATAGCGCGCCATCCAGAACAACCCTTCGGCGTCGCGCGTCAGGAGCGTGTTGCTGTGCAGGCTCATTCCGCGAGCACCCACGTGTCCTTCGAACCGCCGCCCTGCGACGAGTTGACGATCAAGCTGCCCTCCTTGAGCGCGACTCGCGACAAGCCGCCGGGCAGCACCCAAGTCGAGCGGCCGGTGATGGCGAACGGCCGCAGGTCGAGATGCCGCGGGCGCAAGCCGGATGCGGTCAAGGTCGGCGCAACGGACAGGCCGATCATGGGCTGGCTGATCCAGTTCGACGGGTCGGCGACCAGGGCAGCCCGGGCCGCCTCCAGCTCAGCATGGCTGGCGCGAGGTCCGACCGTGATGCCATAGCCGCCACTTTCGCCGACCGGCTTAATGACCAATTCGTGCAGGTGGGCCATCGTGTAATCGAAGCCTTCCTTCTCCGCGCAGATATGCGTTTGCACGTTCGGCAGGATCGGGTCCTCGCCGAGGTAGTATTTAATGACACGCGGCATGTAGGCGTAGATCGCCTTGTCGTCGGCCACGCCGGTGCCCACCGCATTGGCCAGACTGACCGTCCCTTTCCGCCACGCGCCGATCAGGCCACGGACGCCCAGCGAGCTATCGGGACGAAACACCGCCGGGTCGAGGAAGTCGTCGCTGATGCGGCGGTAGATCGTATGAACCGGCCGCAATCCGCCGGTGGTGCGCATCCAGACGCGGTCGTCCTCCACGGTGAGATCGGCGCCTTCCACCAAGGGCACGCCCATCTCGCGGGCGAGGAACACGTGTTCGAAATAGGCCGAGTTGTAGATCCCAGGCGAAAGCAGCACGACCTGCGGATCGATCACGCCTTCCGGCGCGATCTCGTCCATGGCGGTCCGCAGCCGACGACCGTAATCGTCCACGGGCCGCAGCTTGATGCCGCTGATCAGGTCCGGGAAGTTGCGCAGCATGAGATGCCGGTTCTCGACGACGTAGGACACGCCGGACGGAGTCCGCGCATTGTCCTCCAACACGCAGAACTCGCCCTGCTCGTCGCGGACGATGTCGATGCCGCAGATATGGACATAGGTGCCGAAACGGACGGGGAAGCCCTCCATCTCGGGGCGGTAATTGGCGTTCTGGAAGATGAGGGGGCCGGGAACGATGCCGTCCGCCACGATCCGACGCGGGCCGTAGATATCGGCCAGGAATAGGTTGAGCGCCTGCACCCGCTGACGCACGCCGCGCTCGAGACGGTCCCATTCCCTGCTGGAGATGATACGGGGCACGCAGTCGAACGGGAGGATGCGATCGATCGCGGTAGCGTCCGAATAGACCGTGAAGGTGATGCCGAGCGCCATCAGGTCGCTCTCGGCCGTGGTGGCGCGCGCTCGCAAGGTGTCGAGGCCGATGGCGGCAATCTGGGCCCGCACGTGATCGCTGGCCCGTCCGGCGGCGCCGGGTCCGGTGAGCTCACAGTAATACGGTCCGGGATCATAGGCGCTGAAAGGGTCGAACCGCGTCATTGTTGGTGTCCAGCCATCGAGCGCCGAGCATGACCGTTGCTTGACGTTCGTGAAAGGGGCTGCGGCTTGGCCGATGGGCCGATCTCGCGGCAAACGCCGCAATTCAGTTGCATTTCCATGCGTTAGCCGGTTTACCTCACCGCCAGGATGACGGGTCCGCCGGCTCGTCGCGTGAGGAGAACACGATGCGTAAGCTTGTTTCCGGCCTGGTCGTCGCCGGTATGCTCACCAGTCACGTCGCGAGCGCCGCTTGCGTGTCGCCCACCGATCGCGAGGCGCTGGACGTGGCGGGGCTGAAGACGCAGCTCATGGTGCAGACGCTGACCTGCAAAAACGATGACGAGTACAACGCGTTCATCAACAAGTTCAAGCCGGATCTGACCTCCGACGAGCGGACGACGAGCAACTACTTTTCCAAGACCTACGGGCGGAATGGGCAGAAGCGGCACGACGAGTATCTGACGCTTCTGGCGAACTCAAAGGCCGATAGCAGCCAGAAGGACGGTAGCCGGTTCTGTGCGCACAATGAAGAACTGTTCAAGGAAGTCATGGCGCTGAAGAACGGCGCGGAACTGAAGGAATTCGCAGCCGGCCGTAGCACAGGTCAGCCCAACAACATGCCTGTGTGCGAGGGCAACGCGGCGCCGACGCGTACGGCGTCCGCGACCCATACGCGCTCGACCTCGCACCGCGCCAAGAAGTAGCCGTAGGTATCCGACCGGGCCTGGTGCCCGGTCGGACGCTCCGCTCAGCGGAGAATGATCTCGACCCGGCGATTCTGCGGCTCCCGCACACCGTTCGCCGTCGGCACCAGCAAGCGGGTTTGACCGTAGCCTTGGATCGAGATGGCCGGGCGCGGCACACCGTTGCGCACCAACTCGTTTGTGACGCTCTGCGCCCGGCGCTCTGACAGGCCCTGGTTGTAGGTCGCCGTGCCCGACGTGTCGGTGTAGCCGTTCACCTCGATCCGCGTGACCTGCGTCCGCGTCGTCGCCTGCGCCGCCTCGGCGACGACCTGACGCGCCCGCGGCGTGAGCTCCGACCGGTCCCAATCAAAGAAGACGAGGTAGGTGCGCGCCGCCTCGGCGGTGGGCAGCGACGCCGCGGGTACGGGAGCCGCGACCGGCGGCGGCACGACGTTGAAGGCGTAGTGCAGGCCCAGCATCAGGGCGTGGTTGTAATCACCGCGCGTCTTGAACTCGCCCGGGCCGGACGGAGCGCGATAAGCGTGGTCGCCGGCAATGGCGTAGTATCGATACTCTGCAACGGCGGAGAGGCCGACCACAGGCGGAATCGGGAATGACAGGCCGGCGATCGCCTGATAGGCCAACCCATTGTCAGATGCGCTCAATCCGCCGGAATACGGCGGGAGATTGAAGAAATCGAGACGCTGATTGATGCGGGCGTAGCCGATTCCGGCGCCGATATAGGGGTAGATGTAGGGGCTGCCGACGTCGAGGTCGAACAGCGCGTTGGCCATCGCGCCATACTTCTCCTCGCGCCCCGCGGTTGGAAAGCCGCCACGGCGACTATACTCGTTCCGGCGATAATTGCCTTCGATCTCAAGGCGCAAGCCGTTGCCGAATCCATAGCCCAGGCTGCCGATGCCGACATAACCGGTCTTGAACGAGCTATCCCCGTAGGCGGGGCCAAAGCCCGGCACAGAGACGCGAACCTGCTCGCGCTGTTGGAAATTCGCGCCGCCGACGGCGCCGATGTAGAGGCCGGTAACCGGCTGCGCCTGGGCGGCGGAGGTAATGGTCGCTCCAGCAAGGATCGTGGCGGCGAGCAGAATATTACGCGACATCGTCAATTCCTTCCGAGCGACCCTGCTCGTCTCCTGCCACATTGCGCGGATCGAAGCGACGGTGGGCGGGTCGAAGCGACACTGGGCTTAGCGATCGATGCTGCTCGAGTGGCGAACCTGATGCCGCCACGCCGAACACATTCCGTAACGCCTGCTAGTCAGGCGCCAAAAAAAAGGCTGACCCATTGCTGGGCCAGCCTTTGTAACAGGCCGGCCCGACCAGCCGAGGCTGGCCAGGCCCACTCGTTGGACTACTGGAGGATGATTTCGACGCGACGGTTCTGCGGCTCGCGCACACCGTTGGCGGTCGGGACCAGGAGGCGGGTCTCGCCGAAGCCCTGGATCGAGATCGCGCTACGCGGCACGCCGTCACGGACCAGCTCGTTGGCAACGCTCTGGGCGCGACGCACGGACAGACCCTGGTTGTACTGCGGGGTGCCGGACGTGTCGGTGTAGCCGTTCACCTGGATCCGCGTGACCTGGACGCGGGTGGTGGCCTGAGCCGCCTCGGCAACGACCTGACGGGCGCGCGGGGTGAGGTCAGACTTGTCCCAGTCGAAGAACACGAGGTAGGTGCGGGCGGCTTCACGCTGCGGAGCAGCAGCGATCGGCGCGGCCGGCGGCGGCGGCGGCGCGGCGTTGAAGGCGTAACGAACGCCCAGCATCACCGAGTGGTTGTAGTCCTCGTCGAAGCGGACGTTGGCGCGGGTGGAAACCCCGCCGCCGACCTGCGGACGGTTGGAGGCATACTGGTAGCGGTAGTCGCGCTCACCGGCGAGGCCGAGGAAGCGGTATTCGGCGGTCAGCGACAGGCCCGGAACGGCCTGGATCGGGAAGGACACACCGACGATGCCCTGGTAGGCGAAGTCGCCCTGGCCATCGTTGCTGCGGAACTGGTACTGACCGAACGGGGTGTTCACGCCCGCGGTGGCCGGCACGAAGCCCAGGATGCGGGCGTTCTGGTGCTGGGTCCAAGCGTAACCGGCGCCGACACCGACATACGGCACGACGGGGATCGGCCCGAGGCCGAACACGGCCGGATCGATGTCGTACAGCACGTTCAGCATGCCGGTGTACTTGTTCTCGTTGCCGCCGAAGTTAGCGACGCCGACGGCGGCATTGCCGCCCGCCTTCTGGAAGCGGTTCTGACGGAAGCCGCCTTCCACTTCGAGACGCAGGCCGTTGCCGAGGCCGTAGCCGACGCTGACGACGCCGACGAAGCCGACGTCGTTGCTGACGGTGCGACCACCGGTCAGGTTACGAGCAGACACCGGCACCTGCCCGACCTGCGGGAACGAGGTGCGGGTGATCTGCTGGTCCTGCATAAAGTTGGCACCGGCGCCAGCGCCGATGTAGAGGCCGCTGATGGCCTGGGCCTGGGCGGCGACCGGGGCCGCTGCCAGGACCGTGGCGGCAAGTAGCGCGCTACGGAGCTTCATAACTTTCTCTCCTCAAAATCAGTTCTGCGTTTCAACGCAGCCGGGGGCTCGGCAGCTCGGGACTCGCTCCCCCGCCTCTCGGTGACGGGACAATACCACCATCGGCCGCAAGTGCGAGATCAGTCGTGGAGTTTAGGGTCGTGTGCGACATCCCAGCAACAGTCTCCCTAGCAGAATAGACACACACGGCCGTGAACTCCTGTCCGCCACGTCGTCAGACCAACTTTGCCTCGAAAGGCGGCAGCAGGTCAGGCGCGTTGAACTCAACAACCCAAAGGTCCGGATCGCGTTGCACCTGACGAGCGATATACGCGTCGGCTGTGGCGTCATCGACACTATCCGGCCCCGTCGCGCGCATCCAGGCGCTCTCCCCCGCCGTCCGCACCTGGGACAGCACGCTCACCTCGTCGCGCCGCCGCAATACCAGCAGCACGCCGCCGGCATCGGCGTCGCCGCGGCGGATCACGGTCCCGGAACGTCCATCGCGGTCCCCCATGCGAAGCGCCATCTGCACCCAGATCCCGACCTTGATCCGCGGCTCCTCCATCATCGCGGCCGCCGCGTGGTGCCGGGCCGCAATCCCGTGCAAAACTGGCCTTCCAAGCTGCGAAGGGTCCGCGCCATGTTGCGTCTGCTTGCCATGCTGCTCCTGTTCGCGGGCTCTGCCCGGGCGGCCGACACGGTCTCTTTCGGATTGGATTGGCGGGCAGAAGCCGAATATGGCGGTTACTACCAGGCCGTCGCCACCGGCATCTACGCCCGGCACGGGTTGGAAGTCAGCCTGCGCCAGGGCGGCCCCCAACTCAACCAAACGCAATTACTATTAGCCGGACGACTTGACCTGGCGCTGTGCTCCAATGGCGCGCTGCTGCTGAACTCGGTCCGCGAGGGCCTGCCGCTACGCTCGATAGCCGCGATGTTCCAGAAGGACCCGTCCGTGTTGCTCGCCCATCCCGGCCAGGGCAATGACAGCCTGGCCGCGCTGAAGGGCAAACCCATCATGATCGGCGCCGATACCCGCGTCGGCTGGTGGCAGTTCCTGCAGGCGCGGTTCGGTTACACGGAAGCGCAGATTCGCCCCTACACCTTCAGTCTCGCGCCGTTCTTGGCCGATCCGGCCGCCATCCAGCAGGGCTATCTCGGCTCCGAACCCTTCGCGATCGAGCAGCAGGCCGGGTTCAAGCCGGTGGTGCTGCTGCTCTCGGATGCCGGGTTCGACGGTTACGCCAGCCTTCTTTGCGCCACCACGGCGACGATCGAGCGCAAAAGCGACATCGTGCAGCGCTTCGTGGACGCCTCCATCGAGGGCTGGCTCTCCTACCTGCACGGCGACCCGGCGCCGGGTAACGCCCTCATCAAGGCCGATAATCCGGAAATGACGGACGCCCTGCTGCATTATGGCCGCCAGATGCTGCTGGAACACGGCATCGTCGAATCCGGCGACACCGCCACGCTCGGGATTGGCGCCATGACGGCCCCGCGCTGGGCCTCGTTCCTCCGGTCCATGTCGCAGCAAGGGCTCTACCCGCCCGATCTCGACCTTTCGCGCGCCTACACGCTGAAATTCGTCAATAAGGGCGTCGGGGTGACGGCGCGGCCGCAGTAGGTGCTGCGGGTCGTCGGCGCCGGGCGGCGCTTCGCGGGCGGAACGGCGGCGCTGGCCGACATGTCGCTCCGGGTCGGCGCCGGGGACTTCGTCGCCGTACTCGGCCCGTCCGGCTGCGGTAAGTCGACGCTGTTGCGCCTGCTGGCCGGGCTGGACCAACCGGATACCGGGCGGATCGAGTGGGACGGGCCGCCCGCCCAGACCGGCGTCGTGTTCCAGGACCCGACGCTGCTGCCCTGGGATACGGCGCTGGACAACGTCAGGCTGCCGTTCCGCGTGCGCGGCGCTGCGGGTCACGCCGAAGCCGCCGCCGCCCTCGCGCGGGTGGGGCTGGCCGGCTTCGAGACGGCACGACCCCGACAACTCTCGGGCGGGATGCGGATGCGGGTGTCGTTGGCGCGCGCGTTGGTCACCGCGCCGCGCCTGCTATTGCTCGACGAACCGTTCGCGGCGCTGGATGAGTTCACGCGCCACCGCCTGCAGGAAGATCTGCGCGCGCTCTGGCAGGCGGATGGCAGCAGCGTGGTGTTGGTGACGCATTCGATCTACGAGGCGGCGTTCCTGGCCCAGCGGATCGTGGTGATGTCGGCCCGGCCCGGGCGGGTGGTGGCCGAAATCGTGTCCTCGCTCGACGGTGACGGCGAGGCCCGGCGGTTATCGCCCGGCTACGCCGCCGTCGTCGCCGAGATTACCGGGGCGCTCCGGCAGGTCCATGCGGGCTGAGCGCGCCCTGCCGTTGATCTCCGCCGTGGCGAGCCTGCTGGCATGGCAGGCCGTGGTCTCCGGCTTCGCCATCCCGGCTTATATACTGCCCGGCCCCGTGGCGGTCGCGCAGGCCTTTGCGGCGGCGCCGCTGGTGCTGCTCCGCTCGCTGATGTCGACGCTGGCGGTGACTGCCGCGGCGTTGGCGGGAAGCCTCGTCATCGGGGTCGGCTTGGCGGCGGCAACGGCGCTGAGCCGGTGGGCCCGCGCGGCTGTGATGCCCTGGGCGGTGGTGCTGCAGGTGACGCCGGTGGTGGCGATCGCGCCGCTGATCATCATCTGGGTCGGCGAGCCGTTCGCGGCGCTGGTGGTGTGCGCCACGGTGGTCGCGTTCTTTCCGTTGTTCTCCAACACGATGGCCGGGCTCTCGGCCGCGCCGCCGGAGCTGGTCGATTTGTTCCGCCTCCATCGCGCCGGGCGAGTCCGGACGCTGCTGCTCCTGCGCTTGCCGGTGGCGCTGCCGTTCGTGCTGGCCGGGCTGCGGGTGTCGAGCGGGCTGGCGCTGGTGGGCGCGGTGGTGGCGGAGTTCGTGGCCGGCTCGGGCGGGGTCGCGTCCGGGCTGGCGTTCCGCATCCTAGAGGCGGGCTACCGGCTGCAGATCCCGCGCATGTTCGCCGCGCTGGCGCTTCTGGCGGCGGCCGGGCTGGCGATCAATCTGGCGGCGGGCGCGCTGGAGCGTTGGGCCCTGCGGCGATACGGGACGGCTTGAAGCGCGGCGGGCGCGCTGTCAGAGAAGTGGCGACAGTGGCGAGGCACGGATGGCGGACGGTAAGCGGATGACGGAAGGCCAGCGCGCCTATGAGCAGAAGCGCGCCGCCAAGGCCGGCAAGTCGCTCGACACCTGGCTGGATGCCAAGCGCAAGCAGCAGGAGGCGGCCGCGCGTGAGGCTGCGCCGCCGCCGCCGCCCAAGAAAGCCGGGCTGATCCGCCGCTTGATCGACCGCGCGCACAAGCCGCTCTGACGCTGCTCGCCGTGCATGCTGATTGGAGCATGCACGACGCCAAACGCTGGATGACCGTGGCTACGCCGTGCGGCGCGGGATGGCGGCTGGCGGGCGAGCCGGTCGGCCCGCTGCCGACGCTGCTGCGGCGCTTGCGGGACCGGGCCGGCGCAGCGCCGGTCTTGTTCGGCGTGGATGCGCCGATCGGCCTTCCCCTCGCCTATCGCCGGCCCCATGCCGACTTCCCGGCCTTCCTGACGTCGCTCGGTCCAGACGACCCGTTCTTTCAGGTGTGCGACGAACCCGGTGAGATCGGCCTCGACCGGCCGTTTTTTCCGCGCGTGCCGCGGCGCGGGATGCGCCGGACCGATCTCGAGCACGGGCTCGGCATCGGCGCCGAGGCCCTGCTGCGGGCATGCGAACGCGCCGACGGGTCGCCGCGCGCGGCCGCCAGCCTGTTCTGGACGGTGGGGGCCAGCCAGGCCGGCAAGGGGGCGATCTGCCTATGGCGCGATGTGCTGGGTCCGGCGCTGCGGGGGGCCGATCCGCCGGCGCTTTGGCCTTTCCACGGCCCGCTGGCCACGCTGCTGACGCCCGGCCGCATCGTTTTCGCGGAAAGCTACCCGGCCGATGCGGGGCGGCAGATGCGGCTCGGCTGGACGGGGAGCAAGCGCAAGGAAGCCGATCGGCAGCGCGTGGCGCCACGGTTGCGCGAGCTGCTGGGCTCGCTCGGCGCTCAGCCCGACCCGGCGCTCGCCGATGCCATCGAGGCCGGCTTCGGCCAGGGCGGCGACGGCGAGGATCGGTTCGACAGCCTCGTCGGCCTGCTTCGCATGCTGCAAGTGCTGGCGGAGCCGGCGCTCGAGCAGCGGCCGGAGCCGCCGATCCTGCAATGGGAGGGCTGGATTCTGGGGCGGCCCGTAAAGCCTCCGTTAGGCTTTGGCGCATAGAGTGATGGCGTGTGCGATGGGCAAGCGTGGTGAACGGAGCTAGGAACGCGACGGCAGCGAACGGGGCACAAAATGTCTGAGCCGAAGAGCATCGCTGCGCGTGCGGTGACCGGCGCGGCCTGGATGGTCGCGTTCCGGATGTTCTCGCGCGGCATTGGCATCGCCAGCACGCTGGTGCTGGCCCGTCTGCTGGACACGACGGATTTCGGCATCGTCGCGATCGCGTTCACCATCTCGGCCGCGCTCAACTCGGTATCCAACGTCGGCGTAACGGAGAACCTGGTCCGGCAGAAGACGGTGGGCCGCGCCGAGTTGGACACGGGGTTCACCGTGCAGCTCATCAAGGGCGGCATCACCGGGTTGCTGCTGGTCGCCGCCGCGCCGCTGGCAGCCGATTGGTTCTCCGAGCCCCGGCTGACCAACGTCATCATCGTGCTCGCCGTCGTGTTCGCGCTGGGCGGGCTGGAGAATATCGGCATCATCAATTTCCGGCGGGACCTGCGGTTCGACCGGGAGTTTCAGCTTTCCGCGATCGAGCGTGTGCTGACCTTCGCCGCGACGCTGACGGCGGCGTTGATCCTGCGCTCCTACTGGGCGCTGGTGATCGGCATGGTCATCGCGAAGATCGTCCGCGTGATCGCGACGTACGCGATGGAGCCGTATCGGCCGCGCCTGGGGCTGCATGCGTGGCGAGAGCTCGCCGGGTTCTCGCTGTGGATGTGGCTGTCGAGCCTGGTTTACATCGTCTGGTTCCGGGCCGACCCGCTGGTCGTGGGCTCACAGGTCAGCAAGGCCGTGCTGGGCCTCTACGTCGTCGCGCTCGATATCGCGCTGCTGCCGGCGACGGAGATCATGGAGCCGATCGGCGCGGTGCTGTTCGCGGGCTTCGCGGCCGAGCGCAATGCCGGGCGGGATCCACGGGGCAACGCCTTCGCCCTGGCGGTATCGCTGATGACGGTGATGGCGCCGATCGCGCTGATCCTGTCGGCGGCGTCGACGGACGTGGTCGGCGTCCTGTTGGGCGCGAAGTGGAGCGCGGCGGCGCCGATCGTGGCGATCCTGACCTTCGCGGTTGTACTCTCTCCATTCAGCAATACGGCCGCACAATCGCTGACCGCCAGCGGCAAGGTCCGCACCAATCTGGCCGTGGTGGTGTGCGCCTCCGTCATCAAGGTGGGGGTGTTGTTCGTGGCCGCGCAGACGGGCGATCTCTACGTGATCGCGACGTCGGCGTTGGCGATCACGTCGATCGAATCGCTGATGTTCATCTACGTGCTGCACCGAAACGGTAGCCGCCTCGGCGGCGTGGCGTGGGCGATCGTGCGGACGGTGATTGCGTCGCTGGCGACCGCACTCGCCTTGCGGGCGACCGGGATCGCCTGGGCGGGGGACGCCGTGTTCCCGGTGTTGACCTGCCTATGGCGAGGAACGGTGCTGGGCCTGGTCGGCGCGACCACGTATGCCGGCGTGCTCGGCGGGTTGTGGGCGCTGGCCGGCCGGCCGGAAGGGCCGGAGCGGCAGATCGTCGGCGTGATCGTGCCGTTGCTCGGCCGGGTGGTCCGGCGGCTGACCACGCTGGTCTTCCGTCAGCGGCTCGACCCGGTTTGAGCCGCGCGGGTCAGGTGCGGGGCCGCTCCAGGCCATTATCGACGGTGGCTTGCGAGCCCACCGGGTCCGGCAGGATCAGGACATTGCGTTCGCGCCGGACGAGCCCCGCTTCGGCCAGGGCCGCGATCTCGCGCGAGATGGTCTCGCGCCGGGCGCCGATGCGCGAGGCCAGTTCCTCCTGCGTCGGCAAGGGGCTCAGGATCCGCGAGCCGTCCGCCTTCGACCGGCTGAGGCGCAACAACTCCGCAAGCAGCCGCAGCCGAATCGGCAGCGCCGTGATCTCCAGCAAGCGCCGGTTCTGCGACCGGATACGCGACGCCAGCAGCCGCATCAGCCGCAAGCCGATCTCGCGCGAGGCGACCGCCGCGCCGATGAAGACGGGCCCCGGCAGCATGCACATCTCCGTCCGGACCAGCGTCTCGATCCGCGCCGATCGCGGCACGCCGTCGATCGCCGCCATCTCGCCCACCACGTCGCCCGCGGCGAAATCGCCGAGTATCTGGGTCCGCTCGCCGCTGCCGGTATGGAGGAGGACGCGGACCTGGCCCTTGACGATGAAGTAGACGTCGGTGGTGGTGTCTTCGAAATCGAGCACGAGTTGATCCGGCTCGACCTCCAGCCAGCGCACGTGCAGCGCGAGATTGTCCATCACCGCCGCGGGCGCGCCAGCGAAAAAGGCGTGTCGAGCCAGGGCGGTGACGAGCCTCGCGGACATGACACTCTGCCGTTGATGTCACATCAAGCCCGGCGCCAGCCCGCCGCGCAAGGCTGCTTCACGTCCCGCCGGGCCTCCGTTAACAATTGGGTCGCTCTCGCAGGAGTTGTGACGTTGCACCGGATCCTGTTCCCAATGCTGCTTCTCTGCTCGGCCTGCACCCCCACCACCTATAATCCGATGCGAGATCGACCGGACTACGTCGAGCGCGTGTTGCAGGACGTGACGGCAATGCTGGAAGGCATGGCCAACGCGCATCAAGGCGACCGCGTGGTGGTGCACGATCCCAATTACCGCTCGGACGCGTCGCCCCGGTAGCGGCCCGCCGCGCCCGGTCGCTACCGGGCGGCTTTCGCGCGCCGGCACCTCGTCGTGGTAGCCTTGCCCCGATAACGGGAGGACTTCCATGCTCGATCGGCGGCAACTCATCGTCGGTGCGCTCGCCGCGCCCACACTGGCCCGGCGCGCGACCGCGCAAACAATGCCCACCTTGCGCCTCGGCGTGCTGACCGATCTGTCCGGCCAGTATCGCGACAATTCCGGCCCGACCTCCGTGCTGGCCGCCAAGCAGGCGATCGAGGATTTCGCGCCGGAAACCCACGGCTTCCACGTCGAGGTGCTCGCCGCCGATCACCAGCAGAAGCCCGACATCGGCGCCGCGGTGGCCCGCTCCTGGTTCGATCGCGACGGGGTCGATGCCGTGGCCGACGTCAACAACACCGCTATCGCGCTCGCGGTGCGCAGCCTCGTGATCGAGCGTGACAAGACGCTGCTCATCAGCGGCGCCGCGTCGGCCGACCTGACAGGCAAATGGTGCAACCCCAACAGCGTTCACTTCGCGCCCGATACCTATGGCAACGCGCACTCGACCGGCGGCGCCGTGCTCAAGCAGGGCAAGAAGAAGTGGTATCTCATCGTGGCCGATTACGTGTTCGGCCAGACGCTCGAGGCCGAGGTCCGCAACGTGGTGCGCGACGGCGGGGGCGAGGTGCTCGGCAGCGTGCGATACCCGTTCCCCGGCACGACGGATTTCGCCGCCTACCTGCTCGCCGCGCAGACCAGCGGCGCCGACGTGGTCGCCATCTGCAGCACCGGCGGCGACATGGAGAACGCGGTCAAGCAGGCCCACGAGTTCGGCCTCAACACGACCGTGACCGTCGCCGCCATGTTCGGCTTCATCACGGAAGTGCACGCGATGGGCCTGCCGATCGCCGAAGGACTATACCTTTCCGAGCCGTTCTACTGGGACCTGAACGAACGGACACGCGCATTCACCAAGCGCTTCACGCCCAAGACCAACGGCAACTGGCCGTCCAGCCTGCATGCCGGCTGCTACGCGGCGACGCTGCATTGGATGAAGGTTGCCGCCGCCAACGGTCCGGAGTCGGTCCGGTCCGGCCGCGCTGCCATCGCCGCGATGAAGGCCATGCCGACCGACGACGATTGCTTCGGCGCCGCGAGCATCCGCGCCGATGGCCGCTTCCTGGCCGACCTGCACCTGTTGCGCGCCAAGAAGCCGGCGGAGAGTCACGCGCCGTGGGACATCTTCGACGTCGTGGCGACCACGGCCGGCGCGGACGCCTACCGGCCACTGAGCGAGAACGCCTGCCCCATCGTGCGGGGCTGAGATGGACGGCAGCCGCATCACGGCCGAGAGCGCCGTTCCGGACAGCGCCGGGCTGAACCTGTTCCGCGCCGACCCGGCGCTCGCTTCCCTCGCCCGGCTTTACCTGCCCGCCGATCTGGCCGAGCACCTCCTACCGCATCTGGACCGGCTCGGCGGGTTGGCCGGTGCGTCGCTCGATGCCCTGGCCGGCGAGGCGGATCGCAATCCGCCCCGGCTGCGCCCGCGGACCCGCCGTGGCGAGGACATCCAGTCGATCGACAAGCATCCCGCGTATCGCGAGATGGAGCGACTGGCCTTTGGAGAGTTCGGCCTGGCCGCCCTGTCGCATCGCGGCGGCGTGCTCGGCTGGCCCGCGCCGATGCCGCCGGCGGCCAAATACCTGCTGACCTACCTGTTCGCGCAAGCCGAATTCGGTCTGCTCTGCCCGGTCAGCATGACCGACAGCCTCAGCCGCACGTTGCGCAAGTTCGGCGCCCCCGCGCTGGTCGCGCAGCATCTGCCGGCCCTGCTCAGCGCCGATCTGGACGAGATGAGCCAGGGCGCGATGTTCATGACGGAGCAGGGCGCCGGCTCCGACGTGGGCGCCACCGCCGTGGTCGCCGAGCCGGCACAGGATGGCACGTGGTGCCTGACCGGTGACAAATGGTTCTGCTCCAACCCCGATGCCGGCCTCGCCATGGTGCTGGCCCGGCCCGCGGGGGCACCGGCCGGACTCAAGTCGGTCGGCTTGTTCCTGCTGCCGCGCGAACGGCCCGACGGCACGCGCAACGCCGTCCGCATCGTGCGGTTGAAGGACAAGCTCGGCACGCGCTCGATGGCGTCCGGCGAGATCCGGCTCGATGGCGCGCTGGCCTATCTGGTGGGCGACGACCCGCGGGAGGTGCCGGGCGCCGGGTTCCGGCAGATGGCCGACATGGTCAACAATTCGCGCCTATCCAACGGGGTGCGCGCTGCCGGGCTGATGCGCCGCGCGCTGACGGAGGCGACCTACGTCGCCCAGCATCGGGAAGCGTTCGGCCGCCGCCTCGTCGACATGCCGCTGATGCAGCGCCAACTCGCCAAGCTCGCGCTGCCCACCGAACAGGCGCGGACGATGATGCTGCAAACGGCCGACGCGCTGCGCCGCTCCGATGCCGGCGAGCCCGGCGCCTACGCGCTGCTCCGCATTCTGACGCCGCTGCTGAAGTTCCGCGCCTGCCGCGACGCGCGCCGGGTGACGGGCGACGCGATGGAGGTGCGCGGCGGCTGCGGCTACATCGAGGAATGGCCGGATGCCCGGCTGCTGCGCGACGCCCATCTCGGCTCGATCTGGGAGGGCACCAGCAACGTCGTCGCGCTGGACGTGATCCGCGCGGTGACGCGGGAGAACGCGCTGGCGGCGTTGCGGGCGCATCTGGCCGGCCAACTCGAGCGCGCCCCGCTGGAGGGCGCGGCCGACGCGATCGGCGCCGCGGCCGCCCTGGTCGAGCGCGCCCAAACGGACCCGAGCCTGACCCGCCAGGCGGCCTCCGCCCTGTATCACCTCACGACGGCGGTGGCGCTCGCCTGGGAGGCCGACGCGCTGGCCGACCCGGCGCGGCACCGGTTGGCGCTCGACGTGCTGCACTATCGCGTGCTGCCGCACGATCCGTTGCGGTAAGGGTTTCAGTCGCGCCCGGCACTGGACTAGGGTGCCGCCATGCTGCAAGTGCGAAGCCCCCCGCTGCGCTCCCGCCTCGACTGGGCGTCCCTGCGCGACGCCTTCGCCGCCAGCGACCAAGGGCTGCTCCGCCTGCAGATGGCGGTCCGCGGCACGCTGTCCGTCTTCTTGACGACGCTGGTGGCGGTGATGGCCGGGCGCTGGTTCGGCTTCGACCCGGTGGAGTGCGCCGGCGGCATCACGCTCAGCATGATGGCGCCGTTCCTGATGCGCGAGCCGACCCGGGTCCAGCGGCAGCAAACGCTGCTGATGCTGGTGCTTCCCGCGCTGATCGCGACGGTCGGCACGACGCTGCTGCACGGGCACGGCCCGGCGGGCGACAGCGTGTTCCTGCTGCTGGTGTTCCTGTGCTTCCTGTTCGGCCCGGTCGATCCGCGCGCGATCGGGCTCGGCCTGGTCGCGGTGATCGTCACCTATGTCGGCCTCTACCTGGAATTGCCGCCCGCGACGCTGCCGCTACAGATGGCGTCGCTGCTGCTTTCCTTGCCGGTGATCGCCTTGGCCTGCTTCGTGATCGTGCCGATGGACGCGGCCGCCACGTTGCGCCGCAGTGTGGCGGCCGTGCAGGCGCGGGCGGCGCAGGTGATCCGCCAAGCCCACGCGCTCGGCAATGGCGAGGTGGCCGATGCCGGCGCCCTGCGCCGGGCCGTGTCGCAACTCAACCAGGCGGCCCTGGTCGCCGACGACCAGCTCGCCTTTTTCGAGCCCGGCGCGGCCGGCACGGTCCGCTCCCGCCTGGTCGACGTCGAACTCTGGACCGCGCGGCTGACGCATCACCTGGAGACGGCGCACCTTCGCGACGAAAAACTCGACGAAAGGTGGTCGCGCCGCCTTGCGCTGCATGCGCGGCGGGTCGCGCGCGGCGGCCGCTACAGCACGGCGCCGGACAACTACCAGCCCAACACGCTGATCGCCATGCTGGTCGGTCTCGGGCAAGCGGTGTTCCTGCTCAACCAGGCTCTGCGGGAGCAGGGTGCGGCGGCGGCGCCCCCCCCTGCCCCGCCCGCGCCGCGCGGTCCGCTCGCCTGGCGGTTGTCGGCGCGGGTCACCTTGGCGGCCGGGCTGGCGATGGCGGGCGGCATGGCGCTCTCGCCGCAGCGCTGGTTCTGGGCGGTGATCACCGTCTACGTCGTGTTCCTCAACGTCCGATCGCGCGGCGAAACGATCTACAAGGGCGTGCAGCGCCTGGCCGGCACGCTGCTCGGGATCGTCAGCGGCCTGCTGATCGCCCTCACGCTGAAGGGAGACGGGCCCATCGAGGCGGGGGTGCTGCTGCTCTCGATCTTCGGCATGTATTACACCTTCATGATCTCCTACACGCTGGGGATCTTCTTCGTCACCGTCATGCTCGGCCTGCTCTACGGCATGCTCGGCGCACCGCTGGAAACGGTGCTGCTGCTGCGGCTGGAGGAAACCGCGATCGGGGCGGCCGCGGCGATCGTCGTGGCGGCCTTCGTGCTGCCGGACTCCACTACCAAGCGCGTCCGCGGCGCCGGGCGGGCCGTGCTGACCGCCTTGGCCGCGGCCGTGCAGGCCAGCGCAGCGGTGCGGGACGGCGATGCGGCGTCGCCGAGCGCGGCGATGCGGCAGGTGGATCGGATGCTCGCCGACCTCCGCCTCGCCCTGGCGCCCGTGACGGCCACCCGCGCGCTGGTCCGTCGGCCGCCGATCGAGCGTCCCCTCTCCGCCCTGCTCGACTGCGTGCACTGGACCCGTGTGGTCGCTGCGGAGGCCGCCTCCAGTGCCGAATCGGTCGACACCGGACGCCTGCAACGGGCCGCGCAACGGCTAGAGGCGCTGGCCCAAGACGAGCCTGCGCCTGCCGCGCCTTCGGCCGCGGACCCGGCGCTCGACGCCGTTGCCCAACTCGAGCGCGCCATCACGACCATGGAGCAGCGTCGCTCGCTCCGCGCCTACGACGCCTACACGCTCGACTCCTGACGGACGTGGCCGCCTACATGTCGGACCGGGCCAACTCGCGGGAGAATTCGTGCTCGGCCGACGGGGCGCAGGGCTCGGGCCGATGCAGCAGGCACAGCTCCGCGCCACAACGCAGCGTCGCATAGCCCGACAGGGCCGGCACGCTGGCGCGCTGCGCAATGGCGTAGTTGAATCCCTCGCGGCTTTCGGCGAGGTCCGCCGGCGAGCGCGCCAGGTAGATCGGCACCGGGCGGCCGAGGAAGCTGTAACCGCCGCTGAGGAACCAGAAGGGCCGATCGGTCGAAACCAGGCCGAGTCCGCAAAGATCGGGCTTGCCACGGACCTCGCGGTAAAACGTCGTGAGGTCGGCGCGGATCGGCGTGGCCGCGAAGGGCTGCTCCGACAGGTCGACCAGGACGATGGTCGCCAGTGTCAGGAGCGCGGCGGCGGCGGCGGCCCGCGCAGGCCGCGGGGGGTGACGCAACCATCGCTGCAGGCCGTCGACGACGCGGGCCGCGCCCAGACCGATCGTCACGATGGCGCAGGGCAGCGCTGCGTAGACGAAGCTGATTTCCTTGTGCGTGATCGCCGAATGGAACAGGACGACGCTGATCGCGGTCAGCGCCATCAGCGGGGCCGCGCGGGTGCCGTAGATGAACAGGCCCGCCATGGCGAGGCACGCCGCCCCGTTCCGGGTCACGATGAAGGAGACGTATTTGTAAATCGGCATCGCCCCGTATTCGGTGGCGCGGTGCTCCAGGAGGTTGACCTGGATGTTCTTCCACACCGACTGGAACGGCGAACCGAGCGTCCACCAATCGACCGCGCCCAGCAGCACAAGCGGGATGGCTGCACCGGCGACGAGCGGGAGCCAGCCACGGCGGAACTCGGCGCGCGCGGTCCAGCCGGCGATCAGCAGCAACGTCAGCGCCAACTGGAACCGGAGGTCGAAGGCGGCGCCGAGCAGGACTCCGATGGCGAACAACCGCCCCCGCGACCGCCGCGCCGGGTCGCCGGCGAGAAAGGCGGCGACCACGACGAGGTTGCCGGCCTGCACCTCCCCCAGCGTCTTGGGTCCGTAATAGACGAGGTCGGGCCAGAACGCGGTGAGCAAGCCGCAGAGCAGGGCGCCCGTCCGACCGAACCGGCGCCAACCGAGCCCGACGCCGGCAACGATCACGCCGGCCGAAACGCAGGCCAACGCGGTCCAGATCAGAGGCAGCGCCGTGCCATCGGGAAGGCCGAGATGCCCGGCGGCGGAGACGAGGCCCGCCAGCATCGCGGGAAACAGCCAGGAGCGGATCCCAACCCGCCATTCCCACGACACGACGCCGGTGCCCGCCCAGAGCCGATGCGCCGGCTCGAGGTTCTGGAACACCTCGTCCGGACGCTCGATGGTCGGCAGCAGGATGGCTGCGCCGACACGAAGGGCGATGCCGGCACTGACGAACAGGACCAGCCACAGCCACACCTCCCGCCCCGTCGCGGACCGAGCAGCATTCACGATTTTATAACGCCCATCCATGGCCGTTCATGTCTCATTTCATGAGACGTCGCAACGTTTGATTGCCGACGCCGGCAGGTCGCTTGACCCGCCGCCGCTCCCGCGCCCTAACTTCGGTAGGAGGAACGAAGGCAATGAGCGACGCGGGCGTATTCATGATGGGCTGCGGCGCGGGCTTTTCCGGCGACCGCGTCGACGCGCCGGTTTCGGTCGTGGAGGCCATCGCCGCCTCCGGCCGGCCCGGCGCCATCATGTTCGAGACGCTGGCCGAGCGCACGCTGGCCCTCGGCCACGTCGCGCGCCGACTCGACCCGGAGCACGGCTACGAGCCGCTTCTCGACGAGCTGGTGGGTCCGATCCTGCCCCGCTGCCTGCGCGCCGGCATCCCCGTGGTGGGCAATTTCGGTGCCGCCAACCCGCCGGCCGCCGCCCGCCGGCTCAAGCAGCTCGCGGCCGAGCGCGGCTTGCCGGAGCCTCGCGTGGCGATCGTGGAAGGCGATGACGTGTCGGGCACCATCGATCTCGAGAACGATGCGGTGTTCGAGGCGGATGCCGGGCTGGTGCAGCCGGACGCGACGCTGATCGCCGCCAACGCGTATCTCGGCGCCAAGCCGATTGCCGATGCGCTGCGGGCGGGTGCGCAGATCGTGGTGACCGGCCGCGTGGCCGACCCGGCGCTCGCACTGGGGCCGCTCGCCGCCCATTTCGGCTGGGCGTGGGATGACCTCGACCGCCTCGCCGCCGGCACGCTCGCGGGACACCTGCTGGAATGCGGCTCGCAGGTCACCGGCGGTTACTTCGCCGACCCCGGCTACAAGGACGTGCCGCGCCCGGCCGAGATCGGCTTCCCGATCGCGGAGGTCCGCGCCGATGGTTCGTTCGTCATCACCAAGGCCGGCGGCACGGGCGGGCGGGTGGACAAGCGCACCGTGACCGAACAGATCCTATACGAGATGCACGACCCCGCCGCCTACCTCACCCCGGACGTGACGCTGGACGTCACCGGCGTGCGGATCTCCGAGGACGGGCCGGACCGGGTGCGGGTGCAGGGCGCACGCGGCCACCCGGCACCGCCTACGCTGAAGACGACGGTGTCGTTCGAAGGCGATTGGATCGGCGAGGCGGAGATATCCTATGCCGGGCCGAACGCGATGGCCCGCGCCAAGCTCGCCGCGCAGACGATCGCGGACCGGCTCACCTTGCGGCAGATCCCCGTCAAGCGCCGGCTCGACCTGATCGGCGCGCTTTCCGTGTTCGACGACGATGGCGGCTCGCTGGGGGCCGATGCACCGGAAGCGCCGGAGATCCGCGTTCGCCTGGCCGTATCGGCGCGGGAACGCCGCCCGGTCGAACAGGGCGTGCAGGAAGTATTGGCGCTGCTGTGCTGCGGCCCGGCGGGCGGAGGCGGCCAGCGCCAGCAGATCCGCAACCGAATCCGTACCGTGTCCTACCTGATCGGGCGCGACCGGGTGTCGCCGCGGTTCCGCTTCGCATGAAGGTCCTGCTGCAAGAACTCGCGCATGCCCGCGCCGGCGACAAGGGCAACCGGCTGAACGTCAGCGTGATCGCCTACCATCCCGAACTGTGGCCGCTGATCCTGGACCAGGTGACGCCCGAGCGGGTGCACGACCTGTTCCGCCACCGCGGCGCCACGGCGGTGGTGCGCTACGAACTGTCCAATCTACAGGCGCTGAACTTCGTCATCGACGAGGTGCTGGAGGGCGGCGTCAATTCCAGCCTCAACCTCGACATCCACGGCAAGAGCAACTCGTTCCTCCTTCTCGGCCTGCCGGTCGAGGTGCCCGAGGCGATGGGCGCGCGCTTGGCCGATCTGCGGAGAGACCCATGACGTTCCGAGCCCTTCTACTTGCCGCCTGCCTGTTCTCCACCGCGGCGCAGGCCGAGGTCACCCGCATCGCGGCGGCGCAACAATACGGCGTCTCGTTCCTGCCGCTCATGGTGATGCAGCACGAGAAGCTGGCCGAGAAACACGCAGCGGCGGCCGGGCTGCCGCCGTTGGAAGTCACCTGGGTGTCCGTGGCCGGGCCGAGCGTGATGAATGACGGGCTGCTATCCGGCACCATCCAGTTCGCCGCGCTGGGCGCGCCATCGCTCATCACGCTGTGGGACCGGACGACGCGCAACGTCGGCATCAAGGGCGTCTCGGCGGTCACGACCTATCCGCTCTACCTCGTGAGCCGGAACCCGGCGGTCAAATCCGTCACCGATTTCAGCAGCAAGGACAAGATCGCCGTTCCATCCATCAAGATCTCCACCCAGGCGATCATGCTGCAGATGGCGGCCGCGAAGGCGTTCGGGGGCAGCGAGTGGGCCAAGCTCGACCCCTACACCGTCTCCCTCTCCCATCCGGATGGGCTGGCGGCGATCACCAACGAGACCGCGGGCGTCAATGCGCACTTCACCTCCTCGCCGTTTTACGAGCAGGAGATGAAGCTACCGAACGCGCACCTGGTCACGTCCAACTACGACATCCTGGGGGGCCCGGCGACGGCGCTGACGCTGGTGGCGTCCAGCAAGTTCCGCGAGGCCAATCCCACGGTGTTCAAGGCGTTCCGCGATGGGCTGGCGGAGGCTATCGACATCATCAACCGGGACAAGCCGGCGGCGGCGAAACTCTACATCACGCTCTCAGGCGACAAGTTCACGTCCGAGCCCGAGCTGGTGAAGATCATCAGCGACAAGGACTATGCCTTTACGCTGATGCCGCAAAAGGTGTTGGCGACCGCGCAGTTCATGGCCGAGATCGGCAGCATCAAGCAGCGCCCCACCGCGGTCTCCGACATGTTCTTCCCCGAGGCGGCGGCGAACGGCGGCGACTGAACGCGCTTGCGTGGCGACGCGGGAGGCGCATGTCTGAGCCATGGCCGATGACGAACCCGAGCACCGCTTCGCCCCCTTCGTGCGCACCCTCGGGCGCGGCCCCGGCCGTTCGCGGGCACTGACGCGCGAGGAGGCGCGCGAGGCGCTGGGCATGGTGCTTCGCGGCGAGGCGGCGCCGGAGCAGATCGGGGCGTTCCTGATGCTGTTGCGCTACCGCGGCGAGGCGGCGGACGAGATCAGCGGATTGATCGAGGCCGCGCGCGACACGTTCGGTGCCGGGCCGCCGCCGGGTTGCCCGCCGGTGCAGCTGGACTGGCCGAGCTACGGCGCCGGACGCACGCGCGGGGAACCGTGGTTCCTGCTGGCGGCACTGGCGCTGGCCGCGTCGGGCGTTTCCGTCCTGATGCATGGCAGCAACGAGTTTTCCCAGGGCACGGCGGTGGAGGCCGGGCTGGCGGCGCTGGGTTTGCCGGTGGCGGGCTCTCGCGAGGCAGCGGCGCGCGAGCTCGCCGGCCGCGGCTTCGCCTACCTGCCGCTGGCCGCCCTCAGCCCGGCGCTCGACCGGCTGCTGACGCTGCGCGGCCTGCTGGGCCTGCGCTCGCCGATCAACACGGTGGTGCGGCTGATCAACCCGTTCGACGCGCCGTGCGCGGTCGATGGTGTGTTCCACCCGCCCTATATCGAGGTGCATCTCGGCGCGGCCGAGCGGCTGGGACGGCATCGGCTGGCGGTGGTCAAGGGCGGCGGCGGCGAGGCGGAGCGCAACCCGGCCAAGCCGATCAGCGTGCATGTGTGGGACGAGGCGGCCGGCCGCAGCGAGCTGCTGATGCCGCCGGCGCCGATGCCGGGCGACGCCGGCAGCCTCGCCGAAGCGTGGCATGGCGGCACCGGCCCGGGCGCGGCCACCGCGCGCGCCACGATCGCCCTCGCCCTGCTCGCTCTCGGCCGTGCCACCGACGCGGCGGGCGCCGACCGCGGCGCCGAGACCATCTGGGCCGGCCGCCTCGGCACGCCCGTCGCGCGCGTCGCCTGATGCGCTACCTGCCGGTGTTCCTCGACGTCCGCGGCCGCCGCGCGCTGGTGCTGGGCCGCGGCGAGGTGGGCGAGCGCAAGGCGGAGGCGCTGCGGCGGGCGGGAGCGGAGGTCGTGTGGGCCGACGCGTTCTCGCCCGAATTGCTGGACGATGTCGTGCTGGCAGTCGGCGCGGAGGGTTCGGCAGCGGATTTGGAGGCGCTCAGCGCCGCCGCTCGGGCCCGCAAGCTGCCGGTGAACGTCGTCGATAAGCCCGCCCTGTGCTCCTACATCACGCCGGCCGTGGTGGACCGCGACCCGCTGATCGTCGCGGTAGGGTCGGCCGGCGAGGCGCCGGTGCTGGCGCGGCTGATCCGGGCGCGGATCGAGGCCATGCTGCCGCCGGCCTTGTCGCGCTTGGCGGCGATGCTGGGCGGGTTGAGCGGCGCGCTGCGCGAGAAATATCCCCTGCCGGGGCCGCGGCGCCGGGTCATCGAACGCATGCTGGCAGGGCGTGCGGCCGACCTGGTGCTGGCGGGCGACGAGGCGGCGGGGCTGGCCGAGATGCAGCGCGAGATCGAGGGCGGAAGCGCGACTCCACCCGGGTTGATCTACTTGGTCGCTTCGGGGCCGGGGCCGGCCGACCTCGTCACCATGCGCGCGCACCGGCTGCTGGGGGAAGCCGACGTGATCGTGCACGACCCCAGCGTGACGCCCGAGGTGCTGGACCTGGCGCGGCGGGATGCCGACCGGGTCGCGGTGGACGGGGACGAGGCGGCGCAGTTGCGGGCGTTGGCCGCGGAGGGCAAGCGCGTGATCCGCCTCGGCGCGGCGCTGGATGTGGTGACGTTGCGGGCCGAACTGGCCGGGATCACGACGGAGGTCGTGCCCGGCCTCTGTTCGGCGGGTTACTCGGCGGCGATGAGCGTCGGCACCGATAGCGAGTGCAGCGCCTCGCGCCCCTGCCGCTGGCAGTAATCGCCGAAGCCCTCGCCCGCTTGGCGCCCGGCGGCCCAGGCGGCGATCAACGGCGCCATGCGCTCGGTGATCTCCGCCTGCTTGATGCGCTCGTGCAACAGGAAGTTCAGCCGGGTGCCCTCGAAGTCGCCGCCGACGAAGATGGCGTAGGCTCCGGGGGCCCGCCCCACGATGCCGATATCGCCGTCATAGGGCCGCGCGCAGCCGTTCGGGCAGCCGGTGATGCGGACCGAAAGCCGCTCGTTTTCCAGACCGTGCTGCCGGAGCAGGCCCTCGATCCCGGCCACGATCGGCTCGCGCGAGCGCTCGGCTTCCGACAACGCCAGCCCGCATGTCGGCAACGCGACGCAAGCCATGGACCAGCGCGCGACGGGCGTCAAGTCGTCGCGGAACGTCACGCCGTGCTCGCGCAGCATCGCCTCCAGCGCGTCGCGCTGACCGGGTTCGACTTCCGTGAGCAGGATGTTCTGCAGCGGGGTCAGCACCGGGGTGACGCCAAACTGCAGCACCGCCTCGCGCAGCGCCGTCCGGAGCCGGAAAGTCGCGGTGTCGACGATGCGGCCAGCCGAGATCGGCAGCCCGAGCCACCACTTGCCGTCGCCCTGCTCGTGCCAGCCGAGATGCTCCGGCACTTGTAGCTTCGGCAACGGCCCCGGCGCCTCGAGCGGCGCGCCGTAATGCGCTTCCACCTGCGCCTTGACCCACTCCATCCCGTGATCGTCGACCACGTATTTGAGGCGGGCGCGCTTGCGGTTGGTGCGGTCGCCGTTGTCGCGCTGCGTCTTGATGATCGCCTCGATCACCGGCAGCAACTGGTCCGGCGTGACCCGGCACAGCGCGGACGCCACGCGCGGGTAGGTCTGCGGCTTGTTGTGGGTCATGCCCTGGCCGCCGCCGATGCAGAGGATCCAGCCCGTTACCTGGGCGTCCGTCACTTCCGCGATCAGGCCGAGGTCGTTGGACAGCACGTCGATCGAGTTGTCGGCCGGATGCGTCAGGCCGATCTTGAACTTGCGTGGCAGGTAGGTCGGGCCATAGAGCGGCTCGTCCTCGGCCTCGTCGCCCTGATCCTCGCCCAACACGAAGATCTGGTGGTGTGCCTTGCTGCGCGGCAGCAGCACGGAGGACAGATACTCTGCCGTCTCGCGCAGCGTGCGGTGGACCGCATCCTGGATCGGCGCGGCGGTGGTCACGACGTTACGAACGACGTCGCCGCAGCTCGCCATCGTGGTCAGCAGCATCTCGTCGATGGCGCCGATCGTGGCGCGCAGGTCACGCTTGGCAATCGCGTGGAATTGGAAGGTCTGCCGGGTCGTGATCCGCAGCGTGCCGTTGCCATAACGGTCGGCAAGCTCGTCGAGGGCCAGATACTGCGCCGGCGTGACGCGGCCGCCCGGGATGCGGGCGCGAACCATGAACTGCCATTCCTTGTCGTGGCCCGCCTGCTTCAGCGCGGTCGCGGTGTCGCGGTCATACTGCTCGTAGCTGCCATGGAACTTGAGCAGACCATGCGAGCCCTCGCCCACGCTGATCGTCGTGGAGTCCGCCAACTCGGCGGAGATGGAGCCGCGCAGGCCGCGACTGGCCGCCTTGACGCCTTCGAGTGCTGTGAGCTGTGCCATGCCACACGATGTGGCCGCCGTTGCTGGTCGGAGCAAGGAAATGGCGCCGCGAAGTTCGGCCGGTGGGGAGAACGGCACACTCTGTCGACCGTCGCCCGGGGAACCGTATTTCCAAGCGGCGGCGGCGCCGGCCGCATTCAACAACTCTGCATGACCTTCGCAGGGCGTGAACACCGCAACGATCGATTGTCCGGTAACGCTGGCGCTCGCCCGACCGCTGAGGGTCGGCGTTGCTACGGAAGAATACCGATGCAGGAAACGATCCACGACCGCGAGACCGCCTCGCCCGCAGAATGGGAACGTCGCCGCGTGATGAGCGCAGCCGGGCTGGGAGGCGCCGCCTTCACCGCCGTTGCGGCCGGGATGGTCGGTTTGGCGCCCCGGGACGCGCAGGCGCAGGCGATCAATGACATTGCCATCGCCAATTTTGCGCTGAACTTCGAGTATCTGGGTGCTGAGCTCTACACCCGCGCGATCAACGGCCAGACGCTCGCAGCGAGCGATACGACGGGCGGCACGGGCACCGCGGCCGGCGCCGTTTCGGGTGGGCGGCCAGTCACGTTCGACACACCGTTCGTTCAGCAGTTCGTGGACCAGCTGCGGCGCGACGAACTGGGCCACGTTCGCACGCTGCGCTCCGTGGTGGGGTCGGCGGCGATCGCCCAGCCCGCGCTCGATCTGCAGAACAGCTTCGCCGTGCTCGCGGCGGCGGCCGGGCTGGAGGCCGGGTTCGATGCGTTCCTGAACGAGAACAACCTGCTGCTGGCGGCCTACGCGATCGAGGACGTTTGCGTGACCGCCCTGAAGGGATCGGCCGCGCTGATCGCCAACAAGCAGATCCTCGGCATCGCCGGCGGCTTGCTGGGCGTGGAGTCGTATCAGGCATCGACGATCCGGACCCTGCTGTTCCAGCGTGGCTTCGGAGCGCAGACGGCGGCGATCTCGAGCCTGCGCGCCAACTTGTCCGGCGCAGCGGACGATCAGGGCGTGGTGTTGGCGAACGTGGCGAACATCGTGCCGGCCGATGCGAACAGCATCGCCTTCGGCCGCACGCCGCGGCAGATCCTCAACATCGCCTATGGCGCGCAGGGGGCGGCCGCGGGCGGCTTCTTCCCGAACGGCGTCAACGGCGCCATCCGCTGATCCGCAGGGACCCGGGCTCGCACCCGGGTCCCTGCCTGTTCAAACCGACTGCGCGCGCAGGGCCTGGTATTCCGGCAATGGCACCGGCACGGCGCCGGGTCGCCCGAGATCCTCCACCCGCAAGCGATACGTCTCCTTCGCGCTGGCGGCCGCCACGGCGGCGACGATCGTGATCGCCAGCGCGATGCTGCCCACCGTGAATGGGATGCCGACCGAGCCTGGCGGCGCCACGATCGCGAACAAGGCCGGCAGCAACGCCGTGATGGTGGTGCCGATGTTCTGCGAGATCGCCATCGCGGTCACGCGGACGCGGGTGGCGAACAACTCCGGGTAGAAGCTCGGGAACACCGCGTTGTAGCCCTGGTAGACGATGCCCCACATCAGCAGCGAGAACACGATCGCCAGCGGCACGCTGTGGATGCTGATCGCGTACAGGTAGGCGTAGGAGAGCAGACCGGAACCGATCGCGCCGACGATGATGGGCGGCCGGCGGCCGATCCGGTCGGCGAGGTTGCCGACGAACGGGATCACCAGCACGGCCAGCACGTTGCCGAGCACCGGAATCCATAGATAGACCGACTTCTCAAAGCCGATGCCGTAGGCCGGCTGCACCGCGTAGGCGGCGCCGAACACGGTGGCGACCACCGGCACGGTGTTCATCAGCGCCATGCAGACCACGCGGAACATGTTGGCGCTGCTGGTGCGGAACGCTTCCGGGATCGGCGCCCGGGCGACGGCGCCGGCCGACTCCTCTGCGGCGAATGCGGGCGTCTCGTCCACCTCGCGGCGGATGATGTAACCGGCGATGATCACCACGACGCTGAGCAGGAACGGGATGCGCCAACCGTACGAGTTGAACGCGTCGGTCGGCATGTAGGCGGCCAGCGGCAGGAACACGGCGGCGGCCATGATCTGCCCGGCCTGCACGCCCTGCAGCGTGAAGCTGGCGAAGAAGCCGCGGCGGCCGAAGGGCGCGTGCTCGAGGATCATGCAGCTCGACCCGGAGATCTCGCCGGCGACCGCGAAGCCCTGCACCAGCCGGAGCATGACGAGCAGGATCGGCGCCCAGATGCCGACGGTGGCGTAGGTCGGCAGCAGGCCGACCGCCATGGTGGAGAAGCCCATCATGAACATGCAGATCAGCAGCACGTTCTTGCGCCCGTGCGTGTCGCCGAGATGGCCGAGCACGAAGGCGCCGATCGGGCGCGCGACGTAGCCCACGCCGTAGGTCGCCAGCGACGCGACGATAGCCACGGTCGGGTCGGCCGACGGAAAGAAGAGCTGCGGGAAGACGAGCGAAGCGGCGGTCGCGTAGATGAAGAAGTCGTAGTATTCGAGCGCGGAGCCGATCCATCCGCTCGCCGTGGCCTTCCTGGTCTGCCCGCCCGGTTCGGGGCGCCCTGGACTTGTCATGTGTTTCCTCCCGTTATTGGTTCAGTATTGGATTTGGGCCATCGACCGGAGCTCGTCGGCCGTGCTGCTGCCGAAGCCGAAGAACTCCAGGTAGGCCGGGATCATCTCGAACAACATGTCGGTGCCGACCTGCACCGCGCAGCCCTTCGCCCGCGCCGCCAGCAACAGCGGCGTGAACTCCTCCTTCATCACGACCTCGCCGACGAAAGCGTCCGCCGCGATCCGCTCGACGTCGAACGGCAGGGGGTCGCCGGGCTTCATGCCGAGTGGGGTCGCGTTGACGACGAGATCGAAGCCCGCCGGGTCGCGCGAGCCGGTGGCGACGTCCAGCGCCGGGTAGTGCCGGCGCAACCGCCCGGCCAGCGCAGCGGCGACCGCCTCGTCCCGATCGAACAGCATCATCCGCGCCGGCCCCGCCGCGGCCAGCGAGGCCGCGATGGCCGAGCCGACGCCGCCGCAGCCCGACACCACCACCTGCGACCCGGCGATACGCTTGCCCTTGCGCTCCACCCCGCGCACGAAGCCGGCGCCGTCGAACATGTCGGCCAGCACGCTCCCGTCCGGACGTTTCAGCAGCGCGTTGGCGGCGCCGGCGATCTGCGCCGTGGGCGTGACCTCGTCGGCCAAGCTCAGCACCGACACCTTGTGCGGCATGGTGATCAACGCCCCGTGCAGCGTCGTCACCCGCAGCAGCGCCGGCATCACGGTGGCGAAATCCTCGGCCGTGACGCCGATCGGCACGACGACCGCGTCGATCCGCCTGGCCTCGAACCACGGGTTGTAGATCATCGGCGCCTTGAAGCTCTCCGTCGGGTAGCCGACGTGGGCGATGACCTTGCCGCGTCCGGTGATCACGCGGGGGCGCCGAGGCCGAGCGCCGCGCGCGCCTCGGCCGGCGTGGCCGGGCGGCGGCCGTGCTTGGCGCAGGCATCGACGGCGAGCTGCACCAGCTCGGCATTGCTCGCCGCCAACCGGTCCTTGCCGACGCGGATGTTGTCCTCGAGCCCGGTGCGCACGCCGTCGCCGCCGCGGGCCAGCACCCACTCCATCACGCGGGCCTGGGCGGCGCCGATGCCGGCCGCGGTCCAGGTCGCCTGCGGCAATTGCCGCCTGATCTCGCCGAGCATCAGGTCGAGCAGGTGTTCCTCGGCCGGCAGCGCGTTCTTGACCCCCATGACGACCTGCACGTGCGGGCGCTCGTCCATCAGTCCGGCGTCGATCAGCCGGCGCGCACCGTGGATGTGGCTGAGGTCGAACAGCTCGATCTCCGGACGCACGCCGAAGCGCTGCATCTTGGTGGCCAGGTCGGTCACCAGGGAGGCCGAGTTCTCGTAGATGATGGTCGGGAAGTTGACCGAACCGGTGGAGAGCGACGCCATGTCCGGCCGATGCTCGAGGGCGTTGCCACGGGCGGCGGGGTCGCGGCCGCGGCCACCGGTCGAGAACTGCACGATCATGCCGGGGCAGTGCTGGCGGATTCCGGCCTGCACCTGGGCGAAGCGCGCCGGGTCGCTCGACGGGCTCTCGTCGTCGTTGCGGACATGGATGTGCACCAGCGAGCACCCGGCCTCGAACGCGGCATGCGTGCTCTCGATCTGCTCGGCCGGCAGGGTCGGCACGGCGGGATTGTCCTTCTTGCGCGGCACCGACCCGGTGATGGCGCAGGCGATGACGATGGGGTCCATGGCGGCTCTCAGAGGTCGAAGAAGACGGTTTCGCGGTCGCCCTGAATGCGGACGTCGAAGACATAGGTCGGCAGGCCGTCGCGCTCCTCGCGGCGGGCGATCAGCGTGTCGCGGCGGACCGCCGGCTCGATCATGCGCAGCACGGGGTCCTCGGCATTGAGCGCAGCCTCGTCCTCGAAGTAGATCCGGGTCGAGAGCCCGATGTTCATGCCGCGCGAGACGAACCAAAGGCTGACGTGCGGCGCCATCGGCTTGTGGCCGTGACGGCCGACCACCGCGCCGGGCTTGATCGTCTCGAACCACCACAGACCGGACTCGAAATCGGTCCCGGTGCGGCCCCAGCCGCGGAAGCCCGGGTCGAGCGGCTTGTCCTGCGTGTCGCGCGGGTGGTTGTAGCGGCCGGCGGCGTTGGCCTGCCAGATCTCGAGCAGCACGTCGCGGCAGGGCGCGCCGAGCCCGTCCAGCACACGGCCCTCGATGCGGATGCGCTCGCCGCGCCCTGTCAGCACGTTGGAGAAGTTGTTGGCGAAGATGTCGAACCCGGCCTGGTGCGGGATGAGGCCGATATGCACGTACGGACCCGCGGTTTGCGACGGCGTTTCCGGCAGGTAATCCAGCGTCGTCATGGCGTCAGTTCCCATGCAGCTTGTTCTCGAACAGCGTCGAGCGGGTGCCGCGCAGGACGATGTCGAACCGGTAGGCCAGCGTATCGAGCGGGATGGACGCGTTGAGGTCCAGCTTGGCGACCAGGCGCTCGCGGGCGGCCGGGTCGGGGATGGTGGCCAGGATGGAGTCGCGCGGGATCAGCGGGTCGCCCTCGAAATACATCTGGGTGATCAGCCGTTGCGCCCAGCCCTGCCCCATCATCGAGAAATGGATGTGCGCCGGCCGCCACGAGTTGACGTGGTTGCGGAACGGGTAGGCGCCGGGCTTCACGGTGCGGAAGGCGTAGTAGCCGTTCTCGTCGGTGATCATGCGACCGCAGCCGCCGAAATTGGGGTCGATCGGGGCCAGGTAGGTGTCGTTTCGATGACGGTAGCGGCCGCCGGCATTGGCCTGCCAGACCTCGACCAGCGTGTTGGCCTGGCCGCGGCCGTTCTCGTCCAGCACGCGGCCGTGCACGATCGTGCGCTCGCCGATGGGCTCGCCGGTCTTGGCGTAGTTCAGGATCAGGTCGTGATCGAGCGGGCCGAGCTCTTCGCGCCCGAACACCGGGCCGGTGACCTCGGACAGCGAGTTCTGCAGCGACCACAGCGCCAGCCGCGGCGAGCGCAGCACGGACGTCTTGTAGCCCGGCGTCAGCGCCGGCGGCTGCATCTCGCGGTCACGCTGGACGTATTCAACGGTCGGCATCGGGGCGCCTCCTATCGAGTGGGGACGTAGCGGCGGGCCTGCGCGGCCATGCGGATCGCGGCGTTGGCGGCGCCGAAGCCGGCATAGCCGCCTCGCCGCTCGACGAGCTCGAAGAAGAACCGGTTATGGAACGCGTCGGTATAGGCGTGGCGGAACTCGCCGGCACCCGCGGCCCCGGACGCGGCATCGAACAGGATGTCGCCGGCTTCCAGCGTTTCCAGCGCATCGTCGTCGAGCGGGAAGCGAGCGCCGAGGTCCTCGTAATAGTTCGGCGGGATCGCCAGCACGGGGGCGCGGCGAGCCTCCAGCGCGGCGACCGAAGCCGCGACGTCGTCGGTCGCGAGGGCGACGTGATGCACGCCGGCGCCGGCGAAAGCGGAGACGAAGCGGTTGGTGACCGTGTCCTGCGCTTCGGAGATGTTGAAGGTGAGCCGCAGCGTGCCGCTATCGTTGACCATGGCGCGGCTTTGGATGAGGCCGAACGGGTCCGGCAGGTCGAACACCGGCTGCGGGTGTAGGCCGAACAGCGAGCGCCAGAACAGCACGTAGGTGTCGAGCTGCCAGGCCGGCAGCGCCAGGGCGACATGGTCGATCGAGTCCAGGCCGGCCGTGGCGGCGCCGAGGGGCAGGAGGTCGAAATCGCCGGCCCAGAAGTCCTGCTCGCGGCCGATCAGATAGATCAGCGTGCCGTCCGGGCCTCGCACGGCGGGGATGCGCGCCTCGCCGGCCCCGGTCCGTTCGCGCCAATCGGGGATCAGCAGCGCGCGCGCCCGCTCGACGGCGGCGGCCGGGTCGTCCACCCGTAGCGCGACCGCGCAGACGGAGGCGCCGTGGTGCTGGAAGTGTTCGGACGCGGCGCTGTCTTGCTCGGCGTTGAGCACGAAGTTGATTCCGCCCTGGCGCCAGAGCTCGACGTCCTTGGTCCGGTGCCGGCCCGCCCGGGCGAAGCCGAGTTGGCCCAGCAAGCCGGCCAGCGCCTCGCGCGTCGGCGCATCGACGGCGAATTCGAGGAACTCGATCCGGTCCACCGCCGTGGGCGGCGGCAGGCCGGTCCCGGTGGCGTTGGCTTCTGCAAGGATGAGCGAGCGCAGGCCGTCGCGCGCGATCATGCGGGACGGCGCCGAGCGGAACTGGTCGTTGAACACTTCCAGCGAGAGCGGCCCCGCATAGCCGCTGGCCAGCACCGCGCGCACGAAGCCGTCGACATCGAGGTCGCCCTGGCCGGGAAAGGAGCGGAAATGCCGGCTCCAGGACAGCACGTCCATGTCGCGCCACGGCGCGTCGGCGAGCTGGACGAAGAAGATGCGCTCGCCCGGCACGTCGGCGATGCCGGCCGGGTCGTCGCCGAGGGCCAGGGTGTGGAAGCTGTCCACGATCAGGCCCAGCGCCGGGTGGTCGGCCTGCTGCACGATCTGCCAGGCATGCGACCAACGGCGGATGTGGCGGCCCCAGGACAGCGCTTCGAACCCGACTCGCAGGCCGCGGCGGGCGGCGCGCTCGGCCATCTCGCGCAGGTCGGCGGCGGCGCGCTCGTCATCGTCGATCGCGGCGATCTGGGTGTTGGAGCAGACCAGGACCAACGAGGCCCCCATCTCCTCCATCACGTCGAACTTGCGTTCGGCCCGGTCGAGATTGCGGCTGCGCTGCGGCTCCGGCATCGCCTCGAAGTCGCGGAACGGCTGATACAGGTCGAGCGAAAGGCCGAGATCCTCCGCCATCCGCCGCAGGTCGGCGGGCGTGCCGTCGAAGGCCAGCAAGTCGGCCTCCATCACCTCGACGGCGTCGAAGCCGACCAGCGCGGCCGCCTCCAGCTTGTCGGGCAGCGTTCCGCTCAAGGCCACGGTCGCGATCGCTTTGCGCCGCATCACGCGGGCTCGCCGGCCAACGCCGCAACCCGGCGCAGCGCCAGGCCATACCCCTGCGTGCCCAGCCCGGCGATGATGCCGTCGGCCCGCAGCGATACGTAGGAATGGTGCCGGAAGGCCTCGCGCTTGTGGATGTTGGAGATGTGCACCTCGATCACCGGGCCGTCGAAGGCGGAAAGCGCGTCGAGCAGCGCCACGGAGGTGTGGGTGAAGGCGGCCGGGTTGATCACGATCCCGGCGGCGCTGCCGCGCGCCTCGTGGATCCAGTCGATCAGCTCGTATTCGCGGTTGCTCTGATGGAAGCGCAGCTCCAGGCCGAGCTCGGCAGCGAGCGCCCGGCAGTCGCGCTCCACGTCGGCGAGCGTTTCGTGCCCGTAGATGTGGGGCTGGCGTTGGCCAAGCAGGTTGAGGTTGGGGCCATTGAGGACGTAGACGAGCGGGCTCAGCGCTTCCTCCTGCGGTCGTTTCGCGACCCTGTTGACCCCTCGATTAAGCGGGCGCTTAATTAGTGTCAAGCCAGCTCAGAAGCCAAGCACGAGATCGCCTCCGGATGCCAGGATCAGCCCCCAAACCCACGCGCGATGCCGAGCTGACGCGCCGGCGGATCCTGGACGCCGCCGAGCTGGAGTTCGTCGAGCACGGGCTGTCGGGCACCCGGGTGGACGCCATCGCGAGCCGCGCGGAGACCAACGTGCGGATGATCTATTACTATTTCGCCAGCAAAGACGGGCTGTATCGCGCGGCGCTGGAGCGCGCCTATGGCCGGATGCGGCAGGCGGAGGGCACGCTCGGGCTCGACATGCTGCCGCCCGCCGAAGCGATCCAGCGTCTGGCCGAGTTCACCTTCGACTACCAACAGGCACATCCCGAATTCGTCCGCCTGGTGGCGATCGAGAACATCAACCACGCGGCGCATCTGCGCGCGATGCCGGCGATCCGTGCCTTGAACGCCTCGGCGCTCGACACGGTCGGGGCCATTCTGGCGCGGGGTCAGGCGGCCGGGCTGTTCCGCACCGATGCGGAGCCGATCGGCGTGCACCTGTTGATCACCGCGCTGTGCTTCTTCCGCGTCGCCAACCGCGACACGCTGCGGACGATCTTCCCGATCGATCCGCTGGATCCGTCGCTGGTCGCGGCGCACCGGCGCATGCTGGTCGATGCCGTGCTGGGCTATCTCGGCTCCGGCTCGCGAACGGTGCTACAAGCCGCGACCTCAGTAGGAGAATTTCAACCATGCCCATGACGCTCCACATCGCGAGCCAGATCGTCGACGCCGCCCTGGCGGCCGGGCGCGAGCACAAATTCATGCCGCTGGTGGTGGCCGTGCTGGACGCGGGCGGACACCTGGTCGCGTTCAAGCGCGAGGACGGCGCGGGAATCCTCCGGTTCGACATCGCGTTCGGCAAGGCCTACGGCGCGCTCGGCATGGGCTTCGGCTCGCGCGAGCTGTTCAACCGCACGCAGGCCAACCCGACCTTCATGGCCGCGCTCAGCACGGTGGCGGCCGGGCGGCTGGTGCCGGTGCCGAGCGGCGTGCTGATCGTGGAAAGCGGCCAGGTGATCGGCGCGGTGGGCATCTCCGGCGACAACTCGGACAATGACGAGACCTGCGCGCTGGCAGGCCTGGCCGCGGTCGGGCTCGAAGGCAAGACCGGGCTGTAATTCGCTCGCCTGCCATGAGCGAGGCGGCGCTCTACCCGGCGGTCAAGCGCTTCCTCGAGGCGAGCGGCTACGAGGTGAAGGGCGAGGTCGCCGGGTGCGACGTGGTCGGCGTCAAGCCGGGCGCGCCGAGCCGGCTGGTGATTGCCGAGATGAAGATGCAGCTCAACTTCGAGTTGGTGCTGCAGGGCGTGGAGCGGATGGGGCGGGCCGACGAGATCTGGCTCGCCGTGCCCGCGACCCGGCGGGGGCGGGACCGCGACGACCGCGCGCGCAAGCTCTGCCGCCTGCTCGGCTTCGGCCTGCTGGCGATCGAGCGCGGGCAGCATGTGGCGGTGTTGGCGGAACCGACGCTCTACAAGCCGCGGGCGGATGCGCGGGGCCGCCGCCGGATTACGGCCGAGCACGCGGCGCGGCAGGGCGATCCCTCCCCTGGCGGTCTCGGCGGACGCCCGGTCATGACGGCGTATCGGCAGGAGGCGCTGCGCTGCGCAGGGCGCCTGCTCGACGCGCCGCAACGCCCGCGCGACTTGCGGGCGGACGCGCCACGGGCCGCCGCGATCCTGCGGCGCAACGTGTATGGCTGGTTCGAACGGGTGAGCCGCGGCCTGTATGGGCTTACGCCGACGGGGCGGGCCGCCGTTCCGGCGGACAGTCGGCCGCCTGCATCATCCCCCGACGACGCAGGCAGCTCGGACCGTCACAAAGCGCAGCCGAGTCCCGCGATGGAGAGCGCACCCGACCGGCAACCGTAGGATGTAGCACAACCTTTAGTTGTGCAAGCTGTTCCGCTGCGCCAGCATATCGACAACCCGTGCCCCGATCGCGAGCGAGGCCGTGAGGCCGGGGCTTTCGATGCCGAACAGGTTCAACAACCCGCCATGCCCGTGCTGGGCCGGGCCGCTGAGGCTGAAGTCGGCGCTCGGCGCGTCCGGGGCGTTGATCTTGGGCCGGATGCCGGCGTAGCCCGGCGCCAGTGCACCATCCGCCAGCGCGGGCCAGTATCGCCGGATCGCCGCGTAGAAACCAGCCGCCCGCTCGATATGGACGTCGTAGTCTTCCGTGGCGACCCACTCCGTATCGGGACCAAATCGAGCCTGGCCGCCCAGGTCGAGCGTCAGATGTACGCCGAGCCCGGCCTTCTCCGGCACCGGGTAGATCAGCCGCCCGAACGGCGCGCGGCCGGTCAGGGAATAGTAGCTGCCCTTGCACAGGTAATCATCCGGGATGGTGGCCGGGTCGATGCCGTCGATCCGCCGCGCCAGCGCCGGCGCCGACAGCCCGGCGGCGTTGACCAGCTTGTCGCAGGCCAAGATCATCGGCTCCGCGCCGCCGACGTCGAGCACGAAACCGCCATCGCGCGCCTCACCGCCCCGCACCGGCGCGTGCAGCACCACGGCGCCGCCGGCATTCTCCAGGTCGCCCTGCAGCGCCAGCATGAAGCCGTGGCTGTCCACGATGCCGGTGGAGGGCGAGAGCAGCGCGCCGGCCACGCGCAGCGCGGGCTCCAGCGCCTGCGCCGCCGCGCCGGACAGCAATTGCATGTCGGTCACGCCGTTGGCTTCGGCTTTGGCCTTGATGCCGTCCAGCACGGGCACCTCGGCGTCGTCGGATGCGACGATCAGCTTGCCGATCCGGCTGTGCCCGACGCCCCGCGCCGCACAATACTCATACAGCCGGCGCTTGCCCTCGACGCAGAGCTGCGCCTTGAGGCTGCCGGCCGGATAGTAGATCCCGGCGTGGATCACCTCCGAATTGCGCGACGAGGTGCCGGTGCCGATCGCGTCCGCAGCGTCGAGCACCAACACCTCGCGTCCCGCCTGCGCCAGCGCCCGGCCGACCGCGAGGCCGACCACGCCGGCCCCGATCACGACGCATTCCACCCGTTCCGTCATGTTGCGAGCTTAGCCCCCTGCCGCTGCGATGGCGACCGCCGCCAGCCGGTTCTCGTCCTCACGGTCGCTGCTGACGCCCACCGTGCGGATCAACGGCGGGTGCAGCACGTAGGCATCGAGGCGCTCCGGCCCTCGGATCCGTTGCGCGACCTGCTCCAGCCAGGGCCCGGCATGGCTCGGCCGGGGAAGCCCGGCGATCTCGGCCGGCGTGAGGCCGTACGCGAGCAGGCGCCAGTCCACGTCCTCGGCAAACCCGTCGCGCTCGACCCAACGCAGCAGCTTGCGCGCGCCGGCGTGGCTCAGCAGGTAACCGTCGCCACCGGGCGCATTGTCCTCCGGCGGGAAGGCGTGCATCGCCGCGAGCAGGGGACGGGTCGTGAAGCCGGTCACGCCGGCCGGGTCGAGACGCGGCGAGAGCCGGTCGTTGACGAAGACGAGGTCGAACGCCCCAGGCAAACCGAACGGCGACAGGTCGGCGGGCAGGTCCAGCAACGGGATCACGTCGTCCTCGACGATGAGGCAATAGGCGTCGTTCCGCTCGATCATCGCTTCCCAAGCGCCGGCATGGCTCAGGAAACAGCCCAGCGTGCCGCGCATCCGGGGGTCGCCGCCGAGCCGCGCGACCGCTGCGGCCGGCAAGCGCCGCCCTTCGATCCCGGCGCTGCGCCGTAGCACCGGGGCCGAGCCGGCAAATTGCCGCCGCAGTTCCGCCTCCCGCTCCGGGTTACGGTCGAGGTTGACGAAGCAGACGGCGTAGTCGCCGGCGTGATCCGAGGAGAGCCGCAACCGCCGATACATGGCGGCGGTGTCGCGCTTGAGCCGCCACTCCTCACGCGGGTCCGCAGCGACCGCGGCGTCAAAGGCGGCCTCCGATCCGGCCCAGTCGCGTCGTTGCGCGGCGACGTCGCCGCGGATTGCCAGCACCGCCGGGTCGCCGGGCCGCCGTTCGAGCATCAACTGGGCGCGGCGATCCAGCACGTCGAGATCCTCGCCGTGATAGGCGTAAAGCGCGGCGTAATGGGCCAGCCACTCGTCATCCGGCAGGGCCGCGGCAGCGCGGCGGAACTGCGGATCGCTCTCCGGGTAATGAAAGCCGACCTTGAGGTCGCGCTTGAGTTCCAGGGCGACGCGCCAGTCGGTGGGCTGCCGCCTCAGCATGGCGCGCCAGAGTCCGACCGCCGCCGCATGGTCACCCGCCGCCCGCGCCTGCAGCGCCCGGGCTTGCAGGGTGTCGGCGTTCAGGGTGTCGGCGTGCAGCGGATCCATCACACCATCTCTCCCGCATCCATCCGCGCGAGGAAGTCGGCCGCCCGCGACCGCAGCGCCGCGACCCGGGCCCCGTCCATTTTCTCCAGCGTGCGCAGCGGCATCGCCATGCGCCTGTTGCCGGCGAAGCGATCGCGATGACGCGCCATGAAATCCCAGTAGAGCGCGTTGAACGGGCAGCCGCGCTCGCCCACGGCGTCCTTCACGTCATAGTGGCACCCGCGACAATAATCGCTCATCCGGTTGATGTACGCACCCGACCCGGCATACGGCTTGGAACCCATCAACCCGCCATCGCCGTGCAGCGCCATGCCGCGCACGTTCGGCATCTCGACCCATTGATAGGCGTCCGCATACACGATCAGGTACCATTCATCGACGGCGTCCGGATGCAACCCGGCCAACAAGGCGAAATTGCCGATGACCATCAGCCGCTGAATGTGATGCGCGTAAGCGTCGTCCCGCGTCTGGCCGATCGATTGCGCCAGGCAGTTCATCTTGGTCTCGGCCGACCAGTAGAACCAGGGTAAAGGGCGCGTCGCCTCCAATCCGTTAAGCCGCCCGTATCCGGGCATCTTCCACCAGTAAACGCCGCGGACGTATTCCCGCCAGCCGAGGATCTGGCGGATGAACCCCTCCACCGCGTTGAGCGGCGCCGCCCCGCGCCGATACGCCGCCTCCGCCGCCTGGCACGCCTCCAGCGGCAGCAGCAGCCCGGCGTTGATGGAGGTCGAGACCAGCGCGTGGAACAACAACGGCTCGCCGGTCTTCATGGTGTCCTGCCAGTCGCCGAATTGCGGCAAGCGACGGTCGATGAAGTCGTCGAGCGCGACCCGCGCCTGCTGCGCGGTCACTGGAAAGGCGAAGCCGTCGACGGTGCCGAAATGGTCGGCGAAGCGATCGGCGACCAGGGCGATGACCGCCTGCGTGATGGCGTCCGGCGCAAAGCGCGGCGCGGGCGGAGGGGCGAGCGACTTGGGCAGCGGCTTGCGGTTCTCCGGGTCGTAGTTCCACTTGCCGCCGACCGGCGCGTCGTCATCCATCAGGACGTCGTAGCGCTTCCGCATCTCGCGATAGAAGAACTCCATCCGCACGCCCGAGCGTCCCCGCGCCCAGGCCAGGAAGTCCGGGACGCGGCACAGGAACCGCGTGTCGTCGCGGATGTCGACCTCGAGCCCGGTCACTTCGTGCCAGCGCCTGAAATCGTCCATCAACCGGAACTCGCCGGGCTCGGTCAGCACGATGCGGTCGGGCCGGTGCCGCTCGACGGCGCGGAGCATCTCGCCACGCAGCGTGCCGGTATTGTCGGGATCGTCCAGCTCGACATAGTCGACGGCGACGCCGCGGGCGCGCAGGGCGGCCGCGAAGTGCCGCATGGCGGACAGAACCAACACGATCTTCTTGGGATGGTGCTTGACGTAGGTGCACTCGGCCATGACCTCGGCCATCAGCACACGGTCGCGCGCGGGATCGAGGTCCTCCAGCGCGCTGAGGCTGCGGCTGCATTGGTCGCCCAAGACGAGGCGGAGCGTTCCCGGCATGGGTGAAAGCTGGGGCGGGCCGGCGGCGACGCAAGCAGCCTCCGCGCTTGCGGCTGGCGGCCGGGACGGGCAGACTCCCGCCCATGCGTCAGCTCCTTCTCCTGCGGCACGCCAAGTCCTCCTGGGACGAGCGCGACCTGCCGGACCACGAGCGCCCGCTCAATCCGCGCGGCCGGCGGGCGGCGGCGGCGATGCGCGACGCCATGGCGCAGCTCAGGCTGAACCCCGACCTTGTCCTTGTCTCGACCTCCAAGCGCACGTTGGAAACGCTTGATGCATTGGAGCCGTGGGACGACACGCCGCTCGTGGAACGGATGGACACGCTCTACGACGCACCCGCGAGCCAGCTGCTCGACATCCTGCGCGAGGTGAAGGAGACCGTGCGCAGCGTCATGGTGGTCGCGCACAATCCAGGCATCCACGAGCTCGCGATGACGCTGGTCGGCGCGCACGCGATGAGCTTCGCCGATGCTTCGTTGCGGCGCCTTGCCGAGGGCTACCCCTCCGGCGCGCTGACCGAGTTCACCGTGCCGGGCCCATGGCGGGCCCTCAACGAAGGGGGCGGGCGCCTGGTCCGGTTCCTGTGCCCCCGCGACCTGCCGGCCGTCGCGGGCGCGGCAGATACCGATTGACCGCCGACGTCGTTCTCGCCGCCCCGCCGCAAGATGCCGTCCTCGTTCCGGAGGTCGACCCACCCAGCTTCGGCCAATTGCCGTTGCACGAGGGTATGGCGGCGATCCTGGGCGACCTGTCGGCCGGGCTGCAGCACTGGGTCGGCACCCTCCGCGCCGGTATCGAGGAGGATGCGGTGCATCAGGCCCGCGTCGCGACCCGGCGGCTGCGCTCCGCACTGACCATTTTCCGCCCGGTCTGCCCGGCGCTGGCGCCGCTGGCCGAGGACGTCAAGCATTGCGCCGGCATGCTGGGTGCCGTGCGGGATTGGGACGTGTTCCTGTCCGGCACCGGGGCGACCGCCGCCAAGCTTGCCGGCGAGGATGCCCGCATCGGCCTGCTGCTCCGCGCCGCCACCCGCCGCCGCGCGACGGCGGAAGCGGCGTTGCGCGCGTTCCTGGCCGGCCCCGCCTTCGACGCGGTCGAGCGGGGGATCGGGGCGGCGATCGAAACCGACGCCGCCCCGGACGACACGCACGGAACGGTGGCGCCGTTCGCCGCCGACGTGCTCTCCCGGCGGTTCAAGCGGGTGCGCCGCCGCGGCCGTTCGCTGGCGGGCCTACCGGTCGAGGCGCTGCACGAGCTGCGCAAGGACGCAAAGCGGCTGCGATACGCGGCGGATTTCTTCGCGCCCGCCTTTCCCGGCCGGGCGATCAAGCCGTTCATCCGCCGGGTCGCCGAGTTGCAAGCAGATCTTGGCACGCTGAACGACGCTGCCGCCTCCGCCGCGCTGATGGCGCAGCTCGGGCGGGCGGGGCGGGGCTACGCCGCCGGGCTGGCGGAAGGCTTGGCGCTGGCCGAGGCGCGCCCGGCCCTCGCGCGCATCGGCAAGAGCTGGAAACAGTTCCGCAAGGCGAAACCGTTCTGGGAATGAGCCGTCAGCGAGACGGTTGCATCACGGGATGGCACTCGGTAGGCAGGCCCATGCGCATTGCTTCGGCACCTCGATGAAGCCGCCTCGCCGCATCTTCCGTGGCTCGTCGCGCCGGCTTCCGCTCCGCCAGACCGCCTTGCTCGCCGCCGGTGTCGTGCTGGCCGCGGGCGCGCTGGCCATGACGATGGAGTCAGGTAGCCTGTTCGGCCGCGCGCCGCCGCCGCCGACCCATGTCTCGGCCGACGCCGGCAACGTGGCCGTGATCGACGGCGATACGCTGAAGATGGGGGGCCAGGTGGTCCGGTTGCGTGGCGTCGAAGCGCCGGACCGCGGCGATCGATGCCGCGGCAGCGTGGATTGCGGCGGCGCGGCCACCGCGGCGCTGGCCAATCTGGTGCGCGACCGCCGGATCGAGTGCTCACTGGGCGATCACGACCACGCCGGCCGGCCCTATGCGGCGTGCTCGGCCAACGGCACCGACCTGTCGCGCGCCATCGTCGCCAGCGGCTGGGCGCGGGCCCGCCCCGGCTCGCCCGATCTCGCCGATCTCGAGCTGCGCGCCCGGCGGCAACGCGCCGGCCTGTGGGCGGACGTATCCGCACACTGAGATGTTGCAGGCGCTAAGGTTGCGCCGCCGGGCACCTCCGCCCTAATTTAGCCGCAACCTGAACAGGACTTTCCGATGGACGCCCCAGCAAACAATACCGGCAATGGCACCGTCACGGTGACGATGGATGGCAGCAACAAGTCGCTGTCCCTGCCGATGCGAAGCGGCACCATCGGTCCGTCCGTCGCCGACATCAGCAAACTCTACGCGCAGCTCGGCATCTTCACCTACGATCCCGGCTACGGCATGACCGCGGCCTGCGACAGCAAGATCACCTACATCGATGGCGATGTCGGCGTATTGCTGTATCGCGGCTACCCGATCGAGCAGCTGGCCCAGCAGTCCACCTTCCTCGAGGTGGCCTACCTGCTGCTGAACGGTGAGCTGCCGACGCCGGCGGAGGAAAAAGACTTCGAGAACGGGGTGATGCGGCACACGATGCTGCACGAACAGCTGCGTAGCTTCTACAACGGGTTCCGCCGCGACGCGCACCCGATGGCGATCATCTGCGGCGTGGTCGGCGCCCTCTCCGCCTTCTACCACGACAGCCTCGACATCAATAACGCCGAACACCGCCGGATCAGCGCCTTCCGCCTGATCGCCAAACTGCCGACCATCGCGGCCTGGGCCTACAAATATTCGGTCGGCCAGCCCTTCATCTACCCGCGCAACGACCTGAGCTATGCCGCCAACTTCCTGCACATGATCAACGCCGTGCCGGCCGAGCCCTACGAGGTCAGCCCGGTGCTCGAGCGCGCCATGGACCGGATCTTCATCCTCCATGCCGACCATGAGCAGAATGCCAGCACGTCCACCGTGCGGCTGGCCGGGTCGACCGGGGCCAACCCGTTCGCCTGCATCGCGGCGGGCATCGCGAGCCTGTGGGGGCCCGCCCATGGCGGCGCCAACGAGGCGGTGCTGAAGATGCTCGACGAGATCGGCGACGTGTCGAACATCCCGGCCTTCATCGAAAAGGTGAAGGACAAGAATAGCGGCGTCCGCCTGATGGGCTTCGGGCACCGGGTCTACAAGAACTACGATCCGCGCGCGAAGATCATGCAGGAGACCTGCCACGAGGTCTTGAAGGAGCTCGGCATCAAGGACGACAAGACGCTCGACCTCGCCGTCGAACTCGAGCGGATCGCGTTGCACGACGAGTATTTCATCAGCAAGAAGCTGTACCCGAACGTCGATTTCTATTCGGGCATCATCCTCAAGGCGATGGGCTTCCCGACGTCGATGTTCACCGTGCTGTTCGCCGTCGCCCGCACGGTCGGTTGGATCAGCCAGTGGAAGGAGATGATCGAAGACCCGAGCCAGCGCATCGGTCGTCCCCGCCAGCTCTACACCGGCCCGGCTCAGCGCGACTACGTCACCCTCGATAAGCGCTGATCCACTCGCGGCATCCCGGCCTGTTGCCGGGATGCCGCGCCCGACCCGCGTTTTGTGCAGTGCAGCAAAACAGCGGTTGTCTTCTCCGCCCGCAAGCGCATTTTAGGTCGTGAGGAAACGTCTTCCTGCCGTCGGCTCCCGCGGGAGCCAAGCTTGGAGACTTTCAATATGGCGACCACGACAACCACTACCCGCTTCCTGCCCGCGCCGGCGCCGATCTTCTCGGCCTTCAACCGGCTGATCGCGCTGTTCGAGCGGAACTCGGAAAAGGCCCGCATCCGCCACGAACTGGCGAGCATGTCGGACCGCGAGCTGGCGGATCTCGGCCTCAACTACTCCGACATCGAGGACGTCGCGTCCGGCACCTACAGCCGTTCGTAACGCTCTCCCGTCGCTCCCGGAGCGGATGTCGCCCGTTGGCGACCCGCTCCGGGCGGCGTGCGCTCAGAAATCCAGGTCGGCGTAGTGTTTCGGCGGTGCAACGCCCGGCACCTGGTCCGATAGCAGCGGCCGGAAGCTGGGCCGCGACTTGATGCGCGCATACCACTCGCGCGCCGCCTCCGACATCGACCAATCCACGTCGGACGCAAAATCCAGTGACGACAAATGCCCGGCCGCCGCGAAGTCGGCCAGGCTCAGCTCGTCGCCCGCCAACCAGCGCCGCGTTTCGGCCAACCAGCCGATATACTCGAGGTGCGGCCGGAAATTGGCGTAGCCCGCCCGCAACGCGGCGGCATCGGGATTGCCGTTGCCGAGCAGCCTCTTCATGAACTTCTCGCCGAGTAGGTTGCGCGTCACGTCGGCGGCGAACTTGCCGTCGAACCAGGCGACCAGCCGCCGCACTTCGACCCGTTCCGCCCGGCCCGCCGGCAGCAGGCGCGGCGCGTCCGGATAGGCTTCCTCCAAATACTCGCAGATCACGCGGGAGTCGGGCACCGCCGTCCCGTCCTCGTCCACCAGGGTCGGGACGGTGCAGGCCGGGTTGATGGCCAGGTATTCCGGCCGCCGCTGCCACACTTTCTCGACCTGCAGCTCGAATGGCAACCGCTTCTCGGCCAGCACCAGGCGGACCTTCCGGGCGAACGGGGAAAGCGGCAGATGGTAGAGCAGGCGCATCGGGCGCTTATTGCACCCTTGCGCCTGCCGCGCCAATCAGGCCCGCAGCGCTTCAGCCTCCCGCAGCGGCACCGGAAGATACTTGACGTATTCCTTGGGCACGACCTGCCAGAACTTCGGCAACGTGCGATCCCAGTCCACCAGCAGGTTGGCGGCATATCGGCTGCTCGTCTCTGCGACGTGCCGCTCGACGAGGCCGCGCAGCGTCGCCGCCCAGTGCGGGTGCTCGACGCGCTGCCAGAGCAGTGTGTCCGCGTTGACCCGATGCTCGAACGAATTGTCCTCGTCCAGCACGAAGGCCTGCCCGCCCGTGAACCCGGCGCCGAAATTGTCGCCCACCGCGCCCAGTAACACCGCCGTGCCGCCGGTCATGTATTCGCACCCGTTGCTGCCGCAGCCCTCGACCACCGCCGTGGCCCCCGAGTTGCGCACCGCGAACCGCTCGCCCGCCTGCCCCGCCGCGAACAGGAACCCGGCCGTGGCGCCGTACAGGCAGGTGTTGCCGATGATCGTGTTCTCCTGGCTCAACAGCGACGAGCTCGGCGCCATGCGGATCACGATGGTGGCGCCCGACAAGCCCTTGCCGACATAGTCGTTGGCGTCGCCGATGACCTCGAGCTTGAGCCCTTGCACGGCGAACGCGCCGAGCGACTGCCCCGCGGTACCGCGCAGCCGCACCGTGATGTGCGCCGGCTCCAGCCCTGTCATGCCGTAGCGCCGGGTGATGGTCGACGACAGCTTGGTGCCGATGGCGCGGTGCGTGTTGCGGATGGTGTATTGCAGCTGCATCTTCTCGCCGCGCTCGAACACCGGCGCGGCATCCGCGATCATCTGCGCATCCAGCGTTTCCGGCACCTCGTTGCGGCCTTCGCCGTTGAAGTAGCGCGGGTGCGGCCCCGGATCGGCCTGGGCCAGCAGCGGGTTGAGGTCGAGGTCGTCCAGCAGCTCGGAGCCGCGGCTGACCTGGGCCAGCAGGTCCGTCCGCCCGATCACGTCGGCCAGCCGGCGCACGCCGAGGGAGGCCAGGATGTGACGCACATCCTCGGCGATGAAGGAGAACAGGTTGATGACCTTCTCCGGCGAGCCCTCGAACTTCTGCCGCAGCTCCTCGTCCTGGGTGCAGACGCCGACCGGGCAGGTGTTGCTGTGGCACTGCCGGACCATGATGCAGCCCATCGCCACCAGGCTCGCCGTGCCGATGCCGAACTCCTCGGCCCCCAGCATGGCGGCGATCACCACGTCGCGCCCCGTCTTCAGCCCGCCATCGGTGCGCAGCTTCACCCGGTGCCGCAGACGGTTGAGCATCAGCACCTGATGCGCCTCCGACAGCCCCATCTCCCACGGCAACCCGGCGTATTTGACCGAGCTCTGCGGGCTCGCCCCCGTGCCGCCGGAATGGCCAGAGATCAGGATCGCGTCCGCCTTGGCCTTGGCCACGCCAGCCGCGATGGTGCCGATCCCGCTGCGCGACACCAGCTTCACGCAGACGGAGGCGATCGGATTGATTTGCTTGAGGTCGTAGATGAGCTGGGCGAGATCCTCGATCGAGTAGATGTCGTGGTGCGGCGGCGGACTGATCAGCGTCACGCCCGGGGTCGAGTGCCGCAGCCGCGCGATCAGCCCGGTGACCTTGAAGCCCGGCAGCTGGCCGCCCTCGCCGGGCTTGGCCCCCTGGGCGACCTTGATCTCGATCTCACGACAGGCGTTCAGATACTCTGCCGTGACGCCGAAGCGGCCGGAGGAGATCTGCTTGATCGGCGAGTTGGCGTTGTCGCCGTTCGCGCGCGGCTTGGCACGCTCCGGATCTTCGCCGCCCTCGCCGCTGTTGGAGCGGGCGCCGATCCGGTTCATGGCGATGGACAGCGTCTCGTGCGCCTCCGGGCTCAGGGCGCCGAGCGAGATGCCGGGCGCGAGTAGGCGCTTGCGAATCTCCGTGATGCTCTCGACTTCGTCGACGGACACGGGCGTGACCCCGTCGCGCTTGAAATCGAGCAGGTCGCGCAGCGCCACCGGCTTCTGCCGGCGCACGCCGTCGGCGTAGCGGCGGTAGGTCTCGTAGCTGTCGGTCGCCACCGCGGTCTGCAGCGTGTGGATCAGCTTGCCCTCGAAGGCGTGCACCTCGCCCTTCTGACGGAACTTGTAGACGCCGCCGACCGGCAGGGTGGTAGTCTCGCCGTGCCAGGCGACCTCGTGCAGCGCCAGGACCTTGCGGGCGATGCCGGACAGGCCGATGCCGCTGATGCGCGACTGCATCCCGGGGAAAAACTCGCCCACCAGGGCGCGCGACAGCCCGATCGCCTCGAAATTGTAGCCGCCGCGATAGGAGGACAGCACGGAGATGCCGATCTTGGACATCACCTTGAGCAGGCCCTTGTCCACCGCCTTCTTGTAGTGCTTGACCGCTTCCTTCAGCGACAGGTCGCCGAACAGGCCGCGCCTTTGGCGATCGGCGATGCCTTCCTGCGCCAGGTAGGCGTTGACCGTGGTCGCGCCCACGCCGATCAGCACGGCGAAGTAATGCGTGTCGAGGCACTCGGCGCTGCGGACGTTCAGGCTAGTGAAGGTCCGCAGCGACTGGCGCACGAGATGCGTATGCACCGCCGCGGTCGCCAGGATCATGGGGATCGCCACGGCGGTCTCGCCCTGATTCTCGTCGGATAAGATCACATGGGCGCAACCGGCGCGCACGCCCTCCTCCGCCTCGCGCCGGATCCGCTCGATGGCGGCGCGCAGCCCGACCTCGCCCTCGCTGGCCGGGAACGAGCAATCGACGTGGCAGGCCGTGTCGCCCATCGTGGCCGCCATGGCCGCGAACTCGGCGGTCGACAGCACCGGACTGTCGAGCTGCAGCAGGTCGCACTGGCCGCTATCCTCGTCCAGCACGTTCCCCAGATTGCCCAGCCGGGTCTTGAGCGACATGACCCGCGTCTCGCGCAGGCTGTCGATCGGCGGGTTGGTCACCTGCGCGAAGGCCTGGCGGAAGTAGTGGTGCAGCCCGCGATACCGCTCCGAGAGCACGGCCACCGGCGTGTCGTCGCCCATGGAGCCGACGGCTTCCTGGCTGTCCTCCACCATGGGGTGCAGGATCATCTCGAGCTCTTCGTGCGTGGTGCCGACCGCAAGCTGGCGGCGCCGCAGCTCGGCGACCTCGTACAACACCGGCTCCGGCGCGTCGGTGCGGACGACCTGGTCGATCTGGGCGATGCGCTTGACCCAGTCGCCGTAGTTCTGGCGCGCGGATAACAAGTCCTTCATCGCTTCGTCGGTGTAGAATTTCGGCTCGTCCAGATCGACGCCGATGGTCTGCCCCGGCCCGACCCGGCCCTTGGCGATGATGTCGGCCTCCGCGAAGGTCACCATGCCGGACTCGGAGCCGACCACCAGCAGGTCGTTGGCCGTGATCGTGTAGCGCAACGGCCGCAGCCCGTTGCGGTCCAGCCCGGCGATCACCCAACGCCCATCGGTCGCCGCGATCGCCGCGGGGCCATCCCACGGCTCCATCACCGCATTGCAATACAGGAACATGTCGGCATGCGCCTGCTTCATGGTCGCGTCCTGCCCGACGGAGGCGGGGATGGTCAGCGCCTTGGTCATCGGCGCGTCGCGACCCGCCCGCACCAGCAACTCGAACACCTGGTCGAGCGACGCGGTGTCGGAGCTGCCGGCCTGCACCACCGGCTTGACGTCCTCGATGAAGCGGTCGAGCTCGCCGGCGGCCAGGCGCGTCTCGTGGCTCTTCATCCAGTTGACGTTGCCCGACAGCGTGTTGATCTCGCCGTTATGGGCCAGCATGCGGAATGGCTGCGCCAGGCGCCAGGTCGGGAAGGTGTTGGTCGAGTAGCGCTGGTGATAGATGGCGAAGCGGCTGATGAAACGCTCGTCCAGCAGGTCCGGGTAGAACTCGGTCAGCGACTCCGCGAGGAACATGCCCTTGTAGATGATGGACCGGCACGACAGCGAGCAGAGGTAGAGCTCGCCCACCTGCGCCGCGATGGCCTGCTTCTCGATGCGGCGCCGGATCACATACAGGTCACGCTCGAAGCGGGCCGGGTCGACGCTGCCGCCATTGACGGTGATCTGCTCGATCTCCGGCCGGGTCGCGTTGGCCTTCTCGCCGATGACGGCGACGTTGATCGGCACCTGCCGCCAGCCATAGATGCTGTAGCCGAAGTTCAGGATCTCGGTCTCGACGATCTGCCGGCAGCGCTCCTGCGCGCCCAGGTCGGTCTTGGGCAGGAACACCATGCCCACGGCCAGCGCGTGCTGCGGGTCGACCCGGTGGCCGCTTTGCTGGATGGCGGACACGAAGAAATCGTAGGGAATTTCGAGATGGATGCCGGCGCCGTCGCCGGTCTTGCCGTCCGCATCCACCGCGCCGCGATGCCACACCGCCTTCAGCGCATTGATGCCGGCCTGCACCACGTCGCGTCGCTTCTTGCCATCGAGCGCGGCGACCAGGCCGACGCCGCACGCATCATGCTCCTGGGTCGGATCGTAGGTCCCCGCGAGGCGGGCGACGTTGGCGTTCCACTCGGCAACGTAATCCATGTCCGTTCCCTATTCCGCTGCCGCAGCCATGGCCGATTGCTGAATGTAGTCGTGCATGCGGGCCGCCGCGTCGCGCCCGTCGCGGATCGCCCAGACCACCAGGCTGGCGCCACGCACGATGTCGCCAGCGGCGAACACGCCCGGCAGCGTCGTCATGGCGGTGCGGTGGTCGGTCTTGAGCGTGCCCCAGCGGCTCACTTCGAGGCCCGGCTGGTCCCACAGCGCGGGCAACTCCTCCGGGTCGAAGCCGAGCGCCTTGATCACCAGGTCCGCCGCCACGGTCACGCGCGCCTCGGCGGGCAACACCGATTGCCGGCCGGACGCATCCGGCAGGCCGAGCCGCATCTGCTGCACCATCACGCCGGAGACGGTGCCCTCCCCCGTGAAGGCTTCCGGCGCCGATAGCCAGACGAACTCGACGCCTTCCTCCTCCGCGTTCTTCACCTCGCGCATGGAGCCGGGCATGTTGCTCTTGTCGCGCCGATACAACAGCTGCACGCTGGCCGCGCCTTGCCGGACCGCGGTCCGCACGCAGTCCATCGCCGTATCGCCGCCGCCGATCACCACCACGCGCTTGCCGGCCGCGTTCAGCGAGCCGTCGTCGAACTCCGGCACGCTGTCGCCGAGCCCCTGCCGGTTGCTCGCGGTCAGGAAGTCCATCGCCTTGACGATGCCACCCAGCCCGGCGCCGGGCCCGCCGATGTCGCGCGCCTTATAGACGCCCGTGCTGATCAGCACGGCATCGTGGCGCGCGCGCAGCTCGGCGAAGGTCAGGTCGCGGCCGATCTCGATGCCCAAGTGGAATTGGATGCCGCCATCCTCCAGCAGCTTCCAGCGCCGCAGCACCACCTCTTTCTCCAGCTTGAAGCCGGGGATGCCGTAAATCATCAGCCCGCCAACCCGGTCGTAGCGGTCGTACACATGCACCTGATAGCCCAGCGTGCGCAGCCGCTCCGCCGCCGCCAGCCCGCCGGGCCCGGCACCGACGATGCCCACAGACTGCGGCCGCTCGTGCGTGGGCGCCGGCGGCTGGACCCAGCCCTGCTCCCATGCATGGTCGGTAATGAACCGCTCCACCGCGCCGATGGTGACGCTGTCGAAATCCTTTTCGATGACGCAGTTGCCTTCGCACAGTCGGTCCTGCGGGCAGATGCGGCCGCAAATCTCGGGAAAGGTGTTGGTGGCGCTGCTCAGCTCGTAGGCTTCCTGCAGCCGGTTCTCGGCCGTGAGCTTCAACCAGTCGGGGATGTTGTTGTTGAGCGGGCAGTGCACCTGACAGAACGGAATGCCGCACTGGCTGCACCGGCTCGCCTGACTGCCGGCCGTCGCCGGGTCGAAGTCGGCGTAGATCTCGGCAAAGTCCTCGCGCCGGGCCGACACCTGCCGCTTGGCAGGCGGCTGCTGGCCCAGGCGCACGAACTGCAACATGCGATGGTCAGCCATGGCGCGCTCCCGATGATCTCTCCCTCATAAAAGGAGAGATCGTCAGACGCAAAGGCGAAAAATGCGCGGAAGGTCCGAAACGGACCTTAAATCACCTGCACCCTCCCGGGTCCACCGTCGTCACGCCGTCAGCTCGCCAGAAACAAGGTCCGGAACGGGCCTAACTCGGTACTTCCTCACGTTTGCCGCCGCCCTGACGATACCGGTCGAGATATGCCGGTACGATCAGCTCGACGGGAGTTGGCACGATCCCGAGCTCGCGCAGCCCGGCCGCGCCGACGCCGACCACGTTGTCCTGCTGCAGCATGGCCAGCTGGTCGGAGGTGAACGGCTTGCCGGGCAGCATCTCGCCGATCTTGGCCTGCAGCCGCGCCAAGCCGGGCGGGATGTCGATCATCGGGCGGTGTCGCCGGGTCTCGGCGAGGATGAAGGCGAGGATCTCGCGGAAGCTGTAAACACGGGGGCCGCCGAGCTCGAAGGTCCGGCCGGTCACCTCGTCGCGCTCCAGCCCGGCCAGCACCGCATCGGCCACGTCGCCGACATAGACGGGCTGGAACCGGCTATCGCCGGAGATCACCGGCATGATGGGCGAATACATCGCCATGGCGCCGAAACGATTGAAGAACTTGTCTTCTTCGCCGAACACCAGGGACGGACGCAGCACGGTGGTCGCGGCGAAGGCGGCGCGGGCATTGGCTTCGCCGGCCGCCTTGGTGCGGCCATACAGGCTCGGGCTGCCGGCATCGGCGCCGATGGCCGAAACCTGCACGAAACGCCGCGCCCCCGCCTCCGCCGCGCCGCGCGCGATCAGCCCGGGCCCCTCGGCCTGGATGCGCTGGAAGTCGCCGGCCTTCCGCTCGGCCAACAGGCCGACGAGATTGACGACGAAATCGGCCCCTTCGGTGGCGCGCATCACGGTCGCCGGATTCGAGAAGGAGCCATATAGGGCGATCACCTGGCCGACCACGCCGGTCGTCATCAGGTTCTTGACCCGCTCCGTGTTGCGGCCGACCACGCGGACCGTGTGGCCCCGCGCGGCCAAGCGCTGGACCACGTAGCGGCCGATGAAACCGCTCCCTCCGAAAACCGTCGCCACGCTGCGCGTCATTGCCGCCGTCCTTAAAACCGTGGCCTCTACTATGGCGTGCCCCGCTCCCCCTCAAGGCCCGGCGCCGCGATGATCGGCGCGAACGGGGCTGCAAACCGGCTTGACGCGACCTGCCCGCGCGGCTAGTTCCCCCCTCCACCGCACGGTGCCCAGGTGGCGGAATTGGTAGACGCGCAGGTTTCAGGTACCTGTGGCCGCAAGGTCGTGAAAGTTCGAGTCTTTTCCTGGGCACCAACGGTTCTTCGAGCGTGACGACCACTCAGTTTCAGCAGGGCGCGACCATTCATCTCCATCGCGACGACCTGCCGCTCGGCCTCGATCTCGGACCGACCATCGCCGTCGATACGGAGACGATGGGCCTCAACCCGCATCGCGACCGGCTCTGCCTGGTGCAGCTCTCGGCCGGCGACGGCACCGCGCACCTGGTGCAGATCAGACCCCCCTCGCTCGGCGGCCGCGGCTACGACGCACCGAACCTCGCCCGCCTGCTGGCCGACCCCGGCGTGGTCAAGCTGATGCATTTCGCCCGGTTCGACGTGGCCGTGCTGCAGCGCGCATTCGGCATCACGGTGGCGCCGGTCCGCTGCACCAAGATCGCGGCCAAGCTGGTCCGGACCTTCACCGACCGGCACGGGCTGCGGGATCTGTGCCGCGAGCTGCTCGGCGTGGAGATCTCCAAGCAGCAGCAGACGTCCGACTGGGGAGCGCCGGAGCTCTCGTCCGAGCAACTGGCCTATGCCGCCTCCGACGTGCTGCATCTGCATGCATTGTGGGCCAAGCTGGACGCATTGCTGGAGCGCGAGGGGCGTGCCGGGCTGGCGCAGGCGTGCTTCGATTTCCTGCCCGCGCGGTGCCGACTCGATCTGCTCGGCTACGAGTCGCCCGACATCTTCGCGCACTGAACGGGCGCGGTACCGGCGGCGAAACAGCGTCTCATTGACCAGGCTTTGACGCGCGCTCATGTATGAAAGGATGACTGCCGCGTTCGCCCTCGACCGGACGTCCGATATTGGCGTCGCCCAGGCCGTGCTGGCCGCGGAGACGGCTGGGCTGCGCGCCCTTTCAGCCGCATTGGACGATCGCTTCTCCGCAGCCGTGGACCGGTTGGCCGCCTGCACCGGCCGGGTCGTGGTGAGCGGCATGGGCAAGTCGGGGCATATCGGCCGCAAGATCGCCGCCACCCTGGCCTCCACCGGCACTCCGGCGATGTTCGTGCACCCGGCGGAAGCCTCTCATGGCGATCTCGGCATGATCCTGCCGGGCGACGCCGTGCTCGCCCTGTCCAATAGCGGCGAGACCGCCGAACTCGCCGATCTCGTCGCCCATGCGCGCCGATTCGGCCTGTTGCTGGTCGCCATCACCGCGCGAGCGGGCTCGGCGCTGGCCCGCGCCGCGGACCACGTGCTGCTGCTGCCACCGGCGCCGGAAGCCTGCCCCCTGGGCCTGGCCCCGACCACAAGCACCACCATGCAGCTCGCGCTGGGCGACGCGCTCGCCGTCGCGCTGCTGACCCGGCGCGGCTTCACCTCCACCGAATTCTCCGTCCTGCATCCGCGTGGTTCGCTGGGCGCCCAGCTCCGCCTGGTCGGCGACCTCATGCATACCGGCGAGGCCGTGCCGCTGGCGCCGGTCGACCTCCCGATGGACCGCGCGCTGCTGCTGATGACCGGCAAGGGCTTCGGCTGCCTTGGTGCCGTGGACGATACCGGCCTTCTTCGCGGCGTGCTCACCGATGGCGATTTGCGCCGCGCCATGGGACCGGACCTTCTCGGACGTAGAGTGGGCGACGTGATGAATGCAGCGCCCCGGACGATCGCCCCCGATGCCCTCGCCGCGGATGCCCTGCGCGCGATGAACGACGGCACGCGCCCGGTCACCAGCCTGTTCGTGCTGCACCGCGACGGCCGGCCGGCCGGCATCCTGCACATCCACGACCTGCTGCGGGCCGGCGTGGCATGAGCATGTCCGAGCTCCGGGCCGATACGCGCGAACGATTACTGCTGGAGGGCCGGCGCGCGCGGCGCGAGGTGAACCGGCGGCGCATCCGGCAGCGGCGCCTCATGGTGCGCACCGCCAAGTTCGGCCTGCCGCTGGCCGCGCTGGCCTTGCTCAGCGCCATCGTGCTGTGGCCGGAATTCGCCCGGTTGGGCGAGACCGGCCGTACCTCGTTCCGCCGCATCTTCGCCGTCGAGGCGCAGGGTGGGCGCATGCTGGAGCCGCATTACCGCGGCGTGGACGAGCGCAATCGGCCCTACACCGTCACGGCCGCCTGGGCCACGCAGGCGAGCCCGAGCCGCGTCGACCTGGGCGAGCCCAAGGCCGATCTGATGCTGGAAAGCGGAAATTGGTTGCAGGTCCAATCCAAACAGGGTGTGTTCATCCAGCGCAGCGAACAGCTCGACCTGAGCGGCGACGTCGTGCTGTACCGCGACGACGGCACCGTGATGCGCACGGAAACGGCGGCCGTGGACGTCCGTAGCGGCGCCGCGAGCAGCAACGACCAGACCCATGCCGAGGGACCGTTCGGCGTTTTGGATTCGCAGGGTTTCATGCTCACCGACAAGGCCGGCGCCATCCAGTTCCAGGGTCCTTCGCGCCTGGTCATGAACGGAGCGAGCCATTGATCCGCCTCCTTGGCGCGGCCGTTCTGCTTGTCGGCGTCGCCGCCGGCGCGCGGGCGCAGGACGCGGCGGGCGGGCTCGACCTGTCCAAGGGCGGCCCGATCGAGGTCACCTCGCGCGACGGCATCGAGTGGCGGCAGGGCGATCAGGTGGTGGTCGCCCGCGGCGATGCCCGGGCGGTGCGCGGCGACGTCAGCGTGATGGCCGATCAGCTCATCGCGCATTACCGCCGCAAGGCCGGCGCGGGAACGACCCCCGTCTCGACCGCCCCCGTCTCGACCGCCCCCGTCTCTGCCGGATCCGTCTCTGCCGGATCCGTCATGGGTGGCGGCGGCGACACCGGTGCCAACGAGATTTACCGGCTCGAGGCGGAAGGCCACGTCAAGATCTTCAACAAGTCGGACATCGCGGTCGGCGACCGCGCCGTCTACGACATCGACCAGGCCGTGCTGGTCATGACCGGCAAGGACCTCAGCCTGACCACGCCCAGCCAGGTGATGACGGCGCGCGACACGCTGGAATGGTGGTCGCAGAAGCACATGGCGGTCGGGCGCGGATTGGCGACCGTGACCACGGCGGACGGCAAGCGCCTCTCCGCCGACGTGCTGGTCGGCTACACCGCACCCAGCGGCCCCGCCGCCAAGCCGGCCGCGGCCAAGAGTGGCAACGAGGCCGCGATGGCCGGCAAGCTGCAGCGGGCGGAAGCGTTCGGGCACGTGGAGGTCCGCACCGCGACGGAGACGGTCACCGGCGACCGCGGCGTCTATGTCTCCGAGGGCGACATCGCCCGCGTGGTCGGGCACGTGCACATCACGCGCGGTATGAACCAGTTGAACGGCGACGAAGCGCTGGTGAACATGAAGACCGGCATCTCCACCCTGGTGCGCGACCCCGGCACCCGGGTGCAGGGGTTGATCGTGCCCAACGAGGCCGGCGGCGCGGCCGGAGCGCCCGACGCCAAACCGGCGCCGGCGGCCAAGGCGGGCAAGCGATGAATTTCTCCCGGCGGATCGACGCCGCCGAGAAAGGGCTCACCGCGCAGGCCGTCGGCAAGTCCTACAAGAAGCGCCCGGTGGTGCAGAACGTCTCCATCAACGTCCGGCGCGGCGAGGCGGTGGGGTTGCTCGGCCCCAACGGCGCCGGCAAGACTACCACCTTCTACATGATCGTGGGTCTGGTCCGGCCAGATCACGGCACCATTAGCCTTGAGGGCCACGACATCACCGCCTTGCCGATGTATCGGCGGGCCCGGCTCGGCATCGGCTACCTGCCGCAGGAAGCCAGCATCTTCCGCGGGCTGGATGTGCAGAGCAACATCATGGCGGCGCTGGAAGTGGTCGAGCCCGATGGCGACCGGCGGCGTCAGATGCTGGACGCGCTGTTGGCCGAGTTCGGCATCTCCCACCTGCGCCGCACCTCCGCCCTGGCGCTTTCGGGCGGCGAGCGGCGGCGTTTGGAGATCGCCCGCGCGCTGGCCACGCAGCCGCACTACATCCTGCTCGACGAGCCGCTGGCCGGCATCGACCCCATTGCCGTCGGCGAGATTCGCGACCTGATCGCCCATCTCAAGGATCGCCGCATCGGCGTGCTGATCACGGACCACAATGTCCGCGAGACGCTGGAGATCGTCGACCGCGCCTACATCATGCATGACGGGCAGGTGTTGATGGAGGGCGCGCCGAAGGAAGTGGTCGCGCATGAGGATGTGCGGCGAGTATACCTTGGAGAAAGGTTTAGCCTGTAAAAATCGCAGCCATGTCCGCAGGTCCCCGTCTCGAGTTCAGGCAAACCCAGTCGCTGGTGATGACGCCGCAGCTGCGTCAGGCCATCAAGCTGCTGCAATTCAGCAATCTGGAAGTCGCCGCCTTTGTCGAAGGTGAGCTTGAGCGCAACCCCCTGCTGGAATGGGACGAACGGTCGGACGCGACGCCGGAGGCGCCGGCGCCGGACCAGCGGACGGAGACGCTCGGCAACCTCGACTCCGCCGACCTGGTCCGGATGGAGAAGCTGCCGGACGCGGTGGAGGCGGACCACAGCAACTCGTTCGACGAGGGCGGCGCGTCCGATGGGTTCTCCCGCCCGATCGGGCCCGGCGGCCGCGAAGGGGGCGGCGACGACCGCGGAATCGACGATTTCGCCGCCTCACCCCGCAATCTGCGCACCCATCTCGGCGAGCAACTCCGGCTCGGCATCGCCGATCCCAAGGAGCGGTTGATCGGCGCCCAGCTGATCGCTCAGCTCGACGGCGCCGGCCGGGTCGCCGCGACGAATGCCGAGCTGGCGGAGGCCATGGGCATCGACGAGGCCGTGATCGACCGGGTCCGCCGCACCATGATGCGGTTCGACCCGCCCGGTTTGTTCGCCACGTGCCTGCGCGACTGCCTCGCCGCTCAGCTCGCCGACCGCAACCGGCTCGACCCGGCGATGGAAGCGCTGCTCGACAACCTCGACCTGTTGGCCCGTCGCGACCTGCGCGCGCTGATGACGGTTTGCGAGGTGGACGGCGAAGACCTTTCGGAGATGATCGCCGAGATCAAGGCGCTGGATCCCAAGCCCGGCGCCGGGTGGGATGACGGACCGCTGCAGCAAGTCGTGCCGGATGTCCTGATGCGGGCGCTGCCCGACGGGGAATGGCTGATCGAGCTCAACCCGGAGACCATGCCGCGCGTGCTGGTCAACGAGCTCTACCACGCCCGGGTCAGCGCGCGGGCGGGCCGGGAGGAGAAGACCTTCCTGGGCGAGAACCTTTCCAGCGCGAACTGGTTGGTCAAATCGCTGCAGCAGCGCTCCAACACCATCCTCAAGGTTGCCGCCGAGATCGTTCGCCAGCAGGACGGCTTCTTCCACGCCGGCGTCGGCCACCTGCGGCCGTTGATCCTTCGCGACGTGGCGGGGGCGGTGGAGATGCACGAAAGCACCGTCAGCCGCGTAACCGCCAACAAGTACATCGCCACGCCGCGCGGCACGTTCGAACTGAAATATTTTTTCACCACGGCGCTGAGCGCGGTCAGCGGCGGCGAGAGCCATAGTGCGGAGGCCGTGCGGCATCGCATCCGGGCGCTTGTCGGCGCCGAGAACCCGGAGGACGTGCTGTCGGACGACGCAATTGTTTCAGCTTTGCGTCGGGAAGGCGTGGACATCGCCCGGCGGACCGTGGCCAAATACCGCGACGCGCTCCGCATACCCAGCTCAGTTCAACGCAAGCGGGAAAAGAGCACCGTCGGGCTGGCCGCGCTGGATCGTGTCGGGTAGCGCAATAAAGAGACAATGGAGGGATAGCTTCGATGCAGATCACGGTGTCTGGCAAGCAGGTCGACCTCTCCGACGCATTGCGGGTTCGGGTGTCTGAACAGCTCGACATCATCGCGGGCAAGTATTTCGATGGCGCACAGGAAGCGCATGTCACGTTCGGGCGCGCCCGCAGCTTCTTCACCTGCGACATCAACGTGCATGCCGGGCGCGGCCTGACGTTGCGGGGCGAGGGCGAGGCGGCGGATGCGCATGGCGCGTTCGACGACGCGGCCGAGCACATCGCCAAGCGCCTGCGCCGCTATCGCCGCCGGGTCAACGAGCACGCGCGCGATCTGGCGCATCGGGCGCGGCCGGAGGCGGCGCGGCAATACGTGCTGCGCGCCGAAGAGGAAACCGGTCCGTCGGCCGCGGAGGACGCCACCACGACGCAGACCTTCGCCACCGTGATCGCCGAAAGCAATGCGGAGATCAGCACCTTGTCCGTGGGCGAGGCGGTGATGCGGCTCGACCTGGCGGATCAGCAGGTGCTGATGTTCCGCAACAGCGCCAGTGCCGAGCTGAACGTGATCTACCGCCGGCCCGATGGGAACATCGGCTGGATCGATCCGACCACCGCCAAGTGAGCCATCAGCTCAGCGCCAGCGCCCGCGCATAAACGGCGCGGCGCGGCAGGCCGGTCGCGGTGGCGACCAGGGAAGCCGCGTCTTTGACGCTGTTGGTCTCGAGCGCGCGGCGGAGCAGATCGTCCAGTTCCGCCGGGTTCGCCGCCTCGGCCGGAGCCGGGCCGAGCACGACCGTTATCTCGCCTCGCGCCGGGGCCGTGGCGTAATGCGCGGCCAACTCGGCCACGGTGCCGCGGCGCACCTCCTCGAAGCGCTTGGTCAACTCGCGCGCCACCGCCGCCTCCCGGTCGCCGAAGCTGGCGAGGAGATCGGCGAGCATGTCCGCCAGGCGGTGCGGCGCTTCGTGCCAGATCAGCGTGGCCGCCAACCCGGCCCGCTCCGCCGCCCGCAGCCCGGCGAACGCGGCCCGCCGGCTCGCTTCGCGCGGCGGCGGAAAGCCGAGAAAGAGGAAGGGAAGCGGCGGCAAGCCCGACAGCGTCAGCGCCATCACCGCCGCGTTCGGCCCCGGCACGGCGGAGACGGCGATGCCCGCCTCGATCGCCGCCCGGACCAGGCGGAATCCGGGATCGGACACGAGCGGCGTACCGGCATCGGAGATCAACGCGATCAGCGCCCCCGCCTGCAGCCGCGCCAGCAGGGCCGGGATACGGGCGCTTTCATTGTGTTCGTGCAGCGGCGCGGTCGCCGTGCCGATCCCGTAATGGGAGAGCAGCACGCCGCTGGTCCGCGTGTCTTCGCACAGGACCGTCTCCGCATCGCGCAGCGCGGCCACGGCACGGGGGGACAGGTCGAGCAGGTTGCCGATCGGGGTTGCGACCAGAATCAGTCCTGATGGTATATGCGTCGGGCGCGGGGCGATCGTCTCGCCCGTCAAAGGAGAGCCGCATGGACTTCCGAACGACCGCGCTTGGTCGGCACCGTCTGGGTCGGCGTGGTCTGGGTCGGCGTGATCTGGGTCGGCGTGATCTGGGTCGGGCACTCGCCTTGCTCCTGGCCGCTGGCGGCTTGACTGCCTGCGTAATGCAGCAGCCGATCGGCGGCTACGGGGGAGCGGCGCCGGCCTACGCGCCGCCCGTCGGCCGCCGGGTCGCGATCCTGCTGCCGCTGACCGGTTCCAACGCTTCGCTTGGCCAGGCGATGCTGCAGGCCGCCCGTCTCGCCTTCGACCCCGATCGGCCGGACGCGCTCGACACACGGGACACCAAGGGCACGCCCGCCGGTGCCGCCGCCGCCGCCTCGGCCGCCATCGCGGCGGGCGCCGGGCTGATCGTCGGCCCGCTGACCGCGCCGGAGACGGAAGCGGTCGCCCCGATTGCCACCGCGCAGCACGTGCCGGTCCTGGCATTGACCTCGGACGGCCGCGCCGCCCAACCCGGCGTCTGGCCGCTGGGCCTCACGCCCGCGCAGCAGGTCCGCACGCTGGTTCGCGCCACCGTGCGCGACGGCAAGCGGCGGATCGGCGCGATCCTCCCCAGCAACCCATTCGGCGAGTCCCTCGCTGCCGGGCTTCAGGCGGCGACGGCCGAGATGAGCCTGCCGCCGCCCGTCGTGCTGCGCTACCAGAACCAGGCCGGACTGGAGAACGCGATCACGCAGATGGGCCGGTCCGCACCCGTGCCCGGCGCCCCGGCCCCGATCGAAGCGCTGCTGCTCGGCTCCACGGCGGATGCCACCTTGCGCATGCTGCCGGCGCTGACCGCGGCCGGGCTCGGCCCGGACCGGATCCGGCTGCTCGGCACCGCGCTCTGGAGCCGGGATGCGGCCAAGCTCGGCGCCCTGTCCGGGGCATTGTTCGCCGCACCGCCGGCCGACTCGCTGCACGTGTTCGAGGGCAACTACGCCGCCCATTACGGCAGCCCGCCGCGCGACATCGCCAGCGTCGCCTTCGACGCCGCCGCCGCCGCGCGTGCCGCCAGTGGCCCGAACGGCATTTCGGTGGCGACGCTGCTCAACCCGGCCGGGTTCGCCGGCGCCAACGGCGTGTTCCAACTGCTGCCGGACGGCACCGTCCGCCGCAGCCTGGCAATCGTCGAGGTGGGCGCAGGCGGCCCGCGGCAAACCACGGCGCCAGGCATGTAGTCCACCGCCATGACCGCGGCCCTGCTGACGGCGACGGTCCTGCTCCTGATCATCGCTTGGGGAGCCGGTCTGTATCTAGGGCTGCGGCGGGCGACGCGGGCCCGGGCGCGACAGTTCGTCGCCGAGCAACAGGTCCGCGTGCTCATGACGGAGATCGCCGAGCTGCAAGGGCAGCTGGCGGAGGAAGAAGCGCTGCTGGAGCGGCTGCCGGACCCCTTGATCGTGTTCGGCGCCGAGCGGACGATCCGACGCTTGAACGCGGAAGCGCGGGCGACGCTCGGGGCGGGCGCCCCTGCCCTGCTCCGCATGCCGGCCTTCCGCGCCGCGCTCGACCGGTCCATCGCCGGCCGCGCGGAAAGCTTCGTCGATCTGAGCATGCCGGTGCCGGTCGCGCGGGAGCTGCACGTCCGCATCGTGCCGATCGAGGGCGCCAAGAAGCGGGTGCTCGCACTGCTGTCCGACCGGACGCGGGAGCGGGCGATCGAGCGAATGCGGGCAGATTTCGTCGCCAATGCCAGCCACGAGCTGCGCACGCCGCTCGCCAGCCTGATCGGCTTCATCCAGACATTGCAGGGCCCCGCCGCCGACGACCCGGCCGCGCAGGTCCGTTTCCTCGGCATCATGGCCGAGCAGGCGCAGCGGATGAACCGGCTCATCGACGACCTGCTCGGCCTCTCACGCATCGAGCTGACCGAACATGTCGCACCCTCCGGCAACGTCGATCTGCGCGGGTTGATCGAGCAGACCGCTGCCAGCCTCGAGCCGTTGATCGCCGCCCGCGGCGTCCGGCTGGAGCCGACGGTCGACGCCGCCCTGCCCCGCCTGGTCGGCGACCGGGACCAGCTCGGGCAGGTGCTGCAGAACCTGATCGAGAACGCGGTCAAATACGGCCGCGACGACGGGATCATCTTTCTCGACGTTCGCCCGGCCGCGCGGGCCGGTAGCCCGGGCGTGTCGATCGCGGTGCGCGACGAGGGCGTCGGTATCGCGGCCAACCACATCCCGCGGCTGACGGAGCGGTTCTACCGCGTCAACACGCACCGATCGCGCGCGGTGGGCGGCACGGGGCTGGGCCTCGCGATCGTGAAGCACATCGTGAACCGGCATCGGGGGCACCTGCGCATCGAGAGCGCGGAAGGCGTCGGCACCACCGTGACGGTCTGGCTGCCATCGCGCGGGAACCCGGCCAGCCCGTCCGGGTTTGAGTCGTCGATGAGTAAGGAGGGCTAACATGGACGACAATCAGTTCAAAGGCGGCGCGCAGGATCTCGGTGGCAAGGCCAAGGAGATGGCCGGCAAGCTGACTGGCGACACCAAGCTGCGCGCGGAAGGGAATTACGACCAAGCGGCCGGCAGCGCGCAGAAGGCGTTCGGCCAGGTCAAGGAGGCCGTGCGCGACTACGGCGGCGAGTACGGCTCGCAGCTGCTGGACCAGATCGAGGACGCTGGTGACGCCCTGGCCGACCAGATCGACAAACGGCCGATCACCGCCGTGCTGGTCGCGGCCGGCGTCGGCTTCCTGCTGGCGCTCGCGACCAAGCCGGCGCCGCGCGTCACCTACGTCCGTCGGCGCTAGAATGGCTCCGGCCTGGTGACGTGACCCGGCCGGGCCCTTCAGGTTTTGAGGAGGCCGACCAAGCGTTCGGCTTCCTCGACGATCGGATCCGCGATCGCCGCCGCACGACGGGCCCCGTCCCGGAGCACGCGATCGACCTCCGCCGGGTCATTCAACAGCCGCTTGGTTTCTGAAGCGATGGGCGTGAGCTTCGCTACCACCACCTCGGCAAGCGCTTCCTTGAAGACGCCGAAGCCCTTTCCGCCATGCTCCGCAATTATACCCGCCATGTCGGTATCGAGCAAAGCCGCCATGATGCCGACCAGGTTGCGCGCTTCCGGCCGCCCGGACAGCCCTTCTGCGCTATCAGGTAGCGGTGCCGGGTCGGTCTTGGCGCGGCGGATCTTGAGCGCGATCGTGTCGGCGTCGTCGAGCAGGTTGATCCGGCTCTGATCCGACGGATCGGACTTGCTCATCTTCTTGGTGCCGTCGCGCAGGCTCATGACTCGGGTCGCCTCGCCGCCGATCAGCGGTTCGATGGGCGGAAAGAACTCCGTGCCGTAATCATGGTTGAACTTCTGCGCGATGTCGTTGGCCAGTTCCAAGTGCTGCCGCTGGTCATCGCCGACCGGGACGCGGGTGGCATGATAGGCCAGGATGTCGGCTGCCATGAGGTTTGGGTAGACGTACAGCCCGGACGAGACGTTCTCGCGGTCCTTGCCGGCCTTGTCCTTGAACTGGGTCATCCGGTTCAGCCAGCCGAGCCGGGCGACGCAGGTGAAGATCCAGCCGAGGCGCACGTGAGCGGGGACTGCCGATTGCAGGAACAGCACGTGCGCAGCCGGGTCGACGCCGCAGGCGATCAACGAGGCGGCCATCTCCCGGGAGGCCGCGGCCAGCGTCGCCGGGTCCTGGAACTGCGTCAGGGCGTGCAGGTCCACCACGCAGTAGAGGCACTCGTGATCGCGTTGCAGGGTGACCCAATTGCGCAGAGCGCCGAGGTAATTGCCGAGGGTCGGCACGCCCGAGGGTTGGATGCCGGAGAAAATGCGCTGCATGGCCGGTTTGTGTCCGCCGTCCCCGCTTGGGTCAAGCCAAGTCGGGCCGCATGGACGGCCTGACCGCGTTCGGCCTGTTCGCGGTCACGAGCATGTTGGTGTGCTACGCGTTGGAGGCGCGCAGCCGCTGGTTCATCCTGGGCTTCGCCGCGTCCTGCTTGTTGGGCTCCGCGTACGGCTTCCTGCAAGGGGCGTGGCCGTTCGGGGTGGTGGAGGCGATCTGGTCGCTGGTGGCGCTGCTGCGCTGGCGCCGGGCCTGATCAGGCCGCCAGCGCCTGGGTGCGGACCAGTCGCGCATAGAGGCCGTCGTGCCGGAGCAGTTCGGCATGCGAGCCTTGCTCGACCGCGACGCCGTCCTCGATCGCGACCACGAGATCGGCGTCGCGCACGGTGGAGAGCCGGTGCGCCACCACCACGGTGGTGCGCCCGCGCCGCAAGCGGATCAGGGCGGCCTGCACGGCAGCCTCGCTCTCCGCGTCCAGGGCGCTGGTGGCCTCGTCGAGCAGTAGGATGCGGGGATCGCGCAGCAAGGCACGGGCAAGCGCCACGCGTTGCCGCTGGCCGCCGGAAAGCCGGCCGCCGCCGGGGCCGACCGGGGTGTCGTATTGCTGTGGCAGCGTTTCGATGAAGTCCGCGGCCGCCGCCCGTGCCGCGCGGATCACCTCGTCATCCGTCGCGTCGGGCCGGCCCATGCGGATGTTGGCGCCCACCGTGTCGTCGAACAACAGCGCGTCCTGGCCCACATAGGCGATGGAGTCGCGCAGGCTGCTCAAGGTCAGCGTGCGGATGTCGGCGCCGTCGATCACGATTCGGCCGGCCCCCACGTCGCCAAGGCGGGGGATGAGCGACAGCGCCGTGCTCTTCCCCGCGCCCGATGGTCCGACCAGGGCCACGGTGAGGCCGGGCGCCGCGTCGAAGCTGAGGTCGCGCAGGCCCATCCGGCCGTCGGGATACGCGTAGGACACATTCTCGAACCGCACCCGCCCGGGGCCCGGCGGCAAGGCAACCGCGTCGGTGGCCTCGCGGATGCGGGGCGCCTCGTCGATGATGCCGAAGACACGGGCCAGCCCGGCCATTCCCTCCTGCAACGCCGCGTTCAGCGAGCCCAGCGAGCGCAGCGGCTGCGAGGCCAGCAATAGCGCGGCCACGAAGCCGGAGAAGTTGCCGATGCCACCCGCCCCCGTCGCCGCCCTCCAGCCGGCAAAGCCGATCACCAGCGCGACGGCGGTGCCGCCCAGCACCTCCAGCATGGGATCCAGGATCGCGCGGTTGCGCGTCATGCGCAGCAGCGCCGTATAGAGCTGGCCGAACGCCGCCTTGGCGCGCGCCGCCTCCGCCGCCTCGAGCCGATAGGCCCGCACCGTCCGCGCCTGGGCGAAGCTCTGGTAGAGAAAAGCCGCCGTGACGCCCATGGTCTCCTGCATACCGCCGGAGGCGCGGCGGATGCGCTTGCCCAGGCGCTGGATCGGCACGGCGGCGAGCGGGTACATCACTGCCGCGATCAGGAACAACGTCCAGTCCAGGTACAGCATGGAGCCGACCAGCCCGACGATCGTCACGCCGTCGCGCAGACCGTTGACCGCGCGGGTGAGCGCCTCGCGGATCAGGGTGACGTCCGTGGTGAAGCGGGTCGCCAGCTGGGCGGGCGGCTCACGCTCGACCTGCACGAGGTCCGCCTGTCCCAGATGGACGAACATGCGATCCTGCAGGTCGCGGATCACCAGCAGCACCAGTTGCTGAACGGCGACCGTCTGGAAATACTGCGCGGCCGCCTTGGCCATCGTGACCAGGATGACGATCACCGGCACCTGATAGAGGATGCGCGCGTCGCGGGCGACGAACATGGAGATCGCGCGATCGATCACCACCGGATACAGCCCGGTGAACCCGGCCGTCAGTGCCGTGAGCACCAGGATGTATATCACCTTGCCGCGGTGCAGCCGCAGCTGCTCGCGCCATAGCCGCCGCATCAGATGCCGCGTACTCACGTCGTCGCTGACACGCTCCCGCTTTCCCATGCAGGGTCGTCTAGCGGGCGGCGAGCGCGGACGCTACCCGTCGGGCCAGTTCGGCCCGGCACGACGCGGCCGAAGCGACACACCCACCGGCCATCCACCATTCCCGCACGTCGCGGATCAGCGCACCGACCTGTGGCCCCGGCGCCACGCCCAAGGCGAGCGCATCGCGCCCAGCGAGCGCGAAATGCGGCGGCGGCTCGGCCGCGATCCGTCCCCGCACCGCCGCGCCCTCCGCGCCGTGCGCGAGCCAGGACCGGCCGATCAAGGTGGCGGGCGGCGTGTCGGCCAGGCAGCGGCGGAGGTCGGCGCCCGTCAGTGCCGGGTCAGGCGGCGGCCCCGCCAGCCCGGCCAGCTCGGTCTGCTCCTTGGCGGATAGCCGCCAGCGCGCGCCGATATCGTCGGCCGGCGCCAACGCGGCCAGGCGCAGCACCGGGTCGGCCGGGGCGCCCGCCGCCACCAGCCGCTCGAAGCCATCGAGGTCGCGGACTTCTGGCAAGATCGCGGCGAGCACGCCGAGTTCCGCCATCAGCCGCAGCGAGCCGCGCGGGTCCGGCGCGACCAGCACGCGCTTGAATTCGCTCCAAACGCGCTCGGCCGAGAGCTGCACGAGCCCGCCCGCGCCGTCCCGCAACGCGGCCAGCGTGGCCGGCTCCGGCGGCTGGCGGCCGTAGCGCGCCTGGAAGCGGAAGAAGCGGAGGATGCGGAGATAGTCTTCGGCGATGCGGGCACCGGGGTCGCCGACGAAACGGACGCGGCCGGCGGCGAGGTCGTCGGCGCCGCCGAAGAAGTCGAACAACTGCCCGTCCTGCGACAGGGACATGGCGTTGATGGTGAAGTCGCGCCGCGCGGCGTCCACGCGCCAATCGTCGGTCCAGGCGACCTCGGCATGCCGGCCATCGGTCGCCACGTCGCGCCGCAGCGTGGTGATCTCGAAGCCGCGGCCGCCGCTGACGGCGGTGACCGTGCCATGCTTGAGCCCGGTCGGCACCGCCTTCAGCCCGGCCGCTTCCACCGACGCCATCACGCGGTCGGGCGGGTCGGGGGTGGCGAGATCGATGTCGGCCACGGGCCGCTCGGCCAGCATGTCCCGCACGCAGCCACCGACCAGGCGCGCCCGCGGCAGCGCTGCCAACACGGCCCGCAGGGCGGGGTCGTCCAGCAACGGCGTCATGCCAAGCGGCTCGTCACGTCCCGTGACCGGGGAGGCTCGTCACGTCCCGTGACCGGGGATGATCCGCCCGTTCTCCAGCGTCGCAGGGACGTAGCGGGTGCCTTCGCGGTGCCGCTCGTTCAGCCCGGTCCAGGCCAAGGCGGCGCCAAGGGCGACCACCGCCACCAGCGCGGCCAGAAGCGCGGACCGGCGGGGCGCCAGAACCCGGTCCCGAAAGCGGAGCCACAGCAGGAAGACCAGAACCGGCGCTGCGAACAGCGCCAGCTCGACGGCGCGAATCATGCCGCGGCGCGGACCTGCGCCCGCAGGCGTTGCGCCAGGTGCACCAGGATCGCCGCGGTCGCACCCCAGATGTAGTGCTGCTCGTGCGGCCAGACCCAGAACTCGCGCTTGCGGCCGCGGAACTCGGCCCGGCGCTTCTCCGGCGCCGCCGGGTCGAGCAGGATGGCGAGAGGCAGGGTGAAGATGGCCTCGACCTCGCCCGGGTTGGGCGTCAGCTCCATCGGCTGCGGCAGCAGAGCCAGGACCGGCGAGATGCGGAAGCCGGTTCCGGTCAGATAGTCGGGTAACCGGCCCAGCACCTCCGGCGCATCCGGCGGCAGGCCGACCTCCTCGAAGGCTTCGCGCAGCGCCGCTTGTTCGACCGTCTCGCCGGGCTCGATGCGGCCGCCGGGAAACGCGACCTGGCCGGCATGCTTGGCCAGGGTGGAGGTGCGCTTGGTCAGCAAGATGCCGGGCGTCGGCCCATGCACGATCGTCACCAAAACTGCCGCCGGTGTCGACGTGGCCGGCATCAAATCGGCCGCGTCGTCGGAGCGCGCGAGCGCGGCGATCGCCTCGGCAGGTGCCGTGCTCGGGTCGGCCGCCAACCGGAGGCGGATCATATCGATATCCATGGGCGGCAGCTTACAGGTCGGTGCAGGCCGGAATGTCACCGAGGGGGAAGAAGCGGTGCTCGCTCCAAACGCCCAGCATCCGCTTGCCGCAAATCTCGCCCGGCACCGCCAGCGCCACGAGCTCGTAATACACGGCGCGCGAGATCCGGGCCTCCAACGGCGGCCCGAGCAGGCTGTTACGGATGTGCAGGTAGGGGATCGGCGGCCCGTCGGGACAGGTGCGACGGATGGAGATCGGGTGCTCCGGCCCGGCGGTGACGACCTGGTCCACATTGGTGCGGAAGGACAGCACCTGGCCACGATCGACCCCGCACCAATCCATCTCCACCGCGGTCCACGGCACGTCCTCGACCTCGATCTGCCCGCGCTCGGCCGGCGTCTCCAGCCAATATCCGCCGTCCGCGTCGCGTTGCAGCACGGAGCTGAACAGGCAGACGAGCTCACGCCGGTTGATGGGCGACCCGCGATACAGCCACGTGCCATCGCGCTTGATCAGAAAAGGTAGCTTGCCGCACTCGACGGGACGCCGTGCCGGGCGAGGCGGGCCGAGGTCAGCCGCTCCCAGCGCCGTGTCGACGGGGAAAGGTCCGGGTGCGGCGTTGCGGTCGAACAAGGCTTCGTTCACGTCTTCGTCTCCGGAGCGCCCATGCTTTCTCAACCCGACGCGATATAGGAAGCTGACCCCCGTTGATGAAAGAGCCCAGCGTCCACAGATCACGTTGTGAGTGCTGCTTGCCGATAGGATGATGCGGATGAGTGACGACGCAGCGGCAGGCTTGCTGGATGACATCGAGCGGCTCGGCGCGCGGATCGGCACGGTCAAGGCCGAGATCGCCCGCGTCATCTTCGGCCAGACCGATGTGGTCGACCAGGTGCTCGTCACGATCCTCTCCGGCGGGCATTGCCTGCTGGTCGGCGTGCCCGGGCTGGGCAAGACGCTGCTGGTGGAGACGCTCGGCACCGTGCTCGGCCTGCACCCGTCTCGCGTGCAATTCACGCCCGACCTCATGCCGGCCGACATCACCGGCTCCGAAGTGCTGGACGATGACGGCACCGGTCGCCGATCCTTCCGTTTCGTGCCCGGGCCGGTGTTTTGCCAGCTCCTGATGGCCGACGAGATCAACCGTGCCAGCCCGCGCACGCAATCGGCGCTGTTGCAGGCGATGCAGGAGCGCAAGGTCGCCGTCGCGGGCGTCGAGCACCCGCTGCCGAGCCCGTTCCACGTGCTGGCGACGCAGAACCCGCTGGAGCAGGAGGGGACGTACCCGCTCCCCGAAGCCCAGCTCGACCGCTTCCTGCTGCAGGTCAATGTGGGCTACCCGGACCGCGACGCGGAGCGAACCATGCTGCTGGCCACCACCGGGGCGCGACAGGATCGCGCCAGCCCGGTGTTGCTGGCCGACGAACTCCTGGCCGCCCAGGCGCTGATCCGCCGCGTGCCGGTCGGTGAGACGGTGGTGGATGCGATCCTGGGCCTCGTGCGCGACGGCCGCCCCGAGCTGTCGGGGCGCGACATCGTCAAGCGGCACGTCGCCTGGGGCCCGGGGCCGCGCGCGGCACAGGCGCTGATGCTGGCCGTTCGCGCCCGCGCGGTGCTGGACGGTCGATTGTCACCCAGCCTGGACGACGTGGCCGCCCTCGCCCCTGCCGTGCTGCGCCATCGCATGGCGCTGAATTTCTCCGCTCGCGCGGATGGCGTCGGCCTGCCGGAGGTGATCGACACGCTCGTCGGGCAAGCCGTTTGATCGCTTCGGCGTTCCAATCGGCGCGGCGTGCGGAGGCCATCGGCGCCCGGCTACCGCCCCTGCTGGTCGCCGCCGAGCGCGTTGCGGCCACGGTCGCGCAAGGGGTGCACGGCCGGCGCCGAGTCGGCCAGGGCGATAGTTTCTGGCAGTTCCGCCCGTTCGCGCATGGCGACAGTACCAACCGGATCGACTGGCGGGCGAGCGCCAAATCGGACCGCTCCTTCATCCGCGAGAGCGAGTGGGAGGCCGCGCAAACCGTGCACCTCTGGCGCGACGGGTCGGCCAGCATGGACTGGCGCAGCGGCGCCGCGGTGCCGCTCAAGCGCGAGCGGGCGGAACTACTGCTGCTCGCCATGGCCGCGCTGCTGCTCCGTGGTGGCGAGCGCGTGCGGCTGATCGGAGGGCCCCCGCGGCTCCGCGGCGGACGTTTCGCGTTGGAGGACCTCGCGCAGAGCGTGGCCGCCCTGCCCCCAGGCGACGGCATGCCGCCGCCCGCCCCGCTGGCCCGTCACGGCCGCGTCGTCCTGATCGGCGACTTCCTGCACCCGATCGAGGAGATCCGCCCCCTCGTCGCCGCCATGGCCGCCATCCCCGTCACCGGCTACCTGCTCCAGGTGCTCGACCCGGCGGAAGCGTTGCTGCCTTATTCGGGGCGCGTCCGCTTCAAGGGCGTCGAGAGCGACGGCGACGCGCTGGTGCCGCGGGTGGAGGGCATCCGTACGGCCTACGCCGCCGCGCTGGAGGCGCAGCAGGCGGGGCTCGCCGCCTTATGCGCCGCGGCCGGCTGGCGCTTCGCGACCCACCGCACCGACCAGCCGCCCGAAATGGCCTTGCTCGCCGCCTACACCGCGATGTCCGCCACGTGATCTTCACGGCGCCGTTCCTGCTGCTGGCACTGGCCGGGCTCCCGGTGCTGTGGTGGCTGCTGCGGGTCACGCCGCCAGCGCCGAAGCTGCAGACATTTCCGGCCATCCGCCTCTTACTCGGCTTGCGCGCGGATCAGCCGACGGCGGCGCGCACGCCCCTTTGGCTGCTGCTGTTACGCACGGTCGCGGCCGCGCTCGTCATCGTGGGTTTATCTGGCCCCGTGCTGGACGCAACGGCCGGGCTGGGCGGCAGCGGGCCGGTGCTTCTGGCGATCGACGATGGCTGGGCCGCCGCGCCGGACTGGTCTCTCCGCGCCGCCGCGGCCGAACGCGTCCTGGACGGGGCGGAGCGCGCCGGGCGACCCGCCATCTTGCTGACCACCGCGCGGAGCGAAACGGACGCTGCCCCTGCGCCGACGGCCGCAATGCCGGTGCCGGAGTTGCGCGCGCGGTTGGCAGCGCTGCGGCCCAAGCCCTGGCCGCCCGACCGCGGTGCCGCCGGGGCGAGCCTGGCCGCCGCCCGCGTCTCCGCCGGCACGGTGATCTACCTGTCCGACGGCATCGCCACCCCGTCCGACACCGCCTTCGGCCAGGCCTTGGCTGCCGCCGGACCGGTGGAGGAGCGCCGGCCCGACACGTCGTCCACCTTGCTGGCCCGTCCGCCGCGCCTGGATGCCGACCGGCTCGTCGCCCGGGTGGAAGGCCTGCCGCAGCCCGTCGATCGGCCCGTCGCCGTGCTGGTGCAGACCGGCGACGGCCGCACCGTGGCGCGCGCAGAAACGACGCTGGCCGCCGGCGCACGCAGCGCCGAAGCCGAGATCCGGTTGCCGCCGGAGATCCGCAACGAGATCGCGCGCCTGGTCGTCGGCGGCGCGTCCTCGGCGGGCGGGGCGATGCTGCTGGACGAACGCTGGCGCCGCCGTCCGGTCGGATTGGTGGCGGAGCAGGAGGGCGCCGAAACGCCACTGATCGGGCCGCTTTTCTATCCGCGCCGTGCCCTGGCCCCGTTCACCGAGTTGCGGGAGGGCACGGTCTCCGAACTGCTCGCCCGCCCGATTTCCGCCATCGTCGCCGCAGATCTGCCGATGGAAGCCACCGAAGCCGCGCCGTTGCTGCGCTGGGTGGAAAAAGGCGGCTTGCTGATCCGTTTCGCGGGGCCGCGCATGGCCGAGGCCAGCGCCAACGGGGCGCAGGCCGATCCGCTCCTTCCCGTCCGGCTGCTGGCCGGCGACCGGCAACTGGGCGGCGCGCTGTCCTGGAGCGAGCCGGCGCGGTTGGCGCCGTTTCCCTCGACCTCGCCCTTCGCCGGGTTGCCCGTGCCGGAGGAGGTCAAGATCAGCCGACAGGTGCTGGCCGAGCCCTCCGCCGAACTGGCCGGGCATACCTGGGCCTCCTTGGCCGATGGCACGCCGCTGGTCACGACCGCCGTCGTCGGCGATGGCCGGATCGTGCTGATCGGCACCACCGGCAATGCCGACTGGTCCGACCTGCCGCTTTCCGGCCTGTTCGTCGACATGTTGCGCCGGCTCGTCGACCTGTCCGTCGGTGTCGCGACCGCGGGTGAGACGGTCTCCCTGCCGCCGTTCGAGACGGTGGACGGGTTCGGCGTGCTGGCCGCGCCCGGACCTGCCGCAGCCGCGCTGTCGAGCAAGGAGGTCGAGCAGGTCGAGATCTCGCCACGGCACCCGCCCGGCCTCTACGGTCCGGCCAGCATGCGCCGCGCGCTCAACCTGGGCGGCTCGTTGCCCGAGTTGGCGGCAGCGGCGCCGGTGCCCGGAGCCGCCCAGCGTGCCCTCGCCGAACCCGGCACCGAGCGCGTGCTCGGGCCGTCGCTGCTGGCGCTGGCCGCCATCCTGCTCGCGCTCGACCTGGTCGTCTCGCTCCTGTTGCGCGGAAAACTGCGGACGCGAGCGGCGGCGGCGGCAATCGCGTTGTTGGCGCTCGCCGGGCCGGTTCGTGCCGACGACTACCCGTCGCTGCACGCGCAACTGGCCTACGTCCAGACGGGCGACAGCACGGTGGACGGGATCGCCCGCGCCGGGTTGGCCGGCCTGTCCGCCTACGTCAATCGCCGCACCGCCGTCACCTTGGCCGACCCGGTCGGCGTCACGCCAGGCCAGGATGACCTCAGCTTCTATCCGCTGCTCTACTGGCCCGTCACCGCCGACGCGACCCTGCCCGCCGCCGCGATCGAGGCTCTGAATGACTTCACCGGCAAGGGTGGCATCATCCTGATCGACACGCGCGACGGCGGCAGCGGCGAAGGCTTCAACCCCGGCACGGAAGCGGCATTGAAGCGCCTGACCGTCGGCCTCGCCATACCGCCGCTGGCCCCGCTCACCGGCGATCACGTCATCGCCCGCGCCTTCTACCTGTTGCAGGACTTTCCGGGCCGGTTCGATGGGGACACCGTCTGGGTCCAGCGCGCGCAGGACCGGGCGAATGACAGCGTGACCCCCGTCATCATCGGCGGCCACGACTGGGCAGCGGCCTGGGCCGTCGATGCGGCCGGACGCAACCCATACAGCACGCTGCCCGGCGGGGTGCGCCAGCGCACCCTGGCCTATCGCTTCGGCGTCAATCTCGTGATGTACGCGTTGACCGGCAACTACAAAGGCGACCAGGTCCACGTGCCCGCGATCCTCGAGCGGCTCGGCCAATGAAGCTCGCGCAAGCGTACGCGGCGCTCCGTTTCGACCCGGCCATCCCGCTCTGGGCGCTCGGCCTCCTGGCGCTGCTCTGCCTGGCCGCGCTCGTTCCCGCCCTGATCGGCCGCGCGCGCGGCGTGTTGTGGCGCGCCCTCGCCTTCGCCGTGTTGCTCGGCTGGCTCGCCGGCCCTCGCCTGGTCGAGGAAACCCGGGACGTCCTGCCCGATATCGGCCTGTTCGTGATCGACCGTTCCGACTCCATGCGCGTCGGCGACCGGGCCGCGTTGCGCGACGCCGCCGCCGCCCAGCTCGCCCAGACCGCCGCGGGCCTGCCCGACCTCGACATGCGCACCGTGGTCGTCCCGGAAGGCGGCCACGATGGGACGGCCATGTTCGCCGCCATCGAGCGCGCCCTGGCCGACATCCCGCGCTCACGCCTGGCCGGCATCGTCGCCCTCACCGACGGCCAGGTCCACGACCTTCCCTCCACGCCGCTGCCCGCCCCGTTCCACGCCCTGGTCGCCGCCACCGGCGAGCAGACCGATCGCCGCATCCGCATCGTCGAGGCGCCGAGCTTCGGCCTGGTCGGCCGCAACGCGACCATCCGCCTCGCCGTGGACGATCTCGGCATCCCGGCGCGCAACGGCTTCGCCCGGCTCACCGTTCGCCGCGACGGCGAGCCGCCCGAGGCGCAATCGGTGCCGGTCGGTCAGGAAGTCGCGGTCGACATCCCGATCACCCGCGCCGGCGCCACGGTGGTGGAGCTGCAGGCCGACCCGCTTCCCGGCGAGATCTCCACCCTGAACAACCGGGCCGTGATCTCCATCAACGGCGTGCGTGACCGGCTGCGGGTCTTGCTGGTTTCCGGCGAGCCACACCAGGGTGAGCGCACCTGGCGCCGCCTGCTCAAGGCCGACCCGGCAGTCGACCTCGTGCATTTCACCATCCTGCGCCCGCCGGATCGTGACGACATGACGCCGACCAACGAGCTGTCGCTGATCGCCTTCCCGGTCCGCGAGCTGTTCCAGGTCAAGATCCGCGACTTCGACCTCATCATCCTCGACCGGTTCTCGAACCGGAACAACATCCTGCCGCCGATTTACTTGCGCAACATCGCCGACTACGTGCGCGGCGGCGGCGCCTTGTTGCTCAGTGCCGGGCCGGAGTTCGTCGGTGCCGCCTCGCTGGCCGCGACCAATCTCGGCAGCGTGTTGCCCGTGCGCCTGGGCGGCAGTGCCGGCGTAGTGAATGGTCCGTTCCGCCCGCTCGTCACCGCTCTCGGCGCGCGGCATCCTGTCACCGAGGGGCTCCAAGGCGCCGGTAGCGGCACGCCGCCATGGGGCGACTGGTATCGCTACATCGACGCGGCCTCTACCGGCGGCCAGGCCTTGATGAGCGCGGGCGATGGCGCCCCGCTGCTGCTGCTCAACCGCGTCGGCGACGGCCGGGTCGCGCTGCTGCTTTCCGACCAGATTTGGCTCTGGTCGCGCGGGCACGAGGGCGGCGGCCCGCAAGCCGAGCTGCTCCGCCGTATCGCGCACTGGGCCATGAAGGAGCCGGCCCTGGAAGAGGAGACTTTGCGGGGCACCATCGACAAGGACCGCCTGCACATCGAGCGCCGCAGCCTCGAGGACCTCCCCGGCGTCGACGTGACCGTCACCGCGCCGTCTGGCCGGCAGGCGCAGCTTGCCTTGATGCAGGCCCGGCCCGGCTTCTGGCAAGGCGATCTCGACGCCGCCGAGCCCGGCGTGTGGCAGGTCTCCGACGGCACCCGCACCATCTACGTCGCCGCTGCCAACGCCAACCCGCGCGAACTGGCCGACCTGCGCGCCACCGCCACCATCTTGGCGCCGATCGCTCGCAGCTCCGGCGGCAGCGTCCGCTTCATCGGCGCCGGCCTGCCGGAGCTGCGGCGGACGGAGGCCGGGCGCGAGAGCACCGGGGCCGGCTGGATCGGCCTGCCGCGCCGCAACGATCACGTCGTCACCGGCGTCCGCGCCATTCCGCTTCTGCCGCCGCCGCTGGCGCTGCTCCTCCTGCTCGGGCTCGTCGTGCTGGCCTGGCGCCGCGAAGGGGCGGGATGATGTCCATCGGGAGGGCGTGCCTTCAAACCGACTGAACCCGCTCGCCGCCGGGCTGCACGCTCCAATCTGCTCGCGTTGTTCGGCCTGCTCGGCCTGTCCATGCTGGTGCCGCTCGCGCAGGCGCGGCTGGCCGGCACCGGCTTCGTGGTGACCCCGCGGCTGTTGCTGCTCGAAGCGATCCTGTCGCCGTTCAATGGCCTGGCCGCGTGGCTGGTCTGGCGCCGGATCGACGTCGGATTGGAGCGCAAGCGGGCGGGGTTGCGTCGCTGGGGCTGGATGTTGCTGGGTGGCGCGTTGGTGCCGGCGACGTGGACCAGCTTCGGGCCCGGCCCGGCGTTGGCGATGGTCCTGCTCTGCGCCGCGGCAACGGTCTGGACCGGCCGCGCTTTCCGCCGATTGCAGCCGGCGGCGGCCCTGCTCTTGATCCCGTACGCAGTCTGGCTCCTCGCAACTGCAACGATCGTCGCCTCTCGCTTTTAGAACACGTCGAGTTGCGATATGCTCACAGGATGGTCAGATCGCTTCTCGCTGCCACTTCCTTCGCCGTCTTGCTGCTTGCGGGCAGCGTCGAACCCGTTTTCGCTCAGGCGACGGTGCCCAAGCCGATCACCACGCCGGACAATCAGCCGCTGGTGCGCGGCCGCAAGCCCGTCGAGCCGGGTCCGGCCGCCGTGCCGGGCGCCCGCGCTGAGCCCAGTTCCGCGGCACCGGCCGAGCGCCTCCCCGCCGACATGCCGCCGACGGAGGCGTTGTTCGACGCCATCAACCGCGGAGATACCGTTGCCGCCCGCGAGGCGATCGGCCGTGGGGCGGACATCACCGGCCGTAACGTCCTCGGCCTGACGCCGCTGGAGCAGTCGGTCGATCTGGGCCGCAACGAGATCTCGTTCCTGCTGCTCTCGCTCCGGGGCGGCGCCGGTTACAGCACGGCGTCCGGCCCCGGCCGCGCCGCCACCGGCACCGCCGGCAGCCCGGCGCAGAGCCGGGCCGAGCGCCGACAGGCCGCCGCCGACGCTGCGCGCGCGCGCCGCGAGCAACTCGCCCAGTCGCGCACCGCCCGCCGTGAAGCCGCGCCTGCCCCGTCGCACAACGCTCGCCTGTTCGCCGGCGACGGTGGCGCGCCGGTGCCGCAGGCGGGCTTCCTCGGGTTCGATTCTGCCCGATAGCCTCCCGGGCACCGCCCAGGCGGCCGTTGCAGCCCTTCCGAAGGATAAGCGTCCGCGCTCGACCAGCACCGTCCGCGGTTACTGGCGCCTCGCCGGCGGTTTCTGGCGCGGAGGTACCGCGCCGGTCGCCTGGAAGCTGACCGTCGCCGCGTTGTTCCTGGTCGCCGCCAACACGACGGTCCAATACGGCGTCAACAAGTGGAACGCGTATTTCTTCGACGCGCTCCAGCAAAAGAGCTCAAAAGGCGTACTCGGCGCCGTCAGCCTGTTCGCCGTGCTCGCCGTCGCCGCCTCGACCATCAGCGTCTTCTCCCTCACCTCGCGGGTCAAGCTGCAGGTCTACTGGCGGCAATGGCTCACCAAGCGCCTGACCGCGCAGTGGCTGGACAACCAACGCTTCTACCGCCTCAGCATCGCCGCCCCTGACCTCGATGCGCCGGAGTTCCGCATCGCCGAGGATGCGCGGGTCGCGACCGAGCCGGTGGTGGAGTTCGGCACCGGGATCCTCAACGCCGTGCTCGCCGCGCTGGTGTTCTTTGTCGTGCTCTGGTCCGTCGGCGGCGACATCGAGGTGGGCGGCGTCACCATCCCCGGCTTCATGGTGATCGCCGCGGTGATCTATTCCGGCATCATGTCGGGCTCCATGCTGATCTTCGGCCGCCCGCTGATCCACCGCATCGAGGAAAAGAACGCCGCCGAAGCCAAGCTGCGCACCGAGATGGGCCGCGTCCGCGAGAACGCCGAAAGCATCGCGCTGATCGGCGGCGAGGCGGACGAGACCAAGTCCCTGCACGACACGCTGCATCTGCTGGTCGACAGCTGGATGCGCATGCTCAAGCAATGGTCGCGCATGATGTGGCTGATGGGCAGCAACTGGGCGGTGGCTCCCGTGGTGCCGCTGCTGCTGGAGGCGCCGAACTTCCTCGCCGGCAAGCTGACGCTGGGCGCGCTGATGCAGACCGCCGCCGCCTTTGCGCAGGTCCAGGTGGCGCTGAACTGGATCTTCGACAACTACCCGCGCATTGCCGAGTGGATGGCCTCCGCCGGCCGCGTCACCGGCCTGTGGGCCGCCTTCACCCGGCTGGACAGTTCCGTCGGCATCGAGGAGCACGAGCACATCGTCATCGGCGACAGCCCGGACGACCATGTCCGGCTGGAGAACCTGTCCGTGGCGCAGTTCGACGGCCGCGTCATGATCGACGAGGCAACCACCGAGATCGGGCCGGGCGAGCGCGTCCTGCTCACCGGTGAGAGCGGCACGGGCAAGAGCACGCTGATCCGTGCCATTGCCGGGCTGTGGCCGTGGGGCTCCGGCCGGGTGCTGATCCCAGCCAATGCGCGCGTCGCCTTCCTGCCGCAGCGCGCCTACATCCCGAACGGCACGCTGCGCCAGGTGCTGCACTACCCCATCACCGCCGTGCCCCCGACCACCGAAGAGCTGGAAACCGCGCTCCGCCGCTGCGGCCTGAACCACCTCGTGCACCGGCTCGACGAGGAGGATCGCTGGGACAAGCTGCTCTCCGGCGGCGAGCAGCAGCGGATCGGCTTCGTTCGCCTCTTGGTCCAGAAGCCGGACATCGTCATCCTGGACGAGGCCACGGCCGCGCTCGACGTGGACACCCAAGCCTCCATCATGGGCCTGTTCCGCCACGAACTCGGCGGCGCCACGCTGATCAGTGTCGGCCACCGGCCGGAACTGGCGGAATTCCACAACCGCCGGCTGTCGCTGCGGCGCACCGCGACGGAAGTCTCGATGGAGACCGATCGCCTGCATCGCCGCCGCCTCTCGCAACTCCTTCGCCGCACCCTGCGCCCCCGCCCCGGCCCGGACGGCTCCCGCCCTCCGGCCTCCCCGCCGATCTGAGCTTGTCGGGCGGCCCCTGAGAGGGATCAGTCGTCCAGGTTGCGCCGGGTCGCCTTCAGCGAGGACCGTTGGGATTTGCCCTCGAGCCGCCGCTGCTGCGAGCCATAGGTGGGCTTGGTCGGCCGGCGCTTCGGCGGAAGCGGTGCCGCGGCGGCGCGGATCAGCTCCAACAACCGCTCCAGCGCGTCCTCTCGGTTGCGCTGCTGCGTCCGGTGCCGCTGCGCCGTGATGACGATCACGCCGTCATTGGTCGCGCGTCGCCCGGCGAGGCTGAGCAACCGGGTCCGCACGTGCTCCGGCAACGAGGGGCTGTGCGCCGCGTCGAAGCGGAGCTGTACGGCGGTCTCCACCTTCTGGATGTTCTGCCCGCCGGCGCCGCTGGAGCGTAGGAAGGTCTCCTGGAGCTCGGCCTCGTCGAGGCTGATGGACCGCGTGATCGCGATCACGGCGCCAGCGCGCGCGCCAACGCCACTGCGGAATGCACCGCCGCCCGCCCCGTGAGGTCGCGGATCTGATGCCGGCACGACGTCCCGTCGGCCACGATCAGCGCATCGGCAGCGGCCGCGCGGATCGCGGGCGCGAGCTTGGCCTCCCCCATCGCCCGGCTGGCCGCCTGCGTCTCCGCCCCGTAGCCGAACGCCCCGGCCATGCCGCAGCACGAGCTCTCGATCGGCTGCACGTCCAGGCCCGGCACCCGGCGCAAGGCCGCCAGCGTATTCTCGAAGGCAGCGAACGCCTTCTGGTGACAGTGTCCGTGCACGTGCGCACGCGGCGACGTCATCGGCCGGAGCGGGAGGTCGCCGCCCGCGCGCACCAGGAACTCGCCGAGCAACAGCGCCCGCCCGGCCAGATCGTCGGCCGCCGACCCCGGTAGCAGCGAGCGAAACTCGTCGCGCATGGTCAGCAGGCAAGACGGTTCCAGCCCCACCACCGGCAGCGTCCCGGCCAGTGCTGCGATCGTCCGCCGCGCTTCCGCCCGCGCCCGCTCCACCAGCCCGGCCGCCAGGTAGGTCCGCCCGCAACAAAGCCGCTGCCGAGGCACCACCGCCCGGAATCCGGCCGCTCGCAGGACGCGCCGCGCTGCCTCGATATTCCCCGGTTCGTAGGCCCGGTTGAACGTGTCGGCGAACAGCAGCACGTCGCCGCGCGGGGCCGGCTCGCCCGGGTCGCGTCGCCGCGCCCGCGCGCTCCAGTCCGGCAAGGCCCGCGATGCCGCGACGCCGACCGCCCGCTCGCCTGCGCGCCGCAGCGCCTGCGACCGGTTGCCCCAATTCAGCAACGGCGCGAAATGCCGCGCCAGCCCGGCATAGCGCGGCAACTCCGCCACCAACCGCTCCCGCGCCGCGACCCCATGCATCCGCGCCCGCGCCGCCAACGCCTCGATCTTCATCTTGGCCATGTCGACCCCGGTCGGGCACTCCCGCCGGCACGCCTTGCACGACACGCACAGCTTCAGCGCGTCATGGACGTCGTCGCTCGCCAGCGCCGCCGCCCCGAGCTGCCCCGTCAGCGCCAGGCGCAGCGTGTTGGCCCGCCCCCGCGTCAGATGCTGCTCGTCGCGGGTGACCCGGTAGCTCGGGCACATGCTGCCCGGCTCGAACGCCCGGCAGGCGCCGTTGTTGTTGCACATCTCGACCGCCGCGAGCATGCCGCCGACCGGCCCGGCATGGGCCGACCAGTCCAGCGCCGGCGCGACAGGTAAGGCCGCATAATCAGGTCCGTAGCGGAAGAGGCTCGTGTCATCCATGCGCGGCGGGTGCACCACCCGGTTCGGGTTCAGCAGCCCGGCCGGGTCGAACAGCTCCTTCACCGCCTCGAACGCGCCCACGATCCGCGACCCGAACATCTCGCGGTGGAACTCGGACCGCACGATCCCGTCGCCATGCTCGCCGCTATGCGAACCCTTGTACTCCCGCACCAGCGCGAAGCACTCCTCCGCCACCGCCCGCATGGTGCGGATGTCGGCGGGGTCCTTCATGTTCAGCACCGGCCGCACGTGGAGGCAGCCGACGCTGGCATGGGCGTACCAGGTCCCCTTGGTGCCGTGCCGCTCGAAGACGTCGTTCAGCCGCTCCGTGTAGTCCGCCAAATCGTCGAGCCCGACCGCGCAATCCTCGATGAAGGAGACCGGTTTGCCGTCCCCCTTCATGCTCATCATGATGTTCAGCCCGGCTTCCCGCACCGACGCGATCTGCGCCTGGAACGCCGGGTCGGTCGCCGGCACCACCGCGTCGGGGTAGCCGAGATCGGCCATCGCCTCCTCGAGCGCGGCGAGCTTGGCCAGCAGCGGCGCGTCCTCGTGGCCGTGGAACTCCACGATCAGCAACGAGTCCGGCTCGCCGCGGATCATGCGATCGATGGTCGGCCGATACATCGCGATGCCGCGCCCGAGGTCGATCATGGTGCGGTCGACCAACTCCACCGCCTCCGGCCCGAGCGCGACCAGGTGCCGGGTCGCCGCCATGGCCGCACGGAAGCTCGGGAACTGGCAGATGCCGAGAACCTTGCGCGGCAGGATCGGCTGCAGCGAGAGCTGGATCGCGGCCGAGAACGCCAGCGTGCCCTCCGACCCGACCAGCAACCGCGCCAGGTTCTCCCGCCCCTCGCGCCGCGCGTCCGGGGTCAGCACCTCGATATTGTAGCCGCCCACCCGGCGCAGTTGCTGCGGGAACCTCGCCGCGATCTCGTCCGCCTCCGCCGCGCCGAGCGCGCGCAGCCGCTCGATCAACGTCGCGATCGCCGGCGGCACGTCGCCGCCCAGATTATCCGAAACCGCCCCGAACCGGTGCCGCGTCCCATCCGCCAGCAGCGCGTCGATGGCGTCGACGTTGTCGGCCATCAGCCCGTAACGGATGCTTTTGGCGCCGCACGAATTATTGCCGGCCATGCCGCCGATGGTGCAGCGCGCATGAGTGCTCGGATCGACTGGGAAGAACAGCCCGTGCGGCTTAAGCTCGCGATTGAGGTGGTTCAGCACCAGGCCCGGCTCGACCCACGCCGTCCGCCCGGCCAGGTCCAGCTCGAGGATGCCGCGCAAATATTTGGTGCAGTCCAGCACCAGCGCTCGGTTCACCGTCTGCCCGCACTGGCTCGTCCCGCCCCCGCGCGGCAGCACCGGCACGCCATGCTCGCGCGCGATGGCCAACGCCGCCGCCACGTCCGCAACCGTCCGCGGCACCAGCACACCCACCGGTTCCACCTGGTAGATCGACGCGTCCGTGCTGTAGCGCCCGCGATCCCCCCGCGAGAACAGCACCTCGCCGGACGTCTCCCGCCGCAGCCGCTGCGCCAGCCGCACATCCCCGACCGGCACTGGCACACGGTCCAGCATCAGGCGGCCTTTTGCCCCGCCTCGTCCCGCCGGCCCGCCAGCACGTCCATCGCCGCCGCGACGCCGCCGGCCCGATGCGGAACCCCCGCCACGTGCAACCCCATCTCCACGCCGGCCAGCGTGCCCATCAGCATCAGGTCGTTGAAATGGCCCAAATGACCGATGCGGAACACGCGCCCCTTCAGCTTGCCCAGCCCGGTCCCGAGCGACATGTCGTAATGCTCCAGGATCGCCTGGCGCAGCGCGTCTGCATCGTGGCCGTCGGGCATGACGATGGCCGTCATCGCCGGGCTCTGCTCGCGCGGGTCGGCCGCCAACACCTCGAGCCCCCAGGCCCGCACCGCCGCCCGCGTCGCCGCCCCGTGCCGCGCATGCCGGGCGAACACCTGGTCCAGCCCTTCCTCGTGCAGCATCGCGATCGCCTCGCGCAGCCCGTACAGCATGTTGGTCGCCGGCGTGTACGGGAAGTAGAACGTCTCGTTGCTCGCCAGCATCGGCCGCCAATCCCAATACGACCGTGGCATGCCGCCCTGCTCCGCCGCCTTCAGCGCCTTGGGCGAGATCGCGTTGAAACTCAGGCCCGGCGGCAGCATCAGCCCTTTCTGCGACCCGGCCACCGTCACATCCACGCCCCACGCATCGTGCCGATACTCGACACTCCCCAGCGACGAGATGGTATCCACCATCAGCAGCGCCGGATGGCCCGCCCGGTCGATCGCCGACCGCACGTCCGGCACCCGCGTCACCACCCCCGTGCTGGTCTCGTTGTGCACGACCATCACTGCCTTGATCGCCTGCGCCGTGTCGGCCGCCAGCCGCCGTTCGACGTCCGCCGGGTCGACTCCATGCCGCCAGTCGCCCGGCACGAACTCCACCTCGAGCCCCAAACGCCCCGCCATCTCGCGCCACAGCGTCGCGAACTGCCCGGTCTCATACATCAGCACCCGGTCGCCCGCCCCGAGCACGTTGACGATCGCCGCCTCCCACGCGCCCGTCCCGCTCGCCGGATAGATCACCACGTCGCCGCTGGTCTGGAACACGCTCCGGACCCCCTCCAGCGCTGCCCGGCCGAGGGCGGCGAACTCCGGCCCCCGATGGTCGATCGTCGGCATGTCCATGGCCCGTAGCACGCGATCCGGGACGTTGGTCGGCCCTGGGATCTGCAGGAAGTGACGTCCGCTATGCTGCGCCATGATGGCCTCCCAATTCTGCCGGGACCTCACACCCAATCGCCCCCACCGGCAACCCTTTCACGGGCGTAGGGAAGGCTCGTTTTGATGCGGCATGTGGCCGCCGACCGAGGGGAGTACACGCCCCAGGCGGATCCGGGAAGTTACGCCAAGCCCGCGCATCGGCATCCCGCAGCCATCCACCTTCCGCATGCCGCGACGCAAAGCCGTCCAAGCCAGCAAGAACCCGGTCGCCTCCAGCGGCATCAGCAGCGTAGGCGCCCCATGGGCCGGAACGAGAGCGCCGTGACCGCACGCTCACCCTTAACCGGCTAGGGTGTCCGCATGAGCCATCCTTCCACCCTCGGCATCATCCTGGCCGGCGGTCTCGCGCGCCGCCTGGGCGGCGGCGACAAGACGCTGCACGAACTCGGCGGCCAGCCCATCCTGGCCCACATCGTCGCCCGCCTCCGGCCCCAACTCGACCGCCTCGTCCTCAACGCCAATGGAGACCCGGCCCGTCTCGCCCGCTTCGGCCTGCCCATTCTCCCCGATACCGTCGCAGGCCACCCCGGCCCCCTCGCCGGCATCCTCGCCGGCCTCGAATCCGCCGCGGCGCACGGCTTCGGCTGGGTCGTCAGTGTTCCGGCCGACGCCCCGTTCCTCCCGCTCGACCTCGTTGGCCGCCTCCACGAGGGCCGCGACGGGGCCCCGCTGGCCGTCGCCGCGTCGGCCAGCCGCACCCATCCCGTGGTCGCCCTCTGGCCCGTGGCCATGCGCGCGTCCCTGCGCGCCGCCCTCGCCGCCGGCCAGCACAAGGTCGGCTTGGCCACTGCTGGCGCCGCCACCGTCGTCTGGCCCGATACCCCGGTCGACCCCTTCTTCAACGTCAACACACCCGCCGACCTCGCCGACGCCCAGGCCGTCATCGCCGATAGCCCGACACCCCGGCCCCCGCATCCCGCGCCAAGGTGAGCGCCACCGCGGCCAGGCCCAACATCGCCAGCCCCAAGCCGGCGAATGCCGCATGGAACGCCGCCAGGTCCGGCCCGCCGCCCATGACACCGCCCGCCACCTGCAGCAACAGCGCCCCGACCCCCACGCCGATCCCGTTTCCCAATTGGAACGCCACGCTGAACCACGTGTTGGCCGGTGCCATCCGCTCCGGCGGCACATCGGAAAACGCCAGCGTCGCCAGCGCGGTGAATTGCATCGACCGCGACGCTCCCGCCACCGCCAGCAATGCCAGGATCGCCAGGAGCGGCGTTCCCACCCCGATTAGCGCGAGGCCCAGCATCGCCGCTCCCTGAAGCGCCGCGTTGCCCACCAGCACGTTGCGAAACCCGTATCGCCGCAGCACGAACGACGTCGCCGGTTTGATCCCGATATTGCCCAGGAACAGCGCCAGCACGAGCGCCCCTGCATGGAACGGGTCGAACCCGAACCCCAATTGGAACAAGAGCGGCAGCAGGAACGGCAGCGTGCTGATCAGCCCCCGCATCGCCGTGCCCATCAGCATGACCGTCCGGAACGTCGGCACCTGCCACGGCGCCGGGTCGATCAGTGGCGCCGCGGAACGCCGCAGGTGGCGCGCCGCCGCGACACCGCCGACTCCACCGACCACGATCAACAGCCCGGCCAGCCCGAGCGCCGGCCGCTCCCGCCCCAGCAGGTCCATCGCCAGTTCCGCGCACAGGCAGGCCGCCCCAGCCAGCGCGAACCCGGTCCAGTCGAAGCGCCGCTGCATCCCGGTCGACCCGCGCGGCGTCAGCCACAGCGCCAGCCCGAACGCCATCGCGCCCAGCGGCAGGTTGACGAGGAAGATGTATCGCCAGTCCAGATGCTCGGCGATGAACCCGCCCAGCGGCGGCCCGATCAGCGGCGCGGTCAGCCCCGGCCAGGTCAGCAGTGCGATCGCCCGCATCAGCCCGGCCTTCTCCGTCCCGCGCAGCACCACCAGCCGCCCCACCGGCACCATCATCGCGCCGCCGACCCCCTGCAGCACCCGCGCGATGACGAAGCTCGCCGGCGACCACGCGAGCGCACACAGGCCGGATGCCAGGGTGAAGACCACGATGGCGCTGCAGAACACCGGCCGGGCGCCGAAGCGCTCCGCCGCCCAGCCGCCCGGCAGGATCATGACGGCGACCGTGAGCAGGTAGGCCGAGATGCCGACGTGGAGGTCGACCGGCGTGGAGCCGAGCGAGACCGCCATCTGCGGCAGCGCGGGCGCGATGATCGTCCCGTCGAGGAACTCCATGAAGAAGCAACCGGCGACGAGCAGCGAGAGCGGGTTCATCCCGCCATCAGATCAACAGGTGGGGGCCCGGCACAAGCGGCCGGGCCGGGGCCCGGCACAAGCGGCCGGGCCGGGGCCCGGCACAAGCGGCCGGGCCGGAGCCCGGCACAAGCGGCCGGGCCGAGGCCCAGCACAAGCGGCCGGGCCGCCGGGGCGACTACTCGGCCGCGTGGAGCTGTCGGCCGTCCATCGCGGGGTAGTCGGTGTAGCCCTTCTCGTCGCCGCCGTACCAGGTGTCCTTGTTGGATTCGGCGAACGGGGCGCCGACCTTCAGCCGCTCGACCAGGTCGGGGTTGCTGATGAAGGGGCGGCCGAAGCAGATCAGATCGGCCAGGCCGTCGCGTTCCGCCCGCATCGCCAGGTCGCGGTCGTAGCCGTTATTGGCCATGTAGAGGCCTTTGAACCGGCGGCGCAGACCCTGGTAGGAGACGCCGGCGATCTCGTCCCGCGCACCCTGTGTCGCGCCCTCGATCAGGTGCATGTAGACCAGGCTGAACTTGTTGAGTTCGTCGATCAGCGCGCCGTAGGTGGTGCTCGGGTCACTGTCGAGCGGCGTGTTGCCGACCTGCGGCGTGATCGGCGACAGGCGGATGCCGACGCGGTCCGCGCCCAGCACGCCGGTGACGGCCTCCGCCACTTCCAGCACCAGACGGATGCGGTTGGCCACCGGGCCGCCGTACCGGTCGGTGCGCTGGTTGGTGCTGTCGCGGATGAACTGGTCCAGGAGGTAGGCGTTGGCGGCGTGGATCTCGACGCCGTCGAACCCGGCCCGGCCGGCGCACTCGGCGGCATGGGCGTAGTCGGCGACGATGCGGGGGATCTCTTCCGTTTCCAGCGCGCGCGGGGTGACGTGGTCCTTGAAGCCCGCCTCCGTGAAGGCCTTGCCCTCGGGCTTGATGGCGGACGGCGCGACCGGCAGCTGACCGCCCGGTTGCAGGTCCGGATGGCTGATGCGGCCCACGTGCCAAAGCTGGCAGAAGATGTGGCCGCCGGCGGCATGCACGGCGTCCGTCACCTTGCGCCAGCCCTCGACCTGCTCATCGGTGTAGATGCCGGGGGTGAAGGCGTAGCCACGGCCCTGGGCGGAGATGTTGGTGGCCTCCGAGACGATCAGCCCGGCGCTCGCCCGCTGCGCGTAATACTCGACGTTCATGGCCCGCGGCACGCCGCCTTCGCCGGCGCGGCTGCGCGTGAGGGGCGCCATGACGACGCGGTTGGAGAGGCCGATCTTGCCCATCTCGATGGGTTGGAACAGGGGATTGCTGGTGTCGTCCGCCACGGTGCGCCTCGAATGGTTGCCGCTCCCAAGTGGGCAGTGCTGCAGCGCAGCAAAAGTCACTCGCCCGTGAACGCGCGCCTCAGCTGGCGGCCCGGCGCCAGCGCGGGGCGAGCGTCCCCACCAAGTCGGTCTCCGGCCCGGCCGGCCGGCCGCACAGCAGCCACAGGGCCAGCAGCGCCGTCCCATACGCCGCCGCCCCGAGCGGGATCGCCACGGCCATGCCGCCGAGCCCGATCGGCTGCCAGCCGAGCCCGCTTGCCGCCAGCGCCGCCGCCATCGCGGCGGTGGCCACCCCGCACCGCCAGGCGCGCGGCAGCAGGTCGCGGCCCGGCGACAGGCCGAGGCGCCGCATCGCCCACACGGCCGCCAACGTTTGCTCGACGAAGATGCCGGCCCCGGCCGCCAATGCCGCGCCGAACAGGCCGAGTTGCGGGATCAGCACGGCCAGCAGCGCCAGCCGCAGCACCGTCGCGCCGACCGTGATCGCCAACGAGGCCCGCATGTGGCCCTGCGCGATGAACAAGGTCTGCCCCACCATGCCGAACACAGTGAGGCAGAGCGGGATGCCGAGCACCTGCATAACCGGCACCGCATCCTCCCACCCCGGCCCGAACGCCAAGCCGATGAGCGGGTGCGCGATCGCCGACATACCGACCCCGGCCGGAAAGGTGAGCAGCGCCGTGGTGGAAACCAGGCGCAACCAGGTTTCGCCCGCCGCGACCTCCTCGCGCCACGCTGCCGCGAAACCGGCAAAGGCCGCCCGCGTCAGCGGCGAGATCAGCTCCGTCACCGGCAATGACGCGATCTCGAAGCCGAGCGCGTAGGCGCCCACCGGGCCCGGCCCCAAACCGCGGCCGACCATCATCGTGTCCACCCGATCCCGCAGCGCGCCGGCCCCCGCCACGACCGAGTTCCACACCGAGTAGCCGGCGATCTGCCGCCAGGCCGATAGGCGCAGCCGCGGCCGATACGGGTGCAGCACGTAACTGAAGCCGACGCGGAACACTTGGTTGGAGACGATGCCGGCGATCAGCGCCCAGTAGCTGTGCGCGAAAGCGGCGGACCCGATCGCCACGACGATGCTGAGCACGCGCGGGAGCAAGAACAGCTGGAACTCGCGGCGGAACTCGAAGTCGCGCCGGAACTCGATGGTCCCGACGTTGATGAAGTTCTCGATCAGCACCGTCGCCCCCAGCGCGATCAGCACCGGTGCCAGCCGAGGATCGCCGAAGAAGGTCGCAGCCGGCGCCGCCACGGCCGCCACGACGGCGAACACGGCGGCCCCGCGCAGAATGGACAGGGTGAACGCCGTGTCCATCAGCGCGGGAGTCGGGTCCTTGTGCCGGATCACGCCTTCCTCGATCCCGATCCAGGAGAACGCTTCGATGGAGACGGAGAAGCTGGACGCCAGCGCGATCAGGCCGAAATCGGCCGGCTCCAGCAAGCGCACCAGTATCAGCGTGCTGAGCAGCCCCAACGTGCGCGTCATCATGCGCCAGGCGACGACCCAGCCGGCCCCGCGCGCGGTTTTGGCAAGAAGGGAGTCGTCGGGCTCGGTCACGCCCCATGGTAGCCGCGAAAAGATGTCGGACGAGTCAAGGAGCGGCGCCGAGGGCGCACCGGCGTTGCAATCCTGCAACAAGGCCGCCAACCAACAAAGGCGTGATGATGCACGCACGAGGATTGGTGTATCTTAGGGTTGCAACCTAGGCGCGATCATGCCGTTCGGGCTCAGCTCTCAACCGCTCAACATCCTCATCGTCGACGATGAGGAGCCGATCCGCGAGCTCTTATTTTGGATGCTCGGCGATGCCGGTCACACCGTTCACTCGGCCGTGGATGGGACCGACGCGCTGGAGTTGCTGCGCAACAACGCCGTCGACCTCGTGTTGTCGGATATCAACATGCCTGGCATGGACGGGCTAGAGCTGTCGCGCCGGGTCGAGGCGGAGTTCCCGCGCGTGCCGGTGTTGCTGATCAGCGGACGCCCGCCGCCGGCAGGGGTGCGGGCGTTCATCGCCAAGCCGTTCCGGTGGGACACGCTGGCCAGTGCGATCGGGCGATTGGTCGGTCCAGCCCCGCAGGCCGACCCGGCCTGAGAGATTTCGCTTTCGCGCTCCTGCCTCATTGAGCATTAAAGGATGGACGCCCCTCTGCCGACGAGGCTCCCCCATCCCCGCCACCGCCAAATTCTCCGTTCTCGGCCTGCCGCTCTGGACGGTGATCGCCCCTGTGCTGGGTGTCGCCGCGCTGGCGCTCGGCACGCCGGACAACACGGTCAGCGCGGCGATCGACGCCGTGTTGCTCTGCGCCGCCGTGCTGGCCGCCGTGCATCATGCCGAGACGGTGGCGCACGCGGTGGGCGAGCCGTTCGGCTCCCTCGTGCTCGCGCTGGCCGTCACCGTGATCGAGACGTCGTTGATCGCATCCATCATGATCAGCGAGGGCAATGGCGCGGCCGAGCTCGCCCGCGACACGCTGTTCGCCACCATGATGATCGTGACCAACGGCATCGTCGGGCTTTGCCTGCTGGTCGGCGGCGGACGGCACCACGAGCAGCGCTTCACGCAAACGGGCGTCAGCGCGGCGCTGGCCATGCTGTCGACCCTGGCCGTGCTGGTGCTGGTGCTGCCGAACTTCACGGTCACCGCGACCGGGCCCTACTACTCCAACACGCAACTGGTCTTCGTCGCCGTCGTGTCGCTGGTGATCTACGCCAGCTTCGTGTTCGCGCAGACCGTGCGGCACCGCGACTACTTCAAGCTCGAAGGCGGCGCCGGGGCGGGGCATGGCCACGCAGTGAACCGGCGAACGGCGATCGCCAGCTTCGGTCTGATGGCGGTGGGCCTGGTCGCGGTGGTGCTGCTCGCCAAGTCGCTCTCGCCGGTGATCAAGGAAGCCGTGAACGCGGCGGGCGCTCCGCAGGCGCTGGTGGGCATCATCATCGCCGGCGTGGTGCTGGCCCCGGAAGCCATCGCCGCCGTCACCGCCGCGCGCCGCGACGACCTGCAAACGAGCCTCAACCTGGCCCTCGGCTCGGCCCTGGCGACCACCGGGCTCACGATCCCGGCGGTGGCGACCGTCTCCATCATGCTGCACCTCGACCTCGTGCTGGGCTTGCCGACCCGCGAGATGGTGCTGCTGGCGCTGACCCTGCTGGTCACGACGCTCTCGCTCAGCACCGCGCGGACCACGGTGGTGCACGGCATCATTCACTTGGTTCTGTTCGCCACCTTCCTGTTCACCACACTGGTCCCCTAGAGGTTACGCCCGCCCGTCGCCATATCCGTCCCGAACAAGGAGGGACAAGATGGCGACGGAATTGGCGACGTTGGGTGGTGGGTGCTTCTGGTGTCTGGAGCCGTTGTTCATGTCGCTCCGCGGCGTGCAGCGCTCCGTTTCGGGATACGCGGGCGGGCACGTGCCCAACCCAACCTACGAGGAAGTCTGCGCCAAGCGGACCGGTCACGCTGAGGTCGTTCAGCTGACCTTCGACCCGGAGCAGATCAGCTACGCCGACATCCTGCGCGTGTTCTTCACCATGCATGATCCGACCACCAAGGATCGGCAGGGCAACGATGTCGGCCCGCAATACCGCTCGATCGTGCTGACCCATTCTCCGCAGCAGGAGAAGACGGCGCGCGACGTGATGGCAGAGATCGCCACCGAAGGCGTGTGGCCGGGCCAGATCACCACGGAGATCAAGCCGCTCGAGACGTTCTACGAGGCGGAGACCGAGCACCAGGACTACTACAACCGCAACCCGTGGAACGGTTACTGCCGCGCCGTGATCCCGCCCAAGGTGTCCAAGCTGCGCAAGATGTATGCGGATCGGCTGAAAGCGCCGCAGGCCGCCTGAGGCCAGCATGCGGGCGGGGTGCGCGAGCGCCCTGCCTGCTTCCCGTTACGTGCCGTGAGGAAAGGAAAACCTGGCGGAGGGGATGAGATTCGAACTCACGATACGGCTTGACGCCGTATGGCGGTTTAGCAAACCGCTGCCTTCAGCCACTCGGCCACCCCTCCGCCGGGATTGCAGCAACACAGCGTTTGCCTGTTCCTTCTACGTGTCCGATCAACCGAGCGCAACCTCGAAGCCGCGCTTGGTGCCGGGCCGTGCCATCATCGCCTCGTACCAGCGGCGCACGTGCGGAAAATCGGCGAGATCGACCTTGTGCCGCTCGTGCCGCCAGGCCCAGCCGATGCAGGCGAAATCGGCGATCGAGATCGCGCCTGCCACGTATTCGACCGTTGCCAGCCGCCGATCCAGCACGCCGTACAGCCGCCGCGTTTCCTTGCTGAACCGCTGCAGCCCATAGGTCCGGTCCGCCTCGTTGACGGTGAGGAAATGGTGGACCTGGCCCAGCATCGGCCCGAAGCCGCCCATCTGCCACATCAGCCACTCGTAGACCGGCACGCGCTCGCGCAACTCGGCCGGCAGGAATTGCCCCGACTTCTCCGCCAGATAGAGCAGGATCGCGCCGGACTCGAACACCGAGATGGGCGCGCCGCCGGGTCCCTCCGGGTCGACGATGGCGGGAATGCGGTTGTTCGGACTGATGGCGAGAAAGGCCGGCTCGAACTGCTGGTCCTTGGAGATGTCGACGGACTTGACCTTGTAGGCCAGGCCCATTTCCTCCAATGCCACGCTGATCTTGCGGCCGTTCGGGGTGTTCCACGTGTGCAACTGGATCATGCCACTCTCCTTTGCGCCCGTTCCCGCCGCAGCCGTAGCCAGAGCGGGTGGATCAGCGCGTCGAGCCCCAGACTGTAGCGGCCGCCCATGATGGCGAACATGCCGTGCAGGGCGGCGAGGAATACGTATTGCCAGGGCCATTCCGCCGGATGGCGGTAAAGCCCGATCCAAAGGCCCAGCACGTAGATCGCGCCCAGCGTGGCGACCGGGCGGACGAACAAGCCGAGCATCAAGCTGATCGCCAGCCCGAGTTCGATGGTGAACACCACCGGATCGATCACGTCCAGATTGGGCAGCATGTCCGCGGCGACGAACTCGCCGAACCACGGCCAGGCGGCGTGCTCGACCATCTGTTCCGACCAGTAGCGGAATCCGCCGGACACCGGGAATGGCAGCTTCCACAGCGCGCCCTGGAACCACATGATGCCGACCAGCGAACGGAACAGCCAGGCCCAGAACGGACCCGGCGACGTTTCGGACCCATCGCGCCGCCAGACCGCCAACGCGGTGAGCAGACTGCCGAGCAGCAACAGCCAGAACAGGCCCACGAACGGCCATTGCCAATCGCCCAGCGCGACCTGGTCCGGCTGCGCGCCGACGAGGAACTCCCAGGCATCGCCCAGCGGATCGGTCTTCATGCGCTTGTCCTGGCCTGAAAGGCGTGCGTGGCCGCCGTGATCAACCGGAGGGCGTCGAGCGCGCCGGCCGCCTCCCCTTTCTCGAAATCGGGTCCGGCCTGCTGGCCCATGGTGTTGGTGACATGGGCGAAGCACACGACGGACCGGGACCGCGCCGTCGCAAAGGCGTACAGCGCTGCGGCCTCCATCTCGACCGCCAGCGCGCCCTCGGCGCGCGCTGCCGCGATCGCCGCCTCCGTCTCGCGGTATGGTGCGTCGGTGGTCCAGGTTGCGCCGCGATGGAGCGGGACCGGGTCGCGTCGCAGCACCGCCTCGATGCGGTCGAGCAGCGCCGGGTCTGGCGCCGCCACGAACGGCCCGGCGCCGGCTGGCAGGTAATGCGCGCTGGTCCCCTCGTCGCGCAGCGCCCGATCGATCAGGACGGCGAAGGGCGGCTCGCCCAATTCCGCGATCCGACCCGCCGACGTCACGCTGACCAGTAAGCGGCAACCGCTGGCGAACAGCTGCTCCGCCACCAGGACCGCAAAGGGCGCGCCCACCGCGCAACCGACGATGCCGGCGACGGTGCCGTCGACCAGGTCGAACTCGTGCAGGGTGGTGTGATAACAGGCCCAGCCTGGGCTCGGCCGCGCCCGCCCGGTGCGGCGGAGATAATCGACGAGGTCGCCATCCGGGTCGAGCACGCCCACTGCCGGGACGTCGCGCGCCGGCAGGCCGCGTTGCCGCCGGGCCTCGCGCAGCAGGTGCTCGGGGCGGAACACGGAGGTGCCGGCGGCATCATAGGCGCGCCACTCCGCTCCCGGCACGGTTATCCCAGTTTCGACTTCAGCACGTCGTTCACGAGCGCCGGGTTGCCCTTGCCGGCCATCGCCTTCATGACCTGGCCGACGAAGAAACCGAACAGCTTGTCCTTGCCGCCCTTGTACTCGGCGACCTTGTCGGGATTGGCGTCCAGCACGGTCTGGACCGCGGCGTCGATGGCGCCGGTATCGGTCACCTGGCGCAGGCCCTTGGCTTCCACGATGGCGCCGGGCCGCTCGCCGGTCTCGACCATCGCCTCGAACACCTCCTTGGCGATGCGGCCGTTGATGGTCGCGTCGGTCAGCAGGTCGACGAGCTCGCCCAATGCAGCGGCCGAGACCGGGCTGGTCCCGATCGTCGTCCCGGTTCGGTTCAGGGCGGCGAAGAAGTCGCCCGTCATCCAATTCGCCGCCAATCTGGCGTCGCGACCCCGGGCGACCGTCTCGAAGAAGGCGGCCGTCTCCTTCTCCGCGACGAGCACGCCGGCGTCGTAGACCGGCAGGCCGTATTGGGTGACGAAGCGCGCCCGCTTGGCGTCGGGCAACTCCGGGAGGCCACGCTTGAGCTCTTCGACCCAGTTCTCGTCCAGTACCAGCGGCAGCAGGTCCGGATCGGGAAAGTAGCGGTAATCGTGGGCGTCTTCCTTGGACCGCATGGAGCGGGTCTCACCGCGGGCGGGGTCGAACAGACGGGTTTCCTGGTCGACGGTGCCGCCGGCCTCCCAGATCTCGACCTGGCGCTTGGCCTCCGCCTCGATGGCCTGCATCACGAAGCGGACCGAGTTGACGTTCTTGATCTCGCAGCGCGTGCGGAAAGGTTCGCCGTGCTTGCGGACCGAGACGTTGACGTCGGCGCGCATGGAGCCCTCCTCCATGTTGCCGTCACAGGTCTCGAGGTAGCGCAGGATGGTGCGCATCTTGCGGAGATAGGCGCCGGCCTCCTCCGGGGAGCGCATGTCGGGCTCGCTGACGATCTCCATCAGCGCCACGCCGGAGCGGTTGAGGTCGATGTAGCTCTTGGTCGCGTGCTGGTCGTGCAGCGACTTGCCGGCATCCTGCTCGAGATGCAGCCGGGTCACGCCGATGCGCTTGCTGGAGCCGTCGGCGAGTTCGACCTCGACGGCGCCGGCGCCCACGATGGGGTGCTCGAACTGGCTGATCTGATAGCCGGCGGGCAGGTCGGCGTAGAAATAATTCTTGCGGTCGAACCGGCTGACCAGGTTGATCTGCGCCTCCAGCCCCAGCCCGGTGCGCACGGCCTGCGCCACGCACTCGCGGTTGGGCACCGGCAACATGCCGGGGAACGCGGCATCGACGAAGCTGACCTGGCTGTTCGGCTCGGCGCCGAATTCGGTCGCGGCCCCGCTGAACAGCTTGGACTGGCTGATCACCTGCGCATGGACCTCCAGGCCCACGACGATCTCCCACGGTCCGGTGGAGCCCTCGATCACGTATGTCATGCGCCGACCCCCGCGCGGATCGGCGGCAGCGCGTCGAACCCGGCTGCCCGCTCGAGGGCCGCCGCCACCGCGAAGCCGGTCGCCTCGTCGAACGGCCGCGACAGCACCTGCAGCCCCAGCGGCAACCCGGCCTTGTCGAGCCCGGCCGGCACGGAGATGCCCGGAATGCCCGCCATGTTGGCCGGCACGGTGAAGACGTCGTTCAGGTACATCTTGATCGGGTCGTCCATGTTCTCGCCCTGCGCGAAGGCGGCCGAGGGCGCCGTAGGGGTCAGCAGCGCGTCCACGGTGCGGAACGCGTCGGTGAAGTCCTTCCCGATCAGCGTCCGCAGCTTCTGCGCCCGCAGATAATAGGCATCGTAGTAGCCCGCCGACAGGACGTAGGTGCCGATCATGATGCGGCGCCGGACTTCCGGGCCGAAACCGTCGGCACGGGTCCGCTCGTAGAGGTCGTTCAAATCCACGCCGTCCTGCCGAAGGCCGAAGCGGATGCCGTCGTAGCGCGCCAGGTTGGACGACGCTTCCGCCGGCGCCACGATGTAGTACGAGGCCAGCCCGTATTTCGTGTGCGGTAGCGACACGTCGACCGTTTCTGCGCCGGCCTCGCGGAGCCAGGCGAGCCCCTGCTGCCACAGCGCGTCGATCTCCGGCGGCATGTCGTCGGAACGGTATTCGCGAGGCACGCCGATCTTGAGGCCGCGCACCCCTTGGCGGCAGGCGGCCGAGAAATCGGGCACGGGCTGGTCGGCCGAGGTGCTGTCCTTCGGATCGAAGCCGGCCATGCTGCCGAGCAGCACCGCCGCATCCTCCACCGTGCGGGCGAACGGGCCGGGATGGTCGAGCGAGGAGGCGAACGCCACCACGCCCCAGCGCGAGCAGCGCCCATAGGTCGGCTTGACGCCGACGATGCCGGTGAACGAGGCGGGCTGGCGGATGGAGCCGCCCGTATCGGTCCCGGTCGCGCCCAGGCACAGCCGCGCCGACACGGCCGCCGCCGAGCCGCCGGAGGAGCCGCCCGGCACCAGCTTGCGCCCGCCGCTCGACCAGGGACTCTCCACCGGGCCGAAAGCCGAGGTCATGTTGGACGAGCCCATGGCGAACTCGTCGAGATTGGTCTTGCCGACGAACACGGCGCCGTCGCGCCGCAGATTGGCCGTGACCGTGCTCTCGTAGGGCGGCACGAACGGCTCGAGGATTTTGCTGCCGGCCGTGGTGCGCACCCCGGCGGTGCAGAACAGATCCTTGATCGCGAGCGGCAGGCCCGCCAGGGCACCGGTTCCGCGGGTCTGGTCGGCGTTCTTGGCCTCCTCGCGCGCCTGCTCGGCAGTGACCGTGATGAAGGCGTTGAGCTGCGGGTTCAGCGCCTCGATCGCTCCAAGATGAGCGTCGACCAGTTCGACGCTCGTGAAGTCGCCCCGGCGCAGCCCGTCACGGGCGGCGACCAGGGACAGATCGGTGAGGCTCATTCGACCACCTTCGGCACTGCGTAGAAAGCGCCGGCGCGGTCCGGCGCATTGGCCAGCACCGCCTCCTGCATGCCGCCATCGGTGATGGCATCTTCGCGCAGCCGCATGGCCAGCCCGGCCGCGCCGGTCAACGGCTCGACCCCGGTCACGTCGACCTCGTTGAGCTGCTCGATCCAGCCGAGGATGCCGTTCAGCTCCGCCTGCACGCGCGGCACATCGGCCTCCTCGAGATGCAGGCGGGCGAGTTTGGCGATGCGGCGAACCGTCGCAGGGTCGAGCGACATGGGCAACCTTGTCTGGAAGGGGGCGGTGATTGGTGTGATACCGGCGGCCATGGCGTTGTTCAACATGGCAGACCTCCGGGCCGGGCTGCGCCGCGGGCAACGCCTGATCGGGCTGGACCCGGGCAGCAAGACGATCGGGGTCGCACTCTCCGACGTGGAGCTCATGATCGCCACCCCGTATGGGGCGCTCAAGCGCGGCAAGCTCGGGGCGGTGGCGGCCGAGATCGTCGCGATCGCGCGCCGGCAGGAGGCGGGCGGGATCGTGGTGGGCTGGCCGCTCTCCATGGACGGTACGATCGGCCCGGCCGCGCAGGCGGCGCGCGACTGGGCGCTGGAGTTATCGGTGCAGGCCAAGCTGCCTACAGCGCTGTGGGATGAGCGGTTGTCATCGGCGGCGGTCAACCGCTTTCTGATCAACGAGCTCGACCTGAGCCGGGCCAAGCGCGCCAAGATCGTGGACGGCATGGCCGCCGCCTACACGCTGCAGGCTGCTCTCGATTCTCATGCGTCTTCGCCGCGACGCTGACGTTGCACGGACATGAGCGGACTTCTTGCCCTTCTCGACGACGTCGCCGCCCTGGCCAAGGTGGCAGCCGCCTCGCTGGACGACGTGGCGGCGCAATCACTCAAGGCCGGCAGCAAGGCCGCCGGCGTGGTGATCGACGACGCGGCGGTGACGCCGGCCTACGTGACCGGGTTCGCCGCCGAGCGGGAGCTGTCCATCGTCGGGCGGATCGCGCTGGGATCGCTGAAAAACAAGCTGCTGTTCCTGCTACCGGCCGCGCTGCTGCTCGGCGCGTTCGCGCCCTGGGCGATCATGCCGTTGCTGATGCTGGGCGGCGCCTACCTTTGCTACGAAGCGGCGGAAAAAGTGCTGCACGCGTTGCGGCCGTCGCACAAGGATGCCAGCCACGCCAAGCCGATCGACGAGAACGCCCGCGTGGCCGGCGCGATCAAGACCGACTTCATCCTGTCGGCCGAGATCATGGCCATCACGCTGGAAACCGTCGCAGCCTCGTCCACCTGGACCCAGGCGGCGGTGCTGGCCGGGGTGGGGGCGCTGCTGACCGTGCTGGTCTACGGCGCCGTCGCGTTGATCGTCAAAGCCGACGATATCGGACTGGCGATGGCGGCGTGGCGCAGCGCGGTGGCCCGCGTGGTCGGGCGCGGCCTGGTGGTGGGCGTGCCGGTGCTGATGAAGGTGCTGTCGGTGGTGGGAACGGCGGCGATGGCGTGGGTCGGCGGTGGCATCCTGCTGCACGGCATCGACCGCCTCGGCTGGCCGGTGCCCTACGAGTGGGTGCACCACCTGGCGGTCGCCAGCGGTCCCGGCGAGTGGTTCGTCAACGCTGGGATTTGCGGCGTTCTGGGCCTGCTCGTCGGCGCGGCGCTGGTCCCGGTCGGCGGCGTTATCGCGCGGGTGCGGGCTTAAGCGGGCGGGACCGGATCGCAGGCGGCGGCAGTGGCGCGGGCGAGCACCGTCATCCGGCGCGCCGCCACGCCGGCGCCGGCGACGTTGCCCAGCGCGTGGGCGAGGAGCGGATTGGACAGGAGGGCGTGCGCCGCCGCATTGCTGGCGAATTCGGCGGCGCCCACCGTCGTGGCCGACAGCGCGGTGCGCCGCAGCAGCGACAATGTGCCGACCACGCCGGGCCGAACCCCGTAGAGTTCGGCGACCTGCCGCACGAGCCGGACCCCGCGCCAGGCGACCAGGCCGACATCGAGCGCCGGGGACGGCATCGCCGCGATGCCGGCGACGACCTGCACGGCCGCGACTCGGCCGGCCGCGTCCGCCGCGTCACGCAATCGCTGCTGCGGGCCGGCGCGCAGCAGTGCCAGCGCGGCGTCCGGATCGTTGAACTCGCGCAAGGCCGGCAACAGCGCCGGCTCGGCCTGCGCGGCCCATCGCTTGGCGGCATCGGCGATGCGGCCCGCTTCGCCGGAAGCGAGGTCGGCCCGCAACCGATCGACCTGGCCGAGCGCGAACAACGCGCGCAACTCGCGCCACAGCCCGGCGCCGACCAACCCGAAGCCTGCCGCTGCCACACCCGCCGTGAGCCACCCGAGCACGGCGGAGCGCGCGAACTGGTCAACGATGAAATTGACCGCCCCGAGCCCGGCGAACCCGGCCAGCAGCACGGTGGCCCCGGCCAGCATCAGCGCCGGCGTGGAAGCGGGCGGCGCCGGGTTGGTCGGGATGACGAGCGGGTCGGGCTCGAGCCGCGGCGCCGGTTGCGCCTCCAGCTCGAAGAACGGTTCGGGCTTCACAGGAGATCGTCCAGCAGGAACAGGAGGAGGTCGTCGAGCCCGATCGACGGCACGCCGCCCTTTCCGTCGTCGGGCGGTCGCAACGGCTCGAACTCCGGCAGGCTGAGGAAGCGGTGCGCCCAGAACTCGGGGCCGGGCGGCCGATCCGGCACCTCGCCCGGGTAGGACCGGGCCGGCGACACGTCGCCGATGCGCCGGCCGCGAACGGCCGAGAGCGCGTGATCGCCCACCTGCATGACGATGTCGGCGGTGCAGCGGACCGCGCTGAGCGGGAAGTAGCCGGCGCGGACGTCCACGGTGGGAGCGGCGACGGAGCGCAGCAAGCCGGCGAGGTTGCCGCGCTGCCGGTCGGCGACGTGATCGGCCTTGGTCGCCGCGAAGGCGACGCGGGACAGCACGGGCGGCGGCCAACGCAGCCGCCCCAGCGCCAGCGCGGCCTCCAACCAGTCCCGCTCCCAGCGCAGGGAGGCCGAGGCGTCCCGCAACGCCGCGCTGAGATCGGTGAACGCTGCCGGGCCCGCCGCCAGCGCGGAAAGGAGGTCCACCAGGACCACCATGCGGTCGAGCTGGCCGAAGAGCGGGTCCGACAGATCGGCCTGCACCGCCTCCTTATAGGCGTCGAACCGCTCCGACATCAGCGTGGCGAGGCCGCCCTGACCGCGAAGCGGGAAGAACGCCATCCAGGGCGGTTCGGCACCCGGCGCCGGCATCAGGAAGCGGCCGGGCTGCAAAAGGGCGAGCCCTTTGTCGCGCAGGCTGATCAACGCCTCGCGGTAGAGCCGGTGCCCGGTCGCGGCGATCGTCTCGTCGGCCGGCGCCGCGGCGGGTAGCGCGGCGGCAAAGGCCAGGAATGGCGCGGCCTCGGCCACGCCCTCCAAGCGCCGCAGTGTCCCCGTCGACCAGCCGTCGAACTCTTGCCGGAGCAATGGCAGGTCGAGCAGCCATTCGCCGGGGTAGTCGAGGAATTCGAGCCGCAATGCGAACGGCGGCAGCACGCCGGACAAACCGAGCCGCGGGATCGACAGATCGAGCGCCAGCAGGGAGGCGGCATCCGTGCGGGCGGGCCAGGCCGGCGGGTCCTGCGCCAAGGCGGCCAGATGCCGGCGGAAATCGAAGCGCGGCAGGCTCGCCGCCCCCGACGCCGCAAGCGACACGCGGGGCCGGCGCCCGGCGAGCCGCTCGGCCAGTTTCGGCAGCACCGGCCGGCCGGCGCCGAACGCGACCAGATTGGCCGCCAGAGAGGTGAGGAACGCCGTCTTGCCGGCCCGCGCGAGGCCGGTGACGCCGATCCGCACCGTCCGCCCGGCGACGACGTCGAGCGGGAGGCGCCAGTTCAGTTCCATCGCCGGCTGGCGCCCCGGCTCCGCTCAGCTCCGCTGGATCAGCTCGATCTTGTAGCCATCGGGATCCTCGACGAAGGCGATCACGGTGGTGCCGAACTTCACCGGGCCGGGCTCGCGGGTGACCTTGACGCCCTTGGCGCGCATCTCCTCGCAGGCCTTGTAGACGTCCGGCAGACCCACGGCGAGATGGCCGAAGCCGGTGCCGATGTCGTAGCCCTCCGTCTGATCCCAGTTGAAGGTCAGCTCGATGGCGGCCTGTTCGCTCTCCGGCGCGAAGCCAACGAAGGCAAGGGTGTACTTGCCGTCCGGCACTTCGGTGCGGCGCAACTCGTGCATGCCCATCTTGGACGTGTAGAACTCGACGCTCTTATCGAGGTCCTTGACGCGTAGCATCGTATGCAGGGTGCGGGACTGACTCATGGCGGGGCACTCTCGGCTTGAGGGAGGGAGTCGGCGTCGACCCCCAGCAGGAATAGTCCTGCGGCGTCGGCCGCCGCGATGCAACGGTCGCGGTCGATCAGCAACGTTCCGCCGGCTTCGAACGCGATGCCGCGCAATCCGGCTGCCGCGGCTGCCGCGATCGTGTTCGGGCCGATGGTGGGCAGGTCGGCGCGGCGGTCCTGCCCGGGCTTGACCAGCTTGACCAACACGCCGCCTGCACCCGGCCGGGCCAGCCCGGCGGCGCGGCCAAGCATGGCATCGGTGCCCTCGATCGCCTCCACCGCCAGCACGATCCCCTGCTGCACGATACAGCCCTGCCCCACATCGACGGCGCCCAGCGCCCGCACAACCCGGCAGCCCCGCGCAATGTCCGCCTGCGCCAGCGCGTCCGGCGCGTGCCGGCCCAACACGCCGGCGGCGCCCACCGCTTCCGTCAGCACCTCGTGCGCCCCGATCACGCGGAAGCCTTCCTCGCCCAGCACCCGGACGACGGCGGCGAGCAGGCCGTCATCGCCGGAGAAGGCGGCGCGGCCGATGCGGGCCAGGATGCGGGCCCCCTCGCCGTCCGGCCGCAAGGATGCGAGCGACGGCCGGCGCACCGGGCCGATCAGCACGAGGTCGCTGCACGCGGCCGCCCGGAGTGCCGCCAGGATGGCGCCGGCCGCGCCCAGGCGGATCTCCTGGTGCGGAAACAACGCCAGCCGCTCCATTTCCGCAAAGCCGCGCAGGCCGACGACGAAGACTCCCCGGCCGGCCGCCTGTGCCGCCGCGGCGACCCTCGCCGGGAAGGGCCCGCCACCGGCGATGATGCCCAGGGTTGCAGGCAACGTTCCGTTCATCCGCCCAATTGCAATTCGCTTGCGTGTGACAACGTGAACTTAGTAGGTCTTTTTTCCATCGGTCACACCAGGAACCCCGATGTACGACGATGTTCTACCCAATCCGCGTGGGCTGCTGCGCTGCCTCCAAGCGCTCGCCGAGGAGACCGCCATGCTCGGGCTGCCGCGCACGGCGATCGCCCTCAAGGCGGCCATCGACGCGTGCCGCCGGGAGACCGGGCTGCCGCTCGGCTCCGCCCCGATGCCGCCCCCTGCGGAACTCATCCACTAGACCGCGCCAACGGGAGCCGCGCCGATTGGGGCGCTAGTCGGGGCCGGTCTCCGCATCGGCGCCGGCGCGGATCAGTCCGCGCTTGCTCGGCGAGGCCGCGAAGTCCAGCACCTCGGTGACCAGGTCGTCGTCACCGAACTCCGCCCGTACGGCGCCCATCCGCTCGGCAAGCACGCCGCCGCCCCAGAAGAGCGACCGCACGGCGGCGCGCAGGCGCAGCAAGCGGGACCGATCGACGCCTCGCCGGCGGAGGCCGATCACGTTCAAGCCCGCCAGCCGCGCGCGGTTGCCGATCACGCTGCCGAACGGGATGACGTCCGCCTCCACGCCGGAAACGCCGCCGATCATGGCGCCGCGGCCAATGCGGACGAATTGGTGGATTGCCGCCGCGCCGCCGACCACTGTCGCGTCGCCGATGCTGACATGGCCACCCATGACCACATTGTTCGCGATCACCACGGAGTCGCCGATCTCGCAATCATGCGCGACGTGCACGACGGCCATCAGCAGGCATCCGGCGCCGACACGGGTCAGCCCGCTGCCGGTGACGGTGCCGCGGTGAATGGTGCAGTGCTCGCGCACCTGGGTGCGGGCGCCGATCTCGCACCGGGTCGGCTCGCCCTTGTATTTCAGGTCCTGCGGCGCGAGGCCGACCGTGCAGAACGGATACAGCACCGCGCCGGCGCCGACGCTCGTATGCCCGTCCACCACCACGTGGGAGACGAGGCGCACGTCGTCGCCCAGGGTCACGTCGGGGCCGACATGGCAGAACGGCCCGATCTCGACGCGCTCACCAAGTTGCGCGCCCGAGGCGATGACGGCGGTGGGATGGATCAACGCGGCAGCCGGGCGGCTTGTCGCGGACGGGAGTGCGTCGAGCATGGGCGCAGCGTAGGGGGGCATTCGTTTCGGACCAACTCAACCATTATTGCCGACCGTGTCGCCGCCGCTCTCAGCGGTCCATGATCATGGCGGAGAAAGTGGCCTCCGCGACCGGCACGCCGTCGACCCGCGCGATGCCCGCGAACTTCCAGACGTTGTTGCGGCTGCGGACCTTGGAGACGTGCACGCGCAACTGGTCGCCCGGCACGACGGGGCGGCGGAATTTAGCCGCGTCGATGGTCATGAAATAGACCAGCTTGCCCATCGCGTGCTCCCCAAGCGTCTCCACCACCAGCACCGCGGCGGTCTGCGCCATCGACTCGATGATCAGCACCCCGGGCATCACCGGATGACCCGGGAAGTGGCCTTGGAAGAATTGCTCGTTCATGGTGACGTTCTTGACGCCGGTGGCGGATTCGTTGCGGATCACGTCCACCATGCGGTCGATCATCAGCATCGGGTAGCGGTGCGGGATCGCGCGCATGATCCCCGCCAGATCGACCGAACGCGGCTCCGCCTGTGCAGCCGCGGCGGACTCGTTCTCGGTCTTCGCGTCCTGGGAAGAGTGGGTGCCATCCATTCCGGTCAATCCGATGACTGATTGCCGGCTGTTCTGGGCCGGCGCGCGAGCTTTCGCAATGTAGCAACGCCGCGGAAGAAGTCGCGGACGGGTTCGGCCGGACTGCCGACGATTTCGGCACCGGCCGGCACGTCGCTCATCACGCCCGCTTGCGCGCCGATGCGGGCGCCCTTGCCGACTTTGAGATGCCCGGTCAGCCCCGCCTGGGCCGCGACCACGGCGAAGTCATCGAGGGTGGTGGAGCCGGAGATGCCGGCCTGGGCGACGATCACGCAGCATCGTCCGAGCCGGACGTTGTGGCCAAGCATGACGAGGTTGTCGATGCGCGACCCCGCCCCGATCACCGTGTCTTGGGTGGAGCCGCGGTCGATCGTGCTGTTGGCGCCGATCTCGACGTCGTTCTCGATCACGACGCGGCCGAGTTGCGGCACGGTGAGGAAGCCGCGATCGGTCTGCGCGAAGCCGAAGCCCTCTTGGCCGATGCGCACGCCGGGCAGCAAGTTGACCCGATCGCCCAGCACGGCGTGGCTCACGCTGCAGCCGGCGCCGATGCGGCACCCCGCGCCCACGACGACGCCCGCGCCCAGCACGGCATTCGGCCCGATCCGCGAATGCGGGCCGACGCTGGCGTTGGCACCGATCACGGCGCCGGGGCCGATCTCGGCGGTGTCGTCGACCTCCGCGCCGGCATCGACGATCGCGGCCGGGTGGATGCCGGGCTGCGGCGGCGGCGGCGGGAAGAACAACGTGGCGACCTTGGCCCAGGCGACGTACGGGGTGGCGGTCGGCAGCGCGACCGTGCCGGCCGGCACCTGCGCCACGAAGTCCGGGTGCACGATGACGGCGCCCGCTTTGGTTGCGGTCAGCAGCCCGGCGTAGCGCCGGTTGTCCAGGAAGCTCACCTCGCTGGGCCCCGCCGACTGCAGCGGCGCGACGCCGGTGATCAGTAGCTCGCCCGGCGGCGGCTCGATGTCGGCCGCTGACGCGACCGCGCCGACCGGGTGCGGCCCGGTGCGGACGAAGAAGCGCGGGTCGCCCGGGCCGGGACCCATCTCGGGCGAGCGGTTCCCGACCAAGATGCCTAGGGCTTCGCGGGCGTGGCAGGGGCGGGAGCGGCCGGCGCGGCGGCCCCGCTCGCGGCGGCAGGCGTGGCCGGCGTGCCCGGCGTGGCGGAGGCCGCAATCATCGGCGGCGACACGCCGTCGGCGGGCAGGGCGACGCTGGGCAGCGCCTTGTTCAGCTGCGCCGTCACCTGGTCGGTGATGTCGAACTCGTTGACGTTCAGCGCCACCTGGGCCCGGTGCAGCACGATGTTCATGCCGTGGCTTTCCGAGACCTGCCGGATGACGCTGACCAGCATGCGCTCGATCTGCGCCAGGCCGTACTGGCCGGCTTCCTGAATGACCCGGTTGCGGTCACGAAAGGTGCGCTGGGCGGAGGTGATGCGATCCTGCAACTCCTTCTCGCGCGAGCGGATTTGATCGGCGCTCAGCTTGCTGCGGTCGTTGGCCAGGCCCTGCTGCATTTCACGCCAGACGACCTGTTCCTTCTGTGCGTCGCCGTTCAGCTTCTCGCGACGCTCGCCGATGATCTTCTCGACCTGCTGCGCGGCCGTAGAGGCGCGCATGATCTCCGGGATGCCGAGCACGCCGATGGAGGCGACCGGAGGCGCGTTGGCCTTGGCCAGGGCCGGCAGCTCCGGGGCTGGTGGCAACTGGAGCTGCATGGGCGGGCCTTCATCGCCGCCGGGGCCGGCGATCGGGCCGGGACCGTTCTGCGGCTGGGCCGGCAACGCCTGCTGGGCCGCCGGCGCCGGGCGCGCCGGCCGGTTTTGCGCGGGGCGAGGCTGGGGCTGCGGCTGGGCGGGACGGTTCTGCGGCGGGATGAAATATCCCGGGTTGGACTGCGCGATGGCGGCGCCGAGCGGCACCGTCAAGGTGGCGGTGAGAACCGTGGAGCGGAGCAGGCGGGAAATGAACAAGCTAGAACCTCGTTCCGAAACCAAAGCGGAAAACCTGAGTCTGGTCGTACGTCTTTTTGACGACGGCCTGGGCGACGTCGATGTTGATCAGCCCGAACGGCGTCTTCCACGACACGCCGACGCCGGCGCCGACGCGCGGCGCCCCGGTATCGAACACCTGCGTGCCGGCGAGCTGGGTCACCTGCGACAGACCGCCGATATCGACGAAGGCGCGGCCCGACAAGCCGAAATCGGCCGAGATCGGCAGGGGGAAGCGCAACTCGGTGGTGCCCGTGTAGATGAAGCGACCGCCGATGCTGTCGATCGAGTTGGCCCCCACCGCGTGCGGCCCGGCGCCGCCGGACTGGAAGCCGCGGAGGTTGTCGCCGCCGAGGAAGAAGCGGTCGATGATCTTCTCCTCGCGCCCGAGTTGGGCCAGGTAGCCGGTTCCGGCCGAGAGCGCCAGCACCCAGGCATCGTCGCCCGTGAGCGATTCGAGCGGAATGTAGTAGTTGCCGTCGACCTTGGAGCGGAGGTAGCGCGCCGTGCCGCCGATGCCCGCGAAGTCGACACCGACGCGCACCAGCCCGCCCGTATGCGGGTCGATGCGGCTGTCGCGGTAGTCGACGGAGACGGTGGTGCCGAGCTGTGACAGGAGCGATTCGCCGGCCTGGTTGGTGATGTAAAGGCTGGCGCCGGACTGGATGTCGTACACGTTCCGGTCGACCAGCGAGTAGGTCCAGGCCTGGCGCAGATGCTCGTTGAATTCGTAACCGAGCCGGAGCGCGCCACCGGTTCGCCGCTCGCTGTAGGCTGCGATCTGCTGGTTGTTGTTGCGGATGTGGAACAGGTCGAACCCGGCCGCCAAATTGCGGTCGAGGAAATAGGGGTCGGTGACCGACAGATCGACCTGGCTGCTCCGCTGCGCCAACACGCCGTTGACGCTGGCGTCGATGCCGGTGCCGATCAGGTTGCGCTCGCGCAGGCCGACGTTGATCAGCGCGCCGGCATCGGTCGAGTAGCCGCCGCCCAGCGTCAGCTCGCCGGTGGCCTTCTCGTCCACGACCGCGTTGACGATCGCCCGGTCCGCCGCCGATCCGCCAGAGGGCGTCACCTGGACGGCGTTGAAGTAGCCGAGATCCTGCAGGCGCTGGCGGGCGACGCGGAGCGCCACCGGGTCGAACGCGTCGCCTTCGGCGATGCGGAACTCGCGGCGGATCACCTTGTCCTTGGTGCGGGTGTTGCCGGAGATGTCGATCCGCTCGACGTAGACGCGCGGGCCCTCGCCGACGTCGAACACGAGGTCGACCGTGTGCTTGGCGCGATCGCGGGCGATGCGCGGTTTCACCTCCACGAAGGCGTAGCCGCGCTGCTGGATCGCGTCCTGCAACGCCTGCGAGGTCTTTTCGACCACGTCGCCGTCATAGGTGTCGCCCGGCTCGATCCGCAGCAGCGGCTTGAGCGCATCGACGTCCAGGTTGCGCAGCTTGCTATCGATGTCGACCTTGCCGACCGTGTAGCGCTCGCCCTCGTCGATGACGAACGTCAGCAGGAAGGCGGAGCGGTCGGGCGTGAGCTCGGCGGTGGCGTTCTTGACCTCGAAATCGGCGAACCCGTTCTTGAGGTAGAAGCGGCGCAGCAGCTCCTTGTCGAAGTTCACCCGCTCCGGGTCATACTGGTCGCTGTTGCTGAGGAAGCGCCAGAACGCTTCCTCGCGGCTGGCGATGATCTCGCGCAGGCGGTTCTCGCTGAATGCCTTGTTGCCGACGATGGCGATGCGGCTGACCAGCGTTGTGGCGCCTTCGTTGATCTCGAAGATGATGTCGACCCGGTTCTGGTCGAGGCGGACGATCTTCGGTTCCACGGTTGCGGCGTAGCGGCCGGCCTTGGCGTAGGCATTGAGGATCTTCTGCCGGTCGGCCTGGGCGAGCTGCGGCGTGAATACGGAGCGGGGCTTGAGCTGGATGGCCTTGTTGAGCTGGTCGTCCGTCAGCTTGCGATTGCCCTCATAGGCGATGCGATTGACGATCGGGTTCTCGACCACCTTGACCACCAGCGTGCCGCCCTGGCGCTGGAACGACACGTCCTGGAACAGGCCGGTGGAGAACAGGCTCTTGAGGCTGCGGTCGATCCGGTCGGCGTCATAGGCATCGCCGGGCTGGATCAGCATGTAGGAGCGGATAGTGCCGGCTTCGATCCGCTGGTTGCCTTCCACGCGGATCGCCGTCACCACGCCGCCCGGCGCCTGACGCGACGTATCCGCCGCGGCGCGGGAGGGCCGAGCCGTCCGCTGCGCCGGTTGCGCCAACGCGTCCGCAGAGATGAGCAGCGGCAGCGCACAGGCGGTCGCCAACAGCGTGGCGCGTGACATGGGCAATGGACAGTCCCTCCGAGCGACCGGTCGCGACGATAGCGTGACGCGACGGCCTCAAGCCGGTGCTTCTAGGGGGCGAGCGAGGTCAGGGCAACATCGCGCTCGTTTGTTAGTGCAACCAAATGCTTCCGGTCAGCCCTTCACCCAGCGGAACAGCCCAAGATGCGACAGGTCGTTCCAGGTCGCGAAAACGAACAAGCATGCCAGCACGGCGGCGCCGGCGCGGAAGCCCAGCTCCTGCAGCCGGGGCGGCACCGGGCGGCCGCGAATCGCCTCCAGCGCATAAAGCACGAGATGCCCGCCATCGAGGATCGGGATGGGGAACAGGTTGATCAAGCCCAGATTGACCGACAACACGGCGATGAAGCTCAAGAGGCTGGCGATCCCCAGCGAGGCGACCTGGCCAGAAAGCTGGGCGATACCCAGCGGCCCGCTCAGCTCATCGGCGCTGCGCGCTCCGCTCAACATCTGGCCGAGCCCGGCCAGCGTCTGCACGCCGACCTCCCACGTCTGTTCGATGCCGGCCCCGACCGCGCTGAACGGGTCGAGTCGCTTGAACTCCGGTGCCCCACCCTTGACGCCGAGCAGGCCCATGCGGCGACCCAGCGCCCCTTCGCGCGACCCCGTCCGCACGGAGATCGACTCGGGGGTGCCGTCACGGAGCACCTCGATCCGCAGCACCTGGTCGGGCGCGCCGGCGATGATGCGCTGCAGGTCCTCGAAGCGGGCGACGCTCTGCCCGTCGACCGACACCACGCGATCTCCCGCCAGGAGGCCCGACGACGCCGCCGGACCATCGGCCAGGACGTCGCCGATGACGGGCACGCTGACCGGGCGGCCCGACGTCATGAACAGCAACGCGAACACCACGGCGGCGAGCAGGAAATTGGCGATCGGCCCGGCGGCGACCACGATGGCGCGGCTGCCGACGCCCTTGCCGTGGAAGGTCCGCGCGTGCTGCCAGCTCGCCCGCGTGGTCTCGTCCACGTCCTCCGGCCGCTCCTGGCCGTGCAGCTTCACGTAGCCGCCGAGCGGGATCCACGCGATCTTCCACACCGTGCCGACACGATCGGTCCAGCTCACCAGGGTGCGGCCGAAGCCGATGGAGAACGCCTCCACGTGCACGCCGCGCCAGCGAGCGGCGAGGTAGTGGCCGAGCTCGTGCACGAAGACGAGCACGCCCAGCACCACCACGAAGGCGCCGACGTTGCGGACGAGATCAACAAGGTGCATCGAAAGTCCTCAGTTACGCCGCCTTGGCCGCGGCGATCGACTCCGCCGCCCGCCGCGCAGCGCCGTCCAATGCCACCACATCGTCGAGCGTGTCGGCACGGGGGCTGCCCAACCGGTCCATCACGGCTTCCACGAGCACCGCTATGTCGGTGAATCTGAGCCGGCGCATGAGGAAGGCATCCACGGCGACCTCGTTGGCGGCCGACAATATGGTGGGTCCGCCACCGCCGGCCCGCAAGGCGTCGCGCGCCAGGCGCAGCGCCGGGAAGCGGACGGGATCGGGCTTGAAGAACTGCATCTGCCCCAACGCGGCGAGGTCGAGCCGGGGCGAGCTGGTTTGCAGCCGGCCCGGCCAGGCCAGCGCGTGCGCGATCGGGATGCGCATGTCGGGCGCGCCGAGCTGGGCGAGCATGCTGCCGTCGCGCCAGTGGACGATGCCGTGCACCACCGATTGCGGGTGCACCATCACGTCGATGCGGTCTTCCGTCAGATCGAACAGCCGGGCCGCTTCGATCAGCTCGAGGCCTTTGTTGAACATGGTCGCGGAGTCGATCGAGATCTTCGCGCCCATGCTCCAGATCGGGTGTTTCAGCGCTGCTTCCGGCGTGGCGCGCGCCATCTCCTCGGTCGTCGCGGTGCGGAACGGCCCGCCCGAGGCGGTGAGCACGATGCGCTCGACGGCGTCGGCATTGCCCTCCGCCATCGCCTGGAAGATCGCGTTGTGCTCGGAGTCGACCGGCAGCAGCGTGGCACCGGCATCGGCCACCGCGCGCAGCATCACGTCGCCGGCGCACACCAGCGCCTCCTTGTTGGCCAGCGCGATCGCGCCGCCGCGCCGGATGGACGCCAACGTGCTGGGCAGCCCGGCCGCGCCGGTGATCGCCGCCATGGTCCAGTCCGCCGGCAGCGCCGCGACCGCCACGACGCCCGTCGCACCCCCGACCGCGGCGATGCCGCTGCCGGCCAGCAAGCGCTCCAGTTCGGGGAGCAGGGCGTCATCGGCGATGGCGGCCACCTCGGCGCCCAGCGCCCTCGCCTGCTGCGCCAGCCGCGCCACGTTGCGCCCGCCCGCTAGCGCCCGCACCCGGAACCGATCGGGGTTGGCGAGCAACAGGTCCACGGTACTCGTGCCGATACTGCCCGTGCTGCCCAGCACGGATACGCTTCGCCGATCACCCGTCAAAACAATCCCTCCCGGCTCGCAAGCACGACGATCGCGGCGACCGGCGCGGCGGCCAGCAGGCCGTCCAACCGGTCAAGCAGACCGCCATGGCCCGGGATCAAACGCCCCGAGTCCTTGACGCCGACATGCCGCTTGATGCCGCTCTCGAGCAAGTCCCCTGCCTGACAAACCACCGACAGCAGCGCCGCGACCATGCCGGCGGCCATGCCCGGGCCCGCCGCGGCAAGCTCGCCGACGATGATGGCCGCAACGAGGCCGCCGACCGCGCCGGACCACGTCTTGGCCGGCGAGAGAGCGGGCGCGAGCTTGGGCCCGCGCAGCAGCCGACCCGCCGCGTAGGCGCCGATGTCGCTGGCCCACACCACCAGCACGACGAACAGCACGGCCCAGCGCCCCTCCACCGCCGTCCAGCCGCGCAGCCAGAGCAGCGCCACCAGCGCGAGCCCGACATAGAGCAGCCCGGCGGCCAGCAGCGGCCGGTGCAACGTCCACCAAATCAGCAGAGCGCCACCCATGACGATGAACAAGCCCTGCGCTGCCAGCCCGGCGGCCGCGAAGCCGCCGGCGATGGCCACGAGCACCGGCAGCAGAACGCCCGGCCATTGCCGCGCATCGAGCCGGCACAGCCCGACCCACTCGATCGTCAGCCCGACCGATCCGGCCAGGAAAAGCACGAGAAAGGGCGCGCCACCGAACCAGATGCACGCCACCACCACCGGCGCCAGCAAGGCTGCCGAGATGGCCCGACGTCCCAAATCGCTCCACCGCGACGAACGCCCGGTGGGCGGTACCGCGTCAGCCACCAAATCGCCGTTCGCGCCGGGAGAACTCGGCCAAGGCGAACTCGAAGTCTGCGCCGCAGAAATCCGGCCACAGCACGTCCAGGAAGACCAGCTCGGCATAGGCCGACTGCCACAACAGGAAGTTGGACAGCCGCTTCTCGCCCGATGTGCGGATGACCATGTCGGGGTCCGGCATGTCGGCGGTGAAGAGGAAACGGCCGAAGCTGCGCTCGTCCACGTCGGCGGGGTCGAGCTCGCCCGCTTGCACCGCGAGCGCCATCGCCTTGGCGGCGGCCACGATCTCGTCGCGCGAGCCGTAGGACAGCGCGATGTTGAGGTTGAGGCGCGAATTGCCGCGGGTGGACTGCTCCGCGCGCGCGAGCTCGGATTGCAGGTCGCCGTCGAAGCGCTGCTGGTTGCCAAGTACCCGCAGCCGCACACCCTCGCGCGACATCTCCGCCAGTTCCTGCCGCAGGTAGCGGCGCAGCAGGCCGGTGAGGTCCAGCACTTCCTCCGGCGAGCGGCGCCAGTTCTCGCTGCTGAAGGCGTAGATCGTCAGCCACGAAACGCCAGAGGCGATCGCGGCCTCGATGGTGCGACGCACGGCTTGCGCCCCGGCCCGGTGCCCCGCCGCCCGCGGCAGGCCGCGCGCGCGCGCCCACCGACCGTTGCCGTCCATGATGATGGCGACGTGGGCGGGTGTGGCCGCGCCCGATCCGGGCTGCTGATGTTGCGACAGGGCGGACGGGCTGGTCATCGGATCAGACCTGGCGGATTTCCTTGTCCTTCTCCGACAGCGAGTCGTCGATCCGCTTGATGTACCCGTCCGTCAGCTTCTGGACCTCGTCGGACCAGGCCTTGGTCTCGTCCTCGCCGATCTCGTGCTTCTTTTCCAACGTCTTGATCTGGTCCATGCCGTCGCGCCGCACGCCGCGGATGGCGACGCGTGCGCCTTCGGCGTAGCGCCCGGCCGCCTTGGCCAGCTCCGTCCGCCGCTCGGCGGTGAGCTGCGGGATCGGCACGCGCACGAGCTGCCCATCGGAGCCGGGGTTGAGGCCCAACCCGCTATCGCGGATCGCCCGCTCGACGGCGCCGACCAGGGTGCGATCCCACACCTGAACGGTGATCATGCGCGGCTCCGGCACGCCGATGGTGCCGACCTGGGTGATCGGCACCGCGGTCCCGTAGGCCTCGACCTTGACGGGTTCCAGCAGCGCCGGGCTGGCGCGGCCGGTGCGCAGGCCGCCGAAATCGCGCCGCAACGTTTCCAGCGCGCCGTCCATGCGCCGGGTCAGGTCTTGCTTGAGGGCAGTCTGGTCGGCGGGCACGGCGAACTCCTAACGCGGCTCGATGATGGTGGTGAACCGGCCCTCGCCGCGCATGACGGCGGCGAACGAGCCGGGTGCGTGGATGTTGAACACCAGGATCGGCAGTCCGTTCTCGCGCGCCACGCTGATGGCGGCCGCATCCATGACGGCCAGGTCGCGGGCCAGTACGTCGTGGTAGGTCAGCTCTTCGTAACGGTCGGCGTCCGGGTGCTTGCGGGGGTCGGCGGAGTAAACGCCGTCCACCTGGGTGCCCTTGAGCAGCGCATCGCAATCCATCTCGGTCGCCCGGAGTGCCGCAGCGGTATCGGTGGTGAAGAACGGGTTGCCGGTACCAGCGGCGAAGATCACGACGCGGCCTTTCTCCATGTGCCGCTCGGCGCGGCGGCGGATGTAGGGCTCGCACACGGAACTCATGGGGATGGCCGACTGCACCCGCGTCTGCACGCCATGGCGCTCCATGACGCTCTGCAGTCCCAGCGCGTTCATGACGGTGGCCAGCATGCCCATGTAGTCGGCCGAGGCGCGGTCCATGCCGGCCGCCGCGCCAGAGACGCCGCGGAAGATGTTCCCGCCACCCACCACGAGGCAGACCTGGACGCCGGAGGCGACGACCTCGGCAATGTCGGCCGAAATGCGGGACAGCGTCTCACGGTCGAGACCGTATTCCCGTCCGCCCAACAGCGCCTCGCCGGAAACCTTCAACAAGACGCGCTTGTAGGCCGGCGGAACGGGCATGAAATCCTTCAGTGTAGAATGGGTTGCCGCAACCTAGTCGTTGCGGCAACCGGTCACAAGTTGGCCGACCGGCCCGGAGACCGATCCGTCGTCGGACCGCGGTGACGCTAGACCGGCAAGCCGGCTGCAGCGGCAACTTCCGCCGCAAAATCGCCCTCGTCCTTCTCGATGCCCTCGCCGAGGGTGAAGCGCTCGAAGCCCTTCAGCTCGCCGCCAGACTTCTGGACCACCGCCTTGACCCGGCTCTCCCCGTCATGGACCCAGACTTGCTCGAGCAGCACGACCTCCTCGTAGTATTTCTGGATCCGCCCGGTGACCATCTTCTCGATGATGTTGTCGGGCTTGCCGGAGGCACGGGCCTGTTCGGTCAGCACGGCCTTCTCCCGCTCCAGCGCGGCCGGGTCGACGCCGCTGGTGTCGAGCGCGTCGGGCCGGGTGGCGGCCACGTGCATGCCGATCTGCCGGCCGAGTTGCTCCAGCGTCTCGATCTCGCTGCCGCCCTCCAGGGCGATCAGCACGCCGATCTTGCCCAGGCCGGGGCGCAGCGAGTTGTGGACGTAAGTCGCGACCGCGCCTTGGCTCACGCTCATCACGCGGGCCCGCCGCAGCGACATGTTCTCGCCGATGGTGGCGATGAGGTGGGTGATCTCGTCGGCCACCGTGCGCTCGCCGCCGGGGATGCGCGCGGCCTTGATCGCTTCCAGGTCTTCGCCGACCTCGAGCGCGACCTTGGCGACGTTCTCGACGAATGCCTGGAACTGTTCGTTGCGGGCCACGAAATCGGTCTCGGCGTTGATCTCGACCATGGCGGCCTTGTTCGGCGCGGAGGTCACGCCGATCAGACCCTCGGCCGCGGTGCGGCCGCTCTTCTTGGCCGCGGCGGCCAAGCCCTTCTTGCGCAGCCAGTCGACCGCGGTTTCCATGTCGCCGCCGGCCTCGGTCAGCGCCTTCTTGCAGTCCATCATGCCCGCGCCGGTCTTCTCGCGCAGGTCACGCACCATGGTTGCCGTGATGTCGGCCATTCTTGATCTCCGTCGCTCGGCCGGCCGGGCCTGGGCCCGACCGGTCTCCATCTCTAAGCGGGGCCGCGGCCCGCCCTACCCGAAACCTGTCGCACCGCCCGGGCCGTAGCCCGGGCAGGGATCAGGCGCCGACCTGCTCGGCCGGAGCTTCCGCTTCGGCGCTGCGGGCCATCTCCGGCGGCAGCGCGTCGGGCGGCAGCGTCTCGGAGGCGCCGAGGTCACGGCCGGATGCGACCATCTCGGCGCTGATACCGTCGAGCACGGCGCCCGCGATCAGGTCGCAGTAGAGCGTGATGGCGCGGATGGCGTCGTCGTTGCCGGGGATCGGGTAGGTCACGCCCGCCGGGTCGGAATTGCTGTCGAGCACGGCGATCACGGGAATGCCGAGCTTGGTGGCCTCTTCGACGGCCAGCTTTTCCTTGTTGGTGTCGATCACGAACAAGATGTCGGGCAAGCCGCCCATGTCCTTGATGCCGCCCAGCGCGCGCTCCAGCTTCTCGCGGTCGCGGGTGATGTCGAGCACTTCCTTCTTGGTCAGGCCCTGCACGTCGCCCGACAGCATGTCGTCGATCTGGCGCAGGCGCTTGATCGACCCGGTGATGGTCTTCCAATTGGTCAGCATGCCGCCGAGCCAGCGGTGGTTGACGTAATACTGGCCGCAGCGCCGCGCGCTCTCGGCCACGTATTCCGCCGCCGCCCGCTTGGTGCCGACGAACAGCACGCGACCGCCGGCCGCCGTGGTGTCGCGCACGGCCTTGAGCGCGCGATCGAGCATCGGCACGGTCTGCTGCAGGTCGATGATGTGAACCTGGTTGCGCACGCCGAAGATATACGGCGACATGTGCGGGTTCCAGCGGCGGGTGTGGTGGCCGAAGTGAACGCCGGCTTCGAGCAATTGGCGCAGGGTGAAATCGGGCATCGCCATTGGGGCGGTTCCTTTCCGTGAACGTCCGGTTGAGCCTCCGCGGGGCCATGCCTTGCGGCACCGGAACCGGATCAAACGACCCGGAAAGGTGCCCCGCGTGTGAATTTGCCCGCGATACGGGCGCCGGGCATATGGCCGACTATGGCCGCGAAGACAAGGGGCGCAGCGGGAATGGCCTCGTCGCGCACTGCGGTTTGGCATGGTGGCGCAAGTGGCGCTACCGTTGCCGCAATCGGAGGGGAGAGCGGAATGATCGGCGCCAGTGCCGAGCGCGGCTTGTTGCTGAACGGCTTGCTCGCCGCGATCCGGATGAGCGAGGAGCCCATGGTGGTGACCGACCCGCTGCAGGCCGACAACCCCCTGGTCGCCGTCAACATGGCCTTCCAGAGCCTCACGCAATATACCGAAGCCGAACTGGTGGGCCGCAACTGCCGACTGCTGCAGGGTCCACGGACCGACCGGCAGGCCACCCGGGAGCTGGGCGAGTGCCTGCGCAGCGGCGATGGCTGCGTCCAGTTCCTGACCAATTATCGCCGGGACGGCACGCATTTCTTCAACCTCCTCTTCGTCACCCCGGTGTTCGGGCATGACGGGTCCCTGCACTTCTTCTTCGCCAGCCAGCACGACCTCGACTCCGGCGCCGAGGCGCTGCCGGACAGCTTCCCGATCGGGCCGGCGAGTCTGCAGCCCGGGCAGCAGACCGAGTTCCGCCTGCTCCTGCTCGACATCGCGCACGAGGTCGGCGCCGCACGCGCCGCCGCCGGGCTGCCCGGCCAGGTCCGCGCGCTGGAGGCGGCCGTGGCGGCGGCGCGCGAACTCGCTTCCTTGGCCACGCAGCTCCGCTCGCGCCCCCTGAGCCGGTGAGTTCGCCTCCGTCGCGCACGCTGCCGCTATCTGCGGCGGCGGCGCTGCTGGCCGCGCCCATCCTGCTCGCACTGGCAATCGCGCTGACCCCGCTGACCACCGACGCGTTCGCGCTGTTCGGCGGCATCTCCCGCGGCAATGCGGTGGGCTGGCTGGAAGGCTTCAGCACGATCGACCCCAACCAGGGCTACACCGCCGACGCGCTCGGGCGACGGGCGGCGCAGGACCTGCTGGCCGGCCGGCTGCCGCTCTGGAATCCGTTCGAGGGGCTCGGCGCGCCGTTGCTGGGCGAGATGCAGGCCGCGGCGCTGTTCCCGCCCACGCTGCTGCTCCTGCTGCCGCACGGGCAGGTGCTGGAGCACACCGCGCTGCAGATCGTGGCCGGGTTCGGGACCTTTCTCTTCCTGCGCCGCTTCGGCCTGGGCGTCGCGGCGGCGCTGACGGGCGGGCTGTTGTTCGAATTCAACGGCGTGTTCGCCTGGCTGCGCAACGCCGTCTACAACCCGGTGGCGCTGCTGCCGTGGCTGTTCTTCGCCGTCGAGAGCCTGTTCGTCGCGTCCGCCGCCGGGCGGCGCTGGCGCGAGCGTTTCGGCATGGTGTCGCTCGGCGCCGTGGCCGCCGCGCTGGCGCTGTATGCCGGCTTTCCCGAGGTGGTCTATCTCTACTGCTTGCCGCTGTTCGCCTGGGTCGCGCTGCGCACGGCCGGGCTGTCGCGGCGGGCGGCGGCGGCGTTCTGGGCCGACTTGGCGATGCTCGGCGCACTCGCCGGGTTGCTGGCCTCGCCGCTCCTGCTGGCGTTCTGGTCGGTGCTGACGCAGAGCGACGTCGGCGCCCATCACGACGCGGGCTTCACGGACGCCGCACTGCCGAAGGCGGGGTTGGTCACCTACCTCCTGCCGTACCTGTTCGGCCCGATCGGCGCGTCCAGAAACCCGGTCGTGTCCGCGGTCTGGGGCTCCGGCGGCTATGCCGGAACGGCGATGGCGGCGTTGGCGACCGGTGGCTTGCTCTGCGCTTGGCGCCGGCCCGCCGTCTGGGTCCTGGCCGGCTGGGTCGCCGTCGCGGTCGCGGTGAGCCACGGCGCACCGGTGCTGCTGCAGCTGTTCCATCGCGTGCCGTTGGTTACGGAGGCGGCATTCTCGCGCTACCTCAACGCCGGCTGGCTGTTCTGCGGCACCGTGCTGGCGGCGATCGGTATCGATGCCTTGCCCACCCTACCCCGCCGCCGCCGGGCCGCGATCGCGTGCGGGCTCGTGACGGTAGCGATCGTGCTGGCGCTCCAACCAGCCTGGCCCTTGCTGGTCGAGGCGTGGGGCGCGCGGCAGGGCTTCCGCAAGTTCATCGTCGTCTCGCTCGTGGTCGGCGCCGTCGTGCTGCTCGGCCTGGCGCTGGCCGGCCGCGCCCGCTCGCGCGGGGCCATGGGCGCGATCGCGGTGGCCGAGGCCGTGGTCTTGTTCGCGGTGCCGTACGCGTCGGCGCCGCGATACGCCCGAATCGATGACGGCCTGATCCGCTTCCTGGCGCCGCGGACGGGGGTGCAACGCGTGATGATCGCCGGGGGCCACGGAATCACCCCCAATTACGGCTCGGCCCTCGGCATCCCGTTCATCAACTACGACGACCTGCCGGTGCCGCTGCGCACGGTGGCATGGGCCCAGCGCGTGCAAGGGCCCGACGTGCCGGCGCTGTTGTTCCGACCCGACGCGTGGCCGCCCGCGCTGCAGGCGGACGTGCGCCCGCGCCTGCCCGGCTACGCCGCCGCCGGCGTCCGCTACGCGCTGGCGCCGCCGGACTTCTTCAGCGTGACGCCCGCGCTGGCCGATCAGGGCGCGGCCGTCAACCTGGCGGCAGGCGAGCAGTCGGTCGTCGAGGTCGATCCGCTGCCGGGGCTCTCGGGGGTGCGGAGCCTGTCCGTCCTGCTCGGCACCTATGGCGGCGCTGCCGATGGCCGGCTCGCGATCCGTCTCTGCCAGGCCGAGCGCTGCACGGAGGTGGGCGCCGACCTGGCTGGGGCCGCCGACAACGAACCGCTCCGCCTCGACCTGCCCGAGCCCTTCCGTCTCGACCCGGCGCCGTTCCGCGTCATCCTGGACAAGCACGGCGGCACCCATCCCGTCGCGCTGTGGTCGCGCCCGCCCGGCCCCGGCCCGAGCGCGCGGCCGATCGGCCCCGTCGGCGCCGCGACCATCGGCGGCCTCGTTCCCCGCCTGGCGTTCGAATCGACGGACGCGCCCCGCCGCGTCTTCCGCGCCCACACCACGGACGTCTACGAGCTCACCGAATACCGACCGTACGCCAGCGCACCCGGCTGCACGGTCACGGCCACGTCGCAGGAGCAGTTGGCGGCCGAGTGCCTCGCCCCCGCCCGGCTGACCCGGCTCGAGGTCATGATGAACGGCTGGACCGCGACGGTGAACGGCCGCGCCGTGCCGGTGTCGCTCGCGGACGACACGTTCCAGGCGATCGACCTGCCGGCCGGGTCGTCCTCCATCCAGTTCCGCTACGACCCGCCCTTCGTCCGCCCCGCGATGGGGCTCGCCGCCGCGACCTTGCTGGCCCTCGCCGTCACGGCCGCCGGCAGTGGACGCGCCAGCCGGCGCGGCCGAAGCTGGCGCATCAGGGAAGGAAACGGCCGTTGAACCAACTCGATCTCCAGGGCCGCATCGCGGTCGTGACCGGTGGCGCGCGGGGCATCGGCTACGCAATCGCCGAGCGCATGCTGGCCTCCGGCGCGACGGTCGCGCTGTGGGACCGCGACGCTGCCGCGCTGGCCGATGCCGCGGCCGCGCTGGGCGAGCGGACCAGCACGCACCCGGTCGATCAGACCGACGACGACGCGGTGCGCGCCGCCGCCGCGGCCACGCTCCAGCAGCATGGCCGGGTCGACATCCTGGTCAACAACGCCGGCATCACCGGTGGCAACGCACCGACCTGGCGCCTCCCGGCGGCGGAGTGGCGCCGGGTGATCGACGTGAACCTGACCGGGCCCTACCTGGTCTGCGCCGCCCTGCTCCCCGGCATGGTCGAGCGAGGCTATGGCCGGGTGGTCAACATCGCCTCCGTGGCCGGCAAGGAAGGCAACCCGAACGCCAGCCATTACAGCGCCAGCAAGGCCGGGCTGATCGCGCTCACCAAGTCGCTCGGCAAGGAGTTGGCCGGCACGGGCGTGCTGGCGAACTGCGTGACGCCCGCCGCGGCGCAGACGGAGCTGTTCGCCCAGATGGCGCCGTCGCAGATCGCCTACATGCTGTCCAAGATCCCCATGGCCCGCTTCGTCCGCATCGAGGAGATCGCCGCGATGGCATGCTGGCTGGCGACGGAGGATTGCTCGTTCAGCACCGGCGCCGTGTTCGACGTCTCCGGCGGTCGCGCGACGTATTAGGGCGATGGCGCCGGCGGGCTCGCGCCGAAGCGGGCCAGCAGGGCCGACGCCGCGTCAGCCTCCGCGTCCGCCGCGCGCGGCACGTAGGCGCCGAGGCCGAAGAAATCGTAAGTGACCCCGGGGTAGAGGCGCACGTCCACCCAGTCGCCGGCCGCCCGCATCTGGGCGGCCACGGTTTCGGCCGCCGACCGGAGCGGGTCGATCTCGGCCAGTATCATGAGCGTGGGCGGCAGGCCGGCCCAGTCGGAGCGGCGCATCAGGTCGAGCCGCGGGTCGTCGCCCTTGCGCGGCGCATACAGGTAATGCGCCCAGCGCACCGTGTCGCGGGAGAGCGGTTGGGACAGCGCGTAGGCGCCCATGCTGGCCGTCGCCGTCGACGCGCTCGCCCAGGGCGTGATCAGCAGCAGCGCGTCCGGCAGGAGCATGTTCCGCTCGCGCGCCGTGAGCGCCGTGGATAGTGCGAGGTTGGCACCCGGCCCCGATCCGGCGAGCACCACGCGCGTCGGGTCGCCGCCCCAGGACCGCATCGCGCCACGGGCCCATTGGTAGGCGGCCAGGGCGTCGTCGTGGATGTCCGGAAAGCGGGCCTGCGGCGCTAGACGGAGGCGCGGCACCACGACGATGAAGCCGGTGCGGGCGGAGAGCTGCCGCGCCACGGTGACGTCGTCCGCATCGCGCCGGGTCGCCCAGGTGCCGCCGGGGAAGTAGATGATGACCGGTGTGTTCTTCGCCAGTGCGGGGCGGACCAGGGTGGCGCCGATCGGGCCGGCCGCGCCGCTGCCCATCACCTCGTCGGTGCGGCCGACCGTCACGAACTCGGCGGGCCGGCCCTCCACGTTGCCGATGGCGAACGCCGCCTCCACCAGGCTCGGCACGTCCCGCGCGCGTTGCAGGTTGGTGTCCGATGGCTCGACCGGATGCATGGCCCGCCACTCGGCCAGCACGTCGGACATCTCGGGTGAGACCGGAAACGACCGGGAAGCGCAGCCGGTCAGCAAGGCGGCGGCGAGAAGAACGGATGCGCGGCGCATCGAATACCCTGGGCAGAGAAGCCGCACCCTGCCCCGGCTCGACCCGGCGGACAAGCCGGGTCGAGCGTGCGCGATCAGTGCAGGCGCATCGGCGGCTCGGTCGGGCTCGGGTCCCCCTCCGGCGGCTGCTCCAGCGGCGGTACATCGCTCGGGGTCGGGTCATCGATCGGCACCGGCGTCGGCTGCGGGATCGGTTCCGGCATCTGGGCGTGCATGACGTGACCTCCTTGTGGGTGTGTCCGCCAACGCGCCAGCCGCGGCGGGCGTTTCGGTTCTATTAACGTTCACCTGCGCTTGACGGCCAGAGCATAGGAAAACTAGCTTAACGACATTGAACAGAACGGGAACAAAATCCGTGAGCCCGACCCCTGACGTTGCCCTCGCCGTTGACCTCTCGCGCATGCGCCACGTGACTTTCGTGGTTCGTGGCCGCCCCGGTCAAAACGACCGGCCGGCCCTGCCCGCAGGCCACCCCGTGACCTGGGGCGCCATCACCAACGGCACCGTGCTCGACGCCGCCGTCTACCCCTACCCGGTGTTCAACTGATGGACGCCGGCACCCTCCGGGACGGCCCGACCGACGCAACCGCCGTGATCGCCCGGCTCGAGGAGGCCGGCCTCACCCTGCTCGCCTTGCCGAATACCGGGCCGAGCACGCGCCTGGTGCAAGGCGGCATGGAGTGGATCCGTGATGCCGCGGAGAGCTACGGCATGTCCAAGGCCAAGCTCCGCCCCGCCGTGCCGAGCGCGGCGCACATCACGCGCATGGACCAGGCGTATCAGTGGCTGTCGCGCATTCCGGAGCACAAATACGTGCTGCGCCGGGTGGTGGGGGCGCGCAGCCTGGTCAATCCGATGACCGGCCGGCACCTGTATAGCTGGCGCCGGCTCGGCACCGCGTTGGGCGCCGATCACAAGGCCATCCAGCGCTGGCACGCGCAGGGCATCGACATGATCGTCGCGATCCTGAACGGCGCCGCACCGCCGGTCACGCCGGAAGCGCAACGCTCCTGCGCCACCTTGGCCCGCATGCGCGCGGCCAGCCCCTCGCTCGGCTTCCGCGGCACCCCGGCGCGCGCGACGCCGCCCTTCGCGGGAGCCGCCGCCGCGTCTAGCTGAGCGCGATCGCGGTCTGGCGGAGGCGCGTGGTCATGGTCACCGCGCCGACGCCAGCCACCGCGAGCGCCAACGTCCAGCGGAGGTTGCTCTCCGCCGTGAGATCAACGCCGCCGATCAGGAACAAGAACAGCACTGTGACCCAGAACAGCGCCGCCTTGCCCGGCCCGCCCCGCCGGATCACGCTCAACGCCAGCACCACGAACGTCACGTAGAGGCCCAGCGCCAACGCCCGCACCAGATCGCGGCCGGCCAGCGACAGGTCGCTCAGCGCCTCGCCGATCTGCCACATCGCCATGTGCACACTGTCGAGCACGCGGAACAGCAGGTATTGCGGCCCGACCGCGTAGGCCAGCGCCGCCAACCCCAAGCCTAGCACCCAGGCGACCAAGACCGGATCGCGACGCCGCATCTGCAACTCCCTCTCAGCCGCCCTGCGGGGCGCCGACGCTCAACTCCGCCCGGATCGCGTCCGCGACCCGGTCCACCGCGCGCCGGGCCGCCGGCACCACGCCGGCGAAGTCCGCGAACCCGTGCGGCAGCGCGGCTTCCGTGATCAGTTGGGCCGGCACGGCAGCCTTTTGAAGGGCCGCGGCATAGGCCACGCCCTGATCCCGCAGCGGATCGAACCCGGCCACCACCACCAGCGCCGGCGCCGCCCCCGCCAGCTCCGCCCGGATCGGCGACAGGCGCGGATCCGCCGGGTCCTGCTCCGGCGGCATGAGCAGGCGGGCGCACTCCTGCATCCCTTCCCCCGTCAGCAGGAAGCCTTTGCTGAACTTCAGTACGCTCGGGTACAGCCCGTCCTGGTGCAGCATGTCCACCACCGGATACAGCAGCACCTGCAGCCGCGCCTTGCCATCCAGCGCCTGCACCGCCGCCAGGTTCGCGCCCGCGCTGTCGCCGGCGATCACCCACGGTCCCGGCGCGCTCTCCTGTGCCCATCGCCACGCCGCCGACGCGTCGTCGAAGGCGGCCGGGAATGGGTGCTCCGGCGCCAGCCGGTAATCCACTGCCGTGACCCGCACCCGCGCCCGCGCGGCCAAGCGCCGGCACAGCGCGTCATGCGTGTCCAGGCTGCCCAGGATGAAGCCGCCGCCGTGGAAATACAGCATGTCCGCCAGCTTGCGGCCGGGCGGGTCGTAGCGCCGGCCCGGCCGCCCGCCCGCGTCGATCGCCGTGACCGTCACGCGCTCGTCCCGCGGCAATCCGGTCAGCGCGGGCGCCGAGGCGTAACGCCGCCGCAGCGCGCCCAACTCGGCCGGGCCGCTTTGCCGCATGCGGTTGGCGAACTTCACGAAGGCCGACATGGTGCGGTCCATCGTCAGCCCGTCAGCGGCGAGCGGCGGCCCAAAGGCCGCGCCCACGGTCAAGGCGCCCTTGAGCCAAGCGCGCTGAAATCGATTGATCTGCATGGGCTCCATCTACCCAAGGCGGCCCGCCGTGAAAACGTCTCCCGCTCGCCACGACATCGCCCAATCGATTCGTTCAGGGTTGATGACCCGGCAAACGGGCCGATCTGACCCGTTGGACCAAGCCGAAGACATGCTGCCTCATCTCCCCGATCACGACCTCACCGACCCCGTGCTCGCCTTTGCTCTCGTTCAGCAGGCCCGCGACCGGGGGCAACTCATCGGCATCCTCCGCGGCGCCGGCCGCCTCCAGCGGATCGCGAGCCTCGCCCGCGCCTTCGCCGTGGACGTCGAGGTGCTGGTCCTCCCCGCCGTCGACGTCCTGCCCTACGATCTCGTGCCGCCCTCCGCCCACGCCGTCGGTGCCCGCGTGGCCGCGCTCACCCGCCTGGCCGAGCCCGCGACCCGGCCGCGCCTGCTGCTGACCAGCGCCACGGCCGCCCTTCAGCGCGTCCGTCCGCCGGAAGTCTGGGCCGCCGCTGCCGTCACGCTGCGACCCGGCGACGCGCTGGACCGAGACGCCCTGCGCGAGTCGCTGGCCCGGCGCGCCTATCACTGGGACGAGCGGGTGGACGAGCCCGGCGAAGCCGCGTTGCGCGGCCAGGTCATCGACGTGTTCCCCTCCGGCGAGGAGGAAGTCGTCCGCCTCCACCTCGACGGCGACCGCATCGCCAGCATCACGGGCGTCGACCCGGCGACCCAGCGCAGCACCCACGAGCGCGACGCCCTGGTCCTGCGCCCCGCCACCGAGTTCCGCATCGACGCCGACGGCCTCGCCGCCGCCACCGCCGCCTTGCAGCCGGACGCCCATGCCGGCGCCGTCCCGCTGCACCTCCCCAATCGCCTGCAGAGCCTGTTCGACACGGTCGCCGGCGCCGCGATCTACCGCGAACCCGGCGTCGGCGAGCGCTGGCAGCACGTGCGCGACGCGATCGACGACGCCTACGCCGCGGCGCGCAAGGCCGGCCGGCTGACCGGCGATGCCGGCGAGCTGCCGGAGCCCGACAAACTGTTCCTCTCGGTCGCCGAAGCCGAGCGCCATGCCGCCGACCCGCTCGCGCTCGGTCCGGCCGCGGCCGAAGACCTGCCCGCGCCCATCCGCATCGCCGCCCTGCTCGACGCCGTCGCCGCCGCCAAGGACGACCGCGTCATCATCGCCGCGCCGAGCGAACCCCACAGCGTCACCAGCAGCCTGCGCCGCCGGGGCATCGACGCCTGCGTGGCCGCGTGCGGCGCCGAGATCGTGCCCGGCACCGTCGGCGTCGTCACCGCCGACCCGCTCGGCGGCCTGCGCGCACCCGGCCTGTTGATGCTGCCGATCGGTCCGCTGCTCCGCCCCAAGGCGAGCGCGACGCTGCAGACGAGCAACGACGCCCCGCGCGTCGGCGACACCGTTGTTCACGTCGATCACGGCATCTGCCGGCTCACCGGGCTGCGCCAGGTGGGCGAGGAGGACTGCCTCGTGCTGATCTTCGCCGACGGCACGGAGCTGCTGATCCCGCCCACCGCGCTGGACCGCGTCTGGCGCTACGGCGACACCGGCAGCACGCTGGACCGAGCCGGCGGCGGCGCCTGGCTCAAGAAGCGGGTCAAGATCGAGAAGGAGCTGACCGACACCGCGGCCAAACTGCAGGCGCGCATGGCCGAGCGCCAGGCCGCGACCGCGCCCGTCATGCAGCCCGACATCGAGCGGTTCAACGCCGTGGCCCGCCGGTTCCCTTTTCCGCTCAGCAACGACCAGCGCGCCGCCATCCACGACGTGCGGACCGACCTGGCCAGCGGGCGGCCGACCGACCGGCTGCTGTGCGGCGATGTCGGCTTCGGCAAGACGGAGGTCGCGATCCGGGCCGCCGCTTCGGCCGCCCTGTCGGGCTACCAGGTCGCCGTGCTGGCGCCGACCTCCGTGCTGGCGCACCAACATCTGGCCACCTTCCGCGCCCGCTTCGCCGAGACCGGCATTCGGGTCGAGGGATTGATCCGGCCGGAGCACGATGCCGGCGGCAAGGCGCTGGAGCGCGACGTCGCCGCCGGCATCGTCGGCATCGTGATCGGCACGCACGGGCTGGTCGGCGCCGCCTTTGATCGGCTCGGCCTTGTCATCATCGACGAGGAACAGCGCTTCGGCGAGGACGACAAGGCCGCCATGGCCGCCATGGCGCCGCACGTGCTGGCCATGACCGCGACGCCGATCCCGCGCACCATGCAGGCCGCCCTGGTCGGGCTGCGCGAGGTCAGCATGTTGGCGACCCCGCCGCAGAACCGCCAACCCGTGCGCACCTTCGTGCTGCACTGGGACGATTACGTCATCCGCGAGGCCCTGCTGCGCGAGAAGCGGCGCGACGGCCAGAGCTTCATCGTGTGTCCCCGGATCAGCGACCTCACCGCCAAGCAGGCCGCGCTGGCCGAGCTGGTGCCCGAGCTGGAGGTGGTCGTCGCCCATGGCCGGCAGAAGCCGGAGGTGCTGGAGGCGGCCATGCTCGGCTTCGCAGCCGGACGCGGCGACATCCTGCTCGCCACCGACATCATCGAGGCCGGGCTCGACATTCCGCGCGCCAATCTGATGATCGTCACCCATGCCGAGCGGTTCGGCCTGGCGCAGTTGCACCAGCTCCGCGGCCGCGTCGGCCGTGGCGCGCGGCGGGGCGCGGCCTATCTGCTCACCGAGCCCGGCGCGGTCCTACCGGAAGCGACGCAGCAGCGTCTCACCACCATGCAGCACCTTTCCGGCCTCGGCGACGGCGTGGCCATCAGCAACGCCGACCTGAGCCTCCGCGGCGCCGGCGACCTGTTCGGCGAGCGGCAGGCCGGCCACGTCCGCGCCGTCGGCACGGAGCTTTACCAACACCTGCTGCTGGAGGCCGTGTCGCTGCTGCGCGGTGAGCCGCCGCGCCGCCCGCCGGCCGAATTGCACGTGGAGCTCGCCGGCCGGATCCCGCCCGACTACGTCCCGGACGAGAGCCTGCGCATCGCCCTGCTCCGCCGGCTGTTCCGCCTGGAGGATCTGCCGGGCCTCAGCCAGTTCACCGACGAGCTGCAGGACCGCTTCGGCCCGCCGCCGCCGCCGCTGGAAGCGCTGCTGGCGATGGAGCGTCTCCGCCTCGTCGCCGCCCACCTCCGCTTGTCGCGCATCGATGCCGGGCCGACCGCCTGCGCGCTGACGCCCATCGACCGCAAGGCGGCGCCGGCCATGGCCGAAGCGCTGGGCGGCCGCTTCGCCAAGAACCGGATCATGATCCCGCTCGCCGAGCCCGACCCGGTGGTCCGCGCCCAGAAGCTGGCGGAGCTCCTGGGCGCTTAGCGCTGGTTTAGTTGCGCGCCTTGTCGACCAGCGCGTTCTTGCTGATCCACGGCATCATGCCGCGCAGCTTCTCGCCGACCTGCTCGATCGGGTGCTCGGCCAGGCGACGCCGGGTTGCCTTGAACGAGGACTGGTTGACCTTGTTCTCCAGCATCCAGTCGCGGGCGAACTTGCCCGTCTGGATGTCGGCCAGCACGCGCTTCATCTCGGCCTTCGTCTCAGACGTGATGATCCGCGGACCGGTCACGTACTCGCCGTACTCCGCCGTGTTGCTGATGGAGTAGTTCATGTTGGCGATGCCGCCCTCGTAGATGAGGTCGACGATGAGCTTCACCTCGTGCAGGCACTCGAAATACGCCATCTCCGGCGCATAGCCGGCCTCGACCAGCGTCTCGTAGCCAGCCTTGATCAGCTCGACCAAGCCGCCGCAGAGCACGACCTGCTCGCCGAACAGGTCGGTCTCGCACTCTTCCTTGAACGTCGTCTCGATGATCCCGGCCTTGCCGCCGCCGATCGCCGAGGCGTAGCTCAACGCGATCTCCAGCGCGTTGCCGCTCGGATTTTGGTCCACCGCCACCAGGCACGGCACACCGCCGCCGCGCTGATACTCGGACCGCACCGTATGGCCCGGGCCCTTCGGCGCGATCATGAACACGTCGATGTCGCTGCGGGGGTCCAGCAGGTTGAAGTGCACGTTCAGCCCGTGCGCGAAGGCCAGGGCGGCGCCGGGCTTCATGTTCGGCCCGAGCTTCTCCCGATACAGGTCGCCCTGCCCCTCGTCGGGGGTCAGCACCATGATCACGTCCGCCCACTTGGCGCACTCGGCCGGGTCGGCGACCTTGAGCCCGGCATCCTCGGCCTTCTTGACGCCGACCGAACCCGGCCGCAGCCCGACGGTCAGCTCCGACGCGCCGCTATCCTTCAGGTTGAGCGCATGGGCGTGGCCCTGGCTGCCGAAGCCGATGATCGCGACTTTCTTGCCCTTGATCAGATTAACGTCGGCGTCGCGATCGTAATACACGCGCATCAACAACTCTCCTTTGGTTCGATCGGGTCTTTTAACGGAACGGCCGAAACTCGCTAGACCGTAAGGGCGAAGCGGAGCCGGTGACCGTTCAAAGGGTGCGGGCGCCGCGGGCGATCGCGGCGACCCCGGTCCGGCTCACTTCGGACAAACCGAGCGGCCGCATCAGCGCGATGAATGCGTCCAGCTTCTCGGTTGCTCCGGTCAGCTCGAAGACGAAGCTCTCCGTGGTTGCGTCGATCACCCGGGCACGGAACGCGTCGGCCAGCCGCAGCGCCTCCGCCCGCTCGGTGCCGCCGCTGACGACCTTGATCATCGCCAGTTCGCGCGCCAGGTGCGATCCCTCGAGCGACAGGTCCGATAGCCGGTGCACCGGCACCAGCCGGCCGAGCTGAGCCTTGATCTGCTCGATGATCATGTCCGTGCCGGTCGTCACGACGTTGATCCGGCTCCGTAGCCCGCTATCGTCGACGGGCGCCACGGTCAGGCTCTCGATGTTGTAGCCCCGCCCGGCGAACAAACCGATGACGCGGGCAAGAACCCCGGCCTCGTTCTCGACGAGCACGGAAATGGTCGCGGTGCGCTGCTGCATGATACCGATGCTTGATGTCCCCTCTCCCTCCGGAAGAGGGCGAGGGTGAGGGTTTCACGGACGGAGCGTGGAGCGGCAAGGCCCCTCACCCGGGAGGGCGAGGGAACGTCGATCAGACCAGCATCAGGCCTTCATCGGTAATCGAGGCGGTCCGGTCCTGGTGCTCCGGCCCGAGGATCATCTCGTTGTGCGCCGCCCCGCTCGGGATCATCGGGAAGCAATTCTCCTTCTGATCCACCGCGATGTCGGCAATCACCGGCTTGTCGATGGCGATCATCTCGCGGATGACGCGGTCCAGATCGTCCACCGACGTCGCCCGCATCCCCACGCCGTGGAACGCATCCGCCAGCTTGACGAAGTCCGGCAGCGCCTCCGAATAGCTCTCGGAATACCGGCTGCCGTGCAGCAGCTCCTGCCACTGCCGCACCATGCCCATGTACTGGTTGTTGAGGATGAACACCTTCACCGGCAGGCGATACTGCGCCAGCGTCGCCATCTCCTGGATGTTCATCAGGATGCTCGCCTCGCCGGCGATGTCGATCACCAGCGCGTCCGGATGCGCGATCTGCACGCCCATTGCCGCCGGCAAGCCATAGCCCATCGTGCCGAGGCCGCCGGACGTCATCCAACGGTTGGGCTGATCGAACTTGAAGTGCTGGGCAGCCCACATCTGATGCTGGCCGACCTCCGTGCTGATGAAGGTGTCGCGGCCGGTCTCGCGAGTGATCTCATACAGCCGCTGCACCGCGTATTGCGGCTTGATGATCGCGCCGGCGCCCTGCGACTGGGTGTATTTGAGGCTCTGGATCGAGCGCCACTCGTCGATCTGCCGCCACCAGCCGGCCAGCGCCTCCCGGTCCTGCGTGTCCGCGCCATCGGTCCAGGCCGCTAGCAACGCGCGCGCCGTTGCGCCGGCATCGCCCACGATCGGCACGTCCACGGCGACGTTCTTGTTGATGGAGGACGGGTCGATGTCGGCGTGGATCTTGCGGCTTTCGGGGCTGAAGGCGTTCAGCCGCCCGGTGACCCGGTCGTCGAACCGCGCGCCCAGGTTGAGCAGCACGTCGCAGCCATGCATCGCCATGTTGGCTTCGTAGGTCCCGTGCATGCCCAGCATGCCGAGGAACTGCGGATCGTTCGCCGGATAGGCACCCAGGCCCATCAGGGTGGACGTGCACGGCATGCCGGTGGCGCGGACCAGCGCGATCAGGGCCGCCGCCGCGTCCGGCCCGGCATTGATCACGCCGCCGCCGGTATAGACCATCGGCCGCTTGGCACCGCGCAGCAACGCCACCGCCTCGCGAATGCGCGCCGGGTCGGGCTCGGTAACCGGGCGATAAGAACGGTGGCCGTTCTCGCTCGGCGCGGTGTAGTCGGCTGGGCCGATCAGGATGTCCTTGGGCAAGTCGATCACGACCGGGCCGGGCCGCCCGCTGCGGGCGACGTAGAACGCCTCATGGACGACGCGCGCCAGGTCGCTGCCGCGCTTGACGAGGTAATTGTGCTTGGTCGCCGGCCGCGTGATCCCGGTCGTGTCGGCTTCCTGGAACGCGTCGTTGCCGATCAGGTGCGTCGGCACCTGCCCGGTCAGGCACACGATCGGAATGCTGTCCATCAGCGCGTCGACCAGCCCGGTGACCGCGTTGGTCGCGCCGGGCCCGCTGGTCACCAGAACGCAGCCGACCTTGCCGGTGCTGCGCGCGTAGCCCTCAGCGGCGTGCACGGCGGCCTGCTCGTGGCGGACCAGGATGTGGCGAATGCTGTTCTGCTGGTACAGCGCATCGTAGATCGGCAGCACCGCGCCACCGGGATAGCCGAAGATCACCTCGACCCCTTGCTCGCGGAGCGCGCGCAACAGCGTCTCGGCGCCGTTGCGGCCCCCCACCACGGGCGGCGCGACGCTGTAGCTGCCGATCTGATCGGTGGCGGACTGGGGGGCAGTGACGGATTGGCTCATGGTGGCCCGATGTGGCAGCCGCAGCGCGAGCCGTCAACCGTCTCCCATAACGAAAGCATCAGTTTTCTGCCATTCACTTTCCGAAAATTGCTTTTCACCCCAGTATCGTGAATGAATAATGCGCGACATGGCAGGGTCCACCAAAGCGCGGTTCCGGAACCACGTTGCCTGCCGCTTCAGGTATTGCTGCGTCGCCGAGACCGCCCGCTGCCGCGCCGTCGCCAGGTCGGCCTCCCCCCGCAGATGGGCCGCCAGCTCGGTCACGCCGTGCGCGCGCATGGCGGGCAGCGCCGGGTCGAGCTGGAGGCGCAGCAGGGCCGCGACCTCGTCCAGCGCGCCCGCGGCCAACATGGCGTCGAACCGCGTCTCCGCCGCCGCCCGCAGTGCGTCCCGCGGCGGCGCGATCTGGATCGCGGTGAAGCGGTAGGGCGCCGTCTCGCCGGGCATGCGTTGCCACGCGGCCAAGCCGCGCCCGGTGCTGCGCCACACTTCCCAGGCCCGGGCGACACGCTGGCCATCGCTGGGCCGCAGCCCGGCCGCCGTTTCCGGATCCACCGCCGCCAGCCGGGCATGCAGCGCAGCTGCGCCCTCCCGCTCGGTCACCAGCCGCGCTTCCTCGCGCGCCGCCGGGTCGGGCTCGGGGATGTCGGCCAGCCCCGAGACCAGCGCCTGCAGATACATCCCGGTGCCGCCGCAGACGATCGGGAAGCGGGACTCCGCCATGGCCGCGAGCGCCGCGCCGCGCCACCAGGCCACGCTGCCGGGCTCCGCAGCCGCGCGCACGCCATACAGCGCGTGCGGCGCCGCCGCCTCGTCGGCCGGGCTCGGTCGCGCCGTGATGATGTCCAACTCGCGGTAGACCTGCATGCTGTCGGCATTGATCACGGTGCCGCCGTGCCGCTGGGCCAGCGCGAGAGCCAGCGCCGACTTGCCGCTGCAGGTCGGGCCCGCGATGATCAACGCTTGCCGCACCGCGTGCTCCCTGCCATGTGCGCCGCCCATGTCCTTCTATCTGACGCTGGTCGCCGAGCCCGGCCAGCTCGACCCCGCGATCGTCGGCCGCGTCGCTGACGCGATCGGCGCCGGCCCGGTGGCCACGCTCGCCCCGGGCGAGGCAGCCGACCTCCCCTGCCCCGTCGCGCCCGACCCGGCGGCTCTCCGCCAGGCACTCGTCGGCGCGCCGGTCGACGCGGTCCTGACACCGGCCGCCAACCGGCGCAAGCGCCTGCTGATCGCCGACATGGACAGCACGGTCGTGGTGGGCGAGACGCTGGACGAGCTCGCCCGTTTCGCCGGCGTCGGCGACCGCGTCGCCGCCATCACCGCGCGCGCCATGGCGGGCGAGATCGATTTCAAGGGCGCGCTGCGCGAGCGCGTCGCCCTTCTGGACGGCCTCGACCTCGCGGCCTTGGAACGGACCTGGGCGGCGACGACGATGATGCCGGGCGCCCGCGAACTGGTGGCGACCATGCGCGCCCATGGCGCCCGGACGGCCTTGGTCTCGGGCGGCTTCACCTACTTCACCACCCGCGTGGCCGCGGCGCTCGGCTTCGACGTCAACCGCGCCAACGTGCTGCTCGACGACGGCGCCAAACTGCTCGGCCGCGTGCAGGAGCCCATCCTCGACCGCACCTCCAAGCTCGACAGCCTGCGGGAGCTGGCGGCCACCCACGGCCTATCGACCGAGGACTGCCTCGCCGTCGGCGACGGGGCCAACGACCTCGACATGATCCGCGCTGCCGGCCTGGGCGTCGCCTACCACGCCAAGCCGATCGTCGCCGACGCCGCCCGCGCCCGAATCGACCATAGCTCGTTGCGCGCGCTTTTGTTCATCCAGGGTTACACCAGCGCCGACGTCTCCGGCTGATGTCCAAACTGATCGACAACGAGCGGGTCAGACTGCTCGCGACCGGGCTGAACAATCTCGGCATCGCGACGGTCGTCGCCGGCACGATCGCCCCCTTCATCGCCCGGACCTACGGGGCCTCGGACCTCCACCTGTTTGTGTTGCCGAACCTGCTGGCGCTTATATATCTTGCTGTCGGTGCCGTGCTGATGGGTTTCGCGCAGATCGTGATCGGAGGATTGGTCGAATGAGCGTCAACGAATTCCTGCTCTTCCTGATCCCCCCGGCCGTGCTTCTCGTCGGCGGCGCCGTCGTCACCTTCTGGTCCAGACGCCATTACAACCATCGTTAGACCGCTTCAGCGCAACACGTCCTTATCCAGGGCCGACCACTTCGCTTCGTCATGATCCGGTCCACCGCCGAGTTGAAAGACTGCGGCCTGATCGGGGGCGATGCGGAAAGTTCGATCGAGCGTGTCGCCTCCCGCTACGCGATCGCGATCACCCCAACGATACAGGCACTAATTGAATCCGCCGACGATCCGATCGGCCTGCAATTCGTGCCCGACACCGCCGAACTCGACCACCTGCCGCACGAACTCGCCGATCCCATCGGCGACGAAGCGCACAGCCCGGTGGCCGGCCTGGTCCACCGATACCCCGATCGCGTGCTCCTCAAGCCCGTCCTGGTGTGCCCGGTCTATTGCCGCTTCTGCTTCCGGCGCGAGCATGTCGGCCCCGGCAATGGCGCGATGTCGCCGGCCGATCTCGACGCCGCCATCGCCTATATCGCCGCCCGCCCCGCCATCCGCGAGGTGATCCTCACCGGCGGCGACCCGCTGATGGTCGCGCCCCGCCGGCTCGGCGAGCTGCTCGACCGATTGCAGGCCATTCCGCACGTCGAGCTGCTCCGCCTCCATTCCCGCGTCCCCGTCACCGACCCGGCGCGCGTCACCCCGGCGTTGCTCGCCGCGCTCGAGCGCGACACACCGGTCTGGCTCGCGGTCCACGCCAACCACGCGCGCGAGTTCGGCCCCGCCGCTGCCGCTTCCCTGCGCGCGCTGCACGCCGCCGGGGTTTCGCTGGTCGGCCAGAGCGTGCTGCTCCGAGGCGTCAACGACAGCGTGGCGGCGCTTGAAGACCTGTTCCGCGCCATGCTGCGCTGCCGCGTCAAACCCTACTACCTGCACCAGCTCGACCCGGCCCCCGGCACATCCCGCTTCCACGTCCCGATCGCGGACGGGCGCCGGTTGCTGGAAGGTTTGCGCGGCCGGGTCACCGGGCTGGCCTGGCCGACCTACGTGCTCGACATCGAGGGCGGGCACGGCAAGGTCCCGATCGGGCCGGATTATCTCGACAGCGCCGCCGTGCGCGACCCGTGGGGCGGCGCGCACGCGCTTGCCCGCCCCGACCCGGCGGTCTAAAAGCCGCGCTTTCCCGTGCAGCATAAGCGTTAGGCTCTTTTCATGAAGCAGCAGGCGAACCTCATCCGCGCCGGCCAGGTGCTCGATCACGGCGGTCGCCGCTGGACCGTGCTGAAGCAGCAGATCATCACGCCCGGCAAGGGCGGCGCCTTCATCCAGGTCGAGATGCGCGACCTCAAGACCGGCAACAAGACCAACGAACGCTGGCGCACCGCCGACACCGTGGAGCGGCTACAGACCTCGGAGAAGGAGTACACCTACTCCTACACCGAGGGCGACAACATCGTGCTGATGGATCCCGAGAGCTTCGAGCAGACCCACATCCCGCTCGACCTGCTGGGCGATCTCGCGCCCTTCCTGCAGGACAACATGCAGGTCACGGTCGACCTGGTCGAAGCCGATCCGGTCGGCATCCGCCTGCCCTCCACGGTGGTGCTCGAGGTCGTCGAGGCCGACCCGGTGGTCAAGGGCCAGACGGCGACCAGTTCCTACAAGCCGGCCAAGCTCTCCAACGGCGTCAAGACCCAGGTGCCGCCCTTCGTCGAGGCGGGCGAGCGCATCGTGGTCCGTACCGAAGACGCCAGCTACGTCGAACGCGCCAAGGGCTGACCTCTTCTCCCTCTCCTTTCGGGAGAGGGCCGGGGTGAGGGCCACGCTGGACCGCCTCACCCAACCCTCTCCCGGAGCGAGAGGGCTTCAAAGGATTATTCGTGATGGCCCTCCGCCTTTCGCCGCAGATGACCGTGATGCAGAACGCGGCACAAAAGGCCGCGCGGCGGCTGCTGCGCGACTTCTCCGAGGTCGAGCAGCTGCAGGTCAGCGTCAAGGGACCGTCGGACTTCGTCAGCCAGGCTGACATCCGGGCCGAACAGACCGTGCGCGAGGAACTGGCCAAGGCGCGGCCGGGCTACGCGTTCCTGATGGAAGAAAGCGGCATGAGCGGCGCCGCCGACTGGACGCACCGCTGGGTCGTCGACCCGCTCGATGGCACCACCAATTTCCTCCACGGCGTGCCGCAATGGTGCATCTCCATCGCGCTGGAGCAGCGCAAGCCGGATGGCGGCAGCGAGATCACCGCCGGGCTGGTCTACAATCCGGTGAACGACGAGATGTTCTGGGCCGAGCGCGGCGGCGGAGCGTTCCTGAACGAGCGCCGCCTCCGCGTGGCAGCCCGGCGCGAGATCAAGGACGCGCTGTTCGCCACCGGCATCCCGTTCGCTGCCGTGACCGCGCCGCGCCGTCTCGCCTTCGCCCGCACGCTGGGCACGCTGATGCCGCAAGTCGCCGGCATCCGCCGCTTCGGCGCCGCGGCACTGGACCTGGCTTGGGTCGCCGCCGGCCGCTACGATGGCTACTGGGAGCTGGGGCTGAAACCGTGGGACATGGCGGCCGGGATGCTGATCGTGCGGGAGGCCGGGGGTTTCGTGACCGATGCGACGGGCGCAGAAGCCATCATGCGGGAAAGCGCCGGCAACGACATCGTAGCGGCCAATCCCCATCTTCATGCCCGCCTGCTCGAGGTGGTGTCGGACGGCGTAGCGGCGGCCGAGGGTCGCGCAGCCTGATGCGGCGGGGCCTCATCACTTCGGTGATCGGGGCCGGGCTGCTGCTGGCGTCGGCGCCGGCCGGGGCGCAGGTGACGACCAACGACAGCGCGCTCGACCAACTGGCCCCGACCCGCCCTCCGGCCTCCCGGCCTGCGCCCACCCGCGCACCGCGCCCTGCCCCCGCCCGCCCGCATACGTCGAGCCCGGCCAGCCCGGCGCCGACCTCGTCTCGCCCCGCGCCGACGGTCAAGCCGGCCATTCCCGCCACGCCGCCCGCGATCCTGGCGTTGCCGCCGGCCGTGGCCGTGCCGCTCGCCCACCCGCCGCCGGCGCCGACCGTGCCGCTGGCTGACGATGCGCCGGGCGCGGCGACCCCGATCAGCAACGGGCTGCGCATCACCTTCGGGCCCGACCGCGCCGATTTCAGCCCGGCCACCGCCGCCGCTCTCGCCAAATTCGCCGAAGCGCTCACCGGGCCGAACGCTGCCGCGGTCAACGTCTTCGCCTATGCCGCCGGCAGCCCGGACGACCCGTCCACGCCGCGGCGCCTGTCCCTGCAGCGCGCGCTGGCCGCGCGGGCCGCGCTGATGCAGGCCGGTATTCCCAGCGCCCGCATCTACCCGCGCGCGCTCGGCCCGGCCGGGGGCGACCAGCCGGACCGGGCGGACGTCGTGATCGGCACGTCGACGCCGCCGCCGGCCGGTCACGCTGGATGACCAAGCCCACCAGCTACCTGTTCCGGATGGTGGGCTTCCTGCTGATCGTGCTGGCGATCGCCGGGTTGCTGGCACCGGCGCTGGTGACGGCGTTCGCCAGCAACCCGCTGCTCAACACGGTGATCCTGCTGGTCCTGCTCGCCGGCATCGGCTGGACGTTCCTGCAAGTACTGCGGCTATCGCCGGAAGTGCTGTGGGTCGAGACGTTCCAGACCGCCCGGTCGCGCCTGGCCGGCCTGCCGCCGCCCCGCCTGCTGGCGCCGATGGCGAGCATGATGGCAGCCCGGCAAGGCCGCGGCAAAGACGGAATGGACCGGTTCACCCTGTCCGCCCCCGCCATGCGCAGCCTGCTCGACGGCCTGGCGAGCCGGCTCGACGAAGGGCGGGAGATCTCGCGCTATCTCACCGGCTTGCTGATCTTCCTGGGCCTGCTCGGCACGTTTTGGGGCCTGCTGCTGACGGTGGCGTCGGTCAGCGACGTGATCGGCGGCATGTCGGTCGGCTCCGGCGACCTCAACGCGTTGTTCGACCAGCTCAAGACCGGATTGGGCCAGCCGCTGAAGGGCATGAGCACGGCCTTCTCGGCCAGCATGTTCGGCCTGTCGGGCGCGCTTGTGCTCGGCTTCCTCGACCTCACGGCGGGGCAGGCGCAGAACCGGTTCTTCAACGAGCTGGAGGAATGGCTCGCCGGGCTGACCCGGCTCTCCTCCGGCGCGATCGGCGGCGAGGGCGAGGGCTCCGTGCCCGTCTACGTGCAGGCGCTGCTGGAGACCACGGCCGAGAACATGGAGAACCTGCACGGCGTGCTCAGCCGTGGCGAGGATAGCCGGGTGCAGGCCAACAACGCGGTGATCGGCCTGGCCGACAAGATCGCCGCGCTATCGGACACGCTGCGGGCCAACCAGCAGCTCATGCTCCGCCTGGCCGAGACGCAGGTCCAGCTCGTCCCCGTGCTGCAGCGCCTGAGCGAGACCCGGCGCGACGACACGGCCGAGGCCGCCCGCCTGCACCTGCGCAACATCGAGGCCGGGCTGCAGCGCCTGCTCAGCGAGACCGAGCAGGGCCGCCAGCAATCCACCGCCGAACTGCGCAACGACCTGCGCGTCCTCACCCGCACCATCGCCGCCATCGCGGAAGGCCAGCCGCAGTGAGCGTGACCTAGCCCATGCCGCGGTCGCGACGGCGGGGCGCGTCGGAGGAGCTGAACCCGTGGCCGGGCTACGTGGATGCGCTGTCCACCTTGCTGATGGTCATCATCTTCGTGCTGCTCGTGTTCGTGCTGGCCCAGGCCTTCCTGTCCGTCGCGCTGTCGGGGCGGGATCGGGCGCTGGACCGGTTGAACCGGCAGGTGGCGGAGCTGACGGACATGCTGTCGCTCGAGCGGAGCCGGACGGGCGAGCTGCAGCTGTCGGGGGCGGCCATCGGGCGCGAGTTGCAGGCGGCGAACGGGGCGCGCGACCAGTCGCAGCGGGAGCTGGCCGGGCTGCGGAGCGATGCCGCGCGGTTGGGCAGCGAGCGCGACGCGCTACGGACCGAGCGGGACCGGCTGTCGGCCCGGCTGGCGGATGCGGAATTGCAGGCGCAGTCGGCCACCGCGCGCAACGCGCAGCTGCAGGCCCGCGTCGCCGAAACGGCCGGGCGGACGGATGCGGCGGGGCAGGAAACCGCCGCGGTGGCCACCCAGCTCGCCGACGCCCGACGTCAGCTCGCCCAGGCCCGCGCGGAGCTGGACGCCACCGTGAAAGCGGACCGCGCCACCCTCGAGGCCCGGCTCGGCGATCTCACCCGGCTCGCCGCCCTGCGCGACGAGCTGCAGCAACAGGTGACGGACGCGGCGGCGCGCGCGACCACGGCGGAACAGCGTCGGCAGGCCGTGGCCGCGCAGCTGGCGGACTCGGAGAAGCTCGGGCAATCCGCCCGCGCGCAGATCGCGTTACTCACGCAGCAGATGGCCGCGCTGCGCGATCAGGTCGGGCGCGTCTCGGCCGCGCTCGATCTGGCCGACGCGCAGGGACGCGACAAGAACGCCCAGATCGCCAACCTGTCCACCCGGCTCAACACCGCCCTGGCCTCCAAGGTGGAGGAACTGCAGCGGTATCGGAGCGACTTCTTCGGACGCTTGCGCGACGTGCTGCAGAACCGGCAGGACGTCCAGGTCGTCGGCGACCGCTTCGTGTTCCAGAGCGAGGTGTTGTTCCCCGCCGGCTCGGCCGAGATGTCCGCTTCCGGTCAGGAGCAGATCCGCAAGCTGGCCGCGACGCTGAAGGGGATCGCGGCCGAGATCCCGCCGGACGTGAATTGGCTGCTGCGGGTGGACGGCCATGCCGACCGGCAGCCGCGCCGCAGCGGCGATGCCGGCAACTGGGAGCTGTCGGCGCAGCGGGCGATCAACGTCGTCAAGCTGCTGGCCGAGGAGGGCATCCCCGCGAACCGGCTGGCGGCGACCGGATTCGGCGAATTCCAGCCGCTCGACACGGCCGACACGCCGGCCGCCTATGCCCGCAACCGCCGCATCGAGCTGCGGCTCACCGACCGATAAGGACCTCCATGATCCAAGGCGCGAACACTCCGGTTCCCCTCGACCTGTCCGGCCTGCGGGTCGCGATCACCGGCGGTGCCGGCGGGATCGGCCGCGTGATGGCGGATAGCTACGTGGCCTGCGGCGCCCGGGTGTTCGTGTCGGACGTGGACGAGGCCGGGCTCGCGGAATGCGGGCATCCCGGGATGCGCGCGGATGCCGGGGTGCGCACGGATCTGGAGGCGTTCATGGCCGGCACGCTGCGCGAGCTGGGTGGGTTGGACGTGATGGTCAACAATGCCGGCATCGCGGGGCCGACGGCACGCGTCGAGGACGTGACGCCCGAGGCGCTCGACGCGACGCTGCGCATCAACGTGGCCTCCATGTTCCACTGCGCGCGGCTGGCGGTGCCGGAGCTTCGTCGAGCCGGGGGCGGCAGCATCATCAACCTCAGCTCGGCGGCCGGAAAGTTCGGCTTTCCGCTGCGCAGTCCTTATTCCGCCGCCAAATGGGGCGTGGTGGGCTTCACCCGCACCCTGGCGATCGAGCTGGGGCCGGACGGTATCCGGGTGAACGCGTTGTTGCCCGGGTTGGTGGAAGGGCCACGCATCCGCAGCGTGCTGCGCAACAAGGCGGCTGCCGCGGGGGTCAGCGACAACGAGCAGACCGAGCGCGCGCTGCAGGCCGTGAGCCTGCGATGCTTCGTCAGCCAGCAGGACATCGCCAACATGGCGCTCTACCTGTGCAGCCCGTTCGGCGCGACGATCAGCGGCCAGGCGATCAGCGTGGATGGCGGCATGGAGAGCCTCGTCTAGCCCGGGCCTGCGTTGTCACCGCGCAACAGCGCACGGATCGTTTAGCTCGACCATCGAACTGTCATCCTCAATTCAGCTCTGCCGTGATTGGAACGGGGCATGAATTTTTCGAGGGCGACGATGTCTCCGTTTCGTATCCTGCTTCTGACCGGCGTGGCCGCCTGCACGCTCGCACCCCGGGCCCACGCCTAGGACGATCCGCGGCTCAAGGCGATCGAGGCGCAGATCCGCGCGCTGCAGGCCGAGCTCTCCCATGTCCGCCGCGACCTCGCGGCGAGCCGGGCCGAGAACCGCGTCGCGAGCCGGCAGGCCCGGCCAGCCGCGCCCGACCGCAACGGCGCCCCGCCCACGGCGACGGCCTCGGCGCAGCGGCCGGGGCAAGCTCAATCGCAGGCTCAGGGGCAGGCTCAGGGCAGGCAAGCTGTCGGCGGCGGCGGCCCGGTGGTGGTCAGCAGCGTCGCACCGCCCTCCACGTCGGCGGTCGACAAGCCGCTCGATCCGGGCGGCGTCAGCTTCCCCAAGGGCCGGCCGACCTTCACCAGCAATGACGGGCGCTTCTCCGCCGCGGTGGGTCTGCAGCTGCATTACGACCTGGGCGGCGAGTTCACCGGGCCCAGCCGGAACGCACAGCCGCAGCGGCTCGACTCGTTCGGCCAGAACCTGCGCCGCGGCCGCCTGCCGTTCGTGTTCAAATACGACGACTTCCAGGTCAACATCACGCCCGATTTCGGCAACTCGCCCGACGGCTCGCCGACGCTGTACGAGGCCAACATCAACTACGTCCCCAAGGGTCTGCCGCTGACGGCCACGCTGGGCTACTTCAAGCCGTGGATCACGCTGGGCGACAGCATGAGCTCCAACGACTTCTTCTTCCTCGAGCGGCCTTCCATCGTGGAAGCCTCCCGTAACATCGCGGGCGGCGACGCACGGGCGTCGGCGGGCGTGCGCTGGGCGGAGAAGCGCTACTTCGTGGCCGGCTACCTGACCGGTGCCCCCTATGCGAGCCAGAACGCGACGCTGGCGCAGCCGCAGCAAACCGGCGGCACGATCCGCGTCGCTGGGCGCCCGATCGCGGACGAGGATACCGACCTGCACCTGGGCTTCTCCGCCTCGTCGGCGTTCCGCATCCAGCGCACCGCCACCGGGCAGACGCTGACCGTGCAGGACCGGCCGGAACTGCGCATCGACGAGAACCGCCTCGTCAGCACGGGCGCGCTCAACGCCAGCAGCGCCTACACCTACGGGCCGGAGGTCGGCTTCCGCTGGCGCAACCTGCTGGTGCAGGGCGAATACGGCCGCATCGGGGTCAACCGGGCCAACAGCCCGAACCCGACTTCCGGCGTACAGCCCGCGCTGGAGTTCGATGGCGGCTACGTGGAAGCGAGCTGGGTCATGACGGGCGAACCCCGGCTCTACGAGACCAGCGAGGGCGCGTTCGGCAGTCCCAAGGTGGCGCGCGAGTTCTCGCTCAAGGATGGCGGCTACGGCGCGTTCGAGCTGGTCGGCCGCTTCAGCCACCTCAACCTGAACGACAAGGTGACGCGCGGCATCGCGCAGTCGGTCACCGGCGGCGTGTTCGGCGGCGAGCAGAACATCTACGCGGTGGGCCTGAACTGGTATCCCAACAACTTCCTGCGGTTCATGCTCGACTACGACATCGTCAACGTGGACCGGCTCAGCACCGCCGGGACCACGCAGATCGGTCGGCGATACCAGTCCCTCGCCCTCCGCGCGCAAGCCGCCTTCTAGCCCAGCGTTACGCAGGGCAGGCTCGGACTGCGCCGGCGCCACAGGGCCAATCCGAACAGGCCCGCCCCGAGGAGCGGGGCGGCGCCGGGCTCCGGCCGCGCAGTCGGCGGCGTCGATGGCGGTCACGAGCCCCTCGACGCCGGCCTTGAGGTTGGCGGGGTTGCCGCGCGTGGGCACGGTGGCGCCGTTGACGGTCACGGTGCTGGGCAGCGGCGTGAAGCTCTGGTCCTGCAGCACGACGCGGTCCCACTTGGATTGCGCGATCAGGGGCTTGTTGCCGCGGTTGCTGCCGCTGTTGTAGCCGTTCAGCGTCGCGGCGCTGACCGCGACGAGCGACACGTCGTAATCGAGCCCGGCCTCCATGGTGAACTGCAGGAACAGCCCGGCGGCACCACTATACGGGCCGCGTTCCATCAACTGCGCGCCCGGATTGTTCTGCAGATAGGTCAATTGGTCGGCCAGGGTAGCGCCCGGCGGCGGGTTGGCGCTGGGCCGCACGGCCGCGACGCCCTCGACGGTGCCGGCGCATACGGCGGTGGGGCACAGGAGATCGTGCACGACACCCGGGCCGGAATTGGCGGGACCGGCATTGTAGTTCAACGCCGGGGCATAGCGCCCGTGGGTGAAGCTGTTGCCGACGAACAGGATGGAGATCGGATCGGCCTGCGCGATGGCAGGCCACAGGACCGACAGGGCGCCGAGGATGGCGACGTTGGTTCTCATGATCATACCTCCTCCGGCACCGTATCGCCGGAAGGAGGTACTCTCAATCCAAGATTGGAAGTCGGCCTATCGCGGTGCGAGCACCATGATCATCTGCCGGTTTTCCATCCGTGGCATCTGCTCGACCTTGGTCGCGACCTCGAGCTCGGCGCGGATCCGCTCGAGCACCTTGATGCCGATATCCTGGTGGGCCATTTCACGGCCGCGGAAGCGAAGCGTCACCTTGACCTTGTCGCCCTCGTCGATGAACGTCTTCATGGCGCGCATCTTCACCTGATAGTCGTTCTCGTCGATGTTCGGGCGGACCTTGATCTCCTTGATCTCGATCACGCGCTGCTTCTTGCGTGCCTCGTTCTTCTTCTTCTGCTGCTCGTATTTGAACTTGCCGTAGTCAAGGATCTTGGCAACTGGCGGGTCGGCGTTCGGGCTGATCTCGAGCAGGTCGAGCCCGAGCCCAAATGCGCGCGCGATAGCGTCGCGCGTGGACATCACGCCCTGCATCTCGCCGTCCTGGTCGATCAGGCGCACCTGCGGCACGCGGATGTCTTCATTCACGCGCGGTCCATCGCGGGATGGCGCCGAATTCGGCATTGGTCCTCTTGGTATCGTACTCTCCTGTGGATATTGCGGGGTTAGGCGGTCGGGGCGGTCCGACGCTTGACATCGGGAGGCGCGGCCTCTTGTGCAAGACGAGCGGCCGCTTCGTCCAGCGAAACGATCTCCTGCGCCTCTCCGCCGAGCCGGCGGATGGCCACCGTGCGCGCTTCCGCCTCGCGCCGGCCGACCACGAGGATGACCGGCACGTATTGCACGCTGGCCTCGCGGATCTTGGCTTTGATGGACTCGTTGCGAATGTCGGCCTCCGCGGCCAGGCCCCCCGCGCGCAGCAGCGCGGCGACCTCCTCGGCATACTCGGCCGCGTCGCTGACGATACTGGCGACCACCACCTGCACCGGCGCGAGCCAGAGCGGGAAACGTCCGGCATAGTTCTCGATCAGGATGCCGAGGAAGCGCTCGAAGCTGCCCAGGATCGCCCGATGCAGCATGACCGGGCGTTCCCGGGCACTGGTCTCCGACACGTAGCTGGCGTCGAGCCGTTCCGGCAGCACGAAGTCGACCTGGAGCGTGCCGCATTGCCAGTCCCGCCCGATCGCGTCACGCAGCACGAATTCGAGCTTGGGGCCGTAAAACGCCCCCTCCCCCGGGTTCAGCTCATACTCGACCCCCGCGGTCAGACACGCCGCCTTCAGCGCATTCTCCGCCCGGTCCCACGTCTCGTCGGTGCCGGCGCGTGACGCCGGGCGGTCGGAGAATTTCACCCGGAAGCCGTCGAAGCCGAAATCGCGGTAAACGGACGATAGCAGCTCCACGAAACGCACCGTTTCCGGGCCGATCTCGTTCTCGGTGCAGAAGATGTGCGCGTCGTCCTGGGTGAAGGCGCGGACGCGCATGATGCCGTGCAGCGCGCCGGACGGCTCGTAGCGGTGGCAGGAGCCGAACTCGGCCAGCCGCATCGGCAGTTCGCGGTAGGAGCGCAGCCGGTCCTTGAACACCAGCACGTGGCACGGGCAGTTCATCGGCTTGAGCGCGAGGGTGGTGTCCTCGTCCTCCACGCGGGCGATGAACATGTTTTCCTTGTAGTTGTCCCAATGCCCGCTGGCTTCCCACAGCTTGCGGTCCACCAGCTGCGGCGTCTTGATCTCGAGATAGCCGCCCGCTTCCTGCCGCCGGCGCATGTAGGCCTCCGCGGTGCGGTAGAGCCGCCAGCCCTTGGGGTGCCAGAACACCGAGCCGGTGGCTTCCGGCTGCATGTGGAACAGGTCCATCTGCGTGCCGAGGCGGCGATGGTCGCGGCGCTCGGCTTCCTCCAACTGGTGCAGGTGCTCGGCCAGTTCCTTGCCGTCGCGCCAGGCGGTGCCGTAGATGCGGCTCAGCATCGGGTTGCGGTGGTCGCCGCGCCAATAGGCGCCGGCCACCTTCATCAGCTTGAACGCCGGCCCCACGTCGCCGGTGCCGCGCATGTGCGGGCCGCGGCACAGATCGATCCAGTCGCCCTGCTTGTAGAGCGTGATGACCTCGCTTTCCGGCAGGTCGCGGATCAGCTCGGCCTTGTAGCGTTCGCCGCGCGCCTCGAAGAAGGCGATGGCCTCGTCGCGATCCCATTCCTGGCGCTCGAACGCGGCGTTGCGGGCGACGATCTCGCGCATCTTGGCTTCGATGGCGGGGAAGTCGTCCGGGGTGAACGGCTCGTTGCGGGCGAAATCGTAGTAGAAGCCGCTCTCGATGGACGGACCGATGGTGACCTGGGTGCCGGGGTACAGCGCTTGCACCGCCTCGGCCAGCACATGCGCCGTGTCGTGCCGAATCATGCCCAGCGCGTCCGGGTCCTTGCGGGTGATGAACGTCACGCCGGCATCGTGCTCGATCACGCGGGACAGGTCGGTCAGCGCGCCGTCGAGCTTCATGGCGATCGCCGCGCGCGCCAGGCCAGGGCCGATGTCGGCGGCGACCGCGCTGCCCGTGACCGGCCCGTCGAACCGGCGGATGGAGCCGTCGGGCAGGGTGATGGCAGGCATGGACTCAGGCGTTCTCCGAACGGGGCGCGGCACTCATGGCGCTAAGGCAGGCAGGCCGCAACCCTTTCGAGCGGTAGATCGGCCAAATCGGGCTCGCGCAACACGGTGACGCGGCTGGTGCCGGTGCCGCGGGGGGCGGCGAGCGCCGGGTCGGAGGCGGCAGAGAACAGCACGATGGCGGGACAGCCGACCACCGCGGCCAGGTGCATCGGCCCGGTATCGTTGCCCACGGCCACGCGCGCGCGCGCGGCGATACCGCCGAGATCCATCAGGCTGGTGCGCCCGGTGAGGTCGAGCGCGGAGGGGCAGGCCTCCAGCACGGTCGCGGCCAGGCCGCGCTCGCCCGCGGTGCCGACCACGACGGAGCGGATGCCCCGCTCGGCCAGCAGCCGCGCCACCGCGCCGAACGAGGCGGGCGGCCAGCGCTTCTCCGGCCGGTTCGGCGAGCAGCCCGGCGCCAGCACCGCATACGGCTCCGGCAGCGCCGGCCCGCCCGCCGTGAGCCAGTCCAGCGCCACCGACGGGAACTCGTGGATGCCCGCGGCCTCGAGCTGCTCGCGCTGGCGGGGGAAGTTGTGGAGCCGGTTGCGCCCGCGATTGGCATGCGGATGGGAAGCGCCGCGCGCGATGCCGGACCAAGGAGGACGGCCGGCGAGGCGGAAATAGCGGCTGGACCGGCCGGAGGTCTGCAGGTCGTAGACCATGCCGAAGCCGCGCAATTGTTGCCGCAGCCGCAAGACGGCCGGGATGTCCCACCAGCGCGGCCGCCGGTCGATCAGGACGCGGTCGAACCAGGGCGACCGCTCGGCCAGGGCGGCGAACGGCGCGGTGGTCAGCAGCGTGATCCGGTCGGTGCGATGGTGCTGGCGAATGGCGACGAACGGGTCAAAGGCCTGCACGAAGTCACCGAGCGCGCCGAGCTTGATGACCAGGACGTTCACCGCAGCAGCTCGGCATACACGGACAAGGTGGCCCGCTGCATGGCCGCCGTGGTGTAGCGGGCCAGCACCGTTTCGCGCGCCAGCGCGCCCACGGCGTGCCGCTCGTCCGCCGGCAGCGCGATGATGCGGTCGATCGCGGCGGCGAGCGCGACCGGGTCGCCAGGGGTGACGCGCCAGCCGGTGGCGCCGTGTTCGACGGTCTCGGCGGCCCCGCCGTGATCGGTGGCGACCACCGGGCGGCGCATGGCCTGCGCCTCGATCACGGTGCGGCCGAAGCCTTCCGGTTCGGTGGAGGCGCTGACCACCACGTTGGCCAGGGCGAGTGCGGCCGGCATGTCGTCGCAGCCGCCGACGAAGCGCACCCGCTCGATCGCCCCCGCCGCGGCAGCCCGCGCCTGCAGTTGCGCGACGAAGCGCTCGCGGCCCTCGGTCGGACCGACGAAGACGCAGACCAGGCCCGGCGTGCGGATCCAACGCAGGGCGGCGATCAGCACCTCCTGGCCCTTCCAGCGGGAGAGCCGGCCGGGCAGCAGCGCGATCGGGCGGTCCTCGGCGAGGCCCCAGAGACGGCGCAGCGCCGCCGGGCGCGCCGGGTCGAGCTGGTCGGGGTCGAACGTCGCGGGATCGACGCCGCGCGGGATCAGCCGGATGCGCGCGGCCGGCACGCCATGCCGCTCGTGCACCAGCTCGGCGATGAAGCGGCTGATGGCGATGACGCGCTCGCCGCGGGCCATGACGGCGTTGTAGGCGCGCTTGCCCGGCGTGCTCTCATCGTAGGGCGCATGGTAGGTCGTGATGAACGGGACGCCGGCGCGGGTGGCGGCCAGGGAGGCGGACCAGGCGGGCGCGCGCGAGCGGGCATGGACGATCTGCACGCCCTCCGCACGGATCAGACGCGCCAGCGCGCCGACGTTGCGCCAGATGCGGAGCGGGTTCTTGCTGGCCAGCGGCAACGTCAGGTGGGTGCCGCCCGCCTCGGCCACGCGGCCCGCATTGGCGCCGCCGGCGCTGGCGACCAGCGGGCGGCCGCCGGCACGCGCGATCGCCTCCACCATCTCCAGCGTGCCGCGTTCGACGCCGCCGCTGCCGAGCGAAGGCACCACTTGCAGGATCACGGCGCCGGGCGGGAGGGGCATCGCCGCGGCTATACCATGTGCAGCGGCATGGTCTAGCGTGCCCGCCCATGACCGCAGAGCAGATCGCCTGGTTCGGGTCGGTGCTCGCCTTCGCCCTCGCCATGGCGGCGACGCCGGGGCCCAACAACGCCATGGTGGCCGCGTCGGGCGCCCGCTTCGGCGTGAAGCGCACGCTGCCGCACATGATCGGCATCACGCTCGGTTTCCCGGTCATGGTGCTGGCGGTGGCGATCGGCGCCGGGCAGGCGCTGGCGGACAACCCGTGGCTGCACGGCGCGCTGCGCTGGGTCGGTGCGGCCTACATGCTGTGGCTCGCCTGGTCGATCGCGCGGCCGCACCCGGCGACGGCACACGGGGTGGAGGGGCACGGGGCGGGAGCGCACGGGGCGGAAGCGGGCCGGCGGCCGCTCGGGCTGCTCCCGGCCGCGCTGTTCCAATGGGTCAACCCGAAGGCCTGGATCATCGCGGTCGGTGCGGTGGTGACGTATTCCGGCACGGGCGCCCCGCTGGCGCAGACGCTGACGATGGCCGCCATCTTCGGCGCCGTCACCTTGCCGGCGGTGCTGCTCTGGACGCTGGTGGGCGCCGGCGCGGCGAGCTTGCTGCGGACCGAGCGGGCGCTGCGACGGTTCGACTGGGCGATGGCGGCGCTGCTGGTGGCGTCGCTGGTCCCGATGCTGTTCGAGTAGGAGACAACGTATGCCGACCGGACGTACGGCGCGCGAGGGCGTCGAGCTCGCCTGGAGCCTCACGCCGGGTCAGGGACCGACGACGGTGTTCCTGCCCGGCTTCCGCAGCGACCGGGCCGGGTCCAAGGCGCTGGAAACGGATGCGTTCTGCCAGCGCAACGGGCTGGCCTGCCTCCGTCTCGACTACTCCGGACACGGCCAGAGCGGCGGCCGCTTCGAGGACGGCACGATCGGGCGTTGGCGCGACGACGCCCTGTTCCTGATCGACACGCTCACCACGGGCGACCTGCTGCTGGTCGGCTCCAGCATGGGCGGCTGGATCGCGCTGCTGATCGCGCTGGCGCGGCCGGAGCGCGTGATCGGGCTGGTCGGCATCTCCGCCGCGCCGGACTTCACCGAAACGCTGATGTGGGCGGCGATGACGGATGGCGAGCGGGAGATCCTCCTGCGCGACGGCGTGCTGCTGACCCCGAGCTCCTACGGCGACCCGGTGCCGATCACGCGCGGGCTGATCGAGGAAGGGCGCAACCACCTGCTGCTGGGCGGCCCCATCAACGTGCTGGGACCGATCCGGCTGCTGCAGGGCCAGCAGGATCCGGACGTGCCGTGGCAGACGACGATCCGGCTGGCGGAGCAGTTGGTCGCGGAAGACCTGCAGGTCGTGCTGATCAAGGACGGCGATCACCGGCTGTCGCGGCCCAGCGACCTGGCGTTACTTCGGCGGGTGCTCGGCTCTCTCCTGCTCGAGGATGGCCCGTAGCCCCTCTCGATAGGTCGGGTAGCGCCAGGTAATACCGAGCGCTTCCTGCGTCAGGCGGCTGGCGACTCGGCGGTTCTCGGCCCAGAAGCTGCGGCCCATGGGCGACATGGTCAGCATCGCCTCCTCGAACGGCACCAGCGGCGGGGGCGGCAGGTCGAGCAGGCGGGCGGCCTCCGCGGTGGCCTCCGCGCTCTCGACCGGCAGGTTATCGTTCAGGTTGAGCACGCGGACGCCCGGCGCGCGGTTCTGTCCGATGGCGGCGAGAACGGCCTGGGCAATGTCGTCGCGATGGATGCGGCCGAAGCGATGGCCGGGCTTGTCGACCCGGCGGCCGCTACCGGCCCTGATCTCGGCGAAGGGCGATCGGCCGGGCCCGTAGATGCCGGCGACCCGGAACAGGTCCACGGCGCAGTGGGCGAAGGCGGCGCTCCATTGTTGCTCGGCCTCGAGCCGCTTGGCGCCGCGCGGACCGGTGGGGGCCGGCGGCGTCGTCTCGTCGACCCAGCCGCCGTCGCGATCGCCATAAACGCCGGTGGTCGACAACATGCCGGCCCAGCGCAATGCCGGCGCGGCGGCCAGCGCGGCGCCGTAGCGGGCGAGCGCCGGGTCGCCGGTCTCGTCCGGGGCGGCGGTCTCCAGCAGGTGGGTGGCCACGGCGATGGCCGGTTCGGCGGCGGCGAAGTCGATCAGCTCGACACCTGCCGGCGGGGCGATGCCGGCCGGGGTACGGCTGGTGGCGATCACCCGCCAGCCGGACGCGGCCGCGCCGGCGGCGATGGCGGTGCCGGTGTAGCCCATGCCGATGATCAGCAGGCAGCCTGGTTCGGTTGTGGACAGGGCGGGGGTCCTGTATTCTGGATGGGTCATGGTCAATCGTATGCTGGTAGGCGGCGCGGTGGTGGCGCTCGGGCTGGCCGTCGCGGGCGGCCTCACCTGGCAGGAGTCGTCCGTTCCGCCGCCGGAAGCGGCGCCCGACGACGATCTGCCGGTGCCGCCCGTGCCTCCGCGTATCGCCGAGGGCGACCAATACGACAAGTGCCTTTCGATGCTGGGGGGCGATCCGAGCGGCGCGCTGACGTTCGCCGAGAACTGGGGCGCCGCGGGCGGGGACGGGGCGACGCATTGCCACGCGCTGGCCGCCATCGAGCTCGGCGACCCCGAGGAAGGCGCCGGCTTGTTGGACCGGCTGGGCGAGCGGAGCCAGGCGGCGCCAGCAGCGCGCGCGGCCATCCTCGGCCAAGCCGGCCAGGCCTGGCTCATGGCCGCCCTGCCCCTCCAAGCGCTGGACTCCGCTACCAAGGCCCTTGCGCTCCTGCCGGACGACCCCGATTTGCTGATCGATCGGGCCCTGGCAAGCAGCAGCCTGGAGCATTACGCCGAGGCTGACGACGATCTCTCCCGTGCCCTGGATATCGACCCCCGTCGTGGCGACGCGCTCGTTCTCCGTGCCGCAGCCCGGCGGCATCTCGGGCGACTCGAGCCGGCAGCGGCCGATGTGGGCCAGGCGATCGACCTCGATCCGGACGATGCCGACGCATTGCTCGAACGTGGCATCCTGCGGCAAAGACGGGGCGACCCGGCCGGCGCACGGCAGGATTGGGAGCGCGCAGTCGCGCTTTCACCCGATACCGCCACCGCCGATCTGGCCCAGCAGAATCTCGCGCTGTTGGAGGCTGGGCCCGAACGGCGCTAGAGCACGTCCTTCCCTCTCACCCCTCACCATCCACTAGTCGGAGTCGTCACAATGGCCGCCTTCAAGGGCAGCACGTTCAAGGACCGCGCGGAAGCCGCGGCGCAAGCCAAGAAAGCCTTGTTGGAAAGCTTCAAAGCCCGCACCCCGGTCGACGACCCGGCCTTTCAGGCCCGGCAGGCCGCGCGCAGCGAGGTGATCAAGGCGCGCGAGGCCCGTACGGCCGAGCGTACCCGCGTCAAGGAAGAAGAGGAAACCCGCCGGCGCATCGAGGAAGAAGCCCGGGTCAAGTTCGAAGCCGAGGAAAGCGCCCGCAAGGCGGAGGAGACGGCCGCACGGGACGAGGCGATCCGCAACGAGCGCAAGGCGGCCCGCGACGCTCGCTATGCCGCCCGGAAGGCGCGCCGCGGCCGCTAGCTAGCCGGGCGAGGCCGCGAGGTCCGGCCGGTCGGTGATCAGTCCGTCGACACCCCAGTCGACGAGCCGGCGCATGTCGGCCGTGTCATTGACGGTCCAGGGGATCACGCGCAGGCCGAGCGCGTGCGCGTTCTCCAGTCGTTCCGGCGTCAGGTCGGCGTGGAACGGCGTCCAGACGCCGCCGCCCTCCGCGGCGATCGCATCGGGCACCGCGTCCAGCCCGGTCGGCGCATCGGGCTGGCCGCGCCAGAGCGGCGCGTCCGCCACAGTGCGGGCCTCGGTCAACCAGCCGCGCGCGATGTCGGGCCGGGTGCGGGCGACGTGCCGGGGCGCGCGCCAGTCGAAGGACTGGATCGTGACCCGGTCCGCCGCACCGACCCGGTCGACCACGTCCAGCACGCGCTCGACCATCTCCGCGGGCGACACCGTCCAGTCGGGATGCGCCGGCATCAGCTTGAGTTCGACGTTGAAGCGCAGGCCGGGGCGGCGCAGCACGGCTTCCAGCGTCGGGATGCGGGCGCCGTCCTGCGGCACCTGCTCGGGGAAATTTTGCGCGGTGCGGCTGCCGGGGCGTAGCCGGCCGACGTCGTAGCGGGTCAGCTCGGCCAGTGTCAGCGTCTTGAGCAGCGGTGCGGGTGCGTCGAGCCAGGTGCCGTCGGGCGTGCGCGCGATGTCGGGGTTGAGGGCCGGGTCGTGATGCAGCACGGGGATGCCGTCCGCGGTGATGGCGATGTCGATCTCGAAGCTCGACAGGCCGAGGCGGCAGGCGGCCTCGAGCCCTTCCATCGTGTTCTCGGGAAACAGCCCGCGCGCGAAGCGGTGCCCTTGGAGGTCGAAAGCGGCCATGCGGCTGCTTGCGGCGTGGCGGCGCGAGGGTCAAGAGTGCCGGCATGAGCGACAAGATCTTGGGCGTGCTGGGCGGCATGGGGCCGTTGGCGTCGGCGTATTTCATGGTGCGGCTGACGGAGTTGACGCCCGTGACGCGCGAGCAGGACCATGTACCGGCGATCCTGTGGTCCGATCCGCGGGTACCGCCGCGGATCGCGGGCAGCGAGGCGCCGCTGCCTGCGCTGGTCGCCGGGCTGCAGGGGCTGGCCCGGGCCGGGTGCGGGGCGGTGGCGATCCCGTGCAACACGGCGCATGGCTGGATCGACGGCATGCGCGCGGCCTCGCCGGTGCCGATCCTGCACATCATCGATGCGGCGGCGGCCGAGCTTCGCCGGAACGGCTTCCCGTCCGGCCGCATCGGCGTGCTCGGCACCGCGGCGACGATGCAGATGCGCCTGTATCAGGACTGGCTGGGTCGGCTGGGCTGGTCGATCCTGGAACCGACCGCGGAGGAGATGGCGGCGCTGGTCACGCCCGCAATCGCCTTGGTGAAGGAGAACCGGTCGCCGGAGGCCTACGGCCTGGCTGCCGAGGCGGTGGTCCGCTTGCGCGATCGGGGTGCTGCGGCGGTCGTGCTGGGCTGCACGGAGCTACCACTGGCGATCGGTGCGGGTCCGCCGTTGGAGACACCGCTCGTCGACACGATCGACGCTCTGGCGCGCGCCTCGATCGCTTGGGCCCGTGAATCCCCGCCGCTAGCCGGGCCGCGCGACGGTTAGTCGCACTCGCAGCCGGGCGTCGGGCCGCTCTCGTTGCGGACGACGTGATGATCGATCCACTCGGCCACCAGCCGGCGGGCCTCGTTGAGCGAGGATTCCGGGTGATGGATCCGGTATAGCGTCGTGCAGGCGGCGAACGCATTCATGTCGGCCGTGCCTTTGCCGCGCAACTCGCGATAAGCCGTGACCACGGCTCTCTCGCAGCGTCGCGCAATCAAACTCGTCTCTCGGACCACAGGCGCCTCGCTTCAACAGAGCACTATCTAATGTGCCGCGACCAATTCCGCCAGCGCTTTGCCGACTTCTTGCGTTCCGGCCTGGCCGCCCATGTCGCGCGTGCGCGGTCCGCCATCGCGCAGCAGCGTCTCGATGGCCCCGACGATGGTGGCCGCGGCTTCGGTTTCGCCGAGGTGTTCCAGCATCATGGCGCCGCACCAAACCTGGCCGATCGGGTTGCATATGAACCGCCCCGCGATGTCGGGCGCCGATCCGTGCACCGGCTCGAACATGGAGGGATGCACCCGCTCGGGGTTGATGTTGGCCGAGGGCGCGATGCCGATCGACCCGGCGACGGCCGGGCCCAGATCGCTCAGGATGTCACCGAACAGGTTGGAGCCGACCACCACGTCGAACCAGTCCGGATGCTGCACGAAATGGGCGCACAGAATGTCGATGTGGAATTGGTCGGTGGTCACGCCGGGGTAGCGGGCGGCCATGGCGGCGAAGCGCTCGTCCCAATACGGCATGGTGATGGTGATGCCGTTCGACTTGGTGGCCGAGGTGAGCTTGCGCCGCGGCCGGGTCATGGCGAGCTCGAAGGCATAGCGGAGGATGCGGTCGGTCCCGTGGCGGCTGAACACGCTTTCCTGCATCGCCACTTCGCGGTCGGTGCCCTCGAACAGGCGGCCGCCGATGGAGGAGTACTCGCCCTCCGTGTTCTCGCGCACGACGTAGAAATCGATGTCCGCCTCCGTGCGGCCGGCCAGCGGCGTCGTGGCGCCGGGCATCAGCTTGCAGGGGCGCACGTTGGCATACTGGTCGAAGCCGCGGCGGATCGGGATCAACAGGCCCCACAGCGAGACGTGGTCCGGTACGCCGGGCCAGCCGACCGCGCCGAGGAACACCGCGTCGTGCTCGCGCAGCTGGTCCAGCCCGTCGGCCGGCATCATGGCGCCGTGGCTCACGTAGCGCTCGCAGGACCAGTCGTAATCGGTGGTCTGCAGGGCGAAGCCGAACCGGGTCGCGGCGGCCTCCAGCACGCGCAAGCCCTCTGGCACGGTCTCCTTGCCGATACCGTCGCCGGGCACGGCCGCGATCTTGTAGGTGCGCATCGATCTCCCCTTTGCACAGCACATTGGACGCTCCGCGCATCCCGGTCTAGGACGGTGGGGTGGCTGAGGCGGGAACAATGGCAGGCGAGCACATGACGGATTGGGACCGCGATGCGGCGTTGACCACGGCGCGCATCCTGCTGGAGATCAAGGCCGTCAATTTCCGTCCGGAGGAGCCCTATACCTTCACGTCGGGTTGGCGCTCGCCGGTCTACATCGACTGCCGCAAGATCATCTATTTCCCGCGCGCACGGGCCAAGATCTGCGAGTTGGCGGCGGAGAAGATCGGGCGGCACGTGGGCTACGAATCGATCGAGGCGGTGGCCGGCGGCGAGACGGCGGGGATCCCGTTCGCCGCCTGGATCGCCGACCGCATGATGACCCCCATGGCCTATGTGCGAAAGAAGCCCAAGGGCTTCGGCCGCAATGCGCTGATCGAGGGCGACGTGCCGGAAGGGCTGCGGACGCTGCTGGTGGAGGACCTCACCACCGATGGCGGCTCCAAGATCCGCTTCGCCCAGGCCCTTCGCGACGCCGGCGCCATCGTGAACCACACCTTCGTGGTGTTCTTCTACGGCGTGTTCCCCGGCAGCTTCGAGAAACTGAAGGCGATGGACGTCACGCTGCATCACCTGTGCAACTGGTGGGACGTGCTGGAGGCCTGCCGCGACCGGCCGTATTTCGAGGAAAAGGCGCTCGGTGAAGTACGCCGCTTCCTCGAGAACCCGGTGGCCTGGTCCGGCGCCCATGGCGGCATCGCCTCCGCCGAGGAAGCCGCCGAGCGCAAGGCCGCCGCGGACGCCTGAGTCGCAACCACAATTGATCGAACACGTTCTCTGGACCGGCTGCTCCCCTTTCTCGCCTCCCCTTCGCAAGGAGTTCCGATGCGCACCGCCCCCACCCTAGCCGTCGCTCTCCTGCTCCTGGGCGGCTGCGTGTCGCAGCGGCAGGAGATCACCCAGCAGGAGGACCTGCTATCGGCCTCCGGCTTCCAGCCGCGCCCGGCCAATACGCCTGAGCGGGTGGCGATGCTGAACCGGCTGCCGCCCAACCGCTTCGCCATGCGGGCCCAGGGCAACACCTACGTTTACCTTTATCCCGACCCGGTGGCCTGCGGCTGCATCTACTTCGGCGACCAGTCGGACTACGCCCGCTTCCGCCAGACCGTCGCCGCGCGGCAACTCGCCAACGACCAGTTGCTGGCCGCGCAGACCTACCAGGACGCGTCGTGGGACTGGGGCCCGTGGGGGCCGTGGGGCGGCTGGGGGTTCTAACGCGCCGCGGAACGGCGCTAGACTGGCGGGGAGCAGCTGAAAGTTTCTCCCATGAGCCCTCCCCGCGCCAACTCCGCCGCCGCCCGCGACATCGCCCACGTCCTGCACCCCTATACGGACCTGAAGGCGCATCAAGAGCAGGGGCCGATGATCATCAGCCGCGGCGATGGCGTCCGCGTGTACGATGATAGCGGGAAGGATTACATCGAGAGCGTCGCTGGGCTGTGGTGCGCCAGCCTGGGCTTCAGCAACGAGCGGCTGGCCAAGGCGGCCTACGACCAGATGCGCAAGCTGCCGTTCTACCATGGCTTCACCGCCAAGGCGCACGAGCCGATGATCGACTTGGCCGAGATGCTGCTGGCGCGGGCCCCGGTGCCGATGAGCAAGGCCTTTTTCGCCAACTCCGGCTCCGAAGCCAACGACACGGCCGTGAAGATGGTCTGGTACTACAACAACGCGCTGGGCCGGACGGCGAAGAAGAAGATCATCGGCCGCATCAAGGGCTATCACGGCATCACCATCGTCGCCGCTTCGCTGACCGGGTTGCCGAACAACCACCGCAGCTTTGACCTGCCGCTGCCTGGGTTCATCCACACGATGACGCCGCATTACTATCACGGCGCCGAGGCGGGCGAGAGCGAGGAAGCCTTCGCCACGCGCTGCGCCGATGAACTGGAGAAGCTGATCGTCGCCGAGGGGCCGGACACGATCGGGGCCATGTTCGCCGAGCCGATCATGGGCGCGGGCGGCGTGATCCTGCCGCCGGTGGGCTACTTCGAGAAGATCCAGGCCGTGCTGCGGAAATACGACATTCTGCTGGTCGCCGACGAGGTGATCTGCGGCTTCGGGCGCACCGGAAATTACTGGGGCAGCCAGACGCTCGGCATCCAGCCGGACATCATCACCTGCGCCAAGGCGCTCTCCTCGGCCTATCTGCCGATCTCGGCGGTGATGGTGAACGAGAAGGTATTCAGCGCGCTGGCCGACGAGAGCCACAAGATCGGCACCTTCGGGCACGGCTTCACCTATTCCGGCCATCCCGTTCCGGCGGCGGTCGCGATCGAGACGCTGAAGATCTACGACGAGATCAACATCGTCGAGCACGCCGCGACGGTGGGCGCGTTCATGCAGGCCGAGCTGCGCCGCCGTTTCACCGACCACGAGTTGGTGGGCGAGGTCCGTGGCACCGCGATGATCGCGGCGCTGGAGCTGGTGGCCAACAAGGATGCGCGGCAGAACTTCGACCCGTCGGCCAAGATCGGCGGGCAGGCGACCAAGCTGTGCGAGGCGCACGGTGTCATCGCCCGTTCGCTGCCCAACGACTCGCTCGCCTTCAGCCCGCCGCTGATCATGGAGCGCGAGGACGTGACGGAGATGCTGGACCGCGTCGGCAAGGCGCTGGACGATTTGGCCGTGCAGCTCCGTCGCGAGAAGCTGACCGTCGTCTGATCGGACCGGCCCTCTCCCGTTTCCGGGAGAGGGCCGCAGGCTCAGTGCACGAGGGCGGGAAGCATCTCGTGCTGGACCACGGCGGCGATCGCCATGTCACGCTCCGTGGCGACGGCCATGGGTGAGCCATCGGCGGCATGGATCGCGAAGGCGGCCATGCCGTTCATCTGCACCGGCTTGATGTAGGCCATCGCCGACACCCCGAGTTGACCGAGTTGTTCCGGCGTCATGCTGCGGATGTCGAAAACGATTTCTGTGGTGGCGCTGTCGATCTTCATGGTGGGTCTCCTGCGCCCCTCTCCGGCGGCGCGTGGGTTCAGTTGCCGTCGGGCGAGCCATCCACGACGGGGCCGTCTCCGGCCGGCTTGCCGATCTGGATGGTGCGAACCCGCACCTCCGGCTGCGGCCGGGCCAGGTCGATATGCAGCAGCCCGTTATCGAGCCAAGCGCCCTTGACCTCGATGTTCTCGGCCAGCACGAACGCGCGCTGGAACTGCCGGGCTGCGATCCCGCGATGCAGGTAGACCCGGTCGGCGCTGTCGTCGGCCTGGCGCCCGCGAATGACGAGCTGGTTGTCCTCCTGCGTGATCTGGAGGTCGTTCATCGTGAACCCGGCGACGGCCAGGCTGATCCGTAGCCCGCTCGGTCCGGTCTGCTCGATGTTGTAAGGCGGGTAGCCGTCCGACGACGTCTTGGCCGCGCGCTCGAGAACCTGCTCGAGGTGGTCGAAGCCGAGAAACATCGGGGACGTGAACACTCGTGTGGTCATGCTGTCTTCTGGGCCCCCTCTTCAGAGCGAAGCGCCCCGGCCCGCGATCGGCACCGGCGACGGATTGCATGTTGGCGGGCCTCCGGTGCGTTGCAAGGCCTACCCGCCCCCCGCTACATCGGGCCGGTCATGGACACTTCTCCCCCGCCTCCGCTCGTGCCGACCCTGCCGATCCTGATCGCGCCCCAAGCCATCCTGCGCGCCAAGGCGCGCCCCGTGCGACCCGGCGACGACGACCTGGTGCGCCAGCTCGTCCCACAGATGTTGGCCGCCATGTATGCCGCGCCCGGGATCGGCCTGGCCGCGCCGCAAATCGGCCAAGGGCTGCGGCTCGCCGTGGTCGACCTGCAGCCGGACGACGCGCCGGCCCCGCTTCACCTTATCAACCCCGAGATCGTGGGGGTGAGCACCGAGACGGCGTTGCGCGAGGAAGGCTGCCTATCGCTGCCGGGCCAATATGCGGACGTGACCCGGCCGGCGCGCGTCAAGGTCCGCTACGTCGACCTCGAGGGCGCCAAGCGCGAGATCGAGGCGGAGGGGCTGCTCGCGGCCTGCCTGCAGCATGAGATCGACCACCTCGATGGCGTGCTGTTCGTCGACTATCTGTCCGCGCTCAAGCGCAACATGCTGATGCGGCGCCTGGCCAAGGAGCAGCGCCAGAAGGCGCAGGACAGCGCCACCTCATGAGACTCGCCGTGATGGGCAGCCCGGCCTTCGCGCTGCCCGCGCTCCGCGCGCTGCACGGGGCGCACGAGGTGGTCGCCGTCTACTGCCAGCCGCCGCGGCCTGCCGGGCGTGGCCAGCAACTGACCCCCTGCCCCGTCCATGCCGAAGCGCTGCGGCTCGGGCTGCCCGTGCGCACCCCCGCCCGGCTGCGGCGCGAGCCCGAGGAGTTGGCCGCGTTCCAAGCGCTGCGGCTCGATGCCGCGGTGGTGGCCGCCTACGGGCTCATCCTGCCGCAGGACTTCCTGGACGCGCCCGCCCGCGGCTGCCTCAACATCCATGGCAGCCTGCTGCCGCGATGGCGCGGCGCGGGGCCGATCCAGGCCGCCGTGCTCGCCGGTGACGCCGAGACCGGCATCACCATCATGCAGATGGAGGCCGGGCTCGACACCGGGCCGATGCTGCGGCGCGCCGCGGTCCCGATCGGCCCGACCGCCACCGCGGCCTCCTTGCACGACGAGTTGGCCGAGCTCGGAGCGCGGTTGATCCTACAGACACTCGAACACGACGACATGCCGGAGCCGCAGCCGGAGGACGGCGTCACCTACGCGCCCAAGCTCACCCGCGCCGACGGCCGGCTCGACTGGAACCGGCCGGCCGACGCGCTCGATCGGCAGGTCCGCGGCCTCGTGCCCTGGCCGGGCGCGTTCACCGTGCTCGCCGGCGAAACGCTCAAGGTGCTCGAAGCGCGGCCGGAGCCCAGCACGGGCATGGCCGCACCCGGCACGACGCTGGACGACGGGCTGCTGGTGGCCTGCGGCGAGGGTGCGTTGCGGCTGCTGCGGGTGCAGCGGCCGGGTCGCGGGCCGATGGCGGCGGCGGACATGCTGCGCGGCATGGCGGTCCCGCCCGGAACCGTTCTCGCGTGACGCACCCGCTCACGTGACCCGCTGGGCGCTGCTGCTGGAATATGACGGGGCGGGGTTTGTGGGCTGGCAGAGCCAGGCCGGCGGCGGCTCGCTGCAGGATGCGCTGGAAGCGGCGGTGGCGGCCTTCGCGGGCGAGACGGTCCGCAGCCTGGTTGCCGGACGAACCGATGCGGGCGTGCATGCGAGCGGCCAGGTCGCCGCGATCGATCTACCGGACCGGTTCGACGCGCGCACGGTGCGCGAGGCCGTCAACTACCACCTCAAGCCGCTCCCCTTCGTCGTGCTGCAGGCCGCCGCCGTGGATGCCGAGTGGAACCCGCGCTTTGACGCGGTCGGGCGTCGCTACGCGTATGTCATCCTCAATCGCCGCGCCCGGCCGGGGCTCGACCGGCGGGTGTGGCACGTGCCGCAGGCGGTGGACGCCGACGCGATGCAGGCGGCCGCCGATCACCTGCTCGGGCGGCACGATTTCAGCTCGTTCCGCGCGGCGGCGTGCCAGGCCAAGTCGCCGATCCGCACGCTGGACCGGTTGACGGTCGAACGCTGCGGCGAACGGATCGTGGTGCGGGCCGCGGCGCGGAGTTTCCTGCACCATCAGGTGCGCAACATGGTCGGCACGCTCAAGCTGGTGGGCGAAGGGCGCTGGCCGCCGGGTCGGGTGGCCGAGGCGTTGGCGGCGCGGGATCGGCGCGCCGGGGGGCCGACCGCGCCGCCGGACGGGTTGACCCTGACGGGGGTCGCCTACCCCGCCGATCCGTTCAGCCCAACAGCGCCGGACCGATCGCCAGCAGCGCCGTGCCCGCGTTGACGCCGGCCACCAGCACTGCCGCCCGCTTCCGGCTGACCCCGAGCGCGTGCCGGGCCACGAACCAGTTCAACCACAGGCTATAGAGCCCCAGGCAGCCCAGCACGGCCTGCGCCGCCGTCGGTGCCGGCAAACCGACGCTCACCAGCAAGGCGAACCCGATCGTGAGCACCATGCCGGCGAGCGGCACGGCCCAGTAGCACCAGTTGTAGGCCGTCGCGTAATGCAGCCAGCGATCCTCGACTTGCCAGCGCTTGGCGAACAGGTGGGACAGGACGGGCGGGGCCAGCTGGGCCACCAGCGTCAGCAGCATCAAGGAGGCGGCGCCGAGCCAGTCCGCCCGGTAGGCCTCGATCAGGGCGCCGGCGAGCGGAAAGGCGATCAACGGCGCGAGGCTGTTGAGGAAGGACGGCACGCCGGTGCCGAACTGCGCCAGCCCGTCCGCCTTGCCGAGGGCGACGCGGACCACGCCCAGGAGGGGATTGCGGCGCTCGCTCACACGAAGGCATCCAGCACGGCGCGATAGACGTCCGCCAACTGGCGCAGTTCCTCGACCGGCACCGACTCGTCGGCCTTGTGCATGGTGCGGCCCACCAGGCCGAACTCGGCGACCGGGCAGTAGCGGGCGATGAAGCGCGCATCGGACGTGCCGCCGCCCGTGTCGAGGCGGGGCTCGCGGCCGGTCGAGGCGGCGACGGCGGCGCGGAGGCGATCGACCTGCTCGCCGGGCTGCGTGAGGAACGCTTCGCCGCTGACGGACACGTCGAGCTCGACGCGCGGGCAGTGCGGCGCAACGGCGGCGCGCAGCCAGGCTTCCAGGCTGGCGCCCGTGTGCTTGTCGTTGAAACGGATGTTCAGCCGCGCGGTGGCGTCGGCGGGGATGACGTTGGTGGCCGGGTTCCCGACGTCGATGCTGGTAATCTGCAGGGTGCTCGGCTCGAACCACTCGGTGCCGGCATCCAGCGGGGCGGCGGTGAGCGCCGCCAGCGCGCGGACGAGGCGGTGCACCGGGTTGTCGGCCTGGTGCGGGTAGGCGCTGTGGCCCTGCGTGCCGTGCACGCGAAGGGTGGCGTTGAGGCTACCGCGGCGGCCGATCTTGATGACGTCGCCCAGCGCGGCCGGGTTGGTGGGCTCGCCGACCAGGCAGAAATCCGGCACGTGGCCGTTCGCCGCCATCCAGTCGAGCACGCGCACGGTGCCGTCGGTGGCGGGGCCTTCCTCGTCCCCGGTGATGAGCAGGCTGATCGAGCCGCGCAGACGGGGCGCATGGGTGGCTGCGGCGGCGACAAAGGCGGCGATCCCGCCCTTCATGTCGCAGGCGCCGCGGCCGATCAGCCGGTCGTCCCGCACGTCGCCGGCGAAGGGGTCGGCCGTCCAGCCGGTGGATCCGGGCGGGACCACGTCCGTATGGCCGGCGAAGCAGAGATGCGGCGCGCCGGTGCCGAGCCGGGCGAACAGGTTGGGCGTGGTGCCGAAGCGGAGGTGATGCACCGCGAAGCCGAGCGGGGCGAGCGCGTCGTCCAGCACCGCCTGCGCGCCGCTGTCCGCCGGGGTGACGGACGGGCAGCGGATCAGGGCTTGCGCGAGCGGGAGCGGGTCCACCTTAGTCGCGCAGCAGGTCGTTGATCGCGGTCTTTGCGCGGGTCTGCGCATCGACGCGCTTCACGATCACGGCGCAGGCCAGCGACGGGCCGGGCGAACCGTCCGGCAGGGCCTTGCCGGGGAGCGTGCCGGGCACGACAACGGAGTAGGCCGGCACGCGGCCGGTGGTGATGGCGCCGGTCGTGCGGTCGACGATCTTGGTGGAGCTGCTGATGAACACGCCCATGGCCAGCACGGCGCCGCGTTCGACCACCACGCCCTCGACAACCTCCGAGCGCGCGCCGATGAAACAATCGTCCTCGATGATGGTCGGGTTGGCCTGCAACGGCTCCAACACGCCACCGAGGCCGACGCCGCCGCTCAGGTGACAGTTCTTGCCCACCTGCGCGCACGAGCCGACGGTGGCCCAGGTATCGACCATGGTGCCCTCGCCGACATAGGCGCCGACGTTGACGAAGCTCGGCATCAGGATCACGCCCGGCGCCACGTAGGCGCTGCGGCGGACCACCGCGCCCGGCACCGCGCGGAACCCGGCCTCCGCGAACCGGTTCGCGCCCCATCCCTCCGTCTTGAGCCGCACCTTGTCGAATACGGGCGCGCTGCCCCCGTCCATCGGGACGGAGTCGTTCAGCCGGAACGACAGCAGCACGGCCTTCTTCAGCCATTCGTGCACGACCCATCCCGACGGATCCGGCGAGGCGACCCGGAGCGTGCCGCTGTCCAGCGCGTCCAGCACGGCGTCGACCTGCTCGCGCGCGGCGCCCGTGGTGGAGGCGTCCAGGCTCTGGCGGTCTTCCCAGAGGCGCTCGATCGCGGGGCGTAGCGGGTGGTCTTGCATGGGGCGTCCTGGCCTGCTGTCGGCGGGGACCATGTAAACAGGGTGGCTTGGCTGTCAACGCGCGCCCCGGGATGTAAGGCGGCGGACGGTAACTATCCGTTCACCACTGGGCCTTAGAGTATCGGCAGTCAGGAACGGCGAACGATGCGAGCAATGGATCCGGAGGCCGACACGGTCGATCAGTTGAGCCAGGTTCTCCTCGAGAGCCGGCGGCGGTGGCGCGACTTCGGCGCGCTGGCGGCCGACATCGCCTTCGAAGTGGATGCGGACGGGCTGCTGAGCTTCATCGCGCCGGACGACGTGCTGGGCATGAAGGCGGAAGACCTGCTCGGGCGGCAGGCGGCTTCCATCTTCTTTCCCCTCGAGACGAGCCTGCCGGACCCGTTCCTTCTCTCGTTGGGCATCCGCCATCGCCGCAGTTGGATCACCACGGCCGCCCAGGAGAAGGTGTGCCTTGCGTTCTCGTCCGCCCCCATCCTGGACGAGGCCGGCCGTTGCATCGGCGCGCGGGCGGTGGCCTCCAACGTGACCTTACGAGAGCAGAAGGAGATGCTGGCGGCCGCCGCGCTCCGGCGGGCCAAGGTGATGGACCACATCCTGGCGCAGATGCGGCAGGAAATCCTGGCACCGCGCGTGGTGAGCGCCATGCTGGGCACCTCCCTCCGTGCTCTCGGCGGCACGGGCGCTGCCATCATCGACCTCGACGAGTCGCTGGATGCCGAGCCGGTGCTGCACGATTGCGGCGAGCCGCCTACCTTCCTGCTGCCCGATCTGCTGCCCCTGTTGCGCGCCTCGGTGCGGACGACGCCGTTCCGCATCGACCTGCCCTCCGGCCACACGGTGCTGACCTGCCGGAGCTCGACCCGGTTCGGCCAGGTCTGCCATCTCGTCGTGTGGCGGCCGATGCGGGAACACGGCTGGGACTCCGACGACCACCTGCTGCTCGGCTCCGTGACCGCGCTCGTCCGCGTGGTGCTGGAGCACGAGACCATCCAGCGCGAGTTGGCGCGTCAGGCACGCACGGATTCGCTGACCGGGCTGCTCAATCGGCGAGCTTTCGTGGACGAGGCGCAACGCCGGATCGACCGGCTGGAGCGCGAGGGACTGCCCGGCACGCTGATGTTCGTCGATCTGGACCGGCTCAAACCGTTGAACGACCAGCTCGGCCACGAGGTGGGCGACGCGGCGCTGGTGCTGACCAGCACGATCCTGCGCCGTATGGTGCGCCCGTCCGACCTCGTGGCGCGCCTGGGCGGGGACGAGTTCGCGCTATGGCTGGATGGCTTCGACGGGCTCACGGCCGCGGAACGGGCCGAGCACCTCCGGCTCAGCTTCCCGCAGGACGCGGCCGAGTTCGCCCTGCCCGGCCAGCCCGGCCTGACCATGTCGATCGGCATCGCCTGCCGCCAGCCCGGCGAGGGCGAGGAACTCGACGACCTCATCCAACGCGCCGACCTCGCGATGTACGAGGTCAAGCGAAACGGCGGCGGGCACTGGCGGGTGTCCAACCCCGAACGTCTCGCATGAGCTCGCTGGAGGTCGTGCATCTGATCCCGGAGCCGGCGGCCGACGAAGCCCCTCCCCCGCCGCCATCGCTCGACCGGGTTGCGCCAGCCGACCGGGTCCGGCGCGCCGCAAGGCACGACTGCCCTCTCGTCACCCTTCGCGAGTACGCCCGCGACCCCGACATCATCGTCCGCGCCACGGTGGCGCTGAGCGGCCGGTGCGACCCGGTGGTGGATGCCATCCTGATCGCCGACGAGGACGAACGGGTGCGCGCCCTGCTCGCGAGCCGGGTCGCCCGCCTCCTGGGCGACCTCGCCTCGGCGGATCAGGACGCCGCGACGCAGCATGTCCACCGAACCCTGCGCGCTTTGGCAATGGACGAGGCCATCCGCGTCCGCGTCGCCATTGCGGACGAGCTCGCCTCCGTGGACACCGCACCGCACGACGTGGTGCTGCAGCTGGCCCATGATGGCGTCGCCGAGGTCAGCGACCGCGTGATCCGGCTGTCGCCGCTGTTGAGCGACGCCGACCTGCTCGCCATCATCGCCACGCCTCAATCCGCCAGTGCGGCGGAGTCGGTGGCCAGTCGCAAGCGGCTGAGCACGGCCGTCACGGACGCTATCGTCCAACAGGCCGACGTGCCGACCATCAAGGCGCTGCTGCACAACCAGTCGGCGTGCATCCGGGAGTCCATGCTCGACCTGCTGGTCGGGCGCGCCCCCGATCACATCGAGTGGCACGCGCCACTGGTCCGCCGCCCCTCGCTGAGCGTGGGCGCGGTTCGCGCGCTGTCGGAGTTCATCACCTGCGACCTGCTGCACATCCTGGCAACGCGCGCCGACCTGGAGCCGGCCAAGCTGGAGATCGTCCGCCAGCGCCTGGCACTGCGATCGGGCGGCAACGACGACGTCCTGGTTCGCCAGGTCCAGCAGCTCCGAGCGGCCGGCACCCTGGACGAGGCGGCACTGCGCGACGCCGCGCGCGCTGGAGACACGCGGCTGTTGCTGGCGCAGCTCGCCGTTTGCAGCGGCGTCGCCCTCTCGAAGATCGAGCGATTGCTGGAGTTGCGCAGCGCCAAGGCACTGGTCAGCGTGGTCTGGCGCGGCGGCTTCAGCATGGGACTGGCGGCCGACATTCAGCGCTTGCTGGCGCAGTTCGGCCCGGAGGTGACGCTGACCGCCACGTCGGAGGGGAAGTTTCCGCTGAGCGACGATGAGATGGTCTGGCAACTCGAGCTACTGAACGGGGTCGAGCCGGAGGAAGGCTGACCAGCAGGACGCCGCCCGCGGGCCTCAGGTCGTGGCGGAGGGCTCGGGCGTGCGGCGGCGAAGGACCGCCGGGTCGCCGCGCAGAACCTGGACCGTGGTGCCGTCTGGTGTGCGGGCAAAAGCGAGATCGAAGGTTTCGGCGCCGAGGCGGAGATTGCGGAGCGTGAGATCGGGCAGCCAGTCCGGCAACTCAGGGTCCACTGTCAGCGAACGATTGGGCGCATCGAGTTCCAGGCCGAGCATGGCCTGAAGCAGGGCAAAGACGGACCCGGCCGCCCAGGCCTGCGGAACGTTGGCACCCAAATACTGGACGGGGAAGCTGGTGCCGTCGCGCTGCATGCCGGAGTAGAGTTCGGGCAGCTGGCGCTGAACGAAGAAGCTGGCGGCGAGATTGATATCGTGCGCGATGCGGCCGACCTCGGCCTTGAAGCCATAGCGGGCAAAACCCAGGGCGATCAGGCTGTTGTCGTGAGGCCAGACCGAGCCGTTCTGGTAGGAGTACGGGTTGTAGGTCGGGTTGTCCCGGGTGAGCGTGCGGATGCCCCACCCGCTCCACATGTCGGGACGGAGCAGGCGCTCGACGACGCGGGCCGCGCGGTCGGGTGGCACGATACCGGACCAGAGGAGATGCCCGGCATTAGAGGCAACCGTCCAGATCGGGCGCTTCTCGCCATCGAGGCAGTAGGCGTAGAAGCCCTCCGCCTCGTTCCAGAAAGCGACGTTGAACCGGTCGAACAGCGCGTCGGCCTTGGTGTCGAGCGCGGCGGCACGATCCGGCTCGCCCATCGCGCGGTAGAGTTCGGCGGCGCCGCGCCAGGCGGCATAGACGTAGCCCTGAAGCTCGCACAGTGCCTTGGGCTTGGAGACATTGCCGCCGTCGGTATCGACGACGGCCTCGCCTGAGTCTTTCCAACCGACGTTCTCGTAGCCCTCCCCCGAGCGGGTGCCGTATTCCTGGAAGCCGTCGCCGTCGCGGTCGCCGTAATCGTCGATCCAGGACAGACAGCCCTCGGCTGTGGCGAGATGGCGCGTCAGGAGCTCGCGGTCGCCGGTGGCGCGCCAGAGCGCGTGCAAAAGGACCAGGTAGAGCGGCGTGGCGTCGGCGGTGCCGTAATAGGGCGTGTGCGGAATGAGCTTGAGCGCGGCCAGCTCGCCGCGGCGCAGCTCGTGCATGATCTTGCCGGGTTCGGCGTCCCGATACGGATCGGTCTCCTGCGCCTGCCAGTCGCCCAGCACATCGAGCGTCGCGCGGGCGAGGTCCGGGTTTAGCGTGATCGTCTGCAAGCTCACGATGATCGGGTCGCGGCCGAACAATGCGACGAACCAGGGCAACCCGGCGGCCGGCACCTCCGCCACCCCGCCCGCATGCTCGACGGGCAAGCGCAGGGCGGCGAGATCCTCAACCGCCTGATCGAACAGTTGGCCCACCCCGCGCGTGCCCGTCGTCAGTTGCGAGCAGTGCTGGCGCCAGGCTTCCAATGCCTGGCCGCCCGGCGACTGCGGCGCCAGGTCGCACAGCTCCGGGGCCGGGTAGCGCCGTTCGCCGTCGAACAGGTCGTAGAGCAGGGAGCCGGTCCAGCTGGCGCCGGGCGCCAGGAGCAGCGTGATGCTGAGGCGGCCATTGGCATACATCGCCGGGTCGGCAGCGCGGGCACAGACGGCGACGGCGCGAGAGAAGGTGCCGTTATGATAGGCCGTGGTCAGGGTTTGCGTGTCGTCCGACCAGGTGGTCGCGATGCGGCCGCGGCGGAGGCTCCGACCGGCCTTGACCTCGAAGATGTCGGCGAAGTCGCTACGCAGCGCCAACTCGAGGTTGAACTGCACCGGCGTGCGGCCGTGATTGGTGATCTCGATGCCTTCGTGCATCCCGCCATCGATGACGCGGGTGAGCACGAGGGAGAGGGTCCGGGCCGGAACGTCGCCGCTTTCGCTGGCGAACGGGCGATTGGCCAGGAAGATCTTGGCGCCGTAATGGGCGGGCGCGCCGCTGTTCAGCAGGTCCCAGCTCTGTCCGTTGGCGTACAGGGCATAGGCGCTGATCACGCGGGTATCGAAGAAATACACGCCCTTGTCGGATGGCCCGATGATCTGGCCATCCGGCTCGCTGACGCAGACGGTGTAACCCTGGTGGATGGCGAGTTGCGGCGGCCCGACCTTGATCTCGACGGCCACGGCTCAGGCCCCGCCGGGCCTGGACCCGGCAGACCCGCTCACCGTCATCGACGCCTCAGGCGGGCTCGAACGACAGCGCGACGCCATTCATGCAGTAGCGCAGCCCGGTCGGACGCGGGCCGTCGGGGAAGACGTGACCCAAATGGCTGCCACACTCGGCGCAGTGCACTTCCGTGCGGACCATGCCGTAGCCGCGGTCTTCGGTCGTGGCGACGGCGGCGTCGTCGATCGGCGCGGAGAAACTCGGCCAGCCCGTGCCGCTCTCAAACTTCGCCGACGTGTCGAACAGCGTGCGCTCGCAGCCGACGCAATGATAGACGCCCTGCCGCTTCTCCGCGTTCAGCGGGCTGGTGCAGGCCCGCTCCGTCCCGTGGCCGCGCATGACCTTGTATTGCTCCGGCGTCAAACGCTGGCGCCACTCGGCATCGGACAGGGTGAAGGGGAACTCGTCGGACGAGGACTTCGTCGCAGCTTGAGACATGACGCACTCCGAGGAACTGACCGCTATATGGTGCAGCGGGCGCGCGGCGGGAAGTGCGGGCGTCAGGAGATCGCGCCGACGCTGTCCTCCAGCACGTGCCAGGCCTCCTCGCCATACTTCCCGCGCCATTCCTTGTAGAAGCCGGCGGCGCGGAGCTTGTCGCGGAAGGGTGCGGTATCGACGTCGTTGAACACCAGGCCCTTGCTCTGCAGCGTGGCGCGATCGGCCAGGCTGCCCTTGGCCAAGTCGGCGCGCTCGTCCTCGGCGGATTTGTTCAACTCGCGGGCGACGATGTCGCGCACGTCGGCGGGCAGGCGCTCAAAGGCGCGGCGGTTGGCAAGCAACCAGAAGCCGTCCCACATGTGGTTGGTCATGGAGCAGTATTTCTGCACCTCGTTCAGCTTGGCGCTGTTGATGAGGCTCAGCGGGTTCTCCTGGCCGTCCACGATCCGGGTCTGCAGTGCGGAGTAGGTTTCGCTGAAGTTGATGGAGGTCGGGCTGGCACCGAGAGCGGCGAACATGCTGGTCCAGAGCGGGCTCACCGGTACCCGGAGCTTGACGCCGCGCAGGTCGTCCGGCGCGGTGATCGGACGGTTGCTGGTGGTGATCTGCCGGAAGCCGTTATCCCAGACCTTGTCCATCGGGTGCAGGCCCCGCTTCTCGATCTCGCCGCGGACGTAAGCGCCCAGCTTGCCGTCCATCGCGGCCCAGACCTGGTCGTAATCCTTGAACGCGAAGCCAACGCCGTTGATGGAGGCGGGCGGCACCAGCGTGGAGAGAATGAGGCCGGAGAGGGTGAAGAACTCGACGGCGCCCGAGCGGAGCTGGCCCAGCGTGTCCGTGTCGGAGCCGAGCTGGCTGCTGGGAAAGGTCTGGATTTCGAGCCGCCCGCCCGTGGCCTGCTTGATGCGCTCGGCCGCCTCCGTGGCGCGGACGTTCAGCGGATGGGTGGCCGGGACGTTGTTGGCGAGCTTGTAGGTCCACTCGGCCGCCCCGGCCGGGCGCGTGAGGATGGCGACCAGTGGCAAGGCGGCGGCGCCTCCGACCAGCGCGCGGCGATGGATGGCAGTCATGGCAGGTCCCCCGAAACGTCTTCTCGTTGCGTGCAGGGGTAGCGGGTTTGGTTACGCAAAGAAAGTGATCCGAACCGGGGCGTGACCCGGCCCGTTCAGCCTGCGACACCAAGGAGGTCGCCATGTCGGACAAACCGGAACCCAAGCCCCCGGCGGACGAGAAGCCGCACAAGGTGGACGAGGCCGTCCAGGAAGAAGCGGCGCAGGAGCGCGCGGAGAATGACGGCTACAACTGAGCGCCCATGAATGGCGGCCGGCGCGTGTGCCAATCCGTATCGCGGGCATAGGCGTCGGCGGCGCGCAGGACCAGGGCTTCGGCGAAGGGCCGGCCGGCGATCTGCAAGCCGATGGGACAGCCGTTCGGGTCGAACCCGCAGGGCACGCTGATCGCCGGCAGGCCGAGATAGTTGAACGGCCGTGTGTTGGCGGAGATGCCGAGCGCGGCCTCTTCCGTGCCCGGCGGGCCGTTATCGATGTCGGTCGCGGCCAGCGTGGGCAGCACCGTACGGATGGTCGGCGAGAGTAGCAGGTCGACCTGGCCGAACACCTCGGCGGCGAACTGCCGGAGCACGGGGCCGCGTGCCCGCAGTGCCTCGACATAGGCCACGGCGGGAACCGCGTAGCCGGCGAACATGCGGCCGCTGATATGGGTGGCGAAATCACCCGGGCGGTCGCGCATCCAATCCGCGTGGATCGCCGCGCCTTCCGAGCGGGACACCACGGCGCCGTACGCGGTCACCGCGTCCATCAACGGCAGGGCGAGGCGGACGATGGTCGCGCCGCGGCCGGCGAGCACGGCTGTTGCCGCCTCGAACGCGGTCGCGACGGCCGCGTCGACCCCGTCGAGGAAGTAGGTCAACGGCACGCCGAGGCGGAGGCCGCGAAGGTCGCCATCGAGGGCGGCCTCGTAATCCGGCACCGCGACCCGGGCGCTGGTCGGGTCCAGGGGATCGTGGCCGGCCAGCACGCCCAGCATGCGGGCGCAGTCGCGCGCGGTGCGGGCCAGCGGCCCGACATTGTCGGCCGAGAAGGAGAGCGGCATCACGCCGTGGCGGCTGACGCGGGTCTGGGTCGGCTTGATGCCGCAAACGCCGTTGGCCGAGGCCGGCAAGCGGATGGAGCCGCCTGTGTCGGAACCGAGCGCCGCATAGCAGAAGCGTGCGGCCACCGCGGCGCCGGATCCGGACGACGAGCCGCCGGTGATGTAGGGCGCGTTCCAGGGATTGCGGCAGTCGCCGTGATGGGCGTTGTGACCGGTGCCGTTCTGCGCGAACTCCGCCATGTTCAGCCCGGCGAAGGTGTAGGCGCCGGCAGCCGTCATGCGCTCCACCACGGTGGCGCTGCCCTCCGGCACGAAGCCGCGTCGGATGGCCGAGCCGCAGCCGATGGGCCGGCCAGCATGGTAGTACATGTCCTTGTGCGCCAGCGGGATGCCGCCGAGCGGGCCCCATTTCGCCGCCGCGTCGGCTGCTTGCGCGGCCGCCCGGCCGCCCTCGCGATCGACCCAGACGGTGGCGTTGACCGCCGCCTCGTGCGCGTCGATCTCGGCGAGACAGGCGTCGAGCAGGGCCGCGGAGGTGGCGGCCCCCGTCCGCACCGCGTCGGCGGCTTCCACCAGCGAGAGGTCGGCCAGCCCGCTCACGCGCCCCACTCCGATCGCGGCAGACCGGAGGCTTCGAGCAGCGCGGTTTCGAAACCGGAGGGCTCGTCCTCGAAGCGGAGCCGGCCGCGGACGCGCTCGAGATCGGCCATGACCTTGGCCAGGTCGGCAACGGCGCGGCGGGCGAAGTCGTTAGGCGGCACGATGCCGTGCCAACGCTCGACATAGGCGACGAGCAGCTCGTCGGACTGCGGCACACTCATGCTGCGCGAGCTCCACGATCAGAGGCGGCGTGCAGTCGTTCGACGATCATGTCTGTGTCCATCAGGTCGGTGAAGGCCGCGTAGAGGGCCAGGAGCGAGGCGTCGTGTTCCTCCGGCGTGGCGGCAGCGTTGCCGTCGCTGACCATGACGACACGGAAATTGGTCATCATGGCGTCGCGCGCGGAGGATTCGCAGCAGATGTTGGTGACGGTGCCGGTGATCAGCACGGTGTCGAAGCCGCGGGCGCGCAGGCGGGCCGGCAGGTCAGACGCGCCGGGCAGGAAGGCGCTGTAGCGGTATTTGCGCACGTGCTCGTCGGCCGGGTCGACGTGGAGGCCGGGCCAGAGTTCGTGTCCTTTGGTGCCTTCGCTCATCGCGGCGGCGCGGCGCTCGCGGCGGGCGGGGGTCGCCATGTCCTCCATCACGGACCAGTCGCGGGCGTTGCGGTCGTTGTGGGTATTGAGCACCCAGAACACGCCGCCGCCGGTCTCGCGCACCGCGGCGGCGAGACGGTTGACGGCGGGCACGACGTCGCGGGCCGCGGGGCAGACGGCGTGGCCGACCGCGTCGTCCATGAAGCCGTTCTGCATGTCGATCACGACCAGGGCGGTGCGCGCTGGGTCGAGGCGATCGAACGGGTGGGCGGTGCCGCGGCGGGCAACGACGCGGTCGACGATGTGCGGCGGGATGGTGACGCCGTTCATGGCGGGCTCCTCTCGATCAAGCGGCGGCGAGGGTGTCGCCGGTGCGCAGGCAGCGCGCGGTGCGGCCCGGCGCGGGGTGGACCAGCGGCGGGAACTCGGCCCGGCAGGCGGGCATGACCAGCGGGCAGCGGGGCGCGAAGGAGCAACCCGGCGGTAAGCGGCGCAGGTCCGGCGGGCTGCCGGGAATGGCGGCGATGTCCTCGTCCGGCGCCTGGTCGTGCACGGTGGAGCGCAGCAGGCCCGCCGTGTAGGGGTGCGCGGGGCGGCCGAGCACGTCGGCAACCGGCCCTTCCTCGACCACGCGCCCGGCGTACATCACGGCCACCCGGTCGGCGATCTCGGCGGCCACGCCGAGGTCGTGGGTGACGAACACGGTGCCCATGCCGAGCTCGGCCTGCAGCCGGCGCAGCAGCACCAGCACTTGGATCTGCACGGTGGCGTCCAGCGCGGTGGTGGGCTCGTCGGCCAGCAGCAGCCGAGGCGAGCAGGACAGGGCGAGCGCGATCATCGCCCGCTGGCGCAGGCCGCCGGACAGCTCGTGCGGGTAGGCGTCCAGCCGGCGTTCTGGCGACGGGACGCGCACGAGCTCGAGCAGCGAAAGGGCGCGGGCACGGGCCTGGGCGCGGCTCATATCGCTGTGGCGGCGGATCGCTTCGATCAGGTGCTGGCCGATCGTGTAGACCGGGTCGAGCGCCGTCATCGGTTCCTGGAACACCATGGCGACGGAGCCGCCGCGGAACGCGCGCAGGGCACGGCCCTCCAGCGCCAGCACGTTCTGCCCCTCCACCTCGACCCGGCCCGAGACGCGGGCGCGGTCGGGCAGCAGACGCATCAGCGCGCGCAACGTCACCGACTTGCCGGAGCCGGACTCGCCCAGCAGGCACAGGACCTCGCCGGGTCGCAGGCTGAAGCTGGCGCCGTTGACGGCAGCGACGGTCGCCTCGCGGGAGACGAACTGCACCTGGAGGTCCTCGACCGTGAGCAAGGGCGCGATGCCGGCGTCGGGCCGGACGGGGCCGAGGCCATCGGGCATCAGACTGTTCCCGCGCGGCTATGGGCGGAGGCCGGGTCGGTCATGTGGCAGGCGGCGGCGTGGTGCTGGCGGTCGCCGGGGATCTCGACGGCGGCGCCCATGCTGGGCGCGGTGTCGGCGCAGACCGGCTCGGCGAAGGGGCAGCGGGTGCGGAAGCGGCAGCCGGAGGGCGGGTCGATCGGGCTGGGCGGGTCCCCGGTGATGGGCGGGGCGTCGATGCGGCGTGCCGGGTCCATGGACAGGCGGGAGCCGAGCAGCGCGCGCGTATAGGGGTGCCGGGCGCGGGCGAACACCTCGGCGGCCGGGCCGAGCTCGACCACCTGGCCGAGATACATGACCAGCACGCGATCGCTGATGTATCGCACCACGTTGAGGTCGTGGCTGATGAACACGTAGGTGAGGTTCAGGGTGCGCTTGAGCTCACGCAGCAGGTTCAGCACTTGGGCCTCGACCGATTTGTCGAGCGCGGAAACGGCTTCGTCCAGGATCACCATGCGGGGACCGACGGCCAGGGCGCGGGCGATGTTGACGCGCTGCTTCTGCCCGCCGGAGAGCTCGTGCGGGTAGCGGGGGCCGAACAGCTCCGGCCGCAGGCCGACGCGGCCCAGGATCTCGTGGGCGATCCGGCGTGCCTCCGTCCGCGACTTGCCGGCGACGATGGGGCCGAAGGCGACGGTGTCGCCGACCGGCATGCGCGGGTTGAGCGAGGCGTAGCTGTCCTGAAACACCAGTTGCACCTGCCGCCGCAGGTCGGTGACGCCGACGCCGCCCTCCTCGCCCACCGGGTCGCCGTCGAAGACGAGCTCGCCGCGATCGGGCACCTGCAAGTGCAGTAGGAGGCGGGCGAGCGTGGACTTGCCGCAACCGGATTCGCCGACCACGCCCAGCGTCTCGCCCTTGAACACGGCGAAGGACACGCCGTCGACGGCGCGGACCACGGCGCCCCGCCCGGCGCCCTTGACCCGAAAGTGCCGCACGAGGCCGCGCGCCAGCAGCATGGGCTGCGCTGCGCCGCCGCGGTCGCGCCCGTCCAGGACGGGCTCGGCGAGCGGCGTCTCGGTCAAGACGGGGCTCAATGCCGGACGTCCATGGCGGCGCGGATACCGTCGCTGACCAGGTTGAAGCAGATGGAGGTGATGAAGATCGCGATGCCCGGCAGGGCGCAGCCGAGCGGGTCGACGTAGAGGGACTGGCGCAGGGTGGAGAGCATCAGGCCCCAATCCGGCTCCGGCGGTTGGACGCCCAGGCCAAGGAAGGACAAGCCGGAGGCGAGCAGGATGGACACGCTGACCAGCGACGAGGCGTAGATGAAGACGGGGCCGAGCACGTTGCCGAGCACGTGGTAGCGGATCACGGTCAGCGTGCCGGCGCCGCTGGCGCGGGCGGCCTCGATGTAATCGAGGTTGCGGACCTGCGCGGTGGCGGTCTCGGCGACGCGGCACATGGCGGGGATGAACACCAGCGAGAGCGACAGGATACCGTTGCCGATGCCGCCGCCCAGCGCGCCGCTGATGGCCACGGCGAGCAGGATGGAGGGAAAGGCGTAGAACACGTCCACGGTGCGCATGATGACGGTGTTGACCGCCTTGCCGGCGATGCCGCCGACGACGCCCAGCGTGCCGCCGACGATCGTGGCGATCAGCACGGGCACCATGCCCATGACCAGGGAGATCCGGCCGCCATAGATCAGGCGGCTGAGCATGTCGCGACCGAGCTCGTCGGTGCCGAGCGGGTGCCCGCGCCATCCCAGCGGCTTGAGGCGGCCCAGCACGCTCTGCGCGTAGGGATCGAACGGCGCCAGCAGCGGGGCGAAGATGGCCGCCAACACGATCAGCAGCACCAGCAGGCCGAAGAACAGGGTGAGCCAGTCGTGCCGGAGGCGGTGCGCGACCGACTGCCAGTAGCCGCGGACGCGGGTGGCGGGGGCGGTCTCCTCCGCCGGGGCGGACCCGGCGTGCAGCGCGGCAGTGTCGAATGCGGCCGTGTTCATGAGCGCCTCCTCAGGCCCGCCGGATCCGGGGGTCCAGCACCGCCTGCAGCAGGTCGACGACCAGGTTGGTGAGCACGAACACCAGCGACAGCGCCAGGATGGTGCCCTGCAGCACCGGGATGTCGCGGTTGATGATGGCCTTGTTGAGCAGGAAGCCGCTGCCGGGCCAGGTGAACACCGTTTCGACCAGGATGGAGCCGCCCATCAGGTAGCCGAACTGCAGCCCCATTACCGCCAGCACCTGCGGCGACGCGTTCTTGAGCACGTGGCGGATGATGGCGGCCTCGCCCAGGCCCATGGCGCGCAGCGTTGTGACGAAATCCTGGTTGCGTACCTCGGCCACGGCGGCGCGGGTGGTGCGGGCCAGGATGCCGATGGGGATCATGGTCAGCGTCACCACCGGCAGCACGACATAGCGGAGGTCGTCGGCGCGGAAGAGGCTCCACGCGTCGGAGCCGCTGGGGCCCATGCTGCTGGCGGGCAGGATGCCCCACTCGACGGCGAAGATGATGACCAGCACCAGGCCGAGCCAGTAGTTCGGCAAACTGACGCCGATCACCGCCGAGCCGGTGACGAGCCGGTCGAGCAGGTCGCCGGGGAAGCAGCCGGCGATCGCGCCCATGGCGTACCCGATGGCAAACGAGATCGGCACGGCGAACAGCGCCAGCACGGCGGTGTTGGACAGCGAGCCGAACACTTCCAGCGTGACCGCGCGACCGGTGGCGATGGAGCGGCCGAAATCGCCCTGCAGCACGTGCCACAGCCAGATCGCGTATTGCACCGGGATCGGCCGGTCGAAGCCGTAGGCGTGCTTGATTTGCGCGACCACGTCGGCGGTGGCGTCGGGCGGCAGCAGGGTCTGCAGCGGGTCGCCGGGGGCGAGGTAGACGAGGCTGAAGCAGACCGCGCTCACCCCCAGCGCGATCGGGATCGCGAACAGGATGCGGCGAAGGATATAGAGCAGCATCCTACGTCCCCCGCGTTCCCGAGGCCGCTTTCACGGGACCACCGAGATGGGCGTGAGGTCCTGGAACCAGTTCTGCGCCTGGACGAAACCCTTCACCTTGGGCGACAGCGCCCGCGGGTTGAGGTCGTGCACCACGAAAATCATGAGCGCCTGCTCGGACTCGTATTCGTGCAACTGCGTGAGCAGAGCTAGACGCTTGTCGGCGTCGAACTCCTCGAAAATGGCCTTGACGAGTTCCTCGGCGCGGTCGGTGCCGAAATGGCCCCAATTGCTGCCGGCGGGCGACCAGTAGGCCTTGGCGACCGGCTTGATGATGGCGCTGACCGGGTCGAGCAGGCCGCGGGACGCGTTGATGCCATGGATGTTGGGGTATTTCGGCACGCCGGAGCGGCTGATCTCGAGCAGGGAGTTCCAATCCATGACGTTGAGGGTGACCTGGAAGCCGGCATCCTCGAGCTGCTGCTTGACCAGCTCGTTCATGGGCAGCGACTGCATCTGGCCGGAGCCTGACGTCGAGATCGCAAAGGTGACCTTGCAGGGCAGGCAGCCGGCTTCCTTGAGTAGGGCGCGGGCCTTGGTGACGTCGAATTTGTAAGTCACCGGCTTGCCGTAATAGGGCAGCGAGGGCGGCACCTCGGCGTATTCCGGGGTCGCGAGCCCGCCGACCAGTTCCACCACGTCGTCGCGGTTGATCGCGTAGTTGGCGGCCTGGCGCACGCGCAGGTCGGTGAACGGGCCGTTGGCGAAGTTGAGGATGTACGGCCAGTTGTGCGGGTAGGTGTTGGTGACGATCTGCATGCCGGCGCGCTTGAGCACGGGGATGGCGTCCGGCGACGGCGCCTCGACGAAGTTGACCTGGCCGGACAGCAGGGCGGCGGTGCGGGTGGCGGCTTCCGGCATGGGCAGGATCACCAGCTTGTCCTGCTTGGGCACGCGGGCCTTGTCCCAATAATCGGCGTTGGGCGCGTATTCCATCCGCTCGTGCGGGGTGATGGCGGTCAACTTGTAGGGGCCGGTGCCGGAAGGCTGCTTGGTGTAGGCGTCCCAATCGTATTTGAGCGCTTCCGCCCGGCATTTGCTGATCATCAGCACATACGACATGTCGTAGGGGAACAACGATTCGACGAACTTGGTCGTGATGGCGACGGTCTTGTCGTCGACCTTCTCGATCTTGTCGAAATTGGTCATGTAGGCGCGGGTCAGCGCGAATTGCTGGGTGGTGAACTGCGGCGCGTCTTTGTTGTTGATGCGCTCGAAGTTCCACATCACGGCGTCGGCGTCGAACGGGCAGCCATCGTGGAACTTGACGCCGTCGCGCAGGGTGAAGAGCCAGCGCTTATGATCGGCGGGGTCGATGTGCCATTCGGTGGCCAGGCCGGGCTTGATGTCGGAGGCCTTGTCGCTCTTGGACAGGTCCCAGTTGATGAGCGCGTCGTAGAGATTCCAGCCGACGAAGCGGAAACCCTCGAAGCCCTGGTCGGGGTTCCCGGTATCGACCGGCAGGTCGCCCGCCGTCATTGCGACCGTCAGCGTGCCGGCAGCCTGGGCCGCGCCGGGAACGGCGGCACCGAGACATGCCGCCAAGAGTCCCAGCCGTGCCGCTGATTGTCCTACCGAACGCATCCAGGTGCCTCCGCCGATCAACCCGATCAGCAGAACTCTATCGGCATGCGTAATCCGTGTGCAACTAGAAACAGCTTGTTAGCTAAATGTCCAAATGACGTGCTTATGCCCAGTTCTTGGGCGCTTCAGACGATCAGGTTCAGCAAGGTCTGGAGCCGGTCTGCCTCTTCGGCAGGCTTGTCGGGGCGGAGACGGTGGACCCGCGGGAAACGGAGGGCGACGCCGGATTTGTGTCGGCTGCTGCGCTGCGCGGCGTCGAACTCGATCTCGAGCACGTAGGCGCGCTCGACTTCGCGGACCGGGCCGAAGCGGCCCACCGTGTGATTGCGGATCCAGCGATCCAGCGTCACGAGCTCTGCGTCGGTGAAACCGGAATAGGCCTTGCCGACCGGGACCAGCTCGCCCGTCTCCGTCCATAGGCCGAACGTGTAATCGGAGTAAAAGGAACTGCGTTTGCCGCTGCCGCGCTGGGCATACATCATCACGGCGTCGATGATCAGCGGGTCGCGTTTCCACTTCCACCATTGGCCCTTGGGCCGGCCGGGCAGATAGGCTCCGTCGGCGCGTTTGAGCATCAGGCCCTCGATGCTGGCCGCGCGGGTGCCGGCGCGGATGGCGCCCAGTTCCTCCATCGAGGCGAACGGAATGAGATCGGACAGCGTCATGCGCGCAGGCTGGTGCTCGGCGACCCAGGCGTCGAGATAGCGGCGCCGCTCGTCGAACGGGCGGGCGCGCAGATCCACGGCGCCGTCGAACAGGATGTCGTAGAGGCGGACGCCGAGCGGGAAGTCCTTCTGCATCTTGGCGCCCGGCGATTTGCGATTGAGGCGCTGCTGCAGGTCGGCGAAGGGGGCGATCTCGCCGTCACGGATCACCAGCAACTCGCCGTCGAGCACGGCTTCCCACTCCATGGCAGCGAGGATTTCGGGGAAGGCGGCGGAAACGTCGTCGGCGCCGCGGGAGTAGATGCGCTTGCCGTGCGGGGTGCTGACGAGCTGGACGCGGATGCCGTCCCACTTCCATTCCGCGCGGTAGAGCGCCGGGTCGAGGGCGGCGATGTCGACGGCCTCGAGCGGCTGGGCGAGCATGAGGGGGCGGAACACGGGCTGGCCGGCCGGATCGGGGCGGGGGCCGCGACCCTCGAGCCACGCGAACAGGGAGGCGTAGGGTGGCGCGAGCCCGTGCCAGAGCTCCTCGATGTCGTCGGCCGCGACGGGGGTCGCGTGGTCGGCGGCGAGCTCGGCCAGGGCGGTCTTGGCCAGGCGCGACGAGGCGCCGACGCGCAAGGCGCCGGTGATCAGCTTGATCAGGGCATAGCGGACCGAGACGGTGGAGGCGTCGAGCCAATTGGCCACGATCGGCGGCAGGTCGGCCTTGGACTCCGTCAGCAGCGTCTGCACGACCTCCGTGATGGTCGGCGGACCCGCATTGGTTCGGCGCGGCGGCCAGAGCAGGGAGACGGTCTCGGCGAGGTCGCCCACGTAGTCGCGCGACCAGCCGAACAGGACGGGGTCGGTGCGCTCCTCGGCCAGGGCGCGGATCATACCGGGCTTGGCGGCGACGAAGACCAGCTCGTCGGTCAACGCGGCGAGGCCGAAGCCCCGATCCGGGTCGGGGGCGGTCTCGAAATAACGGCGCAACAGCGCGATCTTGGCCAGGCGCCCGGGCGTGAAGACCAGCCGTTCGAGCAGGTCGGCGAAGGCGATCATCGATCGCCCCTCACGGCCACACGCGTCACGTGGCTTCGCCCTCGTCTTCCTCGTAGCCGATCAGGCGCAGGGCGCGACCGGTGACGCCGCGCTTGGCGGCTTCGTGGATCAGCGCCTCCTCGCGGCCATGGGTGACCCAGATTTCGGGCGCGGCGACGTCGTCGATGGTCTGGTTCAACTCGTTCCAGTCGGCGTGGTCGGAGATGACCAGCGGCAACTCGACGCCGCGGGAGCGGGCGCGCTGGCGGACGCGCATCCAGCCCGAGGCGTAGCAAACGACGGGGTCGGCGAGGCGGCGCGCCCAGCGGTCGGCGATGGCGCCGGGAGGGGCGAGGACGATCTGACCGGCGAGCTTGCCCTTGGTCTGGACGGTGGCGGGCAGCAATTCGCCCAGCGCCACGCCCATGCGCTCATAGGCGTTGCACAGGTTGACCATGGCGCCGTGCAGGTAGATCGGCGCGTCGTAGCCGGCATTGCGGAGCAGCTTGATCACGCGCTGTGCCTTGCCGAAGGCGTAGGCGCCGACGACGTGGGTGCGCTCGGGGAACAGGGCGACACTGGCCAGCAGGCGGGCGATCTCGTCCTCGGCCGGCGGGTGCAGGAACACGGGCAGCGCGAAGGTCGCTTCCGTGACGAAGACGTCGCAGGGAATGACCTCGAACGGCCGGCAGGTCGGGTCGGTATGTCGCTTGTAGTCGCCGCTGACGACGACGCGGGTGCCGCGCCACTCCATCGCGATCTGGGCGCTGCCGAGCACGTGGCCGGCGGGCTCGCACCAGACATCGACACCGCCGAGGCGGATCGGCACGCCATACTCGAGCACCTGCTGCGTATCGCCCGCCCTGCCCTCGCCCATGCGGACGGCCATGAGGTCGATCGTCTCGGGACTGGCGAGGACCGCGCCGTGACCCGGCCGGGCGTGATCGCCATGAGCGTGGGTGATGATGGCGCGAGGCACGGGGCGGACCGGATCGACGTAGAAATCGCCCGGTTCGCAATACAGGCCTTCCGGGCGAACCTTGAGCCAGGTTTCGGGGTGAGGCATCGGCGAGAAGAAGCGGCCAGCGGCCCGAAGGCGACTGGCCGCTGCCGGTTAGCCGGGCTGCTTGTCGGTGTTGAGCGGAACCGGGATCCAACGCATGCCGTCGCCGTTCTGCACCAGCATCAGCACCGTCTTGCGGTTCTGCTTGCGGTACTTGTCCAGCCGATCCTGCACGTCCTGCGGGGTCGCGACCGGCTCCTGCTGCACTTCAACGATCACGTCGCCGGCTTTCAGGCCCCGCCCGGCGGCCGGGCCGTCGGACTGCACGTCGGTGATGACGACACCCTTCTGATCCGGCGACAGCTTGAAGCGGTCGCGCAATGCGTCGGTGATCGGGGAGAGCTGGGCGCCGAGACCGGACAGCATGGTCGCCGTGTTGCGCGGGCGAGCGGCGGGCTTGTCGGGCGTGGCGCTGGCCTGCTGCACCTCATCGGGCAACTCGCCGGTCGACGCTTGCAGCACGACTTCCTTGCGGTCGCGCCAGACCGTGACGGGCACGGACTTGCCGATCTCGGTTTCGGCGACGATGCGCGGCAGGGTCCGCATCTCCTTCACGTCCTGATTGTTGAACTTGAGGATCACGTCGCCGTTGTGGATGCCTGCTTTGTCGGCCGGGCCGCCATCGTTCATGCCGGCGACCATGGCGCCTTCCGGCTGCTTCAGGCCCACCGCGTCGGCGATGTCGGGCGTGACCTGCTGGATGCGGACGCCGAGCCAACCGCGGCGGGCGTGACCGTATTCCTTCAGCTGCATCACGACATTCTTGGCGAGGTTGGACGGCACGGAGAAGCCGATGCCGACGGAGCCGCCAGACGGCGAGTAGATCGCCGTGTTGATGCCGATGACGTCGCCGTTCATGTTGAACAGCGGGCCGCCCGAGTTGCCGCGGTTGATGGCGGCGTCGGTCTGGATGAAGTCGTCATACGGGCCCTGGCGAATGTCGCGACCCCGAGCGGAGACGATGCCGGCCGTGACGGAACCGCCGAGGCCGAACGGGTTGCCGATCGCCAGCACCCAGTCGCCGACGCGCGAGGTGTCGCTGTCGCCGAACTTGACCGCGGTGAGCGGGTGATCGGTCTCGACCTTGAGCAGGGCCAGATCGACCCGGTCGTCCTTGCCGACCAGCTTGGCCTTCAGGGTCGTGTTGTCGGTCAGCGTGACGCTGATCTCGTCTGCGCCGTCGATGACGTGGTTGTTGGTGACGATGTAGCCAGCCGAGTCGATGATGAAGCCGGAGCCGAGCGACACGGCGCGGCCGGTGGGCGCGTCTTCGCCGTTGGGGCCACCGCGGGGCGGGCGGTTGTTCTCGCCTCGGCGCTGGCCCGGACCCTGGCCCTGGGGGCCGCCCGGATGATTCCGCTCCATGAAATCACGGAAGAACTGCTCAAAGGGCGAACCCGGCGGGAAGCCGGGGACTTCGGGGCCACGGTCAGCGCGCGCTTCGGCCTTCTGCGACGACGAGATGTTGACCACGGCCGGCGATAGTTGCGCCGCCAGGTCGGCAAAGCTGTCTGGTGCGCCGCGGGCTGCGACCGGCGCCGGCATCATGATGGCAGCGGTGGGCACAGCGAACGATGCGGCCAGGGCGACGGCGCGGATGGGGTGGAACCGCATGGTTCGATCTCCTTGCGAGCGGCAGAGGTAGCGGATCAATTGGGCACGGGTTGCTGGCGCAACAGACGCAGGAAGTCCGATTCCGGCGTCAGCACCAGCCGCGAGTTGCCTTGCGTCAACGCTTGACGATACGCCTGCAGCGTCCGATAGGTGATGAAGAAGGTCGGGTCGACCTGCGCGGCCGCAGAATACACGTCTGTGGCCTGCTGCTCGCCCTCGCCGCGGAGCTTGTCGGCGGTGGAGCGGGCATTGGCCAACAGCACCGTGCGGTCACGCTCGGCGTCGGCGCGGATGCGGGAGGACGCTTCGGCGCCCTCGGCGCGAAGCTGGCTCGCCACGCGCTCGCGCTCCGACTTCATACGCGCCAGGATCGCCTGCGTGTTCTCCTCCGGCAAATCGGCCCGGCGGATACGAACGTCGTCGATGGTGACGCCGAAGGAACGCATCTCGTCGCTCACCTGCTGCTTGAGCAGGCCCATGATGCGGGGCCGCTCGGCGGACAAGACGTTGAGCAACGTCTCGCTCCCCAAGACCCGGCGCAAGGCGGACGTCACGACCGAATTCAGGCGGCCACGAATGCCCTCTTCGTTGGGCCCCGCGGCCTGGAAGAACTGCAGCGGGTCGGTGATCCGGTAGCGGGTGAAGCTGTCGACGATCACGCGGCGCTGGTCGGCGAGGATGATCTCTTCGCCCGACGTGTTGAAGTCGAGCAGCCGGTTGTCGAAGTCGAGCACGGTCTGCACGAACGGGATCTTGGCGTGCAGGCCGGCTTCCTTGATGACGCGCACGGGCTGGCCGAACTGCGTGATCAAGACCTGCTGGGTCTGCGAGACGGTGAACAGGCTGGCTCCGATCACCAGCACGAGGACGACGACGAGGGCGATGCCGGCGATCGCGGCGGTGCCGAGACGGTTCACTGCGGCACCCCCGCGCGGGCGGCAGGCTGCGCATTGGGCGCGGCCGGACGGATCGTGCCGGACCCGTCCAGCGGCAGGTAGGGCACGATGCCCTTGAGCTGGTCATCGACCACGATGGACGGGGTCTTGGTCAGGATATCCTGCATGGTGTCGATGTAGAGGCGCTTGAGGGTAACGTCCTTGGCCTGCGCGTAGGCACGGTAGACGCTGAGGAAGCGCTGCGCCTGACCGGTCGCTTCGGCGACGGACGCACTCTTGGCGCCCTCGGCCTCGGCGACAAGGCGGGCGGCGTCGCCGCGGGCGCGCGGCACGATGTCGTTGCGGTAGCTCTCGGCCTCGTTGCGCACGCGCTCGGCGTCCGTGTTGGCGCGCTGCACGTCGCGGAAGCTCTCGATCACGGCGGCGGGCGGATCGACCTTCTGTAGCTGGACCTGCGTGATCTCCACGCCGGACCCGTACTGGTCGAGGATGCCCTGGGTGCCCGTCATCACATCCAGTTCGATACGGGCGCGCGCTTCGGTCAGTGCCGGCTGGATCGGGGTACGGCCGATCACCTGGCGCATCATGCTCTCGGCCGCGGCGCGAACCGTGTCGGCCGGGTTGCGGATGTCGAACAGGAAGTCCTTGCCGTCCTTGATGCGCCAGAAGACCGAGAAATTGATGTCGATGATGTTCTCGTCGCCCGTCAGCATCAGGGCTTCGGCCGGGATCTGGCGGCCGCCCTCCGGACGGTCGAGCCGCTCCGCGGGCGTGCGGACGCCGACTTCGATGCGGTTGACGCGGGTGACGGACGGGGTGAGGACCGTCTCGATCGGCCACGGCAGGTGATACCGCAGGCCGGGATAGGTGTAGCCCTGGAAGGCGCCGAAGCGCAGCACCACGCCCTGCTCGTCGGGCTGGACGCGGTAGATGCCGCTGGCGAGCCATAGCCCCGCTGCGGCGATCGCCAACAGGCCGATCAGCCGACCGTTGTTCGGCCGGCCGCGACCGGCGCCGCCCGGAACGAACCGGCGGGCCTGCTGTTGCAGCCGGCTGATGATCTCGTCGAAATCCGGCAAACCCGGACCATCGCCGCCCCGATTGCCGCCACCGCCACCGCTGCCCCACGGGCCACGATCGGGGCCCTTGCTGCCGGGCGGCGGGTTGTTGTTGCCCCCGTTACCCCAGGGCCCCCCGCCACTACCTCCACTATTCCATGACATCCGGCTGCGCGGCCCCCTTAACGTTGCGGTCACGCCCTTGGCGCTCGCTCGGTCGCGTGCATATTGACCGCGGTTGGAGGGTTTACAAGGAATGTCAGCGCCGACGGAACAAGGGTTGAGAGAGGCGCTGCGGCAGGTTCGCGATCCCAGCTCTGGTCAGGACATCGTGGCGGCGGGCGTGGTGGACAGCGTGCAAACCCGCGACGGGTTGGTGCAGGTCACGCTGCGGGGCGAGCGGGGCCAGGCGGAGGCGATGGATCGGCTGCGACGGGAGACGGAGGCCGTGATCGCCCGCCAGCCCGGCGTGACCAACGTCCAGGTCATCTTGACGGCGCATCGAGCGCCGACCGCCGCTTCCCCGGCCGCGGCCCCAGCCGCCGGCGCGGGGCGCACCCCGCGCCCCTCGTTGTTGCCGGATGCGCGCTACGTGGTGGCGGTCGCGTCGGGCAAGGGCGGGGTGGGCAAGTCAACGACGGCGGTCAACCTCGCCGTGGCGTTCGCCAAGGCGGGGCATCGGGTCGGGCTGCTGGACGCTGACGTGTATGGGCCGAGCCTGCCGCGCATGCTCGGCGTGGCCGGCAAGCCGCCCGTGGTGGACGGCATGATGCAGCCGATCGCCGCCTGGGGGCTGAAGGCCATGTCGATCGGGCTGCTGGTGGATGCCGACGGGGCGATGATCTGGCGCGGGCCGATGGTGATGAGCGCGCTGGAACAGATGATGTCGCAGGTGGCGTGGGGCCCGCTGGACGTGATGGTGGTGGACATGCCGCCGGGCACGGGCGACGCGCAGCTGACCATGGCGCAGCGGGTCAGCCTGTCGGGCGCCGTGATCGTGTCGACCCCGCAGGACATCGCGCTGATCGACGCACGCCGCGGCGTTCGCATGTTCGAGAAGGTGATGGTGCCGGTGCTGGGCGTGGTGGAGAACATGAGCAGCTTCGCCTGCCCGCATTGCGGCGAGGTGACGCATCTGTTCGGCCATGGTGGCGCGCGGCTGGAGGCCGAGAAGCTCGGGGTGCCGTTCCTCGGCGAGGTGCCGTTGCTGCTCGACATCCGGCTGACCGGCGACGCCGGCACCCCGATCGTCGCCGCCGCGCCGGACAGCCCGGCGGCGCAAGCCTATCGCGCGGTGGCGGATCGGGTGTGGGCGAGCCTGGACCGGCCGAAGCAGACGGGGCCGCGCATCGTGATGGACTGAGCGCGGCTCAGCCGCTCCGGGCGGCGAAGTGGCCGGAGAAGCGCGCAACCAGGTCGGTCAGCTGGTCGGCCAAGGCGGCGCCGGTCTCGGCCGAGCATAGCGCCGGGTCGCCGGTGCCGACGCCGAGGTTGTAGACCTCGTCGTACTGGTTCGGCAGGCCGATCTCGGCACCCTCGAAGCTGGCGGTGCCGAGTCCGGTGAATGGCAGATCGAGTTCGGGCGAGCGCTTCAGCGGGGCGGCGGCCGGGCGCAGGTCGGGGCGGAGCAGTTCGGGGAACAGGTGCAGGCCGAGCGAGGTCAGCGGGTCCGCCCCGTGGCCCGAGGCGGCGGCTGCCTTCTCGCGGCCGAGGATGCCGGGCAGCAGGCCGTAGCCGATGCGCCACAGATACAGGCTCGGGATGACCCGGCCGGTGCGGCGATGCACCTCGCGCTGCACGGTCGCGATCGGGCCGACATTGCCGCCGTGGCCGTTGAGCACGATCAGCCGGGTGAGGCCGTGCCGGTGCAATTCGGCGACCATCTCGCCGATCACGGTGGTCAGCGTCGATTCGCGTAGGGCGATGCCGCCGACCATGGCGCCGAAATGATCGGCGGCGCCGAACGGCAGCACGGGGGCGACCACCGTGCGCGTGCCGGCCGCAGTGGCGCGCAGAGCGGCCAGCTCGGCGATCCGTTCGGCAAGCAGGTAGTCGCCCATCGGCGCGTGCGGCCCCTGGTCCTCGTGCGAGCCCATGGGCAGCAGGATCACCGGGTTGGTGGCGTAGAGCTCGCGCGCCTCGCCGCCGGTGAGGGTGGCCATGTGGACTTTGGGATCGGTGGCGGCGAGCATCACAGGTCTCCTTCGGTGCGGGGCGGTGCAAGGACCGCCGAAAGCTCGTCCCATTCGCGCTTGGACAGGCCGCTGCCGGCCTGCTCGACCGCTTCGCCGGCAAGGCGGCGGCGCAGCACGGCGAGCATGCCGGCCGACAAGGTGGCGGCGCCCAGGCGATACTCGCGAAAGGCATCGTAGGTGGCGGGAACCCAGGCGCGCACCGTCTCCAGCATGGCTTCCGCATAGGCGCGGATCTCCCACTGCGCGTGCGGATCGGCGCGCAGCGACAGGAAGCTGAGCAGGTTGTGCAGGTCCGCTTTCCAGTACCACTGCGTGTAGGTGTTGAGCGTCAGGTTCATGCGGGCGAGCTCGCGCGCCAGGCCGCGGCGGGCGGGGTCGGCGCCGTCCTCGTTCAGCATCCAGGCGTAGTTGTCGTAGGTGCGGGTGGCGTCGTCGCGCAGGAGGTCCAGCACATTGGCGGCTTCGTCGCCCTCCAGGAGGTCGCCCCTGCCCTGCCGGTTGCTCGCGCTCTGGGCGGCGAGGTGTTCCGGGGCGGGCAGGTAAAACTCGCGGTCCAGGATGGAATAGCGGGCGGAATATTCGTTCACGTTGGCCGTGCGGTGCCGGATCCACTGGCGGGCGACGAAGATCGGCAGCTTCACGTGATACTTGATCTCGCACATCTCGAACGGCGTGCTGTGCCGGTGACGCATGAGGTAGCGGATCAGACCGGCATCCTCCGAGACCTTGCGGGTACCGCGGCCGTAGCTGACCCGGGCGGCTTGGACCACGGCGGCGTCATCGCCCATGTAGTCGATCACGCGGACGAAGCCGTGGTCGAGCACGGGAAGCGCGTCGAACATCATCGCCTCCAGTGCGGGCACGGTGGCCCGACGGGTGGGGGCGGTCTGCCCGCGATGGGACTCGATTTCGGCACGTTGTTGGTCGGTGAGAGGCATGATGCCCCCTAGCATCCGCCGTCGGCTTCGCCTATATTCGGGGTGCTGGTCATCCGACCAACTATGGTGATAAACGGACGTTGGAATAAGCGTTGTGGACCCGGGGGCAGTGCCCGGCGCCTCCACCACTCTCCCAAGAGTGGGTGCGGGGGCGACACAGGCTCGACACGCGTGGTAAAGAGCTTCCTTTTGCCCGGCATGATTCCGCCGTTATCGGGTCATATCACAAGTGCCAATGACAATCATGAGGCGCTCGCGATCGCTGCGTAAGCAGTGACACGCGCGGTCCGGGGGGTACCGGGCAACAGAAACCCCCCACTCCTTTCGACCTTGGTGACGGATGCAACGGGAGGTTCATGGAACCGCCCCCCAACCGTTCTCGCGACTATCGCATGCTGCGTCCTCTCCCATGAGGACCGACATGCCCAGATCATTGCTTCCCATGTTCGCAGCCGCCTTCATCGTCGTCCTGACCGGACAGGCGCAGGCCAGCGTCATCCTCGGCAACACCCAACAACTCTTCACCGGCATATCGCTGCAGACCGTGCTGGTCGACGGCAGCCGCGGCTTCGTGGCCACGATCGATCTGCGGGCACCAGGGATCCGGCTGACCGGGTCGGTGCCGGCGCCGGCCGGGGTGACGATCCCCGGCACCAACCCGCCAGTCCAGGCCGAGACGGTCGCACAAACCACCAGCCAGTTCCTGATCGGCACCGGCGCGCAGTATGCCGTCAATGCCGGCTTCTTCTCGCCGTGCTGCACGGCGGCCAACGAAGGCAAGGACATCACGGGGCTGACCATCAGCGATGGCGCCCTGGTCTCGCCGATCGCGCCGGGCGGCGGCCCCAGCCTGGTCATCACCGCCGACAACGTCGCCTCCGTCGCTCAGCTGACCAGCGTGCCGGCCAATGCGGACGACGTGTTCACCGGGTCGGACCTGCTGGTACGGAACGGGCAGAACGTGGCGCCCACGGCGAACACCTCGTTCAACGGCGCCAACCCGCGCACCGCCGCTGGCGTGAGCCAGGACGGCCGGACGCTGTATCTGCTGACCATCGATGGGCGCCAGACCAACAGCCCCGGGACCAGCCTGGTGCAGACCGCCTCCGTCTTCGTGGCGCTTGGGGCGGACGCGGCGCTGAACCTCGATGGCGGCGGCTCGACCGCGGCGGTCTACGCCGACGGGCGGGGTGGCGCCACGCTGCTGAACAGCCCCAGCGGCGGGACCGAGCGCTACGACGCGGCCAGCATCGGCGTGTTCGCGCAGCCGGTCTCGGTGCCGGAGCCGGCCAGCATGCTGCTTTTGGCGATCGGGCTCACCGGGCTGGGGGTGTTGCGCCGCCGCGCCTGAGCGCAACCGGAGGCGTCCACCGGCCGCCTGTGCACGCGAACACAGGCGGCCGGTTCCCTTCGCCCGCCGTTGGGGTTAAAGGGCGGGGATGGAAGACGACACCCCGGACGCGCCGCCGCAGTCCCCCGAAAGCCTCCTTCCCTACGACCTCTGGACGGAAGAGGCGCTGCGCCAGGTCGTCGTCATGGCGCTTGCGTACGCGGCGGAGAACGGGCTGCCGGGCGACCACCATTTCTTTGTCTCGTTCCGCACGGATGCGCGCGGCGTGTCCGTGCCGCCGCGGCTGCTGGCACAGTACCCGACCGAGATGACCATCGTGCTGCAGCACCAGTTCTGGGATCTCAAGCTGGACGAGGCCGGGGAAAGCTTCTCCGTGGGCCTGTCGTTCGGCGGCATCCCGTCCATCCTGGACGTGCCGCTGGCCGCGGTGACCGGGTTCGCCGACCCGCACGTCCAGTTTGGGCTGCGTTTCCGCGCCCCGGATACGCACCCCGCCAACGATGCCGAGGCCGAGGCGCCCGCCCAAGCCGCCCCGCCCACGCCGGCGCCGGCCGTGCCCGCCGCCGACGGCGACGACGCCGAGCCCGCCCCCGAGCAGGACCGCCAGGTCGTCAGCCTCGACGCCTTCCGCAAGCGGCCGCCCCCCAAGGAATGACCGACCCGGCCGTCACCCGGCCGCACCCCACCCGGCCGCTTGCCGGCCGCATCGCGTAGGAGCGCCTCCATGAACGTCTCCGTTCCGTCCGCCTCGCCCGCCCCGGCTCCCGCCTCGAGCCCGGATGCGCGGCCCGGCGAGTTCCACTACATGCCGATGTTTCCCCTCGGGCCGCACCAGGTCGAGTGGCGCAAGCTGGCCATCGACGGCGTCACCACGTCCCAGTGCGACGGACAGACCGTGCTGCGGATCAAGGCCGGGGCACTCAGCGATCTCGCCTTCCAAGCCTATCGCGACGTGTCGCACCTGCTGCGGCCCTATCACCTGCGGCAGTTGCGCTCGATCCTGGACGACCCGGAAGCGTCGGCCAACGACCGCTTCGTGGCCCTGGACCTGTTGAAGAACGCCTCCATCGCCGCCGGCGGCGTGCTGCCGATGTGCCAGGACACCGGCACGGCGCTGGTGTTCGGCAAAAAGGGACAGCGCGTCTGGGTCGACGGCAACGAGGAGGAGGCGCTCTCCTTCGGCGTGCACCGCACCTACACCGAAACCAACCTGCGCTACTCGCAGATGGCGCCGTTGACCATGTTCGAGGAAACCAACACGGGCAACAACCTGCCCGTCCAGTTCGACATCAACGCGGCCCCGGGCGACGACCACGCGGACGAGATGAACCTCATGTTCATCGCCAAGGGCGGCGGATCGGCCAACAAGTTTTTCCTGTTTCAGGAAACCCGCGCGATCCTGACGCCGGAAAAGCTGCTGGCCTACCTCGAGACGCGGATCAAGACGTTGGGCACGGCCGCTTGCCCGCCTTACCATCTGTCCATCGCGATCGGCGGCACTTCGGCCGATCTTTGCCTCAAGGCCTGCAAGCTCGCCTCCACCAAATACCTCGACCCGTTGCCGACGAAGGGCAGCCTGGCCGGCCACGCCTTCCGCGACGTGGAGATGGAACAGAAGGTGCTGGAGCTGACCCGCACCGTCGGCATCGGCGCGCAGTTCGGCGGCAAATATTTTTGCCACGACGTTCGCGTGATCCGCATGCCGCGGCACGGGGCGAGCTTGCCGGTGGCGATCGGCGTGTCGTGCAGCGCGGACCGGCAGATCCTGGCCAAGATCACGCCGGAGGGCGTGTTCCTCGAGCAGTTGGAGACCGACCCGGCGAAATACCTGCCCGAGGTCGAGGAGGTCGGCGGCGACGTGGTCCGCATCGACCTCAACCGCCCGATGGACGAGATCCGCCGCACGTTGTCGCAATACCCGGTCAAGACGCGGGTCTCGCTGAACGGTCCGATGATCGTGGCGCGCGACATCGCGCATGCCAAGTTCAAGGAACGCCTCGACCGCGGCGAAGGCGTGCCGCAATACCTCAAGGATCACCCGGTGTATTACGCCGGCCCGGCCAAGGCGCCCGCGGGCATGCCGACCGGGGCATTCGGCCCGACCACGGCGGGACGGATGGACAGCTACGTCGCCGAATTGCAGCGCGCCGGCGGCTCGTTCGTCATGCTGGCCAAGGGCAACCGCTCCAAAGCCGTGCGCGACGCCTGCAAGGCCTATGGCGGTTTCTATCTCGGCAGCGTCGGCGGCCCCGCCGCGCGGCTGGCCCAGGACTGCATCAAGAAGGTCGAAGTGCTCGAGTATCCGGAGCTCGGCATGGAAGCCGTGTGGCGGATCGAGGTGGAGGACTTTCCCGCCTTCATTGTCATCGATGACAAGAACAACGATTTCTACGACGGGTTGACCTGACCATGCGCTTCACTGTCGATCGGATCGACCACCTCGTTCTGAACTGCCGCGACGTCGAGATGACCGCGTCGTGGTTCCAGCGCGTGCTGGGCATGGAACGCGAAGAGTTCGGCGAAAGCCGGCGCACCGCGCTGAAGTTCGGCGGCCAGAAGATCAACCTGCGGCCGACCGATACGGACGACGCCAAATGGATCAGCGGCGCCTGCACGGAGCATGGCGCCGGAGATCTATGCTTCATCACTGCCGTTCGCCCGGACGACGTCGTCGATCACCTGGAAGACTGCAAGGTGACGATCGTGGCCGGGCCGGTCGCGCGCGAGGGTGCGCTGGGCATGATGGAATCGGTCTACTGCCGCGATCCCGATGGCAATCTGATCGAGATCGCTTCCTACCTGACGCGCTGATGCGGCCGCTCGGCTTCGCGGCACTGGGCGCCTTCCTGCTGTGCATCCCGTTCGCCAATTGGCTGATCGGGAATGTCGGCACCGTGTGCGTGCCGGCCGGGCCCTGCCTGGTGCCGGTTTGGCCGGGGCTGATGGCGCCCTCGGGCGTGCTGGCGGCCGGTGCGGCGTTGGTGCTGCGCGACGTGGTGCAGCGGTGCCTTGGCGCTGGGTGGGGCCTCGGCGCGGTGATCGCGGGGTCGGCCCTCTCGGCCCTGGTCGCGCCGCCGGCGCTGGTGGCGGCGTCCGGGCTGGCCTTCCTGTTGAGCGAGCTGGCGGATTTCGCGGTTTACACTCCGTTGCAGCGGCGGCGCCTGTTGCTGGCGGTGCTGCTCTCGTCCGGGGTCGGGCTGGTGATCGACAGCGTCGTGTTCCTTCACCTCGCCTTCGGCAGCCTCGACTTTCTGGGCGGGCAAATCGTGGGCAAGGCCTGGGCGGTGGCGTTCAGCGTGCCGCTGATCCGGCTACTGCGCCGGGTCGCGCCGACGCCGGCGTGAGCCTCGCGCTCTACGACTTCCCGCTGCCGCCGGAGTGCATCGCGCAAGCCCCGGCGCGCCCGCGCGACTCCGCCCGCCTGATGCATGTCGGCGAGACCCTGGCCGACCGCATCGTCACCGACCTCCCCTCCTTGCTGCAGCCCGGCGATCTCCTCGTCGCCAACGACACCCGCGTGATCCCGGCGCAACTCGAAGGACGGCGGGGCGATGCGCGGGTGGGCCTGACGCTCGATCAGCCGCAAGCCGACGGCAGTTGGCACGCGCTGGCGCGCAACGCGCGGCGGCTCAAGCCGGGCGACGTCATCCGTTTCGACCGTGACCCGGCGCTGCTGGCCGAGATCGTCGACCGCGACGGCGACTCCGTCCGCGTCCGCTTCAACGGCCCGTTCGAGGCCGCCGGCGCCCTGGCGCTGCCCCCCTACATCGCCCGGCCGGACGGGCCGACGGCGGCCGACCAATCGGACTACCAGACCGTGTTCGCCGCCGACCCCGGCGCCGTGGCCGCCCCCACCGCCGGGCTGCACTTCACCCCCCGTCTGCTCGAGGCGCTGGATCGCGCCGGGATCGAGCGCACGACGATCACGCTGCATGTCGGCGCCGGCACCTTCCTGCCGATGCGGACCGACGACGTGGACGCGCATCGGATGCATGCCGAGCGCGGCGAGATCGGCGCGGCGGCGGCCGAGGCGATCAACCGGGCGCGCCGCGTCGTCGCTATCGGCACCACCTCGCTCCGCCTGCTGGAGAGCGCCGCCGACGAGGACGGCACGGTGCGGCCCTTCCGCGGCGACACACGGCTGTTCATCCGGCCCGGGCACCGCTTCCGCCGCGTCGGCGCGCTGTTGACCAACTTCCACCTGCCGCGCTCGACGTTGTTCATGCTGGTCTGCGCCTTTGCCGGCACCGAGCGGATGCGCGCCGCCTACGCGCACGCCATCGCTTCGGGCTACCGCTTCTACAGCTACGGCGACGCCTCCCTGCTGGAGCGCGCGTGAGCTTCGGCTGGGTCGAGACGGCGCGGGACGGCGCCGCGCGCGCGGGCACGCTGGCGACGGCGCACGGCCCGGTGCCGACGCCGGTGTTCATGCCGGTCGGCACCGCCGGCACGGTCAAGGCGATGACCGCCGACCGGGTGCGCGCGACCGGCGCGTCCATCGTGCTGGGCAACACGTATCACCTCATGCTGCGGCCGGGGGCGGACCGGGTCGAACGGCTCGGCGGCCTGCACCGCTTCATGGACTGGTCCGGCCCGATCCTGACCGATAGCGGCGGGTTCCAGGTCATGAGCCTGGCCGCCCTGCGCACGCTCGACGAGGACGGCGTCACGTTCCGCTCGCATCTGGATGGCAGCAAGCACCGCCTGACGCCGGAAAGCGCCACCGCCATCCAGCACCAGCTGGACGCCACGATCACCATGGCGTTCGACGAATGCACCAAGCTGCCGGCCACGGCCGAGGAGGTCCGGTCCAGCATGGAGCGCTCCATGCGCTGGGCCCGGCGGTCGCGAACGGCGTTCCGGGCGCGGGCGGGCTATGCGCAGTTCGGCATCGTGCAGGGCGGTGTCGACCCGGCATTGCGGGCAAGGTCGGCCGCCGCCCTGGTCGATATCGGCTTCGAGGGTTACGCGGTCGGCGGCTTGGCGGTCGGCGAGGGGCAGGAGGCGATGTTCGCCACGCTGGACGCCACGGTGCCGCATCTCCCGGCCGACCAGCCGCGCTACCTGATGGGCGTCGGCACGCCGGACGACATCGTCGGATCGGTGCTGCGCGGCATCGACATGTTCGACTGCGTGATGCCCACGCGCGCCGGGCGGACGGCGCGGGCCTACACGCGCACCGGAACGCTGAACCTGCGCAACGCGCGACACGGCGAGGACGACGCGCCGCTCGACCCGGCCTGCGCCTGCACCGCCTGCCGGCGGCACAGCCGGGCCTACCTCCATCACCTGTTCCGAGCGAGCGAGATGCTCGGCCCGATGCTGCTGACGGAGCACAACATCACCTATTATCAGGACCTCCTGCGCGGGCTGCGGGAGGCCATATCTGCCGGGACGCTCGACAGCCACGCGGCTTCGGTGCGCGCAGCCTGGAAGAGCCCCTGGAACAGCCAATGAGCGACTTGAGTCACCTGACGCAACTCGGCCAACCCACCGTGGTCGCGGCAACGCCGGAGGCGGCAACGCTGGAGCGGGTCGCCAATCCGGAACCGGAGGAGAGCTACCTGGTGCGCTTCACGGCGCCGGAGTTCACCTCGCTCTGCCCGCTGACCGGCCAGCCGGACTTCGCCCACTTGGTGCTCGACTACGTGCCGGGCGCCTGGCTGGTCGAGAGCAAGTCGCTCAAATTCTATCTGGCGAGCTTCCGCAACCACGGCGCGTTTCACGAAGCCTGCACCATGCAGATCGCCAAGCGGCTGGTCGCGTTGCTGGAGCCGGGATGGCTGCGCATCGGGGCGTATTGGTATCCGCGCGGCGGCATGCCGATCGACGTGTTCTGGCAAACGGGGGCGCCGCCGGCCGGGCTCTGGGTGCCGGACCAGGGCGTGGCGCCGTACCGTGGTCGCGGTTGACGCCAAGGCGCTGATCCGGGACCGGGCGCTTTCGCTCGGTTTCCATGCCGTGGGTTTCGGCCCGGCCACGCTTGGCCCCAAGTCGCGGGAACGACTCCGGGCGTTCCTCGCCGCCGGCCAGCATGGCGAGATGGGGTGGATGGTGGAGCGGGCGGAGCAACGGGCCTCGCCGGTGGCCTTGTGGCCCGAGGCGCGCAGCGTCATCGCGCTCGGCGTATCCTACGCGCCGGAGGGCGATCCGTTGGCCACGCTCGCCCGGCCCGACCGCGGCAACATCTCGGTCTATGCGCGCGACCGCGACTACCACGACGTGGTCAAAGGCATGCTGAAGCAGCTCGGCGGCTGGCTGGTCGGGCAATTCGCGCCGGAAATCAAAGTGTTCGTGGACACCGCCCCCGTGATGGAGAAGCCGGTGGCCGAAGCCGCCGGGTTGGGGTGGCAGGGCAAGCACACCAACCTGGTATCGCGCCGGTTCGGCTCCTGGCTGTTCCTGGGCGAGATCATGACCACGATGGAACTGGCGCCGGATCCGCCCGGGGTGGACCGCTGCGGCTCCTGCACGCGGTGCCTGCAGGCGTGCCCGACGGCGGCTTTCCCGGCGCCCTACCGCCTGGATGCGACCCGCTGCATCTCCTATCTCACCATCGAGCATCGCGGCCCGATCCCGGAGGCGCTGCGCCCGGCGATCGGCAACCGCATCTATGGCTGCGACGACTGCCTGGCGGCGTGCCCGTGGAATCGCTTCGCGCAAGGCGCGCACGAGAAGCTGCGCGGCCGGGCGGACTTGGCCGCGCCCGCGCTCGCCGACCTGGCGGTGTTGGACGACGCGGGCTTCCGCGCCCTGTTCGCCGGCGGGCCGATCAAGCGGATCGGGCGAAACCGGTTCGTCCGTAACGTGCTGATCGCGATCGGCAATTCCGGCGACCCGGCCCTGAAACCGGTCGCACGGCGGTTGTGCGCCGATCCCGACCCGGTGGTCGCGGAAGCGGCCAGTTGGGCCGCCGCACGGCTATGAACCTGGTCAAGCGCAGTTTCAGCCTGGCCGGGCACCGGACCAGCGTGGCCCTAGAGCCGGAGTTCTGGGACGCGCTCACCGACATCGCCACGGCTCGGGCGGCGACGCTGTCGACGCTGGTGGCAGATTTGGACCGGGATCGACTGCCCGACCAGCCCTTGGCCTCTCGCCTCAGAATCTTCGCTCTGAAGCATCGGCCTTAACTCTTTGGCAAGAGTTGGCGGGCCATTCTCCTCTCGCGGTCACAAAGCACCGCAGGCAAGGAGAAACTCCGATGACGCCCACCCTGTTCGGCCTGAACCCCTCCCCCGCCCATCTCGCCGCCCCGCGCTTCAGCCCACTGGTCCTGGCCGACCGCCTGATCGCCCTGGCGCAGGAAGCCGATCGTGCAGGCATGCACGACAGCGCGTCCCGCCTGCTCGGGCTGATGTATGCGGTTTTGGATGACGAAGGCGTGCCGGCTGCCTGACCGGGCCGGCAATGCCGCCGCTCGGGAGGCGCGGGCTCCGCGACTCCCGTCAGGACTTGGCGCGCTGCCAGGTCTGGCTGCGGCCGATCATGCCACCAAGGATGGAGCCGCGGACGACCAGCTTGCGGCCCTCATCTTCCAGCCGCAGCGTGACCCGGTAAGTGTCGCCCGTCTCCGGATCGAGGATCTCGCCGCCGGTCCAGTAATTCGGTCCGTCCGGGCGCGCGCCGCGGATCACGTCGAGCCCCAGGATCGGCTTGTTGCGGCGATCGTCAGTGCATTTGACGCAGTTCTGCCCCATCGCCTTGGGGTCGAACACGCGCTCGATCTTCCCGTAGATGATTCCGTTGCTTTCGAACAAGCGCACGGCCCCGCGCACCTCTCCGGTCTTGTCGTCGACCGTTTGCCAGACCCCGACCGGGCTCGTGGCCGGCTGTGCCCAGGCAGGCCCGACGGCGACCAGCGCCAACAGCAATGTCGTCACCAAACCAGTTTTCATCTCAAGGGCGCTCCGCCAGCCAACGTGCCGCCCCTGCCAACTCCGGCGTGCGCGCCAAGTTCGTCACCGGCCCGCTCAAACGCACCGAGAGATCGGGCGCGCCAGCTCCCGGCGCGAGCACGAGCCGGCCTTCCGCGGTGCGCCCGACCAGGTCGACAGCCGCGGTCAGGGCCGCCCCTGGTGCCGGCGGCGGCCCGACCGAACCGTCGGCCTTGATCGTGGCCACGCCGCCTTTCAGCTCGATCGGAAGTGCCACGCTCGCGAAACTGGTGGTGCCGCCGAGGCTGGCCTCCCGCAACCGGGCCAGCAACGTGGCCGGTATCGGATCGGCGAACGCCGCCACCACCGCCGGCAGATCGAAGCCGGTCACCTCCGCCTTGGAGAGCGTCGCGTCGATGTTCCCGGTCAGGGTCGCGACCAGCGCGGCCGGGCTGTATCCTTCCGCCGCGACCGTGGCCGTCGCGGACAGGGTTCCGGACGAGAGATCGAGCGGGCTGCCGAGCACCGGGGCAGTCACGGCCAGGTTGTCGAGTTGCGCCCGCACCGCCACCCGCGGCAAGTCGCCGGGTGCGACCCGGACCGTTCCGGCGAGGGTCGCCGCGTCATGCCGGGCGCGTATGTTGTCGACGGACACCGCCCCGTTCTCGATCGTGAGATCGGCCGCCAATTCGGTCAGCGTCGGACGCAGCCCGACCAGCACGCGCTCCGCCTCGACATGCAGCGCCGCGTCGAAACGCTGCAACGCGGCGAGCGGGAGCGGATCGGGCGAGCGCGGGTCGGGCGCCGGCAAGGGCAGCGTCTCGGCCGTGATCCGCCCTTGCAGGGCGCGCCGTGCGATCGCGAGCTGGCCGCGGGCGCGCAACTCCCCTGCCACGAGCTCGACGTTACCGATACCGACCCGGCCGGGCACGCGGGAGAGCTGCGCGATCAGAGAGAACGATCCCTCGCCCAACCAACCGCCGATGCCGGCGACGCCCAACTGCCCGAGCAGGCGGGCCGCGTTCGGCTGGTGCATCAGCACTGACCCGGCCCAACGATGACCCGGAATGTCCAGCACCGGCTGCACGTCGATCCGCAGGTCGCCGGCTTCCAGCGACCCGCGCAGCGCCAGCGCCTCGGGCGGTCCGGCGGCGGTCAGCAGCAAGCTGGCGGGCCCCGACAACAGCGCGGCCAGGTCCGCGGCTTCTGGCGGCACGAAGGGGCGCAGCGGCGCGACGTCCTGGGCCGTCAACTCGAGCCGGCCCTCCGAAAGCCGACCGCCCTCGCCGAGGGTGCCGGAAGCGGCGGCATGGAGCCCGGCGACCGTGGCCTCCAACCGGCGGACCGTCAGCCGGCCCGCCTCGCTCTGGACGTCCAGCGCCAGCGGACCGAAGCCCGCCCCGCGCCAGTTGGCCTGCCGCACCTGCAGCTTCAGATCGCTATCGAAGCCGGCCGTGCTCAGCGCGCGCACCGCGTCGGCGTAGGCGGCGGCCGGGTCGGCCAGCAGCGCCGGATCGGGCACGAAGGGGTCGAGCAGCAGGCGATCGAGGCTGAGGCCGAAGCTCACCGCGGGCCGGGTGCCGAGCCGGATCACGACCCCACCCTGCACGGCGCCGCCATCGAGCGTTCCACCGAGATCGGTGAAGGAGAGTTGGTTGGGATCGGCCGCGATGTGCGCCGCGAGATTGGCCGTGCGGAAGGCGCCCGGGGGCAAGGCGCGGATGATGGCCGGCGCGAGCGGCTCCAGCCAGCGCAGGGTCGCGTGCAGGTCGGGCGCGATCAGGGTGCCGGTGCCGTCGAACGCGAACACCTTGGTTCGCCGCGGCACCGCGCCGCGGAGCGACAGCTTGGCGTCGCCCGGGACGATCGCGGTGGCCTCTCGCACCGTCACACCGGTCGCAGCGATGTCCAGCGCGGTGCGCAGCTGACGCAGCGTGCCGCCGGCCAGGGTGGCCTGCTCGGCCGACAGGTCGATGCCGGTCTCGATGCCCATGTCGATGGCCGTCTCGCCGGTCGCGGGGCGGCCGGGGGCGGCCGGGCGCGCCAGGGCGGGCGTGCCCCGGAGCAGCACGGGCAGCCAGGCGTCCAGGTCGAGCCGGCTGGCGGCCAGCGCGAGGTCGAGCCGCGGGTTCGGCTGAACGCGCAGCGCAACCGCGCCGCGGGCGGGCGAGCCCGCGATCTCCAGCCCGAGTTCGTCCGCCACCAGCACGCCGCCCGCCGCCGAAACGCGGCCTTCTGCGCGCCAGGGCGTGGCCGGGGCGGGCAGCAATTGCGACAGGTCCGGCCCGCGCGCGGCGATGCGGCCGGACAGCGAGCCATCCGCCTCGATGGCGCCGGAAATGGTCCCGCCGGTATCGCGCAAGCGGTCCTGGCCATCAAGGCTGACCGTGAGCGGGGCGGCGCCATCGCGGGCGGGGCGGCCGAGCCGGATGGTGAAACGGGCCGGCAGGTTGAACAGCGTCGCCACGCCCGCCGCCGACAGCGTCCCGGTATCCGGGTCGGCGCCCAGGGCGGCATCAATCGCGGACAGGGCGAAATCGCCGATCTGCAACCGGCTGTCTTCCACCCGCGCCTGCAGCCCGGTGATCCAGGTCGGCGGCCGGCGGCTGAGCGCGCCGGCGGGCGGTGGCCAGGGCAGGCGCAGGTCGGCGCCCTGAATGGTGAGTTCGCGCGCGTCGACGCGTCCGGCCATCAAGGAGCCGAGCGCGATGCGTAGGCGGACCGCGTGCGCCTGCATGACGACGCCGTCGCCGGCATCGTCGAGCTTGAGGTCGGTGGCGGTCAGGAAGGGTTGCGGGAGCAGGTGCAACATGATGTTGCCATCGATGCGGACGGGGCGGCCGAGCCCGGCCGACACCAGGCTCTCGATGCTGCTGCGATACCGGTTCCAGTCCAACAGACCGGGCACGATCCAGATGGCGGCGACCAGCGCGGCCACCGCGGCCGCCGCGGCGAGCAGCGCCGTCAGGCCGGCATGGCGGCGAGGGCGGATCGGGGCGGCGGAAGACGACACGCGGTGGGATGGCTCCGGTGGACGCGTTTCCCGTGGCGGGAAAACGGCGCTAACCTGTCCTCTATGAGCTATTGGGGCAAGTTGCTCGGCGGCATCGCCGGGTTCGCGACGGGGGGGCCGGTCGGCGCCATGATCGGCGCGGCCCTGGGGCATGCCGCCGATAGCGGCGCGATCCCGAAGATCAGCATGGGTGAGTCGCCGCTCAACCCGGCACGGTTGGCCGCACTGCTGGGTGGCAAACAGCAGGTTTTCGCGGTCGGCGTCGTTGTGCTGTCGGCCAAGCTGGCCAAGGTGGACGGCCCGGTCGTGCGCGCGGAGATCGACGCGTTCAAGCGGCAGTTCCGTATCCCGCCGGAATCCGTGCGCGACATCGGCCGGCTGTTCGACCAGGCGCGGGACAGCACGGAAGGATGGGAGCCCTACGCCAAGCAGCTCGGCGAGAGCTTCGCCGATAATCGCGGCTTGCTGGAAGACGTGCTGTCCGCGCTTTTCGCCATCGCCCGGGCCGATAAGCCGGTCACGGTTGCCGAGCAGGCCATGCTACGGCGGGTGCATGTCCTGTTCGGGCTGGACCGCGGCGCCTGGGACGGCGCGGCCGGCCATACCGCGCGGGCCGCTCCGGGCGGCGACGATCCCTACGCGGTTCTAGGCGTGTCGCGCGCCACCAGCGACGAGGAGTTGCGCAAGGCGTGGCTGCGGCTGATCCGGGAGAACCATCCGGATACGCTGGCATCGCGCGGGGTGCCGCCGGACTTCATCGCCAAGGCCAGCGAAAAGGTGGCGCGGATCAACGCCGCCTGGGACCGGATCAAGCGCGAGCGGGGCCTTTGAAGGACGCGCCGAGCCCCAACACGGATGCCCGCCCCGACGAGCCGATCGACGTGCTGCTGCTGCACTATACCGGCATGCAGACGGCCGAGGCCGCGATCGAGCGATTGCGCGACCCCGCCGCCCGCGTCTCCTCGCACTACGTGGTCGAGGAGAACGGGACCGTGTGGCGGCTGGTGCCGGAGGAGCGGCGCGCGTTCCATGCCGGCATCTCGTTCTGGCGCGGGCGGGAGGCGCTGAACGGCCGCTCGATCGGGATCGAGATCGTCAACCCGGGGCACGAATGGGGCTATCGGCCGTTCCCGGCGGTGCAGATGCAGGCGGTGGCAACGCTGTGCGAGGGCATCCTGGCGCGACATCCGATCCCGCCGTGCAACGTGGTCGGCCATAGCGACGTGGCGCCGGATCGCAAGCAGGACCCGGGCGAACTGTTCGACTGGGCCGGGCTGGCGCGGCAGGGGATCGGCGTGTGGCCCGCTTTCGGCGGAGAGCCGGTGCCGGACGCGACGGCGGCGCTGCGGGCGATCGGCTATCCGGTGCCGGAATTGGCGACGGCGGTGCGGGCGTTCCAACGGCGTTGGCGGCCGCGCTTGGTGGACGGCGTGCCCGATGACGGCACGCGGTCGCGCATGGCGGACGTGTTGGCGGCGTTCGGGCCGTGGCAGCGGAGCGGTTGACGGGACCAGCGGTTGCCGTCACACCCGGCGCGCCAGACGGCTGGGCGATCGCTGCTCTCAAGACGAGGGTGGAGGAAAGTCCGGGCTCCACGGAAACACGGTGCCGGCTAACGGCCGGCGGGGGCGACCCTAGGGAAAGTGCCACAGAAAACAAACCGCCGGCATCCGGCTCGCAAGAGCCGCGCCGGCAAGGGTGAAACGGTGCGGTAAGAGCGCACCGCACCCCTGGCGACAGGGGTGGCAGGGTAAACCCCACCGGGAGCAAGACCGAATAGGGGGGGCCGGCGGCGCGATTTCGGTCGCGTGACGCAGGGGTGTTTTCGCCTCGTTCCCCGGGTTGGTCGCGTCAGGCGCGTGGCGACACGCGCCGCAGAGGAATGGTCGCCCCGCTTCGGGTCTCCGAGGCGGACAGAACCCGGCTTACAGGCCGTCTGGCATTTCCGCCGCAGCGACTCGGCTCACGCATGCAATGATCGTCGCGCTCGACTGAAACGCTGTTTCAGTCGCGTGCCCGCCTTGGCTGCGCTCGTGTCTCCGTCCCCAAATCCATCCACAGCTAGAACAAACGGCGAATGCGCTTTTTCCGTGCTCTCCGTCTCATAATCATAATCTAAGCTATTGGAAAGGCACGGTGTTTCCACTCACGGAATTGAGAGCTAAACCTGGTTTTCGGTGGACTGCCCACGCCGTCCCATGTTATCCCATGCCATCCCACGGGTTCGCCGCGGGGACGGTTCGGGGCTCGGCGGGCGGGCACTCTCAACGGTTGGATCGGCCACCATTCAGTTCATGGGCACGCATCAATCGCGCTTCGACGCCAAGGGCCGCATGTCGGTGCCGGCGCCGTTCCGTGCCGTTCTGCGCGCGCATGCGGGCGCGGCCGTGCCCGGCGAAGCGAGCTTGATCATCCGCCCGTCCCACACCCTGCCCTGCCTGGAGGGTTGGCCTGCGACCACCTTCGCCAATCTCGGCGCCCGCTTCGACAACGTCGACCTGTTCTCAGAGGACCAGGACGACATGGTCACCGCGCTCTACGCCGACGCCTGCGCGGTGGAGCCCGACAAGGAAGGACGGATCGTGGTCCCGGAGAACCTGGTCGAGCATGCCGGCCTGACGGACGCCGTCATGTTCATGGGTGTCGGCGCGCGGTTCCAGATCTGGGAGCCCGGCGCGGCTCTCGAGCGCAAGAAGGTCGCCCGCCAGGGCGCGGCAGCACGCGGCCTCACGCTTCCGGCGGCACGCGGATGACCGAAACCGGCGAACACCGCCCGGTGATGCTGCGCGAGGTGCTGCGCTACCTGGCGCCGCGCGAGGGCGAGACGATGCTGGACGGCACGTTCGGCGGCGGCGGCTACGCGGGCGCGATCCTGGCAACCGGCTGCACCGTCTGGGCCATCGACCGCGACCCGGCCGCAATCGCCCGCGGGGCCGCGCTTGCCGCCCAATACCCGCACCGGTTGCACCTGCTGCACGGCCGCTTCGGCGACATGATCGATCTCCTGGCCGAACAAGACGCACCGGCGTTGGACGGGATCGTGCTCGATCTGGGCGTGTCGTCCTTCCAGATCGACCAGGCGGAGCGCGGTTTCAGCTTCCGCGCGGATGGCCCGCTCGATATGCGGATGGGCGCCGACGGCCCGAGCGCGGCTGACCTCGTCAACACTCTAGGCGAATCCGAACTCGCGGATACGTTGTATCGGCTCGGCGAAGAGAGACTGTCGAGACGCATCGCAAAAGCGATCGTGGAGAGCCGACAGGAGGCGCCGATCACCACGACGCTGCAGCTGGCCGCCATCATCCGCCGGGTCGTGCCGGTGGATCGGTCGGGCATCGATCCGGCGACGCGCTCGTTCCAGGCGCTGCGCCTGCGGGTCAACGACGAACTCGGCGAGGTCGAGCGCGGCTTGGCGGCCGCGGCGCAGCTGCTCGCCCCCGGCGGCCGCTTGGTGGTGGTGTCGTTCCATTCCGGCGAGGACCGCCTGGTCAAGCGCTTCATGCAAACCGCCGCCGGCCGCGACCCGGCGCCTTCGCGCCATGCGCCGGCCGGGCTCGCCAGCCGCAGCGCCGCTCCGTTCACCTTGCTGACCAGCCGCGCCGAGCGGCCGGCCTCCGACGAGGTTTCCGTCAATCCCCGCGCCCGCAGCGCCCGGCTCCGCGCGCTGGCGCGGCTGCCCGCCCCTTCCTTGGAGATCGCGCCATGATCCGGCCGTTCACCCTTCTATGCATGGCGTCGGCCTTCGGCGCCGGGCTATACCTGTATCAGAGCAAGCACGCCGCGCAGGTGCTGGACCGCGAAATCACGCGGACGCTGAAGCAGACCGACGTGACGCGGGACCGGACCAACATGTTGCGGGCGGAGTGGGCGCTACTGAACGAGCCCGACCGCCTGGCCGAACTGGCGCGGGCGCACCTGCCGCTGCAGACGCTGAAGCCGACGCAATTCGCCGCCATGGCGGACCTCGCGGGCCGGCTACCGGCGCCGGTGTCGGCGCACCTGGAGGCGTTGCCGGTCGCGGCCGAGCCGGACGAAGCGGTGCCCGTGGCACAGCAAGCCCCGCCGGCACCGATTCCGGCGGCTAAACCGCGCGACGTCGTCGTGGCAACCGAGACGAAGCCCAAGCCGGAACCCAAGCCGGAAAAGGCGGTGGCGGAGGCCAAGCCCACTCGCCCGGCCGAGAAGCCGGTGGTAGCGCGCACCGAGCCGCCCGCCGCCGAGCCGCGCCCGGCCGAACCTCACTTCGCCGCCGCACCGCATCCGCGTCCCCCGGCCCCTGCCGCCGCCCTCGCCAGCACCGAGGCGACCGCGCCGGGCACGGTGGGCGCTGCCGTGCTGCGGGCCATGCGGGCGCAGGCTGCTGCCGACGGCCGGCCGGATATGCCCGCCCGCTCTCCGGCGCCGACCTACGCCGCGGCGCCCCGTTCCTACGCGCCGGCCTATGTCCAGCCCGCCTCGAACGGCTACGCGCCGCCCGCCTACTCGGCCCCCGCCTACGCGCCTGCCCCATCGGTTCTCGGCGGGCACACGGCCCTGCCGCCGCCCGTTCCGTTCCTGGCCCGCTGAGCGTGTCGGGTTCGTTGCGCCCCCGCGAGGAGCCGGTGCCGCCGCACACGCATACCGTGCGGGTGACCAAGCCGGATCTCGAACGGCGCGCGGCGCTGGAGAAGACCCGCGGCCGACTGCTGTTCGCGGCAAGCGGCTTCGCCCTGCTGTTCGGCGCCGTGGTGGTCAAGCTGGCGATCGCGACGGTGGTGGCGCCGATGGAGCCGCGACTGGCGACCCTGCGCCTGCCGGATCTCGGCGGGTCCCCCTCGGCCAGCGTGGCGGACGGACCGCACGGCGATGGACCGCACCCGCGCGCGACCATCACGGACCGCAACGGCGAAATCCTGGCGGTATCGCTGCCCACCGCCGGCGTATTCGCCAATCCCAAGATGATCATCGATCCGGACGATGCGGCGGCCAAGCTGAAGTCGGTGCTGCCGTCGCTGGATCTGGAGCTGGTCAAGGCGCGGTTGCGGCAGAGCGACAAGCAGTTCGCCTGGATCGCGCGCGGGATCACGCCGCGGCAGCAGCTCGCGATCAACAATCTCGGCATTCCCGGCGTGGACTTCCAGCCGACGGAACGGCGGCGGTATCCGCAGGGCCGGGTCGCGGCGCAGGTGCTGGGTGGGGTGGACGTCGACACCAAGGGCGTGGCCGGCGCGGAGCGGTTCTTCGACGCCCGCCTGCGGGAGGACCCGGAGCCGTTGCGGCTGTCCATCGACGTGCGGGTGCAGGCCGCGATGCGCGACGAGCTCAGCAAGAGCATGGAGGAGTTCCGCGCGATCGGCGCCTGCGGGATCGTGATGGACGTCCGGACCGGCGAGGTGATCGCGATGGTCAGCCTGCCGGATTACGACGCCAACAAGTTCGGGCAAGCCACCAACGAGGAGCGGTTCAACCGCGCCGTGACCGGCATGTACGAGCCGGGCAGCACCTTCAAGCTGCAGACCGCCGCCATGACGCTGGATAGCGGCCAGGGACACCTGTGGAGCAGCTACGACGCGGCGCACGACATCAAGATCGGCCGGTTCACCATCCAGGACTTCCAGGGCAAGCACCGGGTGCTCTCGTTGCCGGAGGTGATCGCCTACTCCTCCAACCTCGGCGCGGCGCACATGGCGCAGCAGATGGGTGCCGACCGGCAGCGTAGCTGGCTGCAGTCGATGGGGATGTTCGCGCGGATCGGGGTGGAGCTGCCGGAAGCGGGGCAGCCGATCGTGCAGCCGGCGAGCAACTGGAAAGAAGTGGTGACCATGACGGTCGGCTTCGGCCACGGCATCGCCGTTTCGCCGCTGCACGTGGTGCGCGGCACGTCGGCGATCGCCAATGGCGGCACCGTGCTGCGGCCGACCATCCTGGCGCCGGAACCCGATGCCGCGCCGCGGACCGGCACGACCGTGATGCAGCATTCGACGTCCGACACGATGCGCAAGCTGATGCGGCTGGTGGTCACGGATGGCTACGGCAAGCCGGCGGACGTGCCGGGCTATTTCGTGGGCGGCAAGACAGGCACGGCGGAGAAGAACTCCGGCCACGGCTACAAGAAGAACTCGAACATCAGCGCATTCATGAGCGTGTTCCCCATGAACGCGCCGAAATACGCGGTGTATTTCATGCTGGACGAGCCGAAGGGTAACGCCAGCACGGGCGGCTACTCGACCGCCGGCGCCGTGAGCGCGCCGGGCGCGGGCCGGGTCATCGCGCGGATCGGGCCGATGCTGGGGCTGATGCCGGAGCAGGGTGCACAGGCCGCGGCGACGCAGGCGGCCTTGTCCATGCCGCTGCAGGTCGGTCGCCCCGCCAACTTCCGCGACCCGCCGCCGCCGGCCAAGCCTGCCGCCCCGAGCGGCGCGCCCATGGTGCGCATGCCCGCGCCCGGCCCGGCGCCGGCTCCCCGCCAGCGCGAAGCAAGCAATGTCATCCCCGCCGCGACTCCGTGAAATGCTGACGGAGCTCGACATGGCGGCCGTGCCGGGCCTGCCGGACGACCTGACCGGGATTTCGGCCGATAGCCGCACGATCCGGCCGGGCATGCTGTATGCGGCGCTGCCGGGCACGCGGATGGACGGGCGCGCCTTCATCGGCGACGCGGTGGCGCGCGGCGCGCGGGCCGTGCTGGCGCCGGACGGGACGCGGTGGCCGGACGGCGTGCCCCCGGTGCCGATGCTGACCCATGCCGAGCCGCGGCAAGCGCTGGCCTGGCTGGCGGCGCTGCAGGCCGGGCCGCAGCCGCGTTGCGTCATCGCCGTGACCGGCACCAACGGCAAGACCAGCACCGCCGAGTTCATCCGCCAGCTCAAGGCCGCGTCCGGCGAGTGCGCGGCCAGTCTGGGCACGCTGGGGGTGATCGCGCCCGGCCGCGCCGGCGGCGGCGGGCTGACCACGCCCGACCCGGTTTCGCTGGCCGAGACCATGGCCGCGCTCGCGCGCGACGGCGTCACGGCGGCTGCGGTGGAAGCTTCGTCGCACGGGCTGGACCAATTCCGGCTGGATGGGCTGCGCCTGGCGGCGGCCGGATTCAGCAATCTGACCCGCGACCATCTCGACTACCACGGCACACTCGAGGCCTACCGCGCCGCCAAGCTGCGGCTGTTCCGCGAGTTGCTTCCGTCCGGCGCCCCCGCAGTGGCGAGCGCGGCGCTGGACCCGGACACGCTGGCGGCGATCCCCGGCGTGCAAACGGTCGGCGAGGGCGGCACGCTACTGAACCTGCGCCGCGCCACGCCGCGCCCGGGCGGGCAGGTGCTGGAGATCGCCGGGTTCGGTGACATCGAGTTGAAGCTGCCCGGCCGCTTCCAGGCTGACAACGCGCTGCTGGCGGCCGGCCTGGCGCAGCTCACCGGCACGGCCGACGCCGTCGCGCTGCTCGCCGGACTGACCGGCGTGCGCGGCCGGATGGAACTGGCGGCGGAGGCGAACGGCGCCGCGATCTACGTGGATTACGCGCATACGCCGGACGCGCTGGAGCGGCTGCTGCTCGCGTTGCGGCCGCACACGGCGGGGCGGCTGCACCTGGTGTTCGGCGCTGGCGGCGACCGGGATCGCGGCAAGCGCCCGCTGATGGGCGCGGTGGCCGCCGGACTGGCCGACCGGGTCATCGTGACGGACGACAATCCCCGGTCGGAGGACGCGGCGAGCATCCGGGCCGCGATCCTCGCCGCCTGCCCCGGCGCGATCGAGATCGGCGACCGCGCCGCCGCCATCGCCGCCGGGCTGGAGGGTCTTCGGCCCGGCGACGTGCTGGCGGTTGCTGGCAAGGGTCACGAGCAGGGGCAGACGATCGGCGGCGAGACCCTGCCCTTCGACGACGTCGCGACCGTACGGCGGCTGGTGTGACGCCGCTCTGGCATGGCGCCGCGCTGGCAGCCGCAACGGGCGGCACCGCGAGCGCCCCGTTCGATGTCACCGGCGTGTCGATCGACACGCGGACGTTGCGGCCCGGCGACTTGTTCGTGGCGCTGGTCGGCGAGCGGGACGGGCACGCGCACGTGGCCGAGGCGATCGCGCGCGGGGCGGCCGGCGTGCTGGTGCATCGCGCAGAGAGCGTGCCGCCCGGAGCGCCGATGCTGCTGGTGGACGACACGCTGCGGGCGCTGCATCGGCTGGGCACGGCCGGACGGGCGCGCTTCGCGGGTCGGGTCGCCGCGGTGACGGGCAGCGTCGGCAAGACGACCACGAAGGAGATGCTGCGCGCGGCGCTGGCCCCGTTCGGTACGGTGCATGCGGCCGAGGCCTCCTACAACAATCACTGGGGCGTGCCGCTGACACTCGCGCGGCTGCCGCCGGACGCCGCCTTCTGCGTGGCCGAGATCGGGATGAACCACCCGGGCGAGATCGAGCCGCTGGCCCGCATGGCCGCGCCGGACGTGGCGGTGATCACCAACGTGGAGGCGGCGCATATCGGCCATCTCGGCAGCCTGGAGGCCATCGCCAACGAGAAGGGCGCCATCTTTCGCGGCCTCGGTCCCGGTGGGCGCGCGGTGCTGCCGGCCGATAGCGCGCAGTTCGACCGGCTGCGGCGGATGGCCGGCGACGGCCTCACGTTCGGGCGCGCGGCGTCGGCCGATATCCGGGTGGAGGGTGACGCGGTCGTGCTGGCGGGGCGGCGCCTGCCGCTCATGCTGTCGGCGCCGGGGGCGCATCTGCGGACCAACGCGGCGGCGGCGATCGCGGCGGTCGTGGCACTCGGGCTCGACCCGGCGCTCGCGATCGAGGGGCTGGCGACCTTTCGGCCGCTGGGCGGTCGGGGACTGCAACGGCAGCTCGGGGCCGTCACGCTGCTGGACGAAAGCTACAACGCCAACACCGCCTCGGTGCGGGCCTCGCTGGCGGTGCTGCGCGACACCGCGGCGGAGCGCCGGGTCGCCGTATTGGGTGACATGCTGGAATTGGGCGAGTGGGGCCCGGCCGAGCATCGCGGCCTGGCCGACGACGTTGCCGGCTCGGCCGACCTGCTCTATGCGTGCGGCCCGTTGATGCGGCACCTGTTCGATGCGGTGCCGCCGACCAAGCGAGGGGTGCTGGCCGCTGATTCGGCAGAGCTCGCGCCCATCGTCGCGGAGGCCGTGCGCCCCGGCGACGCCGTCTTGATCAAGGGCAGCCTCGGAAGCCGGATGCGCGTGATCGTCGCCGGCCTGGAAGCCCGCCTTTCGGAAGGCCCCGACTGAGTGCTGTATAATCTCGCGCGTCCCTTTGCGGACCAATACCTCGTGGCGAACCTGTTTCGTTACCTCACTTTCCGGTCGGGCGCGGCGTGCCTGACGGCCTTGTTCCTGTCCTTCGCGCTGGGGCCGTTCGTGATCCGCTGGCTCCGCTCGGTGCAGCGGGGCGGGCAACCGATTCGCGCGGATGGGCCGGAGCGGCACCTGGTCGAGAAGAAGGGCACGCCCACCATGGGCGGGGTACTGATCCTGGTCTCGCTCACCAGCTCCACCCTGCTCTGGGCGGACCTGACCAACGGGTTCGTCTGGGCCGTGCTGCTGCTGACGCTCGGCTACGGGGCGATCGGCTTCGTCGACGATTTCCTCAAGCTCTCGCGACGCAACACCAAGGGTGTGTCGGCGCGGGGCAAGATGATCGCCCAGCTGGTGATGGGGCTGGCCTGCGCGATCTCCATCTCGCTGATGATCCGCGGGCCGCTCGGGACCGGGCTGACCCTGCCGGTGTTCAAGGAAGTGTTGATCCCGTTCGGCTTCGCCTTCCCGCTGGTGGGCATGGTCGTGATGGTCGGCGCGAGCAACGCGGTGAACCTCACCGACGGGCTGGACGGGCTGGCGATCGTGCCGACGATCATCGCGGCGGGCGTGTTCGCGCTGATCGCCTACCTGGTCGGCAACCGCGTGTTCGCCGACTACCTGCAGCTGCATCCGGTGCAGGGCGTTGGCGAGCTCGGCGTGTTCCTGGCCGGGCTGATCGGCGCCGGGCTCGGCTTCCTGTGGTTCAATGCGCCGCCAGCGGCGGTGTTCATGGGCGATACCGGCAGCCTCGCCCTGGGCGGTGCGCTGGGCGCGGTGGCGGTGGCGACCAAGCACGAGATCGTGCTGGCGATCGTCGGCGGGCTGTTCGTGTTGGAGACCGTGTCCGTCATCATCCAGGTGTTCTGGTACAAGCGGACCGGGCGGCGCGTGTTCCTGATGGCGCCGCTTCATCACCACTACGAGAAGAAGGGCTGGTCGGAGCCGACCATCGTGATCCGCTTCTGGATCGTATCCATGGTGCTGGCCCTGGTCGGCCTGGCCACGTTGAAGCTGCGATGAGCGGCGTGTTCGCAGGCGAGCGGTATGCGGTGGTTGGGCTCGGGCGCAACGGGCTGCCGGTCGCGCATGCGCTCGTTGCCATGGGCGCCGACGTGGTGGTCTGGGACGACGAGCGGGAGGAACCCGGCCTGCCGCTGCTGCCGCAGCCCTTCGACCTCCGCGGCTTCACCGCTCTCGTGCTCAGCCCCGGCATCCCCCACGCGCTGCCCCGGCCCCACCCGGCGGCCACCGCGGCCCTGACCGCCGGCATCCCGATCCTGTCGGACGCCGAACTGCTCTACGTCGCGACCCGGCGGCGCGGGTCGCGGGCCCGCTTCGCCGGTATCACCGGCACCAACGGCAAGAGCACCACCACCGCCCTGCTGCACCACATCCTGGCCGCGAGCGGGCGGGACGCGGCCGCCGGCGGCAATCTTGGCACGCCCGCGCTGCTGCTGCCGCCCCTCGGCGACGAGGGCGTCTACGTGCTGGAGATGTCGTCCTACATGCTCGAGCGCCTCCAAACGCTCCGCTTCGACGTCGCTTGCCTGCTGAATCTCAGCCCCGATCACCTCGACCGGCACGGCTCCATGGAGGGCTACGCGGCGGCCAAGCGGCATATCTTCGACCGCCAGGGCGCCGGCGACACCGCCGTGCTCGGCATCGACGATCCGCTCACCGCCGCGATCGACCTCTCCGCGATCCGCGTGTCCGGCGAGCAGCCGGCCGATCTGTGGTGCGACACCGGCATCCTGCGCGACGGAGCGGGCGCCCTGCTCCCCATGGCCGAGGCCCCTGCCCTGCCCGGCCCGCACAACGCGCAGAATGCGGCGGCGGCGGCGGCGATGGCGGCCGCCCTCGGGCTCGACCGCGCCGCGATCGCGGCCGGCATCCGCTCCTTTCCCGGCCTGCCGCACCGTCAGCAGCGCGTGGCCACGGTCGACGGCATCCCGTGGATCAACGACAGCAAGGCCACCAATGCCGACGCCGCCGGCCGCGCGCTGGCCTGCTACGACCGGGTCGTCTGGATCGCCGGCGGCCTCGCCAAGTCGGGCGGCATCGCCCCGCTCGCGCCGTTCTTTCCCCGCATCGCCCACGCCCTGCTGATCGGGCGGGACGCGCCGGTGTTGGCCGAGCAACTCGAAACCGTCCCGTTTACGGAGTGCGGCACGCTCGACGCCGCCTGCGCCCGCGCCCGCACCCTGGCGCCCCAGCTCGGGGCCGATGCCGTGCTGCTGTCGCCGGCCTGCGCCAGCTTCGACCAATTCGCCGGCTTCGAAGCGCGCGGCGACCGTTTCGCCACCCTCGCCCGCAGCCTGATCCGGGAGCCCGCCTGATGCGCATCGGCCGCCATGACGACACCGTGCTCGGGCGCTGGTGGATGACCGTCGATCGCTGGACCCTGTTCGCGGTCGCGACGCTGATCGGCTTCGGCTACATCATGATGCTGGCCGCCTCGCCTGCGGTCGCCGAGCGCATCCATGTCGGGCGCGACTCCTTTATCGTCAAACAGGTCGTGTTCCTGATCCTGGCGAGCCTGATCGTCATATCGGTGTCGCTGCTGACGCCGCGGCAGGTACGGCGGCTCGCGCTGCTCGGCTGCGTCGTCTCCGTAGCACTCACCGCCTGGACCATCGGGCACGGCGTGGACATCAAGGGCGCGCGGCGCTGGATCAACCTGCCGGGCTTCAGCCTGCAGCCGAGCGAGTTCATCAAGCCGTGCTTCGCCGTGGTGACTGCGTGGCTGCTGACGGAGATGGATTGGGGCCGCCGCGTGCCGGGCATGCTGGCGGCCGGCGCCCTGTTCGGGCTCATCGCGCTGCTGCTCAAATCCCAGCCCGACATGGGGATGCTGGCGGTCGTCGGCGTGGTGTTCTTCGTGCAGTTGTTCATCGCCGGACTGAACCTGGTGCTGGTCGGCGTGGGCGCCGGGGCGCTGGTGGCGGCCGCGGTGGCGGCGTTCACCTTCTTCCCGCACGTGCGGAGCCGCGTCACCCGCTTCCTCGACCCGGCGACCGGCGACAACTTCCAGGTGTTCAAGGCGCTGGAAGCGTTCGGCAATGGCGGCCTGCTGGGCCGCGGGCCGGGCGAAGGCCGGGTCAAGGACGTGCTGCCGGACGCGCATGCGGACTTCGTGTTCGCCGTCATGGGCGAGGAATTCGGGCTCGTGGTGTGCCTGTTCGTGCTGGGGATCTTCGGCTTCATCGTGCTCCGCGGGCTGATCCGCCTGATCGCCGAGCACGACCTGTTCGTGGTGTTGGCGGCGTCCGGCCTGGTGACCAGCTTCGGGCTGCAGAGCTTCATCAACATGGCGTCGTCCCTGCACCTGATCCCGACCAAGGGAATGACGCTGCCCTTCGTGTCGTACGGCGGCTCGTCCGTGCTGTCGATCGCGCTGGCTATCGGCATGCTGCTGGCGCTGACGCGGCAGCGTGGGCGCAACGAACTGTGGGAGGGCGCACGATGAGGGGCGAACCGGTGCGGCCGATCGTCATCGCCGCGGGCGGGACGGGCGGCCATTTCTTCCCGGCCGAGGCGCTGGCCCGCGAACTGATCCGGCGCGGCCATCGCGTCGCGCTGATGACGGATGCGCGCAGCGGCGGCGAGCGGTCGGCCACCTTTGCCGGACGGGAGGTGTTCGTGCTGCCCGGCGCCGGGGTCGCTGGCCGCGGGGTGCGGCGCGGCGCGGCAGCGATGCTGGCGCTGGCGCGGGGCACGCTGGAAGCTCGCCGCGTGCTCGGTCGTCTGCAGCCGGCCGTGCTGGTCGCCTTCGGCGGCTACCCGTCCGTGCCGCCGGTTCTCGCGGCCTCCCTGTCCCGCCGCAGCGGCGGGCGACGCCCAACCGTGATCCTGCACGAGCAGAACGCCGTGCTCGGCCGCGCCAACCGTTTCCTGGCCCGCTTCGCCGACCGGCTCGCCCTTGGCCTGCCAACCACGCGGCTGCTGCCGGCCACCCCGCCCGCCACCGTCACCGGCAACCCGGTGCGGCCGGAGATCGCCGCCCTGGCCGGGCTGGGCTACGAGCCGCCGGAGCCCGGCGCACCGCTGGAGGTGCTGGTCACCGGCGGCAGCCAGGGCGCCCGGGTGTTCAGCCACGCGCTGCCGCTCGCTTTGGCCCGCCTGGCCGCCCCGCTGCGGGCGCGGCTGCGCGTGACCCAGCAATGCCGGCCAGAGGACATCGAGGGAGCGCGCGCCGCCTATGCCGCGCTCGGCATCACGGCCACCCTGTCGCCGTTCTTCGACGACATGGCCGAGCGCCTCCGCGTCGCGCATTTCGTGATCGCCCGCGCCGGCGCCAGCACGGTGGCCGAACTCGCCGTGGCTGGGCGCCCGGCGCTGCTGGTGCCGTTCCCGCATGCGATCGACAACCACCAGCTCGACAATGCCCGCGCCATCGATGCGCTGGTGTTCGAGCAAAGCGATTTCGAGCGGCGGCCGGAGCGGCTGGCCGAAAAACTTGGACACCGAATCGAGAGTCCCGATCTATTGGCTACCGCGGCGCACGCCCTGGCGCAGCACGCGATGCCCGATGCGGCCGAACGGTTGGCTGATTTGGTCGAGGCGGCGTTGAGCAAGGACGTTTTGACGGGGACAGTCGCGGCATGAGGGCGCTTCCGCTCGGGATCGGCACGATCCATTTCGTTGGCATCGGCGGTATCGGCATGTCCGGCATCGCCGAGGTGCTGCACACGCTCGGCTACGCCGTGCAGGGCAGCGACATCGCCGACAACACCAACGTCAAGCGCCTGCGCGAGGCCGGGATCCCGGTCGCGGTCGGGCACGACGCGCGCAACGTCGCCAACGCGCAGGTCGTCGTGACCAGCACCGCGGTGAAGGCAGACAATCCGGAGGTCATGGCCGCGCGCGCCCGCCTGGTGCCGGTGGTGCGCCGGGCCGAGATGCTGGCCGAGTTGATGCGGCTGAAATGGGCCATCGCGGTCGGCGGCACGCACGGCAAGACCACCACCACCAGCCTGGTCGCCTGCGTGCTGGAAGCCGCCAACGTGGACCCCACCGTGATCAACGGCGGCATCATCAACGCCTATGGCAGCAACACGCGGCTGGGCGAAGGCGACTGGATGGTGGTGGAAGCCGACGAGAGCGACGGTTCGTTCCTGCGCTTGCCCGCCGTCATTGCCGTGGTGACCAACATGGACCCGGAGCACCTCGACCACTGGGGCACCGCGGAGGCCATGGTCGCCGGCTACGACCAGTTCGTCGGCAACGTGCCGTTCTACGGCTTCGGCGTGCTGTGCATCGATCATCCCGGCGTGCAATCCATGATCCCGCGCCTGTCGGACCGCCGCATCATCACCTACGGTTTCTCGCCGCAGGCGGACGTGCGGGCCGAGCGGCTGGTGATGGACAAGCTCGGCTCCACCTTCGAGGCCGTGATCACCGACCGCAGCCGCGGCCGTTCGCGCCGCATGGGGCCGTTCCGCCTGCCGATGCTGGGGCAGCACAACGTGCAGAACGCCCTGGCCGCCATCGCCATCGCCATCGAGATGGAAGTCGACGAGCTGACGCTGAAGAGCGCGTTTGCCGGGTTCCGCGGCGTCAAGCGGCGTTTCACCAAGACGGGCGAAAGCAACGGCGTCACCGTGATCGACGATTACGGGCACCACCCGGTCGAGATCGCCGCCGTGCTGAAGGCGGCGCGACAGGCCGGCGCGCGCGACGTGATCGCCGTGGTGCAGCCGCACCGCTACTCGCGGCTGCAATCGCTGTTTCCCGAGTTCTGCACCTGCATGAACGATGCCGGCACCGTCATCGTGGCGGACGTGTATGCCGCCGGCGAAGCGCCGATCCCCGGGGTCAACCGCGACGCGCTCGTCGACGGGCTGCGCGCGCGCGGCCATCGCAGCGTGGTGCCGCTCTCCGGTCCCGAGCATCTGGGCGAGATGGTGAACTCGATCGCGCGGTCGGGCGACTACGTGGTCTGCCTGGGCGCCGGCAACATCACGCAATGGGCCGCCTCACTGCCCGGCGAATTGGCCGTGTTGCAGGCGGCGTCCACGCGGCGGGCGGGATGAGCGGCTTCGGCTCCGCGCTGGCCCGCTCGCTGCCGCCCCTGCGCGGGCGGGTGCAGGCGGACGCCCCGCTGGCGGCGCAAACCTGGTTCCGCGTCGGCGGCCCGGCCGAGGTGCTGGTGCGCCCTGCCGACGCGGCCGACCTGGCCGACCTGCTGCGCGGCTTGCCATCGGAGCTGCCGCTGCACGTGCTCGGCGCGGCCAGCAACACGGTGGTGCGCGATGGCGGCGTGCCTGGCGTGGTGCTGCGGCTGCAGCGCGGCTTTGGCGAGGTGGCGGTGGAGGCCGACGGCGTCGTTGCCGGGGCGGCCTGCCTCGATGCGGTGGTGGCCGAGCATGCGGTGGCCGCCGGGCTGTCGGGACTGGAGTTCCTGTCGGGCATCCCCGGCTCCGTCGGCGGCGCGGTGGCGATGAACGCCGGCGCTTACGGCGGCGATGTTGCCGGCTGCCTGGACTGGGTGGAGATGGTTGTGCGCGCGGGGGAGATCGTGCGGGTGCCCGCATCCGCGCTCGCCTTCGCCTACCGGCACGCCTCGCTGCCACCCGGCGCCGTCGCCGTGCGCGCCCGCTTCCGCGCCCAGCCCGGTGACCCCGCCCGCATCGCCGCGACCATGGCGGACATCCGCGAGAGCCGCGAAGCCACCCAGCCCGTCCGCGCCCGCACCGGCGGCAGCACGTTCCGCAACCCGCCGGGCCAGAAGGCCTGGGAGCTGATCGACGCCGCCGGTTGCCGCGGCCTGACGCGCGGCGGCGCGGCGGTCAGCGAGAAGCACTGCAACTTCCTGCTCAACACCGGCGACGCCACCGCCGCCGACCTCGAAGGCCTCGGCGAGGACGTTCGTCGCCGCGTGCGTGAAACGAGCGGCGTGACGTTGGACTGGGAGATCAAGCGGATCGGCATGCCGGGTCCCCTCGCCACCGCCGACGCCCGGTCCGGTTGCGAGGTGGCAGCATGAAGCGCGTGGCGGTGCTGTATGGCGGGATTTCGGCCGAACGCGAGGTGAGCCTGTCCAGCGGCACCCAGGTGATCGCGGCGCTGCAACATGCCGGCTTCGAGGTCACCCCCGTGCTGGTCGGACCCGACCTCGGCGCCGTGCTGGCCGCGCTCGACCCGGCGCCCGACGTCGTGTTCAACGCGCTGCACGGCCGCTTCGGCGAGGACGGGACGATTCAGGGCGTGCTGGACTGGCTGGGCATCCCCTACACGCATTCCGGCGTGCGGGCTTCGGCGCTGGCGATGGACAAGCAGGCCGCCAAGACCGTGTTCCACGGCGCCGGGCTGCCGGTGGCGACCGGCGCCGTGATCGGCATGGACGAGCTCGCCGCCGCCGATCCTTTGCCGCTGCCCTATGTGATCAAGCCGCTGAACGAGGGCTCCTCCGTCGGCGTGGAGATCATGCGGCCCGGCGACAACCGCCGGGTCGAGATCGCACGCGGCTGGCGGTTCGGCACCGAGGCGATGGTAGAGGAATACATTCCTGGACGCGAGATCACCGTGGGCGTCATGGGCGATCGCGCGCTGGCGGTCACCGAAATCTCGGCCAAGGCCGGCGCCTTCTACGACTACGAGAGCAAGTACGGCGATGGCGGCTCGCTGCACCAGATCCCCGCCGCCATCCACCCGGACAGCTACGCACGCGCCATGGACGTCGCCTTGGCCGCGCACCGCGCGCTGGGCTGCCGCGGCGCCAGCCGGGCGGATTTCCGCCTCGACGAGAACGAGGACGGGCCGGGGCGCCTGGTGCTGCTCGAGGTCAACACCCAGCCCGGCCTGACGCCCACCAGCCTGCTGCCCGAGCAGGCGGCGTTCCACGGCATCGACTTCCCGTCCCTGTGCACCTGGATGGTGGAGAACGCGGCATGCCGGGCGTAGACCCGCCCCCGCGCGCCCGCGCCGATGCGGGCCCCCGCCTGCGCACGCCGGCCAAGGCACCAGCGCCGCTGCAGGGCGCCCGCCGACCGTCCCGCGCCGGGCTGTTCTGGCGCCGGCGCAACAAGCTGCTGCTGCCCGCGCTGGCCGCGCTGGTGCTGCTGATCGTGGGCACCATGGCCGTCTCGGTGGTCCGCAGCGTGCGCGACGGCAACGCGGTGGCGACCCTGCCGGAGCGCCTCGGCATCGGTGGCGCGCTGGTGGTCACCGATATCCGCATCGAGGGGCGCGAGAAGACCCCGGAACCCGCCCTTCGCGCGGCGCTCGGCCTGGCGCCCGGCGACAAGCTGCTCCGCTTCTCGCTCGATGCCGCACGCGCCCGCATCGAGAAGCTGACCTGGGTGCAGCGCGCGACGGTCGAGCGGCACCTGCCCGGCACCGTGATCGTCCGCCTCGAGGAGCGCCGGCCCTTCGCCGTCTGGCAGAATGGCGGCAAGTTCCAGCTGATCGACCGCACGGGTGAGGTCGTCGTGCAGCAGGATCCGGCCAAGGACGCCGACGCCTTCAAATCGCTCCCCCTGGTCGTCGGCGCCGGTGCGCCGGAGGCCGCCGCCGCCCTGCTCGACGACCTCGCCACCCTGCCGACGCTGCGCACGCGCGTCGTCGCCGCAGTGCGCGTCGGCGAACGGCGGTGGAACCTGCACCTGAGCAACGGCGCCGACGTGCTGCTGCCAGAGGGCGCCGAGACCGCCGCCATGACGCGGCTGGCCGAGCTGCAGGCCAAGGATGCGCTACTGGATCGCCCACTGCAGGTGGTGGACATGCGGCTGCCCGATCGGCTGGTGGTGCGGGCGATGCCTGCCGCGTCATCCACCACGCCCGGCGCGGCTCCGGCCGGAAAGAAGCCCTCGTGAACGAATTGACGCGCCGCCGGCCGCTGAAGCCGCCCGTGCCCGATCTACTGGAAACGCTGGCCAGCGGCGCCCCCGACACCCCGGAGCCGCCCGTGCCGGCCCGCGCGCCCCGCTCCGGCACCTTTGGCGTGCTGGACGTCGGCAGCACCAAGGTGTGTTGCCTGATCGGCCGCACCGACCCGGACGGCAGCATGCGGGTGATCGGCTCGGCCATGCGGGCGTCGCGCGGCGTGCGGTCCGGCGGCATCGTCGATCTGGACGCGGCGTCGCACTCCATCGCCGGTGTCGTGGGCGAAGCGGAGAACCGCGCGGGACAGCGTATCGAGCACTACACGGTCAACCTGTCCTGCGGGCAGCCGGAAAGCCGTCTCTACAACGTCGAGTGGCCGATCGGCGGGCGCGAAGTGACGGAGCAGGATCTGCGCCGGGTCGTGGCCGAGGGCGGCCGCCGCGCCCAACTACCCGGCCGCGAGATCATCCACGTCGTGCCGCTGATGTTCGCCGTGGACGAGACGGGCGGCGTGTCGGACCCGCGGCGGATGCATTGCGAGCAGCTCAAGACCCGGCTGCACGTGGTCGATGCGGCTGCCTCGGCGGTGCAGAACCTCATGGCCACGGTCGGCCGCTGCCGCCTGCAGCTGGACGAGCTCGTGAGCGCGCCGCTCGCCGCTGGGCTGGCGACGCTGGTGGAGGACGAGCGCCAGCTCGGCACCACGGTGATCGACATGGGCGGCGGCACCACCGGGATGGCCGTGTTCAGCGAAGGCCAGCTGCTGCACACCGCGCATCTGCGCATCGGCGGGCTGCACATCACCAAGGACATCGCGCAGGGCCTGTCCACCCCGCTGGAGCAGGCCGAGCGGCTCAAGACGCTGTACGGCAGCGCCCAGCCGAGCCCGGACGACGAGCGCGAGATGCTGCCGATCATGCTGGTCGGCGAGGACGAAGACGACGTGCACAAGATCCCGCGCTCCCGGGTGATCGCCATCGTGGTGCCGCGGCTGGAAGAGACGTTCGAGATGGTGCGCGCCCAGTTGGACGCGGCCGGCATCAAGCGCGAAGCCGGCCACCGGATCGTGCTGACCGGCGGCGCGAGCCAACTGCCGGGCCTGCGCGACATGGCGACGCGGATCCTGGGCGGGCAAGTACGGCTCGGCCGGCCGGCGCACCTGCGCGCGATGCCGGACTTCGCCTCCGGCCCGGCCTTCGCGACGGCGGCGGGGCTGCTGGCCTGGTCTTCCGGCGTCGGCCGACACCTGGCCGACGTCAAGCTCGAGGAGGACGGACCGCCGACCCTGATCGCCCGGATCGTGAAATATATCGGAGACCGTTTGTAGTCACCCGCGCGACTCCAATCACCTGTGCCACAACCCAGCCATCAAGCCCGTGAGGGAAAAAACACATGACGCTGCACATTATCGTCCCAAAACACAGCCACACCGATTTCACCCCGCGCATCACTGTGGTGGGCGTCGGCGGCGGCGGCACCAATGCCGTCGACAACATGATCGCGCTCAATCTGCAAGGCGTGGACTTCGTGGTGGCCAATACGGACGCGCAGCAGCTGCAGCATAGCCGCGCCGACCGCCGGGTTCAGCTCGGGCCGCATCTGACGCAGGGCCTGGGTGCCGGCGCCAAGCCGGAGATCGGCCGCGCCGCCGCCGAGGAAGCCGCAGACGAGCTGATGCACTGCCTCGAAGGCACCCACATGGTGTTCATCACCGCCGGCATGGGCGGCGGCACCGGCACTGGCGCGGCGCCCGTGATCGCGCGCATGGCTCGCGAGCGCGGCATCCTGACCGTCGGCGTGGTGACCAAACCCTTCACCTTCGAGGGCTCGCGCCGCACCAAGTCGGCCGAGGCGGGCATCGCCGAGCTGCAGCAATACGTGGACACGCTGATCGTGATCCCGAACCAGAACCTGTTCCGCCTGGCCAATGACCGCACCGGCTGGAAAGAAGCGTTCAAGATGGCCGACAACGTGCTCTACATGGGCGTACGCGGCGTGACCGACCTGATGATGGCGCCCGGCCTGATCAATCTCGACTTTGCCGACATCCGCACGGTGATGGCCGAGATGGGCAAGGCCATGATGGGCACCGGCGAGGCCGAGGGCGAGGAGCGCGCCACCCGCGCCGCCGAGTCCGCGATCAGTAACCCGCTGCTGGAGGACACCTCCATGGCCGGCGCGCGCGGCCTGCTGGTCAACATCACCGGCGGCGACGACATGACGCTCTACGAAGTGGACCAGGCGATGAACCGCGTCCGCCAGGAAGTGGGCGACGACGCCAACATCATCTTCGGCTCGGCGGTCGACGAAAGCCTGGCCGGCAAGGTGCGCGTTTCCGTCGTGGCCACCGGCATCGACATGGCGGCGCATGCGGAAAGCAAGCGGCCGCAGCTCGTCGCGGTCGGCAATGGCGGCATGGTGCAAGCGGTGTCCGGCGGCTTCGTGCCGCAAACGGCGCAGCAGACGCCCGCTCCGGTCGCCGAGCAACGTTTCGCCCCGCCGCAGCCGATGCTGGTGCCCCGCCAGACCGCGCCGGAGCCGAGCCCGGCCCCCCAGCCGGAAGGCTACGACGCCGCTTCAGCCGGCCTGACCGGACGTGCCCCCGCGTTTCGGCCGGTCCCCAGCGCGCCGGCGCCGGCGCCGCACCGTCCGGCCCAGCCCGTCGAAGAGCCGGTGCCCGTTTCGGCACCCGCGCCGGCACCGGCGCCTGCCCCGCTCTCCGCTGCCGCCGCCGGGCGCAGCCTGTTCGGCATGATGACCCGCTCGATCCGGCGCACGACACAGCCCGAGCCGACCGAGCCGCAACGCGCGGAGCCGAGCTTCTCGCCGGATGCCGCGCCGCCGGCCGCACGGGAGGCACAGTACAACGGCAATGACGAGGCGCTGGAGATCCCGGCCTTCCTGCGGCGGCAGAGCTCTGCCAAGGAGTAAGCTTTAACAACACGTTACAGCGACATATTCAGAAACATTCTTTGTTTTGGGCGCCCCGATCGCTTCCGCTAGGAAGAGGTCGGGGCGCTCTCGTTTCGGGTGTCTCGCGTGTGCCGGCGTCGGCGCGGAGAAGAAGATGGACGGTTCCCTGCCGGTGACGGCAAGCCTCGAGACGGTGTCATCGCTGGTGTTGCAGGAGCGCAGCATTGCCCGGCCGATCGATTGCGTCGGCGTCGGCCTGCACAGCGGCACGACCGTTTCGGTGCGCCTTTGCCCGGCCGCCCCCGGCACCGGCCTCCTGTTCCGCCGCACCGATCTCGGCATCGACGTTCCCGCCCGTTTCGACGCCGTGTCCGACACCAGGCTGTGCACCGTGCTGGCGGCGCCCGGCCGTCCGGACGTGGTCGTCGGCACCGTGGAGCACCTCATGGCGGCCTGCGTGGCGGCCGGCATCTGCAACCTGCTGATCGAGGTCAGCGGCCCCGAAATCCCCGTGCTGGACGGGTCGGCCGAGCCCTGGACCTTCCTGTTGGGCTGCGCGGGCACCGTCGATCAGGACGCGCCCGCGACGGTCATCGAAGTGCTGCGCCCCGTGCGGGTGGAAGACGGCGCGGCGTTCGCCGAGTTGCGCCCCAGCCTGGGCGACTGCCTCGAGCTCAGCGTGGTGATCGACTTCCGGGCCGCTGCGATCGGGCGGCAATCCTTCTCCCTGTCCCTGCGCGGCGACGCCTTCCGCGACGTAGCTCGCGCGCGCACCTTTGCGCAGGCGCACGAGATCGCCGGGCTCCGCGCCCAGGGCCTGGCTCAGGGCGGCTCGTTGGACAATGCGGTGGTGGTGGATGGGGCGCGGGTGCTGAATCCGGCTGGTCTGCGCATGGCCGACGAGTTCGTGCGGCACAAGCTGCTCGATGCGATCGGCGATCTCGGGCTCGGCGGCGCGCTCCGCGGGCGCTTCATCGGTCATTGCTCCGGCCACTCGCTCAACAATCGCCTGCTCCGCGCCCTGTTTGCCGATCCAGCCAACTGGCGTGCCGTGCGGGCCGACGGGCTCGGCTGGCTGCAGAACGCCGCCTGAACGCCCCGTGACGCGACGCTTGGGGCCGACGGCGCCTGTGGTATAAGCCCCGCGACATGAGACATTCCGCTCGCTTGATCGCTGCCGCCGCGACCCTGTTCCTGTTGGGGGGGTGCGAGACGATCAGCTCCGTCCTGCCATGGACCAGCTCGTCCGACGACGCTTCGGACAAGGTCGACTACACCAAGATCCCGCCGGAGCAGCTCTACAACAACGGCATCGATGCGCTGAACGCCAAGCGCTACAATGCCGCCGTCGCGCAGTTCGACGCCATCGAGCAGTATTATCCCTACTCGTCATGGGCGACCAACGCCCAGTTGATGCATGGCTACGCCGAATACCTGCAGAACCATTACACGGAGGCCGTCGGCGCGCTCGACCGCTTTATCGCGCTGCACCCTGGCAGCTCCAACGTCGCCTACGCCTATTATCTCCGCGCGCTCTGCTTCTATGAGCAGATCTCCGACGTGCAGCGCGACCAGAAAGGCACCCAGGTCGCGATGAGCGCGCTGCAGGACGTCGTCAACCGCTTCCCCGACACGCCTTATGCCCGCGACTCCCGGCTGAAGATCGACCTGTGCCGCGACCACCTCGCCGGCAAGGAAATGGAGATCGGTCGCTGGTACGAGGGCCAGAAAGACTACGCGGCGGCGATCGGCCGCTTCCAGCGCGTGGTCGACGACTACCAAACCACCAATCACGCCCCCGAAGCGCTCCATCGGCTCACGGAGATCTACCTGCTGCTCGGCATGACCGACCAGGCGCGTCGGACCGCGGCCGTCTTGGGCCACAACTATCCCGGCAATCGCTGGTACGAGAGCAGCTACGACACGTTGGTCGATCAAGGCATGGCGCAGCCGGTCAATCGCACGGCGGAAAGCGGCGGCTTCTTCTCGCGCACGCTGGGTAGCCTCTTCTAGCACACCCGCTCACCCATGATCACCGCCCTCTCGATCCGCGACGTGGTGCTGATCGAGCGGCTCGATCTCGGCTTCGGCCACGGGCTCACCGTGCTGACGGGCGAGACCGGTGCCGGCAAGTCGATCCTGCTCGACAGCCTCGGCCTGGCGCTCGGCGCGCGCGCGGAGCAGGGCCTGGTCCGGGTCGGCGGCGAGCAGGCCAGCGTCACCGCCTCCTTCGCGCTACCGCCCGACCACCCCGCGCTGGCCTTGCTGACGGAGCAGGGCGTGGACGTGCAGGAGGACGAGCTGGTCGTCCGCCGCGTGGTGGGCCGCGACGGCCGCTCGCGCGCCACCGTCAACGACCAGCCCGTCAGCGTCGCCCTGCTGCGCCGGGCCGGCAGCCTGCTGGTCGAGATCCAGGGCCAGGGCGACCAGATGGGCCTCGCCGACCCGGCCGTGCATACCGTGCTGCTGGACGGCTTTGGCGTGAAACCGGCGCTGCTGGCGGCCACGCGGGCCGCCTGGACCGAATTACGCGACCGAACCGTCGCGCTCGAGGCCGCGCGAACCGCGCTGGAGGAAGCGCAGCGGGAAGAAGACTGGCTGCGGCACGCTGTCGGCGAACTCGACGAGCTGGCCCCGGTCGATGGCGAGGAGGACCGCCTGGCCGCAGAGCGGCTGCGCTTGCAGCAATTCGAGCGAAGGGGTGAGGCGATCGGTCAGGCCCTGGGCGAGATCGCCCCGCGCGACCGCCGCAGCGCGGGTCCGGCGGCCACGCTGCGTTCGGCCTCCCGCGCGCTGCAGAAGCTCGGCGACGACCCGGCGGCCCGCGGCGCCCTCGCGGCGCTGGACCGTGCGGAGGAAGCGCTGGCGGAAGCCGAGACGCTGCTGAGCCGGATGGCCAACGAGGCCGATGCCGACCCGCGCTTGCTCGAGCAGGCGGAGGAGCGGCTGTTCGCCCTGCGTGCCAGCGCCCGCAAGCACGGCGTGCCGGTGGCCGAGCTGCCGGCATTGCTGGCCGGGCTGCAGCGCCGGCTGGGCGCGCTCGATACCGGCACCGCCGAGATCGCCATCCTGGCCGGCCGGCTCGAGGCGGCCAAGGCGAGCTATCTCGAGTCTGCCGCTTCGCTCACCGCGGCACGGCGGACTGCGGCGACCCGGCTGCAGAACGCCGTGACGGCGGAGCTGCCGCCGCTGCGGCTGGACAAGGCCCGCTTCGTCGTCGAACTGCGCCCGTTGGAGGAGGCGCGCTACGGTGCCGCCGGTGTGGAACGCGCTGCCTTCCTGATCGCCACCAACCCGGGCCAGGCCCCCGGCGCGCTGGACCGCATCGCCTCCGGCGGCGAATTATCCCGTCTCATGCTGGCGCTGAAGGTGGTGCTGGTGGCCGGCGGCTCCGTGCCGACCCTGGTGTTCGACGAGGTGGATAGCGGCGTCGGCGGCGCCACTGCCGCCGCAGTCGGTGAGCGGTTGGCGCGCGTGGCCGACACGGTTCAGGTCCTGGTCGTCACGCACAGCCCGCAAGTCGCCGCCCGCGGGGCGGCGCATCTGCGCGTCGCCAAGGCGACCAAGGCCGGCCGCGCCGCCACCAGCGTCGACCGGCTGGACCCGGCCGAGCGGCGCGAGGAGCTGGCCCGCATGCTCGCCGGCGAGAACGTCACGGACGCCGCCCGCGCCGCCGCCGACAGCCTGCTCGCGTGACGGTTCACGTGATCGGCTCGCCGTGACGGTTCACGTCATCGGAGCCAGCGGCCGGTCCGGGGCCGCGCTGGTCCGTGCGCTCGCCGCCAACGGGATCGCGACCGTGCCCGTTGTGCGCAGTCCCGAGCGCTGGGCCGCGACCGGCCTCCCCGGCGTGCCGCGGTTGGCCGATCTGAACGGCGACGGATTGGCGGCGGCGCTGGCCGATGCGACGCGGATCGTGTCGTGCGCCCATGCGCGACACCTGCCCGCCCTGCTGGCCGCTGCCCCGGCCGGCGCCGTCATCGTCGCGCTGGGCAGCACCCGCAAGTTCACCCGCTGGCCGGACGATCACGGCAACGGCGTGCTGGCGGGCGAGCGGGCGCTGCTCGCCTCCGGCCGGCGCGGCGCGATCCTGCACCCGACCATGATCTACGGCGCGGCGGGGGAGGACAACGTCCGGCGCCTGGCGGCGCTGATCCGGCGCCTGCCGGTGCTGCCACTGCCCGATGGCGGCCGCGCGCTGGTGCAGCCGATCCATCAGAGCGACGTGACCCGGTCGATCCGCGCGGCGCTGGACGTGGCATGGCCCGGGCCGGAGGCGATCGTGATCGCGGGACCCAGTCCCCTGCCCTACGCCGACTTCGCGCGCGCGGTGGCGAAGGCGGCCGGGCTGCCGCCGCCGCGGATCGTTCCGGTGCCGTCTGGCCTGCTGCGGGCCCTGTCACCGCTCACCCTGCTGCCTGCCGTGCCGCGGATCCGGGCGGCCGAGATTCGCCGGCTCGGTGAAGACAAGGCATTCGGCATCGATGCAATGCGGTCTAGGCTCGACATCGACCCGATCCCGCTCGAGCAGGGCCTCCGTCTCACATTCGAAAGCGCGCCATGCCCATCCTGAACCGAATCGCCGAGTTCCACGACGACATGACGGCCTGGCGCCGCGACCTCCACGCGCATCCCGAGATCGGCCTGCTCGAGACGCGGACCGCCGGCGTCGTAGCGGACCTGCTGCGCGGCTTCGGCGTGGACGAGGTGCATACCGGAATCGCGCAGACCGGCGTGGTCGGCGTCATCCACGGCAACGCGCCGGGCGAGGCGATCGGCCTGCGGGCGGACATGGACGCACTGCCGATCGACGAGCAGACCGGGCAACCGCATGCGAGCCTCACGCCGGGCGTCATGCACGCCTGCGGCCATGACGGGCACACGACCATGCTGCTCGGCGCCGCCCGTTACCTGGCCGAGACCCGCAACTTCGCCGGCACCGCCTACGTGATCTTCCAGCCTGCCGAGGAGAATGCCGGCGGGGGCCAGATCATGGTGCAGGAGGGCTTGTTCGAGCGCTTTCCCATGCGGCAGGTGTTCGGCATGCACAACTGGCCGACCGTCCCCGCCGGCACCTTCAAGTGGCGCAACGGCCCCGTCATGGCCGCCGTAGCCACCATCGTCATCGACATTACCGGCAAGGGCGCGCACGGGGCCGAGCCGCACCAGGGCATCGACCCGATCGTCGTCGCCGCCGCGATCGTGCAGGCGCTGCAGACGGTGATCGCGCGCAACGTCGATCCGCTCGCGGGCGGCCTGGTGACGATCGGCAGCATCCAGGGCGGCCATGCGCACAACGTGATCCCCGAGACGGTGCGCATGCTCGGCACCGCCCGCTGGTTCGACCCGGCGGTCGCCGACATCATCGAGGGCAACGTCGTCCGGCTCGCCACCGGTATCGCGGCGAGCTTCGGCGCCACCGCCGCCGTCGATTTCAGGCGGCTCTACCCGGCGACGGTCAACGATGCCGACGCGATGCGCATGATGCGGCGGGCCGCCACCGCCGTGGTCGGCGACGGCCGGGTCGAGGAAACCGCGCAGCCGACCATGGGCGGCGAGGATTTCAGCTTCATGCTGAACGCCAAGCAGGGCGCCTACATCATGCTCGGCACCGGCCGCGGCCCGGGCGACGCCGGGCTGCACCACCCGCGCTACGACTTCAACGACGAGATGCTGCCGACCGGCGCGAGCTTCTGGGCGACGTTGGTGGAGCAGCAACTGCCGCGGGCGTAGGTCGGCTCAGTCCTTCTTGGCGGATGGCCAGGTCGGGGTCGCCACCGCGATCTCCTCCGGCGCCACCGTTCGGAAGGCACCGTCCTTGGCCTGCAACAGCGCAGGCGTCGCGCGGACGTTCTGGCCGCTATCGTCGAAGCGGATGCCGTCCCACAGCATCAGCGTCTCGCCGCCCGGCGTGTCGGTCGCCATGAGCGCCGTGCGCAGGTCGATCGGCTTGGTCGAGCTGGCGCGGTTGATCACGTCGGCCAGGAGCAGCAACCCGGTGATTTCACGGGCGCCCTCCGCCCCGAGCGAACGGCCGGTGCGTGCCTTGAAGACGGCGTCCACCGCCGGGATGCCCGGCCGGGCCGGCACCGGGTCGAGCGTGAAACTGGCGCTGCGGAACACGCCGTCGGGCGCGGTGCCCAGCGGACCCGATTGCATCAGCACCAGCGGCCCGATGCCGCCCGCCGTCAACGTCGCGACGTCGGCCGCTTCCGTCCGGAACGACAGCACTGCGTCCGGCTTGGCGGCGAGCAGGGCCGCCACGACCGGCGGCTCGAGCGCGGCGCCGGGCGGTATCGGCGCATCGGCAACCTGCACGCCCGCAGCCTCGGCCGCCTTGCGCATGGGCGCGGTGCGGGCTTGGCCTTCGGGGTCGTTCTCATAAACAAGGGCGATGCTGCCCAGGGTCTTGCCATCGGCGCTGGCGAGCGCGGCGAGCTGACGCAACATCCCCGTGGAGTCGCGGGCCGGCGTGCGACCGATGCGGAAGAACCAGGTGAGATCGGCGTCGTTCGGCTGGCCGGTCTGCAACGCCAGGAAGGGCAGCCCGTGCGCCTGCGCCACCTTGCCGATGGCCAGCGCCATCGTGTCGGTCACGCCGCCGATCAGCGCCGTGACGTGCCCGTCGGTGATGAGGCGCTCGGCGGCGGCGGCGGCAGCGGCGGGGTCGCCGCCATCCTCGGCAAAGGTGACGGCCAGCTTGGCATTGTCCAACCGGTCGAGCCCGCCACCATGCCCCATCAGCACGGGGAGCGGCGCGTGCGTGCCGTTGATGATCTCCAGCGCGGTTTCGATCGCGTCGCGGGCGTTGGCGCCGGGGCCGGCGGTGCCGTAGATGGCGCCGATCACGGGGTCGGCGGCGTGGCTGGCGGCGGGCAGGCTCAACATCAAGGTGACGATCGCCGCAGCGCAGAGCCTCATCCGGACCTCATGGCGGTGGATGCCCGGCACGCGGGCCGGTGGGGATCGCTGGGGCGATCGACGGGGATCGAACCCGCGACAACCGGTACCACAAACCGGCGCTCTACCAACTGAGCTACGACCGCCACAGCGAAATGGCGGTTTAAAGCGGCTACGAGGCCCTCGTCAATCGCGCGCCGGCAAATGTGCGCTCGAGCCGACCGACCGCTTCCGCCAACACCGACTCGCGCTTGCAGAAGGCGAAGCGGGCGTAATGGGTCGGCGCCTCCGTCTCGTAGAAGGCCGATACCGGAATGGCGGTGACACCCGCATCGATCGTGATGTGCTTGCAGAACGCCACGTCGTCGCCGGCAAAGCCGAGCGGGCTGAAATCGGCGGTGACGAAGTAGCTGCCGCGGCTTTCCAGCACGCCGAAGCCGAGCCGCGCCAATCCGGCCGACAACAGGTCGCGCTTCTGCGCCAGGTCCCTCGCCAGCTCGTCGAAATAGGACTGATCCTTGGCCAGGCCGAGCGCCACCGCCCGCTGAAGATTGGGCGGCGTGGTGAAGGTGAGGTTCTGGTGCGCCTTGGTGACGACACCGGCCAGCGCGGCGGGGGCGGACACGTAGCCGACCTTCCACCCGGTCAGGCTGAAGGTCTTGCCGGCGCTGCCGACCCGCATGCAGCGCTCGCGGAGCCCGGGCAGGGTCGCGAGCGGGATGTGCCGCCAGCCATCGAAGGTGAGGTGCTCGTAGACCTCGTCACAGACCGCGTAGGCGTCGTGCCGCTGCAGCAAGTCGGCGATGAAGGCGAGCTCCGCGGCGGTGAACACCTTGCCGCACGGGTTCATCGGCGTGTTGATCAGCATCGCCTTCGTTTTTGGCCCAAACGCCGCCGCCAACTCGCTGCGCGGCAGTTCCCATTTCGGCGGCGCCAGCCGGACCAGCTTGGGCACCGCGCCGAGCAGGCGGATGATGGGCAGGTAGGTGTCGTACAGCGGCTCGAACAGCACCACCTCGTCGCCGGGGTTCAGCACCGCCATCAGGCAGGCGGTGATGGCTTCGGTGGCGCCGGAGGTGACCACGATCTCGGAGGCGGGGTCGTATTGGAGGCCGTAGAAGCGGGCATTGGCGGAGGCAACGGCGGCGCGGAGCTCGGGCACCCCGGTCATGGGCGGATATTGGTTGCGCCCGTCCCGCAGCGCGTCGGCGGCGGCTTGGAGGATGTCATCCGGCCCGTCGGTATCGGGGAAGCCTTGGCCCAGGTTGATCGCCCGGTGCTCGGTGGCCAGGGCGGACATGACCGTGAAGACGGTCGTTCCGAGACCGGACAACAGGGCATTGGCAGGCTTCAACGCGGCGCACTCCACAGGCGAGCTCCCCATATGCGCTGCGTCCGACGGGTCGGCAACTGCACACAAACGCGGCAGCCCGGCGTGCCCGGCGGCAGGGCATCGGCCCCGCCCGGCTGCCCACGGCGCCGGCAACTCTGGCCGATGGCCGCGCCGGGCGCTCGGTTGCGATGTGGCACGCTGCGTGCAAACCTTTCACACCGTCCTCTCGATGAGGCGGATGCGCAGCAACGGGGGGAGGCCGGGGGTTTGAGACCTGGCACGGGTACATGAAGAAGATCGAGGCGGTCATCAAACCCTTCAAGCTGGACGAGGTGAAGGACGCGCTGCACGAGGTCGGGCTGCAGGGCATCACGGTCGTGGAGGCGAAAGGGTTCGGTCGCCAGAAGGGGCACACGGAACTGTATCGCGGGGCCGAATACGTGGTCGACTTCCTCCCCAAGGTGAAGATCGAGGTCGTGTGCGACGACGACCTGGTCGAGCGCGCGGTGGAAGCGATCACCAATGCGGCGCGGACCGGACGGATCGGCGACGGCAAGATATTCATCGTGCCGGTCGAGGAGGTCGTGCGGATCCGCACGGGCGAGCGCGGCAGCGACGCGATCTAGCAACATGCGGGCGGGCGCAGCCTGCCCCCAAACCAGGCCGCCTTCGCGGGCGGATGAGAAAGGAATAGTGGTCAGGATGGCAAAAGACAGCAAAGAGAAGAGCGTCGAGAAGGTTCTCGAGCTGATCAAGGAACAGTCCGTCGAGTACGTCGACCTGCGGTTCACGGATCCGCGCGGCAAGTGGCAGCACACGGCGCAGCACATCTCGACCATCGACGAGGATGCCTTCAAGGACGGCATCATGTTCGACGGCTCGTCCATCGCCGGCTGGAAGGCGATCAACGAGAGCGACATGATCCTCATGCTCGATCCCGACACCGCGGTGATGGACCCGTTCGCGGCCAAGCCCAGCCTGATCATCTTCTGCGACATCTACGAGCCCAGCACCGGCCAGCCCTACACGCGCGACCCGCGCAGCACCGCCAAGAAGGCCGAGGCGTTCGTCAAGTCGAGCGGGATCGGCGACACGGTGATGGTCGGCGCGGAAGCCGAGTTCTTCGTGTTCGACGACATCAAGTTCGGCACCGGCCCGAACTACGGCAAGTACGACATCACCTCCATCGAGGGTCCCGGCGCCAATCTGCGCGACTACCCCGAAGGCAACATGGGCCATCGCCCGGCGGTCAAGGGCGGCTACTTCCCCGTGCCTCCCGTCGATAGCGAGAGCGACCTGCGCGCCGAGATGCTGTCGTCGATGGGCGAGATGGGTCTGGTGATCGAGAAGCATCACCACGAGGTGGCGCAAAGCCAGCACGAGCTGGGCACGCGCTTCGCCACGTTGGTCAAGATGGCCGATCAGATGCAGATCTATAAGTACTGCGTGCACAACGTGGCCCACAGCTACGGCAAGACGGCGACGTTCATGCCCAAGCCGATCTACGGCGACAACGGGTCGGGCATGCATACGCACCAGTCGATCTGGAAGGACGGCAAGCCGCTCTTCGCAGGGTCCGGCTACGCCGACCTGTCGGAAACCTGCCTGTATTTCATCGGCGGCATCATCAAGCACGCCAAGGCTTGCAACGCGTTCACCAACCCGAGCACCAACAGCTACAAGCGGCTGATCCCGGGCTTCGAGGCGCCGGTGCTGCTCGCCTACTCGGCGCGCAACCGCTCGGCCTCGTGCCGCATCCCCTACACCACCAACCCGAAGGCCAAGCGCGTCGAGATCCGCTTCCCGGACCCGACCGCCAACCCCTACCTGGCCTATTCGGCGCTGCTGATGGCCGGGCTGGACGGCATCCGGAACAAGATCCATCCGGGCGACCCGATGGACAAGGACCTGTACGACCTGCCGCCGGAAGAGCTGAAGGACATCCCGACCGTGTGCGGCAGCCTGCGCGAAGCCTTGGGCGCGCTGGAAGCCGACCACGACTTCCTGCTGGCGGGCGACGTGTTCAACATCGAGCAGATCCGCAGCTACATCGAGCTGAAGTGGACGGAAGTCTACCGGTTCGAGCACACGCCGCACCCGGTTGAGTTCGAGATGTATTACTCGGCTTAACCGCCTCCACCGACGTCAACGGAACGCTCCAGCCCATGCGGCTGGAGCGTTTTCTTTTGCGAACTGCCCACAACGCGGGCACCGGCCGTGTAACGAAGCCACATGGGCCGGATATTTATGCAAAAGATGCCAAATCCGGGCTAATTTTTACGTTTGGTCGCTTGTGCCGCCTCCGTTCGGACATTCACAATCGAGCGATGATGAATGCAACGGACCATTCCCGACCCGCTTGCCTCCGGGCCTCCCTCCCCGTTCTTGCCGGGCTGTGCGCCCTGGGCGCCGGCAGCAGCGCGATGGCGCAGGCGACCGGGCCCGAGCTGATCGCGCCCGGCATCACCAACCAGGCCGCCTCGCCGCCGACCATCACCAACCCGACCGCGCCAGCCGGCGCCGCCACCCTGCCGGTCGCCCCGAGCGGCTGGGCGTCGACCATCAAGCTCGGCTTCCAGGGCGAAGCCGGCGTCGTCGGCAACACCTTGTCGCCCAATAGCGGCCGTAACTTCGGCATGCTGTTCACCGACCAGGCGAACCGCCCGGTGCTGAACCAGTTGCTCGCCACCGTTAGCCGCGACATCGACCCCAAGTCGAAGGACGTCGACGTCGGCTTCAAGTTCCAGGCCATGTACGGATCGGATGCCCGCATTGTCCACACGCTGGGCGTGTTCGATCAGCTCATCCACGATCGCAACCAGCTCGACATCGTGGAGGCTAACGTCAGCGTCCACTTGCCCTACCTGTTTGCCGGCGGGTTCGACGTGAAGGCCGGCATCTATCCGACGCCGCTGGGCGTGGAGGTGATCGACCCGAAGGGCAACGCCTTCTACACGCACTCGTACATCTTCAACTACGGCCTGCCCTACAAGCACATCGGGGCGCTCGCCACGGCGCATGTGAGCGATCTGGTGGACCTGTATCTCGGCGTCGATACCGGCGTGAACACCGGCATCGCCTACGGGGCGGGCGACAACAACAATCGGCCCGGCGGCATCGCGGGCATCGGCCTCAACTTCCTCGACGGCCGGCTCACCGTGCTCGCCCTGAGCCACATGGGACCGGAGAACTCCAAGCGAGTGGCACCGTTCGCCAACGAGGCGATGCGCTACCTCAACGACGTCGCCGTGGTCTACAAGGCGACCGAGAAGCTGACGCTGACGGCCGAGCTGAACTACATCCGCGACGCCGGCTACCACGCGGAAGGCTACGGCGTGGCAACCTACGTCAGCTACGCCCTGACCGACTCGGTGACGCTGAACGGCCGGGCGGAGGCGTTCCGCGACAACAACAACTTCTTCGTCTCCAACCCGGTCGGCTACCGCGACTACGTCGCCTCCGAGCGCGGCACCTTCGCCAACCTGATCACGGCCGCGCGCCCGACCACCTACGGCGAGTTCACGGCCGGACTGACCTACAAGATCCCCGGCCTGCCCGAGCAACTGACCACCGCCCTGCTCCGCCCGGAAATCCGCTACGACCGAGCGCTCAACGACAGCACGCCGTTCGGCGACGGGACGCGCCGCGGCCGCTTCACCTTCTCCGGCGACCTCGTTATCGGGTTCTAGCTGTCAGCCGAATTTACAACCTAGGGTTTTAGGCCAGAGTTAAGTGTCTCATATTTGGAGATTATCTCAGCTGGCATGACGCTTGCTGATACTCAGGAGAACGCTTCGGCGTGCTTCTGAGGAGATCTCCAATGTTCAAGCGCTTCCTTCTGGCTTCCGCCCTCACCGTCGTCTCCGCCGGCATGGCCGCCGCCGCGCCGATCACCGGCTCGTTCTCGTTCACCGGCTTCGGCGGCAGCTTCATCGGTGGCTCGCAGACCGCCGCGACCGCCACGGGGCTCGATTTCGGCGCCGCCTTCAGCAACACGGGCAATGGCTACGGCGTCAACGGCACCGCCCTGGTCGGCAACGCCATGGGCGCATTCACCGGGCTCGACGGCACGATGGCCAGCATCGCCGACATCTCGCTGACCGGCTCCGTCGGCAACCCCTATGCCGCCAACCCGTTCATCAGCTTCGGCTCGGCGAGCAACCTGCAGTTGAATTTCAGCAATGCCACCGTGACCCGCTCCTCGACGGGCACCTCCGTCACCGTCGCCGGCGCGGCCACCTACACGGACGGCAATCCGGCCGACACCACCACCGGCATGTTCTCGATCTCCGCGAACTCGCAAGGCGGCAACCCGACCAATCTGCAGTTCACCTTCACCGGCAACTCCAGCGCGTCTGCGACCAACGTGCCGGAGCCGATGTCCCTCGCCCTGCTCGGCAGCGGCCTGGTCGGCCTGGGCATGGCGCGCTTCAAGCGCCGCGGCGCCTGATCGCACCCACCGGGCTTCGGCCCGGCGACACAAAAAAACCCCGGCCTCGCGGCCGGGGTTTTTTGTTGGCGACCCGCCGAACTATAGCGCGCGAGTGGTCTCGCGCGGCGGCGTGGTGGACGCCGGATGCACGGTGCTGGCGGCCGGCGGCGGGATGGTGCCGGTGTGGCGGTCCGCACTCGCCTCCATGGACGCATCGTCGTCCTCGGCCATGTTCTTCTTGAACGATTTGATGCCCTTGGCGAAATCGCCCATCAGGTTACTGACCTTGCCGCTCCCGAACAGCAGCAGGACGACCAGCAGCACGATCATCCAGTGCCAGATGCTGAAGCTACCCATGAATCCCTCCGATGTCGGGAGCGTCGCGCACTCCCGGTCAACCCGCTTTCACATGGCGCGCGACGACTTGCCTTGCAAGCGAATTGCGGAGAACCAGATCACGGCGCGATGAACCCGTAGGTGGCGTAGGTGGACGCGCCCAACTGACCGACCGGGTCCCACCAGACGCGCACGCGGCTCCAATCGTTGGCCTCCGACACGTCCACCACCGGCTCGCGCGAGGTGATGCGGTGGTGCACCCAGTTGGCCTGATCGACCCTGATCTCGCGGGACGACACCTGCTCGCGCACGACCGAGACGTGCCCATACGGCAAGTGGCCGGAGCGGCGGAACACCAGCACGCCGCCGGGTTGGGGGGTTTGGCCCTTCGGGTAGCGCCCGTCCGCCTGATCCCACCAGCTCGCCGCATCGCCGTACAGCTGTAGCCCGGTGCGCTGCCGCGCATAGGGCGCGCACTCGATGCTGCTGCCGATGCCGGAACGGCCGCCCCCCGTCCCGCAGGCGGCCAGGCTCAAGGCGAGGAACAGCGCGAGGTGGGGCCGCATCACTCCGACCGTATCGGTAATGGATTGTTCTTACAGCAAAGTCGCTCGTTGCGCAATCGAGCTCAGCGCACCGCCCAGATCAGCCAGGCAACCGCGGTGCCCGCGAGGATAGCAGCCGACATCTGCCGGGTAGCCAGCGCCACGGCGACCGTCGCCAGGGCTCCCCCCCATTCCGGCCAACCGCCCTCCGCCAAGGCCGGCGCCACATAGGCCACGAACAGGGCTCCGGGGATGTAACTCAGCGCCAGCCGCACCGTGTCGTTGGGGCGGACGGCGCGAAACAACACATAGCCGCCGGCCCGCGTCGCGTAGGTGGCCAGCGCCATGGCGGCGATGGCGAGCACCACGTCGCCCCTCACGGTGCGGCCGCCCGCAACCGGTCCCGCGCCACGCCGGCGCCCGCGCCGGCGAGCGCGCCGGCCACGATGTGCCATGACGTGCCGGGGAGCAGGGAAGCGACCGCCATGGCGGTGCCGCCCGCCGCGAGCCACGGCACCGCGTCACTGCGGCCCCGCCACATCGGGACCAGGATGGCGACGAACACGGCCAGCGCGGCGAAGAAGATCGGGTGACCCGGCGGTGGCCGCAGCGCGCCGCCGACCAGGTAGCCCACCCCGGTGAACACGACCCACACCGCCCACATCAGCACGCCGGAACCGAACAGGAAGCCCGCATCCCAGCGCCGGGCCTGCAGCTCGGCGACCGAGAGCGCCCAGTTCTGGTCGGCCATGACGAACAAGCTCGCCCACAACCGCCATCCACGGACCCGGTCGAGCCACGGCCCCAGCACCGGCCCCATCAGCGCCAGGCGCAGATTGACGATCAACGCTGCCGTGGCCGCGGCCACGACCGGCGCCGGCACACCCCAGTGCCCCAGCGCCACCAGCTGCGCCGAGCCGGCATACACGGTGGCGCTCATCAGCAGCGCCTCGGCCAGGCTGAGCCCCTGCCCCTGCGACAGGATCCCGACCACCAGCGCGAAAGGCACCACGCCGACCTGTAGCGGCAGGCTCGTTCGTGCCCCGGCCAACACCGCGGCGCGCGAGAACCGGGGGCGGTCTTGCGACATCAGCCTTGCTTCAGCGACAGCAGCCATTCGGCTGCTTCGTCGGCATCGAGCCGCAGCGCGCGCTCGGCGACCTCGCGCCCGAAGCCGGCGCGCGCGAAGATGGCCAGGGTGCGGGCGCGGGCCTCGGCATCCGGCGCGTTTTCATCCGGCACCCCATCCTCCGACGGCCGGAACGGACCGACCCGGCGGCGCCGCGCCAGCGCCACCGCCGCCGCCATCTCGGCGGCCTCACCGGGCAGGGCTGCGCCGGCCGTTTCCGCACTCACGCCCTTGGCTTGCAGATGCGCCGACACCGCGCGCCGGGACCGGCCCGCACGCACCAGCCGGCGGGCCCGTGCCGCCGCGAAGCCGGCATCGTCGATCACCCCCGTCGCGGCCAGCGCCGCCACCACCTCGCGCGCCGCCCGGAGCGCGGGGGCGGCCGCCTCAGAGTCGGCGGAAGCCGCGCGCTGCCAGCGCAGGATGCGGCGTTCCAGCACGCGGAGCATTCCGGCTTGGGTGGCGGCATATCGCGCCAGGTGACGCAACGCCGCCTCGTGCAGCGACGCCCGGTCGGGCGGCGGGCCGGCGGGACGGGGCGCCTTGTCCGGACGGGGCTTGGGCATCGCGGCAGTTTAGAAGAGCTGCAAGCGGGCGCAAACCGGCACGCGGAACCGGGTGGCGCCGGGTCACGTTGGCGTTTGTACCTTCACCTGTGAGATATCCGCCGTGCGACACATCCCCACGCTGACACTTGCCCTGCTGCTCGCCGCCGCCCAGCCGGTCTTGGCCCAGAGCACCACCCCGAGCCCGGGCACCGCGCCGGCCGCTCCCGCCGCCGCCCCAGCCGCGCCCACCGGCAATCCGCCGGGCGTGTCGGCGACGGTGGGCAATCCGAACCTGGCCGTCGCGAGCATCAAGCTCGATCACGGCACGCGGGTGAGCAAGATCGTGGGCGCCACCGTGTACGGCACCGACAGCAAGGACCTCGGCAAGATCGACGACCTGGTGATGACCGGCGACAACCAGGTCACGCTGGCGGTCGTCTCCGTGGGCGGTTTCCTGGGCGTCGGCAGCAAGCTGGTCGCCTTCCCGTTCAAGAACCTCAAGCAGGATGGCGACCGGCTGACCCTGCCCGGCGTGACCGCCGATACGCTCAACACGATGCCGTCCTTCGAATACTGAGCCGCCCGCCGGCGGGCGGCCGTGACGGCGCGTTGACACCGCGGGCCGCCCACCGCCACAGTGGCCGCTTGTCCCGCGCTGCCGCGCTCTCGCCGCGGCACCCGGGGCATGACCAACGAGGAGAGGCCCCGGACCTACCATGATCCCCGCCCTGATGCCGACCTACAACCGTGCCGACCTCGCTTTCGAGCGGGGCGACGGCGCTTGGCTGTACACGGTGGACGGACGACGATTCCTGGATTTCGGCGCCGGCATCGCGACGTCGTCGCTGGGCCATGGCAACAAGCACCTGGTCGACGCCATCGCCGAACAGGCCGGCAAGGTGATGCACACCAGCAACTTGTATCGCGTGCCGCAGGCCGAACGGCTCGCCGCGCGTTTGGTGGAAGCGACGTTCGCCGACAGCGTGTTCTTCTGCAACTCGGGGGCCGAGGCCAACGAGGGCGCGGTCAAGATGATGCGCAAGGCGATGGCCGAGACCGGCCGCTCCGAGCGCTTCCGTATCATCTGCATGGATGGCGCGTTCCACGGCCGCACGCTGGCCATGCTGTCGGCCACCGGCAACAAGAAATACCTGGCCGGCTTCGGCCCGGCGGTGGACGGCTTCGACCACGTGCCGTTCAACAACCTCAACGCGCTGCGCGACGCGATCGGGCCGGAAACTGCCGGCATTCTGGTAGAGCCGGTGCAGGGCGAGGGCGGCATCCGCCCGGCGAGCCTCGATTACCTGCGCGGCCTGCGGGCGGCATGCGACGAGTTCGGCATCCTGCTGGCGCTGGACGAGGTGCAATGCGGTATGGGGCGGACCGGCAAGTTGTTCGCCCATGAATGGGCCGGCATCGAGCCGGACATCCTGTCGGCGGCCAAGGGCATCGCCGGCGGCTTCCCCATGGGCGCGATCCTGGCCAAGGAGCACGTCGCGCAATACCTCAAGCCCGGCACGCACGGCACCACCTTCGGCGGCAACCCGCTCGCCTGCGCGGCCGCCAACGCGGTGCTGGACGTGATCCTGGCGCCGGGCTTTCTGGACGGGGTGCAGCGCAAGAGCGAGCTGCTCTGGAGCAAGCTGGAAGCAGTGGTCGCGGACTACCCTGCCGTGGTGTCCGAGGTGCGCGGCGCCGGGCTGATCCTGGGGCTCAAGGCGGAGGTTCCGAACACCGAGCTGCAGGACGCCATGATGGCCGAAGGCCTGCTCGCGGTCGCGGCGGGCGACAACGTGCTACGCCTGGTTCCGCCGCTGGTGATCACCGAGGCCGACATCGAGGACGCGGTTGCCATGATCCGTTTGGCCGCGCGCCGCTGCCAGCCCAGCTCGATCAGCGCCGCCGCCAAATGAGGGGGGCGCTGGCGCTGGCCGAGCGCACCGAGCCGCCGCGGCACTTCCTGGACCTGCGCGACTTCGACACGGCGGCGCTCCGACGCATGCTGAGCACGGCGGTGGAGTTCAAAGGGGGCGGCACCGCGCCGCGGCCCCTGGCGGGCAAGACGCTGGCGATGATCTTTGAGAAGCCGAGCACGCGTACCCGCGTCAGCTTCGAGGTCGCCATGAAGCAGATGGGCGGCGACGTGGTCGTGCTCTCGGCCAGCGAGATGCAGACCGGTCGCGGCGAGACTCTCGCCGACACCGCCCGCGTGCTGTCGCGCTACGTGGACGCCATCATGATCCGGACGGAGAACTCCGCCCGGTTGCACGAGCTGGCCGAGCACGCGACGGTGCCGGTGATCAACGGCCTCACCAACCAGAGCCATCCCTGCCAGCTCATGGCGGACGTCATGACCTTCGAGGAGCATCGCGGCCCGATTGCCGGACAGGTGGTCGCCTGGACGGGGGACGGCAACAACGTGGCCCGCACCTGGATCGAGGCGGCGGTGCGCTTCGGCTTCACCCTGCGGATCGCGACGCCTGAGCTGTTGCGCCCGCCGCAACGATTGGTGGACTGGGCGCGCGCACAGGGAGCAACGATCGAGCTCACCGACGACCCGGCCGTCGCCGTCCGCGGCGCACGGTGCATCGTGACGGATACCTGGGTCAGCATGGGCGACGACCCGGGCGAGAACCGCCACAACATGTTGGCCCCCTACCGCGTCACGAGCCGGCTCATGGCCGATGCGGCGCCGGACGCGATCTTCATGCACTGCCTGCCCGCCCATCGCGGCGACGAGGTGACGGCCGAAGTCATCGACGGGCCGCAATCGGTGGTGTTCGACGGGGCGGAGAATCGGTTGCACGCGCAAAAGGGCGTGCTGGCCTGGGCGCTGGGCGCGGATCGATGACCGACCCGATGGCGGCGACGCCGGGTTGGGTGGATGGGCGGCTGGACACGATCTTCGCCCACTTGCCCGCCTCGCTTCGTCCGGCAGCCGACGCGTTCGCCGAGTGCTTGGCCGGCAGCAAGGCGCCCGCCGCGCCATCCGACAATCTGGGCGCCGAGTTCAGCCGCTGCCACCTCGCCTTCCGGCAGGCGCTGCAGCACGCCGGGTTGCCGGATGCGGAGCGGGCCGAGGTGTTGGCGCAGCTCGAAGAGCTGGAAGCCGAGATCGCCGCCGATAGCTGAGCCGGCACGGAGCCGGCTCAGCCATTCAGGCGATTAGGCGGGGCGCGTCGAGTTGCGGCGGCGCACGGTTGCCAGCGCAGCCACGCCGAGGCCGAGCAGCGTCAGGCTCATCGGCTCCGGAACCGATACCGAAGCCGGCGTCAGCGCGAAGTCGGTCACGCCGCCGGTCGAGAAGCCGCCGACCAGCGAGGCCGCACCGTTGCTCAGGTTGACCCGATAGAAGCCGCTATTGGTCGCCGCGTAGGCCAAGCTGGTGGTCCCGTCGATCTCGAAGCTCAGCACGTTGGCGACGCCGAGCGCGCCGACCGTGTTGAGCGTGCCGTTGTTCGGCGGGGCCTGCGTGACCAACGTGGCGGCGGTCGCGTCGAGGTCATAGAGCGTGGTCGTCGCGACAGTGCCGCTCACCTGGTTGGTGTAGCCCGCGCCGACGATGCTGGGCGTGCGGCCGGCCGCGGCGTCGCCAGCCGCGTAGGCGAGCGTGCCGTCCATCGTCACGGCGCCGGTGTCGACGTTGACGCGCAGGTTCTGGCCCGAGTTACTGACCACGCGCAGGCGATCCACGGTCGGGTTGAACGAGATGTCGAAATCGCTGCCCGACAGCCCGGTGGAAAGGGTCGAGGCCAGAGTGGCCAAACCGGTCGTGCTGTTGATGGTGTAGAGCGAACCGGTGGTGCCGAGCGCGTAGAGCGCGCCGGTGGTCGGGCGGTAGTCGATGCTGTAGAGGCGCTCGCCGCTCGACAGGCCGGTAATGGCCGTGGTGCCCGTTGCGACGCCGGGGGTGGTGGTGTCGAAGCCGAACAGCGAGGTGCCGCCCAGCAGGCCGATTGCCGGAACCGCATGCGCGACGGTGGAGGCAGCAAGGCTGGCACCCAGCGCCGTGGTGGCGAGGATCAGGTGGCGTGAACTCATGGCGGATCTCCTGGAGAAAAGCACGCAGCGACAGACAGACCGCAAGGTGACGGTTTGTTCATCTCTATACGGAAGAAAGAAGAATATGGACTCTGGATTGTGGAAAGATGACGGAAACGTGAGCTTATTTTTTCTCGATCTGAATCGGGAAGCGGTCGATATCACTTCCAGCTCTGGCCAGGCACTCTGCTTTGACTGGTTGTATGACTGTCGTCATTTACCCGGCAGCGGCGCCGGCATGCGGCAACGGGATGCCGCGGCGGTCCGCGACGAGGCCTGGGCTGCAAGGAGGTTAACGTCGGCGGAAGAGGCCACTATGTTGTCCGAATGACCACGACGCCTGCCTTTCTCGACAGCACCCGACCGGACGTGCCCGACATCGTCGTCCCTCGCGGTGTGTTGCCCTTCCATCTGCCGGGTCGGCCCGTCCGCGGACGCCTGATCCGCCTCGGCCCGCTGGCCGACGCCCTGCTGACGAGGCACCAGAACGACCCGGTCGTCACCGCCCTGTCGGGCCAGGCGCTCGCGCTGGCGGCGGCGCTGTCCTCGGCGCTGAAATTCCGCGGCTCCTTCAGCTTGCAGGCCAAGGGCGACGGCCCGCTCCCCATGCTGCTGGCCGATTGCACGGAGGCCGGTGCGCTGCGCGGCTACGCGCGGGCGGATGCCGACAAGCTGGCGACGCTGCTCGCCGCCGAGCCGGCTCCGACCGCTGCCGCGCTGCTCGGCAGCGGCTACCTGGCCTTCACCGTCGACCAGGGCGACGCCAAGGACCGGCACCAGGGCATCGTCGCCATCGAGGGCGAGACGCTGGCCGACATGGCGCAACACTACTTCGAGACCTCCGAGCAGATCGAATGCACCGTTCGCCTCGCGGCAGCCGCCACGCCCCACGGCTGGCGCGCCGGCGCGCTCATTCTCGAGCGCGTGGCCGGCACGGGCGGCATCGACCCGGGGATGGACATGGCGGCGCAGGACGATAGCTGGCGCAGCGCCAACGCACTGGCCCACACGCTGACCGACGCCGAGTTGCTCGACGATGCGATCGCCGGCGAGACGCTGCTGTACAACCTGTTCGGGCTCGAGGGGGTCGCGGCGCAGCGGTATCGAGCGCTTGCCTACGGTTGCCGATGCTCGCGCCAGCGCTTGTCCTCTATTCTGGAGGGCTTTCCCAGCGACGACCTGGACCACATGGCCGTAGAGGGCGACATCGTCATGACCTGCGAGTTCTGCAATCTCGACTTCCGCTTCGGCCGTGACGAGATCAAGGGACTGGCCGCGCCGGAAGCGCCGGGCGCCGCGGATGCGTCGGCATGACGGCGCTCTCGCGCCGGGCCGCGCTGTTCCTGCCGCTCGTGGCCGCGGGCTGCGGCGGCGGCGGCGAGATTGCCGAACGGACCAACTTCCCGCCGCTCACCTTTGGTCACCTCACGCCGCTGCCGCTCAACGTGTCTGCGCTCGAGATTGCGCCACTGCCGCCGCCGGACTCGCTCGCTGCGCTCGACCCGGCGCCGCCCGGGCCCGCCCTGGTCCGTATGGCGAGCGATCGGCTCACCACGGTGGGAACGCTCGGCAGCGCCCGCTTCACGGTGGAGACCGCCAGCCTGCAGCGGCGGGCCGGCGGGATCGACGGCGCGATGGCCGTCCGTCTGGACGTCATGACGTCGGATGGCACCCGCTCGGCCTTCGCGCAGGCTCAGGTCTCGCGCCGGTCGGAGGGGGTCGGTTCGGACCTGCGCGCGGCGCTCTATGACATCACCGTGCAGATGATGGCCGACATGAACGTCGAATTCGAGTACCAGGTCCGCCGCAGCCTGCGCGACTGGTTGCAGGACGCGACCACCGCGCCGCCGCCGCCCGCGGTCGAGGCGCAGCCGCTCGCGCCGACCGGCCGCCCGACGCCCCGCCCGGCCCTCTGAGCCTCAGCCCGGCGCCAGCGCCCGGATCACCGCACTGCGCCGGATCTTCTGGCTCGCCGTCAGCAAGCCATTCTCCACCGTGAACGGCGGCACCAGGCTGTGCCGCCGGACCCGCTCGGTCACTGATAGGCGCGGCGACACCCGGGCGATCGCGGCCGCGACCGCGGCGGCGTCATGGTCCTCGGCCGGCACGAGCAACGCCGACAACCCGGTCTCGCCGTCGCCGTAGACCACGGCCTGCGCGATCTCCGGCTGCGCCATCAGCAAACCTTCGACGCGGGCGGGCGAGACGTTCTCGCCGCCGGACAACACGATGATGTCCTTCTTGCGGTCGGTGATGACCAGGTAGCCGTCCGGATCGAGCGCGCCGACATCGCCGGTGCGCAGCCAGCCATCGTCGAACGCCGCCGCCGTCGCCGCCGGTTGGCCCCAGTAGCCATCCATCACCAGCCCCCCGCGCACCAGGATCTCGCCATCCTCGGCCAAGCGGAGGTCGACGCCGTTCAACGGCTTGCCGACGGTGTGGATCTTGGGCTGCAGCGGCGGGTTGGCCGAGATCACCGGGCCGGCCTCCGTCTGGCCGTAGCCCTGGATGATCTGCATGCCCATCGCCAGGAAGAAGCGGCCGACCTCCGGGTCCAGCCGTGCGCCGCCGGAGATGCCGATCCGGAAGCGCCCGCCGAACCGCGCCTGCACGCGGCGGCGGACCAGCCGGTCCAGCACCGGGTCGGCGAGCCGGTCCGCCATCGTGGCGGCGCCGTCGATCCGCCGCAGCCCGGCCTGCAAGGCCCGCTCGAACAGAGCCCGCTTCCACCGGGGCTCCCGCCGCGCCGCCGTCAGGATGCGGGTGCGGATCACGTCCAGGATACGCGGCACCATCGCCAGGATCGTCGGCCGGATCGCCAGCATGTCGGCCGCGAGTTGTTCCATCCCGCGCGCGTAGACGATCTCCGACCCCATGCTGAGCAGGAAGAACTGACCCACCGTGTGTTCGAAGCTGTGCGACAACGGCAAGAAGGAGAGATAGATCTCGTTCTTCAGTTGCAGCGGCCGCACCAGCTCGAACGCACCTTCGCAATTGGTCAGCATTGCCGCGTGCGGCAGCATCACGCCCCGTGGCAGGCCGGAGGTGCCGCTGGTGTAGAGCAGGCACGCCAGCGCACCCCGGGCGATGTTCTCCGCCTCCGCCGCGATGTCGTCCGGCGGCGCCGGGTCGGCCAACAGCGGCTGGAGCGGCCGGTAGCCGCCGGCCTCCATGCAGAACAGCAGGTCGAGCCCGTTCGCCAGCCCGGCAGCCGCGGTCACCTTGTCGCCCAGCGCGACGTTGGAGACGATTGCTGCCCGCGCGCCGCTGTCGCGTAGCAAATGGGCGTGGTCCTCGATCGTGTTGACCAGGTAGGCGGGCAGCGGCACGGCGCGGATCGCCATCAGCGCGGTCTCGACGATCGGCACCTCCGGCCGGCTTTCGCTGACCAGCAGCACGCGGTCGCCCGCCGCGATACCGGCGTCGCGCAACCCGCGGGCCAGCGACGCGGCTTGCCGCGCGAACGAGCCCCAACTCGTCGAATGCCACTGCCCATCGCGGAAATGCCGCAACATCGGGCGCTCCGGCCATTGTCGCGCCCGCGAGAACATCATCGTCGGCAGGTTCGGCCAGGAGGGATAGTCGTCCATGCTTCCTGCTTGCTCTCGGGTGGCAGCGCCCCACCTTTATGGCTTGGACCTATCAGCACAACAGGATCGGCACCAGATGCTTCGCTCCCCCGACGGCCAAGGCGCCCGCCCGGCCCCCGCCGAGACCCTGCCCGAGTGGGATCTGTCCGACCTCTACCCCGGCCCCGACAGCCCGGCCGTCGAGGCCGATCTCAAAGCCGCAGACGCCGCGGCCCAGGCGTTCAACGCTGCCCATGCCGGCAAGCTGGCCGGCCATTCCGGCGCCGAACTCGCCGCCGCGCTGACCGAATACCAGCGCATCGAGGAGATCGCCGGCCGGCTGCTTTCCTACGCCCAGCTCACCTTCAGCGGCGACGGCACCGATCCCAAGCGCGGCCAATTCTACCAGTCCATCACCGAGCGGGTGACGGCGATCTCGTCGCACCTGATCTTCTTCACCCTCGAGCTCAATCAGCTCGACGAGACCGCGCTGGAAGCCAAGCTGCGTGACGGCGCCCTGGCCCGCTGGCGCCCCTGGCTGCAGGATCTGCGCGTGTTCCGTCCGCACCAACTCTCGGCCGAGGTCGAGAAGCTGTTGCACGAGAAGGAAGTCACCGGCCGCAGCGCCTGGAGCCGCCTGTTCGACGAAACGGTCGCCGGGCTGCGGGTGACGGTCGGCGGTGAGGAGCTGACGGTTTCGGCCGCGCTCAACAAGCTGTCCAACCGGGACCGCGCCGTGCGGGCCGAAGCAGCGGCGGCGATCGGCGAGACGTTCGGCAAGAACATCCGCTTGTTCTCCCTGGTGACCAACACGCTCGCCAAGGAGAAGGAGATCACCGATGGCTGGCGGCGCTACCCCCGCCCGGAGAGCTACCGCAACCGGTCCAACATGGTCGAGGACGAGGTGGTCCACGCACTCGTCACCGCCGTCACCGGCGATTACGGCCGCCTGTCGCATCGGTATTACGCGCTCAAGGCCAAGTGGCTCGGCCTGGAGAAGCTGGAGCATTGGGACCGCAACGCCCCCCTGCCCGGCGACCGCGACGGCTCCATCACCTGGACCCAAGCCCGCGACACCGTGCTCTCTGCCTATGGCAGCTTCTCGCCCGAGTTGGCCGCCATCGGCCGGACCTTCTTCGACAAGCCGTGGATCGACGCGGCGCTCCGCCCCGGCAAGTCCGGCGGCGCCTTCGCGCATCCCACCGTCCCGTCCGTGCACCCCTATCTGCTCGTCAACTTCCACGGCAAGACGCGCGACGTCATGACCCTGGCGCACGAGCTGGGCCATGGCGTGCACCAGGTGTTGGCCGGCGGCCAGGGTTATCTCATGGCGGGTACCCCGCTGACGCTGGCCGAGACCGCCAGCGTGTTCGGCGAGATGATGACCTTCCGCGCCCTGCTCGACGCCGAGACCGACCCGGCCGCCCGCCGCCTCATGCTCGCCGGCAAGGTGGAGGACATGCTCAACACGGTCGTGCGCCAGGTCGCCTTCTACCAGTTCGAGAGCCGCCTCCATGCCGAGCGGCGCGGGGGCGAGCTGCTCCCCGAGCGCATCGGCGAGATCTGGCTCGATGTTCAGCGCGAGAGCCTCGGCCCGGCCTTCCACTTCACGCCGGAATACGACGTGTACTGGTCCTACGTGCCGCACTTCGTGCACTCGCCCTTCTATGTGTACGCCTACGCGTTCGGCGATTGCCTGGTGAACGCGCTCTACGGCGTGTTCCAGGACGGGCATCCGGGCTTCGAGCGCAAATACCTCGACATGCTGCGCGCCGGTGGCACCAAGCGGCACGGAGAACTCCTTGCGCCATTCGGGCTGGACGCGTCGGACCCGCAATTCTGGCGCAAGGGTCTCGACGTCATCGCCGGCTTCATCGACGAATTGGAGCAAGCGTAATGGCCGATCGCGACGGCGGCAGCCTGTTCGGCGAACTGCGCCGCTATGCCCGGACCTCCGGTGCGGTGGGCGGCATCGCCGCCCGCGTCGCCGGCGCCAAGGTGTTCGGCATCAAGACCGACAAGGCGGCGCATGCGGAGGATCTCAAGAGCATCCTCGGCGGCCTCAAGGGTCCGCTGATGAAAGTGGCCCAGATCCTGTCCACGATCCCCGACGCGCTCCCGGAGGAATACTCGCAGGAGCTGGCCCAGCTTCAGGCCAACGCGCCGCCGATGGGCTGGTCGTTCGTGCGCCGGCGTATGCAGGGGGAATTGGGGCCGGATTGGCAGTCCAAATTCGCCAAGTTCGGCCAGGAGGCGGCCGCGGCCGCCAGCCTCGGCCAGGTTCATCGCGCCACCCTGCCCGATGGCCGCGAGGTCGCCTGCAAGCTGCAATACCCCGACATGCCGAGCACGGTCGACGCCGATCTGAAGCAGCTGAAACTCGCGATGAGCGTGTTCAAGCGCATCGACAAGGTCATCGAAGGCGACGAGATCTACGCCGAGATCGCCGAGCGACTGCGCGAGGAACTCGACTACGAGCGCGAGGCGGCCCAGCTGCGCCTATACGCCATCATGCTGAAGGACCGGCCGGAAGTGAGCGTGCCGGTGCCGGTGCCGGAGCTGACCACCAAGCGCCTGCTCACCATGAGCTGGCTGGAGGGCACCCCCATCCAGCGATGGATCGACAGCAGCCCGCCGCTGGAGCAGCGCAACCAGCTCGCCCGCGCCCTGTTCATCGGCTGGTACGTGCCGTTCTACCGCTTCGGCGTCATCCACGGCGACCCTCACCTCGGCAACTACCAGGTTCGCGGCGACAACAACCTCAACCTGCTCGATTTCGGCGCCATCCGTGTGTTCCAGCCGAAATTCATCACCGGCGTGATCCACCTCTACGAGGCCATCCGCGACGGCGACAACGAGAAGGCGCGGCACGCCTACGAGAACTGGGGTTTCCTGAACCTCAGCAAGGAGCAGCTGGAGTTGCTCAACCAGTGGGCCGCGTTCGTGTACGAACCGCTGTTGCAGGACCGGGTGCGGCGCATCCAGGAGCATGGCGACAGCAGCTACGGCCGTAGCGTGGCGGAGAAGGTGCACGCCGGGTTGCGCCAGACCGGCAGCGTGCGCCCGCCGCGGGAGTTCGTGCTGATGGACCGGGCCGCCCTGGGGCTCGGCAGCGTGTTCCTCCGCCTCGGCGCCGAGCTGAATTGGAGCCAACTCTTCCACGAACTGATCGCCGATTTCGACCCGGCCACCGTGGCCGCGCGCCAGCAAGCGGCGCTGACGCAGGCCGGGGTGCCGCCCGCCAGCTGATTGCCGCGCAAGCCGCGGAGTGCGGCGCGCTCGCCGCCGAGCGATGGTGACGCCATGCCATACGCGACCGACTCCGAACGCCGTCACGCCCTCACCGCCCGGGACCGGGCGGCCGATGGGCACTTCGTCTACGCCGTTCTGACCACCGGCGTTTTCTGCCACCCATCCTGCGCGGCCCGGCCGGCGCGGCCGGAGAACCTCCGCTTCTTCGCCGACCCCGCCGCGGCCGTGGCGGGAGGCTATCGCGCCTGCAAGCGGTGCCGCCCCGACGAGGCGCCGCGGGCCGAGCGGGAGGCGGCGCTGGTCGCCGACGCCTGTCGCGCCATCGAGGCGGCCGAGACGCCCCCCACCCTCGACGAGCTCGCGCGCCGGGCGGGGCTGTCGCCGTTCCACTTTCATCGCCTGTTCCGCCGGATCGTCGGCGTGACCCCGCGAGCCTTCGCCGCGGCCCATCGCGACGGCCGCGCCCGCGAGACGCTGGGTCAGGGCGCCAGCATCACCCGCTCGCTGTACGAGGCCGGCTTCGCCTCCGCCGGTCGGTTCTACGAAGCCGCGCCCGCCATGCTCGGCATGACTCCCTCCGCCTTCCGCGCCGGCGGGGCGGGCGAAACCATCGGCGTCGCCGGGGGCGCTGCGGCGCTGGGCCATGTCCTCGTCGGACTGACCGCCCGCGGCATCTGCGCCATCCTGCTCGGCGACGACCCGGCGACGCTGGAGGCCGACCTGCGCGCCCGCTTTCCCCGCGCCACCATCGAGCCGGCGGCACCCGACAGCGCCGACCTCGTGGCCGCCGCCATCGCCCTGGTCGACGCGCCGGCCACGCGGCACGAGCTACCGCTCGACATCCGCGGCACCGCCTTCCAGCGCCGGGTCTGGGAAGCGCTGCAGGCGATCCCGCCCGGGCAGACCGTGAGCTACCGCGCGTTGGCCGAACGGCTGGGTGCGCCGGCCGCGGTACGCGCTGTGGCGGGCGCCTGCGCCGCCAACCGGCTGGCCGTCGCCGTCCCGTGTCACCGGGTCGTGGGCGCGGACGGCGCTCTCACCGGCTATCGCTGGGGCGTCGCGCGCAAACGCGCCCTGCTCGCCGCGGAAGCCGCGGCCGGCCCGGAGTCGCCCGCAGCCTTGTGAGCCGGAAGGGTTAGCGCCGCGGCGGCCGGCACGGTATATCGCCGCCATGTCTTCCAGTCAGGACCGGGTCGCCGGGATCACGCCCGCCCGCCCCGCGTCCATCTGGCTCGTGCTGGCCACCGTCGCACTCGACGCACTCGGCTTCGGCATCGTGGTCCCGATCGTGCCGCAACTCGTCATGACGCTCGAGCACGTGCCGGCCGCGCAGACCTCCTTGTGGATCGGCGGCCTACTGGCGGCGTTCTCCATCATGCAGTTCCTTTGCGCGCCGCTGCTCGGCGGATTGAGCGACCGGTTCGGCCGCCGCCCCGTGCTGCTGGCCGCGTTGGTCGGCATGGTGCTCAACTATCTCCTGCTGGCCTGGGCGCCCAACGTGATCTGGCTGTTCCTCGGCCGGGTCATCGCCGGCGCGACCGCCGCCAGCTACTCGACCGCGACCGCCTACATTGCCGACGTGACGTCCGCGGAGCAGCGGGCGTCGCGTTTCGGACTGGTGGGCGCCATGTTCGGCCTCGGCTTCGTGGTCGGCCCGGCGCTCGGCGGGCTGCTCGGCTCCTACGATCTGCGGTTTCCCTTCCTGTTCGCCGCGGGGCTCGCGACGGTCAACGTCGTCTTCGCCGCGCTCGTGCTGCCGGAAAGCCTGGCGGCCGAGTTCCGCCGCCCGCTGAGCTGGGCGCGATCCAACCCGATCGGCAGCATCCGCGTCCTCGGCAAGGACGCGACGTGGCGCCGCCTCGCCGTGGCGTGGTGCGCGACCTGGTTCGGGCTGGGCGTGTTGCAGAGCGTGTTCGTGCTGGCCAACGGGCTGCGGCTCGGGTTCAACGAGTGGCAGAACGGCCTGGCGCTGACCGCCATCGGTGTCGGCTCTGCGCTGGTGCAGGGCCTGCTCGTGCAGCGGATCGTGCCGGCGTTGGGCGAGAGACGGGCGGCGCTGGTCGGCTTCTCGCTGACCGCCGCGGCCTATGTCTGTCTCGCCCTGGCCGGCTCGCTCCCCTTTCTGGCGCTGGCGCTGGCGCTGCAATCGCTCGGCGCCATCAGCGGCCCGGCGGTGCAATCCCTCTTGTCCGTCAAGGCGGGCGCCAATGAACAAGGCCAGCTCCAGGGCGCGCTGGCCTCCGTCCAGGGCCTGACCGCGATCGTGGCGCCCTTGGCCGGCAGCGCGGTGTTCCGACTGTTCGCCACGCCGGGGCAGGCCTTCTACTTCCCGGGCGCGCCTTACCTGCTCGGCACCGCCGCCTGCCTGCTGGCCGTGGCGGCCATTCGCTCCATTCGCGAGCGGGCGCCGCAGCCGGCCTGATCGCGCCGATCCCGGTTGGGAGCCGGCTATTTTTGTGCTATGATGTTCTCCGTTTGATCGAGTAGGCGGCGCGTGGAAACGCTTTTCCTGACCCTGGATACCGTTGCGGTGATCGTGCTGTTGTATTTCAGCTACAAGGGCGAGAAGAGCGGCAACCTCGAGCAGGGTCCGTTCCGGATCCGCCAACTCCCGATCGCTCCGGCGCCGGCGGAACGTCCCACGCTTGCCGAACGCAACGCCCGCGAGCGGCGCCGCCGCCGATGAGAGACCTCATCTACCATGGCGCGTGGCTGTTCATCCTGCCGATCACGCTCATGTCGGCCCATCTCGGCGTCTCCGTCTGGATCTGGGTCGCGCTGCTCCCGCCCTCGGACTTGCTCTACGGCCGTTTCGGCATCGTGCTGCCGTTCAACAAGCTTGTCGCCGCCTCCGCTCTGTTCGCGCTCGTCACCAGCCAAGCCAAGAAGGACTTCTACGTCGACAAGCTGATCGGCTTGATCCTGCTCTACGGCTTGGTCGTGACGATCTCCTACCTGTTGTCAAACTACGACTCCAGCTTTGCCGACCTCCAGTACGACAAGTTCTGGAAAGAATTGGTGCTGTTCTTCTTCATCACTGGCCTGATGTTCACGCAGCATCGGTTGCACCAATGCGCCCTGGTGGTGTCGCTGGCCTTCGGCTTCGTCATGGTCAAGGAGGGCTTGATCTTCCTGCTCACCGCCGGCGGGCACAAGATCGAGTCGATCGGCACGGTGGGCGATAACAACGGCGTTGCCATGGCTCTGCTGATGACCATTCCGCTGCTGCTGTTCTGTGCCAAATATACGGCCGACCATTGGGTCCGCATCGGCATGTACGTTACGGTCGGCCTCGGCACCGTCACCGTGATCGCGACCTACTCGCGGGGTGGCTTCGTCGGGATGCTGGCGCTCGGGCTGATGTTGCTCAAAGGCAGCAAGTATAAGATTCGCGCCCTGATCGCGGTCGGCGTCCTCGGCCTGGTGCTGTTCGCGCTCATGCCGGACAACTACCTCGACCGGATCTCCACCATCTCGGAGGCGACCTCTGACGACTCCTTCGCCACCCGCCTGCTTGCCTGGAAGATCAACTTCCTGCTGGCCATGGATCACCCGTTCTTCGGCAACGGCCTCTACGCGTCCGTGATATGGCAGAACTGGTCGCGCCACTTGGGCGAGGCGAGCAGCTGGCTGTTCCCGTCCCCGATGGTACTGCGGAGCTACGTGGCGCACAGCGTCTACTTCCAGGTGCTCGGCGATACTGGCTTCCTGGGGCTCTCCCTGTTCCTCCTCATGCTAGCCACCGCCGCCATCAAGACGATCCAGACCCAGCGCCTTGCCCGTCGTGACCCGGCGCTCGAATGGTCCGGCGACCTCGCGCGCGCGACGCAGATGAGCCTCGCGGTCTATTGCGTCAGCGGGGCCGCGCTGAGCCTTGTGTATTTCGAGCTGCTCTACATCCTGTTGGCCATGATCTCGCGCAATCATCGCACCGCGGCCCAGGCGGTCTCTGTCGCGGTCACACCGCAGGCCAGCCTAGCTCGGCCGCGCCTCGCCCCCGCCTACGCCCGCACCGCCTGATGTTGGACGCGCCCCCTGCCACCGAGCTGCTGACCGACCTGCACGCCCTGTTGGGCGACCGCGGCCTGCTGCGTGGCTCCGATACCGAGCCCTACTGCCGCGATTGGCGCGAGCTGTATCGCGGCACGACGCCCGCCGTGATCCGTCCCGCCGATACGGCCGAACTCGCCGCCGCCGTCCGTATCTGCGTCGCCCACGGTGTCGCCATGGTGCCGCAGGGCGGCAACACCAGCATGGTCGGTGGGGCCGTCCCCGACGAGACCGGGCGTCAGATCGTCGTCAGCCTCGCGCGCCTCAACCGCATCCGCGAGCTCGACCCGACCGACCTCACGATCGTCGCCGAGGCCGGCGTTCCATGGCACACCGTGCAGAACGCCGCCGCCGAAGCTGGCCTGTTGCTGCCGCTCTCCATCAGCAGCGAGGGCACCGCCCAGGTCGGCGGCATCCTGTCCACCAATGCCGGCGGCAACAACACCTTGCGCTACGGCAACGCCCGCGACCTCGTCCTCGGTATCGAGGCCGTCATGCCGGACGGCGAGATCCTGCACGCGCTCCGGCGGCTGCGGAAGGACAACACCGGCTACGCGCTCCGACACCTGCTGATCGGCGCCGAAGGCACGCTCGGCTTCATCACCGCCGCCGTGCTCAAGCTGGTGCCCCGCCCCGTCGAGACCGCGGTGGCCCTCTGCGGCGTCGCGAGTCCGGAAGCCGCGACCGCCCTGTTCCGGCTCTTCCAGCAGCACGACGCAGCCGCCATCCAGGCCTTCGAATACATGTCAGGCACCGGCATGGGCTTCGTCGAGCGGCACATCCCCGGTGCCGCCCTGCCGCTGGGCAGCCCGGCGCCGCATTATGCCCTGGTCGAACTCGCCACCACCCGTGCCGATGCCGGGCTGCGCGAGTCGTTGGAAACCGTGCTGGAACGCGCGCTGGAAGCCGAGTTGGTGGATGACGCCGTGATCGCCGAAACCGGCGCCCAGCGCGACGCGATCTGGAAACTCCGCGAGGAACATGCCGAAGCACAGAAGCGCGAAGGTGCCAGCGTCAAGAACGACGTGTCCGTTCCGATCGCTCGCGTGCCCGAGCTGATCGCGCGCGCAGCCGAGGCGTGCGGCGCGCTGATCCCCGGCATCCGCCCGGTCCCGTTCGGTCATCTCGGCGATGGCAACATCCATCTCAACTTCGAACAGCCGGTGGACATGGACGGTGCCGCCTTCCTGGCCCGCGCGGACGACATCATGCACACGGTCAACGATATCGTGCGCGACCTCGGCGGCAGCTTCAGCGCGGAGCACGGGGTGGGTCGGCTCAAGACCGGCATGATGGCCGAATGGCGCGGCGGCGCCGAGCTCGAGGCCATGCGCCGGATCAAGGCTGCGCTCGACCCGAAGGGGCTCATGAACCCCGGCAAGGTCTTGCCGGCCTGAGCCGTCGGCCGTCCTGGTAGCGTCGCCAGCCACCCGAGCCTAAACTGAAACCATGGCCACCCCGTTCGTCTCCAGGCTCGACTCCTACATATTCCGGCAGCTCCTGCTGGCCTTGGTGTCGGTGACGCTCGGCCTGGTGGCGCTGATCTGGCTGACCCAATCGCTGCGCTTGATCGAATTGGTGCTGAATCACGGCCTGTCCTTGCGGGTCTTTCTGCAGCTTACCGGGCTGCTGGTGCCGAACTTCGTGGCGGTGATCCTGCCGATCACGACCTTCGTGGTGGTGCAGTTCGTCTACCAGCGCCTGTCCGGCGACCGCGAGCTGACGGTGATGCGCGCCGCCGGCCTGTCCTCCTGGCGGCTCTCCCGGCCCGCGCTCGGGCTGACACTCGGCGTGGTGGTGACCTGCTACGCGCTGAACCTCTGGATCGTCCCGGTCAGCTACACCGCCTTTCGGGACTACCAGTTCGAGATCCGCAACCGCATGGCCGCGTTCCTGTTGCAGGACGGCGTGTTCACGCCTGTCTCGGACGACCTCACCGTCTACGTCCGCAGCCGCGACCGCGACGGCACCCTGCGCGGGATCTTGGTCGAGGATGCCCGACAGAAGAACAGCCGAGCCACCATCCTGGCCGAGACCGGCCAGCTTGCCGACGGGCCGGACGGGCCGCGCGTGATCCTGCACAACGGCAGCCGCCAGCAGATCGACCGCGCTACCGGGCGGCTCAACGTGCTGACCTTCGCCGAGAACAGCATCGACCTGGCCACGACGAACAAGAGCGCCGATCAGCGCTACCGGGATGCGGCGGAGATGTCGACCGACGAGCTGTTGGAGCCGCCTTCCACCGTGTTCGCGCGCGACATCGGCAAGCTGAAGGTCGAAGGGCATCGCCGCCTGACGACGCCGTTGACCGCGGCGTCCTTCGCCTTGGTGGCGCTGCTTTCGGTCCTGTCCGGCAGCTTCCAGCGCCACGCCAACATCCTGCGGCCACTGACGGCCATCCTCAGCGTCGTCGGCCTGCTCGCGGTCGGGCTCGCGATCGGCAACCTGGCGGCGCGGCAGATCAGCCTGATTCCGCTGATCTACGTGCATGCCGTCGTGCCCGGCCTGTTCTGCGCCTGGCGCCTGTATGGCCGCGAGATGTCGTTCCGCAAGCGGCGCCGCCGAAGCCAGTTGCAGCCGGCCTGACCCGAGCCGTACGGTGATCGACCCCGTCCTGGCCGTGCTGCTGCTTCTCGCAGTGCTGGCCGTGGCCAACCTGGTCCTGCTGCTGCGCCGCCCCGCCGAACCGGCGCGGATGGTGCACCTGCTCGAACAGTCGATCGCCCAGGCGCGGGCGGACGCGGACACCACGCGCGGCCTCCTTGCAGACAGCGAACGCGCCCTGGCCGGCTCGCTCGCCGCCCTGTCAACTGCCATGGTCCGCGATGGCGGTGACGCCCGGTTGCTGCTGGAAACCAAGTTGCGCGAGATGAGCGAGCAGGCCGCCCTGCGCCTGGGCGCGATCCAGAACGCGGTCAACGAGACGCTGGCGACCACCGTCGAGAAGCAGATGGCGCACAGCTTCCAGCGCGTCATCGACCAGTTCGGCCAGGTGCAGAAGGCGATGGGCGACGTCCAGGCCGTCACGGCGCAGATCGGCGACCTCAAGCGTATCTTCACCAACGTCAAACAGCGCGGCACGTGGGGCGAGACGCATTTGCGCGCGCTGCTGGAAGACATGTTCCCGCAAGGCGGCTGGGAGGCGAACCGCAAGCTGCGCGAAGGCAGCGACGAGATGGTCGAGTTCGCCGTCGTGATGCCCATGCGCGGCCACGACCGCCCGCTGCTCGCGCTGGATGCCAAGTTTCCGGTCGAGGATTACGACCGGCTGCTCCTCTCGGCCGAGGCGGGCGACGCGGAGGGCGAGCGCGCCGCCCGGCGGGGCCTGGAAGCGCGGCTGCGTTCGGAGGCGCGAAAGATCGGCGAGAAATACGTCGTGCCGCCCGTCACGGTCGATTTCGCCGTGATGTACCTACCGACCGACGGGCTGTATGTCGAAGCGGCGCGCATCCCCGGCCTCATCGAGTCGCTCAACCGCGAGCACCGGGTCCTGGTCATGGGCCCCAGCCTGGCGCCGGCGCTGCTCCGCACCATCCTGCTGGGCACCCTGACCCTTTCCATCGAGCAGAAGGCGCACGACATCCAGAACCTGCTCGGCGCGGTGCGGGCGGAGATGGTCAAGATGGACGGGGCGCTCGGTAAGCTGGCATCCAATGCGGACAAGATGTCCCGCTCGGTCGAGGCCGTGCGGCAGCGCACCCGCGTGCTGGACCGCAAGCTCCGCACCGTGACGGTGATGCAGGCCGAGGAAGCCGACCTGCTGCTCGAGCTCGAGACCACGCTGGACGAGGAGCACTGACGATGTCGGCGACCACCCTACCCGCCGGGCTGACCCGGCCCACATGGCTGCGGCCTGCCGTGGCGCGCTCGATCGTCGGCTTGGCCCTGTTCGGCGGCGCGGCGGCCGGTTTCGCGTGGGGCGCACCGGCAGCCGGTGCCGCGGCCGACCCGGAACTGTTGCGGCTGCTACGCGCGATGGCGGCGCTGAAGCTGCTGTTCGCTGCCGCGGCAACCGGCGCCATCCTGTGGCGGCTTCAACTACCCGTCGCGCCGCTGCGGCTGGCGGGCTATGCGTTCGGCGCCGCGGCGACGCTCGCCGGACCCGGGCTGCTCTGGAACGGCGCCCATCCCGGCGCGGCGGCGCTGCTGCTCCATGGCGGCCTCGCCGCGTCGTTGCTCCTACTCTGGCAGGACCCGGCCACCAGTCTCGCGATCGAACGCGCCATCGCGCGCCGCCGGCAGCGGCGCGCTGCCTAGGCCCAGTCGGCGCGCGCCCCACGCCAACACCGCCTCACCGAGGGTCGACCGCGGCACGATCGCGAAGGATACGCCCCAAAGAACGGTGATCACCCACCACCACAGCACTTCGCGGATTTCCCAGGCGATGAACTGGAACCGGTCCGGGTTGCGCCAGCCCCAGTCGAGATTGTGCCAGATCGGCTGCCCGAGGGCGGCCGCGTTGATCCAGTGCCGCCAGGCCTCCGCCCAGAGGAGCAGGGCGGTGAACCCGGCGGTGACCACCCAGAGATGGCGGCGCGGCGCCAGCACGGCCAGCGCGGTGAGGCCCGGCAGCACCAATACGAGGTGGATCGCGCGGTAGCCAATGTTCTGCGCCGTGAAGAAGCAGGCGATCAACAAGGCCGCGCCGGCCAGTAGAAAGGCCCGCTCCCGCGCCGTCAGCGCGCTGATTTCGACATCGATCCGCCCCCACAGCACCATGGCCAGCCCGATGGCGATCGACCCGGTCGTCAGCGCCAACTCCGCCGTGTGCGCCCAGGCGGAGAAGCGCGTGAGGTGCAGCACGCCGCCCGGCAACGTCCGCGCGCCGAACATGTCGACGTAGAACGGCCCGGTCGGGATGAGCTGCAGCGCGCGCGAGAATGCCGTGTAGTCGGCCGCCACGATTGCCGCGAGCGCGGCCACGGCAATCACCGTGATGGCAACGAAGCGGGTCGGCCGCTCGCGCACCGCCAGCACCATGGTGAGCATCGGGTAGTATTTCAGCACGCCGGCCATGAAAGCGCAGCCGTAGCCGAACAGTCGGACCGGCCAACGCCGGGTCGAGAGCGCGGCGCCGAGCGCCACCAGGGTGAAGATCACCAGGTCGTTGTTGGCGCGCTCCATGGCGTAGGCGACGGCGGTCGAGACCGTCCCGACCGTCACCAACGCCGTGCAACGCCAGTCCCGCCCCGCCGGCAACAGGAACAAGGACAAGATGAAGACGACGTCCACGCCCATCCCGACCGGCACGATCCAGTCGATCGTGACGGGAAACGCCGCCGCGTGGAGCCATACCGGCGAGTAGTCATAGACCCGGGTCAGGACGTCGCACGGATTGGTCTCGAAAACGTCGATACCCTCGCGCAGGCAGCGCAGCGCGGAAAGTACGGTGTCGGTGTCGAGAAACGGGAACGGGAACGGAAGCATGCCCCAGGAGAGCAGCACGCCGTCCGACAGCGCGTAGCGACCGCTCCAATGCAGGAATACGAACACGGCGAACACGGCGGCGACGGCCATTGCGGGCACGCTGCGGCGCATGATCGCGGGACGGGGAGCGGCGGGACTGTCGGGGCGCATCGGCGGGCGACCTACTCCATAGCGGCCAGTGACGCGGGCCGCCGCCGCACGCGCTTTCCCACGGCCTCGGGCACGGCGCGGGAGTCGCTCGCCACCGCAGAAGCAACGTCCCATAGCACGGTGGCAATCCGCCGCCAGCCCAGCGCACGCTGCCCGGGTGACGCACTCCCACCCGTCAACTTTGCACAGTTCCGCACCACCAATCGCCGGCCTCAAGGGGGAAGTACTCCGTGCTGCCGACCATGCGCCGCGCCATTGGCGCACGTTCGAGTGACTTACCGCAGGCGTAAATCGCTGAATGGTTGCAGTCGCCCGGCTAGCCCGCCACCTTGATGGAAACCACCCAGGTGCGAGCAGTGCTTCTCGGTCGCAGGATCACCGTCGTCCTTCCAGCTTACAACGCCGTTCCGACGCTGGAGCGCACGGTGGCGGAAATCCCGCGGGACGTGGTCGACGACGTGATCCTCACCGACGATCACAGCCGGGACGCCACCTCCGAATTGTCGCGCCGGCTCGGTCTGCACACGATCCGTCACGACCATAACCGCGGCTATGGCGGCAACCAGAAGACCTGCTACGCGGCGGCGCTGGCCCGCGGCGCCGACATCGTCGTCATGCTTCACCCGGATTACCAGTATTCGCCCAAGCTGGTGACGGCGATGGCGTCCATGATCGCCAGCGGCCATTACGACGTCGTGCTGGGCTCGCGCATCCTTGGCGGCGGTGCGCTGGCAGGGGGAATGCCGCTGTATAAATACGTCGCCAATCGCGGGCTGACGCTAGTGGAGAACCTTCTCGCCGGGCAGAAACTGTCCGAATACCACACCGGGTATCGCGCCTGGAGCCGCGAGGTATTGGAGCGGCTGCCGCTGCTGCGTTGCTCCGATGATTTCGTTTTCGACAACGAGATGTTGGCGCAGGCGATGCGGGCGCACTTCCGCATCGGCGAAATATCGTGCCCGACGCGCTACTTCGCCGAGGCGTCGTCCATCAACTTTCGCCGCAGCGTCAAATACGGCTTCGGCGTGCTGGGCACGGCCGGCAAGCTGTTCCTGGACCGCGCCGGCATCGTTCGTTCGCCGCTGTTTAGCGAGACCGGGCGCGACCGGCTGGACGTGGCGACCGCGCTCGAAGCGCCGTACGGCGCGTGACGCAGCCCGGCGCGACCACGCGGCTGCGGCTGGCGGCCGGCGCGCTGCTGCTGCTCTGTTTGGTCGGCGCGCTCGTGGTCTCCCGCCTCGGCCTGTCGACGGCCACGCGGTGGGCGCAGGACACGACGGAATGGGCGGCGTCGGCCGGCCCCGCCGGATGGGCGCTGTTCGCCGCGGCCCAAGCGCTGGTCGCCATGGTGGGCATCGTTCCGGCCTCCTTGCTCGGGCTCGCGGCGGGCGGGGTGTATGGCATCGGGCTCGGCTTCGTGCTGGCCGCGCTCGGCACCATGGCGGGCGGGTGGTTCGCCTTCACCCTGGCGCGCTCGCTCTTGCGACCCTGGGTGGAACGGATGCTGGCACGCCGGGTCAATAGCCGGCTGACCCAGTTGGATGCCGCCGTCGCGCGCGACGGGTGGCGCTTCGTGTGCCTCTTGCGCATCTCGCCGGTGATGCCGTTCGCCTTGACCAGCTACGCGCTCGGGCTGAGCGAGATCTCCGGGCGCGACTACCTGCTCGGTACCCTGGCCTCTCTCCCGGCGCTGGCCGGCTACGTCGCCGTCGGCGCGCTTGCCCATTATGGCCTGCTCAGCGCGACTGGCGGCGTGCAGTCCGGCCCGTTCGGATGGGTGCTGCTCGTCGTGGGTATCGCAGCCACGGCGGCGTTGGTCTTGCGCAGCGGAACGCTGCTGGCCCGTTGCGGCCTCCTGCCTGGCGGCTACCGCCCCTAAAGCGACATCGGATCGAGTCGGTTCGATCGGATGAAGTTGCTTCTCAATCAGTGAAGTAGCTCTCGACCCGACGTCGACGGCGCCCCGTTTCGTTCTGGAATCGACTTGACTTGCACATGCTTCCAGCCTTCCCTGCACTCGTTCCGTTAAAATAACGAACTCCCATGGCAGCGATCAGGAGGAAAGCGACATGTCCGCGGCCACCACAGTTCACGTCCTTCATTCGGCGACCGACAGCTGCACGATTAAGACGCTTCCGTCGGACCCGTCCGATGCCGGCCCGACATCGGCCGCCGGCGCGCCCGTCCCGGAAGCCCTCACCCTTGTGAAGAGCAAATATTGGGGCAAAGCGGGCGTCAAGCTGACGGTAGGGTTCATGGACAGCCCGGCGGCGGACCTGCGCGCCCGGATCGTCAGCCACATGAACGCTTGGACCAGTTGGGCCAACGTGACCTTCGTCGAGACGTCCGGACAAGCCCAAGTCCGCATCGCGCGGACGGCGGGCCAGGGCTATTGGTCGTATTTGGGCACCGACATCCTGTCGATCGGCAAGGACCAGCCGACGATGAACCTCGACTCGTTCACCATGGCCACGGCCGATTCCGAGTTCTTCCGCGTCGTCCGGCACGAGACCGGTCACACGCTCGGCTTCCCGCACGAGCATCTCCGCGCAGAGATCGTCGATCGGATCGATCGCGAGAAGGCCATCAGCTACTTCATGGCAAGCCAGGGTTGGTCGCGTGACAAGGTGATCGCGCAGGTCCTGACCCCGCTCGACAGGTCGGCCTTGATCGAGACGGCCCAAGCCGACGCAAGATCCATCATGTGCTACTGGCTGCCCGGTTCCATCATGAAGGACGGCAATGCCGTTACCGGCGGGACGGACATCGACGCGACGGACGGCAATTTCGCCGCTACGGTGTATCCCCGCCAGGGTTGGAGCCGCTGGATTTCGCACGGCGCGCCCGCCGCCGGCTTGAACGGCGGGCCGGCGACGATCTCGCGTAACAACACGGTTGCCAACATCTACGTGCGCGGCAACGACAATGCGCTCTGGCAGAAAGGCTGGTTCAGCAATAGTTGGCAGGACTGGACCCGGCACGATGACGGCGTGCTGGCGTCCAAGCCGGCGGTGGGCTCGATGGGGCCGGACCACGAGCACGTGTTCGTCCGGGGCACCGACAACAACGTCTACCAGAAATGGTGGACGGGCGCGCATGGTTGGAGCGGCTGGGTCGGTCTCGGGGCGCCTCCGGGCGGCTTCAGCGGTGGCCCTGCGGTGATCTCGCGCAACGGCACCGTGTGCAACATCTACGTCCGCGGCAACGACAATTCGCTTTGGCAAAAGGGGTGGTTCAACAATAGCTGGCACGATTGGAGCCGGCACAATGACGGCGGCGTGCTCGCATCCGATCCGGCGGTGGGCTCCATGGGGCCCGACCATGAGCACGTGTTCGTCCGGGGCACCGACAACAACGTGTATCAAAAATGGTGGACGGGCGCTCATGGCTGGAGCGCATGGGTCGCCCTGGGCGCGCCCCCGGGTGGCTTCGCCGGTGCACCCTCGGTGATCTCGCGCAACGGCACCGTGTGCAACATCTACGTCCGCGGCAACGACAACGCGCTCTGGCAGCGGGCTTGGTTCAATAATGCTTGGCACGACTGGGCGCGGCACAACGACGGCGGCGTGCTCGCATCCGAGCCGGCGGCGGGCTCCATGGCGCCCACCAACGAGGAAGTCTATGTCCGCGGCACCGACAACGGCGTTTGGGAGAAGTGGTGGAACGGGTGAGGCCGGGACGGCTTCCCCCAAAACCGGCGCGCCGCGATTGAGCGCGGACGACGCGCCAGCTCAGGGTTCGATCGGCATCGCCAATGTCGGCCAGGTCTCGCTTCGAGAACTCGAGGCGAGACTGTCGGCCTACATGAACGCCGGTGCACCCGAGCCCGTGCTCCAAGGAACCCGGGAAGAACGTGAAGCCGCTCTGCGATGGGTCCATCGCAGAGGCGATTCCCAGATGCGGACGCTGGTCGAGCGAAACCTCGAACGCCTCCGCGCCGAGTAGCTTGGGCGTCTACCCGAGGAGCGCCTGCGCGCAGGCCTCGCCGATCGTCTCAACGTCCATTCCATACTCCCGATACAGGTCGGGCAAGTCGCCGCTCTGGCCGAAGCGGTCGGGGCCGAGGGGGATGACGCGTTGACCGCGGACGGCGCCGAGCCAGGTATGGGCGGCCGGGTGGCCGTCCAGGATGGTGACCAGCGCGGCGCCGGGGGCGAGCGGGGCCAGCAGGCGCTCGATGTGCGAGCTGGCCGGGCGGCCCGTTCGGCGGGTGCGGCCGGCTTCAAGCCAGCCTTGGTGCAGCCGGTCGGGACTCGTGATCGCGAGCAGCCCGGCTTCCGGCACCTCCTCCTGCAGTTCGGCGAAGGCGGCTTCGGCTTCCGGTGCGACCGGGCCCTGATACGCCAGGGCGATGGGGGCGCCGTCGCGCGGCGGCACGATCCAGTGCCCACCGGCGATCACGGCCGCCGGGTCGAGCGGCCGCTCGGGCTGCTGAAGCTGCCGGGTCGAGAGGCGAAGCCATACGGCAGAGCCGTCGGGCTGCTGCATGTGGTGCAAGGCGTGGCGGAGCAGGATGGCGAGCTCGTCCACGTAGGCGGGCTCGTAGCTGGCCAGCCGGTCCGCCGCCATGCCGATCAAGGGCGTGTTGAGGCTCTGGTGCTGGCCCCCCTCCGGCGCCAGCGTCAGCCCGCTCGGTGTTGAGACGAGCAGGAAACGGGCGTCCTGGTAGCAGGCATAGATCAACGCATCGAGGCCACGATTGACGAACGGGTCGTAGACCGTGCCGATCGGCAGCAGGCGGGCGCCGGTCAGGCTGTGCTGCAACCCCATGGCGGCCAAGATCAGGAACAGGTTCTGCTCGGCGATCCCGAGTTCGACGTGCTGGCCGGTCGGCGACATGCCCCAGCGCTGCGCCGAAGCCAGCTTGGCATCGCGGAACACGTCGTTGCGGGTGTGCCGGTCAAACACGCCGCGACGGTTCACCCAGGGGCCGAGATTGGTCGAGACCGTGACGTCCGGGCTGGTGGTGACGATGTGCTTGGCCAGCGCCTCGCACGCCCCCTCCCCGCGCCCGATCTCGGCCAGGATGTCGCCGAAGCCCTGCTGGGTGCTGTATTTCCGCCCGGCCGATTTCGGCCCGGGCAGGATCGGGGGCACCGGCACGGTTGCCGCCTCGAGGGTGCGGCCGGTGGGCGTCAGCGTTTGAGCGAAGGGCGCACGGTCGATCACGGCGGCGAATTCCGCCGCGGACAGGTCGAGCCCTTCCGCCAGGTCCCATTCATGGCCGGGTCGGATCCGCATCGCCTCGCGGAAGCCCTCCATCTGGTCCTTGGTCATGAGGCCGGAATGGTTGTCCTTATGCCCCGCAAAGGGCAGGCCCATGCCCTTGATGGTGTAGGCGATGAAGCAGGTCGGCTGGTCGCCCTCCGCATCGGCCTGGCGAAAGCACTCGATCAGGTAATCGACGTCGTGGCCGCCGAGATTGGTCATCAGCTCGGCCAGCTCGTCGTCGCTCAGCGGGTCGATGATGGCGCGCAGGGCCACGTCGCGTCCGAGGTCGGAGAGCAAGGCGTTCCGCCAGGCGGCGCCGCCCTGGAAGGTGAAGGCGGAGTAGAGGCTGTTGGGACAGTCGTCGATCCAGTGGCGCAGCGCTTCGCCGCCCTCGCGCTCGAACGCGGCCTGCAGCTTGCGGCCGTATTTGAGCGTCATGACGTTCCAGCCCATGTCGCGGAACAGCCCTTCGATGCGGCCGAACAGCCGATCGGGCACCACGCTGTCGAGGCTCTGACGGTTGTAGTCGATCACCCACCAGACATTGCGGACGTCGTGCTTCCAGCCCTCGAGCAGGGCCTCGTAGATGTTGCCCTCGTCCAGCTCCGCATCGCCCGCCAGCGCGATCTGCCGACCCGGCGGCAACCCGGCGTCCAGCCCGTGCAGCCGGACGTAGTCCGCCATCAGCGCGGTGAAGCTGGTCAGCGCCACGCCGAGGCCGACGGAGCCGGTGGAGAAGTCCACCTCCGGTCCGTCCTTGGTGCGGCTCGGGTAGCTCTGCACGCCACCCATCTGCCGCAGCCCGGCCATCTTCTCCGGCGTCTGCCGGCCGAACAGCAGGTTGATGGCATGGAACACCGGTCCGGCATGCGGCTTGACCGCCACCCGGTCCTGCGGCTTGAGGATCGAGAAATACAGCGCCGTCATCACGCTCATGATGCTGGCGCAGCTCGCCTGATGGCCGCCCACCTTGAGCCCGTCGCGGCTCGGGCGGACGTGGTTGGCGTTGTGGATCATCCAGGCGGAGAGCCAGAGCAGCTTGCGCTCGACTTGCTTGAGGCCGAACAGCTCGTCCGGCGGCAGGCGGACGATCGGGCCGGGGGCGTTCATGCGAGCGTCCGCGTCGGCCCGCTCACGACCAGCCCCGCGCGAGGCGGCGGACCGCGGTACTGGCGTTGCGTCGGCCGGCGCCGGCGTAATCCTCGTGGTAGTCCTCGATCTTGGTGGGGTCGTAGAGGTAGTTGACCATCAGCGTCGCGCTCGCCTTGGTGCCCTTTTCGGACGTGTCGGCCAGGGCCATGACCCGCTCGACGCGGGCGCCGTTGGACAGGTGAAAATGCGCCACCGGGTCGAGCGCGCGCTTGCCGCGGCCCTCGTTGAGCAAGTAGCGCGCGCCCAGACGGACCAGGACCGGCTCGGCCGCGCGCAACATGGCGGCGTCGCGGAACCAGCTCCGCTTGTTCAGGATCAGCCGCAACGCTTCCGGGCCACTCTCGGGCGCCGGCCCGTCAGTGGGTGCCGCCGTGCGCAGGGAGGCAGATTCCTCCTCGCTCAGCAGTCCGGCCTCGCTGCTGGCCAGTTGACCGTCGAGCCAGCGCCGGAAGCCGGGCAGCGGCGACAGGGTGGCAAACTGCTTGAGGTTGCGGAACTCGTTGCCGAGCAACTCCACCACGCGCTTGATGAGGAAGTTTCCGAAGCTGATCCCGTCCAGCCCGCGCTGGCAGTTGCTGATGGAGTAGAAGATCGCGGTGTCGGCCTGCTTGGGGTCCAGCAGCGGCGCCTTCTTGTCGAGCAACTGTTGCACGCTGCCGGCCAGCCCGTGCACCAGCGCGACCTCCACGAAGATGAGCGGCTCGTTGGGCATACGCGGGTGAAACAGCGCATAGCAGCGGCGGTCACTGTCGAGCCGGTTCTTGAGGTCGCTCCAGGAGCGGATCTCGTGCACCGCCTCGTAGCCGACCAGCCGCTCGAGCAGCAGGGCCGGGCTGGTCCAGTCGATGCGCACCAGCTGGAGGAAGCCGACGTCGAACCAGTTGCGCAGCAGGGAGCGGAGATCGCTCTCCAACCCGGCGAGGTGTGGATCGTCGCCCGAGAGGTCCTGCAACGTGGCCCGCAGGTCGACCAGGAACTTCATGCCGTCGGGGATGGTGGTGAACTGGGTCAGCAACTTGGCGCGCGGCGGCTCGAGCGCGCGGCGCAGCGCCACGGTGGCCTTGGCGCGCTCGCCATCGTCGGGTGCGGCGACCAGGCCCTCATAGGCGGCAGCGATGGTGGCCGGGTCGGTATCGAAACTGGCGAGGTCGCGCAGGAAGCCGCGGCGGCCCTTGTCGTCAAGCCCCAGATAGGTTTGCGCCAGCTTGGCGGCGCGGTTGCGCGCACTGATCTCGCCGCCGCGGGCGTGCAGGCAGGCCCGCATCTGGGCGGGGATGCTGCTATCCTCGTCGGGGACGGTGGAGGCCATGTCGCGCCAAACGGTCGCGATGCGCCGGATGGCGCGGTCGAAGAGGCCGATCGGGGCGGCGGCGGCGGTTTCGCTCATGAGAGGCTCCGAGATCGGCGCGAGTATAGCCTAGCGCGATCCCCCGCCCAGGCATCTCCGATCGATTGGGCGAGGTGGGGGAGTAAATCTTCGGCCACCAGGCCCGGCCCGGCCAAGACGCCGGCGCGGCCGTGCAGCCAGACGCCGGCACAAGCCGCTTCCCAAGGCAGCAGGCCCTGCGCCAGCACCGCGCCGATCAGCCCGGCCAGCACGTCGCCGGAGCCCGCGGTGGCGAGAAAGGGGGGTGCGTCGGTGTTGATCGCCGCGCGGCCGTCGGGCGCGGCGATCACGGTGTCGGCGCCCTTGAGCAGCACCACCGCGCCGAGCCGGGCGGCGGCGGCACGCACGGCAGCGAGCTTGTCGGGCCCGGGCGGCCCGAACAAGCGGGCGAACTCGCCGGCATGGGGGGTGAGCACCGCGCAGCCGGCGAGCCCGGCCGGGTCATCGGCAAAGGCAGTGAGCGCGTCCGCATCGGCGACGACCCGGCGACCGGCGCGCAGCAGGGCCGGCAGCACTTCGCGGGCCCGCTCCGCGCCAAGGCCCGGCCCGACCACCCAGACCTGGCGGCGCTCGTCGGCCAACAAATCGGCCAGTGTCGCCTCGCTGACGATGATGCCGGGCTCGCCGGTGCGGTAGATCGCCGCCCCGGTCTCGGCGGCGATCGTCACCAGCCCGGCGCCGCCCCGCCGCGCCGCGCCCGCTGCCAGCCGGGCCGCGCCGACCATTGCGGCCCCGCCCAGCACGGTCACGTGGCCGCGCGTGTATTTGTGGTCGTCCAGCCCCGGCGCCGGCAGATCCCACAGTGCGGGCGTGTTGCGCCAGGTGCGGCAGCCGGCGGCGGCCAGCGCGGCGTCCGGCAGCCCGATCGGGGCCAACACCGTCTCGCCGCAGAGCGCGCGGCCCGGCAGGAGCCAGTGGCCCGGCTTGCGGGAGGCGAAGGTCACGGTGAGGTCGGCGGCGCGGACGCGGCCGCGGGGTTGGCCGGTGCCGCCATCGAGGCCGCTCGGCACGTCCACCGCCAGGACACGGGGCGCTGCGGCGAGCACGTCGGCCACACGGTCGGGCAGCTCGCCGCGCATGCCGGCGCCGAACACGGCGTCGATTACCAGCGCCGCGCGCGCGGCCTCGGCCGGGGCGAACGGCACGGCGACGGTGCCGGGGACCGGCGCGCCGCCGCGCTCCCACGCTACCGCGACCGGCCAGCCCGCTTCGGCCAGCAGCCGGGCCGCCACCGCGCCGTCACCACCATTGTTGCCGGGGCCGCACAGCACCAGGACGCGGCACGGGCCGAAGCGCCGCGCCGCCCGCGCCACCGCTCGCCCGGCCGCCGCCATGAGGACCGGGATCGGCACGGCGGAGGCCGCGTCGGCGACCGCCATCTCGGCCGGGCTCAGCAGGGCTTCCTTGCGCTGCGCCGGTGAGCCGGTATGCAGGCCCGACATTAGCGGGGGACTCGCGGCATGGCCGTGGTGATCACGGTGGCGCAGCAGAAAGGGGGCTCGGGCAAGACCATGCTGGCCGCCAATCTGGCCGCGTGGTGGGGGGCCGACAAGCGCGTGGCGGTGTTGGACATCGATCCGCAGGGCAGCCTCGCGCAGTGGCACCGGCTGCGGGCAGGCACGGGCGCGGTCGCCATCACCCTCTCCGACGTATCGGGATGGCGATTGGCCGGCGAGCTGGAGCGGCTGCGGCGCGAGCACGAGCTGGTGCTGATCGACACGCCCCCGGTGATCGACGGCGATGCGCGCCGGGCGATCCGCGCCGCCACCCTGGTCGTGGTGCCCGTGCAGCCCAGCGCGCCCGATCTGTGGGCCGCGGAGGGCACGCTGAAGATCGCCCACGAGGAGAAGCGGCCCGCCAGCTTCGTGCTGAACCGCGTCGCCTCCGCCGGACGCCAGCGCGCGGCCACGGAGGCGGCGCTGCAGGCGAGCGGCCGCCACGTGATCCCGGTCGCGCTGGGCAACCGCTCCGCCTTCAGCCAGGCTTTCGCGCGGGGGCTCGGCGTGACCGAAGCCGCGCCGCGAACCGCGGCGGCGGCGGAACTGCAGGCGCTGGCAGCGTCGCTGCTGGAGGCGGCCGCCGTACCGTCTCGCGCCACCAGGTGACCAGCCCGGCGCCGATCAGGAACAGGATTCCCGTCGTCTCCCAAGGCCCGGGGATCTCGCCCCAGAACAACCAACCCAGCCCCGTCGTATACAGGATGGCGCCATACTCGAAGGGGGCCAGCATGGTCGCCTCCCCGCTGCGGTAGCCTTCCGTCATCAGCAGTTGCGCCGCGCCCGAGATCACCCCCACGGCGATCAGCACGCCCAGCACGAGCGGCGATGGCGTGACCCAGACCGGCACGGTGAGCAGGCCCGAGATCGCCGTGGTGGCGAGCGCGAACCACAGCACGACCGTGACGTTGCGCTCGCCCGCCTGGCCCATGCGCCGAATGCTGACCATCGCGACCGCCCACGCGATCACGCCGCCCACGACCACCAGGGCCGGCCCCAGCTCGAGCGCGCCCTCCGCCCGCCACGGCCGCAGCACCACCAGCACGCCGAACAGCCCCGCCACGACCGAGATCGCCCGCCCCGCCGTGACCCGCTCGCCAAGCAGCGGCACGGACAGGATGCCGAGAAAGACCGGCATGGCGAAGCCGAGCGCGGTGACCATCGCCAGCGGCAGGTGCGCGTAGCCGTAGAAGGAGCCGAACATGCCGGCGAACCCGGCCAGGGTGCGCCAGGCATGGGCGAACGGGTGCCGCGTGCGCAGCGCGGACCAGCCGCCGGCGCGGATCATTAGCGGCAGCATGGCCAGGAAGGCGAACAAGCTGCGGGCGAACATGATCTCGATGGTCGGGATCGTCGGCGCCACCGCCTTGACCAGGCCGGCCGCGATGGCGAACGAGGCGGAGGAGCCGAGGACGCACAGAATGGCGCGCTTGTTGACCCGGCGCTGTTCGGCTTCGTCCGTCATCGGACGACGACATAAGGCACGTCCATCATCATTTCACTTATAGGGTGAGTCGCGCTTCCACCACATCGGTCTCGTCCGGCAGGCGGTGCAACTCGAAACCGAGCTTGCGGATGAAGGCGAGCATGCGGGCGTTCTCCGCCAGGATCTGCCCGGTGATGGTTCCGACACCCTTGATGCGCCCCCAATCGATCAGCCGGCGCATCAGGTGCTGGCCGAGACCGGTGCCCTTCATGGCGGGGTCGATGACGACGGCGAACTCCGCCTCGTCGCCGGGTTGCTGCACGAGGCGGGCGACGCCCACGGTGGCGGATCCCTCCGTGGCGACGAACGCGATCTCGCGGTCGTAGTCGATCTGGGTCATGCGCGCGATCTGCTCGGGGGAGAGTTGGCGGAGCTGGGAGAAGAAGCGGTAGCGGATGTCCTCGGGGGAGAGCCGGGTCATCAGGGCCGCATGCGCCTCGGCGTCTTCCGGGCGGATGGGCCGGATCTCGAGCGCGCGGCCGCCCCCCGTCCAGGCCTCGACCCACTCGGACGGGTATGGCGCCAGCGCGGGCAGACCGAACGCGCCCGCCGGCCGCAGCCGGATGAAGGCTTCCGCGGCGGCCGCGCCCGCCTCGTCGGCGAAGAGCGGGTCGATCGACACGGTCTCGATCTCGGGGAAGCGGACGATGAGCTGGCCGAGGCGGACCAGGATGTCGGCCACTGCCTCGCGGTCGGCCGGGCCGTGGCCGTCGCCGGCGCTGAGCAGCCTGGCGGCGGGAGAGCGCTCGATCAGGCCGGCGGCGAGGGCGAGGTTGAGCGGAGGCAGATCGAAAGCGACGTCGCCGTCGCGGCCGCGGCCCCCGGGGCCGAAGCCGATCGCCGGGCCGAAGAACGGGTCGTCCACCACGGCGGCGCGCAGCCGCTGGGCGCGGCCGGCCTGGCGCTGGACCAGCACGGTGCCGCCGAAGCGGGTGGCGGCCTGCGCCACGGCGGCGGCATCGGGCAGGTCGAGCAGCAGGCTGCCGGGCGCAGCGGGATCGAGCCGGCGCTGCTTCACCGTCGCGGGGAAGCCGAACGCGGCGGCGGCGGCCGTGGCGGCGTCCGGGCTGGCGGCGCGGCGGAACGGCACGACCGGGATACCGAACGCGCCCAGCACCTCCAGCGCCTCGTCCTGATACAGCGCCAGTCGACCCTTGGCGCGGACGCAGGCGAGCACGCCGCGGACGCGGGCAAGGTCCGGCTCGATCTGCAGCACACGGCTGCCCGGCAGCTCGCGCGCCGCCTCCTTGGCCCGGCGCTGCAGCACGAGCTGATGGAATGCGCGCACCGCCTGCTCCGGCGAGGCGAACACCGGCATGCCGGCCGCGGACAACGTGCGGCGATGGGCCGCGCCGGTGGTCTCGCCCAGCACGCAGGCGATCAGCGGCAGGCGGGCGCTGGTCTTGCAGGCGGCGAGTGCCGCGACCGCCGCCGCGTCGGAGGGCCCGGTGGGCGCCAGGATGGCCACGACCCCGCCGATCTCGGGCAAGGCGGACAGCATCGCCACCGCCTCGGCCGCGCGAGTGGGTTGGTCGTCGCCGGTCCAGACGATGCCGGGGTGCGGCGTGCGGTCGGGCGGCGGCGGGATCTGCAGGGTGAGCAGGGCAGAGGCGGCCGGGTCGGGTTCGGCGAGGGCGAGGCCGAAGCGGGTGGCCTGATCGGCGGCCAGTTGCCCCGGCCCGAACGCATTGGAGACGATCATCAGCCGCTCCGTCCGCGGCAGCTTGGCGTGGGTGAGGATCTCGGCGGCGGCCAGCAGCTCGGCCATGGTGGTCACGTGCAGCACGCCGGCTCGGCGCAACGCAGCCTCCAGCACCCGGGCGCTGCGCCCACTGGGATCGCCCTGGCGCGACCCGGCCTGCAGCGCCACCACCGGGCGTAGCCGCGCCGCCGCTCGCGCGGCCGACATGAAGGCCCGCGCATCCGGCACCGCCCTGAAGTCGAGCAGGATGGCGCCCACGCCGGGCTCGCGGGCGAGCACGTCCAGGATGTCGGCGGCGTGCAGTCCGGTCTCGCGGCCGAGGCCGACCACGTGGCTGAAGCCGACTCCGTTGGGTTCCGCCCAGTCCAGCACGGTGCGGCAGAGCGCGGCCGAGGAGGAGACGATGGCGAGCGATCCGGCGGCGGCCGGCAAGTGACCCAGCGAGACGTTCAGTCGCGCGCCCGGCACGATGACGCCGAAGGAGTTGGTGCCGAGGAATGGCGGCTGCACCGGCCCGGGCACGCCATCGGCGATCGCGACCACCGCACCCGCGCCCGTGCGAGCCGCGGCCGCCAGCGCCGGGTCGAGCGGGCCACCGGCGATGACGACCAGGTCAGCCGGGCCGAGGCGCTCCGGCGCGTCCGGCAGATCGACCGCGCCGGGAAAGCCGGCCTCCCGCAAATTGGCCACGACCCGGAGGCCCGCCGCCGTCTCGGCACCGAGCAGGGCGACGGAGCGGGGATGGAAGAGAGCTTGCGGGCGGAACCGACCGAGGACGCGGAGCATGTTGCACCGCAGCATAGCAGGGAGTGACCGCCGCCGCGAGCGGCGGCGGCAGCGCGGTTAGAGTGCCTTTCTGAACAGGCCGCCGATCTCGCCGATGATGCCGCGCCGGAACGCCAGCACGCAGATCACGAAGATCGCGCCCTGGGTGACGGTCACCCAGGCGCCGAACTGGGCCAGGTAGTTCTCCAGCCCAACGATGACCGCCGCGCCCGCGACCGGGCCGAAGATGGTGCCGAGGCCGCCCAGCAGCGTCATCAGCACGACCTCGCCGGACATGCCGTAGTTGACGTCCGTCAGGGTGGCGATGCCGAACACCAGAGACTTGGTGCCGCCCGCGATCCCGGCGATGAAGCAGCTCAGCACGAAGGCGATCAGCTTGTAGTCGTCGGTCCGGTATCCCAGCGACGTGGCGCGCGGCTCGTTCTCGCGGATGGCCTTCAGCACCTGGCCGAACGGCGAGTGCACCGTGCGGTGGATGACCAGGAAGAAGATCAGGAACACGGCGGCGACGAGCCAGTACATCGACATGTCGGGCCGCAGCGAGATGAAGCCGAACAGGTTGCCGCGCGGCACCTGCTGGATTCCGTCCTCACCGCCCGTGAACGGCGCCTGCAGGCAGAAGAAGTAGACCATCTGCGCCAGCGCCAGCGTGATCATGGCGAAGTAGATGCCCTGGCGCCGGATGGCCAGCCACCCGAACACCACGCCCAGCCCGGCGCCGGTGAACCCGCCGGCCAGGATGGCCAGTTCCGGCGACAGGCCCCAGTTCTTCGCCGTCCAGGCGGTGACGTAGCTGCCCATGCCGAAGAACGCGGCATGGCCGAAGCTCATCAGGCCGACATAGCCGATCAAGAGGTTGAAGGCGCAAGCGAACAGCGCGAAGCACAGCACCTTCATCATGAAGACCGGGTAGATGCCGGCGAACGGAAGCAGCACGATCAGCGCGACCATGACCAGGAAAGCGATCGATTGTGCCCCGCTGAACCCCAGCAGGTCGAAGCCGCGGGGTCGTCGGACGGCAACCGGCGTGTGGGTCGTGGCGCTCATCTCAGCTTCCCTTTCCGAACAGGCCGGCCGGTCGCATCAGCAGCACGATGACCATGATGACGAAAATCACCGTCGCGGAGGCCTGCGGATAGTACACCTTGGTCAGCCCTTCGACGATCCCGAGCCCGAAGCCGGTCACGATGCTGCCGATGATGCTGCCCATGCCGCCGATCACGACCACGGCGAACACGGTGATGATGAAGTTGGACCCCATGTTCGGGTTCACGGAGTAGATCGGCGCGGCCAGCACGCCGGCAAAGGCGGCCAGCGCGAGCCCGCCCGCATAGGTGAGGCTGATCATGCGCGGCACGTTGACGCCGAAGGCCTGCACCAACCCCGGGTTCTCGGTCGCCGCGCGCAGCTTGGCACCGAGCGAGGTCTTTTCGATGGTGATCCAGGTCGCCAGGCACGCCACCGCCGCCGCGACCACGACCCAGCCGCGGTAATACGGCATGAACATGAAGCCGAGATTGACGCCGCCCTGCAGGGCCGCCGGGATGCGGTATGGCATGCCCGACGAGCCGAATGCGTTGCGGAACAGTCCTTCCAGCACCAGCGCCAGCCCGAAGGTGAGCAACAGGCCATAGAGGTGATCGAGGCGGTACAGCCGCCTGATCACCGTGCGCTCCAGCAGCAGGCCGAATGCGCCCACCACGATCGGCACCACGATCAGCGACGGCCAGTAGCCCAGGGTCAGCCATTCCGGCACGCCCAAGCCTGGCGAGATCATCGGCAGCCAAATATTCGGCGCGAGCAACATCCACGCCACGAAGGCGCCGACCATGAAGAACGCGCCATGGGCGAAGTTGATGATGTTCAGCATGCCGAAGATGATCGCCAACCCGAGCGACAACAGCGCGTAGAACGCCCCGTTGATCAGCCCGAGCAGCAACTGCCCCAGCAGCAGCGCCGGCGGCTTGTAGAGCCAGGCCCAGATTGCCGCCGGGCCGATGAAGCCCCACAGCCCGATCACGACCACCAGCAGGCCGCCGATCCCCCACGCCCAGCCTGGCACGGCCGGGCCGCTCCGCCGCGCGGCGAGTGCCCCTGACATGGTTAGGCCTTGACCAACGGGCAGCCGCCCTCGGCCAGCGGCTTGCCGGCCTTGTCGCCCGCCGTGCGGCTGACGAGCTTGTAGTAGTCCCACGGCGCCTTGCTCTCCCCGGGCGTCTTTACCTGGAACAGCAGGCCCGGCACTTCGGCCCAGCCATCTTGGCGAATGATCGTCTTGCCGTAGGCGTCGTCCTCGGCCGGCATTTTCTTCATCTGCGCGACCACGGCGGCGCCGTCCGCCTTCTTGTCGACGCCGATCTCCTTCAGCGCCTTGAGGAAGTGCAGCGTGCCGGCATAGCCGCCCGCCTGGTCCATGTTCGGGACCGTGCCGGGATCGATCGCCTGGAAGCGCTTGGTGAAGGCGCGCGAGCGGTCGTCCAGATCCCAGTAGAAGCTTTCGGTGAGGAACAGGTTCTGCGCCGCCTCCAGTCCGAGCCCGTGCACGTCGGTGATGTACATCAGCAGGGCGGCGACTTTCATCTTCTGCGTCAGCCCGAACTCGGCCGCCTGCTTGATCGTGTTGATGGTGTCCGCGCCGGCATTGGCCAGGCCGAGCACGTCGGCGCCGCTGGACTGGGCCGAGATCAGGAAGGAGGAGAAGTCGGTCGTGCCCGGGAACGGATAGGCCGATGCACCCAAGACCTTGCCGCCCTCGCGAGTCACGAAGGTGGTGGCGTCACTCTGCAACTGCTTGCCGAACACATAGTCCGCGGTGATGAAATACCAGTTCTTGCCGCCCGAGCGGACGAGCGCGCCGCCGGTCGATTGCGCCAGGTAATAGACGTCGTAGCCCCAGTGGATCGTCACGGGCGTGCATTGCGGGCCGGTCAGATCCGTGGTCCCGGCGCCGTTGTTGATGTAGGTCTTGTTCTTCTCTTTGCAGACGTTGTTGACCGCGAGCGCCACCGAGCTGGTGTTGACGCCCAGGATCATGTCCACGCCCTGCTGGTCGATCCACTGCCGCACGATGCCCGCGCCGACATCCGGCTTGTTCTGGTGATCGGCCGAGACGATCTCGACATTCATCCCCGGCCCGATTTCCTTGACCGCAAGCCGCGCCGCGTTGACGGAATGCATGCCGGCGATGTCGCGGTAGGGACCGGACTGGTCGTTGAGCACGCCGATCTTGATCGTGTTGGACTGGGCGCGGCTGCGGCGGGGCAGCGCGGCGACCGAGCCGGCGACGAGGGCAGTGCCGAGCAGGGTGCGGCGGTCGAGGGACATCGAGCGGAACTCCAGATTGGGGGCGTCAGACGCCGAGATAGCCGTGTAGCTTGTCCATGTTCTGCTCGAGCTCGGCGTTCGGGATCATGTCCACGATGCGGCCATGATCCATGACGTAGTGCCGATCGGCGACGGTGGCGGCGAAGCGGAAGTTTTGTTCCACCAGCAGCACGGTGAAGCCGCGCGCCTTGATGGCGCGGATGGTGTGGCCGATCTGCTGGATGATGACGGGAGCCAGGCCTTCGGTCGGCTCGTCCAGCAGCAGCAACCGGGCGCCGGTGCGCAGAATGCGGCCGATCGCCAGCATCTGTTGCTCGCCGCCCGACAGCTTGGTGCCCTGGCTGTTGGCGCGCTCCTTGAGGTTGGGGAACAGCGTGTGGATCTCGTCCACCGTCATACCGCCGGGCGCGATCACCGGCGGCAGCATGAGGTTCTCCGTCACGTTGAGGCTGGCAAAGATGCCGCGCTCCTCCGGGCAGATGGCGATGCCGGCCCGTGCCACCACGTCGGGCGACATGCGCACCGTTTCCGCGCCGCGGAAGCGCACGGAGCCCTCGCGCTTGGGCACCAGCCCCATGATGCTCTTCATGGTGGTGGTCTTGCCGGCGCCGTTGCGGCCCAGCAGCGTCACCACCTCGCCTTCGCGCACGTCGAAGTCCACGCCATGCAGGATGTGGCTCTCGCCGTACCAGGCGTGGAGGTCCTTGATGTGCAGCATCGGCTCGCCGGCGTTGCGCTGCGCCGGGTCGACGGGATGCGGGCTCATGTCAGGCATCGGGCGCCCCCAGGTAGGCCGTCACGACATCGGGGTTCTTGCTGACGCTGGCGTAGTCGCCTTCCGCCAGGATCTGGCCGCGGGCGAGCACGGTGATGCGGTCGCACAGGCCTTCCACGACCGACAGGTTGTGCTCGACCATCAGGATGGTCCGCCCGGTGCGGATGCGCTTGATCAGCGCCACGATGCGGTCCACGTCCTCGTGGGTCATCCCGGCGGTGGGCTCGTCGAGCAGCAGCATGGTGGGCTCGAGCGCCAGAGTGGTGGCGATCTCCAGCGCCCGCTTACGCCCGTAGGAGAGCAGCACCGCCTTCTCATCCTCGTAGCCGTCCAGCCCGACATCGGCCAGCAGCGCGCGCGCCTGGTCGTCGTATTCCTTCAACAGTATCTCGCTGCGCCAGAAGTCGAAGCTCGCGCCCCGCTTGCGCTGCAGCGCGAGCCGCACGTTCTCCAGCGCGGTGAGATGCGGGAACACGGCGGAGATCTGGAAGCTGCGCACCAGGCCGAGCCTGGCGACCATGGCCGGCGCCATGCCGGTGATGTCACGTCCCTGGAACGAGATGGCGCCACGGGTCGGCTGCAGGAACTTGGTGAGCAGGTTGAAGCAGGTCGTCTTGCCGGCGCCGTTTGGACCGATCAGGGCGTGGATGGTATGCTCCTCCACGCGCAGCGCCACGTCTTTCACGGCAACGAAGCCGCGGAATTCGCGCGTCAATCCTTCCGTCTGCAATATTGCCGCGGCCAAGCCCGTTTCCCCGTTTGTGCAACCCTTACCCTGCTGATTTGCATATCGTCTCACGCCACGCAAGATTGTTCCAACAGGGGAGAGTGCGCGTGGGTGATGACGGGGAGCCTCGTAGGAACCGTTATGACCGCCCATGTGACATTCCATGCTGACCGACGCGACCGATGACGAGTTGATGACGCGCAGCGCAGCCGGTGATCGGGCTGCGTTCGACGCGCTCGCCGGCCGCTACGTGCTGCGGCTCCGCCGTGCCGCCCTGCGCGTTCTGGGCGATGCCGCCGCGGCCGAGGATGCCGCACAGGACGCGTTGCTGCGCGCCTGGATGCGCGCGGCCACCTTCGACCGCAAGCAAGCCAGCGTCTCGACCTGGCTCCACCGCATCGTGGTCAACGCCTCCATCGACCGCCTGCGCGCGACCCGGCCGACCACGGAGGTTCCCGACACCTTGCCCGACCCGGCCGCCAGCGCCGAGCACGTGCTGGCCGGGCGCGAGCGCAGCCGCATCCTGGCCGACGCGATCGCCAGCCTGCCCGCGCGCCAACGCACCGCCATCACCCTCACCTATGGGGAAGGCTGGTCCGGCCAGGAGGCCGCGCATCACCTCAGCGTCTCCACCCGCGCGCTCGAAGGCCTGCTCCATCGCGGCCGCAAGCTGGTCCGGGCCTACCTGGAGGCGCGCGAAGCGTGACCGAGTTGTCGCTGCGCCGGCTGGAATGGCTGCTCCATGCCCGCGGCACGGACATGCAGACGTGGCCGGCCGCCGAACGGATGGCAGCAATGGCGCTGCTGCGTCGCTCGCCGGAGGCGCAGGCGCTGGTCGCCGAGGCGCTGGGCCGCGAGGAGGATGACGGGGAGCGCGATTGCGCCCTGTTCGACCGCATGCAGGATGCGGTACGCCGCCGTCTCGCGCCATTGCCGGCCGCCGCGCGCGGTCTGGCTTTCGCGCTGCTGATCGCCTGTGTGGCAGCCGGGTCGTATCTGGCGGTCGGCGATCTGACGGATGGCGATGGGGGGGACCTGTTCAATACGGCGCAGACGCTCAACTTCGCCGCCCTGGACTAGGGGTTCCGCCCCATGATGCTGCGCGAGCCCTGGCGCACCCGGCTGCTGTTCCTGTCGTTCGCCGTTAACCTCGTCTCCATCCCTGTTGCGGTAAGCTCCGCCTGGAAGCGTCCGCCGCACGACGCGCCGGGCCCCCCGCGGACGGAAGCGATGATCGAACACCTGGCCCGAGACTTGCCCCCTGCGGATGGCGCAGCGCTGCGCGCGGCGATGGGCCGGCACGTCGACGATATCGACGCTGCGCGGCAACGCATGGTGGCCGCCCGGCGCGAGATGAGCCACACGATCGGGCGCGCACCCTACGACGCCCAGGCGGTGGGCGGGTCCATGCGGGCCTGGCAAGGCGCCTGGCAAGTCTGGTCGGAGCAATTGGGGGTCGCGATGCTGGAAGCGCTGCCGACCCTGTCCGATCAAGGGCGGCAAGAACTCTCGCAGGCCGGGCGCCGCAAGCCATGACGGGGCGAGCGGCGATGGGGGCGCTCGCGGGCGCCCTGTTGATGGCCGGCTGCTCCGTCGGCCCCGACTACCTGCGTCCGTCGCTGGACGTTCCCGGCAGCTTCCAGGCGACCCCGGCCACCGCGCAGGCCGCCTGGCCCGCGACTGGGTGGTGGGCCGATTTCGGCTCGCCGGAGCTGAACGGCCTGATCTCGCGGGCGCAAGTCTATAACAACGACCTCAACGCCGCCGCCGCGCGCGTCATCCAGGCCGACGCCCAGGTCCGCGTTTCCGGCTCGGCGCTGCTGCCGACGGTCGATGGCAATGCCAGCGCGAGCTACAGCCGCACCGGCCTGGGCACGCGCCGCACCGTCATCACCGGCCTCAATACCTATACCGATAGCCGGACCTACAGCGTGGGCCTGTCGGCCAGCTACGATCTGGACCTGTTCGGCCGCAACCGCGCACTGCTCGCCGCCTCGCAGGCCACCGCGGTCGCCACCCGCTTCGACCAGGAGACGGTGGCGCTCGCCGTCGTGACGTCGGTCGCATCCACCTACTTTCAGCTGCTCTCCGCCCAGGACCGGCTGCGCGTGGCCGAGCGCAACCTGCGCAGCGCCCAGCAGATCCTCGGCGCCTACCGGGCTCGGTTGACGGTCGGCACCGCCAACGCGCTGGACGTGTCGCAGCAGGAGGCGCTGGTGGCCAACCAGGTCGCCGCGCTACCGGCGCTGCGCAACAACATCCAGCAGAACCGGATCGCCCTCGGCATCCTGATCGGCCTGCCGCCCGAGCGGGTCACGATCCAGGGCGGCTCGCTCGCCGACATACCGGTTCCGGTGGTGGGCCCCGGCCTGCCGAGCGAGTTGCTCGCCCGCCGACCGGACGTGGCCTACAACGAGGCGCTGCTGCTGTCGCAGAACGCCAACATCCGTGCCGCCCGCGCTGCCTTCTACCCTGATATCTCGCTCACCGCCTCGGGCGGGCTGACCAGCGCCGCGCTCTCCGCCCTGACCGGCCCCGGCACGCTGGTCGCCCAGGTCGCAGCCTCGTTGATCCAGCCCATCTTCGACGGCGGGCTGCGCACCGGCCAGCTCGCCCAGGCCAAGGGGCGCTACGCCGAACTCCTCGCCGGCTACCGCCAATCCGTGCTGCAAGCCTTCACCGACGTGGAGCAGGCGCTGACCGGGCTGCAACTGATCGGCGAACAGGAACGGCTCGAGCGCATCGCCATCGACGTCGCGCAGCGCTCGGCCGACATCGCGCAGGCGCAGCTGCAGGCGGGAACCATCGACATCATCACGTCGCTCAACACGCAAACGACGCTGTACAACGACCTGGACTTGTTGACCCAGATCCAGCTCTCCAAGTTCCAATACTTGATCAATCTCTACAAGGCGCTCGGGGGCGGGTTCTCCGTGGTCGGGGGTGTGGTTTGAAACGCGCCGTTATCGCGCTTGTCCTGCTCGCCCTGGTCGGCGGCGGCGGCTATTGGTGGTGGCACGAGCACCAGGCCGGCACCGAGCCTGCCGCCCAGCGAACCGCTGGCGGCGGTGGCCGCGGCCGCCGCAGCGGCGGCGATGCCAGCACCCCCGTCCCGGTCCTGGCCGCCGCCAGCAAGATCGCGGACGTTCCCATCTATCTGGACGCGCTCGGCACGGTGCAGGCGTTCAACCTCGTCTCCGTCCGCGCCATGGTCGACGGCCCGCTGGTCGAGGTTCGCTTCACGGAAGGCCAGGACGTCAAGGCCGGCGACGTTCTGGCCCGCGTGGACCCGCGCCCGTTCCAAGCCACGCTGGACGCGGCAGTCGCCAAGAAGCAGCAGGACGAGGCCAACCTGGCCAACGCCCGCCTGGACGCGAGCCGCTACGCCAAGCTGGTCGCCTCCAATTACAGCAGCGCCCAGCAATCCGACACCGCCCGCGCCCAGGTCGCCCAGGTCGAGGCGCTGGTCCGCGGCGATCAGGCCCAAATCGACACCGCACGCACCCAGCTCGGCTACGCGACCATCACCGCGCCGTTCGACGGCCGGGTCGGCCTGCGTCAGGTGGACGTCGGCAACATCGTCCACTCCGGCGACACGGTCCCGATCACCGTGCTGACACAGCTCAAGCCGATCTCCGTGGTGTTCACCTTGCCGCAGCAAGCACTGCCGCAGATCGCCAGCTCGATGGCCGCGGGCATGCCGGAGGTGCTCGCCGTGCGGGCTGGCGCGACGACGATCAACGATGCCGTCGTGATCGACCGCGGCAAGCTCGCCGTGCTGGACAACCAGGTCGACCCGGCGACCGGCACCATCAAGCTCAAGGCTACCTTCCCCAATGACGGACTGAAACTGTGGCCGGGCGGCTTTGTCGACGTCCGCCTGCTCGCGACCACGGAAACTGGCGTCAACACCGTACCGACGCCGGCGGTGCAGCGCGGTCCGCAAGGCCCTTACGTGTTCGTCGTCAACGAGGACAACACGGCCACCCGGCGCCCTGTCACGATCGGGCACGAGGACGACCAGACCACCATCGTGCTCGGCGGCATCAAGCCCGGCGACCGCGTCGTGATCGACGGGGCGCAGCGCGTGGTCGATGGCGGCCGGGTCGCGGTGGCGGGACCGAACGGCGATGCGCCGGACGCCGTGCCCGCGCGCGACCGGGCAGCCCCCGGCGCCCAGCGGCGGCGGAACAGCTCTTGAGGAGAATCGTGCCGTGCTGACGCTCTATTACGCGCCCGCCACCCGCGCGACGGGCGTGCGCATCCTGCTGGAGGAACTCGGCGCCGAGTACGACCTCCATGTGCTCGATCTCGGCCGCGGCGAGCAACGCATGGCGGATTTCCTTCAGATCAACCCGCTCGGCAAGCTGCCCACGATCGTACACGACGGCGCGGTGATCACGGAACAATCGGCCATCTATATGTACTTGGCCGATGCATTGCCCCAGCGCGGCCTCGCACCCCCGATCGGTGATCCCCTGCGCGGCCCCTATCTGCGCTGGCTCGCCTTCTACGGCGCGAGCTTCGAACCCGCGATGGTGGACCGCTACATGCACCGCGATCCTGGCAACCCCCGCATGTCCCCCTACGGTTCCTTCGACGCGGTGGTCGACGCGCTCGAGGCGCAGCTGGCGCCCGGCCCCTTCCTGCTCGGCGAACGCTTCACGGCGGCCGACATCCTGTGGGGCACCGCCCTGGGCTGGATGTTGCAATTCGGCCTGCTGCCCTCGCGGCCCGCCTTCGCCGCCTACGCGGGCCGCATTGCCGGGCGCGCCTCGGTCCGCAAAGTGACCGACGAGGACGGCGCCCTCAAGGCGATGCAGGACTGATCGCCGCATGAACATATCGGCCCCGTTCATCGCCCGTCCGATCGCGACCTCGCTGCTCGCGGTCGCGGTGCTGCTCTCGGGCATCCTGGGCTACCGCGCGCTGCCGCTTTCCGCACTCCCATCGGTCGATTTCCCGACCATCCAGGTGACCACCCAGCTCCCCGGTGCCGGGCCGGACACGGTGGCGACCCTCATCACCGCTTCGCTCGAGCGGCAGTTCGGCCAAATCACCGGGCTGCAGTCGATGACGTCGACCTCGAGCCAGGGCACCAGCCAAATCACGCTCACCTTCAACCTGAACCGCAAGATGGACAGCGCCGCGCAGGACGTGCAGGCCGCCATCAACGCGGCCGCCGGCACGCTGCCCAGCACCCTCCCCTACCCGCCGGTCTACTCCAAGGTGAACCCGGCCGACGCGCCGATCCTTTCCCTCGCGCTGACCTCGGACGCGATATCGATCGACAAGATCAGCGACGCCGCCGACACCATCCTGCAGCCCAAGCTCAGCCAGATCGACGGCGTCGGCAAAGTGACGGTCCAGGGTAACCTGCGCCCGGCCATCCGCGTGCGGATCGACCCCGCCCGCGTTGCCGCCTACGGCCTGGCGATGGAGGACGTGCGAACCGCGGTCGCGGCCGCCAACGTCAATGGCGCCAAGGGCGGGTTCGACGGCACACGCCAGGCCTACGCCGTCGGCGCCAACGACCAGCTTCTCTCGCCCGACCAGTACAACGCCGTCATCGTCGCTTACAAGAACGGTGCGCCCGTCCGCCTGTCCGATGTCGGCTCCGTCGTCGGTGGGGTCGAGAACGATCGCGTCGCCGGCTGGTACAACGGCAAGTCCGCCGTCATTCTCGACATCCAGCGGCAGCCCGGCGCCAACATCGTCGCCACCGTGGCCGCCATCCGCGAAGCGATGCCGGCGCTGCAGCGCTCCATCCCGGCGCAGGTCACCATGCAGGCCGTGACCGACCGCACGGAAACCATCCGCGCCTCCGTGGCCGACGTTCAATATACCCTGGTGCTCGCCATCGGGCTCGTCGTGTTCGTGATCTACCTGTTCCTGCGCAGCGCCCGCGCCACGCTGATCCCCGCCGTGGCCCTGCCCCTCTCGCTGATCGGCACGTTCGGCGTGATGGCCCTGTGCGGCTACAGTCTGGACAACCTCAGCCTCATGGCGCTCACGGTGGCGACCGGCTTCGTCGTCGACGACGCGATCGTCATGATCGAGAACGTCGTCCGCTACATCGAGGAAGGCTACTCCCCGCTGGAAGCCGCCTATCGCGGCTCCCGGCAGATCGGCTTCACCATCGTCTCGCTCACCGTCTCGCTGGTCGCCGTGTTCATCCCGCTGCTGTTCATGACGGGCGTGGTCGGTCGGCTGTTCAACGAGTTCGCCGTCGTGCTCAGCACGTCCGTCGTGGTTTCCGCCGTCGTGTCGTTAACCCTGACTCCGATGATGTGCGGCCGGCTGCTGCGCCGGGAGGAGACGCCGGGCTGGCTGACCCGGTGGTTCGAGCGCGGCTTCGACTGGTCCGCACGCTTCTACCATCGCACGCTCATGATCGCGCTCCGTTTCCAGGGCATCACGCTGCTGGTCGCGGTGGCCACCGTGTTCGGGACCGTCGCCCTCTACATCGCCATCCCGAAAGGCTTCCTGCCGTCACAGGACACCGGGCTGATCATCGCCGTGACGGAGGCGGCGCAGAGCGCGTCCGTGCCGCGCATGCAGGCGCTGCAGACCCAACTGGCCGAGATCGCCCGCAAGGACCCGGCGGTCGCCGGCGTCGCCTCCTTCGTGGGGGCCGGCACCATTAACGCGACGCCCAACACCGGGCGGCTGACCATCGCGCTCAAGCCCCGCCCGGAGCGCGACGACGTGCAAACCGTCATCGCCCGGCTCGGCCGCGCGATGGGCGACACGCCGGGCATGAGCGTGTTCATGCAGCCCGTGCAGGACATCCAGATCGGCACGCGGGTCAGCCGCACGCAATTCCAATACACGCTGATGGATACCGACTCGCTCGAGCTGAACCTATGGGCGCCCCGGCTGGTCGACCGCCTCCGCCAGGTGCCCGATCTGAGAGACGTCGCCACCGACCAGCAGACGGACGGCTTCGCGCTTCGCGTCAACGTCGACCGCGACTCCGCCATGCGGCTCGGCGTAACGATGCAGGAAGTGCAGGACGCGCTCTACGACGCGTTCGGCCAACGCCAGGTCAGCACCATCTTCAGCCAAGCCAACCAATACCGGGTCGTGCTGGAAGCCAATCCGAGTTGGCAGGGCAACTCCCTGTCGCTGGACCGGCTGCGCATCCCGGGCCTGAACGGCGCCCAGGTGCCGCTCTCCGCCATCGCGAGCATCGAACGCACCACGGCGCCGCTGGCCATCACGCACCAGGCGCAGTTCCCGTCCGTGACCGTCAGCTTCAACCTCGCCGACGGCGCGAGCCTGAGCCACGCGGTCGAAGCGGTCGCGCAGGCCGAGCGCGACATCGGCATGCCGCCCACCATCGTCGGCAGCTACTCGGGCGATGCGGCGGAGTTCCAGGCCAGCCTGGCCAGCGAGCCCTGGCTCATCGGCGCTGCCGTGGTGGTGATCTACATCGTGCTGGGGGTGCTCTACGAGAGCACCATCCACCCGATCACCATCCTCTCCACCCTCCCCTCCGCCGGCATCGGCGCGCTGCTCGCCCTCATGCTGGCCGGCCAGGACCTTTCGATCGTCGTGCTGGTCGGCATCGTGCTGCTGATGGGCATCGTCAAGAAGAACGCCATCATCATGATCGATTTCGCGCTGGAGGCCGAGCGTGAGCGCGGCATGACCCCGCGGCAGGCGATCGAAGCCGCGTGCCTCCTGCGCTACCGTCCGATCACCATGACCACCGCCGCCGCCCTGCTCGGCGCTCTGCCGCTGATGCTGGAGAACGGCACCGGGTCCGAGCTGCGCTATCCGCTCGGCGTGACCATCGTCGGTGGTCTGATCCTGTCGCAGGCGCTGACGCTGTATACCACGCCGGTGATCTACCTGTTCTTCGAGCGCCTCCGCCTTCGCTTCGTCGGCACCCCTAAGCCGCTGCCCGCCGAATGAACTTCTCTGCCCCTTTCATCCGCCGGCCGGTCGCGACCATCCTGCTCGCCGTCGGTATCCTGCTGATCGGCCTCGTTGCGGTCCGCTTTCTGCCGGTCGCGCCGCTGCCGAGCGTGGACATTCCGACCATCGTGGTGTTCGCCGGCCGCCCCGGCGCCGACCCGGAAACCATGGCGGCCAGCATCGCCGCCCCGCTCGAGCGCCGCCTGGGCGAGATCCCCGGGGTGTCGGAACTGACCAGCACCTCCAGCACCGGCAGCACCTCCATCGTGCTGCAATTCGAGATCAGCCGGGACCTCGAGGGCGCCGCGCACGACGTCCAGGCCGCCATCAACGCTGCCACTACCGACTTGCCGGCCGACCTGCCGACCCGGCCCTACTACCGCAAGTTCAATCCGGCCGAGATCCCGGTGCTGACGCTCTCCCTCACCTCGGACCGGCTCACCACCGCGCAGCTCTACGATTCCGCCGACACCATCCTGGCCCAGCGCCTCAGCCAGGTCGAAGGCGTGAGCCAAGTCACCGTCAACGGCGCGGAGAAGCCGGCCGTCCGCGTCCGCCTCAATCCGGCGGCGCTGCGGGCGGCCGGACTGTCGAGCCAGGACGTCTACAACACCATCCGGGCCGCCAATGTGAACGGACCGACCGGCGAGATCGAAGGGCCGGACCGGGCCGAGATGATCCTGCTGAACGGCCAGATCGGACAGGCGGAGGAGTATGCGCGGCTGGTGCTGAAGACCAGCAACGGCGCCGTGGTCCGCCTGGGCGACATCGCCAGCGTGACCAACAGCGTGGCCAATACCAAGCTGGCCGCGTGGCAGGGCACCCACCCCGCCATTCTGCTCACCATCACCAAAGCTGCCGGCGCCAACGTGATCGACACGGTGGACCGCGTGAAGGCCGCGCTGCCGCAACTGCTGGCCTGGCTGCCGAGCGACATTCACGTGACGTCTCTTTCCGACCGGACCGCGACCATCCGCGCCAGCGTCGGGCACGTCGAGCAGACCATGCTGATCAGCGTCGCCCTGGTACTGATGGTGGTCGCGATCTTCATGCGCCGGGTCATCCCGACCCTGGCCGCCGCGGTCACCGTCCCGCTCAGCATCGCCGGCACGCTGGGGGCGATGTACCTGCTCGGCTACAGCCTCAACAACTTTTCCCTCATGGCGCTGACCATCTCCGTCGGCTTCGTGGTCGACGACGCGATCGTCATGATCGAGAACATCTTCCGCTGCCAGGAACGCGGCTTGTCGCCACTGGCCGCCGCCTTCGTCGGTGCCAAGCAGATCGGCTTCACCGTGATCTCCATCAGCATCTCGCTGGTGGCCGTGTTCATCCCGATCATCTTCATGGGCGGGCTGGTCGGCCGGTTGTTCCACGAATTCGCCATGGTGCTCACCGTCGCCATCGCCATCTCCGCCGTGGTGTCGCTCACCCTGACCCCGATGCTATGCGGCCGCTTCATGAAGCATACCGGGCCTGCGAAAGGCTTCTGGGGCGCCGTCGACCGGCGGATCGACGGAGCCTTCCGCACCGTCCAGGACGCTTACGGCCGCAGCCTCACCGTGGCGCTGCGCTGGCACAAGACCATGCTGGTCGTCACGCTCCTCGTGCTGGTCGCCACGATCAAGCTGTACGGCGTGGTGCCGAAAGGCTTCATGCCGATCCAGGATACCGGGTTGCTGCAGGGCTTCACGCTCGCCAGCCCCGACATCAGCTTCACCGCCATGGCCGAGCGCCAGAAGCGTGTGGTCGACACCCTTCTTGCCGACCCGGCGGTCGCCGACGTCTACAGCACGATCGGCATCACCTCCGGCTGGTCGTCCATCAATCGCGGACAACTCGGCATCGACCTCAAGCCGCTGGAGGAGCGCAAGATCAGCAGCGAGCAGGTCATCGCCCGGCTACGCCCCAAGCTGATGCAGATGGCGGGCGTGCAGACCATCCTGTGGTCGGCGCAGGACCTCCGCGGCGGCGGCAGTTCGAGCGGCTCGGGCTTCCAGTTCGTGCTGCTCGACCAGAACATCGAGGAACTCCGCCGCTGGACCAACACGCTCGTGGAAGCGCTGCGGGACGCCCCGGGCATCGAAGACGTCAGCAGCGACCAGGACAAAGCCGGCCCGCAGGCCAACGTCGTCATCGACCGTGACGCGGCCGCCCGGCTCGGCGTCTCGGTCAGCGCCATCGATTCCGCGCTCAACAACGCCTACTCCCAGCGCCAGGTCTCCATCATCTACACTCAGCGCAATCAGTATCGGGTGGTGCTGGAAACGCTGCCGAGCCTGCAGACCGCCCCGCAACAGCTCGACCGGCTCTACGTCCCTGGCGCCAACGGCGCCCAGATCCCCATCGGCAGCGTCACCAAGCTCGAGCGCGACACCTCGCCGCTGGCCGTGCGGCACCGCAGCCAGTTCCCAGCCGCCAACATCAGCTTCAACCTCAAGCCCGGCATGAGCCAGGGCGACGCGATCGAGCTGGTGAGCCGCACGGCCGCCGGGCTGCGCATGCCGGAGACGGTGCGCACCGATTTTGCCGGCAATGCCAAGTTCCTGCAGCAATCGCTCTCGAGCCAGCCCATGCTGATCGGCGCCGCGCTGCTGACGATCTATATCGTGCTCGGCGTGCTCTACGAGAGCCTGCTGCACCCGATCACCATCCTGTCGACCCTGCCATCGGCCGGGCTGGGCGCCCTGCTGGCCGTGATCGTGACCGGGGGCGAGTTGGGGATACTCACGATCATCGGCATCGTGCTGCTGATGGGCATCGTCAAGAAGAACGCCATCATGCTGGTGGACTTCGCGCTGGAGGCCGAACGCGAGGGTGGCCTATCGCCGGAGGAGGCGATCCGCTCCGCCGCCGTGGAGCGGTTCCGGCCCATCATCATGACCACGCTGGCCGCCTTGTTCGGTGCCGTCCCGCTGATCCTCACCGGCGGTGTGGGCTGGGAGTTCCGCCAGCCGCTCGGCATCTCGGTCGTCGGCGGCCTGATCGTTTCCCAGGCGCTGACCCTTTACACGACCCCGGTGATCTACCTGGCCCTCGAGCGCCTCACCAACCGACGCCGCGTCCGCCTCAAGGCCCTGCAACCGGCCGAGTGAGCCGGGATCCGTTAGACGTGCTGCCCGCCGCTGATGTGGATCTCCGCGCCATTGATGTAGGAGGACGCGCCCGAGCACAGGAAGTGGATGGTTTCCGCGACCTCGCGCGGCACGCCCAGCCGACCCATCGGCACCTCGTTGGCAACCAATTCATCCGTACCCGGCGAGAGGATCGAGGTCTCGATTTCCCCCGGTGCAATGGCGTTGGCCCGAACTCCGCGCGGCCCGAACTCATGCGCCAGCTCCCGCGTCAGCGCCGCCAGCCCCGCTTTGGACGCTGCATACGCCACCCCCGCGAACGGGTGCACCCGCGACCCGGCGATCGACGTCACGTTCACGATCGTGCCCCCCGCCGCCTCCAACTCCGGCAGCAGCGCCCGCGCCAGTAGCGCGGTGGAGACCAGGTTGACGTTCAACACCCGCGTCCAGGTCTCCGCATCTGACGCCAACACGCCCAGGCGCGACCGGTCCGGCCCCTTCGGCGAGATACCGGCGTTGTTGACCAGCGCGTGCAACTGTCCCGCGGGCAGCCGCGAACGGACGTCGGCGGCGATACTCTCGACCGAGGACAGGTCGGCCAGGTCGGCCTGGATGTGACTCCAGCGTGCCGTCGGCCAACGGCATTCCTCGGAGAATGGCTGCCGCGACACCGTCATGATCTTCCAGCCGCGCTCCTGGAACAGCTTAACCGTCGCGTGCCCGATACCGCGGCTCGCGCCAGTCAGGAGCATGATTGGATCGTTCTCGGCCATGGATCGACCCTACAAGCTCGCGTCCACGAACTCCCACACTTTCGAGATCACCACCGACCCCTCGCCGACTGCGGAGGCGACCCGCTTGACCGAGTTGGCGCGGACGTCGCCGACCGCAAAGATGCCGGGTTGCGAGGTGGCGAACGGCGACTTGCCCCCTGCATCCTGACCGGTGAGGACGAAGCCCTTGGCATCGAGCGACACCAGACCGGAAAGCCACCCCGAATTCGGCGCCGCGCCCACCATGATGAACAGCGCGCGCGTATCGACGTCATGCGTCCGGCCGCTCTGGGCGTCCCGCACCGTGACGCCTTCCAGATGGTCTTGCCCGCGCAGGGCAACCACTTCGGCGGCATACTCGATGGTGATGGCCGGGTCGGCCTCGAGCCGGCTGGAGAGGTAGTGCGACATCGAGCTGGCCAGCGAGGGGCCACGCACGAGAAGGCGCACCCGGCTTGCCGAGCGGCTGAGGAACATCGCCGCCTGGCCAGCGGAATTGCCGCCGCCAATGATGACGGCCTCGGTACCCTTGCAGAAGCGCGTCTCCATCTCGGTGGCCGCGTAGTAGATGCCGGCCCCCTCGAATTCGTTCAGCCGGTCGATCGGCAGCCGGCGGTATTGCACCCCGCTGGCGACGACGACCGCCTTGGCCCGCACCCGCTGTCCACCGTCGAAGGTTGCGCAGAAGCCGCCATCCGCAAGCCGTTCCAGCTTGGCGACCCGGCGCGGCATCGCGAAGCGGGTGCCGAACTTCATCGCCTGGATCTCGCCCCGCCAGATCAGGTCGCCGCCGGAGATGCCGGTCGGGAAGCCCATGTAGTTCTCGATTCGGCTCGACGTGCCGGCCTGGCCGCCGATGGCAATATCCTCGCACACCAGCGCGCATAGTCCTTCCGCGCCGGCATAGACCGCGGCCGCGACACCCGCGGGGCCGCCGCCGACGATCAGGACGTCGATCTGCTTGTCGTCGCACAGCTCGAGATCGAGGCCGAGCAACCGTGCGACCTTCTCCGGGGTTGGATCGGCGACGACCGTTCCGCGCCCGAAGATCACCGCCGGACGCTGCGGCTCGAGCATGCAGGTCGCCGCCGTCGCTGCCGCTTGCGGGCTGCCGAGTTCGAGCGAGGTGTAGGGAATTCGGTTGCGGCCGGCGAACTCGGCGATGCGGCGGACGGCGCGATCGTCGTCCTCGCCGATCAACACCAGGGCGCTTTCCTTGGCGTTGAGCTGCCGCCGGCGCCGCGCGGACAGCACGGTGATGACGATGTCCGACATCTCCGGGATCTGCCCCATCAGCCGCAGCATCGCCTCGCGCGGCACCTCGATGACGCGCGTCGGCCGCGCGGTGCGCATCGACATCGACGAGGTGCCGCCGTTCAGGAAAGCGATCTCGCCCATGAATTGGGTCGGACCGATCGACGTGGCCGACCGGCGCTGCTCGGTGAAGGGATCGACGACCTCGATCTCGCCGTCCTCGACATAGGTGAACCGGTCGATCGGCTGGCCCGGGCGCGCGAGGAACGTCCCGGCGGGATACTCGGCCACCCGGCCTTCGCGCCTCAGCGCCGCGACGTGATCGGGCTCGAGCGGGGTCCGCTGCATCTCCCGTAGATCGCCGCCGATCGTCTCCACGTCAGGCCTCCGGTCGCTTCATTCCCACTCGATCGTGCCCGGCGGCTTGCTCGTGATGTCGTAGGTCACGCGGTTGATGCCGCGCACCTCGTTCACGATCCGCGTCGCGACGCGGCCGAGGAAGGCGATGTCGAACGGGTAGACCTCCGCCGTCATGCCATCGACGCTGGTCACGGCGCGGAGCGCGCAGGCGTTGTCGTACGTCCGTCCGTCGCCCATCACCCCCACGGTGCGGACGGGGAGCAGCACGGCAAAGGCCTGCCAGATCACGTCGTACAGCCCGGCGGCGCGGATCTCCTCCAGGTAGATCGCGTCCGCCCGGCGCAGAATGTCGAGCCGCTCCCGCGTGATCGCGCCGGGGATGCGGATGGCGAGGCCGGGCCCGGGGAACGGGTGCCGGCCGACGATGTTCTCCGGCACGCCCAATTCGCGGCCCAGCACGCGCACCTCGTCCTTGAACAGCTCCCGGAGCGGCTCCACGAGCTGCATGCGCATGTGCGCGGGTAGGCCGCCCACGTTGTGGTGCGACTTGATGGTGGCACTCGGCCCGCCATGGGCGCTGATGCTCTCGATCACGTCCGGATACAGCGTGCCCTGGGCGAGGAAGTCGGCGCCGCCGATCTTGGCCGCCTCTTCCTCGAACACGTCGATGAACAGCCGGCCGATCGTCTTGCGCTTGGTCTCCGGGTCCGTCACGCCGTCGAGCCCGGCGAGGAACAGATCGCTGGCGTCGCGATGCACCAGCTTGATGTTGAACCGGCCGCGCCAGGTGGCGACGACCTCCTCGGCCTCGCCCTGCCGCAGCAGGCCGGAATCGACGAAGATGCAGGTGAGCTGGTCTCCGATCGCCTCGTGGATGATCGCGGCCGCCACCGAGCTATCCACGCCGCCGGACAGGCCGCAGATCACCCTGCCCTGCCCCACCTGCGCGCGGATGCGGGCGATCTCCGCGTCGCGGAACCCCTTCATGCTCCAGCCGCCAGCAAGCCCGGCCACGCGGTGGGTGAAGTTCTGCAGCAACTGCCGGCCGTGCGGCGTGTGATGCACTTCGGGGTGGAACTGCACGCCGTAGTACCGCCGCGAGTCGTCGGCGATGGCGGCGAACGGCGCCCCCTCCGTCGCCGCCACCACGCGGAAACCGGGCGGCAACCGCGTCACCCGGTCGCCATGGTTCATCCACACCCGCTCCCGCGCGCCGGGCTCCCAGGCGCCGTGGAACAGCGTGCAATCCTCGACCACCTCGACCGAGGCGGCGCCGTATTCCTGGTGATCGCTCAGGCTCACCTCGCCGCCCAGCTGCGCGCACATCGCCTGCTGCCCGTAGCAGATGCCGAGCACGGGCAGGCCGGAGGCGAACACCACGTCCGGAATGCGCGGGCTTTCCGCGCCGATCACGCTGGCCGGGCCGCCGGAGAGGATGATGGCACGCGGGGCGAACGCCTCGATGCGGGCGGGGTCGGCGGTGAAGGGCAGGATTTCGCAATACACGCCGCTCTCGCGGACGCGCCGGGCGATCAGCTGGGTGAACTGGCTGCCGAAATCGAGGATCAGAACGCGGTCGTGCTCGGGGCCGGCATCGTGGGAGTGGGACAAATCAGTCACCTCGGGGCGGGGCAGTGGCGTCGATGAGAAGGCTGATGGGGTCCCAGACATAAGCCGTCTTGGGGATGGACGTGCCGGCGATATGGGTGTGGCCGACCGCGGTGCGCCGCCCGCCGAGGCGCTGGTAGAACCACCGGCTCGGATTGTCGCTCAGCACCCAGAGGAACGTGCTGGCCGCGCCTTGCCGGGCGAGCTCGGCGCCGGCCCGCGTCATGAGGCGCCGGCCCACGCCCTGGTCGCGCCAGTCGTCGCCCACGTAGAGCGTCTCGATCTCGGACTGGCCGAGCGCGACGCCGCCGGACAAGCCCATGGTGGCGAAGCCGATCACCCGCCCGCCCGTGACCGCGACCAGCGCGGTGTGTCCGCGGTCGAGCCCATGCTGGTAGTAGGCCGCCTGCCGCGGCGCCGACAGCTTGGCCAGGTAGTCGTCCGGCAGGATGCCGGCATAGGCGTTGCGCCACACGCCGACATGCACGCCGCCCATCCCGGCCGCATCGCGCAGCGTGGCGGGACGCACCTCGATCACGCCGCGCGCTCCAGCACCGCGCCGAAGAATCCATCCGTCCGATTCTGCAGCGGGGTAAGCGACAGAAAGGGGCCGGGCCCCGGCGGCGGCGTGGGCAACGTCCAGCCCTCGGCGGCCGGGATCACGCGGAAGCCTTCGGTGCGGCCCAGGAAGCCGTCGACCTGCGCCTCGTTCTCGGCCGGTAGCAGGGAACAGGTCGCGTAGATCAGCCGCCCGCCGGGCCGCACCAGCCGGGCGGCGGCGTCCAGGATCGATGCCTGCTTGGGCAACAGCTCGGCCAGGTCCTGCTCGCGCAAGCGGTAGCGGGCATCGGGATTGCGGCGCCAGGTGCCGGTGCCGGTGCAGGGCGCATCGACCAGCACGCGGTCGAACCCGCCAGCCCGGCGCTTGGCCCATTTGTCGCCCGCCGCCAGCAAGTGCCGTTCCACGTTGTGCACGCCCGCGCGCCGCAGCCGGCGGACCGCGCCATCCAGCCGCGAGGCCGAAACGTCGCAGGCGACCATGTGCCCGCGGTTATTCATCGTCATCGCCATCGCCAGCGTCTTGCCGCCGGCGCCGGCGCAGTAATCGACCACCCGCATGTCCGGCCCCGCGCCGACCAGGGCGGCCACCAACTGGCTGCCCTCGTCCTGGATCTCCACCAAGCCGGATTGGAATGCCGGGCCGGACGTCACGGCGCGCCGCCCCTCGATCCGCAGGCCCCAGGGCGAGAGCGGCGTCGGCACCGTCTCCAGCTGCTCGGCGGCCAGCGCGGCTTGCGCAGCCTCCAGTGTGCCGGCCAGGAGATTGACCCGCAGGTCCAACGTCGCCGGCTCCAGCGCGGCCACCATTTCCGGCACGATCGCGGCGCCGAACCGCGCCTGCAACGCCGGCAACAGCCAGTCCGGCACCTCCAGCCGCACGGCGAGCGGCATGTCGGGATGCTCCAGCGTGTGCCCGTCCAGCTGCCGCAGCACGGCGGCTTCGGGGGGGATCAGCGTGGCCGGGGCGTATTGCCCGCCGGAGAAGGCCTTGTGCAGCCCGCCGAGATCCCAGCTCTCGAACAGCATGGACGCCGCTACCAGCAGCCGTGCCGTCGGCCGGGCGCCCCCGCGCTCGAGCCACCAACGCAGCCGGCGCCACTGCCGCAGCACGCGCCAGGCCCGGTCGCTCACGGCCCGGCGGTCGCCGCCGCCGATGAAGCGCCGGTTGCGGAAGAACTCGTTGGCGACGGCGTCGGCGGGGCGGCGCGGGCTCGCCTCGATCTCCGCGAGCAGCTCGATGGCGGCGGAAAGGCGCGCGGTGGGGGTCAGGCGGGCCGATCCTGTGCCGGCGCGCCGTCCGTCAGCACCGGCGCCAGCGCATCGAGTCCGTCGAGGACGGTGGCGTCGCGTTCCAGGCCGTATTCCGCCGGGTTGCCCGACCGGTTGCACCAGAATACGCGGAACCCGGCCGACACCGCGCCCTGCGCGTCCCACGCATTGCTCGACACGAAGCCGGTCCGTGCGATCGGCACGCCGAGCGGCGTTTCCGCCAGCGCGTAAACCGGGGCACTCGGCTTGAAGGTCCGCAACTCGTCCACGCTGATCACCGCGTCCAGCAGATCGCCCAGCCCGGCGGCAGACACGGCGTCCGCCAGCATGCCGGGCTCCCCGTTGGAGAGGATCGCCGTCTTGAGGCCGCTTGCGCGCAGGGCGGTGAGCGCCGGCTTGGCGTCCGGGAAGGCCGGCAGCTCGCGATAGCTGCCCAGCAGCGCCTCCCGCACCGCGGCATCGGCAATGCGGTGCCGGGCGAGCACGTAGTCCAGCGCGGCCTGCGTGATCGTCCAGAAGTCGCGGTAATGCCCCGGCCCGGTCAGCGTGGCGATCCAGCTGTATTCGAGCTGCTTGGTGCGCCACTCCGCGCTGATCCGCTCCCAATCCGGCGGCAACCGGTCCGCGTGCCGCGCCATGGCGGCATGGACGTCCAGCAGCGTCCCGTATGCGTCGAAGACGACGGCCTCGACGGCCAAGCTCAGCTCTCCTGCCGGTAGTTCGGCGCCTCGCGCGTGATCGCGACGTCGTGGACGTGGCTTTCCCGCAGCCCGGCGCCGGTGATCCGCCGGAAGCGGCAGTTGCGCTGCAGATCGCCAATGTCGGCGCTGCCGGTATAGCCCATGCCGGCGCGCAACCCGCCGACCAACTGGTGCACCACGCCCGCCACCGGCCCCTTGTAGCCGACCCGGCCTTCGATGCCTTCCGGCACCAGCTTCAGCGTGTCCGTGATATCCTGCTGGAAGTACCGGTCCGCCGACCCGCGCGCCATGGCGCCGATGCTGCCCATGCCGCGATAGGATTTGTAGGAGCGGCCCTGGTAGAGGAACACCTCGCCCGGCGCCTCGTCCGTCCCGGCGAGCAGGCTGCCGACCATGGCGCAATCCGCGCCGGCACCGATCGCCTTGACCAGGTCGCCGGAGGTGCGGATGCCGCCATCGGCGATCGCCGGCACGCCCATCTCGCGGCAGGCGGCCGCCGTCTCCAGCACCGCGCTGAACTGCGGCACGCCGACGCCGGCGACCACGCGGGTGGTGCAGATCGAGCCCGGGCCGATGCCGATCTTGACCGCATCCGCCCCCGCCTCGATCAGCGCCCGCGCGCCTTCGGGCGTGGCCACGTTGCCGGCGATGATCTGAGTCGCGTTGGACAAACGCTTGATCCGGTCCACTGCGCCGAGCACGCCCTGCGAGTGCCCGTGCGCGGTGTCGACGACGATCACGTCCACCTCGGCCGCGACCAGCGCTTCCGCCCGCTGCAACCCGTCCTCGCCCACGCCGGTGGCGGCAGCCACGCGGAGCCGGCCGAGCTCGTCCTTGTTGGCAAGCGGGTGCGCCTGCGCCTTCTCCATGTCCTTGACGGTGATCAGCCCCACGCAGCGGTAGTTCTCGTCCACCACCAGCAGCTTTTCGATCCGGTGCCGGTGCAGCAGCTGCTTGGCCTCGTCGCGATCCACCTCGGACGGCACGGTGATGAGGTTGTCGCGCGTCATCAGCTCGTAGATGCGCGTGTTGGGGTCGGTCGCGAAGCGGAGGTCGCGGTTGGTCAGGATGCCGACCAGCCGCCCGGTCTCGCGCTCGACGACCGGAAAGCCGCTGATGTGGTGCATCGCCTGGATCGCGCGCGCCTCGGCCAACGTCTGATCCGGATGGATGGTGAGCGGGTTCACCACCATGCCGGATTCGTATTTCTTGACCCGGCGCACCTGCGCGGCCTGCTCGTCCACGGCCAGGTTCTTGTGGATCACGCCGATGCCGCCCAGCTGGGCCATGGCGATCGCCATGGCCGACTCCGTGACGGTGTCCATCGCCGACGAGACCAGCGGGATGCGCAGGGAGATGGTCCGCGTCAGTCGCGTCACGGTCGAAACGGCCGTGGGCAGGACTTGCGAATAGTTGGGCACGACGAGCACGTCGTCGAACGCCAGCGCTTCCTCCACCCTCGCCGCCGCGTGCGATGCGAAGACAGTCGGCATATCGGTGTCGGGCGCCATGGCAGAAACCTCTCCGCAGGCCCCAGCGATGAGACCTTGGCGAGCCCACATAGGCGGCCCGGCCCCGCAACGCAAGCTGGCGGCCAGCAGAACGGCTGGACCGGGGGCACGGGCGCCGGTAGGCATGGCGGCGGTCTCGGTGCCGCCGGAGTTCGGGAAATGCGGTGCGCTGTCTTGCTGTTGGCCCTTGCCCTCCTCCCGCCCGCGCCCGGCGTGGCCCGGGCCGCCGCGACGCCGATCGCGCTCACCCCGGTGGCCAAGCCGGCGATCTACAAGCCCGCCGGCCGCCCGCTGGAGCTGTTGGGCATCGCCCCCGGCATGACGCCGGACGCGGTGCGCGACATTCTGACCAAGGCCTACGGCAACGCCGTCGTCACCCAGGACGATATCGGCTTGGACAATCGCGGGGTGACCGCGCACAGCCAGCCCTTCATCTCCAAGATCGCGGCGCAACGGGAGAATGACGAGATCGTGGTCTGGTTCGGCACGCCGACCACCGGCAACGGCGTCGTCGAGGTCAGCCGGCAACTCAGCTTCCGCGACGAGACCGCCGCGCCGCCGATGCAGCAGGTTCGTGCCGACCTGCTCGAGCGCTACGGCAAGCCTGGCTTCGACGGCCCGGCGGTCGGCACCGGCGAGGTGCTGCTCATGGCCTGGTCGTTCAACGGCGACAAGCCGAACCCATGTCCCCGCTCGTCCTGCCGGGCCCAGCTCAGCGAAGGGCTCGACGTGCGCAACCTGCCCGCCTACGCCCGCTCGACCAAGGCCGGCAACGACCTCACGATCGTCGCGACGCTGCTGTCCGGCATTTCCGACCCGTCCAAGGCGTCGGGCATCGTGGTCGTGCTCAGCGACGCCGCGACCAAGTTCCGCACGCTTGACGCCGCGATCGCGCAGCTCCGCACCGCCACCACCCGCAAGGGCGGCAAGCCGGAAGACTGACTAGGCGCCGCCGCGGAAGCCGGTGGCGACCACGTAGAGCTCGCTGCTTTCCTTGCGGCTGGCCGACGGCTTGGCGTGCCGGACCTGGGCGAAATGCCGCTTCATGGGATCCAGGATCGACTTCTCCGTGCCGCCCTGCAGCACCTTGGCGACGAACGCGCCGCCGGGCTCCAGCAGCTCGATGGCGAACAGGAATGCCTGTTCGGCCAGCGCCACGATGCGCAGGTGGTCCGTCGCGTTGTGCCCGGTCGTGTTGGGCGCCATGTCGGACAGCACCACGGTGGCCGACCCGCCGGTTGCGTCGCGCAACTGGCGCTGCATCGCCTCGTCGGTGAAGTCACCGAGCAGGATGGTCGCCCCCTGCACCGGGTCGACCTCGAGCAGGTCCACGCCGACCACGACGGAGGCGCCGCGCTTGATCGCGACCTGCGACCAGCCGCCCGGCGCCGCGCCGAGGTCGATCACCCTGCTGCCGGGCTTGAGCAGATGCAGCTTGTCGTCGAGCTCCATCAGCTTGAACGCCGCGCGCGACCGCAGTCCCTGCTGCTGCGCCGCCCGCACGTAGGGATCGTTGAGCTGGCGCTGCAGCCATTTCTGCGACGCGGTGGTGCGGCCGCGCGCGGTCTTGAGTTTGACGGTCAGCCCGCGCTGACCCGGCGGTTGTTCGGGCATGGAGAAATCAGACCGGCTGTGGCGGCCGCACCGTCGCACGCCCGCCCCGCATGGCCAACGGCCGATACGACGGCGTGTGCGCCGGCGTGCGGGCGGCACGCATCATCCGCAGCAGCATGCCTTCGCGCAGCCCGCGATCGGCCGCCATCACCTCGGCCATCGGCCAGGTCTGCCGGATCGCCTCGAACACGGCGCAACCCGGCAGCACGAACTCGAGCCGGTCGGGCCCGACGCAGGGATGCGCGGCGAGGCCCGCCCGGCCGAGGCGCTGCAACAGGGCCACCGCGTCCGCCGCCGCCGCCGTGCTGAGCTCCACCCCATCGACCAGGGGCCGGCGGTAGCGGTCGAGCTTGAGCACCACGCCGGCCAGCGTCGTCACCGTGCCGCTGGTGCCCAGCAGGCGCACGCCGCCGAGGCGCATCTCGTGGCCGATGCAATGCACCTGCTCGAAATGCTGCAAGCGTTCCTTGATGGTCTCCACCGTTTCCGCGAAGCCCTCCGGCGTGAAGATTGCCCGGCCGAACCGTTCGGCCAACGTCACCACGCCGATGGGCAGGCTGTCGTAGCCGATCAGCTCCGGCGCCTCGCCGCCCAGCCGCACCCAGGCCAATTCGGTCGAGCCGCCGCCAATGTCGAACAGCAGGGCGCGGCGGCCGGATCCGGCCAGCAACGGCGCGCAGCTCTCGATGGTGAGCTCGGCCTCCTCGCGCGTCGAGATCAGATCGAACCGCAACCCGGTCTGCGCGGTGACCTCGGCCAGGAACTCGCGCCCGTTGCGAGCCTGGCGGCACGCTTCCGTGGCGACGGCGCGGACGCTGCGGATGGGGCGCCGCTTCAGCCGCGCGGTGATGGCATGGAGCGCGGCGAGCGTGCGGGCCTGGGCGGCCGGGCTGAGCAGGCCCTGCTCGTGCAGCCCCTCGCCCAGGCGGACGGCGCGGCTATAGCTGTCGACGACGCGGAAGTGGCTCCCGTGCGGAACGCCGACCAGCAACCGGCAGTTGTTGGTGCCGAGATCGATCCCGGCAAAGCCACCCGCCTCGCCCGCCATTTGGCGGATATGTGTCTGCTCGGCCCGATCGGCCGCCATGCTCGCCATGTTTTGGCCCTTCCACCGGGAAGTGTGAGCGCTTCGCCCGAGCGCGTCGAGCGTCTTCTGCCGCGGATTTGTCACGATCGCGCCGACACCCGGTTGCGACCCCCACCCCCGCATGCTAATCACCCGCCCGCTTCGGCGCGCCGCTGGGGGATAGTTTAGCGGTAGAACCTCCGACTCTGACTCGGATGGCCTTGGTTCGAATCCAGGTCCCCCAGCCAACGGCGCCTCGCAATGCGGACAGCATCTCCCGGCGCGTCCGCTGGTCGGGCTACCGGCACAGCACGAGCAGCCCGAACCCGATCAGCATGCCGCCCGCAACGCGGTTCAGCCCGCGCACGGCGCCCGGCGGAAGGCTGGACCGGAACGCAGCTGCGCCCCCGCTGATGAGGCAATACCAACCGGCGGTGCCGAGAAACACGCCGGCGATGGACCAGGCCATCAACACGGCCGAGCCCATCTCCAACGCAGCGGCGCTGGACGCGAACAGCAGATACGGCATGACCGTGAGCGGGTTGCAGATCGCCACGGCGAAGCCGGACGCGAATGCCATCGGGGTCTTGATCGCGCGCGGGACGGTCGTGGGGGGCGGTGCACGCCTCAGCACGCAGAGGCCGAGAGCGATCAGAAGCGAACAGGTCAGATAGCGCGTCAGGTAACCCCAGGCGATCAACTCCGCGGCGATCGTGCTCGCGCCGAGCATCGCCAGCGTCGCATAGAGCACATGCACCACCCCGACGCCGAGGCCCGTGGCGATGCCCAACCTGGCCCCTGACAAGAGGCTGCGTTGGACGCAAAGCAGGCCGACCGGTCCGAACGGCATCGCGACCGTCAAGCCAAGTGTCGCGCCGGCCAACACGGACTGGAACACGGCGACTACCGTGTGCGGGGCTGGGCTGACGTCGGACGGGCGGGCCTCCGTGTGCGCGCATTCCGTGGCCGATGCCGAGGCGATTCAACCATGACTTGTCCCTGCCTTTCCCTTATCGTTCCATCACAGAAAGATTCGAGCGGCATCACCCAAACGGTGGAGGTCCCGTTCGGCACCCTGGTAAAAGCTGAACAAGGCGATCGGGACGCAGGCGGGGAGTTGAGGCGTATGTTGGAGGCGGGAAAGACCTCGAGCGTCCTGGACGCCATCCATGCGGCCGCGCTGTCGCCGCCGCAGTGGGATGGCGTGTTGCGCCAACTAGCCTCGCTCACGGATTGCGTGGCGGGCGGGCTGACGGTGGAACGACCCGCCACCCGGCAGGGCACTCCCCTCACCTATTTCGGGTTCGACCCCGACCATGTCGCGAAATCCTTCGAGCACTTCCTGCCGATGAACCCGCTGTTCCAGATCGAGGCCCGGATGCAGGCCGGGTTCGTGGTGGCCAACCGGGACGTCGTGGCGCCCGACGTGTTCCGGCGCTCGGACTTCTTCAACGGCTGGGCGCGGCCGCAAGGGCTATGCAGCCCCATCACCGTGGTGATCCACCGCACGGAAACCGCCTACGTCCCGCTCACGCTCGTCCGGCCCGACGGCGCGGGCGAGGTCACGACCGACGGCCGGGCGCTCCTGTCGCGCCTGGCGCCCCACCTCGTGCACGCCATGGCGGTCAACGTGCGGCTGCAACGGGCGGGAGCCGGCCATGACGACTTCCGGAACATGCTGGAAGCGCTGCCATGCGGGGCCGCGCTGGTCGACGAGGACAAGCGCATCGTGTTCGCCAACGCGCGGCTCAGCCAGTTGTTCGACGCCGCGAAGGAAGGACCGTTCCGGTGCCTCGCGGGCAAGATCGTCGTTCGCGACCCGGCGGCGGACCGGGATTTTCAGGCAGCGCTGACCGCTGCGCTCGGACAGGCCGGCCGGTCCCGCGGCAGCCACATCTGTTTGCCGTATCCGACCGGCGACCGCCAATTGACGGTTCGGCTGTCACCCCTGCCGGCCACCGAGATGGGCTGGAATGCCCTGGGCGACGACGGGGCGGGACGGGCCCGGTGCATGATGCTGTTCAGCATGCCGGACATCGCCAAGCTGGCGGAGGAGTACGGGCTGACCCCGGCCGAGGCGCGCGTGCTATCGGCGCTGACGAACGGCAAAGGGCTCACCGCGGTCGCCCGCCAGCTCGGGATCTCGCGATCCACGGCCCATAGTCATCTGGACAAGATCTTCCAGAAAACCGGCACCAATCGACAGGCGGAACTCGTCGGTCTCGTCCAGGCCGGCGTCGCATCCTGGACCGACCGGACTGCTTGATGGCGTCGACGTCCAACGGGGAACTCCCGTCGCTGACCGGGCTGCGGGGCGTCGCCGCCACCCTGGTCATGGTGGATCATCTGGCGCAGGTCGACTTCAGCGCGTCGTTCCCGCTCACCATGCTCCCGCACATGTACGTGGCCGTGGACATGTTCATGGTCCTCAGCGGCTTCATCCTGGCCATGACCTACGAGCGGCGATTCCAGCATCTGCCGGCGGGACGGAGCTACCGGTTGTTCGTCGCACGCCGGGTCGCGCGGCTGTATCCGATGTATGCGCTCACGACGCTGGTCTGTTTCGGGCTCTGTCGGCTCGGCTGGCTGACCTTCCTCCACCCTGACACCTCGGCGCCAGCCTTGGCCGCCAACCTGCTGGCGGTGCAGACCTGGGCGTGGCCCGGGTCGAGCTTGAACGGACCGGCCTGGTCGATCAGCACGGAGTGGCTCGCCAACCTGCTGTTCCCGGCGCTGCTGCCCCTGCTTCTGGGCCGCTCGTGGCAATGGGCCGCCGGGGTGGCGGGGTTGGGCCTGGCGGCCGTGATCTATGCCGCGATCTGCTTCGGCCAGCTCTTCGACGTGCCGTTTCCGGGTGCGGTCAACACGATCACCGGTCTCGGCGCGGTCGCCCGCTGCGTCGGGGAGTTCGCGATCGGCATGTATTGCTGGCGCCTGCGCTCGCGCGTGCCGGCCCTGCGCGTCGTGAGTGGAAACGGGTGCCAGCTCGGCATCCTGCTGCTGCTGTTCCTGTTCCTGCAGGAGCCGATCTTGGACCTCCTGTCCGTGGTGGCGTGCGCCGCCCTCGTGCTCGGGTTGTCGTTCGAGACGTCCGTCGTGTCCGCCGCGCTCCGGTCGGCCCCGCTGCTCCATCTCGGCCGGATCTCCTACTCGATCTACCTCATACACATCACGCTCATGCCGCTCCGCGACGCGCTGGCCGCGCAGTTCGGACGGGTCGCCGGTCCACAAGCCTGGGTGCTGGCGGTGGCGTGCTGCGTGGCAGTCGCGATCGGCCTGGCGACTGTGACCCGGCGGTATATCGAGCGACCCGCGCAGCGGGCCCTGCTCCGGGCGTTCGCCGCCCGGGACCGGAGCCACCTCGCCCCGATCCCGGCCGAGACGGTCTGACCTAACCCGATACGATGGGATCGGTGGCCGGGAATTGCGGCACCAGCCAGCGTTCGATGCCGAGATTGTTCGTGAGCAGATGGGCGGGGGCCTGCCGCAGCCAGTCGGAGATGCTGGCGGTCTCGTAGCTGGCCCCGTTCAGCACGCTGACGACCTGCAACGAAGTGTCGCCCGCATTGCGCAGGAAGTGGCCGCTATTGGCCGGGATGTAGGCGCAGTCGCCGGGGCCGATCTCGGCAACGGCCAGGTGCTTGTCCGGGCCGAACAGGGTGAAGCGCGCCTTGCCCTGGACGACGTAATGCCACTCGTCCGCCTCCGAGTGCCAATGCGGCGACTGCGTGGCGCCGGGCTGCAGGAACAGCACCACGCCGGTCATGGCGGAGAGGGGGAACTCGCCGCGCCCCGCGACGCGCATGGTTCCGCAGCCCGACATGAAACGAGGGGGGGCCTTGGAGATGCGGAACCGATGGCTGCGCGCGGCCGGCCACGGTCGCTCCGCCTGGGCTTCGGCGCCCGCCAGCGACAGGGTCTCGCCCTGCATGATGTAGGTCTCACCTTGCGGCAGCCCCGTGACGGAGAACGGCGATACGTTCAGCGCCTGCGCCAACTCGCCGGGCGGCAGACGGCTCATCCAATCCGATAGGCCGAACGTGCCATGCTCCCCGTAGAGGCCGTCGTTGAAGGCCAGGATCGCGTGCAACGGCTCTTCGCCAAGGGTCTGGATGGCGTGCGCATGGCCGCGCGGAAAGTACCAGAGATCGCCGGGCGCCACGTTGACGATCTCCATCTCGCCAGCGGTGTCGACGGCGGTGACCTGGCCGTGACCGCTCAGCACGATCGCCCACTCGTCGGAGTTGTGCCAGTGCATCTCCCGGCAGCCGCCCGGATTGAGGCACAGATGGGCGCCGGCGATGTTGGTCGCCAGCGGCAGCGTCCGGCTGGTCACTTCGCGCGCCCAACCGCCGGAGGTGTGCTTCGGCGGCGCCCGATCGAGTGAGGCGGTGAAAGCGGGCGCTTCACCGGGTTTGCGCGGCAGGGTCGCCAACGGTCCTGACGCCGGCGCGGTACTTTCCCCCGCGGCGCGTCCGTCCCGGACCTCGGCGCCTTGCGCGCGCGCCACCGCACCGGAGCCAATAAGAAGCGATGCGCTGCCGAGCATCTGTCGTCTGCCGTTTAGGATCATGTGCCACCTCCGAGCCGAGGGTGAGCACCGGCCGGCGCTGCCGCATCATCCGAACGGTCGACGCCCACCGCTTTCGTCGGGACCGCCGACCAGAGAACGCTGCCGTTCAGCCATCTCGCAACAGATCGGCGGCGTCAGCTCAGATCGCCGATGGCGCAATCGAGCGTGGGCGGCTGGAAGGCGGTCACGACCCAGCGCTGGCGCGAGGCGTTCCACGTCGTGACGAAGGTGTAGAGGCAGCGGCTGACCGTCTCGCCACCGCCGACGAATTGCGTGGTGGTGGTTCGGCGACCCCGACGGTCCCGGGTCGTCGTCTCCACCGCGGTCTCCGGCGTCGTGTCGACCGTGATGCGGCTCCACTGGAAGGCGCGCTCGCCGCCGCCGAGGTCGAACTGACCGATGGGCGGTCCATACGCCAGCATCACGGCGCTGATGTCCTGGCCGACGTAGCGCCGCATGGTGTCGGCCACGCAGCCCGCCCCGAGCAGCAGGCCGAGGATGCCGCCGATCGCCAACAGGGCACCCCCGCCTGCGCTCAGCGAAGCGTTGATCGAGGCGATGCGGTTCATGGCGGGCCCTTCCCGATGGAACCACATGCTCCCGCAGCGCTCGCTCGTTGCCCAGCCTTTCGGCGGCCTGCGCTGCCGATCTTTGCGCGAAACGTCCGGCCGCGACGTCATTTGTCCAGATCCGCTCCTGCAAGCCGGACGTGGTCCGGGCCGCACGATCAACCGACCAGCACGCCCTCGCGCTGCTTCAAGGCGGCGTAGTAACCCCACCAAAGGTGCGCCGCCGCTCCGCGGAACGGGCGCCAGGGCTCGGCGAGCCCGGCCATCTGCTTGTTGCCGGGTCGCGCGGGCAGACCCAAGCCGACGCGCACGGCCTCCTGCACCGCCAGGTCGCCCGCCGGCCAGGCATCGGCATGGCCGAGGCAGAACAGCAGATAGACGTCGGCCGTCCACGGTCCGATGCCGAGCAGCGCTGTCAGCACGCCGTGCGCGGCGTCGGCGGCGAGGGTGGCGAGCGCGTCCAGGTCGAGCCGGCCGGCCGTCACCTCCGCGGCGATCGCCTTCATGGAGCGGACCTTGGCGCGGGAGAGGCCCAAGCCGCCCAGCGCCTCGTCGCTCGCCGCCAGCACCGTGTCCGGCGTCACCGCCCCCAACCCGGCGACGACCCGGCCCCACACCGCCGCCGCCGCCGCCGTGGAAAGCTGCTGACCGGTGACGATGTGCGCGAGCCCCGTGAAACCCGGCTCGCGGCGGCGCAGTGCCGGCATGCCGGCACGCGCCAACACCGGCGCGAGCCGGTCGTCGGCCGCCACCAGACGCCCGACCGCGTTCTCCAAATCGGCCTGCGCGGCCAGCACCGTCATCGCCTTGTCGTGACCCGGCGCGGGTAGCCAGCCCCCGCCGATCCCGCTACCCAAGCGGCCCATCCCCCGGAGCGCCGTCCCATGCGCCGTTTCATTCCCGTTCTCGCAGGAGCCTTGAGCCTCGCCATGTCCGCATCCGCCGCCCCGTCCGACCAGTATGTGACCACCGCGTCAGGCCTCCAATACCACGACGAAGTGGTCGGCACCGGGCCGGAGCCGCGCACCGGGCAGAACGTCAACGTGCACTACACGGGCTGGCTGTACAAGGACGGCGCCAAGGGCGCCAAGTTCGACAGCTCGCGCGACCGCGGCAAGCCGTTCAGCTTCCGTATCGGCGAGGGCATGGTCATCGCCGGCTGGGACCAGGGCGTGGCCACCATGCATGTCGGCGGCAAGCGCACGCTGATCATCCCGGCCGATCTCGGCTACGGTCAGCGCGGCGCCGGCGGCGTCATCCCGCCGGGCGCGACGCTGATGTTCGACGTGGAGCTCCTCGGCATCAACTGACACCACCCTCCCCGCCCGGTGGCCACAGCCGCCGGGCGGCGGGGGCGTTGACCGCGCCCTCCGGCACGCGGCCCGCCAGGATCGTTTCCACCTGCCGGACGGTCTCCAGCGCCTGATGCTCCGCCGCCGGGCCGGTCAGCCCGCCGATATGCGGCGTGGCCAGCACGTCCGGCCGGCGCGCCAGCGCGAGACTCGGCATCTGGTCGCGGTCGCGGCCGACATCGAGCGCCACGCCGGCCAGCTGCCCGCGATCCAACGCATCGGCCAGCGCGGCCTCGTCCACCAGTTCGCCCCGCGAGGCGTTGATGAACAGCGCCCCCCGCCGCATCCGCGCAAAGGCCGCCGCGTCCATCAGGTTGGCCGTGTCCGCATTGGCCACCGCGAGGCAGACGACCAGGTCGGCGCCGGCCAGCAACTTCGGCAACTCGACCGTCTCCACCCCGCTCGCATGGGGATCGGCGACCAGCACGGTCGCGCCGAGCGCGCGCATCAGCCGCGCCAGCTCGCGCCCGATGGCGCCGTGGCCGATGATCCCCACCGTCGAACCTGCGATCTGGCGGCCCATGCGCACCGGCGCCCGCTCGCCGGACCGGTGCGCCGCCACCGCGTCCGACACGCCGCGGCACAGATCGATCGCGAGCCCGACGATCAGCTCGCACACCGCCGGCACGAAGCCCGGCGAGGCCCGCGTCACCAACACCCCCGCCGCCGACGCCGCCGCGACGTCGACCGTGCGGATGTCCACCGCGCCCCGGCAGAACGCCTGTAGCTCGGGCAGCGCGTCGAACAGCGCGGCATCGGCGGGCACGGCCCGGTCGGCCACGATGATCCGTGTCCCGCGCGCCGCATCGATCAGCGCCGCGCCGGCCAGCGGCGCGCCGGTCTCGTTCAGCCGCACCGCGCCCAGTGCGCGTAGTCCCGCCAGCGCCCGCGCGCCGTAATAAAGCGCGCGGGCCTCCTCGGTATGGGTGAGGAGGATCAGGGCTTGGCGCTGCCGATATCGGCCAGCCAGCCCGCCGCGGTGAGCGGGAAGGTGCCGACGCTGTCGCGCACGGCCACCTGATAGATCGGCTGGAACAGCACCACGATGCTGGCCTCGTCGAGCAGCACCTTCTGGAACTCGATCCAGAGCTGCGCCTGCTTGTCCCGGTCCGGCTCGCCGGTGGCGTCGCGCACGAGCTGCAGCACTTGTTCGGAGGGTGTCCAGTGCACGCGCTTGGCCACACGCTGCGTCGCCGCGCCGGCCCAGAGGTAATTGTTGACCGCGGGCGGGTTCCAGAAGGTCAGGGCGGCGGTGGATTTGCCGGTGACGTACTGGGTCCGCATGTTGACCTGGTCCATCGGGTTCAGCTTGACCCGGATGCCCACACGCGCCAGGTCGGACTGCAGCTTCTGCGCCAGCGTGCCGTAGCTCACGCCGTTGATCACGGCCTGGCCGTAGCTCAACTCGAATTCGAACCCGTCCGGCAGCCCGGCCTTCTGCAACAGCTGCTTGGCCAAAGCGAGATCCTCGCGCGGCGCCAACCGATCCGCGTCGGCCTGCGTCGAACCCAGGATGCCGACCGGCAGGAACGAGACCGGCCGGGTCGCCTGGCCGCCGAGCAGCTTGTTCTTGATGCCGTCATAATCGATGGCGTGCTGGATCGCCTGACGCGCCTCCTTGACGGCGAGCGCCTTGTTGAAGTCGGGCTCCTGCGTGAGCGCCATGTAGACGAAATCGAGGCTGTCCAGCCGTTCGGCGCGGATCTTGGGGTCCGCCTTGAGGCTGGCGATCTGTTCGGGGATCAGGTTGAACGCCACGTCGACATCGCCGCGCTGCACCGCGAGCAACTGCGCCGCGCTATCCGGGATGTGCCGGATGACGATGCGCCCGAAAGCAGAAGGGCCGCGCCAGTTGTTGGGGTTGCGCACGAGCTGAAGCTGCGAGTTGCGCGCCCAGGCCGTCACCGCATAGGGGCCGGAGCCGGCCGTGTGCGTGTTGAGCCATTCCGTCGCCTTGTCGTTCTCGTCCGTGGTGCCGCCGTGCTCGGCCACCACCTTGCGATCAAGGATGCCGAAATTGGGCGCAGCCAGGATGTCGAGGATCGGCTCGGCCGGCGCCTTGAGCGTGATGTCGACCGTGTAGGGGTCCACCACCGTGGTGGCCGCGACGTTGCCGATGTAGAAGGCCGACTGGTCCTTGACGGCGAAGATGCGGTCGAAGGTCCATTTCACGTCGTCGGCGGTCAGCGGGTTGCCGCTGAAGAACTTGACGTCCTTGCGCAGGGTGAAGCGCCAGCCCTTGCCGTCCGGCGTACGCTCCCAGGCGGTGGCGAGCTTGGGCTGCGGCGTGGTGTACTCGCCGGGCGCCAACGTGACCAACGTGTCGTAGGCCGCCTCCAGCGTGAGCGGGGGGGAATAGTTGTTCTGCTTGGCCGGGTCGAGCGTGACGGTGTCGCCGATGTCCAATCCGATCACCAGCACGTCCTTGCGGCCCTGCGCCCAACCGGGGCTGGCCGCGCCGGCGAGCGCGCCCCCCGCGAGCAGCTGGGACAGACCGCGGCGGGTCAACGAAAGCGGAGCTCGGGTCATGGTCGTTCCTCGGTGGGCCGTTGGCACGGTCGCGTTGACGGGACCGGACGAGACGATCCCAATTGATGGGACGCCTGAGACGGTCGCTTTCGGAAACGCTACGGAACAATTGACGGCAAGTCACCCCGCTTCATACAAACGGGGCGACGCAGGCCCGACCACGAGGTCCGCCGCGAGGGGGGACCGCCGATGATCCGCTTTCTGGCCTCCCGCCTGCTCACCCTGGTCGGCATGGCCTTGCTGGCGACGCTGGCCATCTTCCTGATCGCCAACACCGTTCCCGGCGACCCGGTGCTGGCGCAGCTCGGCGACCAGGCCGCCTCCGACCCGGCCTTCGTGGCCCGCTGGCGACACGAGTTCGGCTTGGATCTGCCGCTCTGGGAACGCTACTTCGTGTTCCTGCGCGACCTGCTGCACGGCAATCTCGGCGTGTCCATCACGTCGCACCGCCCCGTGCTGCGGGACATCGCCGATTACGCGCCGGCCACGCTCGAGCTCGCCACCCTCGCCTTCCTGCTCGCTCTGCTGGTGGGCATCCCGCTCGGCATCCTGGCGGCCGTGCGCCGCGATAGCTGGATCGACCAGGGCGCCCGGCTGGTCTCGCTGCTGGGCGTCTCCGCGCCGACCTTCTGGCTCGCCTTCATCGTGCTGGCGGTGTTCTACGGCCGTCTCGGCTGGGCGCCCGGACCCGGTCGGCTGGACCCGATCAGCCTGGCACCGGAGAACGGAACCGGCTTCCTGCTGTGGGACTACGCCCGGGGCGGCGATTGGGACGGCTTCGCCGACGCCGCCTCGCACCTCGTGCTGCCGGTGATCGTCCTGGCCGCGGCCACGCTGGGGCTGATCACGCGGACCACGCGCGCCAGCATGCTGGAATGCCTCCGCCAGGATTACGTCCGCCTCGGCCGCGCCAAGGGTCTGCGGGAAAAGGCGGTCGTGATCGGCCACGTGCTGCCCAACGCGATGATCCCGATCGTGACGCTGGGCGGCCTGGCCTATGCCAACCTGCTGACCGGCGCGGTGATGACGGAGACCGTGTTCTCCTGGCCGGGGCTCGGGCGCTACACCTTCCAGAGCGCCGCCACGCTGGACGTGCCCGCCATCCTGGGCATCACGCTGGTGGTCGCGGTGGTCTATCTCGTCATCAATCTCCTGATCGACCTGAGCTACGCGCTGCTCGACCCCCGGGTGCGCCAATGAGGCCGCGTCCATGAGCGTTTGCCGATGAGCACCACCGTCGCCGGCCTGCGCCCGGCCGGGGCACGACCCGGCCGCTGGACCCGGTATCGCCGCTGGCAGCGCCGCTACGGCCTGCCGGCATTCGGCGGGGTCATCGTGCTGGCCTGGCTGCTGCTCGCGGTCGCCGCGCCCCTGGTCGCGCCGTTCCCGCCCAATGCGGTGGACGTCAGCGCCCGCCTGCTGCCGCCGGACGCGGTGCATCTCCTGGGGACCGACGAGCTCGGGCGCGACGTGCTGAGCCGGCTGATCTTCGGCGCCCGCATCTCGCTGTTCACCGGCGTGGTCGTGGTCGCCGTCGGCGGGCTGGTCGGCACGCTGATCGGCGGGGTTGCGGCCTATCTCGGCGGCTGGGTGGAGGAAGCGTTGATGCGCTTCACCGACCTCGTCCTGTGCTTCCCGCCCATCATCCTGGCGCTGGCCATCGCCGCCGCGCTCGGCATCGGCACCACCAATACCATCATCGCCATTCTCGTGGTCTGGTGGCCCAAATTCGCCCGCCTGTCGCGCTCGCTGGTGCTGCAGCAGCGCGCCCGCGAATACGTGGAGGCCGCGCTGCTCGCCGGCTACGGCCCGGCGCGCATCCTGGGACGGCACATCATCCCCAACGCGGTCGGCCCCCTCGTGGTGCTGCTGACGTTGGACGTGGGCAACGCGATCATCACCTTCGCCGGGTTGTCGTTCCTGGGCCTCGGCGTGGTACCGCCGACCGCCGAGTGGGGCGCCATGGTCGCCGAAGGCCGCGAGCTGGTGCAGCAATGGTGGGTCGCCGCGTTCCCGGGTGCAGCCATCCTCACCGTGGTGCTCGGCTTCAACTTCCTGGGCGACGGCGTGCGCGACTGGCTCGACCCCCGGTCCGGCCGATGAGCGCAACCCGATGAGCGCCACCCGATGAGCGCCACCCCATGAGCGCCACCCTGGCCGCAGCCCCAGCCGCCCTGCCCGTCGCCGGGACCGACCCGGTGCTGGAGGTCCGCGACCTCGAGACGCATTTCCCCACCAGCGCCGGCACCGTGCGCGCCGTGGACGGCGTGTCGTTCTCCGTCGGCCGCGGCGAGACGCTCGGCATCGTGGGCGAATCCGGCTCCGGCAAGAGCATGACGGCGCTGTCGGTCATGCGCCTGCTGGACGCGCCGGGCCGCGTGGTCGGCGGCTCCATCCGCTTCGGCGGCCGCGACGTGCTGCGGATGCGCCCGGGCGAGCTACGCGCGATGCGTGGGCGCGACGTGGCCATGGTGTTCCAGGACCCGATGACCTCGCTCAACCCGGTGCTGCGGGTCGCGCGGCAGCTGCGGGAAGCCATGATCGTGCATGGCCGCGCGCCGGCCGAGGCCGGGCGCCGGGCCGTGGCACTGCTGCGGCGGATGGGGTTCACGTCGCCGGAACGCACGCTGCGCGCCTTTCCGCACCAGCTCAGCGGCGGCATGCGCCAGCGCGTCGTGCTGGCGATGGGCATGAGCAACGAGCCCGCCCTGCTGCTGGCCGACGAGCCCACCACGGCGCTGGACGTGACGATCCAGGCCGAGATCCTCGAGCTGATGCGCGAGCTGAACCGGGAGTTCGGCACCGCGATCGTGCTGATCAGCCACGATCTGGGCGTGATCGCCGGGCTGTGCGACCGGGTGGTGGTGATGTACGCCGGCGAGGTCGTCGAGGAAGGGCCGACCGAGCAGGTCCTGGCCGATCCGCGACACCCCTACACGCTGGCGCTGATGGATGCGGTGCCGCGAATCGACTCCGCACGCGGGACCCGGCGGCTGCCCACCATCGAGGGCATGCCGCCCAACCCGCTCGCCCAACCCGCCGGTTGCCGGTTCTCGCCCCGTTGCCTGTTCCGGCAGCCCGTTTGCGACGAGCACCCGGCCTTGGTGCCGGTGGCGCCGGGCCGCGCCGCCCGCTGCTGGGTCACCGCCGCGGGCGGGCATCTGGCGCCGGCCGTTCCGGCAACGGCCGCCATCGCGCCCCAACCCGACCGGCTGACCGACGCGCCGCCGCTGCTGGTCGCCACCGACCTGGTCAAGCACTTCCCGATGCCCGGCGGCGGCTGGCTCGGGCGCCGGCGCGTCGTCCACGCCGTGGACGGGATCAGCCTCAGCATCCGCCGCGGCGAGGTCCTGGGCGTGGTGGGCGAATCCGGCTGCGGCAAGTCGACCCTCGGCCGCACGCTGCTCCGCCTCTACCAGCCCGATCGCGGCACCATCAGCTTCGACGGCCAACCGATCGCGGACGCCACCCAATCGGTCATCCGCCCGCTCCGGCGCCGGATGCAGATGGTGTTCCAGGACCCCTACGGTTCGCTGAACCCGCGCATGACGGTGGGCGAGACGCTGGCCGAACCGCTCCGCTTCCACGGGCTCGCCAGGGCCGCGGGCCCGGCGGCGCGGGTGGCCGAGTTGCTCGACACGGTCGGCCTGCCCGCCGCCGCGGCCAACCGCTACCCGCACGAATTCTCCGGCGGCCAGCGCCAGCGCGTCGCCATCGCCCGCGCCCTCGCCTTCGAGCCCGAGTTCATCGTTGCCGACGAGCCGATCTCGGCGCTGGACGTCAACATCCAGGCCCAGATCATCAATCTCATGGTCGACCTGCAGGAGCGGCTCGGCCTCACCTACCTGTTCATCGCGCACGACCTGGCCGTGGTGCGGCACATCTCCGACCGCGTGCTGGTGCTGCACCTCGGCAAGGTCGCCGAGATGGGCCCGGCCGGCGACCTGTTCGCGCATCCGCTACACCCCTACACGCGTTACCTGATCTCGGCCGTGCCGGTTCCGGACGTCGCGGCCGAGCGAAGCCGGCCCCGCCTGATCCTGCATGGCGAGCCCGCCAGCGCGATCGCTCCGCCGCCGGGCTGCCGCTTCCATACGCGATGCCCGCTGGCCCAGGCGGTCTGCCGCTCGGTGGAGCCCCCGGTGATCGAGCATCGGCCCGGGCACTTCGCCGCCTGCCACTTTCCGGGCTGAGCCGCCCCAAGGAGACCCACGACCCATGCCTTTCCCGATCGGCCGCCGCAGCGTTCTGGCGGCCCCGGCCCTGCTGCTCGCCAACGCCGGCTCGGCCCGCGCGGCCCCGACCAGCGTTCGCTTCGCCCGGCAATTCTCCATGGGCTACCTCCAGTTCAACGTCATGGAGAAGGAGAAGCTGCTGGAGAAGCACGCCCGCGCCGCCGGGCTCGGCGACGTGACGGCCGAGTGGCTCACCTTCAATGGGCCGGACGCGATGAACGGCGCCCTGATCTCCAACTCGGTCGACGTCGTGTCCGGCGGCATCCCCGGGCTGGTCACGCTGTGGGCGCGGACGGCCGGCACGCCGCAGGAGGTGCGCGGCATCTCCGCCCTGTCGTCGCAGCCCTGCCTGCTCAACACGCGCCGGCCGGAGGCCAGGACGATCGCCGACCTGGGCGACGGCGACAAGATCGGACTGCCCACCGTCAAGGTCTCCATCCAGGCCGTCACGCTGCAGATGGCCGCCGCCCAACGGTTCGGCCCCGCCCAGTTCGCCGCGCTCGATCGCCTCACCGTTTCCATGAGCCCGCCCGACGCGACGATCGCGCTGCTCAACGCTGGCATCACCTGCGCCTTCAGCGTGCCGCCGTTCCAGGAGCGGCAGCTCGAGACGGCGGGGATCCACACCTTGCTGAACTCGTTCGACGTCGCCGGGCCGCACTCCTTCACCCTGTGCTGGGCCAACCGCCGCTTCCGCGACGGCAACCCGGCGCTGTTCGCCGCCCTGGTCGCCGCGCTGGGGGAAGCGACCGAGCGCGTGAACGCCGATCGCGCCGCCGCCGCGATGCAATGGATCGCCGACACGAGGTCCACCCTGCCGCCCGAACTGGTCACCCGCATCGTCGCCGGCCCGCAGGTGAGCTGGACCACCACGCCGCAGGGCACCGCCAAATACGCTGCTTTTATGGCCGAGGCGGGCACCATCAAGCGCGCACCGGCGACGTGGCAGGACATGTTCTTTCCCGAAGCGCACGGCAGCGGCGGCAGCTAACCCGCGATGGCCGACCGGCTGCGCGAGCTGGAAGTGTTCCTCGCCGTGGCCCGCGCGCGCTCCTTTACCGCGGCGGGCCAGCGCCTGGGCATGTCGCGCGCCAACGTCACCAAGGTGGTGGCCGGGCTGGAGGCGCGGCTCGGCACCGCGCTGCTGAACCGCACCACGCAGCACGTCGCACCGACGGAGGCCGGAACGCTGCTGGCCGAGCGGGCCGCGACGCTCCTCGGCGGCTTCGACTCGCTGGAGGCGGATATGCGCAACAGCGTGGGCCGCATCGCCGGCTCCATCCGCGTCGGCGTGCCGCCCGCCTTCGGCGCGATGCACCTGGTGCCGGCGCTGACCGCTTTCATGGCCGCTCATCCCGGCATGCGGATCGTCCTCTGCCTCGACGCCGGCGATGCCGATCTGGTGCGCGATGGTCTCGACCTGTCCGTGCGCATCGCCACCGCGCTGAAGGATGCCAGCCACATCGCGCGCCACCTCGTGCGCGTGCCGCAGCGCCTGGTTGCGGCGCCGGCCTATCTCGAGCGGCACGGCGCGCCCGCCACGCTGGACGAGCTGCGCGATCACCCCTGCCTGGTGCATCAGCTCAAATCGCCCAGCGGCCAATGGAGCTTCGTGGTCGACGCGCAAATCGTGTCGGTTCCGGTATCCGGCCCGCTAGCAGCCGATTTCGGCGAGCCGTTGCGCGCCGCCGCGCTGCTCGGCGCCGGGCTGTCGCTGCATCCGACCTACATGATCGCCGACGACCTCGCCGCCGGCCGGCTCCGCGTGGTGTTGCCCGCGTTCAATCCGATCGGCCTGGCCATCACCGCGATCTACCCGCGGCGGGACATTCCGGCGCGGGTCCGCCTGCTGATCGATTTCCTGGTCGACTGGCTGGCCCGCGCCGCGCCCTGGAGCACGGCCGGCGACGCCTCACTCTAGCGGCCGGCCGCGCTCCCCGTGTGCGGCACCACGCGGTGCGACTGGGCGCCCAGAAGGCCGCACAGGGTCGTCACGTGGTCGCCGAGCGACAGATACGTCGGCGGGCGCTGCCCCATGCCGACACCCGCCGGCGTGCCGGTGAGGATCACGTCGCCGGTCTGCAGGCTCATGAACTGGCTGACCGCGGCGACGAGTTCGGCGACGGAGAAGATCATGTCCGCCGTGCTCCCCGACTGCCGCACGCTTCCGTTGACGCTTAGCTGCAGCGGCAGGTCCTGCGGGTCGGGGATGGCGGCGGCGGGCACGAAGAATGGGCCGAGCGGCGCGAAGCTGTCGGCGCTCTTGCCCTTGAAGCCCTGCCCGCCGCGGTCGAACTGGAACACGCGCTCGGAGAAGTCGATCCCCGCCACGTAACCGGCGACATGGTCGAGCGCGGCGGCGGCCGCGATGTAGGCGCCGGGCCGGCCGATCACGACGCCGAGTTCGATCTCCCAATCCAGCGCCGTGGCGCCTGGCGGCAGGATCACCGGGTCGTCGGGGCCGGCCAGCGCGGAACTCGGCTTGAGGAACAGCGTCGGTTCCGTCGGCAGCTTGAGGTCGCACTCCGCGGCATGCGCCCGGTAGTTCAGCCCGACGCCGATGATCTTGCCGATCCCGCCGACTGGCGGTGCGTAGTCTGGCACTTGGTCCGGGGCGACCTCGAGCAGCGGCAGGGACGCCGGGTCGAGGCGGCAGAGGGCGGCCAGCGCGTCGGGCAGCAGCGACGGCCCGGCCAGGTCGGGGAGGCGGGCCGACAGGTCGCGGGCGCGGCCGTCGGCATCCAGCCGCGCGGGCCGGATGCCGTCGGGCGTCCGCACGCGGGCGAACCGCGGCACCGCCCCGTTCATGCCCGCGCCATCCGTCACGCGGCTTGGCGCGCGGTGGCCAGGAAGGCCGGATCGAACACCTTGTCGGCCATGACCTGGCAGCGCTTGATCAGCCGGTGTTCCTCCGGCGTGTAGTCGGGCCAGGCGTTATGGATGGTGCACAGATCGTCCCAGATCAGGACGTCGTTCTCCGTCCAGCTATGGCGGTAGCGGTATTTGTCCTGCAACTGGTGCTGGAACAGATACGCCAGCATGGCGTCGCTCTCCGCCTTGTCCCAGCCATCGATCTGGATGGCGTAGCCGGGGTTGGCATAGAGCGCGACCCGGCCGCTGACGGGGTGCCGCAGGAACACCGGGTGCGACACGGGCGGCTTCTTGGCGCGCTGCTCGGCGGTCAACGGGGCGCGGGTGCTGCCGGGGCGGCGGCGCATCTCTTCCCAGAACTTGTTGAAATCATGCGTCGCGGTCGCGTTCTTCAGCCGCTCGCGGACGTCGGGGGGCAGGTCGTCATAGGCGGCATACATGTTGGCGAACTCGGTCGAACCGAGCGCGACGCCGTTCCGCCGCGGGATGGTGATCCCGTAGAGCACGTTGGCGAACGCGATCTCGGCGCTGTACGACATGTCGGTGTGCCAGTCCTGCCCGGCATCGGACAGGCCGATCGGCTGGCCGTCCCGCTTGATGTTGGACAGCACCATGACCTCGGGGTGCCCGGGCTCCTGATAGTTGTTCGCGACGTTGATCTCGAGCGTGCCGAAGCGGGCGGCGAACGCCTTGAGATGCTCCGGCTGGATGTGCTGGCCGGGAATGCGCAGCACGCCGTGTTCGGCCAGCGCCGACAACAGGACCGGGAAGTCGCGCGGCGCCAGCCCGGCTGCCAGGTCCACCCCCTCCACCGTCGCACCGAGCGTGGCATCCGAATTGGGCGTGATCTGCATGGCATCCCTCCGTTCGAGAGCGGCAGCATGGGATAGAGAAGGAGCGCTTGGCACCACCGGCCGTGGAAACACCGTGTTTCCGACTTGCCGGCATGGCACGCTGCAGCAGATGAATAAAGCATTGGGTGGGAGGGACGTCATGGACGGCATCGCGAACGGGCGCGCGGCGGATGCGGGGCGCGACGCAGCATCGGCCGGCTCGCCCGGCGCCGGTGCCGTGCGCGCGACGACCCGGCCGCCGGCGGTCCCGCGCCACCTGCGGCGCTATCTCAGCCTTGATGATTTCGAGACGGCGGGACGTCGTTTCCTGCCCAACATGCTGAGCGGCTTCGTGGCCGGCGGGTGCGAAACGGAGGGGACGCTGCGGGCCAACCGCGCCAGCTTCGCGACGGCCGCGCTGGTGCCGCGCGTGCTGGTCGACACGAGCGCCCGGTCGCAAGCATGCACCTTGTTCGGCCGCCAATATGCAGGGCCGTTCGGCATCGCGCCGATGGGCATGTCGGCGCTGATCGCCTATCGCGGCGACGTGGTGCTGGCACGCGCGGCCGCGGCGAGCAACGTGCCGATGGTGCTGAGCGCGTCCTCGCTGATCCGGATGGAGGAGGTGCGCGCGGCGGGCGCCGACTGGCTGCAGGCCTATTTGCCGGGCGAGCCGGACCGGATCGAGGCGCTGGTGGCGCGCGGGCTGGCGGCCGGGTTCGAGACGTTGATGCTGACGGTCGACGTGCCGGTGCCGGGCAACCGCGAGAACAACGTGCGCAACGGCTTCACCGTACCGCTGGAGCCGTCGCTCCGCCTGGTGATGGACGGGGCGCTGCATCCGTCCTGGCTGATCGGCACGGCGCTGCGTACTGTCCGCGAGCGCGGCATGCCGCATTTCGAGAACATGGACGCGGGCCGCGGCCCGCCCATCCTGTCGCGGGACCTGGTGCGGGCCGTCGGCGCGCGCGACCGACTGGACTGGTCGCACGTCGCGCTCATCCGCCGGCTCTGGCCCGGCACCCTCGTCATCAAGGGCGTGCTGCATCCGGACGACGCACGCCGCGCCGCCGGTGCCGGCGCCGACGGGATCGTGATCTCCAACCATGGCGGGCGGCAGCTCGACGGTGCGGTGACACCGATCAGCATGCTGCCGACCATCCGTGCGGCCTGCGGCGGGCTCACGCTGATAATGGACGGCGGCGTCCGCCGCGGCGCGGACGTGTTGAAGGCGCTCGCGCTGGGCGCCGACTTCCTGCTCGTCGGCCGCCCCTTCCTGTTCGCCGCCGCCGTGGGGGGCGAAGCCGCCGTGCGCCACGCCGCCGCCCTGCTTTCCGCCGAGATCGACCGCGACATGGCCCTTCTCGGCATCAACCGCCTCACCGAGCTCGGCCCCGATTTCGTTCGATCGGATTTCGCCCGATCCGACGTCGTGCGATCCGACGTCGCCCGACCCGCCTGATTGGCTCGCGCCACCGCACCATCGCGTTCCGCCGGGCCGCACCTGCCACCCTGGCCTGACTCGTACCGACGATTTGGCCGCCATCATGCGCGCCACCGACCCGGCCAGTCCCCTCGGCGTCGTGAATAGCCCGCCGGACCGGTTCCGACCCGGAAAAGTGAACCGGTCAGTCCGGTCGAACTGCCTAAGCCGCTTCCAAGCGACGATTGCGGGCAATCAGCGGGGCGATCTCGTTCGCGGGGCGCGGCCTACTGAACAGGTAGCCTTGCAACTGCTCGCACCCTTCGCGGTGCAGTAAGGCATACTGTTCCTCCGTTTCGACCCCCTCCGCGACGACCTGCATCCCCAGGGAGCGGCCGAGGCCGAGCACGGCACGGATGATGGCGAGGCAGTCATTGTTGTCGTCGAGATTGCGGACGAAGCTTTGATCGATCTTGATCTTGTCGAACGGGAAACGGCGCAAGTAGCTCAGTGACGAGTAGCCGGTGCCGAAATCGTCCATCGAGATGCGTGCGCCGAGCGACCGCATCTCGTGCAGCATGACGGTGATGGCGTCGCCATCCTGCAGCATGACGGATTCCGTGACCTCCAGCTCGAGGCGGGCCGCCGGCAGCCCGGAGCCTTCGAGCGCCGCCGCGACCATCTTGGTCAGCTTACGGTCGCGGAACTGCAGCGCCGACAGGTTCACCGCCACCTTGATGCCGTCGGGCCAGTGCGCCGCGTCTCGGCACGCCTGCTCGAGCACGAAAGCGCCGAGCCGGCCGATGAGGCCCGTTTCTTCGGCAACAGGGATGAATTCTGCCGGCGAAACCATGCCGCGCGTCGGGTGCTGCCAACGCACGAGCGCTTCGAAGCCGCTGACGACGCGGGTCGCGGCCGTCACCAGCGGCTGGTAGTAAACGACGAAGTCGCCGTTCTCGATGGCTTGGCGCAGATCGATCTCGAGGCGGCGACGCGCCTGCATGGAGGCGTCCATGGCGGCCTCGAAGAAGCAGAACGTGCCGCGCTCGTCGAACTTGGCGCGGTAGAGCGCCAGGCCCGCGCTTCGCATCAGCGTGTCGCGATCGCTCGACCCGGCGCCGTGAATCGCGATCCCGATACTGGCACTGACCGAAACGGCCTGCCCCGCCGCGGCCTCGATCGGCAACACCAGGGCGGACCCGACCCGCTCGGCCAATCGCTTGGCGTCGTTGGGCTGAGACTGCGCACATTGGATGATGCCGAATTCGTCGCCGCCCAGACGGACGACGGTATCCGACGGCGCCACGACCTCCAGCAGGCGTTGCGCCACCTGGCACAACACCGCATCGCCGACGGAATGCCCCAGCGCGTCGTTGACGCTCTTGAAGCCGTCGAGGTTGACGCAGAACACGGCGATACCGCCGGGCTGCCGGGCATCGGCCAATTCGAGGTCGAGCTGCTCGCAGAAATGCAGCCGGTTGGACAAGCCGGTCAGCCCATCGTGCCGTGCCAGATAGGCCAGGCGCGCCTCGCTTCGGTGACGCTCGCTGACATCCTCGAAGGTGATCACCCAGCCACCCGAGTCCATCGGCCGTTCCGAGACGGCAATGGTACGCTGATCCTCCAGTTGCCGGGTGAACTCGCGCGATCCGCCGTCGTCGCCCGCGTGATCCGGCGCGATCAAGGCGGCGGGCAGCGCCGACGACAGCTGTACGCCCGCGGGCACCGGGACGAACATCTCGCCGAACCGGCGGTTGTGCACCAATAGCTGCCGCTCGCCGTCGAGCATGCAAAGGCCTTGGACCATGTTGTCGAGCGCGGCTTCGAAACGATGATGCTGGTGCGCGATCTCGGTCGCGTGGCTCGAGGCTTGGCGGGCCATGAGCTGCTCGATCGTCGCGATCTTCTCGGCGATGCTCCGCTGCATGGTCGACAGCGCGCGCAGCAGCACGGCGGTCTCGCCGGAGGCGCCGGTCGGAATCGGGTTGTCGAGCCGCCCCGCCGCGATCTTGGTCGCGATCCCGACCGCGTGCCGGACGGAGGGCACGATGGCCCGGCTCAACAGCATGGTCACGACGAGCGCGAAGGCGACCGAGAGGCCCATGATGGTCCAGGACTGCGCTTCGGCGTGCTTGACCAGTTCGCCGGCTTTCCGCCGATAGCGAAACCCGTCGCCGGCATTGATCTCCACGGCCGTGTCGAGATGGTCCTGGATGTCGGCGAGTTCGCCGCGGTCCAGCGACGCATCGACGAGCACGTGGCGGCGCAAGGCCTGGATCCTGTCTTTCAGCACGCTGGCCGCTGCAGCCCCCCGTGGGGAAAGCGATCGCTCGAACGCCACCTGGAGATCGCTCAACGCCGCTTCCAACCGGTCGTCGGTCTCGGCGCGGCGGTCGGGCGAGGCCGGACCGAGGTCTTTGGAAAGCGACAGGATCGTGTTCTGTGCCGACCGCAAATAGCTCATCGACATGAACGCTTCGTCGTAGAGACGGACGGTGAAACCGGCCAGTTGGGCCTGGCTGGTGCGGGCGATCAGTCCGGACATCACCGTGACCGCGGTCAGGCTCAGGCAGGCGAGCAGGATTTTCAGGCGTATGGACATGGGCCGCTCACCTTCCCAGCCGGCGTTTGCGGCGTCGTCATTCGACGATCACCGACATCACCATCTTTGGATGGATCTCGCATCGAACCTCGAACGTGCCGACGACGGGGAAGGCCACGTCCACGACCTGGCCGGGCTGCTGCTCGTTGGAGGAGAATTTGAATGCGGCGGAATCGACGTACAGCTGGTGAATGAACTGATCCGAATTCCGGAACTCGATCTTGTTGCCGCGCGGCACACGGAGTTCGCGCACGGAGAAGCTGCGCCGCGCCTGTTCGACCACGAACGGCGCGGCGGCGAAGGCCGAAACGGAGGATAGGAGGAGAAGGGTCGCCGCCGCGACCTGCTCGAGGCGTCTCACCGAGTCACCACGTCGCGATGCATGGGCGCCAGCAGGGCGATCAGGCGGTTCTGCGTGGAAAAGCCGATGTTGAGCTCGTCCATGACGGCTTGCAGGTCCTCGGCCAAGGCGTTGAACTGAACGGTCGCCAAGTGCAGCCCGCGATGGGCGTCTGCCATGGAACGCCCGCCATAGGCGCAGCCGCCGCCGGTGATGGCGCAGAGCTGGTCGGCCAGGAGCCGCTGGAAGCGGGGCACGTTCGTGTCCTCGAAGGTGGGGCCGACGCGCGGATCGGCTTGCCAGACCACCATCACGCGGGAGACGATCCGTTCGATACCCGGCTTGCCGCCGAGATCGTCGAACAGGGTTCCGGCCCGGGCACCGCCGCAGCCGAGCAATAGCGCCACGACGAGGAGCGACCGCCAGTAGTTCGAGGACATCAGAAACCTGCCTGGAGTGAGAAGTAGACGCCGTTCTGGCTCGATTGACCGGCGATGCGGCCGAGATTGGCGTAGGCGAGGGTCAAGGAGAGGTTCTTGTTGATGAACCAGGCGCCGAACACGTCCCACGCATTGTCCTCGCGCGCGAAGCTCAGATTGTCCGGCTTGGTGCGGAATTCGCCGCCCACGGCGACGTTGCGGTTCAGCAGGTAGGCCAGGCTGCCTTCGAACTGGGCGGTGTAGCCGCCGTTGCGGTCGCCGCCGAAGCCGAGCAAACCGAACTGGTTGGCACGCGTCGCCCGCACCGTGACATTGGCGAGCAGGCTTTGCGCCAGCAGCAGCTTGGTGGCGGCGAGATAGAAATCGACGCCATCATCCGCCTTGGCGCCGATCGCCTTGAGCAGCGGGCCGCGGTTGTTGCTCTTGTATTGGAGCCCGGCGGAGACTTGCGGCCACCACTGGTCCTGATCGTAGACGGCATCTCCGAACACGCGGACCTTCAGCCCCACGATGTTCTGGTCGATCATGTAGTTGTTGCCGAGGCCCAACTTGCCACCGACCGCGCGGGTGTCGAACCACTGGCGGGTGAAGGACAGCTCGACACGGTCATACAAGCCGATCGACGCCCCGGCCGAATGGAGCTCGAAATCGCCGGTGTGGACAAAGGTGTAGTGCGCGTTGCCGCCCACGGCGTCACGCGTGCCGTAGCCGGTGATCAGCGCCCAGGGTACGATGCCGCCCCCGCCCGCTCCTTCCAGCTGCGACACGCCGGCGGTTGCCAGCAACTTGCCGCTCTCCGGCGCCCAATCGAAACTCCGCGCCGGCGCGTCCTCCGCGTTCGCTGAGCCAATGCTTACCGTCGCGAGTGCGGCGAGAAGGAAAGGCCGGACAAGTGCAAGGCAACTGTGCATGCCCGGAGTAGGCCAGAAAATTCTAAACGATCTGTGAACACCGCGGCACTGGCCGCGCAAAACGGTCCGTTACCGGATCGGTGCGGCCCGGTTCGGCGAGCAAGGCAGCAAGGCAGCGCCGTAGCCGCCGAGCGCACTCGGATCGTCCAATTGAGCCATTGCGGCGGCCGGTGGGCTCTCGGGCGTGCCGGTCGCCCAAAGCGGACGGTCGCGCGGGACCGCGCTGGCAGCGGGTGCCCCCGGCGTGGCGTTCGGCGATGCGGCGGAATCGGCACCGCCGGCCGCCGGGTCGGACGATGCGGCGCTCGGCCGGGCGGCTTTCGCGGTCGTACCGGTTTGCCCAACGCTGCCCCAGAGCGGGCGTTGCGTTCCGCCGTAGAGCGGGCGGTCCACGCCGGCGGCGGACGGCGCGGCGGCCTCGCCCGGCTTGGCCGTCGCCGCTGCCTCCGCTGCCGCTCCCGGCAGGTATTTGCCATACTCGCCGGGCCCCGCACCGCCGTATGCGGCGCCCCGCGGCGGCTTGGCGGGAGCGCCACGCGCCGCGGGCGCGGGTGCCCCGATAACCGCCCCGCGAGCACAGGGCGCGGCGGGGGCTTCCGCACGCTTGGGCGGGCCGCCGGGAGCATCCTGCGGCAGCAAGGGCTGCGCGCGACCGAGTGGTTGCGGCCGCATCAAAGTCGTCAGCGACGAGTCCGGCAGCAAGTTCTGCGCTGCCGCCGGCGCGGCCGCGCCAAATGTCGCGACCAGGCCGGCCGCGACCAGGCGCATCAGATCCATCCCCGGCGCTTGAACCACAGATACGGAACCACCCCGCTGAGAACGATCACGGTCAGACCGTAGAAATAGCCGTAGTGCCACTCGAGTTCGGGGATCCATTTGAAGTTCATCCCGTAGATGCTGGCCACCAGCGTCGGCGGCACGCCCACGACGGATACCACCGTCAAGATTTTGATGCCGTTATTCTGCTCGATATTGATGAACCCCAGGGTAGCGTCCAGCAGGAACTGCACCTTGTTGCTGAGCTGGGAGTCGTATTCCATCAACGAGCCGATATCCGCCCGCAGCGCGCTGCAACGATGGACGAGCGCCGGATCCATCCACGTCTGGCTGGTGTCGTGGACATAATTCACGATGCGCTGGATGCCGACCAGGCTGTCGCGCAGGTTGGCCAGCCGGTCGCCGCGGCGGCCGATCCGGCCCAGGGTCGCGCGGAGTTGCTGGTCGATGACCGTGGCGTTGCGCTCGCTGTTCCGCTCGTTGCCGAATATACCGTGCGAGATCGTCGACAGGTCGGCGCCCACATGCTCCAGCACGTCGGCGAGACGGTCGATGATCGCTTCGAGCAGCATGATGAAGGCGCCGCCGCTTGTCGTCTTGCCGGCGGCGGCGAAGCGCTGGGAGAAGATCTCGAACACCGGCATCGCCGCGTATCGCACCGTGATCAGATGGTGCGGCGACAGCACGAAGCCGACCGGCGAGATGGCGGCCGCGGCGGTCTCCCGGTCGAAATAAGCGAGCGGCATGCTGAGATAGAGCGTGCCGTTCTCCGTCATGAGGCGGCTGCTCGACTCGATCTCGGCGATGTCGGCCTGCGCGGGCACCCGCAAGTTGGTGATCCGCTCGACGACCGAGCGCTCCTGATCGGTCGGTTCGAGCAGGTCGAACCAGATGCCCTCGCCGCCGCTCGCCCCGTGGTGAGCCGGCTGCAGAACCGTGCGCGGCGCCAGGCCGGTGTTCAGGTAGAGCATGGCATCCTTGTATGCCGAGCCCGCCGCGCCGACCAGACCGTGACCCGCGGCGCGGGGTGGTCTAAACCGTGCCGATGGAGAACCGCCCGTGAGTGCCAACGCCGAGACCATCGCCCGCCCCAACTCGCTCCGTGCCGGCCCGGACGGCCGCGGCCGCTTCGGCGGCTTTGGCGGCCGTTTCGTCGCCGAAACGCTGATGCCGTTGATCCTGTCGGTGGAGGCGGCCTACAATGCCGCCAAGGCCGACCCGGCGTTCCAGCTTGAGCTCGACCGCTACCTGAAGGATTATGTCGGCCGCCCCAGCCCGCTTTGGTTCGCCGAGCGGCTGACCGATCGGATCGGCGGCGCGCGCATCTTCTTCAAGCGCGACGAGCTGAACCATACCGGCAGCCACAAGATCAACAACTGCATCGGCCAGATCCTGCTCGCGCGCCGGATGGGCAAGACGCGGATCATCGCCGAAACCGGCGCGGGCCAGCACGGCGTGGCGACCGCGACCGTCTGCGCGCTGTTCGGCCTGCCCTGCGTCATCTACATGGGCGCGACCGACGTCGAGCGGCAGAAGCCCAACGTGTTCCGCATGAAGCTGCTCGGCGCCGAGATCGTCGCGGTGACGTCGGGCGCCGGCACCTTGAAGGATGCGATGAACGAGGCGATGCGCGACTGGGTCGCCAACGTCGAGGACACGTATTACCTGATCGGCACCGTCGCCGGCCCGCACCCCTACCCGGCCATGGTCCGCGACTTCCAAAGCGTGATCGGCACCGAGGCGCGCGCACAGCTGATGGAGACGGAGGGCAAGCTGCCCGACGTGGTGGTGGCCGCGATCGGCGGCGGCAGCAACGCCATGGGCCTGTTCCATCCGTTCCTCGATGATGCCTCCGTCCGTCTGGTGGGGGTCGAAGCCGCGGGGCGCGGCCTCGATACGCAGGAACATGCCGCCAGCCTCAGCCGCGGCCGGCCCGGCGTGCTGCATGGTAACCGCACTTACTTACTGCAGAATGAAGACGGGCAGATCCAGGAGGCGCATTCGATCAGCGCCGGCTTGGACTACCCCGGGATCGGGCCGGAACATTCCTGGCTGCACGAGATCGGCCGGGTCGAATACGTGGCGGCGACGGATGGGGAAGCGCTGGACGCGTTCCAGCTGTGTACCCGGGCCGAGGGCATCATCCCGGCGCTGGAGCCCGCCCACGCCTTGGCGCACGTGCAGAAGCTGGCCCCCACCCTGCCCCGCGACGCGATCGTGCTGATGAATTTGTGCGGCCGTGGCGACAAGGACATCTTCTCGGTCGCCCAACATCTGGGCGTCGAGCTTTGAGCCGCATCGCCGCGCGGTTCGCGGCCTTGAAGCAGGAAGGGCGCGGGGCGTTGATCCCGTTCCTGGAAGCGTACGACCCGGATCACGCGACCTCGACCGCGATCCTGCACGGCATGCCGGGCGCGGGGGCGGACCTGATCGAGATCGGCATGCCGTTCACCGATCCGATGGCGGACGGCCCGATCGTGCAGGCATCCGGCCTGCGCGGGCTGAAGGCGGGCGCCTCGCTGGCCAAGGTGGTCGAGATGGTGCGCAGCTTCCGCGAGGCCGATGGCGACACGCCCATCATCCTGATGGGCTACCTCAACCCGATCGACAGCTACGGCCCGGCGCGGTTCTGCGCCGACGCCGCCCGCGCCGGGGTGGACGGGCTCATCATCGTGGACCTGCCGACGGAGGAGGCCGACCTCATCCTGCCGCACGCGGCCGAGCATGGGATCGACATCATCCGCCTCGTCGCGCCCACCACGGGCGACGACCGGCTGCCGATCGTGCTCCAGGGCAGTTCCGGCTTCGTCTACTACGTCAGCATCACCGGCATCACCGGGACCGGCAGCCCCACCAAGGCCAGCCTGGCCGCCGCGCTGCCCCGCCTGCGCCGGGTCACGGACCTGCCGGTGGCGATCGGCTTCGGCGTGCGCACGCCCGACCAGGCGGCCGACGCCGTGCGCGTCGCCGACGCCGCCGTGGTCGGTTCGGCGCTGATGGACACGCTGGCGGCCAGCCTCGATGCCGAGGGCCGCGCGGCGCCGGACACGGCCGAGCGCGTGCTCGCGCAAGTGCGCGGTCTGGCGGCCGGCGTGCGGGGCGCCCGGGTGAGCGAACCGGCATGAGCTGGCTGTCCGAATACGTCCGGCCGCGGATCCGGACGCTGTTCTCCCGCAGCGAGGTCCCCGAAAACCTGTGGGTGCAGTGCCCCAACTGCCAGCAGATGTTGTTCACGAAGGACCTCGAGCGCTCGCTCAAGGTTTGCTCCAATTGCGGCTACCACATGCGCGCCTCGGCCGCCGAGCGGCTCGCCTTCACCTTCGACCCGCCCGGCGACCCGGCCGCCGGCGGCGCTGCCGGCCCCACCCGGATCGAGCTGCCCCGCGTGCCGCAGGACCCGCTCGGCTTCAAGGACAGCAAGCGCTACGCCGACCGGCTGAAGGAAGCGCGCGACAAGACCGGGCTCTACGACGCCGTGCTGGTCGCCCACGGGACGATCGGCGGCCGGCGCACCGTGGTGGTCGCGATGGATTTCGGCTTCATGGGCGGCAGCATGGGCGCCGCCGTCGGCGAGGCCATCGTGGCGGCGGCCCGGCTGGCCGTGCTGCAGGCCGCACCGCTGGTCATCTTTACCGCGTCCGGCGGCGCCCGGATGTACGAGGGCGCGATCAGCCTGATGCAGATGCCGCGCACCACCATCGCCGTCCGCATGGTCAAGGAGGCCGGCCTGCCGTTCATCACGGTGCTGACCGACCCGACCACGGGCGGCGTCACCGCCTCGTTCGCCATGCTGGGCGACATCCAGATCGCCGAACCCGGCGCCCTCATCGGCTTCGCCGGCCCCCGCGTGATCGAGCAGACCGTGCGCGAGACGCTGCCGGACGGTTTCCAGCGCGCCGAATACCTGCACGAGCACGGTATCGTCGACCTCGTGGTCAAGCGCGGCGACATGCGCGACACGCTGGGCCGATTGATCGGCTTGTTGCGGGAGCGCACGCCGATGCCGGACGAGGCCCCGCGGCAGGACGCCGCATGAGCCACGTGGCCCGGCCGGCGGAGCCGGCGCGGCACGGCGGCCGCATCGAGCCGATCATCGCGCGGCTGCACGGCCTACACCCGCGGCTGATCGATTTGAGCCTGGAGCGGCTGCAACGGCTGCTGGCCGATCTGGGGCACCCCGAACGGCAATTGCCGCCCGTGGTCCACGTGGCCGGCACCAATGGCAAGGGCAGCACCTGCGCCTTCACCCGCGCGCTGGCCGAGGCCGCCGGGTCGCGGGTGCACGTGTATACCTCGCCGCATCTGGTGCGCTTCAACGAGCGGTTTCGCATCGCCGGCCGCCTGGTGGACGACGCCGCGCTGGCGGCCGCGCTGGAGCGGATCGAGGACGTTAATGCCGGCGCGGCCATCACCGTGTTCGAGGTGATCACCGCCGCCGCCTTTGTGCTGTTCGCCGCCACGCCGGCCGACCTCTGCATCCTGGAGGTCGGGCTCGGCGGCCGCGGGGACGCGACCAACGTCATCACGCCGCGCGTGGGCGCTATCACGTCCATTTCGCTCGACCACCGCGAGCTGCTGGGCGACACGCTCGAACTGATCGCCGCCGAAAAGGCCGGCATCATGAAGCCCGGCGTTCCCGTCGTCACCGGGGCGCAGGAGCCCGCCGTGCTGGCCGTGCTGCAGGACGCGGCCGACCGCGTCGGCACCACGCTGCTGGCCCGGCATCGCGACTGGGACATCGCCGCCACCGGCACCGGGCTGCGCTACACGGACAGGGCCAGCACGCTCGACGGACCCGCCCCGTCGCTGCCGGGGCCGCACCAGATCGACAATGCCGGCATCGCGATCGCCGCCCTGCGGGCCGCCGGCGCCGCGCTGGATGGTGCCGGGCTGGCCCGCGCCGAATGGGCGGCCCGGCTGCAACCGCTGCGGGGCCGTTACCGCGCCATGCTGCCGCCCGAGGTGGAGCTGTTGCTCGACGGGGGCCACAATCCCGGAGCCGGGCAGGCACTGGCGGCCGTGCTGGCCGGGTGGCGCGACAAGCCGATCGACCTGGTGGTAGGCATGAAGCGCTCCAAGGACGCGGGCGGCTTCCTGCAGCCATTGCTGCCGTTCGCGCGCACGGTCTGGGCGGTGCAGGAGCCCGAGCAGCACGACGCCGCCTCCGTCGACGACGTGATTGCCGCCTCGGGCGGGGTGGCGCGGCCAGGCCCCACCGTGGCCGCCGCGCTGCGCCAGGTGCCGCCCGGCCCGGCGCGCGTGTTGATTTGCGGCAGCCTGTATCTCGCCGGCGAGGTGTTGCGGGACGACGAGAAAATGCAGCCATGATGGCCGAAGAGACCTTCACATGAGGCGGTTCGTCCCAACCTCTGCGCACTCGCGGCCGGGGTGCTGATGCCAGTCCAAGACCCTACGGAGATGCGCGCTTCTCCTTCCGAAGCGCGTGATCTTCCCAATGATCCCGGGCACCCGAGCGTCCGTGTCCTGTCGCATGGCAGCATGGAAGTGCGCTGGTTCCGCCCACATGGCGATTTGCAGCATCAGCCGCATGATCGGGACGAGTTGTATTTCGTCGTTGCCGGGACTGCCCGGTTCATACGCGGCAACGATGCGGGCCCGTTCGACGAAACCGCTATCGACCTGACCGGGCCCGACAACGTCGCGATCGCTGCCGGCGACGTCCTGTTCGTCCCGGCCGGCGCGCACCACGACTTCACCGACACGTCGGCGGATTTCGCCGTTTGGGCCGTGTTCTACGGACCGGAAGGCGGCGAGACCGCGTGATCGTCGGCCCGCTGCGCCCGGCCGACCGCGCGCGGTGGGCCGCGCTGTGGCAGGATTATCTGACGTTCTACGACACGACTTTGCCCCCGGCCGTCTATGAGCAGACCTGGGCGCGCCTGATGGCGGACGGCCCGGTTCGCGGCCGGGCGGCGCGCGACGGCGACGAGATCGTCGGCATCGTGCATTTCCTGTCGCACCCCAGCGGCTGGACGCTCGAACCGGTCACCTACCTGCAGGATTTGTTCACCGTCGCCGAACATCGCGGCCGCGGCGTGGCGCGTCGCTTGATCGAGGCCGTGGCGGCCGAGGCCCGCGATGCCGGCAGCCCGCGGCTTTACTGGCTGACGCAGTCGCACAACGCGACCGCCCGGCTGCTCTACGACCGGATCGCGCAGCACACCGGCTTCATCCGCTACGAATACCCGCTCTGACCGCGGCCGCCCGCCGAGCGCGCGCGCCGGGTCGGTGCCCCGTCGAAAGGAACACGCCCCCATGCAGCAGCGCTGGCCCGAGAGGCTTTGGATCGTCCGCCATGGCGAGAGCGCCGGCAACGTGGCGCGCGACGTGGCGCAAGCCGCCCGCGCCGCCCGGATCGACATCGCTCAGCGGGATGTCGACGTCCCGCTGAGCCCGCGTGGCGCCGAGCAGGCAATGGCCCTGGGCGGGTGGTTCGCCGGCATGCCAGCGGCCGAACGGCCCGAGATCCTGCTGACCTCCCCCTATTGCCGCACCCGGCAGACGGCCGAGCACATCGTGGCCGCCGGCGGCTTCGGCGACGGCCCGGCGGAACACGCGATCGACGAACGCTTGCGGGAAAAGGAGCTGGGGCTGCTCGACCGGCTGACGCGGTTCGGGATCGAGCAGGAATATCCGGAGCAGGCCGAGCTGCGCCGCCGGATGGGCAAGTTCTACCACCGTCCGCCCTGTGGCGAGAGCTGGGCCGACGTGATCCTGCGCCTGCGCAGCGCGCTGGACACGATCAGCCTGCATTACGAAGGCCGCCGCGTGCTGATCGTGGGGCACCAGGTGGTGGTGCTGTGCCTGCGCTACCTGCTGGAAGGGCTCGACGAGGAGGGCATCCTGGCCATCGATCGGGAGGCCGACGTCGCCAATTGCGGCGTCACCGAATACCGGTTCGACCGCGCGATCGGCCCGCATGGCGGCCTGCAGCTGGTCCGCTACAACTTCACCGCTCCGGTGGCCGAGGCGGGGGCGACCGTCACCGCGGAGCCCGACGTGCAGGCGGCGGCGCAGTGAGGACCATCACGGCGGAGCTGCTGCGCGGGCTCGCTCTGCCGGAACACGATTCCGGCGCCAGCAAGGAGGGCCGCGGCCAGATCCTGATCGTCGGCGGCTGCCTTTCCGTGCCGGGCGCGATCCTGCTCAGCGCCGAGGGCGCGATGCGAGCCGGGGCCGGCAAGCTGCAGATTGCCACCTGCCGCTCCGTCGCGCCGCATCTCGGCCTGGCGGTGCCGGAAGCCATGGTGATCGCCCTGCCGGAGAGCGACGGCGGCGGCATCGCGTCCCATGCCGGCGAGGTGCTCGCCAAACACGCCGCCCGCGCCGACACGGTGCTGATCGGGCCCGGCATGATGGAAGCGGAGAACACCGTGCCCGTGGTCGCCGCGCTGCTGGAAAGCGCGGGCGAGCAGACCGGCTTCGTGTTCGATGCCGGGGCGCTCACCCGGCTGCACGAGGTCCGCGCCCACCTGCACCAGCCCGGCCGCGCCTCCGTCATCACGCCGCACTCGGGCGAGATGGCCAAGCTGCTGGACATCCCGCGCGACGCCATCGACGCCGATCCGCTGCCGCACGCCCGGCAGGCGGCCGAGCACCTGCGCTGCACGGTGGTGCTGAAGGGCGGCGACACGGTGGTGGCCGCGCCCGATGGCGAGGCATGGCGGTTCCAAGGCGGCACGATCGGGCTGGCGACCTCCGGCAGCGGCGACGTGCTGGCCGGGATCATCGCCGGGCTGATGGCGCGCGGGGCGGCCGCCGCCACCGCCGCGATCTGGGGCGTGTTCCTCCATGCCCATGCCGGCCGGCGGCTCGAGCGGCGCTACGGCCACATCGGCCTGCTGGCGCGCGAGCTGCCGCGGGAGGTCCCGGCTCTGATGGCGGAGATGGCGGGCGCGCCCGTCATGGACGCGGCAGCGGCGGGCCGCTGACGCTCAGCCGCCGATACGGGCCAGCAGGATCAGCACCAGCGTCACCGTGATAGCGCCGCCGATGCGGGTGGCGATCTGGGCGAACGGCATCAGCGCCATGCGGTTGGCCGCCGTCAGGATCGCCACGTCGCCGGTGCCGCCCTGGCCGCTATGGCAAGCGTTCACGATCGCGGCCTCGATCGGATACATGCCGAGCCAGCGCCCGACCAGGAAGCCGGTGCCCATCAACGTCACCACGGTTGAGACGATCGTCACCACGTTGGCGATGTGGAACGCCGCGATCAGCTTGTCCCACGGCGTCAAGGCCACGCCGATGGCGAACAGCAGCGGGTAGGTCACCACCGTCGAGAAGAAGCGATAGATCTGGTAGGCGCCCGCCTGCAGGTTCGGCGAGACGACCTGGCCGAGCTTGAGGAACACCGCCAGGAACAGCATCGTCACCGGGGCGGGGAAGTCGAACAAGCGCTGCCCCAGCACGCCGACCAGGTAAAGCGTCACCGCCGTGACCAGGGCAGCGCCGATCGTCTTCATGTCCACCGGGCGGGCGGGACTGTCGTCGTGGCCGGGCAACACGACCTCGTTGTCCGACGGCGGCTGCAGCCGCCCTTCGCCGGTCAGGCCGGGGTAGCGCTTGCCGACGTAGTTCAGCGTGCCCGACAGCACGATGGCGGTCAGGCTGCCCATCATGACCGGCGGCAGCACCTGGGCGAACATGTCGCCCTGCTGCGCGCCCAGAATGGACGCGTAGCCGATCGAAAGCGGGATCGCCCCCTCGCCCACCCCGCCCGCCATGATCGGGACCACCACGAAGAAGAAGGTCTGCCACGCGCTCATGCCCATCAGCACGCCCACGCTCGTGCCGACCGCGGCCGCCAGGATGGAGCCGACCCCCAATGGCACGAAGATCTTCAGGAAGCCCTGGATCAGCACCCGCCGGTCCATCCCCAGGATGCTGCCGACGATGATGGACGCGATGAACAGGTAGAGGAAATTGCTTTCCTTGGTGAACTGCGTCACCGCGCCCAGGATGGAGGCGGGCAGCACCTTGTAATAGGCGAGCGCGGACGGGATGAACGCCGCCAGGATCGCCGCGGCGCCGATGTTGCGCAGGATGGGCAACCGATTCCCCAGCTCGGCGCAGGTGAACCCGCCCATCGCCAGCAACACGGTGGCCATCAGGATGTCCGATGGGACCTTGCCGGTCGCCGCGAAGCCGCTGATCAGCAGGATCAGCAGCACGAACACCGGCAGCGGGATGATGCCGATCTTGAAGTCCACGATCGCCCACCAGCGGCCGGGCCAGAACCGCTCGCTCGCAGCCGGCACGGCGATGGCGGGGGCAGGCTTCAGCGAGGGCGTTGCCGACATGGGGGATCCTTGGTGGTCGTTTCCTGGGCGCCGCCCCTGGGCCGGGGCAATCTTGTCCGCGCTTCTGGCATGGCGGACCTGCTCCTCGCAATCAGCAACCCTGGCTCGCCGGCCCCGCCCTCGCTTCCGACCCGGCTTCCCTTGCCCTATCCTGCCCTCTGGATGACCAGCCCAGAGGCAGACACCAAGCGCGCCGTGCTCGGCGTGATCGGCCACGTGGACCACGGCAAGACCGCCCTGGTCCGCGCGCTGACCGGCACCGAGACCGACCGGCTGGAGGAAGAGCAGCGGCGCGGCATCTCCATCGTGCTCGGTTTCGCGCAACTGCGCCTGCCCGGCGCCGTGGTGGACCTGATCGACATGCCCGGCCACGAGCGCTTCGTCCGCACCATGGTGTCCGGCGCGACCGGGATCGACGCCGCGCTGCTGGTCGTCGCCGCCAACGAAGGGGTCAAACCGCAGACGGTGGAGCATCTCGACATCGCCGGGCTGCTGGCAGTCCGGGGCGTGATCGTGGTCGTCACCAAGGCCGATCTGGTGACCCCCGAACAGGCGCGGGCGGCGGCGGCCGACGCGGCGGCACTGGCGGAGGAAGCCGGCCTCGCGGTGCACGCCCGGGTCGTCACCTCCGTCCATACCGGCGCGGGGATCGACGCCCTGCGCGAGGCGATCGCGGCCGCCGTGCCCGGTGCCGGCGGCGCGCCCGATGACGGCTTCCCGTATCTGCCGATCGACCGTGTGTTCTCCGTGCGCGGCCACGGCACCGTGGTGACCGGAACGTTGCGGCGCGGGCGGCTGGCGGTGGCCGACGAGGTCGCCGCGGTGCCGGAAGGCCGGTCGATCCGGCTGCGCGGCATGCAGGTCCATGGCATCAAGGCGAGCGCCGGGCTGCCGGGGCTGCGGGTCGCGGTGAACCTGCGCGACGTCCCGCCCGACGGCATTGCCCGCGGCGCGGCGCTGACCGGGCGCGGCCTGCTGCCGCCGTCGCACTGGCTCACCGTCTCGCTCCGCTCCGTGCCGGGCGCGCCGCCTTTACCGACCTCCTCGCGCTGGGTGCTGTTGTTCGGCACCGCGGAGGTGGAAGCCCGGCTCCGCCTGCTCGACACCGACGAGTTGGCGCCCGGCGGCTCCGCGCTCGCCCAGCTCAAATGCGACACGGCGGTGTCGGTGCCGGCGCGCGAGCGCTTCATCCTGCGCCGCATCTCCCCGCCGCTGACCGTCGCCGGCGGCCGCATCATCGACGGCGCCGCGACCCGGCTGCGACGGCACGCCCCGCGGCTGCTCGCCCGGCTGGCCGCCATCGCCGAGGCCGAGCCGCCCGCGATCGTCGCCGCCGAACTGGAAGCGGCCGGCGCGGCCGGTATCGCGCTGGACCAGTTGGCGGCGCGCGCCGGCGTATCGGCGGCCCGCGCGGCGGCGCTGCTGCCGTCGGTGCCGGCCGTGATGGGGGCGAGCCGCGTCGCCGTGACGCGGGCCGAGTGGCAGCGCGTGCTCGCCGCGCTGCCGCCCGCCCTGGCCGGGCGGGGCGACACCGCGTTGGACCGCCTGGCCGCGGCCTTGCCGGGCATCGGGCGCGGCGTGCTGGACGATGCGGCCGCCGAGCTGGTCCGCGCTGGCACGGTGGTCCGCGGCAGCGGCGGCGTCCGCCTACCCGCGCCCGACCGCGACCGCGCTCGCGCCGATGCGGACGCGACGGCCGCCGCGCAGATGGCGTCGGCCCTGCGCCGCGCCGGGCTCAACCCGCCCGACATCGGCGTCGTCGCCCCCGACCCGGCCGCCCGCCGCCTGGCCGACCGCCTGATCCGCGAGGGCGTGGTCGTCCGCACCGTCGACAAGGTGCAGAAGCGCGAGCTGCTCTTCCATCAGGACGCGATCGAGGCCGCCAAGCATACGCTGCGCCCGCTACTCACCGGCGCCGGCCTGGCCACCGGCGAGGCCGGCAAGGCGCTCGGCATCACGCGCAAATACGCGGTGCCGCTCCTGGAGCATCTGGACGCGATCCGCTTCACCCGCCGAATCGCCGATCGCCGGGTCCTGGCCGTGTCCTGACCCGGTTCCCGGACGGCATGCCCGACGCTAACTGATCCGGCGCGACGGCATGGACCAGGCCAACCCGGCCGCGATCACGCTGAAGAAGCCGATCGTCAGGAACGCGGCCCGGAACGCGCCCACGATGTCGGTCGCCAGATCGGCCCGCAACTGCGCGCTCACCCCGGTCAGCACGCGCGGCCCTTCTTCCACCACGCGGCCGAACAGGCTCGCCACCAGCGGATCCTGCGCCGCCAGCACGGCGAACAGCACCGCGCCGACCGTTGCCGTGCCCAGCGCCGAGCCGATCGAGCGCGTGAACTGCACGGAGGCGGACGCCGCGCCCAGGTTCTTCGGCCCCGCCTCGATCTGCACGGTGAGCTGCACCACCGGCATCGTCGTCCCGGTCGCCACCGCGATGACGATGAACAGAACGGGCAGCCAGTGCAGCGGGATGGCCGGCCCCCACAGCGCCAGCACGATCCAGCCGGCCGCGACCACCGGCTGCCCGAGCGAGGGGAACAGCGCCGTGCGCCCGGTCTTGACCATCAGCCGCCCCGTCATGATCGCGCCCACCGCGATCCCCGCCGTGAGCGGCAGCAACAACAGGCCGACCTCCGCCGGGTCGGCCCCGCGCACGACCTGCAGGTAGATCGGCATGAACGTCACCGCGCCGACGATGGTCGCGCCGACGCAGGCGGCCATGGCGTCCGCCCGCCAGATCGACGGGTGGCTCAGCACCCGGACCGGGATCAACGGAGAGGCCGCCCGCCGCTCCTGCCGCAGCAGCAGGAACAGCGACAGCGCCGACAGCCCCACCAGCACCGCGATGGCCGGCACCGCCGCCATCGAAGGCCGCTGCGCCCGCTCCAGCGCCAGCAGCAGCGGAATGACGAAGCCCGACAACAATCCGATGCCGAGCCAGTCGAAGCGGAAGCTGGCGCTCGGATCGCGCCGGTTCGGCAGCCGGAACGCCAGGACCATGGCCAGCACCCCGAGCGGCAGGTTGACGTAGAACACCGACGCCCAGCCGAAATGCTGCGTGAGCCAGCCCCCGGCCACCGGCCCGAAGGTGGAGGACATCATGAACGTCCCCGCCATGTAGCCCTGGAAGCGCGGCCGCTCCCGCGGCGGCACGATCTCGCCGACCAGCGCCTGCGACAGCGTCATCAACCCGCCGCCCCCGGCCCCCTGCAGCACCCGCGCCGCGATCAGCGCCAACATCGTCGGCGCCAGCGCACACGCCACGCTGGCCACCAGGAACACGGCCAACGCGACGAACAGGAGGCGTCGCCGCCCCATCACGTCCCCGAGTTTGCCATAGACCGGTGCGGCGATCGTGGTCGCCATCAGGTAGGCGACCACCACCCACGACACCCGCTCCACGTCGCCCAGCGACCCGGCGATGTTCGGCAACGCGGTCGCCACGATCGTCCCGTCCACGGAGGCGAGGAACATCGGCAGGCAGACCGACGGGAACACCTTGAAGAACTCCGCCCGCGTGATGGTCGGAGCCATCGGATCGAGCGCAGCGGCGGAGGAAAGAGCAGGGGGCGGCATCCCAAAAGCCTAGGCCCCCCCAACCGGAACGAAAAGCCCTCCTACCCGCCCGCCCCAGGCCAAGTGTCCGCACGCGATCGTGTGCGAATCCTGCTTCCGCGAGAGGCTGTCATCCGTCTGGCGGATTACACACTGGTTCGAGCGCGATGTTGACCGTCTTGGGAACTCGCTGCCTCGCTCGAAGACACGCCTGCGCCGCGTCTGACGGCCACAATCCGAACATTATCGCGCAACAGCCTACGTTGGCCGATCATGGTCCGGTTGGCAAAGGGCATCCAAGAAGGTCACCAATGACTGTAAAAAACTGGAGCGGCGCGAACGGCTCGTTCTATGACGATACTCTTTGGTCGCCGATTGGTTCACCCAGTCCCGGCGACGTTGCGGTAATCAATGCTGGAACGGTGCAGCTCGGAAACGTCCAGGGCGTGACGATCGACCTTAATCAGACCAGCGATGCCCAAGCGACCACCCTGGTGTTTCCCGCCAGCGGCGACGAGGTCAGTTTCCGCGAAACGACCCTGTTGCCCGGCACGATCCTAAACGTTGCTGATCTACGAGCGCCAAATCCAAATCCATTTGTAAGTCGGTATACCGCCCCCGCCCCGACCCTCAGCATTGTCGATGGTGGCGCGAGTAACCAAGGCACCATCAACTTCACGGCGCCCCTCGCCTACATCCAAGTCGCTGGCACGTTGACCAATATTGGGACGATCAACATGGTCGGTTCCGGTGTGCAGTTCAGCGATAGCGCGCCTGGTTACAGCGTGCTCGAGAACCAGGGGACAATCAGCGTGGTCGGCAATGCCGCGTCACCCTCGGCCGTAGCACTTGCGATCACTGGCCAGGGAACCATCCAGCTTGGCGCGTACGGCTCGATCCAGTTCGGATCCAGCGTCGCCGGCACCCAGCTGATCCAGTTTAACGGCGGCTCGGGACAGTATGAGCAAGTCACGTTTGGCCATCCGGGCCCGATTGCCGCCACGATTACTGGCTTCTCGAAAACCGACTTGATCCAGTTCAGCGACACCTCCGAAACGAGCGCCACGTACACGAATACGGGCCCGACCGCCGGCACGCTCACCATTTTCAGTGGAAGCCAACAGACGGCTCAACTCAACTTCAGCGGAAACTACAATCTGGCTAGTTTTGTGCTGACGGAAGTGCCGATCACAAATAATCGAACGGCACTCAACATAAGCACGACCGCCAGTGAACCTCAATACGGCAAGCTGCCTCCCGGTTTTGATAGCCTCGCTCGGCCTGTCTACCGCTTTTTCGACTCCACCAATGGTACACAGTTCCTCACCGCGAGCACGAACGAACGGAATACCGTACAAGCCACCCGCCCCGATCTCGTTCAGGAAGCTGGAAATTATTCGGCTGTCGCCATGACCGCCCCGAATGCCGCGCCCGTTTACCGCTTCTTCGATACGAAATTCGGCACGCACTTCTTTACCGCCAGCAGCGTGGAACGAGACGCCATCATCTCCAATCGAAGCGACTTGCGATACGAACCCGGTAGCACTTTCTACGAACATCTGACGGCACAATCCGGCGACGTGGCGGTCTACCGAGCCTTCGAGACCGGAACCGGCACCCATTTCTTCACCGGCAACCAGGCCGAGTATCAGTCCCTCACCACTCCTGGCAGCGCCGGCTATCGCAGCGATCTCGTCTCCGAGGGTGTCGCCTTCTACGCCCCAAGCGGGACCACTACGTAGAGTGTCGCTCGCCCGAACGGGAAGGCGGGGCTCGGCACACCTTACTCTTCCCAAATCTCTCCTTGCCAACGCCCGCCCACAATGTTCCCTTTCTGTTCGTGCTCGCTCCCGCCACCCGCCGCGTCGCCGACCGGCTCATCGACACCCTGATGGCCCTCATCCGCGCCCTCGCGCCCACCAGGCCCCCTGGCGCCGGCAACGACGCCCGCGATGACGTCCGCGATGACGCCGCCCGCACCCTCTTCTTCCGTCTCGGCGCCTTCGTCACCACCCTCATCCGCGTCAGCAACGGCGAGCGCCTCCGCCCGCCCGGCCGCACGGTCGCCGCCCCGCGCCCGGACGGCGCCCCCAGCCAGCGTCCCCGCCCCCGCGCCCTCCCGCGCCGCCCCGGCTGGCTGCTCGCCGCCCGGCCCGACATCGCCCCGGCCGTCGCCGCCGACCTCGCCGCCCTCCTCGCCGACCCGGCCCTCGCCGCCCTGCTCGCGGGCGCGCCCGCCCTGGCCCGCCCGCTTCGTCCCCTCCTGCGCAGCCTCGGCCTCGCCGTGCCGCCCGCGCCACCCCCGCCAGCACCCACGCCCCCGTCGCGCCCCCCGAGCCCACCGCCGGCCCGCATGCCCTGTTCCCGCTCCGTCCGCCTCGCGCCGGCCGGCCGCCGACCACCCCCGCCGCCACGAACCCCTCGCCACCCCACGACGTCGCACGCCCAATTCATTGCGCTAGCGTAACAACATCGACACGCCCGTGGCCCGGCGGAGCCGCTTTGGACCGATCGATCCCCCCACGGACCGCCGCCCCAGGAGGACCCGCCGCCCGCTACCCCTCCGCGTCCCGCCCGATCGCCAGGAACTTCTCCCGCCGCTGCGCCTTCAGCGCCGCCGGGTCCAGCGGCAGCAACGGCTCCAACGCCGCCCAGATCGCCTCGCCCGCCGCCGCCACCGCTTCGCCGGTCTCCCGATGCGCCCCGCCCAGCGGTTCCGGCACGATCGCGTCGATCACGTGCATCCCCAGCAGGTCGCTCGCCGTCAGCTTCAGCGCATCTGCCGCCGCCGCCGCTTGCGACGCTTCCCGCCACAGGATGCTCGCGCAGCCCTCCGGCGAGATCACGGAATACACCGCGTGCTCCAGCATCAGCACGCGGTCCGCGGCGGCCAGCGCGATCGCGCCGCCCGAGCCGCCCTCGCCGATGATCGTCGCCACGATCGGCACCGGCGATTCGAGGCACGCCTCGATCGAGCGCGCGATCGCCTCGGCCTGGCCGCGCGACTCCGCGTCGATCCCCGGAAACGCCCCGGCCGTGTCCACGAATGTGAGCAGCGGCAGCCCGAACCGGCCCGCCATCTCGATCAGCCGCCGCGCCTTGCGGTAGCCCTCCGGCCGCGCCATCCCGAAATTATGCGCGATCCGCGACTCCGTGTCCGCGCCCCGCTCCGTGCCGAGCACCATGACCGAATGGCCGCGGAACCGGCCCACCCCGCCGACGATCGCCGCATCGTCGGCAAACGCGCGGTCGCCGGCCAGCGGCACGAACTCGGTGATCAGCCGCTCGACATAGGCCAGCGCATGCGGCCGGTCCGGATGCCGCGCCACCTGCGTCTTCTGCCACGGCGTCAGCTTGGCGTAGGTCGCGCGCAGCTGGTCGCCGATCTTGCCCTCGAGCTGGCGGACCTCCTCCTCGATGTCGATGCCGCCCGGCTCCTGGCTCTTGCGCAGCTCGACGATCTTAAGCTCGAGTTCGGCGAGCGGCCGTTCGAAGTCCAGGAAGTGACGCATGGGCGCGGCTTACCCCCCTGCCTGCGGCTGCGCCAGGGGGTGGTGCGATTGCACCACCCCCGCCCAGGCTGCTGCGAGCGGGTGGTGCGATTGCACCGCCCCCGCCCAGGCCCCTGCGAGCGGGTGGTGCGATTGCACCCCCCCTAGGCCCTTGCGAGCGGGTGGTGCGTCTGCACCACCTCGTGCAGTCGCTCGGCCAGGACATGGGTGTAGATCTGCGTGGTCGCGATGTCGGCGTGGCCGAGCAGGACCTGCAGGCTGCGCAGATCGGCGCCGCGGGCCAGCAAGTGGCTGGCGAAGCTGTGCCGCAGCACGTGCGGGCTCACGCGCGCCGGGTCGAGCCCGGCGTCGAGCGCGGCCTGCTTGAGCACGAGTGCCAGTCCCTGCCGCGTCATCGCCCGACGGGGGTCGCGGCCCGGGAACAGCCACGGTCCCGGCGACCCGGCGATCAGCGCCGCCGCCGCCTCCCGCGCCGGGCGCGACAGCAGCACCATGCGTTCCCGCCCCCCCTTCCCGCGCACGATCAGCGTGTCGGTGTCGTGCGCCAACGCGTGCCGCTTGACGCCGAGCAGCTCGGAGACGCGCAGCCCGGTGGAGTACAACATCTCGAGCGCCGCCCGCCCCACCGGGGAGCCCGCCGCCGCCGCCATCAGCGCCGAAACCTCGCCCTCGCCGAGATATTTCGGCAGCGCGGGGCGGACGGCCGGCGCGTCCAGCGTGGCACACGGGTCGTCCGGACGGATGCCTTCCCGCGCCAGGAACTTGAAGAATCCGCGCAGGGCGGAGAGCCGCCGCGCCGCCGTCCGCGCCGCCACGACGCCATGGAGCGACGCGGCGTAGGCGTGAAGGGTGGCCGGCGTGGCGCCCTCCGGCGCGGTGCCCTGCCCGGCCGCGAAGGCGCGAAACGCCTCGAGGTCGGCGGCGTAGGCCAGCACCGTGTTGCGCGCCGCCCCGCGCTCGGCGGCCTGCATCTCGAGAAAGGCTTCGATGTGCCGGTTCATGGTGGCGGAGGGGCGGCGTCAGCGGGCCGGGGCGAACCGATCGTTGGGCAGGACGCGCTGCACCTGCTGGGCCTGCGGCGTCGGCGGAAAGGCGCCCAGGGCCAACATGCCGACGACGCCGATGACGACCAGAACGGCGAGCACGAGCAGGAGAAGACGACTCATATCAGGTCCATGAAGGGGGTGCGTGGCCGTGAAAGGGAGGCTTGTGCTAGCCTCCACGGCCATGACGCGCAACATCGGTTCAGTCTCGGCCGCCGGACCAGCCCTTGGCCAAGCCATCAGCCCGGTCGCCCTGCCGGACGCGGTGCTGGGCGAGGCGAGCCCGCCGCACCTGGCCGGGCGCAGCGTCGTCCTGGTCGGCCTGATGGGCGCCGGCAAGACCAGCATCGGCCGCCGCCTCGCCGCCCGGCTCGGCCTGCCGTTCCGCGATGCCGATGCCGAGATCGAGCTGGCGGCGGGCCGCACCATCCCCGAGTTGTTCGCCCGGTTCGGCGAGCCCGAGTTCCGCGACGGCGAGCGCCGGGTCATCCGGCGGCTCCTGGCGGGCGACCCCATCGTGCTCGCGACCGGAGGCGGCGCCTTCATGGATCGCACCACGCGCGCCGCCGTGCGCGAGAGCAGCGTTTCCGTGTGGCTGCGCTGCCAGCTGCCCACCCTGGTGCGCCGCGTCGCCTCCCGCTCCAACCGGCCGCTCCTCGCCGGGGGCGACCCGGCCGAGATCCTCTCCCGCCTGATGGCCCAGCGTCACCCGGTCTATGCCGAGGCCGACATGGTGATCGATTGCGGCGACGAACCGCCGGACCTGACCACCGGCCGCGTGCTGGAGGCGCTGGAGCGCTGGAGCCCGCCGCGCCGCCTGCCCGTCGCGCTGGCCTCCACCGGCTACGACGTCGTCATCGGCCACGACCTGCTGGCGCGCGCCGGCGCCCACCTCGCCCCCGTGCTGCCGCAGAAGCGCGTGGTGGTCGTCACCGACGAAACGGTGCGCGACCTGCACCTGGCCACCCTGCTGCGCGGGCTGGACGAGACCGGCATCGCGCACCGGGAGATCGTGGTCCGGCCGGGCGAAGCGTCCAAGAGCTTGGAGAACTACGCCGCCGTGGTCGAGCACCTGCTGGACGAGGGCGTGGAGCGGCGCACGGCGGTGGTGGCGCTGGGCGGCGGCGTCGTGGGCGACCTCGCCGGCTTCGCGGCCGCCACCGCCCTGCGCGGCCTGCCGTTCATCCAGGTGCCGACCACCCTGCTCGCCCAGGTCGATAGCAGCGTGGGCGGCAAGACCGGCATCAACACGCGGCACGGCAAGAACCTGCTGGGAGCGTTTCACCAACCGCGGCTCGTGCTGGCCGATACCGACACGCTGGCCACCTTGCCGATCCGCGAGCTGCGGGCCGGCTACGCGGAGATCGCCAAGGCCGGGCTGATCGGCGATGCCGCGCTGTTCGCCTGGTGCGACCGGCACGTGGAGGCCGTGCTGGCCGGCGATCGCGACGCCCAGGCCGAGGCCATCCTGCGCGCCTGCGCCTTCAAGGCCGCCGTGGTCGGCGACGACGAGCGGGAGGAGCGGGCGAGCGGCGGCCGTGCCCTGCTCAATCTGGGGCACACCTTCGGCCACGCGCTGGAGGCCGAATACGGCTATGGCGGCGGGCTGCTGCATGGCGAGGCCGTCGCGGTCGGCATCGGGCTGGCGTTCCGCCTTTCGGCGCGGCTCGGCCTGTGCGACCGGGCGGACGCCGCGACCGTGACCGCTCACCTCGAGCGGGCCGGCCTGCCGAGCGGGCTCAACATGCTCAACCGCCGGTTCTCCGCGCAGACGATCATCGCCAACATGCGCCGCGACAAGAAGATGCGCGACGGCACGCTGCACCTGGTGCTGGCGCGCGGCATCGGCGATGCGTTCACGACCGGCGACGTGCCGCAATCGGAGGTCGAAGCCCTGCTCTGGGCGGAAGGCGCCGAGCCCTAACCCGCCGGCCGCGCCGACTGGGAGAATATAAAACGAGTATCGCCGTCCAGAACAGAAATTGAGATCCTATCACCAGCGTCAATCCGCTCCGGAGTAGTGGTCCTCGGATCGTGAAAAAACTGTTCGACGAACCGAAGTGCGATTTCAGCTCTGGAATACGGTTGCAATAGAAACCGCTGCTCATCATGCTGCGTTGCAACAACCGATCCGGGCCCCTCTGGCGAGGACGTCGGCACCAGCCGGCCAACCTCGCGATGTCGGATCACCGTGTGCCGCCAGGAGGCGGGCCGCACGGTTCGAGCGGGGCCCAGAGTCCTCCCGATCGAGCCGGCCCTCTCCTGACACGACACGGCGCGTCAACACGAGAGGAGCAGAACAGCATGTTCATCGATCAATCCGCCGATCTCGGCGGCATGAAGGGCATCGTGGCGGGCGTGTCCCGCTTCCGCTGCGACGTGTTCCCGCAGCAGCGCGCCCTGTATGGCCAGCTCGCCCGCGAGGGTCAGCAGCCCAAGGCGTTGATCATCTCCTGCGCCGACAGCCGGGTGGTGCCCGAACTCATCGCCCAGGCCGGCCCCGGCGAGCTGTTCGTCTGCCGCAACGCCGGCAACATCGTGCCGCCTTTCGCCGAAACCAATGGCGGCGTGTCGTCCGCCATCGAATACGCCGTGGTGGCGCTGGGCGTGCGCGACATCGTGGTCTGCGGGCATTCCGATTGCGGCGCCATGAAGGGCCTGCTCACCCCCGGCGCGCTGGACGCCATGCCCAACGTCAAGGCCTGGCTCCGGCACAGCCACGCGGCACACGGCGTGGTGCAGAGCGCCTACCCGGCCGACCTCACCGGGCCGCAGGCGGCGACCGTGCTGGCGCAGGAGAACGTGGTGGCGCAGCTGACCCATCTGCGCACGCACCCCTCCGTGGCCGCCGGCCTGGCGACCGGCCGGCTCAACCTGCACGGCTGGTTCTTCCGGCTCGACGACGGCGTGCTGCTGGCGCTGGACGGCGAGACCGAACGCTTCCTCCCCGTCGATGGCGAGAGCCCGTTCCCGGTCGCCGTCGTGTCGCAAGCCCGTCGCATGGCCGCGGAGTGACGCTCGTGAAGCGCTTCCTCCCGGCCGCCGCCGGGCGTGACCTGTCCGCATCGTTCGTCGTGTTCCTGGTGGCGCTGCCCTTGTGCATGGGCATTGCCGTGGCCTCCGGCGTGCCGCCGGAAAAGGGTCTGCTGACCGGCATCATCGGCGGGATCGTGGTGGGCCTGCTCGCCGGGTCGCCGCTGCAGGTGAGCGGCCCGGCGGCGGGTCTGGCCGTGCTGGTGTTCGAGATCGTGCGCGAACAGGGCATCTCCGCCCTCGGCCCGATCCTGCTGCTGGCCGGGTTGATCCAATTGATATGCGGTTTCATGCGCCTCGGCGGCTGGTTCCGCGCCATCTCGCCGGCCGTGGTGCACGGCATGCTGGCCGGCATCGGCGTGCTGATCGTGGCCAGCCAGTTCCGCGTGCTGTTCGACGCCAAGCCGCTGCCGAACGGGTTGGACAACCTCGCCGCGATCCCGCAGGCCTTCATCGACCTGGTGCCGTTCAACGGCTCCGCCGACGAAGCCGCGCTGGTCGTCGGGCTCGTGACCATCGCCGGCATGATCGCGTGGGAGCGCATGCGTCCGCGCAGCATGGCCCTGGTGCCGGGCGCGCTGATCGGCATCGCCGCCGGCGTCGCGGTCACGATGCTGGGCAGCCTGCCGGTCGAGCGCGTCGCCGTGCCCGATGCGATCTGGGACGGGATCAGCCTGCCGAACTGGTCCACGCTGGGCCTGTTCGCCACCCCGGAGGTGCTGCTGACCGCGCTGGCCGTGGCGTTCATCGCCAGTGCGGAAACGCTGCTCTCCGCCTCCGCGGTGGACCGGATGCATGGCGGCGTCCGGACCGACTACGACCGCGAGCTGGCGGCCCAGGGCGTCGGCAACATGCTGTGCGGCCTCGTCGGCGCGCTGCCGATGACGGGCGTGATCGTCCGCTCGTCGGCCAACGTGCAGGCCGGCGCGGTCAGCCGCGCCTCCACCGTGATGCACGGCCTGTGGCTGCTGGCCTTCGTGGCCCTGTTACCGGCGGTGCTGCGAGAGGTGCCGATGGCCTCACTCGGCGGCGTGCTGGTCGTCACCGGCTGGCGGCTCGTCAATCTCCGGCACGCCCACGAGCTGTTCAAGCACCATGGGCCGTTCCCCGTCGCGATCTGGGCGGCGACGCTGTTCACCGTGGTGGCGGTGGACCTGCTGACCGGGGTGATCGTCGGGCTGGCGCTGACCGGGCTGGAGCTGCTGCCGCGGCTCAACCGGCTCGGCCTGCGGGTCCGCCGGCGCGAGGTCGGCCCGGGGCAATACACCCTGGCGCTGGCCGGCAACGCGACCTTCGTGCAGCTCCCCCGCCTGCTGCGTACGTTGGAGGCGGTGCCGCCGGACGCGGACGTGCAGGTGCGCACGGCCGGGCCGTTCCACCTGGACCACACCTGCCGCGAGGCGATCGCCGACTGGGCGGCGCGCCGCCGGCGGGCCGGCGCCCGCGTGACGCTGCCGGAACCGCTGATGGCGTAGGGTGCCGGCCTGGCCGCTTCGGGCGGCCAGGCCCGGCTTCCGCCGGCGGGCGGAACGGGGAATACTGCTCCCATGATCGCCCGCTCCACCCTCACCCTGGCCGTCGCCCTCGCCCTCGCCGCCGCTCCGGCCGAGGCCGCCGAGCACGACGCGTTCTACTGGCTGGGCCAGTTCAACAAGGCCTCCCTGGTCATGACGGTCGAGCAGGGCATCGTGCCGCCCACGCTCGCCGGGCCGATCGCCGGCGCCGTGCGCGACGTCATCGCCGCCGGCGACGCGCCCGGGGGCAAGCACCCGGCCGATTACCTCCAATTGGAGCCCCTGCTGATCGCGGTCGCCGGGCCCGACGTCACCCGCATGCACTCCGGCCGCTCGCGCCAGGATATCCTCGCCACGACCCGGCGCGAGATGATGCGCGAGCGCACCCTGGCCCTGTTCGACGCGCTCGCCGGCGTCCGGGCCGACCTGCAGGAGCAGGCCGAGCGGCACCGTGACGCCATTATCCCGGCCTACACCAACGGGGTGCAGGCGCAGCCGACCACGTTCGGCCACGTCATGCTCGCCTTCGACGCCGCGCTCGCCCGCGACGCCGAGCGCATCCGCCAGGCCTGGGCGCGGCTGGACCAGTCGCCGCTCGGCTCGGCCGCGCTGGGGACCTCCAGCTTCCCGGTCGATCGCGCGCGCCTGGCCGCCCTGCTCGGCTTCGCGGGGGTCGCCGACAACAGCTACGACGCCAACCAGCTGGCCCCCTTCGACACGGAAGCCGAGATGGCCCTGATCGGCAGCATGGTCGCCACGATCGCCGGCCAGTTCGCCGAGGACGTCCATACCCAATATGCCCAGCCGCATCCGTGGATGATGCTGCAGGAGGGCCGGCTGACCGGGCCGAGCTCCATCATGCCGCAGAAGCGCAATCCGTACGGGCTCAACGTGATGCGGCTGCAGGCGAGCGAGGCGGTCGGGCTCGCGGTCGCCTATCTTTTCGAGGCCCACAACGTCACCACCGGCATGCCCGACTACAAGCGGGAGGGGGCGGAACGCGCGGTGGCCGCCGCCAGCGGCGCCGCGCATCGGTGGTCCGACGTGCTCGGCGGCCTCGTGCTGGACGAGGCGCGCGCGGCCGCCGAGGTCGACGCCGATTGGTCCACCACCACCGAGCTGGCCGACACGCTTCAGCGCGAGGCCGACGTGCCGTTCCGCCTCGGGCATCATTTCGCGTCCGACCTGGTGACCTGGGGGCGCGCCCACGACGCCACGCCCAACACGGTCCCCTATGCGGAGGCCCAGCGCATCTACGCCGCCGCCGCCCGCGCGACCGGCCAGACGCAGACCGACCTGCCGCTGGACGAAGCCCGCTTCAAGACCGTGCTGGGCGCGCGCAACATGGTGAACGCCGCCCGCGGCACGGGCGGCCCGCAACCGGCCGAGCTGGCCCGCATGCTGATGGCGGCGAAGGCCTCGCTGGCGGCCGACCGCGACTGGCTGCGCGACCGGCGCGACGCGCAGGGCAAGGCCGACGCCGCGCTGGACGCCGCTTTCGCCAAGCTGCTGCCCTAGTCCCGGACGTCAGGCGGCTTCGCGCCGCTCCTCCGCCAGCTTGGCCAGCCGCACCGAGTGGTTGATGACGGCCATGTGGGTGAAGCCCTGCGGGAAATTGCCGCGTTGTTCGCCGCTCGCCGGGTCGATCTCTTCGGCGAACAGGCCCATGTCGTTGGACCGGGCCAGCAACCGGTCGAGCCGCTCCCGCGCCTCGTCCATCCGCCCGACCAGCGCCAGGCAGCTCGACATCCAGAACGCGCAGGCGGTGAAGGTGCCCTCCTTGCCTTCCATGCCGTCATCGGTGCGATAGCGGTAGAGCAGGTCGCCCACGCCCAGCTCCGCGTCGATCGCCTCCACCGTGCGCGCCAGGCGGCCATCGTCCAGCGGCAAGGCGTCGAATAGCGCCACTCTGAGCACGGCGGCGTCGAGCGCGTCGCTGTCATAGGCCTGCACGTAGCTGCCGCGCGCCTCGTTCCAGCCGCGGCGGAGGTATTCGGCGCGCACCTCGCGCGCCGCGCGTTCCCACCGGCCGCGATCCGCCGCACCGATGCCAAGCCGCTGACCCAACCGGACCGCACGGTCCAGCGCCACCCAGATCAGCGCCTTGGTATGCAGGTAGTGCTGCGGCGGCCGGCGCGGCTCCCAGATCCCCTGGTCCGGCTCGTCGCGCACTTCGATCGCCCGCTCCGCGAGGTTGCCGATCAACCGCGGCAGGTGCTCCCGCATGGAGCGCGGCAGCTCGTCCTCCGCCGTCTCGAGGAAGTCCTCCACCGCCAGCAGCAGCTCGCCGTAGATGTCGTGTTGGGTCTGGCCCTCGGCCGCGTTCCCGATCGTGACCGGCCCGATGCCGCGCCAGCCCGACAGGTGGTCGAGCGACGTCTCCTCCGGCACGCCGTCGGCGATGCCGTACATCAGCTTGAGCCGGCGGCCATGGCTGTCGTCGACCGAGCACAGGAAGCGGAGATATTCCCGTGCCTCCCGGTGGTAACCGAGATTGGCGAAGGCGGTCACGGTGAAGCTCGCATCGCGCAGCCAGGCGTAGCGGTAGTCGAAGTTCCGGTTGCCCGGCAGGGCTTCCGGCAGGCCCAGCGTGGGCGCCGCGATGATCGCCCCGGTCGGCCCGTAGGTCATCATCTTGAGGAAGAGCGCGCTCCGCTTGACCGCCGCCGCGTGCGGCCCGTCATAGGTGCAGCAGCCCATCCAGCCCTGCCAATAGGCCACGGTGTCGCGCAACCGATCGGCGGCGCCGTCGGGCTCGTGCACCGGCGGGGCGGCGTCGTCCTGTCCCTGCGTCAGCACCAGGTGCATGCGCTCGCCGGCCGCCAGCGTGAAGGCGATGACGGCCGTCTCGCCCTCGATGCTGACCGGGCGGCTGCTGGTGACGCGCAGCCGGTGCTCGCCGGCCTCGAACAGGGCGGAGCCGTCGGCCTCGGCACTCGGCGTGCAGCTGGTGCGCGCGTAGTCGAAGGTGGGCCGGACGACGAACTGGCCCGTCACCGACCCGTCCGTGCAGGTCACGATGCGGATCAGCCGGCTTTCCGCGTCGCCGTCCGGCCCTTCGTCGGGCGCCGTGGTGGGCGGGTTGACCGGCATGAAGTCCACCAGCGTCGCGCGGCCCGTCGGCGACTGGAAACTCGTCTCGATGACGTTGGTGTCGGGCAGGTAGCGCCGGCTCGGCTCGCCCGCGCCTTCCAGGGCGATGGAGCAGGCGCCGCCCTTCTCGTCGTCGAGCAGGCGGAGGAACAACGCCGGGCTGTCATGGCGGGGCCAGCACAGCCAATCGACCGAGCCGTCGCGCGCGATCAGGGCGGTGGTGTGGGTGTCGCCAACGATGGCGTAGTCGCAAAGGGGGCGGGACATCACGCTGGCAAATCGGAGGCGCGGCCCATCTTTCAATCCACACCCCGTGCGAGCGCCATGACCCGTTACAGTTTCCATTGCTCGCAGGAGCAGTTCACCCCCGGCGACCTGCTCGGCCTCGTCCGCCGCGCCGAGGGGGCCGGTTTCGACGCCGGCTTCACGTCCGACCATGCGCATCCATGGTCCGAACACCAGGGCCAGTCCGGCTTCGCCTGGTCGTGGCTCGGCGCCGCCCTGGCGCGCACGGAGCGGCTCACCTTTGGCGTCATCTCCGTCCCGGGCGGCTGGCGCTACAGCCCGGCCGTGCTGGCCCAGGCCGTCGGCACGCTGGGGCAGATGTTCCCCGGCCGCCTGCCCTGGATCGCGCTGGGCAGCGGCCAGTTCCTCAACGAGCACGTCACCGGCGAGGCCTGGCCGGACAAGGCGACCCGCAATGCGCGGCTGCGCGAAGGCGCCGAGATCATGCGGGCCCTGCTGGCCGGCGAGACCGTGACGCATCGCGGACTGGTCACGGTGGCGGATGCCAAGGTCTGGTCCCGCCCGGAGACGCCCACGCGGCTCATGGGCGCGGCGACCACGCCCGAGACCGCCGCCTTCGTCGCCGAATGGGCCGACGGGCTGCTCACCGTGGCACCCGACCTTTCCACGTTGCGCGGCATCGTGGCAGCCTTTCGCGACGCGGGTGGCGCCGGCAAGCCGGTCCACCTCAAGGTGGATTTCGCCTGGGCACCCACGCTGAGCGAAGCCCGGCGCGAGGCGCACGCGCAGTGGCGGTTCAACGCGCTGGGCGGCCCGGTCAACTGGGACATCCGGACCTCGGCCGATTTCGACGCTGCGACCCGTTTCGTCCGCGAGGAGGATATCGGGCAGACCGTTCTGCTCGTCGCCGATCCGGCTGAACTCGCCGACTGGCTCGCCGCCCGACAGGAACTCGGGATCGAGACGGTCAACTTGCACAATGTCGGCCGTAACCAGGACGCGTTCATCGACATGGCCGGCACCACCTTGCTGCCGGCGCTGCGAGCCAACTAGCTACTGGTCGTTCTCGAACTCCCGCTCTCGGCGGTAGGGGTCGATCAACGGCGGCAAGGGTGACTCGCTTGCGAAGGCCACCCGGGTCGCGCCGTCCTCGCCGAGGGTGAGGGTCCGCGACCCGGTGGGCCCGGCCAGGCGCACCCCATCGGGTTCGATGGCCAGCACCTGCTCGGCGCCCACCGCCTCGCCGATCTCGGCCGCCATCGTGGCGCGACCATCGGCGGCGGCGAACATTGCCACCCGCTGCTCGGCGGTGATGACGATCCCGGTCAACCGCGGCGGCTCACCGGCGGCGATGGCGAGCGGGCTTGCCGCCATCACCGCGGCGAGGAGGCGCCGTTTAGGCAAGCGCGGCCCGGCGGCGACCGCGCACGGTCGCGGCGAGGCCGCCGAGCAGCAGCGCGGCCGAGGCCGGCTCCGGCACGGCGGTGGCGACGTCGACGAAGTTGCCGAACCCGAGCCCGGACCGGTCGCTGGTGCTGATCGTCAGCGTCGACACGCCGCCGCCGGTGAAGCCGAAGAACTGCGACGGCGTGGTCCCGGTGTCGAGGCTGCCGCCGGCCAAGCTGGTCGTGGCGGTCTGACCGTCCGACAGCGTCACCGTCACGCTGAACGGGCCGCCCGGCACGCCGAAATTCGGGGCCCCCACCGCATTGGAGAACGGCGCGATCTCGAAGCCGAGCGCCGTGATGCCGCTGCCGAGCGTCAGCGTGATGCTGCTGACCTGATCGCCGCTGGCGTTTTGCGGCACGAAGACCTCGCCGGCGAAGCCGCTGGAGAAGGTGAAGGGGAAGCTGAGCCCACCCTGCGTCACCTGCGCGGGCGCGGACAGGCCGAGGCTCGAGCCGTCGCCGAGCGCGAGGGTCGTCGTGGTGGGCAGATCGAGTTGACCCAGATCGTAGGGGCCGGGGTTGGGCGTCGCGGTGACGGCACCGGCGGCGCTGGCACGGAAGGCGGACAAGCTGGTCACCAGCGTGGTGGCCGAAGCCGGGACCGCGGCAGCGACCAACGCGGCGACCGAGGCGAGAAGGAACGATCGTCTAAGCATGCTGAACTCCTGACTGGAAGGATGGGGCCGGGTGGGAGGTCTCCGGGGGGCCGATCTCGTCGAACAGCAGCAGCCGGCCGGCATTGCCGAGGCCGATGAAGGTGCTGAAATTGTGCAGTAACGCCGCCACCAGCGCGCCCTCTGCGCCCAGCACCCCGGCGGCAGCCAGCGCCACCAGCAAGACGGTCCAGCCGAGGCCGACCGCGACGTTGACGTGGATGGTCCGCCGGCAGCGGCGGCTGAGCCGGATCGCGGTCGCCAGCCGGCGCAGGTCGCTGGTCATCAGCACCAAGTCGGCCGAGGCCAGCGCCACGTCCGTGCCTTGCGCGCCCATGGCGACGCCCACGGCGCCCGCCTTGAGAGCCAGGCTGTCGTTGATGCCGTCACCCACCACCAGCGGGCGGAAACCGGCGCGCAGCTCGGCCATTACCCGGTGCATCTTGGCTTCCGGCAGCGCCTCTGCCTCGACATCGTCGATGCCCAGCTCGGCCGCGATGCGGGCTGCCACCGCGCGGCGATCGCCCGTCAGCAACACCTGGCGGCGCAGCCCGAGATCGGCCAGCGCGCGCGTCGCTTCCGCCGCCTCCGGCCGGCGCTGATCGGCGAACAGCAGCCAGGCCAGGAACACCCCGCGGTGACTCACCCCCGCGATCGGTCCGTGATGGGCCGGCGGGGGCGGCGCCTCGATGCCGAGCGTCCGGAACAGTTCGGGGCGCCCGAGTGCCGCCTCCGCTCCATCGATCAGCCCGGTGATGCCGGAGCCGCCGCGCTCGTGCACGTGCTCGACGGTCAGCGCCCGCCCGCCCGCCCCGGCCCGCGCCGCGGCGCGGCTGACCGGGTGGCTGCTCGCCCCGCCCAGCGCCGCCGCGATCGCGCGGGCGCGCGCCGGGTCGACGCCGTCGGCCGCCCGCAGGCCGGTGAGCGACATCTCGCCCGTGGTCAGCGTGCCCGTCTTGTCGAACACCACCGCATTGACTTCGGCGAGCTGCTCGAGGAAGGCGGCGCCCTTGATCAGGATGCCGTGCCGTGCCGCCACCGAGATGGCCGCGATCGAGGTGGAGGGCGCGGCCAGCACCAGCGCGCAGGGGCAGGAGGCCACCAGCACCGCCAGCGTCGCCGCGGTGTCGCCGCTGGCCAGCCACGTCCCGGCGGCGATCAGCAGCACCAGCGCCAGATAATGGCCGGCATATCGCTCCAGCAGGCGAGCCACGGGTGGCTTGGCCCGCTCGGCCGTGCGCATGAGGTCGATGATCTTGCCCAGCGTGGTCTCCGACCCCAGCCGGGTCACCTCCAACTCGAGCCGGCCATCCGTATTGATGGAACCGGCCAGGGCCGCGTCGCCGGGTCGGACGTCGACGGGGACGCTCTCGCCGGTGAGCGACGCGGTGTCGAGCCCGGCCTCGCCGACGCGGACGATCCCGTCCGCCGGCAGGCTGCTGCCCGCCAGCAGCTCGATGCGGTCGCCCACCCGCAGCTCGGCCGCCGCGATCACCCGCACGCTGCCGTCCGGCTCGATGCGCCGTGCGGTGGTCTCCGTCAGCCGGGTCAGTGCCTGGATCGCCTCGCGCGAGCCCAGCAGGCTGCGCTCCTCCAACACATGGCCCAGGATCATGATGATCGGCAGCACCGCCGCCGTCATGAGGTCGCCGCTGGCCCAGGCCGCCACCAGCGCGACCGCGATCAACCGGTCGGTGACGCCGTGCAGGCTCGGATGGCGCAGGCTGTCCCAGGCCGCGCCGAGCACCGGCAGGGCGACCAGCAGCGCCGCGACACCCGCGACCAAGTCCGACAGCAATCGCTGGTCGGGGAACGCCATCTGCCACAGCACCGCCAGCACGAGCAGCCCGGCGGCGAACATCGCCAGCGTCAGGCGCAGCCCGAGCGTCGCGCGTTCGAGCCGGGCCAGGAGCGGCCGCGAGGCGCCCAGGGCGATCGACGCGCTCATGGCTGGCCGCCCAGATCGGCCGGGATGATGACGCGGCCATTCTGCGGATCGACCGCCACCACCTTGCCGACCCGGCGCATGATCCCGCCGATCTGCTCGCGGTAGAATTGCTCGGAGATCGCCTGCCGCGCGTCCGGTGCGAAGCCGGCGCCGAGCGCCGCGATGCTCGCCGTACGCACCTGTGCCGCGGAGACGCGCTCGGCAGCGGCCGCGCGCGCGTCCGTCAGTACCTGGTCGCGGTCGCGGTCCGCCGCCTGCCGCGTCAGCGCCGCCTGCGTGCGCGCGCCGGCTATCGCCTGCTCCGCCATCTGGTTGGCGACCAGCACGCCGTCGAACGCGATGCGCGCCTGCGGCGGCAAGGACGGCTCCAGGTCCACGCGGCTCAGCGTGACGCCGAGCGGCGCGCCTTCGTCGGCCAGCCGTTGCAGCCGGGCGTTGACGGCGCCGACCAGGTCGCCCCGCAGCGCCTCGCGGCGATCCTGCAGCCCGCGCAGGTCGCCGGGGGCGGCGCCGGCGGAGCGGGCGACCAAGAAATCGTCCAGCATGCGCGTCGCCGCGACCTGCACCGCGGCGGCGTCGAACAGTCGCCGCAAGGCCGGCTCCACATGGGTGCGGGACAGGAAATACGCCGCCCCGTCGTTCACCTGGTAGGAGAGCGTCGCGGCCAGCAGCACGACCGCGCCGTCGCCGGTGAGGTAGCTGCCCGCGCCGGTCGGCACCGCCGCGCCGCTGGCATCCGTGTAGACGTCCGACATGCCGGGCGACGGGGCCGTTGCCTCCGTGCGCAGCGTCAGCAGCCGATCGTGGCCGGGCAGCAGCACGACCTCGCCCATCGGCCGCGGCCAGGCGACGGTCAGCCCGGCCTGTTGCACCCGCGCGATCCGCCCGAACTCGACCACGACGGCCTGGCTCTCCGGCGGCACCTGCCGCCAGTTGGACGCGGCCCAGGCGGCGCCCAGCGCCAGCACCGCGAGCACGACGACGCGGAAACCGATGGAGATCGATTGCGCGATCGGTCCGTCGCCCTCCTCCCGCGGTGACGCCGCCGTCGTCACGGGTTCGCGCCCACGGTGCGGTTGGCCGGTGCCTGGCCGATCGCGGACGGCAGGCGCCGGGTCAGGACGTCGAACGGAGCGGCGTCGGTCCGCAGCACGAGGCGGGTGTTCGGCCCCACCACGGTGGCCAGCGTGTCCATGGAACGGACCAGCGTGTAGAGGCCCGGGTCGGCCTGGTAGGCGGCCGCCTCGATGGCGGCGGCCTCGCGGCGGGAAGCGGCCTCGAGCTCGGCCGCGTCCGTGCGGGCCTGGGCGACCAGGATGCGGCCGTCGCGCATGGAGCGGGCGCGGATTTCGGCGGCCTCGCGCAGGCCGTTCGCGGTCCGCTCGGCCGCCACCGTTTCCCGCTCCGCGCGCATCCGCGCCACCGTGGCCGCCAGCGTGGCCTCCGGCAGGCTCAGCCGTTCGATGCCGACCTGCAGCACCTGCACGCCGAGCACCGCCAGCGCCTGCCGCCCGACCTGCTCGCGCAGCCGCGCCTCCAGCTCGGGCAGCTTGCGCCGCGACGGCTCGGTATCGACGAGGTCGGCCAGCTCGAAGCTGCTGGTGGTGACCTGGAGGGTGGAGGCGAGCAGGCTGCGGATCTGCCGCGCCGCCTCGTCCGGATCGTTCTGCACTGCGCGCAGGAACTGGCGAATGCGGTCGGGGTCGGCCGGCACCTGCCACGCCACGTAGGCCTGCACCAGGATGCGCAGCCCGTCGCGCGTGCCGACATCCTGCAGCCCGGTGGACGAGGTGTGCAGCCGCAGGTCGACCGGGATGACGCTCTCGACCGGGGTGGGCAGCTTCCAGGCGAGGCCGGGCTGGATCAACACGCGCTTGATGTCGCCGAGCCGGGTGATCACCGTCGCCTGCCCCGCCGCCACCATCACGGAGGCCGAGGCGAACACGGCGCCGGCCGCGACCAACCCGGCCAACGCCAGGCGAACCGCCAGCCGGGCGCGCCGCAAGCCGGGGGAACCCGTCTCCGGCTCGCCGCCGCCATGGTGGTGATGGCCATCGTGGTCGCCGTGATCGTGACTGTGGAACATGCGTCGGTCCTAGTCGTCGCCGCCGGCGCGCGCGGGCGGAGCGCCGAAGGAGCGGAGGTCGATGGAAGGCGCGTTGGCGTCCGTGAGATCGCGGTCGATGATCACCAGCGGGGCTTTCACCAGCGCCGCGGAAAGGCTCGCCAGGTAGCGCTCGAGCAGGAACGCCTCGCCGCCGGTGGCCGAGGCGGCGCGGTCGGCGGCAAAGGCGGTGCTGGCCACGTGCGCCCGCCCGGTGGTCTCGGCCGCCGCACCGGCTGCCGACAACACCAGCTCGGACGCCATCTGGCGGTTGCGCGCGGCGGCGGCCAGGGCCCTGCCCCGCTCGGTCGAGATGGCGGTTTCGGCCACGATCTGCGCCGCCTGCACCGCGTGATAGGCCGAGGCGGCGGCCGGCGGTGGGTGGATCGCCTCGATCGAAACGGCCACCAGCTGGATGCCGCTGGCGAACCCATCCAGCGTTGCCTGCAAGCGCGACTGCAGATCGTCGGCCAATGCCTCGCGCCCGTGGCCCAGCGCATCCGACAACTCGGTGCCGGCCAGCTCGCGGGCCATCAGCCGGCCCGCTTCGGCGCGCACCAGCGCGTCCGGCGACTCCACGGCATAAGCGGCAGCCAGGGCGGCCGCGTCGTCCAGCCCGGTGCGGAACAGCACGGTCATGTCGACGTTGACGGTTTGGAATCCCTGCCGCCCATCGCTCTCCCGGCTGGCGAGCAGGAACGAGACTTCGGACGGGTGCACTTGGTCCCATAAGCGGTTGGCCGCTTCGGGCGGCGGCGCCTCGGCCGGCGTGCGCAGTGCCGGGCCGGGATCGGCACCGAGCACCACCGCGTGCACCTGTCCCAGATCGACCCGGCGCACCCGGCCCAGCGGCCAGGGCAGACCGAGATGTGCGCCCGGCCCCCACACGGCGGCGGGCTCACCGAAGCGCTCGTACACGGCGCGGCGGTCTTGCTCGACGAGCGTGACCCCGGTCAGCCCCCAGGCGATCAGCCCCAGCGCCAAACCAACCGGTGCGGCGGCCACGCGGGCGAAGCGCAGTGCCCAGCTCCGCGAGAAATCGATGCCCAGATGCGCCTTGATGGGCGCGTTCAGCCCGCGGGGGCGCAGGCGCCGCGGCTGCAGCAACGGTGCCAGCACGCTGCCGACCGAGGCTTTCGCCGCGGCCGCCGCGGGCGGCGGGAGGAACCAGTTCGCCAGCGCGCGGCCCGCCAGCTCGAGCGCGACCGCGCCCACGGCGACGGCGAGCACCTGCGCCGCGCTTCGCATGAACGGCAGCCCGGCCGATGCACCGAGTTCGATGAGCCCGGCCAGCGGCACCACCGCGACCGGTACGAACAGCAGCGCGCGGAGCCCCGGCGCCTCCGGCAGGCTGGACCGATCCTGCGCGTTCGTGAGCCGCTCGGCGATCAGGAGCGGGAAGCCCAGCACGATCGCCGCGATCCCGACCACGGTCGCATGCGGCCCGGCGGTGCCGGCCAGGTGATCGCCGGCGGCGAGGATGGCGACGGCGCAGCCGGCGATCCCCGGGACGATCACACCCTGCGGCCGCCGCGCCAGACGGCCGAGCCGCCCGGCCTCGTCGAGCACCCGCCGGCGCCAGGGCCGGGCGAGACGTGCCCATCGCCCCGATCGCGGAGCCGCCGGCATCGGGCGCGCGATGCCGGCCCGGGCGCGCGCCGCCGCCAGCGGCCGGGTCGCCAACAGCCCGGCCAGCGGCACCGCCACCGCGCCCGCCGCGAGCCAGGCCACCCCGCCCGCCCAGGCCGGCGCCGCGGCCTGGGCGGCCAGCAGCGCCAGTTCCAGGCCGGCATAGAGCGCGGCGAGCCGGCCGACGAACGCCGACGCGCGATCCGCATCCGGCCACAGGGTGGCCGGGGCGGCATCGGCCGGCAGGGCCGGCGGAGCGATCGCGTTCATCGGGACGGACGGCGTGAGGTCAGCGGACTACTGCGCGCAGAGCATCGACCGCGGGCTGAGCGTGACGGCGCAGCGCGCCTGCTTGGAGGACGAAAGGTTGTACACGTTGACCAGGTAGCCGGCGGTGGTCGCGTCCATCACGGTGAAGCCGTATTCGGAGCGGTTGGCGCTCGCCTGCACCATGATGGTGGGCGTTCCGCGCACGCCCGGCAGCGCGTAGCCGGCATCGGCGTTGGTGCCGGTCGTGTCCGGGGTGAAGGTCTGCGGCTGGGTGCCGCTCTGGTTGTCGAGCAGGGTGCCCGAATTGCCGACCACCAGCTGCGGCGCGTAGTCGTTCTTGAAGTCCACGACTTGGAACTGGTGGTCGTGTCCGGAGATCAGCAGCTTGATCTGCGCCGGCACCGCGCCGGGCGTCAACGCGTCGAAGACCGATTGCTGGGTGGCGTCGCCGCCCTGCAGGTTGCCGTTCAACTTGGCCAAGCGGATGTCGTAGCCGGCCTTGTGGGTGATGTAGAACACGTCCTTGTTGGCCAGCGGCGCCAATGCGGCGGTGAGCTGCGCCGTGTAGATCTGCGGAATGGTGCGGCCATCGGTCGACACGGTGGTGGTGTCGGGCGCCGAGGTGTTTGAGTCGCTGCTGTCGAACATCAGCAGGGTGATCTTGCCGGCCTGCACGGCGTAGGGCTCGGTGTAGTCATACGGGGTCAGCGGGCCGCGCGCGCCCGGGGCGCCGGTCATGGGCACGTAGGGGCCCGTGCAGTCGACCGCGTTCTGGTCGTAGGCGTGCACGTCGAGCATGCGGAACCAGCCGCGGGCGCCGCGGTTGCAGCTCTCGTGGTTGCCGCGCGACAGGGCCATCGGCGCCGCCTTGATGAGGTTGGCGGCCGGGGCGAACCAGTCGGCGTTCCAGGAATCCCAGTTGTCGAACACCGCATTGTTGGCGCAACCGGTGAAGCCCGCCGGGCACGGCTGCTCGCGATAGAAAAAGTCGCCGACATGGACGATCAGGTCGGGCTTGAAGGTGGCGGCGTAGTTGGCGACGTATTGCAGCGGGAACTGCGTCGGATCGTTGCAATTCTGCGTCGCGGCCAGCGTGGGGGCGACGCGGCAGCCCGTGTCGCCGATCACCAGGATACGCTTGGGGTTCGTCACCGGCATCTTGAGCGACACGCCGTTGATCACCGCCGCCGTGTGACCGAAGGCCGGGACGGAGGCCTCGCACATCAGTACCGGGAAGTAGGTCTTGGGCGCGTTGCTCGGCGTGGTCACCGTGCCGCGCTGGGCGAGCGGCAGGGCGACGCCGTCGAGCGAGGCGACCGGGCAGCCATTGGCCGGCGTGTCCTCGATCGCACGGATCAGCGCGGTGTCGTTGGGTCCGTATTGGACCCATTGGTTGACGATGGCAGCCTGGGCGGCCCCGCCGGCCAGGGTGGCGCCGGCGGCGAGCAGGAATGCAGCGGTTCGGGACACGGTTCTGGATACTCCCGGCAGGGCTGAAGCTGAGTACCTGCGCTTATATGCAGCCGGGCCCCGAGCAACCTTGACAGTTCGATGACGGTTCCGCGCCCTCGCGGTACACCGTCCCGTGAGCTTCTTCACCGTTTGCTAACTTCCCGTCGGTAATGTCTCAATTATGAACTCCGGCCGGGCGCCTCGATCGTTCGATCGTCCGGGTTCGCGCGAGAGCCGTTCGCCGTCCCCTCCCCGTTCCGGGCGTGTGGGACGCCACGCCTCGCCAGCACTGCCCTCCAATGGGCCGAATGGATCTCGAACCAAGGTGATCGCTCACTTGCAGTGATCTGCGAACAAAACGGCGCAATTCGTCAACTATTCGACGCGGTTCTTGCCGCAGGATCGTGCCGTGATCAATTATGCTTTGGAGGGTCCGAGATGGACTAGCTCCGTCGTCACTTGGGCATTCGCAACGCCGGACAACACGGGTTTCACCGGCGCGATCGGGGCCGGCTACCAGGCCGCCATCCGCGCGGCGGCCGCCCAATGGTCCGCCGCCACCAACGTCACCCTGCGGGAGGTCCCGGCCGGCACGGCGGGCGTCGGCATCACCGTGGGCTGGGGCAATTTCAGCGGCACCCAGATCGGCGAAACCCGATATTCCTACAGCAACGGCGCCGTGGCGAGTTTTCTGCCCGGCATGACCATCGTCATCCAGGATCCGGCCAGCCTGCCGCTCGGCACCGCGCTCGGCGCCACCTATGCCGGCACCGCCACCACCCTCGCCCAGGTCGCCCTGCACGAATTCGGCCATGCCCTCGGGCTGGGCCTCAGCACCGACCCCAATGCCGTCATGAACCTGCGGCTCGGCCCCGCCAACACGGCCATCGACGCGTCGGACATCGCCGGCGCCGCCGCGCTCTACGGCATGCCGGCCAATCTCGGGCACATGGCGGCCTCCTCCGCCGGGCCGGACGTGGTGCCGCTGAATGGCAGCACCATCGGCATCTACCGCTACTTCGATGGCAGCAACGGCACCCAGTTCCTCACCAGCAGCCCCAACGAGATGAACGCCATCGGGGCGCAGCGGCCGGACATGCGGTTCGAGGGCCTGGCCATGGCCGGCATCGCGCCAACCGCCGCCGACCCCGACGCAAGCCCGGTGTTCCGCTTCTTCGACACCCGCAACGGCACCCATTTCTTCACGGTCGACCGGGGCGAAGCCACCACGATCGGCGCGACCCGGCCCGATCTGGTCGCCGAGCAGTCCGGCTTCAGCGAGCACGTCACCGCGCATGGCGGCGACGTCGCCGTTTATCGGTTCTTCGACACTGGCGCCGGCACGCACTTCTTCACCGCCAACGACACCGAGCGGGCCACCCTGGTCAGTACCCGCGCCGACCTGACCTACGAAGGCATCGCGTTCTACGCACCGGCCACCACCTGATCGGCGGCGCCGTGCCCGGCCAGGCGGGCCAGCGCCGCGCGGGCCTCGTCGACGACCGTTGCCGGCACGGTCGCGGGGTCACGCTCCTGCAGGAACAGGAGTTTGCGCCAGTGATGCGCGGCTTCTGCCGGGCGCCGGGCCGCCGCCGCCCGGGCGGCGCGCAACAGGAAACGGGCGGCGCTGGCCGGCCGCCCGGCCGCCTCGAAGTGAAAAGCGATCAGGGCGAAATGGTTGGGGTGGGCCGCCTCGGGCTGCCGGCTCAGCGTCGCCGCCACGGCCGCGTGCAGCACGCTGCGCCGGTCCGGTGTCTGATTGCCGTAGATCACCTCCGCGACGACGGCATGACGGAAGGCCCAGAACCGTCCCGCCGGCTGCAGGAAGTCGGCCTGGCAGAGCTGGTCGAGCCCGTGCCGGATGCGGGTGGCCGGCATGATCGTCACCGCTTCCATTAACGCGGCGTCGATGTCCTGCCCGATGACCGAGGCCACCTGCAGCAGCGCGCGGCTGTCGCGGCCGAGATGGTTCGCCCGCACCGTGATCGCCGCGTGCAGCGTGACCGGGAGCGCGTTTCCGTCGGTGGCGGGGAGCATCGCCGCCAAGGAAGCCAGTTCCTCCGCGAACAGCGGGTTGCCGCCGCTGCGCCGGGCGATCGGCGGGCCGAGGGCGGCGTGCGCGGGGCCGAGGCGGTCGGCGACCAGGCCGTCGATGGCGGAGGGCGGCAGATCGAACAGGGCGCACTCCTCGAACCAGGCCTCGCGCATCCAGGCCGCGACGTAGAACGACCGATAGGTCAGGACGAGCAGGAGCGCGCTGCCGGCGACGCTCGGGAGCAAACTCTCCAGCAGGGCTTCGCTCGCGTCGTCGAGCCAATGCAGGTCCTCGATCACCAGCACACCCGGCTGTCGCCCGGCGCGGGCGAGCATGAGGCGAAACAGGCCGGCGAGGCGCCGGGACCGTTCCGCCGGCGCCGGGTCGTCCGGCGGGGCCGGGCGGCCGGCGGAAAGGTCGAGGAAATCCAGCAACAAACCGAGTTCGCGCGCGCCGGCCGGGCCCAACCGGTGCAGCACGCGCGCGATCTTCCGCCGCGCCTGCGCCGGGCGAAGACCGTCGAGCCGGAACACGCCCGATCGGAGGAAGTCGGCGACCGGCTGCAACGGTTGAGACTTGCCGTAGCGCTGTGCCGGCAGGACCTGGACCGGAATGCCCCGTGCGCGGCAGCGGTCGGCGAACTCCCGGCAGAGCCGGCTCGCGCCCAGCCCCGGCCGCCCGGCGAGGCCGACGGCGCCGGGCGCCGACCGCGCGTGCAACCGCTCGTGCAGAAAGGCCAGCTCGGTTTCCCGGCCGAAGAAGCGGTCGGCGGCGCGGCCGGACCGGGCGCCGCCAACCGCGACCGGCCGCAATCCGTGCAGCTCGAACATGCGGACCGCATGCCGGAGGCCGCGCAGGGCGCGCGCGCCCAACGGCCGGGCCTCGCCGGCACCCCCCAGCAACGTCAAACAATCGTCCGACAGGACGACCGAGCCCGGCGCGGCCAGCGATTGCAGCCGGGTCGCGACATGAGCGGTCAGACCGTAGATGGTCTGCGCCAGCGGATCGCGCTCCGCCGTATCGACCACCACCGCTCCCGAATGCAGGCCCACCCGCACGCGCACCGGCCGGTGCGCGTGCGCCAAGGCGCGCTGCATGGAGAGACCGGCCTCGCAGGCTAGGCGTGCGTGCCCGTTCCCCAATGCGGGTTCGGCGAACACGGCGAACACGCCATCGCCGGTGATGGACAGCACGGTGCCGCCGAACCGTGCGACTTCGTCGCACAGGGCTGTCACGATCGGACGCAGCCGGCCCATGGCGCGCTCCGGGTCGATGTCCAGTTCGGCGATCAACGCGGTCGAGCCGACGATATCGGCCGACAGGACGGTGACGTGCTTGACCGTGTGGCGCCGGATGGCCGGGTCGGCAGAGCCCGGCGCGGGGCTCGGGTGGGTCGGCCGACCGCAATCACCGCAGAAGCGCGCGCGGGCGGCGGCGAAGGTGGTGCACTGCCGGCAGTCGGGCCGCAACGCGACCGCGCAGCCTTCGCAGAACCGGTTGGTGCGCACGTTCCTCGTCTGACAGACGGGGCACGCGACGAAAACCGCGGTGATCGGATAACCGTCGGACATGACACGTCAGCATGACCAACGGTCCCTGTTCGCGCAATGCGCGCCTGCGTGACGCCGCGCGCAACCGCGTGCGACCCGCACGGCCCGGTCGCGCAGGCGAACCGCAGCGATTGCCGTGGCCCGTTGCGAGCGATCTCCCATTGCTATTGCAAATCGCTCGCGACGCAGCACGGCTCCAGCATCGTGCGGCGTGACGGATGGGCGAGCGAGCTGCAATCGGGTCGCAATTGGCACCGTCTCCGTTCTCAACTGCAAAGTATGCAAGTCATTCTCAACAAAGCGCACACGAACAGTTACCCAATATTCGCTTGCCCGACCCGGTTTCTTGCACGTATGGATACTCATCACCCGATTGGGCCACCCATGGAGGAGTTCGCAATGTCGTTCGCTCAGACGCAGGATGCCGCTTGCACCAAGTGCAAGTTCTTCGACGATGCCACCCTGGCGCAGAAGTCCGACGAGGGCCTGTGCCGCTTCAACCCGCCCGTCTCGCAGCCGAGCGCGGACACGCATGGCCTGTGGCCGGTCGTCTCCTCGGTCGACTGGTGCGGCCATTTCAGCAAGGACACCGTGACTGCCGGCAGCGCCGACTAACGCTCGACCGCAGTCGCGACGGCCAAAGGCGTCTCCCTCGGGAGGCGCCTTTTTCGTTGGGCCCGTCGATTGACAAGCCCCGGCTCTGCGCGAGGATACGCCTCGTGAACGCCGATCTCCTGATGGAAGGCCGCATCTGGTGCGGCCTGCGCGAAGGCTGGGCCGAGGCGATGGCCATCGCCGGTGACCGCATCGTCGCGGTCGGCGAGCGCAGCGCCGTGCGCGCGATGGCCGGCCCCAACACCAGGCGGGTCGATCTGGAGGGCCGGGTCGCCCTGCCCGCCTTCAACGACGCCCACCAGCATCTGCTGCCGCTCGGCCTCAACATGACCTACGTCAACCTCCGGCCGGAGGAGGTCACGACGCTCGACGCGCTGCTCGCGCGCATCGCGGCAGCGGCCCAGGCGGCCCCGCGCGGCAGCTGGGTGCTTGGGCGCGGCTACGACCACAACGAGTTGGACGTCCGGCGGCACCCCACCGCCGACGAGTTGAGCCGCGCCGCGCCGGACCATCCCGTGCTGGTGCGGCGTACCTGCGGTCACCTGGCGGTGGCCAACGCGGCAGCGCTCGCCGCGGCCGGCGTCGGGCACAATACGCCGGACCCGGAAGGCGGCGTCATCGAACGGCGGAACGGCGCGCTGACCGGGTTGTTCGCGGAGCGCGCGATGCGGCTGCTCTACGACCACGTGCCGCCCCCGAGCGACGCCGCGCTGGTCGACGCGATCGAGCGCGCGGGGCGGCACATGAACGAGTGGGGCTTCGCCGCGGTGATGGACGCGGCGGTCGGGGGCAGCGCCGGGATGCGCGAGGTCGATGCCTACCGTGCCGCCCTGGCCGCCGGGCGCCTGACGGTGCGGGCCTGGTTGTGTTTGGCCGGCGATCCGGAAGGTATCGCCGACGCGGCCTGGGCGGCCGGCATTCGGCCGCAGCAGGGCTGCGACATGCTGCGGTTCGGCGCGATGAAGGTGTTCGGCGACGGCTCGGCGGGCGGCCTCACCGCCGCGATGACCGAGCCCTACCGGCAGGGCGGCACCGGGGTGCTCTGCTTTCCCGACCGGACGATGCACGACCTGCTGCGCCGCTACCACGAGGAAGGGTGGCAACTGGCGATCCATGCTATCGGCGACGCCGCGATCGAACAGGTGTTGCGCGGCATGGAAGCGACCGATCGGCCGGATCGCCCCGTTGCCGGCCGCCGGCATCGCATCGAACATTGCGGCTTCGTCACCGGGTCGCAACGGGCGCGGATGGCGGCGCGCGGGATCGAGCCGGTGCCGCAGCCCGTGTTCGTCTACGAGTTCGGCGACCTCTACGTCACCAATCTGGGCGAGCCCCGCGCCGCCGCGTCGTATCCCATGCGCGCCTGGCTCGATGCCGGCCAGCACCCTGCGGCCAGTTCGGACGCGCCGGTCTCCTCGACCAACCCGTTCCATAATCTCTGGACCATGGTCACCCGGCGCACCAATCGCGGCACCGTCATCGGCGCGGACCAGGCGATCTCGCTGCCCGAAGCCGTCCATTGCCTCACCCATTGCGGCGCCTACACGCAGTTCGCCGAGGACCGGCGCGGCCGCCTGCGGCCCGGCATGCTGGCCGACGTCGCCGTGCTGTCACGCGACATCTTCGACGGCGACATCGACGGCCTGTTGCGCACGGAGGCCGACCTGCTCCTGCTCGGCGGGCGCCCCGTCTTCGATCGCCACGGGGCGCTGCCGGCTTCGTGATCGCTTTCGCCATCGCGAAAATGTCGGGGGGCGCGCCGCAGGCCTGGCCGCTCGGGGCGAACGGGGCCTAGTCTCTCTCCAACGACCGGCATCGAGCGGCCGGCCTTGGGCCGGCGCCAACGGATGCGATCTCGAGGGAGGAGGCCCGTATGAGCGACGAACTCGCCGATAGCGCTCAATCGCTATTCACCCGCCACATGAGCAAGGACGTGTTGAAGGCGGCCGAGCAGGGCCATTTTCCGCAGCCGCTATGGGACGCGGTGGTGGAGGCCGGGTTCACGGCGGCGCTGCTTCCGGAAGCGGCTGGCGGCTTCGGCGCCAGCACGGCGGAAGCGTTGCGCATCCTGCAGATCGCGGCGGAGCATACCGCGCCCATCCCGCTGGCGGAGACCATGCTGGCCGGCTGGCTGCTGGCGCGCGCGGGCCTGCCGGTGCCGGAAGGCGTGCTGACGCTGGCGCCCGTGCGGCCCGGCGATCGCTTCACCCTGACGCGGCAGGGCGAAGGCTGGCACCTGTCGGGGACCGCCGACCGGGTGCCGTGGGCGCGCGATGCTGCGCAGATCGCAGTGCTGGCAGCGGGGCCGGACGGGCCGATGGTGGCGAGCGTTCCCGCGGCCGGAACGGTGGTGGCGAAGGACGTCAATTTGGCGGGCGAGCCGCGCGACGCTGTGGCGCTCGACCTCGCGCTGCCGGCCGAGGCGGTGGCGCCGGTCGACCTGGACGCGCCGGCCCTGCGCGCGGCCGGTGCGGCGGTGCGCACGGCGCAGATCGCCGGCGCCTTGACGCGGGCGCTGTCGCTCAGCGTGCAGTATGCGCAGACGCGGGTGCAGTTCGGGCGGCCGATCGGCAAGTTCCAGGCGATCCAGCAGAACCTGGCCGTGCTGGCCGGCCAGTCCGCGGCGGCGATCGCGGCGGTGGACATGGCGGCGGAGGCGCTGGGAGACGGGTTGTCGCCGCTGATGATCGGTGCCGCCAAGGCCCGCGCCGGCGAGGCGGCGAGCGTGGCGGCCGGGCTCGCGCACCAGTCGCACGGCGCGATCGGCTTCACGCAGGAATACGATCTTCACTTCGCCACCCGGCGGATGTGGTCGTGGCGCGAGGAGTTCGGCAAGGAATCCGAGTGGAACATCCTGGTGGGCCGCATCGCGTTGGGCGCGGGTCCGGAGGGGCTGTGGCCGACGCTGACCGCGGCGTGAGCCCGCTCGAGCGGCTGCTGGCGCCGCGCTCGATCGCGATCATCGGCGCGTCGCCGGACACGGGCAAGATCCGCGGCCAGGTGCTGAGCATCCTGCAGCGCAACGGCTTCACCGGGCGGATCGTGCCGGTAAACCCGTCCTATACCGAGATCGCCGGCATTCCCTGCGTGCCGACGATCGCGGCGGCGGGCGAGCCGGTCGACGTGGCGGTGGTGGTCATTCCGGCCGCCGGCGTGCTGGCCGCGCTGGAGGAGTGCGCCGCGGCCGGGGCCAAGTTCGCCATCGTCATCTCGTCGGGCTTCGCGGAGGACGCCGCCGCGCCGCCCGACCTGCAGGCGGCGGTCGGGGCGTTGGCGCGGCGGACCGGAATGCGGATCAGCGGTCCCAACGGCGAAGGCTTCCACAACGAGATCGCCCGCGTCAGCGCCACCTTCAGCCCGGCCGTCGACCGCGAGGGCGACACCGCGCCGATCGCCTTGCAGCAGCGCATCGCCATCGTCGCCCAGAGCGGCGGCATGGGTTTCGCGCTGTACAATCGCGGCCGCGCCCTCGGGATGCAGTTCAGCACGGTGGTCACCACCGGCAACGAGGCCGACTTGTCGACGGCCGATTTCGTCGCGCACGGCGCCGCGGACCCCGACACGGCGGGCATCCTGCTGTTCATCGAGAGCATCCGAGATCCCGCAGGTTTCGCGGAGGCTGCCGAGGCGGTGCGCCGGGCCGGTAAGTTCATCATCGCCATCAAGGTCGGCCGCTCCCCGGCTGGCAAGCGCGCGGCGGCGTCGCACACGGCCAGCATGGCGGGCTGGAATGTCGGCTACGAGGCCGCGTTCCGGCGCCACGGCGTCATCGTCGCCAGCGAGTTGGAGGAAGCGCTTTGCCTCGCCGCCGCGCTGGCGGCCAATCCGCCCGCGACGGGCAACCGCGTGGGCGTGGTGACCATTTCCGGCGGCGCCGGCGCCTGGGCGGCGGACATGCTGGAGGAAGCCGGGCTCACCCTGCCGCCCCTCTCCGCTGCGACCGAAGCGACCATCCGCAGCTTCATCCCTTCCTACGGCAGCGCGGCCAACCCGGTGGACCTCACCGCCGGCGGCGCGGCCGGAGGCGGCACGTTGCGCACGGTCGAGCTGATGCTGGACGACCCGGCGATCGACATCGTCGCCGTCGTCACCACCCTGGCCAACCCGGCGCGCGTCAACATCGACGCGTCGGCGTTGCGTGCTCTGCTCGCCCAGCGTCGCAAGCCGGTGCTGTTCTATAGCTACACCCTGCCCTCTCCGTTCGGGCGCGAGGTGCTGGCTTCGGCCGGGGCGGTGATCTGCCCCAGCCTGCAATTGCTGGCGCAGGCGGCGCGGGTGCTCAGCACGATCCAGCCCCCGCCGGCGCCCGCGATGGCCTCGGTGGCACTGCCCGACGCGCTCGGACACGCGACGGGCAGCCTGACGGAGGCGGCCGCGAAGGCCGTGCTCGCGGAGGCCGGGCTGCCGATGGCGCCGAGCCGCCTGGTGCGCCAGCGCGCCGAGCTGGCCGACGCCGCGGCCGCGCTCGGCTTCCCGCTCGCGGCCAAGATCCAGTCCGCCGACATCCCCCACAAGACGGAGGCCGGCGGCGTCCGGCTCGGCATCGCGGACGCGGCCGCGCTGGAAGCTGCGTTCGACGCGCTGCTCGCCAGCGCCCGCGCCTTCGCGCCGACGGCGTCGATCGACGGCGTGCTGCTCGAGCCGATGGCGCCGGCGGGCGTGGAGATGATCGTGGGCATCGTGCGCGACCCCACCTTCGGCCCGGTGGTGACGCTCGGCGCCGGCGGCACGCGGGCCGAGTTGTTCGGCGACGCCGTGCACCGCCTCGCGCCCCTCGACGAGGCCGAGGCGACCGCGGCCTTGCGCAGCCTCCGCGCCGGCCCATTGCTGGAAGGGTTCCGCGGCGCGGCGCCCGCCGACCTGCCGGCGCTCGCCCGGCTGGTCAGCCAGGTGTCGCGTCTCGCCCATGCCGGCCGTGCCACGGTGGCCGAGCTGGAACTCAACCCGGTGATCGTTCACCCCGCCGGCCGGGGATGCACGGTCGCCGACGCCTTGCTGGTACTCTCGCCAGCCGATCCTGAGGAGCGCTGATCATGCAGGCACTCGCCTTTGCCCCACCCCCACCCTCGACGGAGGCCGCCGAGGCGCTCCGGGCCGAGGTGCGCGGCTTCCTGTCGACGGAAATGCCCGACCGCACAGCCCAGCAGAAGGCGGAGTCCTGGAGCGGGCACGACCGGGCGTTCAGCCGCAAGATGGGCCAGCGCGGCTGGCTCGGCATGACGTGGCCGAAGCAGTATGGCGGCAGCGAACGGTCCGCGCTGGAGCGCTACGTCGTGCTGGAGGAGATGCTGGCCGCGGGTGCGCCGGTCGGGCATCACTGGGTCGCGGAGCGGCAGAGCGGGCCCTCTATCCTGAAAAACGGCACGGAAGCCCAGCGCAAGGAAATCATTCCTAAGATTGCCGCCGGCGAGTGCGCCTTCTGCATCGGCATGAGCGAGCCCGATTCCGGCTCCGACCTCGCGGCGGCGCGGACGCGGGCGCAGCGGGTTCAGGGCGGCTGGTTGGTCAGCGGCACCAAGGTGTGGACCTCCTCGGCACACGTGGCCGACTACATGATCCTGTTCTGCCGCACCGGCGACAAATCGCAGGACGACCGCCACGCCGGCGCCAGCCAGTTCGTGGTGGACATGCATCGCGCGCAAGACGGCGGCGGCATGACGGTGCGGCCGATCATCGACATGACCGGGGGGCACCACTTCAATGAGGTCGTGCTCGAGGACATGCTGCTGCCGGAGGAGGCCCTGCTGGGCAAGGAGGGCGATGGCTGGCACCAGGTGACGGGCGAGCTGGCCTTCGAGCGCTCGGGGCCCGACCGTTTCCTGTCTTCCTTCGCGCTGTTGATCGAGGCGGTGCGGGCGCTTGGCCCGGGCGCGGACGATCGGGCCGCCGCCGCCATCGGCCGGCTGACGGCGCACACGCTCACCCTACGCCGCCTGTCGCGCTCCATCGCCGGCATGTTGCAGGCTGGCGAGGACCCGGCGCTGCAGGCCTCCCTGGTCAAGGATCTCGGCAACGTACTGGAGCAGGAGACGGTCGAGGTCGTGCGCCTGCTGATCGAGGACGAGCCGTCCACGGCGGAGCGGGCCAGTTCGCTGTCGGCCGTGCTGGCGCATCTGGTGATGACCGCGCCCTCCTTCTCGCTGCGGGGCGGCACCCGCGAGATCATGCGCGGCATCATCGCGCGGGGCCTCGGTCTGCGCTGATGGACGGGTTGGCGCACCGGCCCAGCGCCGACGGCGCCGCGGTCGCCACCTGGCTCGCCGCGTTCGGGGACGCGCTGGGCGGGGGCGATGCAGCGGCGGTCGTCGCGTTGTTCCAGCCGGAGTGCCATTGGCGCGACGTCCTGGCGCTCGGCGGTCCGTTCGGCGACATCCGCACCGTCTCCGGGCCGGGTGCGATCCGGGCCTGGCTGGCCGACACGCTCCCCGGTGCGGGGATCGGCGACGTGCATGTTCCCGCCGGCCGCACGGGGCCGCGCCGGGTCGTCCGCGCGGGGGTCGAGGTCACGGAGGTGATCCTCGCTTTCACGACGGCGGCCGGGGTCGGCGCCGGCGTGGTCCGCCTGGTCGAGACCGGCGGGCGGATGCGGGCCTGGACGATGGCGACGACGCTCGAGGCGCTGCACGCGCCGGCGTCCGGCGGCGAGCCCGATTTCACCCGCGAGTTCGGCGGCGAGAACTGGCTGGACAAGCGGCGCCGCGCGCTGGACTACGCCGACCGCGACCCGGACGTGGTGATCCTCGGCGCCGGCCAGGCCGGGTTGTCGCTGGCGGCCCGTCTGGGCGCGCTCGGGGTCGACGCGCTGGTGGTGGACCGCGAGGCCCGGCTCGGCGACAACTGGCGCCGTCGCTACCACGCGCTGACGCTGCACAACGAGGTCGGGGTCAACCACCTGCCGTTGATGCCGTTCCCGCCGGGCTGGCCCACCTTCATCCCGAAGGACAAGCTCGCCAACTGGTTCGAGACCTATGCGGACAGCCTCGAGCTGAACGTCTGGACCGGCACGGCGCTGACCGGCGGCACCCATGCCGACGGCCGGTGGACGCTGACGCTGGACCGCGACGGCGTCGAGCGGACGCTGCGGCCAGCGCATCTGGTGTTCGCCACCGGGGTCAGCGGCATCCCGATCATGCCGGACCTACCAGGCCTCCGCGACTTCGCCGGCACGGTCATGCATTCCGGCGCCTACACGGAGGGTTCGGCCTGGCGCGGGAAGCGGACGCTGGTGCTCGGCACCGGCAATAGCGGCCACGACGTCGCGCAGGACCTGCACGCCAGCGGCGCCGAGGTCACCATGATCCAGCGCAGCCCGACCTACGTGGTGAGCCTGGCCGAGGCGCAGTCGGTCTATGCCATCTACAAGGAGGGCTTGCCGTTCGCCGATTGCGACCTGCTGGCCACGGCCACGCCGTATCCGGTGCTGGTCCGCGCCTACCAGCTCTCGACCGCTGCGTCGCGCGCGGTCGACGAGCCATTGCTGAGCGGGCTGGCCGCGCGCGGGTTCCGGCTGGACTTCGGCGAGGACGAGACCGGGTTCCAGATGAAGTACCTGCGGCGCGGCGGCGGCTACTACTTCAACGTGGGCTGCTCCGACCTCATCGCCGACGGACGGATCGGGCTGCTGCACTGGGACGAGATCGAGCGCTTCGAGGCCACCGGCGCCTGGCTGCGCGACGGGCGGGCGGTCGCCGCAGACCTGCTGGTGCTGGCGACCGGCTACCGGCCGCAACAGGCGGTGGTGCGCGCGGCACTGGGCGACGCCGTTGCCGACCGGGTCGGCCCCGTCTGGGGCTTCGACGCCGGCGGCGAGTTGCGCAACATGTGGCGCCCCACCGCGCAGGAAGGGCTGTGGTTCACCGCCGGCAGCCTCGCCCAGTGCCGGATCTACTCGAACTTCCTCGCCATCCAGATCAAGGCGCGGCTCACGCCCAATGCCAGGATGCCAGGTTCCACGTGTTGAGCCGGACGTTGATGTTCGACTTGTAGCCGTCCAGCTTGCCCTTGGTGCCCTCGATCAGCGCGTATTGGTGCTGCGGCAGGAACGGCAGGTCGTCGCGCATCACCTGCTGCAGCTTCTGGTAGATCGGGATCCGCTTGGCCCGGTCCAACTCGCTGGCGCCCTCTGCCAGCAGGCGGTCAACCTCCGGGTTCGCGTACTGCATGGTGTTCTGCCCGCCGCCGGTCTTGGCCGCGATCTCGCTGCTGCTGAAATAGTTGGAGGCATCGGGGTCCGGGCCGACCATGAAATTGATGCCGACGATGGCGGTCTCGAACTGCGACTTGATCCAGTATTCGCCCCACATGACCGCCGGCGGCAGATTCTTGATCGTCATGGCGATGCCGATCTGCTGGAAGTCCTGCTGCAGTAATTGCTGGACCTGTTCGCGGAGGTGATTGCCCGCCGTGGTGGAGTTGGTGAAGGCGAGGCGGACGCCGTTCTTGGCGCGGACGCCGTCCGGTCCCGGCTTCCAGCCCGCATCGTCCAGGATCTTCTTGGCTTTGGCGATGTTGTATTCGTGCTTGGGCAGGCTCGGATTGTAGGCCCAGCTCTGCTGCGGCAGGTACGTCTCCGTCGGCGTCGGCACGCCGAAATAGAGTTGCTGGATGATGCTGTCCTTGTCGTAGGCGCAGTAGATCGCCTCGCGAACCGCCTTCTCGGCGAATTGCGGCAGGCCGAGGTTGAAGTAGAAGTTCTCGATCGACGCGGTGGGCGCGGCGTTGATGCTGCGGTCGCCGAGCTTCTTGGCCTCGTCGAAATGGTCCGCGGTGATGCCCTGCAGACCGATGAAGTCGATGTCGCCGGTCCGGAACTGGGTGTAGAGCACGGTCAGGTCCGGGATATACTTGAACACGGCGGTCTGCAGCAGCGGGCCGTCGCCGAAGTAATCCTCGTTGGCGACCAGCGTGATGTGGTCGCCCGGCACCCGCTCCTTCCACTTGAACGGCCCGGTGCCGACCGGGTTCTCGGTATAGCGGCCGCCCACCAGCGGCTCGTTCTCCAACTTGTGCTTGGGCACGATGAAGAACCACGAGAGGATGGAGAGGAAGGGCGCGTACGGCTTGCCCATGGTCCAGCTGACGCGGTCCGGGGCCGGGGTCTGGATGTTCTCGATCAGGCTGAACCCGGTGCGGGTGTAGGCGGGGAAGTCCTTGCCGGCCATACTCTGCAACGAGAACGCGACGTCGGCGGCGGTGAACGGCGTGCCGTCGTGCCATTTGACGCCGGGCCGCAGCTTGATCGACCAGGTGAGCCCGTCGGCGGACAGCCCGCCATTGGCGACGGAGGGGACCTCCAGCGCCAGGCGCGGCATCATCTCGCCGGTGGGCGAGACGGCCCAGAGCGGGCTGTAGACCGCGATGTTGACCCCGTCATCGACCTCGATATGCGGCCGCCGCGGGTCGAACACGGTCGGCTCCTGCGACAGGCCGATCACGACCTGGCCCTGCGGCTTGGGCTTGGTTTGAGCGCGGCCGAGGCTCGGGGCGGCGCCGACAGCGGCAGTCGTGACGAGAAGGCGACGGCGGGAAATCTTCATGTCGGCTTCCTTCTAGAGACCGGATTGCAGCGAGATGGGCGTGCCGTCGGTGAAGCGGCTGTAGCGGAACGGGGTGGGGTCCACGATCGTGGGCCGGCCGGTGGCGATCTCGGCGGCCAGGCGCCCGGCCGCCGGGCCGATGCCGAAACCGTGGCCGGAGAAGCCGGTGGCGATCACCAGGCCCGGCATGCCGTCCACCTCCGAGATGACCGGCACCGCGTCGGGCGTGACGTCGATCATCCCCGCCCATTGCTGGTCGACCTTCGCGTCGCGGAACACGGGGAACACGTCGCGCAGGTTGCGCACGGCGTCCTCGTTGATGCTCTCCACCGGGTCGGGGTCGAGGGTGCGGATCGTCTCGAACGGGCTGGCGCGATCGAGGTCCCAGCGTTTGGGCGTCCGCGCCTCCGCCATGAAGGTCTTGTCGAGCCGGAGCTTGAGTCCGCGCCGCTCGGCCTTGGCGGCGGGCAGGAAGTCGAAGAAGAACTTGAACGTGTCCGGCGTGATCGGGACCACGTTGGCCTGGCCGTTGGCGATCGTGTAGCCGCCGTCCAGCCGCTTGCGGTAGGCGAAGTTGCCGACCCAGGCCGACGTCTCCGGCGCGCCGGCCACGGGAGAGGTGCGCAGCACGGAGGACCGCGTCTTGAGCTGCGGCAGGCGCAGGCCGAGGCTGCCGCAGAACAGGCGCGACCACGCGCCGCTGGCCAGGATCGCGCTGTCGCAGGCGACCCGGCCGCGCTCCGTCACCACGCCGGTCACCCGCCCGCCGGTCAGATCCAGCCCGCGCACGGCGCAGTTCTCCACGATGACGGCGCCGGCCGCCCGCGCCGCCGCCGCCAGGGCCGGCACCGCCTTCTGCGGCTCCGCCCGGCCGTCGGTCTTGGTGTAGAGCGCCGCGCCGTAGCGCTTGGTCGCGCCCGGCAACAGCGCCGACAACTCGTCCCCCTCGATGATGCGGCTGCCCATCTGGTACTCCGACACGCGGTCCAGCCATTTCTGGTAGTGCTCGCGATCCTTGTCCGAGCGGGCGACGTAGAGCACGCCGCATTCGGCGAAGCCGGTCGGCAGCCCCTCGCGGGTCAGCTCGCCCCACATGCGCAGCGCCTCGATGATCAGCGGCACCTCGCGCAGGTCGCGCCCGGTCTTGCGCACCCAGCCCCAGTTGCGGCTGGACTGCTCGCCGGCCAGCTTGCCCTTCTCGCACAGCAGCACGCTGTTGCCCTGCCGCGCGAGGTGCAGCGCGGCGCTGACGCCGATGATGCCGCCACCGATCACGACGACGTCGACGCGGGCGGGGAGGGTCTGGTCGGTCTCGGCCGGGTCGATCAACGGGCCCATGAATGCTCCTGTTCGGCTGGCGCCGGTATCGGCGAAGTGAGGGTCAGTTCGGGTCGGCGGCAGGCGGCGAAATGGCCGGGCGCGCGCTCGAGCAAGGGCGGCGGCGCGACGGCGCACGGGGCTTCCGCATAGCGGCAGCGGGTGCGGAACGGGCACCCCGAGGGCGGCGAGAGCGGGCTGGGGATGTCGCCCTGCAGGATGATGCGCTCCGGCCGGGTGCCCATGTCGGGCACGGCGGAGAACAGCGCCTCCGTGTAGGGGTGCCGCGGCCGGGCGAACAGGTCGGCGGTATCGGCGATCTCCACGATCCGCCCGAGATACATCACCGCGATCCGGTCGGAGATCAGCCCCACCACGGCCAGGTCGTGCGCGATGAACAACAGCGCCAGGCCCAGCTCGGCCCTGAGGTCGAGCAGGAGGTTGATGACCTGGGCCTGCACCGACACGTCCAGCGCGGAAACCGGCTCGTCGGCGATCAGCAGGCTGGGCCGGCAGATCAGGGCGCGGGCGATGCCGATGCGCTGGCGCTGGCCGCCGGAGAACTCGTGCGGGTAGCGCTCGGCCGCGCTCGCGGGCAGGCCGACCCGGCCGAGCGCTTCGGCCACCCGCGCGCGCCGCTCGGCCGCGCTCAGGCCGGGCTCGTGGACGCCCAGCGGGATCTGCAGGCTGCCCTCCACCGTCATGCGCGGGTTCAGTGACGCGTAGGGGTCCTGGAACACCACCTGCATCTGCCGCCGCACCGGCCGCAGCGCCCGGCGCGAGGCATGGGCGATCTCCTGTCCGGCGAACCGGATGGACCCGGCGCTGGGCTCGTGCAGGCGCAGGATCGTGCGGCCCAGCGTGGTCTTGCCGGAGCCGCTCTCGCCGACCACGCCCAGCACCTCGCCCGCCCCCAGCGTGAACGACGCGTCGTCCAGCGCGCGCAGCGTGCGCCCGCCGCCGACCCGGTAATGCTTGGCCAGCCCGGTCACTTCCAGCAACGGCGCCGTCACGCCGCCAGCTCCCGCCAGCGGGCGCAGCGGACCGCGTGGGCGGCCGCCGCGGTTTCCAGCGCCGGGCGGTGCGCGACGCAGGGCTCCGGCAAGGCATGGGCGCAGCGCGGATGAAAGGTGCAGCCCTCCGGCCGGCGCTGCGGGTCCGGCACGTTGCCGGGGATCGCGGGCAGGCGCGAGGTGGCGGTGCGATGCCGCAGCTGCGACAGGAGCGGCACGGACGCGATCAGACCACGGCTGTACGGCATCAGCGGGCGGCGCAGCAGGGCGGCCACCGGCGCGTCCTCCACCACCTGGCCGGCGTACATCACCAGCACCCGGTCGGCGATCTCGGCCACCACGCCGAGATTGTGGGTGATGAACACGACGGCCATCCCGTTCTCGCGCTGCAGGGTGCGGATCAGTTCCAGAATCTGCGCCTGGATGGTGACGTCCAGCGCCGTGGTCGGCTCGTCGGCGATGAGCACGCGCGGGCGGCAGGCCAGCGCCACGGCGATCATTGCCCGCTGCCGCATGCCGCCGGAGAGCTGGTGCGGGAAGGCGCGCGCCCGCAGCGCCGGCTCGGCGATGCCGACCTGGTCCAGCAGCTCCACGGCCCGCGCCGCCGCTGCGCGCCGGCCGACGCGCTCGTGCACCAGCACGGCCTCGCTGATCTGGTCGCCGACCCGGTGCACCGGGTTGAGCGAGGTCATCGGTTCCTGGAAGATCATGGCGATGTCGCGCCCGCGGATCGCCTCCATCCGCGCCTCCGGCAACGACAGCAGGTCGGCGCCGTCCAGCACGGCCGAGCCGTCGATGCGCGGTCCCGTGCCGAGCAGGCGCATGATGGCCAGCGCTGTGACGCTCTTGCCGGAGCTGCTCTCGCCCACGATGGCCAGCGTCTCTCCGGCCGCGAGCGCGAACGACACGCCATCCACGGCACGCACCGGCCCCCCCTCGCCCGCGAAGGTCACGCCGAGGTCGCGGACGGACAGGAGCGCCCCGCTCTCCGCCGGCCGCGTCATCGCTGCAGGTCCAGCCGCGGGTCCAGCGCGTCGCGCAGGCCGTCGCCGAGGAAGTTGAAGCCGGTGACGGCCAGCGTGATCGCCACGCCCGGCAGGATGGCGAGCCAGGGCGCCGTGGCCAGGTATTGCTGCGCGTTATTGAGCATGTTGCCCCAGGAGGGCGTGGGCGGCTGGATGCCGTAGCCCAGGTAGCTGACGTAGCTTTCCAGCAGGATCGCGCGCGCCACGTTCAGCGTCGCCGCGACCACGATCGGCGCCACGATGTTGGGCAGCAGCTCGCGCGCCATCAGGTGCAGGTCCGACACGCCGATCGCCTCCGCCGCCAGCACGAAGTCGCGCTCGCGCAGGGCGCGAACCTGCCCTTCCACGATACGGGCGACCTCCATCCACGAGGTCAGCGCCACGATCAGCGTGATGGTCAGCACGCCGGGGCTGACCAGCGCGGCCAGCGTGAGCAGCAGGAAGATGGACGGGAAGCACAGCACGGCGTCGACCACGCGCATCAGCGCCGTGCCGGTCCAGCCGCCGTAGAAGCCGGCGACCAGGCCGACCACCACGCCGGTGGCGGTGCTGAGCGCCATGGCCGCAAAGCCGACCAGCAGCGAGATGCGCCCGGCCAGCAACAGGCGGATGAGCTGATCGCGCCCGAGCGGGTCCGAGCCCAGCCAATGCGGCCCGGCGAAGGGCGGCTGGAACCGGTTGCGCAGGTCGATCGCCACCGCCGTATACGGCACGAAATACGGCCCGATCGCGCAGGCCAGCACCAGCAGCAGCAAGGAGATCAGCCCGAACATGGCCAGGCGGTGACGCAGCAGGCGGCGAAGCGCCGGGCTGCGGATGCGGCGAACGGGGGCTGCGACCGTGGCGCTCATCGGACCCGGATCCGCGGGTCGGCGACGACGTAGAGCAGGTCGGCGAGCAGATTGCCGATCAGGACGAGCACGGCCGAGATCATCAGCAATCCCATCACGACAGGGTAGTCGCGGTAGCCGATCGAATCCAAGAACAGCCGCCCCATGCCGGGCCAGGTGAACACCGTTTCCGTCACCAGCGCGCCGCCCAGCAGCGTCGGCAGTTGCAGCCCGGCGATCGTGATCATCGGCAGCAGCGCGTTGCGCAGGGCATGCCGCACCAGCACGGCCCGCCGACGGACGCCCTTGGCGCGCGCGGTGCGAATGTAGTCCTGCGAGATCACGTCCAGCATGGACGCGCGCATGAACCGGCTCCAGGTCGCGACCGTGACCAGCGTCAGCACCGCGCAGGGCAGCACGAGGTGGCGCAGCGCGTCGAGCAGGCTGTCGTCGCCGCTGGTGTGCCGGTTGCCGGAAGGCAGCCAGCCGAGGGTCACGGAAAACAGGTAGATGGTGACCAGGCCAAACCAGAAGGTGGGCACCGAGAGCGCCACCATGGCGCCGACGGTGGCGAGATAGTCGGCCAGCGAGTAGCGCCGCACCGCGCCGAGCACGCCGACCGCGGTGCCGATCAGCACCGCCAGCAGCGTGGCGCTTCCCATCAACAGGAAGGTGGCGCCCATGTGCGACCCGATCACGGCCAGGACGGGCGCGTTGTCGCGGTAGGAGTGGCCCCAATCGCCGCCGAGCAGGCGGCCGGCCCAGTCGAGGTATTGCATCGGTAGCGGCCGGTCGAGGCCCATCTGGTGCGCCAGTTGGGCCATGGTCTCGGCCGACATACCGGGCGTCAGTGCGAACTGCGCCAACGGCCCGCCCGGCGCCAGGTGCAGCAGCGCGAAACCGATCATGGAGACCAGCACCAGCAGCACGAGGCTTTGGCCGATGCGGCCGAGCAGGGTGCGGATCATCCGTGCAGCGTCAGCGCGTCGGCCGTCCCTACGCCGGTGCCGAAGCGCCCGAGCCGGAACGCCTCGATGGGCAGGTTGGGCGTCTCGCCGCGGGCGAGTGAGGCGCAGATGCGGCCGGTCGCCGGGCCGAGGCAGAAGCCGTGCCCGGAGAAGCCGGCGGCCAGCACCAGCCCGTCCGGCCCGACACGGTCGATCACCGGCAGCGCGTCCGGTGTGGAGTCGATCAACCCGACCCAGCATTCCCCGAACGGCGCGTCCAGCGCGGCCGGCACCAGCGCGCCGAACAGCCCGGCGACGGCAGCGACGTCGCGGAGCGTGGGCCGCAGGCGCGGGCCGGGTCGGCGTCCTTCGGCGACGGGCGCATCGTCGAAGCGCGTGCCGCCCGCCCAGGGGCCGCCGCTACCGGTGAAGCGGAAACGGCCGTCCCGCTCCTGCCGCCCGGCGCAGGACGCGTCGGCCACCCCGATCACCTGGTCGAGCACGGGCGCGGCAGGCGCCGTCCGCAACAGGGTGACCGCCTGCGGCGTCATCGGCAGCGTCAGGCCGAGCGGCGTCAGCAGGTCGTTGCTCGGCACGCCGGTGGCGAGCACCACGGCGGCGCAGGCGATGCGGCCGTGCTCCGTCCGCACCGCGACGACCCGCTCCCCTTCCGTCTCGATGGCGACCGCGGCCTCGCCGAAGCGCAGGGTGGCGCCGGCACGCTCGGCGGCGGCGCAGAAGGCGGCCACGGTGGCGGCCGGGTCGGCCTGACCATCGGTCGGGCAGTAGGAAGCGCCGTGCACCGCCGGCGTTACGGCCGGGGCGAGCGCGCGCACGGACGCCGCGTCCAGCATCTCCAACGGGAGACCCGCGGCACGCTGCTCGGCGACCATGGCCCGCAGGCTCGCGACGTGCGCCTCCCTCCGCGCCAGGCGGAGGTTGCCGCGCTGGACGTAGCCGGTCGGTGCCCCGAGCTTGTCGGCGAGCCCTTCCCAATCGGCGATGGCGGCTTGTGCCAGCGGCAGTTCCGCCGGGTGCCGTCCGGAGGCGCGCACGCCGGCCAGCGTCCAGCCGCTCGCCATGGCGGCCGGGCCGTAGCGGTCGAGCAGGGTCACGTGCAGCCCGGCGGTCGCCAGCTCAAAGGCGGTCGCCGCGCCGCTGATCCCGGCGCCCACGACGACGACGTCCGTCACAGCATCGCCTCCACCCGGCAGTTCACCAGGATCTCGCCCACGGTGGCATTGTTCGGCAGGCAGAGCGCCGTCCCGATCAAGGCGGCGACGTCGGCCGCGCTGCTCATCGCCTCGCGCGGCACGCGGGTGACCGCTGCCGTCATGTCGGTAGCGACGAAGCCGGGGCACACGCTGCAGGCGCGCACCCCATCGTCCCAGCCCTCGCGGCGCACGGCCTGGGTCAGCGCCACCAGGGCGAATTTGCTCATCGCGTAGCCGACGTTCTCGTTGGCGACCCGCTTGCCGGAGAGCGAGGCGACGTTGACCACCCTGCCCTCCCCGCAGTCCCGCAAGGGCGGCAGCGCCGCGCGGATCAGCCGCAGCGGCGCCTTGACGTTGATCGCCCACAGCGCGTCCAGCGCCGTCTCGTCCTCGTCGGCCAGGGTGGCGCGGGTGTTGATACCGGCGGCGTTGACCAGCGCGTGCAACCGGCCGAAGCGGGCGAGCGTGGCAGCGACCCAATCGCGCGGGCTTTGGGGGTCTTCCGCATCGTAGCGGTGCAGCATCAGCCGGTCGGACCCTTCGAGCCCCCGCGCCTCGCGTACCCCGGCCGAGACGGTCCAGCCGCCGGCGAGCAGGTGTTCGACCGTCGCGCGCCCGATCCCGCGCGCGCCGCCCGAGACCATGGCAACCCGTCCGTCACCCGTCAGCATCGATGGCCTCCCCCCGGTCACACGCCACGCGCTGCCCCGGCGCGACCTCCCGCAAAACGGGCACGACCTCCGCGCAAGCCGGCGCGGCGAAGCGGCAACGGGTGCGGAACACGCAGCCGGATGGCGGCGCCATCGGGCTCGGCGGCTCGCCGGGGAGCACGATCCGGCGGCGGCGATGCGCCGGGTCGATCTGCGGCGAGGCGGACAGCAGCGCCCGCGTGTAGGGGTGCAGCGGCCGGGCGAACAGCGCGGCCGCCGGCCCGTCCTCGACCACGCGGCCGAGATACATCACCGCCACCCGGTCGCAGAGATGCCGCACCACGGCGAGGTCGTGGCTGATGAACAGCAGCGCCAGGCCGAGCCGGGCGCGCAGGTCGGCCAGCAGCGCCAGCACCTGGGCCTGCACGGAGACATCCAGCGCGGAGACCGGCTCGTCGGCCACCAGCAATTCCGGTCCGGGGGCCAGCGCGCGGGCGATGGCGATGCGCTGCCGCTGGCCGCCGCTGAACTCGTGCGGCAGGCGGGCGGCATGGGCCGGTTCCAGCCCGACCTGGCGCAGGAGCGCCGCCACCCTCCCGTCGCGCTCGGCGGCGGTGCCGATGCCGTGGATCGAGAGGCCGTCGGCGACCTGCGCCCCGACCCGGCGGCGCGGATCGAGGCTGGCATACGGGTCCTGGAACACGAGCTGCATCCGTCGCCGCAGCGCCGGGCCGGGCGTGGCGGGCAAGGCCGCGCCGTCGAACCGGATGGTACCGGCGCTCGGCGGTAGCAGCCCCAGCAGCAAGCGACCCAGCGTGCTCTTGCCCGAACCGCTCTCCCCCACCAGCCCGAGCGCCTCGCCGCGATCGATCCGCAACGAAACGTCGCTGACGGCGTGCACGGCGTGCCGCCGCGACCCGAAGCGGCGGCCGACGCCCTCGGCCTGTAGCAGCGCCGTCATGCCATCTCGGCCCAGCGGATGCAGCGGGACAGGCGATCGGGCGCCACCTCGCGCAGCGCGGGGTGCGCCGCCTCGCAGGCGGGCAGCCGCAAGGCGCAGCGGGGCGCGAACACGCAGCCGGGCGGCAGCGCGCCGGGCGTCGGCACCGACCCGGCAATCCCCTCCGGCGCGGCGCCATCGGCAGTGATCGTGCTGCGGAGTAGCGCCTGCGTGTAGGGATGCAGCGGTGCGGCGAACAAGTCGGCCGCCTCCGCCTGCTCCACGATCTCGCCGCCGTACATGACCGCGACCCGATCCGCGATCTCGGCCACCAGCGGGAGGTTGTGGGTGATGAACAGCAGGCCCATGCCGCCCTCCCGCTGCAGCCCGGCGAGCAGCGCGATCACCTGCGCCTGCACCGTCACGTCCAGCGCCGTGGTGGGCTCGTCGGCGATGAGGAGGCGCGGGCCGTTGGCGATGGCCATGGCGATCATCACGCGCTGCCGCATGCCGCCGGAGAGCTGGTGCGGAAAGGCGCGGGCGCGACGGGCCGGCTCGGGGATGGCGACCGCGGCCAGCAACTCGGTCGCCGACCGCCGGCCGCCATGCGCGCGCACGACCTCGTCGATCTGGTCGCCGATGCGGTGCACCGGGTTGAGGCTGCTGGCCGGGTCCTGGAACACCATGGCGAGGGCGGCGCCGCGACGCCGGCGCAGCGCGGCCTCGTCCAGGCGCAGCAGGTCCTCGCCCGCGAGCAGGGCGCTGCCCGCGATCGGGCGCACCACCGGTGGCAGCAGGCCCATCACCGCCAGCCCGGTCAGCGACTTGCCCGAGCCGCTTTCGCCCACCAGCGCCAGCGTCCGCCCGGCCGGCACGGCGAGCGACACGTCGCGCACGACCGGCACCGGCCCGGCCGGCGTGTCCAACTCGAGGGTGAGCCCTTCCACGGACAAGGCGCCGCCGGCCGCCGCCGGGCCCGGCGCGGGCGGCAACGGGCGGGCGCGACGACGCCACAGCGAGCGGGTCGCGCCGTGCGGATCCAGCGACGCCTGCAGCCGGTCGCACAGCACGTTGAGGATGAAGATCGTCGCCACCAGCGCCAAGCACGGCCAGAGCAGCAGCGCCGGGGACTGCGCCACCGTCTGCCGCGCCGCCCGCACCATCAGCCCCCAGGACGGCGTCGGCGGCACCACGCCGAGGCCCAGGAACGACAAGCCGGTTTCCAGCACCACCGCCGACGCCGCGGCCAGGCTCGCCTGCACCAGCAACGGCCCGGCGATGTTGGGCAGCACCGTCCGCAGCATCACGCGGATCGGGTTGGCGCCCAACACGCGCAGCGCCTCCACGTAGTCGAGCTGCCGCGTGGTCAGCACGCCGGCATAGGCGACCCGCGTAAAGCCCGGCAGGAACAGGACCGACAACACAGCGATCAGCGTACCCGCGCCGGGCCCGGCCAGGGTGACGACCAGGATCGCCAGCAGCAGCGGCGGGAAGCACAGCACCACGTCCATGGAGCGGACCGCCAGCAACTCGGCGATCCCGCGCACGAAGCCGCCGACGAGCCCGAGCAGCGTGCCGACGACGCCGGCGATCGCGGTCGCGGACAGCGCCACGAGCAAGGAGGTCCGCGCGCCCCAGATCAGCCGGGCCAGCTCGTCGCGCCCGAACTCGTCCTGGCCGAGCGGGTGCGCCGCGCTCGCCCCGGCCAGCCGGTGCGCCACGTCCATGCGGACGGGGTCGAGCAGCGGCAGCCAGGGCGCGGCGGCGGCGAGGCCGAGCAGCAGCATCAGCGCGACCAGCGGCAGCCGGATCGCCTTCATGCGTGCCGCACCCGTGGATCGAGCACGCCGTACAGCAGGTCCAGCAGCAGGTTGAGACCCACGAACAGGACGGAGATCACCAGCACGACACCCTCGACCATCGGGTAGTCCCGGGCGTTGACGGCGTCGACCAGCAGGCCGGACAGGCCGGGGTAGTTGAACACGAACTCCACCAGCACGGTGCCGCCCAGCAGCCCGCCCAGGTGCAGCCCGATCACGGTGGCGACCGGGATCAACGCATTGCGCAGCACGTGCCGACGCATGATGCGGCCGGGGCGCAGGCCCTTGGCGCGGGCGGTGCGGACGTAATCGCGGGACGCGACGTCCAGCACGGCGCCGCGGGTGATGCGGAACACGACCCCGGCCAACCCGGCCGCGATCGTCGCCGCCGGCATCAGCAGCAGCAGCAGATGTTGGCCGGGATCGCGCGCCAACGGCACGTAGCCGCCGGCCGGGAGCCAGTGCAGCGTCTGCGCGAACAACAGCACCAGCAGCGTGCCGAGCACGAAGACGGGGGTGGACAGCAGCAGCGCGGCGGCGGCCCCGGCGGCCCGGTCCAACCAGCCGCCGGGACGAACGGCGCAGGCCGCGCCGAGCGGGATGCCGACCAGCAATGCCAGCACGGCCGCCCCGCCGATCAGCTCCAGCGTGCGCGGTAGCCGGGTCGCGACCGAGTCGAGCACGGGAGTCTGATCCTGCAAGGACGTGCCGAGGTCACCCCGCAGCAGGTTGCCGACGTTGCTGGCATATTGATCGATCAGCGGGCGATCCAGGCCGAGCTGGTCCCGCAATTGCGCCACCGTATCCGGGTCCGGCGCCGCGCCGCCGGCGGATAGCAGCAACTCCGCCGGGTCGCCGGGGACCAGGTGGATCGCCATGAACACGGCGGTGGCCACGATCCAGATGAGCAGGACCGAGACCGCGACGCGCTTTGCCACCCAGAGCATGCGTCAGTGGCTACGCAAGGCCGGTCTCCTCCAGCGTGAGGCCGGAGAAGAAGGTGAGCGCGCCTGGCATGTTGGTGAACCCGGTGACGTCCTTGGCCATGGCGTAGCCTTGCGAACGCCATGCCAGGGATACCATGGTCGGGTTGTCGATCATCTGCTTCTGCAGATCGAGGTAGATGGCGCGCCGCTTGCCCTCGTCGAACTCGGCGCGGCCGGCGGCGAGCAGGCGGGATATCTCCGGATCCTTGAGCTCGTAGCTGCGGCTGGCAGAGGCGCCGAGCGAGCTGTCGATCATGTTGGTGAGGCCGTCCGGGTCGTTGCTGTCGGCGGTGGTGCCGTTCATGGCGAATTGGTACTGGCCGCGATTGCCGAGCGCGATGCGGGTCGCCCAGTCCGGCAGGGCCAGCTCGACCTGCACGCCGATGGCGGCCAAGTGCTGCTGCACCAGCTCGGCGCTGTCCTTGTGCATGCCGTATTGCGCGGTGGAGAGCAGCGTGCACTGGAAGCCGCCACCGAGCCCGGCCTCGGCCAGCAGCGCCTTGGCTTTGGCCGGATCATAGGCCCACCCTTCCGCGAGCGCGGCATCGTAATACGGGCTCTCGCTCACCAGCGGCAGTCCGGCGCAGGGCGCGCCGCGGCCGTAGAACACCGATTTGACGATCTCGTCCCGCTTGATCGCGTGCGCCACCGCGCGGCGGACCCGCTTGTCCTTGAACGGACCGGTGGCGCCGTTGAAGGTCAGATACATGAAAGGCCCGTCCGTGCTGGCGAGCTTCAGCTTGGGGTCCGCCTCGATGCCGGCCATGGACTGCCACGGCACGTATTCGATCAAGTCCACGTCACCGGCCTGCAGGGCGGCGACGCGGGCGTTCTCGTCGGCATAGACGACCATGCGCAGAGATTTGAGCTTGGGCAGGCCGGGCTTGTAGAAGCGCGGGTTGGCCCGGAGGTCGATCGACACGCCGCGCTCCTGCGCCGCGATGGTGAACGGGCCGCAACCGATCGGCGTCTTGCCCGTCTCGGCCGACCCGGCGGCCACGATCGGCATCTCGAAGGCGGCAAGCCAGAGCGGCAGGGTGGCCGTCGGCTCCTTCATGACGATGCGGACCGTGCGCGGGTCCGGCGTCTCGACGCGGTCCACCCCCTGGAACTGCGCGCGCATGTAGGCCGTGGATTTCGGCGCGGCGACTTGCTCGAGGGTGTATTTGACGTCGGCAGCCGTGACGGGGGCGCCGTTGTGGAAGGTGGCTTCGCGCAGGTGGAACAACCAACCGGCATCGCCGTCGCGCTCCCAATGCTCGGCCAGCTCGCCCCGGAGCGTGCCGGCCGCGTCATAGGAGGTCAGGCCGCGATGGACCTGGAGGGTGACGGTGCCGGCGGCGGTGCCGGCCTGGACCCAGGGGTTGAAGTTGGGCGGGTAGCTGGACAGGCCGAACACCAGTTGGCCGGGGGTGCGGGCCGCGCGGGCGGGCACGCGCAGAAAGGGCAGCGCGGCGGTGCCGGCGATCAAGGCGCGACGGTGCATCAGCATGTGGGGGCGTCCTCTCGATGATGATAAGCGGAAGCGGCGGTCGCCCGGTCGATCCGGCCCTCGCGCAGGTCGCGGGCGACCTCGGCCCCGTCGCGTTCGAGCGGCGGACCGTAGCCGCCGGCGCCCGGGGTGACGATCTCGACGATGTCGCCGGGCTTGAGCGTGCCGTTGCCGCCCTCGAACGGCGCGGTTCCCTCGCTGAAGCGGAAATGGCACCCGCCCCCTTCGCCGCCGCCGGCCAGGCCCCAGGGCCGCGAGATCAGCCGCGAACCGTCGATCCGCAGGCGGCATTCCGCCTCCGCGCGGTAGACCCGGCGCAGCCCCATGCCGCCCCGCGCGCGCCCGACGCCGCCGGAGTTCTGCACCAGCTCGTAGGCGAGCAAGGTCAGCGGATACTCGCCTTCCAGCGCCTCGACCGGCAGGTTGGAGGTGTTGGTCATGTGCACGTGCACGCCGTCCAGCCCGTCCTTGGTGGCGCGCGCGCCGGAGCCGCCGCCGATGGTCTCGAGATAGACCCAGAGCGAGCGGTCCGGCCGCGCGCCGACAAAGGTCGCCGAGAGCACGCTGCCATTGCAGGCCGCCACCACCCGGTCCGGCACTGCCTGCGCCAGCGCGCCATGGATGAGGTCGACCACGCGCTGGCACGGGCCGATGCGGCCGTTGACCGCGGCGGGATGGACGCAGTTGAGCACGGAGCCTTCGGTCGCCGTGACGCTGATCGGCCGGGCCAGGCCCGAATTGGGCAGCACGGTCGGGTCGACCACGGTCTTGACCGCGTAATAGACGGTCGACAGCAGCGCCGTGTAGGTCATGTTGATCCCGGCGCGGAGCTGCGGCGGCGCCTCGAAATCGAGCCGCATGGCGTCGCCGTCGACCGTGAGCGCGACGGAGAAGTCGAGCTCGCCGGGGAATTCGGGGCCGTCGTAGCGGTCGGCGAAGCGGTAGGTGCCGTCCGGAATGGCGGCGATGCCGGCGCGCATCTTGCGCTCGGCATAATCCTGCAGCGCGCGCCCGGCGGCGAGCACCGTGTCGCGGCCGTAGCGGGCGCACAGCGCGGTCATGCGCTGCACCCCCAGGCGGTTGGCCGCCATTTGCGCCCGCAGGTCGGAGAGGCGCTCGTGCGGGACCTGGCAGTTGAGCAGGATCAGAGCTTGCACGTCGGCCTGCAGCTCGCCGGCGCGGTAGAGCCGGATCGGCGGGATGCGGAGACCTTCCTGGTAGATGTGCTGATGCCCGCGATCGGCGAAATCGGCGTGGTGGGCGGTGTTGACGGCCCAGGCGGTGATTGCCCCGTCGACGAAGATCGGCTCGGCGAGCACCAGGTCCGGCAGGTGGGTGCCGCCGCCCTCGAAGGCGTCGTTGCCGACGAAGACGTCGCCGGGCTGCATGGCGGCGGTGTCGTGGCGCTTGAGGATGTGCGGGATGATGCCGATGAAGCTGCCGAGATGCATCGGGATGTGCTCGGCCTGGCACAGCGTGGTGCCCGCAGTGTCGAAAAGCGCGGTGGAGCAGTCGCGGCGCTCCTTGATGTTGGTGGAGTAGCTGGCCCGCACCAGGGCCTCGCCCATCTCCTCCGTGATGGAGGACAGGGCCGAACCGATCACCTCGACGGTGATGGGATCGAGCGCCGGCATGTCGGCCGGTTGGCGGGCTTGGCTCATGCGGCCTCCAGGATCAGGTTGCCATACGGTTCGACCCGGCCATTCCAGCCTGGCAGCACCACGGTGGTGGCGTCCATCTGTTCCACGATGGCGGGGCCGGCGAGGCGATGGCCGGAGCGCAGCTTCTCGCGGTCGTAGACGGGGCACGACACGAAGCGGCCGGCCTCGGGCAGCCAGACGTCGCGGCGCTCGGTGATCGCGGCCGACGCGTCCGGCCCGGCCTCCGCGCCGGCGGGGAAGCTCGCCTTGCGCACGATGCCGGTGGCCTCGATCCGGGTGGTGACGATCTGGACCGTCTCGCCCTCCGCCACGAAGCCGTAGAGCCGGCGATGCGCGGCGGCGAAGCCGTCCCGGAGGCTTTCCAGCGTGTCGGCGCCGATCGGGCCGGGCGGCAGCGCGACCGGGATTTCGTAGTTCTGGCCGGCGTAGCGGAGGTCGGCCGTGCGTGCGGTGCGGCGGTCGGCCGCGGGCACGCTTTCGTCGGCGAACCAGGCGAGGGCGCGCGCGTCCAGTTCGTCGAAGGCGGCAGCGAGCGAAGGCAGCGCCGCCTCGTCCAGGGTGCGTAGCCGGGTGGAGGCGAAGTCGGCGCGCAGATCGGTCAGCAGCAGGCCGGTGGCGCACAAGATGCCCGGGTTGCGCGGGACCAGCACGCGGCTGATGTCCAGCTCGCGCGCCAGGCGGACGGCGTGCAGCGGCCCGGCACCGCCAAAGGCGACCAGCGTGTAGTCGCGCGGGTCGTAGCCGCGCTGCACGCTGATGACGCGGATGGCGCGGGCCATGTTGGCGGTGACCACGGCGATGATGCCCGCCGCGGTTTCCATCGGCTCGAGACCGAGGCGGTCGGCCAGGCGGCCGATGGCGGCCCGGGCCAGGTCCTGCCGGATCGGCATGCGGCCGCCGAGCAGATGGGTGGGGTTGAGCGTCTGCAGCACGACGTTGGCGTCCGTCACGGTCGCCTCGTCGTTGCCGCGGTCGTAGCAGACCGGGCCGGGCGCGGCGCCGGCGCTGCGCGGGCCGACCTTGAGCAAGCCGCCCGTGTCGATGGACGCGATGGAGCCGCCGCCGGCGCCCACCGTGTGGATGTCGAGCATCGGCGCCTTGATCGGGTAGCCGTGCACCACCGCCTCGTTGGTGAGCCGGCACTGCCCGCCGGTCAGCAGGGCGACGTCCGTGCTGGTGCCGCCCATGTCGAAGGTGATGAGGTCGGGGAAGCCGGCGAGGCGGCCGATCTCCTGCGCGGCAATCACGCCCGTGCTGGGCCCCGACAGCACCGTGCGCACCGGCAGGCGGGCGGCCTGGTCGAAGCCGATCACGCCGCCATTGGATTGCGTCAGGTGCGGCTTGGCCTTCACGCCGAGCGAGTCGAGCCGCTCGCCGAGCTTTTCGATGTAGCTGCGCATGACCGGGCCGAGATACGCGTTGACCACCGCCGTGGAGAGCCGCTCGTACTCGCGGAACTCGGGCGCGACCTCATGGCCGGTGCAGCTGAACGCCTCCGGGAACTCTTCGGCCAGGATGTCGCGCGCGGTCTGCTCGTGATCGGCCCGCATGAAGCCGTAGAGGAAGCAGACCGCCACCGCCTTGACTCCGGCCGCCTTGAGCTGGCGCACGGCGACGCGCAGGCCGGCCTCGTCGAGCGGGGTTTCCACCGAGCCGTCGTGTCGCACCCGTTCGGCCACCTCGAGACGCAGGTCGCGGCTGACCAGGATCGGCGACTTGTCGGCCTGCAGGTCGTAGAGGTCGGGCCGTTTCTGTCGGCCGATCTCCAGCAGGTCGCGGAACCCGGCGGAGGTGATCAGCCCAGTGTACACGCCCCGGTGCTGGATCAGGGCATTGGTGCCGACGGTGGTACCGTGCCCGAAATAGCCGACTTCCGCCGGCGCGGCGCCGACGCCGTCGACGCCTTCGGCCAGACCCTGCGCGATGCCGCGCGACGGATCGTCGGGGGTGGACGACACCTTCCAGACGGCGACCCGGCCCGTGCTGTCGTCGAACAGGCACACATCGGTGAAGGTGCCGCCGGAATCGATGCCCACGCGCCAGGTCATGCCGAGCGACCAGCTGAAAGAAACGCCAAATGGGTCAGGAATGCCAATTTTTGGTGCACTGCAACCAATTACGTTGTTGTCCGCTCACATTCAGGGCACGTATACACGACGTATGCAATCGAAATCTGAAATGAACGGCGCTGAGACGGAGGAACGGCAAACCGCGTCTGCGCGCGACCGGGCCTATGCCTTCGTGAGGGACGGTATCCTGGGCCGCCGCTTCGAAGCCGGCGCTTTTCTGGAAGAGGAGGCCGTCTGCCAGGCCGTCGGCCTGTCGCGCACCCCCGTGCGGGAAGCGTTCCACCGGCTGGCGGCCGAGCATTGGCTGCAGCTGGTGCCGCGGCGGGGCGCCCTGGTGCCGTCGGTGACGGCGCAGGAGCTCGTCGACGTTTACGAGGCGCGGCGCGTGCTGGAAGGTCATGCGGTGCGGGCGATCTGCGCCGGGGGGCGAGGCGCGCCGGGGGAAAGCCGCCGCCTCCTGGCCGCCATGGCCGAGCCGGGGGCCGAAGCGATCGATCAGCAGGTCCGACTGGACCAGCAATTCCACCGCGGCCTGGTCGCCACGCTCAGCAACGCCGTGCTGGTCGGGATGTACGACGGGCTGCGCGCGCGCCAGCAACTGGTCGCGCTGTCCGCCTTTGGCGCCGATCCGAGCCGGCTGCAGCTCATCCTGGAGGAACACGGGGCGCTGCTGGATGCGCTCGATGCCGGCGACGCCCCGGCGGCGGAAGCAGTGCTGCGGGCGCATCTGCAGCCGCGTGCGGAGATCATCGCCCGGCTGTGACGCGCCCCGCTCGGAGACGTCCCGCCGGGCTCAGTGCGCGGGGCCGGCGCCCCCCTTGCCACTCTTGTTGCCGGCCAGCAGGCAGATCGGCACCAGGGCGAAGGACAGGATGGCCGTGATCATGAACACGTCGCTGTAGGCCAGCACGGAGGCCTGGGCGTGCAGCTGCTGATACAGGTAGTTCGTGGCGCCCTGCATCGTGGTGGCGGCCGCATGCCCCTGGGCCAGCAAGTCGTTCTGCACCCGGTGTAGGGTGCTGGCGTAGCCGAAATCCAGCATGGAGGTGTGGTCGGTCAGGTGCGCCTGCCGGATCTGCGTCCGGTCCTGCACGATGGCGGTGGCGGCCGAGATCGACATCGAGCCGAAGTAGTTGCGCGACATGGTGAACAGCGCCGACGCGTCCGCATTGCCCGAGCGCGGCAGGGTGGAGAAGGCGATGGTGCTGATCGGCACGAACATGAACGCCAGGCCGGCGGTCTGGAATGCGCGCATCTTGGCGAGCGACCAGAAGTCGATGTTGGGCACCAGATAGTGCGAATAGGTCAGCGCGCAGCCCATCAGGAAGAAGCCGAACGCGATGACGTATTTGAGCGGCACCACCTTCATGATCTGCCCTACGAACGGGATCAAGAAGATCACCACCAGTCCGCCCGGCGATAGGATCAGCCCGGCCCAGGTCGCGGTATAGCCGAGTTGCTGCTGGGCGAATTGCGGAATGACCACGGCGCTGGCGTAGAGCACGCAGGCCATGGCGGCGATCATCACGCAACCGATCGCAAAATTGCGGTCGCTCAACACGCGCAGATCCACCACCGGCTCTTGGGCATATAGCAGCCAGGCGATGGCGCCGCCGATGCCGAGCACGGCCAGGATCAGCATGATGACGATGAAGCGCGAGCCGAACCAGTCCAGCTCCTCGCCGCGGTCCATGACGACCTCGAGCGCCCCCAGGCCGAGGGTGATGAGGCTCAGGCCGATGTAGTCGATCCCGCGCGGGCGGGCCTTGGCCCAGGGCGGATCTTCCACCAGCGCCTGCACGGCGAAGAAGGTGGCCACACCGACCGGCACGTTGATGAAGAACACCCAGCGCCAGCCATAGCTGTCGGTCAGGATGCCGCCCAGGGTCGGGCCGAGCACGGGCGCCACGATGGTGGCGATGGCCGTGAGGCCGAACGCCTTCCCGCGTAGCGCGGGCGGGAAGGTGTCCAGGATGATGGATTGCTGCGTCGGCTGCAGCCCGCCGCCGAAGAAGCCTTGCAACAGGCGGAACACCACCAGCTCGCCCAGGCTGGTCGACGTGCCGCACAGGAACGAGCAGACCGTGAAGCCGGCGATGCAGATCAGGAAGTATTTGCGCCGCCCGAACACGGAGGAGAGCCAGCCCGACACGGTCAGCACGATGCCGTTGGCCAGCAGGTAGGAGGTCAGCGCCCAGGTCGCGTCGTCATAGGAAACGGCCAGGTTGCCGGCGATGTGCGGCAGCGACACGTTGACGATGGTGGTGTCGAGCACCTCCATGAAAGCGCCCAACGTCACCACCACGGCGACCAGCCACTTGTTGTGACCGGATTGCCATTGGGCGTCCTTGCCCGTGTGACCGCTCACTTAAAGTAGACGGTCGGGACGACCGAGATGCCCAGCGGCAGCGGTTCGTCGTCGCGCATGCCGCTGTCGATGACGATCTTGACCGGGACGCGCTGGACGATCTTGACGAAGTTGCCCGTCGCGTTCTCGGCCGGGAAGGCGCTGAACTTGGAGCCGGAGCCGAGCTGCACGGAGTCCACGTGCCCCTTGAGCTTGAGGTCGGGATAGGCGTCCACCTCGATGTCCACCTCCTGGCCGGGGCGCATGCGGGCGAGTTGGGTTTCCTTGAAGTTCGCGGTGACCCAGACCTCCGGTGTGACGAGCGCCATGATCTGCTGGCCGGGCTGCAGGTAGTTGCCGTTCTCGACGTTGCGCCGGGTCACCCAACCATCCTTGGGCGCGGTGACGCGGGTGAAACCGAGGTTGACGTCAGCGGTGGCGAGGCGGGCGCGCATCTGCTCGACCTGGCCTTCGAGCTGCTTCACCTGCGCCGCCGCTTGCTGGACGTTCTGCGGGATCAGCTTGGCGATATCGACCTGGGCCTGGGCCACCTGCACCTGGCCCTGCGCGCTACGCAGCCCGGCGGTCGACTGGTCGACGTTCTGCTGCGTGGTCGCCGCACGCTCGACGGCGTGTTGCCGCCGGGATTCGGTCTGCGCGTTGTAGAGTGTGCCCTGCGCCTGGACGAGCTGACCCTGCGCCTGGGCCAACTGGGCGGGGAAGGTGGTCTGCGCCTTGTCGAGCGCGAGCTTGGCGTCGGCGAGCTGGGCTTCGGCAGAAGCGAGCTGACCCTGCGCTTCGTCGCGGGCCGCCTGATAGGGGCGCGCGTCGATCTGAACCAGCAGGTCGCCCTTGCGGACGAACTGGTTGTCGGTCACCGCCAGGGTGGTGACGTAGCCGTTCACCTGGGACGCCATCATGACGATGTTGCCGTCGGTGTAGGCGTCGTCCGTGTCGGTCTGGTTGCGGTGCAGGAACCACCAGATCCCGCCGGCGATGGCGCCGAGCACGACCACGATGGCCAGGATGATGAGCGGGACCTTGGAGCTCTTCTTCTTGCCCTTGCCGTCGCCGTCCTTGCCGTCGCTGCCATCGGCGTCCGACTTGCCGTCGCCGTCGCGGCTGCTCTTCTTCTCGGTGTCCTTGGCCTCGACCTTGTCGCCGGCGTCGGACCGGGCGGGCTCGGACGAGTGCTCGGAGTCCTCGGATGACCGTTGCGCGGCGTCGTCGTCCTCGGACTCGGCCGACCGTTTGCTATCCACCTTGTCCATGTCGTTCCGCTCGACGCTGCCGGCGGGCGGGGCGGGCGCGCGACGCGCCACCGTTCCCGTATCCGCTCGATTTAACTGACCGCACGTTCAGCGGTATTAAGGCGTCCAGTGTGTCTGGCGCAAGTAGGCCGGCTCTGGACCACGGGGCCGTGAAGCGCGTGCTTGAGGCGAAGCGGCCAAGCCGCTTCAGTGCGGGAGCAGGCGGCAGGAGGCGGCATGGACGAGTTCGATCTGGTGGTCCGGGGCGGGACGGTGGCGACGGCGGGCGACGTGTTCGATGCCGATATCGGCGTGATCGGGGGCCGGGTGGCGGCGCTCGGGCACGGGTTGCGCGGGGCGCGGATGCTGGACGCGGCGGGGCTGCTGGTGTTGCCCGGCGGTGTGGATAGCCATTGCCACATCGAGCAATTGCAGGAAGGCGGCGGTGCCGACGAGGAGAGCTTCGTCACCGGCAGCCGGTCCGCGCTGGCGGGCGGCACGACCACGGTCATCACCTTCTCCACGCAGTTCAAGGGCCAGCCCATCGGGCCGACGCTGGCGGAGTATCGCCGCCGGGCCGCCCAGGCGATGGTCGATTACAGCTTCCACCAGATCATCACGGACGCGACGGACGCCGTCGTGTTCGAGGAGATACCCGCCCTCGTCGCGTCGGGCATCCGCAGCCTCAAGGTGTTCCTCACCTACGATCCGCTGCAGCTGGACGATCGCCAGTACCTGCGCGTCCTGGCGGCGGCGCGGCGGGCGGGTGCGCTGGTGACGGTGCATTGCGAGAATTACGAGGCGATCGGGTGGCGCTCGGCGGCATTGCTGGCGGCGGGGCGGACGGAGCCGAAATACCATGCCTGGTCGCGGCCCGGCATCGTCGAGCGCGAGGCGACGCATCGGGCCATCGCGCTGGCCGAGCTGGTGGACCAGCCGATCCAGGTGTTCCACGTGTCCGGCCCGGAAGCCGCCGAGGAGGTGGCGCGGGCGCAGCGGCGCGGGCTGAAGGTCTGGGCGGAGACCTGTCCGCAATACATGGTGCTGACGGCCGGCGACATGGACCGACCGGGCTTCGAAGGCGCCAAGTTCATGTGTAGCCCGGCGCCGCGCGAGGCCGCCGACATCGACGGGCTGTGGGACGAGATCCGCCGCGGCGTGCTGGACGTCGTGTCGTCCGACCATAGCGGCTGGTGCTACGAGGGCGACCGCGGCAAGCGGGTGAACGGGACGGACGTGCCGTTCACACAGATCCCGAACGGGGTGCCGGGCCTGGCGACGCGGCTGCCGATCCTGTGGAGCGAAGGCGTCGGCAAGGGACGCATCAGCGTGGAGAAATTCGTCCAACTCACCGCCGCCAACCCGGCGCGGCTGTTCGGGCTGTATCCGCGCAAGGGCACGATCGCGCCCGGGGCGGATGCCGACCTGGTGCTGTGGGACCCGGCCCGGCGCGTGACGATCACCAACGCGATGCTGCAGCAGGCGATCGACTACACGCCCTATGAGGGGCTGGAGGTAACGGGCTGGCCGGTCGCGACGGTGCGACGGGGCGAGGTGGTCATGCAGGACGGCCGCGTGCAGGCGGAGCCCGGCAGCGGGCAGTTCCTGCCGCGCGGGCCCTACGACATGATCCGGCCGAACGGGCGCGTGCCGAACGGGTTCGACGCGAGCGCCTTTCATGTCTGAGTTCATGGCGCGGGCGATCGGGCTGGCCTGCCAGTCCGTCGGGACGGGGGGCGGGCCGTTCGGCGCCGTGATCGTATGCGACGGCGCGATCGTGGCGGAGGGCATGAACCGGGTGACGCCGGACCTGGACCCCACGGCGCATGCCGAGATGCAGGCGATCCGGGCAGCCTGCCGGACGCTGGAGCGGTTCGAGTTGCGGGGCTGCACGATCTACACGAGCTGCGAACCCTGCCCGATGTGCCTGGCGGCGCTGCACTGGGCACGGATCGACCGCATCGTGTTCGCCGCGACCCAGCACGACGCGGCGGCGGCCGGCTTCGACGACGCGGTGATCTACGACGAGATCAGCCGCCCCCACGATCAGCGCCGCACCCCGATCGAGCAGCAAGCAGCCGAGCGCGGCGGCGAACCTTTTGCTGCATGGGCGGAACACGAAGCGCGGACGCACTACTAGGCATCGGCTGATCGGATCGCCGCGAGCACGCGTTCCGGCGTGGCGGGCAGGTCGAGGCGGTCGGTGCCGATCGCGTCCTTGAGGGCGTTCCAGACGGCGGTGGCGAGCATCAGCGGGGGTTCGCCGACGGCTTTGGAACGGAAGATGGTCGGCACGCGGGCGGGGGCGTCGTCGAGCAGGCGAACGTTCAGGATCGGCGGCACGTCGCGGGAGCCGGGGATCTTGTAGGTGGAGGGACCGAGCGTGCGCAGCCGGCCCGCCGGGTCGGACCAGAGCTCTTCGCAGGTGAGCCAGCCAAGGCCCTGGACGAAGGCGCCCTCGATTTGGCCGCGGTCGATCGCCGGGTTGAGCGACCGGCCGCAATCCTGCACCAGGTCGGCGCGCAGCACGCGGTTCTCGCCGGTGAGCGTGTCGACGGCGACCTCGGCCACGGCCGCGCCGTAAGAGTAGTAGAAGAACGGGCGCCCCTTCATGGCGGCACCGTCCCAGACCAGGTCCGGGGTGCGGTAGTAACCGGTCGCCGAGAGCGAGACGCGGGCACGGTAGGCGAGGTCGGCCAGCTCGCCGAAGGCCATGCTGTGGTTGCCGGCGGCGACCCGGTCGTCGGCGAAGGCGATCTCGGCCGGGTCGACGCTCCATAGCGCGGCGGCGACGGTGGCCATGCGGTCGCGGATGGCCGACGCCGCGGCGTGCGCGGCCCAGCCATTGAGGTCGGAGCCGGTGGAGGCCGCCGTCGGCGCCGTATTGGGAACCTCGCCGGTGCTGGTCGCCGTGATGGCGATGCGGTCGAGGCCGATACCGAACACTTCGGCGACGACTTGGGCCACCTTGATGAACAGCCCCTGCCCCATCTCGGTGCCGCCATGGTTCAGGCGCACGGAGCCGTCGGTATAGACATGGACCAGCGCACCGGCCTGATTGAGGTGCGGCAGGCCGAACGAGATGCCGAAGGCGAGCACGAAGCTGCCAAGGCCGCGGCGCAGGAACGGGTGGCTGCGGTTGAACGCGTCGATCTCCGCCCGGCGACGATCCCAGTCGGACGTGTCGCGCGCCTCGGCCCAGACCCGGCGCAGCAGGTCGCCCTCCAGGCTGGCGCCATAGGGCGTGGCTGCCGGGTTGGGTCCGCCGGCAAGGTTGCGCTCGCGCACCGTCTCGACGTCGAGACGCAGGGTGCGGGCGATCCGGTAGAGCACGTCCTCCATCAGCAACACGCCCTGCGGCCCGCCGAAGCCGCGAAAGGCGGTGTTGCTGACGCTGTTGGTCTTGACCACCACCCCGCGTAGCCGGACGTCGGCGACGTGGCAGGCATTCAGCGCATGGGTGAGCGCGCGCATCATGACGCCGCCGGAGAGGTCCGGCGTGTGCCCGCCATCGGCGGCGAGCAGCGCGTCGAGCGCGAGCACCCTGCCCTCCCCGTCGAAGCCGGCCTCCCACCGGAACAGGAAGGGGTGCCGCTTGCCCGTGCTGGCGATGTCGGCCTTGCGGGACAGGCGGAGCTTCACCGGCCGGCCGGTGTGGATCGCGGCAAAGGCGGCGGCGGCGGCGACGGCGCTGGCATTGCTCTCCTTGCCGCCGAAGCCGCCGCCGACGCGACGCACCTGCACGGTGACGCGGTTGAAGTCGCAGCCGAGCACGCGGGCGGCGATGTGTTGCACCTCCGTCGGGTGCTGGGTCGAGGAGTGCAGGACGAGGTCGCGATCCTCGCCGGGAACGGCCAGCGCGACCTGGCCCTCCAGGTAGAAATGCTCCTGGCCGCCGCAGCGGAACTCGCCGCCGAGCCGATGCGGCGCGCGGGCGAGCGCGGCGGGGGCGTCGCCGTCGGCGAGCAGCATCGGCGGGATCAGCGGCGGCCCGTCGAGGCCGGCCTCGATCGAGAGCGTGGCCGGCAACGGGTCGATGTCGAGCCGGGTCGCGGCGGCGGCCTCGAGCGCGGCGGCCCGCGTGCGGGCGACGACGAGGGCGACGGGCTGGCCGGCATGCTCGACCCGGTCGGTCGCGAGCAGCGGCTCGTCGCGGCCGACCGGCGCGATGTCGTTCTGGCCGGGGATGTCGGCGGCGATGAGGAAGGCGACCAGGTCGGAGTGGGTCGGCGCGGTGACCCGGCGGAGGTGCCCATGGGCGACGCCGGACAGGACAAAGGCGGCGTGCAGCGTGCCGGGCGGTTCCGGCACGTCGTCCAGGAACCGGGCCTCGCCGGTGCCGTGCTTCAGCGCGCTGTCATGCGCGACGGCGCGGCCGGCCGTGCGGAGCGAGGCGCCGCCATCCATCAGAGCGCCTGCACGTCGGCGGGAAGGCCGGGCCGCTCGAGCCGCCACCATAGGCGGCGGAGCAGGCCCCAAGCGGCGGTGCGGCGATACTCGGCGGTGCCGCGGCCATCGCTGAGCGGGGCGAAATCGTCGGCCAGCGCATCGGCGGCACGGTCGAGCGCGGCCGGCGACCATGCGGACGCGAGGATCGCCTCGGCGCGGGGCGCCCGCGCGGCCATCGGGCCCATGCCGCCGAAGGCGAGGCGGACGGTGCCGCCGGCCCGGTCGAGCAGAAAGGCGGCCGACACGGCCGAGATGTCCTGGTCGTGCCGCTTGGAGAGCTTCTCGCAGACAAAGCCGGCGGCGGCGGGCGGACGGGGGAGAACGACGCTTTCGATGACTTCGCCGGGTCGCAACGCGGTATGGCGGTAGCCGAGCAGGAAATCCTCGACCGCCATTTCGCGGGCGCCGTCGAGGTCGCGCAGACGGACGGTGGCGCCCAGGGCGAGCAAGGGCGGCAGCATGTCACCGATCGGCGAGGCGGTGCCGAGATTGCCGCCCAGGGTACCGAGGCCGCGGATCTGGCGGGAGCCCAGCCGCGCGAGCAACGGCCGCAGCGCGCCGAGGCCGGCTGCGTCGAGGGCGGGCAGCAGGTCGGCGTAGGGCACGGCCGCGCCGACGACGAGGCCATGTGGCCCGGCCAGCAGTTGAGCGAGTTCGGGGACGCCGCCGAGATGGATGACGGTCGGCGGACGGTGCCCCTCGGCCAAGCCGACGCCGAGATCGGTGCCGCCGGCCAACAGCATGGCGCCGGGCTCGGCGGCCCGTAATTCGAGCAGGCCCCGCAGGTCGGTGGGGCGGTGGAAACGGCAACCACCGGCCTCGAACACCGCGGGAGCCTCGGAACGTGCCGGACCGGGCGTCGACAACGCCGGCGGCGGCTCGGCGTCGAGCGCGGCGACCACGTCGACGATCGGGCGGTAGCCGGTGCAGCGGCACAGATTGCCGGCCAGCGCCTCGTGCACGTCGCCGCCCTCCCGCGCATGCGCCCACGCCGCCATGACGAAGCCCGGCGTGCAGAAGCCGCATTGGGTGGCGTCGCCGGCGGCGAAGGCGTGGGGGATCGGGTGGTCGCGCAGGCCCTCGATCGTGCGCAGGCTGGCGCCGTGGAGTTGCCCGAGCGCCAGCAGGCAGGCATTGACCGGGACACGGCCGCCGTTTTCCCGTTCGAGAACCACGGTGCAGGCGCCGCAATCACCCTCGGCGCATCCCTCCTTGGTGCCGCACAACCCGGCGGGCCCGCGCAGCCAATGCAGCAGCGTGGTACTCGGCGACACGTCCGGCGCGACGGCGATGCCTGAGCCGTTCAGGCGGAAAGCGATGCGGTCCGGTGCCGACGGAGGCGGAAGCATGCGGGAGCGTAGGGCGCCGGGCCGACGGGCCGCAAGCGCCGCTTCGGTATGGGGCTTGCTTGTGGCAGGGGCGTGCGGCGAAGTGGCCGCCGTGGAGGGGCCGATGGCGTCGCGGATCGAGTTGCGGGGAGTGAGCAAGCGGTTCGGGGCGGTGGTCGCGAATGCCGATGTCGATCTGCGGGTCGAGGCCGGCGAAATCCATGCGCTGCTGGGCGAGAACGGGGCCGGCAAGTCGACGCTGGTCAAGATGATCGTGGGGCTGCTGCGGCCCGATGCGGGGACGATCCTGTGGGAGGGCCGGCCGGTGCAGCTGGCGGGACCGTCGGCGGCGCGGCGGCTCGGGATCGGCATGGTGCATCAGCATTTCACGCTGTTCGACCGGCTCACGGTGCTGGAGAACGTGGCGCTCGGGCTGGACGGCGCGGCGGCGGACGCGGCGCTGGCGCGGCGGATCGTGGCGGTCGGCGAGGCCTACGGGCTGCCGATCGACCCGCGGCGCCCGGTCTCCACGCTATCGGCCGGCCAGCGGCAGGTGATCGAGATCGTCCGCTGCCTGCTGGCAGAGCCGAAGCTGCTGCTGCTGGACGAGCCGACCTCCGTGCTGACGCCGGCGGAGGCCGAGCGGCTGTTCGCGGCGGTGCGGCGGATCGCGGCGGCAGGCTGCGCGGTGCTGGTGATCAGCCACAAGCTGCATGAGATCGAGGCGCTGTGCCGCCGGGCGACCGTGCTGCGGGCCGGCCGGGTGGTCGCCACCTGCGACCCGGCGACCGAGACGCCGGCGGGGTTGGCGCGGCTGATGCTCGGGGCCGCCCCTGCCCCGCCCGTCCGGTCGGGCCCGCCGCCGGGGGCGGTGCGGCTGCAAGTCGAGGCGCTGAGCCTGCCGGGCGCGGGCCTGCACGGGACGGCGCTGCGCGACGTGTCATTCGCCGTGCGGGCCGGCGAGATCGTCGGCATCGCGGGGGTGGCGGGCAATGGGCAGGCGGAGCTGTTCGCGGCGCTGAGCGGCGAGCGGGCGGCGCCGGCGGGATCGGTGCGGATCGACGGGCGGGCGGCGGGCCGGGCCGGGCCGGTCGCGCGGCGGCGCATGGGGCTGTGCAGCCTGCCCGAGGATCGGCTGGGCCACTCGGCCGTACCGGCGATGAGCCTGGTGGACAACGCGCTGCTGACTGGTCGCAGCCGCCTGGGACTGACGCGATGGGGCGTGGTGCGGCGGCAGGCGGCGCGCCGATACGCGCGGCGGGTCATGGAAGCGTTCGGCGTCCGCGCGGCGGGGGTGGAGGCGCCGGCGGCGAGCCTGTCGGGCGGCAACCTGCAGAAGTTCGTGGTCGGGCGCGAGGTGTTGCAGGAGCCCGGCATCCTGGTGGTGGCGCAGCCGACCTGGGGCGTCGATGCCGGCTCTGCGGCGGCGATCCACCAGGCGCTGTTCGGCCTGGCGGCCGGCGGCACGGCGGTGCTGCTCATCTCGCAGGATCTGGACGAGCTGCGGTCGGTGAGCGACCGGTTGCTGGTGATTGCGGGCGGGCGCGTGCGGGAGGCCGGCCCGACCCGTCATTCGGCGACGGGCGCGGCGGAAACGGAGCGGATCGGGCTGCTGATGGCCGGCGCCGATGCGGCGTGAGCTTTGGCTCGGGCCCGTCCTGTCGGTGATGGGGACGGTGGCGGTGTCGGCCGGGCTGTTCGCCCTGCTGGGCAAGCCGCCCGGCGCGACGCTGTGGGCGTTGTTCATCCAGCCGCTGCTGGGCGTGGCGGGGCTGACGGAGCTGGCGGTCAAGGCGGCGCCGCTGCTGTTGATCGCGACCGGGTTGGCGGCCGGGTTCCGGGCGGGGGTGTGGAACATCGGCGCGGAAGGGCAGCTGACGACCGGTGCGATCGCGGGCGGCGGGGTGGCGCTGGCCGGCGGCGACGCACTGGGCGGCTGGTGCCTGCCACTGATGATCGCGGCCGGGATGGCGAGCGGGGCGGCCTGGGCGGCGGTGCCGGCGCTGCTGCGGACGCGGTTGGGGGTGAGCGAGATCCTGGTAAGTCTGATGCTGAGCTACGTGGCCGGGCTGCTGCTGCAATGGCTCGTGCTCGGCCCCTGGCGCGACCCGGCGGGCATGGGCTTCCCGCAATCCGCCCTGTTCGACGAAGCCGCCACGCTGCCGCCCCTCATGGCCGGGACCCGGCTGACGATCGGGATCGTCGTCGCGCTCGGCGTGGCGGCCGCGGTGGCGGCACTCTTGCGCGGGACGGTCGCGGGTCTGGCGGTGCGCACGGTGGGCGACGCGGCGGCGGCGGCGCGATATGGCGGCTTCAGCGAAGCGCGGGTGGTATGGGCGACGCTGCTGGGCAGCGGCGCGCTGGCCGGGCTGGCGGGCGTGCTGGAAGTGGCGGGGCCGATCGGCCAGCTGATCCCGCGGCTGACACCGGGCTACGGGTTCACCGCGATCGTGGTGGCGTTCCTGGGGCGGCTGCACCCGGTCGGCATCGTGCTGGCCAGCCTGGTGATCGCGCTGTCCTATATCGGCGGCGACAATGCGCAGGTGGAGATCGGCTTGCCCAACGCGGCGGTCGGGCTGGTGCAGGCGACGCTGCTGTTCTTCCTGCTGGCGTCCGACGGGCTGGGACGCCGCATGGGGCGGGGATGATGGCCGATGCGGGCGGCTTACTGCTGGTCGGCGCGGTGGCGCTCTCGATCGTCACCGCAGCGACGCCCTTGCTGCTGGCCGCGCTGGGCGAGCTGGTGGCCGAGCGCGCGGGGGTGCTGAACCTCGGCGTCGAGGGCACCATGCTGGTCGGCGCGGTGGCGGCGTTCGCGGCGGCGGAGGCGACCGGCAGCGGGGCGCTCGGCGTGCTGGCCGGGGCGGCGGCGGGCATGGCGATGGCGGGGCTGTTCGCCGGGCTGACGCTGGGGCTGGGGAGCAACCAGGTGGCGAGCGGGTTGGCGTTGACGATATTCGGCAGCGGGCTGAGCGCGCTGGCGGGTGCGCCGCTGGCGGGCCGGGCGCTGCCGCCGCTGCCGCGGCTGCTCGGGCAGGACGGGCTGGTGTGGTTCTCGCTGGCGGCCGTGGGCGCCGTGTGGTGGTTCCTGTGGCGGACGCGGGCGGGGCTGGTGCTGCGGGCCGTGGGCGAAGCCGATGCATCGGCGCACGCGCTGGGCCATCCGGTGCGGCCGATTCGGGCGGCGGCGGTGCTGTTCGGGGGCGCGATGGCCGGGCTGGCAGGAGCGGAGCTGTCGCTGAGCTACACGCCGATGTGGGTGGAAGACATGGTGGCCGGGCGCGGCTGGATCGCGCTGGCGCTGGTGGTGTTCGCGTCGTGGCGGCCGGGGCGGTTGCTGGTGGGGGCTTACCTGTTCGGCGCCATCGGGATCATGCAGCTTTGGGCACAGGGTAGCGGGCTGGTGGCGGTGCCGACGCAGTTCCTGGCGATGTTGCCCTATGCGGCGACGGTGGTGGTGCTGGCGGCGCTGTCCCGGCGCGGCGGGGCGGGCGCGCCGGGCTGCCTGGGGCGGACGTTCCGGCCGGCCGGCTGATCAATCGGGGATAGGGGCGGAAGATGGTGATGCGGGTTGCGACGATCGGGCGGCGGGGCGTGCTGGCAGGGGCCGCGACGGCGGCGCTGGCGGGACGGGCGGCAGCGGCGGACCCGCTGCGGGTCGGCTTCATCTACGTGGGGCCGGTGGGCGATTTCGGCTGGTCCTACCAGCACGACCAGGGGCGCAAGGCGGTGGAGGCGGCGTTTGGCGAGCGCGTGCGGACCAGCTTCGTGGAGAAGGTGCCGGAGGGACCGGACGCGGAGCGCGTGCTGCGCCAACTCGCCAGCAGCGGGCACGGGCTGATCTTCTCCACCTCGTTCGGCTTCATGAACCCGGCCGAGCGGGTCGCGCGGCAATTCCCGCAGGTCAAGTTCGAGCAGGCGACCGGCTACAAGACGTCGGCGAACCTGGCCGAATACAATGCGCGTTTCTACGAGGGCCGCGCGGTGTGCGGGGCCATGGCCGGACTGCTGTCCAAGAAGGGGGTGGCTGGCTACGTCGGCTCCGTGCCGATCCCGGAAGTGGTGATGGGCATCAACGCCTTCACGCTGGCGGCGCAGAAGACGAACCCTGATTTCAAGGTCAAGGTGATTTGGATCAACTCGTGGTTCGACCCCGGCAAGGAGGCCGACGCCGCCAAGTCGCTGATCGACCAGGGCGCCGACATCCTTTGCCAGCACACGGACAGCCCGGCGCCGCTGCAGACCGCACAGGAGCGGCGCGTGCTGGCGTTCGGGCAGGCATCCGACATGCGGCGCTTCGGGCCGGACGCGCAGCTCACCGCGATCGTGGACGATTGGGCGCCCTACTACGTCGAGCGGGTGCGGGCGGTGCTGGACGGCGGCTGGACGGCGCACAGCGTGTGGACCGGGCTGAAGGATGGCACGGTGGAGATGGCGCCGTGGGGCCCGGGCGTGACGCCGGCGGCGGCGACAGCGGCGGAAACCGTGCGCGCGGGAATCATCGCCGGCACCCTGCATCCGTTCACCGGGCCGATCCGGGACAACAAAGGCGTCGAGCGCGTCGCGGCGGGGGCGACGGTGCCGGACGAGGCGTTGCTGAAGATGGATTGGTATGTGGCCGGAGTGCAGGCCTGAACTGCTCAAAGATCGAACTTTTCGCCCCCACGCTGCTCAGCCTGACTGCATCGGGGGCTCCTGACAGGCGATCACGGCGGGCACAAGATTTGCACAGGGTCGGTTTCGTGCAGCCATAAGGACGACCCATGGCCTACCTCGCTCCGTCCGAGTTCGTGACCAAGATGGTCGATGCCGGCGAGTCCAAGATCTTCATGTCCACCCGGGACACGCTGATCCGGGCCTACATGGCCGGCGCGATCCTGGCGCTGGCCGCCGTGTTCGCCGTCACCGTCAACGTCCAGACCGGCTACTCCATCATCGGATCCGCCCTGTTCCCGGTCGGCTTCTGCATGATCTACCTGCTCGGTTTCGACCTGCTGACCGGCGTGTTCGTGCTGGCCCCGCTCGCGCTGCTCGACGGGCGGCCGGGCGTGACGGCCGGCGGCGTCTTGCGCAACTGGGGCCTGACCTTCGTCGGCAACTTCGCCGGCGCGCTCACGGTCGCGATCATGATGTCGATCGTGTTCACCTTCGGATTCACCACCCCGCCCGATAAAGTCGGCGCCGTGATCGCCGGCATCGGCGAGACGCGGACGCTGGGCTACGCCAGCCACGGTGCGGCGGGGATGCTGACGCTGTTCATCCGCGGCATGCTCTGCAACTGGATGGTTTCGACCGGTGTGGTCGGCGCGATGATCTCCACCACGGTCAGCGGCAAGGTGATCGCCATGTGGATGCCGATCATGGTGTTCTTCTTCATGACGTTCGAGCACTCGGTGGTGAACATGTTCCTGTTCCCGTCCGGCCTGCTGATGGGCGGGCATTTCTCGATCGCGGACTACCTGATCTGGAACGAGATCCCGACCGTGCTGGGCAACCTGGTCGGCGGCCTCGCCTTCACCGGGCTGACGCTCTACTCGACCCATGTGCGCACGGCGGCCAAGCGGCTGGTGATGTCGTAACGGGCCTCCGGGTCTCGATCGGGCAATGCTCGCGGGCCGGGCTGCGGGCGAGCAACGACGACTGCCACGGCACCGCCGTGCCGGAGGGGGCGGCGCTGCACCTCAAGGGCGTGTGCCTCGCGCTGGCGGACGGGATCGGCTCCAGCCGGGTCAGCGGGATCGCCGCCAGCATCGCCGTACGCAGCATGCTGGAGGATTACTACTGCACGCCGGAAACGTGGCCGGTGCGCCAGGCCGCCAGCCGCGTCATTGCCGCGACCAACGCCTGGCTGCATGCGCAGACGCTGAACGGCGAGGGCGCGGCCGACCCGGATCGCGGTTACGTCTGCACGCTGGATGTGCTGATCCTGAAGGGGCGGACGGCGCATCTGTTCCATGTGGGCGACGGCCGGATCGCCCGGGTGGTCGGGCGCTCGCTGGAGAAGCTGACGCAGGATCACCGCGTCGCCATCTCGTCGTCGCGGCATCATCTGGCGCGGGCCGTGGGCGCCGGGCCGCAGGTGGAGATCGATGCGCACACGCTGCCGATCGAGGCCGGCGACGTGTTCGTGCTGAGCACGGACGGGGTGCACGACCACCTGCCGGCCGCCGAACTGGTTGGGGCGATCGGCGCCGATCTGGACGCCGCGGCGGCGGAGATCGTCGCGCGGGCGCTCGCGGCGGGGAGCCCGGACAACCTTTCGGTGCAGCTCGTCCGCATCGAGGCGATCGGCACGGCGGCGCTGCCCGATCTGCTCGACGGTGCCGCCGCCTTGCCGCCGGCGCCGCTGCTGGCGGCGGGGCAGGAGCTGGACGGATTTCGCGTGATCCGCACGCTCCGCGACAGTGCACGCAGCCATCTCTACCTGGCCGAAGCGCCGGAAGGCGGGCTGGTGGCGCTGAAGGTGCCGTCCGTCGAGTTGGCGCAGGACGTGGGACATCTCAGGCGGTTCGCGGCGGAGGAATGGATCGCGCGCCGGATCGACAGCCCGCATGTGCTGCGGCACCGGCCCCCCGCCCGGCCGCGGAGCTGCCTTTACCTCGTCATGGACTACGTCGACGGGCAGACCCTGGCGCAGTGGATGCGCGACCATCCGCGGGCGGCGCCGGAGCAGATGCGGCCGATCGTCGCTCAGGTGGCGCGCGGGCTGGATGCGTTCCACCGGCGGGCGATGTGCCACGGCGACTTGCGGCCGGACAATCTGATGATCGATGCGGCCGGGACGGTGCGACTGCTGGATTTCGGCTCGGTGCGGGTGCCGGGGGTCGAGGAGTTGCGGGACGAAGCGCCGCCGGGGCCGCTCGGGACGGCGCAGTATTCCGCCCCGGAAGTGCTGCTGGGCGCGGCGGCGACCCCGGCGGCAGACGTGTTCTCGCTGGGTGTGATCGCCTACCAGATGCTGACCGGCCGGCTGCCGTACGGGACGGCCCCGGCGCAGGCGCGCGATGCCGCCGGATTGCGACGGCTGCGCTACCGGCCGGCGACGGAGGGGCGCCCCACCCTGCCGGCGTGGCTCGACGCCGCATTGCGCAAGGCGGTGCACCCCTCGCCGCGCGAACGCTACGAGGCGTCAGCGGATTTCATGGCCGACCTCCAGGCGCCCAACCCGGACCTGGTGCGCCACGCGGTTCCGCTCGCCGAGCGCGACCCGGCGGTGTTCTGGAAGACGGTCGCGCTGGCGCTGGCGGTGCTGCTGGCCGTCGCGGTCGCGTGGCGCTGATGCCCGGCTCAGTACGTCTTGTAGGCCAGGAATTTGCCAGACATGCCGATCTTGACGCGGTCGCCCTTCTGGTCGGGCTGACGGTCCAGCGTCATCTCGAAGTCGATCGCGCTCATGATGCCGTCGCCGAACTCCTCGTGGATCAGCTCCTTCCACGTGGTCCCATACACGGATACGAGCTCGTAGAAGCGATAGATCAGCGGATCCGTCGGCACGGCGGTCGGCAGCGATCCGCGATACGGCGGCTGTTGCAGCAATTCGACCTCGTCGGGCGCGAGCTCGAACAACAGCCCGGTCTTCTCGGCGAGGGCGGCCGACATGGTCATCTGGCCGAGGCAGGCCGCCGTGGTCCAGACCGGCGCCTGGCCGAGCTTGGTGGCCACGTCGTTCCAACTCCATCCGTTGCGGTTCTTGGCGGCCTTGATCTTCAGGCCGAGCTGGGTTCGGGGATCGTTCACCGGCATGCCTCCGTGGGGACGCCTACTGATTCCATCCGTCCTGCTCCGGGGCAAGGCGCAGGTCCGACGGCACGGCACAAGGGTCACACTTGCGTGCCACGCGACGCTACGCCGCGGATCGATGTTGCACTGCAGCATGACTTTAATCATCATGATGTTTGAAATCGGCGGGGCTTCCGTCCCGCCACCAGGATCGGAGGAGGCGCAAATGCGACCTGACGTCGTCAAGGGCAATGTCTTCGTCGCCAACCTGCCGCTCGGCTTTACGGACGAGCAGCTCGCCGAGTTGTTCGACCCCTATGGCATCGTGCTGCGGGCCTACCTGGCGCGCGACCCGGCCACCGGGCAGACGCAAGGGCACGGGCTGGTCGAGCTCGCGCCGGAGAAGGCGGTCGAGGCCGCGATCGAAGCCGTCGGTGCCGAGCGGCCCGGTGGCCGCCGGGTCGACGTTCGCCGGGCGGACGACACCATGTGCATCGTCGCCAAGCGCCCGGCCCCCAAGCCGCGGCCCGCGCGCGAGAACGCCCCGTTCGTCGAAACGCGCAGCCTGTCCCGCGCGCCGCGCGAGGCGCAGGTCATTCGGCAGGACCGGCCCGATCGGTTCGGCAACGACCGTTACGGCGCCTCCGACCGCTTCGGCAGTCCCCGCAACGACCGGCCGCGTCTGACCCTCCGCTGACCCGTCAGGCGGTGCGGGCGAGTTCCAGCCCGCACCGCTGATACAGTGGGGCCCGCGCCGGATCGGCGAGGTAGTCCAGCGCCTGGCGGGCCGTCTCGTCCGCGCCGCGGAATGGCGCTGCGGCAAACACCGAGTCGCCGCCCAACTCGGCCGGAATGCGGCCGACGATGTCGACGCCCTCGACCATCTTCAACTCGCTCACCTGCTGGATCGCCAATTCTATCTTGCCGGACGCGGCCAGCGCGGCCGTGTATCCGCTCGGCAGGATCGTGGCCTTGGCGCCGACCTCTGCCGCGATCCCGAGTCGCTCCAGCAACCCAGCCATATACAGCCCGCTCGCGCCCGCCTGCGACATGGCGACGGAGCGCGCCGCTCGTAGCGCGGCCACGAACTCGTCCCGCGTGCCGATCGCCGGCTGCGCCGCCCCCGAGCGCACGGCCACGCCGATGAACGAGCGGGCCACGTCGAGGCGCGGCGGCTCCAGCACGCCCTCCCCGATCAACTCGTCGATCCCCGCCGCGGTCAGAATGGCCACATCGCCCCGTTCGCCGGCGCGGATACGCTCGAGCAGGCGGACCGTCGGCAGGAACTCGGCATCCAGCGCCACCCCGGTCGCCGACGCTATCTCGGCCGCCAGCGCTTCGACGAGGCCCTGGACGGCCATGGTGGACAGCAGACGGAGGCGGGTCATGCCCGCATCAGACGCGATCGCCGCGGCCCGGACAAGCCGCTGGAGCCGCCACGTCGTCCCTTACTGCAGCAGCCCCGCCAGCGCGCCGCTCGAGAGGGTGGCCAGCGTGCCGGAAAGCAGCGACCGCGGCGCCAGCGCGACGATCTCCGCCCGCCGCTCGGGCACCATCGCGACGAGCCCGCCGACCAGGATGCCGAGGCTGCCGAGATTGGCGAAGCCGCACAGCGCGTAGGTCATGATCAGCTTGCTGTGCGGATCGAGGGCCGCGCCGCCCTCCCCCGCCAGAGCCAGGTAGGCGACGAACTCGTTCAAGATGGTCTTGGTGCCCACCAGCAAAGCTGCCGCGCCCGTCTGCTCCCACGGGATACCGATCAGCCAAAGCACCGGACGCAACGGCACGGCCAACAATGACTGCAGCGTCCAGCCCGGCAACAGCCAACCCACCCCCGCATTGACCAGCGCGACCAGCGCGACCGTCACCAGCAGCGTGGTCGCGATGCCGACGAGCGGACCCATGCCGGCCGCCGTGCCGCGGACCAGCGCGTCCAGGCTGCCGAGCGCCCGCTCCTCGTCGTCGAAGGCGGCCGCCGTGCCGCGCGCCGGCCGCGCGAACGGCACCAGGAGTGCGCCGAGCGCCAGCGCCGCCGGCGTGCTGACGACCGAGGCGACGATGATGGTGGCCAGCGCACCCGGGACGACGGGCTCCAGGATCGCGCCGTAGATGATCATCACGGTGCCCGCCACACCCGCCATGCCGCAGGTCATCATCGCGAAGATCTCGCCGCGCGACATGCCGCGCAGGTAGGGGCGGATCAGCAACGGCGCCTCGACCATGCCGACGAAGACGTGCACCGCCGCGGCCAGGGCGAGCGGCCCGTCGATCCCCAGCGTGCGGCGGAGCAGGGCCGCGAAAAGGGCGGTGACGGCCTGCATGACCCGCCAATGGAACAGCAGGGCCGATAGCGCGCTGATGACCAGCACCAGCGGCAGGAACTTGAAGGCCAGGATGAACGCGCCGCCGGGCCGGGTCTCGGCGAAGGGGAGCGCGCCGCCGCCCAGATAGCCGAACAGGAAGGCGGTCCCCTCATCGGTCGCGCGCCCGACCGCATCGGCGGCGCGCACCAGCAGCAGGACCGCTTCCCGCGCGGCGCCGACGCGGGTGAGCAACAGGGCGAGGGCGACTTGTAGGGCGACCGCGGCGGCCACGGTGCGCCATGGGATGTCGCCGCGGCGCTCGCTCAGCAGCCACGCCAAACCGAACAGCGCGAGGAAGCCCGGCGCCGCCTGCACCGCTCAGCGCACCTCGAGCGTCACGAGGTCGCGCACGGCGCGGCCGGGCTTGCGATCACCCGGGACCACTAGACGCGGCTGCGGCAACGACGCCCCGTCCTGTTGCAGGGCGATGATGACGGGCTTGTCCGCGAAATCAGGGTCGATCTCACCGATCGCCACCGCCACCGCATATCCATCCGCCCCGCGGGCGAAGATCACGTGCTGCAGCGTGGCGCCGCGCTCCGGCCCATTGCGGAGGTGAGCCTCGGCCAGCAACGGCCAGAGCAGCGGGCCGACATAGGTTGCCATTTCGCCGTGCTCGCGCGCGGATCGGACCGCCACCGTCGAGCGGGCGGCGAGCGCCTCGATCGTCAGGGAAAGCGGTTGCACGACGCTGCCGACGATCTCGACCGGCCTCGCCCCGGTCTGCGCCGACGCTGCCGTGCACGGCAGGGCCAGGCACGCGGCCAGGGCGAGGCGGCGGATCATTTGCCGACCATCACGTCGGAGGCCTTGATCACGGCCGTCGCCTCGTCGCCGACCTTGAGGGCAAGGTCGTCGATGGCTTCGTTGGTGATGGAGGAATGGATCGTGACACCGTTGCCGATGTCGATGTGCACATGACCGGTGGTCTGGCCTTTGACCACGGCGGTGATGGTGCCTTTGATTTGGTTACGCGCGCTGAGCTTCATGACCGGTCCCGTCGTGAGGAGACCCGAAGCTAACATCGGCGGATCAGAGGGGAAACGGGGTGAGGATCGACGCCCTCACCCCGCACGTCTCCCCGAACGGAGGGACTATCGGCGCTGGTTCTGCGGATAGGCGCCGCTCGTGTCGCTGCCCGTGACCCGGTCGTAGGTCCGGCTCACGGCCGTGCCGGGCGGGTTGCTCGGCGTGCCGTCACGCTGCGACGGGTAGGCGCCGCTCACGTCGGTGCCGGCGGCGCGGTCGAGGGCGCGGGTCGCTTCGGTGCCGCGCGGGTTGCCCGGCGTGCCGTTGGACTGGCTGGGGTACACGCCGCTGGCGTTGGTGCCAGTCGCGCGGTCGGTGGCGGCGCAGCCACTAACGGCGAGCAGGGCGGCCGCGCCAAGCGCGAGGATCGAACGGGTCATCACGTGTCCTATCGTAGTTGTTACAAGTTAACGACGTTCAATCGTTTGGGGCGGGTGGGGGTTCCCTGACGATGGGCGGCCGTCAGGCGCGGCGCGCGTTGGCGCGCTTCTTGGCCGGAGCCGGCTCGGGCTCCGGCGCCGGCTTGGCCGCCGGCTTGGCCTTGGCGGACTTGGCCGACGGCCGCTTCTTGGCCACGGCCTCGGCCGGCGCGGCCTCTGCCTCGGCCGGCGCCGCGGCCCCGCCGCGCAGGCTGCGCCGCAACGCGTCCATGAGGTCGATGACGTTGCTCTCGGCCGCCGGCTCCTTTTCCTCGATCACCAGCCCCTCCGACTTCTCGGCCACCAGCTTGTGCAGCGCCTCCGCATAGCGGTCGTCGAACATCGCCGGGTCGAACGGACCTTCCTGCTTCTCGATGATCGCGCGGGCGATGTCGGTCATCGTCTTGTCCGGCTTGGCGGTCGGGATGTCGTCGAACAATTCGGCATCGCTCCGCACCTCGTCGGCCGCGTGCAGCGTGCTGAGCAGGAAGCCGGCGCCGCGCACCTCGATGGCGACGATCCGCTCGCGACCCGTCATCACCACGCGCCCGAGCGCGACCCGGCCGGTGCCATCCATCGCGTCGCGGATCACGGCGAACGGCTCGATCAACTCCGCCTTGCCGGACGGGACCATGTAATACGGCGTGTCCCAATACACCCGGTCGATGGTGTCGCGGTCGACGAAGCGTTCGATCTGGATCGTCTTGGTGCTTTCCAGCCGGATCGCCTTGATGTCCTCATCCTCGATGATGACATAGCGGCCCTTCTCGACCTCGTAGCCATGCAGCAGTTCGCCGCGCGGGATCTCCTGCTCGCCCGCCGGCAGGGTCGGGTCCTTCCAAGCCTGCTTGACCCGGTTGTGCGATTGCGGGTGCAGCAGGTGAAAATGGACGGAGTTGCCTTCCGACGTCGCCTTGAACAGTGCGACCGGGCAGGTCACCAGCGACAGGCGGAGATGTCCCTCCCAGACGGGACGCGATGAACGGGGCATGAGCGGCGTCCCAATAAGCGGAACCGAATCAACGGTCGATTCGCGCGCGAAGTTTCTCCTGAGCAACGGCTCGAGGATCGTTGCGTCAGCCCGTTGAAACCGCTCGCGATCCCCCACCGCCGGCCCAGCCGGGCCCGATCAATTCGGTCGTGATTTGACCGCGGCGTTGCCGGCACGCAGCTGCGTCACCGTGGCGCGGGAGGTGATCTGCTCCGGATTCTGCCGCAGCTCGATCAGCGCCGGCTTCCCGCTCGCCACCGCGCGCTCGAACGCCCCGGCGAACTCGCCATCCGCCGTGACCACCTCGCCATGCCCGCCAAAGCTGCGCATGAACGCGGCGAAGTCCGGATTGGTCAGCGCCGTGCCGCTGATCCGGCCGGGATAGGTCCGCTCCTGATACATGCGGATGGTGCCGTACATGGCGTTGTTGAACACGATCACGATCGGCGCGACGCCGTGGTGCAGCGCGGTCGCGATCTCAGTGCCGGTCATTAGCATCCCGCCATCGCCGACGAACACGATGGTCTGGCGGCCGGGACAGGCGATCGCGGCGCCGATGCCGGCGGGCACGCCATAGCCCATCGCGCCGTTGGTCGGGCCGATGAAGCGCTGGTGCTCGCCGAAATTGATGAAGCGCGCGGGCCAGGTGGCGAAATTGCCGGCATCGGAGGTGAAGACTGCGTCCGGCGCGGCCAACCGCTCGAGCTCGCGCATGACCCGGCCAAGATTCAGGCCGTCATACTGCGGCGGCTCGCGCCCGGCCTCGCGCAGCGCCCGCAACTCGCGCGTCCACTCGCCCCAGCCCGGCGCCGCGACGTCCAGCGCGGCGGCCGAGACGGCGAAGGCGTTGACGTCGCCGGCAATGCCCAACGCGACGCGATACACCCGCCCGATCTCCGCCGGATCCGGGTAAGCGTGCACGATCGGGACCGCGCCGGCCTTGTCGAACAGCGTGTAGCCCTGCGTCACCGCCTCCGGCAGGCGGGTGCCGAGGGCGAGGATCAGGTCGGCCTCGCGGGCGCGGGCAACCAACGCCGGGTCGGCGCCGACGCCGAGATCGCCGACGAAATTAGCCAGCGCGCCGTCATAGGTACCCTGGCGGCGGAAGCCGACGGTGACGGGGATGTCCCACGCGACGAGGAAGCGCTGCAGCGCGGCGCGGCCCGCTGCCGTCCAGGTGGAGCCGCCGACGATGGCCAGCGGCTTGCGGGCCCGGGCGAGCAACGCCGGCAGCTGCGCGACCGCGCGCGGGTCTGGCATGGGGGGCAGGATGCTGGCACGGGGCAGATCGGGCACCGAAACGAGCTCGCGCTGCATCTCTTCGGACAGCGCGATCACCACCGGGCCGGGCCGGCCGCTGGTGGCAACGTCGACCGCATGCGCCACGAGCTCGGGGATGCGGCGGGCGTCGTCGATCTGGGTGACCCACTTGGCGAGCGGGCCGAACATCTTGCGGTAGTCGACCTCCTGGAAACTGTCGCGATCGGTTTCCTCGAACGGGATCTGGCCCACGAACAGCAGCAAGGGCGTGCTGTCCTGCGCGGCGATGTGCACGCCGATGGCGCCGTGGCAGGCGCCCGGGCCGCGGGTGACAAAGGCGGCAGCGGGCCGGCCGGTCAGCTTGCCATAGGCCTCGGCCATGTTCACCGCGCCCGCCTCGAACCGGCAGGTGACGGTGCGGACCCGGTCGGACACGTCGAACAACCCGTCCAGCACGTCGAGGTAGCTTTCGCCGGGGACGACGAAGGCGGTGTCGATCCCCTGCGCGACCAGCGCGTCGGCAAGGATGCGGCCGCCGCGGCGGGCGGCTTCGGGCGCAGGCTGTGGTGCGGCTGACATCGTTTCGGTCCCCTCCCCCAGGTCGGCCGGCAGGATGCGGCGGTTCGTCCCGGGGGGCAACCGGGCCTTGACCGCTGCGCCGCGGGGCCGTCTCACTTCCCCCGTTGCGGAACCGCCGGGGCGGCCGCCGCGCCACGATCAGGGGGAACGGCCCACCGGCCGTTATCGAGCGATGCGGCCCATCTTTGTTCAGATCAAATGCGAGATGGGCGCGGCCTACCGCGTGGCGCAGATGGCGGTCGACACGATCGAGGAGCTATCGGAGATCTACTCGACCTCCGGCCAATACGATCTGCTGGGCAAATTCTATCTCGATGCCGAGCAGGATACCGGCCGGTTCGTCACGGAGCGGGTGCAGCGGCTCGAGGGAGTCGCCGATACCTACACGCTGATCACGTTCAACGCGTTCGCGTCCGGCAGCTGAGCCGTCAGAGCTCGATCGTTCCCTCGACGATCGTGCGCGTGCTGCCGCCGACCCAGACCTCGCCGTCGGCGGCGCTGATCTGCACCCGGCCGGCGCGACCCAGCACGGTGCCTTGCGCGGCGACGTAGCGGGGCGCCGCGCGACCGCTGCCGATCAGCCACTGCGCCAGGCTTGCGTTGAGGCTGCCGGTGACCGGGTCCTCGTAATCGGCCAGCAGGGCGCGGACCTCCCATTGCGCATCGCCCCCATCGGCGGCCGGGTCCCACGGCCCAACCAGGCCGAGCTTGAGGTCGCCGAGCGCCGCACGGTCGGTGCGGGCGGCGAGCACGGCGGCGCGGGAGCGTAGCAGCAGCGCGATCCAGCCCGGCCCGTTATCGACCCACGCCGCGTCGATCACGTCCGCCGCCGTCAGCCCGGCCGCCGCCGTCGCGCGCGCGCGCAACGCCGGGTCGAGCGGGCCGGAGCGGATCAACGGCGGCGCGGCAAAGGAGAGCCTGTCGCCCTCCCGCCGCACCGTCACGAGCCCCACGCCGCATTCCTGCACGATCGTGTCCCCGGCCGGCGCGCCGCCCGCCGCCAGCCAGGCGTGACACGAGCCGAGCGTCGGGTGCCCGGCGAAGGGCAGCTCGCGCGTGGGTGTCCAGATACGAACGCGGTAGTCGGCGCCGGGCCGGGTGGGGCGCAGCAGGAAGGTGGTCTCGCTCAGGTTGGTCCAGTTCGCCAGCGCGGCCATGGCGACGTCCGGCAGGTCGTCGGCGCCGAGGATCACGGCCAGCGGGTTGCCGCGCAACGCCGCCGCGCCGAACACGTCGACCTGGCGGAACGCGAAGCGGCGGGGCCCGGTCGTGCCGCTCACACCAGGACCATGAAGTTCGGTCGCTCGCGCATCGGGGTGGCCGCCCGCAGCGCGGCGAGATCCGGCACCGGGCGGGCCGTCCGCGGGTCGTCGGCCAGGGCGCGCTCCAGCGCGGCGGCCGCGGCCAGCACCAGCGCGTCGCCGCCGCGGGGCCCGACGATCTGCAGGCCGAACGGCATGCCGTTGCGGTCGCGCCCGACCGGCAGCGAGATGGCGGGGTGGCCGACCAGCGAGGCGTAGTAGGCCAGCGACAGCCAATGGAAATAGGTCCGTGTCGGCGTGCCGTCGATCGTGGCCGGGTAGAGCTCGTTCCAGTCGCGCGGGCTGGTGGTGATGGCCGGCGAGAGGACCAGGTCGTGGGTCGCGAAGAAGCCCTGCCAGCGGCGATACATCGCGGTCTGCAGCTGCATGGCGCGCGAGACGTCCACCGCGGAGTAGCCGAGACCCTCTTGGTAGTTGGCATGAATGTTGGGGCCGAGATCGTCCGGCCGGGTGCGGATGTTCTCTGCGTGCTTGGCCAGGAAGCCGAGCGCACGAAGCACCTCGAACGCCTCGTCGCCGCCCGTGCAATCCGGGTGCGCATCCTCGGCGCGGGCGAACAAGTGGCGGAACAGGCCGGTGGTCTCGGCGAACACCTCGGCGATGTGCCGCTCCGTGGGCGCCTGGCCGAAATCGGGCGTCAGCGCGACCCGGAGGGAGGCCAGGTCCAGCTCCGGCAACGGGAAGAATTCGGCCGCCGTGCGGATCGTGCGGCCGCGGATCGTGGTGGCGAGCGGATCGCGGGCGTCGTCGCCCACCATGGCGCCGAGCATCATCGCCACGTCCGGCACCGTGCGCGCCATCGGGCCGAGCACTGACAGGGCGGACCAGCCCTGGCCCCGCCGCTCGTCCGGCACCAGGCCGGGGGTGGGGCGATAGCCGACGATGCCGTTGAAGGCCGCCGGGTTGCGCAAGGAGCCGCCGGTGTCGGAGCCCGTCGCCAGCGGGACCATGCCGCAGGCCAGCGCCACCGCCGACCCGCCGGACGACCCGGCGGCGTTCTTGGTCGGGTCGAACGGGTTGCCGGTCGCGCCGTAGACTCGGTTGCGGCTATTGGCGCCAGCGCCAAACTCCGGAACGTTCGACTTGCCGAGGATTACGGCGCCCGCGGCGCGCACGGCGGCCACCGAGCGCTGGTCGGCCGGGCGCACGTCATCCTTGTAGATCGGACTGCCCTGGCTGTTCACCAGGCCTTCCGCATCCTCGAGGTCCTTCACCACCACGGGCAGGCCGTGCAGCGCCGGCAGCGCGTCGCCGCGCATGACGGCGGCCTCGGCCGCGGTGGCCGCGTGGCGGGCGCGCTCGAAATCGCGGGAGGGGATCGCGTTGACGGCATCGTCCACCGCCTCGATGCGGGCGATGCAGCTGTCGAGCAGCTCGACCGGGGACAAGCGCTTGGCGCCGATCAGTCGGCGCGCGGCCAGCGCGGAAAGGTCGCAAGGTTCCATGGTCAGTCTCCCACCCTTCAGTAGCCGAGGGCCATGCCGTCTTTGCGCGGCTCGGAGCCGCCCACCAGGGTGCCCGCCGCGTGATCGATCCAGATGGCCTGGCCGCCGCCATGCGGCTTGTCGACCGCGATGATCTCGTGGCCCATCCCGCTCAACCGGCGCAGCACGGCGGGGGGGATGCCACGCTCGGCCTCCACCTTGCCCGCGTACGGGAAGATGCGGGGGAGATCGAGCGCTTGCTGGATATCGAGCCCGTAATCGAAGAAGTTGGTCAGGAACCAACTCTGGCCCATGGGCTGGAAATGCCCGCCCATGACGCCGAACGGCATCACGGGCCGGCCGCCACGGGTCAGCATGCCGGGCAGGATCGTGTGCAGCGGGCGCTTGAACGGCGCGATGCAGTTGGGATGCCCGCGCTCGAGCCGGAAGCCGAAGCCGCGATTGTGCAGCATGACGCCCGAGTTCGGCGCCAGGATGCCGCTGCCGAAGCTCTGGAACAGCGAGTTGATGAACGAGCACGCATTGCCGTCGCGGTCCACGGTGCAGAGGTAGACGGTGTCGCGATGGGCCGGCAGCGCGGCCTCGCCGGCGCGGGGCAGGTTCGGGATGGCGCGGTCCGCGTCGATGAGCGCCGCCAGCCCGGCGGTGTAAGCCGGGTCGAGCAAGTGATCGACGGGGACGTCGACCTGCAGCGGGTCGGCGATGAAGGCGTCGCGATCGCGGTAAACCAGCCGCGCGGCCTCGAGATGGCGGTGTAGGCGCTCGGCGCTCAGCGGGCCGGTCTGCAACGGGGGAAGGCGCCGCAGGATGTCGAGCAGCATCAGCACCATGACGCCGGAGCCGTTGGGCGGGCACTGCCACACGTCGTGGTCGTGCCAACTGGTGCGGATCGGGGGCACGAAATGCGCCTGCGTGCGGGCGGCGGCGAAGTCGTCCTCCGTCTGCATCCCGCCGGCGGCGCGCAGCGCGGCGACCATGTCGGCCGCGACCGGGCCCTCGTAGAAGCCGGCCGCGCCATGCTGCGCGATCCGCCGCAGCGTGCCGGCCAGCGCCTTCTGCACGAACAGGTGGCCGGCGGGCGGCGCAGCGCCATCGGGCAGGAAGGCGTCGGCGCCATTGTGCCGCAGCTTGGCCGCCGCCTCCGCCCAGTCATGCGCAACCCGGCTGCCCACCGGCCAGCCCTCCTCGGCCAGGCGGATGGCGGGCTGCAGCAGCTCGTCCAACCCCTTGCGACCATGGGCGGCCAGCAGCGTCTCCCAGGCCGAGACGGCGCCGGGAATGGTGACCGCGTGCGGCGAGGTGTTCTCCAGCGCCGCGATGCCGCGCTCTTCGAACCAGTCGATGCTGGCCGCAGCGGCAGCGCGGCCGGAGCCGTTCATCGCGACCACCGGGCCGTTCGCCGGGGCGTAAAGGCAGAAGCAGTCGCCGCCGATGCCGGTTGATTGCGGCTCGACCACGCCCAGCACGGCGACCGCAGCCACGGCAGCGTCCAGCGCATTGCCGCCGCTGCGCAGGACGTCCAGCGCGGTGAGGGTGGCGACCGGCACGCTGGTCGCGGCCATGCCGGCCGTGGCGTAGACCGGGCTGCGGCCCGGGAGGTGGAAATCGCGGAAAGCCATCGGCATCGTCCTGTGAACAGCGGGAAACGCTAGGACGCGCCCCCCTGCTTGGCAACGCGGGCCGGGCAGCTCCCTTGGCAATGCCGAAGGGCCGCAATGCGCTTGGCATTGCGGAGGGGCATGGTAGATGCGGTTATGACCATTGCGAGCTTCGACGATTTCGAGCGGATCGAGATCCGCGTCGGCACCATCCGGGAGGCGCAGCCGTACCCGGAGGCGCGCAAGCCGGCGATCAAGCTGTGGATCGATTTCGGCGGCGAGATCGGGGTGAAGCGCTCTTCGGCGCAACTCACCGTTCATTACACGCCGGAGTCGCTGGTGGGCCGCCAGGTCTGCGCCGTGGTGAACTTCGCGCCGCGCCAGATCGGGACGTTCATGAGCGAGGTGTTAACGCTCGGGATGCCAGACGAGGCGGGCGCGGTGGTGCTGATCCGGCCCGATCAGGACGTGCCGAATGGAGGGCGACTGTTTTGAGTGGGCGCAACTACGCCACCGTCACGTGGGACCAGCTGCACCGGGATGCGCGGACACTGGCGGCCATGCTGATGCCGATGGAGCCGTTCGGGGGCATCGTCGCGGTGACCCGCGGCGGGCTGATACCGGCGGCAATCGTGGCGCGGGAGCTGGAATGCCGGTTGGTGGAGACGATCTCCGTCGTGAGCTACGACGAGGAACGGCAAGGCAAGCCGACCGTGGTGAAGGCTCCTGTGGCCGCCGGCGACGGCACGGGTTTTCTGATCGTGGACGACTTGGTCGATAGCGGCATCACGGCCAAGCTCGTCCGCGAGTTGTTGCCCCGCGCGCATTTCGCGTGCCTGTATGCCAAGCCGGCCGGCAAGCCGATGACCGACAGCTTCGTCGTCGAGGTACCGCAGGACACCTGGATCCTGTTCCCGTGGGATACCGCGCCGCTCTTCGTGCCGCCGCTGGCGAAACGCTAGCACCTCGGTCTGCGGTCAGGGGTTGAACCCGCCCGCCGCCTGGGCTACACCCCGCCGCCTGCGGCGCCCGTAGCTCAATTGGATAGAGCACCAGACTACGAATCTGGGGGTTGGAAGTTCGAGTCTTTCCGGGCGCGCCACTCACCACTGATCGACGATCTCAAGGCCTGGACGAGACGAGCGGTCTCGTGACGCTTGCTCAGGAATGGCTGGAGCCTGGCTGCGCTTCGTGCAGGGTCGACCGGGTCACGATGGCGAGGCTCACGAGATCGATGCCGGCGCGATCGGGTTCCAGCATGCAGCGGATGCAGTTCCGACCGGCTTGCTTGGCTGCATACAGGCTTTGGTCGGCGCGTTGCATCACGGCCGACACGCTATCGCCGATCAACGGCGTGGTCGCAGCGACACCGATGCTGACCGTCACGACGCCGAGCGGGCTCCCGCGGTGCTCGATCGCGAGCATCTCGATGGCGGCGCGGACACGGTTGGCGAGGGCAAACGCCGCTTCGGCATCCGTGTTGGGGAGAATGGCGACAAACTCCTCGCCGCCGTAACGCGCTCCCCGATCGTCGGGGCGACGAAGGTTGACGAGCATGGTGTTCGCCACGGCTTGCAACACATTGTCGCCCGCGGCGTGGCCGTATGAGTCGTTGAACCGTTTGAAGTAGTCGGCGTCGAGCATCAGGACGGACAAGGCGGTGCCGTTGCGGATGGAGGATCGGAAGGCGCGATCCAGCTCGCTGTCGAAGGCACGCCGGTTCATCAAGCCGGTCAGGCCATCGGTGGTGGCCTGGATTTCGAGCTGGCGCGCCAGCTCGGCCAGCTCTCGCTCGGATCGCGCACGCCGCAGCATCTCGCGTCGGAACAGGATCGAGGATGCGACCGAACTGCCACCCAGCACCAACAGGACCGGACCGATCACCAGCGTCTTCTCGCGCCAGGGCGCCAGGATGTCTTCGGTCGATAGGCTCACGGTGAGAAGCAGCGGCAGGTCGCCCAAGCGCCGGTGGGTGTAGAGCCGCTCGACCCCGTCGATCGCGGCCTTGGCGACGTACTGGCCGGACAGGGCGTCGCGCATGCGTTGGAAATTCGGCGCCTTGCTCAGATCCATGTCCATGTCGCTCGCCCGGAAGGGAGAGCGGGCGAGCATCCGTCCATCCGTATGGATCAGGGCGATGGTGCCATTCGGGCCGATATCGAGCGTGTCGAACAGGCGGCGAAGGTAAGCCAGGCGGATCGACGCCACGACGACGCCGGCGAACTCGCCATCGGCCTTGTTGAGGCGACGGCTGAGGGCGAAGCGGGCGTCGCCGCCGCTCAACCGGCTTTGGAAAGCGCGGCTGACGAACAACTCCTGTGTCCGGCCATTTTGATGAACACGGAAGTAGTCCCGGTCCGACAGGTCGAGTTGATGCGGCACCACCGACGTCGAGTCCGCCTGGACCTTGCCATCCGGCCCGAGGACGAGAATGGCACCAAGATCTTCCGCGGCTGCCGAACTGTCGAACAGTGCGTGCTGACGGATTCCAGGACTGACATCGGCCAGGCCCGGCTCGGCCAGCGTCTCCTCGACACCCAACAACGACAGGTCGAGATTGCGGATGTTACGGGTGATGTCGCGGTCCAGCGCGATCAGCAGGTTGCTGGCAGAGCGTCGCGCCTGCTCCCACGCGTCGTTCCGGCTGGCAAACAGGGCCGCACTACCGACCAGCATGACGCCGATGGCGACAAACACCCCAAGACCGGTGAGCCACGCCGACGCGTTGAACGTACTCCGGGTGCCGGACTGCTTCCCGGGTGCGAGCGGCTGATCGGATCGGGCTGCTTGTGCTGCCATGATCGCAGGGTAGCCGGGATGCCTAAACGAAGGCTTAAGGCTGGCGCGCGCGGGCCCCGATTTGTCGCCGCGGCCGGTGGGGAGTATGCAGCCGCACTCTTCCTGCGAAAGCCCGCATGCTCCGGATCGACGACCTCGTGTTCAATGCCTGGGGGCGGCGCTTCTTCGACCGCGCCACCGTGACGCTGCCGCAGGCGGCCGCGGTCGGGCTGGTCGGTCGCAACGGCGTCGGCAAGTCCACCTTGTTCCGGCTGATCCTGGGCACGCTGTCGGCCGATAGCGGCACGATCGAGCTGCCGCGCGGTGCCCGTGTCGCCAGCGTGGATCAGGAACACCCGGCCACGCCGGTGAGCCTGCTGGATACGATCCTGGCAGCCGACGAGCGGCGCGACTCCCTGTATGCGGAGCTGGAGATGGCCGAGCCGGAGCGGATGGCGGAGATCTACGCGCGGCTGGGCGAGATCGACGCGGACCGGGCGCCGGCGCGGGCAAGCGAGATCCTGGCCGGGCTGGGCTTCTCCGTGGCCGATCTCAGCCGGCCGATGGCCGAGTTCTCCGGCGGTTGGCGTATGCGGGTGGCCTTGGCAGCCGCGCTGTTCGCCGAGCCCGACCTGCTGCTGCTGGACGAGCCGACCAACTACCTGGACCTCGAGGGGGCGCTGTGGCTGCAGGCGAGGCTGGCCAAATACCCGGGCAGCGCGCTGATCATCAGCCATGACCGCGAGTTGCTGAACCAATCGGTGTCCGCGATCCTGCACCTGCAGGACGGCAAGCTGGAGCTGTATCCGGGCGGCTACGACGAGTTCGAGCGCCGGGTCGCGGAACGGCGGCGGCTGCAGGCGGCCAGCCGCGTCAAGCAGGAGGCGGAGCGGGCGCACCTACAGAGCTTCGTGGACCGGTTCCGCGCCAAGGCGAGCAAGGCGGCGCAGGCCCAATCGCGGCTCAAGCGGCTGGAGAAGATGGAGCCGGTCGCAGCCGTTTCCAACGAGCACGTGGCGCCGTTCACCCTGCCCTCCCCCGCCCGCCCGCTCGCGCCGCCGTTGATGCGGCTGGAGGCCGCCAGCGTCGGCTATGCCGGCGGCGACCCGGTGCTGCGCGACATGAATCTCCGGCTCGACGTCGACGACAGGATCGGCCTGCTCGGCGTCAACGGTGCGGGCAAGTCCACCTTTGCCAAGCTGGCGGCCGGCGCGCTGACGCTCTCGGCCGGCCACATGCAGCGCGAGCGGCGGATCGGGGTCGGCTGGTTCCACCAGCATCAGATCGAGGCGCTGGACCCGGCCGACACGCCGCTCGACATCCTGCGGCGCGAGCGGCCCAACGACAGCGAGCAATCCCACCGTTCGCGTCTGGCCGGGTGGGGGATCGGCTTCGACAAGCAGGCGACCACGGCCGCTAACCTGTCGGGCGGCGAACGGGCGCGGCTGCTGCTGAACCTGGTCGCGGCGGCCGCGCCGCACCTGCTGATCCTGGACGAGCCGACCAACCATCTGGACATCGACAGCCGGCGAGCGCTGCTCGATGCGCTGAACGATTACGGCGGCGCGGTTATCCTGATCACGCACGACCGGTCGCTGATGGAATTGGTGGCGGACCGGCTGTGGCTGGCGGCTGACAACACGGTGGCGCCGTTCGAGGGCGATATGGACGATTACGCCCGGCTGGTGCTGGAGCGGGCCAAGCAGGCGGCGCCCGGCCAAGGCCGCGCCGCGAAGGGCAAGCGCAAGCGGGCGGCCTGACCGCCCTGGCCCAATCGCTCGCCCTGCCTCACCCGCTCGATTGTCGCACGCCGCCGCCCGGGTAGCGTCGAGGCCCCGGGTAGCGTCGAGGCAACGAAACGGGAGGCGGCGATGCGGCAGATATGGTTGGGGTTGGTCGTGTGGGCGGGGCTCGCGGGGCCAGCCGCCGCCGCGATCGAGGGGAACACGGTCACCATCGGGGTGCTGACCGACCTCACCGGCGGCAACGCGACTGCGGCGGGGCAAGGCTCCGTCGTCGCCGCGCAACTTGCCGCGGAGGAGGCGCGCGCGAGCCTGCCCGGCATCGCGATCAACATCATCAGCGCCGATCACCAGAACAAGGCCGATACCGCTTCGACCATTGCGCGGGACTGGATGGCCAATCGCGGCGTCACTTGGGGGCGGGAACACGCTTCATCGCCCAGCGCGACGCGTTGATCCGCAACACGGTCGCTTCGGCTGGAGTTGTTTACGAGGTAGGCCGAGCGGCTGCGCGGTGGTCGCAATGGCAGCGGCGCTCTGGATTGAGACAACTCCAGCGTGGGCGCAGCCGGAATGCCAGGTCGTGTATCAAGGAGATTGGGCGCTACCCCGAGCAGGGCGCCGCCTGTCCCTGCCCATATAGCACGGCGCATGATGGGCATCTCGGCGGCGGCCGATTGGCGTGAGGCAGGCGGCGGGGCAGCTCACCTCGGTGCCTCGTCGAGGATGCCGCGGCCACGCCTCGCCCGATCGGCCTGTCGGACCCTGTGCGGGAAATGATCGTCGTGCGCGTGACTTCCGGTTTGGAGATCAAGCTCCCGCCTGCCTTAGCCTCAGGCTGGAGTACGCCACGGCGGCGGAGCTGGCGGTGATCGAAATGGACGGGCTCGGCCTGGGTATCCACCTTCCCGCACTCGACGCCGACCCTTACGTGCCTGACTTGATGGATGGCGTTCTGGGGTCGGAGAAGTGGATGCGTGATGACGCCATCTGACGAGCCTGAGATCTCCCACTAAAGGCTGGCGTCGCTTCAGCTTCTCAACCAGCGCCTGGACGAGATCACCGAGTCGGTGAACATTGCCAGCCTTGTGCAGGACAGGATGTCGGGCCAGGTCGCCTACCTGGAGGAAGGCGTGCATTCGTTGGCGGAGGTCATCCAGGCCGCGTTCGCAAAGCCTCGGCCGAGACCTCGTTATGAACGAGGTGAGCGGCAACGACCTGTGTTGTCAGATTGGATACCTGCAAAACGCTCGCGTTGTCCAATGGGTTTGGCTCCTGAGTTTACCAACTTCGTATCAAGTTAGCTGCTTGTAGGCAGTGTGCGCTCGTCTCGACAGCAGCGGTTCTCCGCTTTCTGGCCGGGACTATTAGTGTGGAGTGCAGAGTGTCAGAAGAAGAACCAGGATCGCTCAGCCTACCAAGATAACTGCCTATGACCGTGCACTACGTGGTGGATTTGACCCTTGATTGACATCCAATGTGAGACGCCAGATCAACCCGATGTGGCCATCTTTCTGGCTGCGGCGGACAAACGCGCGGACAGTCTCTATCCTGAGCGAAGCCGGCATGGCCCGGATCTGACAGCGTTGGTGTCGGCGGGCGTGCGTTACTTCGTTGCTCGCGATGATGGCCAGGCGTTGGGTGGTGGCGGCTACGTACGGATAGCGGATCATGGCGCGGAAATGAAACGTCTCTTCGTCGAACCTGCCGCTCGGGGAAGAGGCATCGGGGCTTCCGTGGTGCAGACCATTGAGCTCGATGCTGCAAAGCACGGCGTGCGAACTCTGTTCCTTGAGACGGGTGTTAAATCAACTGAAGCCCTCGGCCTCTATCGTAAGTTAGGTTTCGTCGAATGCGCTCCATTCGGCCAGTATGACGCTGATCTCCTGAGTGTCTTCATGATGAAACAACTCGCTCGCTTGAATGGGTAAGATGACCCGTTCAGCATCACGTCACAAAGGTCCGTTGTGTGTCGACCTCGGCGGCAGCCTAACCTGACGGGCTTCCGCCGAGCAGGGTGGATAGCCCGTAACTTGCTTCCGAGACGCGCCCGTTTGCCGCCTTCCCATTTCCCTCCTGGGTTGAACCGCCGCACTCGTTACCTTCTGGCTTCATAAGGAGTCCTGATCCTTAGTCGACACCAGAGTTACCCTTCAGACGGTTCTGATATCTTCTACGTAGAATCAAGGCTATACCCAAGATTGAAGCAGCGTCTAAAATGACAGTGACTGGGATGATTTGTGGATCAACCTGGAGTTCTACTTTACCGCGTGACCCAATTAGAAGTCCACCTGTGAAGAAAGAGCTGTATAAAATTAGAAAGACCACGATTATGTAAAAAGAGGGTAACTTGTAGCCTTATTTGAGCGATCCAAAAAGGTCAGGCATTTCTGACTGAGCGTCTTATTCGCGAACGATAGGTCGGCTCCAAAGAGACTTCTCTTACCCCTGAATACCAACGCGGCTAAGACACAACTTAACGCAAGGCAAAATCCGACGGAAGTTCTTGGGAACGGTTCAGGAAGATGTCTGGTAACAACGAAGAGGATTAAGGAAGAGGATGGCTTGAATGTTCACTGCAACGTCTCCGACGAGACCACAAGATCGCCCATTCCGATGCGAGTCGGGGTCATGCAATGGAATGGGCAGAATAGCACGTCAGGCGGGGCGGACCGGGGGGAAGGTGAGCCAGAGAAACAAAAACTCGAACCGAAACACGAGGTTTTTCGGGATGTGTAGGTCTGCTTGGTGTGGACAGCGGCTGACCCTTGTCGCTGAATTGGTAACATTCGATGCGTAGCGAATCTCGTCGCCGTGCGACAGAGATCGATGGACTCGGCTAAAGTCGCTGGGCATCTCCGTGAACATAGGCAAAGATTTCAAAGACGATCAAACAACGCGCTAATGTTAAGTGGACATTCTGGTGATGTCACCCCATGCCGCACTTGTATTGGTTTGCCTTGTTCGGCGAAACGAGAGATCAAAGTTGATAGAAATCCGACCTGTTCAGTCATTTCAAGCGAGTTATCGTAATCCAACCCGAGATCGATCGGTCTGGCCAGGTCCTTGAACTGTACGACGATCGACGCATGAATGATCGAAGAACGAGGAGACCTTTGGCACTCGGTTTCGAGTGACGCCACGTCATTCCACTTGTATTTCATGATCCCCGCCGGTGTCATTGCGCTCTTGAAGAGGAAGCCTTGCGCGTCGACGCATATGGCTGACTGAGACGAGAGAAACCCAAGCACGAGCCCGGCGGTCATCCATCCAAGCGCGCTGGGAACCGAGACAAAAGCTACGCTCTTTGGAAACCCTCGCGCTGTCGGCGACTGAAAGAAAGCTCTGCCTAGCATTATTCGTGCGGAAAGAATTACCGCAAACGTCATAAAGCTGATTATTCCGGCCATTAGAACCGCTGCATTGTAATCTCGCACAACCCACTGGAAGCTCTTTGAGCACACTCGATCTGTAGCATCCATTATAGCGACTAGATAAAGAACTGACAGAATTATCGAGAGAGAGACTCCAAGCACTCGGTATTGGACCCCTCGCATTGTCAGCCTCCTTGGCAAACCGTCACGATCCGTGAGATCGCTTTCGGAGACAATTATGCGAGCACAATCTTGCCGAGGTGTCATTTTTCAAAGTTGGCTTCAGCAGATTGCCAAAGTCCTGTTCAGCGGTTTGGCAGCAGCCGAGCTAACCCGCTTACGCGGCTTGGCGCAGGAACGAGAGCGCACGATCAACGGCGGCCTCGGCGTGAATGCCGGTTGTATCGAACAACGGCACTGGGCTGTCTTCCGGCTTCACCAGCAGCATGATCTCCGTGCAGCCAAGAATGATGGCTTCGGCGCCCCGCTCGACCAGGCGAGCGATGACCGCCCGGTAGGCGGCGCGAGACGCAGGTTCCGCTCGCCCCTGGACCAGCTCATCGTAGATGATCCGATGCACGATCGCACGGTCGTCGGCTTCTGGGATCAGCACGTCGAGGCCGAAGCGTTGTTGCAGCCGTCCCTTGTAGAAGTCCTGCTCCATCGTGAATGCAGTGCCGAGCAGGCCGACGCGCTTGATGTCTTGCACCTTGATCCGCTCTGCCGTGGGATCGGCGATGTGCAGCAAGGGAATGCGGACGGCGGACTGCACCTGGTCGGCCATCTTGTGCATAGTGTTGGTGCAGATCAGGAAGAAGTCGGCCCCACCTCGCTCCAGGCGCTGTGCGGCGTCAATCATCAGCGCCGTCGCATCATCCCAGCGTCCAGCATGTTGCAAGGCCTCTATCTCACCGAAGTCGAACGACCACATCAGGCATCGTGCTGAACGCAAGCCGCCCAGCCGAGACCGGACCGCTTGGTTGATGATCCGGTAGTACTCGGCTGAGCTTTCCCAACTCATGCCGCCGATTAATCCGATCACGCCCTGCTGCGACATGGATCAGTTCCCTTCCTGAGTTGCGGGGATAAGCTGGGGCGCTTTCCGCCGAGCCAGTAGGCTCAACCCATCTGGCCGCAGTTCGCCTTGAGGCGTGACATGGCGATAGAGCGTCTGCCGGCTGATGCCGAGTTCGATGCACAGCTCGCCGACCTTGGTACCCGGCTGACCCATCGCAGCCTGAGCGAGGCGAAGCTTGGCAGTCGTCATCTTGAACGGTCGCCCGCCGTTGCGACCGCGGGCGCGAGCGGACGCCAAGCCTGCCTTGGTGCGCTCGACGATCAGTTCCCGTTCGAATTCGGCCAGGGCTGCAAAAAAGCCGAACATAAGCCTGCCATTGGGCGTCGTGGTGTCGATTGCCGCCCCCTCGCCGGCGAGCACGCGAAGCCCGACGCCACGCTTGGTCAGATCATGCACGAGGTTAACCAGGTGCCGCAGATCCCGGCCGATACGGTCGAGCTTCCAGGCCACCAGCGTGTCGCCCTTGCGCAAGCTTTTCAGGCAGGCTTCCAGCCCCGGCCGGTCGTCGCGTTTGCCGGAGGCGTGGTCGTCATACAAGCATTCCGGCTCGACGCCGGCTGCGAGCAACGCATCACGCTGCAGGTCCAGCACCTGGGAGCCGTCCGCTTTACTCACGCGCATGTAGCCGACCAACACGGGGAACTCTGCTCCATAAACGACCGGTTGCGTGACAGTCCGGCCGAACCAGACAGCCGGAGTCAAAGGTGTCACATAACCAGTCACCTCGTCTATGCTCTGCAAACCTTGTGCATGGTCGATTTAGTGACGGTCTGGGCGCTCCGTCATGAGCCGGACAGTCGTCCTGATCTGAGCGAGGCTGTCCCGCCCTTCCTCGGTCAGCATCCAATCCGCGATCCTGGCGGTCAGCCGCGCCATGACGGCTGGCGTGGTCATGCCGCGCAGCTGCTCGCTCGAGACCCCGGTGCCCGCCGCCAACATCGCCAACTGCGCCTCGGTGATGCTCTCCAGGTCCCTCGCGCCTGGACCAGTGCGACCCAGTGCCCCGCGGAGAAACGTCTCGTAGCCAACGCCATAGGTGTCGGCGATCCGGCGCACCCAGGTCTGCAGGACCTCCCATTCGCGCGGCTTTGGGTGCAGCGGCCAGCGTCGGCCAGAACTGGTGTCGACGATACGAGCTCACCGCAGCTCCCGCTCGAACAGGCGGCGACGAACGGTGGGCGGCTGATAGGCAGCCGTGTCCAGTGCCTTGGGTCCGATCCGCTCTTGACCGGCGCGTAACGCCGCTTCCATGGCGGCACCAAGCAGCGCCGCCACCTCGCCGATCGTGCCCTCCGAGCGGCGCAGCACATGCGCACGCAGGGCAGGCGCACCCAGCCCGGACGGTTCGCAAAGCGGCAGCACCGCTTCGAAGCTCGCGAGCAGGCGGCCGAATTCAGGGCCGTCCTCCCAGGCCGGCAACAGGAATGGCTCAAAGCGATTCTCGAGCTGGTCGTCGCTGCGGATGGCGAGATAGGCCTCGCGCGTGCCAAAGCAGGCGATCGGGATGCGGAGCTCGTTGCCGAGATAGCGCAAAAGGTTCAGCAGTTCACGCTGTCGCGCCCCCGATGCGGCCAGCAGATTGTGCAACTCGTCCAGCAGCAACATCCGGCAACCGACATGGCGCAACAGGCGCATGGTCATGGCTTCGCGATCTGGCGAGCGACCGCCCAGCGCGTTGGGCATTCCCAAGCCCGCCAGAACCGCCGCGTATAGGCGTCCGATTGTCGGAGACGGCGGCATCTGCACCAGCAGCACCGGGATGATCTCGTGTTCGCCGTCCTCAGAAGGGTGCTGCTGGTGCGAGCGTAGGAAGTGTTCGGCAATGACCGTCTTGCCGTTATTGGTGGGGCCGACCACGAGTAGGTTGCGGGGACGCACACGGCCGGGTTCGGAGACGAGCAGGTGTTCGAGCAATGCAACGGCCTGGCTCGCACGGCCGTAGCCGATCCAGCGGTTGACCGGCACACGAGCCAATCGTTCGGCCGCCGGCAAATGTGCCAGTTCCCGCACCTCCGGGCGGAGATGAGCGAGATCCATGGGCACCGCTACCATTGCTCGATGTCGTCGAAAGGACGGGGCAGTTCGCTCGTCCCGTCAGCCACTCCATCCTCTAGTGCGTCATCTGGCGCGATCTCTGTCACGGACGGAAGCGCCGGTTCTGCCGGTGGCGGCGCGGCTGGTAGGTCTGGCGCATTGTTTCGACGCGTCCGGTCTCGGCGGGCCGACCGGGTCAGGCGCGCGGCATCCCGCTCGGCAGCGCGCATCTCCTCGATGGCCGCGAATAAGCCGGCCTCGTCGATCTCGCCTCGGTGCTTGGCACGCAGGCGCCGCCGCGCCAGCCGATGCTCCCACAGCGAGATGGCCGGGCGCGACAGGTCGCGGGTCGGCACTTCCAGGTAGCCGCCATCCAGTGGGTCCAGCACGAACACCCGGCTGAGGTCGCGCGGATCACGACGGACCAGCAAAGGTCCTGGCCGGTTACGGGTGGTGGCTTTGTCCACGAATTGCGGCCCACTTGTGCTGATGAATTCTGGCCCACCTCCCGGTAGGTAACTGACTGCGCGAACCGTGAGGCTCGCGCTGTTTTAAGGCTGCTACTTGGGTCCCCCTGTCAGGTCTTTGCCGCCTTGCGTTGCGCGGTGGTGCGGCGGAACCGATATGAATCGGTGCCCGTGGTGATGATGTGCGCACAATCCGTCAGCCGATCGATCAGCGCCTTGCACAGCCGCGGGTTCGGGATCACCTGCGACCATTCGGAGAATGGCAAGTTGGTGGTCACGATCACCGCTGCTTTCTCCGCCCGATCCGCGATCACCTGAAACATCAATTCGCACGCGGTCTCGGCGAGCGGCACGTAGCCCAGCTCGTCGATGCAGATCAGGTCGAGCCGCTCCCAGCGGCCGAGCGCGCGGCTGAGTTGGTTGGCATGCGCCGCCTCGGCCAGTTCGTTGATCAGCGCGGTCGCCGTCGTGAACCGAACCCGGCGCCGTTGGCGACAGGCAGCCACGCACAAACCCGTCGCGAGATGGGTTTTCCCCGTGCCAGCCTCGCCGATCAGCAGGATCGGTTCGGCCTTGGCGACATACTCGCCCTCAGCCAGCCCCCGCAGCTGCGACGCCGCCACACCGGAGCGGTCGAACTCGAACTCGTCGAGCGTCTTCATCCGCGGCAGCCGCGCTTCGTGTAGCAAGCGGGCGATTGCCCGGCTCTCGCGCTCTTCCATCTCGGCCGCCAGCAAGGCCTCGAGGTAGCCGACATGCGTCTGACCCTCGCGCGCCGCAGCATCGGCCAGGCGGGCGAACTGACCGCCGATCGTCGGCATGCGCAGCGTTTTGCAGTGCTGGCGGATCGCTTGTTCCTGCAGATCACCCATCATGCGGTCCCCGCGCACGGGCCGGACAACAGCGTGTCGTATTCCGCCATCGTGGGCAGCGGTCGATCGTAGCGAGCGAGTTCGCCGACATCGATCACGGCAGGCTGGCTTTTGCGCAGCCCGGCCTCGGTCAGCAGATACCGCACCGCCGCCACGTCGCACGCGCCGAGCGACACCGCCGTGGTGATCGCGACCCGCAACGCGTCATGGCCGAACTCCCGGCCCAAACCGATCACCGCCACCATCGCGCGGGTGCCGTCCTGCTTGCCATGCCGGGTCAGCAGCCGATCCCAGAGTTCGTCGTAGCTAGGCGGCCAGCGACCCGCCGCACGCATCTGGGCAAGGGGTTTGGATCCGGCGAACGCACCCGGCTTGTAGCCCAGCACGTCGAGATAGTGCTCCAGATCCAGAACATGTTGGCGGCGCCGGTGACAGCGCTCGTGTCGGGCGATCCGGCGGCCGGAGTGCCAGACCTCGACGTGCAGCGGATAGACACGCGCTTCCACCCGGCTGCCCGGGCGGAGCGGAACCGAGTAGGCGTTGGTCTTGACCAGCACGCAGCCGTGCTTGTCGACCAGCGGAAACGAAACGTCCGCCAGGTCGAACCCCTCCGGCACGCGCGCCGTCAGATGATCGCGCTCGACCACCATCGCCGCGCCGACCGGCTCCGAGCGCCCATCCAGGATCCGCGCCTCGTCCTCGCGGCAGCCCGTCAGCAAGAGCGCGTTCAGCGCATCGAGATCGGCGACATCAGGCACAGGGACCAGATGATTGCGACGGAAGTAGCCGCCCTCTCCCTCGATGCCACCTTTCTCATGGCCCTCGCCGGGCGTGCAGAACTCGGCGCTGAACCGCCAGTGCGAGCGGAACGCCACGAACCGCACCGTCTCCTCGCGCCGGTGACCCCGTAGGATCTTGCGCACCGCGCTGGCTAGGTTGTCGTAGCGAAGCAGCCGGAACACGCCGCCGAAATAGGCGAATGCGTGCTCGTGGGCTTCTAGGAACGCCTGCTGGGTCGCGTGCTGGTACGCCCGGTGGAACGCCGCGCCGCTGGCCATCGAGCGCATCGCGAACACCTGCATCCGGGTCCGCTCACCGCCGAGATCGGCCCAGGCCTCATACCAGTCCACCTGCGCCTCGTGGCCGAGCACATAGCTCTGCGGCACGAACGTCTCGCGCTTGACCAGCCCGAGTGCCCGCTTTCGATCCCGGACGTAATTGCGCACGGTCGACTCCGCGACACCGGCGTCGGGGAACGCCGTCAGGATCCGGCGATAGATCCGCCGCGCCGTATGGCGTTGCTTGCGCGGCGCCCGGCGATCCTCGTCCAACACCTGGTCGATGAACGCCGCGACGGCGCCTAACTTCGTCTTGACGCGCGTCGGGTATCGACGTGGTGGCGGCAACGCACCGGCGATCGCCTGGCGCACCATCCGACGGTGCACACCGAACTTCGCCGCAACACCGGCGATCGTGCCGACACCGAACTCATGCTCCTGACGAAGCTGCTCGAACAATTCCACTCTGGCGATCCAATCCACTGCGAGCTCCCCGCACGAACTGGGGAGAGCCTAGGTTGAGGGACGGCAGGTGGGCCAAAATCCGTCAGCACTCCGGGCCAACATTCGGTAGCAAAGCCAGGTGGTGATCCAAGCCCGCAAGGCGGAGCTAAAATAGGTCACGTGGTCGATGGTCACGCCATCGCGCTGCAGGCTTCGGCGCAGTACGGGCAGGAAGTCTACGAGGTAGGCACGCAGGTCGCGCGGGACCGGAATGGAGCCATCCTCGGCAGCGAGGGCGGCGGTGCCGTCCTGCCAACGCCGCAGCGGCGCTTGCCCGTCGAGCCCCTCATGCGGGCGCAGGTGATAGTATTTGGCCACGGCCACGGCGAGCCAGCGTTCCAGTTCCTCCAAGGTCAGGCACGCCGCCTTGTCGCTGTCGTAGCTGCCGCGCTGCCCGATGTTGGAGAACGTCGTGCCGGGCAGGCCGTGCACCAAGCCCATCAGCGTGCCGATCACCCGCTCGACCACGCCGCCGAACTGCGGCTGACCCGGCGGGCGCCAGTCGATGGCGATGCCGTGCTGCTCGCAGCCGCGCTCGAACGCCTCGGAATGGAACTCGGTCCCGTTGTCCACTCCGATCCGGCGCGGCTTGCCCTGCACCGGCCAGTCCGCCTCCACCTCCCGCAGCGCAAGCCAGGGCGCTTTGTCCATGGCGACGTGCGTCAGGCATAGGCCGACCGATATGGCCGATGGGGCATCCAGCGTCATGTGAAAGCCCGCGATGCAGCGGCTGTGGACGTCGATAGCGACCGTGAGCCAGGGCCGGCCGATCGGCTCGCGATCGAGAGGGTCCACCAGGATCAGGTCCATCGGTGTATGGTCGACCTGCACCAGGTCCAGCGGGAAGCGGACGGCCGGTGCATGGCCATGCACCGGCTTGATTTCGGGGTGGTCCTCGCCCCGCTTGCGGCGATCTGCGATCGGCAGCGTCCGAAGCCGGCGTCGCACGGTGCTGGAGGAGGGTGGCCGCAGCTTTTCGGCAAGGCAACGTCCGGCCACCGTGCGCGCCACCTCCGCCGCAGTCGGCTTTTGCGGGGTCAGATAGACTTCCTGAACAACCCGCCGCAACGTGGCCTCGCTCGCCGGCACCGTGCGCGGCCTATCCCGACCGCCGCTCGAGCGGCCCGGCACCAGCGCCGTCAGTTCGCCACCCGCCTCTCGGCATCGACGCAGAAGCGTGTAGGTCTGACGCTCCGACAATCCGAGCGTCGCTGCCGCAGCCTGCACCATATGACGCGGCCGATGGTCGCGCGCGGCAAGCGGACGGATCACCTCAGCCCGGCGCCGGGCCTCACTCCAAGCTGCCTCGGGAATGAGCGACAAGTCGGCCAACCCTGGCTCCCTCTTTGCACCACGCTGCAACTGTCTTTGACCAGATGCGGGCCGCTGAAGCCCACTCTGATCGAGATTGCAGGCGAGTGTGACAGAGTCAGTCGTTACATATCAATGGCAATCGCTGAAGCCGACTTTGAAAAATGACACGAGGAGTGAACGAAAGTCGTTTTAGGCGATTGGTGTGCCGCAGCGGCACGCAGCTCTCATGTGCTGGCGTGCAGGGCTTCTCACGCTGCCGCCGAGTCCCGCGGCAATTCGCGTTAGCGGGCTGCTCGCTAGAAGTGCTCGGCCACGAGGTAAAGCTCCTCTCGCTGCTTGACGAAATCCCACGTTGAACGCGGCGAAGACGATGCGACCAACGCTGTGGCCCACGCAGCAGGATCCAGGCAGCCGCGATCATCGGTTGTGTTGCTATTCACCATGCTCGACCTGACCGGCAATCCGGCGTCTTTCCGACTACCCGGCGCCCGTAACGAAAATGCAGCTCAGGATCGAGGACGGCCGAAGGCTTGTCGCTGAACTGGTAACTTTCGATACGTCGTAAATATTGGTCTTTTGCACCCAAAAACTTTGGTTCAAGTTTGAGCGCGGACCAGCCGTTCAAGTGCGAAACTCTTCGACTGTCGAGCAGTACTCCCCATCGCTTGAGCCGCGAGCCGCTCGCCGATCGCGGCGGAGTGTTTGAACCCATGCCCGGAGCAGGCCGACGCGGCAATGACGTTGGGGTGCTCGGGCAACACATCGACGATGAAACCAGCGTCGGGTGTGACGGTGTAGAGACACGCCGCCGATCGGACCACAGCAGGCGTCACACCACGCAGACGGCCCAATACATGGCGGTCGAATATTTGCGTGGAACTTGTCAGGGTGACATTGCGGCTGACCGTCTCCGGATCCACCGGACCTGCGTAGCGTTCGCTGGCGACCTTGATGGCGCCGCTGCCGGGCTGTGCTGGGAAACCGTAGAAGTAATCCTCCTCGTGCTCGCCATGCATCCAGATGAACACGGGGAAGCGATCCGGCGCGAACGCCGCCTCGTCGGCCGCGAACCAATGCAGCGTTTGTCGATAGACCTGAGCGACAGATGCTAAACTGCCAGCCAGCGCTGGAGCCCAGGGGCCGGCCGATAGAACGATCCGCCCAGCTTGAATGGTGCGGCGGTCGGTCACGATCTCCATGCCGCCTTCGATTGCACGCATATTAAGCATCCGCTCGCCCAGGTACATCTTGGCCCCGTGCCGGGCGGCAAGGCGCAGTTGCACGTCGACGCACCGCTCGGGAAACACCAGACCGGCGGTCGGCTCGTAGCAGCCGATCTCGTCGCCTTGTAGTATGAATTGTGGAAAGCGGGCGGCGATCTCGGCCGCATCGAGCGTCTCGACGGCCACGCCGCTCTCCTGGGCCACCCGGATGGTGCGGCGCACGAAATCGTCCTTGCCGTGGTGGTTCGCCGCACCGCTGGACGGCCCCATGATCAACCCGCCGGTCTGCACCATGAGTGTCTCGCCCATTTCGCTCTCCAACTCCCGCCAGATCGCGTGCGAGCGCCGCACCAGCGGGGCGTAGTCGGCGCCTTCACCCACGGCCAACCGGGTGATGCGCGACTCGCCGTGGCTGGAGCCCATGGTGTGCGGGGGATGGAAGCGGTCGATGCCGACCACCTTCGCGCCGGCCTGCGCCAGCCGATACAATGTCGCGCTGCCGACCGCGCCCAACCCGATCACCGCGACATCAAACGTTTCCGCCATACCGTCCTCAGCTCGGGAAATGCCCAGGTAAGACAACCGCCAAGCCGGACGGAAGCGGCGTGACTGATCGAGGTAATCGCCTCATCACTGGAATAAGCCTGGCTAATTCGATTCAGGGCTGCTTGCCTTCTGCTCCGGCGCCAGACCAAGCCTAAAGGAGGAGAGGTGAGCATGATCGATCGGCCATCGGTCGAATTGTGGTCTCTCCGCATTTTCGTGGAGGTCGCGACGACCAGGAGCATGACACGCGCCGCCACCCGCCTCGGCATCACCCAGTCGGCGGTCTCGCAAGCCATCCGAAAGCTCGAAGCCGAGTTGGACAGCAAGCTGATCGTGCGCGGCAGCCGGCCGGTTGCGCTCACGGCCGAGGGCGCCATGCTTGAGGTCGAGGCAGAGCCGCTGCTGCGGAGCGCCGCCCGGCTGCCCGAGCTTCTGCGTGCGGCCAAATCCGGTCCGGCGCGGGACGTGCGCCTCGGCTTCGTGGACACCTTCGCCTCGACCGCCGGGCCGCAGCTGATCCGCACGTTGACGCAACAGGCGGGCCGGGTCGTCGTCTGGTCTGGCCTGGCGCCCTCGCTTGGGGCGGCCCTGGTCGCGCGCGACGTCGACGCCATCGTCACTAGCGACCCGCTCTACGACCTGGACGGGCTACGGCGGATTGCGCTGTGGAAGGAGCCGTTCGTGCTCCTGCTGCCACGGACGTCCGGGGCCAGGGCAGCCCGGCCCTCGCTCGACCATCTGGCCGCCACCTCCCCGCTGATCCGATACAGCGCACGCTCGCATTCGGGCTTGCAAGTGGAGCGGCATCTGCGGCGGCTCGGGATCGCGACGGAGCGCCGCATCGAGGTCGATGGCTCCGACGCCCTGCTCGCCATGGTCGCCGCCGGGATCGGATGGGCGATCACCACGCCGTTGTGCATCCTCCAGGCTTCGGCGCATCTGCCCGGCGTGCTGCCGCTGCCGCTGCCGCCGCCGGGCTTCAACCGGACGCTCAGCTTGGTCGTGCGCGACGACAACCCGGCCTCCCTCGTCGAGCAACTCGCCAGCGCCGCGCGGGACGTGCTCCGCGACATCTGCCTGCCGCGTCTGCGCCGGCTTACACCTGCATTTACCGCATCAATCATCGTCGGAGACGATGCGACGCACTACTCGGAGACACCATGAACGAGCAGCTCGACGGTATCGACCCAGCGACCTACGCGCCCTATGCCGACCCGCGCGACTACATCACCAGCTGGACCGACAAGATCTGGATCACCCGCGGCCTCGGCCACCTCCGCGATCATTACGCGCCGGAGGTGAAGGTGCATACCGCTTATGGCGAGACCTACGGGTTCGATCACGTGATGCGTAACTCGATCCAGCGCATGTCCGCCTTCCACAACCGCGGCGGTGGTCATGACGACGTGGTCTGGGAGCAGCGCGGGCACGACGGCTTCATCAGCAGCCACCGCGTGCTGAACAACGCGACGCATAACGGCTACTGGACCTATGGCCCGCCGACCGGGCGGCAATGGGTGAACCGCGGCACGGCGCATTGCCTGGTGCGGGGCGGCAAGGTGGTCGAGGAATGGGTGATGCGGGACGAGTTTGCCGTCCTGCAGGATCTCGGCCTCGATCCGTTCGAGATCGCCGGACAGCTGGCCAGGAACTCGCCGGTGCTCGGCAAGGCGATGCAGACCGAGGCGAGCGGCGCCTTTGCCGGCGAATACCCCGAACCGGTGCGTGTCGGCATGTCCGGCGAGCGTCCGCACCGGCACGACGACGAGTGCCGCATGGTCGCCGAGATGTTCGAGCGGGTATGGAACGGCCGCTTCATGGACGAAGTGCCGAAATATTGCGCGGACACGATCGCGATCCAGTCGGTGCGGCTGCGTCGCGCGATGGGCATCTCGCACTACCAGAACGACTTGATCGACCTGCTGGCCGTCGTGCCGGATGGGCAGGTCTGCATCCGGGATTTCTCCACCCATTGGTCGCCCGATCTCGGCCTCCGTGTGGCGGCGATCTGGTTGTTGCGCGGCACCTATTCCGGTGTGCCGGCTTATGGAAAGGTGAACCAGGCGCCGGTCTCGATCCTGGGCTCGTCGCATTTCGAGTTCCGCCGCGGCAAGATCATCCGCGAGTGGCGAATGTACGACGAAATCGCGCTGATCGCGCAGATCCTGAAAGCGGAGTTCTGAAACCCCGCCTCGCGCTGCTGACCACGGGTGGCACGATCGCGTCGTCCGCCGGTCGACGCGGCGCGACGACGGGCTACGCGTTGGCCGATGGCGGCCCGGCCTCACTGCTGTCCGCGGTGCCAGAACTCGCCGACATCGCCGACATCTGCCCCGAAGCGTTCTGCACCGTTGCCAGCCCGGACATGACGCCAGCGCTCATGCTGAGCATCGCGCAACGGCTCTCGGCGGTGCTGGCGCGCCCCGACGTGGACGGCGCCGTGGTGACCCACGGAACCGACACGCTCGAGGAAACGGCTTGGCTGCTGCATCTCACCCTCCGGACGGACAAGCCGGTTGTGCTTACTGGCGCCATGCGGCCGGCCTCGGCGCTTGGCGCGGACGGGCCGATGAACCTCCTCTCGGCCGTGCGGGTGGCGGCAGATCCGGCCGCGCATGGACGCGGCGTGCTCGTCGTCGTCAACGACCGCATCCTTGGCGCCCGACTTGTCCGTAAGACCCACGCCACTGCGCCGGACGCGTTTCGCGGCGGCGAGATCGGTCTGCTCGCGGCAGGTGCACCCGTCTTCACTGCCCGTGCCGAAGGCCGACATACGAGTGCGTCGCAGTTCGATGCGACCGCCATCGAGACTTTGTCGGCGGTCGAGATCTGGTTGGCCTATCCCGGCGCCTCGGTCGCCCCGATCACCGCAGTCCGGTCTGGCGGTGCGGCCGGGCTGGTCATTGCATGCACCGGCAACGGCTCGTTGTCGCGGCCGGTCCGAGAGGCCGTCGAGGCCGAGATCGCGGCCGGGCTGGTGGTGGTCCGGGCAAGCCGGACGTTGGAGGGCGCGGTGTGTTGGACCGGGCTACCCGGCATACCGGCCGGGCTGCATACGCCGCAGAAGGCCCGGCTGTTGCTTTCGCTGGCGCTGACGCAGACCAGCGACCCGGCGGCACTCGAGGCGGTGTTCGCCGCCTACTGAGCGGGCTCCCGAGCCTGGCGCACGTTGGCAGAGTAGGCGGCGCGGAACACGGCGGCGTCATTGCCTGGCGTCACGAGGTGGAAACCCTGTCGCACTCGCATCTGCGCGGCCTTGCCGTCGGAGCAGAAGATGCCCGCCAGCAATCCCCGCGCATCAACTGCCGCCCGGATCCGCTCGACCGCGTCGATGACGTCCGGATGATCGTGCTCCGAGCGCGGAGCGTGGCCGAGTTCGATGGCGAGGTCATTCGGGCCGACATACACGCCGTCCAAGCCCGGCGTCGCCAGGATCGCGTCGAGATCGGCCAGCGCCTCGCGCGTCTCGATCATCGCGAGCACCAGAATCTCGTCATTGGCACGGTCGAAATAGTCGGGACCGCCGTAGAGCGCGCCGCGCGCCGGGCCGAACGAGCGGGTCCCCGCCGGCGGGTAACGGCAGGCGGACACGAGTTGCGCCGCTTGCGCCGCGGTGGAGATCATCGGGCAGATTACGCCATAGGCCCCGGCATCGAGGAACCGCATGATCTGCGGCGGATCGTTCGCGCTCGGCCGCACCATCGGCACGGCATCCGTCGTCGCGATGGCCTGGAACATCGCGATCGCGTCTGCGAAGCCGACCATGCCGTGCTGGCAGTCGACCGTGGCGGCATCGACGCCGGTATGGCAGGCGACCTCGCTGGCGTAGGCGGACGGGATCGACAGCCAAGCATTGACGATCGCCTGCCCGTCCCGCCGCATCTGCCGCAACTTGTTGAGGCGCATTACTCCGCCGCCATTGCCGGCGACGGCGGCAACAGGCGCTTCAACGCCACGTAGCCATTATGATCCATGCCCCGGCCGGCCTGGGCGGCGGCAGTCACCAGGTCGGGCGCCCAGGTGCTGCGCTTGCGGGCATCGCCCGGCAGCATGACGGCGATCTCGGCGGCACCGTCGCCCACGGCCGTGATCGACCGCCAGACATCGCCCGGGACGGAGAAGAAATCCTGCGCGTCGACCCGGACGGTGACCTCCTGGTCAGGATCGTTGAGCGTCACGTCAAACGCGCCCTGGAAGCAGATCAGTACTTGCTTCTCAGACAAGCGGAACGGCCCGACGGTGTTGCCGGGCTCGATCCGCAGGAATTCGAGCGAGAACCCATGCGGATTGCTGACCGGGATCTCCTGGTCGCGGTCCTCGGTCATGCCGAAGCCCAGCACCGGCGCAAGCTGGCTCGCATGCCCCGGCAGGCAGCTATCGAGCAGCGCATCCTTCGACCATTGCCGATCCGCTGCGGTCACCACCCGCTTGCGCATCTGCTCCGGCGTGTAGCGGCGGAAGCTCTCGATCGTGCTGCGGTCGATCGGCTGCAGTAGCTCGGCCTCGCTCGGCTTGGCGGCGCCCGTCTCGGTATCGACGAGCATGTTGTCGTTGGTCAGATACAGGCCGTATTTGCCAGCCGTCTCAAGTATCGACGGATGCCATATGATACCGCCGGTGTCGTCGCCGCCGAGCGCGGTGAAGATCCAGCCATCCTCGGTGCCGCTATTGCTGAATCCGCGGAAGATCCAGGTCGGGATGCTGACGACGTCGCCGGCGCGACCGACGATCTCTCCATCCTTGCCGTCCGCGCCCCAGCGGAACGTCCACTCACCCTTGTAGATCATGAACACTTCGGCCGTGTAGTGGATGTGAAGGTTGTTGACCGTACCGGGCGGCATGGCGGCGACGCCCATGCTGAAGCCGTGTGGCTCGGTGATGTTGACCACCTGGTCGGCAGACTGGGTCACGCCCGCGCCGATCAGCGAATAGTTCTCCTTGTCCTGCGAGCCCGGCATCTTGCAGTCGATGAAGGCCACCTTGCAGGCGACCATGTCGGAGCGCTTGACGAGGCGCTGGCGGGCCGTCGCATTGGTGAGGGCGGTCGTGATCATGTTGGTCTCCGTCATTCGCCGGGCACGAGCTCCGGCTGGCTGGACGCCATCTCGTGCAGGCGCAGCCCGCTCTCGACGTCGAAAAGGTGGATCTGGCGCGTGTCGGCGCGCAACCCGACCGTCGCGTTGGACCGCTCGGAAAAGCCGCGGTCAGTACGGGCGATCACGCGCGCCGGCCCGATCTGCGCGGTGACCAGCACCGCCTCGCCGGTCAGTTCGGTAGTGAAGACGCTGCCGCTCATGTGTCCGTCGCCTGACCCGGTGATGGACAGGCACTCCGGCCGGATACCAAGCACGACGCCCTCGCGCGAGCCGGTGCCGATATCGGGCAGGTTCACCCCGGGTGCGTGGAAGTCACCATCGACGAGCGCCCCGGTGATGAGGTTCATCGGCGGCGAGCCGATGAACCCGGCGACGAACAGGTTGGCCGGCCGGTCGTACACCTCGGCCGGTGGCGCGATCTGCTGCACCACGCCGTTCTTCATCACCGCCACTCGATGCGCCAAGGTCATCGCCTCGATCTGGTCATGCGTGACGTAGATCGTTGTGATGCCGAGCTCAGCCTGCAGATGCTTGATCTCGGCGCGCATGGTGACGCGCAACTTGGCGTCGAGGTTGGACAGCGGCTCGTCCATCAGGAACACCGCCGGCGTGCGCACGATGGCGCGCGCCAAAGCGACCCGCTGGCGTTGACCGCCGGAAAGCTCGCGCGGGCGGCGGTGCAGCAGATCGCCCAGCTCCACCTTGCGCGCGGCCTCGGCCACGCGGGTCTCGCGGTCGCCACGCGCGACCCCGCGGACGCGCAACGGGTAAGCTATGTTCTCGCCTACGGTCAGATGCGGGTAGAGCCCGTAATTCTGGAACACCATCGCAATGTCCCGGTCCTTCGGCATCACGTCGTTGACGCAGCGATCGCCGATCCAGATCTCGCCGCCGCTGGGCTCCTCGAGCCCGGCGACCATGCGCATCGTGGTCGTCTTGCCGCAGCCGGACGGGCCGAGCAGGACCAGGAACTCGCCATCTGCGACCGTCAGGGATTGCTTGGCGACGGCGACATAGCTGCCCCAGCGCTTCTCGATTTCCTTGAGCGTGACCTGTGCCATCAGCGAACCGCCCCCATGGTCATGCCCTGAACAAAATGTTTCTGCACCAGCAGCGCCAAGACGATCATCGGCGCCATGATCAGCAGCCCGGCCGCCGACAGCAGATGCCACTGCATCCCCTCCTGGCCGTTAAAGAGCTGCAAGCCGACCGGGAGCGTAACCGCGTCGCGCCGGGTCAGGATGAGCGCGAACAGGAACTCGTTCCAGGAAATGATGAAGGCGAAGATCGCCGCCGTGATGATGCCCGGCGCCGCCGTCGGCAGCACGACCCGCCGTAACACCTGCAGCCGCGTCGACCCGTCCACCAGGGCCGCCTCCTCGGTCTCGAGCGGGATGCCATCCACGAAGCCTTTGATCATCCATACCGCGAACGGCATGACGATCGCCGTATCGACCAGGATCAGCGCCGGGCGCGTGTCCAGGATACCGAGGCTCCTGAACATCAGGAAAAACGGCAGCACGATCACCACGGCCGGGACGAACTGCGTCGCCAGGATCGTGACCAACATCGCCCGCTCGCCCCGCATCTTGAAGCGCGAGAAGGAGTATGCGGCGCAGGTGGCCAACGGGATGGAGATGATCACCACCGACAGCGACACGATCGCACTATTCAGTAGCTTCTGATGAATGAGGTAGGGCGCGTCGAAAATGATCGAGAAGTTCTCGAGCGTCGGCTTGAAGAACAGCTTGAGCTGGAACACGTCGACGCTGGTCTTGAACGCCGCCAGCGCGATCCAGACAATCGGCAGCAGCACCAACACCGCCGCCAGGATGACGAGGCCGTCCTGGACCCAGCGCCAACCACCTTTGCGCCTCATGAGGCCCTCCTAAAGACGAACTTGATGTAGAGGAAGGTGAGGCCGAGCATCGGGATGACCATCAGCCAGGACACAGCGGCGGCGAAGCCCATGTCGTAGTATTTGAAGCCGTTCAGGTAGGCGTAATACACCAGGGTCTGCGTGGCATGGCCGGGCCCGCCCTGCGTCAGCATGAAAATCACGTCGAACTGCTTGAGCGCGAAGATTGTCTTGAGGATGATGACCACCACCAGCACCGGGCGCAGTTGCGGGATTATGATGCCGAATAGGATGCGCCACGCCGGCGAGCCGTCGATCTGCGCGGCCTCGATAGTGTCCTGCGGCAGCGATGCCAGCCCGCCGATGAGGATCAGCGTCATGAACGGCGTCCAGGCCCAAACATCGGCCATCACCATCGCCGAGAACGCCAGCGCCGGGGTGGAGAGCCAGTTGATGCCCGCCAGCGGCGGAATCAACGTTCCGAACAAGGCCGCGAACAGCCCGAACTCCGGGTTGAACAGGAAGCGCCACGAGATGCCGACCAGCGCCGGACTCATGGCGAACGGTAGGATCAGCAGCGTCTGCACCGAACGGCGCAGCAATCCGCCGCGCACCAGCAGCAGGGCCAGTCCAAGCGCCAATGCGGTCGTGAACGCGACGCTTAGGGCGACGAACAGCGCGCTGTTGCCGACCGACAACCAGAACTCACCGGTGCCGAACGCCTGCTCGTAATTGGCGGTGCCGACGAACGGGCCCGGAATGGGCGAGCGGGCAAGCCGCCAGCTGCGGAACGAGAGCAGAAGCGAGTAGGCCAGCGGCCACAGCGCCGTGCCGGCGACGACCAACATGGCTGGCAGGACCAGCAGGTATTTGACCTGGTTGTCGCGCAGGTCCGGCAGGCGAAAGAAGGGAGGGCGCCGAGGCGCGGCCAGCTCGATCGCCCCACGCGCTGCAGACGTTGCGCCCGCCAGTGTGTCCATCAGTAGTAGCCGGCTTGCTTCAGCACGTCGGTCGCATCCGCCGCCGCCTTCGTCATCAGCGCCTTGACGTTGCCGCCGCCCGCCGCCTGTTCGATGGCGTTGGCCAGCACGTCGCCGACCTGCGGCCATTCCGGGATCATCGGCAGCGTGTCGGAGTCCTTGAGGCTCTCGTAGCAGGCTTTCGGCACGCCGGCATTGGCGGCGTTGACCTCCGGGTCCAGGAAATTCTGCGTGTCGTTGACCACGTTGTTGATGATCTTCATGCCGCCGATCTCGCGGAGGATGGCGTTGGACTTGTCCATCACCGGGTTGGACAGCCACTTCATGAACTCCCAACTGGCGTCCTGCTTGCGGGAAAAGCTGTTCATCGAGAATGGCAGCGTCGACGCGCAGGTGGTGGCCTTGCCCATGTAGGTCGGCCATTGCGTGAACCCGACCTGCGCCGCCGTCAGCACCGATTGACCCGGCGTCACCATCGGCGAGTAGGCCCACTCCCAGATCGGGATCATGGCCGACTTGCCCTGCTGGAACGACACCCGCGAGTCCTGCTCGACGAACGAGATGGAGGCCGGGTTGGCGATCTTCTCCTTGGTGAGCAGGCCGACGTAGAACTCGGTCGCCTTGAGGGCAGCGTCGGTGGTCCAGCCCGGGCGCATCTTGTCGTCCAGGATCTGGTTGCCGGACGACCAGATGAAGTCGCACCAGTGGAACAGCGACTGCCGGGTGCCGTCATTGTGGTAGGACAGCGCGAGCGGCTCGATGTCGGTGCGTTTGGCGCGGATCGCCTTTCCGGCGGCGACGACGTCGTCCCAGGTGACGGGCGCCTTCAGGCCCAACTCGTCGAAGATGTCCTTGCGGAAGTAGAAGAGCTGCCCGTGGCTGCGCATTGGCAACCCGGTCACGTCGCCTTTGTAAGACGAGGCTTTGATGAAGCCAGGCAGGTAACGTTCAGTCATCGATATGCCGTCCCGCTTGAGTAACGGGTCGAGTTTGACGAACCAATGCGCGTTCGGCGGGCCCCAGCCATCGAGGTAATTCACCACGTCGTACGTGTCGTCGGACCCGACGCCGATCGACGTCACCTTGTCCTGCAGCGCGGTAAAGGGCACGAAATCCCACGTCGCGGTGATGCCGGTCAGGTCGGTGAACTCCGCCTGCCGCTTCTCGAGCGCCTGGAATTGCGGAGTCACGACGGCAAGGATCGTGAGCTTGGTGCCGGCGTACGGTTTCCCGGGCTTCAGATTGTATGGAACGCTGCCCGGCGTGCCTTGTGCGAAAGCCGGCAAGGCGGTGGCTGCGGCGGAAGCTACGAGCAGGGACCGGCGTGTAAGGTGCAAACTGTCCTCCATGTCGGCCGGCTTTGTGCCGTGCTGCCGTTCGTTGACGTCGGGATGGATGTCAGACCAGTCGTGCAGGCGACCGCTTGCATGACCGCGGCATTTGTCTTGAACTATCAGGCCGGCGTTTCAGGAAGCATGCTAGCAAGCGCACTCCGACCGTCGTTCGGCGTCTCGCCAGTATAAGGAACGCTTATCGTGACAAGCAGCGGAGCCCGGCTCGTCACACGCAAGGATGCCATGCCGCTCTCCGTTGGTATCGTTCCGTTGAAAAACTTTACCCTGACGACGTTTTCGGGCTTCATCGACATGCTGCGGCTTGCAGCCGACGAGGGCGACCGGTCCAGGCCAAATGCATGCGCCTGGACGGTTCTGGGTTCCGACCGCAACCCGGTGCGGTCGTCCAGCGGCGTCGAGGTGCAACCTCAGGAATTGTTCGACGCGCCTGACAAGTTCGACTTCGTCGTCGTCGCAGGTGGCCTGCTCCCGGCACCCGAGACCCCGATGGTGCATCACCGGACTCGCGCTTATTTGCGCGCGGCGCACGAGGCGGGCGTCGGCCTCATCGGGATCTGCACCGGCAGCTTGGCATTGGCCGAGATTGGCGTCCTGCGGCCGGGCGCACGCTGCTGTGTTTCCTGGTACCACTATCCGGACCTGCTGGAGCGCTTCCCGCTGGTAATCCCTGTGGCTGACCGGCTCTGGGTTCGCGACGGCCAGGTCACGACGTGTGCCGGCGGCCTGGCCGCGGTGGATCTCGCCGCCACGCTGATCCAGGAGCATCTCGGCGGCGCGGTGGCACAAAAAGGGCTGCACATCCTGCTGACCGAAGGCCCGCGGCCCGGCGGAGCGCCGCAGCCACAGCCACCGAGCATGCTGCCTGTCCGCGATCAGCGCGTGCGGCGGGCGATATCGCTGATCGAGCAGAACCTGTCGTCGCCGCTGGGGGCCGAGCGCCTCGCCGCCGAAGTCGCGGTCTCCAAACGCCAGCTCGAACGGCTGTTCACACGCGACCTGGGCGTCGGGATCCAACGTTTCAGCCGCGATATGCGGTTATCCTACGCAGTGTGGCTGATGATGCGGGCGCACGCCCGCCTCAGCGATGTCGCCGCACAGTGCGGCTTCGCCGATGCGGCGCATTTCAGCCGCAGCTTCCGCGCCGCGTTCGGCGACACGCCGATGGCGGCGCAACGCCGCGGCGCGGCCGCGCTGCACGCGATGTTGGAACGATGGTGGCCCTACGGGCATCTGTTTCCGGTCGCCGGGTCACCTGGCGAGCCGGATGACCGCCGCCCCTATCTGTAGATCAGGCCGGCGCGGCCGTCTTGCGCTGGTGGGCGATGATCTGTTTCCAGATCACCACCTCGTCGATGGCGATCCACTCCTGCCGCACCTGCCCCTCGATGATGGTCGCGTGGCTCAGGCCCATGATGTAGATCGGCGCCCCGCTCGGCGGGCCGAAGCTGCCGAAGCCGGTATGCGTGCCCTGCACGGACCAGCGCAACGCGACACGGACCGCCCGGCCCGGGTCGCGGTTGATGATGGCGCTCTCGAGCGTGAAACTGGCGTCGGGGAAGGCGGAGAGATAGCCGAGGTAGAAGCGGTCGATGTCGGCGTGGCCGTGATAGCTGTCGGCGCCGGGTCCCTCGACCGCGGCGCCATGGAAATAGAGCTGCCGGATGGCCTCGAGCGCCTTGCCGCCCCAGATCCGGCGATAGCCCTCGGCGTAGAGATCGGCCTCGCTGCCTCGCTGAATTTCCGGACGGTAGACGCCCGGCTTGTCGTGTTCGGGAAGGAAGAAGGCCACCTGGCCCCGCGTGCGCAGATCGTTCTCGGCCATCTCGAGCGCCAACTCGCGCGCCTCCTTGCCGAGGCAACGGGCGAAGGCGGCTTGATCGCGCACCAACCACTCCTCGGTGACGACCTGATCGACCACCCAGCAATCTGCGATAATCCGCGTCTTCAGCAACCGACCGGTGGCCTTGCCATAGCTGCCATCGCCGGTGTGGCGCATGACCGAGATCAGCCGGTGGGAAGACAGGAACGAGCCGTCCTCGTATGCGGTCCAGATCACGTCCTCGCCCACGAGCTGGCGATCCGGGAACTGATGCAGCGTCGCCATCGTCTGCGCGGTGACGTCCTTGTTGTCCGCCGCCAGGCCGGTCGCGGCACGCACCAGGCAAGTCGCGCCATAATAGCGGTCCAGCTTGCCGCCGACACCGCGATCCTCCCAGATCTCCCGGGTGATCCCGTAGATGAAATCAGGGACGTCCTTGTAGTCGCCGACGATGGGAAGCATGCCGTTCCAGCTAGTGTTGCCAGCCCTACTGTCGTCCCGCCGTTTCCGGGCCGGCTTGCGCAAAAACGACATTCGGTATGCACCTAAGCGACAAAGATGGCGCGAAGCTTCCGCGCGGATGTCGCACCCGCGCAAGCCGGGTCCGCCGCCGCGCGCGACAACGGGGCATCGAGGAGACGCATGATGATTTGGGACGTGATCGTAGTGGGCGTGGGCGGCATGGGCAGCGCGACATGCTGGCAGCTCGCCCGGCGCGGGCAACGCGTGCTGGGCCTCGAGCGCTACGACATCCCGCACGCGATGGGCTCGTCGCACGGTATCAGCCGCATCATCCGCCTGCCCTATTACGAGCACCCGGCCTATGTTCCCCTGCTGCACCGTGCCTACGAACTTTGGGCCGAGGCGGAGCGCGCGACCGGGACGAGCTTGCTCGTGACCACCGGCTCCGTCGATGGCGGTCCGGAGGACGACGCGCTGTTCCAGGGCGCGCTCGCCTCCGCGCGCCTGCATGGCATGGAGCATGAGGTGTTGACCGGCACCGAGGTAAACGAGCGCTTTCCAGGCTACCGGATGGAAGCTGCGTCGCGTTTCGTGTTCCAGCGCCAAGGCGGCCTGATCGCGAGCGAACGCGCCATCGTCGCCCACGTCAATGCCGCCCTGGCCGAAGGTGCCGTGATCCGCGCCCGTGAGCGCGTGCTGGGATGGGAGGCGCATTCATCGGGTGAAGGCGTAACCGTGCGCACCGACAAGGGGACCTACGCGGCCGGCCGGCTCGTATTGACCGCCGGGCCGTGGATGGCCGATCTGGTGCCGCTGCTGGGCGGGGTCGCTGTACCCGAGCGCCAGGTGCTGATCTGGACGCAACCGAAACGCCCGGCGCTGTTCACGCCGGAGCGCTTCCCGGTCTTCAACCTGCAGGTCGAGAAAGGTCGCTATTACGGCTTCCCGATCTACGAGGTCCCTGGCTTCAAGTTCGGCCGCTATCATCATCGCGGAGAATGCATGCCCGCCGACGACATGCGGCGCGACGTCGATCCCGAGGACGAGGCTCTCCTGCGTGACTTCGGCGAGCGCCATTTCCCGGACGGAACCGGCGAGACGTTGGCCCTGCGCGCCTGCATGTTCACCAACACGCCGGATGAGCATTTCATACTCGATCACCACCCCGACCACCCGCAAGTAGTCCTGGCGTCACCCTGTTCCGGACACGGCTACAAGTTCTGCTCGGTCGTCGGCGAGATGTTGGCAGACCTCGCCACCGACCATGGCACAACGTCGCACGATATCGACTTTCTGAGGATTAAACGGCCGACGTATGGCCGCGTGATCGTTGAGACTAGGCAGACACTTCCTGAGACATCATTGGTCAATACAAGCATGTCGCTAAATTGGTAACATTTGATACGTCGCACATGTCAACTTTGCAGCGTTTCTCCCGTATGGCCAAGCATCGCACTCTGGTATCCGCCACACTGCCGCACCTAAGCCCGCAAAGCTCGTGCTATCGAATGCTGAGTTCGCGTTGTATGACTACACTGAGGGCACGATTTAGTTTCCTATAACAGTGCGTCGTGTGATCATTGCCAGCCCTGGTCAGCTGCCCGTTCGCCGCTACGGGAGCGGATCTATCCCGATGGCGGTCCACGTGGTGTCAGGTCCGTAGGATTGGCCGGAAATCTGGGTTTCCACTACTTGGACGTTTGCCCCGGTCCGGGTATCGCGCCACACGGTGATGATGGAGTGGTAGGTGTTGCCCTCGATGCCTTCACGCTCATGAGCCATCTTCAGGGTTCGATAAGTTCGGCCGTTGACGAGGAGAGGTTCGATCCCCTCGTTGATGATGGTGTCGGTCCATTGGAGCCCGGGATATGACCGGGTTACGAAAGCAACCCGTGTTCCCAACGGTCCGTTAATGGCCGTTTTCATGGCGGGGAAGGCGGCACCCGCGCCTGGCCAGTCCATGTTCCAGATGCCGTAATAAAAATATCCGCCTGCTCCGGTCGGGCCCAAATGGCAAAGCTCCGGAATGCCAGGATACACGCCGGTATACGTCGTCGGCGTGCCTACGGAGTGAAAAACTGGCATTGGGCTCGGTGGACAGGCAGGATACGTCTCTGCCGCATGCAGGGGCCCGGCGGCCATTAGCAACGAGAGCGCTCCGGCCACCAATCGCGACATTGTCGCGGCTTGCTTTTGATCGCTCGGCATGATGCCTCCTTTGAGGATTATTTGTTCGGCCTGATCGTGTGACGGTAGGCCACGCCGTCCAGATCCGCCCGGCAAGCTTCGCCGAACTCCTGCAAAAAGTTCATCTTTCCTTCCGAAGCCAGCGTGCGGATTTCGTGTAGGCTCCGGTTCGGTTCGAGATAGGTCTGCACGATCGAGTGCATGGCATGTTCCGCCGCGGTGACGACCGGACGCGACGCCCAGAGCCTAATCTTGCCCACTAAAGCATAGAGTTGGACCATGTCGGTGACGTCGTCCTTCTCGTGGCTCAGCGCGTCACCAAACAGGCGGCTTGCCTCGACGATGAAATCGTTGAACAGCTCCTGTCGCCTGGCTGTCTCTGTTTCCCGATGTTTGTCACGGAGTGCCGCGTGCTGTGTCAGCCAGGTGGTCAAAAAGGACGTCAGTCCCCCGACAGTCGCGCCCGCCAGACCGAAAAAAGCAGAGACGTATGCGGCGTCCACGCTAGCCGACGCCCATGAGAGAATGGGATTTCCATAGACAAGAGCTGCCGCTCTCAAGGCTCCTCACGTCTTTGATCCACACTCGATCAGACTTCAGCAACAAGGAACGTAGGCCAAAGCAAGACATCTCCACCAACAAGGTAAATGTGAGATTACGCCTGCCACAATGATGCCGGGCGCTCTTGTCTTCGTCGAGCCAGTACCACGATGACGGCAACGTAGAGGAGCCCGATCATGACGCCGGCCAGACGCGTGCCGAACCGATCATCCGTATCCTCGTAGATGACCGAAAACCCCTCCCCGATCAGAATAGCCAGCACACTTAACGACTTCATCGCGAGACCCATGTCTGGACCGCCCTCCGCGATACGTTGCGCGAACAGCCACGCCGCCAGCAGTAGAGAAAGTGCCAATACTGGAAGGCTTGGGGCCACCCAGATGATCTCCCAGACTGCGAGAGCCATCGCCCCGCCCATGAGAGCCGCGATGAGCCGGTCCAAGATGATGCCGTAAGCACCGTCACTGTCCGATCTCAGGACGATGATGATCCCGACGATCACCGCTCCGGGTGCCGGTAACTGCAAGGAAGCCGTAAGAGCCACTGCAAGCAGAAGTGCAACTGCTGCCCCAAGTGGCGACATGAGCGGCGGCGGCAAGGCACGCGAGGGCAATGGTGGTTCGGGGAGCAAGCTCCGAAAGATCCAGTCTGCAGCCACAGCCAAGGCGAAATCCACTGCGAACCAGCGTGCCAGATCGGCATCGAATTCTGGCGCCTTGATCAGGGTTTGAGGGACGATAGAGGAGATAAGAAGAACGATAAGACCTAGCGTGCCCAAACGTGGACTGCGCATCAAGGTAAAGCCGCCCCAGAAAACCCAGAGCAACAGCACGGCCAGCACGACGGGCTTCTCGATAAGCAGCTGGAGCGTGACACCTGCCGTCGCGACCATTCCCCAGGCGACGATTGGCAATACGAGGGCAACACGCCCCGGCAGTTTCGCTTGGTAGGATAACGACGCCGCTACGAGCGGGGCGACGAAAGTCAGCTGCAGATCGGCGCGGAAAAGTTCTGCGGCAATGAAGGACGCCGTGAACGTGAGCGCGATCCGCAGAGCTCGCCTTTGCTCAGAAGACATAGTTCGCCAGGGAGACGATACGAAGCCATGCGTGGCCGACCGCCGCGACGATCCCGGCGTCTTGCGTCAGCACTACGACGTTGGCTCGCGACCCAACCCGAAGCGCCGGAATGTCGGCTTGCCTATCCAGTTCGATCCTGACTGGAATGCGCTGCACCTCGCGCAACCACTGCCGGCGCTGTGCGACATAGGGCAAAGGACCGGCGAGGCCACTGGCGATGGACTGGGTAACGCCTGAAGCCATGCTGCCGACGTGGCCGCGTACCAGACGGCCCGGCGCGACGTTGAACGTGATCAGCACGGGATCACCGACGTTGATGTTACCTAATGAATTCTCGGGGACGTTCGCCACCACCCAGCCGGACGCCGTGTCGATGATCGTCGCGATGGTGTGCCCTGCGCTTGCGAACTGACCCGGCGCCAACACTGTATTTGTCACCATGCCATCGATCGGCGCCTTGACCGACGTGTCATTCAGATCGATGCGGGCGCGCTGATATTGTGCAAGTGCAGCCCGGATCTGCGGATTTTCTGCGCCGGTTGGCCCTAGCCGGCGCCGGGCTTCTTCAAGCCCTGCCTCAACCGACTGCAACGCAGCCTCAGCACTCGCGAGCCGAGCCTGCTGAGTATCGAGTTGTGCCCGAGGAGAGTCACCGCGGCTTGCCAGGGTCTGAATGCGAAGGTATTGCGCGCGCTCGTTCGCCAAGGCCGCTTGCGCGTCGGACACCCGCGCCCCGGGTGCCGAAAGTGCGGCCGTGCTCGCTCCCACTGACATGACGGCATTCGATAGATTTGCTTCAGCTTGAGAAACCGCAGCTTCGAAGCGCGGTGTGTCGATTTGAAAAAGAGGATCGCCGGCACGAACCGGTTGATTGTCTCTGATCGACACTCCGATGATTGTGCCAGACACTTCCGGAGCTACTCCAACCACGGGCGCTTGCAGCGTCGCCTCTGACGTGTAAGGCGCCAGACGGTCGAGTATCGTGTGAAGAAGCAAAACGAATAGGAAGGCTAGGAACAGCACTAACCCGACCGGTCGACGCTCCCGAGAACGGTGAGCCGGCGGTTCAGGGTTTACTGACGTCGGTGAGACAATGGTGTTCCGATGTAGTTCAGTGGTTCCGTCCATTGAGCACCTTAATCGGTCGGCTAGTTCCTGAGGCAGTGCGGCTGCATGACAGCCACTCGCAGTGACCGCATTCCCCATGGGCGACAACGCGCCGGAGGTCATCGATCGTCGCGAGCTAACCATCGCAAACTCGTAAGGCTCGGCAGAAAGACGTGCTCACCGCCTCGCACTACGGTGAAGTTGGGCAGTCCGGTGAGGCGCCGCCGCACGGGCTTGGCCGAATAGACGAAATCATCCGCACGATCACGCCGACCGACGATCGGGTCGCTGCGGGAGCCCTGGCTGACGAAGTCGCCGTCGTTTATCCACTGCGACTGCACAAATTCGAATTGCCGGCCGGGGTTAGCGTTGATCATTGCAAGGACGAGCCCCCTGTCGGCCCCGTCATCCTCTGTCGCCTCGTCTGCCAGCGAAGGGCCATAGGCCGAACCTCGCCGAAGAACGCGGTGAAGCCGAGCATCCGTCAGCGTGTCGACGAGCGCGTCGCGGGGGTTGACGCGTCGAATATGGCAACCCACTGGCGTCTTGCGTCCGTCGGGATCGTCCTCGTGATAGGCGAAGGCGTTGTTGCGCTGCTTGTCCTCGACGATCGAGGGGTCGTCGCGTTCCGGCGCAAGCGCGAGCGGGCACCCGCTGCGCCATCGGCCCATCATCTTGGCTGCAACCAATTCTTGGGCCTGCTCGGTTTCGCCGCTCGCCCGCAGGAAGGCACGAAAATCGGCCACGCGCTGCTTGATCTTGCGGATCGCAATGAACGTTCCGTTACGCCAGAGCGCTTCGGGACCGGGCCCGGTCGCTATCTCGCCCAGTTCATTCTCGTAGCCGAGTATAAATTCGCCCGCCTTCGCAGGCTCTCCCTGGCCGGGCAGCGGCTTGCCCCCCTCCCCCTCGATGAAGGGGCGGCTGATACCATCCGTATAGCCGAAATGCTCACGCAAAGTGGGAGGCACGCCCACATCGAGCCGGTAGATCAGCGAGAGCCCGGCCGATCCTCCGAGTGCCGCACGTCCGATCGCGAGCTTGGAATCCCGATCAGCCTCGTTGCCGGCCATGATGAACAGGCCGACATGGAAGCCGGTGCCGCCGTGCGGCATGTCCCAATATTCCGGGTCACTATCGCCGACGTCGCCCAGATAGGCTTTGCGGGCCGCCATGCCTTCCTGAAATTCACTCGGATAGCCAGAAACGATCTCTTGGCCGACGCCTAGCTGGCGTAGCCCTTCGCACGTGAAGACGACATTGATCCATGCCCGATCGGAAGGGTCGGCCCAGTCTTCAGCGGAGGTGATGTGCGGCACGAGCCGACGTAGCAGCGCGCGGGCACCCGACGCTTCGTTGACGCGAAAAAGCAAATAAGCCCCGAAGTAGGGCATTGGTCGGCCGCGTAGCACGGTTCCCTGAATATCGTGGAGCTGGAGCGTGACCATCGCCTCAACTCGCCGCGTCGAGCATTTCGCTGACCGCATCGCGCAGTCGCTTCATCTTGGTGATGTCGCGAACGGTGACGTCGGGATTGCTGACGTAGAAGAAGTCTGCCTGATGAAGCTGCGATCCGACCCATTCTACGGTTTGTGGACTGGTTAGGCCGGGATAGTTCTCGAGCACATCCGTCGCGAGGGCGTCTAACCATTGATGAGCCTGCGTGGCGATGTCGACGAGGTATGGCTTGAAGTCGCCGTCGTAGGTCAGGATCAACAGGTAACGGGTGTCGTTATCGAACAGCAAAATACGGAAGTCGTGGACGGTGCCGACGCGATTTTCCCAGTAGGCCGCCTCGGCCTGGAACTGCGGCAGGCGTTCGCGGAAACGTTCGGCACCACCAGGTGCCACGTTGCCAATCATCACCAACTCGCCGCGCTTGCCGATCCGCAATCCCGGACCGTCGGGCTGACGTGTGACCGCCTGTGCCGATGCTGTGCGTTCGTTCTGCTCGATGTCTGTCATTTAGGCTCCTCGGCTTGGTGCGTCCTAGCGAGCGCTGCTCATTGGGAGGAAGTGAGTGGCCGTGACTTACTGGAACCGCGTTTGTGAGATCACGGATGTCTTAAGGCCTTTCGCGACCTGATGGGCCGGGCAAGCTGGGAATGCAAAGGCCATCCGAATGAACCAAAAAGGAGCCCATCTTTGAAATTTGGATCGTTTGGGCCTCCCTGCACGGTTGCCGCTCGACTTCTCGCGGTTACGCAAGTTAGCTTGGGAGACATCTTCTCAACGGAACCTGCCAACCACCATTTAACGGGTCGAATAGTGCCGCCGTCCTTCTCCTCATAACGGAGGCGGGTGCGGTGCAGACTTGGGGATAGCCGAGTGGACCAAGAGGAGATGCCGTCGCTAGCCGCGATCCGAGAACAGGTTGCCGGCCTGCAACGCAGCCCTCTTTTCGCTGGCTCCGATCGGCTGATGGCTTTTCTCAACTTCGTGGTCGATGAGACGCTCGCTGGCAGGGGTGCCTCGATCAAGGAGGTGATCATAGGGAATGCCGTTTATGCCAGGAAACCCTCCTACGATCCCCGCATCGACTCGACCGTACGGGTCGAAGCTCGCCGGCTTCGAAACAAGCTCCGCGAATATTACGCGGGGGACGGCGCTTCCGACCGCGTGCACATTAGCCTACCGACCGGGCGATACACCCCGGTCTTCAGTTTCCAAGAGCCTCTCGGCACGGACCCAAGCTCCACCTCCGCAATCGTCGGACAGCCTATCTTCACCCCGGGACCGGGGGCGTCGGTGGCGGTCATGCCATTCCGCAATCTCTCCCCAGGGCCGGAGATGGATAGTTTTGCCGACGGATTGACGGACGAGCTGATGTTCGCCTTGCGAGAGGCCCCTGGTCTTCGCGTGACATCGCGGAACACGACGTTCCAATACAAGGACAGGAGCTTCTCCGCCGCCGCGCTCGCCAAGGAGTTTGGCCTCGATGCCCTGTTCCAAGGCACGGTGCGTCGAGAAGCGGAGAACGTCCGGATAACGATCGAAGTCTCCGATCCAAGCGGCTACATCGTCTGGACCGATCGCTTCGACGGGGTGGGCGTCGACCTGATGCAACTTCAGCAACAGGTCGCGACTGCGACGCTGAGCCGGGTCCGCTTCGACGTCTCGCAGATGCGTGCCTTGCAGATTAGCCCGGGTCCAGGCGCGTTGAAAGCATTGGGGGTGATCTTCCGCGCACGCCAGCTGCTTGACCAGCAAACGCCCAGCGCGATTCAGAGCGCAATCAGACTGTTCTCGCAGGTCAGCGACGTCACTCCGGACTATGCGCGAGGCTATACAGGGCTCGTCGACTGTTATTGCGACCTGTTCCGCCTTGGGATCACCGGCCGCGAGACGGCGATTAGCGCTGTGAACCAAGCATTGCAACGAGCCCTGTCGATGGACCCAAGTTCGGGCGAGGCGCATTGCGCGCGGGCGACTGTTTCCGCGTGGTTCGCCCGTGATTGGGCGGCGGCCGAGGCCGGGTTCCGGCATGTCCTGCGGTTCGGGGAGAATGCGCGTGCGGCCAGGCTTTACGGTATTCTGCTCACCATCATGCAGCGTCACGATGAAGCCGCGGTGCAACTCGAGGAGGCGCGAGCGATCGAACCCATATCGACTGCGCAGGATATCGCGGAAGCAATCAGCCACTACCAGGCCCGTCGTTTCCACTTACTGGTCCGGTGGTCCCCATCGGAGGCTGGGCCGTCACGCCTACCGGGAGAGGCGATGTTCTATACCGCGCTCGCCCACATCTTTGGCGGTAAGCCGGCCGAGGCCCAGCGCATGCTGGACGGCATCGAGCGGTCGACGAACCGGCACCCGGACCTCGTCTTCTCCCGTGCCGAGTTGGAAGCCCGGCTGGGTGATCCAAGCCGGGGCAAGCGCCTGATCGAGGCAGAACCAAAGGCGGGCTCCCGCTTCGCCCATGCAACCCTGGCGGCTGCGTTGGGCGAGACCGACCGGAGCATGGCGGCCCTGAGCGAGGCGCTGGATCGAAGCGAGCTTTCCTGCATCTGGCTACGAACCGACCAACGGTTCGATGCGATGCGGGGCAACCCAGAGTATCGCCGATTGCTTCAGAAACTCGATCCCCCCGATGGAATGACGGGCTGGCGCGTTCCCTGCCCTCCTACCCAGTGATGCCGCAGGTATTGGTGGAGCGTCACTGAGGAAGGGTCGTGCCGTGGAGGCAGTCGGTGATGAACAGTAGCAGCGCCCTCTGTCAGCCATGCAGCGTCATGCGGTGCATGAAGTAGCTTGCAATTACCACGCTTACAGGAAGGAACGGCCAAACAGTGCGGAACATCGCCGGCTGCATCGACGTCGCTTAGAGATACCAAAAGCCAGCTCCGGCAACGTCCGCGTAGATGCTCCGCCCGCCGCTTCAAAACGGTTCCATGGTCGGTGCAAGCGCCGTGACTGACGGGCGGCTTACCCAGGCTCACTGCAGCGAGGTGAGGGCCGTGGCCAAGCTGCGTTATCCTGTGGAGTAAGCGGCATTGACGCAGAACGAGATACGCGACGTTCGCAAGACCCTCGAAAGTTTTCTGGATCGTGTGAGCTGACGAGAGATGAATCAGTTTCGTCTCGCTGAAAAGCTCGTCGGCCTCATCCACGAGGATTTCCAAGGCTTCCATCCGGGGTACCGCGGTGTCCATGCTCAGGCGCGTTATTACGCTGGGACCTTCACCGCTACGCCGGAAGCAAAAGCCCTCAGCCGCGCCGGCCATCTGCAGGGCGATGCAATACCGGTATCGATACGCCACTCCAACTCTCCGTCGGGAAACGCGTGGGGGATGTCGGGCTCGACCTCTCTCGCAGCCAAGTTCTATCTTCCTGACGGCACCGTAACGGACTTGGTGGCCTTGCCCCTGACCCGCTTCGTGGCACGAACACCGGAAGAGGCAGTGGGTCTCCTGGAAGCCATGCGTCCCGATCCCGCGACGGGCAGCCCGGACAAGGCAAGGCTCGAGGCCTTCTTGGCCGAGCGGCCATGGGTTGCTGCGGCCGTGGAGCTGGCGCTAAAGCTGCCCGCGGCCGTCAGCTTCGCTCAGACGGCGTATCACGCGCTGCACGCCTTTCGCTTCGTCAACGACGCTGGTGACGTTCGCTACGCTCGCTATCATTGGGAACCGGAGGCCGGGGTCACGAACCAGGCACCTGAGGAGCTCAACAGCAAGTCGCCCACCTACCTGTTCGAGGAGTTGGAGGCGCGGCTGCGCATTGCACCAGTCTTTCACCGACTCGTCCTGCAGCTCGCCGAAACGGGCGACCCGACCGATGATCCGACTACGTCGTGGCCGGAGGAGCGCCAGCGTGTGTTGATCGGGCATCTCCGAATCACCCGCACGACAACCGTCGAAGAGATTGGCGATCCCGTGATGATGCATGATCCGACGCGGGTGACTGATGGGATAGAGTTGTCGAACGATCCTGTGCTCGCAGCCCGACGCGGCATTTATGAGGTTTCGGTCGCGCACAGGACCGGCGGCTGGAGGGGTCGTCAGGCTGCGCTCGACCGGGCCGGGTGTCCGTTCCTGGGTGGCTCCGGCGCGCTTCCCACAACGTTCTGACAGGAGCTTTCATGCACGCCTAAGGCCTCCTCACTCCTCACTGCGAGTAGAAGCCGGTTTGGTGGACGTGCCAAACTTCCGGCGCGATCCTTTAACGAACCGCCGGGATTCATGAACTCGGCCTTGCCAAGGATCGTGCAGCCGGTTTCCTGCGAGACGCGTCGCAACCGGATCAGCGGCGTATTGCCGATCGCCGCCGTCAGATCGTCTGCTCAGCCCGGTGTAGGTGCGGCCATGCTACGGTGTCCGGGCCGCCAGCAGATGCAGCGAGAACAGCTGTTCGGCATCGGTCCAGACGCGCGCCGAAGCCCAGCCGCTGGAAACGGCGAGCGCCATGAATTGAGCCACGTCGTATTTGTAGCTGTTCTCGGTATGGATCGTCTCCCCCGCGGCGAACCTGACCTGATGGCCGGCGACATGCACCAGTTGCTGCCGTTGACTGACGAGATGCATCTCGATCCGGCTTTCGCTCGGGTTCCAGCGGGCTTCATGCGTGAAAGCATCCGGATCGAAATCGGCTCCCGCCTCCCGGTTGAGCCGGTGCAGCAGATTGCGATTGAACGCGGCGGTGGTGCCCTGGGCGTCGTCATAGGCCGGCACCAGGATCGCTGGATCCTTGCGCAGATCCACGCCGACCAGGAACCGGCCGGCGCCAAGAAGTGACCTTGCCCCCGCGAGGAAACGCCGGGCATCGGCCGGATCGAGATTACCGATTGTCGATCCCGGGAAGAACCCGATCAGCGGCCGGTCCAGAACATCGCGCGGGAGGGCAAGCGGTCCGAGAAAATCGGCCACGACCGGGTGCACGGCGAGCCCCGGCCGGGAGCGCTGCAGCCGTTTGGCCATCTGCGCCAGCGCCCCGGCTGCGACATCGACGGGCACGTAGGCCTGGAGATCCGGGCTTGCATCGAGAAGATGCAGCGCCTTGGTCTCCTCGCTGCCGCCGAATTCGACGAGCGCGCTGCCTTTAGCGATGCCCACGACCGCCTCTCGGGAGGTTCGCGCGAGCAAGGCCATCTCCGTCCGGGTCGGATAGTATTCCGGCAGGCGGGTGATCTCTCCGAAAAGGCGGCAGCCCTCGTCATCGTAGAACAACTTGGCCGGGAGCGTCTTGCGCGCGGCGAGAAGGCCGGGGAGCGCGGCCTCGGCCACATCGGTGTCGATCACCGGCGTGGGCAGCGGGGCGTGCCGGGTCGCGGCTGCGGTCATGCTAGGCGTCCCACGCCAGCCGCAATCCGGTGAACTGCCAGCGTTTGTCGGGATGAAAGAAGTTCCGATACGTGTCGCGCAGATGACCCGGCGAGGTCGCCAAGCTGCCGCCGCGAAGCACCATCTGGTTGATCATGAACTTGCCGTTGTATTCACCGATCGCGCCCTCGGGCTGGCGGAAGCCGGGGTAGGCACCGTATGCGCTGGACGTCCATTGCCAGGCATAGCTGTCCCACTCGTGGAGCCCGGCCTGCGTCACGGCCGCCTCCATCTCGAACTCGGTCGGTAGCCGGGCGCCGGCCCAGCGGGCATAGGCATCGGCCTCATACCAACTCACGTGTCGAACGGGCGAGTCCAGGTCGAGCGGGGCTAGTCCGCCGGGCCCGAACTGCTGCCATCCGCCGTCGGACTCGCGCCAGTAGAGCGGCGCCGTCCAGCCGCCTTGCTGCGCGGCGGCCCAGCCATCGGCCATCCATAGAATGGGGCTCCGGTAGCCACCATCGGCGATGAAGGCGAGCCATTCCCGATTGCGCACCAAGCGATTGGCAAGGCGGACCGGTCGGAGCAATACCTCGTGGCGCGGAGATTCGTTGTCGAAGGCGAAAGCGTGCCCATTGTGGCCGATGGCGACAATGCCGCCCGGGAGGTCGGTAAACTCGCTCCGTGGTGGCGTTAGTTCGGGTTCGCGCCAGCCAGGCAGGACGGCGGGTGAAAGCGGGCTTTGCGCGAAGGCGTGCATCATGTCCGTGATCAGCAACTCCTGGTGCTGCTGCTCATGGGAGCAGCCGATCTCGATGAGATCGGCGATGTCGGCTTCTCGCTCGTCCAGGAGCTGGACAACGGCTGCATCTACATAGCGGCGGTAGTCGGTAATTGCGCGCGCGCCAGGGCGGGTGATCAGCCCGCGCGTCGGACGTGGCTGCCGGGCCCCGACGGTTTCGTAGTAGCTGTTGAACAGGAAGCCGAAATCCGGGTCGAACCGCTCGTAACCTGGCATGTGCGCGGCGAGCACGAAGTGTTCGAGGAACCACGTCGTATGAGCCCGATGCCATTTCGCCGGCGAGGCATCCGGCATGGACTGCACGCACTGATCCTCCTCGGTCAGTGCGGAGGCGAGTTGCTCGGTGTAGTCGCGCACCGTCCGAAACTGTTCGGACAGGCCGGATCTGGTGTCCAGAGATGTCATGTCTCTTCCTTCGACGAGGCTTGCCGTGCCCATGTGGGCTCACGAAAGCCAAATTGTATAAATATCAGCTCGCGGTCTTGCCGCCATTCACTCGGATGATCTGGCCGGTAATGAAGGCCGCTTTTGGAGAGGCGACAAATTGGATGGTGTCGGCGACCTCCTGAGCCGTGCCGCCGCGCCTGAGCGGGATCGCCGCATAGAAGGCGGCCTTCTTCTCCGGCGATCCAGTCAGGCGGTCGAGCATTCCGGTCTCCGTCGGACCCGGCGCCACGGCATTGACGCGCACACCATAGGCCGCGGCCTCGATCGCGGCGGACTTCGTGATGCCTTCCACCGCATGCTTGCTGCCGGCGTAGAGCGCCATGTTGGCCGCGCCACGCCCGCCCATCGTCGACGAGATGTTGACGATACTGCCGCTACCCTGAGCCTGCATGACGCGCAGTTCGTGTTTCATGCCGAGCAGCGTGCCGAGCACGTTGGTCTCGAACATGGCGGCGTATCCGTCATCCGTCACGTCGATCACCGGGCCCGGCTTACCCTGGGTGCCGGCGTTGTTGATGGCGACGTCGATACGACCGAAACGCGCTACTGCCTGGTCGATCAGGTTGCGGATGTCGTTGTCGCGCCGAACGTCGGCACGGATGAATTCCGCTTCGGCGCCAAGGCCGCGCAGTTCCTCGGCCAGGGCGAGACCGGCGTCATCATGTCGGCCAGAGACGACGATCCGGTCGCCGTCTCTGGCAAAGGTGAGAGCGGTTGCACGGCCGATGCCGGTCAAGGCGCCGGTGATCAGAACGACTTGCTGGCTCTTCATGCAACGTCTCCGACTGCCGAGAGAAGCGCTGCGCCAACATCTCGTGGCTGGGTGTAGGGCGTGAAATCGGTGTAGTGGCGCTCGTCGCCGCCCCAGAAAGCATCGCGCACGTAGGGCGTGAGCGGCAGGTTTCGGCGGAGGCGATCGGGCAAATCCGGGTTGGAGGTGAAGAAGCGGCCGAACGCCACCGCATCGGCCTCGCCCCGGCTCAGATGCGCCTCGGCGCCCGCGCGGTCGAACCCGCCGGCGGCGATGATCGGCCCGGTGAACACGGTCCGCAGGAAGGCCGAAGCGACCGGCGCTTGCCCCGGATGGATCGTCTCCACCCCGCTCACCCGCGGTTCGATGATGTGGAGGTAGGCGAGCCCGTAGCGGTTCAGCCGCTCGGCGAAGCGACCGAAGACCGTCTCCGGGTCACTATCCCCGATGGCTCCCCAGGTGCCGCTTGGAGAGACGCGCACGCCTACCCGGTCGGCGCCGAATACCGAGATCAAGGCCTCGGTCAGTTCGGTGCCGAACCGCATCCGGTTCTCGACCGAACCACCATAGGCATCGGTGCGCTTGTTCGTGCCATCCTGCAGGAAGGTGTCGGCGAGATAGCCGTTCGCATTGTGCAGCTCGATCCCGTCGAAACCTGCATCCCGTGCCCGGTCGGCGCCCCGACGGAAGCTCTCTACAAGCGCCGGGATCTCCTCGAGGTCGAGCGCCCGGTGCGGCGACACCGGCACCCAGCCATTCTGTGTGAAGGCCTGGCCTTCGAACGGCACCACCGAAGGCGCAATCGGCAGCTTGCCGTCGCTGAGGTCCACATGACTTTGGCGGCCATCATGAGCGATCTGCATGACGATGAGCCCGCCTTTCGCATGAACCGCGTCGGTTACCCGGCGCCATCCCTCGACATGCGCGTCCGTGTAGATGCCCGGCGCCCCCAAGTAGCCGCGGCTGTCGTGTGACGGGTGCGCGGACTCGGTAATGATGAGACCGCCCGCCGATGCGCGTTGACGGTAATAGTCCACCATCATCGGGCTGGGAGTCTCGTCGGCCAGCGCACGCAGCCGGGTCGTCGGCGCGTGGACGGCGCGGTGTTCCAAGGCAAGCGCCCCGAGCCGAACAGGCGTAAACAGATGCGACATGATGATTCCTTGAGGATCGAGCGGTGATGCGATCAGCCTTGGCGGCGCCAGGTGAGCGCGGACACGGCCAGTGCACAGAGAGTGCAAGCCGCCCCGGCGGCGCCGATCCAGGCGACCGAGCCTCGCGAGATGACGACGTACCCCAAGGCCGCGCCGGCCGAGAAACCGAGATACATGAACGAGGCGTTGAGGGAGAGAACGACCGGCGTATGGGCCGGGCCCGCAAGGCCGACCAGCCGCGCTTGCTGCGGCGGAAAGAAGCTCCAAGCGCTGAGGCCCCACAGCGCCACCATCGGCAGAACCGTCCCTATCCCTTGTGGAGCGGAGGCGAGCGCCGCGACGGTCAGGCCAAGGAAATTGAGGGCCAGGACCGGCAGGGCGACTGCCTGGGTGCGTTGCGCGCCAAAACGATCGTTAGCATAGCCGCCCAAGCTCACGCCGATGATCGCGCAAATACCCAGAAGGGTGAGCACCAGGCCAACGTGCTCGGGCCGGACATCCGCCGCGACGGCGAGGAACGGTGACACGTAGGTGTAGACGACGTAGGCGCCGGTCGCCCACAACGTCGTGGTCGCCAGGGCCGGGAAGACACCCGGCATCGAGATCACGGCCAGCCTTGCCCGCAACCCGGACGGTGCGCTGGCGGCGATGTCTTGCGGCAACCTGGCGGCCAGCACCAACAACGCGATGCTCGACAGCCCGGCGACCCCGATGAACGTCGCCCGCCACCCAAAATGCGCGCCGACGAGTGCGCCAGCCGGCACGCCGAGCGCGACTGCGACGGTAATGCCGCCATTCACGATGGCCAGCGCTCGGCCACGATACGCTGCCGGTGCCAGAGCGCTGGCAAAGGCGTTTGCGTTCGGCACATACAGCCCGGCTGCCAGAGCGAGCAGAACGCGGGCGGCCGCTAATCCCCAATAGCCAGGTGCCGCCGCAGCGACCAGATTAGCGACCACGAAGCCCGCGAGTGAAAGCATCAGCAGCTGACGTCGCGGCCAAGCCGCCGTCAGCGCTGTCAGCAACGGTGAACTTACGGCGTAGGTCAGCGCGAAGATGGTGACGAGTTGGCCTGCAGCCTCGATGCTCGTCCCGAGAGACGCCGCGATCGAGGGCAGGATCGCCGCAATCATGAAGCCCTCGGTGCCGACCGCGAACGTGCCGAGCGCAAGCGTGTAAAGCGAGCCGCGGTCGAACTCCGGTTCGGCCGAGAAGCGATCGCGACAAAGATTGCCATCGACGCCTTCGGCGCAGCTCGAGGTCGTGCTCATCTGCGTTCTCCTGAACTCTGTACTGCGCGGGGCTCAATCAGCCTTCGCTGACGTCGATCGCGTCGACACGATCCGGGTAGAAGGCAAGAAACTCCTTTATCTCCGCCACAGCCTCAAAGGGCGCCTCGTAGGACCAGATCGCGTCGGTCGAGCGCTCGCCACCGGCAGGGATGCTGAAGTAGGAGGCATCGCCCTTGTAGGGGCAGTACGATGCCGTCTGCGACCGCGTCAGCGCCGACATGTCGACGTCCTTGCGAGGGATATACTGCACGGCCGGATAACGTGCCTCCCGCAACGTCAGGGCGTCCGTCGTGTCCGCGATCGTCTTGCCGCCGACTGTGACGACGACACGGCTTCCCTGCTGCTCGATCGTGATCGGATGGTCTGGGCCGGGGATCTTGATGGAACGTTCAGTCATTGATGTTCTCCTCTGTGAAGTCAGGCGGGAAAGCTGTCGCCGAACATCGGCAGGCCACTGACGGATGTCGCAGCTGTCACCTCGTCCTGCAGCACGTCCCAGTGCTCCGCGAGCCGTCCGTTCTCGATGCGCAAGATGTCGACCGCCACCCAAGCCGCGGGCCGGCCGGAGCCGGAGAAACGGCCGTGAACCATGACGAAGTCGCCTTCCGCTAGGATCAGTTGGTGCTCATAAAACAGCCAGTTCGGAGCGGCACGGACGAGATCGAACAGGCCTGCGCGGCCGGGCGCGATGTGGGCACTGTGCTGGATGTAGTCGGGCGACCAGAACCGCTCAGCCGCCGCATAGTCGCGGCGGTTGAACAGGGTTTCGAACGCTTCGAGCACGAGCGTCTTGTTGGCTTGGGATGACATTGTCGCCTCAGAGCTTCGAGCCGCCGTCAACGCGCAGGGTGTCGCCAGTAATCCAGCGTGCCGCGTCGGAGGCGAGGAAGGCGATGGCGTCGCCGATGTCGTCGGGCTGCGCGACCCGCTTCAACACCTGCATGCCGAGGGCGAACTCCCGACCGGCTGGCGTTTTCACCACCGTCGACATATCCGTCTCCACCACACCTGGGGCAACGGCATTGACCCGCACGCCCTTTGCCCCGAGAGCCACGGCGAGTTGCTTCACCAATGTGTCGATCGCGCCCTTGCTTGCCGCATAGGCCGACAGGTTGCCTACTGCCGAGTGGGCGGCGAGCGAGGAGGTGAAGACGATGCTGGAGCCTTCGGCGAGGATCGGCAGGAGCTGCTGCACCAGGAAGTAGGGCGCTCGCACGTTGACGGCGAAGAGCGCATCGAAGTCTTCGAGCGTGGTCTCTGCCAACGTTGCCGCTTTCGACATGCCGGCATTGGCGACCAGTATGTCGAGCCGCTCGCCGACGATGGCGCGGACCTTGGCGGCGAGCACACTGGGCCCGTCGGGCAAAGCGAGGTCGGCCGCAAGCACTTCCGCTCGGCCACCTGCGGCGCGGATCTCTTCGACGACGGCGCGAGCCTCGTCAGCACCGCGGACGTAGTGGACCAGAACTTGGGCGCCGCTCTTGGCGAGCGCGAGAGCGGCGGCGCGGCCAATCCCGCGCGAGGCGCCGGTGATGAGCGCGGTTTTTCCATTGCAGGGCGACATGATGGGCTCCCAATGATTGCTTAAGAGATCAGACGGTGACGACGACCTTGCCGAACTGGCCGTTGGTCTCGAGATACCGGTGCGCCTCGACCATCTGGTCGAAGCTGAAGACCCGGTCGATCACCGGCTTCAGCGCGCCGCTTTCCAGGCCACGCAGGACATAGGCCACGGCGGCCTTGCGCCGCACCTCGTTGCCGCTCGTGCCCCAGATGTTGTGGGCCTTGATCGTCGGCATCTTGCCGATCATCTCGAGCACCGGCAGCGTCGTCGGCTCCGGGCTCAGGGCGCCATAAAGATAGATCACGCCGCCGAAGCCGAGCGCGGCAAGCAGCTTGGCAAAGTCCGGCCCGCCCACGGGGTCGAACGCCACGCGCGCTCCCTTGCCACCGGTGATCCGCATCACCTCAGCCACGAGCTCGGTTTCCTGCGTCGCGATCACGTGCTTGGCACCGGCCTCGAGCAACGCCTGACGCTTTGCCGTGGTGCGGGTTAGCGCCACCGGAGTAGCACCGGCGAAGTTGGCCAGTTGGATGGCGGCCAAGCCGACACTGCTGGACGCCGCCGGGATCAGCACGACGTCGCCCGGGCCGACCTTCGCGTCCTCGATTAGGGCGCCGTAGGCGGTGACGAACATCATCCAGACCGAGGCCGCTTCGGTGAACGACAACCCGGCCGGCTGCTTCACCACGGCGTAGTCGGGAGCGATGATCCGCTCGCCGTACGTCGTGTAATCGTTCATCGAAAAGGAGGGGATGATGTTGACGGCGTCGCCCACGGCGAAGCCCGTCATATCGGTGCCGACCGCCTCCACAAGCCCGGCCGCCTCATAGCCGAGACCTGCCGGATAGCGCACCGGCTCAATATATTGGTCATGGCGCCACATGGATTCGGCGCGATTGAGGCCGATCGCCTTGACCTCGATGCGGACTTCGTTGGCAGCCGGATCGCGTGTCTTGGCCTCGACATAGTCTAGGACTTCAGGACCGCCCGCTTTGGCGAATGTTATGGTGCGTGACATGGGTTTTTCTCCGGACAATAGGTCAGGCAGCGACAGCTTCTTGGTAAGTCGGGAAGTCCGAGTAGTTGTGTTCATCGCCACCCCAGAAGGCGTCACGGACGTAGGGCGTGAGCGGCAAGGCGTGCATCAGCCGATAAGGCAGGTCGGGGTTCGAGGTGAAATGCCGACCGAAGGCGACGAGATCGGCCGTGCCAGCGTCGACGATCGCTTCCGCGCCACCGCGATCGAACCCGCCGGCCGCTATGATCGGGCCGGAGAAATGCGGGCGCAGATAGGCCACCGCGACCGGCTCGCGCCCCTCATGCAGCGTCGAGTCACCCTTGATGCGGGGTTCGATGACATGAAGGTAGGCGAGGCCGTATCCGTCGAGCAGCTTCGCTACGTATGAGAAGGTGGCCTGCGGATTGCTATCGGAGATGTCGCCCCACTCACCAGACGGCGAGATTCGCACGCCGACCCGGTCGGCAACCCACACCGAAATCAGCGCCTCGACAGTCTCTTTCAGAAAGCGCGCGCGGTTCTCGATCGGGCCGCCATAGGCGTCAGTCCGCTTGTTGCTGCCGTCCTGGACGAACTGATCGACCAGGTAACCATTAGCGCCATGCAGTTCGACGCCGTCGAAGCCGGCATCCTTGGCGCGCTGCGCGGCAATCCGGAACTCTTCGACAATTCCGGGGATTTCCTCGACGCCAAGCGCGCGATGTGGCGAGGCCGGCACGAAGCCATCCTTGGTCAGTGCGACGCCATCGAAGGGCACCACTGAAGGCGCCACCGGATCGACGCCGCCGGTCATCTCGACATGGCTTTGCCGGCCACCGTGGATGAGCTGCATGAAAACGATGCCACCCTTGGCATGGACCGCATCGGCGATCGCCTTCCAGCCCTCGACCTGGCCGTCATGGTAGAAGCTGGCGGCACCGAGATAGGAGCGGGCGACGACCGAGATGCTGACGCCCTCGATAATCTCGAGACCACCTTGCGATGCGCGCTGACCGTAGAAATCGGCCATCATCTGGCTTGGGATGTCGCCGGGCTGGATCGTGCGCAGCCGGGTCATCGGCGCGAGGACCACGCGGTGGTTAAGGTCGTAACGGCCCAGCTTGATCGAGCTGTAAAGCTTGTCGGACATGTCGAGACTTCCTTCTTCGGACAGCAGATTCCTTTCGCCCGAGGAGATGGACGATTACCTGCCTCAGGATTTTAAACAAATGGAGAGAAGCGGTGCTCTTAGCTGTTGAGGAAGGTCACCGCATACGCGACGAACAGGTCAGGATACTGATAGAATGACCCGTGATTGGCGTCCGGAAACAGGATCAACTGCGCGTTTGGAAGGTTTTGTTGGAGCACGTACGAGTTTATCGTCGGGATAATGACGTCGTCGCTGCCCTGGACTACCAAGGTAGCTTGGTGAATGGTCTTGAGGTAATCGAGAGCGCCGTCGTCGTTCCCGTAGGCGAGATATTGGCCGATCGCGGCGAGCTGCGCCTTCACCGTCTGCTCGCCGACCAAAGGATCGCGATCTTGGCGCCGCAACTTGCGGGCCAGGAACGCGTGTCCGGCGGCTTGGCTTGCCTCCGAGGGCGAGAAGTGAACCTTTAACCAGAGATGCTCGGCCGGATCGTAGGTCCCGGCAAAAATGTTGGCGGATTGGCTCGCCGACATGTCCGCTCCGCGAGGGCCGGTCCCGACCAGAATCAGCTTGCGCACGAGACCGGGCGCCTGCAGCGCGATCTCCTGGGCCACCATGCCGCCGATCGAGAAGCCAAGCACGTCGACCTGTGCCAGGCCGAGGGCACGGGCGAAGGCGATGGCATTCGCCCCCATGTCATGGAAGCTGGAGGGGGTCTCGCCCGAGCTTGATGACACGCCGACGTTGTTGAACAGGATCACCTCGCGGGTGGCGGCGAGCCCATCGGTGACCGCGGGATCCCAGTGGTCCAACGTACCCTGGAAATGCTGGTTGAACAGCACAGGGACTGTCCCCGGCAGGCCGAAGCGGCGGTAGGCAAAGCGAACTCCGCCAACCTCGACAAACTCGGTCGGCGCAGATTCGTGGGTATGCTCAGACAACATGGCCAGAACCCTTGTTCATGGTGGAGGTGGACGCGGCGCCAACTTGGCGGCCCGCGATCTGTCTCGTGTGTGCAGTGATTTAGGGGTTGTGCTCGACCGGTGGAAAGACTTTGCTGATCCCGCAGCCATACCTTGTAAGCATCGGGACGCGATGGAGCTCCGCCACTTGCGTTACTTCATTGCCGTTGCCGAGGAGGGCAGCGTTACCGTTGCGGCAGAACAACGGCTTCACACGGCGCAACCTTCTCTGAGCCGTCAACTGCGTGATCTCGAGTTGGAAGTCGGTGTTCCGTTGTTCACACGCGGCGCCCGAGGCATGGATCTTACGGACGCCGGACGCGCTTTCTTGGATCATGCTCGACTTGCGGTCGGTCAGGCCGCGGAAGCAGTGCAGGCCGCCCGGCGTGCGGCTCGGCCCGCCAAAGCGGTGTTCGCGGTCGGCTTCTTGACCGGGCAGGAAGTCGATTGGCTGCCCCATGTGACCCGGCTCCTGCGGGCGGACTTGCCAAGCATTGAGTTCAAGGTGATGAGCCTGCACTCCGCGGACCTTGCGGACGCGCTTCAGAGCGGCGAGCTCGATCTGGGCTTCCTGCGGGTAGAGCCGAGGCCGGATGTCGCCTACGAGGTGATTGCGCATGAACCGTTGCTGGTTATCCTGCCGAGCGACCACCCTCTGGCCGCCGCTTCGGCTGTCGATCCGCGCGACCTTTCCGCCGAAAGCTTCATCGGTTTTTCCGACGTGCCGCATGTGCTCCGCGGCGTTGTCGAGGCCTACTTTCAAGCCAAAGGTATCGAGATCAGACCCACTCACCGGATCGATAATTTCGCTGCCGGCATCGCATTGGTGGCGTCGACGCGCGGCGTGGCGCTGCTGCCCGCTTACGTGGAGCCACTGTTGCCTTGGTCGGTCGTGAGCCGCCCGCTGACGGGAGGAGCACTGACCGTCGACCTGGCGGTGGGTTACCGCCGCGACAACCCATCACCAGTGCTTAAGACCTTCATGGGTAAAATCGACCAATTGATTTCCGCCGGGCCGGCAGGACTCCGAGTGAATGCTTGATGTCCGCCCCGGGCCACGCATCGTTGCCGGGTCGAGCCGCAAAGTGTCGCCGAAAATGTCTTGCATCGCGTTTGTCTCCAGGACGGCGGGTCCTCGTTGCGCGATCACGCGGAAAAGCTCGGGCGGGCCGAAAGGGCAGCGTGCCAGCGACGCGTCGCTGCGTTGCCTTCGGGAATACCCAGGGAGAGCGACTTGGCCGCGAAATCGACGGTGACGAGGGCCGTGATGTCGGCGACCGAGAACGTCTCGCCGGCGACATACGGATTCGCGGCGAGGTGTGCCTCGAGGTCGCCATAGAAGTCCCTGACCCGCAAACGACCGCGGTCGACAAGGGCCGGGATCTGGTCGTAGCCATGTGGCCCGGCGATGGCCCGGCCGGAGAGGCTTTTCGCCGCGTTGCGCACCGTTTCCATCACGGCTGCGAACCCTTCGAGCTCCGCACGCCGTTCTCACATCTGAACCAGCGCCTTTCTTCGGCGTGGTGCCGTTGATCGGCCGTTCCGGCATGGCCTCATCGAGTTAGCGAATGATGGCAGGCACTTCGCCAATCGCCGTTCCGTCATCGAGCACCAGCGTGGGCACAACCCGTCGTGGGTTGATGGCGGAGTACGCCGACGAGAACTGCTCCATTTGGCTCAGGTCTACGTCGACCAGAGAATGAACAATCTCCCGCTCTGCAAGTTGTATACGAACGCGTCGGGAGTTCGGAGCATTACTAGATTGCTACACTGTAAGTCCCATGGTAAGTATATTCCTCCCGCTCCAGGTGCCGACGGCCTCCGTGCAGGCCGGGCTGTTCGACGCGCCCGACTCTCCCGCCCGGCAACGGCTGATGGGGATTATCGATCGCCCAAACGCGAGACATGGCCGGGATACCATCAGCTTCGCGCGCTCAGGCCGGCAGCGGGCGTGGAAGCTGCGCTGCGAGCACCGCTCGCCGCGTTACACGACAAGCTGGGAGGAGCTGCTGCGGGTCGGGTGACTGGGCGAGGGCCCATGTGGATACCAAATGCAAGCAGACACACCCAACATCAGGGTGCTGCGACGGCTTCGTGCTGCCGGATGGCTGATTGAGATGTCAGGCCTTGGCGGCTTTCCGCGGGCGTCCGCCTTTGCTGCCGTTTACTCGTGCTGCGGTAGCCTTAGCATTGGATCGAGTGCGGCCAACTTGTTGAGCCAGATAGGCTCTCGTTCCGAGTAGACCAGCGAGGAGGCTTGGAACCGATAGGTCGACATCGAGCTCGTCCCAGTGCAACCCGGAGCCCGACCCTAAGATGTCAACATGGGAGAGCTGGTCGTCGGTTGCAGCCTCCAGGCCTTGCGCCAACTTCGGCGGAAACGCGAAGGTACAGCCATTTGTCAATTCGACAATCACCCGTCCCGACGAAACGTCATAGCGCGCCGCCGCGGCACGGGGCTCATGCAGTCGCGCCGTGCGACCAGGCTCTAGCGCGGCATCGATCTGGGCATCAGTTAGATCGGCCATGGATATCCTCCCATCGTTGCAGCAGGAAGGCCTGCTGCTCGGTGACCAGTCGCATGGAGCGACGAACCTCACTGCGGGTCATGTTCTCGGCCCAGATCAAGTCAGGGGAATCTTGGGACCGACGACATTGATCTTCGCCTCACCGTTCCGAACACATGGACAGGTGCCGGCAGATGATCGTTGAGGTAAATGACGACACGCAGGCCATCGGCACGCAACACGGTAACCACCTAATCCGATAACCCATCCAGACGGGTTATTCAACTACGTCTAGCTGTGCTGGGCAGTTGATTAGCTCCACGAGGTAAGTATTTGGATGACGAGCGAGGTGGGCGAGGCGCTTATGATTGCCAGGAAGGAGCTCCCGTCAGATCTGGACGACACCGATGAGGAAAGGCGTCGCCATCGCTTCTTGGATCAAGGCAGCCGGGCGGCGGCGACGCCTGGCCCACAAAGGAGGAAGTGCTGCCATTGCCCGGGAGGGCGGTGCAGCCCCATGCCCGAGTTGACTGCGGCGGTGACCTGATCGCCGGTCATCGTCAACGAACCGACGCTATTGCTAAGCTCGGTGGCGTGGACGCGGTCCGCCGGCGAGATCCGCAGCCTGTTGGACGAGCAGGCAATTGGGAAAACGTGTATGCCGTCGACCACCGGTCCTGCTCTTTCGCCGGGTCGATCCGCGGCGGTCAACTCCCGAGACGGTAGGGTTTCCCTTGCTGATCGCGTGCATTTGGCGGTGGCGGCCTCAGCCGGGCCGGCCGGATGCGGAAGGCCGAGGCGGTCTGGATGGCGCGACCAGGGCGTGCAACGCCGCGCGCCGCCGCTGCCCATCACGCAGTGCCCGGCGACGCAGCAACGGCAGCCACCCTCTTGATGGCGGCTACGTCCGGGACTGGGACGACAGGAAGGCCAACTTCGAGCTGATTGTCGGTCGATCCATGCCGGCCGACCGCGATCCTCGCCTACGTCGGCCCGGTGCACGGCCACACGCCGACGGTCTGCGTGACGACGTGAAAGGGCTGGAGCTGGACAACCCGCACCTCGGCAAATCCGCTCGGTCAGCGCAGGAGCTTTCGGTTTACATCCGGTCGAACGAGGCCGGCCTTTGTTGAAGCGATGGTATCCTGGGCTGGTCAACGACAAGCCAGCTACTCCCCCATGAGGCAGCATCGGCATGAGCACCACAAGCTTCCTTATGGTCTCCGGAGCACCGGATCGAACTCGTGAAACTCAACCGAACGGAACGAACATCGAGATCGCGCCGGCTTCGGTGACGAACGGGGTGGTGCCGCCCAAGGGGGGGATCGCGAAGGTGCGGGCGCCGTCGTTCGTCAGCGTCGCCGCGGCGTCGGCCAGGGCCGCGCCGTCGAGGGTGATGGCATCGACGAACAGGTTGCGGTCGGTCTGCGGGGTTCCGCCGTATGCGTCGTTGGTGAACGTGACGGTCGCGGTGTGGGCGCCGGTTCCGAGCGGCAGCAGGAACGAGACCCGCTGGGTTTGGCCGAGCAGGTGGTCCGCGGTGACCGTGACGGCGCCGCCGAGTTGCTGCCCATCGACGGACAGGAGGGCGACCGCGTCGCCGTCCCAGGCGGTTTCCGACAGATCAAAGGAAAGCTCGAGCGGCTGGCCGGTATCGACCGTCACGGTGCCGTTGGACAGCAGGGTCCGGGCGGCGTGCGGCTGGTCGATGCCGTCGACCGTCACGCCGTCCACGTACAGGTTGCGGTCGGTCGAGGGCGTGCCGTCCCACGCGTCGTTCAGGAAGGTGATGCCGATCTGGCTCGGCTGCACGCCTGCCGGGCCATGCAAGATGAACGCTTGCGACAACCCGGCTGCGTGCGAGGCCATCGCGGTCTGCTCGCCCCCCACCGCCGCGCCATCGACGGTCAGCTGAAAACGGGCATCGCCGCGGTACGCGTCTTCGGAGACATGGACGACGATGGTGCCGGTCGCCGGGGCCGAAGTGGCGTCCGGCGTCGAGCTGGGCGCAGATGGCGGGGCGTCGGGCATGACCTGTATGAGGAACGGGTGGTCGGTCACGTCCAACTGGACGTGGTCGACGTCGTGCAAGGTCTGGATCGGGTCAGTGCCGAGCAGGGGATCGAACACGAGCACGGTCTGGAACGATCGATGCAGGTCGACCGAGACCGGGAAGTGCTGGGCCGACAACGCGACGAGACGGTCGGTGTCCCAGAGCTGTTCCTCGTTCCAGATGGCGATCACGTGGGAGCCGTCGGACTTGTCGAGCAGGATCGAGTTGCCGGTGTAGTCGTACGGCAGCCCCGACGCGGTGAAGCCGAACGACGAGGGCTGGAAAGAGCGGCTCGTGGCACCGGGGTCGGCGAGGAGCGCCGTGAGGTTGTGGAAGGCCGTGGCAGCCAGCTTCGGCGAGCCATCTTCGTGGAACAGGCCGAAATGGGCTTCCTGGTTGATGCCTTGAGGATCGGGGCCGTCGTCGAGCAGATCGTAGAGATAGGTCCGGGCAAGACCGGCGGCGGCTTCGTCGAGCACTTCGTCGAGCAGGTAGCTGGCCTGGAGGGATTCCGGCACGCCGCCCCAGCCGACGCCGTTGGTCAAGGTGTAGTAGCCGGTCTCGGTCAGCACGACCGGCTTGGATGGGGCGTCGGTCCGGCCACCGGCGACCGCCGCATGGATGACGAAGATCGGACGCAACCCGTGCGGCGGGTACGAATGGATATTCGCATAGTCCGTGTAATCCGAGATGTCGCCGATGGACGGATAGGCGTCCGGATCGGCCCCACCGATCGTGAATGAATAGACCGGAACCTCATCCAGCGACGGATCTGCCCTCACGGCCCGGTAAAGGTCCTTCTGGAGAGCGACGGCGGCGTCGATTCCGCTGAGGCCGCCATAGCTGATCGGATAGATGGCCGCTTCGTTGACGTTCTCGACCGCGTTGAGGTAGGGCGCGAGGCGGTAAACGTTCTGCATGGCGCTGTCCAGATCGACCGGGCCGCCACCGTTGATGATCAAGTCGATGCGTGCGCCAGCTTGGCCGAGAGCAAGAATACCGGAAAACGACGACTCGTCGATCGGTGAACTTTGCCTGACGTTCTTGAACCCGATGTAGTTCAAGGCTTCGACGATGCGCGCGGTGTCGTCGTATGGATACGAGTTGACATGAGTATTGACGCCGAGCGTGTCGAGGAACTCTGCCGATCTCATCGATATCACTCCGTCATAACGTTCTGAGTTCGAAATGTTACGCGATAAGATTTGAGTCAGGCACTCGCGAGTGACACGCATCGGCGCCCTCGGCGACCCGACGAGAACGAAAGCGGCTTAGTCCGAAAGAAGTCGGAACCGTTTTGATATAGCGCGTTCGAGCGCTCCAATGAACACTTTGCTGCAGCACAGCATCGTTAATATATTACAAAACTCGTCGGAATTCTTGAAACGACCGATGCAGACGTAGAGGCCGTGTAATGTTCATGCCAGAGAGTGGAGCCGGTAACCTCGATCGTTCCTTCGGCGCACCGCTCGTCCGGCTCGGCGAGGATGGCAGTAGCCCGGTCGTTCTTGCGCGGCGTGCCGCTCGTCGCGATCCGTCACGATGGGCGGCGCTGCAGCTGTTCCTGCGCTCGACGGATTGGCGTCGGCCGGTGATCGTGATCGACGGCTTCGGCGCCGAGGGCTGGGCCGGTTGGTGTTGGCGCGGCCTCGTCCGGCCATCGACGCTGCTCCTCTACCTGAGCGAGCCGCCGCGCAAGCGGCTGGGATGGAGCGCGCGGCGCATCCTCCGCCGGGTCGATGGCGTGCTGGCGGATGGGCATGCTGCCGGGCTCGCCGCCACGTGGTTGGGCTATCCGGCGCACCGGATCGGCCTGGATGCGTCCCTGGATCGTTACGGTGCGGTGGTGCCGGCGCGGTTGCCGGAAACGATCAGGCGAGTGGTCGTCATCGGAGCGTTGACGCCGGCTTCGGGCGCCTATGACTTGTTGCTGGGACTGGCCGCTTGGTCCGCCCGACGTCCAGGATACCGGGTGGAAGTGGTCTGGGTCGGAACCGGCCAGCTGTTCACCGTGCTGGCCGCGCAACCAGAAACGGACAATCTGACCCAGACCTTCCTGCCGGATCCGGACGAGGACGGGATCGTCGCCGCATTGCAGGGCGGCGGGCTGCTGGCCGTTCCGTCCTTGACCGATGCGGGGCGGGGCCACGTCGCCGAGGCCCTCGCCGCCGGGCTGCCCGTGTTGGGCAGTCGCCGGAACGGCGAGGTGCGGCGGCACGTGACGGACGACGTCACGGGCTGGTTGTTCGATCCGTTGGTGCCGGGCGACATGGAAAGCGCCATTGCGCGCTGCTTGGGAACCTCTGGCGACCGGTTGGCGGAGATGGGCGTGCGGGCCCGCGAGGCAATGGCGGTGCCGCGCCACGCAGTGATGCATCCGGCCCGGCCCGAACGGCCGCCGGCGCCGAGCATGGCCGAGCCGGCGCGGAGCCCGTCATGACCAATCACTCGGCGCTGGCGCGCTCGACGGCGTTCGACTGGATCGAAGCCCAACTCGGAGCCCGGGCGTTCTCGCGCCGTAGCAACCCGGCCCGCATGATGCAGAGCGCCATCGTGGCGGCGGATGTCGGCGTCGTGCTGTGCATGTCGATGGTGGCGCATTTCGTCCGTTACGGTGTCGCCGCGGTGCAAGCCGAGTTGATGCTGGTCACCCTGCTGGCGGCGGTGCTGTTGGGCAACGTGCTGCGGGCGGCGGGCGGTTATACGCTGGCCCGGGCGGCCAAGCCGACGCCGGACATCGGACGGGCGCTGCAAGGCTGGTGCCTGGTGTTCACGTCTCTGCTGGTCTTGGCATACCTGACCAAAACCTCCGAGCAGTTTTCCCGCGTGTGGATGGCGACGTGGTTCGTGGGAACCGGCGCCGGGCTGGTGGCCGTGCGCATCTGGGCGTTCCGTCGGTTGATGCGCTGGCGCCGAGCGGGAACGCTGGCGCGGACGGTAGCCATCGTCGATCTCGACGGCAGCGGGGTGCGACTGGCCCGCAGCCTTCAGGCGGGCAGCGCGGGAGAGATGCACCTACTGGGCGTGTTCGTGACCCAATCCGACGCGACCCGGCAGAACCGGATGGAGGACCTGCTCGGTCTGGCCAAGGTGTTCCGGGTGGACGAGATCATCATCTCGGCCGACGGCGAGGATCACCGCGGCATCGAGGCGGCGATGCTGCGGCTCGGGGCGATCCCGGCCAACATCCGGCTCGGTCTGCCGATGCCGTCGCTGTCGGTGCCGGCGCGCGACGCGTCCATGGTGTTCGGGCGCCCTTGCCTGACGTTGTCCACCCACCCGCTCGGCGATTGGGCCAAGCTCGCCAAGCGTTTGGAAGACCTCGTGATCGGGTCGGTGGCGTTGGTGCTGTTCGCGCCGCTGATGGGATTGTGCGCCCTGGCCATCAAGCTCGACAGCCCCGGCCCGGTGCTGTTCCGGCAGAAGCGGCTCGGCTTCAACAACAACGTCATTTCGGTGTTCAAGCTACGCACGATGACGCAGGCGGCCTCGGCAGCAGGCGACGTCACGCAGGCCCAACGCACGGATGCGCGGGTGACGCGGGTGGGCAAGTGGCTGCGGTGCACCAGCCTCGACGAGCTGCCGCAGCTGTTCAACGTGGTGCGCGGGGACATGTCCCTGGTGGGACCGCGGCCTCACGCGCTGGCGCATAACGAGCATTATTCCGCGCTGATCGACGGGTATCTTCGGCGCCACAACGTCCAGCCCGGCATGACCGGGCTGGCACAGGTCAACGGTTGCCGTGGTCTGACGGACACGGTCGAGAAGATGCGGCGGCGGGTCGAATACGACCTGGCCTACACAGACCGGTGGTCCTTGGCGCTGGACCTCAAAATCATGGCGCAGACCGTAACGACGCTGTTCGACAAGGACGTGTTCTGATGAACTCTCTCAAGGTCGCACTGGTTTGCGACACCATGTCGGCCTATGGCGGGGCCGAACGGGTGATCGAGCAGATACTGCAGCTATACCCGCATGCGGACGTGTTCAGCGTGCTGAACGTGGTCCCGGCCGGCCAGCAGCAATTTCTCGGCGGGCGGGAGATCCGGACGACGTTCCTGCAGAAGCTGCCGCGCGTGGCGAAGTATTACCGCAAGCTATTGCCCTTCTGGCCCTTGGCCGTCGAGCAGTTGGACGTCATGGCCTACGATCTGGTGATCTCGACCCACCACAGCGTCGCCTACGGCGTGCTGACCCGGCCCGGGCAGACCCACGTCTCCTACGTGTTCTCGCCGGCCCGATACGCCTGGGACCTGCAGCATGAATACTTGCGCGAGGCTGGGCTGGACAAGGGATTGTTCAGCTTGATTGCGCGGAACACCTTGCACAAGACCCGGTTGTGGGATCTGGCGGCGGCGCAACGGCCGGACACCATGGCGGCATGCTCGCGCTTCGTGTCCGACCGGATCTGGCGGGTGCATCGTCGCCGGGTGGAGGTCATCTATCCGCCGGTGCCACCGGTGGCCGCCGCGGCGCCGACGCGGGGCGACTACTACGTCTCGGTCGGACGATTGGTGCCCTACAAGCGCACCGACTTGCTGGCGCGGGCCTTCGCCGCCATGCCGGACCGCAAGCTGCGCATCATCGGCACCGGGCCGGACTTGAAGAAGGTGCGAGCGGCCGCTCCGCCCAACGTGGAGGTGCTGGGCTTCCGCTCGAATGCGGAGGTCCGGGCGCAACTCGCCGGGGCGCGCGCCTACCTGTTCGCAGGCGTGGAGGATTTCGGGATCACGGCGGTGGAGTCCCAAGCGCTGGGCACGCCGGTGATCGCCTATGCGGATGGCGGATTGCGGGAAACGGTGCGGACCGGGCCTCGCGGCGTTGCGACCGGTTTGTTCTTCCACGAACAAACCGTGCCGGCGATCGTCGACGCGGTGGACACGTTTGAGCGGACGATCGACCAATTCACGCCGGAAGCCTGCATCGCCAATGCCAGCCGGTTCTCCGAGGAAGCGTTCCGGTCCGGCATCTCGCGCCTCGTGGAGCGGGCCCTGGCGGCGGAGCGCCGGTCGGGGTTGCAGCTCGACGAACACGTGCGGCCAGCGCTGGCCGAGGTCGAGCTCTCGGCATGACGACGGAGGCGAAGCGCTGGGATAGCCTGGATTCGCTGCGGGGGATCGCGGCGCTCGTGGTCGTCACCTTTCATTGCGCCCAAGTGACGAGCGGGTTCGCGACGTCGCCGAACCCGTTCAGCTTGGCCGCCTGGAGCGATGGCTGGACGTGGCTGAAATACACGCCGTTGCGAGTACTGGTCAGCGGTGGGCCGTCGGCGGTGGTGCTGTTCTTCGTGCTGAGCGGCTTCGTGTTGAGCCTGCCGTTTCTGCGAGCGGATCGGCGGCAGAGCTTCGCGGGATACGCGGTCAAGCGGGTTTGCCGGATCTACTTGCCGTTCGCGGCGGCCATCCTGCTCTCGGCGATGCTGTGTGCAATCGTGCAGCCGCAGCCCATGCCGGCGCTGAGCCGGTGGTTCAACACCGTGATGTGGGACCAGCCGCTCTCGGCCGGTTACGTCGCGCGCAACCTGGCGATGACCGGGATCACGCAGGACATGACGCTCGACCTGGTCATGTGGAGCCTGGTGCACGAGTTGCGGATCTCGCTCGTCTTCCCGCTTCTCTTCCTGCTGGCACGGCGCTGGCCGGTGGCCACGATGGCCGGATCCGTGGCCCTCGGGGTGGCGTGCACCGAGTTCCTGGCGGGGCGGGAGGCGGACAGCCTGGCGACGTCGGTGATCGACACCGGGCGGTTCGTGTTCCTGTTCGTGGCCGGCATCCTGCTCGCCAGCCGCGTGGCGACGTTGCGGGCGACCGTGGCGCGGGTCTCGGGCCCATCGCAGGTCGCGCTGTGGCTGCTCGCGATGGCGTTGCTGCTGTCGCCCGGACCCACCGTATACCGCTGGTTCAATTTCGCCTGGGGAGTTGGGGCGGTCCTGATCCTCGTCTTGGCGGTCGCGCCGGGTCGCGCGGAGCGGCTTCTGACGGCCACCGTGCCGGTCTGGCTGGGCCGGGTGTCCTACAGCCTCTACCTCGTCCATCTGCCGGTGCTGTTCGGCGCGATCCACTGGGCCAGCGGACGGTTGCCGCTATGGATGCCGATCGCCGGTGCGGTTGTTGCGTCGCTGGCCTGCGCGGAAGTGATGCATCGGGCGATTGAACTGCCATCGATGCGCGTGGGCCGTCGACTGGCGCGGTCGCTCGGGCGACGGGGTCCGACGGGGCCGACAGGAGCATGGGGCGGCTTGCAGGAAACGCGGCCATGAGCGCCGGCGCCATCCTGCGGGTGGACCAGGTCGTCTCCGAGTTCAGTTTGGACGGCGGCATCGAGGCCGTCGCCTTCGAGATGCAGCGGGCGTTTCGCGCCGCCGGGGTCGACTCACGGGTGCTGACCAGCGTGACCCGCGAGACGGGGCCGGACATCGAACGGGTGGCGCCGGTGCTGGCGCGGATCAAGTCGCGGGGGCGGATGCGGCATGTCGGCCGCCTGCTGGCCGTGCCGGCGTTCACCCTGGCGGCGAGCTGGCGGCTATGGACCACCCGGCGGGCGCGGGCCGGCCGGGTGATCCTGAGCCACGGCGATACGCTGACGGGCGACGTTTGCGTCGTGCACGCGGTCAACCGGGCCAACCTGGACTTGAAGCGGGAGGCGGGCCGGTGGCGCTGGCGGCTGAACCCGATGCACCTCTGGGTGTCGTGGCGCGACCGGACGATGATCGGCGGGCTGCGCTTCCGGCGCTACGTCGCGCTGTCGGAGCGGGTGGTGGGCGAGTTGCAGCGCTACTACGGCGTGCCGCGCGAGCGCATCGCGCTGATCCCGAACGGGGTCAATCTCGAGCGGTTCAGCTCTTTGCCGGACGACCGGGCGGCAACCCGGCGGGCCCTGGGGCTGGCGGACGACGCTCCGGTGTTGCTGTTCGTCGGTCACGAATTCGACCGAAAGGGGTTGCGCCACGCGATCGACGCCTTGTCGCAGCCCGGCCTCGGGGCGGCGACGCTGGTCGTGGTGGGGGCCGGGGCGGCCGCGGCGTTCAAGGACCAGGCGGCGCGCGGCGGCGTGACAGACCGGGTGCGGTTCCTCGGTGCCCGGAGTGACGTGCCGGAACTGTATCGCGCGGCGGACGCGTTCGTGTTCCCGACCGCCTACGAGTCGTTCTCCCTCACCTGCATGGAGGCGTTGGCCTGCGGCTTGCCGGTGTTCGCGCCCCTGGTGGGCGGTATCGAGGACTACCTGGAGGACGGGATCAACGGCCGCGCGGTTGCCGCCGACGGGGCGAGCCTTGGCGCGGCGCTGGCTCCCTTCCTGGCCGACGCGGCGCAGCGCGCGGCGTTGCGCGCGGGCGCCGTCAAGACGGCGCAACAATACGGTTGGCCGGCGATCGCCGCGCAGTATCGCACTCTGCTGCAAGACGTGGCGCTTGAACTGGGGAGGCCGAAGTGAGCCACGTCATCGTCGACCACGACCTCTCGAGCCGGGCGCCCGGCGACGGATTGCTGGATCGGCTGGGCCGCCGCAAGGGATCATTCGCCGTCGGTTTCCTGCTCACGTTCAGCGTGGTGGCCGGCGCGTTCACCGCCCTGCAGGAGACTTACCGGACCTCCGCGGCGTTGATGGTCTCCGGCAACGAAGCCGTGCTGCGCGACGGCAGCTCGTCGGCAGAAGCGCAGCGCCTGGGCGACCCGGCCGACGTCGAGAGCCAGATGCTGATGCTGCGCTCGCCGCGGCTGGCCCGGATCATCCTGGCCGATCCGGCAGTGCGGGAAGCGCTGATCGCCGATTGCGAGGCGACGCGGAAGGGAACCTGGCTGACCCGGTTGATCGCGCAGGCGATGCCGCCCGCAGGGTGCTCGCCCGTGGAAATGGACACGCAACGAATGCTGCGGCGGTTGGAAGCCGGCTTCGCGATCGGCCCGACCGGCCGCTCGCGGGTCATCGACGTCGCCTTCGTCTCCAGCGTGCCGAAAACGTCGGTGACGGTCGCCAACGCCCTGGTGGACACGTACCTGCGCGACGACAAGGAGCGCAAGGTCGACACGCACGACAACGCCATCAACTGGCTGACTTCGGAGGTCGCGCAGTCGGGCGAAGCGTTGCGACGGGCCGAGCTGGAAGTCGAAGCTTATCGGAGCGAGCACGGCATCATCCGTGGGCAGCAAGCATCCATCAGCTCGGAGCGCTTATCCGCGCTCAGCCAGCAACTGGCCATGGCACAGGCCGTCCTGGCGCAGGCGACGTCGCGGACACGGAGCGGGCTGGACGCGGAGACCCCCGAGGTGCTGGCCAGCCGGTCGGTCGCAGACCTGAAGCAGCAATCGGCGGAGGTGGGCACGCGCTATGCCGAATTGCGGCAGCGCATGGGTGACAACCACCCGAGCGTCCGGGCCGTCGCTGAACAGAAGCGCGAGATCGACGGTCGGATCAGCGCGGAGACGCGCCGTATCCGCGACAGCCTGCAGCGCGACGCGCAATCGGCGGTGGCGCGGGTTGCCGAGCTGCAGTCTCAGTACGACCGCATGGCACGCGACGTCGGACGGACCGGCGGCGCCGAGGCTGGCATCGCGATCATGGTGCGCGACGTCGAAGCGCGGCGGGAGATCTACGTCGAGCAGCTCAAGAAGGTGAACGTCCTGCAGACCGAGCGGCGCTTGCTGTCGGGCGACGCGCGGCTGGTCAACCATGCCGAGCTGCCGGAACGACCGTGGTTCCCCAAGAAGTTGCCGTTCATCGCGATCGGGACGGTACTGGCGACGGTGGCCGGCGCCGGGCTCAGCATGGCGCGCGACCGGGGTGACCAGACCCTGCGGGCAACGACGCAAATGGGTGCGCTGGCCGGCATTCCGATCATGGGATACGTGCCGCGGGTGCGGCGAGTGGGGATCGAGTTCCCCCGCTTGTTGCTCGACAACGCGTCACCGCTGCAGGAGGCGATCCGGGCCATCTTCGGACGCTTCGTACTGGTGCCGGGGAACGCGCCGAAGACGCTGATGGTTTGTTCGGCCGACCAGGGCGAAGGCAAGACCTTCCTGTCGCTGTCGTTGGCGCTGTTCGCCGCCTCGACCGGACGAAGGGTCCTGGTCATCGAGGCGGACCTGCGCCGACCGACCTTCCGCAAGTCGCTGGACCTGCTCAAGCGCAATGGGTTGAGCGAATACCTGCGCGGCGACGTGCAGATCCGCGACATCGTCGGCGACTACCATGGCCTGCACATGATTTGCGCGGGAACGCCGAGCACGGACAGCACCGAATTGCTCAGCAAGCGGCAATTCGACCAGCTGCTGCAACAGGCGGAGACCAGATACGACCTCATCGTGATCGATAGCCCGCCGGCGATGGCGCTGATGGACGCGCACGTGATGGCGCGCCGGGTCAGCGGGATCGTGTTCTGCGCCAGCCTCGGTCGGTCGCGCCCGTCGCGGGTCGTGCAGGCGATGCAGGACCTGGAGGGATCGGGCGGCAAGGTGCTCGGGCTGGTGGTGAGCGGCACCCGGCCGAGCGAGAAGATGGAGTACGACTTGCCGGGAGCGCGGCTGACCTACGGGGTGAGCCGGGCATGAGCGGGATGGCCACGCTCGCGCGTGCGGAGCCCGAGCAGCGAACGGGAGCCGAGCGGAAGCGCCCGCTCCGCGTCATGTCGGTGTCGCACTCCGCGACGCGCGCGGGGGCGGCGAGGCTGCGCTACGAGGGCTTGGCGACGGATCCGTCGTTGGACCTCACCCTGGTGGTGCCGGAAGTGTGGCACGAGTTCGGACAGTCACGCGCCGAGCAGGGCGAAGCGTCGCGGACGTCGCTCAAGGTGGAGGTCTCGCCGGCGCGGCTGACGCGTGCCGGGCCGGTGAAGTGGTATCTCCATCATTATCCGAAGCTGGGGCGGTTGATCCGGGCGCTGCGCCCGGACGTGATCCATCTCTGGGAGGAGCCGTGGAGCGTGGTCGCGCTGCAAGCGTCATGGCTGCGCGACCGGCTGGCGCCCGACGCGGCGTTGGTGCTGGAAACGGACCAGAACATCTTCCGACGCCTCCCGGTGGGCTTCGAGCAGATCCGTCGCCACACGCTGGCCCGCGCCGACCTGCTGATCGCGCGCGGCGCCGAGGCGCTGGCGGCGTCGCGCGAGGCCGGCTTCCGCGGGGCGCACGAGTTCGTCGAGTACGGCATCGATACCGAGACGTTCCACCCTCGCGGCGGCAAGCCGCCCGGCCGCGGCTTCCGGCTCGGCTATGTCGGCCGGCTGGTGCCGGAGAAGGGCTTGACCGACGTGCTGGAGGCGATGGGACGCAGCCTGCATCCGGTCGAGTTCGAGTTGATCGGCGAAGGACCGGAGCGGGAAGCATTGCTGGCCCGGGCGGCCGCGCTCGGATTGCGCGAGCGTGTGCGCGTGTTGCCGCCGCGGGACGCTGCCGGGGTGGCGGCCTTCATGTCGTCGCAGGACGCGCTGGTGTTGATGTCGCGGACCACGCGCACGTGGAAGGAACAATTCGGCCGGGTGATCATGGAAGCCCTTTCCTGTGGCATCCCGGTGATCGGCTCCTCCTCGGGATCGATCCCGGCCGTGGTGGGCGAAGGGGGATGGATCGTGCCGGAGGGGGACGTGGCGAGCCTGGCCGCTCTCCTGGATCGGCTGGCTGTGTCGCCGCACGAGGTGAGGGCCACGGGGGATGCGGGGATGGCCTCGGCGCGGGCGCGCTTCAGCTTCGCGGCCGTCTCGGCCGATCTACGCCGGGCCTGGCTGCGTGCGGCCGAGGCACGGCACCAGCGGGCATGAGCATGCGGCCATGAGCGTGCGGTTGGCCGGGACGCTCATGGGCGGGGCCGTGCTGGGCAAGGGGCTCGGCTTCCTGCGTGAGATCGAGATGGCGCGCCTGGTGGGCGCCAGCATCGTTTCCGACAGTTTCCGCGGCGCGTTGACGGCGGTGCTACTGCCGGTGGCGCCGATCCAGAGCGACAGCGTGCCTTCCGTGTTGATCCCGTTGCATCGCGGGTGGGCGGCGGAAGGGGACGCGGCGCCGCGATCGACCGCGCTGGCGTTCATCGTGACGTTGCTGGGCGTGGCGGTGGCGGTTCTAGTGTCGGCGCTGGCGGCTCCATGGGTCGGTGTCCTGGTCGGGCGTTTCGACGCGGCAGCCACCGCGCTCACGATCCACTTCGTTCAGGTCATGTCCCTGGCGCTGCCGGCGTCGACGCTGTCCTCCGTGCTCGGATCGGTCGAGATCGCACTGGGCAAGTCGCGGATCGCCGCGGTGCGCGCCTCCGTCCAGAACCTCGGCATGATGGCCGGCATCGCCGCCATGGCGTGGACGGGCGACCCAGCGGCGATCGCGTGGGGCTTCGTGATCTCGTTCAACCTGGTCGCCGCGTTCGGCGTCGTTGTGCTGGCGCGCGAAGGGGCGATCACCTTTCGGGGCGTGCGGCCGGCCGTGATCGCCGAGGTCGGCCTCGCCTTCTGGCGGCGCTTCCGCCCGCTGCTGGGCATCCCCGTGGCCGAGCAGGGGAACATCCTGCTCGAGCGCATGCTGGCGTCCGGGCTGGCGGTCGGCGCGCTGGCGTCGTTGGACTACGCGCGCACGCTGACGGAAACGGCGTTCTACCTGATCAGCCAGCCGATCGGCTACGTGGTGCTGACGCGGGCGGCGGGCCGGGTAGGAGAGACACGGGGCGAGGTGGAGCGGGTGTCTCGCCCCCTGCTCGCGGTGGGCGTGCCTATGTCGGCCTTCATCGTGCTGTTCGCCACCGATATCGTGACGGTCGTGTTCGCGCGGGGGGCATTCGACACCCATGCGGTCAGGCTGACGGCGGGCGCGATGGGTGGCATCGCCGCCGGGCTGTGGGCGGCAATGTTGGGGTGGGTGCTGGTACGGCTGCTCAACGCCGCGGGGCGGCATGCGATGTCGGCGGTGATCGTGGTCTCTGCGTTCGGCAGCAATGCCCTCTTCAATGCGGTGGCGGTGCCGTGGTTGAGCCCGGCGGAACTCGGCGTGACGGGGCTGGGCCTGGGGGAGGCGGTGCGCGGGCTCGTTCTGCTGGGAGGCAGCGCGGTGGCGCTGGGCTGCGCCGGACCGGTGCTGCGCAATCTCGGACAGGCGGTGGCGATCACGGCGCCGGTGGCGTTCGCGGGATGGCTGATCCTGCACGGGACGGAAGGATCGCTCCGGCACCTCGCACTCGCGGCGCCGCTCTTCGGCGCGGCGATCGCGACCTGGCTGGTCGTGCTGTTGCCGGAGCAGCGCCGGCGATTGGCGACGACCCTGCGGCGACCGCTGCGGGTGGCGCCGCGTGGATAGTCTTGCCGCCGGGCTCAGCCGGCCCACGATCCTGTTCGTCTCGCCGGTCGCCGACCTGAAAGGCGGTGGCGAGAAGGTCCTGCTGGAGCTGATGGCCAACCCGGCCATCCGGGCTGCCGTGGCGGTGCCGGCCGACGGGGAGATCGCGGCGCATGCGCGCCAGCGCGGCATCCCGGTCTGCTTCTTCGATCTCGGCGCGGTGGCGGCGGTGCACCGGCCGCCGCGGCCGGGAGACCTCCTTGCGGCAGCTCGGGGCGCGCTGGCCTGCGCCCGGCAGCTCGCGGACGCCTTCCAGACGACCGGCGCGTCCGCCCTGCACACGAACGGGCTCAAGGTGCACGTGATCGGTGCGGCGGTGCGGCAACTGTATCGCCTGCCGGTGATCGCGCACGTGCACGACATCCCGCATACACGGCTGGAACAGGCGATCTGGCGCGGGATCGCGGGGGCGGTGACGCGCGTGCTGGTGGTGTCCGCCCCGTGCTACCCGGCGGCGACGCTGCCGGACCGGGTCGCGGTGGTGAGCAACGGGGTGAGGCTCCCCCCGGCGTCGCCGGCGGGGCACGCCTTGCCGGAGCGGCCGGTGATCGGGTTCGTGGGGCGGTTCCACCCGTTCAAGGGAGTCGACCTGCTGCTCGACTGGTTCGAGCACGCGGCGAGAACGCGGCCCTCCCTGCAGCTCCTCATCCGGGGGCGGGCCGACGCGGAGGGCGCGGCGTATTGGGAGGCGCTGCAGCCGCGGATCGCTCCGCTGGTGGCCGCCGGACGGTGCCGGGTGCTGGGATGGAGCGCGCCGGGCGAAGATCCGTATGCGGGGATCGACCTCTTGGCCGTCCCGTCGCGCACGCCCGATCCGGCCCCGCTGGTGGTGTTGGAAGCGCTGGGGCGCGGCATTCCCGTCATCGGCTATCCGGCCGGGGGTGTGCCGGGGCTGATCGGCGGTGCGGCGCACGGCGCGCTGGCGCGCGACCCGCCCGAGTTCGCGGCGGCATTGGACCGGCTCCTCCGGCCCGACACCTACGCGGCCGTCGCACAAGCCGGCGTGAGGCGCGTGCGGGACGGCTTCACCGTTGAGCGCTTCTGGGCGGCGGTCAATGCGCAATATGCGGCGGCGGGCGTCGGGATGACGGTGTCGGGATGACGGTGTCGGGATGACGGTGTCGGGATGACGGTGTCGGGATGACGGCGGCGCTGCGGCGTGGCGGATTGCCGAGACGGAGCTCGGCGACCGATCGCCTGTCAGCCAGCCGGACCCGGCTGGCACTGGTGGCCTTGGTGGGCGGCACGATCGCGCTGTCGTTCGTGGCGGGCAGCGCGACCCGCCCGTTGTTCATCCTCGGCGCGGCCGGCGTCGGCTACCTGGCGTGGCGGGAGAGCGCGGGCCGGACCATCGAGGTGGCGCTGACGCTCTACGTCTTCGCGCCGTTCCTGCGGCGGCTGGTGGACGTCCATACCGGGTTCGATCCGTCGGGGATCATGCTGCTGGGGCCCGTGCTGGCCATCCTGATCCCGACGATCGACCTGCGGCACCTCCTGACCCGGCGCGAGGCGGCGGACGAGGATCTGCTGCCGCTGGCCCTGGTCGGGCTGTGCATCACCTACGGCATGTTGTTGTCGGCCTTCGCGGGTCAGTTCGGGCCCTTGGCGACGTCGGCGCTGAAGATGTATTCGCCGCTGTTGTACGGGATCTGGCTGACGCGGGCGACGCGGCGGGACCCGTCGGTGCTGGATGCGGCGACGCAGACCTTCTTCGTCCTGGGGCCGATCATCGGCCTGTATGGCCTCTGGCAATACGCGAGCCCGCCCGAATGGGACCGGTACTGGATGCTGAGCGTGTCGGGCACGATCTCGGTGCTGGGGCGGCCGGAGCCGTACGGGGTGCGGGTGTTCAGCCTGATGAACTCGCCGGCCTCGTTCGGCACCTATGCGGCATGCAGCGTGCTGTTGTTCGGCTTCTGCCGCCGGGGCTGGCAGGCGCTGCTGCTGGCGCTGCTGGTCGCGCCGGGGTTGTTGGTCACGTATTACCGGACAGCTTGGATCTCCCTGGCGCTCGGGGTCGGCTACTGCGCGCTGTTCGGGCGCACCAGGGAGCGTTCGGCGCTGATCGCCATCGCGATCGTGGTCGCGACGGCGCTGGCCGCGACCAACGCGGATTTCGGCTCGGCCATCACCGATCGGCTGGGTTCCTTGACCGGGTCGGTGTCCGACGACGGCAGCGGCAAGGCGCGGTTGAGCCAGTTGTTCGAAGTCTATCGGTTGGTGGACGGCATGGGCGTGGGAATGGGCTTTGCCAGCCTGACGACGCCGTTCAATGGTGTCGACGCCGCCGATGGCGAGATCGTCACGTCCATGATCGCCATGGGGGTGTTCGGCGGCAGCATCTACCTCGCGGCGCTGGTGTGGGCCTGCTTCCAGGCGCTGTTTCGGGTTCGCCGCACCCGCGACCCGCGTTTGATCGTCACGGGCGCGGTGATCGTGGGCATGATCGCGGCGATCCCGTTGACCAGCGTGACGAGCGGGGAAATCGGGTTGCTGTTGTGGATGTTCGTGGCCCTGGCCACGGGTCAACCAAAGGCGGGTGCGGCGATACGGCGATGACGGTGCGGCAACGCTCTCCCGTGACGCGACGGGTCGCGCTGGTGTTGGCCATGGGGCTGGCGGGCCTGGGCTCGATGTCCACGGCGCCGATCGGGGCGCGAACGGCCGGGGCGCAGCCCGGCGTGTTCCAAACCATGCGCGCGGCGGATTTCCTGCAGAGCTTGGGCGTCAATATCCACATCGGCTCGGATCCCTACAACGATCCGGCCGACCTGGCCCGCAAGTTGCGCTATGTCGGGATCGAGCATGTGCGGCAGTCCTCGCCGATCGACGCGGCCGGATTGGCGCGGATGCAGGCGCTGGGTCGGTCGGGGGCGAAATTCGCGCTGATCGTCAACGGAGGCGGGCCGGTCGACCTCGGGGGCGCGATGCGCACGGTGCACGACATGGCGCCGTACCTGTCCGCCGTCGAAGGCGTGAACGAGGCGGCGATCTATCCGATCAGCTACAAGGGAGTCGGCGGCATCGATGCCGCGGTGGCCCTGCAGAAGGACCTGTGGGACGCAGTGCGGGCGAGCCGTGCGCTCGATCACGCCGCGGTGTTCATGTTCACGATCGGCGGTGCGGACCCGAAGGACTATCCGTCGATCGGCGACCTGTCCGCCTACGCCGACTACGCCAACGTGCACAGCTACCCGCCGCACGGCTTGCGGCCGATCTTCGTCATCCATGCCGCGATCGCGGCCGGCCGGATGAGTGCGGCGCGCAAGCCGGTGGTGGTCACCGAAACGGGATACTACACGCTGCCGAACCATGACGCCTGGGGCGGGGTGCCGGAAAGCGTGCAGGCGGGCTACCTGCTCGGATTGCTTCTCGACCAGGCGGCCTCCGGCGTCGCGCGAACCTACCTGTACGACTTGATCGATGACGGCCCCGATCCGGCCCGGACCAACCGGGAGGACAATTTCGGGCTATTCCGTTTCGACGGCACACCCAAGTTGGCCGCCACTGCGCTGCACAACCTGACGGCCATTCTCTCAGACGTGGGCCCGGATGCGCGCACGTTCCGGCCGACCCCGCTGGCGGGCACCGCGCTCGGTGTTCCCTACGATCATACGGGCAACACGCTGGCCTTCGAGAAGCGCGACGGCACTCGGGTGCTCGTGTTGTGGAACCAGCAACAACTCTGGGATCCCGATACGCGCACGGCCCGACCGGCGGTTCAGGTTCCAGTCACCGTGACGTTCCCACGGCCGATGCCGAGCGTTCAGGTGCATGATCCCCTGCTCGGTATCGAGAAAACGGCCGAATACCACGACGCTGCGACGCTGACTGTGGAATTGACGGATCATCCGATCCTGCTGGTCATCAAGCCGGCCAGCGCGACGGCTCGCTAGTCCGAGCGGCCGTCGTCGGATGCTCGTCGACGATCTCCGGAACGTTGTTCATTGCCCAGGTTGCGGCTTGGGTACGGTTCGCCACGCCGATCTTGCGCAACAAAGCCCTGACATGAACCTTGACGGAGCCCTCCGCGCTATTCAACGCCGCGGCGATCCGTTTATTGGAAAGTCCTTCGGCGATATGGCGGAGGATAGCGGCCTCGCGCCGCGTCAACGCCAGCTCGGGGGCCCGCTCCGGAACGGGCGCAGGTCGGTTTTGCCGGCCGGGAAACGGCACGATCTCGGCATGCGAAGAAACCTGCCGGTGCGACGACACCGGAAACACGCGCTGTCCGAGCAACACGAGGTCGATATACCGAAGCAGGATCGATCCGGTGATGTCGTCGTGCAGCAAAGCGTCAACATCGAGGGCGACGACTTGGCGGACCAGAGACGGTCCGATGTCGCTCGCGAGCACGATGTGCTTGATCGGTTCGGGCGCCGGGTCGAACCGGTTCCGTATCACCGCGATCTCACCCCGCAGAAATTTCGCCGGAATACCGGAACCCCAGATCACGATGTCCGGGCGAATGGGTCCTTTCCCTTTGACGAAAGCAAGGGCAGAACCGGCATCGGCGACGCTGCTGGTGACATCGCGGAGGATCGCCCGCAGGCCTTCCCGCGATAAGCGGCTCGGCTGAATCAGGAGCAAGCGACAGTCCAAAGATTGCGGCACCTATCCTCCGATCCAGCCAAGCGAACCGGTCGTCTCTTTCTCGGTATGTAACGTTTATCGTTGCGATGATGATAAACAATCGGCTATGTCGCGAGCAAGTCTTTTTTAGACTGAATGAAAATTGTGTCTCGACGGGAAAATTCGCGCTTTATCGCTCAATTCCTAGGCACGGCTGTATGCATTCATGCACAATCTGTTGGCGCCTGAGATTTCTGATGGTGGTAGCTCCCACTTGGCAATTTCTGGGGCCGCCATCCACCTTCGACGAGGCAAAGCTGCTGACGTCCACGAGTGACGCTCCGGCTAACGCTAAGACACTTGGGTAAAATCGAAGCTCAAGGCTGGCCGCTTCTTCCATCTCCCGTCAGTCGTCCAGCGTCGCAATGGGCGCAAGGCGTGGGGCGTGGCGGGCTGGCGCCGAGCTGAGCAAGGCACCCGGCCAGACTTGCGACCGGCAATCCCGATGTGATCAGCGAGAGCTCCGTTGATTGCGGCACCTGCCAGCGCATTCGCCCCAGCACGTCCGGGGTCAGGGTCTCAGCGAGCTGCAAGGTTGCTTTGTTCAGCAGGAGCGAGGGGTTGGGGGGGAGCGACGGCATACCGACGAGTTCGCCGGTAGTGGCGGCGCGGACTGTGGGTGGCAGCGCAGCCATAGCCGCCTCTGCCCGGTCCTGAACCATCGACCGCGCTGCCAACACATCCGTGGTGCCAAGGCCGGCACGCAGCCTGCTCACCGCATCAGCTTGGGCAAGCGCCTCCAGCAACTGCGCTTGGTCGCTGATCGGTGGCAGCTTTATGCCCGCGAGCGTGCGGAGCTGGCCGGCCAGCGCGTCCACGGCGGCCGGATCGGACCAGTCGAGCGCAAGATGGCGGCCGAGTGCGATCAGTGGCGCCAGTGCCATCACCGATGACAAGAGCGGACGCCACGGTCCGATCGGCACGTCGGCAGCGCCAGGCTTTTCCGGACCTTCATCGAACATCCCGCTCGAGATCGCGCGCTCTGCTGCTTGCACCTGCTCAAGCGCTTGAAGGACCTGCTGGGCCTGGGCCATGTTGGGCAATGACTGGGCCGAGTCGCTGAGCCTCGCATCCAGAGTGCTGACCGCGCGAGCGAGCTGCTTCGGGCCGGCCGCCGTCATCAGGTCGATGCCCAGCGACTTCCGGCAGCGATCCGCCGCCTCGATCAGCGTCGAGATCGTGGACAGCGCGGTGGCGGTCAGCAGCGGTTTGGCCAGCGACACGTCCTTCCAGGCCGGGTCGGGAAGAAAGGCCGGCGCCGGCAGCCATCGAGCCACCAACCAGCGATGGAGCGCGGGCAACACGGGATCAAGCAGCACGGCTGGGTTACCCGGTGGTGACGCGCCCTCCCCCGGCGGCGACCCGGCGTTGGCCGGGTCGGCATGCTGGAACAGGGCAGCCGGCAGCAAAGGCGTGGCGTGGCAGAAACAGACCATCTTCACCTTCCCGGTAGCCAAGCATCCGGAACATCATCCCGGCCGATGCGCGTCGCCCAGAACGCGGAGGGTTCACGCATGGCGCCGAAGCTGCTTTGTTGCACGGCGATCGGGCGTACGAACAGCGCCATTCGGAGGCCGTCTTGCGTGAACTCACGATGCGGTCGGTCGGCTGCAGCCATGTCGGCCTGGTCCGCAAGCTCAACGAGGATGCCTTTCTCGAGCGGCCGGATCTGGGCCTGTGGGTGGTGGCCGACGGGATGGGCGGAATGACCGCCGGCGAGGTCGCCAGCCAGGCCATCGTCTCGGCATTGGACGGCATCGTCGGACCGCTTGCCGCACGTGAGCTGAAGAACGCGGTGGTCGATCGGCTGGACACCGTCAACGACCAATTGCGGGCCCTCGCCCGCGAACGAGGCCGCAGCGTGACGATCGGCAGCACGGTCGCCGGTCTGGCGATCCGGGAGGGGCATTTCGCATGCTTCTGGGCCGGGGACAGTCGCGTCTATCGGTGGCGCAACGGCGAATTGGATCAGCTCACCCGCGACCACAGCGTCGTCCAGGATCTGGTCGATGCCGGCGTGCTCAGGCAAGAAGACGCCGAGCAGCATCCGCAGAGCAACGTGATCAAGCGGGCCGTCGGCGTGGATGACGGGATCGCACTGGACTGGGTCCATGCCCCCGTGTTGCCGGGCGACGTGTTCCTGCTGTGCAGCGACGGTTTGACCCGGTTCGCGACCCACGGCGAGCTGGAAGCGGCGATCGGCGACGGGCCGATCGAGCGCGCGTGCGACGAGCTTCTCCAGCTCACGCTCGCACGAGGCGCGCGGGACAACGTGACGCTGGTTCTCGTGACTGGCTAAGGCGGCTTGACGTCCGCCGACTGGTTGAACCGGCTGAAATCGTACGTCCGCATGACCCATTTCAGCGTGAAGCCATATTTCGGATCGGTTGCGTAGACGCCCGTCAACGCGTCGGCGAACGCGTCCGGGTCCCCTGCCAGCGCCATGGCAGGCGCATACACCTTGTTGGTCGCCAGCAATCGGCCGTGCATGTCGAACGCTTCGGCCAGGTTCTCGAATTTGCGGAACTTGGCGGTGATGCGGACATCCTCTCCGTTGAGCACCTCCCGTGTGCCGGACTCGACGCCGGGCTGACCGGCGACGGCCTTGATGCCGAACGGATTGTTGCTGTCGGGCGGCATGGCGGCGCCCCACGCGCTCTCCACCGCCCACTGCGCCAGCGTCACGGAGGCCGGGACCTTCCAGCGCAGCTGGGACGCGGTGGCGGCACTCGCAATGTCGGCCGGCACGTTGCCGACATGCCCGAAGCGCGGCACCGGACGACTGCCTTCCACCAACGGACGAGCGGCGAGCGAGTAATAGGTCGCGCTGCCGGGATCGACCCGGCCGGTCGGCGGATTGATGCCGAGCACCACGGCCTGGTACGCCTCGATCGCCAGAACGAACCCCGGGTCCGCGTCGCCCGTCACGGGCAGGAAGGTGTGGGGTTTCGGTAGGCGATCGTTCAGCAGCGATTGGATCACGAACACGTCGCCTGGCCGGTTCACGCCACCCTCGCCGACGGAGGCGAAGATGGGCGGCGCGACGCGGCCCATTTGATCTGTGCTCAAGATGTCGGGCGATGGTACCAACGCCAAGCGTCCGCTCCCTCCGAAAACCCCGATTAGCAGGCAGTGCCGATCCTCTTCAAGGCGGCCTGCCCGTTTCAAGCTGAGGAGAGATGCTGCTATAACGTGTGACGACGAAGCCGTGCGCGAGGAGGCGCCGAAGGCTGGCACCCTCGGACCCTTTCCCGCCGGACGATCCGGACGCCACCCGTGTGCTGCGCCCGCGCCCGTCCTCCCGCGGTGCCGCCGCCGCGCCCCCCGCCCAGCCCGCCCCCCCACAGGCGGACGAGTCCCTTCCTGACGGCGATGGCATGGTGCCGCTTGCCATGCCGCTGCTGCAGCTGATCGCGCGGCTCCGCTCAGTGCCGCGCGCCGATCCGGTCGCGCTGCGGGAGCGGATGGCGGGCGCGCTTCGCTCGTTTCAGGAGCGCGCGCTGGCCGCCGGACACCAAACGGAAGTCGTGCGCCGCGCCCATTACGCGCTGTGCGTCTGGTCCGACGACGCGGTCGCGCAGACGCCCTGGGGCGCGCCGGCTGATCCCGCAGGATCGATGGTGTCGCGCTTTTATCCAACGGTTGGTCCCGGCCGCCTCGACGACGTGTTGCGCCAGCTCGTCGACAAGGCCGGCCAGATGCGCGCCGCGCTGGAGGTGGTGGCGCTGGGCGCGTCGCTGGCGCCGCCTCGGGACGGCGGCGAGGACCAGCGGCAACGAGTGCTCGCCGCGCTGCAGCAAGTCGAGCCGGCGCCGAGCGCCCTGTCGGAGACTTGGCGAGGGGTGGACGCGCCCTACCGCCAGTCTCGGACCCGCCTGCCGCTCTGGGTGGCTGCTGCCGCTGGCGCAGCCGTGGCGGGTGCCGTGTTCCTCCTGCTGCAGATGCGCGTCAATGCCGAAGGCGACGCTTTGTTCGCTCGCATGCTCGCCGCGCCGCCCGCATCCATGCCACGGCTGGAGCGCGAGGCCGTGCCGCTCCCCCCGCCTGCCCCGTTGCCGCCAACGGAGCCGACGGCGGCCGATCGCCTCCGCGCCCGCCTGTCGGCGTTGCCGGCGGTCTCCGTGGATGGAACGGCAGCCGTCCCGGTGGTCAGGATCGCCAATGCCGCCCTGTTCGACGCGACGGGAGCGCGGCTGCGGCCCGGCGCGGACAAGCTGCTCGCCGCCGTCGCCGACGCGCTACGCCCGGAACAGGGTCGGCTGCTGGTGCTCGGCTTTGTGGATAATCAGCCGGTGCGCAACGTCGCGTTCGGCTCCGCTTTCAAGCTGAGCGCCGCGCGCGCTGAAGCGGTGCGCACCGCGCTGGGTCGCTCCCTGGGGAAGGCTACCCCGATCGAGGCGCAGGGTCGGGCGGACGCCAACCTGCTGGCGCCGAACGACACGGCCGAGGGACGCGCGCGCAACAGCCGGATCGAGATCGTGCTGGAGGGCGCGCCGGCATGACCGTGTTGAGGTCGCGTTGGTTCGTCAGCCTGTGCGGCACGGTGTTGCTGGCCGGGCTCGTCTGGTTCTTCGGGCCGCTCCTGCCCGAGCTCGACCCGGTGCTACCCCGTTTGCTCGCGATGCAGGCATTGCTGCTCCTGTGGGCGCTGGCCAATGCGGCGCTGGACGTCAGGCGGCGCCGGCTCGCGGCCGCGCTCGACGACGGGGTGACGGCCGGGGAGGAAGGCGCGGCGATCCGCGACTCCATGAAGAACGCGCTGGCCGCGCTGCGCCGTGCCAAAGGACGGAGCGCGCTGGCGGAACTGCCGTTCTACGCCATCATCGGCCCGCCCGGCGCCGGCAAGACGACCGCCTTGCTCAACGCCGGGCTACGCTTCGTGCTCCCGGACAGCCCGCGCATCGCGGGTGTGGGCGGCACCCGCTCCTGCGACTGGTGGTTCACCGAGGGTGCCGTGCTGATCGACACGGCCGGCCGCTACACGACCCAGGACTCGGACGCCCGGGCGGACCGTGCGGGGTGGGACGCGTTTCTGGCCCTGCTCAAGCGCACGCGGCCCCGCCAGCCGCTCAATGGCGTGCTGGTGGCGATCGGCGTGCCAGACGCGATCGGCCTCGATGCCGCCAGCCGCGACGCCCAAGGGGCGGCGATCGCCCAACGGATCGAGGAGCTCGAAAGCCAGTTCGGACGGCGCCTGCCCGTCTACGTGCTGTTCACCAAGGCCGACCTCATCGCCGGCTTCGCCGAGTTCTTCGAGGATCTGGACGCCGAGGGCCGCGATCAGGTTTGGGGCGAGACGTTTCCGTTCGGCCAGGCACGTGCGGCCGACGCGTTCGCGACCGGCTTCCGCCGCCTCGCGACCATCCTTTCCGCGCGCATGCCTTCCCGGCTGGCGAGCGAGCGCCGACCCGACCGTCGCGCGCCGATCGCGGGCTTCCCCACGCAGTTCGCGACGCTGGAGAAGCCCTTGGCGTCGTTCTTGGCTCGCGCGGTCGGTCATCAAACGTTGCTGCGGGGCGTCTATTTCACCTCCGGTACCCAGGAAGGCACGCCGATCGATCGGCTGACCGGGACGATGGCGCGCGCCTTCGGCCTGGGCAACGAACGGCCGGCGGCGCGGGAACGGTCCGGGCGGAGTTACTTCCTGCGCGGGCTGCTGAACGACGTGGTGTTCAATGAGGCGGCGCTCGTGCCGGAGCCGCCGGCGCGGCAACGGCGCCGCTCCCTGCTCCGCGCCGCCGCGTTCGGCGCCATCGGGGTGGTTTTCGCTGCCGGTGCCGGTGCTGCCGTGTGGAGCGCGCGTGAGGCGATCGGCCAGGTCGGCGCCGCCATGGGCGATCTCCGGGCCTATGAGGCGGACGCGGCGCCGCTCGCCGGCGACGTGGTGACGGATGCCGATCTGCAGACGACCGCCCAGGTGCTCGACCGCGCACGGGCGCTGTCGGGCGAGATGCCGGCAGCCTCCGTCGGATTTGGTTGGGGACAGGGTGCCAAGCTCCAGGCCGGGACGGCCGTGCTGTATCGCGACGCGTTGACCAACGGCTTGCTGCCACGGCTGTTGTGGCGGCTCGAAGCCGCGATGCGGGGCGAGCTCGACGACCCCGCGCGTCTCTACGAAGCGACTAAAGTCTATCTCATGCTCACCGGCGCCGGCCCGCTCGACCCGGCGACGGTTCGCAGCTGGATGGCCCGCGATTGGGCGCGCGCGCTGCCGGGGGAAGAGCCGGTGGTGGCGGCCTTGTCCGGCCACCTCGACCAGTTGCTGGCCGAACCGCTACCCCCGGTGGAGCCGGACGGTGCGTTGGTGGCGGCTGCCCGGGCTGCGATCGGGCGGGTCGCGCTGGCTGACCGGGTCTACGCCGGGCTACGATCGTCTTCCGCCGCGACCGCCCTGCCCGACTGGCGACCGTTCGACGCGCTCGGCCTGGCGGGCGCCACCGTGTTCACCCGCGCCTCGGGCCGGCCCATGACCGACGGACTTCCCGGGCTGTTCACCGCCGAGGGCTACCGCACCGTGCTGCGGCCGTTGCTGCCGGATCTCGCCCGCCGGATTGCCGGCGAAAGCTGGGTGGAAGGGCGCAAGACGGAGTGGGCGCCGGCGGATCTCGGAGCGCTCGAACAGTCGGTGACGGCCCGCTACGTCGCCGACAGCATTACTCGCTGGGAGGCGATGCTCGCCGATCTGGACATCGCGCCGATACCGACGGTGCCCCAGGCGGCGCAGTCGCTCTATATCCTGTCATCGGCCGAGTCGCCGATGCGAACGTTGCTCCGCTCGGTGGCAGCCAATCTGACGGCGCCGGATGCCGTGCTGACGCACTTCCATGCGCTCACGACGCTCGGGAATGGCGACGGCGTCGGTCTGGAACGCACGTTGCGGCTGATCGCCGACATCCAGCAGCCACTGGCCAAGATCGCCGCGTTGCCGGTTGGCGCGCCGTTGCCGCAGGGAGGTGACGATATCGGCAGCGCGCTTGCGGCCGAGGCGGCCCGGCAGCCGCCGCCGGTGAACCGTTGGCTGACGGAGATCGCGTCCGGCGCGCAGGCGTTGCGGACCGGCAATGCGAGGCAGCGGATCGCCCTCCTGTTCAACGCGCCGGGCGGGCCGGCGGCCCTCTGTGCCGCCGCCGTGCAACGTCCGCCCTTCGCCGCCAGCGGGGCGCCGCTCTCCGCCGACGAGTTCGCCCGTGTGTTCGGCCCGGCCGGCGCACTGGACGGGTTCTTCAACACGCAACTCAAGCCGTTCGCCGATACGGCGACCCGGCCCTGGCGTCCGCAAGCGGTCGGCACGACGCCGGCGCCGATCGACCCCGCCGACCTGCAACGGTTCCAAAGTGCGGCCGCCATCCGGAGCGCGTTCTTCTCCAATGGCCAATTCTTCCCGTCATTCGCCGTCGACGTGACGCCGGTCGGCAAAGGAGTCGAGCAGCTGGTCGCCGGGTCCACGATCGTGGAGGGCGGCCAGGGGCCGGCGCGGACGACGACCGTCACCTGGCCGCCCCCGTCCGGCGCGCCGCAGGAGGCCAGCGTTTCGGCTGGCGCCGGCCCGATCGCGGCCGAAACGGGGCTGTGGGCGCTGAACCGGCTGGTCGCACGCGGCCGGCTGACGGCATCGCCTCGGGCCGGCCGGCAGGTGCTGACGTTCGACACGCCAGCCGGCCCGATCGCCTTCGACCTGGCGGCATCCGGCGGACCCAGCCCGTTCACCCCGGGCCTCCTCGCCGACTTTCGCTGTCCGGCGCTGCGTTGATGACGGTGTCGGCCGGGTTCTTCGGCAAGATACCGAGCCGCGGCGATTTCGTGCGCGGCGGCGTGCCGACGGCGCTCGTGCGGCCGCTCGACCAGTGGTGGCAGGAGGTGCTGCCGGCCAGCCGGGCCATCCTGGGCGACGAGTGGGACGCGATGTGGCTGGAGGCGCCGGTGTGGCGGTTCCACCTTCCACCCGGGCTGTGCGGCCCCGGCGGCGTGCTCGGGCTGTGGCTCGCCAGCACCGATCGGGCCGGCCGGCTGTTCCCGCTCGTCATCGCTGCCACGTCCGACGCGGCCGGGCTCGCCGCGCTCGGGGGCTTCCTGGACGCCGCCGAGCCGATCGGCCTCGCCGCGATCGAGCGGGATGTCGCGCCGGAGCGTCTGGCCGAAGAGGTCGCCGGCGCCGCAGCGCCATCCGGCGCCCTGGCGCCAGTTGCCGCCGGCACATGGTGGACGGCGGGCAGCCGCCTGGTCGCGTCGGCCCGGCGGACCTACCCGACCATGCCCGATGCCGCCGCATTCACCGCCATGTTGCGCGATCCGACCGGCTGAGCGCGGGTCACAGCGTCGCGGGGCATCGGAACTCGTGCAGCGCCGGCAGGGTGAGCGGGTTGACGACGCTGCCGGCGACGAAGAGGAACGACGCCGTTCCCCCGGGCCCGTTGAACGCATAGACGACCCGGTCGGCCGCCTTGGACGTCGCCTTCCCGGCATCGAGCAGGCGGAACAGCGCCCATGACCCCTCCTTCGTGACCGTCGCAGGGGCACCGCTGACCGGCGTGAAGGTGAGCCGAACCTGATTGCGCGCGGCCGGCCCCGGCCACTGCACCCGCATCGGCTGGACGGGCCCGTGCGCGTAGGTCAGGGCCTGGCCGTCCGCGTCGAGCGTGACCTGGGCGATGCCGTTGTCCAAATCGGCGGGCGACACGTCGAACTTGATCGACACCGCGCTGGCGCTCGACGGGAACAGCGCCGCCCTGATCTCGCTGGCGAGCTGCAACTGGATGAGCGTGTTGGTCGAGAAGCCGAGCTGGTTGTTGTCGGCACCGTTCCACTTCCAGGGCCTCTGGGTCGTGTCGACGAACGGCTTGAAGTAGTCCTCGAAGAACTTGTCGATCAGCCCGCCGGGCGCCATCAGCTTGATGAAGTCGTCCATCGGCACGTCGACGGCGGAGGACTGGAAAATCGGGTAGCGGTTGTCCAGCGCGGCTTTGCACAAGGGCAGCACCTTGGTGGCCCAAGCGTCCTGGATCTGCTGCTTGGCGCCGTTGGTGGTGATGGCCGCGCTGCTTTGCGACACGGTGCGGACCATGGACTGCACCGGCCCGGGCATCGATTTGCCGAGCGCCTCCAGCTGGGTCGACAAGCTGCTGCCGCTATTGTTGGCGGCCGCGCCCAGCAGCGCTTGTGCGGCGTTGGGTGAAGCCGCCACTTGGCTGAAGCTCTGGTAGATCTGCCCCATCTTGGCCAGGATCGCTTCCATCGGGCCGGGTTTTTCCGATGTGCCGACGAAGTCGGCGAGCCACTTGAAGTGGTCGTTGACCCGTTGTGCGGGATCGACCACCGGCTTGCCCGCGGTGAACACGCCGCCCAGCATTGTCGCGACCCGGCGCTCGCGCATGTTGATCCGCGTCATCGCCTCGCGCTGCGCTTCCGCGGTGGCGAGCTTGCCGGAGCTTTCGGCCAAACGGTCAGCCGTCGTGACGACAACGAGCTGGGTTTCCGTGTTGAACGCCTGGAAGACGTTGCGCAGGGGCGAATTGGGACCGGACAGGGTGTTCAGCTCGTCCAATCCCTCGTTCATGGTCTTGAACGGCTTGATGGCGAGATCGGTGATCAGCCCGTCCCATTTGCGGACGTACTCGTCGAGGTAGAGGCCCAGCACGTCCTGGCGGAGTTGCGGCACCGGCACGCGCCCGTCGCCGCCGACGCGGTCGGCCCGGCCCATCACCCAGCTATCCTCCGCCGCGTCGTCCGTGACCTCCGGCAGCAGCTTGGCGAACGTGTCGTGGTAGCCGGCAAAGGTGAAGATGCCGTCCACCCCGGTATCGAGCGACTTGCCGGACCGGAGCTGCAAGACGCCCGCCGCGGCGGCACCGGCCTTGTCGGCATACCGCCAGGGCGGCAACGCCTTGGCTTCCTCGCTGCCGAGGATGCGCTGGTAGGCCCGTTGCGCGAGCGGGATCTGGCGCAGGATGCCCCGCACCTGGTCGATCAACGGCCCGTTCAGCGGGATCGCCGTCACCGGCCGGTCGAGCAAGGCGGCGACGTGTTCGTTCAGCGCCGCGCGTGCCGCCGGCTCCGGCACCGACGCGTTGAAGTCGGCCGCCATCCATTGCTCCACCAAGGGCGCGTCCAGCGGACCGCCGCGGCCGAGGATGAGGTAGACCTTGAGGGCCTGATACAGGAACTCGGAATTGTTCAGGTGGCCTTGCATCTGCGTTTCGAGCCGGGCCAGGAGACGCGGCAGCAGCAGGCCGTTCAGCGCCCGGTAGTAGGCGGCAACGGCCTGCGAACCCAGCTTGGCGCGCTGGCCGAGGCCGAAGCCGGCGAGCCAGGACGTGCCCGCCTCGCGCTCGGCAAACCCGCCCGGCATGTCGCGCAGCGTCGCCAGCGCCGGCAGGATCGGCTGCAACGCGTTCGGCGCGGCGTCGTCCTTGGCCAGCGCCAGATATTGCCCGGCATAGGTGTCGGCCGCCTGTTCCGTCCGCCCGATCAGGCCGAGGTTCTGGACGTAGCTGGTCGCCCAGCCCGCGGTCAGGAGCACCAGAACCAGCCCGGCCAGCGCCCAACTGCCCCGCTGCACGAGGCGCTGCCGGCGCTCGAGCTTGGCATCCACGGCGACGACACCGGCTTCGGCAAAGGCGACGTCGGTCAACGTGCGGTGGAGAAAGAACGACTTGCCGGCGCCGCTGAACGACGTCACCGCCTGCCGCTGCAGGCCGAACTGGTCGGAGATGGCGCCGAGCAGCCGGTCGATCGGCGTGCCGTTCTGCGTGCCGGAGGTGAAGTAGACGCCGCGTAGCAGCGGCCGCTCCTCCAGGCGCGAGGGACGGAAGATCTCCAGGAGGAAGTCGTCGGCCACCGGCCGGAGGGACGCGAATTGCTGCGGAAAGCCGTAAACGAGGCTGCGCGCGGCGACGTCCGGCTCGGCCTGCATGCGCTCGACGAGCCGATCGTTGAGGCGCTCGACCAACAAGTCGAACTCTTCGGGGAAGTGGGCGACCGCACCGCCGGGCTCCGCGCCCTCGTCGAGCGGGAAGGTGACCCCCCAGACCTGCTCGCGCTCCTCCTTGCCGAGGTTGGCGAAGAACTCGGCGAAGCCGGCCACCAGGTCGCATTTGGTGAACAGAACGTAGATGGGAAAGCGGATGCCGAACTGGGTCTGCAGTTCGCGGATGCGCCCCTTGATGGCGCGCGCGTGCGCGGTCCGTTCGGCGGGCGACGAGGTCGCGAGGTCCGACAGGCTGATGGCCACGAACACGCCGTTGATCGGCTGACGCGTGCGCTGCGTCTTGAGCAGGCCGAGAAACCCCTGCCAGGCGGCGCGGTCGACCGACTCGCGGCTGTCCTGCGTGGTGTAGCGCCCGGCTGTGTCGATCAGCACGGCGTCGTCGGTGAACCACCAATCGCAGTTGCGGGTGCCGCCGACGCCCTTGACCGGCCCGGGCGCCTTGCCGGCGTCGAGCGGGAAGTTCAGCCCGGAGGCGGTCAGCGCCGTCGTCTTGCCCGCACCGGGCGGGCCGATGAACATGTACCACGGCAGTTCGTACAGGTGCGCTCCCCGCTGCCACCAGCGGCGCCGGCGCGAGGTCCGCAACGTGGCAAGCGCATCGCGCAGCCGGTCGCGCACCTCGGCCATTTCCTCGGCCGTCGCGGTCTCGTCGGGATCGGCAGGGGTGGGCTCGGTGACGGCCGCGATCAGCTTGCGGTCGCGCGCGCGCTCCTTGACGTGCCGCCGCCAGTTCAGGACGAACCACAGGAAGGCCAGCACGCCGACCATGACCGCGCGCGGCAGGACGGGCTCCAGCGGGTAACTCACCCCGCTGCCGAGCAGCGGGCCGAAGAACCAGATCGCCAGGCAGAGCACGAGCACCGCCAGGCCGGAGAGAACCCAGCGCGACAGCAGGATGGCGCCGATCTTCTTCATGGCTCGGTCCTCACGGCACGGCGGGCGGCTTGATGAGCACGATGTCCGTGCGCCGGTTCTGCTGCCTGCCTTCTGCGGTGGCGTTGGAGGCGAGCGGCTCGGTATCGGCGCGCCCTTCCGCGCGGACCCGGTTCCGGTCCGTCAGCTTGTTCGTCACGATCCGGGCCGCCGTATCGGCCCGGGCGGCGGAAAGCTGGTAGTTGGACGGGAAGCGCGCCGTGCGGATCGGCTGGTTGTCCGTGTAGCCCAATACCAACACCCGGCCGGGCTCGTCCTCCAGCGCGCTGCCGATGCGGTCGAGCAGCGGCAGGTAGGTGCTGTTCAACGTGGCTTCGCCGGACGCGAACATGTTGCGGTTGTTGATCCGGATCGTAATCGCCTGCGCATCCTCGAGCACCTGGACCAGGCCCTGGCGGATCTCCGGCGCCAGGAAGGTCCGCAGCCGCGACGCGCTGCTGCCGGGCGCCGCCGGCGCCGGCGCCGGCGGCGGCGTGGGCGCACTGGATGCTCGAACGATCGCCGCCGGGCCGCTCGGCGGCAATCCGGCCAGGCGGGCATATGCCCCGTCCGATGCGGCGCCGAGGAGAAGATTGAAGCCGAGATAGATCAACAGCGCCAAGCCGAGCGTGCCGACGGCGATCACCCAGACGGGGATGCGGTTGCCCAGCGGGTCATAGCCGGTGCCGACGCCGCGCCAATGCGGCGACAACTCCCGATCCCACTCCGCCCGGCGCTCGCGCAAGGTGCGGAACAGGTTGTCGCGGAACTCCGCCAGCGTCGCCGCCCCCCGCGGCATGACCCGGTAGCGGCCCTCGAAGCCGAGGCTCAGGCACAGATACATCAGCTCGACGACGTCGCCGTGGCGGCCCAGCTCACGCTCCATCTGTTCGAGGATGTCGAAGAAGCGCTCGCCACCGGACACCTCGTTGTGGAACAAGCTGGTCAGGCTTTGCGACGTCCACGCGCTTTGGCTGCCCCAAGGCGTGGACAGGACGAGGTCGTCGATCGTGGCGCACAGGGCATACCGCGCCGCCCGCAGCGAACGCGTGTCCATGCCGAGCTGCAGGGCCCGTTGCTCGAATTCGCGGACGGCGGTGGCCATGGCGCGGCGCAACCCGTCCGGATCGGGATGGGCCACGCGGCCGCGCAGGCGGATGGCGGCCGCCAAGAGCGGCGAGGCCGCGCGGACGAGCGGGTTGATGCCCACCAAGGGCATCGTGGTGTCCAGCCCGCGCGGCGTGGCGGTGGGCTCCGGCGCCGGGGTGGCGGCCGGCGCGGCGGACCCACGCCCGCTCGGCCGCGGCCGGATCACGGTCCGATCGGAGTCCGGTAGATCGGCGAAGGGGTCGTCGCTCACGCTGGCCGCTCCGATCAGGGCTTCGCCGCGGGTTCGATCTTGACCTCGACGCCCTTGGCACCGGTGACGACCGTCAGCGCGCTGGTCTGATGCGGCGGAATGGCGGCAACCGCCCGCCATGCATTGCCCTCGTAGTCGCGCAACGCGGCGAAGACGCCGACGGTCTTGGCGCGATCGGGCGGCGACAGCACCAGGGTGCGCGACTGGCCGGGTGCGAGCAGGAGGTCGTCGCGCTTGACCAGGTCGTCCCCGAGGGTGGCGGCATCGCTGTTGAACAGGGGGAAGAACTGCGCCGCCTCGAAGCCCGCCGGCGACACGAGCTGATACAGGCGCAGGCTGACCGGCGCGCCGCCATTCGCCTCGGCGGTGGTCGTCACGGTGGCGTTCACCACCGTCGGCGGTGGCGGGGGCGGGGGCCCGCCGCAGGCGGACAGCGCGGCCAGCGCGGCAGCGGCGACCAGTTGGGGCACGAGCGATCGGGGCATGCGGGTCGGGTGATCCTGCGGATTAAGAGGCGGAACGGGCCTGTTCGTTGTAGGCGCGGACGAACTCGCGGCCGAACACGGTCTGGAAGTCGCTGTCGGCATCGCGGGCGATGTCCTTGTAGGCCGCGCAGAACGCTTCCCACAGCTTGGCCCGGCGCGTGGCGGGCAGCAGGCTTTCGATCATGCCGCCTTTGGCCAGGCGCGATTCCAGCACGGCCGGGTCGAACGTGCGCAGCAGGTTGAACAACGCCGCCTGCACGCCGGCCATGACGGCGATCTGGTGCAGGCGGACGTCGTCGAACGCCTCGCGGGTCGCCTGCATCGGCGCCATGTAGCCGGGGCGGCCCGGCTGCAGCAGTGCCGCGACGGCGTCGGCCGGCGTGACCGAGAATTTCAGCGCGTTGTTGTCGCGTGGGCGGAGCACGGTCTGCTCCACGCCGAACTCGCCCTTGACGGCCGTGCGCGACATGAGCACGTCCCGGACGCTTTCGACCATGGTGGCGAACAGCGCACCGGCTTCGCGCAGCCACGCCTCCGGCTCGTGACGCGACACGTCGAGCGAGCCGACGCCGGCACCTTCGAGGAAGGCGGCGACAAGCCGGGCGGCGTCGGCCGTGGCCGGAGCAGCGGCGGGCGAAGCGGGGGCAGGCAAGGCCGAGGCGGGCAAGGCCGGGGCGGGCGCGGCTGGCATGGCCGCCGCGGGCTCGGGCGGCCGGGCGGCGGGTGGTGCCGGGCGGTGTATTGGCTCCGGGGGGTCGCCGAGCAGGTCGTCCCAGGCGTCCATGTCCGGCGGCGCGATCGGCTTGGGAGCCGAAAAGGCCAGCGCCGGGCCGTCGACATTGTCGGGCTGCGACGGGCCCGACCAGTCAGTACTCGGCTTGGTGCCGCTGAACAGGTCGTCATCGGCGCCGAACGCGTCGGTGCGGCGGCCGGGTTCGCGGCCGCGGGCGCCCTGCTCGCGGCCGGCGGCGACATCGAACGGGTCCGCCATCGGGCGGGGCGGGCGGGGAGCGGCCGGGTCGTTGAACGGCCGGTGCGCGGGTGGGGGCGCGCCGAGCAGATCGTCGAAACCGTCGCCGAACGGATCGTCGCGGCGGCCGCGATCGGGGTCGGCGAACGGGTCAAAGGCCGGAGTTGCCCGGGGCGGCTCGGGCGCCGGCGGAGCCAGGAAGTGATCGAGCCCGAACGGGTCGTCGCGGTCGAGGGCGGGCGGCGCGCCGCGGGGAGCGGGCGCTGCCGGCGGGTTGCGTCCGGCCGCCTCCGCCACCTCGCGGACCTGGATGAGGTAGTCGCCGAGGGTGAACTCGTCGCCATCGGCCAGGGCGGCCTGGCTGCCACGCGGCATCCGGGTGCGGGTCCCGTTGAGGAACACGCCGTTGCTGCTGCTATCGGTCAGGGTGTAACCGGTGGCGGTCGCCTCGACGGTGCAATGCACCTTGGACAAGTGCTGCGCCGGGTCCTGCAGGGTCCAGTCGTTATCCACCCCGCGCCCGATGGAAAGGCGGCCCGTGCTGAGCGTGCGCGTTTCACGCTGTCGGTCGGCGGGATCACGCGCGCGGTGGAGCGTGAGAACAAGCGGCATGCCTCAAGTCTCCTGGCGGCCCGCAGGCGGCAGCCCGCAGTGTCCCGTGTCCATTGGCGGGTGGCAAGCCCGGCTCAGGCAGTCGGGATCGGCTTCATCTCCCATCCGGACTGTATCACGGGTCCGAGCGACCCGTCGCTCCTCTGCGGCCGGTAGCGAATGGTAATCTTGCGGTAGATGAACGTTCCAGTTTCCATGATCAGGTGCTCGCTGTCCTTCCAGTCCAGGTTGGTCAGCAGCACGCGCTCGAAGTCGAGACGGAGGTAGATTTCGCCGGAGTTCTTGCTGCCGGCCGACTTGCGCTTGGCGACGGACACCTGGGCCAGCGTGTCGCAGTCCACCAGCGACTGGAACAGCGCGGGCGACATCGTGTCCATTACCCGGCTGAACTCGACCGGCTGCATGTCCACGAACTCCGACGCGTCGCGCTTCTTGGCGGCCTTGACGTGCTTGTGCGCGATCATGTCTTTCCGCATTTCGCGTTGTGCGAAGAAGCTCTGCCCTTGCATCCTTTCCTGCAGGTCAGCCTGCTTGTCGCGCTTCCTCTGACGCCGTTCCTCCTTCTCCAGCTCCGACATGTCGTCCTCTTTCGACTTCTTGGGCACGACGCCGGCGGAGAAGTCGAATTCGCGCAACTCGCAGAAATACCCGGGCGAGAACCCGGCCCGCATCTGCGTGTCGGCCATGGCGGTGCCGAAATTGAACCGCGTGAAACTCTCGGCGGCCAATGGTTCGCTGGTCTTCATGACGAACATCAGGACGTCGATCCCACCGTCGGCCATCAGACCGCGACCACCGATGTCCATTTGCAGTTGGCCGACGGGCCGGGCGACCCGTCGGCCTTCTGCCTCACATAAACGATCGCCACGGACGAGAAGCGGAACTTGCAGGTCTCGCGCACCGTGTCCCCGTCCTCCCAATCGATGGTCTTGAGCCACACCTTCCCGAACGTCATGCGCATGGTCCCGGCCAGCATGCCGGTGACGGGGTCGCGCGCGCGCCGCACCAGCACGGCCTCGTCGAACCGGCTGGCGTCGAGGCAGTGCTTGAGCAGGATCGGGGACGACGAATCGATACGCCGGCTGACCGACATGTCGCCCGGCTCCGCCCGGAAGGGCGGTGTCGGCTTGGTCGTCTTCTCGCCCAGGCCGCGCCAGCGGGCGTAGCTCCGCTTCTCCGACTGGTCGTTGTCGCTGACGCGTCCCTCGTCGTCATCGAGTTCCATGCTGAAGGAGAAGCTTTCCACCTCGAAGAACTTGCCGGCGGAGAAGCCCTGCATCAGCGCATCCTTGCCGTCGATCGTGGAGGTCGATTCCGCGTCCAGCATCTGGCCGGACGTCTTGAGGTACATCAGCATCTCGCTGCTCGCCTGTTCGCTCACTGCACCCCTCCCGCGAAATCACCCGTCATTGCGTCAGCCTCGAAACGAGCCGCAGCGAGACGCTCATGCCTTCGAGCTGGTAGTGCGGCTTGAGGTGGAAGCGCGCCTCGTATTGACCCGGCAGGCCTTCCTGTTCCTCCAGCACCACATCCGCGTTCTCCAGTGGGTGCGCCGCCTTCCATTCCTCGGAGGACGTGCCGGGTGAACCGTCGATGTACTGAAGTAACCAGGACTGCAGCCATTCGGTCAGCGCGGCCTTGGACATGGTGGAGCCCACCTTGTCGCGGACCATGCACTTTAAATACTGCGCGAATCGGCAGGACGCGAACAGGTAGGGCAGCTTGGCCGACAGGACCGCGTTGGCGGTGGCGTGCGGGTCGTCATAGGTGGCCGGAAGCTGCAGCGATGGGGCGCTGATGAAGGCGGCCACGTCCGAGTTCTTGCGGTGCACCAGCGGGATCAACCCGGCGCGCGACAGCTCCGCCTCCCGCCGCTCGCTCAAGGAGATCTCGGCGACGCAGCGCCGGTCCACCCCGCCCTCGGAGGACGGGAATGCCAGGGAAAGCAGGTCCTCGACCGCGCCGCCGGTGTCGATGCCGCGGATGCGGGTGCACCAGCCATAGAGCGCGAAGGCGCGGGTGACGTTGGCGGCGAAGGCGAAGGCCGCGTTGATCCACAGGAAGTTGGTCGCGTCCGGCCCGTCGGCGGCCTCCTCGAACGCCCACGCATCGAGCGGATCGGTGTCGGTGCCGTAGGGCAGCCGCGCCAGGATATTCGGCATGCAGAGGCCGAGGTAGCGGGCATCCTCCTCGGCGCGCAGCGAGCGCCAGGCCGCGTATTCCGGCGTGGTGAAGATGCGCGTCAGGTCGCGCGGATTGGCCAGCTCGCGCCAGCTCTCCATCTGCATCAGGCTCGGGGCAGCGCCCGCGACGAACGGCACATGCGCCGCCGCGGCGATCTTGCCGAGGTCGGACAGGAGCTGGACGTCTTCCGGATGGTGGTCGAACTGGTAGTCGCCGACCAGCAAGCCGAACGGTTCGCCGCCGAGCTGGCCGTATTCCTCGTCGTAGATCTTCCGGAACAGCGGACTCTGATCCCAGGCCGTGCCGCGGAACTTGCGCAGCGTCCGGTTCAGTTCGCGTTTGCCGATGTCGAACACGCGCAGCTTCAGCTCGGCGCTGCTGTCCGTGCGGCGGACGAGGAAGTGCAGGCCTCGCCAGGCGGATTCGAGCCGCTGGAACTCCGGGTGGTGCAGCACCGCGTTCACGTGCGCCGACAAGGTCGCGTCCAACTCGGCGACCAGCGCTTCGGCGGCCTCCGACGGGCGCCGGGTCGCCAGCGCCGGCCGCTCCGCCAGCAGGCGCGCGAGGGTCTGCACCGCCGCGTGCAGCAGGTCCGGCAGCGCAGGCGCGGGTGCGGGCGGGGCGGGCGGCCGGATCCGCGTGAGCAGGTCGTCGAAGTCGTCGGCCGGGTCGCTCAATTGATGTTCACCACGCCGCCCTTGAGGACGGCGGACGTGGAGCCGCTCAGCTCGAGCGTGCCGGTGCCCGTCACCTTGACCTGCGCACCGGAGATGGTGATGCCCTCGGGCGTCAGCTCGATGCTGCTGGACCCGACGGTGAGCGTGATCTTCTTGGCCGCCGTGACGGCGCTGCTGCCCTGCGACACGGCGAGGCTGTGGTCGCCGCTGTTGACCGTCGTGGTGTCGTTCTGTTCGACGGTGACGTCGCGCTTGCCCTTGGTGACGGTATGGGCGTCGTTCCCCTCGCTGACCGTCACGGTCCGGTTGCCCTCTTTGACCGTGATCGTGGTGTCCTTGGTGATCGTGGCCGTGTGGCAGTTGAGCACGATCTCGTTGAAATCCTTCTGCGCCTGAAGGAACACCTCCTCGCTATCCTTCTTGTCCTCGAAGCGCAATTCGTTGAAACCGCCGCCGTTGAGCGACGAATTCGTCTTCAGGGTCGAGCGGGTCTTGTTGTCCGGCAACGCGTACGGAACGGTCTGGTCGGCATTGTAGACCGTGCCGGTCACCAGCGGCCGGTCCGGGTTGCCTTCGAGGAACTCGACGACGACCTCCTGGCCGATGCGCGGGATGGTCAGGCCGCCCCAACTCTTGCCGGCCCACACCTGCGCGACGCGGATCCAGCACGAGGAGTTCTCGTCCTCCGCCGTGCGCCGGTCCCAGGGGAACTTGACCTTGATGCGGCCGTACTGGTCCGTCGTGATCTCCTGGCCGGACTCGCCGACCACCTTGGCCGTTTGCGGCCCGTGAATGGTGGGGCGCGGCGTGATCGGCGGGAGGCGGAACGGGCGGGTGCCCGGCACGGCGCTGAGCACGCAGCGGAACGTGTCGATCGTCTCGCCGTCGCTCTGGAAGGCGCGGGTTTCCGCGAGGTCGACGGAGCAGACGCTGGCGGTGACGAGGTATTCGACGTTGGCCGCGTCGTCGGGGAAACCGGACAGGGTGAACTTGCCGCCGGTCGCCAGGGCGCGGCTATTGCTGGTGCCGCCATAGACCTGCCGACGCGTATCGATGTCCTGCATGCGGACCTTGGCCAGGGTCTGGCCGTCATCGGCCGTGGCGTAGAGGCCGGGGTAGTCGTAGACCTCGCTGCTGCCGTAGGTATGCCCGCCCGCGATCAACGACTTGGCGGTCAGGTCGGCCTTGGGGGTCGTGAAATTGTACTCGCGCATCGCGACCGCGCCCGGCTTGATCTGCGCGTCGGCGTTCCAGTCCCAGATGTGATCGTCGGCGGCGCGCCAGTCCGCGCTGTTGTACTGGTAGGGGATCGATTGCTTGGCCGCGGTGTGGCTGTTCGGGTCGTCGGCGAAGACGAGCGTGTGCGAGCCGTCGGCATGGGTGGCGTAGTAGTAGATCCCGTACTGTTCCATCAGCCGGGTGACGAAGTCGAGCGTCGACTCTCGATACTGCACGCAGTAATCGAGCGCCGTGTCGCCGGACGCGTTCTGCCGCTTGTCCTCGAAGTCGGTGAAGCCGGCCGCGCGGAACAGGTCCGTCATGATCGTCCACGGGGACTTGGCGGAGAAGATCTGGCAGTCCTGCTGGTGCGAGAGCAGCCAGATCCAGGGCCGCAGCTCGACCCGGTATTTGTAACCGCCGCCGACCAGCCCGCGATATTGCACGCGCGCGACGACGCCGTTGAAATAGCGCGGGTCCTTCTCCGGGAAACTCAGCTTCACCGTCGCCGACGCACCCAGCAGCGTGTGCAGGTCGGCTTTCGGGCTGGCGCTGCCGAGGTCGAGCATGATGGAGAACGGCCGGCCCAGTTCTTCGGTCGCTTCGAAGCTATCGAGGATGAAGCCGAGCTGGTTGTCGGGCGTGATGGTCAGCGTGACATAGGGGTCGGCGGTGTCGGACATCGCCCATCAGCCTCGGATGGCCCAGCATTCGATCTCCAGGCCCGGGACGTCGCCCGCGACATGGATGGCGATGCCGCCGGAGCGGGACAGCGCGGCCCAGTAGGGGCCGGACCGATCGAGCTCGAAATAGGTGGTTCCCGCATAGTAGGGCAGTTGCCGCGGCGCGACCGGCAGCGCGCGCACGGCGATGCCCGGCAGCGCCACGTTGATCAGCTCGCGGATGTTCTCCACCGGCCCGATCTTGACCTGGTTGGGGAAACCGCGCCGCAGCGTCTCGCCCGGCACCTGCGCCTTGACCGCGAGCACCCAGATCGCGTCCGTCGTGAGCGTGCGGTCGAGAATGGGACCGACGCGGATGCCGAAGCGCCGCTCCTGCAGCGCGATCGGCACGGCGGTTTGCTCGAGCACGGCCGACAGTGATTGCCGAAGCGCGGCCATGACCGGGCGGAACGTGGCATGGAGGTCGTCGTGGCGATAAGGCGGGAACACGGGCGGCCGCTTGCGACTTTCCGTAAAGGTCGCCAGCTCGCCGGCGAGGCCGACGATCGTGCGGTAGAACAGCTCCGGATGCAGCTGCGACACGCTGGCTGAAAGGTGCGTCATCACCGGTTCGAAGCGGTTGCACAGCTGCAGCAGGAGGAAGTCGGCGATCTCGGCGGCGCCGCGTGTGCCCGTTTCCGACACGCGGCCGGCCAGCGCTTCGGCCCGGTGATGCAACAACCCCTCGATCTGGCTGGCGAAGCCGGCCAGCACGCCCGACACCTCCGACGACAGGACGGGCGGAATGTAGCTCTCGTCCAGCACGACCGAACGGTCCGCCCGCACTTCCACGACGCGGGCGAGCCCGATCGCGGCGAACCCGGCGCGTGACTCGCCTTCCAGCGCGTAGCGCAAGCGGAGCCGGCCGATCGGCAGCGTCGCCGAGCTGCCATAACCGGCATTGCTGTCGGCGGCCTCGTGCTCGGCGGTGACGAAGCGGGCGACGGTTTCGGTGTGCTCGGGGCCGGCCGCTTCGACGGCGCCGGGCTGCCGGTTGGGCAGGACGAGATAGACCGTGCTGTTGCGGGTCGCTTCCGGCAGATCGATCGCGCGGGGATGATCGTCATGATCCGGGATCGAGAACGGCGTGCCGTCCGGCAGGATGCCCGCGGCCGAACGCACCGCGAACTTGCCGAGCGTGAGCAGGTCCTTGTCCAGCTCGAGCTGCGTCAGCCCCCAGCTGAACGGCCGCAGCGGCCCGGTGCTGGCCCGCACGAGGCGATCGAAATGACGGTCCTGCTGCTGGAGATGCTGCGGCTGGAGGAACAAGCCCTCGCCCCAGATGACCCGGTTCTCCCAACTCATCGACGTGTCGTCATCCCCGGGCCGATTGCCATGGCGCCCGGCAGCTTATAGCGTCCGGCCGCCGAGCGGGAGGACGCCGTGGCAAATAATTCAAAGGGCGGCACCGGCCGTGTCGTGCTCGCCCAGATGGGCGAGCAGTTGTGGCTGGTGGCTGGGGAAGACCATCTCGACCAGTTGCTGATGGGACAACTCGCGGCGGCGGTCGACGTCGAGCTGGTGCCATGCGCCGCTTGGCGCGACGTGGTCGCGCTGTGGGAGGCGAGCGGCGAGATGCAGGCCGGCAGCGCCCAGCCCTGGGCGATCAACCCGGCACTGATGTCGCGCGTCCTCGGCAAGGCCGGCCTGCTCGCCCCCGTGGTGCAGTTCACCGCCTGGTCCGCAGCCATCGACGCGGCCGGCGAGACGGCGATCGCGAACTCGGCCGGATGGCTGGCCGACAACCCGGGCGCCGGGCTGCTCCTGCGCCAGTTCCTGCCCGAACCGGCTCCGGCCGGCCAAGCGGACCTGCAGCGCCTGCGCGGACAACTCGTGCGCGCGGCGCTGGAGCGTCTGGGCGTGGCGGCGGATGCGGTGCAGGCGGAAACGGCTGCGTGCACCGAGGTGGCCGAGGGCGACCGGCTCCACATCGTCACCGTCGCCGCCGCGTAGGTCAAAGCGACGCCAGCAGCGCGTCGAGATCCACTTCCGTCTCGTTCTCGGCCGCCGGCGGCGGTTCTTCGCTGAGCGAAGCGAGCAGCGCGTCGAGATCGACTTCCTCCTCCGCTTCCGGTGGCGCTTCCGGTTCCGGTTCCGGTTCGGGTGCGTCCGCCGGGCTGTCCGCCGCCAGCGTCGCGAGCATGGCGTCGATGTCGGGCTCCGCCTCCGGTTCTGCCGGCGCCGGTGCCGGGCTGGCCGTATTCGGCGCCGAAGCGGGCGCGATGGAGACGGGGTCCCAGAACCCGGCCAGCGGCCCCCCCGCAACGGAGGCCGTGCCGGCCAGCCGGATTTCTGGCCGCCCGCGCAGGCTGACCAATGGCAGGATGCCGTAGGCCGCCGCGCGCGCGACCTGCCGCTCGCCCCATAAGCGTTCCGTGCACGGCAGCGCGACCTGGTCGCCGTCCGGCCCCACATAAACGTAGAACGGCACGTCGCCGATCGAGGCCGGGCTACCCGGCTTCATGCTGGCGCCCTCCCGGCTCCAGGCTTGCGCCAACAACAGACCGACCGCCGCGGCGCCATTGGCCCAGACCATGCCGGAAAGGCCCGACTGCCGGGTGAACTCCTCGAACGGAAAGCTGTCGATCGGGTCGCTCCGCTTGCCATACGGCATGCGCAGGAGAAAGCGGGGCGAGGACAGGCCGAGATAGCGCGACGCTGGCAAAGCCTGCAGCGCGCCCCAGGCGTCGCGGATCAGGGGGTGCTGCTCGTGCATCGGCGTTTGCAGCGCATCGGGCTCGATCGCGGTCACGAACGGGAAGCCGCCGGCGGCGGCGACCTGCGCCATCCGCCCGAGCAGGTCGGCATGGGGCGGCGACAACTCGACACCATAAAGGCCGACCACCGCCGAGATCGCGCCTTGATCGGCATCGAGCGCCGGCTGCTCGACCAGCATGCGGTAAAGCCCGCTTTGCTCGAGATCGTCGGAGCCGGCCAGGTCGGCCGCCCATTCGTCGGCCGTGACGTCGTACAGGACGATCTGCAGCCGCGCTCCCGTTTCGCAGCGCCGGACCAGAAGCTCGACGGCGCGCCACAGCGCCTCGGCCGCCTGGAAATCCGGGTGGTGGAGGACGCGCCGCATCGCGGCCGACAGGGCGGCATCGACTTGCGCGGTCAGCGCGTCGGCCTGCGGATCCTTGGCGGGCTGCACGAACGGGCCGACCAGGCGGCGCACGAGCTCGTCCACCTCCGCCGGTTCCGCACCCGTCGGCTTGCGCCCGGTCAGCCGCGCGAAATCCGAGAGCTTCAGTCCCGGATCGACCGCCGAGCCCCGCCCGGAAGCGGGCGGCCGCGGCAACGCTTCGGCGTCGCTCCAGCTCATCACCTCCTTGGCGGCCCGCGCGAAGCCCGCCTTGCTGCGGAGGTTGCGCCGCAGGTCGAGCAGCGACTCGAACAGCTCGACGTTCTCCACCAGCTGGTCGGGGTGGAAGTCGTCCATGCTGCCGATCGGCACGGCCACGGTTGCGTCCGCCTCGCCGAGCGGCAGGGCGAGGCGTAGCTGCTGCCGCGCCAGCACGTCGTCGAGATTGTCGACGTCCACCGGGATCGGCTTGCGGCGGGCCAGCGCGTCGCCCCCGTCCAGCGTGCCGGCATTGGCGCGGCCGGAGAAGTCGCCCAGCACGGCCAGGCGAAACCGCCGCCCGGCGGCCGCGGGGCGAGCCGCTCGCGCCAACGTGCCGAAATCGACTCGGTATTGCATGCCGGCTCCCAGTGTTCTTGTGTAGTAGCCTAGTGCAACCGTTTCCGAGTACGCTAGCTCGGGCGTGACTGCAAACACCCGCGGGGAGAGGAAGTCGGTGGCGGATCCGGAAACCGGCATGAAGAAGGCCGAGATGAAGAAGATGCTTCGCCGCTCGTTCGGCGAAGGCATGGGGTGCGCGGTCGGGATCGGCGAGAACCCGGCCTACGGCCTGTTCCTCATGCATCGGGTCCGCCGCGGCAAGGCGCTCGAGAAAATGCTCAAGGACGAGTTCCCGGATGCCAAGAACGTCCGGTTCGGCACGGCGTTCGTGACCGAGGACGAGCCCAAGAAGGTACAGCTTTCGCTCAACCGCGCCGCCCCCGGCATCGCCCGCAAGCTGGTCAAGACGTTCAAGGGCACCGGCTTCACCAAGGTGGTGATCGCCAGCGAGGACGGCGAAACGGAAGATTGCGAGGAAGCCGACGAGACGCCGGAGATCCCGGACGAGGAGGGCGCGGACGGCGCCGTTTCGGCGGAAGCGGCTCCGGCCCCTGCCCCGCCGCCGCCGCCCCCGCCCCCCGCAGCGGCCGAGCGGCCGGACCCCGGTGAACTGGCCAAGCGTTTGGCCGGCTTGATCCCGCGCATCGCCATCGCCTCGGCCGGCGATCCGGCGCGAACGGCGACCCTGAGCAAGCTGGCCAAGGATGCCGGCGTCAACCTCAAGACCAACAACCTCAAGACGTCGGCCGACCTGATCGAGCAGCTCGCCGGCGAGCTGGATAAGCCCGCAGCCGCCGCGGCCGCGCCCGCACCGAACAAGGGCGCGCTGGGCGCGCGGCTCAGCACGGCGATCTCCGGGCTGAACAAGCTGCCGCCGGGCGAGCAAAAGGCGGCGCTGACCCGGTTGGCCGGGCAGGCCGGCGCCCTTGTCAAGGCCGACAACCTCGGCGAGGCCGAAGCAACGCTGGATCGGCTCGAGCGCGAGATGGCGGCGCCCCCCGCTCCCCCGCCGCCTCAGCGGCAAGTGGCCGGCAATCCGGCCGACGCAGCGGCACTGACCGGACAGCTAGCCGCCCTGATCCCCCAGATCGCCGCCGCTGCGAGCAACGACGCCGAGCGGCAGGCCGACCTCTCCAAACTCGCCCGGCAGGCCGGCGTCGAGATCAAGACTGGCAATCTCACCTACGCTGCCAACAGCATCGCCCAGTTGAGCGAAGCGTTGCAACGACCGGCCTCCAGCACGGACGCCGTCGATCCTGCTATCCCGGCGGCACGAATCGAGTGGATCAGCACACGGCAGCAGATCGCCGGGAACGTCAGGGCACTCGGAGCGGCGCTTGCAGACACCTACGCCGGACAGCCGCTTGCGGATCGTATCGTCCGCTTGTTTCAAGCCAAGGTGGATCCCTTGCTGGCGCAATTCGACGATCGACTCGGCACCGCCCTTGCCGACCTCGCCAGCGCCCCTGATGAGGACAAGCGGAAGGACCACGCGGACGATGCCCGCGCCTATATTCGGGAGTACCGGGAGTTTACCGAAACCGACGCGTTCATCACCGACCTCGACGAGAACCCGTTCGTAAAAATTGACATCCGGAGCCGGACCCTCGCCTCGCTCGCCCGGGTCGAGCAGGCGCTTGGCTGACGGGCGCAGCCGGCGATAGTCCCTCGGCCCCTTCTCGAGCTGGAAGGGGCCGAGCGTCCTTTCAGGCGCAGTGTCTGCGGTTCGCCGCCCGTAAAAGAGACTAGGCGGCGATCCGGGCTTCGATCACGTTCAGAGCCGGCTCGAGCTGCGTGCGGATCGGGACCTTGATCCCGAGCTCGTTGTTCTCCAGCAGGTCGACGATTGCGGCACCGTCCAGGAACTGGCGGAACCCGGCGATGGCGACCTGCAGCTTGGCCGTGTCGCCGCCGTTATCGGCGTCCAACAGTGCGGCCATGAGCTTGACGCTCGCTCGGTCCGTGATCCCGTTCAGGCCGTATTCGGCGAGCTGTTGGGCGTCGGGGTCGTCCACCGCCTTCAGCGCACGTTGCAGTTGCTCGAGACTGTTGTCGAGCCGCTCCTTGGCATCGGTCCAGATCGGGGCGAGCTTGCCGCCGTGATCGACTCCGGCGAGCTCCATGTCGATGCCGAGAACGTTCAGCACCCATTCGTCCTTGTCAGTCTTCGCCATGATTCTCGCTCCAACACTTAGACAGAGTTCGGACGGACATAGTTCGGCACGTTGCCCAGCCGGGTGTCCGCCCCGAACGTGTCGCCGCGCTCAACGAGGTCGTCGATCGCGTCCGCTTCCTGCGCCGTGATCGTGTTGGCTTGGCGAAGGGTGGCCACCTCCCTTTGCAGGCTGGCTTGGACCCGGTCCAGCGCACGGTCACCGACATCGGTCACCATGTCGAGGCCTGCAATTCGCGCCTGGGCCAAAGCCTGGCTGAACTGCTGGTTGAGCGGCCCGCGCAGGAGCCCGATGACCCTTTGTGCAACGCCCACTTTGAAGGTGATCAATTGCGCCTGGACGGCTTGCAGCGGGCCGCCGTTCTGCTTCTCCGTCTGCGCGATGGTTTTCTTGATATCCTCCAACCCCTTCAAGGCGCGCAGGACCGCCGTCGGTTGCAGAATGCTCCTGTCGGTGGTCAGCATCGCCATGGTGAGAAGCTCGTCCCAGGCTTGGGGCGACTTCTGCTTGATCTTCTCGACTTCGTTGTGGGCGGCCCATTCCTCACCGAGATCGATGTGCAGCCTGTCGAACATCGGATGGTCGCGCTTCAAGCGCGGGTACATCCGCTGCATGTCCTGCTCGGCAGCCGGGTTCGGGTCGCCCCTGGCCGGAGCCGGCGCCGGAAGTTTCGGACCCGTCGTTTTCTGCATTGCCTCCGGGCACTGGGCGCCGCTCATGGCGATCTTGAGCGCGAGTGCCGGGTCGCACATGATCGAGTTGCCCGCGGCTCCGCCCATCGGCAGGCGCCAACCGGCGTTGCCCAGAACCGTGGTCAGCGCGTCCCGCTCGATCGGGTTCATCAGGCAGGCCTGCTTGGTGACCGGCTGATCGGCTTTCGCTTCGTTCAAGAAGCGCTTGGCAAATGTCTCGAAATCTTTGTCGGAACGGTTGGGATCGAGCAGGATCATGGCATTCTTGCCGAGCGCCACCTGCACCGACGCGGGCGAGACGTCCTTGAAGTCAGACGCGGCGATCCGCATGAATTCCATCGCTCGCTGGGACGTGGCGAGCGCTGCGTCGCTCAGGACGGACTGATCCAACCGGCCGTCGGCCGCCTGCATCTCCTGCACGATGGAGTCCCGCTCCTGGGCCAACTCGTTGCGGACCGCCTCCGGCTTCATCTTCTTGATCTGTCTGCGCATGGCGTCGTCCATCGGCTCATGCGCTTGCGGGAACTTGAGCAGGGCGTTGTGCGTCGACGGCATGGCATCGCGCACGCGGGCCAGACCTTTTCTGTTTTCAAGGCGGGTCCCCTCGTCGGTCACCGGATCGGGCAGGCTTGCCCCGTGGTCGATTGGGATCAGTTCGTTGCCGGCCAGCAGCAGGTTGCCGCTGTGCCGGTCTAGGTTAAGGGTGCAAATGTCTAGGGCGATCAGCCCGTGAACCTGAGCCTTCGACACCTGTCCGAGCGCCTGCTTGGATTTTCCCTTGATGGCGCCGTCGTTCGGCCGGAGTTCCTGCACGGAGCAGGCGGTGCTTGTTCCGTTCTGGTCTTCCATGCCGGGCAGCACCCTCGAGTTGTCGAGCGCGATGCTGTGCGTTTCCGGCACATTGAGCTGGACACCGAGTTTGGCCCCGATCAGGGCCGCCGCGCGATGCACCAAGCCTTCCCGTGCGGCCTCGCCGCCGGGCGGGATGCCATCCACGGTCGAGTCCCCCGCCGGTTTGCAAATAAAGGAGCCCTGGTCATCGTTGGCGCCGGTGCCGGCATTGCGCTTGATCCAGAACTTGGGGTTCACGCCGCCGACGCCGCCGGGCGGTGGCTGCGGGGCTTGGTTACCTCCTGGTATGCTGAGGATGTCCAGCTCGATCTTGGCCTTGGCGACGGTCTTGGCGGTCTGACCGTCCCAGGGTGGCTGGCCATACGAGGTCACCTGATCGCGCAGCTCAAACGCACGAACGACGTCCTTGATCTCGGAAAGCGCAGCCAGTTTGTTCGGGTCGGCGTTGTTGTTCCCTTGCAGGCTTTGCTCGAAGGCAGCAGCGGCCTGGCGCAACGGCGTTACTTCAGCGGTGCCGCGGGACTTTTGAACGCCGCCGGACCGGCTGCTGTTTTCAAAGGTCTCCAGTGCGCCAACCAAGCCGCCAAATGGCGGGTCCGCGGCGAGTTGCTGTTGACTGAACGTCGCTTTCAGCGCCGTGGCGCAATGCGGGCCGACGCCGGGCTGACACTTGGCCTCGTCGACGCGCGCCGTGGTGGCAATCGTGCTCGCGACCATGCGGTCCTGCGACGAATTCGAATTCATGCCGAGCGCGGACAAGGTGGAAACGCTCCAGCGTCGCACCCGGAGCGTGACTTGGTCGACTTGGGCGAAATTCTTTGGCTGGAAGCCCGTCATGTCCGGCGGGGCGGGCCGGGCCGGTTGAGCTTGCTGGGGCGCCTGTTGAGGCACCTGCTGCGGCGCTTGCTGGGGCTGCTGCTGGGGCACCGGCGCGACGGGCAGCGGCGCGACGGGCAGCGGCGGCGGAAATGGAGCCGGTTGCTGCTGGGCGTGGGCGCCCAGCATCGGGCGCGCGGTGCGTCCTTGCTGCGGCCGAACCGCGCCCCAGGGCGCCGGATTGTTGGGTGCGGCGTTGTTGGGTGCCGGGTTGCCTGGGCCTGGAGTGTTCGGCAACCCGGGCAGGGCATTGCCGCCGGGGTTCGGCGCCGCGAATCCGCTCAGGTCCGGCGGTTGCTGCTCCCGCATCGGCCGTGGACGAGCGCGAGGGCCGCCCGGCTGCGCTTGCGCCGGTCGCACTGGCGCCGCGTTGGTCGGCGGCGTGGGGTTGGGCGCATTTTGTCCCTGCGGGTGATGTCCCGTTCGATTTTGCCCTTGATTCGGAACCGGATCGGCGCCGTCGTCGCCCCTATTGTCGCTCATGCTGTCCCCTCCTGATCCGACGCCGCCCCGGCGCCTTGGTAAAATTCAGCCGCGTCTTGCACCGTAGCAAGCCCCAAGCCATCGCGCCTTTCGCAGACGCGCCGCAGAGGCAGACGTATCGTCCAAAGCCCTGTCGAACCGCCTCGGTTCGGTCGGATCAAATTGCCTTCTTTCTGGGGTCGAGCACTATTCCCGGGCCAACTGGCTCGGGAGTAGTGCTTCAGCTTATCGCGTAAGCCAGCTCGCCGTCCGCAGCGCCGATGTGGACGTCTTGCACCGTCCCGCCTTCCAGCATGCGCTGCAGGAACACCGAGGACAGGTGCGGCAACACCGTGTTGGTCAGGATCGCGTCGATCATGCGGCCGCCGCTTTCCGGTTCGTTGCAGCGGCTGGCGATCAGATCGACCGCGGCGTCGTCATAGGTCATCGCGACCTTGTGCCGCTCGCGCAGCCGCGCGACGATGCGGCCGAGCTGCAGGCGGATGATCTGGCTCATCATCTCCGGGCTGAGCGGATGGTAGGGGATCACCAGTAGCCGCCCGAGCAAGGCGGGTGGGAACACCTTGAGCAACGGTTCGCGCAAGGCCTTGGCCAGTTCCTCCGGCTCCGGGATCAACTCGGGATCGGCGCACATCGCCATGACCAGGTCGGTGCCCACGTTGGATGTCAGCAGGATCAGGGTGTTCTTGAAGTCGATCTGCCGCCCTTCGCCGTCTTCCATGACGCCCTTGTCGAACACCTGGAAGAAGATCTCGTGCACGTCCGGGTGGGCCTTCTCCACCTCGTCGAGCAGCACGACCGAGTACGGCTTGCGCCGCACCGCCTCCGTCAGCACGCCGCCTTCGCCGTAGCCGACGTAGCCCGGCGGCGCGCCCTTCAGCGACGACACGGTGTGCGCTTCCTGGAACTCGCTCATGTTGATGGTGATGACGTTCTGCTCGCCGCCGTACAGCGCTTCGGCCAGCGCCAGCGCCGTCTCCGTCTTGCCGACGCCGGAGGGACCGCACAGCATGAACACGCCGATCGGCTTGTTGGGGTTGTCCAGCCCGGCGCGCGCGGTCTGCACCCGCCGGCTGATCAGCTCCAGCGCGTGCGCCTGGCCGATGATGCGCCGGCCCAGGCTGCGCGGCAGGTCGATCACGGCCTGAACCTCGTTGCGGACCATGCGGCCGACCGGGATGCCGGTCCAGTCACCGACCACGGCGGCCACCGCCTGCTCGTCGACGGAGGGCAGGATCAGCGGGTCCTCGCCCTGATGCCCGGCCAACGCCGCCTGCAGCGCCTGCACCTCGGCGAGGGTGGCGGCCGGGTCGGCGGCGGTGCCGTCGCGGAGCTGCGCACGCTTCTCCAGCAGCGGGTCGACGATCGCCTTCTCCGCCTGCCAGCGCGCTTCCAAGGTCGCCAGTTCGGTCTTCTGCTCGGCCAGCGTGTCCTCGGCGGCCTGCCGCCGGGCCGCGATGTCGACACCGACGGCGCCCTCGCGGCCGATGATCGCCATCTCCGTTTCCAGCGCTTCGATGCGCCGCCGGCAATCGTCCACCATGGCGGGCACGGCGTGCTGGCTGACCGCCACGCGGGCCGACGCGGTGTCGATCAGGCTGACGGCCTTGTCCGGCAACTGCCGGGCGGGGATGTAGCGATGCGACAGCCGGACCGCGGCCTCGATCGCCTCGTCCAGGATCTGCACCCGGTGGTGCTTCTCCAGCGGCAGCACGATGCCGCGCAGCATACCGATCGCCTTCTGCTCCGACGGCTCGTCGACCTGCACGACCTGGAAGCGGCGGCTGAGCGCCGGGTCCTTCTCGACGTATTTCTTGTATTCGGCCCAGGTGGTCGCGGCGATCGTGCGCAGCGTGCCGCGGGCCAGCGCCGGCTTGAGCAGGTTTGCCGCGTCGCCCGTCCCGGCCGCGCCGCCGGCGCCGATCAGCGTGTGCGCTTCGTCGATGAACAGGATGATCGGCTTGGGCGAGGACTGGACCTCCTCGATCACCTGCCGCAGGCGGTTCTCGAATTCGCCCTTCATGGACGCACCAGCCTGCAGCAGGCCGACATCCAGCGTCAGCAGCGACACGTCCTTCAGCGCGGGCGGCACGTCGCCGGAGATGATCCGGTGCGCGAAGCCCTCCACCACCGCCGTCTTGCCGACGCCGGCTTCGCCGGTGAGGATCGGGTTGTTCTGCCGGCGGCGCATCAGGATGTCGACCACCTGCCGGATCTCTTGGTCACGGCCGACGATCGGGTCCAGCTCGCCCTTGCGGGCGCGCTCCGTCAGGTCGACGGCGAACTTCGCCAGCGCCTCGCCCTTGCCCATCGCCGCCGGCGCCATGGCAGCGGACGCTTCACCCGGCGCCGCCGCGCCGTCCGTCGCCGCCATCGCGGCTTCCGGCGAGCCGTCCGTGGCGGCGTCGAACCCGTCCGCCAGCGCGTCGGCCTTGATGCGGTCGAACTGCCGGCTGATGCCGAGCAGCACGTTGCGCAGTCCGGCCGTGCGCACCCCGGCCAGCAGGAGATGCCCGGTCCGCACCTGCGATCCGCCGAACATCAGCGTGGTCAGCACCCAGCCGCGCTCGATCATCTCCTCCAGATGCGGCGAGAAGTCGGAGATCGAGGTCGCGCCGCGCGGCAGCCGGTCCAGCGCTGCGGTCAGGTCCGCCGCCAGCCGCGACGGCTCCAGCTCGAAATGGCGCACGATGCGGTGCAGATCGCTGTCTTGGGTCTGCAGGATCTGATGCAGCCAGTGGACCAGCTCGACATACGGATTGCCCCGCAGCTTGCAGAACACCGTCGCCCCCTCGACCGCCTTGTAGGCGAGCGGGTTGAGCTTCCCGAACAGCGTCGCCCGACTGATCTCCGTCATCTCGTTCCCCGATTAATTGTTTGCCGTCGCATCCATTTGGCGAGCCGTGCTGTCGGCACCGGCGTCCAGCACGAGGTCCGACGCATCCGTGTGCGCGCGGCGCGGTTTGAGCCAGGTGGTCCACCCCAAGCGGCCGGATCGACCGAGCCGGGTATCCGGCACCTCCGCCCGGCGCAGCACGAAGCGCACGTCCCAGGCCAGAACGTCGCCGGCATAGTTGCGCACGATCGGCACCAGCGTTCGGAACGACGCGCCGCCCGGCAGCAAGCGTTCGTATTCCGCCAGCGTCAGTGGCCCGATGACGAGACGGAATTTGTGCTGCCGGCTCCAAACGCGCTTGCCGAGCAAGGCGCCGCCGCCCAGGCATGCCGCTTCCCCGCCGCCGCCCAGACCCGTCCAGTCCGCCGCGCCGAGCGGCAGCCACGCGCCGACGAAGCATTCCACCCGGACCGGAACGGTGAAGAAGAATGCGAGCAAGGCCGCCAACCCTTCGGCGTGCCGCGTCTGATTGGCCAACAACCCGGCAAAATGCAGCTTGGCCCGGTCCGGCATCGCATCGCGATCGCGCAGCGCCGTCATGCCCAACCCGGCCAGCGCGCCGACATAGGTCGCGAACCGATCCTGCTCCGGCCGATCGAAGCTGACCGTCGGGCGGACGTCGGCCCAAGCCCGATACAGCAGCGACAGCGCCCGGTGGTGGAACAGATCGGCGAAACGGACCAGGGTGGGGTCGCGCTCGTTGCGCTGCCGGTCGCGCGCGTACTCGGTCAGGTGCAACGGTAGCGGACCGTTCGGCCCGAACAGGCCGAAGAACAGCACCGACACCCGGTCCGGAGCCCCCTCCACCCCCGGCACCGTGCCGGCCAGCATCGCCGGCGCGAAATCGACGGACGCGTCCTGGCCCAGGCGGACCCGGTCCTCGGCCGGTCGCGCGCTGCGGCCCAGGCGGGGGGCATCTCGATGCCGGGCTTCCAGCTCGCGCAGCAGGCGGAAGAAGTTCTGGCCGGAGGCCGGGTCCGGCACGGGCTCAGTCCGCCGGTGCGGTGACGCGCTCGGTGGTGACACTGCCGTGTCCACGGCTACAGCAGCGGCCGCGTGCCGAGGCGGATCGGCCAGCGCATCACCGGGCCGCGCTCCGTACAGCGAAGGCTGGTCTCGGTGAAACCATTGATGCCGACATATTTGGCGAAGAAGCGTTCCAGCACGGCAGCCAGCAGGACGGCGCCGCTGCCGCCGAACGCGGCCTCGTCCATCAGCAGCGTCAATCCCAGCCCGCGCCCGGCCGCGATCGGGCCGCTGCCGGGGATCCGCCGCACCACCGTTTCGGACGAAACGGACAGCAAGCCTTCCAGCTGGCGTGCCATCAGCGCGTCGTTGGCCGGCACATACAGCCGCAGCAGCTCGCGCAAGGCGGCCGCGCCGCCGAGCTCGTCCGTGTCCACCAAGCTGAGGTAGTTCAGGTTGAGGTGGCTGATGAAGCGCCAAGCGTAGTCGCCGTCGCTGCGGCAGGGCCGCGGCGGCGTCGGGCCGACGACGCAGCGCACCGACGCCACCGGCGCGCTGACGACCAACGTGAAATCGGTCGCTTGCCGGCCGACCGGCATCGCCAGCGGCAGGTCTCGGTTGGTGCACAGCAGGTCCAGCCCGAGCTGGCGCAAGTCGCGGCTCACCGGCGCGTTGGCAGCGTCGACCAGGCTGAGGAACACCTCGTGGCCGAGGTAGGACGAGCGCGGCCCACGCTGCCGCGCGCGGACAGAGAGCTGCCGCGGCTGGCGGCGCAGCGTGTAGTAGCAACCATCGGCGCCGCGGCTCGCCTCGTGCGCCGCATAGAACGGCAGGAAACGCTGCGGCGCGCTGCCATCCGTGCCGTAACCATCGACGCCCAGCACGTCGAAGACCTCGAAATCGACCGGGCGCATCCGGTCGGGCACGACCCGGTGCTCCGGTTCGCGCCGGGCTGCCTCGGCCAGGAGGTTGATGCGGTCGCTCCGCCGCGGAAACAGGTTGATGGCCGGGGTGCAGAACAGCTGAATGGCGTCGGTGCCGAAACCGCTGGCCAGCGCCCTGTCCGCGCGGTCGAGAAGGAGGATGACCTCCAGCTCGCGGGTGGTCGATCGAAGCGCGGCGCGGCCCAGTCCGCCGATGCTGACGAACAGGTAGCGCTCCGGCATGGCGAAGTATTCCTGCAACAGCCGGTAGCCGTCGAAGCTCTGCGGCAGGCGGGGCAGCAGCGCTTGGTCCGGCTCGAAGCCGAGCGGGCGGACGGCCGATGCGGGGATGGTCTCCTGCCAGGGCAGCGGCCGGGCGGCCGGGCGGGCGCATACCTCCACCACGTTGCACACGAGTTGCTCGTAGAGCCGTCGACGGGTGCCGTCGGCGCCGCCGAGGAAGATGGGCAGCTCTTCCAGCGCCACTTCGCTGAGCGGCATCTCGCCCGTCACGCGCAGGCGCAGGCGGATCGCCGCCTTGACCGCGACCCCGCCCCGCCGTTCCGGCAATCCCAGCGCGCCGACCGCGGCCGGCGAGGCGAGATAATCGGCCTCGACGAGCTCGATCGGCAGCAGCCGGACGGCGTGCGCGGTGCGGAACTCGCAGTTGGTCTGGTCCTCCGTGCCGAGCAGGGAGCGTAGTTCGGTGCCGGCCGGCAGCAGCGCACCTTCCGGCGTCGCCCGCAGCCCGGCATCCGGCGTGAACTGCACCACGGCCATGGACGGCGTCGGCGCGGCATAGTGCGGGTAGACCATGCGCAGCAGCGATTGCGTGAAGGTCGGAAACTCCGCCTCCATCTTGAGCTGCACGCGCGCGGTGAGAAAGGCGAAGCCTTCCAGCAGACGCTCGACGTAGGGGTCCGCCACCTCCGTGTTGCCCAGGCCGAGCCGGCCGGCGACCTTGGGGAACTCGACGGCGAACTCGGCGCCCATGTCGCGAATATAGGCGAGCTCGGCCTCGTAGTGCCGCAGCAGTCGCGGGTCCATCAGGGCCGGGCCTTGGCGTCGGTGACCACGGCCGTGCGGGTATCGAGCTCGATGGCGGTCTCGAGGAAGAGCTGTTGCGGCAGCGGCTGCGCCCACAGCTCGCCGGAGATCTCCAGCCGCAGGACGGGCAGCCCGGCCTCCCGATCGATCGGCCGCGCGCGGACCTGAACCGTGTCTGCCCGGATCCGGGGCTCGAAGCGGCGAATGGCCTCCGCCACCGCGGCTTCGATCGCCTTGACCTCTCGGCCGCCGGCGCTTTGACCGGCCAAACTGGTCAACCCGTAATTGATCGTGCTGCGCGCCGCCAGACTCCCGTCCGGCAGGTCCTCCACCGCATCGAGACTCGTCGTGTTGAGCAACCAGCCCAAATCGCGCAGCACCGCCCGACGAAGTTGCGCCCCCGTCAGCACCTGCTCGTCCAGGGACTCCTTGCGTCGGTCCGGTGCAAGGTCAGTCAATCGGTCCAGCAGCGAGGGCTGCAACCGCTCCGTCCGATTGAGCTCGCTCATGCAGTGGCGAGCATCGTGAGTTCCCGCAAATCCTGCACCGGCAGATCTGTTTCGCCGGTGGTAAAGATGCGTTGCCCGAGCGGTAGCGCCCATCCCTCCGCGAAGTCGACGAACTCGGTCTTGCGTGCCAGCGCAAGCAAGGGATCGGAGGCCGTGGCGCTGCCGGGGTAACGGGTTGGGATGAAACCGATCGCGGTTCCGCCATTGGTCCAAGTGAAACTGGCCGGCGTCCAGACATGATCGCGCAGATCGGCCGGCGGCTCGATCGTCAGCGCCGCGAGGTGCTGCAAGGGGATCCAGTAATAAGTGCCATCCAGCACGGCTTCCAGCACCGGGCCGAGGCGCGGGTCGGCGTCGGCGATCCAGTCGAAGCCGGCGCCGTCCGCCGTGCCCGGCACGGCATCGGCCGTATCGAACGCCTCATCCCGCAGCGTCGCCGCGGCTGCCAGCTCGCCGGTCGCGAGCAGGCGGTTGGCTTCGATCAGCACGGGCAGCCACGGGAGCGGGTGGCCGAACACCGTTGGCTGACGCTTGCCTGCGAACACGCCCTCGCGAACCATCTCGCAGCGGATCAACGTGCGATAGGCCTGGGCCATCGGCAGGACGCGCCCGTCCAACTCGGTCGCGACCGTGAGTTGGGTGAGCGCCCGGCCCCAGTCGCCGAGCACGCAGGAGAGCTGGAAGAGAAAGGTCCGCAACGCGACGTCGCGCGGCGCCTTGCGGATCGTCGCCATCAGCGCGCTGAGCGCCGCTCGGGGGTCACCCGAGCGGAGCAGATCAGTGGCTGAGTCGTCCACGATCAGTGCAGCCTTCGTCAGACTGCGCCGATCTCAGGCCTTGATCGCCTCGGGAGCCTTGCTGGCGTCGCCCACTTCCAACTTGTTCGTCAGCTTGTTCCAACCGGCCGGGTTGATGGTCTCGATCGAGCCATCGGATTTCTGCCTGCCGTAAACGACCTGCAGCCCGCCATACTCGAACTCGAGATCTTCGGTGGGCGACTCGTCATCGTGGGACCAGTTGATCGACTTCAGGGCGACGAGCCTGAAATCGAACCGGAGAAAGAACAAGCCGCTCGTGGAGGTGCCCGATGCCTTCCGGAAGCCGAGAGTGACGACCTTGAAGGGAGTTCCCTGGCACGCGTGCTTGAAGAATTCCGGCGTCGCCCGATCGATCTTGCGGGTGATCTTGAACGGGTTGAACTGGATCTTTCCGGCGCCGGCACCGGACGATTGGCTGCTCATGTTGATCGTCTGCTCGACGTCGAAGCTGAACGTCGTGACTTCGAACAAAGAGCCTTCCTTCGCCTTGAACGGCGTTCCGATCGTGTCGCCTTTCAGATCTCCAAGAGAGACCTGGGATTCGGACTTGACCGTGTCGCCACCATAAGTCTCGAACAACATGAATGCATCAACGGCCATCTACGCGACTCCTTCTAGATACGACTGATAAGTTCAAATCACGCGGGCATCTTGGAGACAAGACGCAGCGACACCGTCAGACCTTCGAGCTGGTAATGAGGCTTCAGAAAGAATTTGGCCTCGTAATAGCCGGGGTTTTCCTCGTTCGGCGCGAGCTCCACAGAACCTGCAGCCAGCGGCCGCATCGCCTTGGTCTCTTCCGAAGACGAGTCGGGCGAAGAGTCGACGTACTGATTGAGCCAGCTTTGAAGCCAAATCTGGAGCTGGCTTTGCGTCTTGGTCGAGCCGATCTTATCGCGGACCATGCACTTGAGGTAATGCGCGAAGCGACAGGACGCGAAGAGGTAGGGCAGTCGCGCTGACAGGTTCGCGTTGGCGGTCGCCGCCGGGTCCTGGTATTCCTGCGGCTTCTGCAAAGACTGGGCGCCGATGAAGGCAGCGAAGTCGCTGTTCTTCTTGTAGATGAGTGGCATGAACCCGTTCTTGGCGAGCTCGGCCTCGCGCCGGTCGGCAATGGCGACCTCGGTCGGGCACTTCATCATGACGCCGCCGTCGTCGGACGGGAAGGTATGCGTGGGCAAGCCCTCGACAGCGCCGCCGCTCTCGATGCCGCGGATCTGGGTCGTCCAGCCGTAGAGCTTGAAGGCGCGAGTGATGTTGGTCGCCATCGCGTAGGCCGAGTTGGCCCACGAGTATTTGGACGAGTGCGCGCCGTCCGTATCCTCCTCGAACGCGAACTCCTCCACCGCGTCCGTCTTGGAGCCATAGGGAAGGCGGGCCAGGAAGCGCGGCATCGTCAGGCCGATGTAGCGGCTATCCTCGGACTCGCGCAGTGAGCGCCACGAGGCATATTCGGGCGTCTGGAAGATCTTGGTGAGGTCGCGCGGGTTGGCGAGCTCGTCCCAGGCTTCCATGCCCATGACGGTCGGGTTGGCCGCGGCCAGGAACGGCGCGTGGGCGCCGGCGGCCACTTGCGCGATGTCGGCGAGCAAGGACACGTCGCCCGGAGAGTGGTCGAAGTAGTAATCGCCGACCAGCAGGCCGAACGGTTCGCCGCCGAACTGGCCGAACTCCTCTTCGTAGATCTTCTTGAAGATCGGGCTCTGGTCCCAGGCCGTGCCGCGGAACTTGCGCAGCGTCTTGGCCACCTCCTTCTTGGAGATGTTGAAGACCTTGATCTTCAGCGTCTCGTCCGTTTCGGTGTTGTTCACCAGGTAGGACAAGCCGCGCCACGCGGACTCCAGCTGCTGGAAGTCCTCATGGTGCATGATCTCGTTGACCTGCTCCGTCAGCTTGGCGTCGATCGCGGCGATCATCGCCTCGATGGAGCGCAGCGCGTCGCCCGGGATGACCCGGCTGGACGAGAGCGCCTGCTCCGCCAGCGTCTGGATCGCGCCCTCGACGGCCTCGCGGGCGCGATCGCTCTTGGGCTTAAATTCGCGGTCGAGCAGGGAGGCGAAATCGCTCCGGCTGGTGGTCTCGGCCAGGCCGGCGGCGGGTTGGGTGGCGGCGGTTTCCGACATGGATCAGCCCTCCTTGGGTTCGTCGGACGCCGGCTTGGGCGCGGCGGCCAGGGTTTGCATCAGCGCCGGGTCGGCCAGCAGCTTGGCGACGAGGTCTTCGGCGCCGCTCTTGCCGTCCATGTAGGTCATCAGGTTGGACAGCTGGGTCCGCGCTTCGAGCAGCTTGTTGAGCGCGTCGACGTTGCGCGCCACCGCGGCGGGCGAGAAATCGTCCATGCTCTTGAAGGTGATGTCGACGGCCAGATTGCCCTCGCCCGTCAGCGTGTTGGGGACGGTGAAGGCGGCACGCGGCTTCATGGCCTTCATGCGGTCGTCGAAATTGTCGATGTCGATCTCGAGCATCTTGCGGTCGGCCACCGCCGGCAACGGCTCCTCCGGCTTGCCCGACAGGTCGGACATCACGCCGACCACGAAGGGCAGCTGCACCTTCTTCTCGGACCCGTAGGTCTCGACGTCGTATTCGATCTGGACCCGGGGCGCCCGGTTCCTGGCGATGAATTTCTGACTGCTCGCTTTCGCCACGTTTGAACTCCCCTGATCAGTTGTCGTCTTCGGTGCGGCCGGCGATCATCTGCACCTGGCTGACCCCGTCCGGCGCCATGTCGCGCAGGATGTCGATGAAGCTCTTGTCGGCCAGCCGCCGGGCGCGGCTGATCAGCAGCGGCAGCGGGCTGGACGGCTCGTGCCGCTCGTAGAATTGCAGCACCAGGTCGAGCAGACGCATCGCGTCCTGCCGATTGGTGGGCGGGCCCATCGTGGCGATGCTGGCGACCGGCGGAGGCGCGGCGGCAGCGACGGCGGTGCCGGCGGGCGCGGCGTCCGCCTCGACCGGGGCCGCCTCCCCGCCCGAGCCGGCAACGGCGTGCTCGTCGACCATGGCCAGCATCTCGCGCAGCAGCCGCTCCAGATCGGTGAAGTCCGGTCCGGATCCTAAACCAGCCCGTTCGTCGAACACGGTCGGGATCGCGCGGACATGCCCCAGTGCCGCCGCCAGCCCGGCCCGCGTGGTCGCGACGACCTCCGGCGGCGTGTCGGCAAAGGCGCCCGCGATCACGCTCGACGACAATTTCGGCGTGTCCTCGCCTACATCGAGCGTCCCGAGGCTGATCGAGATGTCGCGCCAGGACACGGAACCAGCGCGCGCCGAACGCGCCAAGGGCAGAGTGCGCAGCGCCCGCAGCACCCGCACCGGCTCGGCGACCGTCAGGAGCGCATTGGCCCGCAGCAGCGGATCGTTGTCGTCTTCCGGGTCGAGCTGCGGGTGAACGGTGGCCCAGTGATCCTCGACCGCGCTGCGCGCCACACGCAGCCCATCGGCAAACCCGGTGAGCCCTTCCCGATGCAGTCGGGCGACGGCCAGCAACGACAGCACGCGGAGGTCGTATGTCCGTGCCGTCAGCGCCGTCGCGGCGGCGATGACGGCTTTCCAGTCAGGCTCCTCGGCCGGGACGATCGTGGACCCGAATTGCTGCTCCGGCTTGCCCTGCGCCAGCCGCCCCAACTCGGCGAAATCCGGATCGAACTCAAGATTCGCGCCGGCCGGTGCGTCACCGGCGAGCTCGGGCAAGGGAGTGTTGTCAAACGGCGCCATTGAGGGTGGACGATCTCGATTCGCAGCACGGAGCAGTCGGCCGGAGCAGCTCCGCGCCAAGCGGCGGCGTCCTACTCGCGGCGGTATCTTGTGTCGTTCAATTCTTCTTGTCTAGGGGGAACTATGTTCGTTCCAGCGCAACCAGGTGTGTGCGGTAGCGCACGGCAGCGCGGTCGTGGAGGCGGGTCGTCCATTCATGGTCGCCCGTGCCCAACCGGGCCAAGCCGTGGACGGCGCGCTCGTGCCCGCCGGGTCGCAGGAGATCGTCGAGCAGCGGCTCGGCAGCGCCACCGGTCGAGCCGCGCGCCGAATGGCCGCCGATCCAATGCTCCATCGGCGTCGCGCGCGCAGCCCAGTCGAACGGGGTCGCCAACAGCAAGCGGGCGCCCGGGGTGAGCAAGCCCGCCAACGCATGCAGGAGCGCGACGGGGTCCGGCACGCAGTCGAGCAGGTTGAGCGCGAGCACGAGGTCGGCACTCCCGGGCGCGAACGGCAGCGCGTCGGCGTCGCACGCCCAGAAATCGACCCGTTCGCGACCCGGCAGCTCCGCCGCGAAACGCCTGGTGTCATACACCAGCCCGATCCGCCGTCGGGCATAGACCGCCACACCCGCGGTCGCGACCCGGCGCGCCAGGCGGAGCAGTGCCAGGTTCGTGTCGATCCCAAGCACCAACCCTTCCGGCGCGGACGCCGCCGCGTCGAAGGCGGTCCGGCCCCCGCCGCATCCGACATCCAGAACGCGCAAGATCGGCCGTGCCGGTTGCGGGCAAAGCGCGAGGAGGTGCGCCAGGCAGCGCCGCGCTGCGCCCGGGGCCGGGTCTCCGGCCGGCTCGCTCGGGTCGAGATCGGCGTAGGCGTCCCATCCGTAGGTCGAGGCCGGGCTCCGGATCGCCTCCAGCCAGCTATCGGCGCCCAGCGCGTCGCCCAGAAGTCCGAGCACGTCGTCCGACAGGTCTTCGCGCAGCAGCAGCTCCACGCCGCGTTCTCGCAACAGGTGCGGCAGGTCGGCCGAGATGACCGGAATGCCGTCCACGATCGGGTATTCGCGCCGACAGGCCGGGTCAGCGCAGAGGAGGCGACCCGCCACCACGTCACCGTCGTGCTCGCGCGCTCCGTCGGCCACGCCGAGCGGCGCCGCCCGTCCCGCGCGTGCGCAGACGGGGCAGCGCGGCGCCCAGGCCGCGAAGTGCCCGAGCCGCATTCAGCCGATCAGGACGGTCGGGCAGCCGGTCGGGATGATGGTGCCGGTCGGGGCGGCGATCACCGCCACGCAGGCGGGATGGGAGGTGGAGTCGCCGACCCGGGCCGCGGGAATGTTGTTGATCATCACGGTTGCCGAACCCTTGTTGATCAAACCCGGGCCACCCGGCACACACCCGACAAGCAAGCACGGCGCCGTCGTGTCCGTCACGCGGGCTGCGGGCTGGCCGCCGATCATGACGTTGGGCGACCCTTTCACGATCGTGAGCGGCATCGGCGGATGGGGCATCGGCGTCGGCACCAGGGCCGCGGGATGGATGTTCGCATGGCAGTGCGGGCCGTTCTGCAACACCCGATCGCCCAGCCTGGCCGCTGGCTGTCCCATCTCGCTACCCCTCGAACGCCGCCGCACGATGCGCGCCGCGCGCCGAAAATCAAGCCGGCGGGCGTGCAACAGGTGACTACACATTCCCGTGTCCGGGTCTATAACGTCCTCCAGGTGCGGAGCGGCGTTCGGTGAACCAAGTAGTCGAAAGTTTGGAACGGCACGAGCATGCGTCGCATGGCGCCCATCATGAACCCGCCAGCCAGGCGCAACTCGCAGCCCTCCTCGTCGCCGTCCTCGCGGCTGGACTGGCCGTTGCCGAACAGGGCGCACGACAAGCCGAGATCCGGGTGCAGCAACGTTCGATCGAGGCGGCCGATATCTGGGCGCAATTTCAGGCCAAATCGACGCGGATCACGGTGGCGCGCGACATCGCCGGGCTGGCGGCGGCGCTGAACCCAGTGGCGGATCCGACGGCGCTGAAGGCGCTCGCCGGCACGCTGTCGGCGGATGTCGACCGCTACGAGAACGATCCCAAAGACGGCCGCAAGGCGCTGGAGCACCACGCCCACGACCTGGAACACGGCCGCGACCACGCCATGGAACAAACCCACGCGTATCACAACGGATCGGCCGCGTACCAGCTCGGCATCGTGCTGGCGACCGCCTCGGCGATCACGCGATCCCGGTGGCTGCTGCTGGTGGCGGCGGGGCTCGGCGCTGCCGGCATCATTCTCTCGCTGCTCGGGTACTACGCGCCCGCGCTTGGAGCGTTCTGACACCCGAATGCGCCCGCGCGGATTACTGATCGCGCTTTCCTTGCTCGGCGCTGCGCTTGGGCCGGCCGCCCACGCGCAACGGCCCGGCGCGCCGTTCACCGGCAACGCCGTGCCGCAGGGTTCGCCGATTCCCCGCGTCCTGCCTCAGGTCCCTCCCGACCTTCAGCCGGAAACGGGCCTGCTCCGGCCGGCCGCCCCGTCCCCGACACCGGCCGTGGACGTTCCGATCCGCAGCGTCGCGATCGCCGGCGCGACCGCGTTTCCGGCGCCGATGCTGGAGGCGATGACGACGGGCCTGGTCGGGCCGCGCATCCCCGTCGCCCGCATCGAGGACGCCCGCGCGTCCTTGCTGTCGTTGTACCGCACGCGCGGCTTCGTCCTGACCACGGTGACGGCGGAAGTCGGCCCGGCGGGCGACCTCCGCTTCAACGTCGTCGAAGGGCGGATCGCCGCGGTCAAGCTGGATGGCGACATCGGCCCGGCTGGCGTGCAGGTCCTGCGCTTTCTGGAGCACCTCACGGAGGTGCAGCCGATCGACAACGACACCATCGAGCGGTGGCTGCTGCTGGCCCAGGACATCCCGGGCATCACGGTCAATGCCGTGCTGCAGCCGTCCCTGGGCGATCCCGGCGCGCTGACGCTCGTCGCCCAGGTCCGCCGCCAGCCGTTCAACGGGCTGCTCACTGCGGACAACCGGGCGTTCCGCCTCACCGGGCCGATCGAGAGCCTGCTGGTCTTGGACGCCAACAGCTTCACCGAGTTCGGCGAGCGCACCGAATTCTCGCTCTACCATACCGACGCCAACACGCAGAACTTCGGCCAAGCTTCCACCGAGTTCTTCGTCGGCGGCTCCGGGCTGAAGGTGCGGCTCTACGGCGGATTCGGGCGCGCGGTGCCTTCCGACTTCCTCCGCACGGTCGGCTACCGCGGCACCACGGCGGTGTATGGCCTCGGCGCGACGTACCCGTTGATCCGGTCGCGCAGCCAGACCTTCAGCGTCGTGAGCAGCCTGGACGCGATCGACACGGAAACCCGCACCGATTCCGGCCCGGCCGGTCAGTCGGCCCGCAGCAGCTTCGACAGCCTGCGTGTCGTCCGCCTTGGCTTCCAGTATGCGATCCAGGACAATCTGGCCGGCGACAGCCGCCCTGCCATCAACTTTGTCGGTGTGCGGGGCTCCCAAGGGCTGAACGGGTTCGGCAGCACGGGCAACGGCAACCCGCAGCCCGGCCGCCTCAACGAACGGGTGGATTTCACCAAGGCGACGGCGGAGATCTCGCGCACCCAGACCCTGTTCTCACCCTGGACGGATGCAAGCGTGGCGCTGCGGGCCTCGCTGCAAGGCCAGGTCAGCAACCGCGTGCTTCCGCCATCCGAGAAGTTCTTTCTGGGCGGGAGCGAGATCAACCGGGGCTTCTATTCCGGACAAGTGACCGGCGACAACGCGCTGGCGTGGTCGTTCGAGCTCCAACTGAACACCGGGCTCGACGTGTCGCTGTTCGATACGTCCATCCCCATCACGGCGCAGTTCTACGCGTTCTACGATCGCGGCCAGACCTTCGAGAACCAGTCGATCGATCCCAATGCCCGCTTGTCCTCCGAAGGGATCGGCGCCCGCTTCACGATCACGCGCTTCACCGAGTTCGACATCGAGGGCGTCATCCGCAATACGCGGCTGCCGTTCGGCACGGCGGGCGTGGTGCAGCCCTTAAAAGCGAACGCCGCCTACTGGCGCGTCCTGAGCAGGTTCTGACATGATGGGCCCAACGATGTCCGAGCGCCCCAAGAAGAACAGCGCCATCCCGCCCACGCCGCACCTGCGCGCGATGCGGCTCAGCCGAGCCGCCCTCCTGCGGGGCACGGCGCTGGGTGCCGCGACCGCCTTGACGGTGGTGCTGCCTGCCGGCGCGCAACCCGCCCCCAACGCGCGTCCCCAAGGGGGCCAGGTGGTCGCCGGCAGCGCCGCGATCTCGCAAAGCCCCGGCAACACCGTCATCAACCAGTCCTCCGGCCGCGCGGCCATCGACTGGCACTCGTTCGACGTCGGCCGCAACCAGACCGTCACCTTTCAGCAGCCATCGGCCAACAGCGCCACGCTGAACCGCGTCACCGGGCCGGACCCGTCGGCGATCGCCGGTCGCATCTCCGCCAACGGCCAGGTGATCCTGACCAATCCCAACGGGGTGACGTTCTTCAAGGGCGCCCAGGTCAACGCGCAAAGCCTGATCGTGAGTGCGCCCGGAATCACGAACCAGAACTTCATGGCCGGGCGCATGGTGTTCGACCAGGCACCGAACCCGAACGCGCGGGTGGAGAACCACGGCTCCATCACCGTCAAGCAGGCCGGGCTGGCCGCGCTGGTGGCGCCCTCCGTCGCCAATTCGGGCACGATCAACGCCCGGCTCGGCCACGTCGTGCTGGCGGGCGCGGCCGCCCACACGTTGGACATGTACGGCGACGGGCTGGTCTCCATCGACGTGACCAAGCAGGTTCGCCAGGTGCCGACGGGGCCGGACGGCAAGCCCGTCGCCGCGCTGGTGACCAATTCCGGGGTGATCCGCGCCGATGGCGGCACCGTCCAGCTCACCGCCCGGGCGGCAGACGGCGTGGTGCAGACCCTGGTGGACGCGGGCGGCACCGTGCGCGCGAACACGGTGGGGGCCAAGGCCGGGCAGATCTCCATCGCCGGCACCGGCGGCGCCGTGGTCATTGCCGGCCGCATCTCTGCGGACGCGCGCGCGGGGCAAGCCGGAACGGTCGTGCTCAACGGCAGCACCGCGACGACGCTGGCCGACGGCGCGCACGTGTCGGCCGACGGCGCCACCGGTGGGGGCACGATCGCTGTCGGCACCACGCTCGCCCGCGCCCGCACGCTGGGCGCCGCGCCGGCCGCCACGTCCGCGCGCACCACGGTGGCCGCCGGCGCGCGCCTTTCCGCCAACGCGACAGGGCGAGGCAATGGCGGCCGGGTCACCGTGCTGAGCAAGGAGGCCACGTCGGTCGCCGGCGCGGCCGAGGCCAAGGGCGGCGCGCAGGCCGGCAATGGCGGCACGGTCGAACTCTCGGGCGAAAAGGGATTCCGCCTCACCGGCCGGGCCGACACGACCGCCCCGCGCGGCAGGGTCGGGACGGTGGTGCTGGACCCGCGCGACCTCACCATCTCGAACACGCAGCCCGCCGGGACGACCAACCAGCCGCCCGCGAGCAACACGGACCCGAACATCGGCGCCAACACCGGCGGCACGACGACAGACGCCTACGTCACCCCCGCCCAACTCAACCAGCTCACCGGCAACGTCCATCTCGTCACCACCCGCGACCTCACGGTGGCGAGCGCTTGGAACTACACGGGTGGCGACGTCGAGCTCGAGGCCGGCCGCAACATCGCGGTCAACGCCGCCTTGTCCGTGAGCGGCAGCCTTGTGCTGAACGGCCAAGGCATCGTCGCGGTCAACGCCCCCACCTCGGCCGGCGGCAACCTCCTCATCGCCTCCCTCAGCGGGCCGGTCGGTTCGGCTCAAGCCGGCACGATCACCATCTCCGCTCCCATCAGCGGCCAAACGATCGGGTTCGCCTCCGGCAGCGGCGGCGTCACGCTGGCCGCCAACGTGACGGCCTCGACCGCTTGGATGGTGAACACGACCGGCGCGCTCACCCAGACGGCCGGTACGGTCGCGGCACCGCAGATGTACGGCTCCGCCTTGTCGGTGTCCTTGCCGCAATCGAACGCGATCACCGGCGTCGGCAACGGGCAGAACGCGTCCTTCCAGACCACCGGCGGCGGCTTCCTGCTCACCAACGCCCCCGGCCAGCCGCTCACGATCGGCAACGCGGCGGGCGGCGGCGGGCTTTCCGTGCCCACGGGCCAAACGGTCTCGCTGACGATCGACAGCCTGACGCTGGCCGCGCCCGCCGGCGGCAAGGCCATCTCGGCCCCCGGCGGCACGCTGCTGCTGCAGCCGAGCGGGTTTGGCCGCAACATCCTGGTTTCCGACACCGACACCAGCGACGGAACGGCGCTGCTGCTCCGTCCCGCGGACCTCCCCAAGCTCACCGTCGGCACGCTGTCGCTGCTCACGACGACCTCGGACGAGGGCGGCGGCGGCAACATCACGCTCGGCCAGTCCGGCGAAACGATCGACCTGACCGGCAACGGCATCGGCACGCTCAATCTGGCGGCGGCCGCGGCCATCAACGGTTCGGGCGCCGTTTCCGTGGCCTCGCTCGGCGCGGCGGCCAATTACGGGATCGACCTGTCGAACGCCGACAACCAGATCGGCACGCTGACGAGCTTCGCCAGCGGCAGCGGCACGGCGGCGCTCAGCACCGCAGGCGACCTCGTGGTGACCGGCAACGTCGGCGGCGACACGGTCACCCTCGCGGCCGGGGGCAACCTCACCGCCACGGCAAGCAGCAACTTCAACGTTCTCGGCACCTTGTCGCTCACGGCGGGCGACTCGACCAGCATCCCGAGCGAAACAGCCGCCCGCGTGGTGAGCAACGGCACGGCCGCCCTCACCCTCGCCGGCAGCACGACCGCAGCGGATGTGAACCTCTCCGCGCCCTCCGGCATCGCGCTCACCGGCGGTCTGGCGGCCAGCGGCACGCTCTACGTCGACACGTCCGGAGCGCTGACCCAGGGCAGCGCCGCCATTTCGGCCGGCGAGCTGGGCGGCCAAGCGGGCAGCGTGACGCTGTCGTCGTCCGCCAACGCGATCGCGTCGATCCGCTCCTTCACCGTCACGAACGGCAACTTCACGCTGGCCACCAGCAGCCCGCTCACGATCGGCAACACGGAGGGGACTGGCCTCACAGTGCCGTCCGGCGGCACGATCTCGATCGCCGCGGACCAACTCACCCTCGGCGTGGCCAGCGGCGGCGCGCTGTCGGCACCGGGTGGCGTGGTTCAGTTGCGGCCCAACACGGCCGGCTACGGCATCCTGCTCACGACCAACGGCGACATCGAGCCGCCGGCCCGCACCATGGTGGTGGCCATCGACACGCTGGCCCGCGTGTCCGCCTTCGACCTGATCCTCGGCAACGCGCAGACCGGCCCGGTCGCGCTCGGCCAGGCCAACGAGGCGATCGACCTCACGACGCTCGGTTTCGGCCGCCTCGGCCTCGGCTCGGCGGGAGCGGTCACCCAGGGCCAGAACGCTACGCTGACGGTGGACGGCCTCAGCGCGACGGCCGGATCGCTCGCGTTGGCCAATGCCGGCAACCAGATCGGCACCTTCTACGGCACGGTTGTCTCCGGCAACGCGGCGCTGCACACGGACACCGACTTACAAGTCGGTGCGGTGCAGGCCGGCGGCACCCTGGCGCTCTCGTCGGGCGGCCGCGGCGGCATGACGCTGTATGCCGACATTCGCGGCCAGGTCGTCAGCCTGAACAGCCTCAACACCAACGGCACGGTGCCCACCGCCGCCGACCCGGGGATCGTCCAGACCAGCGGCAGCCTCACCGCCGGCACGCTGACGGGCGCGGCGGGATCGGCGCAGTTCACGCAGACCAATGCGGTGGCCGCGCTGGGCGACTTCGCCACCTATGGCGGGCTCAACCTCAACAACGCCGGCACCGCGCTGGCCCTCACCGGCGCCGTGTCGTCCGTCACCGGCCCGGTCACCCTCGGCGCGGCCGGGATCACGCAGTCCGCTGCAGCCACCCTGGCCACGCCGGAGCTGGACGGGTCGAGCACCGCGACGACTTCCCTGACCGCCCGTGGCAACGCGATCGCGTCGATCGGCAGCTTCACGCAAGCGGCCGGCGACTTCACGCTGGTGACTGGTCCGGGAGGCGGCACCCTGACGATCGGCGCCAATGGCGGCCGGCTCACGGCACCCGCCGGGTCGCTGACGCTCATCGCCGACCGGGTCGCCGTTCCGTCGGCCACCCGCGCGGGACCGGCGATCACGGCGGCCAATGACGTGACGATCGCGCCCTACACGCCCGGCGCGACGCTCGTCGTGGGGTCCGCCGCGGACCGGACGTTCGGGAGCGACGTGTATGGCCAGATCTCGGCCCCGAGCCTGACCCTGGGCACGGCCAACTCGACGGGCGACATCGTGCTCGGCGCGCCGAACAGCCTCGTGAGCCTGAACGGCAGCGTCACCACGCTGCGCCTACGGACGTCCGGAGCCGTGACGCAGGGTGCCAGCGCGGGCCTGCTGGTCAACACGGTGACCGGCTCGGCCGGCTCGATCGCGCTGGGCAACAGCTCCAATTCCATCCGCGGCGTCACGGGCCTGACCGCGACGACCGGCGCGCTCGCGCTGCAGACCGGGACCGCGCTGGACGCCACCGACGTGAGCGCGACGGGCGTCCTGACGCTGATTGCCGGCAGCAGCCTCGCGCTGGCCGGCACGAACTCGGCCTCGGCCGCGACGCTCACCGGCCCCGGCGGCATCACGCAGAACGGCGGCATCCTGGCCGTCCCCGGCCAGGTCACCCTCCTCGCCCCCAACCGGGCGATCACCCAGAGCAACGGCACGATCGCGGCCGGCAGCCTGGCGGCCGCCGCCGACACCGTGTCGCTCACCGGCGCGAACCGCGTGAGCGCCGCCTCGCTGTCGGCGACCGGCACGCTTCGGTTCAACGACACCGTCGCTTTGACGCTGACCGGGCTGTCGGCCACGGACGCCACGGTCTCGGGCGCGAGCAACCTCACCCTGTCCGGACCGATCGCCGCGAGCGGCACCTTGTCTCTCCAATCCGGCGGCGCCATCGCGCAGCCCGGCGGCACCCTCACCGCCGGCACCCTCACCACGGCCTCCGCCGGCACCACGGCGCTGGGGCAAGCCAACAACGTCACCAATTTGGCCGCGGCGTCGAGCGTCGGCGGTTTCAGCCTCGTCGATGCCGGCGCACTGACGGTGACCGGCCCCGTCGCCGACGCCACCGCCGTGTCGCTGCGGGCCGGCACGCTGACCCTGGCCGGGCCCATCACCACCGGCGCGCTGTCGCTCACCGCGGGGCAGGCGCTCACCCAGACGGCTGGGACGCTGACCGCCGCCAGCCTGTCCGGCAGCGCCGGTAGTGCCGCGCTGCGGGGCGCCAACGCGATCGCCAGCCTCGGTAACTTCAGCGCGGCCGGCGACGTCACGCTGGTCGATCGCGTCCCGCTGACCCTGACCGGCACCGTGTCGGCCGGCTCGGGCCGCGCGATCACGCTCGCGGCCGACACGATCATCTTTGGCGCCGGCAGCGTGCTGTCGGCGCCGGGCGGCGCGGTCGCCTTGGGCGAATACACCGCCGGCGGCGGCATGACGCTGGCAGGCAGCGGCACCGTGGTGGCGGCCTCCGCGACCGTCGGCAGCGCGGCGGCCGGACCGCTATCGATCACCGGGTCGCTCGACGTCACCCAGGCGACGGTCGACCTGCGCAGCGCGGGCGCCATCACCGAGACAGGATCCGGCGCCATCGCGGCGGCAACGCTCACGGGCGCCGCGGGCAGCGCCAGCCTGGCAGGGCCCAACCGCATCGGCACGCTCGGACGCTTCGACACCAATGCCGGCTTCACGCTCAGCGACGCCGTTCCATTGACCGTGGGCGGCGCCGTCACGGTCGGCTCGGGTCAGACGATCATGCTCATGGCCGATCAGGTGGTGTTCGGCACCGGCGGCAGCTTCGCCGCCCCGAGCGGCACGGTGTGGGTCGCCGACTACACGCCGGGCCGTGGAATCGTCCTGGACGGGCGCGGCATCCCGTTCCGCGCCAACACGCTGCGGGTCGGCACACCCACGGCCGGACCGATCAGCATCACCGGCGCGTTCAACCTGTCCGGCATGACGCTCGAGCTCCTGTCGTCCGGCGCGGTCACCGAAACGGGCGCGGGCGCGGTCATCGCGTCCGTGCTTTCCGGGCAGGCCGCCAGCGTCAATCTCACCGGCGACAACCAGATCGGAACGGTCGACCGGTTCACCGCGACCGGCGACTTCGCCCTGGTCAATCGCGGCACGCTCGCCGTGGCCGGGCCGGTCACCGCCAGCACGGTCGAGCTGTCGACGGCCGGCGATCTCCGGCTCTCCGGCGCGCTCACCGCCACCGGCGCCGTTTCACTGGTGGCGAGCGGCGCGATCGAGCAGACCGGCGGGGCGGTCACCGCGGCGAGCCTGGGGGGCAGCGCCGCCAGCGTCCGGCTCACCGGTCCCAACCGGATCGGCAGCTTGGCCGACTGGACAACGGTTGGATCGTTCGCCTTCGCCAACACCGTGCCGCTCTCCATCGGTGGCCGCGTGGCGGTGGGGGCCGGGCAGAGACTCTCCATCGCCACGCCTTCCCTCGCCTTTGCCGGCGGCACGCTCAGCGCCCCCGGCGGAACGGTGGGCCTCGCCGGCATCAACGGCACCGGCATCTCCGTCGGCGGCGGCACCGTCGCGCTGGACGCGGGCACACTCTCGCTCGGCGACGCCGCCGGTGGGCCGATTTCCATCACGGGGGTGCTCGACGTCGGCGCCGCCACGCTGGACCTCCGCTCCGCCGGGGCCGTGACGGAGACGAACAACGGCGCGGTCATTGCGGCCACGCTCACCGGTCAGGCCGGCAGCGCCAGCCTGGGCGGACGCAACCAGATCGGCACGCTGGGGCGCTTTGCCACCGGGGGCAACCTGCTGCTGAACAACGGCCCCGACCTCGCCGTCGCGGGGCCCGTCTCGGCCGGCAACCTGACGCTATCGACGAGTGGGAGCTTGTCGCTGTCCGGCGCCGTCTCGACCACCGGCACGGCGTCCCTTTCCGCCGCAGGCGCGATCGGGCAGAGCGGCGGCGCCGTTTCCGCCCCCATCCTGACCGCGGCCGGCGCCAGCATCTCGCTCGAGGCGGCCGGCAACGCCATCGGCACGCTCGGCACGGTGACGACCGGCAGCACGTTCAGCCTTTCGTCCAGCACCGACCTGGTCGTGGCGGCTCCCATGACGGCCAGCGCCGTGACCCTGACGAGCGGCGGCATTCTCACATTGGCCAGCACGCTGGCGGCTTCGAACGTGACGCTCAATGCCCGCGGCGGCGTCGGGCAGATCGCCGGGAGCGTGATCGCCGGACGGCTCGCCGGCACGGCGCGCTCGGTGTCCCTCGGCGGCACCAACGAGGTGGACACGCTCGGCTTCGCGACCACCAATGGATTCAAGCTCGTTGACCGGCGCGCGCTGACGGTGACGGGGCCGCTGACCGACACCAACGCCGGCATCGACCTGACCGCACCCGCCATCACGCTGGCTGGTCCCGTTTCGGCGCCGGCCCTCCTGCTGAGCACGTCGGGCGCCGCCGTGCAGACCGGCGGCGCGATCAACGTCGGCATTCTCACCGGCCAGGTCGGCAGCATGGATATCGGCACTGCCGCTCCGGCAAGCGTCGGCACGCTCGGCCCGTTGACCGCGTCCGGCGCGGTGTCGCTGACCAGCCAAAGCCCGCTCGTCGTGGCCGGCCCGATCGCGGCGCCCGCCGCGACGGTGACCGGCACTGGTGCGCTCGTCCTCAACGGCGGCACGATCCGCGCCTCGGCGGCGAGCTTCGCCGTCCGGCCCGGCGCCGACGGCACGGCGCGGGTGAGCCAACTCGGCACCACGACTCTGACGAGCCCCTCCGGCAGCCCGGCCACCCTCCGGCTGTCGCTACCGCCCAGCGGCGGGACGGTGGAGTTGAGCAATCTGCAGGCCCCCGGCAGCGCGGTCGTTCTTTCGCTCGGCGCCGGCAACGCCACCGGGTCGCTCAGCGCCGCCCAACTCACAATCCAAGGAAGCGGCGGCAGCGCGGAGCTCAGCGGCGAGATCGGGGGACGGACCGGCACGACGGCGGCCCAGATCGGTTTGCTGCAGCCCGGCCCCGATCTGCGCTACACCTTCAACAACTGCGCCATCGCCGCCGCGACCTGTTCGTCGGACGCCATCGCCGTCGTGTCGTTGCCCACCGCCGCCATCGCCAGCGTGCTGCGCCCCGATATCCTGACGCTCGGCATCCTCGACCTCACCGTCACCCGCGACCGCGACGACCCCACCCTGCTGCTGCCCAACATCTCCGACCGGGATTACTGACGGTGCGGGCGGCTTTCTGGTTGGCGCTGGCCCCGGTGTTGCTCGCGGCGTCCTGCGCCGTGCCGCCGCCGGACGCCTATCTCGGCGGCAGCGCCCGATCGAGCGCCGGAGCCATTGGCCTCGGCAGCAACACCGCCGGCGAAGCCTGCACGCTGGCGCCGGTGCGCGACGGCGCGGACGTATTCTGCGGCACGTGGGACCAGCCGAGCGGCCATGTCACGGCCGTGGCGGCCACCGGCGCCACGCTCACCACGGTGGCGACGACCAGCGGGTGGCGCACCGGGATCAACGAGCGCCTCGTCTGCGGCGACCCGGCGCCCACCGCCCTCGCCGGCAATATGCCGGCCCTGCTGCTGAATTGCTCCCGCAAGGTCGGCGGCTGGCCCCAGGTTGCACTGGTGTCGCGCGCCGGAGGGCAGGACTACCTTGCCGACGGCATCCTCCCGGCCCTGCCCGTGCTGCAGCGGGCGATCGCCGTCCTGTCCGGCCAGAGCAGCGCCGCAGAGGCCGCGCGCGCGCCCTCCGGCGATGCCGATGCGCTGATCGCGTCCCGACTGGCGACGCAGTCCTTTTCCGCCGGTGATATCGGCCAGTTCCAGGCCCTCATGGTCGCCGGCACCCGCGCCAACCTTGCGGAGAACTATACGGGCGCGGAGCGGGCCTATCGCGCCGCCCTGGCGCTCCAGCAGAAGGCGCTCGGGCCGAACGATCCCGGCATCGCCAGCACCTTGCTGCTGATCGCGTTGCAGCTTTCCAACCAGGGGCGCAGCGTCGAAGCCGCGGCCGCGTTCGATCGCGCCGGCCGCCTCGTCGGTGGCACCGCCGATCCGTTCGCGCTGGCCCGGCTGCAGCACTATCGCGGCCTCAACGCCATCAACGAGCGGCATCCGGACGAGGCGCTGCCCTTGTTGCAAGGGGCCGAGCGCGCCTACAGCCGGGTGCTGTCCCCCGACCTGCTGGCGACCCGGCCGCGCCGGGTGGACGGCCCGCTGGCGATCGACCGGCGCTACGCCCTCGGCGGCGAGATCACCGACACCGCGCTGATCCCGCCCGACCAGCAATCCGCCCTGATCGGCGTGATCGAAACCCGCCGCTACCAGGCGATCGCGCTGCGCGAACTCGGCCGGCCCACGGAGGCACGCGACCTCCTCGCATCGGCGGCGGCGCTCAGCACGTCTCGCGGCCTGCGCCAGCGCGATCTCACCGCCCGCCTGGCGCGCACGGCCGCGCTGATCGCCGACACGGCGCAGGCCGGCTCGGGCGACCCGGACCTGGATCGCGCCTCCCGCGACTTCGACCAAGCCCAGCCGGGCACGCGGCCGGTCGCGCAGACGCTGCTGCTGCGCGCGGCGGGTTCCATGCGCACCGGCGACGCCGAGGCCGCGCTACCCTTTTGCCGCCGCGCCAGCCAGTTGCTGCGGGAACTGAAATCCGGCACCGACGCCGCCCTGGTGGCACCTTGCCTCGACGCGTTCGTCACCGCCGCCGGCCGCCGCTCCGCCGACGGACCCGCGCTCCTGGCCGAAGCATTCGCGGCAGCCCAGCTCGTGCAGGGCGGCATCACAGCCCGTCAGATCGCGCTGGCCTCCGCCCGCCTGACGGAAGGCGCCAAGGACTCCAGGGTCGGGGACGCGATCCGTCGGCAGCAGGATGCCAGCCTGGCCGTCGCGGACGCGCAATCCCGGCTGGATATCGCCACCGCCGATGCCGCCGCCGGCCGACCGGGGCGCGAACCGCTGGACGCGCTGGCCCAGCAGGCGGCCGCCGCGCGCACGACCCTCGCCGAAGCCGATTCCACGCTGCAGGTTGCGGCACCCAATTACGGCCAACTCGTCCAGCAGGTCGCCGGCGCCGGCGAGGTGCTTGCCGCGTTGGCGCCGGGTGAGGCGTTCGTGTCGTTCGCGCTCACGCCCGGCGCCGGCTGGGTCTTCGTGCTGCGGGACGGACGGATCGACGCCGTGCGCAGCGGCATCGGCAGCACGGAGGCTGCGGCGTTGGTCGCCCGGATCCGCAAGACGGTGGAGCTCGACGCCGCTGGTTCACCACCGCCCTTCGACGTGGCGGCGGCCCGCGCCTTGCACGACGGGCTGCTCGCCCCGGCCGAACCCTTGTTGGCGGGGGCCACCGCGCTGACGGTCGTTCCGAGCGGCGCGCTTCTGGCCTTGCCCTTCGAGATCATGCTGACCGGGCCGGCCGATCCGGCCAACCTTGCCGGCGCGCCCTGGCTGATGCAGCGTTTCGCCATCACTCACGTTCCGGCGCCGGCCAATTTCGTGTCCCTGCGCCGCGCCGCGGCGACGGTCGTCGGCCGGGATCCCTGGTACGGCTTCGGCGATTTCCGCCCCGTCACGCCGCAGCAGGCGGCCGCCACCTTCCCCACCGCCGCCTGCCGCGACAGCGCGCGCTTGTTCGCCGGCCTCCCGCCCTTGCCCTTCACCGGCCGTGAATTGGCGGCCGCCCGCCAGATCATGGGCGCGGCCGCCGGCGACGAGCTGCTGGGTCCCGCCTTCACCACGCCCGCCGTGCTCCGGCAGGATCTGCGAGGCGTCCGTGTGCTCCATTTCGCGACCCATGCGCTGCTGCCCACCGATCTGCGCTGCCAGACCGAGCCGGCCATCGTCACTTCCGGCATCGCGGGCGCGCCCTCGGCCAACGCCGCCCTGCTCACGGCATCGGACGTGGCGACCATGCAGCTCGATGCGGAGGTGGTGATCCTGTCGGCATGCAACTCGGGAGGCCCGGAAGGGGGAACGTCCGGCGAAAGCCTCTCCGGCCTGGCCCGCGCCTTCTTCTACGCCGGCGCGCGCGCGATGCTGGTGACACACTGGTCGGTGAACGACCAGGCGACCGCGCTCCTGGTTGCCGGCACCCTCGCCCGTCTGCAGGCGGGCGACCCGCTCGGCCTGGCGGGCGCCTTTCAACACACGCAACAGGCGATGCTCGCGGACGCCGGCAAGCGCCTGCCGGCGGCCATCGCCCATCCGTTCTACTGGGCGCCCTTTGCCCTGGTCGGCGAAGGGCGGGGGCGGACGGGGGCGACCCGGTCGTGAGCGGCGACCCGGCGCCCGAGCGACTCGGGAAATACGAGATCCGCCGCGTGCTCGGCCGCGGCGCCATGGGCACGGTGTACGATGGCTGGGATCCGGTCATCCAGCGCCGGGTCGCGATCAAGACCGTTCGGCTGCCAGCGGGCGACGACGAGGCGGCATCCGAAGGGCTCGATCGCTTCAAGCGCGAGGCCCAGGCCGCCGGCCGCCTGACCCATCCCAACATCGTGGGCGTGTTCGACTATGGCGAGACGGACGAGCTCGCGTTCATCGTCATGGAATTCGTCGAGGGCCGCTCGCTCAAGGAGATGCTGGACGGCGACCTGCGGCTACCGGTCTCGGAGGCGGTCCGCCTCGTCGGCCAGGTGCTCAACGGCCTCAGCTACAGCCATGGCCGCGGCGTGATCCACCGCGACGTCAAGCCGGCCAACATCATGGTCACCAACAGCGACGGGCAGGCGAAGATCGCCGATTTCGGCATCGCACGCATCGAGTCCAGCAGCCTGACCCAGGCAGGGACCGTGATGGGCACGCCCGCCTACATGTCGCCGGAACAGTTCATGGGCCAGGTGGTCGACGGCCGCACGGATCTCTACGCCTGCGGTGTGATGCTCTACCAGCTGTTGACCGGAGAGCGCCCGTTCGAGGGCAGCATGAGCTCCATCATGCACAAGGTCATGACGACGATCCCGCCGGTGCCGTCGGCCTTGGCGGTCACCGCGCCTCGCTCGCTGGACGGTGTCGTCGCCCGCGCCATCGCGAGGCGGCCGGAAGACCGCTTCAGCAGCGCGGCGGAATTCGCCGAAGCCTTGCTCAACCCTCCCGTGCCGATCGACCCGGCGCCGGACGCGGACGCCACGGTCGTCGCCAAGCCGGCGGCGGCCCCCATCGCCGCGCCGGTTCCGCGGCCGCCGAGCCGCTCCCCCTTGCTCCCCATCGGCATCGCGGGCGGGCTCCTGGCCGTGGCCGCCGTGGCCTTCTTTCTGTGGCCTCGCCCGGCTCCGGTCGTGCCCGTGCCGGCGCCGGTCGAACCGGCGGCCGCGCCGGCCCTCCCGTCGCGCAGCGCCGAGGCTCTGCCACCGATCGAACCCGCACGGCCGACCGCGCCCCCCGAGATCGCCGCCCCCGCCAGCGGGCCGGAACCGAACCCCGCTCCCCCACCGGCTTCGTCACCCATCGTCGCAGCGACACCGGCGCCCATGCCGGCGCCCACGCCGGCGCCGGCACCCAGCGCCAACGAGCCGGCCCCGGTCGAGACCGCGATGGCACCGCCGCTCGATCCGGCGGCGGTGAGCTGCAGCCTGGTGACGAGCGCAGCCGGCGGCGCGACCGCGCTGACGGACGCGCGGAATCGCACCGTCCTCGAGCGCGCCGCGCCCGGCACGCCCCTGCGGATCGTGGACCCGGTGTTCTGCCCCGTGCTCGATCTGCTGCGCGGGATCCCGGCCGGGTCTGGCGGAGGCTTGTCGATCACGCAGGATGGCGGCCCCGCGCCGCTGGCCGACAACCAGGTCATCGCGCTGCACGCGACCATGCCGGGCTTCGCCGGGTTTCTCCAGGTCGCCTACGTCCAGCACGACGGCACGGTTGCGCCGCTCGTGCCCGGCCCGGGCTACCCGGAGCAGACCGTCCCGGCTCGGGGCAGCATCGCGCTCGGCCAAGCTCGAAAGGGGGCGTCCCCCTGGCTGGTCGGGCCGCCTTTCGGCACGGACATGATCGTCGCCGTCGCCAGCACCGCCCCGCTCTGGACGCAGCAGCGGCCGACGACGGAAACGCTGTCCAGCTACCTACCCGCGCTCAGGGCGGCCGTTGACGCGCTTCGGCGCCGGGGCGGCAACGTCGCGGTGGCGGCGCTTCCGATCGAGACCCGGCCCGCACGCTGACGTCGCCTCGGCCGCGCCGGTATCCGCGACGGCACCGGCGGCAGCATCGGCACCGTGCCGCTCGCCGCCAAGGCGTCCCGCAGCCATCCCGCCGGCATCCCGGCCAGAAAGGTCGCGCGAAGCTCGGCCAGTCGCGCAGCCGAGATGCCCACCCGATCTGCCTGAAAGAACGCCGGATCGGGCGTGTGCATCAGGTAGGCCTGCATCTCGTTGCGTATGAGATCGTCGAGCGCCGGGTCGTACCCTTCCTGCGCCAGGTAGCCCCGCACGGCCGCCCGCTCCAGCGCCGACATGTCCCTCTCCCAGAAACGGGTCACGAACGCCGCGTAGGCCGGGTTGGTGAAATACTCACCATGCGACAGCTCGTGGTGCAGGATCGTTGCCCGGGCTTGCGGTGAGACCGCATTGGCCGCGTCGGCGCGGACGGTGGTGATCACCGCGCCGACCCCGGCCGGCTCGGCGGCCGCCCGCGCCACGATGCGCTGGAATATCTCCTCCTCCGGCCGCAACGAGACCTGCTCTGCCGCGGCAAGGGCGAAGAACCGCTTGATCGTGTCGATGCTGTAATCGTGCCCGAAATAATACGTCTCGGGCGTGGTGCCGCTGCTGGCGATCGCTGCGGCCACCGTTGCCTCGCTCGGGACCTGGTCGTGGGCGACGCCTGCCTTCTCGGCCCAAGCGGCCAGCCGGTTCAACATGCGCCCTTGCTCGGCCAGTGTGGGAAAGTCGATCACGACCACGACCGGGTTGCTCGCCGATCGCAGGACGGTTCGCACGGCCGGGCTTTCGGCGGCGATGGCCGCTTCGGTTGCGGTCGGGATCGGCTCGATGGCCGTCGCAGGGACGGGCTGTAGCTGCGGCACGGCGGCGGTCGGCGGCGGGACCGGTCCCGTCCCCGCCTCGATGACCCAGTATGCCGTCCCGATCGACGCCAGCAGCGCCACCCCGACGATAGCGCCCAGCACGGGCCCCCGCCGTCGTGGCCCGGCCGGCCGGATGATGACCGTGTCGTCCGACCGGTGGGACACGGCGGGACCTGTCAGGTGCCGAGGTTGATGATCTGGACCCGTCGGTTGCGCGGCTCCGCCGTGTTCGGCGGCGTTTGCACCAGCAACCCGTCCGCGCCCATGCCGACGGCATCCAAGCGCGCCGTATCGAGGTTGAAGCGCGATGCCAGGAAGGTGACGACCGCCTGTGCCCGCCGCTCCGACAACGCCTTGTTCGCCTCCACCGAGCCGACCGTGTCGGTGTGGCCCTCGATGCGGAACCGGTAGCCGCTCAGCGTATTGCTCGACAGCGCCCGGCCAAGCACCGTCAGCGTCGAGACCGCGGCCGGCGTCAGTTCTGCCGAACCGGAAGCGAAGTCGACGGTCAGGTTCACCGACGGGGCCGCCGCCTCGCCCGTGCTTGCCGCTCGCGGCGCCGGGGCTGGCCGGGCCGCCCGGCTCACGCCCGATCCGGCGGCCGCCGGCGTCGGTTCGCTCGGCGCGGGCGCCGTCGGCGAGACGGGACGGATGCCGCGCGTCCCACCGGACAGGCTGCCGCCGGTCGGCCGCAGCGAGTTGATGATCTGGTCCGCCGACGGGTTACCCTGCGCCCACGCGCCACCGCCGCCCAACAAGAAAGCCACCATCACCGACGCGCAAACCCGCATGTGAAATCCTCCCAACCGGAGAAACATACACGTTTATAGAAGAGACAAACACGTTTGTGGCCGCGCCGTCGTCCAAACGCGCCTCAGCTCGCCGGCTCCTTGCCGAGTGCTTCCAATGCTTGCGCCAGACCCTGGGGGGCAACGGGCACGGCCGTGCCCCGCCCGACCCCGTCGGTGAAGGCGACGCGTCCGGCCTGGGTCCAGGCGCTCACGCGTTGCAGCGTCTCCGGGCCGATCTCCCCGTCGGCCAGGCAGCCCCCCGGCAAGCATCGCCGCCACGCCAGCGCCAGCACCGGGCCGTCGTTCCCCGCAGCTTGGAGCGAGGGCGCCGTCCCGACGTCGATGCTCGGCGGCACCAGCACCGCCAGAACCATCGGCTTGCCTTTCGCGGCCGATCCGATCGCCAGTTGCGCCACCGGCTTGCCGTCCTGTTGAACCAACTGTACGACTTCGCACTGCTTGGCCGCGCCGCCTGGCCGGACGCAGCGCAGCACCCAATCGCCGAACGTGGCCGTCGTCTGCTGGGGCAAGGCGGGCGAGGCTGGCGGGACCGTGTGACTTGCGGCCGGCGCTTGGCGCGCCGGTTGCGCTCTGGCAAGGGTTGCCACCAGCAAAAGCGGGGCAATCAGCAATTTCGGGGAGAGAATGTCCATCGCATCTACAACCGGGCAACGTCGTGGCTCACCCTCACACTGCCGCTCCCAGCGGCGCCGTCAAGCGAAGGGGGTGGGCGCCGTCATGATCGCGCTGGCCGTCGCCCGCCCGGTCTGGGCCGAGCCGCCCCGGCCCCGGGCGCTGGTGATCGCCAACTCGAACTACACCACTCTGCCGAAACTGCCGGGCTGTGCGCTGTCGGCCAACCTGGTGAGTACCCTCCTGTCGCGTGCCGGCTTCGCCGTGACGCGACAGAACGACCTCAGCAACGCCAGGCTCGGCACCTCGATCGCCGCGCTGGGCGAGGATGCGGCCGCCGCGGCGGGGGGCCGCGCGCTGATCTACATCTGCACCCATGTCGTCAGCTACGCGGACCGGTTGTTCATCCTGCCGGTCGAAGTGCGGCTCGACCGCGACTCCGACGTTCTCAGCCAAGGCATCGTCGCCCGGCTGCTGATGGCGTCGGTGGCCGGGCCGTCCAGCGCCGCCGGGCTCGTGCTGATGGACGTCGCGACGCCGACCGGGGCGCCACCGCCTGACTTCGCCCCGATGCGGCGCCCGCCCGACGCGGCCCATGGCGGGCTCGCCGCGGCCGCCATCCCGGCGGCGGATGCAACGGGGCCGGCACCGCTGGCCACGGCCTTGGGCGCCGCGATCGGCACCGGTCCGCTGGAGATCGGCGCCCTACTGTCGCGGCTATCGGCCGACCCGGCGCTTCGCCGCGCCGTGCTCACCGTTCAGCCGCCGAGCCAACCCTCCTGGCTGTCGGGCGAACCGGCCCCCGAGCCGAAACCAGCGCTGGAGCCAGCGCCGCCCCCGGCATCCGCGCCGATCGTCCCGCCAGCCGCCGCGCCAGCCGCCGCACCGGTTGCCGCGCCACCCGACCCAGGCAGCGCCCTGGCCGATCCCAATCCGGCCGAACGCCGCCGGATTCAACTCTCGTTATCGAAGCTGGGGTACTATGGCGGCGGCATCGACGGCCAGTTCGGGCTCGACACCGCACTGGCCATTCGCAGATACCAACGCGACTCGAACAGCGAAGCGACCGGAAAGCTGACCGCGAGGCAGATGGAGCAGCTGCTCCAATAAGGAACATACGCAATGGGGCTGCGGCTCAAATTCAATCTCGTCCTGCTGGTGGGTCTGGTCGCCGGGCTGAGCCTGGCGAGCTTCATCTCGTACCGGCTCGTGTTCGCGACCGCCCGCGAGCACGTGCTGGCGGAAGCCGCGTTGATGTCGGCCCAAGCCGACGCGATCAGCCAATACACCGTCCAGGAGATCGCGCCGCTCCTCGAAGGCCAGCTCGCGCGACGGTTCCTGCCGCAATCCATCCCGGCCTGGGCCGCGCAGACCAACTTCCGTACCGTGCAGAAGTCGATGCCGGACTACAGCTTCCGGACCGTCATGCTCAATCCGACCAACCCCGCCGACCTCGCCAATGACTGGCAGAGCGACGTCATCGGGTCCATGCGCAAGAACGCCGACTTGAAAGAGGTGATCCTCGAGCGGGACGGCTCCAACGGACCCATCCTGACCATGGCCCGCCCCCTGGTCATCCGCGACCCGGCATGCCTCGCCTGCCACTCGACCCCCGAAGCCGCCCCGGCCACCGTGACGGACCTTTACGGCACCAAGAACGGCTTCAACTGGCAGCTGAACGAGGTGCTCGGTGCCCGGATCGTCTCCGTTCCCATGGCATTGCCGCTCGCCCGCGCCTGGGACACGTTCACGGGCGTCGTGGTTTGGCTCGGGGTCGTCTTCTTCGTCGTCCTCGTGCTGATGAACCTCATGCTGCACTACGTCATCATCCGGCCGGTCCGCCGCATCGCGGCCAGTGCCAACGAAGTCAGCCTCGGCAACATGGACGCCCCGGAGATCACGGTGAGCGGGCGCGACGAGATCTCCACACTGGGCGAGGCCTTCAACCGCATGCGCCGCAGCTTGGCCAATGCGATGAAGATGCTCGAAAGCTGACGGTGCCCTCCAGCGAGCTGCCGGAACGGATCGGTCGCTACCGCATCCACTCGGTGCTGGGCCGAGGCGCCATGGGCGTGGTCTTCCGCGCCCACGACCCGGCCATCGATCGCCCGGTCGCTCTCAAGCTCGTCCACACCGACCTGCTCGGCAGCACCGAGCGGGCCGAATACATCGCCCGCTTCCAGCAGGAAGCGCAGGCGGCGGGCCGTTGCAACCACCCCAACATCGTCGCGGTCTACGATTTCGACCTGCATGCCGGTGAGCCGTTCCTGGCGATGGAGTTCATCACCGGCGCCGCCCTTCAGCAGCTCAAGGAAGGCGGGGCCCGCTGCACGCCGACGCAGACGATCTCCATCGGCGGCCAAATCTTGGACGGGCTCGGCACCGCCCATGCCGCCGGCGTCGTCCATCGCGACATCAAGCCCGCCAACATCATGCTGACGGCCCAGGGCCGGGTGAAGATCACCGATTTCGGCATCTCGCGGCTCGACACGTCTCACTTGACCGGAACCGGCAGCGTCGTCGGCACGCCGTCCTATATGTCGCCGGAGCAGTGCCGGGGCGAGCCGACCGATGGGCGCAGCGACCTGTTCTCCACCGCGGTCGTCCTGTATGAATTGGTCACCGGATCCAAGCCGTTCGCCGGCCGGTCCGCCCACGAGGTCTGGCACAAGCTGCTGCACGAAGAGCCGCGCGACAGCGCCGAGCTCTGCCCCGAGGCGCCGCCCGCGCTACACGCCGCCCTCCGCCGCGCGCTCAGCAAGGACCCGGCCGCCCGGTTCCCCACCGCCGAAGCGATGGCCACCCTGCTTCGCGGACAGTCTTCGCCCTCGCCGGATCTGGCTGGGCTAGCCAAGGAAGCGGATCTGACGGTCTTGGCGCAGCGCCCCGACGCGCGGCCCGTCGATCTCGGCTTGGACAGCACGGCCATGACGACCATCGAACGGCGCTTGGCGGGCCATCTCGGCCCGATCGCCGGCATCCTCGTGCGGGACGCCGCCCGCCAAGCGGAAACGCTGGACCGGTTCTACGACCTTCTCGTCGCCAACATCCCCGATGACCGCAGCCGGCAGCGGTTCCGCACGGATGTGAGGTCGGACATCTCAGCGTCGCAGAGCCGCTCGGGCATCCACACCGGTAGTGGAGGGCCGTTGCCGGATCACGAATTGGCCCGCGTGCAGGCGGCGCTCGCCCCGTTCGTGGGACCGATCGCCCGCATCCTCGTGAAACGTGCGGCGCCCGGCTGCAGCACCGTGGAGCAACTGTGGCAGCGCGTCGCCGAAAGCGTCGGCGAGGCCGACCGGGCGGCATTCCTGAAAAGCGGAGTCGACCCAGCCGGGACTGGGCGAACCTGACCAAGCAATCGGTGCCGTCCCCGCGCTCATACGGGCTGATGGCCGGGCTTCATCGGCAGAACTCGCGCTGGCGGTAGGCCGACGGCGTGACGCCGTGTTTGCGCACAAAAGCAGCGCCGAGCGACGCCACGGTTCGGAAGCCGGTCCGCGCAGCGATCTGCTTGATCCTCAAATCCGTGTCGGTGAGCAGACGACGAGCGGCTTCGAGCCGAACCTGCAGGATGAACGCATGCGGCGTGGTGCCGGTCTCCTGGCGGAACAGGCGGGCGAAATGGAACTTGCTGATGCCGGCCTCCACGGCCAGGTCGTCCAGCGTCAGAGGCTTCGCGAAGCGGGCGCCGACCAAGTCGCGGACGGCGTCGAGCCGGGCCCGGGAGAGCGCTGGTGCCCGCCTCGTCTCGACGGTCCAGCCGCTATGCGCCGATAGGAGGTGGGTCACCAGCCAGCAGGCCGCCGTCTGCGCGTAGATGTCGGGCAAGCCGATCTGCATGCCCCGTAGCAGCGATGAGACCGTGTGCAGGATCAGCGGATCTTGGAATGCCAGCGACTGTAGTGGCCGGTCTGCACTGCCCTGGCCCGCGCGGCGGTATTGCTCGTGCGCTTCCTGGATGAGGGATTGCGGCACATACAAATTCGCCTTCTCGAACCCGACCTGCCCGCGCCGCCATCGCCGGCGCAGTCGGTCCACCGTTCCGCCTGGGGTCATGCCGACGGTTCCAGGATGATAGGGGGCGGCCTTCCAGGAGCCTCCGCCGAACGCCTCGATGGTCTGGGTGCCCGACAGCATGACGACGATCGTCTGGTCCGGGGTCGGCCGCGTCTCGAACGCGTCGTAGGTGGGCTCGACGCGATGATGATCGAGGAGGACGGACGTCCAGCCGCACGCCCGGCTGCTGCGGATGATGCGGGACCCCAACGCCGGTCCGCACTCCGTGCTTTCGGGCGAGAAGCCGGTCGCGCCGTGGGTCATCGCGCCGTTCTATGCCGGTTTCTTGCCATCTGTCTCGCTCCCTTGCTGCCAACCGTATCGCGAGACGTCCGCGCGCTACTGTCGATGCGACGCCGCACGCAGGTCAGAAGGAGACGGAGGGATCAATGCTCAGCGATTTCGAGGCCGGGTTCCGGGCGGCGTTGGGCTTGAAGGATCTCGGGCTGGCGACCGCTGCCGCGGGCACGCGTTTGCCGATGCTCAAAGCCGTGCACGCCCGCATGGCAGAGGCCGTGTCGGCCGGGTTCGGTGACAAGGACTGGTCGATCATGGCCGACTACACGCTGCGCCACGCGCCGTCGCTTCGACAGGGGAGAGAATGATCGGATGACCAAGATGCTGGTGACGTGCAACGGCGAGCCGGGTACCCGCATGGATCGCGACTACTACGCCAACACGCACATCCCGCTCGCCATGGAGCTCTGGGGTCGCCATGGACTGGAGGAAGCGGCCGCCTTCTTCCCGGCCGATGACGGCAACGGCGTGCTCTCCATCGGCATCTATCGCTTCCGCGACACGGCCGCCATGGAGGCGGCGCTCGCAGCGCCGGAGACGGCCAGGATCATGGCCGACGTGAAGAACTTCACCGACAGCACGGTCATCGAGCGGTCCATCTGGGCGCCCATGACGCCATGAGCGCCGGGCCTGATCCCCTCCATGACCTCGGCGCCACTCGGCTCGCGGCGCTGATCCGGTCGCGGGACGTCTCCCCGGTCGAAGTCGTCCAGGCCCATCTCGACCGCATCGAGGCTCTCGAGTCCAGGATCAACGCCTTCGTCACCGTCACCGCCGACGCCGCGCTGGAGGCGGCCCGGACGCTGGAGCGCGCAATGGCGGGTGGTGCCGATGCGGGACCGGTCGGCGGAGTGCCGTTCACCGTCAAGGACTGCTTGGATACCGAGGGCGTGCCGACGCAGCGGGGCTCGCGCTTGTTCGCCGGGCGCATCGCCACCGAAGACGCCACCGCGGTGCAGCGTTTCCGCCGGGCCGGCGCCATCCTGCTCGGCAAGACGAACCTGCCGGAGTTCACGCTCTGGTGGGAGACCGACAACGCCTTGACCGGACGCACCAACAATCCGTGGGATCTCACCCGGACCCCTGGCGGTTCGAGCGGCGGCGAGGCTGCCGCCATCGCCGCCGGCATGTCGCCGATCGGCATCGGCACTGATGTCGGCATCTCCGTGCGCGGCCCGGCCTCGCTGACGGGCATCGTCGCCCTCAAGCCCACCCACGGACGCGTGCCGCTCACCGGCAACTACCCGCCATCGCCCAACCGGATGTGGCATGTCGGACCCATGGCCCGCAGCGTCGCCGACGTGGCGCTGGGCTACGAGTTGCTGAAGGGACCGGATGGCAAGGACGGCTATGCCATCGCCGCGGCCACCGCCGGGCCCGCTAACCAGCGCGTGCCCGGGCGGCCGCTGCGCGTCGGCTGGATCACCGAGGCCGTCTTCGGCCCGATCGATCCCGAGGTCGCGGCGGCGGTGCGCGACGTGGCGGCCCTGGCGGAGCGGCTGGGCCACCAGGTCGAGGAGATCCGTCTGGAGATCCTGGAACGCGTCGATTGCACCGCCGTCGCGGGAGCGTTCTTCGCGGAGTCGGTGCCCGGACTGCGAGCGGTCGCGGACGGGCGGGAGAGCGAGTTATCGGCGCGCGGCCGGGTCACGACCCGGCGCCCGGCCCCGTCCTTCGAGGCCGTCATCGCTGCGGTGCAGACGACGGAGGAGCTTCGCTCGGCATTTGCCGGGTTCTTCGCCTCGCATGACATCTTGCTGTGCCCCGTCATCCCCTTCACCGCCCCGCATCATGGCTTGGCAAAATACGAAGTCGCCGGGACGACGGTCGAGCCAGCCCAGATGATGCGGGCCACCCTGCCGTTCAATCTGACGGGCCTGCCAGCGCTCGCCCTCCCGGCCGCGGTCAGCAGCGACCAGTTGCCGATCGGTGTGCAATGCGTGGCTGCTTGGCACGACGAGGCGACGCTGTTGGACTTCGCTGGCACCATCGAGGCGTCGACGGGCCACCGCAGGCCGCCGCTGTAAATCAACGGGGCTCGTCTGTTCCGTTCAGAGGTTCTGAGAACCGCTCAAGTTGTCTGTAGCGGCTACCTGTCGGCCGTTGTAGCCGGACGGCTCTACCCGCCTCGAAGCTTCTTCAACGCCACCTTCACAGCTTTCATGCCTTCCAGAAGGTCGTCCATCTGATCACCAAGATCGGCAATCTTGCCGTCATCGGGATTCTTGGTAACAACTTGAGCACTCTTGATTGCCTTGTCTAATACTTTGGAAAGGCCTGTCATTGCCTTGAATGCTTCGTTGCCCACCTTCTGCATTTCGGGTTTGTCTGGTGATCTTGGCGCCATTGGACGTTCCTCGTTTGCTTTCTCTAGCTACTAAGGCGAACAATGGACTGTCAACGGAATCTCATCTCGGAGAGCCTGAGCCGCTTGAGCAAATCGCGGGCGGCCAACGCACTCAATGGCCGCAGTGTTCGGCTCCTATGCCGCGACCAGAGGTCTTCCGGCTCTGCTTCTTCGTCGGCCTCCTCGCGCTCGGGAGCGAGCAGTTCTGGAACGGACTGGCGTGAACTAAGGTCGCGACGACCCCATGGCATGCTGCGGCGAGCCAACGACTACAAAGGCTAGCACCGAGCCGCTGTGGCCCTCTGCCACGCAGCGGAACCGGCCACGAGACGGCGCTAGCGCCCTCCAGCATGTCGAGAAGGCCAGGAATGATGGTCAACAGGATGCCCGTCGTCGCTTCCGTGTTGCGCTCCTCCTGGTCGGGGAGGCCTCGCCCTCCATCTCAGTCGTGAAGCCTGCAAGGACGCGACGAGGTGCATCGGACGACTACCCCGGACAGGCGAGCACCACGGCTTGTCCGCCGACATGGGGCGCTGCCGGGCCTGTCCGGCAGACCCATTGCCGGGCCAAGACGCCTTCCGGGTAGAGGACGATGACCTCTGCCCGGTCGCCACGTCGGATCATCCATATCGACATGGACGCCTTCTTCGCTTCGGTCGAACAGCGCGACGATCCCAGTCTGCGTGGCCGTCCCGTCGCGGTCGGCGGCTCGCGGGAACGCGGCGTCGTCGCGGCCGCGAGCTACGAGGCACGGCAGTTCGGCGTCCACTCGGCCATGCCCTCCGTCACCGCGAGACGCCGTTGCCCTGAACTGGTCTTCGTGCGTCCGCGGTTCGACGCCTATAAGGCCGTGTCGGCCCAGATCCATGCCGTGTTCGCCCGCTACACCACCCTCGTCCAGCCCCTATCCCTGGACGAAGCCTACCTGGACGTGACCGAGCCGTTGCAGGACCTGGGTTCGGCTACCGCCATCGCCGTCGCGATCAAGACAGCCATCAAGGAGGAGACGGAGCTGACGGCGTCGGCTGGGGTCTCCTACAACAAGTTCCTGGCCAAGCTGGCGTCGGATCACCGGAAGCCCGACGGGCTGTTCGTCATCACGCCCGGGATGGGCCCGCGCTTCGTCGAGGACCTGCCGGTGGGCAAGTTCCACGGTGTCGGTCCGGTCACGGCGGCACGAATGAACAAGCTCGGCATCCACACCGGCCTGGACTTGCGGCAGCAATCCCGCGAGCACCTTGCCGCCCATTTCGGAAAGGCCGCCGACTACCTATTCGGCATCGCCCGTGGCATCGACGAGCGCCGCGTCGAAGCGGACCGTGTCCGCAAGTCCGTTGGGGCGGAGAGCACGTTCGAGCGTGATTTGCTGACCTGGGACGAAGCCGTCGCCGCCGCGGCGCCGATCCTGTCGAAGGTCTGGGATGCCTGCACGAGAGGCGGCCACTCGGGGCGGACCGTGACCATCAAGGCCAAGTACAGCGACTTCAGCCAGGTGACGCGAAGCCGGACGTTGTCGGCGACCATCGGCGCGAGGGACACCCTGGAGACCACGGCCCTCGAACTGCTCCGGCCGCTGTTCCCGCCGCCGCGGGGTGTCCGCCTGCTCGGTGTCTCCGTCTCCAATCTGTCGGGCCCCGCGATGCCGCCCACGCAAGCCGCGCAGCTCGCCCTGGGGCTGACGTCCTAGGGCGGGTCCTCGTTAGGGGAGCACCGATCGTCATGGACAAGAGTGCCTGGCATCAATGGAACATTGGTCTATTGAATAATCGTAATCGTACCATTCAAGATCGAGAACGAGAATCGCTATGTCGCGGCCTGTTTGCTTACGTAGCAAAGCATCATTTCTTTAATGGTCGTCATCCTGAGGCGCAGCGCCTCCTTGCTCATTAGATCGCGACCAAATACGACACTTAGCGTGTGTTGGTTTGAGACGTATGTAAATCCAAGGGCAGAGATGCTGATGTAGACGTCGATCGGGTCCAGGTCGGCCCGAAAGGTGCCATGCGCAGCGCCTCGTTGGAGGATACGGTCCAGCTTGTTGATGATCGAGGAGTTCAGCGCCGCTATAGAGCCTGATCGCTTGAGGTAAACTGCGCTGTGTAGATTCTCGTTATTGATCATGCGAACGAAAGCCGGATGATCTAAGTAATATTGAAACGTGAAGTCGGTCAGGCACTCTAAGGCTGTCGTCGGGGACATCTGCTCGAAATCGATCAACGCCTCCTGAGCGCGTATGTCGCTGTACACCGCTTCGAGCGCGGCGAGATACAATCCCTCCTTGCTGCCAAAGTAATGGTAGACCATTGCTTTGTTGCTGTTCGTGCGGGCCACGATCGCGTCAACGCGCGCGCCCCCCAATCCCTTGATGGAGAACTCGTGCAGGGCAGCCTCGATCAGCTCCTGCCGCCTGCGCTCCGGCGCACGCTCGTGCGGCGCGACCGGATGCGTTGCGGACATGCCGGGCTGCGCGTCAGTAGGTGGCACGGCCGCCTGAGAGATCAAAGACGGCACCGGTCGAGAACGAGCACGCGTCCGAACACAACCAGGCCACCATCGCTGCCACCTCCTCGACCCGGCCAAGGCGGCCCATTGGGATCTTGGCTTTCGCGAACTGGGTGAAAGCCGGGGTCATCTGGTGGAGCAGTTCGGTTTCGATCATCGCGGGCGTGATACAGTTCACCAAGATTGCAGAGCTGACCAGTTCTTTGCCGAGCGATTTGGTCAGCGCAATGACCCCGGCCTTGGACGCCGAATACGCAGCGGCATTCGCATTGCCTTCCTTGCCGGCGATCGAACTGATGTTGACGATCCGCCCGGACGCCGCGGCCTTCATGACGGGGATAATGGCCCGGCAAACGAGGAACGTGCCATCCAGGTTGATCGCGAGCACGCGGCGCCACTCCGCAACCGCGTAGTCCTCGACAGAAGCATTGGGTCCGGTGATGCCCGCCGAATTGACCAGGATGGCGATGCCGCCGAACCGCGCCACGGTGGCGCGAACGGCGTCGGCGACGGATTGCTCGTCGGTCACGTCAACGATGAAGCTGGCCGCGTCCTGGATCGCGGCTGCGCACTCGCTCACCTTCGGATCGCGGTCCCAGAGCGCGACGCGCACCCCGCGTGCGGCGAACACCCGCGCGACCGCAAGCCCGATTCCCCCGGCGCCGCCGGTAATCACTGCACAACCATCCAGCAGGTCGGTCACGTGCTCTCCCTCCCATCAATGTACGTTTTGTTTATCAATTGACTCAACCAACTGGTTGATTGATCCTGTTTGGATAAGCCGTTCAAGCGGCGCGGTCCAGCGTGGTGCACGCGAGTGAGGACAGTGGAGGGACGTTGGCGTTTCAATTCGATTTCGATGCCGTGTTGGCGTACTGGCCGCAACTTCTGTGGGGCTGCGTGCTGACGTTGCAGCTTTCGCTATTGGCGATGCCGATCACGCTCGGGATCGCGATCCTGTGTGTCTGCGTCCTGCAGATGCGGGAACGCGTCTCGACCGCAATCATCGGCGGCTTCGTCGAGGCGATCCGCAACACGCCCTTCCTGGTGCAGATCTTCTTCCTGTTCTTCGGGTTGCCGACGCTCGGCGTGCGGCTGGACCCGAACGTCGCGGCGATCCTCGCCTTGGGGCTGAACGGAGCCGCCTACGCGATCGAGATCCTGCGCGGCGGGGTCGAGGCCATCTCGCGCGGACAGGTCGAGGCCGGTGTGGCCCTCGGCCTGCGCCCGGTGCAGATCTTCCGCTACATCATCGTCAAGCCGGCCTTGCGGGCCGTGTATCCGGCGATGACCAGCCAGTTTATCTTCCTGATGCTGACGTCCAGCATCGCATCGTCGATCACCGCTTCGGAACTGACCCATGTCGGCGCCGAGATCGAGGCGGAGACGTTCCGCAGCTTCGAAGTGTATTTCACCATCGCCGTCCTGTATTTGGTGATGTCGTTCGGCTTGTCCCGGTTGTTCGCGATCGTGGGCCGCCTCAGCTTCTCCTACCCGACGCGCTGAGTCCGGCCGCATGATCACCTCGCTCGGGCCCGTGCAATACCTCCTGCTGTTGCAGGGACTGTTGTGGACGCTGGCGCTGTCCAGCGTCGGCTTTGTCTGCGGCGGCGTCGGCGGCTTCGGCATCGCACTGGCCCGCAGCAGCGGCCTGCGCTGGCTCGAAACCCTGGCCGCGGCGTTCATCGAGGTGTTCCGCGGCACGCCGCTGCTGCTGCAGTTGTTCATCGTCTACTATGGCGTGGGTCTGCTCAACATCGACATGAGCCCCTGGCTTGCGGTGGCGGTGGCGTTGATGCTGCACGCCAGCGCGTTCCTGGGCGAGATCTGGCGCGGCTCGATCCAGTCGGTCCCGCTGGGCCAGACCGAGGCCGCCACGGCGCTCGGGCTGCATTACGTGGACCGCATGCGCTATGTCGTGTTGCCGCAGGCGGTCAAAGTGTCGATCCCGGCGACGATCGGCTTCCTGGTGCAGCTGGTGAAGGGCACGTCGCTCGCCGCGATCGTCAACTTCACCGAGCTGTCGCGCACCGGCACCTTGCTGTCCAACCTCACGTATCGGCCGCTGATGATCTACGCGATCGTCGGCGCGATCTACTTCGTCGTCTGCTGGCCGCTGTCGCGCTTCGGCCGGGCGATGGAGCGGCGGTTCACGCCGGCAGAGCGAACCTAGAACAACAATCGGGGGTCATCATGTCCAAATCCATCACACGTCGCCTCACGCTCGGCATCCTCGCGTTTGGCCTAGGGGCGATGACGCTACGCCCGGCCGCGGCGCAGACCGTGGAGGAGATCAAGCGGCGCGGCGTGGTCCGCATCGGCGTACTGTCGGAATTGCCGCCCTGGGGCTTCCTCGACGCGTCGGGTCAACTCGCGGGCTACGACGTCGATGTCGGCAACCTGCTGGCGCAGAAGCTGGGTGTCCGCGCCGAGTTCTCCGGCATGACCGTCTCCGCCCGGATCGCCCAGTTGATGACCAACAAGGTCGACATGCTGCTGGCCACGATGGGCATGTATCCGGAACGTGCCAAGGCGGTGCAATTCACCGAGCCATATGCCGGGCTGAAGATCATTCTGCTGGCCAACAAGAACCAGAAGATCGAGAAGCTCGAGGATGCCGCCAAGCTGCGCATCGGCGTGACTCGCGGCGCCGCGCAGGACATCGCCATCACCAAGGGCCTGCCGCCCGGCAGCGACATCCGCCGCTTCGACGACGACTCCGCCGTGATCCAAGCGCTCGTCACCGGCCAGGTCGAGGCCGCCGGCGCCAACACCACCTACATGATCAACATCCGCAAGGTGATGCCGAACAACGAGTTCGAGCAGAAGCTGGTGTTCAACGACCAGTGGATGGGCGTCGCGACCCGGCCCGGCCAGAAAGACCTCAACACCTGGTTGAACACGGCCATCGACGAGTTGAAGGCGAGTGGCCAGTTGGAGGCGATCAGCCAGAAATGGACGGCGCAGAAGCTGCCGGACTTCCCCGCCAGCCTGCCCGGCGTTCCCTACACGGTGCAGTAGAACCGATGTCGCCGCACACGGACGACGCGCCCGCCATCCTGATGGAGGGCGTCAACAAGTTCTACGGCACCTTCCAGGCCTTGAAGTCGATCGACTTCAAGGTCCAGGGCGGCGAGCGGATCGTGCTGTGCGGCCCGTCCGGCTCTGGCAAGTCGACGCTGGTGCGATGCATCAACAAGCTCGAGACGGTGCAGAGCGGGCGCATCGTCGTGGACGGCATCGATCTGACTGCGAGCCGCAAGAACGTCGATGCCGTGCGGCGCGACGTCGGCATGGTATTCCAGCAGTTCAATCTGTTCCCGCACATGACCGTGCTGCAGAACTGCATGCTGGCGCCGCTTCGGGTACGCGGCACCACCAAGCAGGAGGCGCGCGACACCGCGATGCGCCTCTTGCAGCGGGTGCAGGTCGAAGCGCAGGCGGAAAAATACCCCGCCCAGCTTTCCGGTGGGCAGCAGCAGCGGGTGGCGATCGCCCGCGCGCTGTGCATGTCGCCGCGCATCATGTTGTTCGACGAACCGACCTCGGCCCTGGATCCGGAAATGGTCAAGGAAGTGCTCGACACCATGATCGGGCTCGCCGCGGACAACGTCACCATGGTGTGCGTCACGCACGAGATGGGCTTCGCCCGCGCGGTGGCCGATCGCGTGGTGTTCATGGCCGATGGCGAGATCCTCGAGCAGGCGCCGCCGGCCGAGTTCTTCGCCAACCCCAAGCACAGCCGGGCCAAGGCCTTCCTCGGCCAGCTTCTCAGTCACTGATCTTTAGGAACCGCGCGTGAGCCTGATCTACGTCCTGAACGGACCCAACTTGAACCTGCTCGGCGAGCGGGAGCCCGAGATCTACGGGCACACGACGCTGGCCGACATCAAGGCCAATTGCGACGCCCGGGCGGCCAAACTCGGCCTGACGATTGATTTCCGGCAGACGAATTTCGAGGGCGAGCTGATCGAGAGCGTGCACGAGGCAAGGCGCAAAGCGGCCGGCATCGTCATCAACCCGGCCGGCTACACCTTCACGTCGATCGCCCTGCTCGACTCGCTGAAGATGTTCAACGGCCCGAAGATCGAGCTGCACATCAGCAACGTGCACACCCGGGAAAGCATCTACCACAACTCGTTGGTCTCCCGCACCGCCACCGGCCTGGTCATCGGCTTCGGCGCTTATGGCTACGAGCTGGCGCTGGACGCGATGCATCATCTCCTGAATGCCGCATGACCCGGCTGGTCCTGCTGGGCGCCGGGCTGATCGGGCGCGAGCACGCCAAGTTGGTGGCCGCCCATCCCACGGCAAGCCTGGTCGCGGTGGCCGATCCTGCGCCGGCCGCGCGGGATTACGCCGCGGCCCAGCGCCTCGAATACTTCGCCGACTACGAAGCCATGTTGGACGCGACCAAGCCAGACGGCGCCATCGTCGCCCTGCCGAACCAGCTTCATCTGCCGGCCGGCCTGGCCTGTATCCGGCGCGGCATCGCCTGCCTGATGGAGAAGCCGGTGGCCGATACCGTCGCCGCCGCTCGCGGATTGGCCGAAGCCAGCGAGTCCTCCGGCGTGCCGGTCCTGGTCGGCCACCATCGCCGGCATAGCCCGGATATCGGCGAGGCCCGCCGCTTGGTGCAGGAGGGCGCGTTGGGCGACCTGCTGACGGTCAACGGTATGTGCCTGTTCAACAAGAACGCCGATTATTTCGACGCCGCCTGGCGCCGCGAGCCCGGCGGCGGCCCGTTGCTGATCAACCTGATCCACGACATCGACGCGCTACGCTTCATCTGCGGCGAGATCGACGCCGTGCAGGCCTTCACCTCCAGCGCCGCCCGCGGCTTCGCGGTGGAGGACACCGCCAGCGTCACGCTCCGCTTCGCCAACGGCGCGCTCGGCACCTTCGTCATCAGCGACAGCGTCGTCTCGCCCTGGTCGTGGGAATTCGCCTCGGGCCAAGCGCTCTACTTTCCGCCGCAACCCGGCGCCTACCTGTTCCTTGGTGGCCGCACCGGGTCGCTGTCGGTGTCCGACATGAAGCTGTGGCGGCATGCCAAGCCGGACGGCGACTGGCGCGATCCCGTGGCGGCGCAGGTGCAGACCCTGCCGGCCACGCGCGCCTACGACAATCAACTCGAGCACTTCCTGGCCGTCATCGCCGGCACTGCCGCGCCGCTGATCACCGCCCGCGACGGCATGATGACGCTCGCCGCCACGCTCGCCATCTCCGAAGCCGCCCAGACCGGCCGCCGGGTCGACATGCAAGGCTTCCTTGCCGCTCACTGAACGGACCACCGCATGACGCGCCGCTATTCACTCTCCTTCCTAACTTGCCTCGACGCACCACCACCCGAGGCGATCCGCACCGCGCGCCAAACCGGATACGACTGCATCGGCCTGCGCCTGCTGCCTGCCGCTCCCGGCGGGATCTCGTTTCCGCTGATGGACGATCCCGCCCTGTTGCGGGACACGCTCGCCGCCCTTCATGACACCGGCATCGAGGTGTTCGATGCGGAGATCATCCGCATCGCGCCGGACTTCGACGCGGCCGGTTACAACGGGTTCTTCGACGCCTGCGCCCGGCTGGGCGTCCGCAGCGTCCTGGTGGCCGGCGACGATGCCGACGAAGCCCGCATGACCGCGTCTTACGCTGCTCTGTGCCAGGCGGCCCAGCCATTCGGCCTGTCCATGGACCTCGAGTTCATGCCGCAATCGGAGGTGCACGATGCCGCGGCCGCGCTCCGCATCCTCGCGGACGCGGACCAGCCGAACGCCGCCATCATCGTCGACGCCCTGCACGTGTCGCGCTCGCGCACGCCCCCCGCGGAACTGCGCTCCGTTCCCCGCCGGTGGATGAACTACGCCCAGATCTGTGATGGCCCGGCCGAGATACCAACCGACCGCGAAGGACTGAACTTCGCCGCGCGCCAAGCCCGGCTGCTGCCCGGAGACGGTGCGATCGACCTCGCATCCTTGTTCGCCGCCCTACCCGCCGATCTGCCCATCAGCGTCGAGGTGCCCAATCAGGCGCAGGCGCCAGCCCTCGGCGCACAGGAATGGGCGCGCCAAGCCCTGCTGCGCTCCAAGCATGTCATGGCGCAAGCCGACGCGCTGCGGACATGAGCGCTTCAGCCGCCGGCGAGACGGTGGACCTGCTGGTGATCGGCGCTGGCGCCGCGGGTATGGCGGCGGCGCTGACCGCTGCGGTCGAGGGACTGAATGTGTTGGTCTGCGAGAAGGCGGATCAGTTGGGCGGCACGACTGCCACGTCTGCGGGCACCATTTGGATCCCGGGATCCACACACAGCGCACGCGCGGGTGTTCCTGACACCGTTGAACGCGCCCGGACCTATCTCGACTCCGTCATCGGCCAGAGCAGGGATCGGACCCTGCATGCCCTGCGCGAGGCGTTCCTGACCAGCGCCGCTGATGCAATCGACTATCTCGAACAGCATGGCGACGTCGCCTTCGCCGCCGCCGCAATGCATCCGGACTATCTCTCCAACCATGCGGGCGCCGCCCTGGGTGGCCGCGCGCTGAACGCCATGCCCTTCGACGGGCGGCTCCTGGACCGGGATTTCAAGCGAGTCCGCCCTGCCCGGCCAGAGCTGACGGTTTTAGGCGGCATGATGGTGAGCAAGGCGGACATCCCCGCCTTGCTGAAGCCGCTGGCGTCGGTCAGCAACGCGCGGCATGTGGCTGGCCTGCTGATCCGTCACGCCAAAGACCGCCTGCGATACCGCCGCGGGACCAGGTTGGTCATGGGTAATGCCTTGGTGGCCCGTCTGTTCAGCAGCCTGCGCAAGTACGCGGTTCCGATCCGCTTTGGCACCGGCTTGGTCGAGCTTACGCTGCGGGACGGCCGGGTCGCCGGTGCGGTGGTGGAGGACGCGACCGGGCGCCGGCCCGTCACCGCGCGCCACGGCGTGGTTCTGGCGACGGGCGGCGTGGGCTGGAATGCGGACCTACGCCGACGCTTGTTCCCCGCCGCTGCGGCCCAGCACTCCCTGGCACCCGCGACCACCACGGGCGACGGGATGATGGCTGCGGAGCAGGCCGGCGCCCTGCCCGCGTCTGGACCCGGCACTGGCGGCCTGTGGATGCCGGTGTCCGAGATGACCGGGCGCGATGGCAAGCCGGCGCTGTTCCCTCACATCATCCTCGACCGCGCCAAACCCGGCCTGCTCGCCGTCAACCACACCGGCCGGCGCTTCACGAACGAGGCGGACTCCTATCACGCCTTCGTCGAGGCCATGCTGGCCACTGGCTGCACCCCGGAGCGGCCCGCCTACTTGGTCTGCGACCGCGCCTTTATCCGCGACTACGGAATTGGGTTCATTCATCCGGGCGCGCGCAGGGTCGGCCGCTTCGTCCGGTCCGGCTATCTGATCGAGGCGCGGGACGCCCATGCGCTGGCTGCCAGGATCGGAGTCGACGCGGCAGCCCTCGGCGAGACCCTGGCCGCCTACAACCGCGATGCGGCCACCGGAACTGACGAGGCCTTTGGGCGGGGCGGTTCTGATCTGAACCGCTTCAACGGTGACCCGGTCAACCAGCCGAACCCGTGTATGCGTCCCATCTCGGCCGGGCCGCTATATGCCGTCGCCGTCTGGCCGGCCGACCTGGCCAGCAGCTCGGGCCTGCGGATCGACACGCATGCTCGAGTTTTGCGGTCGGACGGAGAGGTCCTGCCGGGATTGTATGCCTGCGGCAACGACGCGACCTCGATCTTCGAGGGCACCTACCCTGGACCCGGCACGACGCTCGGGCCCGCTCTCGTGTTTGGCTGGCGTGCTGCGATGCATGCTGCAGGCCATGCGGTCACATAACGAAACGATCGAGGAGGAGACGAGCATGAGCGACGAGATGGCTACATCAGCATCGACGACAGGTTCCACCCGCCGCGGTGTACTCGCGGGCGCCGCCGCCCTAGCCACCATACCGCCGTTCGGTCGCGTCGCGTCCGCCCAATCGGTCATCAAAATCGGCGTCAGCCTGCCCAAGCAGGGGCCGCAGACGGAGCAGGGCAGCTTCATCGCCGGCGGCATCCAGATCGCTCTCGACCAGGCCGGCGGCAAGCTGCTGGGCCAGACGTGCCAGACCGTCTGGTACGATGAGCCGAACGCGCAGGGCGCGCAGCAGAACATGCAGAAGCTGATCGACGAGGAGAAAGTGGTCGGCGTGATCGGCGGTGGCAACAGCGCGACCGCCTTGGCCCTCAGCGCCGTCGCCAAGCGCGCGCGTGTTCCGCTCGTCATCGTCAACGCCGCGGCGCGCGAACTGACGGGTAAGAGCTGTAACCGCTACTCGTTCTCGTGCCAGACGCCTGTTCCGGTGACGTGCCGGGCGATGGCGCCCTATCTGCTGCAGCGGGGCAAGAAGTGGTATTTTCTGACCGCGAACTATGCCTTCGGGCAAGACATCGCGAACTCGTTCCGCGAGCTGCTCAAGGCGGCCGGCGGCACCGAGGTCGGCAGCGATCAGACGCCGCTCGGCACCACCGATTACAGTTCTTTCGTGCTCAAGATCCGGCAAGCGCGTCCGGACGTCGTTATCGCCGGCGTGCCCGGTGACGACCTGTCGAACTTCCTCAAGCAATATGCCGAGATCGGTCTCAAGGGCCGCATCCCGGTCGCGTGTCCGATCATCGGCGACAGCGACATCGAGGCCGTCGGCACCGCCGCAGCGACCGGCATCTATGGCAAGCCGTGGGACCGTCAGGACCCGATGAACTCCGCCAAGGAGAAAGAGTTCGCGACGGCGTTCCAGGCCCGCTACGGCAAGCCCGCCAACGACAAGGCCTTCCTCGGCTGGATCGGCATGACCATGCTTCTCGGCGGGATCGAGGCAGCGAAATCCACCGATCCGGCCAAGATCGTCACCGCCCTCGAAACGTTCCAGGTGGGCGACATGGCCATCCCCGCCCATTTCCGCACCTGGGATCACCAATTGCTGCATCGCTGGCTGGTCGTCGGCGTCAAGGACAAGGTCACCGACCCGCGCGACTTCTTCGACATTCTCGAGAGCGTCCCCAAGGCAGCCGACGGGCTGGACGCGCTCTACGGCGCCCAGGCCGACATCGGCTGCACCATCGGCGATCTGTAGCCGCACTCCGCCGCAACGAAGCGTCGCACGTCCCGCGTGCGACGCGCCCCGGCCCGATCGAAAGCGAGACCATGCTCGACCTCTTGCTGTCCCAGTTGGCCAACGGGCTCGCCCTGGGTTTCATCTACGTGCTGATCGCCCTCGGACTTTCGATCATCTTCGGCCTGTTGGGCATCGTGAACTTCGCCCACGGGGTGTTCTTCACCCTGGGCGCCTATCTCGCCTTGACGCTCGAGCGCTCTTACGGATGGCCCGCGGTCATCTTGGCGCCGCTGGGCGTGGCAGCGGTCGGCATGCTGGTGGAGGTGGTGTTGATCCGCCGCCTGTACGGCAAGGACCCGCTGTTCAGCCTCATCATGACGTTCGCGCTGGCGCTGCTGATGGAAGCGCTCATCCGCCGCATCTGGGGGTCGGCGGGTCAACCGTTCTCGCCGCCCGACTTCTTGAAGGGCTTCGTCGAATACGGGCCAGTCCTGTTGACCCGGTATCGTTTGGCCGTGATCGCGGCCACATGCGGCGTGCTGCTGTTGCTGTGGGCCTTCCTGCAATTCACGCCCTATGGCCGCATCCTGCGCGCCGGCAGCCGCGACCCCGGCATGGTGGGGTTGTTGGGCATCAATCTGCGCCGGGTGCTGACCGGCGCATTCGGGCTCGGCACCGGGTTAGCGGGCGCGGCGGGGTTGATGGCAGCGCCGTTGTGGAGCGTGGCGCCCTCCATGTCGCAGGCCGCGATCATGCCCGCGTTCGTCACCGTCACCATCGGCGGGCTGGGCTCGTATCTGGGCGCCATCGTCGCCGGGCTGGCGGTGGGCATCACCACCGCGCTCACCGTTCAATTCTGGCCAGAAGGCTCCGCGAGCGCCATGTACGTCCTGATGGCCGTCGTGCTGCTGGTGCGTCCCCGCGGCTTGTTGGGCGAGCGGTGGGAGCGCTTCGAATGATGCAGCGCGTCTTCCGCGAGCCGGCGCTCGTCCTGCTCGTCGTCTTGATCGCCGTCTCGCTGCTCGCCTTGGCAGCCGGCATCCAGATCACCCGCGTGACCGAGATCGCCATCTACACGCTGTACGGCGCCGGGGTGAACCTGCTGATCGCCTACACCGGGCTGGTGCCCTTCGGCGCGTCGGTGTTCTTCGGTTTGGCCACCTATGCCGCGGCAATCACCTCGCTCCGGGTCGGCGGCACCGAGTTCGCCGGCATCGCCGTCGCGCTCGTTTGTTCGTTGGTCCTGGGCCTCGCGCTCGGCGCCGTCGTGCTGCGCCGCCGCGGGTTGTATTTCTCGCTGCTGACGCTGGCCTGTTCGCAGCTGGCCTTCGAGATCGTCTACAAGGCGACCGACATCACCGGGGGCGAGAACGGACTGCAGAACGTGCCGCGGCCGGTGTTCGCGTCGCCGCTATCGTTCCATGTCTTCACCGTGCTGATGGTCACGGGCGCCATGTTCCTGCTCTGGCGCATCGTGCACTCGCCGTTCGGCCGCACCATCCAAGCCATCCGCGACAACGAGCAGCGGGCCACCTGTCTGGGCTACAACACCTATCGGTATAAGCTCGGCGCTTTCACCTTCGCGGCCCTCTTCATCGGGTTCGCCGGCGCCTTGCTGACGTATTTCCTGCAAGGGGCCTACGCCAACAATCTGGAGTGGCGGCAGGCCGGCGACGCGCTGCTGATGACGGTTCTGGGCGGCGTGCACCATTTCCTCGGCCCGCTTTGGGGATCCATCGTCTTCATCCTGCTCACCGATCAGCTCAGCGCGCTGCTGGAGCAATGGTGGCTGGTGTTCGCGCCGATCATCATCGTCTTCGTGCTGATCTCGCCAGAAGGGCTCTACGGCTTGGTGCAGCGCGCATTCGGCCGCGAGCGCTGGACCCTCGTGCGGCGATCCATCCCGGCCCGGCCGGCGAGGATCGCGCCCTTCCAGAGCTCCGCCCCCGCGCTCGACCCCACCGTGCCGATCCTGTCGGTGCGCGGACTTAGCAAGGCGTTCGGCTCTCTGGTGACGGCGCGCGACATCGCGCTCGAGGTGAAACCCTACCAACTGCACAGCTTCATCGGACCGAACGGCGCGGGGAAGACCACCTTCTTCAACATGCTCACCGGTTTGCTCCCGCCCGACTCCGGCAGCATCCATTTCGCCGGGCGCGACATCACGCGGCTCAGCACCACCGGGCGTATCCACGCCGGCATCTCTCGCTCGTTTCAGATCATCAGCCTGTTCCCGCATCTGACAGCGTTCGAAACCGTGCGCGTCGCCCTCCAGGCCCGGCACAGCTTGCGCACCCGGTTCCTGCGCGATGCCTACGGGCTCGCCGATCTGAACGATCGCACCTGGTCGCTCCTGGCCGCGGTGGGACTCGAGGACCGGGCCGCGGAGCTGACCGCCAACCTCGGTCATGGCGCCCAACGCCTGCTCGACATCGCGGTCGCCTTGGCGGCGGACGGCCGGCTGCTGCTACTGGACGAACCGCTGGCCGGTCTGGCCGACGCCGATCGCGAGGTCGTCGGCCGCCTGATCCGCTCACTCGCGTCATCCCATGCGGTGCTGCTGATCGAGCATGACATCGACCGGGTGCTGGCCCTGTCGGACCGGGTGACGGTGCTGCATGGGGGGCGCTTGATTGCCGATGGTGCGCCACGGGACGTCGCCGCCGATCCGGCCGTGGTGGTGGCCTATCTCGGCACCGCGGACACCAGCGGTCGTCCGGGCGTTCGGGTGCCGGCCCGGGCCGGCACTGCCGGGGAAAAGCTGCTGGTGCTCGAAGACGTGTCGGCGGGCTACGAAGGAAGCACCGTGCTCAACAAGCTGAACCTGACGGTCTGCCGTGGCGAGGTCGTGGCCCTGCTGGGTCGCAACGGCGTGGGCAAGACCACGGCGCTGCGGGCCATCACCGGGGTGATCGGCACCCGATCGGGACGGATCAGCTTCGCCGGTCGCGATCTGACCGGGCTCGAGCCGCACGCCATCAACCTTGCAGGGATCGCCATGGTGCCGGAGGGTCGTCGCCTTTTCCCGAACCTTTCCGTCCTCGACAACCTCGAACTCGCGCGACGACCCGGCGGCGCACCGCTCGAGGAGGCGTTTGCCTGGTTCCCGAAACTGCGGCACTTGCAACGCTCGCGCGCCGAGACCCTGTCCGGCGGCGAGCGCCAGATGGTGGCGATCGCCCGCGCCCTGATGGCACCGTCCGACCTGATCTTGTTGGACGAGCCATTCGAAGGCCTCGCCCCGGCGATCGTCAGCGAAGTCATGGAAGCGGTCGGCCGCCTGCGCGAGCGCGCCGCCATTCTCATCGTCGAGCACAAGGCCGACCTGATCCTGCCCATGGCGGACCGGGCCTATGCGATGGTCAGCGGCGCCATCGCCTGGACCGGGGACGCCGCCGACCTCGCCCAGGACACGGCCTTGCAATCCAAGCTGTTGGGTGTGGTCCATTGAGCGCTGGCCTGACCGATACCGATTTCCCGGGCGGCGGCCTGCGCCTGTTCGGCTTGATCGGCGATCCCGTCGCCCAGGTGCGTGCCTGTTTTCCCGCGACGGAGCGGATGCGCCAGGCCGGCGCCGATGCCGCGCTGGTGCCGCTGCACGTGCCGGCCGGGCACCTGCCCGAGATCTTCGGCAGCCTGCGCCTGATCAGCAATCTCGACGGCTTGGTGATCACCGTGCCCCACAAGATCCCGATGGCCGCGCTGGTGGACACCGTGTCGGATCGGGCCGCGCTGGTCGGCGCGATCAATCTCGCCCGGCGCGAGCCCGATGGCCGGTGGCACGGGGACATCGTCGACGGCGTCGGCTTCCGCCGCGGTCTGGACGTGACTGGTTTCGATCCGGCCGGGCGGACAGCGTTCATCGTCGGTGCCGGCGGGGCCGGGTCGGCTGTGGCGGTCGAATTAGCTCGGTCCGGTGCGCGGCTGCGCATCTTCGATGCAGACCCAAGCCGCGCCGCCTCGCTGGCACGCCGTCTGCGCGACATTGGCGGCGAAGTCGAGGCCAGCCGTCAGCCAGACCCGCGTGGGGCCGATCTCGTAGTGAACGCCACGCCGCTCGGCATGCGGCCCGATGATCCCATGCCGATCGACCCGGCGCTGCTCACCTCTGACATGACAGTGGCAGAAGTGGTGATGAAGCCGCCGATCACGGCTTTTCTGCACGCCGCCCAAGCACGGGGCTGCCGCATCCAGTTAGGTGAGGCAGTGTTGTTGCATCAACTAGACGCAATGGTGGCATATCTGCTCGGTGCTGCCCGGCCATTCACGACAGCGCCTACGTGACCGGAACGGAAATTGTCGTCGACGGCGGCTTGTCGCAGTTCTGAGCGGCTCGGGCGGGTGCGACGCGGCGGAAAATGATTGGATGGGGGCACGGCTTGGAGCGGCATCCCCGCCCCGGCCTGGGCCGGGCTCGCCGACGTGTCAGTAACCAGCATGCTGGTCGGCTTCGTGTTCTGGTATCGCGGCGTGGCGTTGGGTGGCATCGCCCAGGCAGGGCAATTGCAGCTATTGCAGCCGTTCTTTGGCTCGGTATCGACCTGCGCCTGTTGCCGCACGAAGCCGTGGTCGAACGCCAGGGCAGCAACTCAGGCCAAGCTACAGCTGCGCACGAAGGCGATCATTGTTGTTCGAGGGGCGTGTCGCAGCCGCGCGCGGTTCTGAAATTCTATCACAACGAGAGCCGGCTGCTCGGCGTCGACTCCCTCAAGCGCGACCTGACCCGGTCGGCGCGCATGCTTGACGCCCTCAGGCCACAATTCGAGAGCGGCGCTTTCCGTCCGGCGCCGCTGGCCACCACATTCGGCTTGGCGGAAGTCACCGGAGCATATCTGCACGTGGCGGCCTTGGCGCCGGGGCGTGTGGTGCTGACGCCGCAGGGTTGAGGACGTGACGTACCTGTTGTCAATCGGGTTGGGGCTGCTCGTCGGGGTGCCTATGCCCTGCTCGGCGTCCGCTCGCCCGCGCCCCCGATCGTGGCGCTTGACGGGCTGCTGGGCATGGTGGCCGGCGAGCAGGGCGCGCTCATGGTCAAACACATACCTGCCCCTCCCCTTCCCCACCACGATGCGCCCGGCGGTCACGGCGCCGCAGACCAAACATCCGGCCTGCCGCCCGTCACTGCCATGAAGAAGCGACACAATGATCATCGATCGTGCCCTCGATGCCATGGGGGCGGAATTGGTGAAGTTCCCACAATCGCAGAGTTCATCGTTCCGGGACACATTCAGGAAGTGGCACAACACCTATCGGTGTTCAGCAAGACGCGCTTCGATTGCATCCCTCGTCTCTCGGAGGGGCTTCAAACATCGAGTGATACCGTCTTCGGCGCTGACGGCGCGTGCCATCCAGATCGTGTTGATACAGCCGAGTAATCGCCCACCCACGCGCACGGGCAAGGCGACCGAGCCGGTGTGGGGCCAAAGAGCCCCACCTTGGCGTAAGCCGTAGCCTCTGCGCCGATGCCGCAGCCCTGGACCGCTTGGCGGCGCGGCTGGAGGCGCACGGGATTGCGGTTCAACGTGCGGCGCGGCACCTGGCGGATGAGCGGCAGGTGGCCGACTTGATCGCGTTCGGCGACCCGGCCGGCAACCGGCTCGAGGCCTTCCATGGCCCGGCCATCGCGTCGGACCCGTTCAAGCCGGGCCGCCCGATCTCCGGCTTCCGCAACGGGCCGCTCGGCATGGGTCATGCCGTCATCAACGTCGAGGACGTCGAGCCGCTGCTGCCGTTCTACCGCGACGTCCTCGGCTTCCACGTCACGGATTACGGGCTGAAGCCCTACAAACTGTATTTCTTCCACATCAACGGCCGGCACCACAGCTTCGCGATGGCCTGTATCTTCTGCGCGTCAAGCAGCCGTCGGAATCACACGGAGAGTGGGACCTCCTGCACGTCCTCGACACGGTTCCTGGTCAGGGCGTCTTTCCATCACTCGATGAGGAGAAGGACTGCGCCCTGTTGAAGTAAGGTGTTGCGTGAGGTGCTGCTGCCGACAACGGCTACGTCGCGCCTTGCCTTTCCATAAGGGTGGCCGCTTCAGATCTGGCCAAGCCTCGGCATGGCGCGCTTTCCGGATCACGACGGGCTAGGTGTTCGCATGCTCTCAAGGTGCGACCGCGGGCGGTCGTGTATGTGCAACCTTCCGATTGCATGGCTTCTTGCGGCACGTAAGACATGCCCTGAGAGCTCGACTTTGTTCATAGTCCGGCGTGGCAAGTCTCTTCAGGCATAACTCTGCATATATTCAAAAAGAAAATCTTGGTTCGGCTGCGTCGTTTCTCCGTGTCGTTTTCTGTGATGAATTAACGATGTCCGAATGACCTCGTGGACGAGAGTGGACTTTTTGATAAAGCGGACTATATCTACTTACGATGACAATTGAGAAAGCCGCTCCCCCGGGGTCTATCGAGGCCTTGGGGCCGCGGCGACCGTGTGCCTTGGAGCACCATTGAGCCCGGCCGCATCATTGGAGAGATCTGGTTCGAGAGCCCGGACAGCCGCGTGCCGAGACCTCTCTCCTCCTCGAGCTGCTGTTTACCTGCCAGCCGCTTTCCATCCAGGTTCGTCCCAACGATGCGGTGGCTCACTCGATGGGCCTGCCGCGCGGCAAGGCGGAAGCGTGGTATGTCCTGTCCGCCGCACCCGGAGCCAAGCGAGCCAGGGGGCTTGCCGAGCCAATGACGCTGGGCGAGTTGCGGGCTGCGGTCGTGGCTGAGGCGGTGTTTCTCGAGCAAGACCGCGTATTGATCATGCCTGGCGTCGTCGGGATGACCGCACTGGTTGGCACGCTTGCTGCCGCCCCACCCGACGATTGGCTGATCGACGTCACATCCTCACAGAGAATCAAGGTTCCAGCATGACCCAACTCCGGCGCCTTGCTTTCATCGGCAACTCCCTCCCGCGCCGCTGCGGTATTGCGACCTTCACGACGGATCTGCAGCACGCCGTCGCCGCATCCGATCCCGATCTGGAAACCTGCATTGTAGCCATGACCGAGCCGGGCCAATGCTACGACTACCCGGCCGCAGTCGGCTTCGAGGTCAATGACGCTACACTCGAAGACTACGTTCGAGCTGCTGAATTTCTCAACGCCGGGCGATATCAGGTTGTGTCATTACAGCATGAGTTCGGCATCTTCGGCGGCGAGGCGGGGAGCCATATCCTGGCGCTGCTGTCGCGCCTGGTGATGCCGGTCGTCACCACGCTGCACACCGTCGTCGCACACCCAACGCCCGCTCAGCGCGACGTGCTGGACCAAGTCATCGCACTTTCGGCACGGATCGTGGTGATGTCGGAGAAAGGCCGCGAGTTACTCTGCTCGGTCCACCAAGCGCCCCCCGGCAAGATCGACGTGATCGCGCATGGTATCCCGGACGTTGCCTTCACCGCTCCCGATGCCGCGAAAGCTGCTCTCGGCTACGCCGACCGGCCCGTCATCCTGACCTTCGGCTTGTTGTCACCGAACAAAGGCATCGAGGTGATGATCGACGCGATGCCCACCATCCTGGCCAGCGTTCCGGATGCCGTATACGTCGTGCTGGGCGCGACGCATCCGAACCTGGTCCGGCACCAGGGCGAGGCGTACCGCGACAGTCTTGTCGCCCGGCGGCAAGAGCGTGGGGTCGATCAGCACATCGTCTTCCTCGACCGGTTCGTCGATCAGCCGACGCTGCTACAGTTCATCTCGATGTGCGACGTCTATGTAACGCCGTATCTGACCGAGGCGCAGATGACGTCCGGCACGCTGTCCTACAGTTTCGGCCTGGGAAAGGCAGTGGTCTCGACGCCGTATTGGCATGCGCTGGATTTGCTGACCGACGGCCGCGGCGTTCTGGTTCCGTTTGGCGACGCCGAAGCGATGGGGCGGGAAATTGCCTCGTTGCTGACGGACGACGCTCGCCGCCTGGCGATGCGCCAACGCGCTTATGCTGCCAGCCGGTGCATGACCTGGGCGAACACGGGGCAGCTCTATCTCGCCGCGTTTGAGCAGGGCCGGCGCACGCGGCGTCCTCTCAAGGTGGTCGCCGATCTGGATCAAGCGACACCGGCGCGCGAGAAGCGGCCAGCGCCGGCTCTACAGACAGGACATTTCCTGGCCTTGTGCGACGATACCGGCCTGTTTCAGCATGCCGTATATTCCGTGCCTGACCGCGCCCACGGCTACTGCGTAGATGATAACGCCCGAGCATTGTTGGTTGCCTGCGGACTGAACGCGCCCGGTGAGCACGCTCTGTCCGACTCGCGGTCGGCTGTGTTCGCAGCGTTCATTCAGCATGCCTGGAACCCGGCGACGCAACGCTTCCGCAACTTCATGAGCTTCAGCCGGCTCTGGCTTGAGGATCAGGGCTCCGAGGACAGCCACGGGCGCACGCTTTGGGCGCTCGGCGAATGCACCCGTAGCGACGGCAGCGCGTCGCGGCGCCGCTGGGCCGCGGCGTTGTTCGCGGAAGCGCTGCTGGTCACCGAAGCGTTCACGTCTCCCCGCGCCTGGGCGTTCACACTGCTGGGACTCGATGCCTACTGCGCCGTCGTGCCCGATGATCGTCGCGCGGTGCGGACGAGGCGGACACTGGCCGATCGGCTTGCGAGCCTTCTGGCAGCCGTGGGGCAAGCAGACTGGATGTGGTTCGAGACTGGTTTGTCGTACGACAACGCTCGTCTACCACAGGCGCTGCTGGTGACGGGCGCGGCGCTCGGTGAGGCCTCGTTGACGGAGGACGGGCTGCGGTCACTGCGTTGGCTGATGAAGGTGCAGACATCGCCTGCTGGCATGTTCCGCCCAGTGGGCTCGCACGGATTCGGCGACCAAATGACCCGACCGCAGCTCTTCGACCAGCAACCTCTCGAAGCCACGGCGACCATCGCCGCTTGCCTTGCCGCCTGGCGCGCGGATGGCGATCCGCGGTGGAAGATGGACGCGGACCGAGCTTTCGCCTGGTTCCTGGGCGATAACGATCTTGCGACACCGTTGGTCGATCCCGAGACCGGCCTCTGCCGTGACGGGCTGCATCCTGACCGGGTCAATGAGAACTGCGGCGGCGAATCCGCCGTGTCCTTTCTGCTGGGTCTGTTGGAAATCCGCCAGACGGAGCGCATGGCCCAACCTCGCGTCACCTTGGCACCTGGTCTGTCGTAACAGGCTGATCGCCTGGAGCGAAGGCGATGAGCGATGATCGCTTTCCCATCGGGCCCGATCGGGCTCGGGTGGTCTTGCTGCCCTTCACACCCGGCGGCGGCCTGGACCAAAACGCGCCAGCAGCGGGCACGCGCGTGCACCACATTGTCGACCGCCTGCTCACGCTGGGTAAGGACGCCATGGCGCAACAATCGGCCGAGGTGACGCAAAGCTTCAGCGATCGCCATCCCAACCTGGCCGAACGCATCGAGGCGCGCGCGACAGAAGTGGGCGGCCCAAAGCTCACCGCCGAGCAGCGCCGGCTCGTCGGTGCCTATTTCCTGATGGAATACACCTTCGAGTGCGCCGCATTGTTCAATCCGAGCATGGTGGCCCATCCGGACCAGTCCAGCGCGCCGGCAGGCGGCCTGCGCTTCATCGTTAGCCTGCGAGCGGTGGGAGAGGGGCACGTTTCATCGCTGACGTTCCGCTCAGGCGCCATCGCTGCTACGGGTGAGGTGACGCTCGATCCGATGACAGGGTTGGCCGCTCTGCCGAATCAAACAAGGCGATGGTCCGAGCACGGGCTCGACTCTCTCGAAATCGGCTTCGACCCGCGGCAGGAGCTCAGCGAGCGGGTGATCTTTCCGATGACCGCGGCGCAGGCCGGCGGCATCGAGGACGCGCGTTTCGTCGCCTTCAGCGATGGCGACGAGCGACGCTACTATGCGACGTACACTGCCTATAGCGGCCACGATATCCGATCCGAACTGATCGAGACGACCGACTTCATAACCTTCCGACTCACGACCCTGCGTGGCGTGAGCGCCCGCAATAAGGGTATGGCGCTATTTCCGCGCAAGTTGGATGGTCGCTATGCGATGATCAGCCGCGAGGATGCGGAGAACCTTTATTTCGTGACATCCGACGATCTTCGAACCTGGGACGGTGGCACCGTTATCCTGAAGCCAGAATTCGCGTGGGAGTTGATCCAGATCGGCAATTGCGGATCGCCGATCGAGCTTGACGAGGGCTGGCTGCTATTCATCCACGGCGTGGGCCCCATCCGCCAGTACGCGATCGGCGCCGTATTGCTCGACAAAACGGATCCAACCCGGGTGCTGGCTAGATCCCGCGAGCCGTTGCTGCGTCCGGCTGCACTGGAGCGTGGCGGCTACGTGCCGAACGTCGTCTATTCCTGTGGTGGCTTGCGGCATGGTGACAGCATCATTTTGCCCTACGGCGTATCGGACATGTTCGCGAATGTAACGACCTTGCGGATCGATGCACTGCTGTCCTCGCTCGAACCAGTCTGATGCATCCGCTCGCTTGGCACGCCAGCCTCAATCGGCCGCTTCGGATCGGCATGCTCGCGCCGATTGCCTGGCGGGTGCCGCCGCGCCACTACGGCCCGTGGGAGCGCGTGGTCTCGCTGTTGACCGAAGGCTTGGTGTCGGCCGGCGCGGATGTGACGCTCTTCGCCACCGCAGATTCCGAAACGTCCGCCCGTCTCAGCGCGGTCGTGCCGTCGCCCTACGAGGAGACGCCGGGCCTGGACGTCAAGGTGTGGGAGGCGCTGCACCTCGCCCATGCGTTCGGACAGGCAGGGGATTTCGATCTACTGCACAACCACTACGACTTCCTGCCACTCACCTACGCTAGTCTGGTGACCACGCCGATGCTGACGACCATCCATGGCTTTTCAGGCGATGCAATCCTGCCGGCTTACCGTGCCTTCAACGGTCGCACTCACTACGTCAGTATCTCCGCCTCAGACCGCCATCCCGATCTCGACTACATCGCCACGGTCCATCATGGGATTGACTTGGCAGAATTCACCTTCCAACCGCAGCCCGGCACCTACTTGCTGTTCTTCGGCCGCATCCATCCCGACAAGGGCGCCGCTGACGCCATTCGCGTTGCCCGTGCCGCCGGCCTGCCTCTCGTTCTGGCCGGGATCGTGCAAGATCAGGCCTATTTTGACCGCGAGGTTGCGCCGCATCTCGGTGCTGCAGTCCGCTTCGTTGGCTCAGTCGGCGCCGCGGCGCGGGACCGATGGCTGGCTGGCGCCTTGGGCCTGCTACATCTGATCCATTTTGACGAGCCGTTTGGGCTTTCCGTCATCGAGGCGATGGCCTGCGGGACTCCCGTGATAGCCTACCGTCGCGGCAGCATGGCAGAACTCATCATCGATGGTTCGAGCGGCTTCCTGGTGGCGGACGAGGGCACGGCAGTCGAAGCGGTGGGCCGCTTGGCGGCGTTGGATCGTAGCTTGGTGCGCGAGCATGTTGCTGCCCGATTTTCTAGGAACCGGATGATTGACGCCTATCTCAGCGTTTATCAAACAATGCTTACAGCAGAGTCCTGACGTCAACGAGGTAAGGGAGCTTGTGCTGCTCGCGATAGTTGGTGGGACTGCGCCTTCCCGACAGTCCCTCCCAGCGTTTTCCGGCAGCTTCAACGGGCTGTTCCGCTCGCTGTAGCAGCTCCGGCAAAGTCGGCTCAGGGCTCGTCAGCACGCAGGCCTAGCACCCTTGCAGACAACCCAACCGTCCAGCCTTGGACGGCGACCGAGGCCACCACGATGACGAAGACGATGTTGAACAGGGTCCGGCCCGATTGCAGCCCGGCCAGCAACGGAATGATCGTCAGGTAGATCGGCACCGCACCGCGCAGACCCACCCAGGAGACGAATCCAATCTCAGGCAATGTCCACCGAAACGGCAGTAAGCATGCGACGACGCTGATGGGCCGGGCGACAAGGACGAGAATTGCGGCGACGGCCAGCGCGGGAACGATGATCGAGGGCAGATCATGCGGGGTGACCAAGAGACCGAGCACGAGAAAGAGGGCGATCTGCGCCAACCATCCCAACGCACCGAAGAACCTGGCCACCGGTTGCCCAGCCGGATGATCATAGTTTCCGACGATGATCCCGGCCAAGTAGACTGCCAGAAAGCCACTAGCGCCGACCATCTGAGCGCCGCCGAAGACGGCCAAGGCGGCCCCGAACGCGGGGACCGCAAAGGCAGCTCGTTCGACGTCGAGCTTACGAAAGACATAGAGCAGCACGTACCCACTCGCGAGCCCGAACACGGCTCCCCCGGCCATCTCCTTTCCAAATTGAACCGCCGAATGGAGGAGGGTGACATCGTGTGTATTACTGATGATCTCCACCAATGCTAAGGTGATGAAGACGCTCATCGGATCGTTGAGCCCAGACTCGATTTCCAGCGCGGCGACGACACGCGCCGGAACTTGTGCGCCGGAAGTCTTCAGGATCGCTGTGACAGCGGCCGCATCTGTCGGCGCCGTTGCCGCCCCAAGGAGCAGCGCCACCGGCCAGGGCACGCCAAACAGGAACACGACAGTCGCGCCGATCACCGTGGCACTGATGGCGACGCCGGCCGTGGCCAACGCGACCGATGGCCAAAGTGCGAGGCGGAGCATGCTGCGTTCCGTACTCAGGCCGCCCTGAAACAGAATGGCCGCCAAGGCGAGACTGCCAACCAGGTATGCAGAACCGAAATCGTCGAACCGAATGCCGCCGAGGCCATCCTCGCCGGCCAGTATGCCGACGCCGAGAAATACGAGCAGCAAAGGCATGCCGATCCTGGCTGAGGCGATGCCGGCAAAGAATGCGCACAAGCAGAGTACGCCCGCGACAAAGATCAATTCGTGGGCGATGTCCATGTCGCTGCGCTACCTCGGTGAGATCGCCAACTCGCACAAACGGCCCATTCGAGGAATTCACAACGACGGGCGCGTCTGGCTCGCGCCCCTTCCAGGCCTGGCACCGAAAAGCTGTTTTCCGCCGTGTGGCCGGCAATGGAGCGGATCAAGGCCACCACGTTCTCCAGCTCGGCCAGGAGCACGTCCTGCCAACCCGCACGCACCGGAGGTCGCCCATGCCTGCCTTACGCTGGCGCGTGCCGAACCTCGATAAGTTGCCGATACCCTGGCAAGCGATTGGCCTATGATGGTCTCAATCCGGCAGAACCGGTCCGAGGAAGGCCGGTCAGATGTGGCATGGATCAACTGCGCGAGTTTGGAGGGTCGACCACTTGCGTGCTGCCAACGAGGCGGCCGGCGTCGCATTGTGGTCCTGGAACATCGACACTGACGAGATCGCTTTCGATCATCGCGCGCATGAACTTTGGGGCATACCAAAGGGCAAACGGCTCACGCTTGAGACGCTGTCCAGTCACATCCATCCTGACGACCTTCATCGAGTCTTGCAGGCCTTTGGCGCGACACGTGCCGGAACGGGCGCTTACGAGATCGATTTTCGGATCTTGTGTGACGACGGCGTCCGCTGGCTTTCGGCCCGTGGTCAGAGCGGTGACAAGGGCATCGTCGAGAGAATGATGCTGGCGGTGTTCCTCGACGTGACCGGCCGCAAGCAGGCGGACGAAGAACGCGACATGCTGGCCAACGAGATGAGCCACCGTATTAAAAATCTTTTCTCCATTGCGGGGGCCCTGACTGGGATTGCCGCACGTTCTGCGACCACCACGACGGAAATGGCTCGCGACCTAACGCAACGGCTGTCGGCCCTCGGACGAGCCCATAGTTTCATCCATCCAGCAAGAGATCAGGCTGCGGCCAAGAATTGGCTCCTCGGTGGCCTGCTTGAGGTCTTGCTTGCGCCCTACGCAGAGAGCCAATCCGGCGCTACCCGCGTCCACATTTCCGTGCCGGACGTATTTGTCGGAAGTAGCTCAGTCACGACCATTGCGCTCGTCGTGCACGAGCTGGCGACGAACGCTGCCAAATACGGCGCGCTCTCGTCTCCTGACGGGGTAATCGACATCTCCAGCGCGGCGCTCGGGGAAGACGTGGACGTCATCTGGTCCGAGCGCGGCGGACCACCAGTATCAGTTGTGCGGGGAACGGAAGGCTTTGGCAGCAAGCTTGTGGCTCAGAGTATATCAGGCAAGCTGGGAGGAAAGGTCACGTATGACTGGCTGCGAGAAGGCCTAGTTGTCACATTGCGCATGAAAGAACACCGACTCACGGCGTGAGTCGGTGTTCGAGTGTGCAAATAGGGGCCGCTTGCCTTTGATAGCATCGAGGCCCGCCATCGTAGATGACCCCTGAGTAGGATGTGCATTACCCATGGCCGCGCTGCAGCGACGGCGAGCCAGACCAGGCATGGTTGTTCGCCAGCAACGCGCCCGAACAAGTTACCGACGTGACCGCGCTACCTACTTCGGATTACCGCGCTTTTGTACACTTTCAAGATGGTCAAAGTAACGAGCCACCTCGCTCGAAGCGCCGCCCAGGTGTAAGTAATCGTTGTTGAACCCGGCCCTGTCCTGCAGGCCTTGAACGTCCAGCAGGTTCAACATCCTGTCCTCCATCGCAATCAACTCGAGCTTCCTGAATTCCTTCAGGATGCGATTGACGTGAACAGCCGTTAGACCCAACGTATCGCCCAATTCGACCTGCGTCAGTGGTAGCCGGAACGCCTCTCCATTGGTTAGTCCCACGGCCATATGTCGCCACAGCAACTCACACAGCAGATACGCGACACGGCCCCTAGCGTCGCGGCGGCCGAGGGAGACGATGCGCTCGCGCAGCATCGCCTCCTCTTGCAATGAACTCCACCATAGGGCCGCGGAAATACGAGGCCGACGCGAGAACAAGTCCATCATGTTCTCACGCGAGATCGGAGCGACGCGCACCGGGGTGATGGTCCCGATGGAGTGGTCCATCGCCTTGAGCAGAAACACGTGCATATCGCACAAATCGCCGGGGATCAGGAACGTCATGATCTGACGTCCGCCGTCGGGCATGTTCCGGTAGCGGATCGCCATCCCTTCCTTGAGCAGGAACACTGATTTCGGCACGCTGCCTTCGCTGATGATGTCGACATCGGCGGGAAACAGTTCATCGCCAGCGGCAAGGGCGTCGAGGACCTCTCGGTCCGACTCAGACAATGGCGCGAAGTGCGACAGCTTGCGAATGAGCGGGTTGCTGTTAGCCGATGCGGTAACGGGGCGTGCGCGACCCCGTTCTGCGATACGCATGAACGATGCTCCCCCGTAACCACGCCGCTTGAGTGCCTGAAAGGTGCTTGCCGGTACAGCGGCGCAAGAAGCACGCGTGTTGTCAACAACCAGGCCGATCATGATCGCCGAAGCTGGTTACAGCGTAGGGGATTATCCAGGGCCTTGCGAAGCGGCCAGGCTACGCGCCACGCCCTGAAGCAGGGCAATGGAGGCCATGCTTACCACGACACTCTCGCTCACACCGGCAATTTCCTGCTTGACCTCGATGATGCCCTCGATGACGTCGATCGCCCGGTCTTTCTCGATGACGCCGGTCTCGACAAGCAGAAGTATCAGGCCGTCACACAGCATGAAAGCTGCTTGGCCGTGGGGATCGGGGGTCACTTCCATCGGATAGTATATCGCCTCCTCGAGAACGATGTCGCGAACTGATATCCGCTTTGCGCCGGGCCGCACGGATCCCTGGCACAGCATGCGATGATGGCCCGACGGCTTCGTCGGCCCAGTGCGGCCGGAGGCTGATGTCGCCACGGAGGATGCCTGAACCGTTGTAGATGGCTAGTCCTACGCGGATCAAGGATCACCGGCGTCTGTGCTTCTGGTTGAGCAATTGTCTTTCTGGGAAAGCTCCCCCTACCTCAAGCGCGCAATTTGTCATGACGGCTGCTTCGCGACGTCGGCAGACCCGAAAACTTGCACCATTATTGCCGGTCATCGGCGCGGGTGAACCGTCAACGGCCGTGACTGCTGCAAGAGCCGTTGCACTCTGGGCGAAAGGCTGGAAAACAGGTGCAACGCGAAAACCAGCATGCCATCCGCATCCATCACGTCGATGGACCACCCACCACCGCGCCACACTGCTTCGGGCCGATTGGTGAGAGCGGCTATTGCCATCAGCTCAACCTCAGCTCTAGCGGTAGCCATATCGGCGAATTCTTGTCCCAGCCGATCTTGTTGCCCACTCCCATCTCTAACATGAAAGAAGAATCGCATGATCAACCCTCACCGAAACCAGCTATGGAATCTCACTCAGGTTTTCAAATGAGAGTTTCGAGTTGTCTCGACGTCCTGCTTTGACAAATTCAACGTTGAGTTTGGCAGCTTCGTTATGTTCAAGGTGAGGGACGCTCGAAGCAATACCAACGTTTTTTCGTCTCTCAGGATGATCTTGAATTGAGCATCCTCATACTGGATTTCGTCTGATACGACGTCCAACAGAGCTTCTCGTGCTACTATGCAGGCCGCCTCGACACTTTCGCACGCCCAGCCCTCGACGTCTCGTATCCAAGACCGTCCGTCATAGGTATCTATAAAGAACCGCTCCATGGGTGAACTTAAACTGGATCCGGAACGGAATCCGTATAACTGGATCAGTAAATGGTCGGGCACAGTCTCGGCGCCGCGTTCGCATTGCGCTTAATGAAAAGGGCGGTCGAGCCGTTCACGGGCTTGTTCCTGGCCCCTTGCAGGCCTTCAGCATCGTCGGACCCGTTTACCTTCCGCGGCCTGATTGCTTTGCGGATCGACGACCCGGCGTAGGGTGGCCTGTGTTAGTGACGTCCCCAGCGGAGCGCCCTTGAACCGACGGATTGCCTTGATCGCGTTCGCCCTCGTGGCTTTCATCCTGCTCGCGAGAGGATACATGCCAGGACCGACTCCTGGGTTGACCATCGCGGTCGTGGGCGACCGTGTCCTGTCCGTCCCCGTGCCAGAGGGTTTCGATGCCGGGTCGTCGCCGCGCGGCCTTCTGCTGCGCCCTCTGGCGGTGCTGCGCGCGTCCTACGACGTGACGGTGACGATCAAGCCTGCCGCCGCGCTGCCGGCGGAATTGCCGCACCTGCGCCGCGATGCCGGAACCCTCGTGCGCTACCGGCTGGACCGCGAGAAGGGCGGCTCCGGCGGGGCGGAGGTGACACTGAGGGCGCAGCGACCCTGCAACGGCGTCCCGCTCCGCCTCGTGCTGCGGACCCAGGCGGAGATCCCGTCGGAGGAACTGCTGGAACCGGCCTGGGCGGTGCTGCGTGGTGCGACATGCCGACTGCGGGACAAGCCGCGGTGAGCGCGCCGGATACCCCACAGCCATCCAACGGCCCGATCGCTGAAGCCTCAGCGAGCCTCAGGGCCACCATCATGTTTCTTCCACAGCCTGGGTCGAGGGCGGACCAAGGCGTGTTGCTGAGTTGGTGACGACTTAACCGTCGCAAAATCATTAACATTCAAAACGTTGCAAATGTCACTATTCTGGACCGCCCTAAAGAGCCGCAGCAGAGTGTTTGTCTCGGCACCGAATTCTCTGATGATTTTGCCTGTCCCATTTGATGAGGAAGGTCCGTCTCTGCACTAGTACAGCGTTGCGCTCGAACGTCCATCGAAACAAAGTGCCACCGGGCCCTCGACCCGGTTGAAGCTCAGGTAATCGATCCGATCGATCGCCGCGCCGACGCTATCGGCTGCCGGCCGCAATATCCCCTGCAACAACGACCCGAGGACCCGGCGCTCCGCCACGAGACCCCGTCGTCGTGACCGGGGGAGCGCCGGGCTTAGCCCACACCGCCTCCGTTACGTCCCACACCCGGCCCGCCGACCGAGCGGCTGGTTTTCGGCGCCCGGCTCGTTCTGACGGATCGATGCCGACAAGGATGGCTGGGCTCTGACCAACGTCGGCAGGGGAGCCGACCCGAGGACGGCTGGCGGCGGTGCAACATGCTGTTCTCTGCATTGTGTGCTTTGAGAACGGTGCGGCGACGTGACGGAACAGCAGGCCTCGCGGCAGACCTATACCTCCCGCGCTACGATCGCGGCGCGCAACGCACCCTGAACGAAGGATTAATCGTGCGCAGGCTGACTAAAGGACCCGCCCTTGCGAGCCTCGCTCACCGTCAGCCAAAGCGCCGAGACCAGGAAGTAAAACGCTCCAAACGCCACGTAGCGGGCAACAGTGGTAACGCCGATCGGCTCGGTCCCACCGGCGGACATTCTCACAAAGAGAAAGCCGGCCAAAGCGGACTGGGCACCACTCAGGATCATCGCCCATTGAGCGCCAGACGACTTCCAGCGGCGGACTGCGGTGGCCAGCTGGAAAATGCCGGCCAGCCCGGCCCAGATGCCAAACACGCCGAGCACTTTGTTCATGCTTGCGCCGAGCGCGACGGCCACGGCAATTGTCGTGATGGTGCTTACGACGACGTTCAGCATCTGGGTCTTGTTGCGGCCAAGGCCTCCGTTCCGCTGAGCATCGACGAAATTCGCGATCGCGTCCCACGCTGGATAGCCGACCAGCATAACGGAGGCCAGCGTCGGGGCATTCTTGGCGACGCCGAACGCCAATGCCACCCATGCTGCCGAGAAGGCAAAGCGGGCGAAGTAATACCGCTTCAGCCACCCCGAGGGAAACGTGGCTGAGAAGTCATTCATTGTCATTGCAGACATGTCTAGTCCTTATGATTGGTGAGCAGACTCGGTTCCGAGATCGCTGATGTGGGGCTACCCGCGATGAGCCTGGGCCGCCTGCTGCTGCGCAAAACGATGATCAGCCTGTTGGGCATACCACCGGTTGATGGACTGAGCCTGGGTGTAGAAAGGAGTGCCTTTCAGGGCGCCAACGGGCAGCCCATTGGCCTCTGGCAGAGTGCTGAAGCCGATCTGGCCATTCGCGCCGATGGAGATCGAGAGTGGGAATGGCTCGTTATTGCCTTCGCCGGCGAAAGCAGCGGTTGCAGCGCCTACAGACATGAGCAGGGCGGCGGCCATCATCTTGACGTTCATGGTGTGTATAATCCTGTTAGTTAATTTGTGCCGTCGAGGAACGGCCAGGCTCGTGGCTATCGGAATTCGTCTGGCGGCATGGACGTGACTGGACTGCACCGTCCATGCGACTTCAGGTTTATTTTACCTGACCCACGGCCCTGAAGATCAGGTTCGCAATCGCTTCCGGCTGCGAGACCATGGCCAGATGACCTGAGTCCACCTCGATGGTCGCGGCGCCCATGCGCTTGGCAAAGAAGCGCTCGAGGTCGGGCGATATCGTCATGTCCTGCGTCGCGACGGCATAGAAGGTCGGCTTGTCGTGCCAAGCGGCAGCCGCCGTGCGGGCGGTGAACGTCGAGGTGGCGGTCGGCTGTTGCACGGCAAAAAGAACGTCGGCCTGCGCGTGGGGAAGGTCGTTTGCGAAGTATTTGGTGAAGGCATCTTCGCTCAGCGTGGTCAGGCCGTCATGGGTGATCAGTCCGGAGCGCGCGGGCGCTGCAGGAAATTTGGCATTGACCGAGGCGGTATCCTCGTCGGCATCGGGCGCTCGTGCCGCGACATAAACCAGGGCTGACACGTTGGCAGTATTGCCGGTGTCGCTGATGATCGTTCCCCCGAAGGAGTGCCCGACCAATACGGTGGGACCGTCCTGCAATGCCAGCACACGGCGCACTTCAGCATCGCCGTCGGCAAGCGAGGTCAACGGATTTTGCACCGCCGTCACGTGCAGCCCGGCAGCCTGCAGGATGGGGATGACCCGGTTCCAGCTCGATCCATCAGCCCACGCTCCGTGCACGAGAACCACATTATGGGCTTGCACGGGGACGGCGGTGGTCTGAGCGTGAGCCGGAACACTGGCGGCTACACCTGCGATCAGGCAGAGAGCCAGTGCGGCAGCTGATGTGTGTATCTTCATGGTCGGGTCCTTCATCGAAACGGCGCCTGGAAGCGACATGCTTCAATGAGGTTTTCGACGCGCTCAGGGCGTTCGCAACACGCCGCGTCTGCATGTCGCACATGGCAGCAATTCTCGTGAGGCCGTTAAGAGCCGTGGCATGACCACCGAATACGCAGACACCACCGCGCGCGAAATCAAGTGGGCGGAGGCGATGCGTGCGGAGCGCCGGGGCGATGCGGTGGCCTATGAGCGTTTGCTCAGGGAGATCGCGGTGATGCTGCGCCGACTGATCCGCTCGCGTCTGGCTAGGTTCGACTTGCGTGTGGATGAGACGGAGGACGTGGTGCAGGAAATACTGATCGGCCTCCATGGCAAACGCCATACCTGGGACGCTGCCCGCCCCTTCATGCCTTGGCTCTACACGATCACCCGCTACAAATTCATCGACATGGCCCGCCGCCTGCGCCGCGATGCCGCGCGACACGTCGACATCACGATGGAAGAAATGGCTGAGATCTTTGCGGCGCCGAGCGAGGATGCCGACCGCACCCTGCGCGACATCGATCAACATATCGCTGACTTGTCTCCTGGCCAGCGTCAGGTGGTGCGAGCGCTTGGCGTCGAGGGCGCTACGGTCCGGGCGACCGCCGAGCAGCTTCACACGAGCGAGGGGTCGGTGCGTGTGCTCTACCATCGTGCCTTGCAGCGACTAATGGCCAAGGCTCGCCGGAGCGACACACCATGACCGGGGCACAGGAAGGGACCACCGTTGTGCGGACCGACGGCCTGATCGACCGGCTGGCCGCCCAAGCTGGTGGCAGTCGGATTGCCGCTCCCCGCACCTTCAGGGTCATCCTCGTCATTGCGGCCCTGGTATCGCTCTGCCTCTCCGTGGCACTCGTGCTCGTGTGGGAGGGCGTAAGGCCAGACTTCGCGATCGCCATGTATCGCGCACCATTTGCCTACAAGATCACAAGCATGCTGGCTTTTGCTCTGGCCGCTCTGGTTCTAGCTAGCCGTGCCGCCTTGCCGGGCGGCGGCCGACTGACAGCCCTGGCCTTCGTGCCGGCCGCGCTCATTCTCCTGTTCCGTGCTGCTACCGACCGTTCAGGCCTCTCCATCCTGGGAAACTCGGACATCTCGGCAGGTGGATGCATGCTGACGATCTTGGGCGCTTCTTTGCTGCCTTTGATCATCGTGCTCGCCGTGATGAAGATGGGCGCGGTGACCCGTCCTGCGGTGGCCGGGGCGATCGCCGGCACACTGTCCGGCTCACTGGGCGCCACCGCCTACGCGCTCGCCTGCAGGAACGATGCCGGATCCTTCGTTGCGCTGTGGTACACGCTTGGGGTCGTCATCATGGCTGCCGTCGGTGCCGCCATCGGCAGGCGCGCTCTCACCTGGTAGGCGCCGTATTATCGAGAGCTCGTCGAGTGGATCGCGGCGCCTAGTGTCTTCAAGGCACTTTTGGCCTGCAGATCGGTAGCACTGGCATAGATCACCACGTCTCGAACGGGCAGCTCGGGCAGCCGGAGCCGCGGTCCGATGTCGATCGTTCCGGGCGGCGCCACGCGGCGGCCCAGCGCCGCTACCGCAAGCCCGGCGGACACGGCGGCGCCGATGGTGGTCGCTCCACCGCCAACGAAGACCTCCGTCCAGGGCACGCCCGCCTGGTCCAAGGCGTCGATCGCCATGCTCCGCACGCTGCACGGCGCCGCCTGCGTCGCGAGCCGAAGCGGCGCACCATCGCGATGCTCGAACTCCGGTGCCGCCATCCAGGCGAACGCTTCCTGCATCAAAAGCGCACCGTCGTGACGCCGGTTGTCATGTCGGAGCACGATGGCCGCGTCGAGAGCACCGGCATCGAATTCGGCAAGCACCTCCTTCGAGGTCATGACCCGCATCTCCAGCAACAAGCCCGGTTCGGCCGCACTGATGCTTTTCAGTAGAAAAGGTAACTCGGTTCCCACGATGTGATGACTGATCCCCACCACCAAGCGGCGCCGCTCGGCATCGAACGACCCGACCGCATCCCCGTGTGCGGCCAACAGAATACGGGCTCGCGGAAGGAACGCCTCGCCGTCGGCGGACAGGCGGACGTGCCGCGGCGTGCGATCCAACAGCCGTCGTCCAAGGATATCTTCCAGGCGCTTGATCCTGAGGCTAACCGCCGACTGGGTCGCGTCCAAAGCCGCCGCTGCCCGGGTGAACCCCTTCAGATCGACCGTCATGATGAAGGCCCGGACGGCCTCGATATCCAGCGACTTCACATTGAGCCATTGCAAACGACAATCATTGAAATACGCTGTCATGGGGTTTTGTCATGGTCAACCGGCGCTTAGGTTCGGTGCGTTGGATCAAGGAGAAGTTCCCATGCTCGCCATCCCCGACACGAACCGGTTCCCGGCATCCGACGCCGCTCTGCCTCAACTGGCGTTGCGGGCCTACCTGGCCGGGCTCGGCACGGCAGCCACGCTGATCGTAGGTGCCACCGTCATCGCCAGTATCGGACTGGAATTGGTTTTCGGCTGACAGGAGACATCCATGCCGTTGGTTCGTATTTCCTTGCTGAAGGGGCGAACGCCCGTCGAGTTGCGCGCCATTGCTAACGGCGTTCATGCGGCACTGGTTGAAACCTATGCGGTGCCGTTGGAGGACCGGTTCCAGATCATCGAGCAGCGCGACCCGGGCGAGATCATCTTCAGCGCGAGCTATCTCGACATCCAGCGCACCGACCATTTGGTCATCGTCCACGTCATTGCCGGCCACTGGCGAGAGACGGCCGCCAAGCAGGCACTCTACGCGGCCATCGCCGACAATCTGGCCGCCGATCCTGGGCTTCGGCGAGAAGACGTGCAGGTGATTATCACCAGCAACGACAGGCCCGACTGGTCGTTCGGCAACGGCCTCGCATCCTATGTGCCGGCCCAGGCGTCGCAACCATGAAGCACCTCTTGGGCTCGATATTGCTCCTGGCCGCGATCCTGCCGGCCAGTGCCGCCGATCGCTTCCCGCCGCTCGAACGGCAGTCGGTGCTGGAGACGCCCGTGCCGGCAGCCAATCCACCGATCGAATTGGTTCGGGGCGCCCATATCCGCTTTGCGCCGGGTCAGCCAACCGGCGTGCATGTTCATCCCGCCTCGACGGTGGGCGTGGTGACGGAAGGTCGTTTCATGTCCCAGCCTGACGGCGAAGCCGAACGAGTCCTGCACACGGGCGATGCCTTCTTCGAGCCGGCCGGCCATAAGATCCTACAATTCGACAACGCCTCGTCCACGGCGCCGGCGGCCATCACGGTGTTCTATTTGACGGACATTGCGACCCGGCCGCTGATCCAGATGCTGGACACCAGGTGACGGTCCGGCCGGGTCTCGCCGATGCTGACGTTCTGAGCACGGCCGCGGGCCTGTCCCTCACGGCTCGTCTCCTGCCGACAGCTCTGCGTCTTAGAGCGCACTGGCCACGATACGGAGAGCCCGCTCCAGGCGCCTCCGATCCACGGCGCTCCTAGCGGTAATCGCACGGTGCTGGGCGGAGCAGCGCGTCGCGCCGACCTCGGCAAGCGCGGCGGCATAGTCGCCGGCCGACACGGCTACAATGATCCGTCGGACGATGACGGCGACGTTAGGTGGGAGCATCGCGCAGGGTCACTAACGTGCCACCCTCCGTCACCACCGCCTACGCTAGGACCGCTTTCCACGCTCATCGGCGGTAGACCGAAACGGACCCGCTACCGCCGATGTCGACACACACCGGACTCTCGCCGTCGCCCCAGTGCGGGCCGTTGGTCAAAAGCGGTCTGGCTGTGAAGGGCCGTTTACGCCTTAAACAGACGATCTTCCCGAGATCGACCAAAAGACTAGGCTAACGTCGATCAAAAGTCAGACCTTCGCAACCAAGCATTCGATCTACGTGTGATGTCGATTAGCTACCACCCGCCCGAAACAATATAAAAATGCCCGCCAAGGTTAGTTATCTCTAACCATGTATGCCCATCATAATGATCAATTTCATAACCAGCCGCTTTGGCGTTGCGAAGCCACTCCTCTGTCTGAGTTCCCGACCGGAGCGTGATCTGATCACTACTATCGTAAATTAAAAGCTCAAATGTTTGCCCGCCTAGAATCAGTCCATTCGCGTACCAGTTCCACGGCCAACGTTTAAATTGCATGCGAGAAGTATCATCGGTTTTTGGTAATTCTGAGACATACTCATGTCTCGTAATTACAAAGCGAATTTTGTTTGGGGAAATCTCAAGCAGCTTAGCTGAAATGACGGTAAATGCAAGCGCAAGGAGGATGGCAGCACCGGACGCCGCCTGACTAAATCGCCTTTCCCAGAGATTGAGGCAGACCAGCAGCAAAGTCACGGCGGTGCCGATCCATAGCAGAGCTTGGAGCATGTCGGCTATCAGCATCCAACCGTAAGCACGGCTGGCCGTCATCGCCATGAGTAGGACGAAAAGTATGGATAAGTAGTAATTTCGGTAAGTGGACAGAGCCACCTCTTTTGTAAGTTGTTGACGCTTTAGCGCATTCGCGCGATCAGACTCCAAAGGGCAGCGCGCAACATCAAAGCGCTCTTATAGCTGAATACCCACTTCTGAGAAATAGTGCAGTTCGCCTGCATGATGAGGCTCTGGTCGAAAACAGACCTGTCGAGCTGAGGCGAAGGTCCGGAAACCACACCATCCGGCGGTTACCTCGACCAAGGTCGCTACCGCCGAGATCGACCCCAAACGGGCTTTGCCGGCAGGCGGCCGCTGAACCGGTTTCTCTTGAACGCTGCCGGTCAGCACGAGCAGGAGACGCTTGATCCTCAAAGGAACCTTGCGGTTGCGCCGCCCGGCCCTCAGCCCCAATCTGGCTGGGTCTCGGGATTCTCGCCCGAGCAGGGCGAAGCTGCAGGAACATGCGTCATCGACTTGGCACAGTCACCGTCGTCGCCATGCTGTTCATGGCGACGGGCGCAACCGCGCAAGGGCTTGCGATCAAGGATTTGACGGATCTCGGTCACGCAATTTCCTCGGCGTTAGGCGCCGGCTTCGAGGCGAGAGCGGAGCCGCAGCGGATCACACTGGCCTGCATGACTTGTGGGGGCGAACCGGTCGTCGACGTTCTGATCGGCCGCCAAGCGGACGGAACGGAGGAACGGGTTTCGGTCGGGCACGACGAGCATGGCCGACTTGCAACAGATATGTCGCACGCGCAGCCCCCACTGCACCGTCGCCCAGCTGGACGTGACGCCGGCCGTGGGTTGGGTGAGCGGCTATAAGCTGGGCGACCGAGCGGGGGCCACGGCGATCATCATCCGGGATGGCGATCTGCTGACCGTTCGATCTCTTGCACAGGATCCCGCATCGGCCAGACAGGCGATTGATCGCCTACTGCCACTGATCCGAGCCCGGGTCGTCGGACGTTAGCGAGCTGCAGGTCGAGGAAACCCGTGATGCGATGAGGGGCGGACGTCCACTCACTGCACGCCATCTAGTCCGTCGAGCCTCCCCGGCGCTAACTGCCGGCCGGAATGGCTAGCATTGCAGTCGACACGCTGCGGAGTTTCACCGCACCGGCATCGGCGCCTCTACCTTCCTCGAAAGGATGGTCGATCGGGGGTGTCGCTTAGGCTCAGAAGCTGCCACGCAGCAGCCCTGACTTCGTTGTCGATCCATAGTACCGTTTCAACGCACAAGCCCGGAGAGATTGATGAATTCTGACGTGAAGACCCGCTTGGCCGGCTTGGGCTGCGTTGTGGCCGGCGCTGCGATCTCGTGGCCTTCCATCTTTGACCGTCTCCGCATGGCCCAGCAGGGCGTCCCGACGATCAATACCTGGTCAATGGCTTCCTTCCTGGTTGGGCCGTTGATCATAATCGGTCTAACGCTGATGATATTGGGGGCAAGAACGGAAGCTCTGACGCGTGATGCGGAAAAGAAGCGCATAACTCCGTTGGGCAATCTGATAGCGTTAGCATGTGCCGTGGCTGGATTCGGCGGGATGCTGGGTACGAATTATCTGCTGCGATCCTACGGATACCAATAATCCATGCGCAGGTAATCGGCATCTGGTCGTGCTCATGCAAGTTAAGCCTCCGCGATTAGCCTGAGCGGCTACTTCAGTTACCTTACAAAAGAATGCGAGGCTGTAGAAACCAGTTCTGAGTTTGGCGAAGAAAAACGTGCGGTCAGATTTCCTCGGTGAAGCGGTCGACCTCACCCATCGCAGCCGAACATCCTTCCGTTTCGTCGGCACAAGATTACCACGGCGATCCACGGCGGCTGCATGCGGCTGTTCGCCAAGAAGGGTGGCCCGGTGAAGACGGTGGCGGACCTTAAGGGCCGGCAAGTCGGCTGCAGCGACATGGGCGCGGCGGACAAGAACTTCGTCTCCATCGTCGCCGCCAAGCAGGGCATCGATCCGAACAGCGACATCCAATGGCGCCAATTCCCCGCCGACCTATTGGGCGTTGCGTTGCAGAAAGGCGAGATCGAGGCCTGTGCGCTGGGCGATCGACTGGCCTGGGTGGTCCGCGACCGCGATGACCTGCTCAAAGTGTCGAACAACCTGACCGGTGAGTATCAACACCGTGCCTGCTGCGTGCTCGGCGTGCGCCGCAGCCTGATCAAGGCTGACCGCGCAGCCTCCGGCGCCCTGACCCGGGCGCTGCTCGAAGCGCAGGACTACGACGTCGCCAACCCCGACGAGTCTGCTGCAGTATTCGCAAAGTATTCTCCCGCACCGCAAGCACAGTTGGCTGCCATGTTGCGGAGCCACACCCACCAGCATCACCCGGTCGGCAGCGCATTGAAAGCCGAGATCGCCGCCTACAGGGACGAATTGAAAATGGTGCAAGTCATCCGGCCCGCGACCAACACCGAGTGGTTTGCCGACAAGGTCCTCCGGCCGCGGTCAGGCCGCTACCGGCAGCGATCCGCCACGCCGGCCCCTGGCTCGCCGTCTTGGCCATCGGCCTCGGCGGCTAAGAGCTGGTGACAGCCAAGCTCGACATGCTGCCGCGGCCATTCTTCGCCGCCCCGCAATCGATGCTCGAGGTGCTGACCGATGACTGGCCTCGCTTGGGCGAGAGCCTGCTGCGGTCGTTGTGGCTGTTGGTGCCAGCCTATCTGCTGGGGGCATCCACCGGTTTCCGGACCGGCGTCGCGGTCGGGTGGTCCCGCATCGTCGGCTACTGGGTGCATCCGGTGTTGCGCATCATCGGCCCGGTGCCGGCGGTGGCATGGATCCCGGTCGCGTTCTTCGTGCTTCCGAGCAGCCGCAGCGCCAGCACTTTCCTCATGCAGGCCGAACTGGTCCGCATCTGGCAGGACCGCGGCTTCACCGCGCTGCTGGTGACGCACGACGTCGAGGAAGCCTTGCTGCTGGCCAACCGCGTGATCGTGGTCAGCGACCGGCCGGCCCGCATACGGGCGGACCTGAAAGTGGAGCTGTCTTACCCGCGACACCGTAACGATCCGGAGATCGTGCGGCTGCGGCGCGACGTGCTGGGCCAACTCGGGCTCACATCATGATCGCACGCCGGACGATCCTCGCCGAACTGGCAACGCTGCCGTTCGGGATGGCCAATGCAGCCGCACCGGCACTGCGGGTCGGCGACCAGAAAGGCGGCGCGCAGGCACTGATGAAAGCCGCCGGCGCGCTCGACGGCCTGCCCTACCGCATCGAGTGGAGTCAGTTCGCCGCCGCGGCGCCGCTGCTGGAGGCGCTCAATGCCGAGGCGATCGAGTGCGGTTCGCCGGCGATGCGTCGGTGACCTTCGCGTTCGCGGCCGGGGTGCCGGCCCGAATCATCTCACCGACCCGGGCCAGCGGCGCGAGCACGGCGATCATGGTGCCGGATGCCTCGTCCATCCGCTCCCTTGCGGACCTCAAGGGCCGCACCGTCGCCACGAACCGCGGCTCCATCGGCCACTCCCTCGTGCTCGCGGTGATTGAGGCGCAGGGCTGGACCGCGTCGGATCTCAAGATCGCCAATCTGCTGCCCAGCGAGGCCAAGGCGGCCCTGCACCCGCTCCGGCCTGCTAAGCTTCCAACCGCTATGGGAGCTCGTCGTCGCGCAGGAGCCGGACCTACTGGACTGATCGGGCGTTACTCGGCGGCGGCGCGGCGGGTCGTTCGATCCGCCAGGAGCCGCCGGGTCAACGGCAGCAACTCGCGGCCATACTCGATCGCGTCCTCGAGCGGGTCGAACCCGCGGATCAGGAACGTGTCGACGCCGAGAGCGTGGTAATCCAAGAACGCCTCCGCCACCTGCTGCGGCGTGCCGACCAGGGCCGTCGTATTCCCTCGGGCGCCGGTTGCGCGAGCAATCGCGGTGTACAGCCGCCCCTCTGGCCTGTCGCCCAATGCCGCTGCGGCGAGCAGGCGTTGGGAACCTGCATTGGCCGGCGCGCCATCCGCCGGGCCCAAAGCCGCTTCATCCCGGACCGCCTGCACGCGCGCGAGGATCCGCTCGGCCTTTTCCCAGGCCTCGCCTTCCGTGGCACCCAGGATCGGCCGGAACGACAGGCTGAACCCCACCGTGCGACCGTGCTTGGCCGCCTCGGCGCGCACCCGGCTGGTGATCTCGGCGACCTGCGCCCGCGTTTCGCCCCATAGCGCGTAGGTGTCGGCATGCCGCCCGGCTACCCGGATCGCCGCGTCGGACGCGCCGCCGAAATAGATCGGGATGCGCGGCCGTTGAACGGTCCTGACGGCGGGAGAAGCGCCAGCAATGCGGTAATAGGGACCGGTATGGTCGACCGGCGCGTCGGCGGTCCAGACGCGCTTCAGGATGTCCACATACTCGTCGGTGCGGTCGTAACGCTCGTCCTTGCCGAGCCAATCGCCGTCACGCGCCTGGTCCTGATCGTCGCCGCCGGAGATGACATGGATCGCCGCCCGGCCGCTGCTGAGCTGGTCCAGCGTAGCGAACGCGCGCGCCGCGGTCGTCGGTGCCTGGAAGCCCGGCCGGTGCGCGACCAGGAAGCCGACCTGCTTGGTATGCGCCGCCGCGTGCGCCGCGAGCTGCAGCCCATCCGGGCCATTGCTGTACCAGCCGATCAGCACCCGGTCGAAGCCGCCCCCGGTCGCAGCATGGGCCTCGTGCGCCTGCGCGGAGGCAACCAGATAGCCGGGATCGATCCCCGGGCCGGAAGCCGGGTGGATTTCGGACTGTTCGCGCGGCTGGATCATGCCGATAAATTCGAGCGACATCGATGTCTCCTACTGGCCGAGGGCGAGGCGCCCGGCAGATGTGAACGCAGCGTCGGGCTGCGGGGTATGCACGCGTGCGCACAGCACATCGCGCAAATGCCGTTTGAGCGGGTTGGCCCGCGACAGGCCATGGTTGCCGGCCAGCTCCATCGCCGACTGCACGGCGTCAATGGCGTTCTCGCAGGCGACGGTCTTGATCAACCCGCTCTCCGCCGGGGCGGGCGGGCGCCCGGCATCCGACTCGGCCGCAGCGCCATCGATCAAACGGCGGTTGGCCATCAACAATCCCTCGATCCTGCCCACCGCCTCCTGCATGCGCGGCAGGATGGCGAGCGAGGCGCCAAGATTGGACGGCACCCGATCCCGCAGGAACGCCACGATCCAATCCCGCGCCGCCTCCGCGACCCCCGTGTAGAGCGCGGCGATCAGCAGCGCACTCCACGACGCGGTATCGGCGTCGGGACGGCCCCACCCGGCTGGCGCACGTTATCGACCGCGTGATCGAGCGAGACCCACACGTCTTCGAACACGACGTCATGACTGCCCGACTCCCGCAGCCCCAATTGGTCCCAAGTCTTTTCGATCCGGATACCCGCGCTATGTGCGGACTCAGTGCGGTCGCGTGTTCGCCTGATCTTTGATCATGCTGCTGATCCTGATGGCCAGAGCGTCAAGGGCGAACGGCTTGCCGATCACTTCCATCCCTGGTGCAAGCTGGTCCTGTAAAACGCTGCCGGCATAGCCTGTGATGAACAACACAGGCAGGTTGGGCCGATCCCGGCGTGCTGCTTCCGCCACCTGTCGCCCGTTCAAGCCGCCTGGCAGGCCCACATCCGTCACCAAAGCGTCGACCCGGCGCCGGCGACCCTGGAGCAACTCCAGTGCAGCCGGGCCAGTCGACGCTTCCAAGACCTGGTAGCCCAGGTCGCGAAGGGTTTCGGCAGCAGCGTGACGCACCTGGGCTTCGTCTTCGACCAGCAGCACGACCGCGGCACCAGCAGCGCTTTCCGGCTCGACCTCAGGGGGCGGCAGCGTGTCGTCCGCCTGCAAGAGTGCGTGCCGAGGCAAATAGAGCTGCACCGTCGTTCCCCGGCCCGGTTCGCTGTTCAGCCGCACGGCCCCGCCTGACTGCTTCGCAAAACCGTAGAGCTGGGACAGGCCCAGCCCTGTCCCCTGGCCGATGGGCTTGGTCGTAAAAAACGGCTCGAAGGCTCGCGTGCGCGTCGCCTCGTCCATGCCGACGCCGGTATCAGCAACCGCGATCTCGACATAGTCGCCAGGCCGGGCTCCGTCCTGGCCGGCCATCTCGGCCGACAAGCGCACATCGCGCGTGCTCAGGGTGACCGTGCCGCCATCAGGCATGGCGTCGCGGGCGTTGATGGCTAGGTTGAGCAGCACGTTCTCAAGCTGGTTGGGATCGCACAGCACGGTCCAGATGCCGTCGCACGGGCGCACCTCCACTGTGATGCCAGGGCCAACGGTGCGCTGGATCAACTCAACCAGGCCACGGATCAAGTTATCCGGTTCGACCGGGCGTGCTTGCAGCGTTTGGCGCCGGGCGAATGCCAGCAGCCGGTGAGTGAGGGCCGCCGCTCGTTCCACCATTGTCCGCGCGCTACTGACAAGGACGGCCGCCTCCGCCGGGCGCCCCTGTCCCACACGCCGGCTCATCAGCTCCAGGCTGCCGCCGATCGCCTGGAGCATGTTGTTGAAATCGTGCGCGATGCCGCCCGTGAGCTGGCCGACCGCCTCCATCTTATGCGATTGGCGCAACGCTTCCTCGACCTGTTCGCGCTCGACGGCCTCGGCCTGCAGCTTGGCGTTCGCCTCGCTCAGCTCGCGGGTGCGCTCGGCGACCCTCGCTTCCAGCATCTCATTGGACCGGCGCAGGGCCTCTTCGGTCGACTTGCGCGCGGTGACGTCGGCGACGATGCCCAGCATGTGGGTGGGCCGGGCGTCGTTGTGGTTGCCGATTGGCCGGCTTTGGGCGTCGATCCACCGGATCTCGCCATCGCTCGCGCGGCGGATGCGGCACTCGAACCGCCACTCCGTCGCGGTCTCCACCGCGTCCTGGTACGTCCTGGCCACGTGATCGCGGTCCGCTGGCAGGACGTGCGCCAGGAACGTGTCCATCGTCCATGTCGGCGGCGGAGCGTCGTAACCGAAAATCTGGTCGTGACGCGCTGAGCGGGTTACGACGCCGTTGGACAGGTCAAGCTCCCATGTCCCCAGCTGGCCGGCATCCAGCGCGAGCCGCAGCCTCTCTTCCTTGTCTCGCCCTTCCTTGATGCCGCGCAGCCGGTCCACGGCGGTGGCCAGCAGGTTGGCATAGCTGCGCAGGAACGCGGTGTCTTCCTCGTCGAACTCGCGTGGGGTGCGGCTGTCGATCTGCAGGATGCCGTAGGGCGGCTTGTCCTCGGCTCCGATGATGGCGACGTTCGCCACCGCATTCACGCCGTTGTCAGTCAGGAAGGGTGGGTAGCGGAACCGGGTTTCCTTGGCGATGTCGGAGGAGATCATCGGCTTGCCCGTTTTCAGGGCGTAGCCCTCGGACGTGTCGTCAGCCACCTGCGTCTTGGCCTCGCCGACGACGCCGGGCTTCCAGCCCACGCCCGCGCGCACGAGCAGCGTTCCGCCGTCCGGCTGCATCTCCATGACCTTGGCAAGGTCGGTGCCGAGCGCCTCGCCGATCAGCCGGCAGGCCTCGGTCAGAATTTCATCGAGGTCGTCTGACTTGAGGGCGAGTTCCCCGAACCGGGCCAAAACGGTCTGCGGCCGCAGCGACTCTTCATGGCCGCTTGGTTCCGCGTCGTTCAAAGGCACGCTCCGTGTGGTGCAGCCCGGCACAATGTGCTGGGCTGGTCGTCTGCCGCTCTGTCAGGAAAACTTCCGGTTCCGTGCGGCCAGGCAGCGGGGCTGGCATGGCGCTTGGAACCGGCAGGAAACCCGTTGCGATTATCAATGTCAGGTTGCACCGTGGCAACCGTTTCCGGTGGTTTCATTCCATGCTCATCGGCTACTCCGGGTCTCCAGAAGCGACGGGATGCAGACGCTTGCCCCGCAGCATGATGCCCTGCTTGCTGCAGGTGTTGCCCAGCTAACCTTCGCACGGCAGAGAACCGCTCATCCGGGACCGCGCCTCGGCTACTTCGTCCTGCTCGGCGATGGCGAAGCATGAACTGGAGATCGAGATGGGCCAATCCCCGCCGTGTGGTCGAGTGGACGTACGGTGCCGTGTCCCTGGCAAGGGAGACCAGCTTGGTTTCATTGCTCGGCCTACCGGCTACGATGAGATCAAGTCCGTGGGCCTGAGCGCCGGCAGAAGCCATGCGACCAGAGTAGCCGGTGCGTGATAACTCATCAGCGTCGTCGCATCAGTGCTGCCAAGTCTTGTAGGTGAACTCGAGGCTATACCCGTCGGGGTCGAGCACGTTTGCGGCGTAGTAGCGGGGGTCGTAATAGAGCCGCGCCCCGGGCGGGCCGTTATCGGTTGCCCCCGCCGCCATGGCCGCGGCGTAGGCGGCATCGACCTCGACCTGCGAATTGGCTACGAATCCGACATGGGCGGCGGCTCCTTCAACGGTGCCGGGACGAAGCCAGAAGAAGATGCGGTTGTTCGCGCCGAAGCCCTTGAGGTCGGGATGCCCCGGCGGACCGTCTTTCCCGTCGTAATCGACCCGCTGGGTGATCCCGAGCGGCGCAAGAGCGGCTGTGTAGAAGGCGATCGAGCGATCAAGATCGCTGACTGATATGAAGATATGATCAAGCACAGGCACTCTCCTCTCAAAAGATGTAACCGCCATCGATCTCGATCGACTATGCGTTGACCCTGCGACTATCGTCTCCGAGTAGCCCTACGATGGCGGTTCCGACGTCGCCCGCTTCGTCGACACGGCCATGCCGTCGGTGCCGGCTACGAGAGCGAGCTCCATGGCGGGGCTTGGCGCTTTGCATCGCGCAAGGTCGACGGCCGCCTCTCGGCGACGTCAGCAACCACGTCGCGGCTCCCGCCGGAACTGCGACACAGTGAGGCAATCAGGGCCGACAAGCGGCATGCACCGGTAGCAGGCGCAAACACGACACGAGTTCTACTTCGATTGGAGCGGCGATAGAGTTCGACAGAATAGCCGCCGCACCAACTTAGAACCGCGCGTAAAGTGCGAGCTTGAGTGCGGGATCGTCATTGGCTTGGAAGCTCGCATACTCGTAGCTCACCGCACCTAGCATTGGATGATGCAGGCGCTTGGTGCCGGATACCGGGGCGCCGACGCCGTGTGCGGCCCACCACTCGTCGAATTCCGGGCAGCTCGCATGCAGTCGGCTCACGAGCTGTGCGAACGCCGCGTCGCCGGGCCAAAGATCATGGGACGTGCGGAACAGCGACACCATGCGCCGGGCTTCCTCGGCCCAGGTCTGACCGAACACGCGCCTGGCCGTGGGATCAGTGAGCATCCAGTGCAGAATGTTTCGATCATCGGGCTTGAGCTGGCCGAAATCGCCGAACAGGGCGGCCGTCGCCGCGTTCCACGCCAGGATGTCCCAACGCTGGCCGGTCAGGTAGGCGGGCTCCGGCAGGCTATCCACCATGCGGCTAAGCGAGGCTGGCACGGTTTCGCGCCGGAACGGCTGCCGCCCGCCCGCGGCGGCAAGCGACCGCAAGTGGGCGAGTTCCACCCCGTCCAATTGCAGGGCATGGCCGAGCGCTTCAACCGTCTCCGCCGAAGGTGACACGGCACGACCCTGCTCCAGCTTGACGTACCATTCCGCGCTGATGCCGGCGCGCTGCGCCACTTCCTCACGCTTCAGGCCTGGTGTGCGTCGGCGTTGGCGAGGCGTGCCGTTTTGCGCGTCGGGCGCGAGGCGCATCCGGCGGGAGCGCAGGAAGTCTCCGAATGGGCGGTTGCCTTCCAAGCCAAGCTCCCTGGGTGGTATCGGAGAAGACCAGTATGATGCCGGTTCTCCTTGCGTCACCGAAGCACGCCATCTCGGGGCTTCATTGTCCAGGGAGTTCGAGCATGAAAGCAGCCATCTTATCCGGGTTCGGGCGGCCACTCAGCGTCGATGACGTAGCGGAGCCCATGATCGGCACCGGGGAGGTGCTGGTGGATGTCGTCGCGGCGCCGATACTGTCCTACGCGGACGAGGTGTTCAGCGGGGCGCGCCGCTACTTGCTGCCGACGCCGATAGTGCCGGGCTGCGGCGCCGTTGGCCGGGTGCGCGCGGTCGGGCCAGACGCCACTCGGCTGCAGCCCGGCGACTGGGTGTTCTGCGACCCCACGGTGCGGTCGCGAGACGGCTCGGCCACGCCCGACATCACGCTTCAGGGCTGGAGCGCCCGCGGCGAGGGCGGGCAGAAGCTGCAGCGCTACTTCCGCGACGGTGCCTTTGCCGAGCAGGTCCGCGTGCCCACGGAGAACGCGGCCTCCATCGGGGTGATCGACCCGGCGGAAGCCGGGCGGTGGTGCGCCATCAATACGCTGTTGATCGCCTATGGCGGGTTGCTGGCGATGGACTTCCGGCCCGGCGAGACGCTGCTGGTCAGCGGAGCGACCGGCAATTTCGGCTCCGCCACGGTGGCGCTCGGGCTCGCAATGGGCGCGCGCTGCGTGGTCGCACCGGGCCGTAATGCGGCGGTGCTCGATGATCTGCGCCGCCGCTTCGGCGAACGCCTGGTTCCCGTGCCGCTGACCGGCGACGGGGAAGCCGATACGGCCGCGATGCGGGCCGCGGCACCGGGCCCGATCGACGCGGTGCAGGACTTCCTGCCGCCTTGCGTCGGCGCAGGCGTGGCCCGGGCGGCGATCATGACGCTCAGGCAGGGCGGGCGAGCCGTGCTGATGGGCGGTGTGGGCATGCTGGGCGGGGAAGACCTAGCCCTGCCCTATCCATGGATCATGCGCAACCTGATCACGGTGCGTGGGCAGTGGATGTACGACACCACCGCCATCCCCGGCCTCGTCGGGTTGATCCGCGGCGGGTTGCTCGACCTCGGGCACTGGACGGTGGCCGAGTTCCCGCTGGCGAAGGTCAACGAGGCAGTGACCCATGCGGCGAAAGAGGCCGGACCGTTCAAGCTGAGTGTGCTCAAGCCATAGCGGGCACGAATGCGCGGCGGCGGCGGTCAGCGCCGTCTCGGCGACGACCACGGTCTCCGCCGTGCCGGAGATAGTGATTTGCTGGGCGTTGCCGCCGCCTTGATTGAGCTGAATGCTGCCAGTCGTGAGAGCGAAAGAGATTGTCTTGCCATCGAAGGTGAGGGTCTCGGTAGCGTTGCTGGCGGCGGTGATCGCGTAGGAGCAGCTTTGAAGATTGCTGCAGGAACCGATGGCGGTCGGGTCGTAGGAGAAGGTGCCCCCGATCGCCAAGCCGTCCGGTGACAATCGTGACCGTGCCAAGACCCTTTCCTGCAAAATCCGGCTATCGACGCCTGTGTATCTACGCTCGTTAAAGAAGTGAACTTAAATTATATCATGCAAAGACTAAGCTTAAAGGGCTAAGATTGGCGCAATGGAAGTGAAACCTTCCTACATGCTAAGATCAGTTCACTCGTGAATGAATTTAGACGGAGATACACCTCCACCGGACAAGTCAATCTTTTCCGATCGAGTTCGGAAGGGGTTGCACGATTATCCAGGGGCAGGCATTGATTGCCTCGGTCGAGCCCGGCCAGGCCGACGAGGACGGATCATCTTGCCTACCATGCAGCCGAGCGATCCTGGTCGATGCCACAGCGCGCCCGAGTAAGAACGCGCCTAGCAGCACTCCAACTGTGCGTGCTCGCATCCGCCATGGCGCTGTGGTCTCCCGAAGCCACCGCGAAGCCTAAGCACGTCGAGCATCGGCATCGTGCCGCCGTTGCCGCTCATCAGCCCCGTGTTGGCAAGCCGCTGTCGAGCCGATCCAATCGACTGCCCAAGGCGGCTCGGACGGCCAAGGTTCGACGCGCCGCGCCAAAGGCAGCCACGGTCCACAGGTTGGTCCGCAACGCTCCCCGATCGCCCACTCGAGTTGCCAAGGCCACCTCGAAGGCACGGAAGGCTTCCGCAACCCGGACCAACGCCCGCCTGCGGCGAGCATTGATGCCGCTTGTCCTGATCGATCCCGGGCACGGCGGTCGCGACGTTGGTGCCGTTGGACTCACCGGGTTGCTCGAAAAAGATGTGACGCTGTCGACGGCACTGGAACTGCAGCGCGAGTTGCGTGCTCAAGGCCGCTTCCGCGTCGAATTGACGCGTACGACGGATGTCGGCATCTCACTCGCCAATCGGGTCGCCCGAGCGCGGACGCAACAGCCGGCGCTGTTGATCTCCATTCATGCGGACGCCTCATCGGATCCGCGAGCGCACGGCGCCAGCGTCTATGTGCGTTCCGAGCCTGATCAGGGCGCGACGGTGAAGCTGCCCGCGACCCCTGCCGCCTCCCGCGCGATCAGCCGCGCCTTGTCGACCGGGACGGCCAATCCGCCACCAGGATCCTCGGAGTTGCAGAAGGCGATGGTCGAGCAGTTGAAGGACGACGTCGCCATGGTGCACGACCCGGCGCGCGAGGCCCATCTCTACGTCTTGGCCACGGCCGGTGTGCCGAGCGTGCTGGTGGAGATGGGCTTCGTCTCCAATCGGCACGAAGAGCGCCTCCTGAGGACGACCCGCTATCGTCGCACCGTGGCCCACGCCATCCGCGACGCGATCGGCGACTACTTCGACAAGGTGACGTTCAGGACGGCGAGCGGTTCGTAGCGCCGCCATGCCGCAGAACACCGTTGCACAACCTGTCCGAGCCTACGCGTTCCTCGTCGCCGCGGCCGTTCTCAGCGGTGCGGCGGGCACGCCATCGCGTCACGACAGGGTCGTCGCGGGGCGGGTGACGCATTTGCCCTTGCCGCGCTTCGCGTCATTACGGTCCGACGACGTCAATCTCCGCGTGGGACCCGGTCGACGCTACCCGATCGCCTGGGTCCTGCATCGGCGCTTCCTGCCCGTGGAGATCAAGCGGGAGTTCAAGGAATGGCGCCAGGTCCGGATTCCGGACGGAACGGAAGGCTGGGTACACAGCAGCATTATCGTCGCTCGCCGCAGCTTCTACGTCAAAACCGGGCCGATGCGCACGGTGCACGCCGCGGCCACGAAGCATTCGTCGCCGGTCGCGCGCTTGCAGGCCCATGTCGTCGGGCGGATCGTGTCGTGCGCGGCGCAAGTCGCCTGGTGCCGGGTTGAGGTCGGCTCGGTTGAGGGTTATCTCGAGCGCGACGCCTTTTGGGGCACGTTCGCAGCCGAGGCCGTGCCGGGCTGAGAACATCGCCCCGCTTTGATCTGGAGTCCGAACACTGATCTGTCCCGCCTCGATGCTGAATCGGGCCAAGCACATGACCCGCTTGCCCTTGAGCGCCATCGTCGTCTCCCTCGCGGTGTCGGCGTGCGCGGCCCCGAACACGCGCAGCTTCGGTGTGGCGGCGCCTGCCGTCAGGCAGGGGCAGGCAACGGCCCCGGTGGACAATTCTGGTCTGGCTCAGGTGCCATCGTGTGAGCAAGATGCGACGGCGACCCTCGAGACCGGCCTGATCGTGCGGTACGAGGGTGCGGATCCCGCCGACCCGCAGATCTGCCGGGTTCGATGGCAGCGCCGATCCAGGCGGTTTTTCGCCGGCTTCTGGGGATCGGGACGCTACCGCAAGGTGCCGGCCGCCGAGCGGAAGGCCATTCTGGACGCACTGACCGGTCCGGTCGGGACGAAGACCACCTTTCAGGACACGCGTGCCGCACTCTGGGGTCGCGTGACGGTCGAGCACGTCGCGAACCCGACGCTCACTCTCGCTGGTCGCCCCCGCGGGACCGTCGAGCTCAAGATCGTGCGTCACGATGCGTTTGGGCGCTCCAACGTCCGAGTGTCGGAGCATTGGGTCGACCGGCGGACCGGCATTCTACTCAAGCGGCAGTCGATCACCAGGCTTGCCACGGGTGAGATCGAGCCGTTCACGACCTGGCGCGTCACAGAGGTGAGATCCAACCCGTCGTAAGCGGTCTGCGGACTGTGAGACACCTGTCGCGATTGTTGGTTTCCGCGTCACGATAGACCCGTGCTTTGGGTGGAATCCGGACGTAGTCTGACGCGGCGCGAGGGCCATTCCAGTGTCTCCACCCTTCCCGCTTTCTCATCTGGATCAGGCAATTTCGGGAAAGATAATTTGGGAACAGATTTCGAGAAAACGGCATCCATTGACGCCGCTCCAGCAAATTGAGGAACTGCTTTCCCGTTGAACCTTCGTTTGTGGGAGCGCCGGATCGGTTGACACATATAGACCCATGCTGACAGCTTACCTGCCGGCAGGTGCCGCCGGCCGCTCGCGTCCGCTTGGATGAGGTGAAGGCATCGAGGTTTGATCGTCACCGGACAGTCCTCCCGGCGATGAATCGGCAATGCGAGCTCCCGATGACCTATCGCTGGCGCGAGGAACTATCATGCCGACTATCGATCAAGCGAAAGCAATGGCCAAGCGGCTGCGATCCGCATTGGCTGCAAACACTATGGATGTGACGCACGGCACAAGTCTTGAGCTTGTCGCCGCGCAGCTCGGTCATCGCGATTGGAATACCGCCGCTGCAAAATTGGCCTCCAAGCACTCGGGCCAAATCTCATTCGAGCAAGCTATTCCCATATTCCGCATCTTCGACGTGACAAAAGCAAGGGAGTTCTACTGCGATTTCCTCGGTTTCACCGTGACGATGGAGCATCGGCACGAGCCTAGCTTGCCGTTGTATATGGGCATCGAGCGGGCCGGTTTCGTGCTGCACCTGAGCGAGCATCATGGCGACGCCAGTCCGGGATCGACGGCTTTCGTCTGGATGGAGGGCGTGCAAGCTTTCCATGCGGAGTTGATTGCAAAGAACTACGGCTATGGCCGCCCCGGTATCGAGCGGTTGCCGTGGGGCGATCAGCTACAGGTGCATGCCCCCTTCGGGAACCGCATCAGGTTCTGCCAGCGGCATCACTAGCGGGGGAGCAGCCGGCTGGCGGTTCGCCCCGGCCGCTATCACCGGCATCCAGCCATTCCCGATCAGCCATCGTTTGTGGGAACGACTGCGAGACGTAACCGGCGGTAGCGGTTGTGTCGCTGAAATGCTGAGTTGGATACATCGCGTTTGTCGTCTTTCACAACAGAGCGCCGGCATGAGATGCCGCCACGTCCTCACGCGGCCTTAATGCCGAGACACGATTCCCCCACCTTGCACGGGCCTCGCGAAACGCCGCCTTGTGGTCGACCAGCGGGATCGGGAGGGGATTATCTGCATGCAGCCACGGCTCGTGCGCCATCCCTGCTGGCACCGTGGTTAATTCCGGCAGCCACTTTCGAACGTAGGCTTCGGATGGGTCCAGATCGTGGCCCTGCTTGACCGGATTGAGGATGCGCGGCCCCTTTTCCTGGCCGATGCGTCCGTCGTTGATCGCCACTTGCGGCCAGGTGATGCCGGGCTCGTAGTCGTCAAACATCTCGGCCAGAGCAGCGCCGACTTCTGCAGGCGGAAGCTGGAGGAGTTGGACACCGTAGGAGGTGACCAGCTGCCGCAGGCGGAAATTGATCCAACCTGTCGTCGCCAACTCCCGCATTGCCGCATCCGGCATCGGAATGCCCGTTCGGCCGTCGCGCCACGCTTGCACCATCCTGTGCTGCTTCGCCGTGGAGGTCAGCGGCGGTGCGTTGTCCTCGAACCGTGAGAACGTCGTCAGGAACCCGGTCCGCATGCTTATGCGGCGCAGGAAATGAAAGAATGATTTCCCTTCCACCGTTCGAGCTTGACCCGGGTGGGCGCTGTTCCAGGCGCGTTGCGCCCTGACGGTTTCCACCGCTGCCCGATCGCTCGACAGCGTGCCGGCAGCGAAGTGCGTCGAGAGTTGGCTCGAACTCAGCCGGTCGCGGCCGGGAACCCACATTCCATCGAGGTAATCCCGTTCCGGCAGGGTCTCCAAGAACGCGCGAAGAAGCAGGAGCGGATGCGCGGCGGGCAATCTGCTGGACCCGATCTCGGCGTCGTCGGTCAGAAACGGCGCACACGGTTTGGCGCCTCCAAGACCCAATCGTCGGATCATCTCGCCATTGACAGTCATCAAGGGGATGTCGGCCGAGGCCAACTCGCGCTCCCACTCGGCCCGATAGGCGTTCTCGATCGGCATCCCATCGGCCGCGTTGCGGATGACCGAGGCGCAACCTAATCGACGACAGGCATTCAGGAGCGACGTCTCGTCACCGGGACCGAGCACCTCAAAGTGAATTCCTGCGGCTGCAAAATGCTGATGGAGCCGCTGCTCGGCCGCATCCTCGAGCGCCTGCCGGTTCGGTGTGCGACGTGGCCTTCCCCTTGCTTCCGGCAGAGTGCGCAAGACGGCATAGCCATCAAAAGCCGGGGCGGTAGCCATCGTCAGCGCCAGATTGTCTTCGAGCCGCAAGTCTTCTGCGAGCCAGAGCAGCGTCTTCCCTTGCGGGATGGTTACACCAAGAGCATTCACGGGATCGCCCTCAAACGCAGTCAGATGTCCGGGCAGAACTTCAAGCCCTGCACGAACGTCTGATAGAGTAAGTGTCGAAGCGGAGTTATGCCGCGGCGGCCGCCTTGTTGACGGTGCCTTCGGCACATTCCGTGTACTTCTCGTCGAGCGCCTTGCACTCGTCGATCATGCCCTTCAGCATCTCGGCGTGTTTTGGCCTTCCCAATGCCTTGGCGGCAGCGGCGTGTGCCCCGAACCCGGCAATGAAGTAGTGGAGCGCCGTCTGCTCGCCGGTGATCAACGCGACATCGAGCACCGACTTGTCCTCAGTCGCTTTCACCGACATCTCGATGCCCTTGCCAATCCCTTCCATAATCCGGTCGACGAAGTCGTTCGGCGTCTCGCCGATGTCTTTCAGGATACCCACGAATGCTGCCTCGTTGCGCTTGGCCATCTCTGCTCCCTCGGCCGCAAGGGCTTGGGCACCCGGATCGGTGAGGAGCTCATGGGCTTTGAGAGCCCCCGCCACGCCCTGTTCGCAGGCGGACCGGACCGCATGCGAGCCAGCCTTGTACCAGGTGTTGTATGCGTCTTTAGCCATGGGCTTCCTGCTCCGAATGATCTGCAATAAATAGGACGATATCGTCCCATTTCAATAACGTGGAGCAGGCGGAGAAGGTTTCGAGGTTAAGTTTTTGCCGCAGCCATTTCAGCCGACAGGACCACGATCGCATCGTCGACATGTTTGGCGCTGGCAGTGAGGAGGGCGGCCGGGTCGCTGCCGAACATCGCCTGGAATGCGGTCGAGTGGAGGGCAACTTCGACGAAGCGTTGAGCGTGCGGCAGGACGCTCTCGATTGCGGTGACCGCGCTGTCTTCGACGAGTGCGCCAGCGACGTATTTCGCGGAGCCCGCCATGCTGAAGTCGTACGCCATCGTCGCCAGGAGCGGAAAGTTGCTGGCCTCGGCCCCGGTCATCCGGATCAGCGCGATGCACCGGGGTGCGAGGTAGGCCCGCGCCAGTTCACGACCGGCATGTCGGAGCCGGTCGTTGCGGCTGAGCCCGGTGGGTATCGGCTCGAGTTCGGCGAACATGGTTTCGATAGATCTGCGGACGACGGCAGCGAAAAGCGCCTCCTTGTTCGGGAAGCGTCCGTAGAGCGTGGTCTTGCCGGTATGTGCGGCCTCCGAAACCTGGTCCAGCGTGGTTCGACCGAAGCCCTGGGCCAGGAACAACGCGGTAGCGGCCTCGAGGATCCGCTCGTTGACTTGCCCCGTCTCGTCGTTACGCGGTCTGCCACGACGAGGTCGGGCAGCCCGATCGTCTCCAGGTGTCAGCATTCCGGTTGGTCGAGCATCCCACCATCAAACATGGACCGCCGTGTTGATGAAATCCACCAAGGGTCGGGCGGCCTTGAATGCGTGGATGATCTGGTCGAACGCTTCGTCGGCCCGCATCGTCTTGTCGGTCAGTGGATGGTTGGCGCAAAAGCCTTTCCGGCGCAGGTCTTCAATCGCCGGATGATCGGGATCATAGCCATGTGGCGCGGTCTTCAGCGTCTCCGGGCTGGTAAGGCCGTTCGGGAAAACCTGCTGGAACGTCGGGGTATGCACGATCCCGTTCCATTTCCCGGTCTGGGCGACGATGCGGTCGCGAATGCGGCCGAGCGCTTCGGGTTGTGTGGTGAAAACCCCGCCTCCGGCATAGCAGTGCCCCGGCTCGATATGGACGAAGTAGGAGGCTATCGCCTGCAATTCGCCCAGAGCGAGCGAGATGAAGAAGTCAGTCTTGTAGGGCGGCTTGCCCCTGGCAAACCGCATGTCGCGGTTGAGCCGGCTGACGCAGCGGGCGGGATCGGCGTTCGCGCGACCAACGGCGCCATCGAACTCGTCGCATCGGCCGATTAGGATGCCCGCCGCTTCAACGATGTTGTCCTTTGCGGTCTGATAGTCGTCTCGGTGGTCTTCTAGCCACGCCTTCTCGGTATGAGCGGCTATCCCCTTCAGGAAGGTGAACGTGCTGTTGTCGATCATGCCCCATTTTGTCCTCGGCCGCTGGACCGTCGGTCATCCCAACCGCCACCGGGTTTACCAACCATAAAGTGACGGTATCGTCCCATTATTCAAGTGGGTGTCATTCTCCGTGCAACCTGCAGATTCTCAGAACACCATCCTTTTCTAGAAAGGCATGAGCGCCGACGCCGAGCGTCGAAGGTCTGCAAATGGTCGACTGCCGCTGTAACCTCCTCCAGCGCCTGACGGAAACCTGTTGCGTTTCGCCCAGGATATCGGGACCCGTTCTCCAACCTAGAGCCGCTTTGTGTCGGTTTTGGCGCTCACCTGCTTGGTTTCGAAGCCGGGCTCAGTGCTGCAAGATTTGGTCGCAGCGACGACGACTGGCGCGATAGCACTCGCAGGCGGCGACCTCGAGACCGGGTCGGTCGACAATGGTGACGCAGCCGCTCCGATAGGCAATGAGCCCGGCGCGTTGCAGGTTGCCGGCGATCACCGTCACATTCGGCCGATAAACGCCCAGCATCATGGCAATGAAATCCTGGGTCAGAAGGAGCTCGGTCCCATCCACAAGATCGTGCGCCACCAGGAGCCAGCGCGCGAGACGCTGCTCGAGCCTGTGATGCCCGTTGCAAGCCGCTGTCTGCATCGCTTGCACGTGCAGCATCTCGTTGTAGCGCAGGAGATGTTGCCTCAGCGGAGCGCAGGTCTCGATTTTACGCTGGAAGTCGCGAACCGACATACGCAGGGCGGCCCCCGGCATCTGCACCATTGCATCGAAGAACGCGACGCCCATGCCGGATAGAACGGAGGCACCGAGCAGCCCTTCGCGCCCGACCACGCCGACCTCCGCCTGCATACCGTTCTCGAACGTACAAACGATCGAGATCATGCCGGCTTCAACGAAGTAGACGTGCTCGATCGGCCGTTCGGCCCAATAAAGTTGACTGCGGTTCTCAAGGATGACCGGCGTGAGCTTGTGGAGTATCTCCTCCTTCGCCTCGGCCGGCAGGGACGCAAGCAGAGAGTTCCCCGTCGATGTCGACAGCCGATGCATGATCGTCGCCCTCCCCTCTTTACCTACAAATCCCACGGCGTACGAAACTGGACCACATAACATTTCGACAACGGTCTTGATCGGGTCATGGGAGGCTCTGCCATGGATGTCCGATCGCTTCGCTTGCTGTTGGGATGGTCTAGGGAGGATCTGGCAAAACGAAGCGGTGTTCCCATCGCCTCGGTCTTCCTGAACGAGCGGATGGGGACGGCGGGGCCGGAGGACGATGGGCTGATGGTCCGGGTGCTGCTCGCTGATCAAAAGAGCAGATCTCTCAAGCTGCTCCTCGTCGACGAGTTTTCGCCGGCGGAGCCTGCCGACGATGCTTCCCTGGCGGCTCCTGCAAGCGAATGGCATGCGTCGTCCCGGCCCGACGCGGTTCGTCGTGCCGCGCCACGGCGTGGCGACGTCGACGAGCCGCAGGTTCTGCAGGATGCCTGTCCACGCGTGCCAGCGACGTGCTGAGCTGCACAGTATGCGGCAGGGTTGAGGTCGCCCAACTATGAGGGTCGACTTGGCCGCGGACAAAACGGGGCAGGAGCAGAACGCCCTACTGGCCGGTTTACCCGCCGACGAATGGCATCAGCTCAGCCCGGATTTCCGGCGGGTCCCGCTGGCTGAGCAGGTTGTGCTGAACGTTCCCGGCGAACCCATAGATCATGCCTATTTCCTACTGAGTGGCTACGTGTCGGTCCTCCTGGAGCTCTCAGACGGCTTCAGGACGGAGGTCGCCCAGGTCGGCAACGAGGGGATGCTCGGGCTGCCCCTCGTCATGGGTGAGAACGACAGCGCGATGACGACCATGGTGCAAGTATCAGGCGAAGCCCTGCGCATGTCCGCGGCCGCGTTCACGACCCATATCTCCCAATCACCGACGCTGCATCGGCGGTTGCTCGGTTTTGCCGGCAAGTCCGTGTCGTGCAGTGCGCAACTTGCAGCCTGCAATACGCGCCACACCCTTGAGGAAAGACTGGCACGTTGCCTGCTCGGCCTGAGTGACCGCGCGCAGGACAGCGACCTCGCGATCACGCATGAGATACTTGCCGGTCTACTGTGCGTTCACCGCCCGAGCGTGTCGGTGGCCCTGAGCCGCCTGCAGCGGCTGGGACTCATCAGTCACCGAAATCGACGCCTCGTCATTGCCGACCGCTCCGGCCTCGAGCGGATATCGTGCGAGTGCTACGCGATCACGCGCGACCTCCGGTATTCGAGTGAGGTGTAGATGAAAGTCTGCCCGGTGCTGGCGCCGAAAATCCAGTCGGTCGGTCATCCGACGCTGCGCCGGCGCTCAGGGTCTGCATGGGTCGCCCCGCTCAAGTGGCGCCGATAGTCAGAACGTGGTCATAGGGTGTGTGAGCAAACAGGACTGAACTGTGGCCGACGACGAACCGACGGACGCGTCGCCCGCTCAACCGACGCCCATCTGCGCCATCGGCGCATCGGCCGGCGGCGTCGCCGCGTTACAGGCGCTGTTCCGCCGGCTGCCATGCGATCTCGGTCTGTCCTACGTGGTCATCCTGCACCTGGCGCCCGATCAACCCAGCGCGTTGTGCGAAGTCCTGACCATGTGCACCAGAATGCCGGTGCTCCAAGTCCAGGACCGCTCCGTCCTGAAGCCCAACTCCGTCTACGTGATCGCGCCGGACCGCGAATTGGTGATCGAGGGCGACAATCTGAGCTCGCGCGCTTTCCGCGAGCCGCGCGGCCAGCGGACGCCCATCGACTTGTTCTTCCACTCGATCGCAGCAGCGCGCGGCGACGGCGTGGCTGTCGTGCTATCCGGCACCGGATCGGATGGGGCGCAGGGAATACGCGCCGTCAAGGAGGCCGGCGGTGTCATCATGGTGCAGGACCCGGCGGATGCCGAGTTCGCCGCCATGCCGCAGAACGCCATCGCGACCGGAGTGGCCGACTTCGTCGTCCCGATCGTCGAAATGTCGGAGCGACTGGCAGAGGTGGCGCGCAGCAAGGATGCGGTCCGATCGCTCGATGTCGACGCGGCGGCAAACGAGTTGCGCCGCATCATCGGCTTCTTGCGCAACCGGACCGGGCATGACTTCTCGTCATACAAGCGCGCCACGGTCATGCGCCGCGTCAGCCGCCGGATGCAGGTTTGCCGACTGGACAGCCTGACCGCCTACGCGGAGCTGCTGCAGGAGACGCCCGAGGAGGCGAAGGAGCTTTTCTCCGACCTGCTGATTTCGGTCACCTCCTTCTTCCGCGACTCGAGAGCCTTCGAGGCGCTGAAGCACCAGGTGATCGATTGCATCATCGACGTCGACCAAGCTGATTCGACCGAAGAGGGCGTGAGGGCCTGGGTGGTGGGCTGCGCCACGGGCGAGGAGGCCTACAGCCTGGCCATGCTGCTGCTGGAGGCGGCGCATGAGCGGAACCTGCAGATCCCGATCCAGATCTTCGCCACCGACCTGGACGAAGGTGCTTTAGCAACCGCGCGGGAGGGCCGCTATCCCCGATCGATCGAGGTCAACGTATCGGCCGAACGGCTGGCCCGCTTCTTCGTCGACGAGGGCACCCATTTCCGCGTACGCAAAGAACTGCGGGATATGGTGGTGTTCGCGGTACATAGCGTTCTCAAGCAGCCTCCCTTTTTGCGGCTGGACCTGGTGAGCTGCCGCAACCTACTGATTTACTTGGAACGCAGCCTGCAGCAACAGCTCTACACGCTGTTCCATTACGGGTTGAAGAGCGGCCGTTTTCTCTTCCTCGGTTCGGCCGAGACAGCAGACACGTCGACCGAACTCTTCGCGCCGCTGGACCGGGAGGCGCGCATCTACGCAACACGTCCTCGCGGCGTGCCCAACCTGCCGCTGCTGCCGCAATATCCCACGCCAGAGCGCCTGACCCATCAGCGCCCGACAGGCCCGGCTGCTTTCGATGGGCCTCAGGTGGTGGCGGCCCAGCACGCGGGCGCCCTGGAGCATTCAGGGCCGCCGAGCGCGCTGGTGGATGCCGCCGGCACCCTGCTCAACCTCTCGCCCACGGCCGGGCGGTTCATCTTCCACTCGGCCGGGCCTCCCTCCACCCAGCTGGCATCGATGGTGCGCCCCGAGCTGCGGCTGGACCTCAAGCTGGCCCTGGCGCTCGCGCTGGACAGCCGCCGGACCACCCTGACCCATCCGGTCACCGTCGCATTCGACAATGAGCGGCGCCGGGTCAGCATGCATGTGGCCCCCGTGGTCACCAGCGCACCGAGCATCCGGCAGGCCTTGGTCTCGTTCTTGGACGGCGACGTGGTCGACGACGAGGACGGCATCATCGGCGCCGAAGAGCTTCGGCCGGAGGAGGTGCCGCGGCTGCACGCCGAGCTGAAGGCGGCGCAGGAGGCCCTGGTGGCGAGCCGGTCGGGCCACGACGCCACCATCCAGGATCTGCGCGCAACCAACGAGGAGCTTCAATCGACCAACGAGGAGTATCGCTCCACCGCGGAGGAGCTGGAGACCTCGCGCGAGGAGCTGCAATCGATCAACGAGGAGCTGCACACGGTCAACGCCGAGCTGAAGGGCAAGCTCGAGAACCTGTCCGTCGCGCACAGCGACCTGCAGAACCTGACGGCGGTCATGGAGATCGGTACTCTCTTCCTGGATGCGGAATTGCGCATCAAAATGTTCACGCTGCCGATCGTCGATGTATTTCCCATCAGCAAGAACGACATCGGCCGGCCCGTCACCGATTTTGCCAATCGGCTCGACTATCCAGCCCTGGTCGATGAGACGCGGCAAGTATTGCAGAACCTGGTGCCGATAGAGCGCGAGGTCCGAAGCACCTCCGGGCGATACTACGTCATGCGCATGCGACCGTATCGGACGGTGGAAGACCGTATCGAGGGCGTCGTCCAGACCTTCGTGGACATCACGGCGCGGCTGAAGATGGAGCAGGATCTGGTCCGCTCCGAGCAGCAGTTTCGCGCGCTGGTGCGGGCGAGTTCACAGGTGCTCTACCGCATGAACGCAGACTGGACGGAGATGCGTGAGCTCATCGGCGGCGACTTCCTGTCTACCCAGCGAACGCCTCTGACGAGTTGGCTGGAGCAGTACATTCCGGCCGATGACCACGAGCGCGTGCAGACCATGATCCAGCATGCGATCGATACCAAAACCATCTTCGATCTGGAACACCGGATCGTGCGGCAGGATGGCAGCATCGGGTGGACCCACTCGCGCGCCATCCCGATCCTGGACGACGATGGCGTCGTGCTGGAGTGGTTCGGGTCGGCCGACGATGTGACGCAGCAACATCGTACGCAGGCCGCGTTACGCGAGAGCGAGGATCGCCTGCGCGTGCTCGTGGAAGGAATGCCACAGCACATTTGGCGTGCCGAGCCGGGTGGGCTTTGGACATGGTCCAGCCCGCAATGGCACCGCTACACCGGGTTGTCCGAGGTGGAGAGCCGCGGCGCCGGCTGGATGGCCGCGATCCACCCGGACGATCGGCCGGTCGTGACGAGCGCATGGCATGCGGCGACCCGGTCGCGCGTCTTCGAAGCGGAATGCCGCATCCGCAACATGGATCAGCCGCAATACCGGTGGTTTCGCGGCCAGGCCACGCCGCTGCTGGATGCGGGTGGGCTGGTGATGGAATGGTTGGGCACCTTCACCGACGTGGACGATCTGCGGATGCTGCAGGGCCGGCAGGAGGAATTGCTGGCCGATCTGCAGCACCGGGTCAGCACGTCATGACGATGGTTCGGTCGATCGCCGGCCACGCGGCGGAGGACAGCGTTACGGTTCCGGATTGCGCTGAGCGCCTCGGGGGTTGGCGGGAAGCGCTGGCGTGCACCCAGAATACGCTGATATGCCAGGCTGGCGCGGCTATGATGCGCTCTCGGACTGCCGTTGACTGAGGTTCTCGGGGAGGCAAAGCAACGTGACATCGAGCAGAAGCTTCTTCACTCACTTGATGATCTCGGAACAGGTGGAGCGTGGCCTCGGCACCGCCCTCTATCCCAGCTTCGAAGCCGCCTATCTCGAAGTCGTTGCATCGATTCCAGACGTGGCCGCCGACTTGCTTCGCCGCGGTTTCGATCCGATGAAATGCGCGTTCCTCATATGCGACGGAGATGACCGCCTCGTCGAAACCGTTTATTTTTGGGAGCTGGTGCGACGCAACACCGAACCACTTGAACCAAGGCAACAAGACCTGCTGCTTCCGGTTTACGGCTGCATGATCCGAGAAAAGGCGAGAGAAGCGTTCGATCAGATCCGTCAGACGAGAATGGAAACTCAGAGATTACTCGCAGCAAGCAAAAGTCTTGAGCTTAGAATTGCAGGGCGTAATTGCGACTAAATATAAGTTAGCTGTTTCGGACATCTGGCTGGCATGGCCACGGCCGCCAACACCGGCCGTCGCGGATCATGCGGCGGCCGGTATTCTTCATCAGGTCCAGCGTGTCGTCGAGGGCGGTGATGAGGTCGAGGATCTGCGAGCGGTCGAACGGTGTCACGAAGCTGCGGTGGATCGCCAACACCGTTGCGCGCGTCACCCGGTCGGCCGCGTCCTCGATCCGATTGGTCTCCGCCGCATGCTCCTGAGCCCGGCCGTCGCCCGACATCAGGGCACGGAACTCCTCGGCGGCCGGCACGATCAGCCGGCAATGCTGGCTGAACCGCTCGTCGTGCGGCATCAGCGCGCGGAACGCTCGCAGCCGGATGTCGGTGCGTCGCGTGCCACGGCTGCCATGGCGCTACTTCGGCGCCGAGGCGGCTGCGCGCCCTGCGGCCGCATAGAGGTCCAGCCGGGAGTAGAGCCCGAAGGCGGAGCCGTCGTTGAGGAAGCCGCCGCCGGGTCCTTCGGTTTCGGTCAGGATGCGGTTGGCTTGCTCCAGCGATAGATGCGGGAACGCCGCCGTCAGCAGGTAGCCGGCTTCGGGGGCGACCTTGCCGACATCCTCGACCTTGCCGACCATCTCCGGATGCACGACCGGGAGCCCGTAGGTCTGGGTGGCGGCGTAGAAAGCGGCGTTGGCGGCCGGGTCGCTGAAGCGGCCGATGTCTTCGCGGGCGCAGGTCTCCACCTTGTCGGCGCACCCGGCCTCCAGCGCCGTCACCAAGTCGGTGCGGGCGGCGATCAGGGCGGCCGGGTAGTCGGTAATGCTATCCGCGCGGGGGCGGGCCTGACCCGGCACTTTCGGCGCTGCGATGTTGCGCAGCTTGCGGCCGAGATAGACCGGGTCGTTGGCGAGCAGATGCGCCAGGTCGTGCATGGCGAGCGTGCGGCCACCGAGGACGTCCATCGTGTAGTGGGCGCCGAGCAGGATGCGGTCGTTGCCGTATTCGGCGCCGCGGACGACCATCTCTTGGTAGCGGCTCGGCACCAGCACCGCCAGCACGAGCGACCCCATGTATCCATACGTCGTGTGCCCGCTCGGGTATGAGGGGCTGTCGATCAGGTTCATGACGGGGCCGCGATTGTAGACGTAATTGTCGGCCGGAGTGTGGAAGTAGTCGGGGCCGACGATCGGCAGGACGGTCGGCTCGGTCTGGAATGGCCGCGAGTTGCCGTAGACATCGGCCCCGGCGCTGCCGGCCGGGCGGCCGTAGCTGGCGCCGAACACGTCGGCGATGCCGCCATTGTTCTTCAGGATATCGGCCGCCTCGGTCGAGACCGGGTTCTTGCCGTTGGTCGTCAGGTTGGCGAAGAAATACTTGCCGGCGTTCGAGTCGATGCCACTCGTCGCGTTCGAGTAGGCGATCAGGTCGGCAACCGCATCGGACACGTTGGTGTAGCGCTCGCGGTCTAGGTAGTGGGCGCGGGCCTGGTAGGCGGCGGCCAGCGTGGTGCCGAGCCCGTCGGCGAGCTGGGTGTAGTTGCCGTCGGTGATGAAGGCGTCGCGCAGTGCCAATTGCTGCTGCTCGGCGAACGGCAGCAAGGTCGGTTGCCGGACTGCCCCGGTCTGAATGCCGCCGGTGGCGGCGAGGTTGGCGGCCAGCGCAGCCCGGCCCTCCGCCGTCGAGGGCAGTGTAGTGACCGGAGCCAGGCCCCTCAGCGCGGTCATGTTGGCCGGTGTCTGCGCCATGGTCTGCAGCGGCAGCAGCACGCATGCTACCGCGAGGCCCTGCCGGATGGTCTGGTTCATGAAGCGCCCTTGCTAATGGTCTTGAGCGGACACTTTGAGCCGTTTCGCAACCGTGCGCATAGCTCTGCGCACACCAGGGCAGGTCGGCCGCCGATCTACCGAACGAGTTCGTCCGGGCCTAGCATCGGTGGGGAACGTTAAGGGTCGTTGATGCTCGAACCATTCGGATTTGCGGGACAAGGCTGGGTTCAACTCGGGGAACTCACGCTAGCCTTCGTCTTGTCCGCCTTGGTTGGATTGGAGCGGGAACTACGGCAGAAAGCCGCCGGCCTGCGCACCTATAGCCTGGTCGGTGTCTCAGCGGCATTGTTCATGCTCGTGTCCAAATATGGCTTCAACGACGTGCTGGAGCCCGGCCGTATCGTCGTCGACCCCTCGCGCATCGCGGCGCAGGTCGTGTCTGGCATCGGCTTCATTGGTGGCGGCGTGATCTTCATGCGTCGCAACGTGGTGCGCGGTCTGACCACGGCAGCATCTGTCTGGCTGACCGCAGCGCTGGGGATGGCCTGTGGCGCCGGGCTACCCTTACTGGCCATTGCCACCACTGCCGGCCATTTCGTGATCATGCTTGGTTTTCCCAAGCTGGTCGGGCGTTACCTGCCGCAGGACCGTCGAATGGCGACGCGGCTGAACATCTTCTACGAAGACCGCAGGGGGCGGCTGCGCAGCATCTTGCTAGCTTGTTCGGAGCTGCGTTTCACGATCGACCATGTCGAGGTCGAGCGAGCCGGCAACGGTTCGACGACGCGCGAGGAAGCTCGGGACCTCGCGGATTTCGAGGGCACCGAGATAGAGTCGCGCGCTGAAGGTGCGGTCGCCCTCATCATGCAGGTGAAGGGCAGACGACCAGTTCCGGAGTTGGTCGCTCGGCTGAGCGAGATCGAAGGAGTGATACGGGTCGCCACCGTCGACGAGGACAGCCTGGACTGACGGTCCCGATCTCGAGAGGACTGTGCACCATACGCGTGCTAGATGCGGCCTACTGGCGCAAGGGGTGGAGCTGGCTCGGGCTGCTCTGTCTGGCTGTGCTGGCCGCTGTCGGAAAAGCGCCGGTCAATTGCGGTCTTGGGCTGTTCCATGGCAAACGACGACGACGGCGCCACGAATAGTGGAAGGATCGAAGCGATGTGCCATCGGCAAGATCCGATCACATGGAAGCAGATCGGGACCGGTTATCTTATCTTGGCCTGCATCGGCGCGGGCACAGTCATCCCGGTGCTGAATCCGCGTGGGCCCGGCATCCCCGAGGACCCGATCCGCTCCCTGATCCCATACGCCATGTTCGCCGCACTCTACGCCCTATGGTGTTTGCTGCGGCGGCCGTTGCGCCTCGCCGGCGCGTATCTCGCGCCCACACATGATGGCCAATTGAGGCTGAAGCGCGGGTCCGTGGGCCTGTTATGGTTGCTATCGATACTTCTCAGCATCTTGACGACCCGGGTCACGCAGTTGGTGAACCCGTGGTGAAAACTTCCTTCGTGGCCCATGCCTCCGCCCTGTCCAGTCTGGTGTTGATGGCGTGTTTCCTGCCGATCGTCGTCGCGATCGCCGACAACTTGGTTCTACACCCTCGAGCCCCAGTCTGGGCTCGAATCGCCGGCGCTTTGATCGTTCTTCCCATCGTGATCTACTATGGCGTTGCCTTGCGCCTCTGTGCGATGCGCGGGCCGGTTATCGACATCGACGAAAACGGCCTGCTGTGGCGACGGTGGTCGAACACGCGCATCCCCTGGTCCGCCGTCGCACGCTCGAAGGTGAAGAGCACGTTGGGCCAGGGCTACGTAACCTTGTGGCTGCGAGATCGCTCGGCTTACCCGGCCACCACGATCAACGCATGGCTCGCCATCGGCAATCGCGCGCTCGGCTACGGGGACATCACCCTCACCTCTGCCGGCACGGATGCGCGCTTCGAGGATCTCGCCGCCGCCATCCGGGCCAACGCCCCAACGGGCCGAGCCGAGCAGAGCCCGGCTGACCCAACTCGTTCCTAGCTCGATCGTTTCATCGGCGGACGCTTACGATAGGAGACGGTCTATGTTGACGAAACGAACGATCGCGCACGCCACGGCCGTCACGGGGATCATCCTGTCGCTTCTGGGCTCGGCTGCGGCCCAGCCTCGTCCTGCGGCCGCGCCGTCTCCTCTCGAGCGTTTCGCGACCTTGCCAGCAGATCGTCAGGAGGAAATCCGGAACGAGATCCAGCCTCTGTTCTTCCGGAGCATGCAGTCCAACGGCAGGCTGATCCGGATGGAGCAGGATTGCGGCTTGCCGCTGCCAACCGAGTCGACCCCAGCCGCTCGCTTGGAAGCCGATCTGCAGAATCCGGGTAGTGCGACCGGCAAATTGTTCGGTCCAAACCGGCAGGGCGCACTTCTCGCCCGCCTGCGCGGCGCCATGCAGGCCACGATCGATTGTCGGCAGGCGGCGGAGATGCGGCCCGAGCTGATCCAGCAGCTTCGCAGCTTCCCGCGCGAGCTTCAGACAGTTCTGGACCGCAGTCTCGCTGGGACGGGCCAGTCCGGCGCGCCGGCAACGCCCCGTCCGCAGGCCTCCGACATGCGGGCCGCGCCCATTCCAGGAGTAGCCCCAGGAACAGGGCCGGCAAACCCGGCGACACTGCCGAAGCTCGTCATCGGGGCACCCGGCACGTGCGAGCTTGCGACGGGCGGCCATCCTCAAACCTGCATCAGCGGGTTGATCTATGTGCAAAGCCGAGAAGGTGCCGTCCTGCTGTCGGTCCAATCCGCGCCCCGTACGACCATTGGTTTTCAGGGCAATAGCGACAGCCAGGTTCGGCCGGAGCACTACACGCTCAACCTCAACCGGTTGCACAGTTCGGTGGACGGTCGGACCGCATCGAAGTCCGTAACCGGCACCTGCGAGATCGACATGACGGCCGACGGCCAGACCTGGCATCGCGCTACCTGCCGGGCCCGCGACGGCAACGGGCTCGAGACGGTGATGACCTACACCGGCAATGGCCGCGCCGTGACAGCGACACACCCTGGCGACGACGCATCGAAGGCGCCTGCACCGAACCGGTAGGCTTCGCGCTCGTGGGCGCGAGCATCTACGCCTGTGGGTCGGCGCGTCGCGGCGGGGCATATTGGTCCGTGAACGGTCACAGCTGCTCAACTGCCAATTTGCAATCTTCGGTTGTTTTGACTCGCCTTTAGGTTGTAGAGAGTCGAAATTCGTTATACACTGGCGTCAGGTTGGTGGAGATGCCGTGTGAGTGTCAGGTTGCGGTTGTGGGGCGTTTTGCTCTTGGCGACGGCGGGTGGATACGGGCCGGCGCACTCTCAGCCGGCGCCGTTCATGGAGCCGATTGCCGGCGTGGTGACGAGCTCCCCGGAGCAGGTAGCGACGCAGAACGTCCTGGCCCTCAACTCGGCGATGTTCGAGCTGTACGGCAAGGCGGCCCAAGTGTTCCAGCGCAATATTCGCGCTAATCATCCAATCATACTGGGCCTGTTCTCCGGTTCCGGCGGTCGTTTCATCCTGTATAGGCCGGGCCAGCCCGCTCTCGAGGCGCCGCAGGTGCCGGTGCGTTACCAGCTGATGAAGTCCATCGGCCATAGCACGATGGCTCTGGCGGAGGTTGTCGCGCCCTACCTCGACAACCCGGCCAATCAGGACTGGCGCGCCTCGCTCCTCGCCTACCGCACCCGCATGCAGTCGGCCATCGATGGGCTCGACAAGACCGACATGCCCGATGACTGGCGCCCTGACTCGCGCGCGATCCTCGCCGCCAACATCGCCTTCATGGACGAGTGCGCCGCCAAGGGCGCGATCAGCACGGCCGATTTGCAGGCTTTCGCCGCGAAGCAGGCGCCTGAACTGAAGAAAGTCATTGCTTGGGCTGCAGAGACGCAGGTCTCCCACTGGATGGACGTGATCGGCCAATGGAAGACGATGCTCGGCGCTGACTGGGATAAGACGTATGCCATGAGCAACACGATCTATGTGGCACGTCAGAACAACGTCCTGTTCTCCGTGTTGGCGCAGTATTTTGGGCCTGACGCCATCAACTCCCGCCTGATGCTGATCGAGACGATTTCCTTCACCTCCACGCCGGACGATATGATGGAGTCGATGACCCGCATCATCGCCGACCGTTCCGTCGGTGCGCTGTTCTTCAACAGCTATCATCTGATGGATTACGAGTTGATGGGCGGGAATGGGCGCGACGCCATCGTCGCCGAAACCAAGAAGCGTGGCATCCCGACCTTCCTGCCGCCCGCTGTTCCCTTCGGCTCACACCAATGGCCGACTTTGATCACACCGGGCCCCGGCGCGGCGTCGCTAGCGGACCTCAACTAACCGTGGTGCCTCCCGCCATTCGGGCGGGGATATTGCCAATACAGCGTGATGATCGGTGAACGATGCAGGTTTCGCGGCGGGCGATACTGACGTGGGCGACGACAACCGGGATCGCGCTCAGCGTGTCCCCACTGGGTGCGGCTCCGGTTTCCTTTGCCGAGCGGGAGACCCTGCCCGGCAAGGGTGCCGATAACCCGGCCGCCACCGCCACAGGGCGTATAGACGCCAGCGCCAAAGTAACCGGAGCGAAGCTATACGCCTCCGATTACCGCGCTGCCGATATGCCGGGCTGGCCGACGACGACAGCTCATGCCTTGTTGCTCCGGGCGCCCGATGCGACCCATGTCTATCTTGGCCTCGACCTCGACCGCCTGGTCGGGCCAGCCAAGCCTGCGCGGGTCGTCACGTCGGCCGACCTGAGTGGAATGGGGTTCCGGGTCCCCGCTTTCTACGAGGGCGACCTGTTCTGCGCGCCCGGCAAGACGCCGCTCTATCTCGGACAACCGGTCGCGTTGCTAATCTTCGAGACTTTCGAGTCCTATGATCAGGCGCGCCTGATCATCCGCCGCCAGGGAGTCGATCGCGGTATTCTTCGCTTCGGTGAAGAGACCGGGCCCGTCATCGCCCCGCCTTACGCCTCGTTCCGGTTCACCCGTGTGGCCGGCCCCACTCCGGACGCACCGGATGTATATTCGCCCATCCTGGCCGGCTGGGTCAGCCCGGGCCGCATCCAGAATACTGAACTGCCCGTCTGGGCCTCGTTCGCCAAGGAAACGTCTGCCCCATACGGCGCGGCCGCCCGTCATGGCGAGGCGATCCGCGCCGGGCTGCGCGCCGACGATCCGGATCTACTGGTGCTGGATCGCGCGTTCGAGACCCAGTCGGTCGATCCGATGTTTCTCGAGCCCGAAGCCGGGTTGGCCTTCTATGACCCAAAGGCCGGCGCGCTCGAGATGGTCATCGGCGTCCAGTCGCCCTATGAAGCGACCGACTCCGTTGGGTATCTTCTCGGCACCGCGCGGGCGCCGTTCAAGCCGAAGCATATCCAGGTGAACTGTGCCCACATGGGCGGCGGCTTCGGCGGCCGCGATCATACGCCGTTCATCCTGTATACGACGCTGGCGGGAATGTTCTTCCCCGGCCGCCCGGTGCGCCTGGCCCATGATCGGTTCCAGCAATTTCAGGCCGGGATCAAGCGGCACGCCATCAAGTTCCAGTCCCGCATCGGCGTCAGTCGCACGACCGGCAAGATCATGGCCTTCGCCGCCGACCACGTCCTGGATGGCGGCGGGCTGGCGAACTTCTCCCCGAACGTCGCGACCGTCGCGGCTGCGTCCGCGATCGGCATCTACGATGTCCCCAAAGTGGATGTGACGACCGTGGCGCTCAAGACCCGCGGCGTCACTGCGGGTTCGATGCGCGGATATGGCACGTTACAGGCGATGTCCGCGCTGGAGGTGCTGGTCGATGAGGTGACGACCGAACTCAAGCTCGACCCAATCGCGTTCCGCCGTACAAACGCCCTAAAGCAGGGCGGCCGTACCATGACCGGCAATCCGTATATCGTGTCGGTTCGCACAACGGAGCTTCTCGACAAAGTCGAGGCGCACGACACCTGGGCGCGGCGAGCGGAATACAAGAACGCAGCGCCGGACGGTGTCTTGATCGGCACGGGCGTGGCCTGCGTTACGAAGGATTACGGAACCGGCGGCGATTGTTCGTTAGGCCGGGTCGAGCTTCGCCTGGATGGCACGATCGGCATCTACGGTGACCACACGGAGATGGGCAACGCCATCGGGACCGCGCTTGCAAACCGGGTGGCGATCCATCTCGGCGCGATCGCCGACGAGGTGGCAGTCGCCCAAGTCGGCGTGTTCGGCGCACTCGACCTAGTGACGTCCGGCGATTCCTACACCATGGATCAGCCGACCCAGGACAAGGCCGCGCAGAATCCGCGATGGGTTCCCGCGATCAGCTCGGCCACGTCCGCCTCGGTCGGTGCGCATGTCGGCACCCATGCGGCCGCCGAGGCCGCGCGCGTCATCTACCGTTACGGCATATGGCCGGCGGCGCTCGGGCTGTGGAAGATCCGTTCGTCCGATCCGCGTGCAAAGAAGCCGGCGGACGCGCGATGGAAAGATGGCCGGTTAACGCTGCCGGACTTACCGCCGCTCGATCTGCCGCTGCTCGCCCGCGCCGCCCACGCCGCCGGGTTCGTCACCGGCGCGATTGCCCATGGCTTCTCTCGTTGGGCCTGGTCCACAGCGGAGTTCCCGATCGACGGAACGCGGCACGCTGGCGAGATCGACGCATTGGCGATCCGGCGCGGCAACGGTGCTTTCCAGCGGTTGACCCGGGAGAAAGTCGCCTTTCCACCCACGAACAACAACCGGATCGGCACGTCCTTTACATCGGCGTGCGCAACCATCGTACGGGTCGAAATTCAAAAGGCGACCGGCGCACTGCGGATCGCCAAGGCGTACAGCGTCTTTGAATGCGGGCAGGCGCTGGTTCCCCAGGTCGTCATGGGACAGGCGCAAGGTGGGTTCGCAATGGGGGTCGGCTATGCCTTGCTCGAAACGTTGCCGCCATACGAGGGCGGCCCGGGTGACGGAAAATGGAATCTCGGCCGCTACCTCGTCGCACGCGGGTCCGACCTTCCCTTGCGCGACCTCGAAATCGAGATGCTGCCGCCACTGACCTCTGACGAACCCCCAAAGGGCATGGCCGAAGTCGTGATGATCCCCGTCGTCGCCGCTTTGCTCAACGCCATCCACGACGCGACCGGCCACCGTTTCCGGTCGCTCCCCGTCACGCAACCACGCCTGAAGGAGGTTCTCGCTTGACCACGATTACCGTGACAATCAACGGGGTGGCGGTCGGGCCGACTGAGGTGCGGGACGACCTCACAATGAACGATTACCTGCGCGAGCATCTCGGGATGACCGGGACCAAATTCGGCTGCGGCGCCGCCCAGTGCCTCAGCTGCGCCATCATCGTGGACGCGCCTGAAGGGTCCAGCCACACCAGGCCGACCTGCATCCTGCCGGCGACCCACTTCGACGGATTGTCGGTCCGGACGGTGGAGGGGCATGCGAAAAACGGTACGCTTACGCCGTTGCAGCGCGCCTTCGTCGAGCATTTCTCGTTCCAGTGCGGCTATTGCACCGCCGGGTTCCTGAACGAGGGCCAGGTCCTGCTCGAGCGCCTGGCGCGGACCCCGATCGCTCGCGACGCCCTGGAAAGCACGATCGCCGCCGCGCTCGACGGTCATCTCTGCCGATGCACTGGATACATTAAATACCACGAAGCGGTGCGGGACGTCGTACTCGCGGACGCGGCGCGCTACATTGTCTAGGGGCGGCCGACCATGATGCAGCGCTCGATCGTGGCTGGAACTGCAGCCCTGCTCCTTCTCGCCTCTCTGTGGGCAGTGCCTGCCGGCGCCGCCGACACGCCTTGGTCCATGCAGCTATCTCCGGCCGAAAGCTTCGCGGGGATCAAGGACGACACGCAACGATCCGTGGCGCTATTCACCGAACTCGGCAAAGTCCTCACAAATCCTCGCTGCACGAATTGCCATCCAGCCACCGAGCGGCCCCGCCAAGGCGATAACAGCCGCCTACATCAACCGCCTGTGTTCCGAGGCCCCGACGGCTTCGGCTTGGCGTCAATGCGGTGCAGCACCTGCCATATGGACACCAACTTCGAGCCTGGCGCGATGCCCGGCGGGCCACATTGGCATTTGGCACCCGCGGCGATGGCCTGGGAGGGGAAGTCGGTTCCCGAGATTTGCCGTCAGATCAAGGATCCCGCCCGCAACGGAGGTCGGACGGTTGCCGACCTGATCGACCATATCGGCAAGGACGAGCTCGTCGGCTGGGCGTGGCACCCGGGCTTTGGTCGCACGCCGGCGCCCGGCACTCAGCAGATCGCGGGCGGCCTCGTCGAGGCCTGGGTTCAGACCGGCGCAGCTTGCCCATCCCCCTGACGAGTGCGCGACCCGCGTCGTGAGCAGGCCAATCTCGTGCCGAGGACTTCCTGGTGCATAAACCCCTACAGGAAGGGTACCTGTAGAAACCCATCCCGGGTTTACACAAGCCCGTTAGGCGTCGGCGGAGAACGTTCGGAAAATCGAGCACAGGCTGCAATACTTCATCATGGTCATCGTGGACGTACATCGCTGCCGGCGGCTTAAACGTTTCGCTCCATAACCGGAGCGCAAAGCACGTCTCGCGGATGGCGCGACTATGTTCGACGCAGAGCTCGGGCGCAGGCTTGATGACGTCCTGAGTGGCCTGCTATCTGGCTCCGATTGGACGTCCGCTTCAATAACAACGTTGGGCATCAAATATAGAGCGCGAAGCCGCCTCCGGCAGGGCATGGCAATGGCGTCGCTTTACGAGAGCTAATGCGGCAGTAGTTCGCGCCGAAGCAGTTAGATCAGGCGAATGATGGATGGGGCATTTGTCGCGAGTTGATCGGCCGATATCCCAGTGAGGGTAATGGTCGCACCACTACCAAGGGTTAGCATGGCCGAGTTGTCTTTGCCGGCTGCCAGGTGCAAGGAGAGTTCAGAGGGCCGGAGCGATGCCAGACCGCGAATGCCTTTCTCGACCTCAATCATGTCCTGGCCGACTCGAAAGTCAGTGATCACATTTCGACCGTTACTCGCGCGACCAAAAGCAAAGATGTCGCGGCCCGCTCCGCCAGTCAGCGTGTCGTTACCGCCACCTGCATGGAGGACATCGTTGCCAGCGTTCCCGTCGAGGATCTGAGTTCCGGACCCGGCCCAGAGTGTATCGCTGCCAGCGCCGCCCCAAAGCGTTTGGCTGCCGGAACCACCGACGATGAAGTCGCTTCCGGCATCCCCCATCAGGAACTGGGTGCCAAGCCCGCCGTAGATCGTGTCACCTCCGTCACCGCCATCGAGCGTCTGCCATCCAGCCGCACCATGAATGATGTCGCTTCCGGTGCCGCCGAACACGATCTGGTCGCCGCGTCCCGCGTAAATCGTGTCGTTGCCGTCTTCACCGGACAGCATCTCGGTGCCTTGGCCACCGTAAATCGTGTCGTCCCCTGCCCCGCCAAATACGTCGACGTCCTGGATGTCAGGAGCGAGTACCCAACGGCCAGTTTCCGTGTCGGATGTGGAGCCGCTCCAATGGGAGGTCGCGAACCAAGCCTCGTTGAGGCTGAAGGAGGTACCGATCCAGTTATCCCAATTGCCACCGACAATTACCGGATCAAGAGTACCGGTGACTGGGTTCCATGACCATGAGTCACCCCAGGTCAGATCGCTAGCGGTAACACTGGCACCACCCGAAAATCGAAATCCAAAATCAGTTGCGGTAGCGGTGAATGCCCCGCTCGAGGAGACGCCCTCGAACGTGACGTCGCCAGCTGCGTGGCTCGGCCTTGTGGAGGAAACTGGCAAGTAGACTTGGGTCCAGTCCTGATCGTCGAGCGTTAGAACGACGTCGCTTTGGGTGTACGTATTTCCGCTATCGGGAAGCCACGTGAAGGTAACCGAGGTCTCCACGCGGATCTCGTCTGAGCCTGGCGTCCCCAGTAGAGGCGCTCCCATCATGAAGTGTCTCCAGCATCGCTCAACCTGGAGTTGAGTAAATCAACGCGAGTTCAATAAGTCCAATTATTTTTACAAGCGGGCGTGGGCAACACGCTGATCCTGCCAGACCCGAGCGACCAGGATTGCCGGCGCGGGATCGTCGCCGGTATCTTGCGCGAGCATCGGTCTTATCGGGACAACAAACTGGCCTCAGGCGTTGCCTGGATGCATGACTTGCAAGGGCGGGCCGCGGAATCAGAAAGCAGGCAATCGGTGCGGTGCCGGGTGCGAACGCCGTTACGATCGAGGACGTCGGCTGGCTCTGGCTTGCCAAATGTCTCGCCGGAGCCTGATCGACATTGCGCGCCCGCAGCCGGTCAGACCACCGATCGGCCGAGATGGCCTGTCGAATTTGATCGCCCTGGCGAACCGCTCGGTATCGTTTGTCGTTGCGAAGGCGTGGCTTGGACCTGAGCTAGGTGGATGACATGACCATCGAAGCCGACCGATCATCTTCCTACCCTTGGGCCGATCAAGTCCGGAGATCGTTAGCTGGGTGTTCTGATGATCCAATCGCTATGCGATGACGTGGTGGCTCGACCCACCGCGCCTGCCGGAAATCCTGGGGGAAACGTTTGTCGCGTTAGTCGCGGCCTCGGCCGTGTCCATCATATTGGTGCGCGACTGGCGCGAGCGTCATCTCAAATCCCGACAAGCCGCGGCCGGACTGGTTTCCCAGCCGGACGGCTGCGACCCGATCAAGGAGGGTGAGGGCAGGCTGATCCGCATGACGCTGCTTGCAGATGTCAACGAACCTGGTGAGGTCGAGAAAGCGGAAGCTTGGCTGAGCACCCACCAGGACCGCCTGACCTACCTGTCGGAGCAAGGTGGCTGCGGGTGTTGCATCGTGGATTGGGACATGGAAGGTCCGCGGGAGGTGATTGAGACACTGCCTAACTCCTTACGGTGCGGCAGCGACTGGACACGGGGCGAACGCGGCTACAACCATGACCACCGTCCTTGACCGTTTGCCTGCCATGTCGGCCACCAGCAATGCGCGGACGTGATCGCGTGTTTGGCGACGCTGAGACCGGCGCCGAGCTAATTCTTGAGCGGCTTTGACGCCCGAGGAATTGGTGCTGTCCTGCCGTGTCATGAGGGTATCATCCGTCCATGAGCCGCCCGCACCCCTCCCCTCGTTTCGACAGCGTCGAGGCTTTCGACCGCTGGGCGTCGGGCCAAGACGGCCGCTGGGAGCTTCACGACGGTCTTCCCGTCGCCATGGCGCCGGAGCGGGTCGACCATGCCCGTATCAAGACACGCACCTGGCAAGCCCTGGATCGCGCGCTTCGCGACCGCGGACTTGGCTGCGAGGCCATCCTTGACGGGCCGCTGGTCCCTGGGCCCGGCATTCGGCGCTTCCAACCCGACGTGCTGCTCACCTGCGGGGACCGGCCCGATGGCGACGATCTCGTCGTCCCCTCCCCGCTTCTGATCGTCGAGGTCGTCTCCCCGAGCAGCGAAGGCCATGATCTCGGGCTGAAGCTCGACAGCTATTTCGCGCTCCCGTCGGTCCGGCACTACCTCGTGGTCTTCGCCGACCGCCGCCTTGTCGTCCAGCACAGCCGGCAGGCCGGCCCGGGCCTTCTCACCACGTTGCACCATGACGGCGCCATTACGTTGGACCCGCCCGGTATCGTTCTGTCGCTACCGGACATGTATGCCGGGTCCAACCTCGACGAACACTGACGCACCGATGCAAATGGTACGGCCGGATTAGCCGAGCTTTTCAAGCAGCTGCCTGATCGCCTCCATGGCCGCGTCCCTGTTCCGTTGCGCGGGCGCCGTCAGCTTGATCGTCATGGCGCCCGATGCCGCACGCTCGCCTGACACGAGCACCCGGCCGCGGCCATCCGTCACATTCGCCTGTCGCGCCGGCCTGGCGTTGGTCTTCGGCTTGGCCAGCAATCTCGTCACCACCTCGGCCGGGCTCAGCAGCGCGGTCTTGGACGATCGCCGAAGCGCCTGTTCCGACGCGATGACCGAGGCCGATTCCTCGACCATCTTGCGCGTCAACGGAGCGCGCAACAGGGGGGCCAGCTTGGCCGCATGGCTAATGCCGATCACCAGCGTCGACCCAAACGCCTCGAGAGGTCCGGCACATAACCGAACAACGACGTCGTCGAGCCCTGGCTGTCGCAATCGATCAAACAGACCCGGTATCTCAAAGCGGTGGCCCAGGCCGGGACCACGGCCGCGGCGCCGGTCATGGCCGCGATGAAGACTTTGCCCGCCGATGATGACGCCCTCGGAAAAGGCTCGCTCCGGGCGGACGGGCGCGGGTTGCACGATTTCCACCTGTTCCAGGTCAAGAGCCCGGCGGAGTCCAAGGGGCCGTGGGACGACTACAAGTTGATCTCGACCATTCCCGGCGCCCAAGCCTTCCGCCCGATGGCGGAAGGCGGGTGCCGGCTGGTGCCGTAGGCTCAGGCGTCCGGCTGCCAGGGGGCGGGGAGGTACTCGTAACCGTTGCCGTTCTTGGCCACGTACGCGGTGGCCGGGAACGGGGCGTGGTAGAAGTGCAGCCGTAGATGCTCGGCCGCGGCGCGGTCGAGAAGGCGGCGCCGGGTCTCGATCGTGCGGGCCGGGTCGACGTCGAACATGGCCTGCCAGTCCGCGTGCCGGGCGAAGACCAACGGGTTGTTGGTGATGTCGGCGACGTAGAGCAGCTTGCTGTCGCCGGACACGATCTCGATGGCCGACATGCCGGGCGTGTGACCGTCCGCCTGCACGGCGGTGAAGCCCGGCAGGATTTCGTCGCCCCACTCGAAGCGCTGCAGGTCCAGCCCGTCCAGGATCTTGCGGGCGAGCTCGAAATTGCCGCGGGCGGCCTCCGGTGCGGCGTCGGCCTTGGCTTGGTCGAGCCAATAGTCGCACTCGGGCCGGGGCACCATCAGTTTGGCGTTGGGATACATCGGGGTGCCGTCGGCGCGGCGAAGGCCCATGATGTGGTCGCCGTGGAAGTGGCTGATGATCACCGTGGAGACGTCCTCCGGCGCGATGCCGGCGGCGCGCAGGTTGGCGATGAGGCGGCCGGCGCTCGGCGGACCGCCCTCGCCGAAGCCGGTATCGATCAGCACGGTGCCCGACGGGGTCTGGATGGCGAGCGGATTGAAGGTGAGGGTCAGCTTGTCGGCGGCCATGCCGGCTTCGGCGAAGGCGGCGGCCACGGCGGCATCGTCGGCGTTCGGTACGAAGCCGGCGGGCCGGTCGCGCATGACCATTCCCTCGTTGAGCGCGACGGCGTGGAAGTCGCCCACGCGGTAGCGGTAGAAGCCGGGAGCTTGGGGCGTGGCGGCGTCGTTCATGCGCGGGTTCCTCCGTTGTGGGAGAGGGTAACGCGGCAGACTGGCTCCGGTGCCCGAATGGATGCCCCGCGCTTATCGCGTCCCGCGAGTTCTGCCATGGTGTCACCAATGGTTCATCGGGCGGGTTTGTTCATGCGGGCTTCGATAGTGCTGGTGTTGGTTGGGCTGGTCGGCTGCGCGGCGCCGCCGCCGGGTGGTCCGACCACCCTGCAACAGGCGGCGCGGAACTACCCGCCGCTGATCGTGGGCAGCAACACGACGGCGGTGACTGGCCCGGTCAGCCCGCGCGCCTGCCCGGCCACCGGGAGCCGGGTGGAGCAGAAGGGCGGGCCTACCTTCGACTACCTCGGCAGTGCGCCGGGACAGCCCGCCCTGTGCCGCATTCGCGTGGGCGGCGACGTGGTCGAGGGCTGGTATGGTATCTGGCTGACGGTGTGGCCGGGCGTCGAGCAGGCGTACCCGGCGCTGACCCGCATCATGCAGAACGGCACCGGCGCGGTGGAAGGCTTCGACGTGGACATGTCGCCCGGCCCGCAATTCCACGACCTGATCCGCAACGAGGGATTGGAGCGGATCAACCTGCTCGGGCGCGACTACGACGCGCTGAAGATCTCGCATTACCGCGAGGGCTTCAACGGCAACAGCTACCGGTCCGTCGCGACCGTCTGGAAGGACATGGCGAGCGGCATGCTGATCTACGCGACCTATCAGCACATCGCGGGCCGCCCGGTCATCGACGACCCATTGGTCCCTACCGCGATCGTGCCGGCGCCCTGAGTAGGGACCGCCGCCGCTGAAGAGTGCTCGGTCCATTCACGTGGCGCACCGAGCATCGTACTCCTGGGTCTGATCCGCTTGTCGTGATCGGCTCTCTCTGATACCGGCCGGAACATGGTGGAAGCTCGATCAAGCGAGAGAAAAACGTCTGACGCGAAGACGTTTCGACCGGACTCGACTGATCGGACATTGGCGGCTGAAAGGGCGTGGCCACTCCTGATCGTCGCGCTAGTTGGCGTGACAGCGCTGCTGTTCTTCTACCCGCTATCTCACATCGCCACCTCGCTATCGTTCAATTACAGTGAAGGTTGGAACACGTATTGGGCAGATGCCGCTCGTACCGGCCACGCTCTTTATGAGAGTGGTCCAAACCGCACGATCACCAATTATCCTCCGATCTCCTTTCACCTAGTTGCTTTGTTTAGTCAGCTGACGGGAGGCGACGTAACCCGTGCCGGACGTCTGCTCGGCGTGTTCTGCCTGTTCTGGTCGGCGGCAAACGTGGGTGTTGCCACTCAAAGAGTGACATCGTCGACCAGTGCAGGGTGGCTGGCAGCGTTGTCTCTTCTGCTATGGATGTCATTGATAACGTCGGGGCGGATCGGGACGAACGATCCACATTTCCTCGCCTTGGCTCTGTCCACCTTGGGCTTGGCTGCGCTGTTGCGATCCGAAGACCGTGAGGGCTGGGTCTGCGCGGCGGCGGCGGCGTTTGCGACGGCGTTGTTCGTGAAGAACGCCATGCTGGGATTCCCCGTAGCCGCCGTCATCTGGTTGATCTTCGGGCGACGTTGGCGTGTCCTTGCCATTTTTCTCGCGACGGGAGCCGCCGTCTCCGCCGCTTGGTACAGCCTCGTCGTGACAGTCGACGGTCCGTTTTTCCTCGCGCATCTTCTGTCGCCAAGATTGTTCGATCGTACGAATGGAATTGCCGAAAGCTTTGGATTTCTTGGCGTCGTCTATGCACCTGTGCTGATATCGATCGCGGGTGTCTTGTCGAGACGGAATGCCCGCCTTTATTTTCCTGGCCTGTGCCTCTTCTGCGCTTTGGCTGTCGACATCGCGTTGGTTTTTGGCAACGGAGTCGTCAACAACATCTTCTTTGAAACGATTGCTGCACTGGCGGTCGTCAGCGTCGCCTCCATCGACATCGCGCGTCGTGTTTTCGCGCGCAGCCCCCATGGCAGTATAGTCGTCGTCATTACCACGTTCATCGCGCTCGGTTCGGTCCTGACCTGGGCTCCTACCGAACTGTACGCAGCCATCGGACGTCGGGAACGTCTTGCCCGACGCGTGAACGATTACGCGGCTGGCGTGGAGATCATCCGGAATACGCAAGGACCGGCTCTGTGCGAAAGCCTGCTGATGTGTTTCCAGGCTGGCAAGCCCTTCGTGTTCGATCCCTACTACGTCAAAGATCAGATTGCGGTCGGACGCTTGAGCGAAGCACAAATCACCGACGATTTCAGCAATCGACGTTTTGGGGTCGTGGAAATCGGCGAAGATGACCCGAGTTTCCAACTGGCGGAGGGAGAAAGGCTGCGCTTCACCGCCGCGACGATGCGGGTTTTGCTCGCAAACTATCAAGTCGCCTTTCGGGCAACAAATTTCGCAGTTTTAGTTCCTCGGTAGCTGCCAACGTCGAACGGAATATTCGCGGACCATCAGAGTCAGCCGACGCGCGAACCTGCCGCGTTCGGGCTCCCTGCTCTCAGGTAGCCGAACTCGTGAATGCAAGCTCGTCCAGCGCGCGATGGGCGGAGCGGCGTAGCGCGTCCTCGATGACGGCGAGGAAATCGACGCCGTCGGCCTCCGTGGTCCAGGGGTCCATGGTGGTCGAGATCAGGAAATCGACCGGCTCGCGTGGCGAGGCGACGACGCCCATGCGGCGGGTGAAGCTGTCCACGAAGCGCTGGCCATAGATGGCCGGGTCGAAGCGGGAGGAGGTGAGGATCAGTTCCAGCGCATTGAGGTCGGCCATCGGCTCGATGACGCTGCAGCGGGTAAAGACGCGCTCGTTCAACGCGTTGGCGCGCGCCAGGTCCGGGTTGGCGGAGCCGTCCGGCAGGCGCGGGTTGAGCGCGAAGGCGAGAATGACCTGGTCGGAGCCGATCTGGCTGAACAGTTCGCGTGCCGCCTTGTCGCTCTGCAGTAGGGCTTCGAGCTCCACGTTGTTCAGCTCGGTGAAGCGGCGGAGCATGGCGCGCTCGGCGGCCAGGGCGCGGGTGCCGGCGCGACGGCGCTCGGCGGGTGTCCGGTTAAACATGGTGATGCCGAACCGCGGGTCCTTGAACGTCGCCAGCCGGCAGAACAGGCGCTTGGAGGTCCACATGCATTGGCCGAGGATGCGGCCATAGCCGCTGCGATCCGGCCGGATGACGCGGTGGGCGAGCCAGACGGCGGCGGCGGCGGAGCCGGGCTTGGAGCCTTCAACGCCGTAGATGCCGACGGTGGGTTCGGTCTGGCTGTGGAACACCACGGGGGCCCGCAGCGACACGGCATCGCGGAAGGCCGAGTTCCGGTAACACAGGGCGCCGGCTGGATACGGGATGTAGCCGCCCTTGTGCGGGTCGACCGTGATGCTGTCGGCCTGGCCGAGCGCCTCGTATTGCGCGCGGACGTAGTCGCTCATGGTGAAGGTCGGGATGTTGTCGGCCTCGCACGGACCGTCGCCGTCGCGCAGCATGGCGCGGAAATAGCCGCCCCAGGCCGCATCGGCATGGATGGCGTAATTCAGCCCCTGAGCGCGAAAACGGTCGCGCATGGCCAACAGCCCGACCAGCGGATCGACCGCGCTTTCCTCCGTGCTGCCGATCACGGCGACCACACCCAGCACCGGGACCCGGCGGCGCAGCAGGCTCCCCAGCGTGGTCTCCACGTGTTCGAGGTCGAGCCGGGCATCCGTGTCGACCCGCTGCACCAACACCCCGTTCTGGCCGAGACCGAGCAGGGTGGCGGCCTTGGGCCAGGAATAATGCCCGGTGGCGGCGGCCAGGAACACCGGCGGCTCGGCCAGGTCGGTCATGTAGCTGCGGTAGAAGCCGATCAGGCCGACATTCTGCAGCGAGTAGCCGCCCAGCGCCTCCGTCAGCGTTTCCGGCGCGATGCCGAGTGCCGCCAGCGCCGTCGGCAACCCGGCCAGCACGTCGAGATCCAGGTTCAGCAGCGTCCAGGTGTCGAGATCGACCAACCGCGCGCGCTGGCCGCCCCAGAGCGGCACCTCCAACGTTCGCGCTGGCGCCAGCACCGGCACCTCGCGGATGGCCGCGCGCAGGGCGACGCCGGCGTATTTGAGGTTCCGCGCGGCCCACAGCGCCTCGATGTTGGCCACCGTGCCGCCGCTGGTGATGTGCCCCCAGGCCATGGTGGCGGGGGTCTTGGTCTCCGGATTGGCTGACGTCTGGTAGCCCAGCATCCGGCACAGGTCGTTGCCGACCTCGACCTCCAACCGGGTGGTCACCGGCGAGGCCTCGGCGGCGACGTTGTTCTGGTTGTAGAGCCCGGCCGCGAATTGGCCGATCGTCGCCGGTAGGGCGAGGTCCCACAGCATGTGACCCTGGTAGCGCATGCTGGCGAACGGCGCGGACAGGCGCAACTTGTCCAGCAGGTTGTGGGTCTCGGTGCGCAGCCGGTCGATCCCGAGCAGGTAGTCGGACGAGGCGCGCACGGCGGGCGTCAGGTGGCTCGGGTCCTCCGGGTGGAAGGCGCGGCGGGACTCGGCGTGGCTGCTGATGGAGGCCACGATGAGCTCGACCAGGACGCCGGCATTCTCCGCCCGCGGGCCGAGGAACCAGGCTTCGGGCGCCCCGACGCCGGTCCCGTCGAGCGAAAGCGGCGCGTGCAGCTCCTTGTCCCAGGCCGCGCGGGCGCGGGTGCGACGGGGGGTGAGCGCCGGCGAGGCGCCCTCGGCGGGGCTGGGCGGCAGAACGGCAGGTGTGTCCATGTACATGGAAGAATGGGGGCAATGTGGCACTGCACCAAGAGGGCGTGTTCATGAGGCAGGGGTGCGCAACCCGCCGGGCGTGTGGGCGTCTTAACGCGAAGGTGAGCTGGAGTGACGCATGGAGCATTACGACCTGATCGTCATCGGCAGCGGCCCGGGCGGCGCGTCGCTGGCACACCGGCTGGCACCGACTGGCAAGAAGATCCTCCTGATCGAGCGCGGCGACTATCTGCCGCGGTCGACCGACAACTGGAACAGCGAGGTCGTCTTCGTCGAAGGCCGCTATCAGGCGAAGGAGACCTGGTACGGCAAGCACGGCGAGACCTTCCATCCTGGCCTGCATTATTTCGTCGGCGGCAACTCCAAGGTCTATGGCGCCGCACTGTTCCGCCTGCGCGAACGCGATTTCGACGAGGTCCAGCACAAGGACGGCGTGTCGCCGGCCTGGCCGCTCAAATACCGGGACTTCGCGCCGTTCTACGACGAGGCTGAGACGCTGTTCGCCGTGCATGGCGAGCGCGGCGAGGACCCGCTGGAGCCGCCGGCCGGCGGCGCCTACCCCTTCCCGCCGGTCTCCCACGAGCCCCGCGTGCAGGAGTTGAACGACAGCCTGCGCGACGCCGGGCTGCACCCGTTCCACCTGCCGCTCGGCATCAAGCTGGACGAGCGCAACGGCAAGCCGACGCCCACCAGCATCTGCATCCGCTGCGACGCGTTCGACGGTTTCCCGTGCCTGCTGAACGGCAAGGCGGACGCTCAGGTCATGTGCGTCGACCCGGCGCTCGCGGCCAACCCGAACCTCTCCCTGCTCACCAACGCGTATGTCGAGAAGCTCGAGACCGATGCCGCCGGCACGGCGGTGACCTCCGTGGTGGTGCATCGCGGCGGCAAGAAGGAACGGTACTCGGCCGACATCGTGGTCGTGGCGTGCGGCGCGCTGTCCTCGGCGCTGCTCCTGCTGCGCTCGGCCAACGGCCAGCATCCGGACGGGCTGGCCAACGGGTCCGGCCAGGTCGGCCGGAACTACATGCGGCACAACCAGTCGGTGCTGATGGCGCTGCTCCGGAAGCCGAACGAGACGGTGTTCCAGAAGACGCTGGCGGTCAGCGACTTCTATTTCGGCGCGGATGATTGGGACTACCCGCTGGGCCTGATCCAGATGTGCGCCACCGCGCATGCCGCCGACATCAAAGGCGAGGCGCTGCCCGCGTGGCTGGAGTGGCTGCCGGACATGCCGTTCGGCCTGATGGCGCGGCACTCGATGGATTTCTGGCTCTCGTCGGAAGACCTGCCCCGGCCGGAGAACCGCATCTACTACGAGGGCGGCAAGGTCGTGCTGGACCTCGAAGAGAACAACATGGAGGCGCACCACCGGCTCAAGAAGAAGCTGGAGCAGAGCTTGGGCCGTGTCGGCGCGCATCCGGTCTTGCTCGAGCGCAAGCTGTATCTCGGCAAGGACATTCCCATCGGCGGCACCGCTCACCAGGCGGGCACGCTGCGCTTCGGCACCGACCCGGCCACCTCCGTGCTCGACCTCAACTGCAAGGCGCACCAGCTCGACAACCTTTATGTCACCGATGCGAGCTTCTTTCCCTCCATCGGCGCGGTGAACCCGACCCTGACGATCATCGCCAACGCGCTGCGCGTGGCCGACCACCTCAAGGGACGGCTCGGCGCATGACCCTCCCGATCCTGGTCGCGCTCGGTTTGCGGGTCGTGCTGTGCATCCTGTTCTTCCCGTTTTCGGCGCTGGACAAGGTGCTGAACTTCCGCGGTGCGGTCGGCCAGGCCCAGACGCTGATCCCCTCAAATGGCGCGGCGACGCTGATGATCCTGGCCGGGCTCGCGGTCGAGATCCTGGCGCCGCTCGGTATCATCACCGGCACGGCGGACCGGCTGGCCGCCTTCGTGCTGGGCGGCTACTGCGCGGTCACGGCGCTGCTGTTCAAGCGCTTCTGGCTGCCGGGGGATTTCTGGCACCGGGGCGACAGCAAGGCGCGCGACCTGTTCTGGGATTTCATGAAGAACTTCTCGCTCGCCGCCGGCATCATGCTGGTGACCTTCGGCACCGTCGCGCCCGACGTGCCGCGCTTCTGGGACGCCCCGTTTTCCTCGACCCACCCCTACCGACAGGCCTCGCCATGACCGAGTCCGGGCCCAAGCCCTCCGTCCCCTATTGGCACCTCTGGACGGACGACCAGGGGGTCAGCCACCAGGCGCAGTGCAGCCTGGACGCGTGGGAGCTGAAGGGCGTGGGCAACGCCGATCCGCAATGGAACCACAAGGGCGAGACGGTGTCGTCGACGGTTGTGTTCACCGTGCAACCGGTCGGCTGGGTCGGCGATTGGCACGAGAACCCGGCGCCGCAATGGATCGCCGTTATTTCCGGCGCCTGGTGGGTCGAGGCGATGGACGGCACGCGCGTGGAGATGCGGGCAGGCGAGTTCTCGCTCGGCGAGGATCAAGGCTGCCAGGAACGCGACGGCAAGAAGGGCCACCGCTCCGGCACGATCGGCGACCAGCCCGCCGTGTTGATGACGGTGCAGCTACATCGCGCCCCCCGGCACGAGCCCTGCACCATCCGCTGATGCGCGCCCTGCGGCTCGTCCGCTTCGAGTTGACGGTCGGCGATCTCGACGCGGCCGGGCGCTTCTACGCCGGGCTGCCCGGCATCCGGGTGCTGGGGCGGGACCAGGCGGAGCCGGCGCGGGCCGCGTTGCTGGGCGCCGCCTCCATCGAGCAGCTTCATCTCCAGCGCGGCGGCCAGCGCATCGTGCTGCAACGCGTCGACCCGGCGGGCGCCTCCTACCCTGCCGACCACCGCTCGAACGACGCGTCGTTTCAGCATCTCGCCCTGCCTGTCGCCGATGCCGCCGCCGCCGTGGCCGCCCTGCCCCCGAGCGCGACGCCGGTCAGCACCCATGGCGCGCAGGCGCTGCCGGCGGCCTCCGGCGGCGCGACCGCGTTCAAGTTCCGCGACCCGGAGGGGCATCCGCTCGAGTTCATCCAGTTCGCGGCCGGCACCGGTGGCGGGATCGACCATTCCGCGGTCGTGGTCGCGGATGTCGAGCGATCCATCCGGTTCTACCAGGAGACGCTGGGGCTGACCGTCGCCGCGCGCCAGGTCAATCGCGGACCGGAGCAGGACCGGTTGGACGGGTTGAGCCGGACGGAGGTGGAGGTCGTGGCGTTGCAGGCGACCGCACCGACGCCGCACCTCGAACTGCTGGCCTACCGTGCGCCGCCCGTGCGCCCCTGCCCGCCGCCGGCACCGGCCGACATCGCCGGCACCCGCCTCGTATTCGCGGTGGACGCGGTGGGGCAGCCCGGCGCTCGGCTGGCCGATGGCCGAATGGCGGCGCTACTGCGCGACCCCGACGGCCACTTGTTCATCGTCGAGGGCTGATCTTCGTCAGCGCGCGGTGGCGGCGCCCACGATCCGGCCATCGGGCGCGGTGAGCAGCACGGCCATCGCCTGCCCGGCCGGGCGCTTTTGCGTCAGCGTCAACGCCGACCCCGTCCAGCTCCCGACCGTGTCGATGGAGCGCACGATGTTGGATTCCGTCAGCGTGCGGCCGACATTCTCGCCGCGGCGGACGGCAGTGGTGCGCGAGCGATCGAAGCCGATCAGCACGATGTCGGCCCGCCCGGTGCCGGCGCCCACCGTGATGACGACGCCGCCCGGCGTGGCGGCCAGCGTGACGGGGGCGAGCGTCACCGCCGCATCGGCCGCCGCGTCGAGCGCTTCGTCGACCTGGTTGGCGTCCGAGCCGATGACGGAGGTGGTGCCGTCCACCACCATCTCGGGCGTGAACAAGGTCGGGTCGGTCGCGCGCGACGCGTAGACGCGCTGGCGCTCCGTGGCCTCCGGGCTGGAGAACGGGTCGTTCCAGCCCAAGCGGTTCCAATAGTCGACGTGAAAGGATAGCGGCAGGAGGTCGGGCCGGGTCCGCGCGAAGTCGTTCAAGAGCTCGTCCGCCGGCGGGCACGACGAGCATCCCTGCGCCGTGAACAGCTCGACCACGATCGGCCGCTCCGCTGCGGCGGCAGGGATGGCGAAGGCCAGCAATCCGGCAGCGGAGATGACACGGAGCATGGTGCCGAGCATTGCACGAAACCCGCCGGGATGCGACGGCAACGGCCGGTGCCTCAGCCGGCCGCCGGCTCCTTCGCGGGAGCCAGGCCGCGCAACTGCTCGGCTAGCTCGCGGAAGCTGGTCGTGCCCTTGGTCAGGATCTGGTCGGCCTCGCCCTGCAGGAACTGGCGCTCGGCGGGGGTGATGTCCTTGGCGGTGAGCACCACGACCGGGATGTGCTGCCATTCGGCGCGGGCCCGCAGCGCCTTGAGCACGGAAAAGCCGTCCATGTCCGGCATCAGCAGGTCGAGCAGCACCACGGCCGGCGCGACCTCCGCCGTCATGGCCAGCGCCGTCGGCCCGTCGGCGGCGGCGCGGACCTTGAAGCCGGAGCGGTTGAGCATGGCGGTGAGCCGCGCCCGCGTGTCGGCCTCGTCGTCGACCACCAGGACGTCGTCGCCGGCGGCACCGTGCCGGTAGCGGGACAGCACCGTCCGCAGCTCGTTCCACTCGATGGGCTTGGTCAGGTAATCATTGGCGCCGAGCGAGGCGGCCAATCCTTCCTCGTGCACGAAGGAGATCATGACCACGGGCGTATCGGCGAGCGCCGGGTCGGCGCGGATGGCGCTCAGCACGCTCCAGCCATCCATCTGCGGCATCATGACGTCGAGCAGGACAACGGCGGGGCGCAGCGCCCGCACCATGGCCAGCCCGATCTTGCCGTCCGGCGCGTGGCGGATCGCGAAGCCCTCGCGCTGCAGCGTGCGCGCGATCAGGTCGCGCGTGCCGGCATCGTCGTCGATGATCAGCACGGTGTCGGCACGGGGAGCGACCGGCTCGATCGGCTCCTCCGCCTCCGCCTGCGCCAGCTCGACCGGCACACGAACGATGAAAGTGGAGCCACGTCCCTGCTCGCTGCTGACGTCGACTTCGCCACCCATCAGCACGGCGAATGCCCGGGTGAGCGACAGGCCCAGCCCGGTGCCGCCATAGCGCCGCGTGGTGGAGCTGTCGGCCTGCACGAAGCGGCCCCAAAGCTGGGCCAGCTGATCCGGGCTCATCCCGATGCCGGTGTCGGAAACGGCGAACTCGACCCAGTCCCGCCCGTCGCGCTCCAGCGGCCTTGCCGCAAGGGTGATGGTGCCGTCGCTGGTGAATTTGGCTGCGTTGCCCAGCAAGTTGAGCAGGCACTGGCGCAGCTTGACTTGGTCGGTATGCATCCCGCCCAGGCTCGGCGCCACATCCAGCACGAGGCGGTTGCCGCGCTTGGCGACCAGGCTCTGCACCGTGTCCGCCACGCTGCGGAGCAATGGGTCGAGCGAGAACGGCTCGGCATACGCCGTCATGCGGTTGGCTTCGATCTTGGACAGGTCCAGCACGTCGCTGACCAGGCTGAGCAGGTGCCGCGCCGCCTCGTTGATCTTGCGCAAGTCGCTCAGCATCTCGGGCAGGCCGGCATCCTGCGCTTCTTCCTCCAGCATCTCGCTATAACCGATGACGGCGGAAAGCGGCGTGCGCAGCTCGTGACTCATGTTGGCGATGAACTGGCTCTTGGCCAGGTTGGCCGCGTCCGCTTCCTCCTTGGCGCGCTGCAGCTCCAGCTCGGCCGTCTTGCGGGGCGTGACGTCCGTGTGGATGCCGACCCATTCGGCCACGCCGCCATCGTCGTCGATGACCGGGGCGGCCCGGCCATGCATGTAGCGCCACTCGCCATCGGCGCGGCGCATCCGGTGCTCGATCTCGTAACCGTGGCGCTGGGTCAAGGCGGCTTGCCAGATCTCCGCCGTCCGCTCGCGGTCGTCGGGATGGATCGCCTCCATCCAGCCGTGCCCGGCGGACTCTGCTTCCGACTGGCCGGTGAAGCGGTTCCAGGGCGAGGTGTCGCCGATCAGCACGCCGTCCGGTCCGGCGCGCCAGGCGATCTGCGATACGGCCTGGACCAATGAGCGGTAGCGGCGCTCGTTGCGGCGCAGTTCGCGGTCCTGTTCGATCGACTCCGTGATGTCGGTATTGGTGCCGATCCAGCGGATCACGGCGCCGCTCGCGTCACGGGACGGCAGGGCGCGGGACAGGAACCAGCGCCAGGTGCCGTCGTGCCGGCGCAACGGGAACGTGTCGTCCCACGCCCGTCCGGCCTCGATGGCCGCCCGGTAAGACGCCACGACCCGGTCGAGATGCTCGGGATCGTGCACCTGCTTCCAGCCCCAGCCCACCATCTCCTCCGACGTCAGGCCGGTGAAGTCGATCCAACGCTCATTGTACCAGAAGATCGATCCCGTGCCGTCGGCCAGCCAGCAAAGATGCGGCAGGCCGTCGGCCAGGGCGGCCAGGTCGTGGAAGTCGGGCTGCTGGGACATGGGGGTGTTGCCGGCCGGTTGGATCAGGGCAAAGACGCCCCTCGCCGCGCCGGGGTTGCATCGGACCCCGAATCGCCGTTCAGCCGATCAGCCCGGTGTAGTTCTCCGCCATCACGCGCTGGGCGCTCGGCGAGCCCGCCAACGCGTCGAACTCCGCCCGTTGCATCCGCCGGGTGAAGGGATCGTGCTCGGGAAAGCTGTGCAGCAGCGTGGTCATCGACCAGCTGAAGCGCTCGGTTTTCCAGATCCGGTCCAGCACGCGGGCCGAGTAGCCGTCGATCCCGGCATCCGAGCCGCGGTACCGCTCCGCCAGCGCCTCGAACAGGAGGCGGACGTCGTGCAGCGCCAGGTTCAGCCCCTTGGCCCCGGTGGGCGGCACGATGTGGGCGGCGTCGCCGGCCAGGAAGAGGCGGCCCCAGCGGAGCGGCTCGGCGACAAAGGAGCGCAGCGGCGCGATCGACTTCTCGATCGACGGGCCGCGCTGCAAGGAGGCGGCCGCCGCCGGGTTGAGCCGCCGGCCGAGCTCGTCGAAGAAGCGGTCGTCCGGCCAGTCCTCCAGCCGCTCGTCGGTGCGGCATTGGAGGTAGTAGCGGCTGCGAGTGGCCGACCGCATGGAGCACAAGGCGAAGCCGCGCGCGCCATGGGCGTAGATCAGTTCGTGCGCTACCGGCGGCTGATCGACCAGCACACCCAGCCAGCCGAACGGATACACCCGCTCGAAAATCTGCAGCTGGTCCGCAGGGATGCTCTTGCGGCAGACGCCGTGAAAGCCGTCGCAGCCGGCGACCACGTCGCAGTGCAGCTCGTGCGCCTCGCCATCGACGGTGTAGTGCACCACCGGGTCGCCCTCGAGTCCCTCGAGCGACACGTCGGCGGCCTCGTAGATCGTTGGCGCGCCGGAGCGTTCACGCAGTGCCATCAGGTCGCGCGTGACCTCCGTCTGGCCATACACGGTCACGATGCGGCCGGTCAGCGCCTTGAGGTCGATCCGCAGCCGGTCGCCGTCGAACCACAGCTCGAAGCCTTCGTGGGGCAGGCCCTCCGCGTGCAGCCGGTCGCCGGCGCCGCTCCCGTCGAGCAGTTCCACCGTGCCCTGCTCCAGCACGCCGGCGCGAATGCGGCCGAGCACGTACGCGCCCGATTGCCGCTCGACGATGACGTTGTCGATGCCTTCCCGCGTCAGCAGGTGGCCGAGCATCAGTCCGGCCGGGCCGCCGCCGATGATGGCGACTTTGGTGCGCATCAGGCGGCACCGGCCGGCAGCGCGGCGCGGGCGGCCTCGGCGCGCTCGATGGCGGCGGCGAGGCCCAGGATGCGGGTGGCGTTCTCCGTGAACAGCTTCTCCACGATGCCCGGCTTGAAGCCCTGCATCTCCCACTCGTCGCAGCATTGGCCCGGGCTCCAGCCCGGGTAGTCGGATCCGAACATCACCTTGTCCTGCAGCCGGCGCGCCATGTCGTGCTTGAGCGGCGCGGGAATGTATTTCGGGCCCCAGCCGCTGATGTCGATGCTGACGTTGCGCTTGTGCAGCGCCACCGCGATCAACTCCTCCGTCCAGGGCCAGCCGGGATGGGCGGCAACGATGTTGAGCCGGGGGAACTCGGCGGCCACGCCGTCGATGTGGATCGGCCGGCCGTGGTCGAGCTTGAAGCCGAGGCCGCCCGGCTCGCCGGCGCCGATGGCGGTGGTGCCGCAATGGATCAGCACGGGCGCCCCCAGCGATTGCAGCAGGTCCCAGATCGGGCGGAAACGCGGGTCGGCGGGGCAGAAATCCTGCACCGGCGGCTGGTATTTGATCCCCAGCAGCCCGAGGTCGCGGATCGCCCGCTCGATCTCCTCCAGCCCCTTGCGGCCCCGCCACGGATCGACCATCCCCCAGCCCGGCAGGAACACGTCCGGATACGCCCGGCACAGGGCAGCGAGCTGGTCGTTGGTGAACACCGCGCCGGCGGCGCCGGTCTCCGCATCCCACGCGATCGGCAACGCCAGGCAGTCGTCGCGACGGAAATCGGCGGCGATCTGCTCGTCCGCACGGGCGACGAACTTGCCGGGGAACATGCGCTGCGCCGCCGCCATGAAGGGCAGGCTCGCCTGGACGTAATCGTCGTTCATGGGGTGGACATGGACGTCGATGGCTCTCATGCGGGCACCCGGTCGGTGAAGGAAGGCAGGACGCGGTCCCAGTCCAGGCGCAAGGCGTCGGCCAGGGCGGGGTCGCGCAGGATCAGCACCAGGCGGGAGCGGCGGTCGTCGCCCGGCCAGTCCGCCAGCTCTGCGGGCGGGTGCAGCACATGGTGCACACCCTGGATCACCACCGGGCGCGGCCGCCCGGCGACCGCGAGCAGCCCCTTGACCCGCAGCAGCGCCTCGCCGTGCCCGGTGCGCACGCCGCGCAGCCAGCGGTCGAAACCGGGCCAGTCCAGCGCCCGGTCGGCCACGAGGCACAGCGCGGTGGCGGCGCTATGGACGTGCGGTGACTCCCGTTCGACCCATTCGGCCACTGGCGAGAGGGGGGCGGCGGGGTCCAGGAAGCTGGCGGAGAACAAAGCGGCCGGGTCGATCTCGCCATGGGGGGCGGTGAGCAGCGGGGCGGCGACGCCGAGCGTGCGCAGGGCGTCGCGCAGCGGCGCGGGGTCGGCGAGGTCGGTTTTGGTGAGCACGATGCGGTCGGCGAGCCTCGCCTGCTGCCGCGCCTCCGGGTGGTCGCGCAGGTGGGCGGGGCCGAATAGCGCGTCCAACACGGTGACGATCCCGTCCAGCCGCATGACGCGCGACAGCGTGGGCTGGCGCAGGATCGCCTGGGCGATCGGGGCCGGGTCGGCGAGGCCGGAGGGCTCCACCAGCAGGCGGGCGAAATGCGGCGTGGCGCCACTCTCCCGGCGGGAGAAGATGCGCATCACCGCCTCCTCCATGTCGCCGGCGACGTTGCAGCACAGGCATCCGTTGGCTATCACGACCGTCTTGTCCGCGCCGTGGTCGATCAGGTGCTGATCCAGCGGGATGGCGCCGAACTCGTTGATGGCGACGGCGGTGTCGGCCATGCGGGGGTCTTGCAGCAGGCGGTTCAGCAAGGTGGTCTTGCCGCTGCCGAGGAAGCCGCTGATCACCGCGACCGGCAGGCGGTGCCGGTCCTCCTCCGGGCTCAGCGGGAACATGGGGGCCGGCCGACCTATTGCCGCACCAACGGGCACTCGCTCTGGGCGAGCGGGCGGAAGGCCTGGTCGCCCGGTATGGTCGCCACGATGCGGGCAAGGTCCCACGGCCCCTTGCTCTGCGCCGGCGACTTCACCTGCAGCACCTGGATGGGGCGGATCACCCGGCCATCGGCGCGCACGGATCCGCCGCCCGGGGTCATGAAGTCCTCCACCGGGATCTCGCGCATCTTGGTCATCACCGCCGCCGGATCGGCCGTGCCGGCGGCCTTGACCGCCTTCAGGTAATGCGTGATCGCGCCGTAGATGCCGGCCTGGTAGCTGTTCGGCGCGGCGCCCACCCGCTCCTGGAAGCGGCGCGACCAGGCGCGGGCCGCGTCGTCCGCATCCCAGTAGAACGCTTCGGCGAAGTAGATGCCCTCCGCCGTCTCCAGCCCGATCGCCTTGACGTCCGTCACCGTCATCCAGAACCCGGCCAGCTTCTGCCCGCCGGCGATCACGCCGAATTCGCTGGCCTGCTTGGCGGCGTTCACCAGGTCGCCGCCCACGTTCATCAGCGCCACCACCTGCGCCTTGGACGCCTGGGCGGCCACCACCGGGGAGGACATGTCGGTGGTGAACAACGGGTGCGCCACCTGCCCGACCACGGTCGCGCCGCCGGCGGCCAGTACCGGCAGGATGTCGCGGGCGAGCGCCTTGCCGATGGTGATGTCCACGTAGAGCAGGAACCAGCTCTTGTTGCCCTCGGCCAGCAGCGGCGCCGGCACCGCGTGGTCGATCGCGTAGGTGTCGATCACCCAGTGCAGCCCGTTGGGCGAGCATTGCGCGCCCGTGATCTCCGGCGCGCCCGACCCGGTGATGATGCTGATCCGGTTCTTCTCGCGCGCCATCGCCTGCACGGCCAGGCCGATCGCGGAGTTGGAGAGGCCGGTGACCATCTGCACGTCCCCCTTGTCGAACCACTCCCGCACGAGCGCGGTGGCGACGTCCGGCTTGCTCTGCCCGTCGCCGGTCAGCAGCTCGATCCGGCGGCCGATCACCTCCGGCCCCCAATCCTCCACCGCCATCTGCGCCGCCACCACTGCGCCGCGTCCGTAGACGGAGGCCATGGACGTGCTGAGGTCCTCCTCCATGCCGATCCGCAGCGGCGGGCTCTGAGCCTGGGCCGTGCCCGCCAGGAGGGCGGCAAGCAGGCCGAGCAGCGATGGGCGCATGGTGACGGTCCCCTATTCGAAACTGATGCCGACGCCCTGCGGCATCTGGCCGATCTCGTGCCCCCAGGCCTGCGCAATCGCGTCCGGCGTCCAACCGCCGGGGCGGTAAGCGGCTTCGATCTCCTGCGGGTGCGACCAGACCGAGAGCCGGTCGCCGCCGATGCCGATGCACTGGCCGGTGATGGCGGCGGCGCGGTCGGACACCAGGAACACGAATAACGGCGCCACGTCGGCCGCGGTGCCCATGCCCATGCCGACGCGAAGCGCGTCCGGCACCGGCTCGCCGCGCTCGACGGCGGCGGCGGCCTCGGCGAACATCGGCATGGTGGCGACCATGCGGGTCAGGGCATTGGGCACGATCGCGTTGACGGTGACGCCGGCCTTGGCCGTTTCCATCGACCAGGTGCGGGCAAAGGCGGCGATGCCGGCCTTGGCGGCGCTGTAAGCAGTCTGGCCGAAATTGCCGCGCTGCCCGGCGATGGACGACAGCAGCAGCAGGCGGCCCCCGCCCGGCCGCGTGCGGAAATGCCGGATCGCGGCGCGGGCGCAGGTGAAGGTGCCGCGCAAATGGGTGGCGATCACTGCGTCGAAATCCGCGTCCTCCGTGTTCCACAGCACGCGGTCGCGCAGAATGCCGGCGTTGCAGCACATCGCATCCAGCCGGCCGAACGCGGACAGCGCGGTTTCCACGCAGAGGTCGGCGGCCTCGGCGGTGCCGATCGCGGCGACGGCCGGGACGGCACGGCCGCCCTGGGCCCGGATCGCGGCCACCGCCGCGTCGGCCAGCGCCGGGTCGATGTCGTTGACCACCACGGCGGCGCCGGCGGCGGCGAGCGCGCGCACGGCCTCCAGCCCGATCCCCTGCCCGGCCCCGGTCACCACGGCGACCTTGTCGTCCAGCCGCATCATCGACCCCCCATCATCGACCCCGATACATCGGTGCACGCTTCTCCATGAAGGCGAGCGGGCCCTCGCGGGCATCCGCAGTCGCCATGATCCGTCGCTTGGCCGCGTCCTCCAGATCGTAGGCGGCGGCGAGCGGCAGGCCGCTGCCCTCGCGCGCCACCCGCTTGACGGCGCGAATGGCGAGCGGGCCGTTGGCGGCGATGCGGGCGGCGAAGTCGAGTGCCAGCGGCAGCACGTCCGCGGCCGGCACCACCCGGTTGACCAACCCCATGCGCAACGCCGTCGCCGCGTCGATGCTGTCGCCGAGCAGCAGCAGCTCCATCGCATGGGCGTGGGCGAGCTGGCGTGGCAGGCGAGCGAGGCTGCCGGCGAACGGGATCAGCGCGCGCTTGACCTCCGGCAGCCCGAAGGCCGCGCCCTCGGCGGCGATGCGCAGGTCGGTCGCCAGCATCGTCTCCATGCCGCCGGCCAGGCATGCGCCGTTGACGGCGGCGATCACTGGCTTGTCGAACGCGAAACGACGCAGGGCGGAGCGGTCGATGATGCCGGGATCCGCCAGCAGCCGGTGGTCCCACGGGTCGGCCGGCGCGCGGGCGCCCGTCATCAGCGGCAGGGTCAGCGCGAGGTCGCCGCCGGAGCAGAACGCGCGGTCGCCGGCGCCGGTCAGCACCACGACGCGCACCGCGTCGTCGGCCGCCGCCTCCAGCAGCGCGTCCGAGAGGAGGCAGGCCATTTGCGGCGAGATGGCGTTGCGCTGAGCCGGCCGGTTCAGCGTCAGCCGCAGCACGCCGTCGGCGAGTTCGTGCAGCAGGTGAGGCGCTTGATCGATCATCGGCCCGTCGCTCATCGCGCCACCAGCTGCCGCGCTCGTTCGCGCAGCTCGTATTTCTTGACCTTGCCGCTCGCGGTCTGCGGCAGGTCGTCGACCATTTCCAGGTAGCGCGGCACCTTGTGGCGGCTGAACCGGGCGCGCGCGTGCTCGCGCAGCTCGACGGGGGTCAGCGTGGCTCCGGGCCGCAGCACGATGAAGGCGAACGCCTCCTCGCCCCATTCCGGATCCGGCACGCCGACCACCTGCGCCTGCTCGACCGCGGGATGCAGCATCAGCAAGTTCTCGATCTCCGCCGGATAGAGGTTCTCGCCGCCGCGGATCACCATGTCCTTGGTGCGGCCCACGATCCGCAGCGCGCCGCTCCGGTCGAGCACGGCCAGGTCGCCGCTGTGCAGCCAGCCCTCGCGGTCGATCGCCTCGGCGGTACGTTCCGGCATGTCGAAGTAGCCGGGGGTGACGCCGTAGCCTCCGATCCACAACTCGCCGGGCGTGCCGAGCGGCACCGGCGCGCCGGTCTCGGGGCTCATCACCTTGATGGCCGTGAACGGCAGCGGGACGCCGGCGGTGGTGCTGTTGCGCTCCCAGCCATCCTCCGGCCGGGTCTGGGTGATCAGCGGGCTCGCCTCCGTCATGCCCATGATGACCATGGGCTCGGCGCCGAACGCGTCGCGCATCGCGGCCAGCATGGCGGGCGGGATCGCCGTGCCGCCGGTAAAGGCGGTGCGCAGGGTGGAGCCGGCCCGGAAAGCGCCCTCGGCGACGCCGGGCTCGGCGAGCAGGCGGTGGTAGATGGTCGGCACGGCGTTGATCACCGTGATCCGCTCGGCGGCCAGCAGCGCCAGCGCGGCAGGCGCGTCGAACGCGACCTGGCCGACATAGGCGCCGCCGCAGGCCAGCATGCCGAGCGCGTTGCAGACGCAGCCGGCGGTGTGGAACAGCGGCATGACCGCGAGCAGCCGGGTCTGCTCGTCGAAGCCGGCGCGTTCGCCCATCAGCTTGGCGTTGTTCAGCGTGCCGCGATGGGTCAGCGTGACGCCCTTGGGCGCGCCCGTGGTGCCGGAGGTGTATTGGATCTGGACCACGTCGCCCGGCCGTTGCGCCGCCTGCCGCGCGGCGAGCTCCGCCGGCGGCACCGTCTCGTCGGCGAGCACGGCCGCGAAGTCGGGCCCGTCGATCTCGATGGCGTGGCGCAGCGCCGGCAGCCCGGCCGCCCGGCACGCCGCCACCGCCGCCCGGTAGTCGTTGCCGCGGAACTCGGCCGCCATGAACAGCGCCGCGACCCGGCCCTGCGCCAGCAAGTAGCCCAGCTCGTGCTCGCGATAAGCGGTGTTGACCGTGACCATCACCAGCCCAGCCTTGGCCAGCGCGTATTCGAGCAACAGCCATTCCGGCCGGTTCGGCGCCAGCACCGCCACGCGCTCGCCGGGCTGCAGGCCGAGGCCGATCAGGCCGCGCGCCAGCCGGTCCACCCGGGCGCGCAGTTCGACGTACGACCAACGCACGTCGAGCTCCGGGAAGCACACGGCCTCGCGGTCCCCGAAGCGCTCGGCCTGCCGGTCCAGCATGTCGCCGATGCACAGCTCGAGCAGGGTGGCGCCGAAGCTCTCGGCCGTCCACACGCTCAGCTCGGCATCAAGTGCCACGGTTGTCCGCCATCACGCCTTGCCTCCCTGGCCGGCCACCCGTTTACCGGGCATACCGGAATCGTCATTGCGACATGTTCGATAGCCGAACAATCGCGCCCGCCCGCTGCCGCTGTCAACTGACTCGCGAGAACCCCGCCGTGCCGTCTCCCCTCCCTCCCGGGCTCGTCCCGGGCGCGCTCGCCGACACGATCGGCTACCGGCTCCGGGTGGCACAGTTGGCCGCCTACCGCCGGTTCGAGGCGACGCTGGCGCCCTACGGGGCGGCGCCGCGCTATTTCGGCCTGTTGGCCATCATCGGGCAGCATCCGGGCCAGGCGCAAAGCCGGCTGGCGGAGTCGATCAGCGTCCAGCGGTCGAGCCTGGTGGCCATCATCGACCGGTTGGCGGCCGAAGGCCTGGTCGAACGGCGTCCGTCGGCGACCGACCGGCGGGTGAACGCGGTGTGGCTCACCGCCTTGGGCGAGCGCGTGGTGGCCGAGCTGACCGCCCGGGCCGAGGCGGAAGAAGCGCGGCTGACGGCAGGGATGTCGCCCGCGGAACGGACGGCGCTGGTGCGCCTGCTGGGCCAGGTGATCGACAACCTGCGCTGAGCGGTCAGTCGAGCGCGAGGCGCTCCAGCACGGCGGACGCCTCGGCCGCGTCGGCACCGTCGAGCGGCAGGATCGGCCGCGGCGGACGGGCGGGGATACCGGCGCGCTCGGCCGCGAGATGGACCAGACGGAAGCTACTGAAGCGGCGGCAGAGATCCCAGAGCGGGGCCAGTGCGTCGAAGCGTCGCCGGGTCTCGGCGGCATCGCCGTCGCGGGCGGCCTTGGTGAGCGCGGCCATCGTGCGCGGGTAGATGCCGGCCAGCACGCTGTAGAACGCGTCGCCGCCGGCCAGCACGGCGAACGGCGCTTGCCAGTCCACGCTGAAACCGACGGAGAACCCCGGCGGCACTTCGGCGCGCAGCGCGGCCACCGCGTCCGCCGCGCCCTCCGGCGTAGGCGCCCCGGTTTTCACGGCGACGACGCCCGGCAGCGCCGCGAGATGGCCGACCAGTTCGGGGCCGATGTCGAAATGGGTGGTCCCCGGGTTGTTGTAGATGCAGAGCGGCAACCCGGCCTCGGCCACCGCGCGGAAGTGCTGGAGCACCTCCGCCGGCAGCAGCGGCGTGTAAGACACGGGAGCGAGCAGCCCGGCCGAGGCGCCCGCCGCCTGCGCGTCGCGCGCCAACTCGAGCGCGTCGTCCGTTCGCAGCGCGCCGACGCCGACCAGCAACGGCACCCGCCCGCCGACGCACTCCGCCGCCGCCGCCACCGCGCGGCCCCGCTCCGACCGGGTGAAGAACGGGTAGGCGCCGGTGCTGCCGAGCAGGCCGATCGAGTCGACGCCGGCCGCGACCAGGCGGGACAGCAGCCGACCCAACGCTTCCGTGTCGACCCGGCCCGCCGCGTCGGCCGGCGTGATGGGAAACGCGGATAGTCCGGTCAACATCGGCTAGACGGGCCGGCGCGGCCGCAGCTTGCCGCTGCCGGGCAGCGTCCCCTCCGGCGATTTGCGGCCGAACACCTCCAGCCGTAACGACACCACCTGGAAGCCGAGCTGCTCGGCCACCGCGCGGACCAGCCGCTCGTGCTCCAAGCTGGTGAATTCCACCACCTTGCCGGATTCGACGTCGATCAGGTGGTAGTGCGGCGTTGCCTCCACCGGCTCGTACCGCGCGCGGCCGCTGCCGAAGTCGCGGCGCTGCAGGATGCCCTTCTCCTCGAACAGGCGCACGGTGCGGTACACCGTGGCGATCGAGATCCGGTCGTCCAGCACGGAAGCGCGGCGATACAGCTCCTCCACGTCCGGGTGGTCGTCGGCCTCGGAGAGCACGCGCGCGATGGTGCGGCGCTGGCCCGTCATCTTCAGGCCGCGCTCCTGGCACAACAGCTCGATCCGGTCGGCCTCGCCGGGCGCACGAACCCGGTCGGGGCTGTCCGGGCCGTCCACGAGCTCCTCTTCCGCGCTGCGGGGCTGTCGCATGGGTCCGTTCATCCTTCCAGCGAAGGATGTGCGTAATTGTGCGCCTCCGCGCAAGCCTCCCCAACCGTTACCGGAGCAGGACCTTGGGCATCGCCTCCACGTTGAGGCTGGAGAACACGACCGCGGCGGTCCAGCACAGCAGCGAGATCGCCCCGCCGATCCGTGCGGCCAGCGGCGGCTGGGCCTCGGCCCGCAGCGCGGCGGCCCAGATCGTGCGGTGGAACAGCGCGGCGTTGGCGAGCCCGAACAGGATGGCGAGCATCTTGGGCATGAAATAGGCGTGCGCGCCGACATGCACCGGCTCGAAGAAGAACAAGCCGGCCCCCGTGACCGCGGCCACCGCGAAGGTGACCCACAGCCACGGCAGCACGTGTTCTGCGAACGGACGCAACGGCACCGTGCCGCGCCAGCCCATGAGGCGGAAGTCGAGCAGCCCGATGCCGCCGAAGAAGGCGCTGACCGAGACGATGTGGGCGACCCGGATCAGGTAATGGAATGGCTGCACGGCGAAGTGGTACGGCCGCCAATCCAGCGCGGCGAGCGTTTGGGTGGAGACCCGCACGGGGTCGAAGAAGCTGGGGTCGGCCATGTCGCGGAGTTGAATAGTCCCGTTCAGCTCTGGGTTGAAGTTGAAAGTGGTTCTCATTATCACTGGAAGGGCTCGACGAGGTCACCCATGACGAAGTTGCGTTCGCTCGGCTTTTCCCTGGTCCCGCTCTGTTTCTCGCTCGCCCTGCTGCCGGCCGGGCCCGCGCGGGCGGCGGATCCGGTGAGACTCACTCTCAAGGATCATCGCTTCCAGCCGGAGACGCTGACCGTCCCGTCCGGCAAGCGGTTCAAGGTGGAGATCACCAACGGTGACGCCACGCCGGCGGAGTTCGAGAGCAGCGACCTGAAGGCGGAAAAGATCGTCGTGCCGGGCGGCACCGTCAGCGTGTTCGTGGGCCCGCTCAAGCCCGGCACCTACGCCTTCTTCGACGACTATCATCCCGATGACGCCAAGGGATCGATGGTCGCGGTCGAAGCGCTGGCGACGGCGGAGTAGCGCGGTGCTAGCGAGCTTCGTGATCTGCTTCCGCGAGGTGCTGGAGGCCGGGCTGATCGTCGGCGTGGTACTGGCGGCGACGCAAGGCATCCGCGGGCGGAGCGTGTTCGTGGCGGGCGGCATCGCGGCCGGGGTCGCCGGGTCCGTGCTGTTGGCGGTGTTCGCCGGGCAATTGGGCGCCTTGTTCGACGGGATGGGCCAGGAAGTGTTCAACGCGGCCATCCTCGGCGTGGCGGCGGTCATGCTCGGCTGGCACCAGCTATGGATGGCGAGCCACGGGCGGCAGATAGCGGGCGAGATGAAGGCGCTCGGCCGCGAGGTGTCGCTCGGGCAGCGCTCGTTGTGGGCGATGGCCGTGGTGGTCGGCACGGCGGTGCTGCGCGAGGGCGCCGAGGTCGTGCTGTTCCTGTACGGGATCGCGGCGGCCAACACGGAAGGTTGGGCCGCGCTGATGACCGGCGGCGCCGCGGGCGTGGCGGGCGGGGCGGCGGTGTCGTGGCTGTTGTTCCGCGGCCTCGTGACGATCCCGCTGCGGCGGTTGTTCGCCGTCACCGGGGCGTTGATCGCGCTGCTGGCGGCCGGCATGGCGGGCCAGGCGGCGGCCATCCTGGCGGGCGCGGACCTGATCCCCGCCCTTGGCTACCAACTCTGGGACACGTCCGGCCTCCTGCCGGAATCGAGCCTGCTCGGCCGCGCGCTGCACGCCCTGGTGGGCTATGCCGACCGGCCGATGGGCGTGCAACTCCTGGCCTGGGCCACCGTGCTCGGCCTGCTGCTGATCGGCGGCCGCCTGCTGCAGCGTCACTCGCCGGCCCAGACGCGGAGCCGGGCGCCGACCCCGGCGCCGACGCTGCCTCCCTTCCCCACCCGTTGAAGGACGTTCCATGAAGCTTTTCGGCGCCAGCCTCGCCTCCCTGCTCCTGCTCGGCTCCGCGGCCGAGGCCCGCGAGTTCTACGTCGGCGGCCCCGTCCACGAGCACGACATGGAAATCGTCGCCAACTACCTCGTCGGCGTCGAGATGGCGCCCATGCGGGCCAACATGCCGGCCGGCCCCGACGTGATCCACCTCGAGGCGGACGTACACGCTACGGCGGACAACACGATGGGTTTCGGCGACGGCGCCTGGATCCCCTATCTCACCATCGCCTACACGCTGCAGAAGGACGGTTCGCCCTGGACCGCGAGCGGGACGCTGATGGCAATGGAGGCCAAGGACGGGCCGCACTACGCCGAGAACGTCAAGATGGACGGTCCCGGCACCTACAAGGTCACCTACAAATTCTCCCCGCCGGAGAGCAACGGCTTCATGCGCCACGTCGATAAGGAGACGGGCGTGCCTGGCTGGTGGCAGCCCTTCGAGCAGAGCTTCACCTTCAAGTATCCGCAGGGCTGACCCGCTCCCGGCCCGACCGGCTTCCCCTCGCTCGCGATCGGGCCAATATGGTCGAAAACTAAAGGGGACCGCTCATGTCGCGACACGTCGTCATCACCGCCGGGGCTCGCACGGCGATCGGCAGCTTCGGCGGCGCGCTGGCCGGGCACGAGCCGACCGCGCTGGGTGCGATCTGCGTCGCCGAGGCGCTGAAGCGGGCATCGCTGGAGCCGGACCGGGTCGAGCACGTGGTGTTCGGCAACGTGGTGCTGACGCAATCGCGCGACGCCTACTTCGCCCGGGTGGTCGGCATGGACGCCGGCATCCCCAAGGAAGTGCCGGCGATGACGGTGAACCGGCTTTGCGGCAGCGGGGTGCAATCCATCGTCTCCGCCGCGCAGTCGATCATGCTCGGCGATGCCGACGTCGCGGTGGCGGGCGGCGCGGAGACCATGAGCCGGGCGCCGCACCTGCTGGGGGCCGGGCGGTTCGGCCAGAAGATGGGCGACGCGACGCTGGTCGACCATCTCACCGGCTGCCTGACCGACCCGTTCGGCAACGGCATCATGGGCATCACGGCGGAGAACGTGGCCGATCGCTGGCAGGTCACGCGGCCGGAGCAGGACGCGCTGGCGCTCGAAAGCCAGCGTCGCGCGACGGCGGCCATCGCGGACGGCCGCTTCCGCGAGCAGATCGTGCCGGTCGAGGTCAAGCGCGGCCGGGCCTCCGCCACCTTCGACACCGACGAATACGTCAAGGCCGACGCCACCGCGGACGGGCTGGCGGCGCTGCGCCCGGTGTTCCGCAAGGATGGCTCCGTCACCGCCGGCAATGCGTCGGGCATCAATGATGGCGCCGCGGCCGTGGTGCTGATGGAGGAAGGCGCGGCCGAGCGCGAGGGACGCCGGCGCCTGGCGCGCATCGTGGGCTACGCGCATGCAGGGGTCGACCCGGCGGAGATGGGCATTGGCCCGGTCCCGGCCGTGCGCCGCCTGCTGGAACGGACCGGCATGCGGATCGAGGATTTCGACGTGATCGAGTCCAACGAAGCCTTCGCCGCGCAGGCCTGCGCCGTTGCGCGGGAACTGCACTTCGACGGAGCCAAGCTCAACCCGAATGGCGGCGCCATCGCGCTAGGTCATCCCGTGGGCGCGACCGGGACCATCCTGGTGCTGAAGGCCGCCTACGAGTTGGAGCGGATCGGCGGGCGCTACGGGCTGGTGACCATGTGCATCGGCGGCGGCCAGGGCATCGCGCTGGCGATCGAGCGTTGAGCCGCCGCCGCGGGGTCAGCTGATCCCGCGGCGGCGGAGCGCGGTCAGCTCCTCCAGGTCCAGTTCGGCTTCCAGTGCGCGCAACACGTTGTCGTGGATGGTGCCGGCCCGGTGCAGCCGCAGCAATTCGGCCCGGCCCGCCGTCGCCGCCGCGACCACCAGGTCGAAATGCGCGCGGCGGACGTCCGGCATGCCGGCCGCGTTCTCGCTGACCTTGCGCAGCACGGCGCGGCGGAACTCGTATTGCTCCAGAAGCCGCGGGTGTATCACCCGTCCCGTCGCGTCGACCGCGGCGGCACGCACGGTGGCTAATTGCGCATCGGCGACCCGGCTGCGCGCCGCCAGTTCGCTCATCGTGGATCCCGGCGCGTCGACCAAGCCCTGCACCCGCAACAGGCGGATCAACGGCGCCAGGGTGGAGCCCTGCACCAGCACGGTGACCAGGATGACGACGAAGGTGGCCAGCAGGATGAAGTCGCGACCCGGGAAGTCGGGCGGCAGCGAGAGCGCGATGGCGAGGCTCACCACGCCGCGCATTCCGGCCCAGCCCATCACGACCAGTGCGGCGGCCGGCGGCCGGTCTCCCCAGCGGCCGGTCGCCCCGAACCGCGTGTAGCTGGTCACGAACAACCACACGAAGCGGCTCACCACCACCGCGCCGACCACCGCGGCGATGGCCGGCGTCATGGCCGCCAGCGGCCGATCCGGCGCGATCAGCACGTCGCGCAGCGACAGGCCGATCAGCACGAAGACCAGGGACTCCAGGACGAACTCGACCACCGTCCACACCGCCGAGGTGCTGGTCCGCGCCGCCGCGCTGATCACCTCGTGCTGCCGCCAGCCGAGCACCAGCCCGCACGTCACGGTGGAGAGCACGCCCGACACGCCCAGCCGCTCGGCGATGATGTAGGACGCCCAGGCCGTCAGCAGGCTCGCGACGGCCAGCATCGCGGTCTCGTTGAGGCGGGCCAGCATCAATGACGCCACCCAGCCGATCAGGAAGCCGATGGCGACACCGCCCACCGACAGCACGCCGAACGACACCACCGCGTCGCCGACGCTGAACGTGCCGGTCAGCGCCGCGGCCACGGCGAGCCGGAACAGCACCAGCCCGGACGCATCGTTGACCAGGCTCTCCCCTTCCAGCAGCGTTGCCAGCTTCGGCGGCAGGGTCACGCGCTGCAGCACCGCCTTGGCCGCCAGCGCGTCCGGCGGCGAGACGATGGCGCCGAGCGCGAAGCAGGCGGCCCAGGGCAGGCTGGGCATCACCCAATGCGCGATCACGCCGACGACGGCCGTGGTGAAGATCACCGCGCCCACCGCCAGCGCGGCGATCACGCCCAGATTGGTGCGGAAATCGCGCCACACCGTGCTCCAGGCGCTGGACAGCAACAACGGTGGGAGGAACAGCACCAGGATCAGGTCGGGGTCGAGCTCGACCCGGTGCTCGACCGGGACAAAGACCAGCGCCATGCCCGCCCCGATCTGCGCCGCGGCCGGCGGGAGGTGGATGCGGCGGGCCACGATCTCCAACGGGATCACGAAGGCCAGCAACAGCAGCACGAGCTCGAACAAGGCGACGGGGGAAAGCGGCTGAGAATGCATTGCCGTCATTATGCCGGCGGTACGGTCGAGCGCCAGCCGCTACGGGCCCGGCGCCGCCGCTTGCGTCAGGGACAAGGCGACCGCTTCGGCCGCGCGGATGCCGTCCACGCCGGCCGACAGGATGCCGCCCGCGTAGCCCGCGCCCTCGCCGGCGGGGAAGAGCCCGGCCGTGTTGAGGCTCTGCCCGTCCGGCCCGCGCGGGATGCGAATGGGCGAGGAGGTGCGCGTCTCGATGCCGGTCATCACCGCATCGGCCATGGCGAAGCCGCGGATGCGCCGGTCGAACGCCGGCAGCGCCTCCCGGATGGCGGCGACCGCGAAGGGCGGCAGGCAGGCGGACAGGTCGGTCGGCCGCACGCCGGGCTTATAGGACGGGACGACCTCGCCGAGTGCCGTCGACGCGCGGCCGGCCAAGAAGTCGCCCACCAGCTGGGCCGGCGCGTGGTAGTCGCCCCCGCCAGCGGCAAAGGCGCGCTCTTCCCAATGCCGTTGAAAGGCGATGCCGGCGAGTGGCCCAGTGCCGTAGGGCGCGAAATCGGCCGGATCCAGGCCGACGACGATCCCGGCATTGGCGTTGCGCTCGGCGCGCGAATACTGGCTCATGCCGTTGGTCACCAGGCGCCCGGGCTCCGAGGCCGCGGCGACCACCGTGCCGCCCGGGCACATGCAGAAGCTGTAGACCGAGCGCCCGGCGGCCGGGCCGGCGACGTCGCAGTGATGCACCAGCTTGTAGTCGGCCGCCCCCAGCCGCGGATGACCGGCGCGGTCGCCGAAACGGGCGCGGTCGATCAGCCCCTGCGGATGCTCGATGCGCACGCCGATGGAAAGCGGCTTGGCGTCCACCCGCACGCCGTCGGCATGCAGGCTCGCCATCGTGTCGCGGGCGCTGTGCCCGATGGCGAGCACGACCCGGTCCGTCTCCACCCGGCTGCCATCCTCCAGCAGCACGGCGCGGACGCGGCGATCGTCCGACAGGTCGAGCCCGGTTACCTTGGCGCCGAAGCGATACTCGCCGCCGAGCGCCTCGATTTGCGCGCGCAGGCCCTCCACCACGGTGACGAGGCGGAACGTGCCGATATGCGGCTTGCTCTGCCACAGGATCTCTTCCGGCGCGCCGGCACGGACGAACTCCTCCAGCACCTTGCGGCCGTGGTGCAGCTTGTCGCCGATCCCGCTCCACAGCTTGCCGTCGGAGAAGGTGCCGGCGCCGCCCTCGCCGTATTGCACGTTGCTTTCCGGGTGCAGCGTGGCGCGGCGCCAGAAGCCCCAGGTGTCACGGGTGCGCTCGCGCACCACCTTGCCGCGGTCCAGCACGATCGGCCGAAAACCCAGCTGCGCCAGCACCAACGCGGCCAGCAGGCCGCACGGCCCGGCGCCGATCACCACCGGCCGCGACGGGAGCGTCGCCGGCGCGCGGGCGACGAAGCGGTAGCTCGTGTCGGGGGTCGGGCGCACGGCGCGGTCGTCCCCGTGCCGGCGGAGCACGCCGCCCTCGTCGGCCAGCTCGGCATCGACCGAGTAGATCAACGACACCTCGCCCCGGCGGCGGGCATCGTGCGCCCGGCGCGCGACCCGGCAGGCGCCCAACGCCGCGGCGTCCACGTCCAGCCGGCGCGCCACGGCGGCGCGGAGCTCGGCCTCCGAATGATCGAGGGGCAGCTTGAGTTCGGTGATCCGCAGCATGGGCGGCCCTTGTATCAGACCCCAGCGGCATCCGCATGCCGCGCAGCGGCATCCGCATGCCGCGCAGCGGCGTCGGCATGCCGGGACCGTCGGCCGAAGCGAGCGGCGCGGTACGGGCCGGGGTCGAAGGGCGGCGCGCGGCCGGCCACGAGTGCGGCCACCAGCGCGGCGGTCGCGGGCGCGGCGGCCAAGCCGACATGGCCGTGGCCGAAGGCGTGCACGATGTCGGCGGTATCAGCGGCCGGGCCGATCACGGGCAGGCCGTCGGGCGTGGACGGGCGGTGGCCCATCCAGGTGGAGACACGAGCCGGGTCGAGCGGCGCGAACGGGCCGTCATAGCTCGCCAGCACCTGCCGCAGCAGCACGTCGGCACGGCGCCAATCCGGGGGCGCGCGCCGGGTCGCAAGCTCGACCTGGCCGGAGGCGCGCAGCCCGGCCGCCGTCGGCGTGTTGGCCATGCGCCCGTCGCTGGGCATCACCGGCAGCGGCAGCAGCTCGCCCGCGCCGGCGATGGCCACGTGGTAGCCGCGCTCGCTTTCCAGGCTCACCCGGTCGCCGGCCGCCCGCGCCAGGCCGCGCGCGCCGATGCCGGCCGCGATCACGGCGCGGTCGCACGGCACGTCGCCCGCGGCCGTCCGCACCGCCCACAGCCGCCCGCCGGCGACGTCGAACCCGGTCGCCGCGGCCCGGTGCCATTCGGCGCCGTCTGTCTGCAGGCGGCGAAATAGCGCCAGGAGGTAAGCGCCCGGATCGGTGCAGTGCCCGCCGGCCTCGACCAGCGCGCCGAAGCCGTATTGCGGCCGCAGCGCCGGCACGGTCGCCCGCATTGCCGTCTCGTCCAGCTCCCGCCATGCCACGCCGTTGTCGCGCCGCAAGCGCCAGGCCAGCGCGTCGGCGGCGAAGGCGGCGCGCGACGGATAGGCGTAGAGCAGGCCGTCTCGGCGGATCAGCCCGGGCGCGCCGGCCCACCCGGCCAGCGCGGCGTGTCGCTCCGGCGAGTCCGCCAGCAACGGCCGCAGCGCCGCTGCCGTGCGCTCGACCTTCGCAACCGTGGCGCCGGCGCGGAGGAAGCGCAGCAACCACGGCAGCAGCGTCGGCAGCGCCTGCCAACGGATGGCGAGCGGGCCGAGCGGATCGGCCAGATAGCCCGGCACCTTGCGCCACATGCCCGGCATCGACATCGGCACCACGGAGGCCGGGCTGAGCCATGCGCCATTGCCGAAGCTCGCCGCATGCCGGCCGCCCGGCTCGGCCGGGTCGATCAGCGTCACGCCGTGCCCGTCCGCCTGCAGCGCGGCGGCGACGCACAGGCCCACGATGCCGCCGCCGATCACGGCGACCCGGTGCGGCCCGCTCATGCCTCGCGCCGCGCCAGGTGCCGCTCGAGCCACTGCGCGAGCTGCGTCAACGGGAACAGGATGACGAAGTAGGCCACCGCCACCGTGGTGTAGACCTCCAACGGTCGATAGGTGGCCGAGGTCATGAGCTGGCCCTGGTAGAGCAGGTCCGGCACCGCCAGCACCGAGAGCAGGGAGGTGTTCTTGAGCTGCAGGATGGTCTGGTTGACCAGCGGCGGCAGCATCTGCCGGGCCGCCTGCGGCAGCACCACCAATCGCATCAGCTTGAACGGGCTCAATCCCAGCGCGCGCCCGGCATCCCACTGCCCGACGCCGACCGCGCGGATGCCGCCGCGGATGATTTCCGTGTAGAACGACGCCCCGTAGCAGGACAGCGTGATCGTCGCCGCCGCGGCCGGCGACAGCTCGATCCCGAGCACCACCGGCAACGCGTAGTAGCACCACACCAACTGGACCAGCACCGGCGTGCAACGGAACAGCTCGGTGAACGCGACCAGCGGGATGCTGAGCCAGCGCCGGTTCGCGATGCGCCCCAGCGCCACCAGCCCGCCGATCAGCAAGCCAAGCGCCGAGGTCAGCACCGTGAAGCCGAGCGTGTAGGCGATTCCGGTCCCGATCAGGCCCCGGTACTGGACGAGCGACCCGAAATTCCACTCGTACGGCATGCCGGTTTAGAGCTGGACGTTGGCCGGCACGTCGTCCGCGGAGACGCCGACCAGCGCCAGGCTCTCGGTGATCCAGCCGCGAATGGTGCCGAGCGAGCGGTTGTACTGCAGCCAGCTATCGACGAAGTTGCGGAACCGGCCGTCGCCGTCCGGACGGAAGCCGATGCAGGTGGGCTGTGCCGTGGACGGCGTCGGCACCACGACCCGGCCGACCTGCGGGTTCTTCTTCACCGTCACCAGCGCCAGCATCACCACCTGGATCACGCAATCGGCACGGCCGGACTGGACGGCCAGCGTCGCCTCGTCGGGGCTCTTGAGCGCGACCAGGGTGCATTTCGGCAGGGTGCGGCGGGCGAACGCGTCGTGCGACGAGCCGATGTCGACGGCGACGCGCACCTCTGGCCGGTTCAGCTCCTGCCAGGTGGTCGCCGTGAAGCTCGGCTTGGCGATGATGGTGAAGGTGTTGTTCAGCATGGGCTGGCTGAACTCCAGCACCAGGGCGCGGGCCGGGGTGGGGCTGAGGCCGAAGCCGATGTCGATCTTGTCGGCCTGCAGGTCCAGCACCGTGTTGCCCCAGGTCGATTCCGAGATCAGCAGCTCGGCTTCCATGGCGGTCGCCAGGTCCTTGGCCATGCTGACGCAGAAGCCCGACCACTCGCCGGTGGCGATATCCTTGTGGAAGTATGGCTCGGTGCCGACGATGCCGGCGACGCGCAGCTTCTTGGTGCTGCGGATGCGGGCAAAGGTGCCGGAGGCCGGCGCGCCTTGGGCCGCGGCCGGGGCGATCCATGGCGCGGCCAGGGTGGTAGCGAGGGCGCCGGCGCCGAGGCCCAGCGCGGCAAGGGTGGAACGGCGGTCGGTCATGAGTATGCTCCTGCTCGGGTCCGGGCGGATCACGCCCGCGTCATCACCGGGTCACATTGCGCCGAACGGCAGGGCCCGAGGAGGGCCTTTGGCTCAGAACATGGACGTTTCCGCCGAAACCGTGCCGCCCCTGGGCATTCTGATGCTCGAAACGGCGTTCCACCGGCCGCCCGGCGACGTGGGGAATTCCGACACCTGGCCGTTTCCGGTCCTGTTCGCGACGGTGCCGGGCGCCACGGCGCGACGGGTGGTGGATGGCGATGCCGGGCTGCTGGAGCCGTTCGTCGCCGCTGCGGAGGGGCTGGTGCGGCGGGGTGCGGCGGCGCTGATCACGTCGTGCGGGTTCCTGGCCGCATTGCAGCCGGCATTGGCGGCGCGCGTCCCGGTGCCGGTCGCGACCTCGGCCCTGCTACAGCTGCCGATGTTGGCGGGGATGTTGCCGCCGGGCACGCGGCCGGGTGTGCTGACCTATGACGCGGCGGCATTCACGGCGGCGCATCTCCGCGGCGTGGGCGCCGCGGCCGACACGCCGGTCGCCGGGCTGCCGAGCGGCGGGGCGCTGCGCGGGGTGATCGAGCGCGGTGAGCCGTACGACCATGACGCGCTCGCCGCGGAAGTCGTCGAAGCCGCGAGCCGGTTGCTCGCGGCCGATCCGTCCGTCGGCGCGCTGGTGCTCGAATGCACCAACCTGCCGCCCTTCGCTGCCGCCTTGCGGCAGCGGTTCCGCCTCCCCGTGTTCGACGTCGTCACGCTCGGCTGCGCCCTGCACGCGGCCGCCGCGGGGCGAGGCTTCTCGGGCGCCGGTTAGGCGGCCGGGGTCACTCTTCCGGCGGCGGAGCGGCGGGCTCGTCCTCATCGGGCAGGCCGGCCTTGCGACGGGCGACCTGGTCCTTCTTCTCGGCTTGCTTCTGTTCCTTGGCGGCCTTCTTGGCCCGGTCGCGCTCGGCGCGTTGGAAGTTGTAATTCGGCTTGGATGGCATGCGGTGCTCCCGTTCTTGAGCGCTGATGATGGTCATCGGGGCGCCGGATTGCGACAATCGGACCGGATTAGAGCATTTCCCGACCGGGCGAAATCTCCCGCGTGATGGCGTCCCGGACCGCCAACCGTCCGGTCGCGTTCAACTCCCCGCTGTGTCCGCTGGCGAAGCCGTCGCGCGGGCCCACACAGTGTAGGGAGTGGGAGTTGAACAGCATGGGACAAGTCGTGGTGATCACCGGCGGCAGCGCCGGCATCGGCCGGGCGGCCGCACAGGCTTTCGCCGGGAAAGGCTACGCGATCGGGCTGATCGCCCGCGGCGAGGAGCGGTTGCAGGCCGCCAAGGCCGAGCTGGAAGGCCTCGGCGTCCCGGTGCACGTCGTCGCCGCCGACGTGGCCGACGCGGCCGCGCTCGAGGCGGCCGCCGCGGAAATCGAGGCCGCGCTGGGCCCCATCACCGTGTGGGTCAACAACGCCATGGCGACCGTCTACTCGCCCATCGCCGACCTCAACGCCGAGGAGGTCAAGCGCGTCACCGACGTGACCTATCTCGGCGCGGTGAACGGGACCATGACGGCGCTGCGCCGCATGGTGAGCGGGACGATCGTGCAGGTGAGCTCCGTGCTGGCCTGGCGCGCGATGCCGATCCAGGGCGCCTATTGCGGCGCCAAGTTCGCGCTGCGCGGCTTCACCGAGGCGTTGCGGTCCGAACTGATGCACGATAGCAGCCCGGTGCACCTGACCATGGTGCACCTGCCCGCGGTCAACACGCCGCAATTCGACTGGGCGCGCAACAAGACGGGCCGGCAGACCAACGCGCCGAGCCCGTATCAGCCGGAGGTCGCCGCGGAGGCGATCGTATTCGCCGCCACCCACAAGCGGCGGGACCTGTTCGTGGGCTCCGGCACGCCGGCCACGATCTTTGCTGCCCGCTTCGCGCCGGGCGTGATGGACCGGGTGCTGGCGCAGAAGGCCTACTCGGCGCAACTGGGCGACGAGCCCGCCGCGCCGCAGGACGGCAACCTGTTCGAGCCGGCGCCCGGCGGCAGCCAGGCGGCGCATGGCCGCTTCGATGCGGCCGCCAACTCGCGCCGCGACATCTTCAGCAGCCGACAGGCCGCGGGCGTGGCGGCCGGGTTGATGCTGGGCGGCGGGCTCGCGCTCGGCATGCTGGCCATGTCGCCGCTGGTGCTGGGTCGAGCCGCCGTAGCGCGTGCGACCGGGCCGATGCGCTTGGCGGGCGCGCTGGGGGCCGCGCGGCTGGCCCGCAAGGGGCTGCGCGCGGCCGGCGTGCCGGTCTAGGTCTGGGCTACTCCGCCGCGGTGCGATCGAGCACGCCGCGGCGGAGTTGGTCCTCCTCGATGGAGACGAACAGGGCGCGGAAATTGCCCTCGCCGAAGCCTTCGTCGCCCTTGCGCTGGATGAACTCGAAGAAGATCGGCCCGATCGCGTTGGCCGAGAAGATTTGCAGCAGCACCTTGGTCATCGTGCCCTCGGTGGCGCCGACCGGCACCGCGCCCTCGCCGTCGAGCAGGAGGCCGTTGCGCTGCAACCGCGCCAGGTCCTCGCCGTGGCCGGGCACCCGCTCGTCGATCTTCTCGTAATACGTCGCCGGCGGCGCCGGCATGAACGGCAGGCCGCGGTCGCGCAGCCGCTCCACCGTGGCGTAGACGTCGTGGCAGCCGCACGCCATGTGCTGGATTCCCTCGCCCCGGTAGGCGTGCAGGTATTCCTCGATCTGGCTCTTCGCGTCTGCGCTCTCGTTGATGGGGATGCGGATCTTGCCGTCCGGGCTGGTCAGCGCGCGGGAGAACAGGCCGGTGTACTCGCCCTTGATGTCGAAGTAGCGGATCTCGCGGAAGTTGAAGATGCGCTCGTAGAACGAGGTCCAAACATCCATTCGGCCACGGCCGACATTGTGGGTGAGGTGGTCGAGGTAATAGAGGCCCACGCCTTCCGGCGCCGGGTCGGGCGCGCCGAGCCAGTCGAACTCGGCCGCGAAGGGCGAGCCCTTGGCGCCGTATGTGTCAAGGAAATACAGCACGGAGTTGCCGATGCCGCGGATCGCCGGCACGTCCATCGTCAGGGTGCCGAGGCCGGTCGCGGGTTCGGCACCATGGGCCAGGGCGCGCTCGTATGCGGCGCGGGCGTCCACCACCCGGAACGCCATGGCGGCGGCGCAGGGCCCGTGGGCGGCCGCGAACAACGCTGCGTGCGAGCCCGGCTCCTCGTTGACGAGGTAGTTCACGTCACCCTGCCGATACAGCGTGACCGCACGGTGCCGGTGCTTGGCGACCGGCACGAACCCCATGGTCTGGAACAGCGCGTGCAGGGCGGCCGGATCCGGATGGGCATATTCGACGAAACCGAAGCCGTCGGTCCCGGCCGGGTTCTCCGGGCTGATCGTCGCGGGCGGCGCTTCGTGCGGGAACGGACCCATGGCGCTCTCCTGGTGGTTGCCCGACTATCGCGCCGGCGGCCCGGGATTGGCAATCGGCAGGCTGGCCAGGCCCGGCAGACGCAGCGTCGCGACCGTCCATTTCTCGTCTTGGCGGTGCAGGCCGACGCGACCGCCCACGGCCGCGGCCAGCCGCTCGGCGACACTGGTGCCCTCGCCCGGCCGCGGCGACGTGCCGCAGCCCCAGCCATCGTCGGCGACCTCCAGCCGCACGCCGTCCCCGTCGCCCGTCACCGTCACCGCGATGCGGCCGACCAGGCGCACGTGCATGCCGTGCTTGACCGCATTGCCGACGAATTCATGCGCGACGCGCAGCACCGTGTCCCGCAGCATCGGCGGCACGGAGCAGCCGATGTCGCAGGTGAGGGCGAGGCATTGCCCGTCCTCGCCCATCAGCTCGACCACGGCGCGGCACAGGCTGTCGAGCCGTTCGTCGAACGGGCCCGGCGCCCGCGTCAGCCCGAACAACGCGTCCGAGATCCGCGCCGTCAGCAACACGCGCCGCTCCACCTCCGTCGCGACCCTGCGCGCCGTGCTGGTCGTCGACAGCTCCGACGACACCTGGGCCAGGATCCGGGCCAGCGCATTCTTGGTGTGATGGCGCAATTGCCGCATGTCGAGCTCGGCGGCGGCGTCCGGCGGGGCGGCAGTCTGCAAGGGATGACCCTCCGGTCAGTGAATACGAACGGTGTAGATGGGTAAACGACCCATGTCAACGTGAGATGGGACTTTTACCCATCCCGCTACCCTGCTACGACGGTTGCGGAGCCTATCATCAGCGATCCCAGTCCCCGCCCCGCCCCGCATGCGATGTTGCAGGCGCTCGCACGCGTGCTGCGCCCACTCGTGCGTGCGGCCATCGCGGCCGGCGTGACGTTTCCCGTCCTGGCCGACCTGCTGCGCGGCCTCTACATCGACGTCGCCAGCCACGACCTCGCGACCGACCAGCGCGCGCGGTCCGACAGCCGCATCTCGTTGCTGACCGGTATCCATCGCAAGGAGCTACGTCGGCAACGCGCCGAACCCCACGGCGCGCGCGAGCCTGCAATCGTCACGCTGACCAGCCGTCTGATCGGGCGCTGGCTGGGCGACCCCGCCTATCACGACCCGGCCGGCACCCCGCTCGCCCTACCGCGGACCGGCCCGGCCCCGTCCTTCGAGGCGCTGGTGACGGCCGTGACCACCGACGTGCATCCCCGCTCGATCCTCGACGACTGGGTCGCGGGCGGCCTGGCGACCCTCGATGCGGCCGGCGCGGTCACCCTGGCGGCGCGGGCCTTCCTCCCGGCCGAGGCGAGCGCCGCCAAGCTGCACTACTTCGCCCGCAACCTGCACGACCACGCGGCCGCCGCCGTGGCCAACATCGGCGCCGCCGCCCCACCCTTCCTGGACCGCAGCGTGCATTATGACGGGCTCAGCCCGGCGGCGGCCGACGCGTTGGAGCTGGCCGCGCGGGCAGCCGCGGAGCGCACGCTGCTGGACGTGAACCGCCTCGCGCTGCGCCTGTCGGATGAAGACGCGCCCGGCGCGGCGCGGCGCCGGGTCAATCTGGGCCTTTATGTCTATGCGGAGGACGAGCCGGATGCGCCGTAGCCCGATCGCGGCCGGGCTGGCCGCGGCGCTGCTGCTGGCCGGCTGCGGGCGGGATCGCGCGCCAACCGCGCAAAGCGTGGCGAGCGCGGCGCCGTCCGTGTGCCGGGTCGGACCGGAGGGCGGGCCGGTCGGCGACATCGTGGCCGACAAGGGGATCGGCGGCACGGGCGCGCCGGCTCTCGCCGACAAGGGGATCAGCGGCACCGGCATCGTCGCGGTGATCACCGGGTTCGCCAGTATCTGCCTGGCCGGCCAGGAGGTTGCGCTACCGGCGGGAGCGCCGATCGACCTGGATGGCGCGCCGGGCCGGGCGGATGCCTTGCGCGCGGGCCAGGTCGCGGTGGTGCAGGCCGACGCGGCCGTTGCCGGATTGAGCGCCCGGCGCGTGAGCATCCGCTTCGAGGTGTCGGGGCCGGTCGAGGCGGTCGAAGGCGACCGGCTGCGCGTGGCCGGACAAGCGGTTCGGCTCACCGCGGCGACGCTGGGGTCACGCCCTACCGCCGGCGACTGGGTCGCGGTCAGCGGTATCCGGCAGGCCGACGGCACGGTGGAGGCGACCCGGATGCAGCCGCGCGCGCCAGGGCCGGCCGTGCTGCACGGCGTGCTGCAGCACGACGGCGATGGTTACCGCGTCGGCACCCTGCCGCTCTCCGGACCGGCCGATCGGCTGGCGGCGCTCGCGGGGCAGAGCGTGAGGGCGAGCGGGCCGATCCTGCTCGGGCGGATGGAGGTGGAGGCGCTGGAGCCCGACCTGCTCGCCAGCGACCCGGCGCGCTTCTTCGGCCCGGCGGTCGGCGTGGTGCTGATCGAAGGCTTCGGCGAGATCGGCGGCGGACGACTGCGCATTGGCGGGGCCGCCTTTCCCGCCGGGGATCTCGGCGCCGCCCCCGCGCGGCGCGGCGTGTTCCGGTTGGAGCGGGCGGGCGCCGGGCTGCGCGCGGTGGCGGGGCTCGGTGGGGCCACGGCCAGCGGGCGGGAGTTCACCCCGGCGCCGCTACCGGCAGGCCGCGGCGGGCGTGTCGGCGACCCGGCGGGGCGTCCGCAGACGGCGCCGATGCGCGGCAGTCGCGGCCCTTCCGGCGAGGTGGGCGGCCTGCCGGGAGGCGCGGGCGGCGGGTTCGGTGGTTTCGGGTCTGGTGGTGTCGGGTCTGGGGGGCCGCCCGGCCGCGGCCGCTGAGCGTCAGCGCCCGCGCTGCTTTCGCCAGGCGGCGAAGCGATCGAGATTGCTCTCGTCGGTCGGCGGATACAGGCCGAACGTCTTCTGCCCGCCGCGGACCTGCTCGATGACGAAATCCTCGAACGCGGTCATCTCCACCGCCTCGTCGGCGATGGCGTCGGCGATCCCGGCGGGAATGACGATGCAGCCATCCGCGTCGCCCACGATCAGGTCGCCGGGAAACACCGGCGCGTCACCGCAGCCGATCGGGACGTTGATGTCGATTGCCTGGTGCAAGGTGAGGTTGGTCGGCGCGGAGGGGCGCTGGTGGTAGCTCGGCATGTCGAGCTCCGCGATCTCGGCCGAATCGCGAAAGCCGCCATCGGTGACCAGCCCGGCGACGCCGCGGACCATGAGCCGCGTCGCCAAGATACCGCCGGCCGAGGCGGCGCGCGGATCCTTGCGGCTGTCCATCACCAGCACCGCGCCCGGCGGGCATTCCTCGACCGCCTTGCGCTGCGGGTGCTCGTGATTGCGGAACACGTCCATCTTGTTGAGGTCCTCGCGCGCCGGCATGTAGCGCAGCGTGTAGGCGGGGCCGACCATGCTGCCGCCCTTGGGCCGGCCGAGCGGCACCACGTCCTGGATCATCTGCCGAAACAGACCCCGCTTGAACAGCGCGCTGGCCAGGGTCGCGGTGCTGACGCCGCGCAGCTTTTCGATCGTGCTCATCAGTAGATCGCCGGCTCGGGGACAGGAGCGCCGAACTCGGTGCGCAGGAAATCGAAATCGCAGCCCTCGCTGGCCTGCTGGATGTGCTTGCTGAACATGTAGCCGTAACCCCGCTCGTACCGCGGCGCCGGCGGCACCCATGCCGCGCGCCGACGCTCCAGCTCCTCGTCCGACACCTCCATCCGGATCGTCCTGCTGTCGACGTCCAGCGTCACGATGTCGCCCGTCTGCAGCAGCGCCAGCGGCCCGCCGACGTAACTCTCCGGGCTGACATGCAGCACGCAGGCGCCGTAGCTCGTTCCGCTCATCCGCGCATCGCTCATACGCAGCATGTCCCGGTGGCCTTCCTTCAGCAGTTTGGTCGGCATCGGCAGCATGCCCCATTCCGGCATGCCCGGCCCGCCTTGCGGCCCGGCATTGCGCAGCACCAGCACGTGCTCGGCGGTGATGTCCCAGTTCTCGTCGGCGACCGCTTTCTTCATGGAGGGATAGTCGTCGAACACGACCGCCGGGCCGGAATGCTTCAGGAAGCGCTGATCCATCGCCGCCGGTTTGATGACGCAGCCATCGGGCGCCAGGTTGCCGTGCAGCACCGCCAGCGACCCCTCGCCGTAGATCGCCTTGTCCACCGGCCGGATCACGTCGTCGTTGTAGACGCGCGCGCCCTCGATGTTCTCGCCCAGGGTGCGGCCCGTGACGGTCAGGCAGTCGAGCTGAAGGTGCTCGCGGATGTTCTGCATCAGCCCGCGGATGCCGCCGGCGTAGAAGAAATCCTCCATCAGATATTGGTCGCCGCTCGGCCTGACGTTGCCGATGACCGGCACCTTGCGGCTGAAGCGCTCGAAATCCTCGAGCCCGACATCCTGTCCGGCGCGGCGCGCCATGGCGATCAGATGGATGATGGCGTTTGTCGAGCAGCCCATGGCCATGGCGACGGCGATGGCGTTCTCGAACGCCGCCCGGCTCAGGATCTTCTGCGGCGTGAGGTCTTCCCACACCATGTCCACGATCCGCCGCCCGCTTTCCGATGCCAGCCGGATATGCCCGGCATCGGCGGCCGGGATCGAGCTGCCGCCCGGCAGCACCATGCCGCAGGCCTCGGCGATCGCGGTCATGGTGCTGGCGGTGCCCATCGTCATGCAGGTGCCGTAGGAGCGCGCGATGCCGCCCTCGACGCCGAGCCAGTCCTGGTCGGTGATCTTCCCGGCCCGCAGCTCGTCCCAGTATTTCCAGCTATCGGAGCCGGACCCCAGCACCTTGCCCTGCCAGTTGCCGCGCAGCATCGGCCCGGCCGGCATGAAGATCGCCGGGATGTTCATGCTGGTCGCGCCCAGCAGCAGCCCGGGCGTCGACTTGTCGCAACCGCCCATCAGCACGGCGCCGTCGATCGGGTGGGCGCGGAGCAGCTCCTCCGTCTCCATGGCGAGCATGTTGCGGTACAGCATGGAGGTCGGCTTGAGGTAGCTCTCGCTCATGGACTGCGCCGGCAGCTCGACCGGGAACCCGCCGGCCATCAGGATGCCGCGCTTGACGTCGTCGACCCGCGTCTTGAAGTGCATGTGGCAGGGCTGCAGGTCCGACCACGTGTTGAGGATGCCGATCACCGGTTTGCCGGCCCACTCCTCCGGCGCGTAGCCCATCTGCATCGCGCGCGACCGATGCCCGAACGAGCGCAGGTCGGCCGGGCCGAACCAGCGGGCGGAGCGCAGGCTGGCCGGGTCGCGGCGGGAAAGCGGGTGCGACGGGATGGGGCCGGGCTCGAGCTCGGAGGGGGCAGCGGGCTCGGATTGGGTCGGCACGGGGGTATCGGGCATCGCGGCGGACTTTCGGTTCTCGTTGCCGCCATGTCGACGCCGATCGGGCGAGAACTCAAGAGCGCCGCCACCGAAAACCTTGCAAAGCGGCTCCAGCGGTTTATGTTGCAGTGCAGCATTCGAGGAAGCGTCCTGTCGCAACCGGCGCGCACAGCGCCAAGCAGACAGGAGTGCGTGATGAATAGTTTCGAGGCCATGGGCCAGGCCAAGCTCGACGCCGCCGAAGGCCAGCGCCAGCTTTCCCAGGATTTCAGCCGCTGGCTGGGCCGCGTCGCCGTCAAATGGCTCGATGCCGTGACCCGGCACCTGCCGGAAGGTCGCGCGATGCCCTGGTAAGGGGTCTTGCCGCTCCCCTCCCCTCGCGCTACGGCGCAGGGGGCGGGAGAGGAGCGGTTGATGCGCGTATTGGTCATCGGGGCGGCCGGCATGATCGGCCGCAAACTGACGGCGCGGCTGGCGAGCGGCGCCCCGCTCGGGCGCCCCGTCGAGCATCTCACCCTGGTCGACGTCGTGGCCCCCACCGCGCCCGCCGGGTTTCCGGCGCCGATCGCCGTGGAGACGGCCGATCTGGGCGGGCCCGGTGCCGCAGACCGCCTCGTCGCGACCCGGCCCGACGTGATCTTCCACCTCGCCGCGATCGTCTCCGGCGAGGCGGAGGCCGATTTCGAGAAGGGCTACCGGGTCAACCTCGACGGCACGCGCGCCCTGTTCGAGGCAATCCGGAACGTGCCGGAATACCGGCCGCGATTGGTGTTCACCTCCTCGGTCGCCGTATTCGGGGCCCCCTTCCCCGACGCCATCCCCGACGATTTCCACACCACGCCGCTCACCAGCTACGGCACCCAGAAGGCGATCGGCGAGCTGCTGCTCAACGATTACTCGCGTCGCGGCTTCATGGACGGCGTCGGCGTGCGGCTGCCGACCATCTGCATCCGGCCCGGGCTGCCGAACAAGGCCGCGTCCGGCTTCTTCTCCGGCATCCTGCGCGAGCCGCTGGCGGGGCAGGAAGCGGTGCTGCCGGTGCCCGACACGGTGCGGCACTGGTTCGCGAGCCCCCGCGCCGCGGTCGGCATGGTGCTGCACGCTGCCACGATCGATAGCGAACCGCTCGGATGGCGCCGCACCCTGTCGATGCCCGGCCTGTCGGCGACGGTGGGCGACGAGATCGAGGCACTGCGCCGGGTCGCGGGCGAAAAGGCGGTGCGGCTGATCCGCCGCGAGCCCGACCCGGCGATCGCGGCCATCGTCGGCGGCTGGGCGCAGAACTTCGACCCGCGGCGAGCGGAAAGCCTGGGCTTCGTCGCCGAGCGCTCGTTCGATGACATCATCCGCGCCCATCTCGAGGACGAGTTGGGCGGCCACCTGCCGGTAGCCGCCTGATGCGCGTCGCGATCATCGGGCAGCAGGCGTTCGGCAAGGCGGTGCTGGACGCCTTCATCGCCCGAGGCGACACGGTGACGGCCGTGTTCTGCGCGCCGGAGACGGGCCGGCCGGACCCGCTGCGCTTGGCCGGCGAGGCCGCCGGCATCCCGACCCATCAATTCCCCAAGCTGACCAGCCCGGCCGCGCTCGAGGCATTGCGGGCGGCGGGCGCCGAGATCGGCGTCATGGCCTACGTGACGCAATTTGTGTCGCAGGCGTTCTGCGCGGTGCCGACGCACGGCACGATCCAGTTCCACCCGAGCCTGCTGCCGCTGCACCGCGGCGCGTCGTCGATGAGCTGGTCCATCATCCTGGGGCGCAAGGAAACCGGCTTCTCCATCTTCCGCCCGAGCGACGGACTCGACGAAGGCCCCGTGATCCTGCGCCGCACCGTGCCGATCGAGCCGACGGATACGCTGGGCACGGTCTATTTCGGCAAGATCTTCCCCCAGGGCGTGGCCGGCCTGCTCGATGTCGCCGACCAGGTGCTCGCCGGGCGGGGCCACGCGGTCGAGCAGGAAGCGGAGAGCGCAACTTACGAAGGGATCATCGGCGAAGCGGAGTCGCAGGTGCATTGGTCCACGCATGTCGATCACGTGTTCGACCTGATCCGCGGCTGCGACCCGGCGCCGGGCGCCTGGACCACCTATGCGGGCAAGAAGCTGTATCTGTTCGACGCGACCAAGCACCCGGCCCGCACCTTCGCGGCGGTGAAGGGCAAGCGGATGGGCCAGGTCCTCTCCGTCGGCGAGGACGGGATGGCGATCCAGGCGCAAGGCGGCACGATCCAGGCCAAACGCGTCCGGCTGGGTGACGGCAAGAAAGTAGCACCGACGGAACTGGGGTTTGAGATCGGCACGTTGCTCGGATAGCCTGGCTTCTCGTCCTTGCCCTCGTTTGTAGATTGCAACATTCTGCTCTCGAAATAGTGAGCGGAGTACAACATGCGTGTGGCGTTCATCCTCCTCGGCGCGACATGCTTGGCGTCGTGCGGGTTCTCGGAACGCTGGGAGGGGCGCGCCATCAGCACCGCAGGGGCCGGCGTGATCCTGGACGAGGGCTTGCGGCCGTATGATGAGCGCCACCTGATCCAACTGATCGGTGCGTCGACCGGCGACGCCGATACGAATCTAATCTCAGAGACGCCGTTCAAGGTCGAGCAAACTCTGGCCACCAAGCTCGGCCATTTCGCGAACCGACTCTACACCGGGCCGACGCCCGTCTCATCCGACGCGTTGGCACTCCCAACCGAAACGGAGCAGAATCGATTGCGGGATGCCCGCAATCAGATCCAGGGCGTCTTGATGACCCGATCCGGGAACATGTGTAACGCGTTCAAGCAGCGGCTGCGGTTTCAATCCACGACGATCGCCTTCGGCTTGGGGACGGCGGCGGTCCTGTTCGGGTCGGCGGGGGCCCTCCTGACCGGCGGCGCATCGCAGGCCCTGGCCGCGGCGGCCGGCGCCGCGACCGGCACCCAGGCCGAATACGACCGCGACTTCCTGTCCGGCCTGACCACCTCGGTCATCATCCCCGGCATCGATCGGCAGCGTACCGCCATCCAGCAGGAGATCGTCGATCGGCGGTGCCTCGGCGTCAGCTCCTACACGCTGTCGCAGGCGCTGTTGGACGTCACCCGGTTCCATGCCGCCTGCAGCACCGACGTCGGCGTCGCCGTGGCGGCGTCGGCCATCAGCCAGAGCCGGACCACGTCGCTCGAGGCAGCCAAAGCGGCCATCGATGCCGTGTTGTCGTTGCAGGCCAGCGCGAACGCGATCGGCGCCGGCGGCAAGGGCGCGGGCGGCGCCCCGGCGAAGCCGGGCGACGGCAAGATCGTCGCAGCACCACCGCTGCTCGGCGACCCCATCAACTTCTTGCAATGCCGTCCGCTCGATGCCGACGGCATGTTGCCGGCGGACATCGACCCAATCCTCGACGGCCGCACCATCCGGCCGCCGCAAGCGGCGACGCGAACGAGCGGTTCGCCGGCACCGGCCCTTGCCTCAAACCCTGCACCATCCTCGGGACCGGTGACGCGATCGACGCCCGCGCGCCCGGAGAGTTCTAGCCGGGTCAGCCGCGACCAGCTGCTCCTCGCGCCGGCATCGCCGTTTCGCGGACAGTTCCCCTACGGTTCCAAGTGACCCCCGCTAGGCGTCCGCAGACGACCCCCGAGCCGCAAGGCCGGGGGGTCGATGCCGAGCCTAGTCGGCGCCGAAGGTGGACGGGGTGATCCGGGCGCGGCCGGCGATCGCGTCGTCCACGCGGACGAGCGGGAAGCCGACGGTGATGTTGGTGCTCTGGTTCCACGCGTCCACGATCTGGTCGCGCAGTTCAGCGGCGCCGGCGGCGACTTGCTGCGACACCAGCGCGTTCTCCACCGTGGTGTTGGTCAGGTAGCGGTTGCCGCCGGCATCCTTCTCCGCCTGATAGGTCGGGATGACCTGGCCCAGCGTTTCCAGCAGGTAGGCGGGCACGCGCTGCTCGTTGGAGGTGGTGCCGCGGTTCGTATAGGGGCGCAGCACGAGATTGTTGAAGTTGATGAAGTTGCGGACGAACGAGCCCTCGAAGGCGGAGTGGATGCCCGCCGTCGTGTAGCCGTTCGGGTTGGGGTAGTTGCCCCAGCCGTTGAAGTGCACCGAGACGTGCATCGGCTGGCTGGCATCGGCCACGAAGTGGCTCCAATAGCCGATATCGCGCAACGTCAGCTGCTGGCGGAACGAGATCTGGTAACGGAAATAGGCGATGTCGCTGGGCGTGGTCGCGGTGGCCAGCCCGGCCTGCAGGGCGCGCCAGATGCCGAAATCCTTCCGGACCTGTTGAAAGCCGTCGATCATCTGGTAGGGCAGGTAACCGACGGTGTACTGCGTCTGGCCGGATGGGCTGGTGCCGGCGCGCACGGCGGTGTCGAACGCCTCGCGCGTGGCCGGCAGATTGTTGATCGACACGGCGCCGCCGAGGACGAAGCCGTTATCGTCCAGGTCGGTGAAGTGGCCGTTGTCGCGCTCGGCGTCGTGCACCGTGCGGGTGGTGCCGGTGCCGGTCGCACTCGTCAGCGTGCCGGTGGTCTTGGACTCGTCGGCCTCGGCGCCGAGCTCGCCAACGAACTGCGCCGCCGAGGCGCCGCGCACGAAGGCCGGGAGGTCGGAGGGCAGGTTCTGGATCGCCAGCGTGCTGATACCGACATGGCCGGTATGGCCCCAGGCCAGCGCCTGCTGGGTGGTGGCCGTGGTGGAGGCGACGGCAAGCGCGATCAACGCGACGCCGCGGACGGTGGTGGACATGGTGGTCTCCCTCGTTTTGATGGAAGCGGTGATCAGGCGCGGCGGCGGCGCAGCGCGACCCCGGTCAGGGCGGCACCGAGCAGCGCGATCGTGGCCGGTTCCGGCACGGATGCGGCGGCGGGCGTGGCGTTGACGTTGTCCACGGCCAGGCTGACGGCATTCGTGCTCAAGGTGGCGATCGTGAAGGCCGCGCCCGTGTAGTTCAGCGTGCCCTCGGCATAGGCATAGCCGGCGGGCACGGCGCCGATCACGGTGGCGCTGCCGCCCGTGTTGGTCGCCAAGGTCAGCGAGCCGGTGCGTTCGCCGAGCCCGAAGTTCAGCGACAGCCCGGTGATCGCCTGGCTGAAGGTGATGGTCAGCGGGCTCAACGGATCAAAGCTCGTCAACGCGGTGCCCAGGAAGCCAACGGACAGCCCGGAAAACAGCTGCGTCGGGCCGCTGCTGCTGTTGTAGCTGATCTCGAATGCGCCCGGATCGCCGATGACGGAGCCGCTGAAGGTCGCGGTCAGGCCGGAAGCAGTGCTGGAGAAGGGCGTGGACGCCGAGGCCGGGTCGTTCTCGAAGGTGAACAGCGCCGCGTGCGCCGATGGCACGGCAACGGTGGAAAGCAGCGCGGTCAGCGCCAGAGAGCGGATGGAAATCGTCACGGTGCCTCGCCAGAAAACGTTGGGCCTGTTTAGCCCGCGTGGGAGGCAGCTATTAAGAACTGTTAATGACTGCTCGATGACGGAGCCGCCGTCCCGCGTCAGCTCCGGCGGCCCATCAGACCGGCGCGCAGCCGCTGCGAGATGGCATCGATGATCGCCACCGTGATCAGCACCATCACGATCAGGAACGAGGCCTGTTGCCACTCCAACACGCGGATCTGCTCGGAAAGGTGCAACCCGATGCCGCCCGCGCCGACGATGCCGATGATGGTGGCCGAGCGCGTGTTGCTCTCGAAGAAGTAGAGTAGCTGGCTGGCGAAGATCGGCAGAACCTGCGGCAGCAGCCCGAAGCGCAATTCCGCGAAGCGGCTGCCGCCCACGGCGCGGACCGACTCCACCGGGCGGCGGTCGGCGGCCTCGATCGCCTCGCTCATCAGCTTGGACAGCCCGAAGATGTCGGACGACGCGATGGCCAGCAGCCCGGCAAACGGGCCGAGCCCGACCACGTTGACCCAAACCAACGCCCAGATCAGCGCGTCGATGCTGCGGAACGCGTCCATGGAGCGCCGGGTCACGAGATGGATGACCCGGTTGGCGACCACGTTGCGCGCGGCCAGGAAGCCGAGCGGCAGCGCGAACACGGCGGCGAGCAACGTGCCGAGCAGCGCAATCGACAGCGTCTGCCCGAGCGCACCGACATAGAGCGCGAGGTGCCCGCCATGCCGCGGCGGGATCATCAGGGCGGCGATGGTGCCGAGCTGGCCCAGCCCCTGCCACACGCGGGCGAACGAGATGTCGAGTAGCGGAAAGGCGGCGATGTACACGAGCGTCGCGACCACCGCGGCGGCGGCGATGGCCGGGCTGGTGCGGCGCGGCGGCAGGGCGAGGCCGGGCCGCGCCAGCAGGTCGGCGCGGAGCGAACTCACCGCGCGTCGCCCAAGGCGAGCAACCGGTGCCGCAATTTCTCCGAGCCGATGTCGATGGCGACGACGCAGACGACCAGCATCAGCAGCATGGCGCTGACGTCGCTGTAGTAGAACTTGCGGATGGCGACCAACAGGTCCGACCCGATGCCACCCGCGCCGACGAAGCCGATCACGGCGGCGCCGCGGACGTTGATCTCGAAGCGCAGCAGCGCGTAGCTGGCGAAATTGCTCAACACCTGCGGCAGCACGCCGAAGCGGACCTGCGACAGCCAGCTGCCGCCGGTGGCCGCGACGCCATCGAGCGGCTTGGGGTCGATGCTCTCGATCACCTCGGCGTACAGCTTGCCGAGCGTGCCGCCCGTGTGCAGCGTGATGGCCAGGATGCCGGCCAGCGGACCGAGGCCGAAGGCGACCACGAAGATCAGCGCGAACACGATGTCCGGGACGGTGCGCATGATTTCGAGCAGGCGGCGCACGGTGAAGCGGATCGCGCGGGAGCGGACCAGGTTGGCGCTGGCGAGGACCCCGCCGACGGCCCCGATGGCGAAGCCGGTGGCCGTGGCGACGTAGGCGATCAGCAGCGTCTGGCCGAGTTCGAGGCTCCAGCGGCGCAGGCCCCAATACCACTCGCCCGGGTCGGTCCAGACAAAGGCACCGGTGTCGAGATGGGCGAGCCGGCCGACATAGCTGCCGGCATTGGGCAAGCCGGCCCAGAACTTCGCCGGGTCGACCTCCGCGCCCACGTAGGCGAGCGCGATGGCCACGGCCAACGCCGCAAAGCCCCCGAGCATGGCCCGGCGCCGCGCCGCCCCGGCCTCGGCGTAGCTGCGGCGCAGCGGATCGAGCTGCGCCGCAGCCGGGGTGGCGATCAGTACGCCGCCCGGACGGGTGCCGAGCGGGACTGCGCCCGGGCGGGCGGCGAGCGGGGTCAGCCGTTCTGCTTGCGCAGGCGGTCGACGAACTGGATCAGCTTGATCGTGTCGTCGTAGGCCGCATTGTCCGTCCGCTCCCACGGCTTGTTCTTGCCGTCGGACAGCTTGGCGAAGGCGGCCGGGTCCTTGGTCGGCGCATCCATGTAGGCCTGCACGATGGCGGCCTTCAGATCGGCCGGCAGGCTGTCGAGGTAGGCGCTGGGGCTGTTGATGATGAGGTCGGATTTCAGGACGATGCGGAAGTCGTCGACCGTGGCCGGCTTGCCGTCGGCGGCCTTGACCATGCCCTTGTTGAGCATGCGGGTCAGATTGCTGTCGTCCGGCGCGTTCCAGAAATTGGCGGCCACGTCGACCGTGCCCTGCCACAGCGCCAACACCGCGTTCTCGTGGCTCCCGGTGATCAGCACCTTGCCGAAGAACTGCTCGGCATTGATGCCCATCTTGTTCAGCGCGAATAGCGGCATGTTGTAGCCCGAGGTCGAATTGGGATCGACGAGGCCGAGATTCTTGCCCTTCAGATCCTGGATGGACTGATAGGGCGAGTCCTTCTTCACATAGAAGACCGAGTAGTAACCCTTGGTGCCATCATTGTTCACCTCGATGGCGAAGGCGGTGACCTTCACGCCGGTGACCAGCGCGCGGGCGAACGAGGCCGGGCCGTAATTGCCGATGTGGATGTTGCCGGCGCGCTGGCCCTCGATCACGGCGGCGTAGTCGTTGGCGACCCGCAGCGTGACCTTGGTGCCGAGCTGGTTGGAGAGATACGCGGTGAAGGGCTGCCAACGGTCGTTGACGCCCGACGCGTTCTCGGCCGGCACGACGGCCAGGACGATCTCGGGGTAGGCCTGCTTCCAGCTCTGGGCCGTGCCTTGGGCCGTGCCTTGGGCCGTGCCTTGGGCGGTGGCGGGGCGGGCGGCGAGCGCGGTGGCGGCGCCGGCCGAAAGCCCGGCCAGCAGGGTGCGGCGGTCGATCATGGTATGTGCTCCGTGGGAGTGGGGTTCAGACGAGGGCGGCCATGGCGGCGGGCTCCGGATGAGCGGCCGCGCGATCCATCACCTCGCCCGCCTCGAGACCGTAGAGTTCCCGCGCGACGTCTTCGGTCAGCGCCTCGGGCGTGCCATCGAACACGAGCCGGCCGCCAGCCATGCCGACCAGCCGGTCGCAATAGCTTCGCGCCAGGTCGAGCGAGTGCAGGTTGCACAGCACCGTCAGGCCGAAATGTTTGTTGATCCGCTGCAGCGAGTCCATGACGATCTTGCTGCTACGCGGGTCCAGCGACGCGACCGGCTCGTCGGCCAGAATGATCTCGGGCTCCTGCAGCAGGGCGCGGCAGATGGCGACGCGCTGCTGCTGGCCGCCGGACAGGTTGTCGGCCCGCTGCGCGACCAGGGCGCCGATGCCCATCTGCTCGAGCGCGGCCATGCCGAGCAGCTTGTCGTCGCGGCTCCACATCTTGGTCGTCGAGCGCCAGAAGCCGGCATGCGCGAGCCGGCCCATCAGCACGTTGTCGAGCACGTCGAGCCGGCCGATCAGGTTGAACTGCTGGAAGATCATGGCGCAGCGGCGGCGCCAGTCGCGCAGTGCCGGGCCGCGGAGGGCGGTGACGTCCTGGCCGTGCCAGGCGATGCGGCCGCCCGTCGGCGTGGTGAGCCCGTTCAGCGAGCGCAGCAGCGTCGACTTGCCGGCGCCGGAGCGGCCGATCACGCCCACGAACTGACCCGCGGGGATCGAGAGAGTCAGATCGTCCAGCGCCTTGGTCGACGCGAACGCCTTGGTGAGGTTCTCGATAACGAGCAAGCGGCGGCATCCTTGCGGCTGCACGGTCGTCTATCGACGCGGGTTGGCCCGTTATAGTGAAGCTTCGATGACGGCGTTGACGGGAGAGGGGAACGGAACGGCATGCGGGTGATCGGGCTGATCAGTGGAACGTCGCTGGACGCGATCGACGTGGCGGCGGCGGAGCTGACGATGGATGGCGACACCGTCGCGCTGCGTCCGCTCGGCCATGCGGAGCGGCCCTGGCCGGAGGCGTTGCGGGCGCGGCTGCGCGCGGCGCTGCCGCCGGCGCCGGTGAGCATGGGCGAGGTATGCCAGCTCGATACGGCGGCCGGGCAAGCCTTTGCCGAGGCCGCCGCCTGGGGCGTGGCCGCGCTGGCCGGCGGGCAGGCCGACCTGGTCGCCTCGCACGGGCAGAACGTGTTCCACTGGATCGAGGGCGGCCAGGCGCGCGGCACGCTGCAATTGGGGCAGCCCGCCTGGATCGCGGAACGGACCGGGCTGCCGGTGATCTCCGATTTCCGCGCCGCCGACGTGGCCGCGGGAGGTCAAGGCGCGCCGCTGGCCAGCACCATGGACGCGCTGTGGCTGGCGCGGCCGGACGGGCGCAAGCGGGCGGCGCTGAACCTGGGCGGGATCGCCAACGTCACGGTGGTGGGCCGAGCCGGCGATGGGGTGGTCGCGTTCGACACCGGCCCCGCCAACTGCCTGCTCGACGCGGAGGCGGCGCGGCAGACCGCCGGCGCGCAGCAAAGCGATGAGGGCGGCCGGATTGCGGCCGGCGGCACGGTGCGGGACGACCTGCTAGCCCGTTTGCTGGCCGAGCCCTACTACGCGCTGCCGCCGCCCAAGAGCACCGGGCGCGAATTGTTCGATGGCGACTACCTGCGGGCGCGATGCGAGGGCCTGCCGCCGGTCGCCGAGCCGGACGCCATGGCAACGCTGACGGAACTGACGGCCGTCACGGTGGCCGAGGCGTGCCGTCGGCAGGGCGTGACGGAGGTGGTCGCTTCCGGCGGCGGCGTGCGCAACCCGGTGCTGATGGCCGCGCTGGCCCGCCGCCTCGCCCCGATCGGGCTGGCGACCGCCGAAGCCAACGGCCTGCCGAGCGCCGGCAAGGAAGCCTACCTGTTCGCGCTGCTCGGCTTCCTGACCTGGCACGGCCTGCCAGGCACGGTCGCCGGCGCCACGGGCTCGGCCGCGCGCCGGATCCTGGGCCGCATTACCCCGGGCTACGAGCCGCTGGTGCTGCCGGCACCGTCGTTACCGGCTGCAGGGCTCCGCATCGTCTGAGCGAGACGGGATTTGGCTGCCTCGGGGCGCCAGCGGCGGGCGGTGGTGCCCCGTACGGGATTCGAACCCGTGTTACAGCCTTGAAAGGGCCATGACACAGACAGCCCTGGACAATCATGGAAATCCTAAACCGTTGTTCAAGCTGGAAGTCTTAAATAGGCGATAGGCTTGAATAAGTCTGGACAGTGGTGGATACTCCCCACCTATCTTCCCACTTCTCGGACCTTCTATGCCACGCACTACCGCAGACAGCCCCGTAACCACGAAGGCAGCGCGGGAACGGCTTACGCCACGGAAAGAACCATATTGGCGCGGGATTGAGGGAGGGGTTGCACTTGGCTACCGCCGCCGCTCCCAAGGCGGAACATGGCTTGTGCGAGTGCTGGATGCCGGCCGCTACCGAGAAGAAAAACTAGGCGGTGCCGACGATATCCTGCCCGCAGACGGCGCGCACGTGCTGGACTTCCGGCAGGCGCAAGGCAAAGCGGTGGCATGGGCATCCCGTGTCCGCCGGATTGCAGCCGGACTAGAGGCGGAGCCGGTCAAGGGGACAGCCAAGCCATATACCGTGGCGGACGCTGTGACGGATTACTTAGCCGACATGCAGGCGCGCGGCGCTCGCAGTCTGCCAACCACCCGCACGTTGACTGACGCGCACATCGTCCCAACGCTGGGCAACGTGGCCGTTGTCCGCCTGACACGAGACAAGGTGCGGACCTGGCATCGCAGCTTGTCTACTGCGCCGGTTCGGAGGCGCGGCAAGCAAGTTGCAGCGGACCCGGCGGACTTGGACGCGCCACGCCGCCGGCAGGCTACCGCTAACCGCATCCTGACCGTTCTGAAGGCTGCCCTGAACCATGCCCGTGAGGAAGGACGCGCGATCGGTCCCGACGACGCATGGCGGTTGATCAAGCCGTTCCGCGGCGCAGATGCACCGAAGGTCCGATATCTCTCTGATGATGAGTGCGTGCGCTTAGCCAACGCCTGCCCGCCCGATTTCCGCGCCTTGGTGACGGGTGCGCTTTTGACTGGGTGCCGGTATGGCGAGTTGTCCGCCATGCGGGCCGGCGACTTGGACCAGCAAGCCGGTAGCGTGAACATTCCCCGCAGCAAGTCCGGCAAGGCCCGGCATGTCGTGCTGACCGATGAAGGGCAGGAGTTCTTCGCCCGTATCGCGCGTGGCATGGCCAGCGATGCCTACCTGTTCGAGAGAGACGCAATCGCCAAGCAGGCGACCCGAACAGAGGCGGCTACTCGCCACCGAACGCAATGGAAGGCATCAGACCAGTTCCGCGCGATAGCGGAAGCGTGCATCGCGGCCCGAATCGCTCCGGCTGTAAGCTTCCATGTGCTGCGCCACACTTATGCGAGCCGCCTAGCCCGGTGCGCCGTACCACTGCCCGTAATCGCCGCCCAACTCGGCCATGCTGACACCCGCATGACGGAGCGGCACTATGCCCACCTGGCACCGTCCTATGTGGCGGACGCAGTTCGTGCGGCTTTCGGCAACTTGGGGATCGGGAGTGCGGCAAACAACGTGACGGACTTCACGCCACGGACTGGCATGGCATGATGGCAGAACACCCATCGCACAGCGGCCCAGTAGTAACACTGGACGATGGGATCGATTGGACTCCCTTAGACTTGTTCACGTGGGTGGCCTACCGCGAGCGGCGAGTCCACTGCGGCAGCCTTGAAAGCATCCAGTTTCCACGTAACGAATGGTCGTGCGACTGGCTGAACTGGCCGCCGGGCAATCTTGCTTCTGCCTTGGACGAGATAGTGACAGGCGTGCCGTGTGTGCATCCTGAAGGCAGCCATGAAGAAGCATGGGCGGCCAGTGACCGGGCTTGGGCTCACAAAGTTGTAGCACTTAACGGCGGAATTGCCCTTGAGTTGGCGAAGGTCCTGGCGATTGACCTTCAGCGTTTCTACTTGGCCCGCATGAAATACGAGAACGCCCAGCATCAAGTTCACGGTGCCCTTCGCGCTGGGCGCTTGCAGGTTTGGGCGCGTAGATCGCTCGCAAAGCATCATCCGGATCGCAATGCTGAACATGAGTTGCTGGACGCAAATGTGTTCACTCTGCAGCCACGTGCTGTGGACGAAAGCGGATGGGTCGGCATAGCGAGAGGCGATGACGGCCCGTGGTGGGACGAAGCGCGCTTCAAGCCGGACCAAGTGCTTGCTTTGTGGCCGGCCGGAGAAGGCACCGGCAATTATTGCGGCGAGGCTGCCCCGTTTCCCGACGGGTCACATATTTCTCCATGGATAGCTACGGCATGGAGAGCGTTCACTACAGTCGACGCACCCGGCCATATCACAAAAAACCGCAGCTTTGACCACGGCGCTCAGAGATTACCGGAGGAAACCGAAGCGGAATGCTCAACCCGGCAGGACCAGCATCGCAAATTTGACGCTGCCGAGCAGGAGGTAATGAATCTCCTAGCGTCAAGGCGAGTGAAAGCAGTTGGGCTGCCTCCTGTTGCCCCGGCATCGCCCCACCCTGCTCGTTCCCATGTTGACGTTCCAGCCAATACCTTCCTAAGCCAACAAATCGCTTTTTCTCCCGGCGGCGAACTGATCACACGCCTTCCAATGCTGGACCGGCTTTTTCCGCCGCTAGATATACGAGGCAGCGAAGCCAGCCCAGAATATCCACTCTGGCACGACCTATTGATTGAGGCCGCCGGGCTGCGAGAAGTGTGGGGCATTGTGCAGGCGGACACGGCCCCAGAACCGGGCAGCATTCAAAAAATCAAGGCCACCGTCGCCGGCGTGAATAGACTTCAAGCTTGGCTTGAAAATGAAATGCGCGCCTCTCCCCACGCCTCGCCTGGTAAACAAAAGATGCAGGTGCTCGCGAGAGCTAATGAGCACGTCTTTTCCGGCCCTGGCTTCAACTCGGCATGGGCAGCCGCAATAAGAGCGACAGGAGCAGTCGCATGGTCCAAAGCTGGGGCTAAGCTGAAATCGAAGAGGGCCTAATCGAATAAGCAGATTAATTGGAGACCCTATTTTTACTTCTCCTCCATTCGCACACTCCGCCTCTGTACACACCAACACAGAGGTATCCATGACAATCAGAAACAACACAGCAACTGCCGTAGCGAGCAGCACCGCTTCAACCGAAGCGCCAGCCTACAATGCTACGTTGCCGGTCCGCGCCACCATCGCCGCTTGGTGCGCTTTATCCGGCATGAGCCGTAGCAGGACATACGAGGCACTGGGCACCGGCCACCTTCACGCCGTCAAACTGGGCACCCGCGTCCTGATCGACGTCGCGCAGGGCTTAGCTTGGCTGAACAGCCTGCCGCCCGCTGCCATCGGTCCTTATGGCGCGAACCGCACGAAGCAGGACGCCTAGAACGAAGCAACCCGGCGCGGATCATTCCGGCCGGGCTGCTGGTATCAGAAGCGGCTTCGCAATCGCTTCCTACCACGCTGCCCCACGGCCTTGCCACCGGAAACCGCGCCCTTGGTTCAAGGGACGCGACTATGACAAACTTTGACTACCGCCCCGTGCGGCTGCACTTCCCTGCCAACACAATGCCTCGGCTGGTTCTGCTGCCAGCGCTGCAGCCCGATGCGGACCCTCGCCCTGCGCTGCTGTCGCCCCGGCCCGACGCAATCCCGTTGGTCTTCTCCAGCGTGGGCGCCGCTTTGGCTGAATTGGGCCGACTGCGGAATGCTCAGGCCAGTAGAGGCCAGTCATGATTCCCGCCTACGGCCACCGTGGAGCCGGGCGGGTACGCTCGGGCACCGAAACAGCGGAACGACGTCGAAGCGTCCGCGCGTTCTGGCTTCAATGCGACTACGCCCGCGGCACTCCTGCCGCCGCCTACCTTACAAAGCGTGGCCTGCCGTGGCTCATGGCGCACGAGAATATCCGCTACCGCTTCGACTGTCCCCACCCCAACGGCAACATCCTGCCAGCAATGGTGGTGCTGGTTCATGATGGGGAGGGCGCGATCTCCGCGGTGCATCGCACTTTCCTAGATGTATCTGGCGCCAAGGCCGGGGTTGAACCCAGCAAGGCCAGCTTTGGCCCTATCGCAGGCGGCGCCATCCGTTTGCACGCGCCTGGCCCGGAACTGGTTGTTGGAGAGGGGTTGGAGTCGACCGCATCGGCCGGGCTGCTGCTTGGCTTACCGGCGTGGTCTGCCGTCGCCGCCGGCAACTTGGCGCACAGCCTGGTGCTGCCGCGCATGGTACGCACCGTCGTCGTGGCCGCCGACCATGACGCAAGCGGTACGGGCCAGCGGGCAGCCAGTCACGCGGCCCGGCGCTGGCGGCTTGAGGGACGTGTGGTGCGGATAGCCACCCCGGATGCGGTGGGACAGGACTTCAACGATGTCCTGCAGGCTCGGCTGGCGATGGAGACGGCTGATGCATAACGGAACCGGAGCCGAGGCCCGACTACCCCGTGGAGCCTCGTTCACGGTGGCGGACGGCAGACCAGACCGCAAACGGCCGTTGTTTAGGGCCCTGCCGCCCGCGCCCAACTTCCCCCTACACGCCCTCGATGCACTGCGACCGGCGGCAGAGGCGGTGCACGACCACACGCAAGCGCCACTGGCGGTTTGTGCGCAGTCCGTGCTCGCGGCCGTCACGCTTGCCGTGCAGGCGCACTATGATGTGCTACTGCCGTCCGGGTCGGACCCGAAACCGCTTACCGCCCTATTTGTCTCCGTCCTGGACAGCGGCGAGCGCAAAAGTGCGGTGGACCGTTTGGCCGTGCGGGCGGCCTACCGGGTTGAGGAAGCCATGCGAGATGCGGCGCAGGCCGACGCCACGGCCTACGCAGATGGGAAAGACGTCTGGGAACACGCCCGCGCCCAGGCCAAGAAAACCGCTAAGTCCGACCGCGCTAAGCTGGCCGAGGCGTTCCGGGAGATCGGCCCGGCCCCTACCCCGCCAGCGCATCCGATGCTGCTGGTGGCAGATCCCACGCCCGAAGCGTTGGTGATGCATCTGGCCTCTCGCCCGTGGGGCGGACTGTTTACCGCTGAAGGTGGCTTGTTCGTGGGCGGCAGCGCCATGAATGACGAAACCCGCATGAGAACGGGCGCTCTGCTGAACACGCTTTGGGACGGCAGCCCAATCAGGCGGCTGCGAGTGGGCACGGGCGCCACCTTTCTCCCTGGCCGGCGGTGCAGCGCCCATGTCATGCTGCAGCCCGCTATTGCGCCCAGCCTGTTTGGGGATGACACCCTGGCCGGTATCGGAACGCTGGCCCGCACGCTTCTGGTAGCGCCTGCCAGCACCGCCGGCACAAGGCTATTTCGTGCACCTTCGGCGGCGGCGGCGGCGGCGCTGGCCGAATACGACGCCCGGCTGTTCCGCATGATGACGACATCGCCCCGCACCAAGAGCGATGATGGGACGGTGCTGGACCCCGTCCCGCTCGCCTTGGACCAGGATGCCCGCGCTATGTGGATTGCGTTCCATGATGCCGTGGAGCAGGAGCAGCGCGAGGGTGGCGAGATGCGAGCTATCCAGGCATTCGCCTCCAAGATGGCCGAACACGCGGGCCGGCTTGCTGCCGTGCTGGCCGTCTACGCCGACCCGGATGCGCCCGAGGTCGGCGCAACGGCAATGGCCGGCGGGATCGCGCTGGCGCAGCACTACGCGGCGGAGCTACTGCGCTTGCACGGAGCGGCGGGTGTGTCGGCTAACCTGCAACTCGCAGCGCGGCTATTAACGTGGTGGCAAGCGAGGCCAGACCGGCGCTGCCACCTAGCCTCAATTTACCAGCGTGGCTTGAACGCCGTGCGAGATGCCGCCACCGCCCGCCGGATCGTCGGCATCCTCGAAGAACACGGGTGGGTCGACAAGCTACCCACCGGGACCGTGCTGGAAGGCACTGCACGGAACGACGCTTGGGAATTGGTGCCATGAGCGCGCTGGCATTCGATCCTTGGGCGGCGCTCGCAATTCAGCGGCAGAAGCACCCCCTACCTAACCCGGCTAAAGCACCTAATGTCGGCGAGTTGGACGCGGACGGGCCAGCGGACGGATTAGCTGTATTAGGTGCTTTAGGTGGGGGGTGTCCGGCATTAGCGCGGAACGACTTGGCCGCAGTGAAGCGAACTTTCGTGCCATTCACCAGCAGCCCCACCCAATCGTTTAACGTTAAGATCAGACAGCACGCGCGCACGGTTAATCGGCAGCCTCGGGCGTCCGAGCTGCTTGACCTTTGCTTCATCCCGGGTGTGCCCGCCGAATGGTTCGAGGGCGTCAGGCGGCTGGCAAACAGACTGGCACCGGACGGCATCGGGCAGCCTCGCTGGATGGTGTTCCAGGCTAGCGCGGCTCGGCTTCTGCGTGACAGTGGAGCGGAGTTGCACGCCCTCAGCTGGGGCACCCTGGACGTTTTCGGACTTCACGCCGACGCACCCGCCTCTTATCCGCCTGGATGGGGCTTGGCTTGGTTGCTCGGGGCTGGAGGACAGGTTTTAGACATTACGCCAAATGCGATCGGCATGACGCGCGAACCAAATGGGGCACGTTTGGCGTTCTACAGACGCCATGTGCAAGTCAGAGGCGGTGTCCTGCCAGCCTGGAACTTGCCCGAAATGTTAAAATGAGCGTCCCTGCTCCAATGCGACTGCCTGGCGTAGACTAACGGCAACTGATGCCGCACACTTTGTCCATCTCGCCCGGTGGAAAACTCAACGGCTGCCGCCCGTACGTCATTTGACGGCTCGATCAGCCGCTTGCGGTAAGCCAAAAGCTCGGATGCCGTAGTGTCGGGTGCGTGTGGACAGCAGACTCTCCCAAGCCCGAAACTCGATAGAGTGCGGCCGCTACGAGCTGGGGGCCAATCATGTCGCAGGAACGCTCGGTGGAGGCGCCCGGCCCACATGGGCCGCTGCGGGGAATGCTGTGGGCGCCGCCGATGTCCGGAGCGCCCGTCGTTCTCATCATCCCCGGCTCGGGACCGACCGACCGGGACGGCAACAGCCCGCTCGGCATTCGCGCCTCGACCTACAGGCTGATCGCGGAGGGACTAGCAGGGCGGGACATCGCGAGCGTGCGAGTGGACAAGCGCGGCCTTTTCGGCAGTCGTTGCGCCGTTGCCGACGCGAACGCCGTGACGATCGCGGACTACGCGGCGGACGTACGCGCCTGGATCTCCTTGATCGAGCAGGAAGTGGGCACCTCAGGCGTTTGGGTGCTCGGACACAGCGAGGGTGGCTTGGTAGCTTTAGCCGCCGCGCAGGATGCACCCAGCTTGTGCGGACTGGTGTTGGTGTCGGTCGCTGGTCGCCCACTTGGCGAGTTGCTGCGCGAACAGATAGCATCCACCGCGGAGGCGGCCGCCCTGTTGCCGCAGGCCGAGGACGTGATCGGCTGGTTGGAAGCCGGGCAGAGAGTGGACGAGGAGCAGATTCCGCGGGAGCTACGGCCACTGTTCCGTGCGGAGGTGCAGAGCTTCGTGATGAGCAGCCTCGCCCTCGACCCTGCGCGCCTCATCGCGTCGATTAAGCAGCCGGCGCTCATCATACAGGGCCTGAGGGACTTACAGGTTGGACGGGTCGATGCGGAGCGGCTGAGTAGCGCGCAGCCCAAGGCGGGGTTACTGCTTCTCGAAGAAATCAACCACGTGCTCAAGCACGTGCCCAAGGACGACCGGGCGGCGAATATTGCGGCCTACCAAGATCCGGATCTTCCGATAGCGCCGAGCGTGATCGACGCGATTACCACGTTCGTGAAGGACCGCTAATGGTCGATCTCGGCGGTAGCTCGATCGGGCGAGGCTTCCGCCGATGAGGGTGGGGAACGGACATTTGGTCATGGGTTTCGGAACCCGTATGCTCCAGATCCCAAACGGGACCAGCCTCTTCCCGAAAGTCCTGATGAATAAGCAAGAGCCTTGGCACGCCATTGCGACACTGCCTATGCCGCCGAGCGGGTGCGAGACGCGATCTGTATCGCCATCGAGATCGTTTGCAAAATACCGGGCCAGGTTGGGTTGGAGGTTCATCCGCGCCGGTGGGTCGTCGAGCGCTGCTTTGCGTGGCTGGGACGAAACCGACGTCTGGCAAAGGACTTCGAGGCCACTCTCGCCTCAGCGACGGCCTTCCTCTACGCCGTTTCAGCCATGCTGTTGATCAGGCGACTGGCTCGTTCCACATGAGTTCAGAGTCGGACTCTCAAACTAAGTTGGTCGGCCTTTCGCCTGTTGCATGGAGAAGCGCGATGAAGTCTGGGCTAAGAATGTGGGCAGTTCATGATACCTCGACCATGGACGCAAACGTAGTGAACGCCTCGGGAGGCCCAGACGAGGAGTTCATAAAGCATGCCCAGACGCTTCTAGATTTTCAAGAGAGCGGCAACGTAGGCGACTTTGAATTAAAGAATTCCCTAGAATACTTTGGCTATCGAGCAATAGACGAAGTCGATCCAGCTGCGAATGATGCTTACGGGGCGACATACTGGTCAAGGTACTACAAGCGAGATGTTTTACCTGGTCTCTCACCAGAATGGGTAGAAATTGACAGGCGGCTTTTAGGGCATTTGATAGCTGACGTGACTGACGCACTTCGTCAGGTGGTTGCTGCTATCAAATCCGACAATGCAGACAATGATTTGATGTCCGAAATCGAGAAGAAGCAACTTCTGGTGACCATTCAGAGTGTACAAAATGAGATATCTGACGCACCTTATGGAAACAAAAGCCAGATCAGCATGACGACCTCTTGGCTGATGAGGCTGTCTGTCAAGGCTGGCGAGAAATATCTGAGTTCCAATCTAGCGGATGCTTTATCCCATGCTGCCTCTAGACTGGGCGAGTTTGCGAGAAATCTACCCAATGGAATCTTTCATTTTCCGTGGTTCTGATCCTATCATTGTCATGACGTACATTATGAGCACTAACGTTCTCTTATGTCCGCTTTGTGTCGTAAACGGCGGTCTGGCTTAGCTGAAATGCACTTTCGGCTCCGTTTCTACCGGCCTCCCGAAGCGCAGACGCATCAATCCGTAGGCCAGCAGCCCGCCGCAAACGAGTGCGCCGAGCAGATAGGGGCTGTGTAGGGCCGCCGAACGGCCGATTGCAGATTGCAATACCGAGACCAGCGCTCCGCTTCCGAAGGCGCCGAACGGCATCGCTCCCCACGCAAAGAACCGATACACCGAGTTGACGCGGCCGAGCAGGTCGTCCGGGATCAGCCGCTGACGATAGCTGACCGTGACCACGTTCCACAGCATTCCCCCGGCCGCCTCCAGGAACATCGCAATCCCCGCCAGCACCGTGGAACTGAATACGCCAAGCAGCACCTGCAGCAAGACGAAGCCAGCCAGCGCCACAATCAGGCTCACCCGAATGCCGATCCGACGCGCGACAAGTGGCGCGAGAAGCGCGCCCAGCACTCCGCCCGTCGCCGCGCAGCTCAGCAAGGCTCCGTAGCCTGTGGCCGTCAGGTGCAACACCTCTTGCGCGTACAGCACCAAGATCGTGAGCCCACCGGCCGAGACCGCGTTGACGACGCCCAACATGATCGCAAGCTGCAGGATTACTGGGTTGCGCCGCATCCATGCCAAGCCTTCCCCCAGCGCGGGCCAGAAGCTCTTCTGCCCCGTCGGTTTTCTGATCGGCAGGGCGATGAGCCAGACGATGACGATCGCGATGGTGATCGTCGCGGCATTGAACCCGAACGGCACGACGATGCCGGCCGCGATTAGAACGCCGGCCAAAGGTGGTCCGGCGAACCGCCCCACTACCTGTTCGGCGCTCCACATCTGGCCATTCGCACGTTCCAGGTCGTCGCGGTCCACGATCGACGGCAGCAATGTTTGGGCGGCGTTGCCGCGCACGACAGCAGCAGTGCCGAGCAGGAAAGCGATGCCCGCCAGCACGGCGACCAACCAGGTCCACCCACCACTTGGGATTGGACCGGCGGGGGTCGACAGGGTCAACACGATGACGCAGAGCGCGAGCGCCAGCCGCGCGCAATCCGCGCGGATCATCAGGCGGCGTCGGTCGGTGCGATCGGTCCAGACGCCCGCGGGCAAAGCGAACAGCATCCATGGTAGGTATTCGGCCGTCGCCACGGCAGAGATCATGAGCGGGTCGCGCGTGAGCAGCGTAGCGAGCCAGGGCATGGCGACCGCAGCCACGCCGTCGCCAAGCTTGGCAACGGCGCTGCCGGACAGCAGAAGCCGGTAGTTCCGGTTCGACCACAGCAGGCCATCACTCATTCGAGTCTCGACATTTGAGGCGATCCAGGTTCGGTCGACAGCCACCAGTTGTCACCAGCCAGCCAGCATGTCGCGTCTGGCGGTTCTGGCGAGCGGCGCAAGGATTGGACGGTTGAGGGATGCGACTGCGTGAGCGCTGCAGCCAACCGCGCGTCGGCCTCTGCGTGATGGCCGCCGACGCAGGGAATGATGCCGGTCCTGGAAACGAAGCGAACCGGCCAAGGGTCGCCTGGCGCTGTGGGCCGGGTCACTAGCAGGAAGCCGCCATCCCATCCCACCGTCAACGGGACGAGCAGTCGACCGCCGCCAGGGACCAAGCCGTCGAGCCACGTCTCCGGTATCGACGAGACCCCGGCGTTGACGACGATCGCGTTCGCTGGCGGATCAGGGTGATGTCCGAAGCCGTCGGCTGCGAGCAGGTCGACCTGCGGCCAGGGCACAAGATTCTCAAGCGCACGCACGGCCAGAATCTGATCAACCTCTATGGCTGCGACGTGCCCTTCTGGACCGACCAACTCGGCGAGGACGGCGCTGTAGTATCCAGTGCCGGCGCCGACATGGACCACGCGCTCGCCGGGTCGGAGTTCGAGGTCGTCGTAGAGGCGGGCCCAAAGGCTGGGCTGCCCATTGTTAAGTCCGCGCCGTTCGTCGATGGCGACGAGCACATCATGATACAGATGATGCGGGTCAGCGTCGTCGGTCGTCCAATATGCAATGGGGAGTGCTCCCATGGGGCTACGTAGCCGCCACGGGCCCGGGCCGAGGAAGCGCTCGCGCGGGACAGCGGCGAATGCTTCCACCACGGCCTGCGAACGCACGTCCGCGCAATAGCGCAGATCTTCCGCAAACCAGCGCCGCGCGTTCTCGATTGATGTGACTCCCACAATTCTGCTCCCGCGGTCCGTGCTGCCTGACGTCGTGGCCAGACACCTACCTTCTGCTATGCGCGGGAGAAGACGTGTCGCGGACGCCAAGGAAAGATTTGCTCGACATGTCCGCGCGAAGCCGGATGGTGCGCATAGTCGTATAATGACGCAGCTTCCCGACCCACGCATTACCGTGCTTTCGGCCGCGGCCGGCCGGCTATTACCGCCTTCGGGCGACGTTGCCGCGGCGCTTTGCGCACTGACGGACGCGGATCTGTTGCGCCTGCGTGCTTTGGCCCGGCTACGGGCGCGGGCCCTGCCGCCCGGCGGCGTTGGCTGGCCGGATCTGCTGCAGGAGGCCATTTTGCGGGCGCTCGACGGCTCGCGCCGCTGGCCGCCGGGGGTGCCGCTTATCGCATTCATGGGTGGGATCATGCGCAGCCTGTGCGCCGACCATTGGCGCCAGTGCCGCAGGGAAGGAAGGGCGTCGCCGGCAGCCGTCGGGTTGATGGCCAACACGTTGAAGGAGGTCGCAGAAAGCATGCCCGACCCTTCGCCCAGCAGCGACCCGGAGCGGTCCTACGCATCCACGCAGGCGCTAGCCTCGCTGGATCGGTTGTTCGCCGACGATTCTGTGGCGCTCCGCGTCCTTGCCGGATTGGCCGACGATCTACCAGCCGCCGAGATCAGGCTTCACTACGGGTTCAGCGAGGTGGAGTACGACACGGCACGCCGTCGCATCCGGCGCACCCTGCTGCGGCACGGGCTAGCTTGGAGCTGCGGGCGATGACATCGCGTCAGGACGATTTTGTCGGGCGGCTCGCGACCTTGGTGGACCGGCTCGCGGCAGAACTACTGTGTGCTTCGGACGTAGAGGTTGAGGCAGCGCTAAATGAGACCGGCCGAGCGCGGGCCGCGGCCCTCAGTGAGATCAGGGCGTTGGTCAGGTCCGGCACCTGCGCCGGCGCACCGGACAAAATCGGCTTGGTAGCTGGCAGCACGCTCAGCGCCGCGTCGACGCGAGGGTCGACTAGTCGTCACTGATGGATCGAACAGCGAGGCTTTATAGTCAGCACGCAGGATGCGTGGCTAGCTGCTTATCCAGTTTTTATGGACAGCCGGGATAGGCCGATGCTCTCTGCTTCTCGCACGCGGAGGTTGGGTCGGTGCCGATGAGGTTGAGTAACTTAGAAACTGCAAGCGAGCCGATTGCCGGTTCCGCTGCCCGCGCGACCTCGCCTAGCACCGGCGCTGTGCCGGATGATGGATTCAACGCTCTTGTCCCGGAGCTTGATGTGTCCGATCTGGCGGCAAGCCTGCGCTTCTGGTGCGAGCTGCTTGGTTTCGAAGTTGCATACGATAGGCCGGCAGCCCGCTTCGCCTACCTGCATCGCGGGCCGATCCAGGTCATGCTGTGCGAGCGCAACGGAAATTGGGAAGTTGGCGAACTTTCGCACCCGTTCGGGCGCGGGATCAATTTCCAGATGAAGATCGACGCGCTTGCGCCTGTCCTTGCCGCTCTCGAAAAGGCGAGTTGGCCGTTATTCGAAGCACCTGAGGATGCATGGTATCGGACCGGAGATCTGGAAGGTGGCCAGAGGGAATTCCTCGTCCAGGATCCTGATGGATACCTGCTGCGTTTCGCCCAGAATATCGGGACGCGTTCTCCGGCCTAGAGCCGCTTTGTGTCGATAGCGGTGATCGCGGCTCTTCAATCCTCGATTAAGCGCCAGCCAGAGATCAGGGCACGAGTAGCTATATCGAGAGAGTAGAGGCAGCCACCTCCCGCACCGGGCTGGTCCTCGGCCCGCCTGATCGGCACGCCCTTGAGATGGCAGAGCAGCAGCGCACCGACGCCACCGTGGGAGATGACGGCAATGTCCCCGGTCCCGGACACCTCGGCGATCACGCGCTCCGCCGCGGCGACGATCCTGCGCTGGGCGTCGACCGCGCGCTCCCACCCGCGAACGCTCCTCTCCGGATGCGCGAAGAAGAGATCTGCAGTCGCCTCGAACTCCGCCTTGGGAAGATAGCCGGTCGCGGAGCGGTCGTTCTCGCCAAGTTCCGCGACGATGACCGGCAGCAGGCCGAAGCGACCCGCCACTAGGCGGGCAGCGTCCGTGGCCTTGCGCTCGGCACTGCTGAATACCGCGCCCAGACGGCTCATCCAGGGCTTCTCCAGTGCCAAGACCATCCGTCGAACGCCCTCCGCGGAGAGTGGCCAGTCCGGCACCGGCACGGAGGGGTTGATGACGACTTCCGGGTGCGTGATGAAGTGCAGGGTCGGCATCATGGTCCGCTGGTTTGGGTCAACGATGAATGTGCCTTCAGCGTAGGAAGCTGCGCCGACCGATTACGGAAAGTTCGGAAACGATCGAAAACAGCAATGTACGGCTACCGCGAGACAGCGAGACGGACCCCAAGAGCAATCAGGATCGCACCAACGAAGGTGTCGATCCTGGCCTTGACCTTTCGGTAGCCTGCCTGGACCGGAGCAACGGAGAACACCATGGCCAGTCCGCAATGCCAGCCTGCCGACAGCACTGCCAGCATGAACACGGCCGAGGTATAGACCCATCCAGGCGCATGAGCGGGCAGCATCACGACGAAGATGCTGCCGAAAAAGGCTGCTGCTTTGGGATTGGTGATGCTGGACAGATAGCCACGGCGCAGGGCGATCCAGCCGCCGTTCTGCGTGGTGAGCATCGAACCAGCCGCGGGTGCCGGGCGGCGTGCGCCGGCGATCATGCGGCACCCAATCCAGACGAGGTAGGCGGCGCCAGCGAGCTTAATGGCGACGGTCAACCAAGCGAGCTGCGCCAGAAGCCCGAGCCCCAACATGGCGATGGTAGCCCAGGTCAAGGTAGCTCCCGCCACGCCCAGGCCGGTCAGGACGCCGGCCCTGCGAGACACGGCGATGGACGTGGAGGTGATGACCACCCAAACCGGCCCCGGGCTGAGACAAGCCAACAGGAACACACCCGCGATCCCCCGAGAATGCAGAGATATTCCATGGCGCGAAGCTCCCTCCCTGTGCAGAGCATCATTGAGCACTGCGGGCACGAAGCGTGGAAGATGCGTGTGGGTGGGAGTCTGGTTTTTGTCGAACTCAGCGGTAGCCAAGCCAACCAGGCTACTTCTGCAAGGGTCAGCCAAGCAAACTCTGCTGACCTCCCACTTGGTGGAAGCCGTAATCACCCTGCCATGAATGTGAGATCGTACATGGATAGAGAATTGGTTTGTCTGTCCAGGCAGTCACTCAGGCGCGCCCGCTTTTACTCCGACAAGAATTGCTCCCAAGTCTGCGGACAGAAAGCAACCATCGCGTCTACACTGACACTGACCTTGCAACGCTCGATTTCATTCTCGCCTTCGTAAGGCTGGCGTCAGCCTCGATGCGATCGACAAGCTGCTTCGTCGTCGGTTACCTCTCAAGGAAGTCCTACTGATTCCCAGGCTCTCTGACCGTGACTGGTGCCGAGCTGGTCGCCTGATGCAGTCCCATACCGCTGACTGGTGCTGCCGATCGCACAAGTTCTGCTCAGACAGCCTCGGTATAAATCACGCTCAGAATTCAGGTACCAACAGGCCCTAAACTTTTGCTGTATCTGGAAATTCGTTTGCCTTGAGAGCGGCGTCGAGTTGAGCTTCATGTCCCTTCATCCAAGATTCGGCCAGAAGCTCAGTCTTTGTAGAGGCGCCCGGATTATTAGTATCTTTCGCGGTCATATTGCGCATCGCAGTGACGAGCATGTTTACCAACGAGTTAGAGCTATCAAGACTTTCTGTCACCTCGCCCCTTCTTTTCGGCGTCCATTCGTAAGCGATCTGGGCCGATGCACGAGCCATACCCCAAGTTATTGAGCTTTTTTCGTACGGGCTGGCTTTATCCAGGAAGGTAACGCCTTTTTTGAACTGTTCGGCGCTGTCACCCATAAACGGGATGAACTTCGACTGCAGATCAGTTGGGCCTTCAAACATGCCCATTGCCAAGCCCTGTTGCTGCTTCATGAAGTCACTTGCAAGGGATTGTTCGTCTTTCGTAAACAGGCCACCTTGGTTTTGTGCAACGGCGGATAAAGCCGTGCGGTCAAGGCCGGACATCAACGTACCCTGGTCAACCCCACGCCAGCTGTCGGGGTCGTACGGCTTGCCGCTGGCGCTCATAGCTGCATACTGGGCGTCCATACTCGCCCGGGCTGCTGTTGCGGTCTCGCCGGAGGTCAATCCGGCCGAAATTGTTTGTGCACCTGGGTCAATCACGCCATTCGCTAGTGCGGTTGCACCAGCACCAGAACGGGTTGGAAAGAACTGCGCGTAATAACTGGTCTGCGATGACGTTACCGGAGCTGAAGCGCCATCTTGAGCAGCCAGCGCAGCAGCGGAAATCGAGATCATATCAACCGGAGAAGAGTTCACCTGAGTAGGTGTAGATTTAGAGATATTTGTCAAATTGCTCGACGGAATGGTACCTTTGCCAAAGACTTGATTTCTAACACCAATATCATTGTAGGCTGGCGAAACTGTAGTCATCCTTGTCATCCTCTACTAATCGCTAACCGGCTACGGGCGCTTTGGTTTTGATGTCTGCTCCCTACCTTGAGGGCTACAAACCAGATCCGTTCAGCGGTTTTATGAAAACGGCTATTCTGACCTACACAGCTAACGACAGCATAAGACCATTTTGTATCGGTCTTGGCGGTAGACCGTCAGGTTCGGGCTAACGCATCCAGAACTTTCGACTGTGCTCGACAGACCTTAACCTTCGGTAAACGAATCCTGGCCATTCTCGCGCTGGAGATACGTTCATGCAGATTTTGTCCGCCACATATATCCTCGGCAAATCCAACTCAGCCGAGCTGTTTGGGACCAACAGTCCGACTTCGTCGGTTAACGACAAAGATGATCAGAAACTTACTGAGGCAAAAAACGCAGTTGGAATACTGAAGCAAACTAGGGCTTCCAAGTCTGACGGCCAAAAAAACGCTGCTCGGCAGAAGCTCGAACTGCTTCGGCAGCAATTTCAGAAGATGCAGATGCTTGGCGCTACGCCAAAGCAGATAGCGCAAATGGCCGGCGAGCTTGCACGAGCCGTCAAGGATTACGCAGCAGCTGGCGGCACGCCCTCAGGGTTGCAGTCGACGCCGTCCGACGCTGGAGCAGAAACTAACGTCGATGTGGCAACAACATCCGGTTTGGATGAGACCACCACAGATTTGCCAGCAGGTACCCTCGCGCCGAATGCGGTAGTGGAAAGCAATGGTCCATCCTCAGTGGCCTCGACCAGCGAAACGGTGGGAACAGATACCGACAAGATCAAAGCCGAAGATGGCCGTCGGACGCTGGCTCCATACGAGAAGACGTTAATTTCCCAAGCTGAAGGTAATCAACGCGTCAAGGCGGCAAGCGAGGACGACGATGACCGCATCTTCTACTCCGCAGCTCGGCTCCTCGCCAAGCAGATTAAGGGAGCCGCTCAGCAAGTGGCTAAAAGGACGCCAGATACGCGAGATCTAGCTGCCGCGACAAAAGCTATCGATGCCGCGACCGACGCAGTTAATAAGGCCGAAGCGTTCACCCATAGCGGTGGACTCTCGCTTTCAGCCTAGCTGTTCCGTCATCCATCATTACAAAGTCGTTTCACACGAGGCTGGGTTCGCTCCGGTCCGGGACAGCTACCACGGGGTGGAGCGCACAATCATCATGGAACGTCCGCTCCTGACCCACTTCAAAGGACAGCTAAGTGTCGAGTGCTGCCGTTCGAAAACCGATCAAGGACAGGCTCAGTCATACGGTCCGAACCCCACGCGCGCGGCCTAAAACGAAATGATCGGACGGCTGCCATGCTCAATCCGTGCACACTGAGCGAGGCGACCCGTTTTGCATGAGCTGACGCACACGTACCTGAAGTGATGCCTCTCCTACGATTGTGAGATCGAAAGAGCGCCGCTCATTTTTGGTGATAAACAATGCTCTTACCCTTTCGGGCAAATCCTCAAACGCGCGGTGTCAGCGGCTTACCGGGCCACCTCAAACACCATCACTAGCGCGCCCTGCTTTGACCGCGCTGCGGTCGCGAACCGGGACAGTCTGGCAGGTGCGGACTTCGCCCAGTTTGGAAAGACGGGGAACACAGTCGTCAACGCCACGCCGGAGGGCAATATGGCAGACATGTCTAAAGTCAAAGCAGCGAAGCGCCAAAACTGCTCGCCCCCGGCGAAGCCAGGGCGTGTTATGAAGATGGACCCCATAAGCGACCGCGACGCCGGGCCAAACAGTTTACAGCCGCTTGCCGGCAGCCAGTCCAAGGCGCTCAACAACGTTCTTCTCAATCAGGTCATAGGGACCGTGTGGCTGCATTCTGGTCTGGCAGACGATGAACGGAACCGACGAACGCAAGCAGCCCTCGCAGCCATGTTGGAGTTCAAGCCGGCGGACGCGATCGAAGGCATGATGTCAGCGCAGGCGGTGGGGCTGCACTTCGCATCCATGGAATGCCTGCGCCGGGCGATGATCCCGGAGCAGCCAGGGCCGGCAGCGGACCAACTCCGCCGGCAGGGCGCCAACCTGTCTCGCGCGTTCCTGGACGTGCTGGCGGCCCTGGACCGCAAGCGAGGCAAGGGCGTGCGGCAGGTGGTGCGGGTGGAGCGTGTCATGGTTGCGCAGGGCGGGCAGGCCATCGTCGGCAACGTCCAGGCTGACGCGGCCAGCGGGGCGCAGCATGGGGAGGGGATGGGGCATGAGCGCTAAACCGCGCAAGAACCCCATGCAACGCCTACCAGACTGGCGAACCACGCTGCCGCTGGCACAGTCCTGTCCTCGGTGCGGAGCGACGACCCGGGCCGGGACTGCCTGCCGGTCCCCGGCCATGCCGAACGGGCGCTGCCGGATGCACGGGGGCACCAGCACGGGGCCTCGAACGGCGGCCGGTCGGGCGCGAATCGCCCAATCGCGGACGTTGCACGGATTCCATGGAGCTGAACTCCGGAACATGCGACGGACATGCCAGAGGATGCTTGCGGAGGCACGACTTCTCTCAGAGAAGTTTTGACCTGATCGCCACCGGCTTCACATCCGTCCCTCGCACTCTGTCTCAATAGAAAGCCGCAGCCTGATCTTCTCTCTAGGCAAACTGTTGCGCTACCCTCCCCGGCAACGGAGAGGGACCATCGATGGCGACCGATTTACGCGAGGTGGCGCGTGCGCTGTTTAAAACGGCGGACAACCTCTGGACCAATACGTCGCTCGGGCCGGACGAATACGCGCAGCCCGTGCTCGCGCTTATCGCCCTGCGGCAGATGGAAGCAAGGTTCGAGGTGGTGCATGCGGAGCTAGGTGGCCGCACCGGTCGCTTGGCGCCGCGGCCGGAGGACTATCAGGCCCGCGGCGCGCCGTTCCTGCCGGACTCTGCCCGCTTCTCCCGCCTGCTCTCCCTGCCTGGCAACGCCGATCTCGGCGCGGCGCTGAATGCGGCGATGCAGGCGGTGGCCGATGCAAACCCGGACCTCGCGGGCGTGCTGCCGACCGGTTATGCCGGGCTGCCCAGCGCCGTGCTGGCCGAGCTGCTGCGGCTGCTGGCGCCGTTGAAGATCGACGGCGATGCCTACGGGCTCATCTTCGAATACTTCATGGGCGAGTTCGCGCCCAACAACCTGCAGAAAGGCGGCGAGTTCTACACGCCTGCCGGCATCGTCTCCCTGATCGTCGAGATCATCGAGCCGCACCAAGGCCGCATCCTCGACCCCGCCTGCGGTTCCGGCGGCATGTTCGTCCACTCCGCCGAGTTCGTCCGTCGCCACAACGCCAGCCCGGAGCGGGCCATCACGCTGCACGGGATCGAGAAGCGCGCCAGCACCGGGCGGCTGTGCCGGCTGAACCTGGCGGTGCACGGGCTGTCCGGCGATATCAAAGAAGCCAACACCTACTACGACGACCCGCATAAGCTGGTCGGCCGGTTCGACCGGGTGATGGCCAACCCGCCGTTTAATCAGAAGGAGGTGGACATAGCCCGGCTGCGCAGCGAGGCCGGCGTTATTGACGCCCGCTTCCCGCTCGGGCTGCCGACCGTCAACAACGCTAATTATCTCTGGATCGGGCTGTTCTACGCGTCGCTGAACGAGCGCGGCCGGGCCGGCTTCGTGATGGCGAACTCCGCGAGCGACGCCGGCGGCAGCGAGCGCGAGATGCGGCGGCGGCTTATCGAGACTGGGGCCGTGGACGCGATCGTCAGCGTCGGGCCCAACATGTTTTACACGGTGACCCTGCCGGTGACGCTGTGGTTCCTCGACCGCGGCAAGGCGCGGGGCGCGCGGGCGGACCAGGTGCTGTTCATCGACGCGCGGCACGTGTTCCGGCAAGTGACGCGGGCGCATCGAGTGTTCGACCCGGACATGGTGGAGTTCCTGGCCAACATCGTGCGGCTATGGCGCGGGCAGCCGGTCGAGACGGCGGCGGGCAGCGCGGAGCGGATCGCGGCGGCATTCCCAGCAGGGAGGTATGCCGACGTAGCCGGGTTGTGCCGGGCGGCGACGCGGGCGGAAGTTGCGGCGCAGGATTGGAGCCTTAATCCTGGCCGCTTCGTCGGAGCCGCGCCTGGGCAGGCGGTCGATGATGCCGAATTCAAAGCGGAGTTGGAGCGGCTGCACGAGGAGCTGGACGAACTCAATCTGGAAGCCGCTCTGTTGCAGTCACGGATCGCACAAAACGTGGCGGAACTGCTGGATACATGATGTCAAGAGAGATAATCACGGAGTCTGTCCACTTCCGAGAACTGTTCCAGGTCAAACACGGCTTCGCATTCAAAGGTCAGTTTTTCTCCGACAAGCCTGGTGATGTAATTCTAACTCCGGGTAATTTCTTGCCGTCTGGAGGCCTGCAGTTTCGCGAAGGCAAAGATCGTTCTTATCAGTCATCGTATCCAGAAGAGTTTCTTCTCTCTGCAGGAGATATGCTTGTTGTAATGACAGATCTGACCCAGGAGGCTCGCATTCTTGGGTCGCCAGCTCTTGTTCCTTCCGGAATATGTTGCTTACACAACCAGCGGCTCGGGAAAGTCGTCGAACTCGACAGCAAGCGACTGGATCGAGGCTATCTTTACTATCTTATGTGCGATCCTGAGTATCGCCTCCACTTGAAGGCGACGGCCACGGGGTCGACTGTTAAGCATACCTCCCCGGGGCGAATTGGAGATTTTCTCGTCCATCTTCCAAATCTTGCCTATCAGAAACGTATAGCGCTCATACTGGCTGCCTATGACGACCTGATCGAGGTGAACCGGCGGCGGGTGGCGATCCTGGAGGAGATGGCGCGGCGGCTGTTCGAGGAGTGGTTCGTCCACCTCCGCTTCCCAGGCCACGTAACCGTCCCCGTGCACGACACCCCGGAAGGGTCATCGCCGGAGGGATGGCGATCTGGCACTTTCGGCGAGCTCGTGTCGGAGATGCGCGACACGGTCCGACCCTCAATGATTGACAACTTGACCCCGTACGTCGGCCTCGAGCATATCCCACGCCGCTCAACCACGCTCAGCGAGTATGGAACGGCGGGCGGGGTCGTAAGCGCGAAATTGCGTTTTGAGCGGAGCGACATCCTGTTCGGCAAGATACGTCCTTATTTCCACAAGGTGGCAGTCGCGCCCTTTGCTGGAGTGTGTTCGACAGACGCGATCGTGCTGCGGCCGCGTTCGAGCCAAGTTGCCGGCCTCGCGACTGCAATTGCATCTAGTGATGGGTTCGTTGCTCATGCCGTTCAGACGTCAAATGGAACAAAGATGCCGCGCGCAAACTGGACTGTTTTAGCGCGCTATCCCGTCCGTATGCCCCCGGACGAGCTTTTGCGGCGCTACAATGCCGTCGCTGTCGCCTGGATTGACCAAGCCATCGTGCTTACCGCTGCGAACGCTCGCCTAGTTGCTGCCCGCGACCTCCTTCTTCCGCGGCTAATCTCTGGCGACCTCTCGCTCGCTGACGCTCTTGCGCCCGAGCGCCTCCTCGAAGCAGCCGATTGACGCGGACGACCAGCACCGGTTTCGCCTCTTCCTTCGCGGACGAGAGCGCGACGGTCGAGCAGCCGACTGCGGGGCTGCTCGCCCAACTCGGCTGGCAGCTCGTGAACCTGCGTGGCGAGAAGCCCGGCTCTGGCAATTCGACTGGGCGGGCGTCGTTTCGCGAAACCGTGCTGCCCGCGCAGCTGCGCCCAGCGCTGGCGCGGCTCAACCCGGCCCTGCCGCAAGCCGCGCTGGACGATGCCGTCGTCGAGCTGGTGCGGGACCGGTCGGCGATGCTGCCGGTCGCGGCCAACCGGGAGGTCTGGCGCCTGCTGCGGGACGGGGTTCCGGTTCAGCTCCGCGCGACGGACGGTGAGGTGGAGCCGGCGCTCGTGCGGGTGATCGACTGGGCGGACAAAGCGGGCAACGACTTCCTGCTCGTGGCACAGCCGACGTTCCAGAGCGCGCTCTACACGCGGCGGCCGGACTTGGTCGGATTCGTCAACGGGCTGCCGCTGCTGCTGATCGAGTGCAAGGCACCGGGTCGGCCGTTGGCGGACGCGCACGAGGACAATCTGCGAGACTATCGGGACACGATCCCAGCGCTGTTCCCCTTCAACGGCGCGGTGGTGCTGACCAATGGGATTGAAGCGCGGGTGGGCGCGGCCGCGGCGCCGTTCTCCGCCTTCGCACCCTGGCCCCGGCTGGCGGAAGACGCGCCGGACAGCACGGCGCCTGAGGTGCTGCTGCGCGCCGTGTGTGCACCGTCGCCGCTGCTCGACATGGTGGAGAACTTCACCGTGTTCGAGGAGGAGCGGGGCGGGCTGGTCAAGAAGCTGGCGCGGTATCACCAGGTACTCGGCGTCAATCGGGCGATTGAGAGCGTGCGCCGGGTCCGGTCCGGCGAGAGATCTTGCGACGGCGCGACGGGCGCTGGGCGGCTCGGCGTGGTGTGGCACACGCAGGGGAGCGGCAAGAGCCTATCCATGGTGTTCTTCACCGAGAAGGTGCTGCGCACGCTAGGTAACAACTGGACCTTCGTGCTGGTGACCGACCGGGACGAGCTGGACGACCAGATCGCTGAGACCTACGCCCGAACGGGGGCGCTGACCAAGGCGATCGGTGAGGCGCAGGCACAGAGCCGGGCGGACCTGAAGCGGCTGCTGGCCGGACAAGAGCGCTACATCTTCACGCTGATCCACAAATTCGGCACCGAGCGCGGCGAGGCGATGGACCGGCTGTCGGAGCGGCGAGACATCATCGTCATCACCGACGAGGCGCATCGAAGCCAGTATGACCAGTTGGCGCTGAATATGCGCCAGGCGCTGCCGAATGCGTCGTTCCTGGGGTTCACGGGGACGCCGCTGATTGCCGGGTCGAGCGAGCGGACGCGGGAGGTGTTCGGCGACTACGTTAGCGTTTACGACTTCGCGCAGAGCATCGCGGACGGCGCGACGGTTCCGCTGTTCTACGACGAGCGCAAGCCCGAGCTGCACCTGCGGGACGGGGTGCGCGAGGAGTGGGCGGAGCTGGTCGAGGAGGCCGGGCTCGATGACGAGGCGGAAGCGGCGCTGCAGAGACGCTTCGCCCGGCAGCACGCGCTGATCACCAATCCGGACCGGCAGGACAAGATCGCGGCCGACTTGGTGCGCCACCTGGCCGGGCGGGGCTATCGCGGCAAGGCGATGTTCGTGGCGATCGACAAGGCGGCGGCGGTCGCGATGTATGATCGTGTGCGCGAGCATTGGGCGTCGCTGATTGCGGAAGAAGAGGGCGCGCGAGGGGCCACGGCGGACGAAGGAAGGGCGAAACGGCTGGCGTGGATGCGGGCGCTGGACATGGCCGTGGTGGTCAGCTCGGGACAGAACGAGATCGCGGACCTGGCGGCACGCGGGCTGGACATCAGGCCGCACCGGGAACGGATGGCGCACGAGGACCTCGCTGCGAAGTTCAAGCAGGCGGACGATCCGTTGGCGTTGGTGTTCGTGTGCGCGATGTGGATCACCGGCTTCGACGTGCCGACGTGCTCGACGATGTATCTCGACAAGCCGCTGCGCAATCACACGCTGATGCAAACCATCGCGCGGGCAAACCGGCGGGCGGCCGGCAAGCAGGCGGGGATCATCGTCGACTACGTGGGCGTGTTCGCGAACCTGCAGCGGGCGCTTGCCGTGTATGCGAGCCCGCGGTCGAGTGGGATGCCGATCCAGGACGTCGCGGCGCTGGTGGCGCGACTGGAGGCGGCGCTGGCCGAAGCGGAGGCGGAAGCGCGCGACGCCGGGGCGGACCTGACGGCGATTCTGGCGGCACCCAAGGCCAAGCGCGTCAGGCCGATCGGGGCGGCGGCAGAAGCGGTGGTCGCACCAGACGAGCGGCGGCGCGCGTTCCTTCGGCTGGCCGATGCGTCCGTGCGCGCGTTCAAGGCGGTGCTGCCGGACAATCGTGCGGCTTCGTTCATGCCACGCGTAGCGACGCTGTCGATCGTAGCCGATGCAGTGCGGGGCATGGTCGGTCGGGCCGACCTGTCGGGCTTGGCAGCGCGGATGGAAGCGCTGCTGCAGGGCGCAATCCTCGGCGCGTCGATCGAGGCACCACTGCGGGGTGTCGGCGACGGGCTGCTCGACTTGTCGGCGTTGGATTTCGACCGCCTGGGCGAGCTGTTCGCCGGGCAACCGAAGATGGCGGCCGAAGCAGTGCGCGAGGCGGCTGAGGCGAAGGCACAGGCGATGGCCGCAGAGAACCCGACGCGTGCGGACCTGATTGGGCGCCTGGAAGAGCTGGTCGCGGCTTACAACGCGGCGACGCTGGATGCCGAAGCGTTTCTAGCCAAGCTGAGACAATACTGCGCGGACCTCGACGAGGAAGAGCGCCGAGCCGCTCGCGAGGGACTGAACGAGGCAGAACTCGCGATTTTCGACCTCCTAACCCGGCCAGAGCCAAAGCTGACCCAAGCCCAGGAGATCATGGTCAAAGCTGCTGCCCGAGCGCTGATGAGCAAGTTGGAAAGCCTTGTTGCCGTCCGCGACTGGCGCCAGCGTCAGCAACCTCGCGCTGCCGTCCTGTCGGCGATCCGCGTGGAGTTGAACAACTTACCTGAAGACCCGTATCCGCTCCTGTTATGGGAAGGAAAGGTCAAAGACGTTTGGCAATTCGTGTCCGACCGTTTCGGCCGTTCTGCACACACGACTTAAGGCTTATCCGCCACCGTCCAGGCCCGTCCAGATGGGCGATACTTCCCACCTATCTCGCCATTTGACGAGCTTAGAAGGTAGTGCACCAACTAAACCATTGATTTAGTTGGTGCCCCGTACGGGATTCGAACCCGTGTTACAGCCTTGAAAGGGCCGTGTCCTAGGCCTCTAGACGAACGGGACAGCGCGGGGCGAAGTAGCGCGGTGGGGGCGGTCAGGTCAAGCGGCGGCCGAGGCCGAGGAGGCCCAGCAGGCCGAGGGCGACGAGGGCCATGCCGGGGGGCTCGGGCACTGCGGTGGGGGCCACGGTGCGGACGGCGCCGTCGATGGTGAACGGCGACGAGGCGGCGCCGGTCGGGGTGTAGTCGCCGATGCGGAACGTGCCGCCCGAGCCGATCATGCCGCCGCCGGCGGAGACCTGGCCAGCGGCGACCACGCGGAAGGCGACGCCGGAGGCGATGTTGCCCAGCGGCGTGATGACCAGGCGCTGGGCGCTCGTATTGGTGCCGGTCTGGGCGAAGGACCCGACGGCCGTGTAGGCGCCGCCATCGACGGAGGCGAGCACGGAGAGCGAGCCCGGCCCGGTCGCGGACGAGCGCGAGGAGAACAGCAAGTCGTCGATGGAAGCGAGGTAGCCGGACTGCACCGTAAACCCGAAAGTGTAGGCGGCGCTGGCGCTGTTCCAGCCGGAGGCATTGATGTAGCCGGCGCCGCTCACGGGCGTCAGGCCCGTTTCGCCGAAATTGAGCGCGGTCAGGCCGGTGGCGGCCGAGGCGGGCGCCACGGTGGTCTGGGTGCCGGGCAAGCCGTTGAACTCGTAGGTCACCAGCGCAACCGCGTGGGCCGCCGGGGCGAGCAGGATGGCGGCGATCAGCGTACCGCAAAAGCTATGGGACAGACGCACTGGAGAACCCCTGAACTGACGCGCCCCTCCTAGGAGGGAGGGCCGATCAAGAACAGGTTAGTTCCGTGACAATCGCTCCACGATCACGCGGCGGCGGCGTCCGTGATGAAGAAGCTCGCGGTGACCGCGCCGTTCCACTCTTCGGCGCGGAGATGGCCGGCAAGGTGCAGCGGGCCGCCGCGGGACATCAGGGCGGTCTCGACCGGGCCGTCGGCGGCGCGGAACATCAATGCCTTCAGCCGTCCGCCATCCTCGCCGGTGAGCCAGGCGCGGATGGTGCCGGCCTCGCGGCCGATACGCTCGGCTCGCAGCACGGCGGCGCGGTGGAGAACGAAGGCGGGCTCCTCGTTGCCGTTGCCGAATGGGGACAACCGGCCGAGATGCTGCGCCAAGTCGACGGTGGCGCCGCCGACGGCGAGCGACCCCTCCACGGCGAGGTCGGCGCGCGCTGGCAGCGAAGCGGCGTGAGACAGGCGGTCGTCCAGGAAATCGTGAAAGGCCGGCACGCGATCGGCCGGCAGGGTGAACCCGGCCGCCATGCGGTGCCCGCCGCCTGCGCTCAACAGCCCGGCCTGCCGCGCCGCCATCACCGCCGCGCCGAGATCGACGCCGGCGACGGAGCGCCCGCTGCCCTTGGCCGTGCCGTCGGCCAGCGCGGCAACGCAGACGGGGCGGTTCAACCGCTCCTTGAGCCGGCCGGCGACGATGCCGACCACGCCCGGATGCCACCCCGCGCCGGCGATCAGGAGCGCGGCGCGGCCGGCGCGGGCCTGCGCCTCCGCCTGCGCGATCGCGTCGTCCATCATCGCGGCCTCGACTTCCTGCCGGTCGCGGTTGGTGCTGTCGAGCTGGGTGGCGAGCAGGCGGGCTTCCACCGGGTCGTCGCAGAGCAGCAGGCGGAGGCCGAGGCTCGAATCGCTGATCCGCCCGGCGGCGTTGATGCGCGGGCCCAGCGCGAAACCGCAGGTCATGGCGGTGGGTAGTCCGTTGGCCGAGGCGGCCTCCAGCAGGGCAGCGATGCCGGGGCGGGCGCGCCGGGCCATGACGCGCAGGCCCTGGGCGACGAAGGCGCGATTGAGGCCTTGCAGCGGCATCACGTCGCAGACGGTGGCCAGCGCCACGAGGTCGAGCAGCTCGCGCAGGTCGGGCTCGGGCCGGGTCGCGAAGAAGCCGGCGCGACGCAGCGCCCGTAGCGTGGCGATGGCGGCCATGAACGCGATCGCGGCGGCGCAGCAGGCGCCGAGGCCGGAGCCGCAATCGAGGCGGTTCGGATTGACGGTGGCCAGCACCGGCGGCGGCGGTCCGTCCGTCGCGTGGTGGTCCAGCACGACCACGTCGGCCAACCCGGCGACGGCGGCAAGCGCGGGGGCGGCAGCGGTGCCGCAATCGACGCAGACGATCAGCGTGGCGCCCTGCGCTACCAGCCCGAGCAAGGCCGGCGCGTTCGGCCCGTAGCCCTCGCGCATGCGGTCCGGCACGTGGGTCAGGACGGGGCAGCCGAGCCCGCGCAGCAGCAGCGTGACGATCGCGGCGCTGCAGGCCCCGTCCACGTCGTAATCGCCGAACACCGCCACCGTCTCGCCGGCGCGCACGGCGTGTGCGAGGCGGTCCGCGGCAGCGTCCATCCCGGCCAGGGTGGAGGGATCGGGCATCAGGGCGCGCAACGTGGGCTGCAGGAAGTGTTCCGCCGCCGCCGGGTCGACGCCGCGCCCGGCCAGCAAGCGGCCGACCACCTCCGGCAGGCCGAGGCGTTGGGCCATGCCGAGGGCGACCCGGTCGTCGCCGCTGCGCAGCACCCAGCGGCGCCCGGTGAGGCTCCGATCGAGGTTCAAGGCTGGCGGCGCGCTGTCATGAGGGAAGCGACCCTAGGCGGCCGGACGGAGTCGCGGCCAGCCTGCTTGCGTCGCCGGGCGCCAGCGATAGCGTTGGAGCAACCGAGGAAGGACGCCACTTCATGTTCGTGCTGCATCACTATGATTTCTCACCATTCAGCGAAAAGGTGCGTCTCGCCTTCGGGATCAAGGGGGCGGCCTGGCAATCGGTGCAAACGCCCATGCAGCTGCCCAAACCGATGCTGCTGCCGCTGACCGCCGGCTACCGCCGGGCGCCCGTGCTGCAAATCGGGGCGGACGTCTACTGCGACACGGTGCTGATCCTGCGCGAGATCGAGCGGCGGCAGCCGGCGCCGACGCTGTATCCACAAGGCGCCGGGCTGTGCGACGCCGTGGCCGCCTGGTGGGAAGCGACGACGTTCCTCACCGCCGCGCGCATCGCCACCAGCCTGATGGGCGACCAGATCCCGGCGGGATTCATCGAGGAGCGCAAGGTGCTGATGGGGACGGATTTCAGCAAGGACGCCTCCGTGGCCGCGCGCCCGGCCAACCTGCAACGGATGAGCGCCGCGATGACGGGGCTCGCCGACATGCTGGCGGGCAAGCGCTTCCTCGGCGGCGACGCGGCCTCGGCGGCGGACCTGGCCTGCTATCACACGCTCTGGTTCCTGCGGCAGAATGGCGGACCGGCGGCCGAGGCGATGGTCCTGCTCGCGCCGCTGCTGCCCTGGATGGAGCGGGTCGCGGCGCTCGGGCACGGGGACCGGTCGGAGCTCAGCGAGGCCGACGCGCTGGCGTTGGCCCGGCGGTCGGAACCGGAGGTCCCGCGGATCGCGGCCGGGGGCGACCCGACCGGGCTACGGCCGGGTCAGCCGGTGGCGGTCCGCATGGACGACATGCAGGACGTCCCGATCTGCGGCAGGCTGGTGGCGGCCGACGCGACGGAGATCATCCTACGGCACGAGGCGCCCGAGGTCGGAACGGTTCACGTCCACCTCCCCCGGGCGGGCTACACGGCCGAAGAGGCCTGACTACTCGGGCTGCCAGGTCTTGGTATCGAAGTTGTGGTGCGCCTCGATGTAACGGACGGTGCCCGACTTGCTGCGCATGACCATGGAGTGGGTGAAGCCGCCGCCACCGAAGCGGCGGACTCCCTTGAGCAGGGCGCCGGAGGTGACCCCGGTGGCGGCGAAGACGACGTTGCCGCGCGCCATCTCCTCGACGCTATACTTATACTTGGGGTCCGTGATGCCCATCGAGCGGGCGCGGGCGATCTGGTCGTCATCCTCGTACATGAGGCGGCCCTGCATCTGGCCGCCGATGCAGCGCAGCGCCGCCGCCGCGAGCACGCCTTCCGGCGCACCGCCGGAGCCGACGTACAGATCCACGCCGCCTTCGGGCAGCGCGGCGGCGATCACGCCGGCCACGTCGCCATCCGACAGCAGCATGCAGCGAGCGCCGGCCTCGCGGCACCCGGCGAGCAGCTCGGCATGCCGGTCGCGCTCGAGCATGCAGACCACGAGGTCGCCAATGTCGACCTTCTTGGCGCGCGCCAGGTTGCGGAGGTTCTCGCTCATGGAGGCGTCGAGGTCGACCACCCCCTCCGGCAGGCCGCCGCCGACGGCGATCTTCTGCATGTAGATGTCCGGCGCGTGCAAGAAATTGCCCTTCTCGGCCAGTGCGACGACGGCCAGCGCGTTGGCCGATCCCTTGGCGGTCAGGCTGGTGCCCTCGAGCGGATCGACCGCGATGTCCATCGCCGGGCCCCCGGCGCCGACGGTCTCGCCGATGTAGAGCATCGGCGCTTCGTCCATCTCGCCCTCGCCAATCACCACGGTGCCGTCGATGGCGACGCTGTCGAAGGCGCGGCGCATGGCCTCCACGGCGGCGCCGTCGGCCTCGTTCTTCTTGCCGCGGCCCATCCAGCGCGAGGCGGCCAGGGCGGCGGCTTCCGTCACGCGGACGAGCTCGAGGGCGAGGTTGCGGTCCGACGCGATCTCGGTCGGCACGGTGGCGTAGCTCATCGGTGACTTTCCTATGCGGGTTCGATACGGATCAGGGCCGGCGGCTCGAGCACCGCGTCGCTTCGCTCGATCTGGCGAAGGGCGGCGCGCATGGCGGCTTCGGTCGTCTCGTGGGTGACCAGCACGACCGGCACGGCTTCGGCCGGCGCCCGGCCGCGCTGCAGCATGCTGGCCAGGCTGACCCCGGCATCGCGCAGCGCGGCGGCGACGTCGGCGATGACGCCGGGTCGATCCAGCACGGTGAGCCGGAGATAATAGGCGCCCTGGTGCTCGTCGATCGGCGCGGAAGGCATCGTCGCCAACCCGGCTCCGGCCGTTCCCCAGACCGGCGCGGTGCGGCCGCGCGCAACGTCGATCAGGTCGGCGATCACGGCGCTGGCAGTCGGCCCGGCGCCGGCCCCCCTGCCCTCCAATGTGATCCGTCCGGCCGCATCGCCCTCGGCGACGACGGCGTTGAACACCCCGTCCACATGGGCGAGCGGATTGCTTTGCGGCACCAGGCACGGATGCACCCGGGTCTCGATCGCGCCGCCGGCCGTGCGGCGGGCGATGCCGAGCAGCTTGATGCGGAAGCCGAGGTCGCGGGCGAACGCGATGTCGATGGCGGAGACGGCGCGGATGCCCTCGACGTGCACCGCCGCGAAGTCGACCGGGCGGTTGAAGGCGATGGCGGCCAGGATGGCCAGTTTGTGGGCTGCGTCGATGCCGTCGACGTCGAAGGACGGGTCGGCCTCCGCGTAGCCGAGGCGCTGCGCGTCGGCCAACACGTCGGCGAAGTCGTGACCGTGGGCGGCCATCGCGGTCAGGATGTAGTTGCAGGTGCCGTTGAGGATGCCGGCGACGCGGTCGAACCGGTTGCCGGCCAGGCCCTCGCGCAGCGCCTTGATCACGGGGATGCCGCCGGCCACCGCCGCCTCGAATCCGATGGAGGCGCCGCGCCGTTCCGCCCGCTCGGCTAGCGCGCCGCCATGCACGGCCAGCAGCGCCTTGTTGGCGGTCACCACCGGGCGGCCGGCGTCCAGCGCGGCTTCCACCAGGGCGCGCGCCGGGCCGTCGCTACCGCCGATCAGCTCGACGACGACGTCGACCGCCGGGTCCTGCGCCAGGGCGAGCGGATCGTCGTGCCAGGTCAGGCCGGCGAGCGGGAGCCCGCGGTCGCGCGCGCGGTCGCGGGCGGAGACGGCGACCGCGCGGATCGGCCGGCCGGCGCGCGCTTCGATCAAAGCGGCATTGTCGTGCAACAGGCGCAGCACGCCCGTGCCGACCGTGCCCAGCCCGGCGACGCCGACGGAAAGCGGCGCCGTCATCCGACTTCTTCGAGCGCGGCGGCGTTGGTCTCGGACTGCAGGAAGCCCTTGATGTTGCGCACGGCCTGGCGCAACCGGTGCGTGTTCTCGACCAGCGCGATGCGGACATGGCTGTCGCCGTGCTCGCCGAAGCCGATGCCGGGCGCGACGGCCACCTTGGCGCGCGACAGCAGCAGCTTGGAGAAGCCGATGCTGCCGAGCTCAGCGTAGCGCGGCGGGATCGGCGCCCACGCGAACATGGAGCCTTCCGGGCTCGGCACCGCCCACCCGGCGGCGTTGAGCCCCTGCACCAGCACGTCCCGCCGCTCGCGATACAGGGCGCGCATCTCGGCGACGCAGTCCTGCGGCCCGTTGAGCGCGGCGGTGGCGGCGACCTGGATGGGCGTGAAGGCGCCGTAGTCGAGGTAGGATTTCATCCGCGTCAGGGCGCTGATCAGCCGGGCATTGCCGGCCGCGAACCCCATGCGCCAGCCCGGCATGGAATATGTCTTGGACAAGGAGGTGAATTCCACTGCGATGTCCTTCGCGCCCGGCACCTGCAGCAGTGAGGGCGGCGCGTTGTCGCCGAAATAGATCTCGGCATAGGCGAGGTCGGAAAGAATGTAGATCTCGTGCTTGCGGCAGAAGGCGACGATCTCGCGGTAGAAATCGAGGTCGGCCAGATAGGCCGTGGGGTTGGACGGGAAGTTGACGATCAGCGCGGTCGGCTTGGGCACGCTGTGCCGCACCGCGGCGTCCAGCGCGCGCAGCATCGCGGCATCCGGCGTCGCGGGGATGCTCCGCACGGAGGCGCCGGCGATGATGAAGCCGAACTGGTGGATCGGGTAGGACGGGTTGGGCACCAGGATGGTGTCGCCCGGGCTGGTGATGGCGGCGGCGAGGTTGGCGAGGCCTTCCTTGGAGCCGAGGGTGGCGACCACCTCCGTATCGGGGTTAAGCGCGACGTCGAACCGGCGCTCGTAATAGGCGGCCAGGGCGCGGCGCAGCCCGGGGATCCCCTTGCTCGTCGAGTAGCGATGGGTCCGCGGGTCCTGCACGGCCTCGACGAGCTTGGCCACGATGTGCGGCGGGGTGCCGCCATCGGGGTTGCCCATGCCGAGATCGATGATGTCCTCGCCGGCGGCGCGCGCGCGGGCCTTGGCGTCGTTCACCTCGGCGAAGACGTAGGGCGGCATGCGGCGGATGCGATGGAACTCTTGGCTCATCGGGCTTGGCTCATCTGGGATGGGACGGGGACGGGATCAGTTTACCAGACGCGCGCTGGCGTCGCGACCCGAGGCGACGGCTTCGACGCGGATGGCGCTGCTGGACACCCCCGCGGCGATCAGCGCGGCGGACATCGCGCCGGTCCGGCGCAGCGCCAGCGGCAGGGCGGCCCCCTGGGCGGCGGGCGCCTTGGAGGTCGCGTCGCCGCCCGCGGTGATGGCGATCGGCCCGCCCGCAGATCGGGCGGCGAGGTCGCGCAACGCAGTGGCGGCCGTTTCGGGCAGCGCGGAGGAACCGGGCTCGAACCGGAACGCGGCTGCCGGCCGGGCGCGCGCGACCACGGGGGCAGCTTCCGTCGTCGGCAGGCCGGGCAGGTTCGGTAGCGGCGGCGCGGCGGTGGGTAGTGCCGGGATGGGCGCGCTCGTCACCGGGCCGGAGCTGGGCGGCGGGTTGCGGAACGCGGCCGGCGCGGTCGGGTCGGACACGGCGGGGGTGGCCGGGGCGGCGCGGGCGGCGCGCGCGGGCGGGGCGGCCGGCGTGCTGGCGGCGTCGAGCACCATGGTGGACGTGTCGCTGTCGGCCGGGGCCGGGGCGGGGGCGGGGGCGGGGACGGTTGCGGTGGCGCTCGGGGCCGATCCGGCGGCTGGGGCCGCGGTCGGGGTGGCCGCGCGGGGCGGCACGGCGGCGGCGGGCGTGGGGGCGGCGGAGAACACCACCGGGTCCTGCGCGGCCATCAAGCGGGCACGGTCGCGCTGGGCGGCGAGCTGCGCGGTGAGCCCGCTGCGGACGGCCGGATCGGTCGGCACCGGCTTGGCCGGCACGGTGGCCAGGTTGGGATACGGATCGGTGATGCCGGGGGGCGGCGGGCGCTCGCTGGCGATGGTTCCGCCCTGGAGCTGGTGCCACCAATCGATCGGCTGATCCAGGCTCAGCTTGCTATCGTAGAATTGCTGCACCCGGTCCGTGCAGCCGGCCAGCACGGCCGCACACAGGACGACGGCAGCCGCTTGTCGCCGCCAGGGGCGGCCGTTACCTTGCGACTGTCGAGACGTCCCCATCAAACAAGAATCCAACGTGCACCTCGCCGCTTCATAGCGCGACGAACGCGTTCCCGGAAAGGACACCCGCTTTGGCCGACTCCGCCGCTCCCGACAAATCGCCCAAGCCCGCCGACGCCAGCGAACTCACCCGCTCCATGGCCGACATCGCCGAGCGATCGCAGCGCATCGTGGGCGACTGGCTGAACCGGCAGTCGCTGGAGTTGCCGCAGCTGGACCCGATGAACGTCGGCAACGCCTTCATGGAGATGACGGCGCAGCTCATGCGCAACCCGGCCACGCTGGTCCAGGCGCAGATCGGCTTCTGGCAGGACTACATGACCCTCTGGCAGAACACGACCCGGCGCATGCTCGGCATCGAGACGGAGAAACCGGTCATCGAGGCCGACCCGAAGGACAAGCGGTTCAAGGACGACGCCTGGAAAGAGAACGAGGTCTTCGACTTCATCAAGCAATCCTACCTGCTCTCCGCCCGCTACGTGCAGGACGTGGTGAGCCACGTGGACGGCCTCCCGCCCAAAACGGCGCAGAAGATCGACTTCTATTCGCGGCAGTTCATCGACGCGATGAGCCCCAGCAACTTCCTGCTCACCAACCCGGAGGTCCTGCGCAAGACGGCGGAGACCGGCGGCGAGAACCTGCTGCGCGGGCTCAACAACCTGCTCGGCGATCTCGAGCGCGGACGCGGCAAGCTCAGCATCAAGATGACCGACACGGAAGCCTTCCGGCTCGGCGAGAACATCGGCGTCTCGCCCGGCCAGGTCGTGTTCCAGAACGACGTGATGCAGTTGATCCAATACGCCCCCATGACGGAGACGGTGCTGAAGCGGCCGCTGCTGATCGTGCCGCCCTGGATCAACAAATTCTACATCCTGGATCTGCGCCCCAAGAACAGCTTCGTACGCTGGGCGACGAGCCAGGGCCACACCGTATTCATGATCTCCTGGGTCAACCCGGACGAGCGCCTCGCGCAACTCAACTTCGACGACTACATGGGCCACGGACTGCTCGGCGCGCTCGATGCGATCGAGCAGGCAACCGGCGAGCGCGAGGTCAACGCCATCGGCTACTGCCTGGGCGGCACGCTGCTGGCCAGTTCGCTGGCCTACATGGACGCGGTTGGTGACGACCGGATCAAGTCGGCGACCTTCTTCGTGACCATGACCGATTTCGCGGAAGCCGGCGAACTCGGCGTGTTCATCGACGAGGAGCAGCTCCGCGCGCTGGAAGACAAGATGGACAAGCGCGGCTTCCTGGATGGCAGCGAGATGGCGTCCACGTTCAACATGCTGCGCGCCAACGACCTGATCTGGTCGTTCGTGGTCAACAACTACCTGCTCGGCAAGGAGCCGTTCCCGTTCGACTTGCTGTATTGGAACAGTGACAGCACCCGCATGCCCAAGGCGATGCACAGTTTCTACCTGCGGCAGATGTATCAACAGAACAAGTTGTGCGAGCCCGGCGGGATATCGCTCAAGGGCGAGGCGATCGACCTCAGCCGGGTCAAGATTCCGGCCTATTTTTTATCGACCCGCGAGGATCACATCGCCCCGTGGCGGAGCACCTATCGCGGCACCCAGCTCCTCGGCGGGCCCAATCGTTTCACCCTCGCGGCGAGCGGGCACATTGCCGGCGTGGTCAACGCGCCCGAGGGCGGCAAGTATAGCTACTGGACCAACGACACGATCGCCCCGGATGCTGAGTCTTGGCTGGCCTCGGCGACCGAGATCGCCGGTAGTTGGTGGCCCGATTGGCAACGCTGGATCCTGGCGCAGGACCGGACGGAAGTGCCGGCCCGGCAACCCGGCGATCGCGCCCTCCCCGTCATCGAAGCAGCCCCCGGCAGCTACGTGAAGGTTCAGTCCACTCACTGATCGCGATTTACGTTTCGTTCATGTTTTGAACCTACACTGGGCACTCGCTCACATGGGGACAAACATGCGTTTCGGGATCGCGTTGGCTTCGCTGGCCGTTGCCAGCATCGGCGCCGCGTCGGCTGCCCAGGCCGGCCAGCAGGACTTCACGCTGCTCAACCGCACCGGTTACCAGATCGACGAGGTCTACGTCAGCCAAGTGTCGAGCCGGAACTGGGGCAACGACATCATGGGCAGCGACGCCCTGGACGATGGCAACACGGTCAACGTCACGTTCAACGCGCCCGACAGCGTTTGCCGCTGGGACATGCGGGTGAAGTATAATGACGGTGACGAGGCGGTCTGGAACAACCTCAACCTGTGCAACATCAGCAAGGTCACGCTGTTCTGGGACAAGAAGAACCAGAAGACCCGCGCCGTTACGGACTAGAGCAACCTCCGATCGAACCGAGTCGGTTCGGTCGGATGAGGTCGCCCCTCTAACGCGTCATCGCCATCCTGAGTTATTCGGGCGGAACAACGAGTTGGCAGCCCGCATGGTGGAAACGTTCGCCATCTGTAGGTAGGGCAAATTGTTGAGGCGATACAGCACGGTCTGCGCCGGCGCGTCGAAAATCGGCGCGTCGAGCTGACGCAAGGCGGCCTGCTCGTCGCCGTGCACCAGCGCGTCGGCCGCCATGGTCATGCGATCCACCACCGCTTGGCTTGGCGCGTTCGGCCGGATGCCGACTGCCTGCCGGGTCTCGATGCGGCCTTGCAGGAGCTGCATCTGCGTCACGGCCGGGATGTTGGCCCAGCGCGGGCTCGTGTTGAGCTCACCGGCGATGTAGTCCATCGAGGCGACCGCCCGGGCGGCTTCGATGGGCCGGTCGCGCGTGCGGCCCGGATCGGCGAACGCCCACTGCGCCAAGTTCACGGCGGTCACGTCCGGATCGAACCCGGAGCCTAGTTGGCCGGGCTGCAGGCGCGCCGTATCGGGCGACGTGACCGGCAGGGCGCCGCAACCGGACAGAAGAGCAAGGCAAAGGAAAGCTGTGGGTCGACTCATGCCGCGATAGATGGGGCGGTCAGCCGACTTGCTTGAGCGACTTGCCGTAATGTTGACCAAGGGCGGCGTAGCGGACCGCGATGTCGTCCATCCGAGCCCGCTCGTCGGCGGGTAGGTCGCGCATCTTGCGGGCCGGACGACCCCCCCAGAGCTCCCCGCCAGGAATGCGCTTCCCCGGCGTGAGCAACGCGCCCGCGGCCAGCATCGCGCCGCGCTCGATCACTGCGCCGTCCAGCACGGTGGCGCCCATGCCGACGAAGGCGAAATCCTCCAACCGGCAGGCATGCACGAGTGCCATGTGACCGATCGTCACGTCTTCGCCGATCTCGAGCGACCACTCGGCGCCGGGATTGACGTGCAGCACGGAATTATCCTGCACGTTGGTGCGGGCGCCGATGCGGATGTGATTGGTGTCGCCGCGCAGGGTGCAGCCGAACCAGATCGTGACGTTGGCGCCGAGATGGACGTTGCCGATCACCGCGGCGTTCGGCGCCACCCACGCGCCCGGCGCGAGCACGGGCGCAACCCCGTCGAGCTCAAACAGCATGGGCCGGCCCCGACTGGTGCAGCCCGAGCATCAGGGCGATGTTCTGCACCGCCGCGCCCGACGCTCCCTTGCCCAGATTGTCGAGCCGCGCGACCAGCACGGCGTGGCCGTGGGCGTCGTTGCCGTAGACACGCAACTCCATCAGGTCGGTGTCGTTCAGCGCCGTCGGCTCGATGGCGCCGCTCCGCTCGGCCGGCAGGACGCGAACCTGCGCGGCGCCGTCGTAATAGGCCGCCAGCGCGTCGTGCAGCGCCGCCGTCGTCGGCGCACCGGCGAGTAGGCCGAAATGCAGCGGCACGGACACCAGCATGCCCTGTCGCACATGCGCGACAGAGGGCACGAAGATCGGCCGCCGGGTCAGCCCGGTGCCGCGCATCAGCTCGGGGACATGCTTGTGTTCCAACCCCAACGCATACAGCTCGAAGGCCGGGCCGCCCGTCCCCTCGTGTGCCTCGATCATGGCGCGGCCGCCGCCCGAGTAGCCGCTCACGGCATTGACCGTCACCGGGTAGTCCGGCGGCATCAGCCCGGCGGCGATCAGCGGCCGGATGAGCGCGATCGCGCCGGTCGGGTAGCAGCCGGGATTGGCGACCCGGTCGGCCCCGGCGATCCGCTCGGCCTGCCCCGGCGCGAGCTCGGCCCAGCCATAGGTCCAGGCCGGATCGACGCGATGCGCGGTGCTGGCGTCGAGCAGCTTCGGCGCGTCCAACCCCAGCTCGGCCGCGAGGGCCACGCTCTCGCGGGCAGCGTCGTCCGGCAGGCAGAGCACGACCAGATCGACCTCGCGCATCAGCTCCCGCCGGGCTGCCGGGTCCTTTCGGCGCGCTGGGTCGATGCTGCGGACGCTGACGCCCGGCACGTCCGCCAGGCGCTCGCGGATGCCCAGGCCGGTGGTTCCAGCCTCGCCGTCGATGAAGATGGTCGCTTCGGTCATGGGCGGGAGGTTCGGCGGACGGAGCCCCAAACGCAAGAGGGGCGGTCCCGCCGGGACCGCCCCTCTCGTATGTCGACGTTGCGGCCGATCAGCGCTTGCTGAACTGGAAGCTCCGGCGCGCCTTGGCCTTGCCGTACTTCTTGCGCTCGACCACGCGGGAGTCGCGGGTGAGGAAGCCGGCGAGCTTGAGCACCGGGCGCAGATCCGGCTCGAAATGCGTCAGCGCGCGGCTGATGCCGAGACGGACGGCGCCGGCCTGACCGGACAGACCACCGCCATTGCAAGTGCAGGTCACGTCGAACTGGTTGTAGCGATCCGTCACCAGGAACGGCTGCGTCAGCAGCATGCGCAGCACCGGGCGCGCGAAATACTGCGTGACCCGCTTGCCGTTGACGGTGATCTCGCCCTTGCCGGGCTTGACCCAAACGCGCGCGATCGCGTTCTTGCGGCGGCCGGTGGCGTAGGAACGGCCCTGCGCGTCGCGCTTGGGCTCACGCTTGGGCGCATCGGAGGCCGCGGTGGGGATGGCGGAGGCGACGGCGAGGTCGCGCAGATCCGCCAGCGTGCGAGTGGCTTCGGTCTCGGACATGCTCAGACCCTCGAATTCTTAGGATTCAGCGCGGCGACGTCCAGCTTGACGGGCTGCTGGCCATCATGCGGGTGCTCGGCGCCCTTGTAGACGTGGAGATGACGCATCTGCGCGCGCTGTAGCGGGCCGCGGGTGATCATGCGCTCGACGGCCTTCTCGATCACGCGCTCCGGGTGCGCGCTCTCGAGGCGCTGACGGATGGAGCGACCTTTGATGCCGCCCGGGAAACCGGTGTGCCAATAGAAGATGGACTGATCGGCCTTGTTGCCGGTCACGCGCACCTTCTCGGCATTGATGACGACGATGTTGTCGCCGCAATCGACGTGGGGCGTGAACTGCGGCTTGTGCTTGCCGCGCAGACGGCTGGCGATGATGGAGGCAAGGCGCCCGAGCACGAGGCCTTCCGCGTCGATCAGCGTCCACGCCTTGGACACCTCGCGCGGCTTGAGCGAGGGGGTAGTCTTCAACATGAAACGGTCCCGAAATGCGAGAAGCGAGGTCTATGCGGGATCCGACGTTTTCCGTCAAGGATTTCCGTGGTGGTATCATGATACCACACCGACTGGCGCTGGTGGAGGGGGCTGGATTCGAACCAGCGTAGGCGTACGCCAGCGGATTTACAGTCCGCCCCCTTTAGCCACTCGGGCACCCCTCCGCGAGGGGCGCGGTTACAGCGAGAGCGGCTCGGGTGTCAAATGGATTGCGCGGGTCCCACCCTATCGCACCGGGCGAGACGCCTTCATAAAGAGCGCCATGCGATCCAAGACCCCAGACCGGCCCAGCAGCGGCGCCGGGCGTCCGCCGCCGCGCGATCGGTCCAGCAGCGGACCTCGGCCCAGCCGACCGCGCGACCCGGCGGACATCAAGCGCGACGAAGCAAAGCGGCTCGAAGCGCGGCAGGCCGCGCGCGCCGCGGCAGCCGCGCGCGCCCCCGCGCCTGCCCCCGCCCCCATGCGCCCGACCACCCTGCGCGCCCCGCAAGCGGAGGCGGCCTCCCCTGCCCCGGCCGCTCCGCCGCGCGAACGCGGCCCCGTGGCCCCGCGCGGCACCGTCTGGCTGCACGGCACCCATCCGGTCGAGGCCGCGCTGGCCAACCCGGCCCGGCGCCTCAAGCGCCTGCTGCTGACGGAGGATGCGGAGGCTGCGTTGGCCGAACGCGTCCCGGCGCCGTGGCCCCTCGCCGCCGAACGCACCGACCGGAGCAAGCTCGATCATCTGCTCGGCCGCGATACGGTGCATCAAGGCGCCGCGCTGCTGGCCGACCTGCTGCCGCCGCCCTCGCTGACCGCCATGCTGGAGCGGCCCGGCCCGGTGCTGGTGCTGGACCAGGTGACGGACCCGCGCAACATCGGCGCCGTGCTACGCAACGCGGCGGCGTTCGGCGCAGCGGGCGTCATCACGCAAGATCGGAACTCGCCGGAGGAAACCGGCGCCATGGCGCGGGCGGCCGCTGGCGCGCTGGAGCGGATCCCGCTGGTGCGGGCGGTCAACCTGGCGCGCACCCTGGCCGCGCTGAAGGCCGCCGGGCTGTGGGTGATCGGGCTGGATGCGGCCGGGGCCCCCTTGCGGGGCGAGGCGCTGCGCGAACGCCGGGTCGCGCTGGTGCTGGGCGCCGAAGGGCCCGGGCTGCGGCGGCTGACGCGCGAGACCTGCGATGAACTGGCCGGGCTGCCGATGCCGGGCGGGATGGAAAGCCTCAACGTCGCGGCCGCCTGCGCCGTGGCGCTGTATGAGGTGGGGCGCGCGGCGTGAGCGCCTTCGCGGCAACGTTGCTGGCGGCCCGTCGGCAGCGCCCCCGCGTGGCGTTGGCGGCGAGCGAGGACCGGCCGCGCACGCTGCCGGACGGGATCGCGGCCCAGGTCGCGCTGGCCGGGCTGGTTGGCGCGACGGTGCCGGCCGGCTTCAAGATCGGTGCGACGGCGGCGGCCATGCAGCGCTATCTCGGCCTGGCCGGGCCGGCGGCCGCCTTCATGCCGGAGGCGAGCCTGCACGGCAGCGGCAGCACGCTCGACATTTCGCGCTTCTTTCGGCCCGGCGTCGAATGCGAGCTCGCGGTACAGCTCGGGCGGGATCTGCCCGGCGCTTGCTCGGCGGAGGCGGCGCGGGAGGCGGTCTCGGCGGTGATGCCGGCGATCGAGATCGTGGAGAACCGCTATGCCGACCTGCCGGCCTTCGGGGCGCCCGCGCTGGTGGCCGACCAGGTATTCCACGCTGCCGCCGTGCTGGGCGAACCGGTGGCGGATTGGGCGGCGCGCGACTGGCAGAACCAACACGGCGCGCTGTCCGTCGATGGTGGCGTCCGAGGCGAGGGGTTCGGGCGCGACCTGCTCGGCGGGCCGTTCGAGGCACTGGCCTGGCTCGCCGGTTCGGCGGAGGCGGCCGCGTTCGGCGGATTGAAAGCCGGGCAGGTCGTCATGCTGGGCAGCGTTTGCACGCCGGTCTGGCTGGACGGGCCCGGGCGGGTCGACGCGGTGTTCGACGGGCTCCCGCCGGTGCGGGTGGATTTGGTGTCGTCCGGGGTGGCGTCGTCCTGATCGTATTCCGGCCGTAACCGATCATTAACTCCGCCGCGCTAGTGTGCAGGAGCCGCGGATCGTGCGGGTAACTTGTGCCAAAAACCGGCTCGTTGGGTGGTGCTCCCATGATCGACTGGCATTCTATTTCGGAACCGCTCCAGCTGCAGCTCGCGCAAGAAGCGTTGCGGCAAGCCTCGTCCAACCTGGCCGCTTATGCGGAGGCGCTGGCGGAGGAGATGGAGGCCGGCTTCATGTCGGACCGCGGCGGTAACGAGGCGCTGCGCTTGTTCGCGAGCCTGGTGCGCTCGGTCCATGCGCCCGAGCAGGCCGCGGTGGCGGGCTACGCCTGAGCGCGCTCTCGCCAGAGGCAGCGGTCAGCAGGTGCGGACGGACCAGGAGAATCGGCGGGCGCCCCCGGGCGGCACGTGAAACAGGCCGGGCTTGTCCGGGAACTCTCCGTCCCAGTCGGCCGGGCTGCTGTAGCCATGCCAGGGCTCGATGCAGAGGAACGGCGCCCCGGGTTTCTGCCAAAGGCCGAGCTGCGGGAAGCCGTCCCAGGCGAATTCGAGCCCGCCCTGTGGCCCGACGTATCGGAGCGACCGGCTCCGGGGCGACAGCATGATGATGGCGTCCTCGGCGAACAGCGCCGGGTCGAGGGACAACGTGCGGCCCGCCATGGGACTGGGGCGTGGCGCCGCGTCCATCAATCCGCCGGCGAGGCGGTGGATGGAATCGGGTTCCGGTTCCGCAAATTCGAGGCGATACTCGGTAGGCGCCCCGCCCCGCAGCGGCCAACGGAATGCCGGATGCGCCCCGAGCGACGCCGGTAGCGTCGCATCTCCCGGGTTGGCGACAATGTAGCTCACGGTCAATCCGTCGGGGTCGACGCGATAGGCCAGCTCGAGGCGGAACGGAAAGGGGAAGGCGGCTCGCGTCCCGTCGTCGTCCCGCAACTCGAGGCGGCAACTGGTCGGCGTGCGCTCGAGCCAGGCGAAGCGGCGACGGCGCGCGAAGCCATGCCGCATGAGGGGATAATCCCGGTCCGCAACACGCAGGCGGTCGCCCGCGACCTGACCGACGATGGGGAACAGAACGGGCGAGTGGTTGGGCCAGAGCGGCCCGGCATCCCAAAGAAGGTCGGCGCCGTCCCCGTCCCGCAGGGAGACGAGTTCGGCGCCGTCAGGCGAAATCTCGGCCGACCAACCGGCGCCGATGGTGTGGGTGTCGACCATGGCGGCACGGTGACCAATGGGGCGCGCCGGGGCAAGAGCCCGACGCGCCCCCGGGTCCGATCAGCCGTTGGCGTTGCCCTTGGCCGGGATCGCGACGAAGTGGGCCTGGCCGTTGCGCAACACGCGCAGGGCGACCGGCTTGCCGTCGCGGCGGGCGGAGCGGATCGCGGTCGCGGCGTCATCGGCCGACGCGATGGCCTTCTGCCCCACCCCCACCAGAACGTCGCCTTCGCGCAGTCCGGCGCGCTGCGCGGGCGAGTCGGGCTTCACTTGCGTGATCACGGCGCCCTTGGCCGCGTCCGGCAGATTCAGCTCGCCGCGAGCATCGGCCGTGAGCGGCGCCAGCGCGACGCCGATCTGGTCGGCGCTCGCCACCTCGTCGGTCGCAGCGGAGCGCCGATCCTCCGGCAGGCTAGACAGCGTCACCTTGACCGGCGTGTCGCGCCCGTCGCGCAAAATGGCGAGGCTCGCGCTGTCGCCCGGCTTGAGGTCGGCGACGGTCCGAGCGAGCTGGCCGGGATCGACGATCTTCTGGTCGCCGACCGACTGGATCACGTCGCCTTCCCGCAGCCCGGCCTTCGCCGCCGGGCTCTCCGGCTGCACGCTGGCGACTAGGGCGCCGCGCGCTTCGCCGCCCAGCCCGAGGCCGGCCGCGATCTCCGGGGTCAGCTTCTGGGTCTCGACGCCCATGTAGCCGCGGGTCACGTGGCCCTCGGCAACGAGTTGGCCGACGACGTTCTTGACCAGGCTGCTGGGGATGGCGAAGCCGATGCCGATGCTGCCGCCGCTGGGCGAGAGGATGGCGGTGTTGACGCCCACCACCTTGCCGTCCTGGGTGAAGAGCGGACCGCCCGAGTTGCCCTGGTTGATGGCCGCGTCGATCTGCAGGAACTGGTCGTACGGACCCTGGCCGATGTCGCGGGCCAGCGCGGAGACGATGCCGGCCGTTGCGGTGTTGCCGAGGCCGAACGGGTTGCCGACGGCGACGACCCATTCGCCGGGGCGGACGTGCTCGGAATCGCCCAGCTTGAGCGCCGGCAGCGGCTTGTCGGCGTTGACCTTCAGCACGGCGAGGTCGGTGCGCGGGTCACGGCCCACCAGCTTGGCCGGCAGTTCGGTGCCGTCGTCGAACTTCACCGAGTAGCGGTTGCCGGCGGAGGCGACGTGATTGTTGGTGACCACGGTACCGTCGGCGTTGACGATGAAGCCGGTACCGCGCGCCTCTCGATCGCTGCCATCCTGCTTGACGGTGACGGAAACCACGGCGGGACGGACCTGCGCGACGAGGTCGGCAAAGTCGGGGATGGGGTGCGCGAGGCCGGAGGGCTGGATGGTGGTGGGCGTGGTCGGCGAGACCAACGCGCTCGCGGGCGCATCCTGGGCGAAGCCGGTGGCGACTCCGAAACCGCCGAGGGCGGTGCCGGCGAGCAGGGCGGCAACAAGAGCGAAGCGGGATTTGTGTTGCATGAAGTCCTCGGGGCTGGGGTTTCGCTCATCCACACATAAGGAACGTCGTCCTACCGGGTGATTTCCGCCGGGTGAAAAGGGGTTCATGGGATCAAAGAGGCAGGTTCTTGCGATTGAGTGCATATGCGCGTAAACCGGCGGTGAGTTTTCGGAGAGCGTTCGATGCTGGCTCATCTCGTGGCGCCGATGCTGGCCCGGCGTGGCATCCATTACGGTTGGGTGATGGCGGCGGTGACGTTCCTGGTCATGCTGTCCACCTCGGCGGCGCTCGGAGTGCCGGGTGTGATGCTGCTGCCGTTGCGGACGGAGTTCGGCTGGGCGGTGACGGCGATCTCGGGCGCGCTGGCGCTGCGACTGGTGCTGTTTGGGCTGATGGGGCCGTTCGCGGCGACGATCCTGGTGCGCTACGGCTACCGGGCGACGGTGGTGACCGCGATCGTGCTGATCAGCGCCGGGCTGGCGGCGGCGACGCAGATCACGGCGACCTGGATGCTGTGGGTGACCTGGGGACTGGTGCTGGGCATCGGCTCCGGGCTGACGGCGATGGTGCTGGGGGCGACGGTGTCGAACCGTTGGTTCGTCGAGCGGCGCGGGCTGGTGATGGGGCTGCTGGGGGCAAGCTCGGCGACGGGGCAACTCGCGATCATGCCGCTGGCAGCTTACCTGGCCGAGCATATCGGCTGGCGGCTGGCGGCGATGCCGGCGATCGCCGCGTGCTTGGTCGCGGGCCTGATCGCGCTGCTGCTGGGGCGCAACGACCCGGCCGAACTCGGCCTGGCGCCCTATGGCAGTACGGCGGCGCCGGTGCTGGCGCGCAAGCCCGTGGGCAACCCGGTGGCCGCCACGTTCGGCGTGTTGCGGCAGGCAGCGACCGTTCCGGTGTTCTGGGTGCTCGCCGGATCGTTCTTTATCTGCGGGCTGAGCACCAACGGGCTGATCCAGACGCATTTCATCCCGCTCTGCCACGATTTCGGCCTGGGCGAGGTGCAAGCGGCATCCGTGCTGGCGATGATGGGCGCGTTCGACTTCATTGGCACGGTGGCGTCCGGCTGGTTGTCGGACCGTTACGACAATCGATGGCTGCTGTTCTGGTATTACGGGCTGCGCGGCCTGTCGCTGATCGCGCTGCCGTTCACCGATTTCACGCTCTACGGCCTGTCGCTGTTCGCGGTGTTCTACGGGCTCGACTGGATCGCGACGGTGCCGCCAACGGTCAAGTTGTCGACCAAGGCGTTCGGGCGGGACCAGGGACCGTTGATTTTCGGCTGGGTTTTCGCGGCGCACCAGCTCGGCGCGGCGACGGCGGCGCTGCTCGCAGGCGTCTCGCGGGACGTGCTGTCCAGCTACCTGCCGGCGTTCTACGCGGCCGGCGTCATGTGCCTGGTCGCGGCGGTCGCCGTGTTGTTCGCACGGGTGCGCCCGGTTGCAGCGCCGGTGTTGGCCGGCGCGGACTAAACCGGACGCAGCGCGCGCACCGTCAGCCGCGTTTGGCGAGGCGGTCGAGACCGAGCGCTGCGACACCCGCCAGCAGACCCCAGAAGGCGCCGCCGATGCCCAGCAGGCTCATGTTGGAGGCGGTGACCACGAAGGCGAGGACGGCGGGGAAGCGCTCGGTATCGCGATGCAGCGCAGCGGCGAGGGCTCCCGTCAGCGGCGCGATCAGGGCGATGCCGGCCACGGCGGCCACCAGGATCGGCGGCAATGCGATCAGGAAGCTCGCCAGCGCGCCGCCGCCGAGCGCAAAGCCGAGGTAGCACAGGCCGTAGATGGGGCCGGCGAGATAGCGCTTCGCCGGATCGGGGTGCGTGTCGGGGCCGGTGCAGATGGACGCCGTGACGCTGGAAAGATTGATCGAGAAACCGCCGAATGGGGCCAGCAAGATCGTGGCCAGGCCGGTGACGACGAAGCTCTGGCCGACCGGCGGGGCGTAGCCGGCCGTGCGGAGCACGGCGACGCCAGAGATCTGCTGCGTTGCCATAGTGACGAGGAAGAGTGGGATGCCGAGGCTGATCAGGCTCGGGATCGAGAGCTCGGGCACCATGACCGTCATGCGGGGGAGCGACGCGGCCAGGCTCGGCAAGGCGTAGCCCTCGAGCCAGGCGAGCGGCAGCGCCAGCACGATGACGATCAGCGGCGCGGACGCCGGATGCAGTAGCCGGGCAAGCAGGAAGATGCCCACGAGCGGCAGGACGAGCGCGGGCGAGGTTTGCGCGCCGACGAACAGGCCGATGGCGAAGCGCAGCAGCAACCCGGCAAGCATGCCGCCGGCGATGGAGGCGGGCAGCCGCCCAAGCCAGGCGCCGAGCGCCGGGACCGACCCGGCCAGCACGGTGACCACGCCGGCGAAGATGGAGGCGGCAATGGCGTGACCCAGGGTGGTACCGGGCGGGGTGGCGATGATGAGGACGGCGCCGGCCAACGACCAGGCGGTCACGATCGGCATGCGGGCGCGCAGGCTGAGCCAGGTGCTGGTGGCGCCCATGCCGAGGCAGAGCGCGACGACCCAGGAGGTGGTCTGCTCGGGGGTGGCGCCGAGGTGGCGGGTGGCTTCGACGATGATGGCGAGGGTGCCGCCGAACCCGACCAGGGCGGCAACGAGGGCGGAGGCGATGACCGAGAAGCGCAAAGGGGACCTCCTCGGCACATTGTGACGGCGGGCGCATTGACCGTCACCCCCGCGGACGTGCAGTGCAGCCCCATGTTGTTTCGCCGGGTGGTCAGTTTCTTCGAGCGGCTGGTTGCGCCGGCGGGGCCGGTGCCGACCGCCTCGCCGCCGGCCGGCACGATCGCGTTCTTCTGGTATTTCGCGCGGCAGGCGCGCGGGGTGTTGCTGGCGCTGCTGGTGGCCGGGCTGTTCACGGCGGGGTTCGACCTGCTGATCCCCGTCTGCATCGGGCGGATCGCCGGGCTGGTGGCGACCCACTCGCGCGAGACGTTGTTTGCCGAGCAAGGCGGCCAGCTGCTGGCGATGGCGGCGCTGATCCTGCTGGCGCGGCCGGCGGCGCTGCTGAGCGAATTCCTGCTGACCAACCAGTCGATCAACCCGGCGCTGGCCAACCGCATCCGCTGGCAGAGCCATTGGCACGTGGTCCGCCAGAGCTGGACCTTCTTCCAGAACGATTTCGCCGGCCGGATCGCCAACCGCGTGATCCAGACCGGGCCGGCGCTCCGCGACGTGATGGTCGTGGGCGTGGATGCGGTTTGGTACATCGTGCTGTACGGTGGCAGCGCGATCGTGCTGCTGGGCGCGGTGGATTGGCGGTTGGCGGTGCCCATCGCCGCCTGGTTCGTGCTTTATGGCTGGCTGCTGACGGCCATGGTGCCGAGGCTGCGGGAGCGGTCGCGCGCCAATAGCGAGGCACGATCGCTGCTGACCGGGCGCGTGGTGGACAGCTACACCAACATCCTGACCGTGAAACTGTTTGCCCGCGCCGACGAGGAGGACGATTTCGTCCGCGAGGCGCTGCTGGCGCACACGGAGACATTTCAGGCGCAGACGCGGGCGATCACCGCTTTGACGGGCGGGCTGGCGCTCATCAACGCCGCCTTGCTGGCGGCGACCGGCTTGGTCGCCCTGATGCTGTGGCGGCAGGGAGAGATCGAGGTCGCCACGGTCGCGACAGCGCTGCCGCTGGCGTTCCAGATCACCAACATGGCCGGCTGGGTGGCACGGAGCATCACCGGCATTTTCGAGAATTTGGGCCAGGTGCAGGACGGCATGCGCTCGATCGCTGTCCCGCCGCTGATGCCGGATGCGCCGGGCGCGCGGAAGCTGACGCTGGCAGGCGGCGAGATCCGGTTCGATGCGGTCGATTTCGGTTACGGGACCGAATGCGGCGTCCTGCATGGGATCGATCTCATGGTGCGGCCGGGGGAGCGGATCGGGCTGGTGGGTCGGTCGGGCGCGGGCAAATCCACGCTGGTCAACCTGCTGCTCGGCTTTCATCGACCTGATCAGGGGCGGATCACCATCGACGGGCAGGACATTGCGGGCGTGACCGGCGAGAGCCTACGGACGCAGATCGCCATGGTGACGCAGGACACGTCGCTGCTGCACCGCTCCATTCGGGAGAACATCCGTTACGGTCGGCCCGGCGCGTCCGATGGCGAGGTCGAGGCGGCAGCGCGGCGGGCCGAAGCGCACGAGTTCATCCTGGAGCTGGAGGATTGGAACGGGCGGCGCGGGTATGACGCGCATGTCGGCGAGCGCGGGGTCAAGCTATCCGGCGGGCAGCGCCAGCGGGTCGCGATCGCGCGGGTGATCCTGAAGGACGCGCCGATCCTGGTATTGGACGAGGCGACATCGGCGCTGGATAGCGAGGTGGAAGCCGCGATTCAGGAGCAACTGGACGTGCTGATGGAGGGACGGACCGTGATCGCGATCGCGCATCGGCTGTCGACAATCGCACGGATGGACCGGCTCGTGATGCTGGAAGCCGGGCGGATAGTCGAGACCGGGACTCACGCCGGCCTGCTGGCGGCGGGCGGTGCCTATGCGCGGGCGTGGAATCGGCAATCCGGGGGCTTCGTGGCTGGCTGAGGCCGCCCCTAACCACTCGGTAACTTCCTTGCGATAGGCTGCGGGAGCAAATGTGAGAGCTCCCGATGCGAACGAATTACGTGCTGGTCGCCGCCGCCTGCTTGTCGCTGACCGCGCCGGCCTGGGCGGACGATCCGGAATTGTCCGCCGACACCAAGCGCATGCTGTCCTACGGGACGTTGGCGGTCATGACCCGCTCCTGCCAGACCAAGCTGACACCGGCGCAAACGTCCAAGCTAAATACCGGTCTCGAGCAGTCGGCCAAGGCACAGAAGGACATGAACGAGGCCGAATTCACCGAAGCGATGAAGGCAGTAGGCGCTCAGGTCGGTGCCAACAAGCAGCAGATCTGCGCGGCACTGACGCCTGAATACGTGGACACAAGCCTTGCGGAGGCCGCGACGGGCGACTGAGCCGCGAGGGAGTTCTCCACCCCAGCCTCAGTTCGGCCAGGGTGGAGATGGCGTTCAGTCTGCCGCGTCGGCGACTTGTTCCTTGGATGGCTTCTTGTGGCGCAGCTCGGCCATCTTCGACTGCACGTGCCGGCTGAAGACGTACTCGGCCGGGCGCTGCTGAGACAGGTCGATCTCCGGCGCCATGTCGCCGTCGAGCTTGGGACCACGCATGGCGATGCGCATGGTCTTCAGCGGCGAGGCGACGGCATCCATCACCGCGGTGCTCTCGTAGCCTGAATGCACCATGCAATTGGCGCACTTCTCGTAGGCACCGGTGCCGTACTTGTCCCAATCGGTGCTGTCCATCAGCTCTTTGAACGTCTTGGTGTAACCCTCGCCGAGCAGGTAGCAGGGGCGCTGCCAGCCGAACACGTTGCGGGTCGGCTTACCCCACGGCGTGCACTTGTAGTTCTCATTGCCGGCGAGGAAGCTCATGAACAGCGGCGACTGCGTGAACCGCCAGCCCTTGCCCTTCCCCTGCTTGAGGATGTCGCGGAAGAGCTGCTTGGTCTTCTGCCGGGTCAGGAAGTGGGCCTGGTCCGGCGCGCGCTCGTAGGCATAGCCCGGTGAGGTCATGATGCCGTCAACGCCCATGGCCATGACGCTGTCGAAGAACTTCGCCACGCGCTCGGGCTGCGCGCCGTCGAACAAGGTGCAGTTAATGCTGAGGCGGAAGCCGCGCTCCTTGGCCTTCTTGATCGCTGCCACGGCGCGATCATAGGTCCCGTCCTGGCTGACGGACTTGTCGTGCATCTCCTTGTCGCCGTCGAGATGGACGTCCCAGCTGAAATACGGGTGCGGCTCGTACTGCTCCATCTTTTTCTCGAGCAGCAGGGCATTAGTGCACAGGTAGACGAACTTCTTGCGCGCCAGGATACCCTTGACGATCTCCGGCATCTCCTTGTGCAGCAGCGGCTCGCCACCGGCGATGGCGACGATGGGCGCGCCGCACTCGTCAACCGCGGCGAGCGCGTCGGCAACCGAGATACGCTGGTTCAGGATTTCTGCCGGGTAGTCGATCTTCCCGCACCCCGAACAGGCGAGGTTGCAGCGGAACAATGGCTCCAGCATGAGAACCAGCGGGTAGCGTTTGACGCCGGCGAAATGTTGCCGGACGACGTAGGCACCGACCTTGACGACTTGCCTGAGCGGAACGGACATGCGGCTGATTTCCCTCGACTGAGCTAAGCCAGCTCGGCCGGAAACTTGAATTTCACGTCTTCGGCGACGCCGGACAAGGTCGACACGCTGATCTCGCCGAAGCGACGAAGACCGGCGATGACGCCCTGGACCAGCGTTTCTGGCGCGCTGGCTCCCGCTGTGAGGCCGACCCGGCCCACGCCGTCGAACCATGACGCGTCCAAGGCGGCCGCGTCATCGATCAGGTAACTTGGTTTGCCGAGCTCAGACCCGATCTCGCGCAACCGATTGGAGTTGGAACTGTTCTTCGAACCCACCACAAGGATCACGTCGACCTGCTTTGCAAGGTCATGCACCGATTGCTGACGGTTTTGCGTTGCATAGCAGATATCGCGTACGTCCGGCCCGATGATCTCCGGGAAGCGTTCGATCAGGGCGGCGATGATCGAGCGCGTGTCGTCGACCGATAGCGTGGTCTGCGTCACGTAGGCGAGTTTGGCGGGGTCCGCGACCATCAGCGCGGCAACGTCTTCCACCGTTTGCACCAGATGCACCTTGGCGGGAATCTGGCCGATGGTGCCGTCCACTTCGGCATGACCGGCATGCCCGACCAGCACGACCTCCCTGCCCTGCGCCGCATAGCGCCGGCCTTCGCCATGCACTTTGGCGACCAACGGACAGGTCGCGTCGATGACCGGCAGGCGCCGCTCTCGAGCGACCTCCTCGACCCGGCGAGCCACGCCATGCGCGCTGAACACGGTCATCGAGCCCGGCGGAATTTCGTCCAACTCGTCCACGAACACCGCACCGCGCCGGCGCAGGTCGTCGACCACGTGCCGATTATGGACGATCTCATGCCGCACGTAGATCGGGGCCCCGAACTTGACCAAGGCGCGCTCGACGATTTCGATCGCTCGTTCGACACCGGCGCAGAAACCGCGCGGTTGGGCCAACACCACCTGGATCATTCGACTCCTCTCAATCATGAGAGAATATCGTATTGCACCCGGACGCGATGCCCTATGTCCAGGGTTGTCGGAGAGCTGTGGCAAACCCGCAACACGTGCTCGACATGGCCAGGAGCGGGTGGCGTCGGAGCCGGACCTCGCCTATTCTGGACGCTCGCGATTCGTGCACAGGCGTTTCGTTGCGTGATCTCAGCGTGACTTGCCCTGGCAATGCGGACGTGGTTTTGCATTCTGGTCTGCGCCGATCGCCGACCGGCATCGCCGTGAACCTGGCGCACCGCCTCGGGCGGAAAGAAGCCGAAAGGACGTTATGAACGCGAGTATGCCGCTCCCGCCCCGTCCCGTGACGACGACCCTGGACCGCGTCACCATCCCCAGCGACTTGAGAAACTTCTCGCCCGAACAGCTTCAGGCGATCGTCGATGAGTTGCGGGCCGAGACCATCGACGCGGTAAGCACGACGGGTGGCCATCTGGGCGCCTCGCTCGGCGTGGTCGAGCTGACGGTGGCGTTGCACGCGGTCTTCGACACGCCGCGCGATCGGCTGATCTGGGATGTCGGGCATCAAACCTACCCCCACAAGATCCTGACCGGCCGCCGTGACCGCATCCGCACGCTGCGGCAGCCCGAGGGTTTGTCCGGCTTCACGCGGCGGTCGGAGAGCGAGTACGACCCGTTCGGCGCTGCGCATAGCAGCACCAGCATCTCTGCCGGGCTGGGAATGGCCGTGGCGCATGATCTGCTGGGCGAGAAGGACCGGCACGTGGTCGCCGTGATCGGCGACGGCGCGATGAGCGCCGGCATGGCCTATGAGGCGATGAACAATGCGGGCGCGATGAAGTCGCGGCTGCTGGTCATCCTCAACGATAACGACATGTCCATCGCCCCGCCGGTCGGCGCGATGAGCGCGTATCTAAGCCGGCTCATGAGCAGCCGCTCGTTCCTCAACCTGCGCGACCTGGCGGCGCGGATGGCCAAGCGCTTCCCGTTCGGGCTCGAGCGGACGGCCAAGCGCGCGGAGGAATACGCCCGCGGAATCCTGACCGGCGGCACGCTGTTCGAGGAACTCGGCTTCTACTATGTCGGCCCGATCGACGGCCATAATCTCGACCACCTGCTTCCCGTGCTGCGGAACCTGCGCGAGGCGGAGGAAAGCGGGCCGATCCTGCTGCACGTGATCACCAAAAAGGGTCATGGCTACGCGCCGGCAGAGAGCTCGGCTGACAAGCTGCACGCGGTGTCCAAGTTCAACGTGGTGACGGGCGAGCAGGTCAAGGCGCCGCCCGGCCCGCCGCAATACACCCGCGTGTTCGCCGACGCTCTGATCGCGGAAGCCGCGGTGGACGATCGGGTCGTGGCGATCACGGCCGCGATGCCGTCCGGCACCGGGCTCGACCGCTTCGCCGCCCGCTTCCCGCAGCGCCATTTCGACGTCGGCATCGCCGAGCAGCACGCCGTGACGTTCGCGGCCGGCATGGCTACGGAAGGGCTGCGTCCGTTCTGCGCCATCTACAGCACGTTCCTGCAACGCGCCTACGACCAGGTGGTGCATGACGTCGCGATCCAGAAACTGCCGGTGCGCTTCGCCATCGACCGCGCCGGGTTGGTGGGTGCGGACGGCGCCACCCATGCCGGCAGCTTCGACCTCGCCTATCTCGGCTGCCTGCCCGGCATGACGATCATGGCACCGGCTGACGAGCTCGAGCTGATGCACATGGTCGCGACGCAGGCCGCGTTCGACGACGGTCCGACGGCGGTGCGCTACCCGCGTGGCGCCGGGCTCGGCCTGACGCTGCCGGAACGCGGGGTGCCGCTGCCGATCGGGCGGGGCCGGATCCTGCGGGAGGGGTCTGCGGTCGCAATCCTGTCGCTCGGCACACGGTTGGCCGACAGCCTCAAGGCGGCCGATACGCTGGCGGCGCACGGCTTCTCCTGCACGGTGGCCGATGCGCGCTTTGCCAAGCCGTTCGACGTCGCGTTGCTGGAGCAGTTGGCCCGGCACCACGGCGTTCTCATCGTGGTGGAGGAGGGTTCGATCGGCGGCTTCGGCAGCGCGGTCATGCACCACCTGGCGCTGCGCGGCCTGCTGGACGGCGAGCTGAAGATCCGCAGCATGACGCTGCCGGACACCTTCATCGATCACGGGTTGCCCGCCGCGCAGATTTCGGAAGCCAAGCTGGGCGCGAAGGACATCGTCGATACCGCGCTGGCCGCGTTGGGCGTGGGCGCCGGTGTGGCGGCGGAGACGGCGGCCGTGTTGGCCGTGCCGCGGCGATGAGCGTCACGCGTCGCACACTGATGGTCGCCGGCGCCAGCGCCGTCGCGTTGGCTGCGGCGGGCTGGTGGCCCGCCCTTGCTGCGGATCCCGCCGCGGCGGCGCCGATCCAGACGCTGAACCAGGCCCTGCTCGGTGCCATGCGGTCGGGCAAGCAGACGCCCTTCAGCCAGCGTTTCCTGGCGCTGGCACCGGTCGTCGAGCGGACGTTCGACCTCCCGGCGATCTTGAAGTCGTCGGTCGGCCTACGTTGGACGTCGCTCAGCGCGGCGGATCAGGAGCAGTTGCTGCAGGCGTTCCGCAAATTCACCGTGGCGAGCTACGTCGCGAATTTCGACAATTTCAACGGCGAACGGATCGAGCTGTCGCCGGAGTCGCGCATGGTCGGCGCCGATCAGGTGGTCGGCACGCGGCTCATCAGTGGCGGCGAAACGACGCCGATCGATTACGTGATGCACAAGACGCCCGATGGCTGGCGCGCGGTGGACGTGCTGCTGAACGGCTCCATCAGCCAGGTCGCGGTGAACCGCTCCGATTGGCGCAGCCTGCTGTCGACCGGCGCGGCGCCGTTGATCGATAGCTTCCAGCGGCGGACGGCCACGCTGTCCGGCGGAACGATCAACTGAGGGACGATCCGGTTCCATGTGGGCGCTGACGAGCCTGGCGGCATTCGGCTTCGCTGGGCTGGCCGGCGCTGGCGTGGTGCAAGGGATCGCCGGGTGGGACATGCTGCGGCGCAAGCGGGCCGAGGCGGTCCCGACGCCGAGAGGCAGTCGGGACACGTGGCCGGCGGTGACGGTGCTGAAGCCCCTTTGCGGCGACGAGGCGTTGCTGGAACCCGCGATGGCGAGCTTCTGCGAGCAGGACTATCCGTGTTTCCAAATCGTGTTCGGCGTGCAGAGTGCGGTCGACCCGGCCATTGCCGTCGTTCACCGCCTGCAGCGCCGGTTCCCGCATGCCGATCTGTCGCTGGTGATCGATCCGCTTCGACATGGCCGCAACAACAAGGTCGGCAACCTGCTCAACATGGCCGGCCAAGCGCGGCACGACATCATCGTGATTGCGGACAGCGACATCCATGCGCCGGCCGACACGCTGCGCAGCCTGGTCGCCGCGCTCGAGCAACCCGGCGTCGGCCTGGTCAGCACGCTCTATGCCGGCCTACCCTCCACGGCGACGATGGCGGGGGCGCTTGGGGCGGCCTACATCAACCACACGTTCCTGCCCGGCGCGCTGATGGCGCGGAGCCTCGGCCGGCAGGATTGCCTGGGCGCGATCATGGCGCTGCGGCGGGAGACGCTGGACCGGATCGGCGGGCTCGAGGCGCTGACCGACCACCTGGCCGACGATGCCATGCTGGGTCAACTCGTGCGTGACACCGGGCTGTCGGTCGTTCTAGCCGGCGCCATCCCGGCGACGACGGTCCCGGAGACGCGGCTCCCGGCGCTGGTCACACACGAGCTGCGTTGGATGCGGACGGTGAAGTCGGTGGCGCCCATCGGTTTCGTGCTGGGTGGCCTGCAATTTCCGTTGTTCTGGGCGCTGCTGATGGTGGCCGCCGCGCCGAGCCAGCCCTGGGCGTGGGGCGCGTTCGCCGCCATGTGGACCGTTCGCAGCGTGCTAGCGCGGCTTGCCGATCGCGCGCTCGGGGTCACGGTGCGGCTGCCGGTTTGGTTGCTGCCCTTCCGTGACGTGCTCTCCATCACCATCATGCTGGCAAGTTACTGGTCCGATCGTGTCGCGTGGCGTGGCGAGGAATACCGCGTCACCTCTTTCTCCCAGGCCGCGCAGCAGCGCGGTACCTTCTCAGACGCCGTGCTGCAGCCCGGCAAGGGATAAGTTCCAATGATGAAGACGTTGTTCCTGCAGCCGCCCTCGTTCGGCGGCTTCGACGGTGGGGCCGGGTCGCGGTATCAGGCCAAGCGCGAGATCAAGAGTTTCTGGTATCCGACCTGGCTGGCGCAGCCCGCCGCCCTGGTCCCGGGCAGCCGGCTGATCGACGCACCGCCGGCCAATCTCGGCATGGCGCCGATCCTCGACGACATCAAGAACCGCGACCTGGTGATCATGCACACCAGCACGCCGTCCTTCGCGTCCGACGCGAAGGTCGCCGCCGCGCTGAAGGAAGCCAAGCCTAGCCTCAAGATCGGCTTCGTCGGCGCCAAGGTCGCCGTGCAGCCGAACGAGAGCCTCGAAGGCGCTCCGGCCGTCGACTTCGTTGCCCGCAACGAGTTCGACTTCACTTGTCTCGAAGTCGCCGAGGGCCGCGACTTCTCCGCCATCGACGGCATCACCTACCGCGACGACAATGGCGGCCTGGTCACCAACAAGGATCGCACGATCCTCGAGGACATGGACCAGCTGCCTTTCGTCACCGACGTCTACAAGCGCGACCTGCGGATCGAAGATTACTTCATCGGCTACCTGCAGCACCCCTACATCAGCATCTACACCGGCCGCGGCTGCAAGAGCCGCTGCACCTTCTGCCTGTGGCCGCAGACGGTCGGCGGGCACCGCTACCGCGTCCGCAGCCCGGAGCATGTCGCTGCCGAGATCGCGCATGCGCAGAAGATGTTCCCGCAGGTCCGGGAATTCTTCTTCGACGACGACACCTTCACCGACAACCTGCCGCGCGCCGAGCTGATCGCCAAGGAACTCGGCAAGCTCGGGGTGACCTGGTCGTGCAACGCCAAGGCCAACGTGCCGCGGTCGACGCTCAAGATCATGAAGGATAACGGCCTACGCCTGTTGCTGGTCGGCTACGAGAGCGGGAACCAGCAGATCCTGCACAACATCAAGAAGGGTCTGCTGATCGACGTCGCGCGCAAGTTCACCAAGGACTGCCACGAGCTCGGCATCAAGATCCATGGCACGTTCATCCTGGGGCTGCCGGGTGAGGATCAGGCGACGATCGAGGAGACGATCAAGTTCGCGGTCGAGATGAACCCGCACACGATGCAGGTCTCGCTGGCCGCACCGTATCCCGGCACGTTCCTGTACAAGCAGGCGGTCGAGAATGGCTGGTTGGATGCCGCCAATGCCGAGTTGATCGACGAGCGCGGCGTGCAGATCGCCCCGCTGCACTACCCGCATCTCTCGCACACCGAGATTTTCGACAGCGTCGAGGCGTTCTATCGGCGCTTCTATTTCCGCGCCCCGAAGATCGCCTCCATTGTCGGCGAGATGGTCACCAGCCCGCAGATGATGAAGCGCCGGCTGCGCGAAGGCGTCGAGTTCTTCCACTTTCTGCGCGAGCGTAAGAAGGCCGCGTAAGCCGCCGGTCCGTCGCGGTCCCGGCCTCCCGGGACCGCTAGGCCGCGAGGTCGATGGCGAGAAGCTGGTCGGTCGCCGTGATGAACAGGCGGCGGCCGGTCGGGCCACCGAAGCAGCAATTGGTCACGACAGACCGGGTCGGGATGAAGCCGAGCTTGGTGCGGTCGGGCGCCCATACATGAACGCCGTCGCCGGCCGAGGTCCAGACCCAGCCGCACCCGTCGACCACGAGTCCGTCGGGCACGCCGTGGTCGGTGTGGCAGAAGAAGCGACGATTGCCGAGCGTGCCGTCCACGCCCACGTCGAAGGCGACGATCTCGTGGGTGGTACCCGTGCCAGCACCGGGGATCTCGCCGAGCGACTTGGCGGTATCGGAGACATACAGCGTGCCGCCATCGGCGGTGAAGGCGAGGCCGTTGGGCTCGGCAAAATCGGCCATACGCGTGGGTTCGTTGGAAACCGGATCGACGCGGTAGACGCTCCGATGATCGAGCTCCGGGTCGGCCAGGGCGCCCTGGCTGGGCATGAGCAGGCCGAAGGTCGGGTCGGTGAACCAGATCGCCCCGTCGGGTGCGACGGCGACGTCATTGGGCGCGTTCAGCCGCTTGCCCCGGTAATGGGTGACGATCGGCACCGGCTCGGCTGGCGGCGGCGCGTCGGAACGGCTGATGCATCGGCGGCCGTGCTCGCAGTGGACAAGCCGGCCCTGCGCGTCGATCGCGTTGCCGTTCACGAAGGGCGTGGCATCGAGCGCGGCCTCGACCCGGCCGTCAGGATAGAGGCAGAGCAGGCGGCGGTTGGACACGTCGGACCAGTAGAGCAGGCCGGCCCGCGCATCCCAGACCGGGCCCTCCGCATGCAGCGATCCCTCGTGCAGCAACAGCAGCGGCGTCCCGGGAGGCAACACGGCGGCAAGACGCTCGTCGTCGATCTGCACGCCAGGGAAGTCGGCCACCGGTTGGGGCGCTCCGGCGCGGCGGAGCAGGCGGCCCGGCGCCAGGGCGGGGCCGGCGTCGCTCACTGCGCTTCGGCGGCCACGATGCGGAACAGGAAGCTCTCGCCGTCGGGCCGGCGAAGGCGGACCAATTCGCCGGGCCGGAAGATGGAGCCGTCGAACGTCCAGATCGGATCGTCCTCGCTGTTGGTGCTCTGCAGCGCCCAGCCTTCGTCGATACGGATGATCTCCAGCGCCCGGGGCTCCGCATTGCCGCGATGACGCCAGGCGAGCCACGGGCTGGTAGCGGCGTGGAAGGCCTCCACGTCCATCTGCCCCTGCTGTGTCAGGGTCGGATACAGGAAGAGCTTATCCTCCAGATCCCCCGACAGCTTGTCCGGGCCCTGCACCAGGACCAACGTGAGCTTCGTCATCGACCCGGTTACACTCCAACGTCCCCCATCAACGCGCGCGGGCCGGTGGGGTTGACGTCAGATCGCCACGCGAACGCCCAGTTCGACGACGCGGTCGCCCGGGATGCGGAAGAACTCGGTCGCCGGCACCGCATTGCGGGCCAGCAGCAGAAACAGGAACAAGCGCCATTTCGGCAGCTTGGGCACCATGGCACGGACCAGCACCTCGCGGCCCAGGAAGAAGCTCGCCTGCATCGGGTCGTAATCGAGCCCGAGCGCGCTGGCATCCTCGAGGGCGGCCGGGATGTTGGGGCTTTCCATGAAGCCGTACCGCACGGTGACGCGATGGACGCCTCCGACCAGCTCCTCCACCGTGACGCGGGAGGCCCCGTCGACCTCCGGCACGTCGAGCGTCTGTACCGTCACGAACATGACCCGCTCGTGCAGGACCTTGTTGTGCTTGAGGTTGTGCAGCAGGGAGGTCGGGACGTAGTCCGGTGTGCCGGTCAGGAACACGGCGATCCCGGGAACGCGGATGGTGCGCGAGTGCGGCAGGCGCTTGAGGAAGGAGGCCAGCGGCAGGCTTTCCTGCTTCCAGCGCGCGAGCATCAACTCGCGGCCGCTATTCCACGACGTCATCATGGCCAGCAGACCAAGTCCCAGCACGAGCGGGACCCAGCCGCCCTCCGGCACCTTGAGCAGGTTGGAGGCGAAGAAGACGAGGTCGATCAGCATGAGCCCGCCGAACACGGTGGCCGTCAGCAAGCGGGACCAGCCGAACCGGCGGCGGAACACCACCGTCGCGAGGACGCTGGTGCAGATGAACGTGCCGGTGACGGCGATGCCGTAGGCCGCGGCCAACGCTTCGCTGCTTCGGAACGCGAAGATGAGGATCAGGCAACCCACGAGGAGCGCGGCGTTGACCTGCGGCAGATAGATCTGGCCTTCCTCGGTCACGCTGGTGTGCCGAACCGTCAGGCGCGGGATGAACGACATCTGCATGCACTGACGGGAGATGGAGAACGCGCCGGAGAGCATGGCTTGGCAGGCGATGACGGTCGCGCAGGTGGCCAAGATGATCAGCGGTAGTCTGATCGCCTCGGGGGCGAGCAGGTAGAACGGGTTCTCCAGTGCCGAGGGGTCGCGCAGGACGAGCGCCCCTTGGCCAAAATAGTTGAGCAGCAAGGCCGGCAGCACGAAGAACAGCCAGGCCAGCTTGATCGGCTGACGGCCGAAATGGCCCATGTCGGCGTAGAGTGCCTCCGCGCCCGTGACGGTGAGAACGATGGCGCCGAGGTCGACAAAGGCCATCCACTGGTGGGCCACGATGAACTGGATCGCATAGTGGGGCGACAATGCCCTCAGCACCTGCGGATGGCCCACGATCTGATACGCACCAAGCGCGCCCAGCACGACGAACCAGACGCACATTACCGGGCCGAACACCTTGCCGATCTGCCCGGTGCCGCGGGACTGGGCGGCGAACAGGATGCAGATCACCACGACCGAGATCGGCACGATGACGTAGTGGAATTGCGGATAGACGACCTGAAGCCCTTCAACGGCGGACAGGACGGAGATGGCCGGCGTGATGATGCCGTCGCCGAAAAACAGGCAAGCCCCAGCCAGGCCGACGATGCCGAGCAAGCGTCGGACATGGGCGCCGTTGGTGCCGCGTTGGGCCAACGCCATGAGCGCGAGGATGCCGCCCTCGCCGTTATTGTCGGCCCGGAGGATCAGCAGAACGTACTTGATCGTCACCGTCAGGGTCAGCGCGTAGAACATGAGCGACAGCACGCCCATGATCTCCAGCTCGTGGGTCCCCGTCGCGTTGAACTCGCTCAGGCTCGCCTTCAATGCGTAGAGCGGGCTGGTGCCGATGTCGCCGTAGACGACGCCGAGCACGCCGAGGAGCGAGCCGATCCGGACCGGACGCGGCTTCGCGGCGGAGAGAACGGCCGACGTCAAAGTGTCACTCCGCGAGACAGCTGTTCGTAATCAGGGGACGTCACGGCGGAGGCATAGGCCGGTTGCGCGTGCGGGCGCAAGTTGGCCCAGTGCTCGTCGATGGGACCTTCCGTCAGTCGGCAGCGAGGCGGGTCGGCTCCGGGATATCGGCGACGGCCACGGCGCGCACCCAGATGGCGGTGTCATGGAACACGGCGCCGCCGTTCGGGGCGGCAGGGGCGTCGCTGGTCAAGGCATTGATGCCCAGGCCGTCGCGGAAATCCTCGTTGGGCCAGATGCTCTCGACCACCACGCAGCCGGGCTGCAGATCGTCCACGATGCGGGCGTGCAGAAGCACGTCGCCCTGGTCGTTGCCCAGGCGCAGCATTCCGCCGTCGACGGCGCCGAGGCGGGCGGCATCGGCACGGCCGATCATGGCGGTGGGCCGGCCCTCGCGCTTGCGGCTGGTCGGCGTCTCCGTGAAGCTGGTGTTGAGGAAGTTGCGCGCGGGCGCGGCGACCAGGCGGAACGGGCGCTCGGTCGTCGCGGTGTCGATGCATTCCCATTGATCGGGCCAGCGCGGCATCCCGGCCGCGTGCGGGCCGAGGGCGGCCCAGTCGGGCGCGAAGCGGAAGCGGCGGTCGGGGAAGCCGAACCCGTCGAGAAAATGGCTGCGCTCGAAGCTGTCGGTCGCGTCGATCCATTCGCGTTCGACCACTTCCGCCGCGCCCGGCCAGCCGGAGGCGCGCAAGGTCTGGTCGGCCAACTCGAAGGCGGACAGGCCAAAGCCCGGCCCGGTCGCGCCGAGCCGCGCCGCCAGCGCCTCGATCACCTCGTGGTTGGAGCGGCACTCGCCCGGCGGCTCGACCAGCTTGGCGCCCACGCTGAAGAAGGTGTGTCCGCCCCCGGCGTAGAGGTCGTCGTGCTCCAGGAACATGGTGGCGGGCAACACCACGTCGGCGAAGCGGGCGGATTCCGTCATGAACTGCTCGTGGACGCAGACGAACAGGTCCTCGCGCGCCAACCCGGCCCGGACCCGGCGCGTATCGGGCGCGACGACGGCGGGGTTGGTGTTCTGCACCAGCATGGCGCGCACCGGCGGGCCGTCGCCGAGTTCGGAACGGTCGCCGGTCAGATGCCCGGTCAGCGCGGCGCCGATGCGGCTCATGTCCATCTTGCGGATGGCCGGGTCGACGCGGTCGAGACCTTCGATCAGCGTCTTGTTCCAGTGATAGATGCCGGTGCCGCGGTTGGTCCAGAACGCGCCGCCGCCTTCGTGCTGCCACTTGCCGGTGACGGAGGGCAGGCAGGTGACGGCGTGGAACGCCACGGCGCCGTTGCGGCTGCGGGTGAAACCATAGCCGAGGCGGATATAGGCGCGCTCGGTCTGGCAGTAGCGGCGGGCGAAGGACTCGATCTCCGCCTCCGTCAGGCCGGTGATGGCGGCGGCCCAGGCCGGGCTGCGCTCGCGGCAATGCGCCTCGAACTCGGGCGAGGCGTCGGTGTAGCGGGCCATGTACTCGCGGTCGGCATAGCCGTCGCGGAAGGCCACGTGCAGGATCGCGCAGGCCAGCGCGGCGTCCGTGCCCGGGCGGGGCGCCAGGTGGATGTCGGCCACTTGGGCGGTCGGCGTACGATACGGGTCGATGACGGCCAGCAGCGCACCGCGTTCCTTGCGGGCGCGGGTGACGTGGGTCATGACGTTGACCTGGGTGGAGACCGGGTTGCCGCCCCACATGACGAGGAGGTCGGATTGCGCCATCTCGCGCGGGTCCGGTCCGCCGAAGCGGCCGACGCCGGCCGCCCAGCCGGATTCCGTTATGGATGAGCAGATCGTGTTGTGCTGACGCGAATAGCCCATGGCGTGCCGCAACCGGTTGATGCCGTCGCGCTGCACCAGCCCCATGGTGCCGGCGTAGTAATAGGGCCAGACGCTCTCCGCGCCCTCCGCAGCCGTCGCGTCGGCGAAGGCGCCGGTCACCCGGTCCAGCGCCTCGTCCCAGCTGGCGCGGCGGAAGGCCCCCTCCCCTTTCCGTCCGGTCCGGACCAGGGGATGGGTCAGCCGGTCCGGGTGGTGGATGCGTTCGGCGTAGCGGGCGACCTTCGCGCAGATGACGCCCGCCGTGTAGGCCTGGGTGCGCGAGCCGCGGACGGAGCCGATCCGCTGGCCGTCGATCACGTCGACCTCCAGCGAGCAGCAGCTCGGGCAATCGTGCGGGCAAGTGGAATGGCGGATCGGCATGGACCCGACGTTACGCGCCATCGGCGGGCCGCTTCAACGTCCGGATGCAGGCACTAGTCCGATTATCGATACCGGTATGATTGACGGCGTTATGCGGCGCTCGTTAGTTTTAGGTGTTAACCATCAGGATCGCTGCCAATGGTTTTGGAAGAGCAGCTTTGCTTCGCGTTGTATTCGGCGACGAACGCGGTCATCCGGACCTACCGTCCCTGGCTGCGCGACATCGGGCTGACCTACCCCCAGTACTTGGTTCTGCTGGTACTGTGGCAGGATGGCGAGCGCACGATGGGTGAGATCGCCACCCGGTTGGCGCTGCCGCCCGGCGGCGTCACCCCGATCGTCGAACGCCTCGAGTTGGCCGGCTTGGTGACCCGGCGCCGAGACGATCAGGACCGCCGCGTGGTCCACGTCACGCTTACGTCGAGCGGTGCGGCGCTGGAGGATGCCGGCGTCGAGGCGCAGCGCAGGGTCGCTTGTGCCACCGTCCTGTCGCCAACGGACCTGAACGAACTGCGGCAAACGCTGACCGACCTGACGGGGCGATTGAACCAGCAGCCGGACGCCGTCCCGGACGAGGCGCCCGTCCAGCGGCGCAAGGCGGGCTGATCCGCCGCGGCGTCGGCCGGTCAGGCGACGCTCAGCCCGACGATGATCCAGAACAGCCCCACCGCGGCGCCGGCCAGCACATCCGACAGATAGTGTAGGCTCAGCAACAAGCGGCTGAAGCTGATCAGCCCGATCACGACAGCCGCCACGGCCAGCACCGTGACCCGCGCGCCCGCGAACCCGTCGGCGATCGCCAAGCCGACCGAACCAAAGGCGGCCATCGAGACCGTTGCGTGGGCAGATGGGAACGACGGCGACCCGGCGGTGATGCCTTCCAGGAAGTCCGGCCGCTGCCGCCGGGTGATGAACTTGAGCGACCAGGTCGTGGTCTGGGCGCCAATGAATGCGATCGCGATGGGCACGACCCAGCCCGGCCGGCCCGCCGACGCCAGCGCGGCCGCCGCGACGACGCAGATGGCCGCCCCCGCCGCGCCCGTCCCGATCTGGCTGATCCACGATCCCGCGCCCAGCATGGCGCGGCTGCGCAGCGGCTTGATGGCGGCATTGACCGCACCGTCCCACTTCACCATCGGCCCACCGCTCTGCACCTGCCAGAGCAGGACGGCCAGCACGGCCGCCAGCACCAGCAGCGCGATCACTGGCCACCGCCAGCGGCAGCGAACACCCGCACCGCCCGCGGCAGGATGGCGAACTCGGCCGGGGTCTGACACACGATCTCGCCATCGGCGCTGATGTCGTGCGGCCGCTTGGTCGTCACCGTCAGCCTGCGGCAATTGATGGACCGCACTTCGCTCGACTGGCGGTGCTCGCCGGCGCGGAAGGCGCGCGCCATCAGCAGCAGGCGCCAACGGGCCCGAGGCTCGAGGCTGTAGACGTTCAGGACGCCGTCATCGATCTGCGCGCTGGCCTCGACCACGTTGCCGCCGCCATAGAAGCGGCCATTGCCGACCGTGATCTGCATGGTGGTCGTCAGTGTTTCTTCGCCATCCACCTGAAGGGCGGCGCTGAACCGGCTGAAGCGGGCAACGGTCATGGCGGCGGCGAGCGGGTACGCCAGCGGTCCGAAGCGCCGCTTGACGATGCCGTTCAGCCGCTGGGTCACGGCCGCGCTGAGGCCGAGGCTGGCCACGTTGAAGAACGGAATGCCGTTGACGGTGCCGAGGTCGATCTCGCGCAGGTTCCCGTCCGCGATCACGTCGGCTGCCTTGAGCGGATCCGGCTCGATCCCGAGCGAGCGGGCCAAGTCGTTGGCAGTACCGAGGGGCAGGATGCCGAACGGGATCTTGGTGTCGCGCAGAGCCGGAGCGGCGGCGTGGATGGTGCCGTCGCCGCCACCCAGCAACACGGCGGAGATATCGCCGGCGCGCTCACGGATCAGGTCGGGCAAACGGCCGGCATCCTCGCAGCCTTCGCGGCGGATGTGCAGGCCGCGGTCGATCAGGGCCGCCTCGAACGGGGCGATCTCGCTGCCGCGCCGGCTCTTGTCGTTGGCGATCAGGAGGACGGGGCGATCGAAGGAGAACGACACGCTAGGCCGGCCCAGCGCGGCAGCCACCGGGCTCGCAGAGTTCCAGATCGTCCATCACGCTGCGTGCCCACCTTGGTTGCGCCGCCGTCCTAGCGTATCTCACGACACAGCGCACTCGCCGACTCCCGGCCGCTCGCGCGATGGAGACCGAGGCATGGACGTCACCCCGCACCTGTCGCACGCGACCCGGCTGGACAAGTTAGCCGAAGTGGCAGTGCGGGTCGGGCTCGGGCTGGTGCCGGGTCAGGAAGTGGTGCTGACGGCGCCGCTCGAGGCGGCGCCGCTGGTCCGGCGCATCAGCGAGCACGCCTACCGCGCCGGCGCGACGCTGGTCTCGCCGCTCTACTCGGACGAGCAGAGCACGCTGCTCCGGTTCCAGCACGCACGCGACGACGCGTTCGATCACGCGCCGGCCTGGCTCTACGACGGTATGGCGCGGGCGTTCCGCGAGGGGGCCGCCCGGATGGCGATCGGCGGCGAAGACCCGACGCTGCTGTCCGGTCAAGATGCCGACAAGGTGGCGCGCGCCAACCGGGCCCGCTCGTTGGCGTACCGCCCGGCGCTGGAATTGATCACCAACTTCGCCGTCAACTGGAACATCGTCTGCTATGCCACGCCGGCGTGGGCGCGCGTGGTGTTCCCCGACCTGCCGGAGGCGGAGGGCGTGGCCCAGCTCTGGGACGCGATCTTCGCCGCGTCCCGCGTCGACGAGGCCGACCCGGTGGCAGCCTGGTCCGCCCACAATGCGGCGCTCCACGCCCGGACCGCCGGCCTGAACGAGAAGCGTTTCGCGGCCCTGCACTTCTCCGGCCCCGGGACGGATCTCACCGTGGGCCTGGCCGACGGCCATCTCTGGCTGGGCGGCTCCGAGCCATCCAAGAGCGGCATCATCTGCAATCCCAACATCCCGACCGAGGAAGTGTTCACGACCCCGCACCGCGAGGCCGTGAACGGGACCGTGCGTAGCACCAAGCCGCTCTCCTACCAGGGCACGCTGATCGAGGGTATCGCGGTGCGGTTCGAGGATGGACGCATCGTCGACAGCGAGGCGACACGGGGGCACGAGGTGCTCGAGCGGGTCCTGGGCACCGATGAGGGAGCCCGCCGATTGGGTGAAGTGGCGCTGGTGCCGCATTCATCGCCGATCTCGCGCAGCGGCAAACTGTTCTTCAACACGTTGTTCGATGAGAACGCCGCCAGCCACATCGCGCTGGGTCAGTCCTACCGGACCTGCATCGAGGGCGGCACGATGGTGTCGGAAGCGGAACTCACCCGCCGCGGCGCGAACTCGAGCCTGATCCATATCGATTGGATGATCGGCTCGGGCGAGGTGAACGTGGACGGGATAGACGCCGCCGGCGGCAGGCAACCCGTGATGCGCGCCGGGGAGTTCGTGTGATCGGCCGCGCGTCGCGGCGAGCCGCCTGGTCGGATCAGGCGTAGCGCGAAGCGGCGTCGAACCGGAACACGGTTCCGGTTGGCCCGACAGGGCCACCTTCGACGGCGCGAAGGGCGCGGGTCACGGTCGGGGCCTGGCATAGATCGGCGAACGTGATGCAATCCCAGACCACGATTTGGCCGTCTTGCCGCGTCACGCCCCAGGAAGCCCAAGGCTGCGGGCCGTTATAGATCAAGGCGAACTCGCCGATTTCGGTGGGGCAGAAGATCAGCCGCCGATCACGTGCGGCCCAGCGGCCGAGCTCGGCACGGTCCCGTACCGACAAGCCGTTACCGCCGGTGTGCCGGGTCCGGAAGTACTCCGCCATAGTGACCACGTCTGCCATATGATCTCTGCCGATGGGTGCCGGACCATGCGCTGCGTCTTGTCGCGTGTCTGTGACTCATCTCACACTGTGGTGCAACGCCGTTTCATTGCCGGGGCGTGGCGGCTGCCGATCGTCGCGTGAACTTTCAACACGCGTCCGATCGGCAGTTTATCCAGCGTTAACAACGCCTATACCTTTGGTTGCATCCGAACGATCCCCACACTTATTCACAGTGTCTTGAGGATCAAGCGCCTTTCAGCTCGTCCGTGTGCACCTCGAAGCCGCTGAGGAGACACGGCCCGAACGTGGTGGTGATGGCCACGTCGGTCGCGTCACGCCCGCGCGCCATGACGATCCGCCCGATCCGGGGACGGTTGTGCCGCGCGTCGAACGTGTGCCACCGCCCGCCGAGATACACCTCGAACCACGCGCTGAAATCCATCGGTGCGACGACGGGCGGAATGCCGATGTCGCCCAGATAACCAGTGCAATATCGCGCCGGAATGTTCATGCAACGGCAGAGCGCTACGGCAAGGTGGGCGAAGTCCCGGCAAACGCCGAGGCGGCCGGCATGGCCGTCCGACGCCGTCCGAGTCGAATCGGCGTGCTCGTAACCGAAGGTGATGCGGTTGTGGACGTATGCCACGATGGCCTGCACCCGCGCCCAGCCGAGCGGCTCGGTCCCGAACAACTGCCATGCCACGTCGTGCAGCTTGTCCGTGTCGCAGTAGCGGCTGCCGAGCAGGAACTGGATCACGTCGTCTGGCAGTTCCTCGACCCGGTGCTGCACCGCGTCGGCGACGACCGGATCGGGAAGGCCGCTATCGGCGACGACGAAATCTGCGGCGATCTTCAGCTTGCCGACGGGCGCCGTCACCCGCGTGACGATGTTGCCGAACGTGTCGATGTAGTCGTGCGACGGCACAGGCGGCGAGAAGGTGATCCGATGCTCGCCCTCCACGTCCGGCATGCGGCTGGGATGGACACTGAGCACCAACAACATGGGCACTGGCTGCGGGCAATCGTACTCGATGTCGAAGCCTGTGCGGATTCTCATACTCTGGTTCCCCTTGTCGCTTGGCGACGATTGTCTCACGAAATGCGGCTACTCGCCTGATTCCAACGGCTCGAGATCCACCCCGACCTTCAGCGTATGATGTCCTCCTCCAAGAATCATGCCGCGTAGCGGACTGATGTCGGAAAAATCGCGCCCGACCGCGAGCGTGACGTGCTCGTCCGCGACGGTCACCCCGTTGGTCGGATCGAGCCCCACCCAGCCGTGCTCCGGGCCGAGCCAGGCGCCGACCCAGGCGTGCGACATGTCGGCGCCGCGCCGGCGGGCCTGCCCTGGCGGCGGCCGGGTGCGGATATAGCCGGACGTGTACCGCGCCGGCAGGCCGAGGCCGCGTAGGCCGGACAACATCAAATGCGTGAAATCCTGGCAAACGCCCTCGCGCCGCTCCAGCACCTGGGCAATCGGGGTCGAGATCGTCGTCACGCCGGCGCGGAACTTGAAGTCGCGGAACATGCGTTCGTTCAGATCGGTCAACGCCGTCAGGATCGGCTGGCCCGGCTTGAACGACGTCGCCACATAGTCGCGCGCCGCCGGGAGCAGGCCCACCCGGGGGCTCTCGAAGCGGAACTCGGAGGCTTGCCACGAGCCGGCCCCGCCCGCCTGCGCCGCGTCGCGCACGATTTCCCAAGCGGGCGTGGCCGCCCCGTCCGGCACCGGCGGCGGCCGAACGTCCACCACCGCTTCGCTGATCACTTCGAACTTCCGGTGCGCCTGGTCGAAGAACAGCCAGCTGACCCGATTGCCGAAATGATCCACCCGCTCGACCAGGCGTCCGCTCTCCGGCGTGGCGGAAAGCCCTTCCTCCAACACCACCTGCCATGGCGTGGTGAGCAGCCGCAGATGCATCAGTTGCGCCGCCAACTCGACGGGCTTGCTGTAATCGTAGGTCGTGGCGTGACGCACGCGATAGATCATGCCATGCCCCGCAACGCCGAGCTTTCCTCGTCGCCCACGCGCGTCGCCATCGGCAACACCGCGAAATACTGCCGCCCGATCTGCTCGGACAGCTCGGTGACCCCGCTTTCGATCGCGCGTAACTGCGCCGGCACCTGCACGCTCAAAGCGCTCTCGGGCAGCGTGCCCGTGCCGCGCGCAAGGTCCCGCGTCGCGCGGAGCAGGCGCGAGGCGGTGATGGGGAGCGGCGCGCCCGGTGCGCGCGCGAGCTCGGCCAAGATGTCGCGGATCGCGGCGAGCTGAAAGCCGAGCGCCCGCGGGTTGCTCTCGTCGGCCAGGATCAGGTCCAGCACCGGCCCGGCCTGAAGCGTGGACAGGTAGCGGCTGCGATAGGTGATCACGGAGTCGCACAGTTCGAGGCCGAGCCGTAGCCCGGGCTCGAGCGGACCGCCGGGCTGCCCGGGCGGGGGATCCATCGCGAGGGCGATCAGCCGCGCCGCCCAGCACGCCCGTTCGATCCGGCGGCCGAGATCGAGGAAAAGTCGCCCGCCGGTGCGCAGCATGTTCTCCGCCGCCAACCCGGCGACCGTCGCCGAGAAGGCGAGAATCACCGTACTCACCTGTTGCAACTCGCGCGTGGAAGGCTCCGCACGGGCCATCGCGCCGGGTCGCAGCTCGGCCAGCGCCTGCCCCACCGTGCGGAGCCCGCTTTGGATGGTCGCATGCACCTCGTTGGTCAGCCGGTCGCGCAGGCTCTGCGTCAGTTGCGACAGCTCGCCGACCATCTCGGCGATCGGCGCTCGCAAGCGCCCGACCTGCAGCAAGCGCTCCGTCAACGCCGCCGGCCCCAACCCGTCGGCGGCTTCCGGCTCGATCAACTGCGCCGATGCAAGGCAGCCCGTCACGATGCGCAGCTCGGCACTTTCCCGCGGCGACAGCGTGGTCCGTTCCAGCCGATCCAGCGCCGCGCGCAACAGGCGTGCCGCCGTCTCGAGCCGTTCCAGCGTGCGGCCAAGGGAGAAGAAGGCGTCCGCGACCCGGCTGGGCAGGTCACCGGAGGTGCGCCGCACGGGAAGCGTCACCGGCGTCCAGCCGATCGAGCCGGAGACGCTCGCTTCCTCTTCGTTGCCGATCCAGACGTCCTTGCACAGCGAATGGAACGGCAGCCGTGCGCCGTCCAGGTCGCGCGCAGTCAGCACCCGGCCGAAGCCGCCCGGCATCGCCTGCCACCGCGAACCGTCGAACAGGAGGAACATGCGGACCAGCACGGGCTGCGGTCGCCACCCCTCGGCGGTGACGCAGGGCGCTTGCGAGGGTCGCAGCACCGCAGTGGCCACGAACTCGCCGGGCGCAGCCGCAGCGCGCGCGAGCGCGGCCCGGGTCTCGGTCGCGTCGCTGGGCGGTGACGTGCCGTCCAGCGCGGAGCGGATCCGCCATTGCCCGGGGGCACGGGCGACGCGCGCGAAGCTTTCCGGGTCGTTGAGCCACAGCGTCTCCGGGCTGGCCAGCCGCAAAGGCTCGCCGATCACACGCGGTGCCAGGCTCGGGAGCAGCGCCATCCACAGCGGCGCTTCCAAACACCCGGTGCCGGGGTCGTTGACGATTCGGACCTGTCCGGCCCGCGCCGCGTCGAGCAGGCCGGTGATGCCGAGATGGACCGTCGGCTCGAGCTCGAGCGGGTCCAGCGTGCGCCCGTCCTGCCGGCGGAGCAGGACATCCACCCGTTGCAGGCCGCGCAACGTCTTGAGAAACAGCTCGCCATCGCGCACGGACAGGTCGTTGCTCTCTACCAGCATGCAGGACAGCTCGCGCGCCAGCACCACGTGCTCGTACCAGAGCTTGTCCTCTGGGCCAGGCGTGAGCAGCGCCAGGCCGGGCCGCGGCCCGGCGGCGGACGCCATGGTCTGAAGCGCATCCTGCCAGGCGGAGAAGAACGGTGACAGGCGGCGTGGCGGCTCGCTGCGGAACAGCTCGGGGATGGCGCGGTTCAGCGCGCGGCGGTTCTCCAGCGCGTAGGCGCTGCCGGCAGCGTCCGCAGTGCGATCGGCGATGACGTGCCACTCGCCATCGGGCGCGCGGAGCAGTTCGGCGGCGTAGAAATGCAGCAGCGGGCCGGATCGCGGCGCGTCCGTCATGCGGCAGGGGCGCAGGAAGGCGGGGTTGGCGTAAACCAGGGCGGGCGGCAGCCGTCCCTCGGCCAGGAGTTGCTGCGGACCGTAGACGTCCTGCAGCAACGCCTCCATCAAGCTGGCGCGCTGGGCGAGGCCCGCCTCCAACGTCTCGAACTCGGCGGCGCTGATCAGCAGCGGCAACGGATCGCAGCGCCATGCCTTGGGCGCCACGCCCGGCAACAACCCGGTCACGCCGTCTTCGATCAGGATGCGGTTGAGCAGGTCGGTTCGCCGCGCCACGCCCTCCGGTCCGAGCGTGGCGACCGAGGCAACCAGGTTGCGCCAGCCCGGGCGAAGGCCGCCGCGCCCATTGGCCATCTCGTCCCAAGCCGGCCGGGCGGCATCCGTCGAGGCGGGCGAGGAGGCGTCAACAATGCTCATATGCGCTGCAACATGACATGCGCGCCCGGGGCTGGCACCGGGGAAACGCCGCCGCGATACCGATTCGCCGACTTACCTGGCCGGCACCGTCGCTGCTGCCAACCGGCCCATCCGCTGCCGCGCCTGCGGACGCGGCGTGCAGGACACGAGGTAGATGAGCGCCACCCACGCCAGGCAGGACAGGATGGAGAACGCCGCGCGGATATCGGGGTCCTGTAGCAACAGGGCCGAGCAGCCCGTGCACACGGCCAGCCACGTCATGCGCTGCCGACGCAGCGTGATGCGGCGCACGTTCATGGTGTTGCCCCGCGACTCGCGTTCGGCCTTGGCGATCAGGCGCCACGCCTGCTGCGCGCCGATCAGCGTCAGCACGGCGGCCATGGACGACAAGGTGGCCGAGAACACCGACCGGTCTTTCAGCACGTTCCAGAACAACGGCAACGCCTGCGACTCAACGGCAAGGACAAGCGCGCCGCGGGCCATGCCGAAAGGCGAAGCCCACAGAGCGACGGCGTCGCATAACGGCTGAAACACCCTGTCCAGCAGGGTGGCATCGAGATCGATTGCCACGGCACACTCCACATCCGAATCGTCCGGAGTTTTGCCGGCAGAACACAATGTGAGGAACATACCAGAAACAAGGGCATCACGCAACGCGTGGACCCGTGGCGTCCCGTAGGGGATTCGAACCCCTGTTACCGCCGTGAGAGGGCGGTGTCCTAGGCCTCTAGACGAACAGGACGTGGCCGGTGGAGCGGGTAACTATGGCAGACCGCGACGGAGATCAAGGGCGTTCCGCCGTGATTCGACTCCGGGCCGCGTCGCGCCGACCGGACCGGCAGGCGTCCGAACAGAACCGCACCTCGTCCCAGGTCGTGCGCCACTTCTTGCGCCAGGTGAATGGCCGGCCGCAGCCTGCGCAAATCTTGGTCGGCAGCTCGGCCTTCTTGGGCGCCTTTGGCACGGCACCCTACTGCGCCAGCGCCGCGCGCGCCACGGTGCGCCCGGTCCGCAGATCGACCACCACCACCCGGTCTGGTCCTGCGCCCGAGAGTTGGACGGCAAGGCGATCCCCCGCCAGCGACGTGGCCGCAATGCGGGTGCCGGCGGGCTCGTCGAGCAGCGCGACGGAGGCCGGCCCAGCCGCCGGTGCAATCGCGCTGGCATTCGGCGACCTGGTCGCCGACATACGTTGCACCATGACCACCACCAATGCCGTCACGCCGACCACGATCAGGATTCCCATGCCGATCACGGCCGCCTTTAATCCGCGCACGGCGGTGTCTCCCTTTGTCTGACGCGGATGGCGCCCCGTCCCCGATCGAGGTCGTGGCCGGCCCGGACGGCGCCGGCGAGCGGACCGATCGGTTTCTCGCGGGCGCCATCCACGACTTGTCCCGCTCGCGCGTCAAGTCCCTCATCGAGTCTGGTGCGGTGTGGCGCGGCGACCTGCCGGTGCGCAATCCCGCCGAGCCGGTGCGCGATGGCGACCGGTTCATCCTGCAGCGCCCCGCCGCGGTTCCGGCGCTGCCGCGCCCGCAGGCCATCCCGTTCACCATCCTGTTCGAGGATGCAGACCTGATCGTGCTCGACAAGCCCGCCGGGCTGGTGGTGCATCCCGCGCCCGGCAACGAGGACGGCACGCTGGTCAACGCGCTACTGGCCCATTGCGGCGACAGCCTGCCCGGCATCGGCGGCGAGAAGCGGCCCGGCATCGTGCACCGCTTGGACAAGGACACGTCCGGCGTCATGGTCGCGGCCAAGACGGAGGTCGCACTCGCCACGCTCTCCGCCGCCTTTGCCGCGCGCGACCTGGACCGCCGCTACACGGCCGTCGTCTGGGGCGTGCCGGCGCCCGCCACCGGCGAGATCGAGGGCGCGATCGGGCGCGATCCCCGCGACCGCAAGCGCATGGCCGTGGTCGCGTCCGGCGGCAAGGCAGCGCTGACCCGCTACGTCACCACCCGCGCCTGGGCCCCGGTGGCCAGCCGTCTCGAATGCACGCTGGCGACGGGACGCACGCATCAGATCCGGGTGCACCTGGCCGAACGCGGACACCCGCTGGTCGGCGACCCCGTCTATCTCCGGCGTACTCCCGCGGTGGCGAAATTCGCCAGCGCCGAACTCCGCCTCGCGCTGCTCGATTTTCCGCGGCAGGCGCTGCACGCGGCGTCCCTCGCCTTTGACCATCCGCGCACCCGGCAGCGGCTTTCGTTCGAGACGGCGGCGCCGGCCGATCTCCGCCGATTGCTCGACCAGCTCGAGTTATCCACAGTGCATTCTTGACAGGACCATCCTAGTCCTGTATCACCATCGTCGAGATCGCGGGCGTGCGGTTTCGGCCTGTGAGGTGACGATCTGCCGGAAGTGGGGATGGTCGCTGGGACGTGATGGGCTTTATCGCGCCTAGAATATGTCGCACCGCAACCAGTTGTTCCGCACCGCCGTATAGGGGTGAGACCGAGTGGTTCGGAGCGTGAGGGGCCATCGATGGCTGCTGCAATAGTTAACGTCGCCCCAGAGGGCAATCTGTCGCGGTATCTCCAGGAGATCCGCAAATTTCCAATGCTTGCGCCGGAAGAGGAGTTGGCGCTCTCGAAGCGCTGGCGGGACGAGGAGGATCAGGCGGCGGCCCACAAGCTCGTCACCTCCCATCTCCGCCTCGTCGCCAAGATCGCCATGGGCTATCGCGGCTATGGGTTGCCTGTTGGCGAGCTGATCAGCGAAGGCAATGTCGGCATGATGCAGGCCGTCAAGCGCTTCGACCCGGAGCGCGGCTTCCGCTTGGCGACGTACGCCATGTGGTGGATCCGCGCTGCTATCCAGGAATACATCCTGCATAGCTGGTCGCTCGTGAAGATGGGCACCACCGCGGCGCAGAAGAAGCTGTTCTTCAACCTGCGTCGGCTTAAGGGCCAGATGCAGGCGATCGAGGATGGCGACCTTCACCCGGAGCAGGTGGCCAAGATCGCCCGCATGCTGGACGTGCCGGAGCAGGACGTCGTCAGCATGAACCGTCGCTTGGCCGCGCCGGACAACAGCCTCAATGCCCCCGTCCGCGCCGATAGCGAGGGCGAGTGGCAGGATTGGCTGGTGGACGACAGCGAGAACCAGGAGGTCGTTCTGGCCGACCGGGAGGAGCTGACTGGTCGCCGGGCTCTGCTCAGTGTCGCGCTCAAGACGCTGAACGAGCGCGAGCGGCATATCTTGATCGAGCGACGCTTGAAGGATAACCCGACGACGTTGGAGGAGCTGTCCCAGCAGTACAACATCTCTCGCGAGCGGGTTCGCCAGATCGAAGTCCGCGCGTTCGAGAAGCTGCAGAAGTCCATGCGCAACCAGGTGGCCGAGCGCCGCCAGGCTGTCGCTCAAGCGGCGTGACCGTCCAAGCCGGGCGGGGGTGCTCCCCTCGCCCGGCTTGCCGCTTTGCGTTACACCGACGGCCTCCAACAACCGGGTGCCGCAGCGGTGACCGACCATCATCACGAACATCACCACGACCACGGCTCCAATGGACACGTGCATGCGCCGGCGTCGTTCGGTCGCGCATTCGCCATCGGAGTGACGCTGAACGCGGCCTTCGTCGTGATCGAAGGCGCCTTCGGCTTCTTCTCCGATTCAGTCGCTCTGCTTGCCGATGCCGGCCATAACCTGTCGGACGTCATCGGTCTGTTGCTCGCTTGGGGCGCCAGTATCGCCACGAGCCGCACGCCTACGAGCCGGCGCACCTACGGCTACAAATCCACGACCACCTTGGCCGCTCTGGCCAACGCCGTCTTGCTCCTGGTCGCAACCGGCGCGATCGCCTGGGAGTCCGTTGGCCGGCTGTTCCACCCGGCGCCGGTGCAGACGACGGTCATGCTCTGGGTCGCCGCCGCCGGCATCGTCGTCAACGGCGCAACCGCGCTGCTCTTCATGTCGGGCCGGCACGGCGATCTCAACGTTCGCGGCGCTTTCCTGCACATGGTGGCCGACGCGCTCGTCACCGTCGGCGTGGTCATCGCGGCGTTGCTGATTATGGCCACTGGCTGGCTCTGGCTCGACCCGGTGGTCAGCCTCGTCATCGGCGCCGTCGTTCTCGTCGGCACCTGGGGTTTGCTGCGGGATTCCGTGAACCTGGCCATGCACGCCGTCCCGCCCGGTATCGATCCGGATGCCGTGCGCAAATGGCTTGCGACGTTGCCGGGCGTGATCGAGGTGCATGACCTCCACGTTTGGGCGCTCGGCACCACGGACACGGCGCTGACCGCGCATCTCGTGCGCGAGGAAACGTCGCAGGACCGGGAGTTGCTGCTCGGCGTGCAGCAAGGCGCCCGCGAGCGCTTCGGCATCGCTCATGCGACCGTGCAACTCGAGACCACCGCCACCGCCACTGCCTGCGCGCTCCGGCCCGATCACGTGGTCTGACGCGTCGGTCTCACTGAGGAAAGCCCGGTGGCGCGCCCTGAGGGATTCGAACCCCCGACATGCGGATTAGAAGGCCGCCGCTCTATCCAACTGAGCTAAGGGCGCTCGCCCGAGAGTATATAGGGCGCGTCGGGCTCACGCTACCGCCCGGACATGCCCTCGCAGCACCACCTCGACCCGCCGCATGCCGACGATCTGGCGCAAGTTGCCCTCCACGAGATGCACCGTTTCGGCCGGCATGGCATCCAGCACGATCGTCACATGCATGGCGTCGCCGTGCCGGCGCGCCTTGATCTGATCGGTGGTGAGGTCCCGGCGGGCAAACGGCACCAGGACGCGGGGGAGAAGACCGGGCTCGCAATCGGCCACGAGGTCGAAACTGACAGAATGCAACATCGGAAGAGCTTTCGGAGGAGGAAAGGGCACGAACTCGGTCGGCCACCAGCGCACACAGCGCGGCGATCAGGCGGCCGAGGTGATAATTCGTGCGGTCATCCAGCGAAGCATGGCAGCAACGTATGGCGTCGCGCTGCCCGATGCAAGGTTCAGGGGAAGCGGACCACCTGACACGTCATGCAGATACTGCTGCCATGCCGGGTCGGATCCTCGGTCCAAGAGTGGCCGATGACCAGACACTCCGGCTGGCTCGATCGACGACCCGGCCGTCGCCGGAGCTGATCGGCCCGGTCGTTCGCCATCGCGTGGTGGGTGAGCCGGATCGACGCGTAGTCGTCTCCGTCGGACGGTTCGGTCATTTTGTCAGCAAACCCCATTCGCCGGAGTCGTGACGAGGTGCTGGCGTTCACAGTTCCGAGCGTTGGCAGCTGCCGCGAACCCGCGCGCGGTCGCCCTCGTAGGCCAGCGCTCCCGTCCGCAGATCGATCTCCGTTCGCCCGGCCGACCGCGGCGACGCAAAGTCGAACACGACGCGCGTGGCATCCAGGGTGATGAGCCGGCCATTGCCCACGAAGCTCGGGGGCGCTCCGCCGATACCGTCCGAGATACTGACGATTCCGCGGGTTGGGAAGATGACGAGGTGACGGACGAACTGGCCGACGCTGAGGTCACCCGATTGCGTCACGTAGCAGTTCAACACGAGATCGCCCTGTGGTGCCGGCGCAGCAGCCATCGACAACCCGGCGACCGCGACGAGCGCGAGCGAGCGCATCAGCTGGGTCCGTCCAATTGCTCGATCACCTGCAGGACCGCCGTCCAGCGACGACCTTCCGGCTGGGCGTCGGCCCGCATCCCGGCCTGCACGGCCGCGTCCGTCCCGTGTCGCGCTATCAGCGCTGCCGCGTCTGCCACCGGGCTGGCGGTCGGCTCGACCGACCGCCCCAGCGCCGGGCGCAGCACGGCCATGGCAGCGCCCGTGCTGGGGAATGTGCCGAGTACGATCATCTCGTCCCCGCGCAGCTCGGCCAAGTCGACCGCGCCGGTGCGGCCGGCGACGAGAAAGGCGGCGCCGTTCTCGTCCGCCGGAGAGATCAGCAGGGACAGGTAGCCGTCATAATCGTCGTGTTCCTCGACAATATGCCCGCGCGCGGCGGCCCGCACGGTCGCGCGAACGGCATCAGCGTCGCGCCGGTTGAGACTATGAAGGGCGCGGATCGCGGCGCTGCCGACGGACGGGGTGTTTGCGGGAACCATGTGCACCATTTTGAGACAACCTCCTCGGTTGTGTGCTGTCGGGAGCCGTTCTTGCTCGACAGAAGCACCCTAAAATTTTTTCCTTACTGAAAGGTTAACGGCCAAAAAAGGCGAGCGGCCTGAATCAACAGCTTACGCTCGGAACATCACGTTTCGGTCAAACTAATGGTTTCGCAGAGGTGAAGATCAGGCGTTTCCGGCGGAAAGCAGCTCTTGCACGGCCGCTCACGATCGCGTTTTCATACACGCGCAGGTTGTAGCGGATCGGCAAATGAGCACACTTATGGTTGCATCGATCTCAGCGCGTGTACTGCACTGGCAGACAGTGTCCATTGATCTGGATGCTCGTACCGTGTCCGTTTCCGGCCGGCATGTGCCGACGAGCCCGGCCGAATTCAGCTTGTTGTGCTTGCTGCTGCACCGTCGGAATGTCCCGTTGGACAAGGCCGCCATCATGGCCGAATTGTTCGGCCCGGACCACCATCGTGACGAGCGGCAGGCCGATGTCTTCGTCGCGCGCGTTCGGAGAGCCTTAACCGCGGCCGGCGCCGGTGGCATGATCCAGACCATCCCCGGACGTGGCTATGCGTTGCTGAACGATGGGCCGGTAGCGGCGTCCGACACGGTTTTCCCCGGCGGTCATCCCGTGCTGCTGGCCGCCTGATCCAAACTCCTTATTGATCGCGGCCCGGCGATCGGTCATGGTCGGTCCGTTCATCATCCTTCCCTCGCGGGAGAGTGTCGGTGCCCTCGAGGTATCGGCCGCCGAAGGCGCAACCGGCCCCCGGAAACGCTCAGGTCCCCAGGACCGCAATGGGATTGGACCTCTGGAAAGCCGGCGAGCTCGTTTCGCCGCACCGACGGAGTAAGGCGCGCAGGGAGGCGTTGCCGAATCTCTCAGGTTCCCGGACAGAGGGGGGTCATGCTTTCCGGCGTTCGCCGGAGGGGTGATCTTTCTTGTCGGGAGTTCCGCGTGGCCGAGCCAGTCCTCAACATCGAAAACGATCCGCCGGAAGAGCTCCGTACGGTCCCGCTCGACGCGTTGCACCGCCGACTGGGCGCCAAGATGGTCGGCTTCGCCGGCTACGCCCTTCCTGTCCAATACGGCCCCGGCGTCATGGCCGAACACCTGCATACGCGCGAAAAGGCGTCGTTGTTCGACGTGTCGCACATGGGCCAATTCAGCCTGCATGGTGACGACGCGGCCGCCGTGCTCGAGGCCGTCGTTCCGGGCGACATCGCGGGCTTGGCGCCCGGCCGTCAGCGCTACACGCTGCTGCTCAACGAGGCCGGCGGCATCGACGACGACCTGATGGTCGCCAATTTCGGCAACCGCCTGCTGATCGTCGCCAATGCCAGCCGCAAGGAAACCGACGCCCACATCCTCGCCGAGCACCTCCGCCCCGGCGTGACGCTCGACCAGCACCCGCAGCGCGCGTTGCTCGCCCTGCAAGGTCCCTGCGCCGCGGCGGCGATGGCGGCGCTATGCCCACAAGCCGCTGCCCTGCCCTTCCTCGGCGTGATCGAGACCGAGATCGCGGGCGCCCCGGTCTGGATCAGCCGATCCGGCTATAGCGGCGAGGACGGGTTCGAGATCTCCGTGCGCGAAGAAGCCGCCGAGGCGTTGGCCGAGGCACTCCTGGCGCAGCCGGACGTGCTGCCCGCCGGGCTCGGCGCGCGCGACAGCCTGCGACTGGAGGCCGGGCTCTGCCTGTACGGGCAGGACCTCGACGAAGTGACCACCCCCGTCGAAGCCAACCTCGCCTGGACGATCGCCAAGCGTCGTCGCGCCGCCGCCGACTTCCTCGGCGCGCAACCGATCCTGGACCAACTGGAGCACGGCCCGACCCGGCTGCGCGTGGGCATCCGCCCGACCGGCCGCGCGCCCGCCCGCGCCGAGACCGCCATCCTGGCGCCCGACGGCACTGGCGCCGGCAGTGTCACCTCCGGCGGCTACTCGCCCACGCTGCAGGCGCCGATCGCCATGGGCTATGTCCGCCGCGACATGGCCGCTGCCGGCACCGCGCTCGGCCTGCTGATCCGCAAGGACGTGCAGCCCGCCTCGGTCGCCTCCCTCCCCTTCGTTCCCACGCGCTACGCCAAGTAAAGGGCCCCAATCATGACGGAGACTCGATTCACCAAGGATCATGAGTGGGTGCAGATCGACGGCGGCGTCGTCACGGTCGGCATTACCGACCACGCGCAACAGGCCCTGGGCGACGTGGTCTACGTGGACCTGCCGGAGGCCGGCCGCGCGGTCGAGGCCGGCGAGCCCTGCGCCGTCGTGGAGAGCGTGAAGGCGGCCAGCGAGGTCTACGCGCCGCTCTCCGGCACCGTCACCACGCGCAACAGCGTCCTGGTCGACGACCCGGCCCTGGTCAACCGCGCCCCGCACGACGATGGCTGGTTCTTCAAGCTCAAGGTGGCCGACCGCGCCGAGTTCGACGCGCTGATGGACGAAGCCGCCTACACCGCCTTCGTGGGCAACCTCGCATGAGCCCGCTCGACGAACTCGCCGGGCTCGAGCACGGCGACGCCTTCATCGCCAGGCACATCGCGCCGTCGGACTCCGAGATCGCTGCCATGCTGGAGGCAGTCGGAGCCGACAGCCTCGATGCGCTGGCCGCCCGCACCGTGCCGGCCGCGATCCGCGACCTCGAGGCGCTCGACCTGCCGCCGCCGATCGACGAAGCCAGCGTCATTGCCGAGTTGCGCGGCCTGGCGCTCCAGAACACGCCGATCAAGAGCCTGATCGGCCAGGGCTATTACGGCACTCACACGCCGCCGGTGATCCGCCGCAACGTGCTGGAGAACCCGGGCTGGTATACCGCCTACACGCCCTATCAAGCCGAGATCGCCCAGGGCCGGCTGGAGGCGCTGCTCAACTTCCAGACGATGATCGCCGACCTCACCGGGCTGCCGATCGCCAATGCGAGCCTGCTCGACGAGGCGACCGCGGCCGCCGAGGCGGTCACCATGGCGTTCAACAACACCCGGTCCAAGTCGCGCGCCGTGTGCGTCGCCACCGATCTGCACCCGCAGACACGCGCCGTGCTGGCGACCCGGGCGGCACCGATCGGCCTCGAGCTGGTCGACATCGCGCCGGGTGACCGCGCCGCCATCGCCGCCGCCGCCCCGTTCGCGGTGGTGCTGCAATATCCCGGCACCACCGGCGCGATCCGCGACCTGCGGGCCGAGATCGCGGCGGCGCACGAGGCCGGCGCGCTGGCCATCGTCTGCGCCGACCCGCTCTCCCTGGTGCTGCTGACGCCGCCGGGCGAGATGGGCGCGGACGTGGTGGTCGGATCAGCCCAGCGCTTCGGCGTGTCCATGGGCTTTGGCGGCCCGCACGCTGCCTTCTTCGCGACCAAGGACTCGCTGAAGCGGCAGATGCCCGGCCGTCTCGTCGGGGTGAGCCAGGACGCCGCCGGCTCCCCCGCCCTGCGCCTGGCGCTGCAGACCCGCGAGCAGCACATCCGCCGCGAGAAGGCGACCAGCAACATCTGCACCGCGCAGGTCCTGCTGGCGGTGATCGCCGGCTTCTACGCGGCGTGGCACGGGCCGGAAGGCCTCAAGCGCATCGCAAGCCGGGTCAGCCTGCAGGCGCGGCTCCTGGCCGGCGCGGCGGTGGCCGCCGGGTTCACGCTGCGGCACGGCGAGTTCTTCGATACGGTCGCCTTCGATGGCCCGGACGTCGACGGCGTGGTGGACCGCGCCGTGGCCGCCGGGTTCAACCTGCGCAAGCTGACCGATGGCGGCGTCGCCGTGTCGCTGGACGAGACCGTGACGCGCGACGAGCTGCACCGTCTGGCCGGCGTGTTCGGCGCCCCGGTCGAGGCGACGCGCGGCGGTTTGCCGGCGGCCCTGCTGCGGACGGCGCCGCTGCTGACGGAGGCGGTGTTCCACGCGCACCATGCCGAACACGCCATGCTGCGCTACCTCAAGCGGCTGGAGGACAAGGACGTGGCGCTGAACCGGAGCATGATCCCGCTGGGGTCTTGCACCATGAAGCTCAACGCCACGGCCGAGATGATCCCCATCACCTTGCCCGGCTTCGCCGACGTGCACCCGTTCGCGCCCCGCGCGCAAACGGCCGGCTACACGGCGCTGACCGACCGGCTCGGCGCCTGGCTCTGCGGCATCACCGGCTTTGCCGCCGTGTCGCTGCAGCCGAATGCCGGCAGCCAGGGCGAGTATGCCGGGCTGCTGACCATCCGCGCCTATCACGCCGCGCGCGGCGAAGGGCACCGCGACGTGTGCCTGATCCCCTCCAGCGCGCACGGGACCAACCCGGCCAGCGCCGTCATGGCGGGCTACCGCGTGGTGGTGGTCGGGTGCGACCGGGCCGGCAACATCGATACCGCCGACCTCCAAGCCAAGGCGGAGCTCCATCGCGACAAGCTCGCCGCGCTGATGGTCACCTATCCCAGCACGCATGGCGTGTTCGAGGACGGCATCCGCGCCATCTGCGAGTTGATCCATGCCCGCGGCGGCCAGGTTTACATGGACGGCGCCAACATGAACGCGCAGGTCGGCCTCACCAGCCCGGCGCGCATCGGCGCGGACGTGTGCCACCTCAACCTCCACAAGACGTTCTGCATCCCGCATGGCGGCGGCGGTCCGGGCGTCGGCCCGATCGGGGTCGCGGCCCACCTGGCGCCGCACCTGCCGAACCATCCCGCCCGGCCCGACGCCGGGCCGGCTACCGGCTTCGGCCCCGTCGCCGCCGCGCCGTGGGGCAGCGCCGGCATCCTGCCGATCTCCTACGCCTACATCCGCATGATGGGTCCGGCCGGGCTCAAGCAGGCGACGCAGGTGGCCATTCTCAACGCCAACTACGTCGCTGTCCGGCTGCGGCCGCACTTCCCGATCCTCTACACGGACGCGGCCGGGCTGGTGGCACACGAGTGCATCCTCGACTGCCGCGCCTTCGCGGCGGAAGCGGGCATCAGCGTGGAGGACATCGCCAAGCGGCTGCAGGATTACGGCTTCCACGCACCGACCATGAGCTGGCCCGTGACCGGCACGCTGATGGTCGAGCCGACGGAAAGCGAGGGTCAGGCGGAAATCGATCGCTTCTGCGACGCGATGATCGCCATCCGCGGCGAGATCGCCGCCATCGCCGCCGGCCGGGCCGACCGGGCCGACAACCCGCTCAAGCACGCGCCGCACACGTTGGCCGAGATTGCCGGCACCGCGTGGGAGCACGGCTACAGCCGCGAGGCCGCCGCCTTCCCGCTGCCCTGGGTCCGCACGGCGAAATACTGGCCGCCGGTCAAGCGGGTGGACAACGTTTACGGCGATCGTAATCTGGTCTGCACTTGCGCCCCGCTGGAGAGCTACGCACAAGCGGCGGAATGAAGCTCCCGAGTCTCGCGCGCGCCCTGCTCATTGCCGGGGCGCTCGCGTCCTGCGCGCCGGCATCCCCGCTCGTGATGGGTCTGGTGGATCCGGAGCGGGTGGATGCCGGCATCCGCGCGGCGGAGCCGGAGAACTGCACGATCCAGCGGCGGGCCAGCTTGCCGCTGGTGCTGGCCGGGCTGCCGACCGTGACGGCGACGATCAACGGCCGCCCGGCGCGGCTGATCCTCGACACCGGCGCGGAGAGCTCCATCATCGGCGTGGCCGCCGCCAAGCGCCTCGGCGTCACCACGCAGTATGATTTCGCCCGCTCCATGCGCGGCATCAGCCAGGCCATGCAGACCGGCGACGCCCGGCTGGACAGCATGACGCTCGGCGGCGCTACGCTGAACTACCCGCGCGTGCTGGTGGGCCCGATCGCGCTCACAGGCGGCGGGCTGGATGCGGACGGGCTGCTGGGCGCGTCCCTGCTCAGCGAATTCGACCTCGACATCGATCTGCCCAATCGCCGGCTCGACCTCTACGCGCGGACGGATTGCCCCGGCTTGCGCCCGCCCTGGGGTGGCCGGGTCGCCACGCTGGAGACCACGCGCTCGCTCAGCTCGCATCCATTCTTCCCCGTGGTGGTCAACGGCCGCGACCTCAGCGCCTCGCTCGACTCCGGCGCGCAACGGACGGTCATCACGGTCAATGCCGCCCGCCGCGCCGGCATCGGGGCGGACACGCGGGTGCCGGGCGTCGAGGTGCGGGCCCGGGGCGCCGCCGGCGAAACCCTCCCGGCGCAGATCCACGCCCTGCGCGACATGCGGGTCGCCGGCGTGCCGGTCCGCACGCCGGTGATGGTCACGGCGCTGGCCCTGCCCAACGACATCGACGCCCTGCTCGGCGCCGACTTCCTCATGACCCACCGGGTCTGGCTGTCCTACGGCTCGCGCAAGCTGTTCGTGCAGTAGCGGGCCGGGCTCAGAAGAAGGGCACTTAGAAGACGGGCACTCAGAAGATGGGCACCTAGAACACGGGCGCCTCGTAGAGCGGCTGTGCGCCGTTACCGACCGCGACTTGCGGCAGCGAGGGCGGCGTGAACCGCATTGCCCGCTCCTGCGCGCTCACCGTCTCGCGCGTGCGTTCGACCACCGTCTCGAGGCTGCGGCCCGGCGTCAACGCCTGCAGCAGCGCGTCCCCGAAGATCGTGTGCACCGCCCCGGCCTGGCAGCCGAACGAGGTCCGGTCGGCACGCGCCGCGGTAATGATGATCCGGTGCGGTTCCGCCAGCGCCGGGATGAAGGATCCGGAGAAGCAGGCCGACAGGATCACCACCGTGTCGCGCCCCGCCAACGGCGCCAGCCATTGCCGCAACTCCGCCGTCCCGACCGGCCGCTGCGGACGCCCCGCCGTCTCGCGCCCAAGCAGCCCCGGCGCCCCGTGCGTGCTGACGTAGAGCAGAACGACGTCGCCCGGCCGGGCCGCCGCCGCGATGGCCGTCATCGCCTGCTCGACCGCCGGGCCGTCCACCGCCGGGTAGCGCGCCTTCTGCCCGGCCAGCCGATTGCTCAGGATCAGCGGCCGCACCTCGAACGGGCTCACGACCGCCGCCAGACGCTCTGCCGTCTCGACCACGTCGTTCTCGGACCAGCTCTCGCCCTGCATGCCGAGACCCACGTACCAGAGACGCGGCCGCTGCATGGGCGCCGCGACCGCCGCCGCTGCCGGCACCACCGGCAGGACCGGCGGCGGCGCGGCACAGGCCCCCAGCGCGAGCAGGCCCGCCAGCGCCGCCGCGACCGCCCGCATGTTCAGTAACCCCGTGCGATGTCGAACCGGTTCGGCAACGGCGCCCCGTCCCGATGCGCCCGCAGATTTTCCAGCATGATCTCCAGGCTGCGCACGTTGTAGGTGCCGGGATCGTCGGCCGAGTTGTGCGGCGTCACGATCAGGTTCTTGGTCTTCCAGGCCCGGTGACCCGGCGGCAGCGGCTCCGGTTCGAACACGTCCAGAACGGCGCCGCCGAGATGCCCGCTATCCAACGCGTCGAGCAGCGCGTCCTGCTCGATCAGGCCGCCACGGCCGATGTTCACCACCCCGGCGCCCGGCGGCAGCATCCCGATGCGCTCGCGGCTGAGCAGCCCTTTGGTCGCCGGTGTCAGCGGCGTGGCCAGGAACAGGATCTCCGTCTTCGGCAATACGCGGTCCAGCTCGTCCATGGTGATCACCTCGTGGCAGGACGGGTGCGGCGTGGCCGCCGTGCGCACGCCCGTCACCTGCATGCCGAACGCGTGGGCATGCGCCGCCGTGCTGCCGCCCAGGCTGCCCAGGCCCACGATCGTGACCCGGTGGCCGCGCAGCACGGAACCGTGCGTCATTCGCCATGCGCCGTCGCGCTGCGCCGTGACCTGCGCCGGGATACGGTTGATCAGCATCAGCAGCGCCATCAGCCCATACTCGCCCGCCTTGGCCGCGTGGGTGCCGCGGTTGTTCATCAGCGCCACCCCATCGGGCAGCCAATCGAACGGGGCGAGCTTGTCCAGCCCGGCCGACGTCACGAAGATCATCCGTAGCGCCGGCGATGGCGGCAGGCCGTCGGCCAACGCCGAGGTGTGACAAACCAATACCTCCGCATCCGTCATCCCGGCGGCAAATGCGTCCGCCCCCTCGCCGAAGGACAGGCTGTGCCCTTCCGCGACGTCCGGCGCCGAGGCGGCCGCCGTGTCCCAATTGGCCTGCGTCAGCGCGAAGTTGGTGGGGCTGGGTTTGCTTTGGAGATGGATGCGCAAGGGAGCCTCATCGGGACAAATCGTGCAGCAGGATCGCCGCAGTCTGGGCAACGTTCAAACTCTGCACCGTCCCGGCCGGCTGGATGCGGATGCGGCGGCGGCAGGCGTGCTCGACTTCCGGCAACAGGCCGTGCTCCTCGTTGCCCAGCACCAGCAGGATCGGCCGGTCGCGCGGCAGCTTCTCCAGTGGCACCGCGTCGGGTGCCAGCGTGGCGGCCACGGTGCGGTAATGCGGCTCGGCCGCTTTGAGCGCGGCCGGCAGGTCGGGCGTCTGCAGCAGGTCAAGCGTCTCCAGCCCACCCTCGGCGACGCGGTAGGCGGCGTCGGACGGGAAGGCCTGGTCGGCCGTGTCGTGCAGGATCATCGCGGGCAGGCCGAAGAAGGCCGCGCTACGGGCGATGGCGCCCAGGTTGTGCGGGTTGCCGATGCCATCCAGCGCCAGCAGCAGCTTGTGGCGCGGCGGGTGCGCCGGGTCGAAGCGCGCGATGGGCTTCGGGTTGGCCAGCGCGACGATGCCGCCGTGATGCACGGTGCCGGCGACGCGCTCGAGCTCTTCGGGCGGCAGCAGGCGGTAGGGCATGCGCCGCCGGGCGAGCGCGGCGCAGAACGGGCCGGCCTCGGCCTTCAGCGCGTCGCCGTAGAACAGGCGGTTCACGTCGTCGAGCCGGCGGGCGAACAGGGCGGCGACGGCGTTGAGGCCGCAAATCCGGTCGTCGGGCATGCGCGTGCTTCCGCCCCGGCGCCCGCCGTGTCAACTGGGGCGATGGATACGTTGCCGCCCGTGTTGTTCCGGAGCGAGGGGCTGGTCGTGCTCGACAAGCCGGCCGGACTGCCGGTGCATGCGGGGCCGCGCGGCGGGCCCAGCGTGGAGGACTGGTTTCCGTTGCTGTCGCGCCGCCGCGCCGGGCCGTGGCTGGTGCACCGGCTCGATGCGGACACGTCGGGTTGCCTCGTGGTGGCGCTGCGGCGGGCGGCGCTGGTGGAGGCGCAGGCCGTGTTCGCGCAGGGGGCGGCGCGGAAGGTCTACTGGGCCGTGGTGGCGGGCGGCCCCGAGGGCGAGGCGGGGATTGTGGACGCACCGTTGCTCAAGCGGAGCGGCCCGGCCGGCTGGCGCATGGTGATCGACCCGGCGGGCCAGCCGGCACGAACGGCCTGGCGCGTGCTCGGCCGGTCAGACGGCCGTGCCTGGCTCGAGCTGCGGCCGCAAACGGGCCGGACGCATCAGGTGCGGGCCCATTGCGCCGCACTCGGCTGCCCCGTTTTGTTCGACCCCGTCTACGGCGATGGGGAGGGTGGCCGGCTGCACCTGCTGGCCCGCTCCATCACGCTGCCGCTGCCCGAGCCGCTCCATGCCGAGGCCCCCGTCCCGCCGCACATGCTGGACGCCCTCGCCCGCTGGCAGGAGCCGTAGCGGACCGACGGGTGGCGATCAGCCGCGAAGGAACCACAAGCGGAACAGGGCGGTCTCCACCGGGGTCTGGCGGTAGAGGCCAGGGAGGGAAAGCGCGCGGAGGCGGGCGGCAAAACCGGCGCGCAGCGCACGGTCGATGACGTCCACGGTGCGGCGAGCTTCCGGCGTCAACAGGTCGGCGCTGGCGCGCAGCGCGGCGACGTTGGCGCGCAGCATCGCCATGTAGGCATCCGGCCCGCGGCGCAGGGCCGCCACGGCGCGGCGGCGGCGCGAGCTGGGCGCGCCGATCAGGTTGGCAGCGTGCTGCCGATAGAGGATCGTCGGCTCGCTATCGACGATCACCTGTCCGCCCACCCCGGTCACCAACAGGTAGCTCCACCAATCGTGCAGCGGCCCGTCCGGCGGCGCACTGCCGGCGATCAGCGCGGCGGCCAGCGGATCGAGGAACACGGTGCAGCCCGTGGCGATGTTCTGGGTCAGGGCGGCGGCGAAGCTCGGCGGGCGGTAGAAGGGCTCGGAGGGGCCTATCGGGTCCAGCGCGTCGTCCACCAGGATCTGCCGGCTGCAATAAAGCGCCGGGCCACGGCACGCCTCGAGGGCCGCCAGTCCGCGGGCTAGCTTGTCCGGCAGCCACACGTCGTCCTGGTCGGAGAAGGCCAGCGACAGCCCGAGCGGTTGGGCCGCAGCGATCAGCGCGTAGAAATTGCCGGCGACGCCCAGCCGGTGCGGACTCTCGACCCGGCGGCAGCGGCCGGCGCCGGCCGCGGCCGCGAACGCCTCCATGAGCGGGACGGTGTCGTCGGTGGAGCCGTCGTCGCGCCAGAACAGGACCCAGTCCGGCACGGTCTGCCGCAGGAAGCTGTCGAGTTGGGCGGCCAGGTAGCGCGCGCCGTTGAAGGTCGAGAGAAGGATCGCGACACGGGGGGTGAGCCCGTTCAAGCGGCCGGAGCGAGCAGCGTTTCGACGACGGGGGCCACGCTGTCGCGCCAGGCCGGCTGGCGCAGCCCGAACACGTCGGCGAGCTTGGCGCAGTCGAGCCGGCTATCGGCGGGGCGCCGGGCCGGGGTGGGGAACTCGGCGGTGGTAATGGGCTCGACCACCGGGACGCGGGCACCGTGACGCGCGGCCTCGGCGAAGATCGCCTCCGCGAAACCATGCCACGTCGTCTCCCCGGTGCCGCAGCTATGGAATACGCCGGAGAATTCGTCGCGCCAGCCCGCACCGGCCTGCGCCGCGATGCCCAGGATGACGTCGGCCAGGTCGTCCGCGGCGGTGGGGCAGCCGCGCTGGTCGGCGACCACGCGCAGGTGATCGCGCGTCTGGCCGAGCGCCAGCATGGTGCGCAGGAAGTTCTTGCCGGTGGCGGAGTAGACCCAGGCCGTCCGCAACACGATCGCGCGGGGGCAAGCGGCCAACACGGCGCGCTCGCCGGCCAGCTTGGTCGCGCCATACACGCCGGTCGGCGCGGTCGCGTCCGTCTCCACGTAGGGCGCACCCTTGTCGCCGTCGAACACGTAGTCGGTGGAGACATGGATGAGCGGGATGCCGGCAGCCGCGCAGCGTTCGGCCAGCCGGGCGGGTCCCTCGTGATTGGCGCGCGCGGCGCCGGCTGGGTCGGTCTCGGCGGCATCGACCGCCGTCCAGGCCGCGGCGTTGACCACCAGGGTCGGGTGGCGGTCGAAGAGCGCGTCGATCGTCTCGGGCCGGTCGAAATCGAACTGGGGCCGGCCGACGACCGCGACGTCCGGCGAGCGGCCGAGCGCGGTGGCAAGCTGGCCGTGGCCGCCGGTGACCAGGATCACGGGAACAGCCCCGGCGCATCGGCCCAACGCGGCAGGACCTTGTCCTTGTCGGACAGGATCGCGCCGCCGGGCCCGACCGGCCAGGGGATCGCCAGGGTCGGATCGTCCCAGATCACCCCACGCTCCGCCTCGCGGTCATACGCGCCGGTGACCTTGTAGATCACCTCCGTGTCGTCGGACGTGGTGCAGAAGCCGTGCAGGAAGCCGACCGGGACCCAGAGCTGCTTCCAGTTCTCCGCCGACAGCTCGACGCCGACCCACTGCCCGAAGGTCGGCGAGGACCGGCGGGCGTCGACCGCCACGTCGAAGATCGAGCCGCGGACGCAGCGCACCAGCTTGCCCTGCGCATTGGGCCCGACCTGGCAGTGCAGCCCGCGGAGCACGCCGCGGTCGCGCGACAGGCTGTGGTTGTCCTGGATGAAGGTACCTTCGACGCCGGCCGCCGCGACCCGGCCCGCGTTCCAGGTCTCGGAGAAGAAACCGCGGGAGTCGCCGAAGCGCGGCGGCGTGAGGGCGAGCACGCCGGGGATGTCGAACGTCTCGATGTTCATGCGTGATGCCCATCGGCGAGCTCGTGCAGCAGGCGGCCCAGCTCGGTCTTGTTCAGCCCGTTCGCGGCGGCCCGCAGACCGCCCGCGTCGATGTAGCCCATCCGGAAAGCGACCTCCTCCGGGCAGCCGACCAGCAAGCCCTGGCGCGACTGGATCGTCTGCACGAAGGTCGCGGCCTGCAGAAGGCTGTCGGGCATGCCGGCATCGAGCCACGCGCAGCCGCGACCGAGCCGCTCAACGCGCAGGGTGCCGGCTTCGAGATACATGCGGTTGAGGTCGGTGATCTCCAATTCGCCGCGGGCCGACGGCTTGACCCGGCGGGCCAGTTCCGTCACCCGGCGATCGTAGAAATACAGCCCGGTGACCGCCCAGTTGGACTTGGGCGCCGTGGGCTTCTCCACGATGTCGATCGCCCGGCCGGTGCCGTCGAACTGCACCACGCCGTAGCGCTCGGGATCACGCACCTGGTAGGCGAATACGGTCGCTCCTTCCGGCTGCTTCAGCGCCCCTTGCAGCGACAGGCTGAGCTTGTCGCCGAAGATCAGATTGTCGCCGAGGGCCAGCGCGCAGGGGTCGCCCGCGATCCAGTCCTCCCCGATGTGGAAAGCCTGCGCCAGCCCTTCCGGCTTGGCCTGCTCGGCATAGGAGAAGCGGATGCCGAGCCGTTCGCCGGTGCCGAGCAGGCGGCGGAACTGCGGCAGGTCGTCCGGGGTGGAGATGATCATAATGTCCCGGATCCCGGCCAGCATCAGCACGGAGAGCGGGTAGTACACCATCGGCTTGTCGTAGACCGGCAGGAGTTGCTTGCTGGCGGCCAGGGTGATCGGGTGCAAGCGGGTGCCGCTGCCGCCGGCCAGGAGGATACCCTTCTGGCTCATGCCGCCGACCCCGTGCTCTGGCCGAGGCGCTGGCCCCCGTAGCTGCCGGAGCGGATCGCCTGCCACCAGGGCTCGTGCGCGATGTACCACTCCACCGTGCGGCGCAGGCCCTTGTCGAAATCGTGCGCGGCGGTCCAGCCGAGTGCGGCCTCGGCGCGGGACGGATCGATCTCGTAGCGGAAATCGTGGCCCGGCCGGTCGGTCACGAAGCGGATCAAGCGTTCGCGCGGGCCCGCCGGGTCGGGGCGTAGCGAGTCCACGGTGGCGCAGATCGCCCGCACGACGTCGATGTTGGAGCGCGGCTGGCGCGGGCCGATGCAGAGCGTGTCGCCGGGCTGCGCGCGCTCCAGCGCCAGGACCAGCGCCGCCGCATGGTCGTCCACGAACAGCCAGTCCCGCTGGTTGGTGCCGTCGCCATAGACCGGGAGCGGCTTGCCTTCGAGCGCATTGAGCGTGACGAGCGGGATCAGCTTCTCGGGAAATTGCCAGGGGCCGTAATTGTTCGTGGTGTTGGTGACGAAGGCCGGCAGGCCATAGGTGTGGAACCAGGCGCGCACCAGGTGGTCGGAGCCGGCCTTGCTCGCCGAGTAGGGGCTGCGCGGGTCGTACGGCGTGGTCTCGCTGAAGGGCGGGTCGCCCGGGCCGAGCGCGCCGAACACCTCGTCGGTCGAGATGTGGTGGAAGCGGAACGCGGCCTTGGCGTCGGGCGGCAGGGCCGACCAATAGGCGCGGGCGGCGTCGAGCAACACGAACGTGCCGACCACGTTGGTGGTGATGAAGTCTGCGGGCCCGTCGATGGAACGGTCCACGTGGCTTTCCGCGGCCAGGTGCATTACCGCGTCCGGCCGGTGGGTGGCGAAGATCTCGGCCATGGCCGAGCCGTCGGTGATGTCCGCCCGCAAATGGGTGTGCCGGTTGGAGGTGGCGGCTTCTTCCAGCGCGTCGACGGAGGCCGCATAGGTCATCTTGTCGAGGTTGACGACACTGTGGCCGGTCTCGCGGATGAGGTGGCGGATGACGGCGGACCCGATGAAGCCGCACCCGCCGGTGACGAGAATTCGCATGGCGCTCCATTACGTCGAGGGCACGCCCGACGCAATCACTCGCCGGTGAAGCTTCCGCCGCAGGCGGGAGTGTGGCACGTCGTCCGGCTCAACTGGAAGGCGACATGAGGGACGACGTCTCATCTTCCGGGCGAGTGTCGCCGCTCGATCTCGATCTCGATGCGGGATCGGTCACGCTGCGCTGGCAACCCGGCGCCCCTCGCCGGCCGGTCGCGCTCGTGCTGGACGGCGCGGTGATGGCGTTGCTGCCCGCCAACCTCGAGCCGCCGCGCTGGCCGATTCCGCCGCACGTATTCGGCCGCTTGCTCGACGTGCAGTCGGTACCGGACGGGGCGACGCTGCTGACCGCGCCCGTCGATCTCAGCGCCGTGCGGCCGGTGCGCTGGGAGGGGTGGACGGTGGCGGCCGGCGGGGCGGTGGGCGGCCGGTTCACCGCAGCGACGGAAGCGGCGGCGGTGCCGGTCCGGCTGGAGAGCGACGAGGCGGTCCATGCGGCCGGCTTCGCGGCCCGGAGCGGCGACGGCTACGTTTTCACGCTGCCGATCGCGCGTCTCCCGGCCGGGCTCGGCGGGCTGGCGCTGCAGCCGGTGGTCGGCGGATTGCTGCTGCCGGCAGTGTTGCACCTGCCGGCGGACGCGATCGGGCATGTCGGCTTTCTCGAACCGAGCGAACCCTGGCGGCTCCGCGGCTGGGCGGTGTCCCGCGCCGAGCCGGCACGCCGGGTGACGTTGCACCTGTATCTGGACGGCGCCTTCGTGCGGGCGCTGGTGGCGGACCGGCGGCGCGAGGACGTGGCGGCGATCGGCTTCGGCGACGGCGCGGCCGGGTTCGACATCGCGGTGCCGGCGCCGCTGGACCGCGCGGTGCTGATCGACGTGCGGATCGCGGGCGGTCCGAGCCTCGGCAACAGCCCGTTCCTCCGCCCCGCCGCACCGCGTTACCTGGGCTGGTTCGACGGGGTGGACGGCTTCTCCGCCGGCGGCTGGGCGATCGACCTGGCCGAGCCCGACCGCCCGGTGCAGGTGGAGGCGTGGTGCGACGGCGCGATGATCGGCACCGGAATGGCCGACCAGTATCGCGGCGACGTGGTGGAGGCCGGGTTGCCGGGCGCGCGCTGCGGCTTCCACCTGCTGCTGACCCGGCCGGCGAGCGAGTTGGTCGGGCGCTCGGTGAGCCTGTCCATCTCGGGCACGGCATTGGAGCTGCGGGGCTCGCCGCGCACGGTGGCGCTGAACCCGAACGCCGCCGCCTTCCTGCGCCGGAAGACGCCATCTCCGGCCGCGCTGGCCCGGCTGCGGCGGACCTGGGCGGCGGCGCCGCTGGTCTCCATCGTGATGCCCGTCCACGAGACGCCGCGGGACTGGCTGAAAGCGGCCATTGCCAGCGTGGCCGCGCAGTGGTCCGAGCGGTGGGAGCTGATTTGCGTCGATGACGGCTCGGCGGCGCCCCATGTGCGGGAGGTACTGGCGTCCGCGGCGGCGGCCGATCCGCGGGTGCGCGTGCTGCACCGGGCGCGGACCGGCGGAATCGCGCGCGCCGTCAATGACGGCCTCCATGCGGCGCGGGGCGAGCTGGTGACCTTTCTCGACCATGACGACGCGCTCGAGCCCGACGCCGTTCATCAGCTGTCGCAGGCCGCCATCGCGACCGGCGCGGGCCTGCTCTACAGCGACGAGGTGCTGACCGGCGCCGCGCTGGACCAGGTGCTGCAGCATCGCGCCCGCCCGGCCTGGAGCCACGACTACTACCTGTCGCACCCGTATTTCGTGCATCTGGTGGCCGTGCGGCGGCGCCTCGCCCTCGCCCTCGGCGGCTACGACGAGACGATGACGATCTCGGCGGACGTGGATTTCGTGCTGCGGGCGGCCGAGCGGGCCGGCTCGATCGCGCACATTCCACGCGTACTCTACCGCTGGCGGACGCATGGCGGGAGTGCCGGGCACCGGCGGCGCGGCGATGTGATGGCGGCCACGCGGGGCGCGATCGAGCGGCATCTCCGTCGCCTCGGCCGGACCGCGACGGTGCAAGACGGACTGGGCTTCAACCAGTTCCGGGTCGACTGGCCGGACGATCGCGGCACGGTGCTGGTGGTGATCCCGACCAAGGACCGGCTCGACCTGCTGCGGCGCTGCATCGCCAGCGTGGAAGCGACGGCAGCGGGCGAGCCGGTGCGGATCGTCGTGGTCGATCACCAATCGACCGAAGCGGACACGCAGGCCTATCTCCGCGCCTCGCCGCACGCGGTGCTGCCCTATGCCGGGCCGTTCAACTTCGCGGCGATGAACAACGCGGCGGTGGCCGCTCATGGGGCTGACGCGGACTACCTGCTGTTCATCAACAACGACATCGAGGCGACCGAGCCGGGCTGGCTGCCGCGGCTACGCAGCCTGGCGGCACGGCCGGAGGTCGGCGCGGTCGGGCCCCTCCTGCTCTATGGCAATGGCCGGGTGCAGCACGCCGGGGTGATCGCCGGGATCGGGGTGGCGGCCGACCATGCGATGCGGTTCGCCGAGCCGCTACTGCCGGATGGCGCGCGCAACCCGGGCTATAACGGCACGCTGACCAGCCTGCGCGACTTCTCGGCCGTCACGGCGGCCTGCCTACTGATGCGCCGGAGCGCCTTCGAGCAGGTCGGCGGGTTCGACGAGCGATTCGCCGTCGGCTTCAACGACACCGATCTGTGCCTGCGGCTCCGCGCGGCAGGCCTCCACGTCCTCTTCGACGGGTTCACCACCCTGCTTCACCACGAATCCGCCACCCGCGCCGGCGACAAGGCGATGGCGGATCCGCAGGCGGACGAGGCGCGGTTCAAGGCGCGCTGGCCCGACTATGCCAACGGCGCCGACCCTTTCTACAACCCGGCGCTCTCCACGACCGGCCCCGACCACCGCCTGCGCGAGGACCCGATCGCGCCGCGCTCTTTGGCGCCGCGAGTGCGCCCCGCCCTGCCCTGACGGTTCAGTGCGAAATATCCTCCAGTTCGCGATCATTGGTGCGTGGGCCGAAGATGCCGATCGACAGCACCACCATCAGCATGGCGAAGGCGATCAGGCCGAACACGCCCTTGGTGCCGAAATTGCCCAGGAACCAGGCGATGATGAAGCTCGCGAACACCGTGCTGATCCGGCTGAACGAGTAGGTGAACCCCACCGCACGGGCGCGAACGCGCGTGGGGAACAGCTCGGTCTGGTAGCCGTGGAAGGTATTGGACAGGATATTGTTGCACAGGGTGATGAGCACGCCGAACACGATCAACAGCCCGATCGTGGTCTGGAACGCGAACAACATGCCGAACACGCCGACGCCGATTGCGGCGCCGACCAGCTGCCATTTGCGCTCGAACCGGTCGGCGAAGCTCATGGCGAGTAGCGGGCCGAACGGGGCGGCGATGGCGATGATGAAGGAATACAGCAGGCTGCCGGACAGGTTGATGCCGAGCTGCTGGGCGATCAGCGTCGGCACCCAAGCGGCGAAACCGTAGAAGCCGAAGGTCTGGAAGAACTGGAACACCATCAGCATGATCGTGCGGGTGCGGTAGGGCGGCTGCCAGATCTCGGCGAAGCGGCCCGCAGCCTCGACGCGGTCGATCGCGTGCGGCGCCGGCACGGGGAGCGGCACGGCGCCGAGGTCGGCCTGAACGCCACGCTCGAGCCGCCGGGTCACGGCCTCGGCCTCATCCAGCCGGCCGTGTTGGATCAACCAGCGCGGGCTCTCCGGCACACCGCGACGCAGGAACCAGACGAACAGGGCGCCGAGCGAGCCGATCGCCACCACCCAGCGCCAGCCATCGATGCCGAACGGCTGGATCGGCACCAGAAGGTAGGATAGCAGCGCCACGATCGGCACCACGGCGAACTGCACGGCCTGGTTGAAGGCGAAGGCGCGGCCGCGGACGTGCTTGGGCACCAGCTCGGCGACGTAGGTGTCGATGGTGACGAGCTCGACGCCGATGCCGATGCTGGCGACCAGCCGCCACAGGCAGACGCCCACCCCGGTGGTCTGGAACGCCATGACCAGCGTCGCGGCACAGTAAAACAGGAGGGAGACGGTGAACACGGAGCGGCGGCCGTATCTGTCGGCCACGAAGCCGAACACGAAGGTGCCGATGAACAGGCCGGTGAAGGTCGCGGCGACGAATAGGGCCGGGCCGGAGAATACCGCGACCGAGACGTTGGCCAGCAGCCCCGCCTTGACCAGCCCGGGAATGATGTAGCCGGTCATGAACAGGTCGTAGAACTCGAACGCGCCGCCCAGCGAGAGCAGCGTCACCAGGGTCCAGATCGAGCGCGTGGCCGGTAGCCGTTCGAGCCGCGCCAACAACGCCGCCCCGCCCTCTCGCGCCATCACTGCCGCCATTCCGTATCCCCGCCATTGCTCGTTGCCGGCGAGTGGACGCCTCCGCAAGCAGCTCTGCAAGGGGTCGGGAGGGGCGTGCGGCTTTGCAAGCAGGAGCGATCCTGTAGGCTGCCGGCAATGGACAGGCTTACCCCCGATCTCGGCGCCCGCTTCGCCCGCATCGCGCTGGGCCATGTGGAGCGGGAATACCCCAACAAGCCTGGCCACGTGCTCGACGGCCCCGCAGATGCGGGCACGCCGCGGATGCTGCATCCGGTGTTCTTCGGCAGCTTCGATTGGCATTCCTGCGTGCACAGCTACTGGTTGCTGGCCCGCGTGCTGCGGCGCGACCCGGCGGGACCCTGCGCCGCCCCCATCGCCGCCCTCCTCGAGCGGCGGCTCACGGCCGAGGCGGTGGCGGGCGAGTGCGCCTACTTCGAACGCCCGAGCGCGCAAGGTTATGAGCGGCCGTATGGCTGGGCCTGGCTGCTCAAGCTCGCCGCCGAGTTGCGCGCGCTGCCGGACGCACGGCCGGGCGAGACATTGGCCCCGCTCACCGCGCTGATCGTCGCGCGGTTCGCGGCGTTCCTGCCGATCGCGACCTATCCCATCCGCGTCGGCACTCATTTCAACACCGCCTTCGCGCTCCGCCTTGCGGCCGATTGGCCGGACCCTGTGCTCGGCGCCGCGCTACGGGACGCCGCCTGGCGCTGGTACGGCGACGATGCGGGCTGCACGGCGTGGGGCGAGCCCGGCGGCGACGAGTTCCTGTCGCCCGCGCTCATGGAGGCGGAGTGCATGCGCCGGCTGCACCCCGAGCGGTTCCCGGCCTGGTTCGCCCGCTTCATGCCGGCGCTGCCGGCGGTCTTGCGCGAGCCGGTCCGCCCGAGCGATCGCAGCGACGGCAAGATCGCGCATCTGGACGGGCTCAACCTCAGCCGCGCCTGGTGTCTGCGCGCGCTCGGGCGCCCGGCCGATGCGGCAGTGGCGGCAGCGCATCTGGAGGCGGCGATGCCGCATCTGGACGGGCACTACATGGGTGAACACTGGCTGGCGAGCTTCGCGCTGCTGGCCTTGGACGAAGCGGGAGAGACGGCATGAGCACGTGGAAAGCGCTGCGGGTCAGCAAGGGCGAGCCGCCGGGGGTCACGATCGAGCAACTGGGCGACGACGCCCTGATGGAGGGAGACGTCACCGTCGCGGTCCGGCACTCGACGATCAACTACAAGGATGGGCTGGCGCTGACCGGCCAGGCGCCCATCCTGCGGCGCTCGCCGATGACGCCGGGCATCGACTTCGCCGGGGAGGTGATCGCCTCCGACAGCGACGCGTTCGCGCCCGGCGACCTCGTCGTGCTGAACGGCTGGGGTGTCGGCGAGACGCATGATGGCGGACTGGCGGAGCGGGCAAGGGTGAAGGCGGCGTGGCTGACGCGGCTGCCGGCCGGGCTGAGCACGGCCGAGGCGATGGCGATCGGCACGGCCGGCTATACGGCGGCGCTGTCCGTGCTGGCGCTGGAACGGCTGGGCCGCCGCGGCGGCGACGTTCTGGTGACGGGCGCGGCGGGCGGGGTCGGCAGCGTGGCGCTCGCGCTACTGGCGGCGAGCGGGGCACGGCCGATCGCGTCGTCACGCCGGGCTGCGGCGGAGGCGGATTACCTGCGGGGGCTGGGAGCGGCTGAGATCATCGACGCCGCGGAGCTGTCCGGGCCCGGCCGCCCGCTCGGCAAAGAACGCTGGGACGCGGCGATCGACAGCGTCGGCAGCCATACGCTGGTGAACGTGTTGGCGGGGTGCCGCAGCGACGGCGTCGTCGCGGCTTGCGGGCTGGCGCAGGGTAGCGACCTGCCCGGCACCGTCCTGCCGTTCATTCTCCGCGGGGTGACGCTGGCGGGTATCAACTCGGTCTACGCGCCGGCGGCGCTGCGGGAGGCCGCCTGGGCACGGCTCGCGAGCGATCTGGATCGGGACCGGCTGGCGCAGATCACGCGACACGTGCCGCTCGAGGAGGCTGTGGCGGTCGCCGTCGACATCGTCGCCGGCAGGGTGCGCGGACGGGTGGTGGTCGACCTGTAGGGCGGAGGCGGCCGGCTTACGCCGTGCCGCCCATGCCGTCGAAGAACTTGGCAACCTTGGCGAAGAAGCCGTCGCTATCGGGGCTGCCCTTGTCGTTGCCTTCGCCCTCGCGCTCGAACTCCTCGAGCAGTTCGCGCTGACGCCGGGTCAGGTGACGGGGGGTTTCCACCGCGACCTGGATGTACATGTCGCCGCGTTCGGTGCTGCGCAGCATGGAGAAGCCCTTGCCGCGCAGTCGGAATTGGTCGCCGGTCTGAGTGCCGGCGGGAATCTTGACCCGGGCGCGGCTGCCATCGATGGACGGAACCTCGACCTCGCCGCCCAGCGCCGCGCGGGAGAGCGGCAACGGCACGCGGCAATAGACGTTGGCGCCGTCGCGCTGAAAGATGTCGTGCGGGCGAATGCCGACATGGACGTAGAGATCGCCCGGGGGCATGCCCTGCGGACCGGCACCGCCTTCGCCGGTCAGGCGGATGCGGGTGCCGTCCTCGACCCCGGCGGGGATCGCGACCTGCAACGTGCGTTCGCCCTGCACGGTCCCGCTACCATTGCAGACCTTGCAGGCGTTGCGGATCACGCGGCCCGTGCCGCCACATGTCGGGCACGCACGCTCGACGAGGAAGAAGCCTTGCTGCGCGCGCACCTTGCCGGCGCCACGGCAGGTGCCGCAGGTGGAGTTCTCGCGCGAGCGGGTCTCCGACCCCGTGCCTTCGCACACCTCACACTTGACCGGGGTCGCGACGCGGATCTGCTTCTTCACGCCGGTGAAGGCGTCGGCCATGTCGATCTCGACCTGAGCGCGCAGGTCGGCGCCGCCGCGCTGCTGGCGGCCACGGCCGGCCATGTCGCCGAACAGGTTCTCGAAGATGTCGCCGAGGCCGCCTTCGAAGTTGAAGCCGCCGGCGAACCCGCCCGCGCCGCCGGGGCCGGCGCCCTGCTCGAACGCGGCGTGGCCGAAGCGATCGTAGGCTCCGCGCTTCTGATCGTCCTTGAGGACCTCATAGGCCTCGCTCACCTCGCGGAACTTGGCCTCCGCGGTCTTGTCACCCGGATTGCGATCGGGGTGATACTGCATGGCGAGCTTGCGATACGCCTTCTTCAGGTCGTCCGCATTGGCGTCACGCGAGACGCCGAGCGTCTGGTAGAAGTCTTGTTTGGTGGACACCACGGCCGTCCCTAATCTGCTGACGGGCCCTCGGTCGGAGAGCCCTCACCCTGCCCTCTCCCGATGGGAGAGGGCGATTGGCGGGTGTGGGTTAGGAGGCCTTCTTCTTGTCGCTGACGTCCTCGAACTCGGCGTCGACGACCTTCTCGCCACCAGCGCCGCCCGTCGGGGCATCACCGCCCGGGGCCGCGCCGGGGCCAGCCGCACCGGCCGACGCCTGCTCGGCCTGATACATGCTCTGGCCGACCTGCATGGCGACCTGCGTCAGGCGATCGCCCGCCTTCTTGAGCGCATCAGCGTCGTCGCCGCCGAGGGCCGTGCGCGCTTCGGCGATCGCCGATTCCGCCTCGGTCTTCTGGGCAGCCGGGATCTTGTCACCACCGTCGGCCAGCGTCTTCTCCAACTGGTGGACCATGGCCTCCGTCGAGTTGCGCGCTTCGACCTGCTCGCGGCGCTTCTTGTCCGCCTCCGCGTTGGCTTCCGCATCCTTGACCATCTTCTGGATGTCGGAGTCCGACAAGCCGCCCGAGGCCTGGATGCGGATCTGCTGCTCCTTGCCGGTCGCCTTGTCGCGGGCACTGACGGACACGATGCCGTTGGCGTCGATGTCGAAGGTGACCTCGATCTGCGGCACGCCGCGCGGGGCCGGCGGAATGCCGGTCAGGTCGAAGTTGCCGAGCAGCTTGTTGTCCGCCGCCATCTCGCGCTCGCCCTGCATCACCTTGATGGTGACCGCGCTCTGGCTATCGTCGGCGGTGGAGAACACCTGGCTCTTCTTGGTCGGGATCGTCGTGTTGCGGTCGATCAAGCGGGTGAACACGCCGCCGAGCGTCTCGATGCCGAGGCTGAGCGGGGTGACGTCGAGCAACAGCACGTCCTTGACGTCGCCGCGCAGCACGGCACCCTGGACTGCGGCGCCGATGGCGACGACCTCGTCCGGGTTGACGTTGCGGGCGGGCTCGCGGCCGAAGAACTGCTTAACGATCTCGATGACCTTGGGCATGCGGGTCATGCCGCCGACCAGGATCACTTCGCCGATCTCGGACGCGGACACACCGGCATCCTTGAGCGCTGCCTTGCAGGGCTCGAGCGTGCGGCTGATCAGGTCGTCGACCAGGCTCTCGAGCTTGGCGCGCGACAGCTTCATGACGAGGTGCTTCGGGCCGCTGGCATCCGCCGTGATGAACGGCAGGTTGATCTCGGTCTCCTTGGAGGAGGACAGCTCGATCTTGGCCTTCTCAGCCGCTTCCTTCAGGCGCTGGAGCGCCAGCTTGTCCTTGCGGAGATCGATGCCCTGCTCGCGCTTGAACTCGTCGGCCAGGTAGTCGATGACCCGGTTGTCGAAGTCCTCACCGCCGAGGAACGTGTCGCCGTTGGTGGACTTCACCTCGAACACGCCGTCGCCGATCTCGAGCACGGACACGTCGAAGGTGCCGCCGCCGAGGTCATACACCGCGATGGTGCCGGCGTGCTTCTTGTCCATACCGTAAGCGAGCGCGGCCGCGGTCGGCTCGTTGATGATGCGCAGCACCTCGAGGCCGGCGATCCGGCCGGCATCCTTCGTGGCCTGACGCTGGGCGTCGTTGAAGTAGGCCGGCACGGTGATCACGGCCTGGGTAACGGGCTCGCCGAGATAGGCTTCGGCGGTTTCCTTCATCTTGCCGAGCACGAAGGCGCTGACCTGGCTCGGCGAATACTTCTGGCCGCGGGCCTCGACCCAGGCGTCGCCATTGTCGCCGCGCGCGATGGTGTAGGGCACCATGCCCTTGTCCTTGTTGACGATCGGGTCGTCGAACCGGCGGCCGATGAGGCGCTTGACGGCATAAAGCGTGTTGGCCGGGTTGGTCACGGCCTGGCGCTTGGCGCTCTGGCCGACGAGGCGCTCGCCCCCGTCGGAGAAGGCGACCATGCTCGGCGTGGTGCGCGCGCCCTCCGCGTTCTCGATGACGCGGGCGTCGTTCGCGGTGGACCCCTCCATGACGGCGACGCACGAGTTGGTCGTGCCGAGGTCGATGCCGATGACTTTGCTCATTACTTTGCTCCTTCGCAGCGGCAACGAACGGCCCGAAGCACCGCTCATCGCCCTAAGAGTTACCAACCGCTCATGTAAGATTCACGGCGGCCGCGGACAAGGTCCGATTACTGGTTTACGCCGCTTCCTGGTTCACGCCGCTTCCTGGCCGTCGCCCTTGGCGACCACGACCATGGCGGGCTTCAACAAGCGGCCGTTCAACGTCCAGGCCTGGGTCCAGGCCTGCACCACCGTGCCGGGCTTGTGCTCGGCCGAGGGTTGCTCGCCCATCGCCTGGTGGAAATTGGCATCGTAGGGCTGCCCGGTCGGGTCGGTGCGCTTGATGCCGTTACGCTCGAGGATGCCGATGAAGTTGCGCTCGACGCCTTCCAGGCCCTCGCGCAACTTGGTCACGATGTCCGGCTCGCCGGCCTCGGCGGGCGGCAGGCTGGACAGGCCGCGACGCAGATTTTCGGCCGCCTCCACCACGTCGGTGGCGAATTTCTGCACGGCGTATTGCCGGGTGTCGTCGACGTCGCGCTTGGCACGGGCGCGCACGTTGGCGATCTCTGCCTCCGAGCGCATCCAGCGGTCGCGCATCTCCTCGAGCTCGCGCTGCAGTTGTTCGACGGAAATGGATTCGCCCTCGCCTGCCGGGTCGGCAGGCGGGGCGCTGGCGTCGGGGTCCACCCCCGGCGCGGCGTTGGGGTCGGTGCTCATGGAAGCGTAGGTAGGTCAGAGCCGGCGAGGGAACAAGGCATTCTCACACCAGCAACGCACCGAGCAGCGCGTCGAGCCGCAACCGGCCTTCTGCGGTGGCCACCAGACGGTCGGCGTCGAGCCGAAGGTAGTCCGCGTCAATCGCCCGGGCGAGCACGTCGGCGTCCACCGCCTGGTCGAGACCCTGCCCTGTGCGGGTCGCCAATCGCGCGAGGTCGACGCCTTCGCTCAGCCGCAGGCCCATCAGCAGCATCTCGCGGGCACGGTCGGCGGGCACTACCAGCTCCTCCGCCGTGCTGCCGTGCCCGTCACGCTCCACGCGTTCGGCCCAGGGTTCCGGCGCGCGGTGACGCCGGGTGGCCCGCAACGACCCATCCACGGTGACCCGGCCATGCGCGCCCGGCCCGATGCCGGCGTAGTCGCCGTAGCGCCAATACGCCAGGTTATGCCGGCTCTCGCCGCCGGGCCGAGCGAGGTTGCTCACCTCATACGACAGCAAGCCGTGGCGCGCGCAAACCGCTTCCGTCTCGGCATACAGCGCGGCCGCGTCGTCATCGCCGGGCAGCGCAATCTCGCCGCGACGATGCATGCCTTCGAACACGGTGCCGGGCTCGATCGTCAGTTGGTACAAGGAAAGGTGGTCGGCACAGAGCGCGAACGCTTCCTCCAGCTCGGCGCGCCAAGCTGGCAGGTCCTGGCCCGGGCGGGCGTAGATCAGGTCGAACGAGATGCGCCCGAACAGGTCGCGCGCGGTGGCGAGCGCGTCGATGGCCTGCGCTGCGGAGTGCTGCCGGCCGAGGAAGCGCAACGCGTCCGGCCGCAGGCTCTGGATGCCCAGCGACACCCGGTTGACGCCGGCATCGCGGAAGGCGGCGAGGCGCGCGGCTTCCACGCTGGTCGGGTTGGCCTCCAGGGTGATCTCGAGGTCAGGCGCCGGGTCGAAGAAGCGCAGAGCGTCGCCGATCAGCGCGGCCGCGCCCTCGGGGTCCATGAGGCTGGGGGTGCCGCCGCCGAAGAAGATCGAGCGCAGCCGCCGGCGGCCGAGCCGGGTCGCTTCCCAAGCGAGCTCCGTGCGCAGGGCGCGGACGAACCGGCTGCCATCGACCCGGTCGCGGACATGGCTGTTGAAGTCGCAATAGGGGCACTTCGCGAGGCAGAACGGCCAATGGATGTAGAGCGCGAGGTCGTCCATGGCCGCCATATGGTGTGTTTGTGCCGCGAGAGCACGCCCGACCGTCAGGGGCGGAACGGCCGGCTGAGGAAACGCGAGCCCCGCTCGCCGAAGCGCCACGGGGTCTCGACGGCGCGGGTCAGGCCGATGCGCCGGCCCGATGCCACGGCCGGGGCTGGGCCCGCTGTCAGCACGAAAGGCGGCACGAACAGGCTGACGCCGTCCAGCGCGGCAGTGATGCCGAGCGCCTGGCACAACCGCCCGGGACCGCTGCAAAGCAGGCGCTCGCCCGGGAGGCCGCGGCGGGTGCGCATCAGATCCAGCCCGGCGGCCGGGTGCAGCGCGCGGATCAGCACCGCACTCCCCGGCACCTCGCCGCAGACGAGGTTGAGGCACCAATGGATGCCATAGGACCGATACACGTAGGCATGACCGACGGGGCCGAACATCGCCCGGTTGCGCGGCGTCGGCCCGCGCACGCTGTGGGACGCCGGATCCTGGTGGTCATAGGCCTCGGTCTCCACGATCGGGCCGCCGACGCCGTCCACGAGCAGGGTGACGCCGATCAAATCGGCAGCGACGACGGGCGCCGCACGGGCGAAGAAGCCAGGGACGAGAGGATCGGACGAGACCATCGCGGGACCGTAGCCGGCGGCGCGCCGACCGTCAGCCCGGACGCGGAATAACGCAACTTCCGGTTGGCGTAATTCCTTGTCATTGCCCGGATAACGTGCCAAGTCGATCCTCAGCAAAACTTGCGATCAAAAGTCCATGGCACTCTACACCTGGCGAAATGTGAGCGGCTCCGCGGGCGGTCAATTCGACGTCGCGAATAACTGGGCGAACCCCAACGAGAGCATCTCCACCACCGTGCCCAGCGCGGGCGATGCGGCGAGCTTCACCTTTGGCGGCGGCCCGATTTACGGGACGGGCTCGGTGGACACGATCGCCTTCGCCGCCGCCGGCTGGACGATCGTCGGGCAGCTCACCGCCGGCACCGTCACGGTCAACAACAGCCAGGTTGCCGCGGCCGGCAACGGCCAGCAACTCGTCATCACCCGCGCGCTGCAAGTCGGCCTCAACGGCACCGCCGGGCTCAGCGTGGTCAATGGCGGCAGCCTGACCGTGACGGCCGCATCGGGCAGCTCGGCCAGCAGTTTCGGCAGTGCGAGCCTCACCGTTGCCAATCGCGGCCTGGCCAGCTTCGGCGGCGGGCTCGACCTGGCGACGCCCAATACGTCCACGAGCGCCGTGGTCGACGCGGCCGTCCTCGCCGTCGGCGGGATCCTGCAGGTCGGTGCGGGCGGACAGGCCTCGCTGGCGGTGCAGAACGGCGCCCAGCTCGTGTTGAGCGCGGCGATCGACACCAGCACGCCCTATCTGAGGATCGGCGCGGTGACGAGCGGGCCGGGCGCCGCGCTGTCGGTCGCGGGCACGAACTCCTTGCTGCTACTGGCCAACAACAGCGCGTCGGTCGGCTACCGGGGCGCCGGGTCGCTCACGGTCAGCGGCGGCGCCTCCGCGCGCTTCAACGCCAGCGCCAGCGCCAGCAACAACGCCCTCAACCCGGCGCTGACCATTGGCCTGGCCGGCACGGGCGGCGTCGCGGTGGTGGGCACCGGGTCGCTGCTGGCCGCGGGCGGATCCATCATCGTCGGCAGCAGCGCGCAAGGCACGCTGCGGCTGCAATCGGGCGCCAGCGCGACCAGCATGGGCTTCGTCGCCGGCCAGGCGGCGCTGGCCGTCGGTGCGGCGGCCGGCGGCAGCGGCACCGTCATCATCGACGGCCCCGGCACGTCGCTGATGGCCTACGGCGCGGTCGTGCTCGGCGGCGACAACCGCGGCAGCGGCCTCACCGCCGGGGGCACCGGCACGGTGTCCGTCAGCGGCGGCGGCCTGTTCTCGGGCGGCGACACGACGGTCCTGCGCGGTTCGTCCGTCTCGATCGATGGAAGCAGCCAGGGCTCGTTCAACAGCCTCAACGTTGCGGGCTCACTCACCAGCAACGGCACCTTCGTGGTCGGCGGCGTCTTGTTCGGCGGCGGCTCCGTCACGATCGGCGGCGGCGTGGCCGACATCGGCTCGCTTGGCGGCGCCGGGCTCACCCCCGCATCCGTCACCTTCGGGTCCAGTGCGGCGAGCCTCCGCCTGCACGGCATCGTCGGTGCCAACACGGTCAGCGCCATGCGGGTGGGTGACGAGATCGACTTCCTCGGCAACACCAGCGTCCGCCTGTTCGGCACCACACTGACCACGACGACGGGCACGATCGCGCTGTCGGACGCGCCGGCCGGGTCGCATTACGAGATCGGCAGCGACGGCGCCGGGGGCACCACCGTCTCGATCTCCGTCGACACGATCGGCGTGTATCGCTTCTTCGACAGCAATTACGGCACGCACTTCTTCAGCGCAGCGGCGTCGGAGAAGAACACCATCCTGGCGACCCGGCCGGACCTCGTCTACGAGGGCGTCGGCCTGCAATCGATCGACCCCACCGCCGGCGATCCGAACGCGGTGCCGGTCTATCGCTTCTTCGATCTCACCTACGGCACGCATTTCTTCACCGCCAGCGCCTCCGAGCGCGACACGGTCATCGCCTCCCGCTCCGACCTGGTGTTCGAAGGCACCGGCTTTCTCGAGCACACGGCGCAGCAAGCGGGCGACACGGCGGTTTACCGCTTCTTCGACACCAAGTTCGGCACCCACTTCTACACCGCCGACAACAGCGAGCGCGCCACGATCGTCGCGACCCGGCCGGACCTGCTGTACGAGGGCATCGGCTTCTACGCGCCGCCCTGAGGCAAATCCCCGGCAGGAAACTGCCGCCGGGGATTGCTGCGGTTAAGAGAAGAAGCCCGAGTTCACGCCGGCGACGCCCTGGAAGGTGATGGTCGTGCCGTCCGACAGGGTGACGCGGGAGCCGGCGCTGCCGAGATTGGTCGCCGCAGCCGCCAGCGCGCCGGGTGAATCGACGTAATTCAGCAGCCGCACATGGTCCACGCCCGTGGTGAAATCCGTGATCGTGATGCGCGCGCCGGCCGACGAGACCGCGTTCAGCATGACCACATCGGAGCCGGCGCCGGACGTGATGGTCGCCGCGCCGGACCCGGCCACGAAGGTGTCGCTGCCGGAGCCGCCGACGATGAGGTTGCTGCCGCTGCCGGCCACGAACAGGTTGTTGGTCGTCGATAGCGAGCCGAGCAGCGTCTCGTTGCCTGAACCGGCGGACAACACCTGCTGCCCCGTCGTGCCCATCGCGATCAGCACGTCGCCGGTGCCGGCGCCCTGCAGCGTCACCGCTCCGGCCGCGCCGATCAGCAGGTTGCTGCCATTGGCGCCGCCGCGGTAGTTGCCGCCCCCCGCGCCGCCGATCGCGGTCACGCTGCCGGTCGAGACGGGCGTGGTCGTCGCGCTGGAGAAGTTCACCTGCGTCGAAGCGGCCCCGTTGATCACGGTCAGCGCCCCGGCCCCGCCGACCACCGTATCGGCCACCGCGCCGACGACCTGCACGGTGGCGCTGCCCGACCCGGCGACCACGGAATCCGATCCGGTCGAGCGCAGCTGGGTCGCGCCGGCGCCGAGATTGATCGTGTTGCCGGCCCGGATCACGTTCCCGGTCGCGTCATAGACGTTCGCGCCGGCGCCAGCCTCGACCGTGCTGCGGCCGCCGACTTGGCTGCTGGTCAGGTTGATGGTGTCGTGGCCGCCGCCGGTATAGATGGCGAAACCCGCGGTCAGGCCGGGGTTGATCGTCTTGTCGCCGTCGCCGCCGACCACAGTGCCGCTGCCGCCGCTCGTGTTGAGCGTCACCGTGCCGGTGCCGAGCACGATCGCCGCGCCCGGGGTGCCGCCGCCGGTAAGCGTGACGGGCGCCGGATTGTCGGCCAACACCACGTAGGAATAGGAGGCGGGGTAGTTCAGGTTGGTCAGATTGGTGGGGTTGACCACCAACAAGGAAGCGGTCGTCGCCGGAGAGGGCACGTTGCCACCGCCTGTGACCGTGCGGACGCTGACACCACTGTTGATGGCAGCGGTGATCGTTCTGCTCGCCTGTTGGGCGATGGCATAGTTCGTTCCGGCCGTCAGCGTCGGATAGACGCTTCCAGCCCCCTGGATCGTGACGCTTGGCATCGATTTTCGCAACCATCGCGGGTAGTTGCTGCAACCTAGTCCGGGCAGGTTGTTCACGCAATCGGGAAGTCACGCCTTCCGCTTGTGCAGTGCAGCATGAATGCCCATCTTCCCGACTGCTTTCGAGGATGGACGGATGCCGGGCTTGGGTCAGACCGTTTCCGAGTTGATGATGAAGCGCATGCGCGATGCTGCCGCGTGGGCGCCGACCGCCGCCGCTGCGAACGCGGCCGCCGCGGCGAGCGCCGCCGCCGCGAGTGCCGGCGAACCGTCGCTGCGCGTGGTTCAGCCCACAGGGCGCAATCCCGGCCATCTGAAGATGCTGACCTTCGTGCCGCCCGGCCTGCCCCCCGGCGCACCGCTGGTCGTGGTGCTGCACGGCTGCACCCAGACCGCGATCGGCTTCGATGCCGGCTCCGGTTGGTCGGAACTCGCCCGCCGGCACGGCTTCGCGCTGCTGTATCCGGAGCAGCAATCCTCCAACAATCCGAATACCTGTTTCAACTGGTTCGTGCCGGAGCACGTGACGCGCGGTCACGGCGAAGTCGCCTCGATCGCCGAGATGATCGGGCAGATGACGACCGAGCATCGGCTCGACCCGGCGCGCGTTTACATCACCGGATTGTCCGCAGGCGGCGCGATGGCGTCGGCCATGCTGGCCACGTATCCCGAGCTGTTCGCTGGCGGCGCCGTGATCGCCGGTCTGCCGTTCGGCGCGGCGGAGAATGTCGGCGCCGCGCTGGAAGCCATGCGGCACGTCCGCACGCGCTCGGCGACCGAATGGGGCGACAAGGTCCGCCAGGCGAGTGGCCATCGCGGCGCTCGCCCGTCGGTGCAGATCTGGCACGGCGAGGCCGACAGCACGGTACGGCGCTCCGCCCTCGAAGAGTCGGCCAAGCAATGGTGCGACGTGGCCGACATCGCCGCGCCGCCACGGTGCGACGAGGTGAACGGCGCGACCCATTGCGCCTGGCAAGCGCCGGACGGCCATGTCGCCGTCGAGACGTACCTCGTGCCCGGGCTCGGCCATGGCGTGCCGCTATACAGCCAGTCGACCGATCTCGACGAAAGCGTCGGCCTGCCCGCGCCCTACATGCTCGAGGCCGGCATCGGGTCGACCCGGCACATCGCCCAGTCCTGGGGCCTGCTGACCCAGGCGCCGCGCCCCCGCTCCTCGCGCCGCGCCGCGACGTCGTCGACGCCGTCCGGAGCACTGGACGTCAACGCGCTCGTCAAGGGTGCCCTCCGGCGCGCCGGGATCGGCTAGCGGCGGATCTGGCTGGTGTAGCGCCTCTTGCGGTGCTGGCCGAACCGGCTTATGTGACAGGCATTCACTCTCTGACGTACAATCGGGGTGGCCTCAACGGGCCGCCTTTTTTGTTGGAAAAAGCGCATGAGTTCTCGGCCCGGCGCCGACGACATGGAAGGGGGCGGCCCGCTCGAGACGCGGATCGCCGGCGCGATCACGCCCTCGCTCGAGACGATGGGCTTTGAGCTGGTCCGCGTCCTGATCCTCGGCCGCGAACGACCCACCGTGCAGGTGATGGCCGACCGCGCCGACGGCTCGCTCATCAGCGTGGAGGATTGCGAGCAGATCAGCCACGCCGTGTCCGCCATCCTGGACGTCGACGACCCGATCCCCGGCCGCTGGAGCCTCGAGGTTAGCTCGGCCGGCATCGATCGGCCGCTCACGCGACTGAAGGACTGGAACCGCTTCGCCGGGCACCAGGCCCGGGTCGAGATGCTGGCGCCGGTCGAGGGCCGCCGGCGCTTCACCGGGATCATCGTCGGCGCCGACGCCGAAGCGGCCCGCCTGCGGCTGGATGACGGTTCCGACGTCACCTTGCCGTTCGCCGACCTGCGCCGGGCCAAGCTGATCCTGACGGACGCCTTGATCGACGCCACCGGCCGACAAACCTCTGCCACACCTCCCGCCGCCCACTAGGAGCCCCCGCAATGGACACCGCTGTTTCCCGTCCGGAATTGCTGCTCGTCGCCGACGCCGTCGCGCGCGAGAAGGTGATCGACCGCGACGAGGTGCTCGAGGCCATGGAGCAGGCCATCCAGAAGGCCGGCCGCGCCAAATACGGCCATGAGAAGGACATCCGCGCCACCATCGACAAGCGCAACGGTGACGTGCGCCTCACCCGGTGGACGGAAGCGGTGGAGACGGTCGAGAACGACGAAACCCAGATCCCCATCCACATCGCCAAGAAATTCGACCCGCAGATCGAGGTCGGCGGCTTCCTGGTCGATCCGCTGCCGCCGATCGATTTCGGCCGTATCGCGGCGCAGACGGCCAAGCAGGTCATCGTCCAGCGCGTGCGCGAATACGAGCGCAAGAAGCAGTTCGACGAGTTCAAGGACCGCGTCGGCGAGATCATCAATGGCGTCGTCAAGCGGACCGAGTACGGTAACATCATGGTAGAGCTCGGCCGCGCGGAAGCGCTGCTGCGCCGCGACGAGCTGATCCCGCGCGAGAACTTCCGCAACGGCGACCGCGTTCGCGCCTACATCTACGATGTCCGCGAGGAGCTGCGCGGCCCGCAGATCTTCCTGTCTCGCACGCATCCGGCGTTCCTCGCCAAGCTGTTCGCGCAGGAAGTGCCGGAGATCTACGACGGCATCATCGAGATCAAGGCCGTCGCCCGCGACCCGGGCAGCCGCGCCAAGATGGCCGTGATCAGCCGCGACCAGTCGATCGACCCGGTCGGCGCCTGCGTCGGCATGCGCGGCAGCCGGGTGCAGGCCGTGGTGCAGGAGCTGCAGGGCGAGAAGATCGACATCATCCCCTGGTCGTCCCAGCACGCGACGTTCGTGGTCAACGCGCTCGCCCCCGCCGAAGTCACCAAGGTTGTGATGGACGAGGAGGCCGGCCGCGTGGAGGTCGTGGTGCCCGACGACCAGCTCAGCCTGGCCATCGGCCGCCGTGGCCAAAACGTGCGCCTGGCGAGCCAGCTCACCCGCTGGGACATCGACATCCTCACGGAGGCGGAGGAAAGCGAGCGCCGGCAGGAGGAGTTCCGTCGCCGCACCGGCCTGTTCGTGGACGCGCTGGACGTGGACGACGTGATCGCCGCGCTGTTGGTGACGGAAGGCTTCACCACGGTTGAGGAACTGGCCTACGTGCCGCTGGAAGAGCTCGCCGAGATCGAGGGCTTCGATGAAAGCGTTGCCGAGGAGCTGATTCGCCGCGCGCAGACCTTCCTGGACGAGCGCGACCAGAAATTCGACACGCAGCGGCGCGAGCTGGGCGTGACGGAAGAGGTCGCCTCGCTGGAGATCCTCACACCGCAAATGCTGGTCGCCCTCGGCGAGAAGGGCGTCAAGTCGCTCGACGACCTGGCCGATCTGGCATCCGACGAGCTGATCGAGATTGTGGGCGCCGACCAAATGGACGAGGAGGTCGCCAACGAGGTGATCATGGCCGCCCGCGCCCATTGGTTCGACGACGAGCCGACGGCCGAAGTCGCTGAAGGCGCCGAGGCCGAGGCCGAGCCGGCCGAGGAGGCACGCCACGACTGACGGCGCGCACGCGACGAGCCCCGACGGGATCGAGAACGAGATCGGGGACGAATTCGGCGAAGAACCGGAGACCGGCCCGCAGCGCCGCTGCATCGTCACGCGCGAGCATGGCCCGCGCGAGCGGATGCTTCGTTTCGTGGTCGGCCCCGAGCGGCGGTTGGTGCCCGACATCAACGCGAAGCTGCCCGGACGGGGAATATGGTTGAGCGCGCGGCGGGATGTGGTAGAAAGCGCGCGAATGAAGAACGCGTTCGCGCGGGCTGCCCGCGCGCCCATCGTTGTTCCCCCGGATCTGCTCGAGATCGTCGAAGCCGGATTGGTCCGGCGGGTCGCCGAATTGCTTGGTTTGGCCCGGCGGGCCGGCCAGGCCAATTACGGCTTCGAGCGGGCGCGTGAGTGGCTCGGCTCCGGCCGCGCCGGGATCGTGATCCAGGCGCAGGACGGGAGCCCGGAGGAGCGAGCGCGGTTCCTGAGTGGACGACGACAGGTGGCCGTCGCGACGCCGCTGTCGTCCGCAGCGCTTGGAGCGGTTTTTGGCCGCGACCATGTGGTGCATGTGGTGGTGGCGCCCGGCCGGCTCGCCGAGACGCTTCGATGTGAGACTGACCGCCTCGCCGGGATCGCCCGGCCGCGCGGGGGAATGGAACAGGTAGAATGAGCGACAGCAACGATACCGACGCCGGCAAGGGCCGCTTGTCCCTCCGCCCGTCCACCCGATCCGACGTCGGCCGCACCGTGGATGCTGGCTCCGTGCGGCAGAGCTTCAGCCATGGCCGGTCCAAGGTCGTGCAGGTGGAGGTCCGCAAGAAGCGCAATCCGCTGGTCGCGCCGCCGCCGCCGCCGCCGCCTCCGTCCAATCAGACGACCGTTGTGGTGCCGCCGCCGCGCGCGCCCGCCATCGGGCCGCGCCCGGGTGGCCGCGCTCTGACCGCAACCGAGCTGGCCGTCCGCGCCCGCGTGCTGCAGGAGCAGCAGCGCGACGCGGCTCGCCGTGAGCAGGAGCGTCGCGAGCAGGAGAAGATCTCCATCCTTTCCGCCGCCGAGGAAGCTCGCCGGCGCGAGGAGGAAGCCCGCAAGGCCGCCGAGGAAGAGGCCAAGCGCGCCGCCGAGGACGCCAAGCGGGAGGCGGCCGAAGCCGCCCAGCGGGCGCGCGAGCAGGAGCAAGCCGCCTCGCCGACGGGGCAGCCCGCCCCGGTTGCCGCGGGTGCACCGTCTGCTGCCGTTCGTGACATCCAGTCGCGTTCCGGGACGGGCGCGGCCACACCGGCCCGCCCCGCCACACCCGGCGAGACCCTGCGCCTCAAGCCCGCCACCGGCCGACCCGGCGAAGAGGAAGAACTTCGCCGTCGCCCCGGCGCGGTGCTCCCGGGCCGCAAGCCCGGCGTCGCGGTACCCAAGAAGGTCGGCGACGACCGCCGCCGCGCCGGCCGCATCGACGTGCAGGCTGCCATCGAGGGTGACGACGACAAGTCGCGCAGCCTGGCGTCCGTCCGCCGTCAGCGCGAGCGCGAGCGCCGGCAGGCCGAGCTGGAGGCGCTTCGCAGCGATCAGGTCAAGGTCGTGCGCGACGTCGTGCTGCCCGAGACGTTGACGGTGCAGGATCTGGCCGCCCGTATGGCCGCCCGCATGCCCGACGTGATCAAAGCCCTCATGCGCATGGGCGTCATGACCAACCCGGCCGCTTTCATCGACGCCGACACGGCGGAGCTCGTGGTGCAGGAATTCGGCCACCGCGTCCGCCGGGTGTCCGACTCCGACGTGGAGCTCGGCATCGATGGCGAGGAGGATGTCGACAACGAGCTGATGCCGCGTCCGCCCGTGGTGACCATCATGGGCCACGTCGACCACGGCAAGACCAGCCTGCTGGACGCCCTGCGCGCCACCGACGTCGCCGGCGGCGAGGCGGGCGGCATCACGCAGCACATCGGCGCCTATACGGTGAACACCAAGGCCGGCAACCGGATCACCTTCATCGACACGCCGGGTCACGAGGCGTTCACCGCCATGCGCTCGCGCGGTGCGTCGGTGACCGACATCGTGATCTTGGTCGTGGCCGCCGATGACGGCGTGATGCCGCAGACGATCGAGGCCATCCGCCACGCCAAGGCGGCCGACGCCCCGATCATCGTGGCCATCAACAAGTCGGACAAGCCGGACGCCAATCCGGGCCGCGTCCGCCAGGAGCTGCTCAGCCACGACGTGGTGGTCGAGGAGATGGGCGGCGACACCCAGGATGTGGAGGTGTCGGCCACCAAGCGCACCGGCCTCGAGAAGCTCGAGGAAGCGATCATGCTGCAGAGCGAGATCCTGGAGCTCCGCGCCAATCCGGACCGTGCGGCCGAAGGCGCCGTGATCGAAAGCCGGCTGGACCGTGGCCGCGGCCCGGTCGCGACCGTCTTGGTACAGAAGGGCACCCTGAAGCAGGGTGAGATCGTGGTCGCCGGCGCCGAGTGGGGCAAGATCCGCGCGATGCTCGACGACAAGGGCCAGCAGATCAAGTTCGCCGGCCCGTCCGTGCCGGTCGAGATCCTGGGCCTGTCGAGCGTCCCGACCGCGGGCGAGCCGTTCGTCGCCGTCGAGAGCGAGAGCCGGGCGCGCGAGATCAGCGAGTTCCGCCAGGGCAAGATCAAGGCCCGTAACGCCGCTGGCGCCACCGCCGCCCGCGGAACGCTGGAAGAGATGCTGGCCCGCGCGGTCGCGGGTGAGCTCAAGGAAGTCGCGCTGGTCATCAAGGCCGACGTGCAGGGCAGCTCAGAGGCGCTGACCGGCGCGGTGCAGAAGCTGTCGCACGAGGAGGTCAACGTCCGCGTTCTGATCTCCGCCGTGGGTCAGATCACTGAAAGCGACGTCCAGCTCGCCAAGGCCAGCAGCGCCGTCATCATCGCCTTCAACGTCCGCGCCACGGCGCAGGCACGTGAGCTGGCGCAGCGCGACGGGGTCGACATCCGCTACTACTCGATCATCTACGACGTAGCCGACGACGTGACGGCGATGGTCAAGGGCAAGGTCGCGCCCAAGGCCCGCGAGAACTTCCTGGGCTACGCCGAGGTCCGCAAGGTGTTCGACATCACCAAGACCGGCAAGGTCGCGGGCTGTTACATCACCGAGGGCGTGGTCAAGCGCGGCTGCGGCGTGCGGCTGCTGCGCGAAGGCGTGGTCATCCATAACGGCCAGCTCAGCCAGCTCAAGCGCTTCAAGGACGACGTCCGTGAAGTTGCCCGCGGCTACGAGTGCGGCCTGTCGTTCGCCGGCTACAACGACCTCAAGGAAGGCGACGTGGTCGAGTGCTTCGAGGTGGAGATGGTGCCCGGGTGAGCCGCCAGCCGTCCAAGGCGCCGTCCCAGCGGCAGTTGCGCGTGGCGGAGGAAGTCCGCCACGTGCTGTCCGCCGTGTTCACGCGTCATGACATCCGCGACCCCGACCTGGCCGGCGAGACCATCACCGTCACGGAGGTCCGGGTCAGCCCGGACCTCAAGGCGGCCACCGCCTTCGTGGCCCGGCTCGGCCGGTCCGACATCGACGCCCTGCTGCCGGCGCTGAAGCGGGCCGCACCCTATCTTCGCGGCCAAGTCGCCCACGAGATGCGCCTGCGCATCGCGCCGACCCTGTCCTTCCAGGCCGATACCGCCCTCGAATACGCAATGCACATCGACCGCCTGCTGCATCGACCGGAGGTCGCGCGCGACCTGGAATCCGGCGCTTCCGATCATGGATCAGAGCCTCAAGCAGATCGCTAGCCGAACCGTCGGCCCCTGGCTCGATCAGCGTGAGGCCGAGATCCGGCAGGCGCGGGCGGCCGGCAAGGCCGCGGCGACCGGCGATGCCGCCCTGCTCGCCCGCCGCCACGGCGATTACGAGGACGGGCTGATCGGCCGTGCCAAAGCTGCCGCCTTGTCCCTGCGCAGCGACCTGGCGAGCTATGCCACCGACATCCGTCGCCAACTCGGCGACCTCGGGCGCGAGCGCGACGACCACATCGCCCAGCGCATGGGCGGGCTGCGCGAGGAACGCGAACGGGTGTTGCACGCGCTCGACACCGCCTCTGGCCCGCTATCGGCCAAGTTCCGCCGCGCCGGGCTGGCGGGCGAGGAGGCGGAAAAGGCCCATCGCGCCGTGCGCGCCGAGGTCAACGGCCGGCCGCTCCGCCGCAGCATGGTGGGCTTCTATCTTCCGGTCATGACCCTGCTGGCGCTGATCGAAGTCCCGGTCAATCGCCTCGCCTTCGAGCTGTTCTTCCAAGAGCAGCCAGCCGTCTCCCTCGCGCTCGCCTTCGTGGTCGGCGCCGTGCTGGTCTTCTTCGCCCACATGGTCGGCACGCTGGTGCGCAGGATGGAAACGCCGTCCACCACGTCCCTCAAGGTCCGCCGCGGCCTGGGCCTGCTGCTGTTCATCGGCCTGACCGGCGTGCTGATGTACCTGCTGGCCGGGATGCGGCAGCTCTACGTCCGCTTGCTCGAATCCGAAGCCGGGGGCTCGCTCGCCGCCACCGTGCAGAGCCTCACGGCCGGCGGCGCGGCCCAGAACGTCACCCGCACCCTGTCTCAGGTCGCTGGCGAACAGCTCGGCACGGCCGGATGGACGTTGCTGGTGCTCAACGTCGTGATTTTCGTGTTCGGCGCCACCGCCGCCTTCCTCCGCCATGACCCGCACCCCGATTACGAGGCGGCCTGGCGTCAGCAGGAACGCACCCGCCGCCGCATGACCCGGCTGCGGGGCCGCTACGAGCGCACCGCCAGCAGCAAAAGCCGCTCTTACGACACCCAGCTGGCCTCCCTGGACCAGCTCCTGCGCGAGACGGAAAGCAAGCACGACGAGCTCGCCGCCCGCGAGCGCGCCGTTGATCCGTTCTGGCAGGAAACCGTGGCCCGCATGGCTGCTGCGGTGCGCAACCGCTCGATGGCCTTCGTCGAGGGGGCGATCGGCGAGATCAAGGAAGGCGTCACCGGTTCGCTGGACGCCGTGCGCGCCAGCAGCGAGGCCGAGATCCGCCGGCGCATCGGCGAAGGCCAGTGAGGGTCCGCATCGCGTGGCTGGCGATGGCGCTGCTCGCGTCCGCCGGCTCGGCCCGCGCGGCCGATTACTGCGGCTACGGCAGCGGCACCGCCGTGCTGCTGGTCGATCGCACCACCGCCTTCGACGACACCGACAAGACGCTGTTCCTCCAGGCCCTGGACGGCATGGTGGCCCGGCTCGGCGCCGGCGACCGGCTGGTGCTATACACGATGACGGGCGCTTATACCGAGAGCCAGAAGCTGTTCGACCGTTGCAAGCCGGGCTGCCCGGAGACCGGTTTCTTTGCCGACCTCCTTTCCACCTGCCGCCCCGTCATCGCCCGGGCCGACACGCTGGGCTTCACCCGCGAACTGGCGGCCACCCTGGCGGGCCTGCTGCAGAAGCCGGAGGAAACCCGCTTCTCCGACCTCTTCCGCACCGTCGCCGAAGCGGTGCGCCCCTATGCCGCCGGGTCGCAGAAGCTGCTGAACCTGTTCCTGTTCTCCGACCTGATCGAGAACTCGACGGTGGTGCCGGAACGCGAACTCAAGCGGCTGCCGCCGGCGATGATCGTGCAGCGCCTGCGCACGGAAGGCGTGCTCGCCAGCCTCGGCGGCGCGCCCGTGCGGGTAATCGGCTTCGGCCGCGACGACACTCCGGGCCGCCCGCCTTTGCCGCAGGGCGAGCGCCAGCGCATCGCCGAAGCCTGGCGCCTCTGGCTCACCGCCAGCGGCGCCGGCCCGGTGGAGATCGGTTTCCGCTAGTTACGCCGCGTATTTGACAGTGCAGCCATAGGGCCGCGTTACCGGCTGCGGCGCCGGCCGGCCGGCCGCGATCGCCGTCAGCGCCTCGCGCGCATGCGGCTGCGCCCGGGCGAGGTCGTCGGCGCGGGTGGAGGCGATGCTGTCGGCGCCGCCCATGTACTGCAGCGTGCCGTCGGGGCCGATGATGAACAGTTCGGGCGTGACCTTGGCGTCGTAGAGGTGGCCCAGCGTGCCGTCCGGATCGAGCAGCACATGGGCTGGCGCTGCATCGCGGGTCCGTGTCAGGTCGTTGGCGCGGGCACCGTCCGCGTAGCCCTGCTCGCCGGGCGCCGAGCTGATGACAGACAGCCACACGGCTCCCAGGCCAGCTGCGTCGCGCTGCAGCGCCTGCATGGCCCCGGCGCCATACCACTTGCCGACGTAAGGGCAGCCATCGTTGGTCCATTCCAGCACCACCAGCCGCCCGCGCAGCCCCGCCAGCGAGACGGCCTGCCCGTTGCTGTCCACCGCCGTGAAGCCCGGCGCCGCAGTCCCGACCCGCGGCTGGGCCCTTGCCCGTCCGGCCACCAAGCCCAGCCCGGTCGCGATCAGTATGGAACGACGTGCGATCAAACTCATGTCAGCCTCCGATCTGGTTCAGCCGTGACAGCATCTCCGCCTCCGTCAGGATCTGCGGCAGCACGACCGGTGCGCCCGGTCCGGCGGGATACAGCACGTAGAGCGGTACGCCGTCCCGCGCATGGTCGGTCAGGAAGGCGGTGATCGCCGGGTCGCCCCGGGTCCAGTCGCCCTTGAGGTAGGTCACACCCTTCTCCGCGAACGCATCGCGGACCCGGGCGGGAGAGAGCGCGACCTTCTCGTTGACCAGGCAGGTCACGCACCAGGCCGCGGTCATATTGACGAAAACCGGCCGCCCGGCAGCGCGCAATTCGGCCAGGCGCGCGGGGGTGAAGGCCTCGGTGCCCTCTGCCGCAGCCGTCGCGGCCGCCACCGGCGCCGATGCGCCCGCCACCGCCGTCAGCACCGCCCCGGCGCCCACGAGCGACAGCGCTGCCACGGCGCGGCCGAGCCAGATGCCGCGCCCGCCCGCGCGCTGCGCCAGCCCGAGTGCCCAAGCCGCCATCGCCAGCAGCACCATGCCCGCCATCGCCGCCAACACCCCGTCCGGACCCGCCTGCAGGCTCAGCACCCAGACCAGCCAAACGCTCGCGGCATACATCGGGAAGGCCAGCAGCCCGCGCAGCACGTCCATCCATCCGCCCGGCCGCGGCAGCCGACGCGCCCATCCGGGGAACACGCCGAGCAGCAGGTAGGGCAACGCCATCCCCAGGCCCATCGCCAGGAACACCAGCAGCGTCTGCGACGGCGGAGCGGCCAGCGCCCCCGCGATCGCCACGCCCATGAACGGCGCCGTGCATGGCGTCGCGACCAGCACGGCCAGCAGCCCGGTGAAGAAACTTCCCGCCTGCCCGCCGCGCCCGGCCAGTCCCTGCCCGGCTCCCGCCAGCCCGGTGCGGACCTCGAACACCCCCGACAGGTTCAGCCCCACGGCAAACAGCAGCCAGGCCATCGCCGCCACGAATAACGGTGACTGGAACTGGAACCCCCATCCCGCCACCGCACCCGCCGCCCGCGCCGCCACCAGCGCTCCGCCCAACGCGGCAAACGCCACCAGCACACCCGCGGTGTAGAAGCCGGCCTGCGCCCGCACCTGCCGCCGGTCCTGGCCGGACAGCTTCGCCAGCGCCATCGCCTTCATCGCCAGCACCGGGAACACGCAGGGCATCAGGTTCAGCAGCAGCCCGCCCAGCGCCGCCAGCAGCGCGAGCCGCGCCAGCGACACGCTGCCACCCGCCGCCACCGCCGCCCCGCGCACCGCGTCGACCTGCAGGAAGCTATCCTGCCCGCCTGCGTCCCTCAGCGCCACCACGCCCGTCACAGCCCCGCCCTTGGCGAATTGCGCGCCCGGCGCCAACGCGATCTGCACGACACCGTCGCCGATCGTGACCGGCTGCGGTGCGATGTGGTCGATCGCTCCCCATTCTTCCGGAAAGAACCAGGCCTGCTTGACCGACTGTGCCGACAGTCCGGCGCCGCTCAGCGTCAACACTCCGTCCGGCGCCACGCTCGCCGCGAACGGCGAGGGCCGTGGCAGCCGCGCATCGGTCTGCCGGAACAGCGCCGCCTCGGCCGAGGGCGCCGGCGTGCCGGCCGGTAGGTCGAGCACGAACCGCCCTTCCTCCGGCACGCAGATCTTCTCGCAAACCAGCCAGTTCGCCGTCGCCGTCACGTGCTGCGCCCCGGCCCCAGGCGTGACGGTGACCGGCAGCACGACGTCGCCGGTATAGGCGTACGTCATGATCGGCCCCTCCGGGAGCCGTTCTGGCGCCGGCCATTGCATCGGCCCCGCGCGCGACCCCTCCGGCAGCGACAGCACTAGCTCGGCTGGCTGTCCCGCATCGCCGGGGTTCTTCCAATAGGTGTGCCAGCCTGGTGCCATCCGTAGCCGCAGCCCGAGGCGGAACGGCTGCCCGGCCGCGACCGCATCCGTGTCGGACACCAGGGTTGCCACCAGCCGCTTGCTCGCCACCGCCGCGCTCTCGGCCGCCCGGGCCGGCGCGGCGGCCGAGGGCAGGAGAAGGGCGGCCAGAAGAAGCAGGTGGGCGGGGCGCATACGCCTTATATACGGCACGCCCCCCCTGCTCCACCATGGCGACGATGGTTCCGCTCCCTTCCCTGCCGATCACCGATGCCCTGCCCGCGCTTCAAGGCGCGCTGGCGGCCGGGTCCAACGCCGTGCTGGTCGCCCCGCCCGGCGCCGGCAAGACCACCGTCGTGCCGCTCGCCCTGCTGGACGCGCCCTGGCGCGGCGACGGCCGCATCGTGGTGCTGGAGCCGCGCCGCCTCGCCGCCCGCGCCGCCGCCACCCGCATGGCCGAGCTGATCGGCGAGCCGGTCGGCCAGACCGTCGGCTTCCGCACCCGGCTCGAGAGCGCCACCTCCCCCCGCACCCGGATCGAGGTCGTCACGGAAGGCCTGCTCGTCCGCCGCCTCCAATCCGACCCGGCGCTCGAGGGCGTCGCCGCCGTGCTGCTGGACGAGATCCACGAACGCGCGCTGGAAGCCGACCTCGCCCTGGCGCTCTGCCTCGACCTCCAGCGCGTCCTGCGGCCGGAGCTGCGGCTGCTCGCCATGTCGGCGACGCTGGACGGGGCGCGGCTGGCGGCCTTGCTGAACGGCCCGGTGATCGAAAGCGCCGGCCGCATGTTCCCCGTCACGGTGACGCAGGCGGCGCGCGACGTCGCCGACCCGCGCGACCTCCCCGTGGCGATGGCGGCCGCTATCCGCGCCGCACTGGCCGCCGCCGACGGCGACCTCCTGGCCTTTCTGCCCGGCATGGGTGAGATCCGCCGCACGGAGGCCGCCTTGGAGGGCTGCGGCGCGCTGGTTCTGCCGCTGCATGGCGACCTGCCACCAGCCGAGCAGGACCGCGCGCTCCGCCCCGCCGAGCGCCGCCGGGTCGTGCTGGCGACCAGCATTGCCGAAACCTCGCTCACCGTGCCCGGCGTTCGCATCGTGGTCGATGGCGGCTGGCGACGCATCCCGCGCATGGATGCGGCAAGCGGCCTGACCCGGCTCGCCACGGTGCGGATCAGCCGCGCCGCCGCCGACCAACGGTCCGGCCGCGCGGGGCGCGAGGGGCCTGGCACCGCCATCCGCCTCTGGACGACGGCGGCCCATCGCGGCCTCGCCCCGTTCGACCGCCCGCAGATCCTCGAAGCCGAACTCTCCGGCCTGGTGCTCGACTGCGCCGCCTGGGGCACGCGCCCGGCCGACCTCCCCTTCCCCGACCAGCCGCCGGCCGGCGCGCTCGCGGCCGGCGAGAGCCTGCTGCAACAATTGGGCGCCTTCGACCCCGAGACGGGCATCACGCCGCTCGGCCGGCGCATGGCCGCGCTGGGCGCCCACCCGCGTCTGGCCGCCATGATGCTGACCGCTACCGGGCCCGGCGAGCAGGCCCTGGCCAGCGAGCTCGCCGCCCTGCTGGAGGAGCGCGATCCCATGCGCGGCCGCGAGCCTCCCGCCGATATCCGCCTGCGCCTGGACGGCCTCGTGACCGGCAGCGCCGACATCGACCGTGGCGCCGCCGCGCGCATCCGCCGCCAGGCGACCACCTACCGCCAGCGCCTCCGCGTCCGCGCGGAGCCGGGAGAGGCGGGATCCGGCGGCGACCCCGGCCCACTGCTCGCCGCCGCCTTCCCCGACCGCATCGCCCAGCGCCGCAGCGAGATCGGCTCGTTCCGCCTGTCGGGCGGCGGCGGCGCCAAGCTGCCCGCTGCCGACAAGCTGGCCTCGGCCAACCTTCTGGTCGTCGCCAGCCTCGACCTCAAGGCCTCCGCCCGCATCCGCCTCGCCGCCCCGCTCGACCCGGCTGCGCTCGCCGACCGCTGCACCGAGACGGTGGAAAGCAGCTTCGACTCCATCTCCGGTGCCGTGCTGTCCCGCCGCCGCCGCCGCCTGGGTGCGCTGGTGCTGGAAGACCGCACCGCCGCCGCCGACCCGGCCGAGGCCGCCCGCATCCTGGCCGGCGTCGTCGCCGCCGACATCGCCGCCCTGCCCTGGACCGATGCCGCCCGCCAACTGCAGGCCCGCGCCGCGCTGTGGCGCAACCTGCAGCCGGACGCGCCCGACCTGGCCGACGAGGCCTTGGCAGCGGACCGCGCCTGGCTGGAGGAACAGTTTGCCGGGCTCGCACGCCTCGGCGAAGTTGGGCGGCTGGACCTCGTCGCGCTCCTGCGCGCTCGGCTCGGCTGGTCGCTCGCCGCCTCCCTGGACCGCGATCTGCCGACCCACCTGCCGCTTCCGGGCGGCCGCGCCCCGGTGGATTATCTCGAGCCCGTGCCGGTCGCCGCCGCCCGCGCGCAATGGTTCTACGGCCTGGCCGACACGCCGCGCCTGGCCGGCGGGCGGGTGCCGCTCCGCTTGTCGCTGCTGTCGCCCGCCGGCCGCCCGGTCGCCATCACGGCCGACCTGGCCGGCTTCTGGCGCGGCGCCTGGGCCGATGCGCGCCGCGACATGCGCGGCCGCTACCCCAAGCACGATTGGCCGGAACACCCGGCCGCGAACGCGGCAACGAACCCGGCGGCGACGAGCGTCGTTGGGGGCCGCAGATGATATCCGTCAAGTCCTCGTACGAGGCGAGGCAAGGAGGGCGAGGCATGGGTGAACGGCTGCGAGCGGCGATGGTGGCGGTGCTGATCCCGCTGGCGGGGTGCGCCACGCAACCCCAGTCGTTGAGTGCCGCCGCGCCGGTCGTCAGTGGGCCGCCGAGCCTGGCGCCCCTGGTCAAGCGGGTCGCGCCGGCCGTGGTCAACATCGCCGTCGTCGAGACCGGCCGCGCCGAGATCGCCATCCCGCCCGAACTGCGCGGCACGCCCGCCGAGCGCCTGCTGCGCAACCGCTTGCGCAATCAGCCCATCCGCGGCGCCGGTGCCGGCTTCATCATCGACCCCAACGGCATCATCGTCACCAACAGCCACGTCGTCGGCCACGCCTCCCGCATCACCGTCACCCTGCCCGATGGGGAGGACCTGCCGGGCCGCGTCATGGGCGTGGACCCGGTCACCGACATCGCCGTGATCCGCATCGCCGCCGAGAAGAAGCTGCCCTTCGTGAGCTGGGGCGACAGCCGCGCGGTGGAGGTCGGCGACTGGATCCTCGCCGCCGGCAACCCGTTCGGCGTCGGCGCCTCCGTCACCGCCGGCATCGTGTCGGCGCGCGGGCGCGACATCGGCGCCGGGCCGTTCGACGACTTCCTGCAGATCGACGCGCCAATCAACCCCGGCAACTCCGGCGGCCCCACCTTCAACATGGCCGGCGAGGTGATCGCCGTGAACACCGCCATCGTCTCGCCCACCGGCGGCTCGGTCGGCATCGGCTTCGCGGTTCCGAGCGAGATCGCTCGCCGCGTGGTGGACGATTTGGTCCAGAAGGGTCGCATCGACCGCGGCTGGCTCGGCGTCTCCATCGGCGGCCGTCCGCCAGGCGCGACCGGCGTCCGCATCGCTTCCGTCGAACGCACCGGACCGGGCGCGCAGGCCGGGCTGCGCACCGGCGACGTCATCACCGCCGTCAACGGCACGGCGGTGCAAACCGCCAACGGGTTGGTCCGCGCCATCGCCGGCGTGCCTCCCGGCGGCACCGCCAAGCTCAGTGTCGTCCGCGGCGGTCAGCCGTTCGAGACCTCGGCCACGCTTGGCCGCCGCCCGTCCGAGCCGGAGGAGTAACCCATGCGCATTCTGGTGGTGGAAGACGACAAGGACGTGGCGGCCTACATCGTCAAGGGCCTGCGCGAAGCCGGGCACCTCGCCGAGCACGCCGATAACGGCCGCGATGGCCTGCTGGCGGCGACCGGGCAGGAGTTCGACGCCATCATCCTCGACCGCATGCTCCCCGGCGGGATCGACGGCCTGCGCGTGCTGGAGATGCTGCGCAGCGAGGGCAACGGCACGCCCGTGATGTTCCTGTCCGCCATGGCGCACGTGGACGACCGCGTTCGCGGGCTCAAGGCGGGCGGCGACGACTACCTCACCAAGCCGTTCGCCTTCAGCGAGCTGCTCGCCCGGGTGGAGGCACTCGCCCGCCGCCGCCGCGCCGCCGCGCCCGAAACCCGGCTCCAGGTGGGCGACCTCGAGATGGACCTGCTGTCCCGCAGCGTGCGCCGCCGCGACCAGAAGATCGACCTGCAGCCGCGCGAGTTCATGCTGCTGGAATACCTCATGCGCCATGCCGGCCAGGTCGTGACCCGCACCATGTTGCTGGAGGGGGTGTGGGACTACCATTTCGACCCGCAGACCAACGTGATCGACGTCCACGTCTCGCGGCTGCGCCAGAAGATCGACAAGCCGTTCGAGACCGCGCTGCTGCACACGGTCCGCAGCGCCGGCTACATGCTGCGCGCTGAATGAGCCACCGCTGGAGCACCGCGGGGCTGCCCCGGATGTTCCGGTCCGCCGGCGTCAAGCTGGCCTTGAGCTACGCCTTGGTGTTCGGCGTCAGCGCGGCGCTGCTGATCCTGGTGCTGTGGGTGTCCAGCATCAACATCCTCACCCGCCAGGTGGACGCCGCCATCGATGCCGACGCGCAGGGGTTGGCGGAGCAGTGGCGCTCCGGCGGCCCGACCGCGCTGTTCGAGACCATCCAGAACCGCATCGCCAACAACAAGGATGGCGATGCCATCTACCTGGTGCTCGACCCCAAGGGACAGGTGGTCGCGGGCAACCTCGACAACTGGCCCAGCCAGGTCTCCAAGCCCGGCGAGATCTACGAGATCAACGTCAAGCGGAACGGCCAGCGCAACCTGGCGCGCTTCCATCGCTACGACCTGCCGGCCGGCTACTCGCTGCTGGTCGGGCGCGAGGTGTCGTCGCGCGCCGCCCTGCGCAACCTGCTGACGGAGGTGCTGGCCTGGTCCATCGTCCTGATCGGCCTGCTGAGCATCACGGGCGCGCTGCTGCTGCAGAAGCTGTTCTCCCGCATGGTGTCGCAGGTGTCGCAGACGGCCGACGCGATCTCGTCGGGCGATCTGACCCGCCGGGTCGCGATCTCCGGCCGCGGCGACGAGTTCGATCGCATGGCCGAGACCATCAACGACATGCTGGACCGCCTCGGCCTGCTGATGGACGGCGTGCGCCAGGTATCCAACGCGATCGCGCATGATCTGCGCACGCCCATCACCCGCGCCCGCGCCCGGCTGGAAGACGCCGCCAACCATGCCGGCACCGCCGAGCAACTCCGCACCGCGATCGACCGCGCCGTGTCCGACCTCGACGGCGTCACCAACGTGTTCCATGCCCTGCTACGGATTTCGGAGATCGAGGCCGGCGCGCGCCGCTCCGCCTTCGAGCCGCTGGACGTCCGCCCCTTGCTCAATGACCTGTGCGAGCTCTACGGCGCCGTGGCGGAGGAACGCGGCGCCCGCCTCGAGCTGACAGCGACCACCGAGCTGCCGGTGCGCGGCGACCGCGAACTGATCCAGCAGGCCGTCGCCAACCTGCTCGACAACGCCCTCAAGTTCTCGCCCCCCGGCGGCACGGTCGAACTCGGCGGCCGGGCGGTGGACGGCCACGCCCTGCTCACCGTGCGCGATTACGGCGCCGGCATCGACCCGGCCGACGTGGCGCGCGCCGCCGACCGCTTCTTTCGCGGCGAAAGCGCCCGCAGCACGCCGGGCTTTGGGCTGGGCCTGACCCTGGTCCGCGCCGTCGCACAACTCCATGGTGGCACGCTGCAACTCGAGAGCGCCGGCCCCGGCTTGCGCGCCACGATCGTCATGCCGACCCGCACGGAGGCCCGCACCGGCCGCGCCGCCGCCGCCGGCCCCGCACCAGCCCCCGAGCGCGCCGCCATCTCCGCCTGAGCGCCGCCGTCAGCTCTCGCGCCGAAACGTCACCACCAGCACGTCACGATGCGCCGGCCGCGTGGGATCCAGCGCCCGCACCGCCGTCACGCCGTGGAACACCCGGTGGTCGTCCACCAGCGCGGAGTCGAGCGGTTCGCGCAGGGTGAAGCTGCCCAGCAGGCCACGGTCGAGCCCATGGATGCTGGTTTCGCCCTCCGCGATGTTGTCGCGGTTGACCATCAGTACCAGCACCCAGTCCACCCCGTCCTGGTGCATCCCCTCCGGCGTCGGCTTGCCGGCCGCATCCGGCCGCGCCTCGATGCGGAACTGGTGTACCTCGACATGCCATGAGGGCGCCGGCGTCAGCCCGCCGAACAGCTCGTGGCAGAAGCGGAGGATGCCGCGGAACGACGCGGTCTCTGCCGCCTGCTCCGCCATCGGCTCGAACCAGCGCGCGATGCCGCCATTGAGCGCGTTGTAATCCCGGCTCTGGTAGTGCGGCTGGTTCGGCTTGCGCTCGATGCCGTCCGGCCCGGCGCGGAACGCGGCGTGGCGGCGCTTCCGGTAGCGGCCGCCATCGGCCATGTAGGTATCGAGCCCCAGATCGTCCCAGCTCGCGGCAAAGGCCGGCCAGTCGCGCAGCGCGTCGCCCAATGCCGCCCGCATGTCGGGCGCTTCGGCGAACACGAAGCCACGGTCCCGCAGCGCTTCCGACCAGCTCATGCTGCGGCCTCCGCGTCGGCCGCCGGCACGTCGCGCATCAGCGCCTTGTGGCTGGTGAACGGGCTCTCGATCGCGCTCGAATCGAACCGCATCTTGATCCGCCGATTCAACTCGCGCGTTACGGCCCAGCGGCTGCTGGCCTGCGTCTTGATCCGCACCCGCATGATCCACGCCGTGTCGGTCAACTTATCCACCCCCATCACGTCCAGCTTGTCCAGCACCTTGGTCTGCCAGTCCGGATCGGCCTGCATCTCCGCCGCGATCTCCCGCAGCACGGTCTCGATCGGACCCGGTTCTTCGTTCAACCCGATCGTGACGTCCAGCACGGCATACGAATAATCGCGCGTTTGATTCGTCACGGTTGTCACCGCGCTGAACGGGATCAGGTGCACCGCGCCGTCGATGGCGCGTAGCCGGATGGTGCGGATCGACAGCGCCTCCACCGTGCCGGTCATGTTCGCCACCGTGACCACGTCACCCACCTGCATGGAGTTCTCCAGCAACAGGAACAGCCCGGTGATCAAGTCCTGCACCAGCTTCTGCGACCCGAAGCCGACCGCGATGCCGATCACCCCCGCGCCCGCGAGCAGCGGCGCGATGTTCACCCCGATAGCCGACAGGGCGATCATGCCCACGATCAGCACGATCGCCACCAGCAGCACCGTGCGCATCAGCGGCAGCAGCGTGCGCAGCCGGCCCGCCCGCGCCGCCTGCGCGTTCTGCGAAAGGTCGGCCAGGTGCCGCGACATGAACGCGTTGGCCCCCTCCCAGGCCGCGATCGCCAGCAGCACCGCAACCACGATCGTCAGCCCGGCATCCAGCACGCGCCCGCCGAGACCGCCGGCGGTCAGCCAGAACGTCACCGGCAGGCCCCAGGCCTCCAGCAGCGCGAGCCCGGTGGCGACCCAGATCGCGGCCGACAGCACGAAGCGGATCGCCGGGTAGTAGACCCCGGCCCGCTCGCCCAGCCCGTCGGCGGCCAGCGCGGCCCGCCCCTTGTCCAGCCCGCCCAGCGACAGGACCGCGAGCAAGCGCGCCAGGACCACGATCCCGGCGGTGACGGCGAAGAAATAGAGCAGCCGCGTGTAGCCGTCGCGAATCTCGACCGCCCAGACCAGCCAGGCCGCCACGATCCAGAAGATCGCGAACCAGTGCCAGACCTCCGCGAACCGGTTGCACAGCGTCGCCCACAAGCCGTGGGACGTTCGTGGCGCATGGAGCCGGTGGGCCACCGGCGCCCGCGCCTGCAGCACCGCCGTCACCAGGCCCAGATGCACCAGCAGCGCCGACAGCTTCAGGATGGCGAGCTGCGCCGTATGATACATGCCGAACAGCAAGCCGATCGTCGCGATGGCGTAGCCGCTGACCCCCACGATGGCGATCCGTCGCACCCAGCGTGTCACGAACGCCGCCGCCCAGTCCGACACCGGCAGCAGCCGGGGCGGCTGCGGGGAGAACAGGAAGTCGGTCGCCGCGAAGATGACCCGCACCAGCACGTAGCCCTCGACCGCCTGCAGCACGATCAGCCGGCTCTGTGTCGAGAGCACGAACGACGTCCCGAGCAGCAGCTCGGATACGCCCAGGAACGCGGCCACCGGCAACAGGTCGATGACCAGCCGCCCGAGCAGGAACGGCACCAGCCGCAGCGCGCCGAGGATGCGGTCGAACCGGCGGCGCCGCACCTCCGTCGCGTGGCCGCCGGCCGCCGCCGGGTCGGGGGTGCTGTGGCGCGGCGACCAGGCGTTCAGCGTCGAGCGCAGCCGCCTCAGCGCGCGGCGGACCAGCCATTCCGCCGCCAGCCCCACCACGAGCGCGAGCAGCAGGAACTGCGCGGCGTCCAACGCGGCCGCCCGCGCCTCCGGGTCGGCGGCCTGGCTGCGCAACCAGCGCCACAGCAGCGGCAGGTCGTTGACCGATTGCAGCGAGCTCAGCAGCTGCTGCGCGTAGGCGCCGAGCAGCACGGTGAGCCGCCCCGCCACCTGCACGCCGATGCTGTCCGCCGCCAGGGCACGCGTCGCCGATGGCGCAGCCGGTGCCGTGGCCGCAGTGGGGGAAGCAGCGGGGGCCGCGGCGGGGGCAGGGGCGGGACTCGCGGCCGGAGCCGCGGCCGGCGTTGCGGACGGTGCGGCCGCGCCGGCCGGCGGCGCGGCGGGCGCGGCCGCGGTGGCGGGGTTGCCGACGGCCAGCGGACCGGCCGCCAGCGTCTCCTCCGGCGTCCTCGGCACGGCCACCGCTGCCGGGGCGGTCACCGTCGCCGCCGGAGCGGCTTTGCTGATCGCCTCCAGCACGGCGATCAGCTCGTTGCGCCGCTTCTCGTCGCGCAGCACCGCCAGCGTGTTCGCCGCCGCAGCCGGCGACAATTCGGTCCGCACCGGGGCCGCCGCCTCGCCCGTCACCGGCGCGGCATTCTGGGCCTGCGCCGGGACCGTGGCGGCCGCGACCAGGCCCGACGCGAGCACGACCATGCGAGCCGCCGCAGCGACGGACGGCCACCGCGCACCGGCAGCTTGCGGGGTGCGGGATATCGCCCACATTGATTTCATGGTCACATTCCTTGCGGTTCTGACGGCGCTCGCCATGCTGGGCACGCTCGGCGTCCTAGTGCTCGGGATGGTGGGGTTGGTGCGCGGCGGCGGCAGCAACCCGGCCCGCTCCAACGCGCTGATGCGGTGGAGAGTTATCCTGCAAGGCGTCGCCTTGCTGTTCTTTATCCTGTTGATGAGCGTCCTACGGCACTGACTGCACCGTCCCACACGCCCACCGGCGCGTTTGACAACACATTTCGGCCGCTGCACACAACGCGAATCTCTGGGCTAATTCAAGAAAGAGACCGGGTCCCATGAAGCTGCTCGTCCCCGTGAAGCGGGTCGTCGATTACAACGTCAAGGTCCGCGTCAAGGCCGACGGCTCCGGCGTGGAAACGCAAGGCGTGAAGATGTCGATGAATCCCTTCGACGAGATCGCGGTCGAGGAAGCGGTCAGGCTGAAGGAAAAGGGCGTCGCTACCGAGATCATCGCCGTCTCCCTCGGTGCCCCGCAATGCGCCGAGACCATCCGCACCGCGCTGGCCATGGGCGCCGATCGCGGCATCCTGGTCGAGACGGATGCCGAACTCCAACCGCTCGCGGTCGCCAAGCTGCTCCGCGCACTGGTGCAGAAGGAGCAGCCGCAGCTCGTCATCATGGGCAAGCAAGCCATCGACGACGACATGAACGCCACCGGCCAAATGCTCGCCGCCCTGCTCGGCTGGCCGCAAGGCACCTTCGCCAGCAAGGTCGCGGTCGAGGGCGAGAAGCTCCTCGTCACGCGCGAGGTCGATGGTGGCCTCGAGACCGTGGAGCTGCAGCTGCCCGCCATCGTGACGACCGATCTGCGCCTCAACGAGCCGCGCTACGCGTCGCTGCCCAACATCATGAAGGCGCGCAAGAAGCCGATCGAGACCGTCAAACCGGCCGACCTCGGCGTCGACCCGGCGCCCCGCCTCAAGACGATCCGCGTCGTCGAGCCGCCCAAGCGACAGGCCGGTGTCAAGGTCGGGTCCGTGGCGGAGCTCGTGGCCAAACTCAAGACCGAAGCAAAGGTGATCTGATGGCTTCCCTCGTCCTGATCGACCACGAGAACGGCAAGATCAAGCAGCCGTCCCGCTCGGCCATCACCGCCGCCGCCAAGCTCGGCGAAGTCCATGTCCTGGTCGCCGGTCACAATGTGGGCGACGTGGCACAGGCCGCGGCCAAGCTCGCCGGCGTCTCCAAGGTGCACCTGGCCGACTCGCCCGCCTTCGAGCACGCCCTGGCCGAGCCGCTGGCGGCGCTGATCGCCGGCATGGCCGACCACCACGAGCACATCCTCGCCGCCTCCACCGCGACCGGCAAGAACGTCATGCCGCGGGTCGCCGCCCTGCTCGACAGCCAGCCGATCAGCGACATCTCCGGCGTCGAGGACGCCAACACCTTCATCCGTCCGATCTACGCCGGCAACGCCATGGCCACGGTCGTCTCGTCGGACGCCAAGAAGGTCATCACCGTCCGCGCCGCCTCGTTCGATCCCGTCGCCGAAGAAGGCGGCACCGCCACTGTCGAGCCCGTGCAGTCGGCCGAAGCGCCAACCATGTCGCGCTACGTCTCCTCCGAGCTGAGCAAGAGCGAGCGTCCGGAGCTGACCGCCGCCCGCGTCGTCGTGTCCGGCGGCCGCGGCATGCAGAACGGCGACAACTTCAAGCTGATCGAGCCGATCGCCGACAAGCTGGGCGCCGCCGTGGGCGCCTCCCGCGCCGCCGTCGATGCCGGCTTCGTGCCGAACGACTACCAGGTCGGCCAGACCGGCAAGATCGTGGCCCCCGATCTCTACATCGCCATCGGCATCTCCGGCGCCATTCAGCACTTGGCCGGGATGAAGGACAGCAAGGTCATCGTCGCCATCAACAAGGACGAAGAGGCGCCGATCTTCCAGGTCGCCGATTACGGCCTGGTCGGCGACCTCTTCAATATCCTGCCCGAGCTGCAGCGCGAGCTGGAAAAGGCGGCCTAACTTTGGCCATCGAGACGGTCGGCGTCATCGGCGCCGGCCAGATGGGCTCCGGTATCGCGCATGTCTGCGCGCTGGCCGGCCTGTCGGTGCATATGTTGGACAGCCAGGCCCCGGCGCTGGAGCGCGCGCAGGCCGGGATCGCCAAGAACATGGAGCGGCAAGTCGCCAAGGCGACGATCGCCGCCGCCGACCGCGACGCCGCCCTGTCGCGCATCGCCGTGGGCACCGACTACGCCGCCTTCGCGGACGCCGACCTGGTGATCGAAGCGGCGACCGAGCGGGAGGAGATCAAGCGCACGATCTACCAGGCCGCCCTCCGGCATCTGCGGCCCGATTGCCTGCTCGCCAGCAATACCAGCTCCATCAGCATCACCCGCCTGGCCGCCAGCACGGACCGGCCTGGCCGCTTCATCGGCATGCACTTCATGAATCCCGTGCCCATGATGAAGCTCGTCGAGCTCATCCGCGGCCTGGCGACCGAACAGCCGACCTTTGATGCCGTCCGCGACCTGGCCATCCGCCTCGGCAAGACCGTGTCGGTCTCGGAGGACTTTCCGGCCTTCACGCTCAATCGCATCCTGGTCCCGATGATCAACGAGGCGATCACCGCGCTCCACGAAGGCGTCGGCTCGATCGAGTCGATCGACACCGCGCTCAAACTGGGCGCCGCCCATAAGATGGGGCCGCTCGAACTGGCCGACTTCATCGGTCTCGATACCTGCCTATCCGTCATGCAGGTCATCCACGAGGGCATGGGCGACAGCAAATACCGCCCCTGCCCGCTGCTGGTGAAATACGTCGAAGCCGGCTGGTATGGCCGCAAGTCCGGCCGCGGCTTCTACGACTATACCGTCGACCCACCCCGCCCGACCCGGTAGTCACCCCTTAGAGCAGCCCGACCGGGTCTCTACTCGCCCTCGAAACCGACGCCGCGGAAGATTTCGGTGACCGGGATCGACGTGCCGATCTCGGGCAAGCTTAGAACCTCGTCCGAGTGCCCCCGTGATCGCGACCGGCTCGAACCCGTCGAACTCAAACGGCGCCTGCTGCCGCTCGACCCAGTCGAGAATAGCGTCACTCCGCGGCGTTGCGCAGCGCCGCGCCAGAGGCGGCCAGGCAGAGCGGGACGGAGGCGCACAGCACCGCGGCCAGCAACAACAGGTGCGGCCGCGGCGACAGCCCGGTGGACGCCGCATCCCCTGCCGCGGCACCGAAGATCAGCACCGGCGTCGCCAGCGGCAGCACCAACAGCGGCAGCAGCACGCCGCCGCGCCGCGCGCCCAGCACGATGGCTGCTCCCATGGTCCCCAGTAGCGACAAGGCCAGCGTCCCCGGCAACAGCGCCAGCAGCAGCACCGGCACCGATGCGGGCGGCATCTGCAGCATGATCGCCAGCGGCCCCGCCGCCGCCAGCAGCGGCAAGCCGGTCACCAGCCAGTGCGACGCGGCCTTCACCGCTGCCACCCCGATCGGCGGCAGGCCGCACAGCAGCAATTGGTCCAGCGTTCCATCCTCGAGATCGGCGCCGAACAACCGGTCCAGCGGCAGCAGCGCCGCCAGCAGCGCGCCGACCCACACGATCCCAGGCGCCAAGCGGGCCAGCACGTCCGGCGCCGGGCCGATCGCCAGCGGGAACAATGCCCCCACCAGCACGAAGAACAGCAGCGCCGCCATCGTGTCGGCGCCATGCCGCAGCGACAGCAGCAACTCGCGCCGCAACAGCGTCCACCCCGAGCTCACAGGCGCAACTCCGCCACGTCGTCCAGCGGCAGCGGCAGGTGTGTCGCCGTCACGATCGCCCCGCCGGCCGCCCGGTGCGCCGCGAACAACGTGCCGAGCCGCGCCACCGATGCGACATCGAGCCCCAGCGTCGGCTCGTCCAGCAGCCACAGCCCGCCCGCCGGCTGCAGCGCCAGCCGCGCCAGCGCGAGCCGCCGCCGCTGCCCGGCCGAGAGCAGCCGCCCCGGCAGGTCGCGCAGCGCCTCGAGATCCATCGCGGCCAGCGCCGGGTCGAGCGACTGACCACCGGCGACCACCCTGAGGTTCTCCGCCACCGTCAGCCCCAGCTTGATCGCGTCGAGATGCCCGAGATAGGCCACCGGCGCCGGGCTCTCCGCGACGTCCGCGCCGTCCCAGGTAATCCGCCCCGCATCCGGCCGCTTCAGCCCGGCCAGCACCCGCAGCAGCGTGCTCTTGCCCGATCCGTTGGCGCCCAGCAGCAAGGTCGCCCCCCCGCGCGGTACCAGCAGATCGACGTCGCGCAGCACCAGCCGCTCCCCCCGGAACGCCGCCACGCCGGCCGCCGCCAGCCCCGATGGTGGAATCCCGCTCATGCGGCCATCTTATCGGGTGGCGTCCGGTGGACGCCACCGGGCACCGCCATTAAATACCGCCGAAGCGAACAAGAGGGCAGCAGCGATGAAAGCGACCGGGCACGACAGCCTCCAGACCACCCGCACCCTGACGGCGGGCGGTCGCGAGTATCGCTACTTCTCGCTGCCGGAGGCGTTCAAGCAGATCGGCGATGGCAGCCGCCTGCCCGTCAGCCTCAAGATCCTGCTGGAGAACGTGCTCCGCTTCGAGAATGGCGGCAGCTACAAGACCGACGATGCCCGCGCCGTCGCCGAGTGGGCGCAGTCCGGCCGTTCCGAGAAGGAAGTGCCGTTCAAGCCGGCCCGCATTCTGATGCAGGACTTCACGGGCGTTCCCGCCGTGGTCGACCTCGCCGCCATGCGCGATGGCATCACCGCGCTCGGCGGCAGCCCGCAGCAGGTCAACCCGCTCGTGCCGGTCGACCTCGTGATCGACCATTCGGTCATGGTCGACGTGTCGGCGACGCCCGACGCGGCCAAGAAGAACGTCGAGATCGAGTTCGAGCGCAACGGCGAGCGCTACCAGTTCCTGCGCTGGGGCCAGTCGGCGTTCGAGAATTTCCGCGTCGTGCCGCCCGGCGCCGGCATCTGCCACCAGGTCAACGTCGAGTTCCTCGCCGAGACCGTCTGGACCGCCGACGTGAACGGCGCCACTTACGCCTATCCCGACACGCTGTTCGGCACCGATAGCCACACCACCATGGCCAACGGCATCGGCGTGCTCGGCTGGGGCGTCGGCGGCATCGAAGCGGAGGCGGCCATGCTCGGCCAGCCCATCGCCATGCTGATCCCCGACGTGATCGGCTTCCGCCTCACCGGTGCGATGCCGGAGGGCTCGACCGCCACCGACCTGGCGCTGACCGTCACCCAGTTGCTGCGCAAGAAGGGCGTGGTCGGCAAGTTCGTCGAGTTCTTCGGCCCCGGCCTCAAGGCCCTTTCCGTGTCGACCCGGCTGACCATCGCCAACATGGCCCCAGAATACGGCGCCACCTGCGGCTTTTTCCCGGTCGATGCCGCCACTATCGAGTATCTCAAGCTCACCGGCCGCGACCCGGCCCGCATCGAGCTGGTGGAAGCCTACTCCAAGGCGCAGGGCATGTGGATCGACGAGAACACCCCCGACCCGGTGTTCACCGACATCCTCGAGCTCGACCTGGCCACCGTCGCGCCGTCCATCGCCGGGCCGAAGCGCCCGCAGGATCGCGTGCTGCTCAAGGACGCGGCCGCCGCGTTCAAGGCCGATCTGACCAAGAGCCTCGGCGTCCCGGCCAACGACGTCGACAAGCGCGTCAAGGTCGCGGGCACCAATTACGAGATCAGCCATGGCGACGTCGTCATCGCCGCCATCACGAGCTGCACCAATACGTCGAACCCGTATGTGATGCTCGGCGCCGGGCTGCTCGCCCGCAAGGCGCGGCAGAAGGGGCTCACGCCGCGTCCGTGGGTCAAGACGTCGCTCGCCCCCGGCAGCCAGGTGGTGACCGAGTATCTCGACCGCGCCGGCGTCTCGGCGGATCTGGATGCGCTGGGCTTCCAGCTCGTCGGCTACGGCTGCACGACCTGCATCGGCAATTCCGGCCCGCTCGAAGACGCCGTCGCCGACGCGATCGAGGACAACAAGCTGGTCGCCGTCTCCGTGCTTTCCGGCAACCGTAACTTCGAGGGCCGCGTGCACCCCAACGTGCGCGCCAACTACCTCGCCAGCCCGCCGCTCGTGGTCGCCTACGCCCTGCTCGGCACGATGAACGAGGACATTACGACGGCGCCGCTCGGCACCGGCTCGGACGGCAAGCCGGTCTACCTGCGCGACATCTGGCCGACCGACGCCGAGATCGACGAGGCCGTCGCCAAGAGCCTCACCCGCGAGCAGTTCACCAGCCGGTATGGCGAGGTGTTCCAGGGCACCACCGAGTGGCGCGCCATCGAGGTCGACACCTCCAGCGAGACCTATCACTGGAACGGCGGCAGCACCTACGTGCAGAACCCACCCTACTTCGAGGGCATCACGATGGACCTCGCGGAGGTGAAGGACATCACCGGCGCCCGCGTGCTGGCCTTGTTCGCCGACAACATCACCACCGACCACATCAGCCCGGCCGGCAACATCAAGAAGTCGTCTCCCGCCGGCGATTACCTTGGCGAGCGCCAGGTCATGCAGCGCGACTTCAACTCCTACGGCTCGCGTCGCGGGAACCACGAGATCATGATGCGCGGCACCTTTGCCAACATCCGCATCAAGAACGAGATGCTGTCCGGCATCGAGGGCGGCTGGACGCGCAAGCAGCCAGGCGGCGAGCAGCTGCCGATCTACGACGCCGCCATGCAATACAAGAAGGAGGGCACCCCCCTCGTCGTGTTTGGCGGCAAGGAATACGGCATGGGCTCCTCGCGCGACTGGGCGGCGAAGGGCACGGCGCTGCTCGGCATCAAGGCCGTCATCGTCGAGAGCTTCGAGCGCATCCACCGCTCGAACCTGGTCGGGATGGGCGTCCTGCCGCTCACCTTCAAGGACGGCGCGACCCGGCACAGCCTCGAGCTCACCGGCGACGAGGTGATCGACATCCTGGGCCTGGCCGAGCTGCGCGCCGGCATGGACCTGCTGATGAAGATCCACCGCGCCTCCGGCAAGGTCGATGACGTGTCGCTCAAGTGCCGCGTCGATACCGCCGACGAAGTCGAGTACTACCGCAACGGCGGCATCCTGCAGTTCGTGCTGCGGGAGATGGCGCGCGCCGCGTAGTACGCGCGCGCCCGGGTGAGGCTGGGTCTTCCCGTCTGGCTCCATGCGGGGCCGGACGCCGACCTTCGTCACCTCCCGGTCCGGCTCGATTTCCGGGCCGTCAGCCTCGCCGAGGGGGTCCGCGCCGCGCTGGCCGTGGCCGCCGTGGTCACCGTCGGCGCGTGGCTGGGCAGCCCGGCCCTCGGCGAGGTCAGCCTCGGCGCGCTGCTGACCTGCCTGTGCGACCCCGGCGGGCCGATCCGGCGGCGCATCCCGGCCTTGTTCTCCTTCGCCCTGCTCGGCTCTTTCGCCGTGTTCGCCTTCGGTTTGGTGCGCGAGGCCGGAGTGCTGCCGGCGACGGTCGCAGGGGCGTTGTGGATTTTCGCCACCATGTACGCGCGGGCCTGGAGCCCGGTCGCCATGCAGGTCGGCAATCTGCTCACGGTGGTGGCGCTGCTGGCGCTGGACCGAGCCACTACCCCGTCCCACGCCGCCGTCTCGGCCGCGCTGTTCGGTGCCGGCGCGCTCTGGGCGGTGCTGCTGAGCCTGGTGCTGTGGCGGCTGCACCCCTTCTTGCCGGCGCGCATGGCGGTCGCCGACGTGTTCCGCCGGCTGGGGCTGCTGGCCGGCGACCTCTCCGACCAGGTTGGGGGGCAAACGCCGGACTGGGCCGCCCATGCGCGCGGCCACCGCCGCTACGTGCGCGACGGGCTGGAGGCCGCGCGGATCGAGCTGCTCGATATCCTGCGCAGCCGTGGCCAAGGCGGTCCGCGCGGCAACTCGCTCATCATCCAGCTGGAGGCCGCCGATCAGGTGTTCGGCGGCGCGATCGCGCTGTCCGACATTCTCGAGCATGGCGGCCCGGCCGCCGCCGAAGCGGCGCGGCCGCTGCTCCCGCCGCTACGCCTGCTGTTGGCCGGCATCGCGGACGGCATCGTCACCGACCAGGCCGGCGATGCCGATCACCGCGCGATGTTCGTCCGCCTGCTGCACCAGATCGAGCAGGCCGGGCGGGGCACGGCGGTCGCGGAGGTGACGGCCTCCCTACTCTCCGTCCTGCGCGTCGCGGCGCTGATGACCACGCCGGAGGGCCGCACCGTGGAGGGACGCAGCGCGCAGGATCGCGAGCCCGTCCTGCTCCGCCTCGCCGCCCCGCTGCGGGCCAATCTCCGCTGGAGCTCGGCCTCCATGCGGCACGCCGTCCGTGCCGCCGCGCTGTCGATCCCGGCCCTGCTGATCACGCTGCCGGTCGGCGCGGTCTACGCCCATTGGCTGACCATCACCCTGATCCTGACGCTGCAGCCCTTCTTCGCGCTCACCTGGCAGCGCGCGCTCGAGCGCGTCGGGGGCACGTTGCTGGGGGGCCTGATCGCGGCGGCGCTGTCCGTCTTCCTGCGCGACCCGGCGGTGATCCTGCTGTGCGTGTTCCCCCTTGCCATCGTCGCCTTTGCCGTCCGCCGGGTCAGCTACGGCCTGTTCATGGCCGCGCTGACGCCGCTGATCGTGCTGCTGTCGGAGCTCGGGCAGCCCGGCACCGGCGAGCTCGCCATCGCCTTCTATCGCGCCGCCTACACGCTGGCGGGCGGCGTCATCGCGGTGGTCGGCGGCTTGCTGCTATGGCCGAGCTGGGAACCGGCGCGCCTGCGCAGCGACCTGCGCGCGGCGCTCGCGGCACACGCGGCCTATGCCGATGCCGAACTCGCGACGCTGACCGGCGAGCAACCGCCGGGCGCGGTCGACACGGCGCGCCGAGCGGCCGGCATGACGTCCAACAATCTCGAAACCACCCTTTCGCGCGCCCTGCACGAGCCCGGCCACGCGCAATGGCGCGACCTGCACGTCGCGATGGTGGCAGATGCGGCGCTGCGCCGGGTCGCGGGGCGGCTGGCGGCGCTGCAGCACGCGCCGGCGCTGGCCGGCACCGTCGACCTGGAGGCCTGGCGCACCTGGCTGGGGCGCTCCTTCGCCGCGCTGGCGGGTGGGGCCGCGCTCCCGGGCGATCCGCCCGCCGACACCGAAAGCGGCCCCTTCGGCCGCATCGCGCGCCAGCTCGCGCTCATCGACGGCGCCGGGCGCAGCCCGGGCAGCGCTCAGGCCGGCCGCGTCTGACGCGCCGGCCAGCGGCGCCGGACCCACGCACTCGTCCAGCGATGCATCGGCCGCTCGAAGGCGCGATGCACTGCCCAGCCGACGACGCAGGTGACGACGACGGCGATCGCCACCGCTACCGGCGCCCACAGGGAGACCAACACCGGCCCGATCACCCACAGCACGGCAAGGTGGGTCAGGTAGATGGCGTAGGACGCCTCGCCCAGCGCCCCCACCAGCGTCAGCCTGGGGAGCTGCCCGGCCCGCTCGATGCCGAGCCCGGCCGCCACGATCGCCACCGCCGGCAGACCCCAGAGCGCGACCCGCGGCCAGCCGAGCAGCCCTCCGCCCAACGCGTGCGTGCCCAGCAACACCGCCGCCCCCACCACGCCCACGGCCCATGCCGACACCCCGGCCGGCACCAAACCGCGCTGCCAAAGCGCAAACAGGCCGGCGCCCGCCAGGAACTCGACTGCCATCGGGTTGGCCCACGCCGCCACCATGCCCCCGGGTGCCGCGACCAGCGGCAACACGCCGCACATCGCCCCGATCGCGACCGCAAGCGCCGCAAGCCGCCACCGCGGCGGCGCGAGGAGCGACAGCGCGAACAGGGCATAGTACGACATCTCCAGATTGAGGCTCCATCCCTGGATCACGACCGGGAAGGCCCCGACCGGCAGGAAGAGCAGCGACTGGACCAGCTCGGCCGCCGACGGCCGCAGGATCGCCGCGACCCCGAGCGTCACCGCCCAGTAGAGCGGCACGACCCGAAGCAGGCGGGCCAGCATGAACCGCGCCGGCGAGTTCTCGCGGCCCGACACCAGCATCATCACGAAGCCGGACACGACGAAGAACAGGTCCACCCCGCTCTGGCCGAGGAAGCTGCGCGACCAACCGGTATGCCACACCACGACGATGAGCGCGCCAAGGGCCCGGATGTATTGGATCGACTCGATTTTGCGAGGCGGCTCCTCCGTCATGCCGGTCGGCTCGCCGCCCGGCCCGATGGCAGCGCATGCACCACCGCCAGCGCGCTGCCGCCCAGACCCGCCATGGCCAGGAACACCATGCCGCCCGCCTGCTGATAGACCTGCCCAGCCAGCCAGATCACCAGCCCGGTCGGCAGGGAGAACCCCAGCGAGGCCAGCACGCTCTGCGCGAACGCCGCCCGCTGCGCCGGCAGCCGACGCAGCACCTCCATGTTGGCCAGGTGCTGGCACGCGAAAGTCGCGGCATGCAGAAGCTGGATCCCGGCCAGCAACGCGACGTCGGTGGTCAACGCCGTCAGCGACCAGCGCAGCAGGCACGCGGTGGCTGCGATCGCGGTCAGCCGCGCCGGGCCGAGCCGCGCCACCAAAGGCCCACCCCACAAGAACAGCGCGACTTCCGCGACGATGCCCTCCGCGATCAGCAGCCCGATCGTGCCGTCGCCGATGCCGGCGCTGCGCCAATACAGGCTGGCGAACCCGTAATAAGCCGCGTGCGACCCCTGTGTCAGCGCGGTGGCGAGCAGGGCGGCGGCGAAGGGTCGGCCCAGCGGGGCGGGCGCGAGCCGTCGCGACGGGGCGGCCGAGCGGGGCGGGCGCGGAATCGCCGCCGTCAGCACCGCCGCGGCCCCGTAGCCGCCCGCCAGCAGCCAAGGCACCACCGCCGTGCCGCTGCGCCCCAACAACGCCCCAGCCCCCGCCGTTGCCGCCATGTAGGCCACCGAGCCCCAGACCCGCGTCCGTCCGTAGTCGAGCCGGCCCGCTGCCGCGAAGGCCAGCGTCACCGCGTCGGTCAGCGGTGCCAGCGCCGAGGCCGCGATCCCGCCCGCGATCACCAGCGCCGCCACCGGGACGACGCCCGGCGCCCCCGGCAGCAGCCCGGCGCACATTGCCGCTCCCAGCGCCGCGCCGAACAGGGCCAGTCGATAATGCCCCAACCGGTCCGCCGCCCAACCCCAAACCGGCACCGCGCCCACTCGCGCCAGCGACGCCAGGCCGAGCACGCTGCCGATGGTCGCCGGGTCGATCCGGCGGTCGGCAAGCCAGAGCGGCAGATAGGCCGTGAGCACCGCGCCGGCGCCGAAGAAGCAGGCCAGGAACAGGCCGACCCGCACACCGTCGGGCACGGCGATCAAGCCGCGGCGGCGGTCACGGCCTGCGCTGCGTCCTGGATGCGTTGCGCCATGGAGGCGATGCCGCTGCCCCGGTTGCTGGACAGGTTGGCCAGCAGGCCGAGGTCGCGCAGGAAGACCGGCGGCGTGGCCAGCACATCTGCCGGCGGGCGCCCGGAATAGACGCGAAGCAGCAAGGCGACCAGACCGGACACGATCGCCGCATCCGATGCGCCGGCGAGGTAAAGCCGGCCGTCGCGGACCACCGCTTCCATCCAGACCTTGCTCTGGCAGCCCGGCACACGGTGCGCGTCGTCCTGCCATTCGGCCGGAAAGGGCGGCAATTTGCGTCCGAGGTCGATGATGAAGCCGTACCGGTCCATCCAGTCGTCGAACAGCTCCAGGTCGGCTTCGACGGCGGCGATCGCCTCGGCGACGGTTGGCTCCTCGGGTTTGACGAACGGATCGGGATTCATGGTTCCGATGTGCTGGCCACCACCCGGGAGGTCAAGGGCGCACGACGGCGAACGGCGCGCACGAAAAACCCGCCAACCTTGCGGCGGCGGGTTTCTCGAACGACGCGGGACCGACCGGCACGAGGCCGGTCGGGACGAGCCGGCCTGTTACTCGGGCGTGTTCATCGGCATGGACGAACCACCCATCGGCATCGACGACGAGCCGTTCATCGGCATGCTCGACGAGCTGTTCATGCCGCGCGGGGCCGCGTTGTTGGTCATCGTGTAGTGGAACTCGCAGACGCCACGCTTGACGGTGATGTCGGCCGTGTTGCCGTTCACGGTGCCGGAAATGTTCCGGCCGGTCACGGTGCCGTCCGGACCGATCGCGCCACGGGCGTTGGCGACCGTGATGACGTTGCCACGGACACGGGCGTTCTGCATGCCGCGCGGGTTGCGGCAAGCCGAGCTACCCGACGCGGTGCCGGACCCACGGTACACGCCGGCCATCGGCGCCATCGGCATCGGCGGAGCAGCGGCGGGCATCGGCTCGGGAGCCATCGCCATCGGCGGGGGCGGCGGCGGCGGATTGTTGGCGCAGCCGACGACGGTTCCGGCCAATAGCAAAACACTGGCGATCTTTAAGCGCATATAAAATCTCCTTATGCGAATCCGAGAACGTTCGGACCGGGTCAGGAGATGCATGGAACCGCTACAAGATGAACCGCGAGAGATCGTTTTTCGCCGCTAGTGGGGCGACCCGCTCGTTCACATATCCGGCATCGACGCTGATCGCGTCCCCACCGCGATCGGTCGCGGTGAAACTGATCTCTTCCAGCAGACGCTCCATCACCGTCGCCAGCCGCCGCGCCCCGATGTTCTCCACCCGCTCATTGATGTCCGCCGCCAGGTCGGCGAGCGCATCCACGGCGTCGTCGGCGAACGACAGGGTGACACCTTCCGTGCCCAGCAGCGCCGAATATTGCTTCAGCAGGCTGTGCTCCGGCTCCGTCAGGATACGGCGCAGATCGTCCCGCGACAGGGGCGCTAGCTCGACCCGGATCGGCAAGCGACCCTGCAATTCGGGCAGCAGGTCGGCCGGTTTGGCCAGGTGGAATGCGCCGGACGCGATGAACAGAATGTGATCTGTTTTCACCGGGCCGTATTTCGTGCTCACGGTGGTGCCTTCGATCAACGGCAGCAGGTCGCGCTGCACGCCTTCGCGGGACACGTCGCCGCCGCGGAAGCCCTCCGTCGACCGCGCGCAGACCTTGTCGATCTCGTCGATGAAGACGATGCCGTTCTGCTCGGCATGCTCCACCGCGTCCTTGGTCAGCATGTCGGTGTCGAGCAGCTTGTCGCTTTCCTCGCGCACCAGCGCCGTGCGCGCCGCCGCCACCGTCAGCCGGCGCTTCTGCGTCCGATTGCCGAACATGCCCTTCATCATGTCGCCCAGATTGGCCATTTGGCCCGGCGGCATCCCCGGCACGTCCATCACCATCGGCTGGGCCTCGGCGACCTGGATCTCGACGTCCTTGTCCTCCAGCTCGCCATTGCGCAGCATCTTGCGGAACTTGCCGCGCGTCTCGGCCGAGGCGCCGTCGCCCACCAACGCGGTGATCAGCCGGTCCTCCGCGCTGCCCTCCGCCTTGGCCTGCACGTCCTTGCGGCCGGAATCGCGCAACATGGTGATCGAGGCTTCCACCAGGTCGCGCACGATGCTGTCCACGTCCCGGCCGACATAGCCGACCTCCGTGAACTTGGTCGCCTCGATCTTGATGAACGGCGCCTGCGCCAGCTTGGCGAGCCGGCGCGCGATCTCCGTCTTGCCGCAGCCGGTCGGCCCGATCATCAGGATGTTCTTGGGCACCACTTCCTCGCGCATCCCGGGCGGCAGCTGCTGCCGGCGCCAGCGATTGCGCAGCGCGATGGCCACCGCGCGCTTGGCGTCGCCCTGGCCCACGATGAAGCGGTCGAGCTCGCCGACGATCTCGCGCGGCGAATAGGTCTTCACGTCCATCATAGGGTTTCCACGATCACGGAATGATTGGTGTAGACGCAGATATCGCCGGCGATCTTCATGGCCCGGCGGGCGATCTCCTCCGCCTCCAGGCCCTCCACCGTCATCAGCGCTCGCGCCGCCGCCAGCGCGAAGTTGCCGCCGGAACCGATGGCGATCACGCCATCCTCCGGCTCCAGAACGTCGCCATTGCCGGTCAGCGTGTAGCTGTGCTGCTTGTCGGCCACCGCCATCATCGCCTCCAACCGGCGCAGGTAGCGGTCGGTGCGCCAGTCCTTAGCCAGTTCCACGCAGGCGCGCTCGAGCTGACCGGGGAAGCGCTCCAGCTTGGCCTCCAGCCGCTCCAGCAAGGTGAAGGCGTCGGCGGTGGCGCCGGCGAAACCGGCCAGCACGCTGCCGCCGGCGCCGATGCGCCGGACCTTGCGGGCGTTGCCCTTGATGACGGTCTGCCCGAGGGTGACCTGGCCGTCGCCCGCCATCGCGACGGTGCCGCCCAGGCGGACGGAGAGGATCGTCGTGCCGTGCCAGCCGACGGGATCGAAGGGTCTATTTTCTTGCATTGCTCCCGCAAGGTGGGGGAGCGCGAGCCGTTGCACAAGATATAGGCAGACCGCCGACCTGTCCGGCTTGACCTCCGCCCCGTCGCTCCGCACATAACGGCGATGGCCGATACGACGCTGCCGAGCTGCACCTGCTTCGCCGTTCGACGCGCCGCCCGGCACGTCACGCAACTGTACGATGCCCATCTGGCGCCCACCGGGCTGCGGACGACGCAGTATTCGCTGCTCAAGGCGCTCGCCCAGCCCGGCCCGCACAGCCTGGGCGGTGTCGCCGCGAGAATGGGGCTGGACCGGACCACGCTCGGCCGCAACCTCCGCCCGCTCGAGCGCGACGGTCTCGTCAGCATCGACGTCGACCCGGCGGACCGCCGCGGCCGCGCCCTGACCATCACGGACCGGGGCGTCGCCAAGCTCCATCACGCCCAGGCCTGTTGGGCCCTGGCGCAGGAAGCCTTCGAGCAGGGTTATGGTCCGGCCGCGACCGCGACGTTGCATCAAACGCTGGAAGACGTCGCCACCCTGCAGATCCGCGCCGTTCCCGCGTAATCGAGGCGGCACTGGTTGGGGCGGAAGGATTCGAACCTTCGAATGGCGGATTCAAAGTCCGCTGCCTTACCGCTTGGCGACGCCCCATGCGCCGGCCGTGCATAGCGTAAATCCGTCGGAGCTGCCAACGCTCAGCGGATCGCGCCGCCCCAACGCCACCAGCCCGAAGGCACCGGCGATACCGCCGCCGCGTCCGCCGCCGTGTCGAACAACCCGAAGCAGGTCGCGCCGGACCCGCTCATGCGGGCAAAGCGGCAGCCCGGTTGCGTCCGCAGCCAATCCAGCGCCGCTTCGACCGGCGGGCATAACCGGATCGCAGCGGCTTCCAGATCGTTGGACAGCCCGGCCAAGTCGGCCGCCAGCGCCGCCGCATCGGCCCAGCGCGCGGGCAAGGTGGCCGGCTCGGAATACGTCTCTCCCCGGTCGCGGAACACCGCGGCGGTGGAGACCGGCACGCCCGGGTTGACCAGGACGAGGCCGCAGCGGGGCAGCACCGGCGCGATGCCGATCAGCTCGCCGATCCCGCCCATACGCGCCGGTTCGCTGGGCAGGCAAACCGGCACGTCGGCGCCCAGGCCGAGCGCGATCCCCGCCAGCTCCGGCGCCGGCAGTCCCAGTCCCCAGAACCGGTCCAGCAGGCGCAGCGCCGCCGCGGCATCGGCCGATCCCCCACCGATCCCGCTCGCGACCGGCAAATGCTTCTCCAGCCTCAGCGCGGCGCCCCTCGTCGTGCCACCGGCCTCCGCGAGCGCCCGCGCGGCGCGCAGCACCAGATTGTCGGCTTCCCCCGTCAGCGCTGCCGCGAACGGCCCGGCGATCTCCAGGCGAAGCTCGTCCGCGGGCTCGACGCGTAGCGTGTCGGCCACGGGCGGGAACACGGCAAGGCTGTCCAGCACGTGGTAGCCATCCGGCCGACGACCCAGCACGTGGAGGAACAGATTGACCTTGGCGCGGGCGGCCTCCTCGGTGGCCGCGTTCGCCGCCGTCAATTGGGCTTGGCCGAAACGCCGGGATTGGGGGCCGCGACGGGGGTGGGCGCCGGGTTCTCGGCGAGCTTGGCGAGTTTGGCGTTCAGCGCCGCCGCCTCGTCGGCCTCCGGCTTCAGGTTCAGGGCACGGCGCCACTGGAACTCGGCCTCCCGCATTCGCCCGGCTGCGGCCAGCGCGTCGCCGAGATGCCCGTTGATGGTGGCGTCCTCCGGCTCCATCTCGACGGCGCGCTCCAACTCGCGGATCGCGCCGGTCGTGTCGCCCTGCCGCAGCAGCGTCCAACCCAGGCTGTCGACGTAGGCGCCCTCGTTGGTGCGCGCCGCCATGGCGCGCTGCAGCATGCCGCGCGCCTCGTCGAGGTGCTCGCCGCGCTCGGCCCAGGAATAGGCGAGATAGTTCAACACGCTGGGCTGATCCGGCGCCAGCTCAAGCGCGAAGCGGAGATCGGCCTCCGCCTTGGGCCACTGGCCCGACCGGTCCAGCGAAATGCCCCGCGCATAGAACAGCGCCCAATTGCCGCGCGAGGGCACGCCGATCTTGTCGATGGCGCCGTCATAGGCGCGTGCCGCTTCCGCGAACCGGCTCTGCCGGCGGAGCAGGTCACCCAGTTGGGCCAGGGGCTCGGACCGGTCGGGGTGCGCAGAGGCCACTTGCTCCAGCAGCTTGATCGCACCGGCCTGGTCGCCGAGATCGTCCATCAGCGCGGCCCGGCGCAGCTGCACCAACGGCGTCAACGGGTCGGTCGCGGGGATCCCGGCCAGCGTGGCTTGCGCTTCCTCCGGGCGCTTGGCGGAGGCTTGCAGGTCCGACAGCAGGATCCGCGCCGCCGTGAGATCCGGCCGCATGCCGAGCGCAAGGCGCACGATCGCTTCGGCCGAGCCGTTATTCTGCTGCCGCAGCGTGGCCGCCATGGCGAGGTAGAGTTCGGCGATGCCGTCCGCCGGGCTGGACACGGCCGGGGCGCTGGCCGCCGCGATCAGCGCCTGACGCGACATGGCGAATTCGCCATCGGCGTTGGCCAGTGCCGACAGGGTCCGCTGCGCCCCCTCGAGCTGTCCGTTGCGCGCCTGCCAGCTCGCCAGGATCACGGCGGTGCGCAGGTTCACCGGCCCGAAATCGGCCGCGGCGATGGCGTAGAAACGCTCGGCGATCGGGGCGCGGCTGGCCTGGTCCGCGATCATGGCCGCATGCAGCGCATACAGTCCGCGGAAGCGCGTGCCCTCTGCCAGCGGTGTCAGGATCGCCAGCGCGGCATCCGTGTCGCCCGCGCCGAACGTGGCCCAGGCGACCAATGCCGGGCGCAGCAGGCCATTGACACCCGCCTCCGGCCGCAGTGCCGCGTAGCGTGCCTGCGCCGCCGACCAGTGTCCCGCCCCGCCGTCGCGGTTGGCGAGCAGGAGCTGCGCCAGCGCATTGTCCGGCAACGCCACGGCCAGCTGCGCCGCCTCCGCCCGACCAGCCAGCAGCGCCGCCAGGAAGGCCTGGTCGGTCAGCTCCGGCACGCTCGGGTCGTCGCGCAGCGCTTGCTCGAACTCACGCGCCGCCGTGCCGAAATCGCTGCTCTGCACCGCCGCGCGCCCGGCCAGGAACGCACCGAATGCGCCGTTCGCCCGTCCGTCGATGCTGTCGCGCCCGGTCTCGCCAGCCGCGCCCAGCAGCAGCGCCGCCGTGAGCAGCAGAGCCGGGCGCAGGGGGGAGTTCGCCATCTACATGCCGCCTGGATAGTTGGGTCCGCCGCCGCCCTCCGGCGTCGCCCAGTCGATGTTTTGCGACGGATCCTTGATGTCGCATGTCTTGCAGTGGACGCAGTTCTGCGCGTTGATCTGCAGCCGCGGCTCGCCCGTTTCGACGCCGACCGCCTCGTACACGCCCGCCGGGCAGTAGCGGCTTTCCGGGCTGCGGAAGGTTTCCCAGTTGATCGGCTCCCACCGCGCGGGATCGCGCAGCTTGAGGTGAACCGGCTGGTCCTCGCCATGGTTGGTGTTGCTGACGAACACGGAGGACAGCTTGTCGAAGGTGAGCTTGCCGTCCGGCTTGGGATACTCGATCCGCGTCGCTTCGGCCGCCGGCACCAGCGTCTCGTTATCGGCATGCGGGTGCTTGAACGTCCAGGGCGCGCGGCCGCGGAACAGGTAGGTGTCGGCGGCCGCGTAGGCCAGGCCGCCGAACAGGCCATATTTCGCGAAGGCCGGCCGCACGTTTCGCACCGACCGCAGTTCGTCGCTGAGCCAGCTCGTGCGGAGCCGTTTGGTGAACCCGGTCGGCTCTGCCGGCCTGCCGCTCTCCAGCGCGTCGGCCACCGCCTCGGCGGCCAGCATGCCAGACTTCATCGCCGCATGGGTGCCCTTGATCTTGGGCACGTTGAGAAAGCCGGCCGCATCGCCGATCAGCGCGCCGCCGGGGAAGGTCAGCTTCGGCATGGACTGCCAGCCGCCCTCGCTCAGCGCCCGCGCGCCGTAGGACAGCCGGCGCCCGCCCTCGAAGAAGCCGCGCATGGCCGGATGCGTCTTGAGCCGCTGCATCTCCTCGAACGGCGACAGCCACGGGTTCGGGTAGTCCAGCCCGGTGACGAAGCCATACGACACCAGGTTGTCGCCCCAATGATAAAGCCACGACCCGCCATAGGTATCGGTGGCGAGCGGCCAGCCAATGCTATGGACGATCAGTCCCTTCTGATGGACCGCCGCCGGCACCTCCCACAGCTCCTTCACGCCCAGCGCGTAGGTCTGCGGTTGCACGCCGCGGCGCAGGTCGTAATGCGCCATCAGCTGCTTGGACAAGCTGCCACGGCACCCCTCGCCGAACAGCGTGTAGGTAGCGCGCAGCTCCATGCCGGGCTGGTAGTTCGGCCCGTGCTCGCCGGACTTCTCCACGCCCATGTCGCCGGTCGCGATGCCGACCACGCGGTCCTTCTCGAACAACAGCTCGGCGGCCGCGAAGCCTGGGTAGATCTCGATCCCGAGCTCTTCCGCCTGCGCCGCCATCCAACGGCACACGTCGCCGAGGCTGACGATGTAGTTGCCGTGATTGTGCATCTGCGGCGGCGTCGGCAGCTGCCAGGCGCGGCGCTTGGTCAGGTAGAGAAAGCGATCCTCGCCGGCCTCGGTGGTGAGCGGGGCGTCCTTGTCGCGCCAATCGGGGATCAGCTCGTCCAGCGCGCGCGTCTCGATCACCGCGCCGGAAAGGATGTGTGCGCCGACCTCGCCGCCCTTCTCCACCACGCACACGGACGCGTCCGGCGCGCGCTGCTTGAGACGAATGGCAGCCGCCAGGCCCGCCGGCCCCGCCCCGACCACCACTACGTCGAACTCCATCGCCTCGCGCTCAGCCATTCACACGCCTCCCTGATCCACCGTAGAGCATTTCCCGTCCGGCGGGAGTCACCCGCTCGCGAAATGCCCGCTCGCCCCCTCGGGGAGCGCCCGGCCGGAGCGATTGCGCCCGGCCACCGATCCCTCGATTGTGGGGAATGATCGACGATCTGACAGCCCTGCGGCTGCAACTCGAGTGGGGCGCCGACGAAAACCTGGGCGATACTCCCATCGATCGCTTCCGCCCCGCCCCGCCCGCGGCCCGGCAAGAGAGCCCGCCTGCCACCCCCGCCGCCTTCCACCCCGCAGTCGCGGCCCCGGCCGCCGCCCTCGCCGAACTCGACACGTTGGACGCCTGGCACGCCGCGCTCGACCGCCTCTCGACCTGTCCGCTGCGCGCCACCGCGACCCACACCGTCCGCCCCTCCGGCTCCCCCGCCGCTCCCATCGTGTTCGTGAGCGAGGCGCCCGACAGCGACGACGACCGCTCCGGCCGAGCCTTCTCCGGGGCGGCGGGGGCCTTGCTCGACCGGGTGATGGCCTCCGTCGGGCTGCACCGCGACCAGATGCTCTTGGCGACCCTGGTGCCGTGGCGCCCGCCCGGTAATCGTCCGCCGTCCGACAGCGAGATCGCGGCCTGCCTGCCCTACCTGCACCGCTTGCTGGCGCTGGTCCGGCCCCGCCTCGTCGTGCTCGCCGGCGGCAGCCCGGCGACCACGCTGACCGGCCAAACCGGCACCATCCGCCAATTGCGCGGACGATGGATCGAATTGGCGGTGGCTGAAACGCAATTGAAACTCCCCGCGCTGCCAATCCTGCCGCCGAGCCAGTGGTTGCGCGACGCAGGAACAAAGCAACAGCTTTGGTCTGATCTGCTGCAACTTCGAGATGCAGCAAAGACGGGCTGAAACTCATTGAAAAATATCATCGCATTCACGTGTGTTTGCGTTTTTTAGCCGCGACGTGTACGGGCGCTTATGCAAAGTCTCGGACGATCGCTTGTGCGCCTCGGTCCTGCGCGAGCTCTGATCGCCGCGTCGGCCATTCTTGCGGGAGCCGCCGGACCGGCTGCCGCGGAGCGTTCCATCGAACCGCCAGAGGATACCGCGTTCGCCATGCCGCGGGTCAGCATGGGCGGAACCGCCCGTGTCGCCCTGCCGCAACCGCTCGCCCCCAGCGAAGCCGCCCGCATCCGCCGCATCTTTCTGTTGCACGCGAAGAGCGACATTCCGGCCGCCCTGGCCGAGACCGAGCAACTCACGGACGACCTGCTGCTACCCGACATCCTGGCCGACCGTTACCTTCTCGGCGGCTTGCGTCCGCCGACGGCCGAACTCACCGCTTGGCTGGCCCAGTTCCGCGATCTGCCGGACGCGCCCGCCATCCACGCCCTGCTCAAGGCCCAGTCGCCCAAGATCGCGGCCGCCATGCCGGCGCCGATACCGCCCGCATCCCTGCCCGCCGCGAGCTCTGGCGACGATGTCGAGCCGACCGAGCGGTTGTTCAACCGTAACCCAAGCCTCGACCGCCTGGTCCGCGACGTGGCCCGAACCAACCCGGCCCGCGCCCTGACCCTTATCGGTCGCGCCCGCGGCATCAGCCGGCTCTATGGGGCGCAGCTCCGCGCCGAGGTCGCCCAAGCCTGGTTCAGCCAGGGCCACGACGAGGAGGCGCTGGCCACCGCAGTCGCCGCCGATCGCCAGGCGGACGGCGAGATCGGCCTGGCCGCCTACGTCGCCGGGCTGGCGGAATGGCGCAGCGGCCGCCTGCCGCACGCCGAAGCCTGGTTCACCGCCGCCTTCGCCGCCCGCTACCTGCAACCCGGCCAGCGCGCCGGCGCCGCCTTCTGGGCCGCCCGCTCCTTCACCGAGTGCCGCCGCGAAGCCAACTCCGACGCCTGGTTGCGACGCGCCGCCGAAAGCGGCCGCACCTTTTACGGCCTACTCGCGCGCCAGACCCTGGGACTGAGCCTGCGCCCGGAGCCCAGCCTGGAGAGCCTCACCCTCGGCGAGGCCGATGTCGAGGCGATCGATGCGACCCCTGCCGGCCACCGCGCCTTTGCCCTGTTGCAGGTCGGCCAGGACGGCCGCGCCGCCGCCGAGTTGCAGCGCCTGTGGTCGCAGACCCGCGGCCAGGCCGGCCTGTCCCGGTCCATCCTCCTCGTCGCGCGCCAGGCCGGGCTGCGCACCTTCGTTGACCAGTTATCGCGCTTGTTCGAGCCGGCCCCCGTCCACCTGCCGCGCCGACTTCTGCGGCCCAAGGGTGGCTTCCGCACCGATCCGGCCTTGCTCTATGCGCTGGCTCGGCTGGAATCGAATTTCGATCCCCAGGCGGTTTCCCCCGCCGGCGCGCGCGGCCTGTTTCAGCTGATGCCCCGCACCGCCGACTTCATCACCGGCCGCAACATCGCCCACCAGCTCCACGATCCCGCCGTCAGCCTGGATGTCGGTCAACGCTACCTGCTCATGCTGGCGCAATACGACTTGATCGGCGGCGACCTGATCCGCCTGCTCGCCAGCTACAATTCCGGGCCCGGCGCGCTTGGCCGCTGGATCGGCGCCATCCGACACAACAACGACCCGCTGCTCTTCATCGAGAGCGTTCCCACGGACGAGACGCGTGCCTATATCCCGCGGGCGCTGGCGTTCACTTGGCTCTATGCGGCGGCGTTGAACGTGCCCTCGCCGAGCCTGGATGAGCTGGCTGCCGGGTCCTGGCCGCGTTTCCTGCGCGAGCCCGACTCCATCGTTGCGAGGTTGCAGTGATCGACGAAAGCCGCGCCTTCCTTCCCGTCGCCATCGCCGTGCTGACCGTATCGGACACGCGCAGCCTGGCCGATGACCGATCTGGCGACACCCTGGTCGCCCGCCTGGAGGCCGCCGGGCACCGCCTGGCCGACCGCGCCATCGAGCGCGACGAAACCGACCGGATCGAGCGCCGCCTTCGCGACTGGATCGCCGACCCGGCGGTCGACGTCGTGATCACCACCGGCGGCACCGGCATCACCGGCCGCGACGTGACGCCGGAGGCTTTCGACCGCGTGCTCGAGAAGCGCATCGAGGGCTTCGGCGAGTTGTTCCGCATGCTGAGCTATCAGACGATCGGCACGTCGACCATGCAGTCTCGCGCCCTGGCCGGCGTCGCCGGCGGCACGTATCTGTTCGCCCTGCCCGGCAGCACCGGCGCGGTGAAAGACGCCTGGGACGGCATCCTCGCTTCTCAGCTCGACGCCAGGCACCGGCCGTGCAACCTAGTCGAGTTGATGCCTCGCCTGCAGGAGCACCTCGGCTCCGTAGGCTGATCCCGTTCCCAATTCGTTCTTGACGGCGGTTCCCGCCGGCGGCATCGTGCCGAAAGAACGATTGGAGAACGGCCGCCATGCCGGACGGCGCGCAGATCACCCGGGAGCTCGACCGTGACGCCCTGATGGCGTCCGACCTGGCCGGCGCGCCGGATGCCGAGGCCGACACCGCCCTGCGCCCCCTCGCCCGTCACGGCCGCGGCGCCATCGGCAACCCGCCGCTCCGCTTCGAGACCACCCGTGTGGACGCGGTCGACGATGGCTGGAGCACGCTGGAGGACGGTGACGCGCTGGCGCCGTTGCGCACCACCCTGCACCGCGACGGCGCCAAATCGGCCATCTCTTGGAACGACAGCCCCGATCTCGGCTTCGATCGCGCCGTGAACCCGTATCGCGGCTGCGAGCATGGCTGCATCTATTGCTACGCCCGGCCCAGCCACGCTTATCTCGGCTACTCGCCCGGCCTGGATTTCGAGACGGAGATCGTTTTCAAGCCGAACGTCGCCGCCCTGCTCGAGCGCGACCTCTCCAAGCGTGGCTACCAGCCGCGCACCCTGGCCCTCGGCTCCAACACCGACCCCTACCAGCCGGTCGAGCGCACCCTGCGCCTGACCCGTTCCGTGCTGGAGGTGCTGGAGCGCTTCGGGCATCCCGTCTCCATCGTCACCAAATCGGCCACCGTGCTGCATGACGTCGACATCCTCCGGCGCCTTGCGGCGCGCGGCCTCGTCCGCGTTTACCTGTCCATCACGACGCTCGACCCGGCCCTGGCGCGCCGCATGGAGCCCCGCGCCTCCAGCCCGGCGCTCCGCCTGCGCGCCATCGCCGGGCTCGCCGCAGCCGGCATTCCAGTGGGCGTGCTCGCCGCCCCGATGATCCCGGGCCTGAACGACCCCGAGTTGGAAGCCATCGTCGGCGCCGCCGTCCAAGCCGGGGCCAGCTCGGCCAACTACGTGCTGCTCCGCCTGCCGCTCGAACTGCGCGACATGTTCACCGCCTGGCTCCAAGAGCACGCGCCCGACCGCGCCCGGCACGTCCTCTCGCTCATCCGCGAGACCCGCGCCGGTGCCCTCAACGACAGCCAGTTCCACGACCGCTTCCGCGGCACCGGCCCCTATGCCGACCTGCTGCACCAGCGCTTCGCGCGCCTGCTGCGCCACTTCTCCCTCGGCGAGCGCACCCCGCTCGAGCGCCGGCACTTCCGGGTGCCCACGAAGGAAACCGCGCAGCTCGCCTTGCTGTAGCGGTTCCACGGCTAGCCACCCCGTCGTTACTTTCTGGCGACTTGCCGGCGCGCCACCGCGCGCCCGTCCCTTTGCGCTTCCCGAGCTGCCCTTTGCAGGAACTCAGTGGGAGGCGCTACAGGCAGCGCGGCTGATTCTCCTGTAAGAACCGTTTGCTCCGCGGCAGGCCTGCCACCGCGCCCAGCCCCGCTGCTCAACGGCACCCCCTGGTCGTAGTCTGCCACGTCTGCCCTTCGTCAGTGCCCGACTAGAGTTCGTTAGGCGCCAGAAGGCTCGCAGAACACGCCCGCAGGCGAACACGCTTCTGACTTGAAGTAATGGAATACAAACTCCAACGAGTTTGGTATTATTTACTTCTGTTACTGTCTCGACAACCAAGCGTAATCGAACGAACATCAAAACATGTTACAGTATTTCTAACTCTTTATTTATGTCCTTATCACGTATACCCAGTAGATTTCTCCGATTGCTCCGATTAACTTTCATTTCAGGCGCTGATGCCTACTGGAGAAAGCAAATGGCCAAGCAGACCAAGACCCCCGCTTCCACCAAGGACTCCGGCCGCGTCAAGATCGGCGGAGCGATGATCCGCTTCTAAAGGCCTGTTGGCGCCTCGCACATGCGAGGCGCCGCCTTCAGACCATGGCCCAAGCATGACATCCAAGACAATCGTCGAGTTCATCAAAGTAATTGAAGAAACGCGATCACCTAAGCGTGCCGACAGGTCGGCAGCAGGTTATCTTCCGAGTCGGGCAATGCGTTACTGTGACGCGTTGACGTCAGCAACCGGCTACGGGTATTGGGTTTTCCCGCCCATGGACCTGCAACTGATGTGGGACGGTGCAAAGATCTTTTGGACGACGGATGAGGACGACGACTGGTTCGATGTTACGGACACTGCGTCGGGCGCTGTCCAGTTTCCGAATGTCGAGGCGCGGTTCGATGCAGTCGCGCCGCCTCCCCTACAGGGCTGCTGCCCGCCCTTTCTGACAGCCCTACCCGAATTGGGAGGTATTCAGATTTGGACGGGGTTGTTGGCACGCACCGCGCCCGGATGGAGCCTATCGGTGCGATCGCCCATAAACCTACCGCCTGCCCCCGGCCTTGTTGCATGGGAGGGCATCGTCGAAAGCGATATTTGGTTCGGTCCACTCTTCAACAATTTTCGAATCGAGCGAACCAATGTGCCGGTGAGGCTACGGGCTGCAACGCCGTTCCTTCAAGTCCAGCCCATCCAGCAATCTGCCTATTCTGAACAGACGCTCTCGCAGTTCAAGGTTTCAGAACCTGAAACTCTGTCGGCCGAAGACTGGAGTGATGTTGGGCAGGTTTTGCTGCCGAGTACCGACCCCAATGAGCGGCAGGGGCTCTACGCTGTCACGGTTCGTAAGAGGCGAACGTGCCCAGTTCAACGATAGCTGGTCACAGTCCTGCTTCAGGCCGTATCGATGGTCACTCTGGGAGTCCGGCTCGGCGCAGGCCCTCCGCGTAAAATATCTTATCTTCAGGGAGCAGCGGGGGGCGGCCACACGCCCACGCGATTGTTGCTTCCGGCTCGATCGCCTTCAGTCGCTCAAGCAGGTTGCGCGCCTCGTGCTGGCGCTCAAGATGACCCACTATTGCAAGCCGCGAGATGATCGCAGATGCGTGGCTCGGTTGCCGCTCGAGAACGCACTCCGCCAGGTGGTCTGCCGCCTCGAGTTCACGTCGGAAGAAGTGCCCCAACATAAGTGCCTGCTCGACAAAGAAGATGTGCGGGTCTCTCGGCGAAAGGGACAGCGCCATTTGGGCATGCCGAACCGCGGTCGCATGATCACCGCTGTACATCTTGGACAAAGAACTCATGGTCCAAGCAACTGGAAGGTTCGGGTTAAGCTCGATAGCACGAGCGTGCAGCTTCAGCGCACTGCGCACATCGTGAAGGAGGTAGGCATTCACATGGCCAGCGATTGCAAGACCTCTCGCGTCGAGCGGATCGAGTGACACGGCGCGCTCGGCCGAGCGGCCCGCAAGGGAGATGATCTCCGGAACGTTGTTCACCCAACCCTGGCCGACCGCCATAACGCTCCAGTAGCCAAGCCAAGCGTGGGCTGCTGAGAAGTCAGGATCGAGTTCTATCGCGCGGGTCAGTAGATCCCGCGCCATCATGAACTTGGTTTTATCGAGCCGATAGATCGACTGAATGGACGAGAGTAGTAAACGATGAGCGTCTGCGCTTGCCGTTCTTACAGACGAAGACGGTTGATATCGTTGGCGCTGATGCAGCTCCGGGTCAACCTGCGCGACCGTTTCCGACGCGATCCGGTCTTGCAGCGTGAACAGGTCGTCCAGCGTGCCTTCGAAGCGATGGCTCCAGATCACCTCGAAATTCAACACCACATCCAGCAACGTCACCGTCACCCGGATCTTCTGATCCACAACCTGGATGGTGCCGTCGATAATGTAGTCGAGGTTGTAGGTCCGGCAGCGGCTCATCGCATCCGCGGCGGGCCCGACGCCGTCCCAGAACGTCGCGGTCGCCACCAGGCGAGGCGCGCGGAAACGGCCCAGCGCGGCCGATACCTCCTCGGCCATGCCCAGCGCGATCCCTCGCCCCGCCGGCGCACCGAGGCTGCGGAACGGCAGCACCGCCATCCGCCATCCGAGCTGATGGTCCGCCACGCCCGTCGTGGCGGAGAACGCCGGCGGAAACCGGTCCAGCTTCTCGAAACTAAGACTCTGCACGGCGGGGTGGCCATGCAGTCGATTCGGATCGGCGAGCAGACGATTGGGATCGCGGTTCATGGAGGCAATAGCCTGCCCCTTGTCGGGCCAGCCGCCAAGCGTTGTTCCGCGCGCCGGCACCAGCGCCCGGCGATACCCGATTTCTACCCAGAGTCGATCCAAGTAGGCGTCGAACATGGGCGAGATCCCGCGCAGATCGCGGCACAGCATGTTCGCCGGGTCCTCCGGATCGACCGCCGCCGCTTCGTCTGGCGTCATGTCGAGCACGTCGACCCAGACCGAATTGGGGTCGAGCACCAGCCGCCCCCGCTTGGTCGCGATCAGATACGGCCGGCCACAAGCCGCCAGCAGCGGCTGCAACTCGCCCAAAGCCTGTCGAAGCGAGTTCGCCACCGCCTCCCGATGTTTGCCGGACCACAGCAGCGCGCCCGCCACCGCCCGCAGCGCGCCTTGCGGCCGCGCCATGCCGATGATGCACAGCAATGCGCGTGCCTTCCGGCTGACCGGAAGAAGTGATTGTCCGTCGATCCCGTCGGCGCGGAACTCGCCGATCAGGCTCAACCTGATCCGCGTGCTCGGCGGCGGTTCGACGAGGGAGGTCGGCTCCACCGGCACAATCTGGCTATCCATCACTGCAGTTCCACAACCTCTGGCTGTCCTATCCGCTCGGATACACCATACTTCCACAGTTACAACGTAATGTGCAAATCCCTCGATTATGTGCCAAGGCTACTCTGTTTGAGATTTCACAGCACGGGTTGATGAAGCTGGCACTGTTCCGACTAAGCCCATCCAGTCTGCGGTTCACCCTTCTCCTGGGCCTCGTCGCCGGCTTACCCGCCCTGTCGATCGACCTCAGCGCCCCTACGCTGGCGCTCTTGCCGGCCGCCCTGAACACATCCGTCTTCGTCGCCGGCCTCTCGCTCTCCTTGTTCGTGCTCGGGTTCGGGCTCGGTCAATACGTCGGCGGTCGTAGCTCGGACCAGATCGGCCGCCGTCCGGTCCTGATCATTGCCTTGACAGTCTACACTTTGGCCGGGGCGTGTTGCAGTATTGTCACGAACGGTGGCGAGCTTGCAACAGCCCGGCTGTTTCAAGGCCTCGGCGCCGGCGCCTGCTCCGTCCAGGCCTATGCCATGGTGCAGGACCTGTTCGTCGCCGAGGCTGCCCGCCGCAAGCAGGCCTACGTCAGCGTCGTCCTCACTCTGATGCCGATGCTCGCGCCCGCCCTGGGCGCCGCCCTCATCATGGCGTTTGGCTGGCGCAGCGTGCACACGACCATGGCCGTCGGCGGTCTCGGCCTGATTGCCATCGTCGTCAGCCTGGTGCCGGAGAGCCGCCCCGCCCATTACCGGCCGCCCACGCTCGGCCTCGGCCTCGGCGACAGCCGCCTCATGCTGCGTGACCCCGCCTTTAGCCGCATCGTCGCGGTCAACGCCCTCAGCTACGCCGCCATCTTCACCTATATCGCCGGCGCCCCCGTCGTCGTGATCGCCCAGTTCGGCAGCAGCACGGCCGTTTACGCCGCCATCTTTGCCAGCACCGCGGCCGCTCTCAGCGGTGGCGCCATGGCCAGCGCCCGCCTGTCCGGCCGGCTCGACAGCAAGCGCCTCGTTTGGCCGGCTTTGCTCACGCAGGCCATCGCCAACGCCGCCCTGCTCGGCGTCGCCGTGATGCTCCCCGTCCTGAATGCCTGGTTCCTGCTGCCCCCGCTGCTGGTCAGCTGCTTTGCGCGCGGCATCGTCTCGCCCAACCTGGTCCATGCCGCCATCAGCAGCCATCGCGAGCAGGCCGGCCTTGCCGCGGCCCTCGTCGGCCTGGCCCAGCTACTCACCGCGGCCATCGCCAGCGCGCTACTCGCCCAACTGCTCGGCACCTCCGGTGCGATCAGCGTGGCGCTGTTCATGGCCGGGCTCACGGCGGCCGCCATCCTGGTCTGGGTCACCAAGGGGGTCGGCAACCTGCTCGCGCCACAAGGCTGAGCGCCCGCTTGCAACCCGCCGACATGAGCTTATGTTGCAGTGCAGCAGGGAGGGAATGGTCCGGTTTGATCGTGGCGGTCGCGCCACCAGCCAAGGACACCTCCCATGCGACACATCGAATCGTTGAACCGCCTCCGCTCTCTGTTTCGCCGTGAGGCCGATGCCGACGGCGCCGACGCCCTTAGCGGCCCCACCCTGATCCAGCAGGAGCCCGATCTGGCGCAGGAAACGGCGCGTCACGTCGCCAACGCGTCCGCTTGGGCCGCCAGCGGAACCCCGACCGACTGACCCTGCGCGGCATCGTCCGTTCGGTTCCGCCGCCATCCGTGGCAGGATGGGCCCGAACGGAGGAGGCGCCAGTGAAAGTCACCGTCGAGATCGACTGCACGCCGGACGAAGCCCGGCAATTCTTCGGCCTGCCCGACGTCAAACCTATGCAGCAGGCCATGATGGCCAAGCTGGAGGCGCAGATGACGGACGCGGTGGACCGTTTCTCCCCCGACACGCTGCTGCGCAACTGGCTGGCTTTCGGCCCCCAAAGCGCCGAAACCATGCGCGAGATGTTCGACCGCTTCACCAACGGCCGCCGCGGCTGACTTTCGCCCCGGAAACCACTACATCTCGGGCATGACCGACACGCCGCTCGACCGGATCCGCAACTTCTCCATCATCGCCCATATCGACCACGGCAAGTCCACGCTCGCCGATCGGCTGATCCAGTCCTGCGGCGGCCTGACCGAGCGGGAAATGACCAGCCAGGTCCTCGACAACATGGACCTGGAGAAGGAGCGCGGCATTACCATCAAGGCGCAGACCGTCCGCCTGTCCTACAAGGCCAATGACGGACTGATCTACACCCTCAACTTGATGGACACGCCGGGTCACGTCGACTTCGCCTACGAGGTCAGCCGCAGCCTCGCCGCGTGCGAGGGCAGCCTGCTCGTGGTCGATGCCAGCCAGGGCGTCGAGGCCCAGACGCTCGCCAACGTCTATCAGGCGATCGACGCCAAGCACGAGATCGTCCCCGTGCTCAACAAGATCGACTTGCCGGCCGCCGAGCCCGAGCGCGTCAAGCAGCAGATCGAGGACGTCATCGGGATCCCGGCCGACGACGCCGTCATGATCAGCGCCAAGACCGGCATCGGCATCCCCGACGTCCTCGAAGCGCTCGTGACCCGGCTACCGCCGCCGACCGGCAACCCGGACGCCCCGCTGACCGCGCTGCTGGTCGATAGCTGGTACGACCAATATCTCGGCGTCGTCATCCTGATCCGCGTGCGCGACGGCCGCCTCAAGCGAGGCCAGCGAATCCGCATGATGTCGAGCGGCGCCGCCTACCAGATCGAGCAGGTCGGCGTGTTCTCACCCAAGATGGTGCCGGTCGCCGATCTCGGTCCGGGCGAGATGGGATACATCACCGCCGCCATGAAGACGGTGGCCGACTGCAACGTCGGCGATACCATCACCGACGACCGCGTTCCCGCCACCGAGGCGCTGCCCGGCTTCAAGCCGAGCGTGCCCGTCGTGTGGTGCGGCCTGTTCCCGGTCGATGCCGACGATTTCGAGCATTTGCGCGACAGCCTCGCCAAGCTCCGCCTCAACGATTCGAGCTTTCATTTCGAGGCCGAGACCTCCGCCGCCCTTGGCTTTGGCTACCGCTGCGGCTTCCTCGGCCTGCTGCACCTCGAAATCATCCAGGAACGCCTGTCCCGCGAGTTCAACCTCGACCTGATCGCCACCGCCCCCAGCGTGGTCTATCGGATCCACACCGTCCGCGGTGCCGTGGAGGAATTGCACAACCCGGCCGACATGCCGGATCCGACCCAGATCGACCATATCGACGAGCCCTGGATCAAGGCGACCATCATGGTCCCCGACGAATACCTCGGCAGTATCCTGACACTCTGCAGCGAGCGCCGCGGCCAGCAATCCGACCTCACCTATGTCGGCAATCGCGCCATGGCGGTGTATCGCCTGCCGCTCAACGAAGTCGTGTTCGACTTCTACGACCGTCTCAAGAGCGTCAGCCGCGGTTACGCCAGCTTCGACTACGCCATGGACGGCTACGAAGAGAGCGACCTCGTCCGCATATCCATCCTGGTCAACGCCGACCCGGTGGACGCGCTGAGCTTCATCGCCCACCGCAGCGCCGCCGAGCAGCGCGGCCGCTCGATCTGCGGCAAGCTCAAGGATCTGATCCCCAAGCAACTGTTCAAGATCGCGATCCAGGCGGCCATCGGCGGCCGGGTCGTCGCCCGCGAGACTATCAGCGCCCTGTCCAAAGACGTGACCGCCAAGTGCTACGGCGGCGACATCAGCCGCAAGCGCAAGCTGCTCGACAAGCAGAAAGAGGGCAAGAAGCGCATGCGCCAGTTCGGCAAGGTCGAAATCCCGCAGAGCGCCTTCCTCGCTGCCCTGAAAATGGACGCCTGATGCTCCCCGCCCTTTTCCTCGCCGCGGCCTGCGTCGGCTGGCACGCCGACGCCACCGGCTTCTACCGCGGCGAAGTCGAGAGCGTCGGCCCCAAGGCGATCGACACCTGGATCGAAGCCGGCAAGGACGGCCTCGAAGGCCGCTACGTCCTCCACGAACCCAACCGCGACGTTTCCGGCACGCTGGAACCGCTCGGCGACGCCGACTGCAACGTCGCACTGTTCCAATGGACCGACCTCTACGGCACCGGCATCGCCCGCCTCCGCTTCTTTCCCGACCGCCACTGCTTCGAAGGCAACTGGGGCCGCGACGAACCCCTCACCACCCTGCCTTGGCACTCCTGCACCGAAGCCAAGGTGACGAGCTAAATCCCAAGTGCTATACGCGCCCTCGCGCGGGAGAGATGGCCGAGCGGCTTAAGGCGCACGCTTGGAAAGCGTGTGTGCGTGCAAGCGTACCGTGGGTTCGAATCCCACTCTCTCCGCCATTCCAAGTGTCGCCAGTTGTCGCACAAAGATGGTTTCGTGGAATGTGACGTTCATGGCCCGGTCATCAGGCAGGTCGTCGGGACGCAACTGTCCTGACGTGAGGATTTTGTTGCCTCGTGTGAGACGACTGACCAGCACGTCAAGCGCAGTTCCCGGCAGTTCTTGCCGAGCACAGAGTTTGGCACGCTTGAGGCATCCGCGAGGACATCGCGATCATCATGTGCCAAGAGCTTCCTGCACGGTGGACCTGACCGGAAAAGCTTGCTTACGTCTCCGCAGCTACGAAGGCGCCTGCCTGTGTCAAACGATGTCGGGTTTCACCTCTGAGCCGGCCCGCCCGCCGGGCTCCGCCTGCCGCCAAGCCCGAGAAGCTGGTCGCCGCGGCGCCGCCACGAGCCGACCGGGCCCAACTTCAACAAATCATCGCCAAGCTGAACGACGGCGTCATCCTCATCAATTCCGACCATACCATCGCTTGGGCCAACGAGATGGCGCTCCGGCTTCACGGCTCGGACGACGCCAGCGATCTCGGAGCCACGGCATCCGAGTACCGGGACCGCTTCGAACTCAGTTACCGCGGCCAGCATATTCTGGCCGATGGCGAGTCTCCGATGGAGCGCTTGTTCGCCGGCGAGACCGTCGACGAGGTGAACATCGAGGTCCGGCGCCGGGACGATGGTCGACGCTGGATCCACGAGGTCCGTACGATGATCTTGACCAACCATGCCGGACAACCGGACTGCTTCGTGCTCATCCTCAATGACGAGACCGAACGCTTCAACGCGGAGGAGCGGTTCGAGCGGGCGTTCGGCGCCAACCCGGCGCCAGCCATCATCGCTCGCCTCTCCGATATGCGATACGTGAAGGTCAATCACGGCTTCCTCGAATTGACGGGCTTCAAGCGCGATGAGCTGATCGGCCGATCGATCCATGAGTTCGATGTGCTGGCCGGCGCAGAGCGTCGCAGCCTCGCGGTCGAACGTCTGCATGCGGGTCAGACCATCCCGCAGATGGAGGGCTGCCTGACGCTGCCGGATGGCTTCGAACGCACCGTCCTGATGGGCGGGCAGCCAATCGAGATCGGGAGCGAAGGATGCATGCTGTTCACCTTCGCCGATCTGCATCCGCGTCAGCAGGCCCAACATGCTCTCAAGCACAGCGAGGAGCGGTTCGCGAAGGCGTTCCACATGGCGCCGGGACCGATGGCCATCCTCGCGCTGGACGGTATGCGCGTCCTCGACGTGAACTCCGCCTTCACTGCCGCGACCACGTGGCGGCGCGAAGAGGTGGTCGGCCGGGTCGAACCCGAGCTGAAGCTGTTCGGCGACGGACCCGCCCGCGAGCGGATCGAGCGTACGCTGCGGGAGACGGGTCATCTGCGTGGGATCGATGTCGAGCTCAAGGCGAAGAACGGCGCGGTTGGATCCTTCCTTCTGTCAGCGGAGACGGTCGACATCCACGGATCACCCTGCGTGCTGACCGTGATGCTGGACATCACCGAGCGCAAGCAGACCGAAACCGATCTTTTCGCCGCCGTGCGCTCCGTGATGGAGGATACGTCCTGGCTCAGCCAACGCATCGTCGAGCGCCTCGCGAGCATGGACCGCCTGAACGACGGCTCCGGCGACACGCCCGAGGTCGCCTCGCTCCCGAAGCGGGTCCGCGAAGTTCTCGATCTGGTCGCGCAAGGATTGTCGGATGACGAGATCGCAGGGCAGCTCGCCATCAGCAAGAACACCGTACGCAATCACGTTTCGGCGATCTATGACCGGCTGAACATTCGTCGGCGCGCTGCGGTCGTTGCGTGGGCACGCGAGCGCGGCCTGGGCGTGGCCGTCAAGCCACGGAAAACCGGCCGCAAAATCCGGCGCACGACGAAAGCCTAGTGCAGAAGCACCACTAGTATAGTGCGACCCCACTAAGTAAGTCCTCAACACATTTCTTGTTTCACAGAAGTCGTGTCTGCGCTAAATCATCGGACGGCTAGAAGTTGTTAGCCAAAATTCCTCGGTGAGGCGCTCATGGACCCGACGCAGGAAATAACAGAAACGCGCAAATTCATGGCTTCCATTAAAGAAGCGCTCGATCGGATCATCGGCGAATTCCGGGACAAGCGGCAAGACGCGTTGCCATCGGACAAGTCGCCCCGGGACAGAGCGTAGAGAAGCCGCGTGCAAGCTGCATCGGCCACGGTGAGTGAGACGCTGCCTCTGCATGAGGAGCGGCTGCTCGTCTCCAAGCGCCTGCGCAAGACGCTGGTCCGCGCGACCCGGACGACGACAGAGCGGACGGTCGCCGTCGACGAAGACCTGGCTGTCGAACAGGTGGTCGTCACGCGCGTGCCGATCGGCCGCGTGGTGGAGGCGATCCCGCCCATCCGCGAGGAGAATGGCATGACGATCGTGCCCGTGGTGGAGGAGAAGTTGGTCGTGGTTCGCCGCCTCGTTCTCACAGAAGAGGTTCGTTTCGAGCGGGTTCGCGCGACCGAGCGGCATGCGGAGACGGTGGTGTTGCGGCGCCAAGAGGTGACCGTGACCAAGACGACGGTCCCGGAGTGACAGTCGCCGCATCCGCGGCAGCTGAATAACTACGCGGCACAGAGGCTCGACTATGAACGATGAAACCATCGTAGCCATCTACGACACCCCTGCGCTTGCCGAATCGGCGAAGGCCGACCTGCTAGAGGCCGGCGTGCCGCAAACCTCGATCAGCATCGTCGGCGCTACACCCACGGGCAGCGTTGCACCCACGCAGCCACGTGAAGAAGGCTTTTGGAGCAGCCTGTTCGGGGGCTCACCCGATCACGACACGGCGGTCTACGACCACAGTGTCGACAACGGTGCCTCCGTCCTGAACGTCAAAACGCCGGAGGCGCATGTCGACCGGGTGCTGGCGATCCTCGAGCGACACGATCCGATCGACATCGACGACCGGGCTGCAAATTACGTCCAGTCATCCGCATCGACGGGGACGGCAGGAATGCACGCCGACCAGCCGACCGCCTCCGCTCCGACGACGGCGCTGGCGGGTCGGGCCACCCCGACGGCCGAGGTCACGCGGCCCGATCGCGGGAAGCTCCAGCTGTCCGAAGAGGAGCTGACGGTGGGTAAGCACGTCGTCAATCACGGCGGGACCCGCATCCGTCGTTTCGTCGTCGAGCGGCCGGCGGAGGAGAACGTCACCCTGCACAGCGAGACCGTCGTGCTCGACCGTCGCCCCGTGACCGACCGCCGTCCGGCGGCGGACAGCTTCAGCGATAAGACGATCGAGATGATGGAGACGGCCGAAGAAGCCGTCGTGAGCAAGGTCGCGCGTGTCTACGAGGAGGTCGGTCTTCGCAAGGAAGCGACGGACCGGGTCGAGACGGTCCATGGCACCGTCCGCAGGGAAGAGGTCGAGATCGAGAAGATCCCTGGCACGAACGCCCCGACCGCCAAAGTCGGCACGCCGACCACGCCGACGCCGAAGCAGTAAACCAGTCCGCGTTCAACCGGCCGCCTGGGCGCGATGCCCGGGCCGCCTCTCAGGAGAGTAAAGAATGTCGATTATCGGGTGGCTCATCCTCGGATTGATTGCCGGCTTCATCGCCAGCAAGATCGTCAACAACAGCGGTCAAGGCATTTTCCTCGACATCGTGCTCGGGGTCATCGGCTCCGTCGTCGGCGGCTACCTGTTCAGCATCTTCGGTGCCGCACCCGTCACGGGTTTCAACATCTACAGCATGGTCGTCGCCGTCGTCGGTGCGATCGTCGTGCTGTGGGTCTACCACGCCCTCGTTGGCCGCCGAACGATCTAACCATCCGCTGTGAAACCCTCATGAGTAAGGCGGTTCGTATGGAGACGGTCAGGATGATCGATGAGGATCACGTCGGACAGGCAAGTCAATCTGCGGGACAGACACACGACCTGTATGGACAGATCGTCGATCAGGTCCGGCAGATGACGGCCGATAAACCGATGGGTGCACTAATTGCCGCAATGGGCATCGGCTTCGCGTTCGGCTTACTTACCCCGCGTCGTTGAGTGTCGAGGATCGCGCGCGGCACCGTGAGGCCGCGCGCGACCAGGAGGGCCGTCCCATGTCTGTTTGGTCGACGACGATCCCAAGAAGCATCATTGTTGCCGTTGCCGTATCGCTTGCCGCCGCAGGGTGTGCGTCGCCGATGGCGGACGGCGCGCCTCATGAGCAAATCGCTCTCGCCGTGCCGGAACGGCTTTCCTCAGTGACCTTGTGTGTCACCAATCCGAACCCCGATGCGCTCGTGTTTCGCCGGGTTACGGTCACTCTCGATTTCGCTGGCATCCCCCTCGCGACCGGTTCGAGCAACGCTGCACTCGTCGTCCCCGCATTGTCGTCGACCAGGATGCCGATCGTGGTGCTTGCGACGAGGCAAGGCGGGTCGGTCCCAACCCGGCGCGTCAGCTACCATGTCGACGGCTCGATCGGGCTTGACCGTGCGTTCGGCCTCAACATCCCCTACCGCCACGCCGGTCACCTGGACGTCGTCTCTCCAATCGCGAGCGGCGTGCTGTCGGACTGCGCCGGATCGGACGTCGCCGTTCCACTCTGACCTGTCGACTGCACGTTCCAACGACGGGCCGCCATCTCTCGAGCTTCTAGCAACGATGGAACGTGGGACCGATCGCAATTAAATGCGGTCTACTCCTATTCCGGGCTACGTGATTGGGCGCGGAACCCTTAGACAATGGGCGTTTGTTTCAGACCGGCGCGCGGTAGGCGCTCCAAATCGGTCCAACAGCGCTCTCGTTTCTGCCGATCATTTACCAAAGTTAGATAGCAGCGCCCGTTCCGTATCGATCGAGGCCTGCCTGAGAAGCCGCACCAAATATTCGATTCGACTGGTGATGCGCTCTGTCAGTCCCAGTATGCTGAAAGCCCCGACGATGTCGCCGCTCGGCGAGTGTATCGCTGTTGCGATACCCCCCATACGGTCGACGATGAGGTCAGTGACCAAGGCGTAGCCACAATTCCGCGCGTCTTGGACCTGTGCGCGAATGAGCTGAACCGTCAAGTTTGGAAACGGCTGAAGTCCATCCCCGAGCGTACCCAGCAGCGCTTCGGTCTCCGACGGTCGTAACGCCGCCAGTAGCGCGGTCGCACCGGCACCCACGCCGAGTGGACGCCTGGTCCCGGGATACAGGTAGTTCGACTGGATCGGGAACGAGCCCGTTTGCCGGTCGACGCAGACCGCCTCCGCCCCGCTGCGCATGCTCAGCACAGCGGCATCGCCGGACTGTGCGGCCAACATGATCAGCGACGGCCGGGCCGCCGCCCGCAGGTCAACCCGTCCCGCAAGTGACGCGGTGAGCACCACCATTTCCGGTCCGACGTCATAGAGCTGTGTGTCCGGCGGACGGCTGGCGAACCCCTCGCCCACCAGCGACCCGAGGATGCGGAACGTGGTAACCTTGTTCAATCCAGCGACGCGGGAAATATCGCGCAACTCCGCCGGCGCCAGGCTGCCGAGCGCACGCAGGACGGCACACACTTTCTGTGCCGAGTTCAGGCTGCTGTCGGCGTCACCGGCGTCGACTATTGGCCGCGCACCTGGTTCTGCAGTCGCTCCGGGACCTCGATCGGATACGCCAGGATCGCGGAGCATAGAGCCTTTCCGTAGTTGTCCAGGCATAGGCTGCGCGAGACGCCGCCACCCAGTGCGCCGTCGGCAACGAATTGCAGCGCGTCCAGACCCGGCGCCTCGTAGCGTGTTACCGCACCGGTAATCACGCCCTTGTAGAACGACTTGAACTGCTCGGCCGACAGTTGCTCCTGCACCAACCCGTAGAGTTCGGGACTGAAAGCGATCACCGAGATGCAGGCCGTGTTGCCCTTGTCGCCGGAGCGGACGTGGGCGACGTTGCGAAGGGTCATCTGCATGGCTCAGCTCTCATACATCGTGATGGACCACGGCACCGAATCCCGGGGCGTCAGGCTGGACCAGACGCCGATCACCTCCCGTGCCCGGTCCTGGTGCGGCACCCGCTTACCCGTCATGCCGACGCCCGAGACGGCCATGCCGTCGATCTCGCGGCCGATCTTGTTCGCCTCCGCCCGCGTTTTCGTCCGCGCCGCGACCCGGACGGCGACCTCGTAGGGCTCCGGCCCCTCCGGAGACGCGGCACCATGGATCGCGTTCACGCCGATGAAGTCGATGCGGATGTCCTCGGCTTGCAGCCCGACGATCTTGAAGCGTTCCTCGAGGATGCGCCGCGCCAGCTTGGCCCGGCCCAGCGCGCCGGGTCCGGCGTAGAAGATCATGTCCTCGCCAATGAACCCCTCCGCGCAGCCGATCGACACTTTCAGCGTCGGCGTCCGCGGCTTGCCGGTGATGCCGCTGACATGGACCCGGTCGGGCCCGACCTCGCGTAGTTTTGCCGTGGTGAAGTCCACCACGGCGTCCGGGGTGATGTAGTTGGCGGGGTCATGAACCTCGTAGAGGATCTGCTCCTTGACCGTCATCGGCGTGATCATCCCGCCAGTGCCGCTCACCTTGCTGATGATCGCCGCCCCGCTCGCATCGACTTCGGCGATCGGGAAGGCCAGATCCCACGGGTTCGGCACGTCCTTGATGCCGGGATCGGCGAAGTAGCCGCCGGTGGATTGCGCGCCGCATTCCAGAATGTGCCCGATCGCGCTGCCGGCGCCGACGCGCGCATGGTCGAGCGCGTCCCAGCCGAACTCGTGCATCATCGGCGCCAGGAAGATCGAGGGGTCGGCGACCCGGGTGGTCACCACGATGTCGGCCCCCTGCGCGAGCGCGGCGACGATCGGCTCGGCGCCGAGATAGGCCTCGGCCGAAACCATGCTGTCGCGCAGCGTCGAGGTCGGTTGACCGTTCTCCATGATGGTGTCGGTCTGCCCGAGCACTCGGTCTGTGATCAGGCTGCCCGACACGGCGGCGACCTTCTTGCCGCGCGCGCCCATCTGCTGCAGCCAGTAGACGATCCGCTTGGCCGCGCCATCCGGATTGATCCAACCCTGGTTGCTGACGATCTTGGTCCCGCGCGCGAGGCACCCCGGCAACACGGCTTGCATGCGGTCGTCGAGATAGGTGTCGTAGCCCGGAAAGTCCGGATCCCGCCGCTTCCGGACCTGCGCGGTCGAGATCGTGGCCTCCGCCATCGTCTCGAAGCAGAGATAGTCCAGATCGCCCCGGTCGGCATTCTGCTTGGCCGGCTCGACCCGGTCACCCCACCACGCTGAACCAGTGCCTATCCGTATGCTGGATCGCCTGTCGGCCATGGATCGCCTCCCCTATTGTCTCGCCGTTTCGTCCGGCAGAATGGCTTTGGACGCTGACACTGCCATCATGGCAGCGCAAGGCACAAGCCGCGTGACAGCGTCGGTTACTGCTGTATCGTGTGACAGAACGACAAGAACAAGGGAGCCCAGGATGCACATCACGCGACGCCTGCTGCTGGGGAGCGCCGCCGTGACGGCCGTCGGTGCCGCTGGGCCTGGCGGCTTCCCGGCCCACACCGTCCGCATCGTCGTCCCATTCCCGCCTGGCGGCACTACCGATTTCGTCGCCCGGCTGATCGCGGTGCGCCTCACCGACCGCCTCGGCCGCAACGTCATCGTCGAGAACAAGCCCGGCGCGAGCGGCGCCATCGGCACCGAGCTCGTCGCCCGCGCGGCACCCACTGGCGAGACGCTCGTCTTCGCCACCGTCAACACCCATGGCATCAACTCCGCCGTCTTCCGCAGCTTGCCCTATGATCCGGTAAAGGATTTCGCACCCGTCAGCGAAGTCGTCAGCAGCCCCAACATCCTGGTCGCGAACAAGCAGTCGGGCTTGAAGACCCTCGATGACGTGCTGCAACGCGCCCGCGCCGTGCCGGGTCAGCTGGCGTTCGGTAGCACCGGCGTCGGCGGCTCGCCGCACATGTCGGCCGTGCTGCTGGAATCCCTGACCGGCATCGGCATGAAGCACGTTCCCTACAAGGGAGGCGGCCCGATGCTGAACGACCTCATGGCGGGTGTCATCCCGATCGCGTTCGACAATCTGCCATCCTCGATGCCGCTGGTGCAGAGCGGGGACATTCTCGGTGTCGCCGTGACGTCGAAGGAGGTGTCGCCGAGCGCGCCGGCGATCCCGACCATCGGCACGACAGTGCCGGGCTACGAAGTATCTGCCTGGTTCGGCATGTTGGCGCCGGCCGCGACACCCGCGCCGGTCGTCGACTACCTCGCGGGGCAGATCGCCGCGATCCTTCAGGAGCCGGACACGCGCAAGCGGCTGCTGGACAATGGCGCCTTACCGGTCGGCAACACGCCGGCCGAGTTTGCCGTGGTGGTCAAGAACGAGGTGGAGAAATGGCGGCATGTGGCAGAGGCCGCCTCCATCCACGTCGATTAGCCCACGAGCGATCATTATCGCCGTGGCATCTCCGTCATCCTCGGAACCGTCCGATTTCGCTGAAGTTCGGCGAGCTGGCGGCTGAACATGGCGTAACTGTCCTCGAAGCCATCGAATCCGTGCGCACGCAGCTTCGTCGTGTCGAGAACGTGGTCGAAACTGCGCTGCAACACGAACTCTCCGAACGGCCAGGCCACGACGTCCTTGAACGGTGTCGCGGACAAGCCGTGGCGTTCGATCATGCGCCCCCATAGTTCCGCCTTGTCCGCCATGAACTCCGCAAACGGGAATGCCTGCGGCTCGGCGACTTCCATACCCAGGCAGCGCGCGATGTGCGGCCACATGCGTGACCACCGGAACAGGTCGCCATTGGTGATGTTGTAGATCTCGTTGCGCGCGCGTGGACTGTCTCCCGCCCACATGATCGCGCGGCCGATGAGCCCCGCATCGGCGCCTTGATTGAGTGCGGTGTAGGCCGCGACACTGCCGGGAAAGCGTAGCGGAAGGCCCAGCTCCCGCGAGATCGCGGCGTACGCGGCGATGACCATGGTGACGTTCATCGGGTTGCCGAGGGCGATCCCGTAAACGACCGTGGGGCGGAATACCGTCCAGGACCAGTGTGCGCCGGGCTGTAGAGCGCGGAGCAGATCCTCCTGATCGTAGTAGAAGTTCGGCGGCATGTGACGCGGATCGGTTTCTAGCGCCGGGGTCATGAACCCGCCGAGATGGCTGCCATAGGCTTTGCCGCCTTGCAGAAGCGTGATGTGCGTCAGGCCCGGGGCAATCGGAGTCACCGCATCCATCAGGTTACGCAGCATGGCCAAGTTTGGCGCGACTTCCGCCGCGCGGCTGTCGCGCGCCGTCCAGGCTGCGAACACGATGTGCGTCGCCGCCGACAATGCTCCGAGCTTCGCGTGGCAGTCCGACGCATCTGTGAGATCGACCGAGATCATCTGCGCCCGACCGACCGGGGCGGTGCGGCGGCCCAGCCCGATGACGTCGACATCCGCTTGGCCTTGAATCTGCTCGATCAGAGTTCGGCCGATCAGGCCATGCGCACCGGCGACGATGATGACTTTTCTTGCCACATGGACCTCCCGATCAATCCGCCCGCACGGAAGCGGCTTCCTCGGCCTCGGCCAGGGCTGGAGCGGCGGGCGTCTCGTGCGCCCCGAAGCGCTTGCTGGAGAACAACCAGACCAGCGCCACGGTCAGGATCAGCAGGCCCAGGCTGACCGGCCGCGTCAGGAACACGGTGAAGTCGCCGTTGTTCAGCTTCAGCGCGCGGCGGAGATTCTCCTCGAGCACCGGGCCGAGCACGAGCCCGAGCATCAACGGCGCCGGATGGCAGCCGAGCAGCTTGAACACGACGCCAAGCACCGCGAAGGCAGCCGCGATGCCGAGATCGAAGGTCGTGTTAGTCACGCTGTAGACGCCGACGCAGCAGCACACCAACACCGCCGGATACAGGAACCGTCGCGGGATACTGAGCAGACGAACCCACACGCCGACCAGCGGCAGGTTGAGCACCAGCAGCATCATGTTGCCGAGCCACATGCTCGCGATCACGCCCCAGAACAGATCGGGGTTCTTGGTCATCACCTGCGGCCCCGGCTGGATCCCCTGGATCAAGAGCGCGGCCAGCATCAGCGCCATGGCCGCACCGGCCGGGATGCCCAACGTCAGCATCGGGATGAAATGCGTGAGCGCGGCGGCATTGTTCGCCGCCTCCGGCCCGGCCACGCCCTCGATCGCGCCCTTACCGAAGCGCGACGGGTCCTGGGCCAGCCGCTTCTCCGCCGCATACGAGGCGTAGGAGGCCAGCAGCGGCCCGGTGCCGGGCAGGATGCCGAGCGCGGACCCCAGGATCGTGCCGCGCCCGATCGGCTTCCAGGACGCGCGCAGATCGGCCTTGGTCGGGATCAGCCCGGTCATCCGGAACGTGCCGGACGTCATCTTCTCCGGCAGTTGCAGGTGCATCAGCACCTCGGCGAACGCGAACAATCCGACCGCGACGGCGACGAAATCGACGCCGTCGGCCAGATGGTAGGTGCCGAAGGTCAGCCGCATCGTGCCGGTCTCGACATCGGTGCCGACCGTGCCCAGCAACAGGCCGAGCACCGACATGGCGATGGTGATGATCATGGGCGTGTCCGACACGGCCGATGCGGTGACCAACGCCATCACGATCATCGCCGCGTTCTCGACCGGGCCGAACGCAAAGGCGGCGCGCGCGAGCGGCGGCGAGAAGAACGCGATCACCAGGATCGCGACGCAGCCGGCGAAGAACGACCCGATCGCCGAGACGCACAATGCGGCGCCCGCGCGTCCTTTCTGGGCCATCGGATGCCCGTCCAGGCAAATGACCACCGAGGTCGGCTCACCCGGCATGTTCAGCATGATCGCCGTCGTCGACCCGGCGTGATGCGCGCCGTAATAGATCCCGGACAGCATGATCAGCGAGTCGATCGGCGTCATCTTGAAGGTGATCGGCAGCAGCATCGCGATCGTGGTGACCGGACCGATCCCGGGCAGGATGCCGACCAGCGTGCCGAGCGCGGCGCCGGCGAGGCAATACAGCAGGTGCTGCGTCGTGAGCGCGACCGAGAAACCGAGCTGCAGATTGTCCCAGACGGTCAAGGCAAGCTCCTAAAAAGCGGCAAACGGCATGCCGAGGAAATGCACGAACAGCAGCGCCGCCGCCCCCGACAGCACGACCGCCGAGCCGATCACCTGCACCGGATGCCGGCGTAGCTCGCGGTAGCTGATGGCGATCGCCAGCACGAACACGGCCGCCAGCAACCCGCTCGCCTCGATCAGCCAGCCGAACGCCGCGATCCCCGCCACCAGCATGATCAGCGGCACGATCGGCCACTGCCGCGGCACCGCCGGCCCCTGGCGCAGCAGCCCCTTGGCGACCGAGGCGATGCCCAACAGGACCAGCCCGACGGAGAGGATCAACGGGAAGTACCCGGGGCCCATCGCCGTCAACGTCCCGATCGGATAGCGCCGCACCTCGAGCCCGGCGCCGAGCCCGATGCCGATGAACAGGAGGCCGGCGGCAACGTCCCGCTCGGAGCGCATCAATCCACCTTCGCGCCGGACTGCCGCACCACCGCGCCCCATTTGACGATCTGCGCGCCGACGTAATCACCGAATTCTTTGGGCGTGGTCGCATGCGTGGTTGCGCCGAGGTCGGCGAAACGGCGAATCAACTCGGGGTCGGCGAGGGCACGCAATACCGAGGCATTCAGCGTGGCGACCACGCCATCCGGCGTTCCCGCCGGCGCCACCAGGCCGTTCCATGCGATCGCTTCGTAGCCCGGCAGCGTATCCCCGATCGGCGGCACGTCCGGCAACTGCGTCATACGGGCCTGCGAAGTGACACCCAAAGCGCGGACCGCTTTCTCTTCGATGTGCGGCAGGCAGGATTGCGAGGAGTCGAAGATCATCTCGACCTGGCCGGCCATCACGTCTTGGATCGCCGGCGCACTGCCTCGATAGGGCACGTGGACCATCTTGATTCCCGCCATGCTGGCGAACAGTTCGGCCGCCAGATGCGTCGACTGGCCGTTGCCGGACGACGCGTAGTGCAGCTGCTTGGTGCGAGCCAAAGCGATCAACTCCGGCACCGTCCTGGCGGGCAGCGCCGGATTGACCACCAGGATGAGCGGGTTTTCCGTCAACAGCGCGATTGGCACGAAGCTCTTCAGCGTATCGAACGGCATGGAGGTGAACAGCGTCATGTTGATGGCATGGGCCGTCGTGTTCACCGCCAGCGTATAGCCGTCCGGCTTGGCATGGGCGGCGGCGTCCATGCCCAGATTGCCGCCCGCGCCGGGTCGGTTGTCGATCAGGAAACGCTGCTTGAGGTCAGCTGCCACCTTCTCGCCGACCAGGCGCGCCGTGATGTCCGTCGAGCCGCCCGGCGGATACGGCACGATGAGGCGCACCGTGTGGTCGGGGTAGCCGGCGGCGCGGGCAGTGCCGATCCCGGCGCCGAGCAGCGCACCGGCTTGCAGGATCATGCGGCGGGTCGGCATGGCGCGATCTCCTATTCGCTCTGGATGACGACGGCGTCGAGCGCGGTCACACCCGCGCCGGCGCTGCCGAGCAGCAACGGGTTGACGTCGAGGCTGACGATCGAGGGATCCTCGACCATGAGCCGACCCACCGCGGCCGCCGCGGTCGCCAGCGCGTCGACATCCATCGCCGCCTCGCCACGCACGCCGCCCAGCACCGGCGCGATACGCAGCCCGCCGATCGCCGCCAGCACCTCCCCGGCATCGAACGGGGGCAGCAGCAACACCGTGTCCGGTATCGCCTCGACATACTTGCCGCCATCGCCGAGCAGCACGACGGGGCCGAACACCGCGTCGCGATGCGCGCCGAGCAGCATCTCGCGCCGGCCGCGCAGCATCGGCGCCACCAGCACGCCGTCGAACCGCAGCCCGGCCTCCAGCACGATGCGACGGCAATCGGTGAACGCCTCCCGAACCGCATCCGCATCGGTGAGCCCGAGCCGGACCAGATGGTGCTCGGATTTGTGGACGATGTCCGCCGAACACCCCTTCAGCACCACGGCCCCGCCCAGCGCCGCCAGCGCGGCGACCGCCTCGTCCTCGCTCTGGCACAGGCGATGCGGTATGACCGGCACCCCCGCATCCGCCAGCCGGCGCAAGCTATCGGCCTCGTTCAACAGCCGATGCGCGCCGCTCGACACCGGCGGCGCCATCGCGACCGGCGGCCGCGCCATCGCCGCCGACACCAGCTCGGCATGCGCGATGAAGCCGGAAAGCGCCGCGATCGCCTGCGTCTCGTACGGATAGACCGGCAACCCGGTCGCGGCGAACGCCCCGGCAACACCCGCCTGCGGCGCGGCGATCACCAGCGGTTTGCCGGTGCTGGCGGCAAACGCGGCGGCATCGCGGGCGAACACCGGCACGTCATAGGCCGCCCCGGCCACCGGCACCCCGATCATGAACGCATCCGCCGCCAGGTCGCGCGCGATCACCGGCAGGATCTCGCTGAACAGGCGGCTGTTGCTCAGCAGCGCCGCGGTGATGTCGACCGGGTTGCTGGTCGCGGCAAAGGTGGGCAGCACCGCCCGCAGCCCGGCCTGCGTCTCGTCCGACAACTGCGCCAGCGGCATCCCCACCGCCGACGCCGCATCGGCCGCCATCACGCAGGTCGCACCCGAATTGCTGATCACCACCAGCCGCCGCCCCTGCGGCTTCCACCCTTTCAGATACAGCTCGACCGCATCCACCATCTCCGCCGTATCCGCGACCCGGCGGATCCCGTGCCGGCGCAGGAACGCATCCACCACCCGGTCCTCGTTGGCCAACGCCCCGGTATGCGACCGCGCCGCCGCCTGGCCCGCCGGTGTGCGACCCGGCTTGAGCGCCAGGATCGGCAGGTTGCGCGCATGCGCGATGCGGGCGACCTCCGCGAGATGCTGCGTCTCGGCGATGCTCTCGAGATAGAGCAGCAGCACGCGCACCTCCGGATCGGCCGCCACGACCGCCGCCAACTCGGCCGCGGTGACGTCGCAATCGTTGCCGGTGGCATGCGAGTGCCGAATGCCGATGCCGCGCCCGCGCAGGATCCCGTACGGCACCACGCTCATGGCGCCGCTCTGGCTGAGGATGGCGACCGGCCCGTCCTGCGGCGGCACCTCCAGGTACATCGACGAGAAGCTCGCCACCGCGCCCGTGGCGAAGTTCGCCAGGCCCTGCGAGTTCGGCCCGACCAGCCGCAGGTTGCGCGCCCGCGCCCCGGCCGCCATCTCGCGCTCCTGCGCCTTGCCGTGCTCGGTCTCGCCGAAACCCGACGCCATCATGATCGCGACCTTCACGCCCGCCGCCGCGCATTGGTCGACCGCCGCCACCGCCGCCTCGCCCGGCACCGCGATGATGGCGACGTCCGGCGCCGTCGGCACCGCGTCGAGCGACGGAAAGCTGCGGTGCCCCTGGATTTCCGGACGGTTCGGGTTGATGGGGAACACCTGGCCGCGGAAGCCGAACCGGCGCAAGAAGTCGACCGGCCGGCCGCCGATCTTGTTCGGGTTCTCCGACGCCCCGATGATCGCGATCGAGGCCGGGTCGAGGACGATGCCGAGATCGCCGCTCATTCCGCCTCTCCGATCCGCTCGCAGCGTGGGATGGTGATGGCCCCGAACGGGACGAAGCTCAGCCGCACCGCATCCCCGATCGCGACGTCGTCGGCGGCATGGGTCATGGCGCGGAAGCCCTCCGCCATATCGACCAGCGCGATACGATACGGCGCCAGCGCCCGCAACTCGGGCGACGGCGCCCGGCTGACGGTGGTGACCGCGTAGACGCGCCCTGCCCCGCTCGACTGCCGGGTCGCCGGCCCGGCCGTGCCGCAATGCGGGCAGAACGGGCGAGCGAAATACCAGATTTGGTCGCAGGCGCCGCAGTGCTGGAACGCCATCGCGGCCGCTCCCTCGGTCCAATCGGTCATCGTGCTTGCTCCAGCAAAAAGCTCACATGCGACGACAGCACGCCGCCATCGCCGTGCAGCAGCGCCAGCGAGGCGTCGCGGACCTGCCGCGGGCCGGCACGCCCCAGCATCTGGCGCTGTGTCTCGACCAGATGCGCCATCGCGCCGCCGACGCCGCAATGGCCGTAGCTCAGCAGCCCGCCATGCGTGTTGAGCGGCAGGGCGCCGTCGATGCCGAAATGACCCGCCGCCGCCAGCGCGCCGGCCTGCCCGCGCGGCGCGAGGCCGAGCTCCTCGAGCAGGATCGCCAGCGTGATGGTGAAGCTGTCGTAGATGCCGGCATAGCGCAGATCGCCCACCTGCACCGTGCGCCCCAGCCCGGCCCGCGCCGCCGCCTCGGCCGACCCGAACGATGTCAGGCTTGCAGCCGCGGAGACGTGCTGATGCGTGTGCGCCTGGCCGCTGCCGATGATGCGCACGCCGATCTCGCCGGTCCGCTCGCGGCTGACGATCGCCGCCGCGCCGCCATCGGAGACCGGGCAGCAATCCAGGATGCGCAACGGCGCGGCGATCGGTTTGGACGCCATCACCTCGTCCCGCGTGATCGGGTCGCGGAACTGCGCGCCGGGATGCAGGCCCGCATGCCGCCGCATGAGCACCGCCAGCTCCGCCAATGACTCCGAAGCCGTGCCGGTCTCGTGCATGTAGCGGGAGGCGACCAAGCCGTAATAGGCCGGGATGGTCGGCCCCAGCGGCATCTCGTAGCGGGGATGGCCGACCTGGGCGAGCGTCTGGATCGCGGAGTCGCGAGACTGGCCGGTCAGCCGGTTCTCGCCCGCGACGGCCAGCACATGGCGGGCGACGCCGGCCTCAACCAGCTGGTGCGCCAGCATGACGGTCGCAAAGCCGGTCGCGCCGCCGAGCTGGATTCCGTGCGCATAGGCCGGCCGCAGCCCGAAATGCTCCGCGAACACGGTCGACAGCATCAGGTGTGGCAGCGTCGTCGAGTAGCCGGTGACGAGCCCATCGATGTCGCCGCGCACCAGCCCGGCATCCTCGAGCGCCTCGGCTGCCGCTTCGCTCATCAGGTCGAGCGTCGAGCATCCCTCGAGACGCCCGAATGGCGTCAGCCCCACGCCCGTGATCCAGCTCAACCGCGCCTCCTCCGTCGCGGCCCTTGCTGGCCCGCCTGCCTCTACGGCAAACACGAGGTGTAACGACCGTCAAGAGAATTCCGTCACGCGCAATGCGGTGCCGATAGCCGACGGCCGTTTCCACGAACGTCGTTCTGCTATGCGGAATGCCTTGACAATATTGGCCGGCCAAGGCGAGCATCGCCGCAACGTCGGCCAATACGACGAACTGAGGAAACCTTCATGCGCCCTTCACTTCGGCCTGTCGTTGCATTTTGCGGCCTCATGGTGGCATCCGTCGCCGCTCACGCCGACGGGACCGTCAAGGTCGGCTGGCTATCCTCGCTGACCGGTCCCCTGTCTTCGGCCGCGATCGCCGAGAACCAGGGCGTCGTCTATGCCGTCGACGAGATCAACAAGGCTGGCGGTATCCTCGGCCAGAAGGTCGAACTCCTCACCCGCGATACCGCCGGCGACCCGGTCAAAGCCGTCAACATGGCCCAGCAGCTCGTCTTCTCCGACAAGGTGCAGTTCGTCATCGGCCCGGTGAACTCCGGCGAATCCCTGGCGACAGTGCCGGCGCTCAACAAGGCCGGTATCCTCAACATCGTCATCGGCTCGCTCGACGAGCTGACCAACCCGGCCAAGTATCCGCTCGCCTTCCGCACGATCAATACCAACACGCAATGGATCAGTGCGGCCAACCATTATGCGCTCGAGACGCTGAAGCGCCGCAAGGTCGCCGTGATCGGCGACACCTCCGGCTATGGGACGTCGAGCGCGAAGACGGCCGAAGCGCTGCTCAAGCAAATGGGCGTCACGCCGGTGTATTCCGTGCTGATCGATGCCAACAAGACCGATCTGACCGACGAGATCACCAAAGCCAAGGCAGCCGGGGCCGACGTGATCATGCCGTGGACGTCCGCGACCGGGCTGTGTGCACGCATCATCAATACGCGCGGCGACATGGGCTGGGACGTCCCCATCGTCGGGCATCCCGCGCTCATGGCCTTGCCGATCAAGGCATTGCTGAACAAGCCCGATTACTGGAAAGACGTCTTCGCCGCCGGCTACACCAGCACGACCTTCGCCGACGGCAAGTTGCCGCCGCGGACGCAGAAGCTGGTCGACGAGATCAAGCCGGCGCTGGGCGGGCGCATTGATTTCACCTTTTGGTGGGTGGCGCTCGGCTACGACTCCATGAAGGTCATCGCCTACGCGGCCGAACAGGCCAAATCGCTCGAACCGGAGAAGATCAAGCAGGTCTTGGAGCGCACCACCGACTATCCGGGCGTCTATGGCCAGTACAGCTGGAGCCCCACGCAGCATAACGGCTTTCCCGATAGCGGCATGATGATGAACGCAGCCAACACCTTCCAGGACGGCAGCTACCAGCCCGCGCCGCGCTGAGCCTCGGCGATGCTGCAGGTCCTGGTCTCGGGCATCGCGGCCGGCGCGACCTACGCCGTCACCGCGCTCGTCTACAACCTGATGTTCGCCACATCGAAGGTTCTGAGCGTCACGACCGGTCACATCGTCATGCTCGGCGCGGTCGCCGGCGCCTGGATGATGACGGTGCTCGGATGGCCGGCCTGGCTGGCGCTGCCCTGGGCGATCGTCGTGGGCGCCGCCTTCGGCGTGCTCACCGAGCTGATCGCCGTGCGCCGCGTGCTGGCCCGCTCGGACGAACACCTCTGGCTGCTCAGCACGCTGGCATTGGCGACGATGACGCAACAGGCGGTCGCCCTGTGGTGGGGCACCGAGCCGCGGCCCTTCCCCCGCCTGTTTCCCCAGAACTTCGACGCCGGGGTCGCCGACCAGAAATTCTGGCTCCCGGTCGCGGTCTTGCTCCTCGCGGTGACCGGCCTCGAACTGTTCTACCGCCGCACGATGTGGGGCAAGCTGTTCCAGGCCACCGCGGAGGACGCCTTCGCGGCGCGGGCGCGCGGCATCTCCACCGGCCAGGTCCGCATGCTTTCCTTCGCGCTGGCCGGCGGGCTCGGCGGCCTCTGTGGCTTTGCGGCGGGCGAGCTGACCTTCGCCTATTTCGCGCTCGGCCTGCAGCTCACGCTGAACGGCTTCATCGCCATCGCCGTGGGCGGCCTTGGTAGCACGATCGGCGCCGTGGTCGGAGGTTTGGCGCTCGGCGTCCTGGGCGCGGCCGCGACCTACCTGTTCGGCGGCGCGTTCCAGCAGACCATCGCGGTCGGACTCCTGATGGTGGTCCTGTTGATCAAGCCCGAAGGCCTGTTCGGCGCACGTGGACTGCGACCGGTCTGATGCGCTTTCTGCTTGGCCTGGTCGTTGCGGGCCTCTTGGGGCTGCTGCCCTTGACCGGCATCAACCCCTATCAGCTCCATCTGGCGAGCCTCATCGCGATCTACTGGATCCTGATCGCCGGCCTCAACCTCGTCGTCGGGTATTCCGGCCAGATCTCGATCGGCCATGTCGGCCTCCTCGCCATCGGCGCCTATTGCTTCACCGTGCTGGCCGGCACCCATGACTGGAACCCGTTCCTGGCCTTGCCCGTCGCGGGGGCCGCCGGCGGACTGTGCGGATTGCTGCTCGGCCTGCCCTCCCTCCGCTTGCCCGGTTTCTACTTCGCCATGGCCACGCTGGCCTTCTCGCTGATCGTCAACGAGCTCGCCCTGGCGCTGGACTCCGTCACCGGCGGCGGCACCGGCCTTGCGGTGCCCGGTTTCGCGCCGCCATTCGCCTCGCCGGCCGGGTTCTATTGGCTCAGCCTGGGCCTGGCCGTGGTCGTGACCCTGCTGACCTGGAACGTGGCGCGTCAGCTCTGGGGCAAGGCCCTCCTCGCCGTCCGCGACAGCCCGGTCGCCGCGTCCGGCGCCGGCATCTCCATCTTCCGCGCCAAGCTCACCGCCTTCGTCTTCAGCGGCGTGACCGCCGGCATCGCCGGCGCCCTGTTCGCGTCGCTGCAGAGCTACATCACGCCCGACACCTTCGCCTTCGACATCGGCCTGTTCTTCTTCGTCTGCATCATCATCGGGGGCCGCGGCAGTATCGTGGGGCCGCTCTTGGGCACCATCGTGTTGACCATCTTGCCGGAAGCCGTGGCGCCGTTGGCCAAGCTCGGCAACTTTTTCTACGGGCTGCTGTTGCTGGCCGTCGTGCTGCTGATGCCCGAAGGGATCGGCCCGATGCTCGGCGCCTGGACCGCCCGTCTGCTCGGCCGCGGCCATCACGAGAGCCATGTCGTCGCGCCCGACCTCGACCGGCTCCGTGCCGCACTTTCGACCGATCCGCGATGACCGGCCTGCAAGCCCAATCGGTCAGCAAGCATTTCGGCGGCGTCACCGCCCTCGACGACGTGTCGCTGACCCTGGCCGCCGGCACCGTCCACGGGCTGATCGGCCCCAATGGCAGCGGCAAGACCACGCTGCTCAACATGCTGTCCGGCTATTATCGCCAGGACGGCGGGACCATCGTCATCGACGGCGCCGCCGTGACGGGCTCGGTGCGGGACCGCGCACGTCTCGGTATCGCCCGCACCTTCCAGAAGCCGCGGCTGATCGGCGCCTTGACCGTGCTGGACAACGCCACGGTCGGCGCCTGGCGCGACGCATCGCCCTCTTTCCTGGCCGCGGCCTTCGCCTTTCCCGCCGTCGCGCGGCGCGAGCGGGCGTTGCGCGAGCGGGCGGAGGCGCTGCTGATCGGCGTCGGCCTGGGCCGTGTGCTGCATCGCCCGGCGGCATTGCTCGAGCATGCCGAACAACGCTTCCTCGAGATCGCCCGCGCGCTGGCCAGTCGCCCGCGCTTCCTCCTCCTCGACGAACCCGCCGGCGGCCTCACCACGGCCGAGATCGGCCATCTGGAAGCCGTCATCGGCGCCGTATCCAGCACGGGGGTTGGCGTCCTGCTCGTGGAGCATCACACCGATTTCGTCTTTCGACTCTGTTCCGGCGTGACCACGCTGGACCGGGGTACCGTGATCGCACAGGGCACGCCGGACACCGTTCGCCGCGATCCCGAAGTCAACCGGGTCTATCTCGGTGCATGACGCGCCCCCTCCGGCCGACGCCCGCGCGCGCCCGCCCCGCGAAACGCTGCTGTCGGTCGAGGGCCTCCACGTCAGTTACGGCAAGGCCGAGATGGTGCACGGCGCCAGCCTCACGGTCGGATGCGGCGAGTTCGTCGTCATGCTGGGTCGCAACGGCGCCGGCAAGAGCACGATCCTGAACGCTTTGGCCGGCCTGGTCCCCAGCAGCCGCGGCCGGGTCGTGCTCGGGGGGCAGGATTTATCGACCACATCAGCGCGCGCCCGCGTCCAGGCGGGCATCGTACCGGTGCTCGAAGGTCACCGCGTGTTCACGAGCCTGACGGTCGAGGACAACCTGCTGATCGGCACCTATGCCCGGTCGCCGCGCGGCGACCGCGGCAAGTTGGCCGGCATCTACGACAGTTTCCCCGAACTGGCCGAACGCCGGCATTTGCAGGCGTCCCGCCTGAGCGGCGGGCAGCAGCAGATCCTCGCGGTGGCACAGGGCATCATCGGCCAGCCGCGTTTGTTACTGCTCGACGAACCGTCCGGCGGCCTGTCGCCGATCCTGGTCGACCGTATCCTCGCGGTCTCGCATGCGCTGTGCGGGACCGGGGTGGCGGTGTTGCTGGTCGAGCAGTTGGTCGAGAAGGCGTTGAGCTACGCTGACTATGCTTACCTGGTCGAAACCGGGCATATCGTGGGCCAAGGTACGCCGGCTGCGCTTCACGAGGGCACGTTGCTCGAACGCGTCTATCTCGGCGGCAACGCCGCCTGACGAGGCCCAGACGCTGAACGCCGTCGTCAGCACCACTGTAGAATATCTGGGCCGTCCCGCGCACAATGCGGCCTTTGGGGCGTTATACATACTCGTCTCGGCGTTTTGTCTCACGGTCTTTAGTGTTCAGGAAAGACAAAGAGTAATCAAACCTCGCTAGCGGTCGGAACTGCTGCGACGAGCGCATCGATGGCGACCCTGACGCGCACGGCGAGGTGAGGTGTTTCCGGCCAGATCACGTGAACGTCCGTGATCAGGGCGGGACTGTCGGTCAGGACAGGCCGGAGCTGACCGGTGCGGACCCGGTCGTTCACCAACCAACTCGGCAACCATGCCAGGCCGACCCCGGCGACAGTGGCGTCGGCAATGGCGTCGAGATCGTCGAACCGCAGGCTCGATGACGGCGTCGCCGCCCGCGGCACACTGCCTGGCTGCGGAAACAGCCAGCCTTGCACCTGGCCGCCACGGCTGTAGGTCACGGCGCGATGCTGGCCTAGTTCGGCAACGGTCCGCGGCTCGCCGTGCCGGCCAAGTAGGCTGGCGCTGCGAAGACGCTGGTCCGTTCATGCGCGATCCGGCGAGTCATCAGTCCGAGCCCATCGCCGACGGCTCTGGCAGCAAATGGCTGGCACACCGGTACGAGTACGTGCGCCGGGCCTGACGGCAGCACCCGAGCCGGAGGAAGGCGTTGAGGGAACGGCGGTTCGCCCTGTTCGGCGGTACGCCGCTAAATACGTCCTTTCTCTCTTTGGACACCCTCGACGTGTTAACCGCACGAAAGCCGAGGTCCGCTTACCATCCGGCCTCGGCTAAATCTGAACGTCTGGGTCCCGCCGCGAGCCTCGATCAGCAGAAGATCCACCGAACTGCTCGATGATCAACTCCAGGAGGCGTGCAACGACAGGCATCGTCCCAGCACCGTCGCGCGTAAACAGATGGACTTCGGATTGAGCGAACAGGTCAGCTTTCAGTCGGGCGCAGCCGAGCAGGCCCGCCTCACATTCCAGCTCGACGCTGCTACGGGCCAAGAAGGTGACCCCCGCACCAGCGAGCAGGAAATGTCGCAAGGCGGATAGTGAATTGGTCTCCAGCACTGGCTCAAGCCGGGTGCCTTCCAGGTATTCGGCACTCTGGACGAGCTTGCGCAAACCGTAGCCAGGCTGGAACAGCCCCACGGCATGACCGGAGATGTCCGACAAAGTGAGCGGTCGTTTCGACTGCAAGAGAGGATGGCCGGCCGGCGCGACGAGTTGGACGTGCACCGCGCGGCGAGCCCAGAGCTTCATCTGGGTGGCCGGCGCCGGGTTGAAGGCCATGCCGATGTCGAGCGCGCCGGCGCCGAGGCCAGCGACGATCTGGTCGACCGCGAGCATCTGCAACTCCACCCGGGCGGCAGGATGGGCGGCGAGAAAGCGACGAATCGGATCGGTGACGAGCGCGGCGACGTAGCCTTCGCCCACTCCCATCTGCACGACGCCGGCCTCCGCGCCGCGCATCGCGTCCAGCCGCGCCATGAGCGAGCCGGCGTTCTTCTGCCGCTCCTCGACGTAGGCGCTGATGGCGAGGCCGGCTGTCGTGGGGACGAGCGAGCGGCCCCGCCGTTCGAACAATGGCAGGCCGACATCGATCCTGGCCTTGGCCAGGTAGCGGCTGACGGCAGCGGGATCGACCCGCATGGCGTCCGCCGCGGCACGGACGCCGCCGGATTTGATGACACGGTGAACCACTTCCGCGCGCCGCTCGTCGATCATGCCGTGTCCATCGTTGACGTCAGGTCAACGAATTAGGCCGGCATTGTCGTTGATACCAGCGGCGGGCGCCTTCTAGACTTCCCCCGCTGCCTCCCCTCAAGCCGCAGAGAGATCATGCATCGTCGCTCCCTTCTCGCCCTGGCCGCCGGCTCGGCCGCTGCCAGTTTGGCCCGGCCCGCGCTGGCGCAATCCACGCCCAGGACGTTGCGCTTCGTGCCGCAAAGCGACCTGACCGTCCTCGACCCGGTCTTCACCACCGCCTACGTCACCCGAACGCACGCTCTGCTCATCTGGGACCAGCTCTACGGCCTGGATGCCGACTTGGCCCCGCAGCCGCAGATGGTGGCTGGCCACACCGTCGAGGATGACGGCAAGCTCTGGACCTTCACCCTCCGCCCCGGCCTCAAATTCCACGACGGCGAACCCGTACGCGGCCGCGACTGCGTCGCCTCCATCAAGCGATGGGCGCAGCGCAACGTCGAGGGCGCGACACTGCTGGCCCGCACGGCCGACATGGTTGCGCCGGCGGATGACCGCTTCACCATCCGGCTCACCAAGCCCTTCCCGGGCCTTCTCAACGCCCTGGCCCGGCTCGGCCCACCCATGCTGGTCGTGATGCCGGAGCGGCTGGCCATGACCCCTGCGACGCAGCAGATCACCGAGATGGTCGGTTCCGGACCGTTCCGCTGGAAAGCGGACGAGCGGCTGGTCGGCGCCCGCGCCGTTTATGAGCGGAACGCGGATTACGTGCCGCGCGAGGGCGGCGTCCCGAGTTGGGCGGCCGGACCCAAGATCGCGCATGTCGACCGGGTCGAGTGGACGATCATGCCGGACCCGAGCACCGCGCTCTCGGCCTTGCAGAATGGCGAGGTCCACTGGTGGGAGAACCCGCCGAACGATCTGCTGCCGGTGCTGGACCGCGCCCGCACCCTCAAAGCCGAGCGCAGCAGCCGGCTGGGCGTGATGGGCACCGGTGTGTTCAACCACCTGCATCCGCCATTCGACAATCCGGCCGTCCGCCGTGCCGTGCTGCAAGCCTTCTCGCAGGAGGATTGCATGGGTGCCGCCGCCGGCGACCCCGAACTCTGGCGCGCCGGCGTCGGCGTGTTCCCGCCCGAGACGCCGATGGCCAACGATGCCGGCCTGGCCGCGATCACCGGGCCGCGCGACCTGGCCAAGAGCAAGAAGGCGCTCGCCGATGCCGGCTACAAGGGCGAGCGCGTCGTGCTGCTGGCCGCCAGCGACAACCCGGTCCTCGCCGCGCTCGGCGAGGTCGCCAACGACGTGCTCAAGCGGCTCGGCATGAACGTGGATTACGTCGTGTCGGATTGGGGCACGCTCGTGCAGCGTCGGGCCAGCAAGGCCGCGCCCGCTGCCGGCGGCTGGAGCATGTTCCACACCACCTGGAACGGGCTGGACCTGATCAACCCGGGCGTCAGCCAGATGCTGCGCACCGCCGGCGGGCAGACCTATTTCGGCTGGCCGAACCTCCCGGCCCTGGAAGCGCTCCGCAACGACTGGATCGACGCCGCCGACCCGGCCGAGCAGCGCCGCCTCGCCCGGGAGATCCAGGCCGGCGCGCTCGAGCAGGGCGTCTACATCCCGACCGGGCAGTATTTCTACAAGACGGCCTATTCCAACCGGCTGCGCGACGTGTCCACCAGCTTGTTCGCCTTCTGGGGCGTCCATTTCGCCTGACCGGCGCCAACGAGGATCACCATGCGTATCGCGATCGCCCAGGTCTCCCACGAGACTAATACCTTCTCCAGTGAACCGACCGACGAGGCCGCCTTCCGGATCCGCTCCTGGATCGAGGGCGAGGAGCTGCTGAGCCGCCATCGCGGCGTGAAGGACTACATCGGCGGCATGATCGACGAGACGTCGGCGCTCGGCGACGTCGAGCTGCTGCCGACCTTCGGCGCCATCACGAGCCCGTCGGGCACGATCCGCGCCGAGACCTGGGCGGAGATCAAGCGCCGGGTCCTGGCCGGGCTGGAGACGGTGGCGCCGTTCGACGCGATCTGCCTCGAGCTGCACGGCGCCGGCGTGGCCGAGACGACCGGCGACATCGAAGGCGACCTGCTGCGCATGCTGCGGCTGCGGTACGGCACCGCGCTGCCCATCGTCGCGACGCTGGACCTGCACGGCAACATCACCGACCGCATGATCGACAATGCCGACATGCTGTTCGGCGTGAAGGAATACCCGCACATCGACATGTACGATCGCGGCCGGGACGCGATCCGCAACGTGCATCGGATGGTGCAAGGCACGCTGCGGCCGCGGATGGCGCTGACGCGCCTGCCGCTGGTGATCCCGACCACCACGACGTTTCATGGCCCGCTCAAGGCGGTCAACGCCCGTTGCGAGAGCTGGGAAGCCAAGCCCGGCCTCGTCCACTGCGCCGCCTATCACGGCTTCCCCTACGCCGATTCCTCGGCCACCTGCGTCTCCGTCATCGCCATCGCGGAGGACGACGAGGCCCTGGCGCAGGCGGCCACGCGGGACGTCGCCGACTTCATCTGGGCACAGCGCGACGTGTTCGCCATCGTCCTGCCGAGCGCGGCCGAGGGGCTGGAGACGGCGCTGAGCTGCCCGGAGAGCCCGGTCATCGTCAACGAGACCTCCGACAATCCCGGCGCCGGCGCGCCCGGGGACGGCACCTGGCTCCTGGCAGAGATGCTGCGCCGCAATGCGCCGCGGACCTGCTTCGCCCATCTGGCCGACGCCGAAGTCGTCGCGGCCGCCCACGCTGCCGGCGAAGGCGCCCGCATCGCGGTCAGCCTCGGCGGCAAGACGGACGCTCTACATGGCGCTCCACTACAGGTGGACGCCGAGGTGGTGATGAACACGCGATGCCAATGGGTGGCAAGCACGCCCATGGGCAAAGGCGGGCACCGCGATCTCGGGCGCTCGACCCGGCTGCGCATCGGCCAGGTCGACGTGATCGTCACCGAGCTGAAATCGCAGCTGCTCGACGACGAGATGCTGAAGCTGCACGGCATGCCGATGGAGAACTACAAAGTCATCGCCATCAAATCGAGCCAGCATTTCCGCGCCTTCTTCGAGACCGCCGCCGCGCGCATCGTCACCGTCGACACGCCGGGGATCGCGACGTTCGACTTCAGCAATTTCGAGTTCAAGACGTCGGTCAGGTATTTGCACCCCCTCTCCGACAGAACATGAGCAGGTTACCGCAGGGTCGACAGCGTCTTTAAGGCCAACATCGTTCGATAAGGCGCGTCACAGCTACGGGACCTCCACGTCCATCAGTGGCGCATGTTGCGCAGCGCCGAACGTGTCGCGCTCACCTGTGCCGCCTTGGGTCCAGGGACGGCGAAGCGTCAGCTTGAAAGCGCGCGCCGGGTCGAAGAACATGCAGGTGACGACGTCCTCGGCCGGTACGCCGTAGAGCCGCTCCATCTTGCCTTGAGCGAGGACTCCGCTCTGCTTGACCCGGGCGTAGGCGTCGTCGTCGTCGAAGATGATGTCGAACGTTATCTCGAAGGGGCCGGCGTTCTTGCTCCGGATGACCTTGGCGATGTCCTTGAGCGTCGCGTTCCGCATGTCAGGCCTCGTCAACATGGATCGGGAAGAGCTCGCACGGGTCGTCCACCTCCATGAGGTGGTAAACGGTGAACGCGCATACGGGACCGATCGGATTTTCCGGCGGGTTCAACGGCAGGGCGAAATTGCCCGCCGTCGCCATCTGCCCGGGATACGGCATGTGCAGCACGGAGATGCGCGCCATGGAGCACACGGCGTTCGCATGGTCCTGGGTCGGCGCCGTCACCTCGCCCAAAACACCCACCTCGTGCCCGATCTCATGCCGCCGCGGCTCCATCGCGCCCATCACCGCGTCGCGCCCGTAGACGTGGAACAGCAACGTCACGTCGCCGCGCGCGAGCTCCGGGTAGAAACCCTCGACCCGCTTGCGCACGCCGTCCAGGAATGGATCGAGTTGCCCGAGCAGGATCGGATCGCGGATGCCGCCGATGAAGGTCGTGCGATACCCCGTGATCCCAGCGCCTTCCAACTTGACCGCGTATTGTTCCGAGGGGTGGAACACGCTGCCGCTGACACGCACCCGCCGATCGTCGAGCGCCTCGTAGCGCGACTCTCCGAGATCGAGCACGCCGCCGGGGCCCGGAAGCAGGTCGGGCCGGGTCTTCTCGTAGAGGGTATGCGCGGCAACGGAGGCCGGGGTGCAGCGCTCCGCCGGGTTCATCGGCTCGAGGTCGAAGCTGTCGCGGCGGATCGTCGCCAGGATGACGCGGCCCTTCGGCTCGGCGCAGACGGCGCCACATTCCAGGATCTTGCCGGCGTGCCAGGCGACGCCGGGATCGATGCCATGGATCGCACAGAAGGCGGCATGCGGCGCCGGGTCGTAGGCGCGGCCGGCGACGATCACGTCCACATCCGGATGCTCCTGCAGCACGCGAATGAAAGGCTCCGCCCCCATCTGCGCCACGATCCTGACGGCACCGTCCACGGCGTCGGTCTCGAGCACCGGCGACGAGCTGCACGACGTGATCCGTCCCGCGGCGAGCCGGTCGCGCACGATGCTCTGCGGCACGTCGGCGTAAATGGTCGCGATCTTGAAGCGCCAGCCTTCCGCCTCCGCGATCTCACGGATCAGCGCCACCATGTCGTCGACATGGGCGTCGATGCCGGGGCCGCCGGCAGAGCTGACGATGAGGGGGATCTTCCGCTCGGCCGTGGCGCGCAGGATCAGGGTGAGGTCATGCCGGTAGGCCTTGCGATCGACGATGGTCTTGCCGAGGCCGAGCATGTACGGACCGGGATCGGTCGACCCGGCGTCGACGATCATGATGTCGGGTGAGCGCTCCACCCCACGCTGGAAGTGCTCGGCCGGGAACCCGTAGCCGAGGATGCCGGCCGGGGTGAGGATCTTCCATTCCTGCTGCTCGTCCACGCGTTTGCCACTCCCCTGCCGCCCTGGTTCGCAGGCGATCTGCTCACTCCCATGCGCCCGGCTTTTGCAGTCCGACAATCGATCGTGACTACCGGCTCATAGCCAAAATCGATTGGCGGCGGTCACCCAGGTCCGTCTTGCTGATCAAAACGGGTGGAACGGAGAACAAGAATGGGCACGGCACCGAAGCGTGGCGGCATGGCGATGATTGCCTTCCTCCAGGCACAGAATTGCTCGAACTATCCCGGTTCTTGGCGGCACCCGAGTGCCATGCCGGACTTCCTGTCCCCCCGACACTACCAGCGCATCGCCCGCACTCTCGAGGATGCCAAGTTCCACCTCGCCTTCTTCGATGACCGGCTCGCCATGCCGGACCTGAGCGGCGACTACAGTGCCGCCGTTCGGCACGGCATCCGGTCGGTGAAGATGGACCTGATCCCGTTGCTGACCGCGATGGGCATGGCGACCAGCCACCTGGGCCTGGGCGGCACCTATTCGACCACCTATTACGAGCCGTTCCACGTCGCCCGCACCTTCGCGACGCTGGACCTGATGCTGGAAGGCCGTGCCGCCTGGAACGTGGTCACCTCGCTGAACGATTCGGAGGCGGCCAATTTCGGGGCGGAGAAACACCTCGAGCACGATCTGCGCTACGAGCGCGCGGACGAGTTCATCGAAGTCGTCCTGGGTCACTGGGCGACCTGGGCGGACGACGCGATCGTCGCCGACCGGAGCACCGGCTTCTTTGCCGACCCGGCCAAGGTGAAAGCCCTTAACCACGTCGGTAAATGGTTCAAGTCGCGCGGCCCGTTCACCGTGCCGCGTTCCCCCCAGGGCCATCCCGTGATCATGCAGGCCGGGCAGAGCGGGCGCGGCATCGCGTTCGCGGCGCGCTGGGCCGAACTGGTGTTTGCCTCCATCAAGGCCAAGGAGTCCGGACAGGCGCAGTATCGCGTGTTGAAGGACGCGGTCGCCAGTGCCGGGCGCGACCCGGCCAAGGTCAAGATCGCACCGTCGATCCAAGTCGTGGTCGGGGAAACCCGAGCGCTGGCCGAGGAGAAGCGCCGGGTCGTGGAGGCCCTCGCGGTGCCGGAGGACAGCCTGACGCTGATCTCGGAAGTGACCAATTTCGACTTCAGCAGCGTGCCGCTCGGCCAGCCGATCGGTGACGCCGATATGGCGCGGGTCGGCGCGCATCTGGGGCTCAAGGCGCGCGTCATCGAGCGCAGCGGCAAGGCCAACCCGACGCCGCAGGACTTCATCGATTTCAGCAAGCGCGGCACCATCAACGAGGCCCAGGTCTTCTGCGGCACCCCGGCGGACGTGGCGGACCAATTGGAAGACTGGTTCCTGGGCGAGGTCTGCGATGGCTTCGTGCTGTCGGCCACTCACCGGCCCGGCGGCTACGAGGATTTCGGCCGGCTGGTCGTGCCCGAACTGCAGCGTCGCGGCCTGTTCCACCTCGACTATGCGGGCACCACGCTGCGCGAGAACCTTGGGCTCGATCGCCCGGTCGTGAGCCGGCCCGGCTCGGCCTTGCCGGCGCTCTCGACGGCGGCGGAGTAGCCACCGCCGGCCTCTCACCAACACGCGCCGCAAGAACAACGAAATAATCGAATGGGGAACGCTGCGATGACCGAGATGCACTTCGGGGCGAATGCCGGTCCGCGCATGGACCGGCTACCACTTTCGCCTTGGCACTACCGCCTGATCGCGCTGATCGCCGCCGGAATGTTCATCGATGCGTTCGAGATCTATTCCGGTGGTGCCGTGCTGGCGTCCATGCTGGGGTCCGGCTGGTCCACGCTGACGATGAACGCCACTTTCGTCTCCGTCACCATGGTCGGTCTGGTGTGCGGGGCCTGGCTCGCCGGCGTGCTGGGCGACCGCTTCGGCCGCCGGTTCTGTTATCAGGCCAATCTGGCTCTGTTCGGCATCTCCTCCGTTTTGGCCGCCTTCGCGCCCAACATGGAAGTGCTGATCGGCCTGCGCTTTCTGATGGGCGTGGGGCTGGGGGCCGAGATCGTGGTCGGCTACGGGACGCTGACCGAGTTCCTGCCCAAGGCGAGCCGCGGCCGGGTCATGACCCTGATCGGTACGGTGGTGAACACCTCGTTCTTCCTGTCGTATCTGGTGGCGTACATCGTCATCCCGGTCTGGGGATGGCGCGCGATGTTCCTGCTGCCAGGCGTGGTTGCGCTGGGAATCTGGCTCGCCCGCAAGTCGCTGCCGGAATCGCCGCGTTGGCTCGAGAGCAAGGGCCGTGCCGCAGAAGCCGGGGCGCTGCTGGATCGGATCGAAGCGGAGATCACCGCCTCCGGGCGGACGATCCCACCCTTCGTGCCGGCCGAAACGAACAGCGCTCCCGTGTCGGCGAAGGTGCTGTTCTCCCGCGGTGTGCTGCGCAACACGCTGATCGGCATGCTGGTCAACGTCACCGTGAACTTCACCCTGTACGGCTTCCTGCAGTGGCTGCCGAGCGTGTTCGTGAAAGACGGAATGGCGCTGGGCACTGCCTTGCAGATCGCCATGGTGCTCGGTCTCGGCAAGAGCGTGGGCGGCCTGTTCGCCACGGCTTTGGCGGACCCACTCGGCCGCAAGGGCTGCACGACCATCTTCTCGGTGGCGGGTGCCGTGCTCGGCGTGGCCATGATCTACACCCATGGCGCCACCTTCCTCATCACCGCTTTCCTGCTGTCGGTCTGCCTGGGCCTGACCAATGCCATTGCCTTCAGCCTGTATGTGCCCGAGCTGTTCGAAACACGCTTCCGCCTCCGCGGCTCCGGCCTGTGCAACGCGGTCGGCCGCCTGTCCTCGGCCGGCCTGCAGTATGCGATCCCGCCCATCGTGGCCTTCGCCGGGTTGGGCGGCATCGCCTACGCGCTATCGGGCACACTGGTGCTGCAGGCGGTGGTCGTGGGCGTCTTCGGCATCGAGACGAGGCGCAAGGCGCTCGACAATCCCGAGGTGTCCGCCAAGTCACCCGAAGCGCTGACGCCCACAGCCGACATCAGGTTGGTGCGGCAGGGCTGACAGCCGGGGGCCGGGTCAGCTCGCCTCGTTGGAGGAGTGTGCGATGAGTTCGCTGCGCACCGCGGCGGCGAAGGCTCGGGCGCTCGTCGACCATTTGGGGTCGGCCAGCGAGGCGATCCCGTATTCGCGGGTGAACACCGTGCCGTCCAGCTCGGCGACGCCGAAGCGCCGGTCGTCGATGATGCCGCCGAGGCTGAGGACGAGACCCGGCAACAGCGTCAACCCGAGCCCTTCCGAGATCAGGCCCAGCAGCGTCCAGACGTTGGTCGCGGTGCGGGCGGCGAGCAGGTCGAGCCCTTGCAGCTCGGCCTGCGCCAGTAACCCGCCGAGCCGCGCCTTGTAGTTTCCGAGCAGCAGGAACGGTTGGTGCGACAGCTCGCGCAACGTCACCCGCCCGCTCTCCAGTGCCGGATGACCGTGCGGCCCGACGACTTTGAACCGGTCCGCCGTCACCGGGTCGAAGTGCACGCCGTCGATCTCCGGCCGCCGCGCCAGCACGGCGAAGTCGACCTGCCCCGACCGGATCTGCGAGGCGAGTTCCGACGTCACTTGATCGCGCAGCTCCACGGTGATGCCGGGATTGCTGCGCGTGAAGCGATTGATCACCGGCGGCAGCAACACGCTCGCCAGCATGGGCGTGGTCGCGACCACCACCGATTGGCTGCGGGTTTCGGCCTCGGCGCAGAACTCGGCGATGACCGCTTGCAGGCTGTGGATGATGGGCTGAACCCGGCCGCGCAGACGTTCGCCGGCTTGGGTAAGCACGACAGCCCTCGCCGTGCGCTCGAATAACGGGGTGCGAACCGCACGCTCGAGCCGCTGGACCCGATTGCTGATGGAGGGTTGGGCCAGGGACAACCGCTCGGCCGCCTTGCTGAAACTTCCGAGCTCCGCAATGACGAGGAATGTCTCCAGTTCGGCCGGGCCAATCGTAATCCGCGTCGGCACGTTGTCCTCCCCTTGCGGCTGCTTTCGCCAAGCTGCGTCTTCGCGACCGCATACTATGCGAGACGGCTTCCGGTGGTCAGCCCGCTTGACAGGCGCGCGCCAGGTTTGGACGTTCCGGTGCCAACACGCCCGCGCTGCGGCTGGGGAGACGAGATGAAAGCCATCGCGGTGATGATCGGGTGCCGCGCTGCTCTAGCCAGGTCAGCCCCTGCACCATGAGGAACCCCCTCCCCTACTTGGCGACGCTGCCGGATTTCCTGTCCTGGTTCGCCACCGCCGCGGTGATGGCCGCAGTCTTCATGCTCATCTACGTCATGGTGACGCCCTGGCACGAAGTTCGGCTGATCCGTGCCGGCAATGCCGCGGCCGCACTCAGCTCGACCGGTACGCTGACGGGCTACGTTCTCGTACTTTGCAGCGTCATGCGACACGCGGTCTCGCGGACGGACATGCTGAGTTGGGGCATCGTGGCGCTGTTCGTGCAACTCCTGGCCCTGCTGGGCGCGCGGCTGATCGTCGGCCCGGCGCTGCGCGAGCGCATGGAGCGCGGCGATCTGTCGGCGGGGATCGTCGTGGCCGGGCTCAGCCTTGCCTTCGGCCTCCTCAACGCGGCGACCATGACGCCGGACGGGTGGTCCGCCGCGGGAGGACCCTGACCATGCGCCGTTCCGCCGCCATTACGCTCACGATGCTGGCCGGGACCGGGCTGGGCTTGGCGTTCTGCCACCAGAGCGAGCCGGATACGGATGGCGTGCTCGAGTCGGAGGCGGCCTGCATCGCCAGGCTGGGCGACGACGCTGGTTCCGAATGTGCGGACGTGTTCCGATCCGCCCGCCAGACCCACGCTGCGACGGCGCCCCGCTTCGGCTCGGCGGAGGATTGCCGCGCAGCGACCGGCGCGGACTGCATCGCGCTCGACGCGAGCAGCGCCCCCGGCACCTCGGGTGCGCCCTGGGCGTCGGCGGCGACGTCCGTGTTCATTCCCGCCATGGCGGGAGTCATGATCGGACGCGCTTTATCGGACAGCACGCGCGGCGCATTGCCGGTTTATGCCGGTGCCCCGCCGCCGGCTTGCAGACCCGGCATGCCGGTCATCCCCGGATGTCCACCGGCCCCGTCCAGTTCAGGATCGTATGCGGGCAGCTCCGGCGGGGGGAGTCGCTACTGGTATTCCGGCAGCAACTTCGCCGGATCGTCCCAAGACGCTGGTTCCGGCGGCTTCCGCCGCGCCAGCACCACCGCCCAGGGCGGGGAATTGCTGTCGCGCGGCGCCGGGTCACGGTCGACCCGCGCCGGCGCGTCGGGCAGCCGCTCCGGCGGGCTCGGTTTCTCCGCGTCAGCCCATTCCGGCGGCGGCTCGTGATCCGCCGGCCCGGCCTGGCCCGGCCCGACTGGCAGGAGCGCCTAGCCGAGATCGGGCTCGACTACCATTCCGGCGGCGTGGAGCCGCAGCCCGGCCTCGAAGGCGGCCTCTGGTGGCACGAGAGCGATTACTGGGAAATGACCGAGGCCGAGGTCGACACGCTGGACGACGCGACGACCGCGCTGCATTCGCTCTGCCTCGCGGCGATCGACCATCTCGTCCAGCGCGAGCCGCATCGCCTGCGCCAGGAGTTCGGCATGGCGGAGTGGATGGCCGACTACGTTTGCCGCAGCTGGCAACGCGGCGACCCGGCCCTGATGGGCCGCATGGACCTCGCCTGGGATCCGGCGACCGGCACCCCTCTCCTGCTGGAGTATAATGCCGACACCCCGACGCTCGCCATCGAGACGGCGCTCGCCCAATGGTTTTGGCTGCGGAGCGTTCACCCGCACGCCGACCAATTCAACTCGCTGCATGAGGCCCTACTGGACGGTTTCCGCGCCCTGGCCGTGCGTATGTCTGGACGCCCCATGCATTTCGCCGCTTTCCGCGACGCGCCGGAGGAATGGGCCCATTCGACCTACTTCCGCGACCTGGCGCACCAGGCCGGGATCACGACCCAGCCGATCGACATTCCCGACATCAGATGGAACGACGCCGCCGGAGAATTCCGGGACGCGGCGGAGAACCGCATCCACTTCCTGCACAAGCTGTATCCCTGGGAGTGGGTCGCGACCGATGAATTCGGGCCGTTCGTCGCCCGTGACACGATTGGCGTGGTTGAGCCGCCATGGAAGGCGGTGCTGAGCCACAAGGCGATCTTGCCTCTCTTGTGGCAACTCAACCCGGGTCATCCCAACCTCCTGGAGGCTCATCACGGCCATGCCCCCGTCACTGGTGACTGGGTTGAGAAGCCAGCCCTCGGGCGGGAAGGCGCCAACGTCCGCATGCTGCAGGACGGGCGCCCGATCGCCAGCACCGAAGGAAGCTACGGCGATGCCGCGATCATCAGCCAGCGTCGCGCGCCGATGCTGGTCCAGGACGGCTGGACAGTGGTGATCGGCTCGTGGATTGCGCACGACAAGGCCTGTGGCGTCATCTTCCGCGAGTCGCGCGATCTCGTCGTACGCGAGAACAGCCGGGGGCTCCCGCATCTCTTCCACTCCGGCAGTGCTCTAGTGTCCACCCCCGGCTGATGCCGGTTGTGGCGCACCCACCTTTCGCAGGAACGGCACCAACAGCGTCGCGACGATGAAGGCCAGCATCACCGCCCGGAACGCGTCGGCATAGGCCAGGGTCGAGGCCTCGCGATAAGCCAGGCTCCAAAGCTTGTGCAGCGCGGCCTCGTCAGCGAGCTGCGGCCCGGTCGGCAGCGGGGAATACCGGCTGGCGTAAGTGGACAACGTCCGCATCATCGGGCCATTCGCCGGCGTGAGAGTGCTGGCGATCATCTGGAAGTGCAGGTTGGTCTTGTCGTTCAGGATCGCCGCGCCGATCGCGATGCCGACCGCGCCACCGAGGTTGCGCATCATGTTGAACAAGCCGCTGGCGTATTTCAGCCGCTCCGGCGGGAGGCTGCCGAGCCCGAGATTGACGCTCGGCGCCACCGCGAACACCTGCGGAAAGCCGCGCAGGATCTGCGGCACGAGGAGCTCTGCGCCGCTCCAGCTCGAGGTGATGAAGCTGAACTGCCACATCGCGAGCCCGAAACACGCCATCCCGAACATCATCAGCCAGCGCGTGTCGAAGCGCTTGGTCAGCACGATGTAGGCGGGCGTGCCCACCAGCGTCGCGACGCCCGTGGAGAACACGGCCACCCCGGTCTGCCACGCGCTGTAGCCGCGGACGTAACCGAGAAACAACGGCGTCAGATAGATCGTGGTGAAGATGCCGATGCCGGTGATGAACGACAGCAGGCAGCCCAGCGCGAAGTTGCGGTTGCCGAGGGCGCGCAGGTCGACCACCGGGTTCGGGACCAGCAAGCTGCGGATCGCGAAGGCGCCTAGGCTGATTCCCGCGACCCAGGCGCAGTTCCGGATCGTCGCGTCGCTGAACCAGTTCCAGCGCGTGCCTTCCTCGAGCACGTATTCCAGCGTCCCGAGCCCGACCGCCATCAGCGCGATGCCGGGATAATCCGCCCCGCGCAGCAGCTTGAGGTCGGGCTCGTCGATCCGCACCAGCATCGGGGTCAGCACCGTGATGGCGATGCCGGGCAAGAGGTTGACGTAGAACAGCCAGTGCCAGTTCAGCGTATCGGTAATGTAGCCGCCGATCACCGGCCCGAGCGTGGGCGCGACGGACGCGATGCTGCCGACCACCGCCGCCGAATACACCCGGCGCGGCCCCTGGAAGTAGTGGAACGACGAGGTGAACACCGTCGGGATCATCGACGCACCGAGCAGGCCTTGCAGCCCGCGGAACACGATCATGCTCTGGATGTTCCAGGCCAGCCCGCACAGCATGCTGGCGACGGTGAAGCCTGCGGCCGACGCGGTGAACAGCCAACGGGTCGAGAACACCCGCGTCAGCCAGCCCGAGAGCGGGATCATGACGATCTCGGCGATCAAATACGCCGTCTGCACCCAGCTGATCTCGTCCTGCGCCGCCGACAGCCCGCCGCCGATATCCTGCAGCGACGACGCGACGATCTGAATGTCGAGCAGCGCGATGAACATGCCGCAGCACATCACCGCGAACGGCCAGATCGACGGGTGCTTGATGTCGTCGCTCATGGCGCCGGCGCGCGCTCTGCCCTTGTGTCGACGCTGACCGTCGTCGACAGACCCGGCCGCAGCAGCGCCAATTTGTCATCCCCATCGTCGAGCAGGACGCGCACCGGCACGCGCTGGACGATCTTGGTGAAATTCCCGGTCGCGTTCTCGGGCGGGATCACGCTGAACACCGCTCCCGTGCCCGGCGACAGGCTGACGACGTGACCCCTGAACACGTGACCCGGCAGCAGGTCCGCCACCACGCTCGCGACCCGGCCAGGCACGATGTCGGCGAGCTGGTTTTCCTTCAAGTTTGCATCGACCCAGAGGCCATGCGCCGGGATGATCGACAGCAGGTAGCCGGCTTGCTGGACATAGGCCCCGATCTGGGCCGCGCGATTGCCGACGAAGCCGTCGATCGGCGACCGGATCTCGGTATAACCGAGGTTCAGTTGCGCCGTTTGTAGCTCGGCCCGCGCCTGCATCACGTCGGCCTCGGCCTTCTTCACCTGCGCTTCCAACACCGGGACCCGTTGCCGGGCCGCCTGCAGCGCCGCCGCCGCAGACAGCACGGTCGCGCGCGCCTGGGTTTCCAGCGACGCCGTCCGCTGCTGATCCTGCCGCGAGCCCGCCGAGCTCGCGGCCAGACTGCGATACCGCTCCGCGTCCGTCGTGGTGAAGCTGGCTTGGGCCGACTTCACCGTCAGGTCCGCCGCGGACTGATCGATCACCAATTGTTGGAGCCTGAGCTGTGCCTGGAGGCTGTCCAGCATCGCCTCGGCACCGGCGACGATGGCCTGAGCGCGGCTGAGCGCGGCCTTGACGTCGCTGGGATCGAGCCGGAGCAGGACTTGCCCGGCCTGCACCAATTGATGATCCCTGACCTGGATCGATTGAATGAAGCCGGACACGTGCGGCGAGATGGCGGTCACGTTGCCGCCGACATAGGCGTCGTCGGTGGTCTCGATGAACCGGCCGTTGGTCCACCACTCCGTCCCCCACCAGGCGCCGCCGGCGATGACGACGGCCGCAGCGGCGAACAGTGCCAGTCGCTTGACCCCGAAGCGTCGGCGCGTCGTTGCGGGCAGCTGATCGAGATCACGTTCGGCAAGCGTTGCGGGCACGGTGCCTCCTCCAAAACGATCCGGCGCTGCGACACGCACAAGTCGCTTTCATCATGATAGCGACTTGCTTGCATGATGCAAGCGGCTTGATAAGATCAAACGCATGCAACGCAAGCGCTTCGACAGCATGACCTGCCCCATCGCCCGCAGCCTCGAGCATGTCGGCGAATGGTGGAGCATGCTGATCCTGCGCGACGCGTTCGCCGGGCTGTCGCGGTTCGACGAGTTCGAGCGGAGCCTCGGGATCGCGCCCAACATGCTGAGCCGCCGCCTTTCGGGGCTGGTCGAGGCCGGGCTGTTGGAGAAGCGCCGCTACAGCGAGCGTCCCCCGCGGGACGAATACGTGCTGACCGATCGCGGACGGGATTTCAGGGGGGTGCTGCTGTCGTTGCTGGCCTTCGGCAACCGCCACTTCGCGCCGGAGGGCGCGCAAGTGATGGTGGTCGACGCCGTTTCCGGCGAGCCGGCCGACCCGGTGCTGGTGGACCGCCAGTCCGGGCGGCCCTTGACCGGGCCGGACTTCAAGGTGGTCCGGCGAGCCGCAGGCGGCCGAGAGAAGGAAGCGCAGGCGCCGTAGTCAGCGACTCATCGCTGGTCACGCCTCACCCGCTGCCTCGGTCAACATGGCCTGCAGGTGGCGGTCGAGCGACTGCGCGACGCGATCGACGTCGAGGTCGCAGAACTGCCCGAACACCGAGACCGGCCGGTCGTATTCGAAGGCGACCGTTCCGTCCGCGTCTTCTCGCAGGAGCACCCGGATCGGCGCGTAGAGCGCGGCGGCGATTTGGTGCCGGGTCATCTTGGAGGCGGTGAGAGGGTTCCCGATCTCGTATTGGATCGCCCGGCGCTGCAGCCCCACCGCCATCAGCACGGCGCCATGGTCGCGGGCCGTGAAGATCGAGAGTGGCGGCCCAGCTTCCATGAGCTGCATGGCTGGTTCGGCCTCTCCGTTCTCAAGGTGCTCCATGATCGCGACATGAAGCGGCGGAACCCGGGCTTCCAGCTTCGCTCTGACCGCATCGAAAGCGTTTCGGGACTGGATCGTGACGTGATCCACCACGACCGTGCTTTGAAAGACGACAGCGTTCGTCATGGGTCCGATCTCCAATTCGACTGTTCGCTCATGCCGACCACCCGCCGCCGAGTGCCCGGAATGAGCGGACGGCCGCCCGCACGGCGTCGCCCCGGTTCTGCGCCAGCGCGTCACGCGCGACGAGAAGCTGGCGGTCGGCGTCCAGCACGTCCGTCAACGGGATCGACCCGGCCGTGAAGGCTTGTTGCGACAGATCCCGCGACCGTTGCAGTGACCGCACTTCGGTCTCGAGTTGCGCGGTTCGGGCCTCCAGCTCGACCAATGTCTTGAACGCGTCCTCCACGTCCTCGGCGGCGCGCAGGACCGTTTGGCGATAGCGTGCCAGGGCTTCGGCGTTGGCGCCGCGGGCTTGGCCGACCTCGGCGTCGACCTTGCCGAAATCGAAGATGCGCCAGCGCAGCGCCCCCGAGATCGCCGGCTGGAACGCTGCCGCCGTGAACAGGTGATTGGCGCTGAGGCTGTCGAAGCCGAGCAGGCCGGAGAGGGACAGCTTGGGGTAGTAGTCGGACAGCGCCTGGCCGATGCGGGCGTTGGAGGCCGCGAGCTGCCGCTCGGCCGCGATGATGTCGGGGCGGCGGCGCAGGAAGTCAGTGGGCGCATCGGTGTCGGGAATGGCCGGCACCGCGGGTATGCCGGACGGTTTGGACAGCTCGGCGGCGTAGGTGCCCGGCTGAGCGCCGAGCAGGACGTCGAGCCGGTTGAGCTGGCCCTCGAGTTCGATACGCAGCGGCGGCAGCGAGGCTTGCGCCTGCGCCAACACGGCTTCGGCCTGCGACACCTGGCGGTCGTCGCCGACGCCGCGCGACCGGAGCTGGCGGATCAGCGTCAACAGATGGGCGTCGACGTCGATCTGTTGCTGGACGGTCGCGATGCGGGCCTGGTCGCGCCGGATTTGGAAATAGGCGTCCGCGACGTCGGCGGCCACCGTGATGCGCACGCCGGTCAGATCGGCCTGGGCGGCCTGGGCGGTGGCGTCGGCCGCCTCCTTGCCACGTCGCAATCCGCCGGCGAGGTCGATCTCCCAACTGGCGGCGGCGCCGACATCGTAGAGCCTTTGGTCGCGGTCGTAGCCCGGGAACGCATTGCCGATCCGGCCCAGCGGAGAGTTCAGCGACTGCCGCAAGGCCGTGGCTTGCGCCGTCGCGTCGACGGTCGGGAGCAGCGCCGCACCGGCACCGCGCGCTTCGGCCCGGGCCTGCTGCACGCGGGCGAACGAGGCCGCGAGGTCCAGGTTCTCCGCCAACGCCCGGCGGATCAAGGTTTCCAGCACCGGGTCGTGGAACGCCGTCCACCATTGGTCGAGCGAGGCTGCAGCGGCCGGGTTGCGCGCACGGACCGCGGCGGCGTTGTGGAACCGCGCGAGCGCTTGGGTGGGCGCCTGGTAATCCGGCCCGACCGCGCAGGCGCCGAGCGCAAGCAGGCCGGCCAGCGTGAGGATCTTCATCTTGCTTCTCCGACCAGACGCGCGCGGTCCGGTGCCTGCTTGACGTGGGATGGGTCCTGGACGCGGAACCAGATGGCGTAGAGCGCCGGCAGGAACACCAGGATGAGCACGGTGCCCGCCAAGGTGCCGCCGACCAGCACGTAGGCCATCGATCCCCAGAACACGGAGGTCGTCAGCTCGGCGAAGGCGAGCACGGCGGCGAGCGCCGTCAGCACGACCGGTCGGCTGCGTTGCACGGTCGCTTCCACCACCGCGTGGAACGGGTCGAGCCCGTCGCGCTCGTTGTCGTGGATCTGCCCGATCAGGATCAGCGTGTTGCGCATGATGATGCCGGCCAGCCCGATCAGGCCGAGGATCGCGTTGAACCCGAACGGCTGGCCGAACAGCAGCAGCATCGGCACCATGCCGATGAGGCCGAGCGGGGCCGTCAGCGCCACCATCACCATGCTCGACAACGACCGGGTCTGGATGACGAGGATCAGCAGGATCACGAGCACCATGACCGGGAAGATCGGCGCCAGGGCGCGGTTCGCCTTGCCGGATTCCTCGATGTTGCCGCCCAGCTCGATCCGGTAGCCGTCCGGCAGCCGCGCCAGCACCGGGGCGAGCGCCTGGGCGATCTCGGTCGAGACCTGCGGCGGCTGCGACGCCTCGTCGATGTCGCTCTGCACCGTGATGGTGGGCACGCGGTCGCGGCGGCGCAGGATCGGGTCTTCCGGCCGGATCTCGACATGGCCGATCTGGCTGAGCGGAACCAGGCTGCCATCCCGGTTGGTCAGCGTGAGGTCGGCGAGTTTGGCCGGGTCGAGCCGGGTGGCGCCGGCGCTGCGGGCGACGAGCTGGACGGTGCGGACATCCTGGCGGAGCTGCGTGACGGAGACGCCCGTCAACAGAAATTGGAGCTGCGTCGCTGCCTCGGACGGCGACAGGCCGATGAGCTGCAGCCGGGCTTGGTCGAGCACGAAATGGGCGGTCGGCACCCGCTCGCTCCAGTCCGTATTGACCTGGCGGGTATGCGGGTTCACCCGCATGACGGCGCCCACTTCGGCCGCGATCCCGCGCAGCGTGTCGGCATCCGGGCCCATGACGCGCATCATGACCGGGAAATGGCTGTAGGGGCCGAACACGAATTGCGTCACCCTGACGCGGGCTTCCGGCGCCAGACCCTCGGCGACCCGGCGGCGCAGATTAGTCTCCAGCCGGTCGCGGGCCGCGTCGTCCGGCGTCACTACGATCATCTTGGCGAATGACGGATCCGGCAGTTCGGGGTTGTAGGCCAGGAAGAACCGCGGCGCGCCGCCGCCGACATAGGTGGTGACGATCTTGGCCTCCGGCTGGCTCTTCAGCCAATCCTCGACCCGGCCGGCGACCGTGCTCGTCGCCTCGATGCTGGTCCCTTCCGTCATCTGCACCTCGACCAGCACCTCGGTGCGATCCGAGTTCGGGAAGAATTGCTGCTTGAGCATGCCCAGCCCGGGAACCGAGACGGCGAACAGCAGGACGACCGTACCGGCGACGACGTATTTGTGCCGCACCGACCAGCCGACGATGCCGCGCAGCCGGTTGTAGGCACGGGATTGGTAGATCTGCCCGTGCGCGCCGCCCTCGACGCGCTTGATTTCGGGCAGCATCTTCACGCCGAGATAGGGCGTGAACACCACCGCGACGATCCACGACGTCATCAGCGCGAAGGCGACGATCCAGAAGATGTTGCCGGCATATTCGCCGGCCGTGCTGCGCGCGAACCCCACCGGCAGGAACCCGGCCACCGTCACCATCGTGCCGGCCAGCATCGGCGCCGCGGTATGGCTCCAGGCGTAGGACGCCGCCGCGAGCCGGTCGGCACCCTCCTCGAGCTTCACCACCATGATCTCGATGGCGATGATCGCGTCGTCGACCAGCAGACCGAGCGAGATGATAAGCGCCCCCAGCGTGATGCGGTCCAGCTCGCGGCCGGTGATCATCATGATGGCCATCACGGTCGCCAACGTCAGCGGCACCGCCGCGGCGACGACGGGGCCGACGCGCCAGCCGAGCGTGAGCAGGCTGACGCCGAGCACGATGGCCAGGGCGACGAAGAACTTCACCATGAACTCGTCGATCGCGTCCTCGATGACGGCGGCCTGATTGATGACCTTGGTCAGCGTCACGCCCACCGGCAGCCCGGCCTGCAGCTTCGCCTCCTCCGCATCCAAAGCGTGGCCAAGTTTCAGGCCGTTCCAGCCATCCGTCATGACCACGTTCAGCACCAGGGCCGGCTCGCCGGCGTGACGGATCAGCAGGGTCGGCGGGTCCTCGTAGCCGCGCCGCACCGTCGCGATGTCGGAGACGCGGAGCGAGCGGCCGCCGGAGACGATCGGCGTGTCCCGGATCGCCTGCAAATCGTCGAGCGCACCGTCCAGGCGGAGGAACATCTGCGGCCCGCTGGTGTCGATCGACCCGGCCGGCGTGACCGCGTTCTGCTTGGACAAAGCGGCAAACACGTCGGCGGGCGCCACGCCGAGCGTGGCCAGCCGGGCGTAGTCGAACTCGACGAACACCCGCTCCGGTCGCTCGCCCATGATGTCGACCTTCTTGACGCCGGGCACGTGCAGCAGGCGCTGACGGATCGTCTCGGCGACCCGGACCAGCTGGCGCTCGGGCAGGCCATGACCCTCGAGCGCATAGACGGTGAAGTCGACATCGGAATACTCGTCGTTGATGAACGGCCCCTGCACGCCTTCGGGCAGCAAATGGGCGGTGTCGCCGAGCTTCTTGCGCGCTTGATAGAACTGCTCCGGCACGTCGGCCGGCGGGGTCGTGTCGCGCAAGGTGACCACGAGCCCGGCGAGGCCAGGGCGCGTGTAGGTCTCGACGCGGTCGTACCACTGCAGCTCCTGCATCCGCTTTTCCAGCGGGTCGGCGACGAGGTCCTGCATCTCCTGCGCGGTCGCACCGGGCCAGGTTGCAATGACGGTGAAGGTCTTGACGGTGAAGGGCGGGTCTTCGGCGCGCCCGAGATTGATGTAGGAGAAGGCGCCGATCAGCACGAGGGCGACGATCAGGAACAGGGTGATGGATCGCTCACGCACCGCCAGGGCGGAGAGGTTGAAGCCGCTCATTGCATCGCTGCCCGGACCGCGACGGGGCGGACCTTCTCGCCGTCATGCAGGAAGTGCCCGCCGGCGGCGACGATCGTTTCGCCGGCCTTCAAGCCTCCATCCACCTCGGCCGTCTCGGCGCCGAACGAGCGGACCTGAACGGGCCGGTAGGTAACCGTGGAGCTGCCGCCGTCCAGCACCCACACGCCGGGCCCATGCCCCTCGTCGGTGAGGGCGCCGATCGGGATGCTGAGCGACCCGGTCCGCTCCGGCATCCCGACCGTCACGGTCACGGTCGCCCCGAGCGGCGCCTTTGCGCCCGCGCCCGTCATGACATAGCGCGCCTCGAAGGTCCGGGTCCGCAGATCCGCGGTGTCCGAAAGCTGCCGCAGCCGGGCCGTAACCGGGGTTTCGAGGCCGTAGAGCATGACCGTCGCGGCGGACTCGAGCGGCGGCCGGACCATCTCCGGCAAGTTCACGACGGCTTCGCGCGGCCCGGCATGCGCCAGCCGCACCACCACCTGCCCGGGCGCCACGACTTGGCCGGGCTCGGCCAGCGTCTGCATCACGGTGCCATCCTCATCGGCCAGCAGGACCGAATAATCCTCCTGGTTCTGCGCGACCCGCTCCTGCGCCACGGCGGCGTCCAGCAACGCCTTGGCGCTGTCGGCCGTGGCCTTCACCTGGTCGTAGGCCGATTGCGAGATGGCGCCGGTGGCGACGAGACCGCGGTTGCGCCGTTCATCCGCCGCCGCCTGGATCCATTTCGCGCGCGCGGCGCCGACATTCCCGGTCTGGGCGATGCGAGCATTGCCGTAATCGGTCGGGTCCATCCGCATCAGCGGCTGCCCCTTTCGGACCCCCTGTCCGGTGTCGACCAGGCGCGCGACGACCTTGCCCTGCACCCGAAAGCCCAGGCCGCTCTCGACCCGGGCGCTCACGAGCCCGGTGTAGCTGTGCCGCAGCGCCGCGGCGGTCTCGGCTTGCGCCACGACGACCCGGCGTTCGGCGGTGCGCGGGTCCGGCACGTCGGCGTCGGACGGCTTGCATCCTGCGAGGGCGCCGGACGCGGCCAGCACCGCCCCGGCCAAGATGAACGATCGCTGTTTCGGCATGGTGGCGTCCCCGTCAGGAAGGTCTAGGCGATGGCGTGGACGAGGCCCGCCATCTGGGCCTGCATGCCGACCGGATCGGCCCGGAACGCCCGTGCGGCACCTTGCGAGAGCGCGCCCGGGAACACCTCGTCCTCGCCGGCTTCGAGCGCGTCCAGCGTGCCGTCCGCCACCTCGGCCGGGGTCAGCTTGGGGTCCGGGAGGGCGGCGCCCATGGCGGTGTCGACCTGCACCGGCAACACGCCCAGCACCTGCACGCCACGGCCCTTCAGTTCGGCCCGCATCGTGCGGGTGAGCGCCAGCGCTGCCGCCTTGGAGGCCGAGTAGGTGCCCGCGACCGGGAGGGTCACCAGGGACAGGATGGACAAGACGTTGACGATGGCGCCGCCCCCGCGAAAGGCGGGCGTGTCGCGCAGCGCCTGGGCGAGCGCGAGCACGCCGAAATAGTTGACCTCCATCTCCTGCCGCGCGCCGGCGGTGTCCTGGGCCGAGAGCGCCCCGCTGAAGGCGGCCGCGCCGGCATTGTTGATCAACAGCGTGATGTCCGAGGCGGATGTCGCCGCGGCGGCAACCTGATCCGGCTTGGCCAGGTCGAGCGTCAGCGGGACCAGCCTGTCCGACATGGCCAGGAGCGGTGCCAACAACTCGGCGTCGCGGGCGCCGAGGTAAATCTTGGCCGCGCCGCGGGCGAGCAGCGCCTGAACGAAGGCCCGGCCGATGCCGCCATTGGCGCCGGTGAGCAACACCACGGACCCATCGATCTTCATGCTGGTCTCCTGTCGAGATAATGATTGCGGTTGCAACCATCGCTATTGATTGGGCTTGCCATCAAAGCCCGTCAAGGGTTTTAATGACGGATGCAATCATTATCTGCATGAGACGCGGGTCGAGGGGTTCGATGAAGGTTTCCAAGCAGCAAGCCGCCGAGAACCGGGACGCGATCCTGACGGTCGCCGCGACGCAGATCCGCGAGCGCGGCTTCGAGCAGATGAGCGTGGCCGATGTGGCCAAGGCGGCCGGGCTCACGCATGGCGCGCTCTACAGCCACTTCAAATCCAAGGAGGCCCTACAATCGGCGGCGCTGGCGCGTGCCTTTGACGATTGCGCGCTCGGCTTCAGCGGTCTGACGCTGGAGCAATTCCTCGCCCGCTATCTGTCGCCGGAGCACCGCGACAATGCCGGCGCGGGCTGCCCGACCGCGGCGCTGATGTCCGAAATGCCGTGGCAATCCGAGGAGGCGCGGGCGGCCTTCCATGACGGGCTGGTCCGCTTTGCCGCCCTGACGGCTGACACGTTGGGGTCAGGCCCGGCGGAGAACCCCGCCGGGCTGACGCTGTTCGCGTTCGCGGCGATGGCGGGGGGAGTCGCGATCGCCCGGGCCATCCGCGACACGGACGAGGCCGCTTCCGACGCCGTTCTGCACGCCGTGGCGGATCAATTGCATCGTGTGCTGTCGAGCCAACGGCAGGCCCGCGGCGGCGCTGCACCGCCACGGTGAGGAACGCGTGACGCGACGCCGATCGTCGCGCCGATCCTGGCGCACTGCCGGGATCGACGCTGGACGTCTTACCGCCTCAGGAGATGGGTTCAGCTTTGGGCCGGCATGGTGCGGGCGACTTCGGCGGCGCTGATTCCTTCGAGCGCCATGCCATAGCCGATCCCCTCCTCGACCAATCGACGCAGGCGCTGGGTCAGCGCGATGCGCGTGTAGCGGGCGGTGAGTGGCGGGAGCGCCGCGATGCCATCGGCGATCTCGTGCGCGCGGGCCAGCAAGCGGCCGGCCGGCACGATCTCGTTCACCGCGCCCCATTCTTTCGCCGTCGCCGCGTCCAGGATCTGCCGCGTGAGCAGGAAGTAGCGGCCGCGGATGGAGCCGATCACCTCGGGCCAGAGGATGTGCATGCCGTCGCCGGGCACGATGCCGAACTCGAAATGCGGCTTGTCCTGGAACACGGTCTCCGGCGTCGCCAGGATGATGTCGGTCAGCAGCGCGTACTCGCTGTGCAGCAGCACCGGACCGTTCAGCGCCGTGATCATCGGCACCTCGACGTCGAGGATGTTGGCGAGCACCTTGCGGCCCTCACGGAAGATCTTGTCGTAGCCGAGCGGGGTGAAGAAATCGAAGCCGTCCGGGCTGATCTCGTCCATGAACGCGTCGCCCGTGCCGGTCAGGATGACGGCGCGGGTGTCGCGGTCCTCACCGATGGCGTGGAACAGGTCCACGAATTGCTCATGCGTGTGGCCGTTGAAGACGAGCTTTCCGCCATCGGTGTGAAGCACGACCTCCAGCACGCCGTTGGGTTTGCGCGTCAACCGGGCATTGGGGAAAGCGTCGCGGTAGGTTTCGAAGCGCGCCATGGTGAGTGGGTCCTTGCTGGGCCGGCCGGGATCGGTCGGGCATGCAGGGAGTGCTACCGTGCGCCGCTTGGGCGCGGACCGCGCCCTGGTGCGATAGGCTCTATTCCGCGGGGGAATGTGCCGTCGCGCGCCCGGACATGATCTGCTCCACGAAGGCGGCGAACTGGCGGGCTTTGGCGCTGACCATCCGGCCGGACGGGAACACCGCCCACAAATCGACCGACGGCAGGGACCAGTCGGTCAGGACGCGCCGCACGGCCCCGCTGGCGATCTCGTCGGCGAACATCCAGTCCGACGTGACCGCCAGCCCCATGCCGGCCAACACCGCCGCGCGCACCCCTTCCGCCGCGCTGACCCGCACGCGCCCGCGCACGACGACCGAGACCTCGCTGCCGCCACGGGTGAACGACCACGCGCTGGAGACCCGGCTGTACGTCACCGCGTCGTGGTCGGCGAGTGCGGCCGGGGTTCGTGGTTCGCCCATCCGCGTGAGATAACCCGGCGTCGCCAGCACCGAGCGGCCGCCGGTCGCAAGTTTGCGCGCCACCGCGGCCGAGTCCGGCAGGTTGCCCATGCGGAGCGAGACATCGATGCCCTCCGCCACCAGATCGATCATGCGGTCGTCCAGCACGATGTCGATCTCGAGTTCGGGATGTTGCTCGAGAAACCGCGGGAGCCGCGGCACGACGTGCAGCCGTGCGAAGGTGGTAGCGGCCGAGACACGCAGGCAGCCGGACAAGCCAGCCCCCGCGCCCCGTGCCGCGAGTTCCGCCTCGTCGGCCTCCCGGATCGCGGTCCGCGCCCGTTCGTAGAAGCGTTGGCCGGCTTCGGTAGGAGCCAGCGCGTGCGTCGAGCGGATCAGCAGGGCGACCTGCAGGCGCTGCTCCAGTTGGGCGATCGTCTTGGAGACCGCTGGCTGGCCCACGTTCAGCTGCCGCGCAGCGGCGGAGAAGGATCCCGTCTCGACCACCCGGACGAACGTCGCCATCGCCTGATACCGGTCCATGTCATTCCTCGACGGAATGAGCGTTATCGCCCCGGCCTGGCTGCCCTGTCGAGCAGTGAGGGAGCACGTCTCGGTGGTCCCTTGGAGAACGACGATGTCCCTGCAAGCCAAGCTCGACGCCTTCAAGGCCAATTTCCAGGCCGGCAAGCCGCCCTACAACGTGCCGCCGGCGGTGATCGAGACCATGCACCGCGCCACCGCCGAGCTGATCGCGGTGGGCGCCGCCGGCCGTGCGCTCAAGGCCGGCGACCACGCGCCCGCCTTCACGCTCAACGACCCCGACGGCAGGCCCGTCGCCTCGGCCGATCTGCTGGCGCGCGGACCGCTGGTGGTGACCTTCTACCGGGGCGTCTGGTGCCCGTATTGCAACATGGAGCTGCAGGCGCTGCAGGCCGCGCTGCCGGAGTTCCAGGCGGTCGACGCCAGCCTCGTCGCGATCTCGCCGCAGACCGCGGCCAACAGCCGCAAATCGGTGCGGCAGAACGAGCTCGGCTTCCCGATCCTGTCGGACCCGCACAACGACGTCGCGGCCGCATTCGGGCTGCGTTTCACGCTGCCGGGCTACCTGGTCGACCTCTACAAGAGCCTGAAGAACGACCTGCCCGCCTTCAACGGCGACCCGAGCTGGACGCTGCCGATGCCCGGCCGCTTCGTGATCGCGCCCGACGGCACGATCATCTACGCCGAGGTCAACCCGGACTACACCAAACGCCCCGAGCCCGAAGACATGCTGCCGGCGTTGCGCCGGGCTGCCAACGTCCCCGCCTGAACGAGGGATCGTCCATGTCACGCACCTTTCTCGTCACGGGCGCCAGCAAGGGTATCGGGCTGGCCTTGGCGCATCGCCTGGCGCGCGGCGGGCACCACGTCGTGGGCTTGGCCCGCGGCGCCGTACCGGACTTCCCCGGGACGCTCGTCCCCGTAGACCTGTCGGATCAGGACGCGACGGGAGCGGTGCTCGCCGACCTGACGAGCCGCTTCGTCTTTGACGGCGCGGTCAACAACGTCGGTCTCGTGCGGCCGCAAAGATTGGGAACGATCGAGCTGAGCGCGCTGGAAGAGGTGATGCGCGTCAACTTGCACCCCGCCCTTCAGCTGGCGCAGGCGTTGCTGCCCGGCATGGCGGCGCGCGGCTGGGGGCGGATCGTCAACATCTCGAGCCTGACGATTCTGGGCGCGCCCGAGCGGACCGCCTATGCCGCCGCCAAGGCCGCGCTGGTGAGCTTCAGCCGCTCCTGGGCGTTGGAGCTCGCGGCGACGGGGATCACGGTCAACGCGGTGGCGCCGGGGCCGACCGAAACGGAGCTGTTCCGCGCCAACAACCCGCCGGGGAGCGAGGGCGAGCGGCGCTATCTGGCGGCCGTGCCGATGCAGCGTTTCGGCCGTCCGGAGGAGATCGCCGCCGCGATCGCCTTCCTGCTGTCGGACGAGGCCGGGTTCATCACCGGCCAGACGATCCATGTCGACGGTGGCGCATCCATCGGCAGGGCGGCGTTCTGATGCTGGCGCCGGGCAACGTCGCCATGAACCGCCAATGGAGTTGAGCATGTCGGAACGATCGGGAACGGTCTTGGTGGTCGGCGCCTCTCGCGGCCTCGGCCTCGCGCTGGCGCAGGAATGGCTGGGCCGCGGCTTTCAGGTCATCGCCACGATGCGTGACAAGGCAGAGGGGTTGGAGGCGCTCGCGGTCCGCTTCCCCGGCGCGCTCGAGCTCGAGCGGGTCGATACGGCCGATGCCGGCGCGGTGCGGGCGCTGCGCCAGCGCCTCGAGGGGCGGCGGCTGGACATCCTGTTCGTCAACGCGGGCATTGCGCGCGCCATCGAGCTGTCGCCGGTGCAAGCCAAGGAGAAGGACTTTCTCGACATGATGCTGGTCAACGCGTTGGCCCCGGTGCGGGCGGTGGAAATCCTCGGCAATCTGGTGCCGGCGGGCGGCACGATCGCGATCATGACGTCCGGCCTCGGCAGCATCGCCAACGCCACCGGCGGGTGGCAGCTTTATTCGTCGAGCAAGGCGGCGCTCAACATGCTGATGAAGGGCTACGCCGCCCAGCACGCCCGCGACGGCCACAGCTTGCTGCTGGTGGCGCCGGGCTGGGTGCGGACCGAGATGGGGGGCAGCCAAGCGTCGCTCTCGATCGAGCAGAGCATCCCCCTGGTCGTCGACATGATCGAGGCCAACCGCGGCAAGCCCGGCCTGCGCTACGTCGACCGCTTCGACGAGACCCTGCCATGGTGAGCGGCGCTCCGTCGTCCCCGGTCCGGTCTGTGCGGATGTCGGCGAGATCGGGATCACCGGCGTCCGCGGCTGCCATCGTCGAAGCGGCGCGGCCGGCGATCGGACGTTTTGCTGGAGGATTGAACACGGTGCCGCTATACCTCGCCGGTTCCTCAATTGAAGCGGCAAATGCGATGCAGTGCGCCTTCCGAGCGGGCTCCGATCGAGACCGGGGGGGCCGGCGATGAGCGAGACGACCGACCTGCGCCGCCCGGACCGACCCGGCGGACGGCGGCTGCACCCGTGGCCGGTCCGGATCATGCACTGGGTCAACGCCGTGGCGATGATCGTCATGATCACCTCCGGCTGGGGCATCTACAACGACGACGTCATCATCCGCGGGCTGCTGTTCCCCAAGAGCCTGCGCCTCGGCGACTGGGCGGCGTGGAGCCTGAACTGGCATTTCGCCGGCATGTGGCTGCTGGTGATCAACGGGCTGGTCTACCTGACCTATGGCGTGGTGACCGGGCGGCTGCGGGAGCGCCTGCTGCCGATCCGCGGGCGCGACATCATCAAGACCGTCGGCGAGACGCTTCGCTTCAAGATCGATCACAGCGACCTGACGACCTACAACGCCGTGCAGAAGATCCTCTACATCGTGGTGATCCTGGCCGGCATCGCCCAGGTCGTGACCGGGCTGGCGATCTGGAAGCCGGTCCAGTTTTCGGGGCTGGTCTCCTTGCTGGGCGGCTTCCAGGCGGCCCGCATCATCCACTTCGTCGGCATGGCGGTGATCGTCGGTTTCCTGATCGTCCATGTCGCGCTGTCGCTGCTGGTGCCGCAGACGCTGTGGGCCATGCTCACCGGCGGCCCGCGCCTCGACCCGGCGCGGCATCGCGCCGCCGAGCCGCGGCCATGAGCTTCCGCCCTCTCAAACGGCCCGACCCCGCCATCCTGGACGATCACCGCCCGTTGCTGCGCTCGCTGGAGCGACGCGGGCTGATCCGAGGCGGCCTGTCGCTCGGCGCCCTCAGCTTGCTGACCGGCTGCGACGTGACCCGGCCCCGCTCCGTCGAGGACGCGCTGCTCGCCATCTCCCGGATGAACGACGGCGTGCAGGCCTGGCTGTTCGATCCCACCAAGCTCGCGCCGACCTATCCGGCGTCGGCGGTGCTCAAGCCGCCCAAGTTCAACGCCTATTACGACGTGACGGACGTCAAGCCGGTCGACGGCGCCAGCTGGCGCCTGGAGCTGGCCGGGCTGATCGCAGACAAGCGACCCTGGACGCTGCCGCAGATCGACGCACTGCCGCGGCAGACGGAGATCATCAAGCACATCTGCGTCGAGGGTTGGGACTATATCGGCCAATGGAGCGGCGTGCCGCTCCGCACCTTTCTCGAGCGCGTGGGCGCCGATCTCACCGCCAAATACGTCGCCTTCAAGACCGCCGACGACTACCCGAGCAGCATCGACATGGCGACCGCACTGCATCCGCAAACGATGCTCGCCACTCAGTATGCTGACGAGACGCTGGCCGACCCGTTCGGCTTCCCGCTGCGGCTGCGGATGTCGACCAAGCTCGGCTACAAGAACCCGAAATGGATCACCGCGATCGAGGTGAGCAACACCTATTCGGGCGGCTACTGGGAGACGCTCGGTTTCCCCTGGTTCGCCGGCCTATGATCCGGTTTCGCGCGCTCGCCATCGGCCTCACCCTGCTGTCGGCCGGATCGGCGGCTGCGCAGAGCCCGACCCCGGGCGGCATGCCGCCGCCGCCCGGCATGAGCCTGGCCCAATCGGCCGCGATGCGGTTCCCGCAACCCGTACGGGTCGGCGACCTCATCCGGCGCGACGTGATCGAGCCCGTCGAAAGTCAGAACCATCTGGGCAAGCTGGAACAGATCGTCCGCCAGGCCGACGGGAGCCTTGCGGCGATCATCGCGCTGAGCGGCTTCCTGGGTTTTGGCGCTCGACCCGTCTCGGTCCCGGTCGACGCCCTGGTGCTCCTCGGCGACGTCGTCGAGGTCGTCGCGCTGACCCCGGCTCAGCTTCGGCAACTCCCGACCGTCTCGCCCGGGACGACGACACCGGTGGACGCGAATGCCGTCATCAAGGTCGGCTTGGCCAAACCGTCCCACTAGACTGGCTGGCGGCCAGCTCGCGGATCGGGGCAGAGGCCGACGCGATGCGCTCGACCCGCAGCCGCGCGGACGGTTAGATGCTCCTCGTCCGCGATTAGGGTCGGATCGGGAGCACTTGCGAATGGACTTCACCACTCTCGGCCGCACCGGCCTGCGGGTCAGCGTCGCCGGCCTCGGATGCGGGGGGTTCAGCCGGCTCGGCAAGAACACCGGCAAGACCGAGGCGGAATCGGTCGCGCTGGTGCGGCTGGCGCTCGACAGCGGCATCAACCTGATCGACACGGCGGCGAATTACGGGACGGAGGCCATCGTCGGCCAGGCCATCGCCGGGCTGCCGCGCGAGGAGGTGGTGATCGCCACCAAATGCGGCGTGAAGCGCAGTGACGGGATCAACGACCCGGCGGACGTCCTGCGCAGCCTGGAAAACTCGCTGCGAACGCTCGGGACGGATCACGTCGACATCTTCCAGCTGCATGGCGTCGCCGCTGCCGATTACCGGGCGACGATGGACCAGGTCGTGCCGGTGTTGCTGCGGGCGAAAGCGGCCGGCAAGTTCCGATACCTCGGCATCACGGAGAACGCGTCCCAAGATCCCGATCACCGCGTGCTGCTCGACGCCGTCGACAGCGGCGTGTTCGATACGGTGATGGTCGCGTTCAACATGCTGCATCGCACCGCCTCCGACGCGCTGTTCGTGCGCACCCGGGCGACCGGGGTCGGCACCCTGATCATGCATGCGGTGCGGGGCATCTTCGCCCGCCCGGACGCGCTGGCCGCCGGCCTTCGTGCCGAGGCGGCGGCGGGCCGGTTGGCGGCGGCGGTCGCCGAGGAGCCCGACCCGCTCGGCTTCCTGGTGCACGAGGGCGGGGCGGAGAACGTGACGGACGCGGCCTACCGCTTCGCCCGGCATGAACCGGGGGCGGACGTCGTGCTGTTCGGCACCGGCAGCCCGGCCCATCTGCGGGCCAACGTCGCGTCCCTGCTGCGACCGGCGCTGCCGGAGGCCGACCGGGCGCGGCTGCTGGCGCAGTTCGCTGCCGTCAGCGGGCTCGGGCTGGAAGGGCCGGCAGCCGCAAAGGCGGCCTGACGCGGCCCCCTGCTCGGGACCATGGCGCCCGTCGCCGAACGGCGCGGCCAGAGCATGGCGCAACTGGCGCTCGCCTGGGTGCTGCGCGACCCCCGGGTCTCAACCGCCGTGGCCGGCGCGCGGACGGTGCCGCAACTCGACGCGTTGCTCGATTTCGGCCGTGCCCACGCGCTCGACGCGGACGACCTCGCAGCGCTCGACCCGCCAGTGTCGCCCGCCGCCACGCCGTCGGGCGTCTCCGCCGGGCCGTCAGGCGTTCCCCGGTGAGCGAGAGCGCCATTGTGGCGCGGACAGCCTCGGCGTGAGGAATGCCGCGAGTGCGTCGACCTTGGCCGGGCGGTTCCGCGCCGTCGGGGTCACGAAGTAGAGCCCGCCTGACGATAGCGTCCAGTTCGGCAGGATCTCCACGAAGCGGCCGCTGGCGAGGTGCTCGCTCGCGATGAACTCCGGCAATTCCGCGATCCCCATCCCGTCCAGGATCGTCGGCACCAGCGCATCGACGTTGGTGACGCGCAAAGGCCCGGACGGCTCGACCGAGACCTGCGTGCCGTCCGCTCCGGTGAAGTGCCACACATCCCGCGTCGGCCTGAAAGCATAGCCGAGACAGTGATGTGCGCGCAGCTCGCCGGGATGCTGCGGTTGCCCGTAGCGCGCGACGTAGGACGGGGACGCGACCACCGAGCGTCCGATCGGGCAAAGGCGGCGGACGACCAGCGACGACTCCTCCAGCATCGCGATCCGCAGCGCGGCGTCGAAGCCATCGCCCACGAGGTCCACCTGGGCGTCTCCGAGGTGGAGGTCGACCTTGATCTCGGGATGCAGGCGGAGAAACGCCGGCATCAGCGGTGCGACCCAGCGCAGGCCGAACGACATCGGCACCGCCAGCCGGATCGTCCCTCTCGGCCGCGACGATTGGTCGCGGGCCGAGCTCTCGGCCTCCTCCGCGTCGGCGTATATCCGCGCCGCGCGCTCGGCGACGGAGCGGCCCAGATCGGTCAAGGCTAGGCTGCGCGAGGTCCGGTTGAAGATCCGGCCGCCCACGCGCTCTTCCAGCCGGCTCACCGCCCGCGACACCGTCGGCACCGAGACGTTCAGGGCGCGGGCGGCGCCGGCGAAGGAGCGTTCCTCTGCGACCTTGGCCACCATGGCCAAGCCCTCGAAGTCGGGCAAATTCGACATGCAAAAGCCTGCAAGATTGTCTTTCGATCCTTTCTATTTTGAAGGAACTGCTTTGACGAGCAATGACGAGACTCCTTCTCAATGCCGCGGCCAGTCGGATGCGATGACGCGGGTACCGCGGGCGGCGGCGCCGATCGCGTCCGCGATCAGCCGGGACATCTGCACGGCGTGATCGAAGCCCGGGGCCGACTGCGTCCCGTTGAGGATGTCGTCGCGCATCAGCGCGTAGAGCCCGGCGACGTGGGACGCGGTCTCCGGCGCCGGCACCGCGAAAGCGTCGATCTCCACCGGCTCGCCGTTCCGATACAGGCGCAGAATGCCCGACTGGACGCCGCGGGCAGCGCCGCCTCGCAGGACCAACTCGCCCGTCTCGCCCGTGACCGTGAAGCGGAACGGGGTGTCGTCGGCCGGGCGGCCGCCGACAGTCTCGATCGCGACCGGCGCCCCGCTCTCAAGCCGCGCCAGCACGGCCAGGTAATCGGGGATCGTGCGCGCCTGCGTCACCACAGCGTCCCTGCCCGCCACCCGCACCTGCGAGAACCGGGTGCCGGCGAGCGCCGACAGTTCCGTGAAGCCCCCGAGGACGAAGATCGCGAGGTCCAGCGTGTGCCCGCCCTGGATGGTCGCCAGCGTGACCCCGTTCTCCGCCTGCTCGGCGAACGCCATCGCCGCCTCCGTGTCCGGGCCGAACGCCACCGTCGTGGACAGGATGGAAACGTTCAGTACCCGGCCGATCGCGCCGGAGGCGACGAGCGCGCGGGCGCGCAGCGCGGCGGGGCTGGCACGGAGCTGCAAGCCGATCGCCGTGTGCACGCCGGCCTCCCGGGCCGCCCGGGCCAGCATCTCGGCTTCGTCAACGTCGCGGCCGAGCGGATACTCGCAGAAGACGTGCTTGCCCGCCGCCAATGCCCCGAGCACGAGCGAGCGGTGGGCCGGAACGTTCACCGCCACCGTGACGATGTCGATGTCGGGATCGGCGAAGAGCTGCCTGGGGTCGCCGTAGGCCTTGGCCGCACCGAAGGCTCGCGCGGCCTCGTCCGCGGAGGGCTGGTCCTGGGTGACCACGGCGGCGAGTTCGAGACCGTCGAGCTGCTGGATCGCGGGAACATGGGAGATCTTCGCCCAACCCCGCCGGGCGCTGGCCCCGATGACGCCGACGCGGAGTGTCTTGTTCATGGAGTTCGACCTTCAGTTGCCTCGAGGGATAGGAGGTGGACAGGGCGGGCCGGGTTGAGAACAATGCGCGCGGGTTCAACGAAATGCTGAGGCTGACCTCATCCATGCCGATGCCCGGCTTCGCCGCATGGGACGTGTTCGTGGCCGTCGCCCGGCATCGCAGCTTCCGCAAGGCAGCACTGGAGCGCGGGGTCAGCCCCTCCGCCCTGAGCCACGTGATCCGCGGCCTCGAGCAGACGCTGGGCGTGCCCCTGTTCAACCGCACCAACCGCAGCATCCGGATCACCGTCGCCGGCGAGCGCTTGCTCGCGCGGATCGGCCCGGCGCTGGGCGAGATCGCCGACGCCGTCGCCGAGCTCGGCCACTACAAGGCGGTGCCGAGCGGACCGTTGCGCCTGAACGTGCCGCGCAATGCGGCCGAGATCGTCATCCGACCGATCATGAGCCGGTTCCTGGCCGCCTACCCCGAGGTCAGACTGGAGGTCGTGACCAGCGACGAGATCGTGGACATCGTCGCCGAGGGGTTCGACGCCGGGATCCGTGCGACCCATCAACTGGCCGAGAGCATGATCACCGTCCCGGTCGGGCCGACGCTGCGCTTTGCCGTCGTCGGGTCCCCGGACTACCTCAACCGCAGCGGCCGCCCGGGCAGCCCGGCGGATCTGCCGGTCCATACCTGTATCGAGCGCCGTTTCCCGAGCGGCGCCTCCTATCCCTGGGTGTTCGCTCGTGACGGCGAGACGGTCGAGGTCGCCGTGTCAGGTCCGCTCGTCGCCGACGACCGCGCGCTCATCCTCGGGGCGGCCCTGGACGGTGTCGGCCTGGCTCATATCCACGAAGCCCTGGTCCGCGATCACCTGGCGCGTGGCGAGTTGGTTCGGGTGTTGGACGATTGGTGCCCGACGCTGCCATCGTTCCATCTCTACTTTCCGAGCCGTCGCCAGGTCTCGGCCCCGCTGCGCGCCTTGATCGACATGCTCCGTGCCGATGCGGCGCCGGACCGGTCCTAGTCTAGGGCCGACCACCGCCGCCGTCCTCGCACGTCAGCCTCCGAGGAAGTCGAGCACGGCGCGGTTGAACAGAGCGGGGTCCTGCAGGAACGCGAAATGGCTGACGGCGGGCAGCACGAGCAGTTCGGCGCCTGGGATGGTCGCGGCCATGTATTGCGAGTGGGTCAGCTTGATGGCCTCGTCGTGCTGCGCGTGCGCCACCAACACCGGCGTCCGGATCGCGCGGAGCTGCCGGTCCGACCAGTTGGGCTCCCGCGCCCACATGGCGTCGAGGTGCTTCAGCAGGGCGTCGAAGCCGCCCGGCGTGGGCGAGTTCAGCCGGTATTCCGTGCGGCAGCGGGCGATGTAGCGCGCGAACACCGGGTTCTGCGCCACACCGGGCCGCACCCCATCCGTGCGCGTGTTGCCGGCGAAGGCGAACAGCCGGCCGATGCGGGCGGGGTGCTGCCGAGCGAGGTCGAGGCCGATGATCGCCCCATCGCTCCAGCCGACGACATGCGCCTGGGCCAGGCGGAGATGATCCATCAGCGCGACCACGTCCTCCGTCATCAAGCCGTAGCTCAGGGCCCTCGCCTCCGTCGTGCTCCGGCCATGACCCCGGCTGTCGACGGCGATGACTCGATACCGGGTCATCAACGCCCGCATCTGGTGGCCGAGATAGTCAGCGTTGGCCAAGCCGCCATGCAACAACAGGACGGACGGAACGGACGGGTCCGCCGGTCCCGCCTCGAGATAGAACAGGTCGATGCCGTCGATCGCCGCACGGCCGGCGCGCGCCTCCGGGACGGGTGCCGGGGTGGCGGGGAGTCCCTGCCACCGTTCTGCCGATACGCCGCGGCCGGTCGGCAGCAGCACGGCCGGCAGCGAGAGGATGGCCCTGCGATGGATCATCGACGGCACGATGCGGCGTCGATCAAGCGGCGGCTTGGTCGGGAAAGGCGACGCCACGGGTCAGCGCTGCCCAGGGCATCGGCCGCGACACGCTGATGCGCAACGGAGCCACTGGGAAGCATGGCTCAGCCGGCGAGGTCGAGACACCGGACGGCATTCGGCCCGAGCGACCGGGCGACGGCGGTCAAGTGCGGATGGTGGGTCAGGACGATGACCTGGAGCTCCTCGCTGAGATCGCAGAAGGTCCGCAGGGCGGCCCGCGCGCGGTCGTCGTCGAAGGTTTGAAGGATGTCGTCGGCGATGAACGGCAACGGCGCCTGGGTGGCGCAGTGCTCCCGCAAGGCCTGCACCCGCAACGCGAGGTAGAGCTGGTCCCGGGTGCCTTCCGATAGGTCGTGCAGCGCCTTTCTCTCGTTCGGGAAGGCATGTTCCACGGCATACAGTTCCTCGCCGTCAGGGCCATCATGCAGCTCGAGGCCGTAGGCGCCGTCGGTGAAGGCGGCGAAGATGCTCGACGTGCTGGCCAGGGTCGTGCCGCCGACCGAGTCCGCGACGACCTGCATGGCGTCGCCGAGCATGTCGCTCGCAAGATGCAGGACGAGCTGCTCCTCCAGCAGACGGTCGTATTCCGCGACAACCGCCTCGTAATCGGCGCGCGCGTCCAGGGCATCGGTCGCCGAGGAGGCCTGGACCAACGTGGCACCGAGCTCGTTGAAGGCGACGGCCGCCGCTTCCGCTCGCGCCTGGGCCGCGGCCGACGCCGCTTCGGCGCCGCGACGCCGCTCCGCCACCGCCTCGACCGGCACCGCCGCGGCCTGCAGGCGAAGGGTGTCGACGCCCAAATGGTCCCCGTGCTCGGCGAGAGCAGCCATCGCCCGCTCCCGGCGGGCGACCTGCTCGGCACGGTCCCGGGATGCCGCAAGGCGAGCCTCCGCCGCCGGGGCGTCGGGCGCGCCACAGGCGGCGACCACGCCCGCCAGCACGGCCTGGGCGCCCCCGAGCTTCTCCGACGCCGTGCGTGCCGCGTCGGCCGCTCCAGCATGGGCCCGCTCCGATTGCGCCCAGGCTGCCTCGGCCGCGGCCGCGCGGCGGTGGCGCTGAATGAGGTGCCGGGCCGTCTCGGCGGGCGTCGCGGCCGGCGGCTCCCCGGTTTTCGCGGCCAGGTCGGCGACGACAGACGCGAACCGGCCGAGATCGCTTCCCATCTCGGCGATCCGCGTCGCCAGCGACGACGCGACCCGGTGGTGCTTGTCGAGGCGCTCGATGCCGTCGAGCACGGCCGCCACCGCGGCGGGAGACTCCCCGTCGGGACGGTGCAGGGCATGGAGCAGGCGCTGCCACGAGTGCCGCCACTCGCCCATGCGCGCCTCCGCATCGGCCAGGGTGTCGCGAGCCTCCGGCACCGCACGCCGCGCGACGGCCACCGCGGCGTCGCGCTCGGCGGACGCCCGCTCGGCGGCTTGCCACGCCGCGACCAGCTGGTCGGCCCGGGCCAGCAGCGAGCCGAGCGGACCGGGAGCGACGCCGAGTGTGGCCGCCAGGCGCGCCGCCCATTCCCCGTGACGCCGGGTCAGCTCCGCCTGGGCGGCGACGGCGATGTCGGACGTGTGCAGGGCGTCCACCAGCCGGCGCCGGGCCGTTGACACGTGCCGTAACTCGGCGAGCCCCGCTCTCCCGTCCAGCTCCAGCGGTGCCACGGCGGCAGACCAGGCCTGCCTCGCCGACTCACGCGCCATGGCGGCCTGCTCGCCCTCCCGCAACATCCGCCCCAGCAACACCTCGCGCGCCGCGATCGCGGATCGGAGGCGCTCGGCCTCCTGCGCCTGTGCGAGCACCTCGACCCGGCGGTCGGCGATCGCGTCCGCCGCGCGCACCTGGCGCTCGTAGACCACCGCGACCGGTTCGGCGCCGCCATAAGCGCGCTCCTCGGCCGGGCTGGGCGCCTCGCCGAACGCGCGGCGGACCACCAGGCTCATGCCACGATCACGCTCCGCCCTGATCGCGGCGACCGCCGACGCATCGGGAAGGTCGCGGTCCTGCAAGGTCGCCAGGGCACGGCGGTCGCGTCCGTCCTGTTCCGCGAGCTCGCCGTGGCGGACGTGCCATTCCGCGTCGGCAGCGGCCGTTTGCTTCACCGCCGCGTCGAGGCGCTCGAACTCGCCGTCGGACTTCACCGCCGCGTCGCGCAGGCGCGCGGCATCGCCCGACCATCCTGGGACGCTGGCGAGGCAGCGCCGAACGTCGGCCGCGGCAACCTCGACCCGTTCGCGGATCTCGTCGGCATGGGTGGCCGGGTTCCGGTCCGCGCGGATCTCGGCGAGCACGGCGGGTAAGCCGTCGGGGAGCGGCACGGTGGCCCCCGTCGCGGCCGCCGCCTCGCCCAGCGCGGCCTCCGCCCGCAGGACCGCGCTCCGCGCCACCTCGCACCGGGTGCGCAGGCCGACCTCGGCCTTGATGGCGGCCCCAAGCTCGGCTCTCAGGCCGACGCTCGGGACGGCCTTGGTTGCCTGGTCGACCGTGAATGGCGAGCCGATGGCTTCCAGCTCGGCCCGAACGTTGTCCAGGCTGGCAGCGTGTTCCCGGTGGCGGTCGACGAGGTCGGCGGCGGCCTTCTCGGCCTCTCCGAGCATGCCGGGCAGCGTCTCGAGACGGTCGCCCAGCGTGACGCAGGGCAGGTCTCGCGCGATGCGCGACAGGGCCTCCGACGCCAGCCGGAGGGTGTCCTGCGCGGCCGCATGCTCGACGGCTGCCAGGGCCACCCCGTTCCGGGCCGCGGCCAGCGCGTCGCTCAGCGTCAATGGCAGGGCCGGAGCGTCCGGGTGGTGCAGGAGCCAGGCATCCGCTTCGGCCAACGCCGCCAGATGGGACCGCGTCAGCGTCACCCGGTTGAGGAGCTTCAACTCGTCGGCGGCGCGGTCACGCGCGTCCCGGGCCGCCGTGAGCTCGTCCGCGCGGCGGGCCAGCTCGCGCTCCTCGCGAACCCGGGTCTCCGGGGGCTGGACGGCGTCCCGCAAGCGTTTGCGCGCGGCGTCCAGCCGGACGGCGGCGGCGTTCAACGGAGGCTTGCTCTTGCCCTGGCCCCAATTCTCCTGGCGGCGCTTGTCGATGGCGGCCCGCACCGATTTGGCGGACGCCAGCTCGCCGGTCCCGGCCAGCAGGGCCGCCGAGAGGGTGGCGCCGCCCTTGAGGTCGGTGCCGCCCTTGCGCAGCCGGTCCGTGTCCAGGGCGAATAATTGCTCGAGCTGCTGCGGCGTGACGCCGTATCGCAGCGCCTCGAAACGAGCCGGGTCGTCCGTGGTCCGGGGCGGCTTGCCATTCCGGGTCCAGCCGAAGCTGAACGCGACTCCATCATGCCCGGTCGCCTCCGCATGCAGCGCCATGCCGGTGTAGCCGTGTCGGAACCGCATCGGCGACTGGACCGGGATGTCGAACAGGATGTCGTGGAACGCTTGCCGCAGCACCGACTTGCCGGAGCCGTTCGGCGCGGTGATCAGCGTGATCTGGCCGGGCTCCGTGGCGAAGCCGAGGTCGAGTTCCCGGAAGCAGCCGTAATTGGTCAGCTGAAGGCGCTTGAGCCGCATCAGCGCCGCGCCAATTCGGCGAGGACCATGGCTCGGGCACGCTCGATCAATCGTTCCGGAACCTGCCCCGACGAGATCTGCGCGGCCGGATGCGTTGGCGGCAGGGCGTCCTTGGCCCGGCGCACCTGGCCGTTCACGAACTCGAGGAGCCCGGCCCCGACGACCGGCGTGCACTCCAGCGCTTCCACCAGGGCGCCGATCGGGCCCGACTGCGCCCGCAAGGCCGCGACGTCGAGGGCCGGGCTGGTATCGACGACGACCGACTCGACCCAGAGATGGTCGGGCGCAGCGATGGCCGCCGCTTCGCCCCGGACCTGGTTCAGGGTCTCGCCCGGGGAGGCGACCAGCTCGGCATGGGCGGCACACTCGCCGTGGAGCACGACCCGGACCACCAGCAGCCGCCCGTCCGCCTCCCCATACGCCTGGTCGAGCGCGGCCTTGGCCAGGGGGAGGATCTCGGCACGGCTCGCCGTGTCCGGCACGGCGACGGGCAGACGGCGCCACCGAAGCACGTCCAGGGCATGGTGCACGACCGACGCGACCCGACCGCCCTCCACCGTCACCAGGGTCGCCCCCCGGGGCCCCTCTTCGTTGATGTGGCGGCCCTGGAGGTTGCCCGGGAACACGACCGGGGGATCGCGGCACAACTCGCTGCGGGTATGCACGTGGCCCAGCGCCCAATAGTCGTACCCGTGGCGCAGCAGGTCGTCCAAGCTGCAGGGAGCGTAGTTGGCGTGGGCGCTCGAGCCGCAGGCGGTGTGGAGCAGGCCGATGTTGAACCGGCCGTCGACCGGGGCGGGATAGCCGAGCGCGATGTTGCTGGTGACGGCGGGCACGGCGAATCCCTGCCCGTGCACGGCGACCGGCACATGGGGAAGCAGGCGGGTGGCGGGCTTGTCCGCTGGCAGCAGGCCGGGGACGGGCAGCTTCAGCGTGAGCACCGACTCGGCGTCGTGGTTGCCGCTGATGGCGACCACCTCGATCCCGTCGCGCGCCAGGCGACCAAGTTGCTGCACCAGGAACTGGCCGGTCCGCCAATCCTTCCAGTCGCCGTCGTATAGATCGCCCGCGAGCAGGACGAACGCGACCCGGCGTTCGCAGGCGAAATCGACCAGGTTCACCAGCGCGTCACGGGTCGCACGGCGGATGCGATCGACCGGGGCGTCCAGGTCCAGTCCCTTGAGCGGGCTGTCGAGATGGAGGTCGGCGGCGTGCAGGAACGTGAAGGCGGACACGGCCGGACACTAGCCCCGCAGGCACCGCCGCGAACATCCCACCTTTTCGCGCGGCGGCTCGCCCAGGGTCGGTCGCCCAAGATTGGTCGCAAAGGGTCAGTCGCAAAGGGCCGGCAGGCGACGGATTGTGGGGCGGCACGAGGCGGAGCAGCGTGGCACCCATGCCCGACTCCGCATCGTTCGCCCTGTTCGTCACTGGCACGTTCCTGGTCGCCGGGTTGATCAAGGGAGGCATCGGCCTCGGCCTGCCCACCGTCGCCATGGGATTGCTCGGCCTTGCGATGCCGCCCGCCGAGGCCGCGGCGATGCTGCTCGTCCCCTCCATGGTGACGAACCTGTGGCAACTCCTGGCGGGGCCCCGCATCGGCGGCTTGTTGCGCCGGTTATGGCCCATGATGCTGGGCATCGTCGGCGGGACGCTGGCGGGGTCGGGCGTCATCGGCGGCCCGGCCGCGCACGTCGCGACGGCGTGTCTCGGCGGCGCGTTGATACTGTATGCGGCGGTCGGGCTGGCGAAACTGCGGCTGCATGTGCCGCCGGCGGTCGAACCCTGGGCGGGGCCGCTGGTCGGCGCGGTGACGGGGCTGGTCACGGGGGCGACCGGCGTGTTCGCCATCCCCGCCGTGCCCTACCTGGGCTCCCTCGGGTTGGAGCGGGAAGAACTGGTGCAAGCGCTCGGCCTGTCCTTCACGGTGTCGACCATCGCACTCGCGGGCGGCCTGGCGCTGCATGGCGCCTTTTCGCTGGCTGCCACGGGGGCTTCGCTGCTGGCGTTGCTACCAGCGCTCGCCGGCATGATGGGGGGCGGCTGGCTCCGCGCCCGGATCCGGCCGGAGGTCTTCCGGCTCTGCTTCTTCCTCGGCCTCCTGGTGCTGGGGGCCGAGTTGCTCTGGAAGGGGTTGGCCTGACCCCGGGACGCTCGCTGCCCGCCCGGCTCAACTCCAGCGGTAGCGCCACTCCTCCGCCACCGGCCCGGCCGCGCCCAGCAGGCTGCAACTCAGATCGGCGACCGTGCTGTCGCCCGGGTCGAACTCGAGGCTGACCCGCCACCCCTCCCCCAGCCCGTTCGGCCCCGAATAGCCCTCCCGCAGCACGCCCGCCGTCGCCGACGTCACGACCCGGATCGGCTCGCGCAACCGGGCGCCGGCGAAATCGAGCACGAACACCAGCGCCCGGCCGCTCCCGCCCGTGCGCATTCGCCGCACCCGCCCGAGCGACCCGGCGGCCACCACCGTCGCCCCCCAGTTCAGCCGGTAGGTGAACCGGTAGTCGGCCCCGGCGCGCAACGGCTCGCGCCCGCGCCAGAATGCCACGACGTTGTCGTTGAACTCGCTGTCGGTCGGAATCTCGACCAGGTCCAGCGTCCCCGCCCCCCAACTGCCCACCGGCTCCACCCAGGCCGACGGCCGGCGCTCGTACGGCACCTGCAGGTCGCCGTAATCCTCGAAAGCGCGATCCCGCTGCAGCAGCCCGAACCCGCGCAGGTCCGAGCCCCCGAACGCCGTCGACTGCAGCCGCGCCGGGTTGGCCAGCGGCCGCCAGAACGTCGCCCCGCTCCCATCCGTCGCCGCCAGCCCGCCGCTATCGTGCACGGCCGTCCGCCAGTCGACGCCCTTGGCGCGAGCTCCGTCGCGCGGACTGAATTGATACATGCTGGTCAGCGGGGCCACGCCCCACTCCGGGATCGCGACCCGCGGATGCAGCGTGCATTCCACGTCCATCACCGTCGTCTCTCCAGGCCGCACCAGGAAGCGATACGCCCCGGTGATGCTCGGGCTGTCGAGCAGCGCGTGCACCACCAGCGCCGTCGCCCCCGGCCGCGGCCGCTCGAGCCAGAACGCGCGAAAGAACGGGAACTCCTCCGGCGCCGGCTGCCCCGTCCCGATCGCCAGGCCCCGTGCCGACAGGCCGTAGAACGTGTCGCGGCCGACCGCGCGGAAATAGCTCGCGCCGAGGAACACGCAGAACTCGTCGAACCGGTCGGGCTGGTTGATCGCGGCGTGGATGCGGAACCCGGCGAACCCCAGCCCCGCCGGCAAGGTCGGCCCGCCCCCGGTGTCGAACATCTCCGGCGCGAAGCCGATGGGCGCCGCCACCCCGTCCACCACCTCGAACAACTCGACGCCCCGTTCGTACAGGAACCCCCGCGCGAACAAGCCGATGCGGAACGGCAACCCCTGCCACAGCGCCCGCTCCTGGCGGAACGCGATCGCGCGATAGCCATCGTAATTGAGCGCATCCATCCCCGGCGGCAGCGCCGTCTTCGGGTCGCGATACGGCGCCCTCGCCAGCTCGACCGCCCGACGCTCGACCACGGAGGCCGAGAACCCCGGCTCCGGACCCGCCGCCCCCACCAGCAACGCCGCCGCCGCCGCCATCTCTCGCCTGGTCAGCGCCACTCGCCGTCTCCTCGAACCCCGTCTCGGCCGTATGCTCGCCCCGGCGAGCCCTGCCAAGCCGATCGGCGCAGCCTATCAGAAACGCTGAACGACACCCGTCTCCGCCGCATCACTCTCGAACGGTGGGGGCGGGGCGCATCGGCGGCGGAACGCCGTCCACGAGCGCGGGAAACAGGGCCTGCAACACGCCGGGCTGCGGCGACCGGACCAGCCCGCGCGCCCGGTGATGCGGGCTGTCGACCGCCTCGGCGAGATCGAGCACCAGGCTGAAGCAGCAATCGGCCGGCACGAACCGCGCCTCGCACGCCGCCGCGGTCAGCCCGTTCAGCAGCACCGACACGTCGGCAATCAGCCCCGTCTGCGGCAGCGCCTCGCCTTGCCGCGCGATCCAGCCCGGTCGTCCCGCCGCGGTGCAGAACGCGGCCCAGAATTTCGGCTCGATCGCGCCCAGCGCGACCTGCCGCCCGTCGCTGGTCCCATAAACCTGGTAATAGGCAGCGCCGCCGTTGAGATACGTCTCCCGCGGCTGGGCCACGACGCCCGTCGCCCCGAACTCGGCGAGCGGGAACAGCTGCAGCGCCATCGGCGTGTCGCCCAGCGCGATGTCGAGGTGGCAGCCCTGCCCGTCCGCCTCCCGCGCCCGCAGCGCCCCCAGGATCGCGATCACGCTGTAGAGCGAGCCCGACAGGTCGGCCATCGGCGGATCGGAGAACACGCCGCCATTGCGATGCAGCATGCCGGCCTGGGACAGGTAATTGGCGTCGTGCCCCGCCTCCTGCGCCTTCGGCCCGGCCGCGCCGTAGCCGCTCAGCGAGCACATGACCAGCCCGGCGTTGCGCGCCCGCAGCACCTCGTAGCCCAGCCCGAGGCGCGCCATCACGCCGGGCCGGAACCCTTCGATCAGCACGTCGAAGCCCGCCACGAGGCCGAGGAACTCGTCGCGCATCGCGGGTTGCTTAAGGTCCATCCGCCGCACCGTCTTGCCGGCGTTGGTCGCAGCGTGGAACACCGGCGTCCCCGCCGGGTCGCGCGGGCCGACCTGCCGCATCGCATCCCCCGCCGGCGGCTCGATCTTCAACACCTCGGCGCCCATGTCGGCCAGCAGCAACGCCGCGTACGGCCCCGGCAGGAACGACGACAGGTCCAGGACCCGCACCCCCCGGGCAAACTGCGCCAACCGGCTCATGCGCCTACCGCCAGCGGGATCCGTCCGGACAGCGCTTGCGACGATCTCACTCGGTCACCGGCGCATCGGTCTCAGCGGCAGTGAAGCGAACGACCAGGAATTCGTGACCCCCGACGATCGACCGGCCCACGAGCGGCCCGGCGGCCGCCAACGGCCAGCCGACCACGTCCTCGACCAGCACCTGGCACGCGGCGGCCGGCCGATCGAGGCAGAGAAATGCCAGAGTTCCCTGCGCGAGCAACCGCGTCTGCAGCGCGGACCGGCGGGCGCGGCCGCGCAAGGTCGCGCCGAACACCCGGCCGGGTGGCTGCCCGAGATCATGCGCGCGCTGCTCGGCCAGGAACACGGCGGGCCACACCGTCCAGTAATCGCCCGCCACGCCATCCAGCTCGAGCCGCGCCACCTCGCGCGCCGCCGATGCGGCGGTGCGGCGGAACGCGATGTCGACGATGCCGTCATCGGGCGGCACCAGCGGCAGGCTACGCTGACCGGCCATCAGCAGCACGGCCAAGCAGAGGCACAGTGCGAGGCGGGAGCGGAGCGCCGCGGAGCGGACGAGACCGTCGACCAGCGCGCCGACCGAGATCGCCCCCAGCGACGCGGCAAGCAAGTAAAGCGGCACCAGGTAGCGCGGGTGCATGTCGTTCGCGACCACCCAGGAGTTCAGCGAGATCGCGACGAAAGCGACGGCAAAGGTCGCCAGCAGCACGAGCCCATTGCCGATGAGGTCACGGGCGCCGGGCCACCGCCGGGCCGTCGCGACGACGCTCGACGCGGCGAAAGCGGCAAGCATCGCGGCGGGGAAGAAGCCCGGCTTGCGGGAGAACTCACCCAGGTAATAGGTCAGCCCCAGGAATGACTCGCCGAAGCGCAGCGCCGTGTGCGGCCCCGGCACCGCGTTGGCGACCGCGGCCGTCGCGATCCCGCCCACGACGCTGGCGATGCCGAACTCGATGGCCACCGGCGACCCCCGCATCAGTGTGAGCAACGCGACCAGTGGCCCGGTGACCAGCACCAGGGACGCGTTGACCAGCGTGGCCGCGATCGTCAGCAGCAGGCCCGCCAGCCGGAACGCCGTGGCCGCCGGGCTCCCCTGCGGCCGGGTACCGTACGACCGGGCGCGGTCGAGCAGGCACACGGCGCCGCCAGCCAGCGCGAAAGACGTCCCGTACGGGCTGGCCTCGATCAGCCACTCGTGGATGAAGCGATGCGGCGCGAAGGCCAAGGCGAGGCCGGTCGCGAGCAGCACCGTGCGCCCGACACGGCGAAGATCGCCGCCGGGCAGGAGCAGCGCGCACGGCAGCAGCGGCGCCCCGAGCCCGGCCACGACCCGGATGGCGAGCTGGAACTCGGCGTTGGCCGTCGGGTCGGCGATGGGGCTGGCCAGCAACGGCAGCAGGTTGGCGAAGCGGTCCTGCTCCCAGAAGAACACGGTGAGACGCTGCAAGGACATCAGCGTCTCGAGCAGGCCATCCGAGTTCTGCCCGATCTCGAAGCGGATCGGCACCAGCAGCGCGGCCAGTACCGCCGCCGCCGCCCAGAGCAGCGGCTCCCACGAACGCAGCACCCCGCCGGCCACACGCACCCGGTCGCGCAGCGGCCGGCGGACCGCCAGCAGGCTAGTCACCGCCACCGACGGTGAGGATGCGGCCGACCCGGTGCGCTCGGCACTCCTAGGCGGGCTGCCGTTCGAGCTCGAAGCCCTCGTAGCCGTTCGCGGCCACGGCGTCGCAGATCTCGCGATAGCGGGCCATGCCGCCGGCGAACGGCATGAACACACGCGGCTTGCCCGGCACGTTGGCGCCCAGGTACCAGGACGACGACGCCTGCGGCAGCAGCGTGGCCGACGCGGCCTCGTTGACGCGGGCGAGCCAGGCATCCACCGCCTCCGGCGCCGGCTCGATCCACGCCACGCCGGACGCGCGCAGGTGCGCAATGCAGTCCGCAATCCACTCGGCATGCTGCTCGATCGCCACCGGCATGTTGGTCAGCACGGACGGGCTGCCCGGCCCCGTGATGGTGAACAGGTTCGGGAACCCGGCAACCTGCAGCCCCAGATAGGTCCGCGGCCCCGCCTGCCAGGCATCGCGCAAGGCCAGCCCGTCGCGGCCGGTGATGTTGAGCTTCAGCAGCGGCCCGGTCATGGCGTCGAACCCGGTCGCGAACACGATGACGTCCAGCTTGAACTCGGCGTGGCCCGTACGCAGACCGTCCGGCAGGATGCGCTCGATCGGGTCGGTGCGGACGTCGACCAGCGCGACGTTGTCCCGGTTGAACGCCTCGAAATAGCCGGTGTCGATCGGCGGCCGCTTGGCGGCGTAGGGATGGTCGATGTCGGCCAGCAGCGCCGCGGTCCGCGGGTTCTGCACGATGCCGCGGATCTTGGCCTTCAGGAAGGCGGAGGCCGTGTCGTTGGCGGCCTTGTCGGCCAGGAGGTCGCGGAACGCGGCGCGGAACTGCAGGCCGCCCTTCGCCCAGGCCGCCTCGTAGATCGCCTGCCGCTCCTCCTCGCTCACGTCGAACACCGAGCGGTCCTCGACGGTGAAGGCCTGGCCGTTGGCGTTGGTGCGGCTGATGCGGCGGATCTCGTCGTAATTGTCGCGCACCCAGCGCTTGAAGTCCGGCGTCAGCGGCGCGTTGTTGGCCGGCACGCTGTAATTGGCCGTGCGCTGGAACACCGTGAGATGCGCCGCCTGCGCGGCGATCACCGGCGTGGCCTGGATCCCGGTCGAGCCGGTGCCGATCAGGCCCACCCGCTTGCCGGTGAAGTCGACACCCTCGTGCGGCCACTGGCCGGTATGGTACCAGTCGCCGGCGAAGCTCTCGAGCCCCGGGATGGCGGGAACGTTGGCGGTCGACAGGCAGCCCACGGCGGTGATCAGGAACCGGGCACGCAGCGTCTCGCCGGACTCCGTCCGCACCGTCCAGCGATTGTTCGCCGCGTCGTATTCCGCGCCCGTGACGCGGGTGCCGAAGCGGATGGAGCGGCGCAGGTCGAACCGGTCGGCGACGTGGTTCATGTAGCGCATGATCTCGGCCTGGCCGGGATAGCGCTCGCTCCACTCCCAGCTGTCGTACAGCTCCTTGGAGAAGGTGTAGTTGTAGACGTGGCTCTCGGAATCGCAGCGGGCGCCCGGATAGCGGTTCCAATACCAGGTGCCGCCCACCTCGGCCCCGGCCTCCAGCACCTGAACGTCGAGCCCCAGCCGGTCGCGCAGGCAGATGAGCTGGTACATGCCGGCGAAGCCCGCGCCGATGATCAGCGCGTCGTGTTCGGCGGGTGGCGTGACGGAATCGAGCATGGGATGTTTCCTCGATGCACTTTGTTCTTGGCTGACCGAAGCTTACCGCATTCGCGCCCGATGCAAACGCCGGGGTGACCGGCGATGCCGTCGCGCACGGAAGCTCGACGCAACGTGACCGGGCCGGCCGGGTCAGTAGCCGGCGCGCGGATCGACCAGGCCGACCGGATCCAGCCCGGCCTCGTGCCGCCGGATGTTGGCGATGACGGCGGCGGCCGCGGTCTCGGGATCCGTGTTGCTCGCCGCGTGCGGCGTCAGGATCACCTTGGGGTGCGACCAGAGCGGGTGACCGGCCGGCAGCGGCTCCGGCTCCGTGACGTCGACCACCGCGCCCGACAGGTGACCGCGGTCCAGCGCGTCGATCAGCGCGGCCGCGTCCAGCTGCGGCCCGCGCCCGACCTGCACCAGCCCGGCGCCCGCCGGCAGCGCCGCCAACAGCGCCGCGTCCAGGAAGCCGCGCGTTTCGTCCGTCAGCGGCAACAGGCAGATCAGGATGTCGGTCCGCGCCAGAAAGCCGGGCAGCGCATCCGCCCCGGCGCTGCAGTCGACGCCGGGGATCGTGCGCGGCGATCGGCTCCAGCCCGCGAGCGGGAAGCCGAACGGCCGCAATGCCTCCAGCACCGCCCGGCCCAGCACGCCCAGCCCCAGCACGCCGACCCGGCGCCGCGCGACCGTCGGCCCGTGCCGCAGTGCCCACTCGCCCCGCCGCTGCTGGTCGATATAGGCCGGCAGGCCGCGATGCAGGGCCAACACCGCCAGGGTCACGTATTCCTGCATCGTCCGCACGATGCCGTCCTCGATCATGCGGACCAGCTTGGTGCCGGGCGGCATCGCGGCCCGGCTGAACTGGTCCACCCCGGCGCCGATGGAGAACAGGAGCTCGAGCCGGGAGAAGCGCCCGAGATCGGCGGGCGGGGTCCAGGTGAGCCAGTAGCGGACGCAGGCCGGGTCGGCGTCGGCCGGGTCGGTGACGAAGCGGAGATGCGGCAGCTCGCGGGCGAAGGCGGCGGCGAAGATCGCCGCACGCTGCGGCGTGGAGGTGAACACGAATACGCTCGCGCCCGTATCGGCGATGTCTGTGGCTGCGGTTTCGCCCGCCGGCGCTGGCTCAGTCATGCGCAAGCAGCAGCTTCTCGATCGGATAATGCTGTTTGACGAAGGCGGACTTGATGACGACGTAGCTGAAATACTTCTCCACCCCGATCCCGGCATCCAGGATCCGCTCGATCACCTGCTGGTAGTGCGGCACGTTGCGGGTGATGAATTTCAGCAGGTAGTCGTAGCCGCCGCTGACCATGTGGCATTCGGTGATCTCGTCCACCCGGCGGGCATAGGCCTCGAAGCGGGCGAAATCGGCCGCGCGATGATCCGCCAGCGTCACCTCGGTGAACACCAGCTGGATATCGCCCAGCTTGCGCATCTCGACCTGCGCGCCGTAGCCGCTGATGTAGCCGGATTTCTCCAGCCGCTTGACCCGCACCAGGCACGGACTCGCCGACAGCCCGACCGCGTCGGCGAGCTGCACGTTGGTGACGCGGCCGTTCTGCTGCAGGAAGCTGAGGATCCGCAGGTCGATCCGATCCAGCTTGGGCAGGCCACCCCCCATCAGCGCCCATGTCGTCCATCCATGGCCGATGCTAGGTCGCCGTGACATCGCAGTGCAACAAATTGTGAGACGCCGTCTCACCCCCGTCTCTGTCCCGCCGAAACTCACGTTTTCCGCCGGTGCTGACGCAGCTCTTCGTGATCTATTTCGGCCTGGCCGCCATCGGCATCCGCCTGTCGCCGATCCCGGCGGCCATTGCCGGTTTCGGCCTCAAGGGCGGCGCCTATCTCACGGAGGTGTTCCGCGGCGGGCTCGAGGCGGTCGGTCGCGGCCAAGTGGAGGCGGCGCAGGCGCTGGGGCTCGGGCGGCTGCGCATCCTGCGCCTGATCCTGCTGCCGCAAGCCTTCCGCATCACCCTGCCGGCCTTGGTCAACTTCGCCATCGGCTTGCTGAAGGACACCTCGCTGGCCTCAGCCGTGGCCGCGCCGGAGCTGAGCTTCAACGCCCGCATGCTGGTGGACCGCACCTTTCTCAGCACGCAGATCTACGCCCTTGTCGCCTTCCTGTATTTGGCAATGAGCCTGCCCCTGGCGCTGCTGGGCCGTCGGTTGGAACGCCGCCTGGCCGCGGGGCGCGAGCGATGATCTCGGCCGAGCTGTTCCGCACCTGGATGCCGGACCTGCTGGTCGGCGTCGTGCAGACGATCGAGATGGCGGTGCTGGCCTACATCCTCGGCGCCGTCATCGGCCTGCTGATCGCGCTGGCCGAAGGCGCCGGCCGGCCCTGGCTGTATCGGTGCTGCCGGATCTACATCGAGTTCATCCGCGACACGCCGACGCTGACCCAGCTCTTCCTGATCTATTTCGGGCTGGCCTCGCTCAACATCGTCATTCCCGGATTCCAGGCGGCGGTGATCGCGCTGGGGCTGCACTACGCCGCCTACATGGCAGAGGTGTATCGCTCCGGCATCGCCGCAGTGGATCGCGGGCAGTTCGAGGCGGCCTCGGCGCTCGGCCTCGGGCGGGCGCGCCTGATGCGCCTGGTCGTGTTACCGCAGGCGGTCCGCATCATCCTGCCGCCGATGACCAACTTCGCCATCTCGCTGCTCAAGGACACCTCCGTGGCGTCCTTGATCGCGGCGCCCGAGCTGATGATGCACGCCACCGACATCACCAGCGAATACTACATGCCGATGCCGGTGTATCTGATCACCGGCGCGATCTACTTCGTGATGGCCTACCCGCTCTCCCTGCTGGTCGGCCAACTCGAGCGCCGGCTGCGGGCGGGTTACGCCGCGCGCTAGCCTTAAGCGCGTCGGCTACGCCGCGCGCTGGCTCGGCGCCATCTCGGCCGCCACGCCGTCCAACGCCCGGCCGAAGCGCGCGAACATCTCGACGATCTCGGCCGCCGTGATCACCAGCGGGGGCGAGAAGCCCATCGTGTCGCCCATCGCGCGAGTGATCAGTCCCTGCTCGCGCGCCGCCTTGGCGATGCGCGGTCCGACCTTGAGCGCCGGGTCGAACGGGGCGCGGCTGGTCTTGTCGGCCACCATCTCCAACGCGCCCACCAGGCCCACGCCGCGCGCCTCGCCCACCAGCGGATGCTCGGCGAAGCGTCGGAGCTCGCGTTGGAACACGGGCGCGACGTCGCGCACATGGCCCACGATGTCGCGCTCGCGGTAGATCGCCAGCGTTTCCAGCGCCACGGCGGCCGAGACCGGATGCGCCGAGTAGGTGAAACCGTGACCAAAGAAGCCGCGCTTGCGGGAGTTGTCGGCCAGCACGTCATAGACCGCCTGCGTGGTCATCACGCCCGAGATCGGCAGGTAGGCCGAGGACAACGCCTTGGCGACCGTCATGAAGTCGGGCTGCATCCCGAAGGTCTCGGAACCCCACATGTTGCCGGTCCGTCCGAAGCCGCAGATCACTTCGTCGGCGACCAGCAGCATGTCGTAGCGGTCCAGCACCGGCTTGATCTTCTCGAAATAGGTCCGCGGCGGCACCACCACGCCGCCGGCGCCCATGACGGGCTCGGCGAAGAAGGCGGCGCAATGCTCGGCGCCGCCTTCGGCCAGGATGAGCTGCTCCAGCTCTTCGGCCAGCCGGGTCGCGAAATCCTCTTCGCTCTCGCCGGGCTTGCCTTCGCGGTAGTGGTGCGGCGCCCGCGCGTGCACGAAGCCCGGCATTGGCAGGTCGAAGTCGGTCTGCAGGTGCGGCAATCCGGTCAGGCTGCCGGACACGCAGGTCGAGCCATGGAAGGCGCGGCGGCGCGACACGATCTTCTTCTTGGCCGGGCGGCCCAGCGCGTTGTTGTAGTACCAGATCATGCGCACGATGCTGTCGTTCGCCTCGGAGCCGGAGCAGGCGAAGAACACACGCTTCATGGTCGGCGGCGCCATCGCCAGCAGCGCTTCGGCCAGCTCGACCGCCGGGCCGTGCGTCTGATGGCTATACACGTGCTCGTACGGCAGCACGGACATCTGCCGCCGCGCCGCCTCCACCAGCCGCGGCTCGCTGAAGCCCAGCGCGGTGCACCACAGCCCGGCCATGCCCTCGATATGGCCCTTGTCGTTCTCGTCGAACACGTGGACGCCCTCGCCCCGCGTGACCACCAGCGCGCCGGTATCCTCGTGCGCGCGCCAGTCGGTCTGCGGGTGCAACAGCACGGCGGCGTCGCGTCGGGACAGGGAGTTGGACAGGGTGGTCATGGTCATCGTCTCCTTCGACATCAGTGCCGCCAGTCCTGCCAGCGGTAGTAGGCGCCCACGGCGGGCATGAACCACGGGGGGCCCCAATGGCCGGGAATGGCCGGCCAGGAAACGCCGCGGAATGGGTTGGCGCTCGCGTCGCCGGCCAGGAGGCGGGCGACTGCCTGCCCCAGATGGACCGACATCTGCGTCCCGTGCCCGCTATGGCCGAGCGCGTACCTCGTACATGGCGACGTTCGTCATGATCTGGCTGTCCGCGGCGTTGGTGAGCCCCACCAGCGGAAACTCCTGCGCGACGCGCTTCAAGCCGGCCGGCACGTCCGGGTGCGGGGCCCAGCGCGGCACGGCCTCGTAGAAGCGCTCGGCCTCGGCCGCGTCGAACGCGATGCCGTGCCGACGGCAGGTCCGCTCCAGGGCCGAGACGATCACGTCGCGATAGGGCTGCCACGGGCCCAGCACCGCGTCGAACCGGTAGCCGGAGAAGTCGCGCAGGAAGGGCTCGATCGCGCCGGGCGGCAGGCGCTCGGTGTAGATCTCGCGCGCCATGTCGTTGAACAGCGGCCGGGTCAGGGTGCCGTAGCAGTCGAAAGTGATGAATTTTGGCCGAAACACCGCGCCCTCCCCCGAACGAACCGGGAGGCTAGGCCCCGCCCCGGCCGGCACGCTGCCGTTTTCGCCGGTGCGATGAACGATCCTGCCGATTTCGCGCCGTCTGCCGCATTCCTTGCTGGCCGGAACGCGCTAGGGTTTCCCATGCTTCAACTCCGCTCCGCCAGCTCAGATCAGGCTCTGCCGCACCGCGTCGACGTTGTCGTGATCGGCGGCGGCATCATCGGCGTTTCCGCCGCCTACGCGCTGGCCCGCGCCGGCCAAACGGTGGCGCTCATCGAGAAAGGCCGCATCGGCGCCGAGCAGAGCAGCCGCAACTGGGGCTGGTGCCGCACGCAGAACCGCGACATGCGCGAGCTGCCGCTGCAGCTGCTGAGCATGCAGCTCTGGGACCGGCTGTCCGCCGAGATCGAGACCGATCTGGGCTTTCGCCGCAGCGGGCTGATCTACGCCACCAAGTCGGAGAGCGAGCTGGCCACCTGGGCCGGCTGGGTGGAGCAGGCGCGGCAATACCAGGTGCGGCACAAGGTGCTCAGCCCGGCCGAGACCAAGGCGCTGACGCCCGGCAACGAGCAGGACTGGATCGGCGGCATCCATGCCCCGACCGACGGCCGCGCCGAACCCAGCATGGCAGCGCCCGCGCTGGCCGATGCCGCCCGGGGTTACGGCGCCACCGTGCTGCAGGAATGCGCGGTCCGCGGGTTGGACATCGAGGGCGGCCGGGTCGTCGGCGTGGTGACGGAGCGGGGCCGGGTCGCGGCGGGCGCGGTGCTCTACACCGGCGGCGCCTGGGCCAGCATGTTCCTCCGCCGTCACGGGGTGGACCTGCCGCAGGCCGGCATCCGCTCCACCGTGTTCGCCACCACGCCCGGCCCGGAAGTGACGCCGGGCGGCCTGGTCACCCCCGAATTCACGCTGAGCCGCCGGCTCGACGGCAGCTACATCGTCGCCGCGCAGAATCGCGGCCAGCTCGAGGTGACGCCGCAGGGCGTGCGCTATGCCCGCGAGTTCTGGCCGACCTTCAAGACCCGCCGCAAGAGCCTGACCATCTCCGTCGGCCGCAGCCTGCTCACCGGGCCGGAAGCGCTGGCCGGCAAGTGGTCGTTCGACCAGCCAACGCCGATGGAGAAGCACCGGATCTACGCGCCGCCGCCCAACCGGGCGGTCGCGGCGCCCGCGCTGGCCAAGGTCAAGGCGGTGTACCCGGCGCTGGCCAATGTCGGGATCGGCGGGCTGTGGGCCGGCTGGATCGACCTCACGCCGGACTCCATCCCGGTGATCTCGCCGGTGGAGAAGCTGCCAGGCTTGTTCCTCGCCGCCGGGTTCAGCGGGCACGGCTTCGGCATCGGCCCAGGCGCGGGTCAGCTGGCCGCCGAACTCGTCACCGGCGCGCCGCCCAGCGTGGACCCGACGCCGTTCCGCTTCAGCCGCTTCACCGACGGATCCGCCGTCACCGCCGCCGGCATGATGTGACGATGGCCGCCACCCTGCTCCGGCCCCCCATGCTCCGCCCCATGACCCCGGCCGACCTCCCGGCCGGCCAACGGTTGAGCGCCGGCTTCGCCTGGCCGCACCGGTTGGAGGACTGGGCGCTCATGCTGGAAATCGGCGAAGGCCTCGTCGCCGAGCGGGACGGCGCGGTCGCGGGCACCGCCATGGCATGGCGCTACGGCGAGGACGCGGCGACGGTCGGCATGATCATGGTGCCCGCAGCGCTGCACGGCCAGGGCATCGGCCGTGCCATGCTGCAGGCCCTGCTCGACCGGCTCGGCGGCCGCACCGTCCGCCTCAACGCGACGCCGGAGGGCATCAAGCTCTACCGCGACCTGGGCTTCGTCGACGGCCGGCCGGTCATCCAGCACCAGGTCGCGCGCCTCCGCGACCTGCCGGTGCCGGCCGAGCCCGTGCGCCCGGTCGGCCCGGCCGACCTCCCATGGATCGCAGCCATGGATCGGGCCGCCTGCGGCATGGACCGGTCGCGTCTGCTCGCCGCCTTGCTCGAGGTCGGCAGCGGGATTGCGCTCGAGCGGCACGGCCAGCCCGCCGCCGTGGCGCTGCAGCGACGGTTCGGCCGCGGCCAACTCGTCGGCCCCGTCCTCGCCGCCGACCCGGCGGACGCCCGCACCGTGACCGGCCATCTGCTCGCCGGGCTCGCCGGCCAGTTCGTGCGGATCGACATCGGGGAAGACCCCGCCTTCGGCAGCTGGCTGGCCGACCTTGGGATCCGGCCGACCCCGCCCATGATCGGCATGACCCGGGGCCCCGACCTCGTCCGGACCGGCCCCGCCCGCACCGTCGCGCTCGCGAGCCAGGCTTACGGCTGACCGGCCCTCGATCCGCCCTCAGCCCGGCCCCGCCGTGCCGCTTGCTGCGACGGCCGGCGGCGAGGACAATGCCCAAGCGTTCACTTTGCCGCGTCGGCGTCGGCGCAGGAGCCCCGTCATGAACAAGATCGTCCGGCCCAACGACATCGCCGCCCTCATCGAGGCCGACCGCGCCCATGTCTGGCATCACCTCTCGCAGCACAAGATGTACGAGACGATCGATCCGCAGCTGATGGTCGAGGGGCGCGGCATGCGCGTGTGGGACGCCACCGGCAAGGAGTATCTCGACGCCACCTCCGGCGGCGTATGGACCGTCAACGTCGGCTATGGCCGGGAGTCGATCGCCGATGCGGTGCGCGACCAGCTGGTGAAGCTGAACTACTTCGCCGGCGCCAAGGGCAGCGAGCCCGGCGCCCGCTTCGCCCAACGGCTGATCGAGAAGATGCCGGGCCTGAGCCGGATCTATTATTCGAACTCCGGCTCCGAAGCGAACGAGAAGGTCTTCAAGATGGTGCGCCAGATCGCCGCGCGGCATCGCGGCGGGCGCAAGTGGAAGATCCTGTTCCGTGAGCGCGACTACCACGGCACCACCTTCGGCGCCCTGGCCGCCTGCGGTCAGCCGCAGCGCAACGCCGATTACGGCCCCTACCCGCCAGGCTTCGTCGAGGTGCCGCACTGCCTCGAATACCGCAACCAATACCCGGATGCCGCCGATTACGGCATCGCCGCCGCCGACGCGATCGAGGCGGTGATCCTGCGCGAAGGCGCCGACACGGTGGGCGCGATCTGCCTGGAGCCCATCACCGCCGGCGGCGGCGTGATCACCCCGCCGGCCGGCTACTGGGAGCGCGTGGGCGAGATCTGCCGCAAATACGACGTCCTGCTGCACATCGACGAGGTCGTCTGCGGGCTCGGCCGGACCGGCAAGTGGTTCGGCTACCAGCAATACGGCGTCCAGCCCGATTTCGTGACCATGGCCAAGGGCTTGGCCTCCGGCTACGCCGCCATCTCCTGCACCGCCACCACCGAAGCGGTGTTCGACCTGTTCAAGTCCGACGCGTCGGACCCGATGAACCATTTCCGCGACATCTCCACCTTCGGCGGCTGCCTCGCCGGCCCGGCGGCGGCGCTGGAGAACATGCGCATCATCGAGGACGAGGACCTGCTGGGCAACACCGTCGCCATGGGCCAGCGCTTGGCGGACAACCTGCGCGAACTGATGGAACGGCACGCCGTGATCGGCGACGTGCGCGGCTGCGGCCTGTTCCAGGGTGCCGAGCTGGTGGCCGATCGCGCCACCAAGGAGCCGCTGCCGGAGGCGAAGGTGCAGGCGGTGGTGGCCCAATGCATGGCCCGCGGCGTCATCATCGGCGCCACCAATCGCTCGCTGCCCGGGCTCAACAACACGCTGACGCTCAGCCCGGCGCTGATCGCCACCGCCGACGACATCGACCACATCACGACCACCATCGGCGAGGCGCTCACCGCCGTCTGCTGACGGCACGCGCGTTGCATCTCCGCCGGGGATGACACGGCGGCGACGCGCTCTCCTTGGCACCCTTTCCGTCAGCGCCGGGCTGCTGGCCTGGTACGGGCTACGTGCGAGCGGCACCGTCTCCGCCGACGTGCTCGCCAGCCCGGCGGAGGTGGCGGCCGCCGGGCTCGACATCGCCCGCAACGGCTATCGCGGCACAACCCTCGCCCAGAACATCGGCGCGACGCTCTGGCGCTGCCTGGCCGGGTTCACCGCGGCCGCCATCCTCGGCATCCCGCTCGGGCTTTGGATGGGCGGCAGCCGGCTCACGGCGGCGGCGCTGGACTGGATCGTGCAGTTCCTCCGGCCGCTGCCGCCGCTCTCCTACTTGGTGCTGCTGATCCTGTGGTTCGGCGCCGGCGACCTGTCCAAGGTCGTGCTGCTGTTCATGGGTGCGTTCCCGACCATCGTGACCGCCGCCACCGCCGGGGTGCGCGGCGCCAGCCGGCAGCGCGTGCTGGCCGCGCGGTCGCTCGGCGCCAGCCCCGCGCAGGCCTTCGCCTTCGTGGTGTTCCCCGCCGCGCTGCCGACGATCTTCACCGGGCTCAGCATCGCGCTGGCCGGCGCGTTCTCCTCCGTGGTGGCAGCCGAGCTCATGGCTGCCAGCGACGGGCTCGGCTGGATGGTGTTCTCCGCCAGCCGCTTCCAGCGCACGGACGTGATCCTGCTCGGCATCATCCTGCTCGGCCTGTTCGGCATGGCCCTGGCCGGCACGCTGCGCGCCGCCGATGCGCGGCTGGTGCACTGGCGCGGGCGGGAATGAGGACGCCCCCGGCCTGGACCGCCACCGCCGCCAGCGTCGCGACCATCGTCGCGCTCTGGCTCGGCCTCACCGCCAGCGGCGCGGTGAGCGACCTGTTCCTGCCCGGCCCCGCCCTGCTGTGGGACGCGGCGCGCGAGCTGCTGGACGAAGGCTACAAGAGCCGCCCGCTCTGGGAACACGTGGTGGATAGCCTGATCCGCGTGCTGGCCGGGTTCGGGCTCGGCGCGGCGGCCGGGACGCTGCTGGGGCTGCTGATGGGCACCGTGCCGACGATCGATGCGCTCTGCGCGCCGTTCGTGGAGTTCCTGCGCCCGCTGCCGCAACTGGCCTACCTCGTGCTGCTGATCATCTGGCTCGGCATCGGCGAGACCTCCAAGATCACCCTGCTGTTCCTGGCCGCCCTGCCCGTCTCGGCAGTGGCGGCGCGGGACGGGGTGCGCGGCGTCTCGGCGGCGCGGGTGGCGGTGGCGCGTGCCCTGGGCGCCAACCGGTGGCAGGTGTTCTGGCACGTGGTGGTGCCCTCCGCCCTGCCGGCCATCTTCGTCGGCGCACGGCTGGCGGTCGGCATCGTCTACGGCACGCTGATCGCGGCCGAGATCATTGCCGGCAGCACCGGCATTGGCTGGATGATCCTGGATGCCGGGCGGTTCCTGCGCTCCGACTACGTGTTCGTCGGCATCGCGATCATCGGCCTGATGGGCGTGACGCTCGACCGGCTGCTGCTGCTCGCCGAGACCCGCATCGTCCACTGGGCCGGCAAGGCCTGAACCCTTCCTCCCGCCCGAAAGGCATCATTCATGACCGCTCCGACCCTCTCGCGTCGCCTGCTCCTCGGCACGGCCGCCACCCTGGCGATGCCCGCGCTGGTGCGCGCCGCCCCCGCGCCGGTCAACATCGCCTACTTTCTCGGCACCAGCCCGTTCATGATCTGCAAGTCGGACGGCTCCATCGACGCCGCCGCGGGCGGGCCGGTCAACTGGATCGAGGTCGGCAGCGGCGCGGAGATCAATACCGGCATGGCCGCCGGCAGCATGGATATCGGCTTCGGCATCGGATCCTCGCCGACCGCGGCCGGCATCAGCCAGGGCATCCCGTACGCGCTGATCGCCATGATCGACAATATCGGCCCGGCCGAGGAGATGACCGTCCGCACCGCCGCCAACATCAAGACCCCTGCGGACTTCAAGGGCAAGAAGGTCGCCACCCCGTTCGGCTCCACCTCGCATTTCCGCCTGCTCGGCTTCCTCAAGCAGAACGGCCTCACCCAGCGCGACGTGACCGTGCTGGACATGCGGGGCGACGCCATGGTCGCGGCCTGGACCCGCGGCGACATCGATGCCGGCTACGTCTGGAGCCCGGCCAAGTCCCGCCTGCTGGCCGCCGGCGGCCAGGCGTTCAAGACCACCCCGTCGCTCGAGGCTGCCGGCTACGTCATTGCCGACCTCACCGTCGCGCGCACCGCCTTCGCCCAGTCCAACGCCGCGGTGCTGACGGCCATGCTCGCGGCATATGGCCGGGCGCTCGACCTCTACACCGCCCGGCCCGATGAAGCGGCGGCCATCGTCGGCAAGGCAGCCGGCGTCAGCGCGGAGACGGCCAAGTCGGACATGGCGGAATACGACTTCGTATCGCTCCGCGCTCAGCTCGGCCCGGACTGGCTGGGCACGCCCGGCGTGGCGGGCAAGTTCGCCGGCGTGCTCAAGGGCACCGCCGACTTCCTGGTCGAGCAAAAGAGCATCCGCAGCGCGCCGTCCGTCGCCGCCTTCGCCAAGGCGATCGACACCGCCTATCTGGCCAAGGCGATCGGGTGACGGCGGCATTCGTCCAGTTCGACGACGTTTCCGTCAGCTACGGTGCCGGCGCGGACGCGGTCCGTGCGGTCGCGCACGCGTCGCTCTCGTTCGCGCAGGGCGATTTCGTCTGCATCGTCGGCCCCTCCGGCTGCGGCAAGACCACGCTGCTGCAGACGCTGGCCGGGTTCCTGCCGCCGAGCGAGGGCCGGGTCACGGTGGCGGGCGAGCCGGTCACCGGGCCCGGTGCCGACCGCGGCGTGGTGTTCCAGCAAGCCGCGCTGTTCCCATGGATGACGGTGGCCGGGAATGCCGGGTTCGGCCCTGCCATGGCCGGTATCGGCCGGGCCGAACGGACGGCGCGGGTCGAGCACTGGCTGCGCCGGGTCGGCCTATGGGAGTTCCGCCGCCGCTATCCGTACGAGCTGTCGGGCGGGATGCAGCAGCGTCTGGCCATCGTGCGCGCGCTCTGCAACGAGCCGCGCCTGCTGCTGATGGACGAACCGTTCGGCGCGCTGGACGCGCTGACCCGGGAGAAGATGCAGGAGGAGCTGCACGCCGTCTGGCAGCGCAACGGCATGACGGTGCTGTTCATCACCCACAGCGTGGAAGAGGCGGTGTATCTCGGGACGGACGTGGTGGTAATGTCGCCCCGCCCCGGCCGCATCGTGGAGCGCATCGCCTGCCCGTTCGCGCGCCAGGCGGGCGCGCGCGACATCCGGGCGATCAAGTCCGCCCCCGACTTCGTCGCCATGCGCGAGCGCGTGCTCCGGCTGATCTGGGACGCGCCGGAGTCCTGACCGGCTCGGCGCGCGGCCTCAGGCCGCCTTCTTGACCAGCGACCGCCCCGCGAGCTGCTGGTCCGCGATGGCGCCGAGCAGGATCACGCCGCCCATGACGGCGAAGTTCAACGAGGACGGGATCCCCAGGATGTTGACCAGGTTCTGCAGGATCTGCAGCAGCACCGTGCCCAGCACGATGCCCAGGATGCTGCCCTCGCCGCCGCGCAGCGAACAGCCGCCGAGCACGGCCGCGGCGATGGCGTAGAGCTCGTAGAAATTGCCGAACGACGAGGGCGAGACGGAGTTGGTGTAGAACACCAGCAGCACCGTCGAGATCGCCGCCAGCCCACCCGCCAGGATGTAGGCCCCGGCGATCACCCAGCCGGTGCGGATGCCGGCATAGCGCGCCGCCTCTTCGTTGCGCCCCACGGCGAACAGGTAGCGGCCGAACACCGACCGGTGCAGCACGATCCCCATCAGGACGGCGATCACCACCAGCGCGATGAACGGGTTGGGCACCCCGTAGCTCCGGCCGGAAGCGAGCCAGGTCAGCGTGTCCAGCCCGTCCGTGTAGCCGAACCCGGTCGTCGCATCGCCGGTGTAGTAGCGCGCGGCCCCGCGATAGATCAGCAGGCCGCACAGCGTGACCACGAAAGGCTGCAGCCCGGCCCGGGTGACCAGCAGCCCGTGCAGCGCGCCGAGCAGGAGCCCGCCGACCAGCAGCAACAGCAGTGCCAGCGGCCAAGCGACCCCCTGATTGGCCAGCAGGTCGATGAATACGACGCCGAGCAGCGCGAACATGGAGCCGACCGAGAGGTCGATGCCGCCGGTGATGATCACCAGGCCCTGGCCGATGCTGAACACGCCGAACAGGCCGATCAGATTGGCCATGTTGAGCAGGTTCACCTGCGACAGGAAGAGCGGGTTGAGCGCCCCGGTCACCGCGCCGACCACCAGCACCAGCACCAGCAGGCCGATCTCCTTCTTGCTCATCTCAGGCCGCCGCCCGCGCGCCGGTCCCGACCGCGAGATCGATCACCGCGGATTCGCTGAATTGGCCCCGCTCCAGCACGCCTTCGACCCGGCCTTCATGCATCACCGCGATCCGATCGCTCACTCCGATCACCTCTTCCATGTCGCTGCTGATCATCAGCACCGCGATGCCCCGATCGGCCAGGCCGCGCATCAGCGCGTAGATCTCCCCCTTGGCGCCGACATCCACGCCCCGGGTCGGCTCGTCGAACACGATCGCCCGCGGCGACAGCGCCAGCCAGCGGCCGAGCACGATCTTCTGCTGGTTGCCGCCCGAGAGCGCCCCCGCCGCCACCGCGGCCGTTGGCGCCTTGATGCGCAGCGCCGCCCGCTGCGCCTCGCCGGCGCGCGCCTCCGAGGCCCGGCTGATCAGCCCCAGCCGCGAATGCTGGCCGAGCGCCGGCAGCGACACGTTCTGCGTGATGGACATGGTCAGCACGAGACCGGACTGCTTGCGGTCCTCCGGCACCAGATACAGCCCGCGCGCGATCGCGTCGGCCGGCGCCCCGATGCGCACCGCCTCGCCTTCGAGCAGGATCGTGCCGCCGAGCGCCGGCTCGATGCCGAACACGGCGCGCGCCACCGACGTCCGCCCGGCGCCGATCAGCCCGGCCAGGCCCAGGATCTCGCCAGGCCGCGCATGCAGGCTGGCCGAACGGTCCGGAAATGCCGAGGTGACGAGCCCGCGTAGCTCGAGCCCGCCGGAACCAGGCGGGATCGCGGGCGGCGTGTGGAGCGATTGCAGGTCGCGCCCGATCATCATCCGGATCATCGCCGGGCGGTCGATCTCCTCCCGCGCCAGCTCGCCCGCGACCTGCCCGTCGCGCAGGCACACGACCCGGTCGGCGCACTGTTTCACCTCGCTCAGCCGGTGCGTGATGAACACGATCGCCACCCCCGCCGCGCGCAAGGACGCCACCGTCGCCAGCAGCCGCTCGGTCTCCGACAGCGTGAGGCTGCTGGTGGGCTCGTCCATGATGATCAGCCGCGCATCCATCGACAGCGCGCGGGCGATCTCGACCAGCTGCCGTTGCGCGATCGACAGGGCCGCCACCGGCGTGTCGGGCGCGAAGTCGGCGCCCAGCCGCTGCAGCAATGGCGCGGTGCGCGCGCGGCAGGCGGCCCGGTCCACCAGCCGCAACGGGCCGCCGCGCAGCACCTCCCGCCCGATCAGCACGTTGGCCGCGACGTCCATGTTGTCGAACATCGACAGTTCCTGGTGCACGAACGCGATCCCGGCGGCCTGCGCCGCCGCGACCGTCAGCGACGGCCGGGCGACCCCGTCGATGCGGATCGTCCCGGCATCGGGCCGGATCACCCCGCCCAGCACGCGCATCAGCGTGCTCTTGCCGGCGCCGTTCTCGCCGATCAGGCCGAGCACCTCGCCGGAGTCGAGCCGCAAGGAGACGTCCTGGAGAGCGCGCACGCCGGGATACGATTTGCTGATCCCGTCGAGCACCAGCAGCGGCTCGGACATTGTCAGGCGGGCCGGAGCAACTGCCGCATGGTGGTCTGGAATTCGGCCACGTTCGACTGGTCGATGATCCGGGTCGGCACGATAATCTTCTTGTCCGCCGGGACCCACGACTTGTCGCCATTCAGGTATTTGATCATGTTGGTCATGCAGAGATAGCCGAACTCGAACGGCTGCTGCACCACCGTCGAGTAGATCGTGCCGTCCGCCACACCGCGCAGCGTCAGCGCGTCCTCGTCGAAGCCGACGATCTTGACGTTGGTCCGCCCGGATTGCTTCACCGCCTGGTAGATCTGCGGCGTGTTGTAGGCCCACAGCCCCACCAGCACGCCGATATCGGCGTAGCGCGACAGCGTGTCCTCCGCGTTGCTCTTGGCGCGCGCGAAGTCGGAACCGTCGGTCCGGATGTCCAGGATCTCGATGTTGCTGCCCTTGAGCACGTCGCGGATGCCCTCCACCCGCTCGCGCGCATTGTCGGCATCCATGGTGCCGACAAACAGCATCGCCTTGCCGCCGCCGGGCAACGCCTTCTTCATCTGCGCCCCGGCCTCGCGCCCGGCGGCGACGTTGTCCGTGCCGATATAGGTGATGCGATTGCTGTCCGGCGCGTCGCTATCGGTGGTGAACAGCAGGCTCTTGGCCGCGACCCGGTTCAGCGTCTCGGTCGAGCTCGCCGGGTTGATGACGGAGATGGCCACGCCGGCGACGCCGCGGGCCAGCAACTCGTCCAGGATGCGGCGCTGCTCGGCCGCGCTGGCCTGGCCCGGGATGATCATCTCCATGGCGTAGTCCGGGTGTTCCTTGTTCGCCTTCTCGATCCCGCGCCGGGCGATGGTCCAGAAATCCGCCGACACGTTGACCACGAAGGCGAGCTGCTTCTTGGCCTGCGCCCGCGCCGGCGCGACCGACAGCCCGGCCGCCCCGGCCAGCCCGGCGCCCATCACGGCCTTATTGAACCCACGACGATCGATCATTGTGCTCTCCCTCGTTGCCGGTGAACCCTCAGGCGGCCCGCATCTGGCCGGCCCGCAACCGCTGCGCGTAGACGTTGACGATCAGCGCGATCAACAGGATCAGGCCGCGGATCAGGATCTTGAGAAAGCTGTCCACGTTGACGTGGTCGAGCCCGTTGTTCAGCACGCCCAGCACGAACAGGCCGATGATCGTGTTGCCGATCCCGCCCTGGCCGCCGAACAGGCTGGTGCCGCCCACCACCACGGCCGAGATGCTGTCGAGCAGGTAGGTGTCGAACTCGTTCTGCTGCGCGCTGCCGAAATAGGCGACGCCAAGCATCCCGGCGACGCCGGAGCATAGCGCCGAGATGACCATCACCGCCGCCAGGATCGCCCGGACGTCGATGCCGGAATACTCCGCCGCCTGCCGGTTGCCGCCGACCATGTAGACGTAGCGGCCGAACCGCGTGTGCGCGAGCACCACGTGGCTCACCAGCAGGAACAGCGCCGCCACGATCACGATCCAGGGCACCGGCCCCAGCGAGCGCGCGCCCAGCGTCTCGATCAGCGGCGGCACGCTGTAGGCGATCTGGCCGCGCACCAGCATCGCCGACACCCCGGCCGCGATCTGAAGCATCGCCAGCGTCATGATGAAGCTCGGGATGTGCACGCGCGTGACGCCGAGGGCGTTGACGGCGCCCAGCACGGCGCAGGCCACCAGCGCGAGCACGATGGCCAGGCCGCCCGGCAGCGGCACGTTCGCGATGCCGACGCTGGCATCCTGCGCCGTGAAGAACGCCACCGCGATCCCGGTCGCGTTGGCGACGCTGGCCACCGAAAGGTCGATCTCGCCGCACAGGATCACGAAGGTGAGCCCGACGGCGATGATCCCGGTCACCGAGATCTGGGTCAGGATGTTCTGCAGGTTGCCGACCGTCGCAAAGGACGGGCTCGCCGCCGAGAAGAACCCCACCAGCAGCAGCAGGGTGACGAACGGCGCGATGTTACGCAGCCGCTCGCGAAACCAGTCCCGGCCGATCATCGGGTCGGCATCATGCGGCGGCGAGCAGCCGGTCCTTGCTGACCGGCTCGTTGCTGAATTCGCGCACCACCTCTCCCTTCTTCATCACCAGGATCCGGTCGGCCAGCGACAGCACGGTTTCCGGTTCGGCCGACGCGACGATGATCCCGATCCGCTGCGCTCGCAGGCCGCGCACGATCGCCAGCACATCCTCCTTGGCGCCGACATCCATCCCGCGCGTCGGCTCGCTGAGCAGCAGCACGCGCGGCAGCCGGGTCAGCCACTTGGCGAGCGCCACCTTCTGCTGGTTGCCGCCCGACAAGGCGCCGAGCGGGAGGTCGACGCCGGGCGGCCGGATATGCAGCGACGCCGCGTGATCGCGCGCGATAGCCCGCTCCCGGCTGGGCCGCAGCCACAGCCGGCCCAGCCGGTCGAGCACGCTGATCGTCATGTTCTTGAACACCGGGGCCTCGGCGAACAGCATGAAACGCCGGCTCTCCGGCACGAAGGCGATCCCCGCTTTCCGCGCCCGCGCGGTCGAGCTCAGCCGCACCGGCCGCCCATCCACCGCGACCCGGCCGGCCATCTCCGGCACCGCCCCGAACAGGCTGCGCGCCAGGTCGAGCTGCCCGGCGCCGAGGAAGCCATACAGCCCCAGCACCTCGCCCTCCCGCACCTCGAACGAGACGTCCTCGAACCGGCCGGGGCAACACAGCGCGTCGGCCTGCAGCACGACCGGGCCCTCGGCGCGCGGCTGCAGCTGGATGTCGCGAAGGTAGCTTTCCTCCAGGTGCTCGTGCCCGGTGCCGATCATCCGTTCGATGATCCAGCCCTTGTTGATCGCCGCGCAGTCCTCGGTGGCGACGCTGCGCCCGTTGCGGAACACGGTGACCCGGTCGCAGATCGCCAGCACGTCGTCGAGGAAATGCGAGATGAAGATGAGGCTGCGGCCCGCCGCGCGCAGCCGGTCCAGCACCGCGAACAGCCGGGTGACCTCGGGCGGCGAGAGGGCGGAGGTCGGCTCGTCGAGGATGATCACCTCGGCGCCGGAGAACAGCACCCGCGACAGCTCGACCAGCTGCTGCATGCCAAGCGGCAGGCTGCCCATGGCAGCCGCCGGGTCGACGTCGATTCCAAGCGAGGCCAGCTGCTCGCGCGCGCCGCGCCGCATGGCCCGCCAATCGACCAGGCCGAGCCGGTTGAGCTTCGGCGCGCCCATGAACACGTTCTCGGCGACGCTGACGGTCGGCACGACCGCCAGCTCCTGATGCACCATGCCGATGCCGTGGTCGCGGGCCGCGCGCGGGGAGGCGAAGCGCACCGGCGCGCCGGCCATCCGCATCTCGCCCTCGAAATCGCCGTGCACCCCGGCGATGATCTTCATCAGCGTCGACTTGCCGGCGCCGTTCTCGCCGACCAGGCCGTGGATCTCGCCGCGCCGCAGCGTGAAGTCCACCTCCGCCAGCGCGGTCACCCCGCCGAAGCTCTTGCCGATCCCGCGAAGCGCCAACAGGTCCATGCGCGCCAAATCCACGCGCTAGATCAGGAAGTGCTCTTCCATCCACATCATGCCCGGCGCGTTGGCCTTGGTGACGACCGGTCCGTCCATGATCACGCTTTTCGGGATACCGCCCTCGCCGCTTTTCTCGCCCGCGGTCACGGCCGCGACGCCGGCCATGATGGCGCCGCCATGGATCCGGCAGGACGGGTTGCGCACCGTGGCGTGCATCCGCCCGTCGCTGACGGCGGCCAGCGCCGGCGGCATGGCGTCGCACCCGCCGATGATGATGTCGGTCCGGTTGTGCGACTTCATGACGTTGTAGGCGGCGAGCGCCATGTCGTCGTTGTGGAAGTAGGCGGCGTTGATCTTCGGGTATTTGGTCAGCAACGTCTCCCAGATGCGGGTGACCTTGGTCACGTCCCAATCGCCGGGCTGCGTGTCGAGCACCTGGATCTTGGGGAATTTCTTCACCACCGAGTCGAAGCCGCGGGCCCGGCCCTGCGCACCGGTATGGCCGAGCGCACCCTGCGTCATGATCATGGTGCCCTCGCCGCCGATGGCGTCGACCAACGCCTGCGTGACGGCAGCGCCCATCAGCTCGTTGTCCGGCGCCAGGAAGCTGTGCACGTTGATGTTGGCCAGCGGCGCGATCAGCGTGTCCATGTCGATGACCGGGACGCCGGCATCGATCATGCGGTTGACCGGCGCGGTCAGGGTCCCGATGCCGAACGCCTGGATCGCCACGAAATCCCATTTCTGCGCGGCCATGTTGTCGACTGCGGCGCGCTGCTTCTGGGCGGCGAGCTCACCGTCGAACCAGGTCACCTCCACGTTGAACAGCTTGCCCCAGTATTCGGCAGCCTGCTTGCCCTGCGCGCACCAGGTGGCCTGCAACCCGGCGTTGCTGAAGGCAGCCTTGAGCGGCTTGCCCGAGCGGCCGGCGGCCTTACCGGCCTCCTGCGCCAGCGCCGGGCTGATGCCCAGCGCCATGGCGGCGGCGGCCGCCTGCGTCATCAACCCACGACGATCCGGGCGAGAAGCCATCCCGTCCTCCCTCATATTTTATTGAGGCAACGGTAGGCTCCGGATTGTTGGCGGCGCAACACCTAAGCTGGCGCGGCGCCGCGGACTGGGCCGCTCAGACGTATTTGCGCCAGTTGTGCTCCTCGCGGAAGCCGAGCACGTCGCGGACCTTGCGGTTGGAGAAGAGCGGCTCCCATTCGCCCAGCTCGTGCGTCAGCGGCACGTTCGGATAGAAGCGCTTGACCAGCTCGGGCGTCGGCAGGTCGGACGAGCAGTCGTTCTGCCCGGCGTTGAAGATTTGGAACCCCAGCCCGTCCGTCTCGATGCCAAGCCGGCAGATCTGGCCGAGGTCGCGGGCATCGACGTAACTCCAGGTGATGCGCTTGCGGCCTGCCGGGTCGGCGAAGAAGGCGGGGAACTGCGCATAATCGTGCGGCTCCATGACGTTGCCGATCCGCAGGCAGTAGATGTCGATCCCGTAGCGCTGGGCAAAGGCGAGCGCGGTGCGCTCGTTGCAGATCTTGCTCAGCGCGTAGCTGTCCATCGGATCGACCGGGTAGTCCTCGTCCAGCGGCAGGTATTTCGGGTCGCGCGGCGTGTTGGCGAATACCAGCCCGTAGGTCGTCTCCGACGAGGCGACGATCACCTTCTTGATCCCCAGCTTGGCGGCCGCTTCGATGACGTTGTACGTCCCCATCGTGTTGATGCGGAACACCTCGTTGTCGGGCACGATCATGATTCGCGGGATGGCGGCGAAGTGGACCACCGCATCCACAGGCGGCGCGCTCAGGTCGGGCGCGAACTCGCGCAGCTCGAGCGTGGTCGAGAACGCGTTGAACACCTGGCCGGAATCGGTGATGTCGGTGAGCAAGGTGCGCACCTGGGGATTGTCCAACGGCTTGGTGTCGACGTTGAGCACCTGGTAGCCGTGATCGACGAGATGCTGGACGGCATGCTTGCCGGCCTTGCCGCTGCCGCCAGTGAAGATCACGCATTTCGTCATGTCGGGATCCCTCGCGCTAGCCGCGACCCACGAACGGCATCTTGGTCGCCATCACCGTGACGAACTGCACGTTCGCGTCCAGCGGCAACCCGGCCATCGTCACCACCATGTCCGCCACGTGCTTGCTGTCCATCCGCGGCTCCACCAGCATGGTGCCGTTCGGCTGCGGCACGCCCGTGGTCATCCGCTCCGTCATCGGCGTGGCCGCATTGCCGATGTCGATCTGGCCGCACGCGATGTCGAATGCCCGTCCGTCGAGCGAGAGCGACTTGGTCATGCCGGTGATGGCGTGTTTGGTCGTCGTGTAGGGCAGCGAGCCCGGCCGCGGCGTGTGCGCCGAGATCGAGCCGTTGTTGATGATGCGCCCACCCTGCGGCGATTGGTGCCGCATCATGCTGAACGCGGCCCGTGCGCACAGGAACGAGCCCGTCAGGTTGACGCCCACCACCGCCATCCACTGCTCGACCGACAACTCGTCGATCGGCAGCGCGGGCGTGCCCATGCCGGCATTGTTGAACAGGAGGTCCAGCCGGCCCCACTCGGCCTGCACCCGGCCGAACGCCGCCTGCACGGCCGCCGGCTGCGAGACGTCGGTCGGTAGGATCAGGAAGCGGTCGGCCGCGCCGAGCCCGGCCGTCTCGGCGAGCGCATCCTGCCGGCGACCGACCAGCGCCACGTGCCAGCCTGCCGCGGCGAGCGCCAAGGACGCGGCTCGCCCAACCCCGCTCCCGGCGCCGGTGACGAGCGCCATCTTGCCCGGTTGAGCCATTCGTTTTCTCCCTCGATGCGCGGTGTCCGCGCGACCGGCGCATCAAACCACCGGCGGCGCGACACGGCCAGCCCGGGAAGGGCCGGCCTGCGACGGGAGGACGTCAGACGGACGCGGCTTCCTTCAGCACGCCCATGCCGGCGCCCGTCTTGCTGTCATGCGCTTCGATGAACATTTTGATGCGCGGCAGGATCTCGGCGCGCCACTTGCGGCCGTTGAAGATGCCGTAATGGCCGACGCCTTCCTGCAGATACTGTCCGCGGCGACTGGCCGGGATGCCGGAGCAGATCGTGTGCGCCGCGATGGTCTGGCCGGGCGCGGAAATATCGTCCAGCTCGCCCTCGACGGTCAGCAGCGCGGTGCGCTCGATCGCACTCGGCACGATCAGCTCGTCGCGCACTTTCAGCCCGCCCGCGGCGAGCTCGTGCTTCTGAAAGAACGACTCAACCGTCTGCAGGTAGTAGGACGCCGGCACGTCCATCACCGCCAGATACTCGTCATAGAAGCGGCGATGCGCCCCGGCGCTGTCCTCGTCGCCCTTGATCAGATGGTTGAACATGCGCCGATGCGCCTCGACGTGCCGGTCGGGGTTCATGGAGATGAAGGCCGCGAGCTGCAGGAAGCCGGGGTAGACGCGGCGAAAAGCCCCGGGGTGCCACGGCGGGACGGTGGCGATCACGTTGCTCTCGAACCAGCCGATCGAGTGCTGAGCGGCCAGTTTGGTCACCACGGTGGGCGCCGCCCGAGTGTCGACGGGCCCGCCCATCAGCGTCATGGTCCGCGGCTGCGCCGGGTCGTCATGCGCGGCCAACAGAGCCACGGCTGCGACCACGGCCGGCGCCGGCTGACACACTGCCACCACGTGAATGTCCGGCCCGAGCATGCGCAGCAGGTCGGCGATGGTCTCGATGTAGCTCGACAGGTCGAAATCGCCGTGCTGCAGCGGCACGATCCGCGCGTCCCGCCAGTCGGTCACGTAGACGTCCAGCCCGGCGTCGATCATGTCCTGCACGGTGCCGCGCAGCAGCGTCGCATGGTGGCCGCTCATGGGGGCGACCAGCAGCACGCGGGGCGCCTGCTGCACGTCCGGCGCGATGAACCGCAGCAGCCGCATGAACGGCAGGTCGACCACGACCTCCTCCGCCACGGCCTCCGTCGCGTTGCGGCGCACCTTGATGCCCCACTCCGGCTTGCCGCGCGGACGCAGCACGTCGTCCATCACCTCCGCCCAGGCGGCCGCGGCCCGGCTCGGCCCCGTCATGTAATCGGGCCCGCCGGAGACGCGCATCATGGCGCTGGCCCCCTTTGCCCAGATACGAGCCGGGGCCATCGCGGCACCGATGATGTCATGCCAAGCGTAGATCATGGGAAAGGCTACCACGGGACCTCTCAAGACTTCGTTAAACTGAGCAGCGGCAGGTCTGCCGGCTCTCGGGCCACCTTGGCCTTGCGCTCCGGCGGCGCCACCCGGCGGCGCAGGAGTTCGTCGAGCATTCGGTCCACCGTTTGCCAGATCGGCTCGTCACCCACGCGTTCCTGCATGATCAACCGGTGTGCCGCCAATGTCACGTTCAGGGTGCCGCGCGTGGTTTCCGGCCGGGGCGAGCGCATCTGCACCAGCGCCTTCTCGACCTCTTCGACCGGCACGCCCATCGCCTCGGCGATCGCCAGCGGTTCGGCGCCAGCACGGCGCAACTTGCGCGCCTTGGCCTGTTCGCGCGGCTCCAGCGCGATGGACGGCCGCAAAGCCTGCGTCCGGCGCGACATCTCGCCCGACCCGGCCCCCGGCGCCTTGCCTCGAAACCCCGACATCACGCCACCTCGTCGCCGGCGAGCGGGCGAATGCTCGCCCCATAAACCGTTCCACGTCTCAATTCTGCATACGCCATCTCGCCGGCTCGCCCAAGAGCGCAACGCCACCGCCACAATATAGCCGCGGTAGGGCGTTTTGGCTCTGCCCGAGGCTTGCTCGCCCACGGCGCTTTTGGATAACAGGAGCCCGAGGCAACTCCGACCACGGATCTTCGTGTCCACGGGAAGCGACGGGCCGGATGGCAGAAGTATCGAACCCGGAAAGGACCTCTCATGAACATCTCTGAACTCGCTGATAAAATCGCCACGAAGCACTCGGTTGACAAGAAGCAGGCACGCTCGCTGGTAGAAGATGTGTTCCACTCCGTGGTCGAGGCCGCCCAGCAGGGCGACGAGGTCAGCATCCCCGGCTTCGGCAAGTTCAAGGTCGCGGCGCGCGAGGCGCGTCAGGGCCGCAACCCGGCGACGGGTGAGACCATCCAGATCGCCGCCTCCAAGAAGCTGAACTTCACGCCGGCCAAGCAGGTCAAGGACGCGATGAACCCGGCGCCCGCCAAGGCCGAGACCCCGGCCAAGTCGGCCGCCAAGCCCGCCGCCAAGTCGCGCGCCAAGAAATGAGCGCCCGGGCCGGCGGCGTTTGACGCCGGCCCCGCGTCACTCAAGGCCCGCTTTCGCGACGTCCGCCGCCATGCCGTTCCCGGTGCAGGCGCTTTCCCGCTGGTCCCCGGACCATCCCCCGACACTGTTGGTCGTGATCGACACGGAGGAGGAGTTCGATTGGTTCGCGCCGTTCGATCGCGGCAGCACGGGCGTGGACAATATCGGCTTCCAGCACCTGGCGCAGGACGTGTTCGATCGCGCCGGCATCGTGCCCACCTATGCCATCGACTATCCCGTCGCCACGACCGCATCCGCCGTTGCGGTGCTGGCACCCTGGCTTGGGGCCGGGACCTGCGAGATCGGCGCCCACCTGCATCCGTGGGTCAACCCGCCGCACGAGGAGACCGTCACGCCCCGCAATTCCTTCGCCAGCAATTTGCCGCCCGCGTTGATGCGACAGAAACTGGCGGTGCTGCGCGACGCGATCGCAGCGAGTTTCGGCCGGGCCCCGCTCGTCTACAAAGCCGGCCGCTACGGCGTGGGACCGGAAACGCCCGCCATCTTGGACGAGCTGGGCTTCATCGCCGATACCAGCGTCGTGCCGCATCTCGATTCCAGCGACAAGGGCGGGCCCGACTTCCGCGCCCTGCCCGACGGACCGTTCACCACGGGCGCCGGCATCGCCGAGTTGCCGCTTTCCGTCCATTTCGCGGGGGCGCTGCGCCGGGCTGGGCCACGCCTGTTTCCCTGGCTCGCCCGGATGGAGCGGGCGCGCCTGCCGGGCCTCTTCAGCCGAGCCGGCTTACTCGAACGGCTGCGATTGAGCCCGGAGGACCACAGCTTTGCCGACATGCGCCGGCAAACCCAGGCCGCCCTCGCAGCCGGTCACCGCTACTTCATGCTCACCTATCATAGCTCGAGCCTGATGCCTGGCGGCTCGCCCTATGCGCGCACGGTGGCCGATCGCGACGCCTTGGTCGCCACCTTAACCAAATACATAGAATTCTTCGCCACACTGCCCGGGTGGACAACGCGAACCGCAAGCCAAGTGGCAACCAGCATGCGCGCGGACATCGTCCGCTGACGGCGGCCGCACGCCTTCCGAGCGAGGCCGCCGAACCGACCCTGCGGCGCAAGGCCCTCGTCATGGGCGACGATACGCGCGGCTTCCTGGCCACGGTCCGCTCCCTGGGGCGGCAGGGGATCGAGGTGCATGCCGCGCCGTTCGACTTCCGCGCGCCCGCGCTCTCGAGCCGCTTCCTCCATGCAGTGCACGACGTGCCGCCCTGGATGGGCGATGGCAGCGCCTGGCTCGGCGCCATGGAGGCGTTGCTCGTCGCCGAACGCTTCGACCTCGTGATCCCGTGCGACGAGCGTAACCTGCTGCCGCTGCACCGCAACCGGGCCCGGCTCGACCCGTTCGCCACCCTGGCGATCCCCAACGCGCGTAGCATCGACGTGCTGTTCGACAAGCACGAGACCCGGGTAGTGGCTGAGGCGGTTGGCGTCCCGATCGCGCGCGGGCGCCTGGCCCGCGTGGGGGACGAGCCCGCTTCGGTATTCGCCGAACTCGGCAGCCCGGTCGTGGTCAAGCCGCGGCGCTCCTACACAATCGACGGGCTGGCCAAGCGGGGCCGGGTCCACGTGACCAGCGACGCCGACCAGCTCGCGCACCTGCTGGCCGACGCGGAGCCGGACAGCCTCTTGCTCGAGTCGTGCTTCGAGGGCGAAGGGTTGGGCCTGTCCGTGCTGTCCCATCGCGGCCGCCTGCTCCAGGCCTTTGAGCACCACCGGGTGCACGAGCGGTCGGGCAGTAGCTTCTACCGGGTATCGGCGCCGCCCACGCCGGATTTGGTGGAAGCCTGCGCAGCGATCGCGGCCGCGATCGAGTTCACCGGCGTCGCGATGTTCGAGTTCAAGCGCAATGGCGCGGGCGGCTGGATCATGCTGGAGATCAATGCGCGACCCTGGGGCTCCCTGCCGCTGCCGGTGGCCCTCGGAGTCGATTTCCCGTTCCGCTGGTTCCGCCTGCTGGTGGACGGCGCGGAGACCCCGCCCGTGCCCTATCGTGTGGGCGTCTATGGCCGCAACCTGATCCCCGACCTCATGTCCGCGCTGGCGGAAGCGGAAACCCACCCGAGCGGCTTGCGCAAGGCAGGCTCGCTCGCCCATCGCCTCGCCGGGACGCGGCGCATGTTGTTGGATGCCGAGAAGCAGGATGTTTACGTCCGCGACGACCCGGCGCCCGCCCGTGCGGAGTTCGCCCACATCGTCCGCAACTCGCTCACGCGGTTGCAGCGCGTGGTGCCGGGTCGGCAGCGGGTCAGCACCGGCCGTGCCGAAGCGGTGGTCGCCGCGCTCGCCGCCGGTCCCGATCGGCCGCACATCCTGTTCGCCTGCCAGGGCAACATCTGCCGCAGCCCCTATGCCGAGGCCGTCCTGCGCGGCGCCGTGGGCGACCGGGCGGTGATCAGCTCGGCCGGCATGATGCCCCGCCCCGGCCGCCCGATGCCGGAGCTGTTCCAGGCCCGGGCCGCCGCGGAGGGTCTCGACATGACGGCGCATCGCTCGTCTTGGCTCGACCGCGACAGTGCGGCCGCCGCCTCGCTCATCGTCCTGTTCGATCGCGTCAACCAGGCCGCCTTCGCCGATCGCTATCCTGGTTTGGCCGTGCCCACGATCCTGCTCGGCGACCTCATCGGCGTCGGCGAGATCGACGACCCTGTCGACGGGGACGAAACGGTGGTCGCCCGCTCCTACGGCGTGATCCGAAGCGGCGTCGAACGACTGGCCGCGCTGCTCAAGCCTTGATCGGTATCGGCCCGACGACCGTCAGTCTCCGAGCGAGGCCTGCCGCAGTTCCGGTACCGTGCAGTCGCTTCCGGGCATGCCGTCGCGGCAGCGCGCCAGCCAGCGCGTGAAGCGGCGGGCACCGGCCTCGCTCACATGGGCCTCGTCGGAGAACGCCGCGTCTGGAAAGGCGTAGAACAGCGGTGACACGATGCGCATCGCGCCCCCGCTCGACGCCGCCAGTTGCGCCATATAGTCCGCAAACTCGGCCTGGTAGCTCTTCGTGAAGGCCGCCAGGCTCAGCTCGGAAACCGGTGCAGCAATGAAATCGATCACGACGCCCTTAGCGGCAGCCAGACCGGTCAACTTGCGCATGAACAGATCGATGACGGGCAGGACTCGGAAGTGGGCCTGACGCGTCTCGCTGACCGGCGTTACGACCCCGTTTCCGGTGTCGAACGGCATAAAGCCCCGCCGCTCGGTCGCGCGCGCCAGCAATTCCCGATTGACCTCACCGCGTCGCATGACCCGGGCGGTGAGCAGGTTGTTCGTGTACAACGAGGGGAAGTGGATCCCGTACATGATGTCACGCGACAGGCCGGACCCCACCCGGGTCTCGACACGGGCAAAGCTCTGGTCGCCAGCGGCAGCGGCCCCGGCGGCGAGTTCGCGCAGGTCGGACAGGCCGAAGAAGCCGTAACGGACGCCGTTCTCCCATAACCAGACGCTCAGATGCGAGAAGTCTCCGGGCGCGATCGACAGCATGACGTGCTGCCCCGGCGTGAGACACGGCGCGAGTTGTTTAAACGTCAAATATGCTTCGAGCGGGGTCGATCCGCCGAGCGCAAGATTGAAGGCGCGTGTTGAATAATCGGCCGGAACAAAGGCCGCTTGGGCGCGGGAGTCGCCGAGCATGACGTCCGAACCGGTCGAGCAGCTCGCCACCGCGTCGAACTTCGCGCGCCAGACCAGGTAGCCGCCTTCCTCGAACAGGAGCGGGTATTGCGCCGTGTAAACCCAGGCACCGCCGACCACCGTGACGAGCGTGGCGAAGAAGACGAGCAAATAGGTCGCGAACGCATTCCGAATGGTCACGAGCTTACTCCCGAAGGAGGTATCTCAATTTATCGTGAGGTTCTGCAACAGGAAATTGAGGCTCTTCCAGACTATCGTTTCGCCGGTAAGCCTCAGTTGAACAAATTTCGTAGTGCACCCGGAGTCAGCAGGCTGAGCGGGTTGACGTTCACGCCCGGGTTGCCGAGCGGACCGGTCACGGTGAACCCCGCCGCGAGCAGGCCGCCATCCCGCTCCGCGCTGAACAACGGCCCGATCAGCGGCAGACGCCCCAGTGCCGCATTCAGCACGTAAGCCGGAACCACCGTGCCGGTCAGGTCGAGGACGTGCCGGCCCAGGTCGATCGACCCTTTGGCGGTGATGCCCAGCGACGGGCTCGAGATCCGGCTCGGCCCGAGCCGGAGCACCTTGCCGCCATAGGTGAACGGCAGCTGCGCCTCGGCAAAATAGACGCCGCGCCCCCGCAGCGCGTCCACCACGCCGTACAGCGTCGCCGCTTGAAGCAGCTTGCCCAGCACCACCTCGTCATGGACGCTGAACTGCTGGAGCCGGAGTTGCCCGCTCAGCACCGGGTCGGCCGTGCGATCGTCGAAGCTCGCATCCACGGCCAGCGCACCGCCGCCGATCGTGTTCGTCAGATTCAGCCCGCGCAGCAGTGAGCCAGTGTCGGCCGCCTGCACGATCAGACGACGGCCGCCGAGCACGGGCGTCACCGAGGCCCGCAACTGCTCGACGCCGGTGGTGGTCGCCTGCAGCCCCCGAATTTGGCCATTTGCCAGCTCGAGATGCGCCGCCAGTTCCGTCAGCGCTCGACCTTCGCCGAGCATCACCCGGCCGAACCGCACATCGGCGACCACGGATCGCGTGCCCATCCCGCCGGAACCGCCGGGGCCGCCGAGCTGCTTGATGTGGTCGGCGAGGTCCAGCACCGGGCCGGTCGCACGGACCCGGAGCGCCCCGTCCGGCTCGGCCGGGAACACGACCTCGCCGCTCAGTCGCGTCGGCCCCAACACCACGGTCGGCACCCGCAGCACCCGGGGCGCACCGTCCAGCATCTCCGCGCTCGCGACGATCGCCAGGTCCGGGCCGCTGGCGGTCAGCTGCGGCACGCCGGCCACGGTGCCGTGCAGCAGCGAGACGGTCGCGGCGGCCTGCGCCGGCGCGCCCGCCGCCTTGTGCCAACCCGCCAACGACAGCTCGGCCGGCGCGAGATCCGCCTGCACGGCAACCTCCGCCTGTCCGTTGCGCTGCTCGCGGTAGGTGACGTCCACCAGCGCTGCGCCGGCCAACACGCCGGTCGCATCGATCCCCTGCGCGGCCAGCTCCGCCGGGCCGATCCGCCCGACAAGCCGCGCCTGCTGCGTCACTTCCTCCGGTGGACCGGTCCGGAAATCCATCCCGACGTCGGCCCGCCCCGCCACGCCGGCCACCGTCGCCGTTCCGCTCGCCGTCAGCCCGTCCTGCGTCACCGCATAGGCGATGGTGCCGTTGGTGAGATCGCGCCCGGCCACCAACCCGTTCAGCCGCAGCCCGGTCAACCGCCCCTTCGAACCCAGCGTGACCTGGTCGAAGGTCAGGTGGTCGAACATCGGCACGTTGACCGCCAGAGATCCCGTCACCCGCCCGGCCGAGCCCGTGATGGGCAGCGGATGCGTGTCCAGCAACCGGAGCCGCGGCTCGCGCAGCAGTTTCAGCAGGTCCGGCACGCTGCCGCTCGCCGTCGCCGTCAGCGCAAGATACTGGTCCTTGTGGGACAACCCGGTGAACCGCAGCACGCCGTCGGTCAGGGTCAGCGGCCCTTGTTGCCCGCGGGGGATCGTGATCACGAGGTCGTCCGGCCCGGTCACGGTCAGCAAGGCCTGCGCGCGCTCGATCGGCGGCACCGGGCGCAGCCAATGGATCACGACGGCATCCGCCGCCATGGTGCCGCCGGCCGCGGTGACCTGCAGCTGGGATAGATCGGCCGCCGGAGCCTCGAGCGTCGCGGTGAACGCCGCGTCGTGCGCCAGCCCGGCGGTGACGTTCTCCGTCAGCCAAGGCCGGACGTGGCCGCCCCAGGCAGCCGGCCAGATCGACGGCAGGTCGGTGAACTCGGCCTGATCGAAGCCAAGCGCGGTCTGCACCGTCCAGCGTCCGTCCGCCCGGACCGCCTCCCCCGTCATCCGCGCGGCCGTGCGGCGCCCCGAGCGGCCGACCACCACCGCCTCGACCGGCTCGAGCCGCACGCTGGCGGGCGTCCAGGACCCGTCCGCCCAGCTGGCCGCCGCGTGGGCCGAGACGCGGTCGAAGACGAGCGGCTGGCTGTTCGGCACCGCGAGCGTACCGGCACCGAGCGCCAGCCGCAGCGCCCCGCGCTGGGGCCGCAGTGCGGGCGAGAGGTCCAGCGTGCCGTGCGCCTCCAGCGTCGCGTCCAGCGTGCCGAACGCGGCCAGCGCCGGGTCGAGCCGGTCGGTCTCGATCGGGCGGGTCGAGAGCGGCAGCAGCGACGCCTCCCAATGGGTGCCACCGTCCGCGTCGAGCTCGGCGTTCAGCCGCATCGCCAGCGCCGCGCCGCCGAGCGTCAGGCGGCCATCGGCGGCGCCGGTGACCGCGGTGCCGCGCCGCCGCAGGTCGAGATCGGCGATCTCGCCCTCGATCGTGGCGCCGGAGCTGCGATCCAGCAGGGTGATCCGCGCCCGTGAGACGACGAGCTGTTGGAGCGCCGACAGGCTCGGGTCGGAGTCGGGGCTGCCGGGCGAGCGGCGCAGCTCGGCCAGGATGTCCGACCCGCCAGCCGAGGGATCGCCCGTTTCCAGGTCGAGCCGCACCGAACCATCGCGGTCGCGCAGGAGGTTGAGCACGACCTCGTCCAGCACGATCCGCCGCGGCTCCACCGTGCCCGTCAGCAACGGCAGCGCCACCAGCGTCACATCCGCGCGCGCAACGCTGGCGCCCGACGTTGCGCCCGCCGCCCCCGCGAGATGGAGCCCGTGCAGGCGGAGCTCCAGCGCGCTGGCCGCACCGTCGGTGAAGCCGCTCCAGGCGATGGTGGCCCGCTCGGCCGTCACCGGCGGCGCCGCGCCACCACGCCACCGTTGCGCGGCCTCGACCAGCCCCGTCACGTCCAGCGGTCCCTGCGCCAAGCGCCAGGCCAGCACGCCCGCGCCCGCCAGGCCCAACATCGCCGCGGTCAGCGCGAGGCCGAGCACGGCCTTCATCAGCGAGGCCGCCCCGGCCGCCACGCCGCGGGTCATCCGGGCCATCGCGCCCGGTTGACGCGTCTCGCCCGCAACGCTCACGCTGCCGACCGATGCCGCAGCTCGCCCCCTGGCCCGACCCGGCCGACCCCGCCGCAGCCGCGCGGCTGGTGGAACGCTTCGCCGAGGCGGGCGACCCAGCGCAGGCGGGTGCGGCGCGGGCGGTCGTGGCCGCCCCCGCCGGCCGGCGCATGCTGGAGGCGGCCGGCGGTGGCAGCCCCTACCTCGCCGACCTCCTGGTGCGCGAGCAGGGCACCGCGCTCGCCCTGTGGGAGGCCGGGCCGGACGCCGCGCTGCGCGACGCAATGGCCGGGCTGGACGCGTTGGCCCCGTCCCGCCCCCGCGCGATCGTGGCTGCGCAGTTGCGGGAGGCCAAGCGCCGGGTCGCGCTGATCTGCGCCCTGGCCGACCTGGGCGGGCTGTGGACCCTGGCGAAGGTGACGGCCGCCCTGTCCGCCCTGGCCGAGACCGCCGTGCGCAAGGCGATCGACCATCTGTTGCTCCAGGCGGCCGAGGCCGGCGAGCTGGCGGTCGCCGACCCGGCCGACCCCGGGCGCGACAGCGGGCTGATCGTGCTGGGCATGGGCAAACTGGGCGCCGGCGAACTGAACTACTCGAGCGATATCGACCTCATCCTGTTCATCGACCCTGCCGCCCAGCCCGACCGGGACGGGCTCGGCGGCAGTACAACGCGATTGGCACGCAATCTGGTCAACATTTTGGAGGCCAGGGACGCGAACGGCTACGTGTTCCGCACCGATTTACGCCTGCGCCCCGATCCGGCCGCCACGCCCCCGGTCGTCGCCCTGCCGGCCGCGCTCGCCTACTACGAAAGCATGGGCCAGAATTGGGAGCGCGCCGCCATGATCAAGGCGCGCCCGCTGGCCGGCGACCTCGCCCGCGGGCACGACTTCCTGCAGCAGATCCGCCCCTTCATCTGGCGCCGCGTGCTGGACTTCGCCGCCATTGCCGACATCCACGCCATGAAGCGGCGCATCGACCAGCACCGGGGGCTCGGCGGCGTGGTCGCGATCGCCGGGCTGGACGTCAAACTCGGGCGGGGCGGCATCCGCGAGATCGAGTTCATCGCGCAAACGCTGCTGCTGGTCTGGGGCGGGCGCGACCCGGCGTTGCGCGCGCCCACCACGCTCGGCGCCCTGCGCAGCCTGGTCGCCGCGGGCAAGCTCGGCCGCCGCGCCGCCGCCGAGCTCACCGTGGCCTACCGCGTGCTCCGCCGGGTCGAGCATCGGCTGCAAATGGTGGCCGACCGGCAGACCCATGCGATCCCGAGCAAGCCGGATGAGCTGGAGCGGTTCGCCGTGTTCATGGGCTGCACGGACGCGACCGCCTTCGCCGCCGGGCTGGCGCCGCACCTGGCCCGCGTGCGGCAGCGCTACGCGGAGGTGTTCGAGGCGGTGCCGGAACCGCCGCCGGATGCCATACCGCTCGACCTCAGCGGGATCGACGATCCGCAAGCCACGGTGGCCACACTGGCGGCGCTCGGCTTCCGCAACACGTCCGGCATCATCGCTGCGCTGCGGTCGTGGCGATCCGGCCGGCTGCGGGCGCTGCGGTCGACCCGCTCGCGCGAACTGCTGGATGCCGTGCTGCCGGCCTTGCTGGCCGCGCTCGCGGCGCAGGCCGATGCCGACGCGGCCTTTATGCGGTTCGACGGCATGCTGCAGCGGCTGCCGGCGGGGGTGCAGATCCTGTCCACCCTGCAGCGGAACCCGGCGCTGCTCCATCGTATCGCGGCCGTGCTGGGCGCCGCGCCCTCGCTGGCCGAGCACCTGTCCACCGTGCCCGCCGCGCTGGAGGGATTGCTGCAGCCCGACGCGGCGGAGCCGGCCCCGCGCGCGCTGCTGCAGGCCCGCCTCGCCGATGCCCGCTCGTTGGAGGACGTCGTGTCGCTCACCCGCGCGCTGGTGCGGGCGGAGGAATTCCGGTTGTGCGTGGGTCAGATGGAGGGTTGGCTGGCGGTGGAAGCGGCCGGGCGGGCCCGCACCGCGCTGGCCGACGCCGCACTCGCCGCGTTGCTGGACGCCGTGCTGGCCGACCATGCCGGGCGATATGGCAGCGTGCCCGGCGGCGCGATGGCGGTGGTCGCGCTCGGCAAGGCGGGCAGCCGCGAGATGATGGCCGGGTCGGACCTCGACCTGATGCTTATCTACGACCACCCGCCGGACGTCGCGGAGAGCGAGGGGCGGCCCGGCGCAACCGGTGGCCGGCTGCCGGCGCCAACCTGGTTCATCCGCGCCGCCCACGCCTTCGTCGCCGCGCTGACCGCCCCCGGCGCCGACGGGCCGCTGTATCCCGTGGACATGCGGCTGCGCCCTTCCGGCAGCAAAGGCCCGGTTGCCGTGTCGTTGGAAGCGTTCCGCCGTTACCACGCCGGGGAGGCCTGGACCTGGGAGCGGATGGCACTGACCCGCGCCCGCGTGGTCGCCGGCGGCGAGGTGGTAGGCCGCGCCGTGACCGCGGCGATCGCCGAGGCGATGGCCCACCCGCAACCGGCGTCGCAGACCCGGGCGGACGCGGCGCAGATGCGGGCGCGGCTGCTGCGCGAGCACCCGCCGACCGGCCCATGGGACGTGAAGCTCCGGCTGGGCGGCATCGTGGACGTCGAGTTCGTCGCGCAGACGCTGCTGCTGACCGGCGGCGTCCCGCCCGACACCCAACACACGGCGGACGCGCTGGCCTATCTCGCAGCCGCGGGCGCGATCCCGGAAGCCGCGGCGCGGGATCTGCGCGAGGCCGACCGGCTCTGGCGCACGATCCAGAGCATGCTGCGCATCCTGGTCGGGCGCACCACGGACGATTTGCCCGCGGCCGCGGCCGCGTCGCTGCTGCATGCCGTGGGCGAGCTTGACCTGACCGCGCTACGCGCCAGGATGGACCGCACCGCCGACGAGGTCGGCCGCGCCTTTCGTTCCCTCGTGGGAGACATCGCTTGAGCATCGCAGTCAACGACCCGGCGCCCGTTTTCGACCTGCCCGCCACCGGCGGCCACCACGTGCGCCTCGCCGACTTCGCGGGTAAGCCGATCGTGCTCTACTTCTATCCCAAGGCCGACACGCCGGGCTGCACCAAGGAGGCGCAGGCGTTCCAGGACGCGTTGACCGACTTCTCCGGAGCCGGACTGACGGTGATCGGCGTGTCGAAGGACCCGGTCCCCGCGCTGGAGAAGTTCGCCGCGAAATACGGCCTGACTTTCCCGCTGGCCTCCGACGTCGACGGGACGGTGGTGGAGGCCTACGGCGCCTGGGTCGAGAAATCGATGTATGGCAAGACCTACATGGGGATCGACCGCAGCACCGTGTTGATCGATGCGGCCGGGCGCGTCGCCCGCGTCTGGCGCAAGGTCAAGGTGCCCGGTCACGCCGCCGAGGTCCGCGAAGCGGCCGCGGCGCTCGCCTGACCAGCCGAACCTCAAACGGGGGCGGTCACCCCGTAGACCAGCAGCGCGGCGAGCGGTAGCAGGCCGAGCGCCGCCAGCTTGGTCTCCCGCCAGGTTTGCCAGGCCAGCACCGCCCATAGCCCGACGATCGCGGCCGCCAGCACCAGTTCGGGCGCCGCGGTGAGGCTCAGCAGCCGGGTGACTTGATAGGCGATGCAGCATATTGCCAGCGCGTCGACCTCCAGCACCTGGCCGGATCCGCGCCGCCGCCAGTGCAGGAATCCCAACACCCCGAGCAGCGCAGCCCAGGCCAGATCCTGCCACAAGAAGCTCCAGTCGCCGGGCTCGAGAAAGCGGTCGATGCCGAAAACGACCACGATCAGCTCGTTGAACAGCGCCCCCGACGCGAACAACACGACCCAGAACGCCGCCCGATCGCCCCATGACCCCTGCGAGGCCCGCCGCAACCCGAGCCCGGCCGCCGCCAGCAATCCGCTCAGGAGCACCATGTCGGTAGGGCCGAAGCCGAACGTCACGTCGGTCTCCGCGAGCAGGATCTTGGCCGGATCGATCCGCGTGCCGAAGCGATACCAGAGATATTCCGTCACCAGCGTCAGCGCCGCCGCCGCGACGCCGATGACCAGCAGGCCGCCGATGCTGCGGTCCCGCCCGACCGGCATCTGGCGCCAGACCATCAGCCAGATGAACACGCCGACGAACAATAGCGGGACCGAAACGTCCGCCTTGGTCTGCAGGGTGAAGTGGAACAACGTCAGCGCCGCGATGCCGTAGGCCAGCTTGTGCAGCCGCTTCCAGCGCGCGCCCATGCGCCGGATGGCTCCGTCGGTCGAGGTGGCGCCCAGCACGGCCAGGCCGATCAGGGCGACCAGCCCGACCGTGAGATAGAAGCGCTTGGCGATCTCGGCCACGATGGTCAGCGCGTGCCAGTTCTGGTCGGCACAGTAGAGCAAGAGGTGCAGCAGCGCGTAGGCCAGCGCCGCGTTGCCGATCATGCGCCGCAACACCACGATGTGCGGCAGGTTGAAGATCGCCTTGGCCGGGCTGACCATGAGCGAGGCGACCAGGCACACCACCGCCCAGAAGCCCGTGCTGTGGATCGCAGCGTTCAGCGGCCGCGCGCCAAGCACGCCGGCAGTGGCGCGGATCGCCAGCGCGGCGATCGGCAGCAGCAACAGGCCGAAGGTGATGGCGCGGGTGCGATCGAACCGGCCCTTCTTATCGGTCCACGGCGCCCAGGCCATGGGGCCGGCTGCCTTGGCTGGAGGCATTCGCTTGGACGCGGTGACCTGGCTCATCGGCGCTCCTCCCCTCGTGGCGACGGCGCGGCGCGGCGCGTGTAATCCGCCGGTATGGTGAATATGGAGGGTGCGAGCGGCCCGTAAATGACTGCGGTGGCCTGAACGAGCGTGGTCGCTCCCACGCGGGCCCGCAGCAGCACGCCGTCGGCGGTAAAACAGGCGGCGACCGCACGGCCGGCGTTGTCCGTCGTCGCCCACTCGGTGCAGGCCAGCCCGTCGACCGTATCGGTCCCGAGCCGCCGGTAGGTGGCGTTCTCCGCCGCTCCGCCGGCCCGCGCAGGATCGTACGGCAATTGGATCACGCCGCGATCGGCCTGGCTGACCATGTCCATGGTGTGGGCGTCGCGGTGGACGATCATGTAGAGGCCCGGCGACGGCGTATCGATCCGCACCAATCCGGCGTTCGCGGCCGTCCGCGTGCGCTGCTTCACGGCCGTGCCGCCCACGGTGGCGACGTAGGTGACGTCCACGTCGCGGGTCGGGCGGATCACGGGCCGCTCGTCGGCCAAGGCAGGCGCCGCCAGGACGATCAGCGCGGCGACGGCCCGTTTCATCGGAACTGAGCGAGCCCGGGGATGGCGAGGCGCATCGTGCCGGGCGGCACCTCGAACGCGCCGGGCGGCACCGGCCCGGCCGCCACGGTGAGCGCCTCGAAGCTGCCCCGACGGCCATCGGCATTGCCGGCGCCGCGCAACGCCACGCCATCGCCGGTCAGGCATACCGTCCCGGTGCCGCGTTTGGCCGCCACGTCGTATTCCGTGCAGGGCAACCCGGCAACCACCGCCTGGCCCCGCCGGGTCAGCCGCGCGTCGCGCAGCGTGATGGGCGAAACGTCGCCGGGTCGGATCGGCAAGGTGATCACCCCGTGCAGCGCCGTGTCCAGCAACTGGGCCCGCGGCGCGGCCAGATCGACCTGCAAGACCTGGCTGCGGCCCGGCGCCTCCACCCGCAAACGCTGCCGCGCCGCGTCCCACCGCAGCGTTACCGTCGGCGGCAGGCCGCCGGGCACTGCCTCGCGGATGCCGCCTTCGATCCGGTAGGTGACCGTCACGTCGCTCGTGGGAACCGTCGGCACCGCCGGTTGCGCGGCCGCCGTGCCGGCGAGCAGCGCGCCGAAACCGACCAGGGCGGCGCGCATCACGCCGGATCCGGCACCGGGTCGAGCGGCGACGGATGTGACATCGCCTTGATCTCGGCCTCGAACGCCTCGGCGTCCGGCTCTGTGAGCCATCGTCCCTGCACCTGCACCGCCGTCGCCAGCATCGCCTTATACGTATCGCGCGGCACTTCGACGGCACCGAATTGTGCCAGGTGGCTGGTCACGAATTGCGTATCGAGCAGAACGAAGCCGCCCAGCCGCATCCGCGCCACCAGGTGCACCAACGCGACCTTGGACGCGTCGCGCGCCGTGCTGAACATGCTTTCGCCGAAGAATACGCCGCCGAGCGAGACGCCATACAGCCCGCCGACGAGCAGATCCCCCTGCCAGCACTCGACCGAATGGGCATAGCCCTGCCGGTGCAGATCGGCGAACAGCCGCTCGATGTCCGGGTTGATCCAGGTGTCCTCCCGGCCCGGCGCGGACGCCGCACAGCCGGCGATCACGGCCGAGAACGCCCGGTTGGACGTCACGCGGTATTCGTTGGACAGCACCGTGCGCCGCAGCCGGCGCGGCATATGGAAGGTTTCCAACGGCAGGATGCCGCGCTGCTCGGGGTCGAGCCAGTACAGCCGCGAGCCTCGCCGGGTCTCGGCCATGGGAAACAGGCCGACGCGGTAGGCTTGCAGCGTCAGCTCCGGCGTGACCTCGACCGTTCGGCGCGACATGGCGCCATGTTGCGGGGCGCGGCGCGCGCTGCCAACACCTATTCGGTCTCGGCCCGCCACGCTTTCGTCAGTTCGTGCCCACGAACCGCTCGAGCCAGTGGATCGTGTAGTCGCCCGCTTGGAAGTCGGGCGCCTCCATGATGCGCCGGTGCAGCGGGATGGTGGTGCGGATGCCCTGGATGGCGAACTCCATCAGGCTGCGCCGCATCCGCGCGATCGCCTCGGCCCGCGTCGGCGCATGCACGATCAGCTTGGCGACCATGCTGTCGTAATACGGTGGCACCACGTAGCCGGCATACAGCGCGCTATCGACCCGCACGCCCAGCCCGCCCGGCGGCTGATACAGCTCCACCTTTCCGGGCGTCGGCATGAACGTCACCGGGTCCTCCGCCGTGACCCGGCACTCGATCGCGTGGCCGCGGAACGTCACGTCCTTCTGCTCGTAGCCGAGCGCATGCCCCGCCGCGATGCGGATCTGCTCGCGCACCAGGTCCACGTTGCAGACCATCTCGGTGACGGGATGCTCGACCTGCAGCCGCGTGTTCATCTCGATGAAGGCGAACTGCCCGTCCTGGTACAGGAACTCCAGCGTCCCCGCGTTGCGGTAGCCGAGCTGCTTGAGCCCGTCCGTCACCACCGCGCCGATCGCGTCGCGCTGCGCGGCGTCCAGCGCCGGGGAGCCGGCCTCTTCCACCAGCTTCTGGTGCCGGCGCTGCAGGGAGCAGTCGCGCTCGCCGAAATGCACCACGTTGCCGTAGTGATCGGCCAGGACCTGCAGCTCGATGTGCCGCGGCCGATCCAGGTATTTTTCCATGTAGACGGCATCGTCGCCGAACGCGGTGCGCGCTTCCGTGCGCGCCACCGTCCACGCTTCCTCCAGCTCGTCCGGCCCGTGCGCCACCTTCATGCCGCGCCCGCCGCCGCCGGCCGCCGCCTTGATCAGCACCGGGTAGCCGATCCGCGCCGCCGTCACCCGCGCGGACTCCACATCCTCCAGCGCGCCGTCCGACCCGGCGACCAGCGGCACCCCGATGGACGCCATGGCCGCCTTGGCCGCGATCTTGTCGCCCATGGTCCGCATGTGCGTGGGCGACGGGCCGATGAAGGTGATGCCGTGCGCTTCGACCATCTCGGCGAAGCGGGCATTCTCCGACAGGAAGCCGTAGCCGGGATGGATCGCGTCCGCCCCCGTCACGGCGGCGGCCGACAGGATGGCCGGGATGTGCAGGTAGCTGTCCCGCGCCGCCGGCGGGCCGATGCAGACGCTCTCGTCGGCCAGGCGAACGTGCATCGCGTTGCTGTCAGCCGTGGAATGCACCGCCACCGTCGCGATGCCGAGCTCGCGGCAGGCGCGCTGGATTCGCAGCGCGATCTCGCCGCGGTTGGCGATCAGGATCTTGCCGAACACTCCGTGTGGTCCCTACTCGATGACCAGCAGCGGCTGCCCGTATTCGACCGGTTGCCCGTTGCTGACCATGATCGCGCCCACCGTGCCAGCCTTGGTGGCTTTGATCTGGTTGAACGTCTTCATGGCCTCGATCAGCATGACCGTCTGCCCGACCGCAACGGCCTGACCAGGGTTGACGAAGGGTTGGCTGTTCGGGTCGGGCGACAGGAACGCGACGCCCACCATCGGGCTGGTGATCGCTCCGGCGGGAAGCGCCTCCTCCGCCGGTGCGGCGGCGGGCGGGGTCGGCGCAGCGGTAACGGCGGCGGCTTGTGCCGGGGCGGACGCTGGCGCGGAGGGGGCCGCCACGGCGGCGCGCGTGAGGCGGATGCGCCGATCGGCGTCCACGATCTCGATCTCCGTCAGCCCGGCGTCGCGCAGGATGGTGGCGAGGCTCCGGATGGCCTCCGGATCGAAAGGGATCGGACTCATGGGGGGACCTTCAAAGCTGTTCGCGCCGTAGCATGGGGGCTGCCGCCCGTCCAATTCGCCGGCATAGAGGGCCCCGCCGGACCGGCCCCGCCCCTATGTCGCCGCCTGCCCGAATGGTCTATGGCCTGTGCCGACCGGCAACAACCGGCGAGACAGGGGAGAACGCGGTGGATTTCGACCTTTCCGACGAACAGCGCCTGCTCAAGGATAGCGTCGACCGCTTCGTCGCCGACCGCTACGGCGCGGACGCCCGCCGCGCCAACCGGGCCGAACCGGACGGCTGGAGCCGCGCCGCCTGGGCGCAGATGGCCGAACTGGGCCTGCTCGGCCTGCCCTTCTCCGAGGAGGATGGCGGCTTTGGCGGCGGCCCGGTCGAGATCGCCATCGCGATGGAGGCGTTCGGCCGCGGCCTGGTCGTCGAGCCCTACCTCGCCACCGTCATCATGGGCGGCGCGCTGCTCCGCCGCGCCGCCAGCGCCGAACAGCGCGCCCGCCTGGTGCCGGAGATCGCCGCCGGCGAGCGCGTGCTGGCCTATGCTCAGGTCGAGCGCCAATCCCGATGGAGCCTCAACGACGTCAAGACGACGGCCACGCGGGACGGCGACGGCTGGAAGCTGAGCGGCGCCAAGAGCTTGGTGCTGCACGGCGACTCGGCCGACACCCTGTTGGTCACCGCGCGCACCGCCGGCGAGGAACGGGCCCGGCACGGCATCGGCCTGTTCCTGGTCGATGCGAACGGCCCCGGGATTTCCCGGCGCGGCTACCCGACGCAGGACGGCATGCGCGCTGCCGAGATCGAGCTGGACGGCGCCGCCGGCGAGGCGCTCGGCGACCCCGGCGAGGCACTGCCCGCGCTGGAATGGGTGCAGGACGAGATCCTGGCAGGGTTGGCGGCGGAAGCGGTCGGCGTGATGTCCGCCATGCTGGACATGACGACGGACTATCTCAAAACCCGCAAACAGTTCGGAAAACCGATCGGCGACAACCAGGCATTGCAGCACCGTACCGTGGACATGTATGTTAGTCTCGAGCAGGCGCGCTCCATGTCGATTTTCGCCACAATGATGGCGGCAGATGAGACGGCAGTGGAGCGGCAGCGCGCCATGCACGCGGCAAAAGTCCAGATTGGACGCAGCGGTCGCCACATCAGCCACGAGGCCGTGCAGATGCATGGTGGGATTGGCGTGACCATGGAGTACGCGGTGGGACATTTCTTCAAGCGCATGACGATGATCGAGCGCGGCTTCGGCGACACCGACACCCACCTGGCCGCTCTGGCCCGGCTGGGCGGTTTGATCCCGGCCTGACCATGCGCCGCGTTGCCGTCCTTCTCCTGCTCGGCGCAGGCCCGGTCGCCACGGCGGCCTGGGCCGACCCCGTCGCGGTGGCGCCATCGCCGTTCGGAGAGTGCGACGCGGCTATTGCCGCGGCAGCCCGGCTACCCGGGCGCGCGCCCGACAAGCTCGTGCCCACCATTGCCCGCGTCGAAAGCGGCCGCCTCGATGCGGCGACCGGCAAGGTCCGCCCGTGGCCCTGGACCATCAACGTCGAAGGCGTCGGCTACTTCTTCGACAGCAAGGCCGAGGTCATCAGCGCCGTGCAGGCGTTACAGGCCAAGGGCAAGCGATCCATCGACGTCGGCTGCATGCAGGTCAACCTCATGCACCACCCCAAGGCCTTTGCCGACCTCGACGAAGCCTTCGACCCCGCTGCCAACGCCCGCTACGCCGTGCGCTTCCTCAGCGGCCTGTATCAGCAGACCAAGGATTGGCCGCTGGCTACCGCCTGGTACCATTCCGCCACGCCCGAGCATGGCGAGGAATACCAGCGCCTCGTGTTCGGCCGCGTGATGACGCCCATGGGCGCCGGACCTGCCGGGGGCGCCAAGGCGGCTGCGCCGAACCTCGCTTTCCCCAGCACCGAGAGCCGCTACGGCGCCATGCCGCCGGCGACCTACAATTTCGCCGCCTTCGGCCCGGCCCGGCCCGCCACCGTGATGTTCGGTGGGGTGCCCATGCTCAACATCGGTACGCCGCTGGTGCCAGCCACCGACCCGGCGGCGCGGCGACCCAAGAAGAAGTAGGCCGCTACTCCGCCGCGCTCTCCAGCCGGCGCCCGGCGATCTCCGGCAGCAGCGGCGTCAGCATGCCCAAATCCCGCTCCGCCACGCAGTAGAGGAACTCGGTCGAGTCGGCCGCACCCTCGGCCGAGACCAGCCCGTCCATCGCCAGCGGCACCGGCGTCAGCCCAAGGTCCTCATACACTTTGCCCAGCCCGGCCCCGCCGCGATACACGGCCGGGTCGCGATGCTCCTGGAGCGCGAGGTCGCGCAGGTTCCAGATCGCCGACACCCGGTCCGACTCCGCCCCCGCCGGGTCGCCCAGCCCGAGCAGCACCCCACCGACCCGGCGGAACGGCACCGCCGCGCGCTCGTTCTCGCCGAACACCACGCCGTCGGCCATTGCTGGCGGATCGTTCCCGAGCGCGGCATAGCGCAACCTTCCCTCGCCCTGCCATGCCAGCCACTTGACCCGCGCCGGATGGATCAACTGCCACAGCGCGTAGGCTCCGAGCGCCACCACCAGCGCCAGCGTGATGCGCGAACCGTTCGACACATCGGGCGAGATCACCAGATCGAGCAGGCTGTTTTCCGCCACGCCCCGCATCTGCGGCTCCAGCAATCCCAGCGTCAGCGCGCAGAGCGCCAGAACCAGCAGCGGCACCAGCGTGCCCGTCTGCAGCGGCCGCGCGACCAGCCGGGCGTGCCGGTAATATGCCTCGCGGAAGGGCGCGATCAGCACCGCCGTCAGCAGCAGCACCGCCGGCACCCAGCCGGAGGTCCCTTGCGCCAGCGTATAGAGCGCGCCGACCAGCAGCGTGACGATGGTCAGGAACCATGCCAGCGTCACGCGCCGCGACAGCCCGATCGCCAGCACCATCAGGCCCGCGCCGATCAGCGACGGGATGAACTGCCCCGCCGAAGCCGCCACCTCCGCGAAGTCGGCGTCGAACCACGGGAAGGGCGGCCGGTCGTCCAGCACGCCGATCCCCAGCAACATCGCCCCGCACAGCGCGACCGATCCGGTGGACGTCACCACCGCGAAGCTGCGCTCGCTGAACACGGAATTGGTGGGCGTCCGCCCCGCCGGCTTGACTCCGACGGGCGTGCCCCGGCGGCGGAAAAGCGCTCCGCCCCGCAGCAGGATCTCGTTGCCGGAGAACAAGGTCCCGGCGATGAATAGCGGGATGATGTAGTAATACAGCCGGAACACGACGATCGCGCCCAGGATGCGGGGCGCGGGAATGTAGGGCTCCAACCCCAGCAGCATCGCCGTGTCGAACACTCCGAGCCCGCCCGGGATGTTGGCCGCCAGCCCGGCCGTGTAGGAACTGAGATACACGCCCAGGAAGCGCACGAAGGTGAGGCCCGGCGCGTCCGGCAGCAGCTGGTACATGATCGCCGCCGTCACCGCGACGTCCAGCGTCGCCAACGCCACCTGCACGAACGCCATCCGCCAGTGCGGCAGCTCGATCGCCACCCCGAACAGCGTAAACGTCCCCAGGAAGCGCGACAGGCTCACATAGCCGATCACGATCGCCCAGAGCAGGGCGCCGATCAGATACATCCCCCAATGCGGGATCAAGGTGCCGAGGAACGGCACCGCCTCCGGCTCCACGAACAGGATGGCTCCGCCGAGCACCATGCCGCCCAGCCCGAAGGTGAGGCTGCAGAAGGCGATCACCTTGGCGATCTGGACCGTCGTCAGGCCCCAATGCGCGTAGAGCCGATAGCGCACCGCCGCGCCCGACACGGCCGCGAAACCCAGATTATGCGACAGCGAGTAGGCGCAGAACGACGCGAACGCGACCCGGCGGTAGCTCACCTTGTTGCCCGCGAAGATCGTCCCCAGCCGGTCGTAGAACGTCAGCACGCCATAGGACAGCACCGTCCAGATGAACGACGTGATCAGCGCATGGGTCGAGATCTCGGATAGCGCGGCCCGGATGTCGGCGATCTTGAGGTGCTGGAACTCCTTCCAGACCACGTAGATCGCGCCACCCAGTAGCGCGACACCCAGCAACGCCGGCAGTTGCCGGAGGACCTTCTTGACACCGGGGGACATTCAGGCAGCGTCCGCCGACCTGATCTCGGGCGCATCGAGCCGGTTTCGGATCAGCGCGATCGTCTCGGCGATGCCGTACAGCGCGATGAAGCCGCCGAAGCGCGGCCCTTCCTCCTGCCCCAGCAGGACTTGATACAGGCAGGAGAACCACGCCTTCAGCTCGGCGAAGTCGTGCCGCTTGCCGACCGCATAGACCGCGTTCTGGATCGCCTCCGCATCGCTGCCCGCCGGCAGCGCCGCGAGCTCGGTCGCCAAATCCTCCAGCGCCGCCCGTTCGACCGGACTCGGCGCGCGATACTGCTTCTTCGGCCGCACGAAGTCCCGATAGTAGGCGATCGCGTGCGCCACCATGCCGTCGACGAACGCGCTCCGGCCGGGCGCCGCCTCGGGGCTGTAGCGGCGCAGGAAGCCCCACAACATGTCGGGCGTCTCGGCATTCACCACGCTGGCCAGGTTGAGCAGCATGGAGAACGGCACCGGGCTGGCGAAATCGGCGTTGCGCCCGCCAACGATGTGCCACGCCGGATTGACATAGCGTTGTTCCGGCGTCTGCCCGTCCAGCTTGGCCGCGTTGGCGATGAACTCGTCGACCGCGCGCGGGATCATGTCGAAGAACAACCGCTTGGCCCGCTGCGGCGCATTGTACATGTACTGGGACAAGCTCTCCGCCGGCGCATATTGCAGCCATTGCTCGACCGAGAGCCCGTTGCCCTTGCTCTTGCTGATCTTCTGGCTGTGCTCGTCCAGGAACAGCTCGTAGGTGAGGCTGACAGGCGGCTCCGCCCCCAGCGCCCGACAGATCCGGCTCGACAGCTTGACGCTGTCGATCAGGTCCTTGCCCGACATCTCGTAATCGACCCCGAGCGCGAACCAGCGCATCGCCCAGTCCGCCTTCCATTGCAGCTTGCAGCCGCCGCCGCGGATCGGCGTCTCGAAACGCTCGCCGCTCGCCGGGTCGGCCCAGCGCAGCGTCCCGGCGACGAGGTCGACCTCGTCGATGCGCACCTGCATGACCCGGCCGTCGCTGGGGTGCAGCGGCAGGAATGGCGAGTACGTTGCCCGCCGCTCCGGCCCGAGCGTCGGCCCGATGATGGCGATGATCTCGTCGTGCCGCTCCGCCGTGCGCATCAACGCGTCGTCGAACCGACCGCTGCCGTAATACTCCGTGCTGGAGGCGAACTCGTAGTCGAAGCCGAAACTGTCCAGAAAGGCTTGCAACCGGGCATTGTTGTGCGCGCCGAAACTCGAATGCGTGCCGAACGGATCGGGCACGCGGGTCAGCGGCTGATTGAGGTAGCCGGCCAGCATCTCCCGGTTCGGCACGTTGTCCGGCACCTTGCGCAGCCCGTCCATGTCGTCGCTGAACGCGATCAGCCGCGTGGGCTTGCCGGTCAGCACCGTGTAGGCGTGGCGGACCCAACTCGTGCGCGCGACCTCGCCGAAGGTGCCGATGTGCGGCAGGCCCGACGGGCCGTAGCCGGTCTCGAACAGGGCCACCTCCTTGCCGGCGGCGTCCATGCGCGCGGCCAGGCGGGCAGCCTCGTCGAACGGCCATGCCTTTGGCAGCGGCAGACCGCCCAGCGTCGAATAAGTGTCTGACATTGAACCCACGCTAAAAACCCGCCCCGCCCCGGTCAACCGACCATCCATCACCGGCCTCCCCGCGTGCGCGCCCGCATGATACAGCCAATCGGATGCCGCCGCCCCCCCGAAGTCTGCTGCCGTCGGCTGGTTCCCTTCCGTCGGCGCCCGCCATCGTCGCGGGGTATGGCCGGGCCGCGGTGCTGACCGGGGATGGCGAGCTACTGGTGCTGCCCATGGCGGAGGCGGCCAGCCTCATCGCCGCCGATCTCCCGCCGCTGGTCGTCCATGCGCCCGCGACGCTGCGCCGGCTCGGGTTGGCTGACCTGCCGTGCCTGGACCTGCTGCAGTTGTTCGCCTTCGTGCTGCCGGCGCGGCCGGTGCCGCCCACGCCCGCGGGCCTGGCCGCCGCCTTGGACCTGCGGGTGCCGCGCACGATGGAGGACGCGGCCGCCGCCCTGCCGGACATCGCGGCCGAGCTGCTCCGCCGGCTGGCCGCCGCCGCGAGCCTGTCGCTCAACGCCGATGCGCCCGCGCTGGCCGCCACCATGGGCCGCGCCGGCTGGCCCTGGGCGCGCCCGGTGCTGAACGCCCTGCAAGCGCCTGCTGCCAGGCCCAGCCTCGACGCCTACCGCATCTGGACCCGGTTGCCCGAGTGGGAGGAAGAAGCGCCGCCCCCGCCACCCGGCAGCCAACCCGTCGCTGCAGCCGAGGCCCGCACCCGCCTCGCGGCCATCCTGGGCCCCGGCGCCGAGCAGCGGCCCGGTCAGGCCGACTACGCCAGCGCCGTCGCCGGCGCCTTCGCCCCGCGGCAGGCCAAGGGCGACCCGGCCCTGGTCCTCGCCGAAGCCGGCACCGGCACCGGCAAGACGCTCGGCTACGTCGCCCCCGCCAGCCTGTGGGCCGAGCGTAACGGCGGCAGCGTCTGGCTCAGCACCTATACGCGGCACCTCCAGCGGCAGATCGACGGCGAGTTGACGCGGTTATTCCCGGTCGCGGCGGAGCGGCGGCGCCGGGTCGTGGTGCGCAAGGGGCGGGAGAACTACCTGTGCCTGCTGAACCTGCAGGAGCAGGTCAACACGCCCGGCAGCGGCACCGCGATCGCGCTGGGCCTGGTCGCGCGCTGGGGCCTGGCCACGGTGGATGGCGACATCGCGGGCGGCGACCTGCCGGGCTGGTTCACCGAGCTGTTCGGCCCCGGCCTGCTCCCCGCCATCGCCGACCGCCGCGGCGAGTGCATCCACGGCGCCTGCCCGCACTACAAGACCTGCTTCGTCGAACACACGATCCGCCGCGCCCGCACCGCCGACCTGGTGGTGGCCAACCACGCGCTGGTCATGGCCCAGGCAGCCTGGGGCGGGCTGGACGACAACCTGGTGCCCTCGCGTTACGTGTTCGACGAAGGGCACCACGTCTTCGATGCCGCCGACGGCGCCTTCGCCGCCGCCCTGACCGGCGCGGAAGGCGCCGAGCTGCGCCGCTGGCTGCTGGGCGCCGAGGGCGGCCGCTCCCGCGCGCGCGGCCTGCGCCGCCGCTTGGACGACCTGCTCGCCCAATACCCCGTCCTGCAGCCCTCCATCGACGCCGCGCTGCAAGCCGCCCGCGCGCTGCCCGGCATCGGCTGGGGCTCCCGCCTGGTCGACACGGAGGAGGTTGGCCCGTTCGAACAGGTTTTGCGGCTGATCCGCGCCCAGACCCTGGCGCGCACCGGCCCGGACTCGACCGGCAGCCTCGAATGCGACCTCCACCCGATCGCGCCATCGCTGCCCGAAGCCGCCGACGCGCTCCGCCGCGCGCTCCGCCGCATCGCCGAACCGCTCGCCAATCTCCTGGTCCATCTTGGCGAGCTCATGGAGGCCGATTCCGACGCGCTGGACACCGCGCAACGCGCGCGGATCGACGCGGCCCGCCGCTCGATCCAGCGCCGCGCCCTGCTGCGGCTGTCCGCCTGGGACGCGATGCTGCTCTCGCTGTCGGACGCGCCGCCGCAGCCCGGCGAGCGCCCGCACTATGTCGACACGCTCCAGCTCGACCGCCGCGGCGGCGCCGACCGGGACGCCGGACTGCACCGGCACTGGCTCGACCCCACCATCCCGTTCGCCGCCACTCTCGCCGCCCCCGCCCACGGCCTGCTCATCACCTCGGCCACCCTGCGCGACACGGGCGCCGCCGACGCCGAGACCTCGTGGGCCGAAGCCGAGGCCCGCGTCGGCAGCGCGCACCTGCCCTCGCCCGCGCTGCGCGTCTCCGTCGCCAGCCCGTTCGACTACGCCGCGCAGACCCGTGCCTTCGTCGTCACCGATGTCGGCCCGGAGATGGAGGCGCTCGCCGGGGCCTATCGCGCGCTGTTCCTCGCCGCCGGGGGCGGCGGCCTCGGCTTGTTCACCGCCATCGCCCGCCTGAAGGCCGTGCATGCCCGCATCGCCGGACCGCTCGAAGCCGCCGGCATCAGCCTGCTGGCCCAGCACGTGGACGCGATGGACAATGCCACCCTGGTCGACGTCTTCCGCGCCGAGCTCGACAGCTGCCTGCTCGGCACGGATGCCATGCGCGATGGGGTGGACGTGCCAGGCCGCGCCCTGCGCCTGGTCGTGTTCGAGCGCGTGCCGTGGCCGCGGCCCGACATCCTGCATCGCGAGCGCCGCATCCATCTCTCCGGCGGCAAGCCGAAGAATTACGACGACGGCAAGGCCCGGCTGCGGCTGCGTCAGGCCTTCGGCCGCCTGGTCCGCGCCGAGACGGATCGCGGCGTGTTCGTCCTGCTGGACCGGCGCACCCCCGGCCGCCTGCTCTCCGCCTTTCCTCCCGGCGTGGACGTGCAGCGCGTCGGCCTGGCAGAGGCGGCTGCGCAGACCCGGGCCTTCCTGGCCGAGGGCGACGTGACCCGGTAGCGACACGGGCCGAACGGGGCTAACCTGCGGCCATGTCGAGAAAGAAGCAGACCTCCCCCGATTTCCGCACCACGCTCACGGCCGAAGAAGCGCTGATCTGCACCATGGTCCTGGTCGCGGCCGCCGACGGCGCCATCACCGACCGCGAGATCGGCGTGATGGCCGGTATCGTGCAGACCTCCCCGGCCTTCCACGAATTCAGCAGCGAGCGGCTCAACACGGCCACCGAAGCGGCCATTTCCCTGCTCGGCGAGGATGAAGGTCTATCCCATGCCGGCCAACTGATCCGCGACGCGCTGGAGCCACGCTTGCGCGAGACCGCCTACGCCCTGGCTTGCGACATCGTCGCCGCCGACAAGGCCGGCAGCCAGCCCGTGCTGCGCATGCTGGAGCTGGTGCACAGCGAGCTCCGGATCGATCCGCTCGTGTCGGCCGCGATCGAGCGGGCCGCCCGTGCCCGGCACCAGCGCATCCGGCCGAACGAAAAGGCGGCGCGGGAACAGCCCTCCCCACGCGACGTTGATGCCGCGCGAGAAGAGAAGGAAGCCTCATGAGCGAGTCCAACGTGAACGCCGGGCAGCCGGCCCTCAGCGACAAGGTGCAGGAGCTGCAGGGGAGCTTTCCCAACGACGCCGCGCTGCAGGATGCGATCGGCAAGCTGGAACTCGTCGGCTTCGACCATGCCGACCTCAGCCTGCCGGACGCCAATGCCGCCGTCGACACGCCTGATTCGGCCGAAGCCGCCACCGACCACGTGGACAAGTCCCAGCTGCGGACCATGGCCTCCGGCATCGCCGGCACTGGCGCGGGCATGATCGCCGCCGGCGTCATCGCGGCCACGGGTGGTCTGGCGGCCCCGATCGTGGCGGCGGTCGGGGGCGCGAGCGCCCTCGGCACGGTCGCCGCCACCTCCGGCGCCAGCGCCGCCAAGGACACGGCCGATGCCAAGGCTCGCGACGAGCTCGGCGCCGCCGGCAAGCTCATCCTGGCCGTGCGCACCAGCACGCCCGAGGCACGAGACAAGGCCCTCAAGGTGTTCGAGGAGTGCGGTGTCACCGCCGTCACCGCCGTCGAAGACGCCGATCAGGCCAAGACGCGCGGCACCAGCGCCGCCTCCTGGACCGGCGGCTGATCCCGGCCCGGTCTTTCCCGCGGGGGAAGGGCCGGGCTACGTCTCCCGGACCACCCGTAGAAACGTCCCCACGATCTTGCTGCCCGCCTGCAGCGTGCCGCGCATCGACCCGGCGACTTTGGACGACCCGGCCGCCCGCACGCGATAGGGCACCGGCACTTCCTCGATCCGCAGCTTGGCCCGCGCCGCCTTCATCTGCATCTCGATGTTCCAGCCATAGGTCATCTCGCGCAGGCTGAGCGCGGCCAGGGTGTCGCGCCGGATCACCCGGAACGCACACATGTCGCTGTAACGCACCCCATACGCCGTCCCTATCAGCCGTCCTGCGACCACTCCGGCCAACACCTGATGCCACAGCATCGAGCCCTTCTGCCGCTCGCCGCGGGTGCGCGACGCGATCACGAAGTCCTTGTTGCCGTCCAGCACCGGACGGCACAACCGTGGCAACTGGTCCGGCCGGTCCGCGCCATCGCCGTCCATGAACGCGATCACGTCGGCCTCCGGCCGCGCCGCCGCCGCGCCCATCGCGCAAGCCCGGCCGTAGCCGCGCCCGCAATCGATCGCCCGCGCGCCCGCCGCTTCAGCCCGCGCGGCGGTGCCGTCCTTGCTGCTGCCATCCGCCACGATCACCTCGCCGACGCCTTGCGCCAGCACCTCGGCCACCACCGGCCCGATCGCATCCACCTCGTTCCAGGTCGGGATGACGACCGAGACCCGGTCGAGCGACCCGATCGCAGCGCGATCGGGCGACGTCACAGGCTCCAGCGGAGGCCGCAGCCTTGGCACGGCTTCGGCGGCTCGTCGCTCATCAGCGCGGTGCGGAAGTCGCGATAGGCCGGGCCGTTCCAGATCTCGGCCAAATCCTGCTTGGAGGCGTTACCCAGCGTGTAGTTCTCGTAACCGCGCTGCGAGAACGGCGCGATGCAGCAGGGCAGCGCCGTGCCATGCGCGGTGAAATACATCAGCGACCAGGGCCGGCGACACATGGCCCAGGGCTTGTCGTCCGACTGCCGCTTCAGGCTGATGCCGGGCTCCGTCGCGCCGGACGCGTCGAGCATCACGCCCAGGCTCTGCCCCAGCGCCGTCGCGTTGGCGATCACCGCCTCCTCGTCCGCGCGCGTCTGCTCGAACAGGCTGCTCTCCGACCGCGCCATGCCGAACCCACCCTCGTCGAACACGAGGCGCTGCAGATGGACTTCCTTGACCCCGATGCGCGCCGCGAGCCGGACGAAATCCGGCAGCTGGTCGACCGTTTCCTTCAACCCGGTCAGCCACAGGCTGACCAGCGGCTTCTCCGCCCCGATCGCCCGCTGCAGGTTGGTGAAGCTGCTCACGTTGCGGACGATGCGGTCGAACATGTCCTTGCCGCGGACCTTGAGGAACATCTCGGCTTCGGCGGCATCCAGGCTCACCCGCAGCTCATCGAGCCCGGTGTCGATGATCTCGCGCTGCTTCTTCGGCGCCAGCAGCGTGCCGTTGGTGTTGAACAGCACGTGGATGTTGCCGCGTGCCTTGAGGTAGCGGATCATGTCCGGCAGGTGCTTGACCAGCATGGGCTCACCCACCCCGTGCAGCACCACGCGCTTCACGTTGGGCACCTGGTCCACGATCTTGGTGAACAGCTCCATGCTGAGATCCATCGGCGGCTCGAGGTCCTCGAACGTGCGCGGGCAGGTCTCGCAGAGCAGGTTGCAGCGGTTGGTCACCTCCAGATAGAGGCAGACCGGCGGGGATGTCGCGATGCTTTCGCCGGAGGAGACGGCCTCGAAGTAACGGCGCGCATCGAGCGGCCGGGCTTCCATGTTGGTGTCAGGCATACTCCGTCCCCCTCCGCAGCTCGAGCGCCAACCAGGCGATCGCCGGGCCATAGACCACGGCCGGCCACCACGGGTCGCTCAACCCGTAATCCAGATACAGTAATGGCCCGGCAACCGAGAGCCACAAGGCGCCCCACCCGGGTGCGACGACCGCGGGCAAGATCGCCATTGTCAGATACCACGGATAATGCGGCGTTAATACGACCAGCAGCGCCACCGAGAGCAGACCCGCTTGCCGCAGCATCACCGCGGGCCGGGGGGGTGCGTCCCGCAATACGATCGCGGCCGCGAGCCCGCCCAGCAGCAGTAGGCCCGCCGCCGCATACGCCGCCGTCGTGCCGGCCGGCAGCGGGCCGATCAGCGCCAGCAGCCGCAGCAGCAGGAAGCCGCCGCCTGCCGACAGCTTCTCCTCGTCCGCGTAGCCCGGCAGGTAGCCCAGCACGCGCCACCCGACCGATGCATAGGCCGCGTACCCCGCAACGATCACGAGCAGGCAGGCCGCCGGTGCCCGCCAGCCCCGCGGCCGCCAGATCGCCGGGGCCAGCGCGGCCGGCAACAGTTTGCACAACACCGCCACGCCCAGCGCCGCCCCCGCCCAACCCGGCCGCAGCCGCACCGCCAACAGCAGCGCGGCTGCCGACGCGGCCACCGCCGCCGCATCGATGTGCGCCGTGCCCGCGAACTCGCGGATCACCAGGGGGTTGAGCAGCCAGATCAGGACAAACGCGGTGGGCCGCCCTGCCGCCCGCAGCAATCGCCAGGCAAAGAAGCCCGCCAGCAGGTCCAGCGCCAGTATGACGCCCTTGACCGTCCAGATCGACGAGGCCGTGAGCCCGATCGTCGCGAACAGGACCTGCGCCGCCGGCGGATAGATGGTCGGCGCCGTCTCCGCCCGGTTGATGTTGGGAAAGATCGCGGTTGCCCCGCCGCCGGTGTCGCGCAGCGCCGTCAGCGCCGGGTCGGCCGGGACGTAGCGATACGGGTTGATGCCGGCGGCCTGCACCCGGCCGTCCCACACATAGCGATACAAGTCCGTGCTCAACACCGGCGGCGTTGCCATGACCGCAAGCCGCGCCGCGATGCCGATCGCCACCGCCAGCAGCAGCCCCGCCCGTGACACGACGCGTCGCCGCACCAGCGCCACCAGACCGACATACGCCCCCCCAGCCAGCAGCAGGCACCCGATCACCCGGGAGGTCAGCGGCGTCGACAGGTCGCCATAGGCCCCGGCCGGCAGCACGAAGGCGGGTGCGATCACGCAAACGGCCACGATGGCGGCCAGCGCGAGGACGAGCGCGTCGTCCTTCATGCGACCCGCAGGCGCTCGGCCAACCCCATGGTGGCTAGCGCGGCCGCCGTATGCGGCGCCGCATAGCCAGTGCGATCGTTCAGCAGCCGCGCCAGGGCCGCCGGGTCGTCCACGTCGAACCAGGGCGCCAGCTCGATCCGCCGCAGCCCGGCGGCGTCCAGCCGTTCGCGCGTTTCCGCCGCCGCGACGTCGCTGCTCCAGCGGATGCGCTGAAACGGCGCCGCCACCGGCGCCCGCAGGCCGAGCACGTAGTAGCCGCCATCGTCCACCGCGCCCAACACCGCGTCGCACGCGCCGTCGAGCAAGGACTGCGCCGCCCGCGCCAGCTCCGCCGTCGGCAGCGTCGGGCTGTCGGCCGCCAGCACGCAGGCCGCGCCGTAACCAAGGGCGAACAAGGCCCGCATGGTTTCCAGCAGCACGCAGCCGAACCCCTCGACGTCGGGCGCCGCACCGCCGCTGCCATCGGCTAGCAGAAGCGCCGTGCCGTCCGGCAACAAGCCGTCGAACCGCGCCTCCTGCCCGGCCGGCGCGTAGGCCACCACCGGGTCGAGCGGCGCCAACCGTGCCGCCAGATGCAGGTTTTCCGCCGTGTCACGCAGAAAAGCGGTGCCGAGCGCCGCCGCCTCCTCCGGCCGCAACACGCCCTGCAACCGCGTCTTGACGTGACCCGGCCGCGGCGCCTTGGCCATGATCGCCACCGCACATCGCTCCGACCGGTCCACTCAGCCGCCCTCGTCCAGCATCAGCTTGTAGCCCAGGTGGCTCCGCGCGAAGCCGAGCCCTTCGTAGAAGCGCTGCGCATCCACCCGCGCCGCATTGGTCGTGAGCTGCACCAGCCGGCATCCGCGTGCGTGGCATTGCGCGAGGGCCCAACCCAGCATCAGCCGCCCGACCCCGCTGCCCCGCAACGGTGCGGCCACCCGCACCGCCTCGATCTCCCCCCGCCACGCGCCGCGGTGAGACAAGCCGGGCAGGAAGCTCAGCTGCAGCGTGCCGACCACCGCCCCGTCATGCTCGGCGACCGCGAGGAGCTGGTTCGGGTCGCGGTCGATGGCCGCGAACGCCGCCGCATAGGCCGGATCGCCCGGCGCCTCGCGCGCCTGGCCGAGCGCATCGTCGGCCAGCAAGGCGACGATCGCCGGCACGTCCTCCGCGCGCGCCCGTCGGAACCCGGGAGAAAGGGGGGAGGCGCGCGACGTCATGCGCCGCACCTCGCCTCTGCCGCCCGGGGCTGTCAACCGCCCGCGCTTCGGCCGTCACGCATCGTTGCGGAAGACGGCGGACGGTCAAATCATACGGTGCAGCCGCGCCAGGCCCAACGCCGCCACCGTGGTCATGTCCTGGATCGTGCCATCCGCCACCATCCGCGCCACCTCCGCCGCGGCGAAGCGACGCGAGATCAGGCCCTGCTCCTCCGTCGCCAGCGTGACCGGGCCCGCCTCGAGGTCACGCGCGACGAACACGTGGCAGCGTTGCTTGGCAAAGCCGTAGCTCTCCAGCAGCGTGCCGACCTTCTCGAGCCGTCCCGCCAACAGCCCCGTCTCCTCCTGCAACTCGCCGCGCGCAACGTCGGCCATGTCCGCCTCCGGCCGATGCTCCCAGGCGCCCTGCGGCAACTCCCAGAACCGTGCCCCGATCGGGTAGCGATACTGCTCCACCAGATGCATCGCCCCGTCCGGCTCGACTGCGAGCACGACCACGAAATCCGGCTTGTCGACCACGCCGTAGATCCCGTCCGACCCGTCGCGTCGCCGGATCCGATCCTCGCGCACCGTCATCCAGCGATTGCGGTAGACGACCCGGCTGTCGAGCGTCGTGATCTCCGCCGCCTCAGTCCCGTCCGTCATCGCCAGCCGCCCTGTTCCGATATCGCCGTTCATCGCCGCGGCACCTCGCCTGCCGGTCGCGACGTGTCAACGGATCCGCCACGCTGCCGTATGACGTCGACCATGTCAGCAACTCCCGCCATTGTCCCCGAACTCGACGTCTCCGACCTCGGCCGCTCGCTCGCCGTCTACCTCGACGTGTTGGGCCTCAGGTGTCGCCTGACCCGTCCGGAGGAGCGATTTGCCTATATCGTTCGCGAGGACGCCCATCTCATGCTGGAAGAAGCCGCCGGCCCCGGGCGACGCTTCGTGACCGCTCCGCTCCAATACCCGTTCGGCCGCGGCGTGAACCTCCAGATCAGAGTGACCGACGTGGACACCCTCTACGCGACCGTCCGGCGCGCAGGCTTGCTCCTCATCCTGCCGCTCGAGGAGCGCTGGTACCGTCAAGACCAGACCGAAACCGGCAACCGCCAATTCGTCGTCGCCGATCCCGATGGTTACCTGCTCCGATTCTTCACCGACCTTGGCCGCCGCGCTTTCCAGCCCGCGGAGGATGCCGGGAACACGGTCGGGTAGGACGGGTCCTCGCCTCGGCGGCGGAGTGTCGATGGGTGAGGCCGCTGGCCCGCCGCCAACCCGCCGCGCCAGCGCCGAAGGCCCGTTCCCTCCCGCCCGTCCTGCCCCTAAGCTCCGGCCATGACCGACCAGATCAAGCGCGGGCTCGCGCGCAATACGCCGGGCTACGGCGATCCCGAGTTCGCCGCCTACCTGCGCCGCACTTTCTACAAGAGCATGGGCTACTCCGGCGCCATGCTCGACAAGCCGGTGATCGGTATCGTCGACACCGGGTCGGCCTTCAACAATTGCCATCGCACCGCTCCCGAGCTGATCGAGGCGGTCAAGCGCGGTGTGTTGGCCGCCGGCGGACTGCCGATGCCGTTCCCGACCGTCAGCCTGTGCGAACCCAGCCTGTTCCCGACCTCCATGCACTTCCGCAACCTCGCCGCGCTGGATACGGAAGCCATGCTCGCCGGTCAGCCGATGGATGCCGCGGTCATGATCGGCGGCTGCGACAAGACCGTGCCGGCTCAGCTCATGGGCGCCGCCTCGTCCGACGTGCCTTCCATCCAGGTCGTCACCGGGCCGATGCTGGCGACGCCGTTCCAGGGCGAGCGCCTCGCCGCCTGCACCGATTGCCGTCGCTACTGGGCTGCCTACCGCGCCGGCAAGGTGACCGCCGAGCGCATCGGCGAGATCGAGGGCCGCCTGGCCAGCACCGCCGGCACCTGCGGCGTGATGGGCACAGCGTCGACCATGGCCTGCATCGCCGAGACGCTCGGCTTCATGCCGGCCGGCCATGCCAGCATCCCGGCCGTCCACGCCGACCGCCTCCGCGCCGCCGAAGAGGTCGGAACGTTGGTCATGCGCTTCGTCGAGAACCCCATTCGCCCCTCGCAGCTCATCACCGAGCACTCGGTCGAGAACGCCCTGCGCGTCCTGCTCGCGCTGGGCGGCAGCACCAACGCCATGATCCACCTGACCGCCATCGCCGGCCGCCGCGGGATCAAGGTCGATCTGCACCGTGTCAACGAACTCTCCGATACAACCCCCGTCCTGGTGGACCTCAAGCCCACGGGCGACGGCTACATGGAAGATTTCCACAGCGCCGGCGGCATGCCCGCCCTCCTCTGGGAACTGCGCGACCTGCTGCACCACGACTGCATCGACGTCACCGGACAGACCCTCGGCGAGCGCCTGGCCGAGCCCGCCTTCGTCGATCGCCGCTATATCCGCGCCATCGCCGAACCCGTGAGCCCGGTCGGCGGCATCGTCGCGCTGTTCGGGTCGCTCGCGCCCCGTGGCGCCATCCTCAAGCGCAGCGCCGCGACCCCCGCCCTGTTCGAGACCGAAGCCCGCTGCCTGGTGTTCGACGGCCCCGCCGACCTCGCCGCCCGCATCGACGACCCGGCGCTCGACGTGGCCGAAGGCGACATCCTCGTATTGAAGAATGCCGGCCCACTGACCCCCGCCGGCATGCCCGAAGCCGGCTACCTGCCGATCCCGACCAAGCTCGGCCGCGCCGGCGTGAAGGACATGGTCCGCATCAGCGATTGCCGCATGTCCGGCACCGCCTTCGGCACCATCGTGCTGCACGTCACGCCCGAGGCTGCGGCGGGCGGTCCGCTCGGCCTGGCCGAAACCGGCGACCGCATCCGCCTCTCCGTCGAGAAGCGCTCCATCGACCTGCTGGTCGCGCCCGACGAACTCGAGCGCCGCCGTCAATCCTGGTCGCCACCCGCAACCCCCGCCCGCGGCTGGGACCGCATCATCCACGACCAGGTCCTGCAGGCCGACGAGGGCTGCGACCTCCGGGTGCTCCGTGCCGAAGGCCCCTAAATCGGCTGCGGTCACCGAACTCCCGCCCTCCGACTTGCCGCGAACCGAGGAGGAGGCCGCCGCGGAGCTTACCCATCTCGCGGCCGCCATCGCCGAGGCCGACGTGCAGTACCATCAGCAGGACGCGCCCTCGCTGACGGATGCCGATTACGACGCCCTGCGCCGCCGCAACGACGCGATCGAAGCCGCCTTTCCCTCGCTGATCCGCCCCGACAGCCCCAGCCAGCGCGTCGGCGCCGCGCCGGCCAGCGGCTTTGCCAAATTCCGCCACGCCGTCCCAATGCTCTCGCTCGACAACGCGTTCGACGCTGCCGACTTCCACGAATGGGACAAGCGCGCCCGCCGCTTCCTCGGTCTGGCTGCCGACGCCCCGCTCCCGCTCGTCGCCGAACCCAAGATCGACGGTCTTTCCATCAACCTCACCTATGAGGCCGGCCGCCTCGTCCACGGCGCCACCCGCGGCGACGGCACCGAAGGCGAGGACGTCACGGCCAACCTCCGGACCGTCAAATCCATTCCTCGCCGTCTCAAAGAGCCCGCCCCCGCCCGGATCGAGATCAGGGGCGAGGTCTTTATCGCAAAGGAAGATTTCCTAAAACTTAACGCCGCCCAGGAAGCCGCCGGTCAGCGCCTCTACGCCAACCCGCGCAACGCCGCCGCCGGGTCGCTCCGCCAGATCGACCCGGCGCAGACCGCCGCCCGTCCGCTCTCCCTCTTCGCCTACGCCATGGGAGACGCCTCCGAGCCGCCTGCCGCGACGCATTGGGGCTACCTGGAGCAGCTCCGCGCCTGGGGCTTCACCGTCAATCCGCTCTCCCAGCGGGTCGACACCGAGGCGGACGCGGCGGCCTTCCAGGAACGGCTGGCCGCCGAACGGGCCGCCCTGCCCTACGACATCGACGGCGTCGTCTATAAGATCGACGACCTCGCGCTGCAGCGCCGCCTCGGCGCCGTGGGCCGCACCCCACGCTGGGCGATCGCCTGGAAGTTCCCCGCCGAACAAGCCCAAACCCTGCTCGAAGCCATCCACATCCAGGTCGGCCGCACCGGCTCGCTGACCCCGGTGGCCTGGCTGCACCCGGTCACCGTCGGCGGCGTCGTCGTCACCCGCGCCACGCTCCACAACGAGGACGAGATCGCCCGTAAGGATGTCCGCGCCGGCGACACCGTCACCCTCCAGCGCGCCGGCGACGTGATCCCGCAGATCCTCGGCGTCGTCCCCGATACGCCCCGCGGCCCCACCGCCTGGTCGCCGCCGGAACACTGCCCCGCCTGCGGCAGCCTCGCCATCCGCCCGCCCGGCGAGGTCGTCCGCCGCTGCACCGGCGGCCTCGTCTGCCCGGCCCAGGCGATTGAGCGCCTCAGACACTTCACCTCCCGAACCGCCTTCGACATCGAGGGACTCGGCGAGAAGACGCTGGACGAGTTCGCCGCCCTGGGCTGGCTGAAGACGCCGGCCGACATCTTTCGCCTCCGGGACCATGCCGACGAGATCCTCGGGCGCGAGGGCTGGAAGAAGCGGAGCGTGGACAATCTGCTGGCGGCCATCGAGGCGCGGCGGACGATTCCGCTGGCCCGATTCATCTACGCCCTCGGCATCCGCCGGGTCGGCGAGACCAACGGCAAGCTGCTGGCCCGGCACTATGGCAGCTACGCCGTCTGGCGCGAGCAGATGGAGCGCGCGACCACGGTCGGCAGCGAGGAACGATCGGCGCTGGGCAGCATCATCGGCGTCGGCCCGGCGCTGGCGACCGAGTTGGCCGACTTCTTCATGGAAGCCGGCAACCGGGCGGCGGTGGACGATCTCGCCGCCCAGCTGACGATCGAGGATGCGCCGCAGGCGGCGACCGACAGCAAGCTCGCCGGCAAGGTCGTCGTGTTCACCGGCACGTTGGAAACCATGACCCGGCCGGAGGCCAAGGCGCGCGCGGAAACCCTCGGCGCCCGCGTCACCGACAGCGTCAGCAAGAAAACCGACTACGTCGTCCTCGGCGCCGACTCCGGCTCCAAGGCAAAGAAAGCCGCCGAACTCGGCGTGACCACGCTCACCGAAGCCGACTGGCGCGCCCTAGCGGGTCTTTGACTCCCAATAGAACGGAATCTCACCCATGTTTTTGATCTGGTCCGGCTGGGGCATCCTTGTCCTCCCCATCGTCGTTCTCGTGACCGGCGCCGTCACCGCCCTGCTTCAGGCCGCGTTCGCCGCCGGAGGCCACCCCGAACTCGCCTTCCTGGCCATCACCGTCGGCGGTCTCGCCGCGGCTGCCGTCAACTGGATCGTCGGCACCCGTCTCAACGAGCGGCCCGGCCGCGAACTGCTGGACCCCAAGACCAACGAGCGGGTGGTTCTCCGCCGAACCCACCGTCTCTTCTGGATCAAGATGCAATATTGGTCGGTCCCGGTCGCCATCGCGGCGCTCGTCCCGCTTCTTGCGCTCCGCAATCTCGGCGCCTGAGCGCCGGGAACGCGCGATCTCTTCCTCTTGCCCGCGAAATCGGGGGCAGCGCGCGCGGCCGGATCCCTCGCGGTGCCGGTTCGAGTGCGCCATAGTGCCGTCGTAAACACGCAGTAGACGAAGCCATGCTCGACTTCTTCCGCGATTTCACCCTCACGACGCATCGCGTGACGGATGGCGATCTTCGCCTGCGCACCGCCGGCTCCGGCCCGCCATTGCTGCTGCTGCACGGCAACCCGCAGACGCACGCCATGTGGCACGCGGTCGCGCCCGCCCTGGCCGAGCGCTACGCCGTGATAGCCCCCGACCTGCGCGGCTACGGCGGCAGCTTTAAACCCGGCGCCACCGGCGACCACGCACCCTATGCCAAGGCCAGCATGGCCCGCGACCTTGCGGAACTGATGACCGGCCTCGGTCACCAACGGTTCCAGGTGGTCGCCCACGATCGCGGCGCCCGCGTCGCGCACCGGCTGGCCATCGACAACCCGGACCGCATCGAACGCCTGGCCGTGCTCGACATCGTGCCCACCATTGAGCATTTCGAACGGACCGACATGGCCTTCGCGCTCGGCTACTACCATTGGTTCTGGTTCGCCCAGCCGCATCCGTTCCCGGAAGAGCTGATCAATGCGGCCCCGACCACCTGGTTCAACGCCCACACCGCGCGCGAGCCGAAATCCGGCGACTTCTTCCGGCCGGAAGCGCTGCAGGATTACCTGCAGGCCGCACACGACCCGGCGACCATCACCGGCATGTGCGAGGACTACCGCGCGGCCGCCACCATCGATCTCGAGCATGATCGCGTCAGCCGGGCGCAAGGGCGCAAGATCGCGTGCGACATGCTGGTCCTCTGGGGCGCCAAGGGGCGGATCGGCGGCTGGTACGACCCGCTCGAGTTGTGGCGGCAATACGCGGCCGGCGAAGTGACGGGCGGCCCGGTGACGAGCGGCCACTATCTCGCCGAGGAAGCGCCGTCCGAGGTTCTCGCCTGGCTCGACCGCTTCTTGGACCCTGCGCGAGCGGCGGCCGCTTAAGCCGCCACGGAGAGTTCCGTCGTCCAAACAAGGGCTTGGGGCAGCCCGGCGTTAAACCTTCCTTGAGACTTCTCCCGCATGGTGACCGTGCCAGCAGCGAACGGTGTGATCGCTCGATGATGCGGTGAGGTTGATGGGTCGTCTCAAGTCGCCGGGCCTGGTTTTTTGGCTCTATGCATGCGGCTTTGCGCTGACGGTGGCGATCATCGTCGTCACCGGGGTGACGATCGAACACCTGCGTCGGCAGGAGATCGCGGACACGCGGCGACAGTTGCGCAGTCTGGCGACCGTGCTGGCCGACCAGGCCGACCGGGCGCTACAGGGCATTGAGCTGATCCAGCAGCGACTCCTGGACGACTTCGCCGCCGCCGGCATCGTCGATCCCGCGGGCTTCGACGCGGCGGTATCGAGCGAAACCGTGCATGACACGCTCCGCTTGCGGATCGCGGCGCTGCCGCAGGTGAACGCGATCACCCTCAACAATAGTAGGGGCAAGCTACTCAACTTCTCCCGATACTGGCCCATCCCGGACGTCAACATCGCCGATCGCGACTACTTCAAAGCGCTCAATCAGGATGCGTCGCTCGATCGGTTCATCAGCGAGCCCGTGCCCAATCGGGGCGATGGGAAGTGGACGCTGTTCATCGCGCGCCGGGTCAACGGTCCGGCGAATAGGTTTCTCGGGCTCGTGCTCGGCGCGGTCGAGCTCGACTACTTCCAGTCGCTCTATGCCCGGATCGCGCCGGAACCCGATTACGTGCTCTGCCTGGTCCGCGCGGATGGCACGCTCTTGGTGCGTCAGCCGATGCGGCCCAATGCCGTCGGCAAGGTGTTCGCCGCGGTCGGATCGCAGAAGCTTTCGGAGAGCGGCTCGGACGACTTGATCCGGATGACTAGTCCGATCGACGGTCACGACCGGCTGGTCGCAACCGCCTCGCTCAACCATTTTCCGATCCGCTTCGTGGTGGCCCGAACGGTCGATGCGACGCTGGCGCGCTGGCGCGGTCAGGCGATCGCGCTCGGGGTCGCCGCCGGATTGCTGGAAGTGGGGGTGCTGCTGCTGCTCTGGCTCATTATCCGCTCGATCCGCAGCCAGCGCCGCCTGGTCCGCTCCGAGCACGCGCGTCGTTTGGCCGAAGCGCGGGCGGAAAGCGAACGGGCGCACCGGGAGCTCCTCGCGCGCTATGGCATCGCGCTGGACAACATGGCGCAAGGCTTGTGCATGTTCGACGCCGCCGGCCGCCTCCTGGTCGTCAACGAGCAGCTCAAGCCCATCCTAGGCCTGCCCGACCTGCCCCCGATCGGCCAGGGCGGGGGCGACTTCCTGCGCCGTGTCCTGGCGGGCGGCCTGCTCCCGCGGCGGCATGCCAGCCGCATGCTGGCGCAACTGCGCCGGGCGCATGGTCGCGGCGAGAAGCTGCAACTCGACGCGACACTGACGGATGGCCGCAGCCTGCTGCTCCACATGCAGCCGATGACTGGCGGCGGTTTCCTGCTCACCTGCAGCGACGTGACGGAGCAACGCCGCGCCGAAGCGGAAATCGCCTTCCTGGCGCATTGCGACGCGCTGACGGAACTACCCAATCGCGAATCCTTGCTCGCCGCGTTGGACCAAACCCTGCGCCGCCGCGCGGGCACCATCGCCGCCGTGCTTTGCATCAACCTGCAGCGTTTCCGCGAGGTGAACGATACGTTCGGGCACACGATCGGCGACCTGCTGCTGCGCGAGATCGCGCATCGGCTGCGGCGCTGTGCCGGCTCGGGCGGCCTCGCCGCCCGGATCGGCGGCGACGAGTTCGCGATCGTTCCCGCGCCGCTCGACCGCATGGACCAGCTCGAAGCACTGGTGGCCCGCCTGGTCGACGACGTGACCCGGCCGTGCCAACTCGGCGGCCACACCATCTCCGTCGGGATCCGGGTCGGCGTCGCGGAGACCAGTGATGCCAAGACGAGCGGAGCAGGCACGGGCAGCGCAGCCACGGGCAGCGCAGCCACGGGCAGCGCAGGGGCGAGCGGCGCGGTTTCCGATGCCGAGAGCCTGCTCGGCAATGCTCATCTCGCCATGCGGTTCTCGCCCACCGACGCCGACTCGCGGCCGGTCTTCTTCCGGCCCGAGATGATCGGCGCCATGCACGCCGACCGCGAACTCGAGGCCGACCTCCTTCGGGCGCTGCACGAAGGCGAGTTGCGCGTCCATTATCAGCCGCTGGTCCGGCTCGATTGCCGCGACGTGGTCGGCTTCGAGGCCTTGTTGCGCTGGCGTCATCCGGACAAGGGCTGGATCGCGCCGGCGGACTTCATTCCCTTGGCCGAGCGCACCGGCCTGATCGTTCCGATCGGTGAATGGGTGTTGCGGACCGCGTGCACGGATGCGGCGTCCTGGCCGGCCGACCGCAAGATCGCGGTCAACCTGTCGGCAGTGCAGGCGCGCGACCGCCGCCTGGTGCCCGCCGTCGCCAGCATTCTCAAGGAGGTCGGCCTACGGCCCGAGCGCCTCGAGCTGGAGATCACGGAAACCGTGCTGCTCCGCGATACTGCCGACACGCTCGAGATCCTGCACGAGCTGCGCCATCTCGGCGTGTCGATCGCGCTGGACGATTTCGGCACCGGATACTCGTCGCTCAGCTATCTTCGCAGCTTCCCGTTCGACAAGGTGAAGGTGGATCGCGCCTTCATTCGCGATCTCACCACCAGCCGGGACGCGCGCGCGATCGTCCACGCCATTCTTGGCCTGTGCGCCGAGCTCGGGATCACCACCCTGGCCGAGGGCATCGAGCATCAGGCCCAGGTGGACGCGCTACTCGCCGAGGGCTGCCGCGACGGGCAGGGCTTCCTGTTCGGTCATGCCACCCCGGCCGGCCTCTTGGCACCCTTCCTTGATCTCTGCCCGACCAACCCCGTTCTGGAACCGTTCGGCTGATTTGAACGGCGCGCCGCGGCCGATATAGAGCAACAACCGACCGAACCGAGTCGGTTTGGTCGGTTCGAGTTGCTCTCCGATCACTGAGGTAGAGCACTACTTCCGAGCCGTTTGGCTCGGGAAGTGCTCTAGGCTAACCAGAGGCTCGACCTCAGGGGGAAGCGCATGTCCGACAGCCAACGATTGATCGTGCGTGAGGATCGGGACGGAGTCGTCACCGCCACGCTGAACCGTCCGGGATCGCGCAACGCCTTATCCGAAGCGATGCTGACCGCGCTCGACGAACTGCTCGATGCCGTCGAGGCCGACACGACCGCGCGCGTGCTGATCCTGCGCGGCGCCGGCCCGGGCTTCTGCGCCGGCCACGATCTCCGCGAGGTCCGCGGCTTCGACGGGCCGGCACGGGCGCGGCTGTTCGCCCAGTGCAGCTATGTCATGCAGCGCATCACCCGGCTGCCCGTCCCCGTGATCGCCCGCGTTCACGGCATCGCCACTGCCGCGGGCTGCCAACTGGTCGCCACCTGCGACCTCGCCATCGCGGCGGACACGGCACGCTTCGCCGTCAGTGGCATCAACGTGGGATTGTTCTGCTCGACCCCAATGGTCGCGCTGTCCCGCGTTGTCCCCCGGAAGGCCGCGATGGAGATGTTGCTCACCGGTGACATGATCCCTGCTGCCGAAGCCGCCCGGCTGGGCCTGATCAACCGCGCCGTACCGGAAGCCGAGCTCGACGACGCCGTCGCGTCCCTGGCGGCCAAGCTGGTGACCAAGAGCCGCAGCGCGGTTGCCCTGGGCAAGCCGGCCTTTTACCGCCAGGCTGAGCTCCCGCTCGCGGAGGCCTACGACCACACCGCCGCCGTCATGGTCCGCAACATGGAGGCGCATGACGCCAACGAAGGCATCGACGCCTTCATGCAGAAACGCGCCCCTGTCTGGGCGGACTGACGCCCTCGTCCGGCCTGTCCCGAGCCGACCGGCTCGGGAGGCGCTGCCATTCGATCTCGCCGCCGTCGCGGGCGGAGCGGCCGGCCCCGGCTCAGCTATCGAGTTCGCTGTCCCAATACAGGTAGTCGCGCCAGCTCTCGTGCAGGTAGTTCGGCGGAAAGGCCCGGCCGTTCTCCTGCAGGATCCAGGTGGACGGCTGCTCCGGCCGCTGCCGCGGGTGCATGTGGCATTCGCGCGGCAGCTTGTTGCCTTTGCGCAGGTTGCAGCCGCCGCACGCGGTCACGACGTTCTCCCACGTCGTGCGGCCACCGCGGCTGCGTGGGATCACGTGATCGAAGGTCAGCTCCGGGGTCGGGAACCGCTCGCTGCAATATTGGCAACTGAAGGCATCGCGCAGGAACACGTTGAACCGCGTAAAGGCCGGCTTGCGCGCCGTCGGGATGTAATCCTTCAGTGCGATCACGCTCGGCAGCCGCATCGACATGCTCGGCGACCGCACCTCGTTCTCGTACTCGTTGAGAACGGAAACGCGATCAAGGAAAACCGCTTTGACGGAGTCCTGCCAGGACCAGACCGATAGCGGAAAATAGGATAGCGGCCGGAAATCGGCGTTGAGGACTAAGGCTGGGAAATGCATTCCGCCGTCTGGCACAGCGCTCTCCTTGGCTCACTGGGGCGTGAGACCGGAAAGTCGATTGCCAGACGACTCGCCAGATATGCCGCCAGAGTCATGCTTGTTATGGCATCGGCCTCCCCAGTCAGCAAGCAAGCCGCCTCGATGCGCGCGGAGATGTCACGGTGTAGTCACTCGTCAGACGGCGACACCACGTTGAGAAAAGCCGCTCCCGCTGAAAGACCGGCGTCGTCCACCCAGTGCCCGACGCCGTCCTGCCACAGCGTCGTGACAGGGACGTCACGCTGCCGTAGTGCCGCCTCGGCCGCCGGGCCGCGTGCGAACGGCACCACCTCGTCCAGGCGGCCGTGCACCAACAGCACGGGCGGGCGGCCCGTCATCTCGGCATCGAGCGCCGGGCTGTCCAGCAGGGCGCCCGAATACGCCAGGATCGCGCGCGGTGGCACCGGCCGCCGCAGCCCGGCGAACAACACGACCATCGCCCCCTGGCTGAACCCCATCAACGCCACTGCATCCTGCCGCAAGCCGAGGCGCGCCAATTCCGCGTCGATCGTCGCCCAGAGCAACGGCGCCGCCCGCCGCGCGCCCGCTTCCAACACGGCCGGCGTGCGGTCCTGCAGGCTGAACCATTGCCGGCCGAACGGGCTCATGTCGCACGGCTCCGGCGCGTCCGGCGCGATGAACGCCACGCCCGGCATCGCCGCCGCCCAGGGCTCGGCCAGCCCGATCAGGTCCGCCCCGTCGGCACCCACGCCGTGGCACAGCACGACCAGCAGGCGCGCCGGACCGCTGGCCGGGTCCCGCCGCAACACGTTAAGGCTCTGTTCCATGGTGGCTCCCCTCGTCACGACCCGCTTCGCGCCGAGCCCGACCGGCCCGCTCCATCTCGGCAGCGCCTACGCCGCCGTGTTCGCCTGGCAGCGCGCGCGCGAAGCCGGCGGCCGCTTCCTGCTCCGGATCGAAGACATCGACCAGGCCCGCTGCCGTCCCCCATACGCCCGCGCCATCCTGGACGACCTCCGCTGGCTCGGCCTCGAGTGGGACGGGCCGGTGCGCGTCCAGTCGGAACACTTCGCCGCGTATCGCGCCGCGCTGGACCGGCTCGACGCCATGGGCCTGCTCTACCGCTGCACCTGCACCCGCGCCGACATCGCCGCCGCTTCCGGCGCGCCCCATGGCCCCGACGGCCCGATCTACCCTGGCACCTGCCGCGGCCGCGACCCGGCGTCGATCGACCCCGCCCAGCCCTACGCGCTGCGCCTCGACGTCGCGGCCGCGCTGGCCCGCACGGGGCCGTTGACCTGGTGGGAGCAGGGCGAGGGCCGCCTGCCGTGCGACCCCGCCGTCGCCGGTGACCCGGTGCTCGCCCGCAAGGACACGCCCGCCAGCTATCATCTCTGCGTCACCCATGACGACGCGCTGGCCGGCGTCTCGCTCGTCACCCGCGGCCGCGACCTGCGCGCGGCCACCGGGCTGCATCGCCTGTTGCAGGCGCTGATGGGCTGGCCCGAACCGGCCTACGAACATCATGCCCTGCTGCTCGACGCCGCGGGCCGCCGCCTGGCCAAGCGCGACGCCGCTGCGAGCCTGCGCGCCGGCAACGAGCCCCCGCAGGTGCTGCTGGCCCGGCTCATGGCGGCGGCTCGACCAGCTCTGCCGTGACCGAGACGGTCGTGGCGATCTCCGTGTCGCCGGCTGCGGTGGCAAAGGGCGGTGGCGCCGCCGCGGCCACCGAGAGCCGCATCAAGGGCCGCGGGCCCACCTCGCCCGCCGCCAGCACTTCGATGTGGCGGACCGCGCCCAGTCGCCGCCCGGTCGCTTCGGCCACCACGGCGGCCTGCTGCAGCGCGGCCTTGGCGGCGTCGGCGCCCAGCCGGGCCCGCTCCGCATCCACCTCCGCCTCCCGCGCGCCCAGCACGGTCCGCTCCAGATCGTTGCCGCCCTGCCCCAGCCCACCGGCCGTCACCGAGCCGACCCGGTCTGCCGGCACCCGAAAGCTCGCCAGGGCGCGGCCATCGTAGCCGACGATCCGCTCGGGCCCATTCTTGTCGGCCGCCGTCCGCGGCGTGACGGAAAGCTGCTCCGTCCGCAGCCGTTCGACCCCCTGTTGGCGCAGGTAGTCGAGCAAGCGCGCATTGCCCGCCGCCAGTGCCGCCTGCGTGCCCGCGAGCGTCGGCCCATGCGCCTCCACCCCGATCGACACGTCCGCGACCGTGTTGGGCAGCCGTCCGCGCGCGGTGGCGCTGGTGGTGATCGTTCCGGAACCCCGCCCGTCGGCGTCCGCCGCGACCGCGGCCCCCGCCATCGCCGCCGTCGCGGCCATCGCCGCCAGAGCCATCCGCATGCCGTTCACCCGCCCGTCTCCTGCGCCCGCCGGCAGCCTATCGCCTCGCCGCCACGCTGTCCCGATCCCGCGCGGCGTCCGCCCTGCCCTTTTCCTCCGCGCCATCGGCCGCTATGAGCGAAAGCGATCGGAGGAGAGTGGTTCGATGCGGTGGACCCGGCGCTTACTCATCGCGGCAACGCTCCTCCTCGCCGTCAACGCTGACGCTGCCGAGGAGAAGGTCCTCAACGTCTATAACTGGACCGACTACATCGACCCGGCCGTGATCGAGAAGTTCACGCAGCAGACCGGCATCACCGTCCGCTACGACGTCTACGACAGCCTCGAGACGCTGGAAGGCAAGTTGCTCGCTGGCCGCTCCGGCTACGACGTCGTGGTACCGACTGCCGAGCCGACCTTCTCCCGCCTCATCAAGGCCGGCGCGCTGCAGCCGCTCGACAAGGCCAAGATCCCCAACCTCGCCAACGAGGACCCGGCGCTGACCCGGCGCGTGGCGACCAGCGACCCCGGCAACCAGTATGGCGCCATCTATCTCTGGGGCACGCTCGGCCTCGGTATCGTCCCAAAGCAGATCAAGGCGCTCGCGCCCGACGCGCCGCTCGATAGCTGGGACCTGCTGTTCAAGCCGGAGTGGGCCCAGAAGCTCGCCCCCTGCGGCATCGTGCTGATGGACAGCGCGATCGACACCATCCCCAGCGTGCTGAAATATCTCGGTCGCGACCCCGACAGCGCCGACCCCAAGGACCTCGAGGCGGTGGAAAAGACGCTGATGGCGATCCGGCCCTACATCCGCACCTTCGCCTCCGGCGGTGCGCTGGAGATGCTGGCCAGCAACCAGGCCTGCCTGGCGATGGACTATTCCGGCGACGTGGTGCAGGCCGCCGCGCGGGCCGCGGAGGCCAAGAAGGACCCGGTCGACTACGCGCTGCCGACGCAGTTCACGCAGTACACCTTCGACATGCTGGCCGTGCCCAAGGACGCGCCGCACCCGGCGAACGCGATGGCGTTCATCAACTTCCTCCTGCAGCCGGAGAACATGGCGGCCATCACCAACAAGGTCGGCTACCCCAACGCCGTGCCGGCCAGCCTGGCCGACATCAAGCCGGCGGTGAAGGCCGACACCAACGTGTTCCCCACTGCCGCCATGCTCGCCAACGGCTTTACCGCCAAGGCGCCGAGCGCCGCCGCCGAGCGGGCCCGCACCCGCATGTGGGCGCGGTTCAAGGCCGGCTCCTAGCCGCCGGGCTCGTCGATCGACGCGTGGCAGAGGTTTGCATCCAAGGGCTGACCGTGCGGTACGGCCCGATCACGGCGCTGGACGGCCTCGACCTGACCATCGCCAGCGGCGAGCTGTTCGTGTTGCTGGGCGGTTCCGGCTCCGGCAAGACGACGCTGCTGCGCACGTTGGGCGGCTTCATCGAGCCTGCCGCCGGCCGCATCCTGCTCGGCGGTATCGACATCACCGACCTGCCGCCGCACCGCCGGCCGGTGAACACCACCTTTCAGTCCTACGCGCTGTTCCCGCACATGACGGTGGCCGACAACGTCGCCTTTGGCCTGCGCCGGCAGGGCATGCCGAAGGGGGAGATCGCCCAGCGGGTGACCGAGTTGCTGGCGCTGGTACGCCTGGCCGACTTCGCCCGCCGCAAGCCGGATGCGCTGTCCGGCGGCCAGCGCCAGCGCGTCGCCCTGGCCCGCGCGCTCGCCCCCCGTCCGCGCCTGCTGCTGCTCGACGAGCCGCTCTCCGCCCTGGATCGCAGCCTGCGCGAGCAGACCCGGCAGGAGCTGCTGCGCATCCAGGGCGAGACCGGCACCACCTTCGTGCTCGTTACGCATGACCAGGACGAGGCGCTCGCCATGGCCACCCGTATCGGCCTGCTGCATGGCGGCCGGCTGGCCCAGGTCGGCACGCCCGCCGAGCTCTACGAGAACCCGGCGAGCCGCTACGTGGCCGGCTTCATGGGCAACGACAACGTGCTGGCGGCACGCGGCGCCGGGCCGGGCGGGATCGAGATCGAGGGGGTCGGCCCGGTGACGATCAATGCTCCGGCCGACACGGCGCCCGGCGCGGCCCCGTTCTGGGTCGCCATCCGCCCCGAACGGCTGCGGCTCGGGGCCGAGCCCGGCGCGGCCAACACGGCCGCCGGCACCGTGCTGACGGCGGCGTATTTTGGCGACTCCGCCGATTACGCGATCCGCCTGGCCGCCGGCGCGACGCTGCAACTCGTGCAGCCGCTCCCCTTCGGCGTCGGACGCGGACTGCTCGCCCCTGGCACGCCCGTCCACGTCACCCTGCCGTCCGATGCGCTGACTATCCTGGCCGAATGACCCGCCGGCTTTCTCTCGATCGCGTCGCAGTGCTGCTGCCGCTCTGGGGCTGGCTCACGGTCTTCGTCGTCTTGCCGGTGCTGATCGTTGCGGCCCTTTCCGTGTCCACCGCCCTGGAGGCGGTGCCACCGTTCACCCCGCTGCTGCAGAACCCCGACCCGGCGAACTACCAGCTCCTGGTCGGCGACGATTATTACCTGGCCGCGTTCGGCAAGAGCCTGCTCGTGGCCGCGATCTCCTCGGCCGGGTGCCTCGCCATCGGCTACCCCATGGCGCTCGCCATCGCGCGCGCGCCGGAGCGGTGGCGGTCGGGCCTGCTGCTGCTGGTGATGCTGCCGTTCTGGACCGGCTTCCTGCTGCGGATCACCGCCTGGATCGGCCTGTTGCGCGACGATGGCTGGATCAACGGGACGTTGCGCATCGTCGGCCTCGGCCCGTTCAAGCTGCTCTACACCGACTTCGCGATGTACATCGGCATCACCTACGCCTACCTGCCCTTCATGATCCTGCCGCTCTACGCCCGCCTGTCCCGCCGCGACCCGGCGCTCGAGGAAGCCGCCGCCGATCTCGGCGCCACGCCGGCCACCGTGTTCCGCACCGTCACGTGGCCGCTCTCCCTGCCGGGCGTGGCAGCCGGCGTGGCGCTGGTGTTCATCCCCGCCGTCGGCGAATACGTGATCCCCGAGCTGCTCGGCGGCCCCGGCGCCCAGACGATCGGCCGCGCGCTGTGGAACGAATTCTTCTCCAACCGCGACTGGCCCATGGCCGCCGCCCTGGCCAGCGCGCTATTGGCCGTGCTGCTGGTCCCGATGGTGCTGCTACGGACCCGGCCGTGAGACGCCACCGGTGAGACGGGGCCGCCTGCTGCCCGCCGCGCTCGTGGCCGGCTACGCCTTTCTGTATGTGCCGATCGCGCTGCTGGTGCTGACCAGCTTCAACCCGTCGCGCCTGACCACCGTCATCACCGGGTTCTCCTTCACCTGGTACGGCGTGCTGGCGCAGGACACCAAGCTGATCGACGCGGCCCTGCTGTCGCTGCGCATCGCCGCCGTTTCGGCGACCGGAGCCACCCTGCTCGGCGCCGGTGCCGGCGTGGCGCTGGCCCGCTTCGGCCGCTTCCGCGGGCGCGGCTTGTTCGCCAGCCTGATCTCCGCCCGCCTGGTCCTGCCGGACGTATTGGTGGGCCTCTCCCTGCTGCTGCTGTTCGTGCAGATGGAACAGCTTCTCGGCTGGCCCGCCGGGCGCGGCGCGCTGACCGTCACGCTGGCGCACGTCTCCGTCAGCCTGTCCTATGTCGCGGTGGTGGTCGAAGCGCGCCTGGCCGATGCCGGCACCGAGCTGGAGGAGGCGGCGATGGATCTCGGCGCCTCGCCCGCCGGCGCGTTTCTGCGCATCACGCTGCCGCTGCTCACCCCCGCGTTGCTCTCCGGCTGGCTGCTCGCCTTCACCCTCTCGCTCGACGACCTCGTGGTCGCCACCTTCACCTCCGGCCCCGGCGCCTCCACCCTGCCCATGGTGGTGTTCTCCGCCGTCAAGCTCGGCGTCACCCCCGAGCTGAACGCGCTGGCAACCGTCATCCTTCTCATCGTCGCCGTTACCCTGGGCGGCCTGTGGCTCCTGCAGCGGCGCGCGAGCGCGCGCGGCTGGTTCTGAGGAACGCGGCGGCGTTTCGGCTGTTGGGCTTCCATGCCCCGTCGTATCGCCGCCTTGTTGTTGCTGACCCTCGCCCTGGCCGCGTGCGGGGACCTGCCGCCGGGGCGGGTGCCGTTTCAGCCGAATGCGGCTCAAGGCGGTGGCGACGCCTACTTCAACTACCAGCGCAACGTCGGGCAGTAGCGCCGGGCGGGGGCCGTTGTGCCCCGGCCCCCCCGCGCCTAAGGTTCCGTCGCTTTTTTGCCGTCGGAACCCATCATGCACCTCACCGCCGAACGCCTCGACCGGGTCAGCCCGAGCCAGACCATCGCCATCTCCACCAAGGCGCGCGCGCTGAAGGCCGAAGGCCGCGACGTCATCTCGCTGGCCGCCGGCGAGCCCGATTTCGATACCCCGCAGAACGTCAAGGATGCCGCCATCAAGGCGATCCAGGCGGGCGACACCAAATACACCGACGTCGCCGGCACCCTGGCGCTCCGCAAGGCCGTGTCGGAGAAATTCAAGCGGGACCAGGGCCTCGACTACGCGCCGGACGAGATCATCGTCAGCACCGGCGGCAAGCAGGTCATCTACAACGCGATGGTCGCCACGCTGGACAAGGGCGACGAGGTCATCATCCCGTCCCCTTGCTGGGTCAGCTACCCCGACATCGTGTCGCTGGCCGACGGTACCCCGGTCATCGTGCCCTGCGGCCAGAATAACGGCTTCAAACTGCGCGCCGAGGACCTCGAGGCGGCCATCACGCCGAAGACCAAATGGTTCATGCTGAACTCGCCGTGCAACCCGACCGGCGCCGCCTACTCGGCCGCCGACCTGCGCGCGATCTGCGACGTGCTGCTCCGCCACCCCGACATCCTGATCCTCACCGACGACATCTACGACAAGCTCGTCTATGACGGTTTCCAGCCCGCCACGATCGTGCAGGTCGAGCCCAAGCTGCGCGACCGGACGATCACGATGAATGGCTGCTCCAAGGCCTACGCCATGACCGGCTGGCGCATCGGCTTTGCCGGCGGCCCCAAGGCGCTGATCAAGGCGATGGACAAGCTGCAGTCGCAAAGCACGTCCAATACCTCCTCCGTCAGCCAGGCCGCCGCCGTCGAGGCGCTGACCGGCCCGCAGGGCTTCATCGACGAGATGACCGCCGTCTACAAGCAGCGCCGCGACCTGGTCGTGTCCATGCTCAACCAGGCGCCGGGCATCCATTGCAGCAGCCCGGAGGGCGCGTTCTACGTCTTCCCGGGCATCCATGGCTGCCTCGGCAAGACCTCGGCCGGCGGCACCGCCATCACCGATGACGAAGCCTTCGTGCTCGCCCTGCTGGACGAAGAGGGCGTCGCCGCCGTGCATGGCGCTGCCTTCATGTATCCCGGCCATTTCCGCATCAGCTACGCCACCGACACGGAAAGCCTGCGCGACGCCTGCACCCGCATCCAGCGGTTCTGCCAGGGCCTGCGCTGACATGGACGTCGCGGCGGTCGCGCCGACCCTCGCCTCCCGCCTCGACGGCCTGCCGCCCGCCGCCACCGTTGCCATGACCATCCGGGCCCGCGCCATGCGGGCCGAGGGCATCCCGGTCATCGCGCTGACCATCGGCGAGCCCGATTTCGACAGCCCGGTCCACGCGATCGAGGCCGGCTACCAGGCCGGCCTCGCCGGGCAAACCAAATACCCGCCCCAGGACGGCATTCCCGTCCTCAAGCAAGCCATCCAGCGCAAATTCGAGCGCGACCAGGGGCTCCACGTCGCGCTCGACGAGATCATGGTCGCCAATGGCGGCAAGGGCGTCATCTTCGACGCGCTGATGGCCACGATCGATCCTGGCGACGAGGTGATCGTACCGGCGCCCTATTGGAGCGCCTACGTGCTGATGACGCAGTTCGTCGGCGGCACCCCGGTTGTCGTCACCTGCCCGCAAAACAACGGCTTCCGCCTCCGTCCCGAGGACCTCGAGGCCGCGATCACGCCGCGCACCAAGTGGCTGATCCTCAACTTCCCCAATAACCCGACAGGCGCCGCCGCCTCGGCCGCCGACCTGCACGCGCTCGCCGACGTGCTGCTGCGCCATCCCCAGGTGTGGGTCATGTCCGACGATATGTACGAGCACCTGCTGTTCGACGGGCACCGCCACGCGACGATCGCCGCTGTCGAGCCCCGCCTGGCCGACCGTACGCTGACCGTCTCCGGCGTCTCCAAGACCTATGCCATGACGGGCTGGCGGATCGGCTTCGCGGCCGGGCCGAAGCGGCTGATCAAGGCCATGGCCACGACGCAGGGCCATGTCTCGGCCGGCATCAGCACGATCGGTCAGGCCGCCGCCGCTGCCGCGCTGGATGGGCCGCAGGACGCGGTGGCCGACATGGTGGCCGCCTACCAGCGCCGCCGAGACCTCGTGGTCGCCGCGCTGAACCGTGCCCCCGGTATCGTCTGCCACAAGCCCGACGGCGCCTTCTACGTGTATCCCAACATCGCCGGCTGCCTCGGCAAGACCACCGCCGGCGGCCGCACGATCGCGACGGACGAGGACTTCTCGCTCGCCCTGCTCGAGGAGGCCCACGTCGCCATCGTGCATGGCGCCGCCTTCGGCATGTCGCCCTACTTGCGGGTCAGTTACGCCACCGGCGACGACGACCTGCGCGTGGCATGCGAGCGGATCGTCAGCTTCTGCGAAGGCCTGCACTGACGCTGCGACCCGGCCGCGACGAGGATGCGCCGGCCTTTATCGCGCTGATCGAGCGTTGCTGGGCCGACTACCCGAACTGTCCGCTCGACGTGGACGGCGAGGCGCCCGAACTCCGCGCGCTGGCAACCTATTACCGGGACCGCGGCGGCGCCCTGTGGATCGCCGGCTGCGGGGACGGCATGGTCGCCACCGCGCCGCTCGGGAACGGCGCCTGGGAGATCTGCCGGGTCTACGTTCATCCGGACCAACACGGCACCGGCCTAGGCGCGACGCTGTTGCGCACCGCCGAAGCCCACGCCGTCGCCGCCGGCGCCACCGAACTCACGCTCTGGAGCGACACACGCTTCCACCGCGCGCACCGCTTCTACCAGAAGCACGGCTACGGCCGGACCAGCGACCGCCGCGCCCTGCACGACCTCGCCGACACGATCGAGGACCGCTACCGCAAGCTCGCGCCCACCCCCTCGTAGGGTGGGCGTGCGCCCAGCGGTCCGCTCACCCCACCAGCGCCGCCAGTATCCGCCCCGCATGCCGCAGCGGCAGGGAGTAGTGCCCCTCCCCGGCGACGATCTCGACCCGCGCTCCCGGGATCGCGGCGTAGGCCGACGCCGCCCGGGGCGGCACGATGCCGTCCGCGGTGCCCGCCCAAACCGTCGTCGGCACCCGGATCGCCTCCGGCGCGAAGCCCCAGGGGGCCGCAAGAACCGTTGCATCCGAGAGCGCGCCCGCGATGCCGGGCCGCAAGGCCGCGCGCCAGACCCGGCCGATGTCGCGCAGCACCGCCGGGGTCAGGCACGCCCGGTCCGCCGCCGGCAGCCCCGCCCCGATGATTCGGCCCGGCGTCAACAGCCGCGCGCGCAACAGGGCACGCGCTACCCCGAACGTCCAGGCGGCCCGGCGCGGCCGCCGCCCCAACGCGAACAACGCCGCCGCACCCGACCCGGTCAGCCCCGGCGCATGGGCCGGCGGCAGTGCGTTGATCAACGCCAGCCCGCGCACCCGGTCCGGCAAGGCCACCGCCACCGCCGCCGCATACGGCCCGCCGCCCGATACCCCGACCACGTGAAATGCCGGCCAGCCGAGCGCATCGGCCACCGCGGCGACGTCGTTGGGCCAGTCGAGCAGGCGACGGCCGGGCTGTGGGTCGGATGCGCCGTAGCCCGGTCGATCCAACGAAAAAAGGCTGACCCCCAACCCGGTGATCAGCCCCGCTTCGAGCCGGCATGCCGGCCAGCCATGACAGTAGAGAACGGGTGGCCCTGCCGGGTCACCGAACGACTGGACGCCGACCGCGCGCCCGTCCGCGAGGACGACGCGCGATAGCGCCGGGTCAGGCCGCCGAAGCGGCGGCGTCGCGCTTGATCTTGGAGCGCTGGATGCGGCGCTTCAGCACCTGCGCCTCTTCCGGCAGGTCGCGGTTGGCGGTGTTGAGCAGGAACGAGTCCAGGCCGCCATTATGCTCGATGGTGCGGATCGCATGCGTCGTCAGCCGCAGGCGGATCGGCGTGCCGAGGATGTCCGACATCATGGACGTCTGCTGCATGTTGGGCAGGAAGCGGCGGCGGGTCTTGTTGTTCGCGTGGCTGACGTTGTTGCCAGACAGAACGCCCTTGCCCGTGAACTGGCAGCGACGAGACATGAAACGGAACCTCTCAACGGAAGACGGCCGGGTCGAAGCCCGGCGGAAACATGAGGCGCGCTTATCGCCGCGCCACCGCCGCCCGTCAAGCCCGCGAGCCCATCTCCTGCCGCAGCTCGCCGGAGCGGACCGATTCCAACGCGTTGTTGAGCACCTGCGCGATGGCCGCGTCGCCCATGGAACGGACCATCAGCCCCAGGGACCCGCCCAACAGCGCGGAAGCCACCGCATGCGCGTCGAGGTTCTGGCCCAGCATGTATTCGATCGCCTTGTCCACGATGGCGCCCGAATGGCTCAGATCGGCCGGCAGATCGTCCGTCATGCCACGTTCTCCCTTTCTTTAATTAGTTCGTTGGAGGCTTTCGCGTCCGATCCCTCGGAAGCCTCGGCGTCCGATCCGTCGGACGCTTGAAGCGCCCACATCCGCGCATACAGCCCGTCCTCGGCCAGCAGGCCCGCATGGGTCCCGCGTTCGGCGACGCGGCCGTCCTGCAGCACGATGATCTCGTCCGCGTCCACCACCGTGGACAGCCGATGCGCGATCACCAGCGTGGTCCGGTTGGCCGACACCAACCGGAGCGCGGCGTCGATCTCCCGCTCCGTCCGGCTGTCCAGCGCGGAGGTCGCCTCGTCCAGGATCAGGATCGGCGGATCCTTCAGGATCGTCCGCGCGATCGCCACCCGCTGCTTCTCGCCGCCCGACAGCTTCAGCCCGCGCTCGCCTACCCGCGTCTCGTAGCCTTCGGGCAAGCTCTCGATGAAGTCGTGCACCTGCGCCAGCCGGGCGGCACGCTCGACGTCTTCGGCGCTCGCGCCAGGCCTGCCATAGGCGATGTTGTAGCCGATCGTGTCGTTGAAGAGCACCGTGTCCTGCGGCACCACGCCGATTGCCGCGCGCAAGCTCGACTGGGTCATGTCCCGCACGTCGACCCCATCGATCGACACCGACCCGGCCGACACGTCGTAGAAACGGAACAGCAGCCGCGAGATCGTGCTCTTGCCCGCGCCTGTCGGCCCCACGATCGCCAGCTTCGACCCGGCCGGCACGGTGAAGCTCACGCCTTTGAGTATCGCGCGGTTGGCATTGTAGGCGAACTCGACGTCGCGAAAGGTCACGCCGCCGGCCACCGTCGGCAGCGCGAGAACGGCGGCGCCGGGCCGATCCGCCACCTCCTGATGCACCAACATCAGGCGGAACATGGATTCCATGTCCACCAACCCTTGCTTGATCTCGCGATACACGAAGCCCAGCAGGTTCAGCGGCAGGTAGAGCTGCATCAGGTAGGTGTTGACCAGCACGAACTGGCCCACCGTCATGGCGCCGCTCTGCACCCCGTCGGCCGCCATCAGCATCACCAGCGCCAGGCCGATGGAGATGATCGCCGCCTGGCCGAGGTTCAGCATGTTGAGCGTGACCTGGCTCCGGACGGCGGCGCGCTCGTAGCGCATGCGGGCCGCGTCGAACCGCCGGGCCTCGTGCGCCTCGTTGCCGAAATACTTGACCGTCTCGAAGTTCAGCAGGCTGTCGACCGCCTTGGTCTGCGCCTCGCTATCCATTTCGTTCATCAGCCGGCGGAACTTCACCCGCCAGTTGGTGAACAGCAGGGTGAAGGCGATGTAGAGCGACACCGTCACGAACGTGACCGCCGCAAACCGCCAGTCGAACATGCGCCACAGGATGGCGGTGACCAGCAGCACCTCGAGCAGCGTGGGCAGGATGTTGAATACGGCCAGCCGCAACACGGACTCCACGCCGGCCGTGCCGCGCTCGATGGCGCGGGACAGCCCGCCGGTCTGCCGGTCCAGATGGAAGCGCAGGCTCAGCCGGTGCAGGTGCTCGAAGGTCTGCAACGCGACCGCGCGGATGGTGCGCTGCTGCACGGAGGCGAACACCGCGTCCCGCAACTCGCCAAATCCGGACGAGGCCACCCGCAGCAGCGCATAGGCGCCGATCAGCGCGAAAGGGATGGTCAGGATGTGGTTCTTCGGCGCCAGCGCATCCACGGCGTGGCTGTAGACCAGCGGGATGTAGACGGTGGCCACCTTCGCGGCGAGCAGGAAGGCCACCGCCAGCACGACCCGGGCCCGCACGCCCGGCGCGCCGGAAGGCCAAAGGTAGGGGAGGAGGGAGCGGATGGTTTGGAAGCCGGTGCGCCCATCCGCCGGGTCGGGCCGGAACTCTGTCGAACTCATGAGCGGCATGTGGCGTCGGACCCTGCCGGAGAGAAGGCATGGTGGCCGACAACGCCTATATGGTCACGAAGATGGAACTCAGCCGCCACATCCGCGCCTGCAACAACGCGGTTCTACCCGGGGTGCGATGGCGCGTGTTCGTCGGCGGACACGCGGTCGGCTGGGCACTGCCGGCGCTGGCCGATGCGGCCGCCGAGCAGGGAGGCGTCCTCGACGCGGCCGGGCTGCACCTGCCGCGCGACGGGGTCGCCGCGATCGCCCGGGCGCTGGCCGCGGGGGGCCGGTACCGGTGGCGCGACGAACCGTTCGACGTCCGTCCCGACGGGGCCGGGGAGGGGGACGGGCCGGTGCTGGCACAGATCGACCGGGGCGCCCTGCCCTCCTTCGGCATCGGCGCGATCGGCGTGCACGTGAATGGATTAGTCGGCGATCGCTTGTGGGTCGCGCGCCGGGCCCGCAGCAAGCCGCTCGACCCCGGCAAACTCGACCACATCGTCGCCGGCGGTGTCGCGTCGGGCGACACCATCGCGGGTACCGTGGTCAAGGAAGCGGGCGAGGAAGCCGGGTTGCCGGCCGACTTGGCCGCCCGTGCGACGTCAGTGGGGCTGATCCGCTATGCCGCCGAGCGCGACGAGGGGCTCCGGCGCGACACGCTGCACTGCTTCGACCTCGAGCTGCCGCCCGAGTTCCAGCCGGTCGCCACCGATGGCGAGGTGGAGGCATTCGAGCTCTGGCCGCTGCCGCGCGTGCTGGACGCCGTGCGCCGGACCGACGAGTTCAAGTTCAACGTCAACCTGGTGCTGATCGACCTGTTCATCCGCCGTGGCCTGGTGCGCGGCACGGAGGCCGAGGCACTGGCGGAGGGTCTGCGCGGTACGGCGCGTTGAGAGTTCGTTAGCTTTTTCATGTCAGCGTGCTGACCGGCTTACGACTGGTTGGACTCATGGATATCTCGACGGCTCCGACGCTCTCCCGACACAAGCGCTGCGGCGAGTGCGCCGACGGCATCGCAGCGCCTTTCGCCTTCTCCATGGCGTATCAGCCCATCGTGGACATCAAGCGCGGGCAGATCTACGCGTTCGAGGCGCTGGTGCGCGGCCCCGAAGGCCAATCCGCCCCAAGCGTGCTGGACCAGGTCACGCTCGCCAACCGCTACGCTTTTGATCAGTCCTGCCGCGTGCGTGCGATCGAGATGGCCGCGCGGCTGGGCCTGAGCGCGACCGGCGCGCGGCTGTCGATCAATTTCATCCCGGGCGCGATGTATCGACCGGAAGCGTGCGTCCAGGCGACGCTGACCGCGGCGCGCCGGTGCGGCATCCCCAACCGGGCGCTGATCCTCGAACTGACGGAGAACGAGGAGGTATTGGAGCCGGACCTGCTGGCCCGCATCTTCCACGTTTACCGTCAGAACGACCTACGGATCGCGATCGACGATTTCGGCGCCGGCTTCTCCGGCCTTGCCTTGCTGGCCCGCTTCCAGCCGGATGCGATCAAGATCGACATGGATTTGGTGCGTGGCCTCGAGACGGACGCGCGCCGACGCACCATCGTGCAAGGTATCGTGCGGATCGCCGCCGGGCTGGCGGTGGACGTGGTCGCCGAGGGGGTCGAGACCGCGGCCGAGCTCGCCGCGCTTCGCGACACGGGGGTCGAGCTGGTGCAGGGCTACCTGTTCGCCAAGCCCGGCTTCGAAGTCCTGCCGGCCGTGGCCTGGTGATCAGCCTTCGGGCGGGGCTGTCGTGATCGGAATGTCGCGCTCGTTCCGCTCGTTGCCGGGCTGCTCGCCGAAACCCGCCGGCTCCTCGCCATCGTCGGCACCGTCATTGCCTTCGCCTTGGGTGTCGGCCGCGCTGTCGTTGCGGCGCTGATTGTTGCCATGCTGGCCGCCGGCACCCTGGTTGCCGCCAGCCGTCGCGCCGCCGCCCTGCTGTGCCGCCGCCTGGTTCATGGCATTGAGGATGCGGAAGTAGTGTTCCGCGTGCTGGAAGTAGCTTTCGGCCATCACGCGGTCGCCGCTGCTGGTCGCGTCGCGGCCGAGCTGGAGATACTTCTCGAACAACTGTTGCGACGTGCCGCGCACCCGCAGGTCGGGCCCGCTGCTGTCGAACACGTGGTTGCGGTTGAGCGGGACGTTGCCGCTCTGGTGCCGTATCGGGCCGCCGCCGCCACCACCACCACCGCCGCCGCCGCTACCGCCCCGGTGGTTGCGGCCCCGCATCCGCTTCATATTCATCGCCACGACGGAATCTTCCTTAAACGGCCGCTCGATCCTGCCGATCGCCAAAAATGGCGAAACGATCGTTGCGGCTGTGGGTGGGGCATGGTGATCGCCGGCCAGCCGGCTCGCGTCATGCGCCCGCGCGGCCACCAGGGCCTATTGGCTGCATAGCCGGTTCACGCGCGCGTGCCAAGAGAGCCGGTCAGCGCGCCAACACGAGCGCGCGTTCGATCCCGGCGAGGTCGCGCCGTGTGTCGCGGTGCCGCAGCCCGGCCGCCTGCGCCAGCCCGCGCACCGCAGCCTCCTGTCCGATCCCGAGTTCTAGGATCGCCAGCCCGCCCGGCGCCAGCAGCCGGGTCGCCACTGCGACGACGGCCCGATACGCCGTCAGCCCGTCCGCTCCGCCATCCAGCGCGCCCGCCGGCTCCCAGCCCGCCACCTCCGGCATCAGCCCGGCGATCGCCTCCGTCTCGATGTACGGTGGGTTGCTCAGCAACAGGTCGAAGCGGCCCTCGAGCGCGGCCGCCCAATCGCCGGCCAGCATCGCGCACCGCCCCGCCAGCCCGAGCGCCGCCGCATTGTGCCGCGCCAGCGCCGCCGCCGCCGGATTGCGGTCGATCCCCACGCCCCAGGCGTCCCCAAACTCGGAGAGCGTGGCCAACAACAGGCAGCCCGTGCCGGTGCCCAGGTCGAGGATGCGCCGGAACGGCTGTGCCGCCGACATGGCCGCCTCGATCAGCGTCTCGCTATCGGCCCGCGGGATCAGCGTCGCCGGCGAGACGGCGAAGCGCAGGCCCCAGAACTCCTGCCAGCCGATGATGAAGGCGATCGGCTCCCGCGCCGCCCGGCGGGCCACCGCAGCGCGCAGCGGCGCCGGGTCGACCGGCCGCGCGGGCTCGCGCAACATCGTGGCGCGGTCCAGCCCGGCACTCGCTTCCAGCAACAGCCGCGCCTCGAACCGCGCGCCATCGATCCCTGCCGCGTGCAGGGCCGCCGCCGCCTCGGTCAGCGCCTCGCGAACGGTGAGCGCTGCCGCTACTCCTGCGCCGCCAGCCGCGCCGCCTGGTCCTCGGCGGTGAGCCGGTCGATGATCTCGTCCAGCTCGCCCCCCATGACCCGGTCGATCGCGTGCAGCGTCAGCCCGATCCGATGGTCGGAGACCCGGCCCTGCGGGAAGTTGTAGGTGCGGATCCGCTCGCTCCGGTCGCCGGTGCCGACCTGGCCCTTGCGGTCCGCCGCCCGTGTCGCCGCTTCGCGCGACCGCTGCTCCTCGTAGAGCCGGGACCGCAACACCTTCATCGCCTTGGCGCGGTTCTTGTGCTGGCTCCGCTCCTCCTGCATCGCCACCACGACGCCGGTGGGCAAGTGCGTGATCCGCACCGCGCTCTCCGTCTTGTTGACGTGCTGCCCGCCCGCGCCGGACGCGCGATAGACGTCGATGCGCAGATCGCCGTCGTTGATGTCGACGTCGACCTCCTCGGCCTCCGGCAGCACCGCCACGGTCACCGTGGAGGTATGGATGCGCCCCTGACTTTCGGTCGCCGGCACGCGCTGCACCCGGTGGACGCCGCTCTCGTACTTAAAGCGCGCGAACACGTTGCGGCCGGTGATCTCCGCCACCGCCTCCTTGATGCCGCCCAGCTCGTTATCCGCGTAGTCCAGCACCTCGACGCGCCAGCCGTGCAGCGCGGCATATTTTTGATACATCTGGAACAGCTCGGCTGCGAACAACCCGGCCTCGTCGCCGCCCGCCGCCGGGCGCACCTCCAGGATCGCGCTGCGGGCGTCGGCCTCGTCCTTCGGCAGCAGCGCTAGGCGGATCTCCTGCCGCAGAGTCGGCAACCGTTCCTTGAGATCGTAGAGTTCGGCTTCCGCCAATCCGCGCATCTCCGGGTCGGCCAGCAGCGCCTCCGCTTCCATCTGCGCCTGCTCGGCCGCGCGCAACTCGCCGATGCGCTCGACCACTGGCTCCAGCTCCGACAACTCCTTGCTGGCTTTCGAAAACCCTTCGCCGCCCAGCCCTTCGCTCAGCATCGCGCGCAGTTCGGCGGCGCGGCCGACGATAACGTCCAACCGGTTGTCGAGCGATGCGCTCACCGCAGGCGGTCCACGAGGTCGCCCAGCGCCACCTCCGCCTGCCCGCCGCCGGCAAGATCGCGCAGCTGGGCGACGCCCTTGACCAGTTCGTCGCTGCCGATGATGACGGCCGCGCGGGCACCGATTTTGTTGGCGCGCTCCATCCGCCGCTTGGCGTTGCCGCGATAGGCCATCTCGGCCGCGATACCCGCCTGCCGCAGCGCTTGCAGCACGCCGAGCGCCGCCGCCTCCTCGTCCGCACCCCCCATCGGCACGACCGCCACCGGCGCCGGCCGGGTCGGCGGCGCGGCCAGCAGCATCGCCAGCCGCTCGACCCCCGCGGCCCAGCCCACCGCGGGGATCGCCGGCCCGCCCATCTGCTGCATCAGCCCGTCGTAGCGGCCGCCGCCCATGACCGTGCCCTGCGCGCCGAGCTGGTCGGTGACGAACTCGAAGGCGGTGTGGCTGTAGTAATCGAGCCCGCGCACGATCCGCGGGTTTTCGCGGAACGGCACCCCGAACCGCTGCAGATGCCCCTTCAACCCGGCGTAGAACGCCTCTGCCTCCGGCGTCAGCGAGGCATAGATCGTGGGTGCATCGGCCACCAACACCCGGTCGCCCGCGTCCTTGCTGTCGAGGATGCGGAGCGGATTATGCTCGAGCCGGGTCTGGCTCTCGGTGGAGAGCCGGTCCCGATGCGCGCCGAAATACGCCACCAGCGCCGCCCGGTAGGCGTCTCGGCTGGCTGTATCGCCCAGCGTATTGAGCTCCAGCACGACGCTGTCGGCCACGCCGAGCGCCTGCAGAATGTGCCAGCCCAGCGCGATGATCTCCGCATCGGCCAGCGGCTCCGGCACGCCGATCAGCTCGGCGCCGATCTGGTGAAACTGCCGATAGCGTCCCTTCTGCGGGCGCTCGTAGCGGAACATCGGCCCGGCGTAGAACACCTTCTGCGGCAGCGATTGGGTCAGACCGTTGCTCAGCACGGCGCGGCACACCCCTGCCGTATTCTCCGGCCGCAAGGTGACGCTGTCGCCGCCGCGATCCTTGAACGTGTACATCTCCTTGGTGACCACGTCGGACGTGTCGCCCAAGGTGCGGGCGAACACGCGGGTTTCCTCGAAGATCGGCGTGGCCCATTCCTCGAGACCATACAACGCTGCGACCCGGCGGGCCGTGTCGATCACATGGGCATGCCGGCGCTGCTCGTCGCCGATCAGGTCCCGCGTGCCGCGGACCGGTTGTAATGCTTCAGCCACCCTTGTTCCTTAAATCTCCTCTCCCGCTGGCGGGAGAGGGTCGGGGTGAGCGTGATCCGCGAGGCCAGAGCGTCGCCATATCGCCCCACCCTCATCCATCCCTCTCCCGCCAGCGGGAAAGGGATGGATTGAAAATCTTACTCCGCCGCGACGAGAGCCGGTGTCGCTTCGGCCTCCAGGGCCTCCGCCTTGCGCTGCACCAGCTCCACGATGTGCTCGATCATGTCGTGGCCATCCATCGTGTGGTCGGTCTTGCCGGCCGCATACACCATGTGCCGCCCATTGCCACCGCCGGTCACCCCGATATCGGTCATCAGCGCCTCGCCGGGCCCGTTCACCACGCAGCCGATGATGGACAGCGTGAGCGGCGTCTTGATGTGCGCCAACCGGTCCTCGAGCTTCTGCACCGTGTCGATCACGTTGAAGCCCTGCCGCGCGCAGGACGGGCACGAGATGATCTTCACGCCACGGTGCCGCAGGCCCAGCGACTTCAGGATGTCCCACCCGACCAGCACCTCTTCCTCCGGCTCCGCCGACAAGGAGACACGCAGCGTGTCGCCCACGCCGGCCCAAAGCAGGCTGCCGAGCCCGATGGAGGACTTCACCGTCCCTGCCCGCTTGGACCCGGCTTCCGTGATGCCGATGTGCAGCGGGTGGTCGCACTGCTCGGCGAGCTGCTGATAGGCCGCCACGGCCATGAACACGTCCGAGGCCTTCACCGAGATCTTGAATTCATGGAAGTCGTGGTCCTGCAGGATCTTGGCGTGCTCCAGCGCGCTCTCGACCAGCGCCTCCGGGTTCGGCTCGCCGTATTTCTCCAGCAGGTGCCGCTCCAGCGACCCGGCATTGACGCCGATGCGCATGGAACACCCGTGATCCCGCGCCGCCTGCACGACTTCGCGCACCCGCTCGGCGCTGCCGATGTTGCCCGGGTTGATCCGCAGGCAGGCCGCGCCGCTCTGCGCCGCCTCGATGGCGCGCTTGTAGTGGAAATGGATGTCCGCGACGATCGGCACCTTCACCTGCCGCACGATCTCGCGCAGCGACAGCGCACTCTCCTGGTCGGGGCACGACACGCGGACGATGTCCACGCCGGCCTCCTCCGAGCGGCGGATCTGCGCCACCGTGCCGGCCACGTCCGTGGTCAGCGTGTTGGTCATGGTCTGCACCGTGATCGGCGCGTCGCCGCCGACTGGCACCGAGCCGACATGGATCTGCCGCGACTTGCGGCGCTCGATCTGCTGATACGGGCGATAGCTCATGATGCTCCCCTGGGACGACCCGGCGTCTGACCCAGATGGGTCGGACCGCGCCCTGCTTCTACTGCGGACGCGGTGTGGCGGGCAACTTGACGCCGGGTGGCAGCTTGATCGCCTCCGGATCGAGCGGAATGTCCCGCCGCACCACGCCGCTCGCGCCCAGCGGCGCGGCAGCCACGCCGTCCACCACGATGTCGGTGCCGCCGGCATTGCCGGTGGTCAGCAACAGCTTGGCGTCCTTGGGCGCCGACCAGCTCTCGCCCGCGCGCATGACGCGGTTCAGCAGCACCGGTCCCTGCTTCTCCCGCACCTGGATGTAGGAATTGGCCTTGAACTTCAGCACCACCCGGCTGTCATCCACCACCGCGGGCGCGGCCGGGTTGGCTGGCACCAACGGCGGCGGCGGCGTCAACGTGACCGGCACCGGGACCGGCACCGGGATGGCGGCCACGGCTGCCGGCGCCGGCAGCGTGGGCGTGATCGCCGCCGCCGCCGCCGCGGAGTTGGCGGGCGGCAGCACGGACGCGACCTGCGGCGAGACATGGCTGGGCGTCGTTCGCTCGGCTAGCGGGGCCAACCGCTCCGGCACCGGCGACGTGCCGCTCTCCTCGTGCCGCACCGGCGAAAACCGATACCAGGCCGCGTAGGCGCCCACTGCCAGGATCAGCCCGAGCAGCACCACCGCGCCGGCCGGCACGCCACGCTCTGGCACCGGCGCCGGAAAGGAGAGCTCGGTCTTGCGGTTGATCTCCCCCGACTCCGCCCGGAACCGCCGCGACACCTCGTCGGCATCCAGCCCGAGCGAGGTGGCGTAGGTCCGCACGAAACCGACGGCATAGGTCGCGCCCGGCAGATCGCCGATGCGCCCGGCCTCGATCGCTTCCAGGAAGGTCAGCCGGATGCGCAGCCCCTGCGCCACCTCTTCGAGCGACCAGCCCAGCCGGAGCCGCGCCGCCCGCAGCTCCGCCCCGACGCGGGACGCGCCGGTTTCGCCCGCCTCGCCCGCCGACATCATCGCACGCGCTTCGTCGAACTCGGGTCTGCGGACTTCCATGCAACTCTACCTGACTGCCGAAGGGTCTGGAGCCGATCGCCCCCGGTCTAGCCCGGAACGCGGGCGGTTGCCAATCAGCGCGCCAAAAACAGCGTGCTAGACCGCGTTCCACTTTCGCCGTCGCAACTAGCGGCTAGACGTTGATGTCGTGCTCCCGCGCCCAGGAGGCGATGGGCTCGCGCAGGCTGGCCGGCCCGGTCGGCGTGCGCCGCAAGGCCGTCAGCACGTCGCGCAGCCCGGCCAGATCCACCTTGGACAGCGCCGATTTCAGCCGCAGCAGGCTCGGTGCCGGCATGGACAGCGTGGTGATGCCGATCGCGGCCAGCACCATCGCATCCAGCGGGCGCGACGCGTGCTCGCCGCAGACCGACACCTCGACGTGCGCCAGCCGGGCCGCCACCACCACCTGCTCGAGCGCGTCCAGCACCGGGGCGGAGAGCAGGTCGTAGCGATTGGCCAGGGCCGGCGTGCCGCGATCGGCCGCGAACAGGAACTGCAGCAGGTCGTTGGACCCGATGGACACAAAATCCGCTTCCGCCATCAGCGCCGGCAGCTGGAACAACAGCGCCGGCACCTCGATCATGCTGCCCACGTCCAGCCGGGCCGGCGCCGGGCGCACCCGGGCGGCTTCCGTGAACAGCAGCCCCTTGGCGGCGCGGAACTCCGCCACTGTCGCGACCATGGGGAACATGACGGAAAGGGGCCGTCCGCCCGCCGCCAGCAACAGGGCGCGGAGCTGCCGGCGGAGCATGGCGGGGCGGTCCAGCCCGATGCGCAGGCTGCGCCACCCCATGGCCGGGTTCTCCTCCACCGCGGGCGGGGCGTCCTTGAGCATCTTGTCGCCGCCCAGGTCGAGCGTGCGGAAGCGGACCGGCCGGTCGCCCGCCGCGTCCAGCACGCGGGCATACAGCGCGGCCTGCTCCGCCACGTCGGCCAAGCCGCCGCGGGCCAGCATGGCGATCTCGGTGCGGAACAGCCCGATGCCGTCGGCCCCCGTGTTGTCGAGCTGCTCCATCTCGCGCGCCAACCCGACATTGAGCTGCAGCTGCAGCCGCACGCCGTCCTTGCTGCGGGCCGGCAACGTGCGCTGCGCGGCGAATCCGGCCTCGATCTCCTGCCGTACGCCGAGCGCGTGGCGGTAGCTCGCCAGCACTTCGGGGGCGGGGCGCAGGATCAGCTGGCCTTCGTCGCCGTCCAGGATCGCCTCGTCGCCGTTCTCGACGGCCTCCAGCATGCCCGATGCGCCGCCCAGCGCCGGCAGGCCGAGCGCACGGGCCAGGATCGCGGCGTGCCCGGCGGTGCTGCCCTCCTCAATCACCACGCCGCCGATGCCGCGCGAATGCCATTCCAGCAACTGGGCCGGGCCGAGCCGGCGGGCGAGCAGGATGGCCCCGCTGGGGATCGCCACCGGCGCCACGCCGCCATCCAGCGCCGCCAGGATCCGGTCGCTCATCTCCTCCAGGTCGGCCAACCGTTCGCGCAGGTAGGGATCCTGCACCCGGCGCATCCGCTCGCGCACGTCGTGCGACACGCGGTGCACCGCCGCTTCGGCCGACAGGCCGCTGCGCACGGCGTCGCGCACGCGGCGGAGCCAGCCTTCGTCGGCCGAGACCAGCCGGGTCGCTTCCAGCACCTCGCGGGCGCCGTCGCCATCGGGCCGGCTCGACTCGATCAGGTCGTCCAGCGCTTTCTGGATGGCAGCCGCGGCGGCCTCGACGCGGGCGATCTCGGCGACCGGGTCGTCGGCGAGCAGGCGGCGCACCGGGCTGCCCATGCCGTGCAGCACCACCGGCCCGAGCGCCAGGCCCGGCGCGATCGGGGTGCCGTCGAACTGCCGCGGCAAGGTGCTGCCGATACCGTCGACGATGTCGGCCACCCCGCCGGCGGCCAGGAGCTCGGCCAGCAGCATCGCCACCGTCTCCAACACGTCCACCTCGTCGTCGGTGTAGTGCCGCGGCAGCCGGTTCTGCACGGTCAGCACGCCCAGCGTGCGCCCGGCACGCAGCAGCGGCACGGCGAGCAGGGAGGCGAACGGGTCCTCGCCGGTCTCCGGCCGATAAGCGAAAGCCGGGTGGCTCTGCGCGTCCGACAGGTTCTGCACCTTGGCGGTGGCGGCCGCGATGCCGACGATGCCCTCGCCCACACGCAGCCGGGTGCGCCCGATGGCCTCCGGGTTGAGGCCCTGCGTGGCCGCGAGCTCGAGCAGGTCGCCCGAGCGCATGGCGTAGATGGCGCAGACCTCGGCGGCCATCTCGCCGGCGATCAACGCCGCCAACTCGCCCAGCGCGCGCCGTCCGTCCGGCCGGGCGTTGGGATGGCTCTCGCTGCTGCCAGCCGCCATCAGCGCCCGCAAGCGCGTCAGCAAGCCGCCGCTTTGCGACATCACACGGCGCGGACGGCGTGGCCCGGCAGCCGCCGCGCCAGCACGTCGCAGGCCTGCTCCACCAGCTCGCCGATGATGGTGGCGACCGGCTGCTCGGTGCTGACCATGCCGACCGATTGCCCCGCCATCACCGAACCGGTCTCGACATCGCCGTCGATCACCGCGCGGCGGAGAGCGCCGGCCCAGAAATGCTCGATCGAGAGCTGCCCTTCTTCCCGGGTGATGACGCCGCCCTGCACCCGGGCGATCACCTCGGCCTGGTGCAGCAGGAAGCGCTGCGTGCCCTCGTTGACGATGCCGCGGACGGGGATCACGGGGAAACGGGCATCGAGCTGGACCGAGGGCAGTGCGTCGCGGGCGCGGGCGGCGATGAAGGTGCGCTTGAAGTTGGGATGGGCGATGCTCTCGCGCGCCGCCGCGAAGCGGGTTCCGAGCTGCGCGCCGGACGCGCCCATCTCCATGAACGCCAGCAACGCCTCGCCGCGGCCGATGCCGCCGGCCACGAAGATCGGCACGTCGTCCACGTAGGGCAGGATCTCCTGCGCCAGGACGCCCAGCGAGACCGGGCCGATATGGCCGCCCGCTTCAGACCCTTCGATCACCAGCGCGTCCGCCCCGCTGCGCACCAGCCGCTTGGCCAGCACCAGCGCCGGGGCGAAGCACACCAGCCGCATGCCGCCATCCTTGACCGCGCGCACTGCGCCTCCCGGCGGTACCCCGCCGGCCAGCACCACATGCCCGACCCCCGCCTCCCGGCAGACCTGGATCAGCTCGATCAGTTGCGGGTGCATCGTGATCAGGTTGACGCCGAACGGCGCCGCCGTGAGCGCCTGCGTTCCGGCGATCTCGGCGGCCAGCGCCTCCGGCCCCATCGAGCCGCAGGCGATCACGCCGAAGCCGCCGGCATTGGAGATGGACGACACCAGGCGACGCTCGCTGACCCAGCTCATCGCGCCACCCATGATGGCGTAGCGCGACCCCAGGAATGCCCGGCCGCGTGCGGACAGGCGGTCGAACTCGGCGCGCGCGACGGTTTCCGGCGAGGCGCCGGTCGCGGTCAGGTCGGGCTGGAGCGTATCAGGCATCGAGCCCATAGGCCGTGTGCAGCGCGCGCACGGCCAGCTCGGTGTATTCCGCCCCGATCAGCACGCTGACCTTGATCTCGCTGGTGGAGATCACCTGGATGTTGATCCCCTTGGCCGCCAGCGTGCCGAACATGGTGTTGGCGATGCCGGCATGGCTGCGCATGCCGACGCCCACGACGCTGATCTTGGCCACGTCCGCATCCGTCAGCACGGCGCCGGCGCCGATCTCCTCGCTGCGCTCGGCCAGGATCTGCTCGGCCCGCGGCAGGTCGCTGCGGCCCACGGTGAACGTCATGTCGGTCGTGCCCTCGGCCGAGACGCTCTGCACGATCATGTCCACGTTGACGTTGGCGCTCGACAGCGGGCCGAAGATGGCGGCCGCGACGCCGGGCCGGTCCGGCACGTGGCGCAGCGTGATCCGCGCTTCGTCGCGGGAATAGGCGATACCGGATACCACGGCCTGTTCCACGATCTCGTCCTCATCCACGACCAGGGTGCCGGGTTTGTCCTCGAAGGAGGAAAGCACCTGCACCCGCACCCGCTGTTTCATCGCCAGCTCGACGCTGCGCGTTTGCAACACCTTGGCGCCGACGGACGCCAACTCCAGCATCTCCTCGTAGGCGATTCTGTCCAGCTTTCGCGCCCGGGCGACGATGCGCGGGTCCGTCGTATAGACGCCATCCACATCCGTATAGATGTCGCAGCGATCCGCCTTCAACCCGGCCGCGAGCGCCACCGCCGACGTGTCGGACCCGCCACGGCCCAGCGTGGTGACGCGATCCTCCGGCCCCAGCCCCTGGAACCCGGCCACCACCGGCACCCGGCCCGCCCCCATGTCGGCCAGCAGCTTGTCGCCTTCCACCGCCGTGATCCGCGCCTTGCCGTGCGCGTCGTCCGTCTGCAGGCGCACCTGCCAGCCCGCCCAGGAGCGCGCGGGCACGCCCAGCTCCTGCAGCGCGATCGCCAGGAGGCCGGAGGTCACTTGCTCGCCGGTGGCGACCACGGCGTCGTATTCCCGTTGGTCGTGCAGCGGCGACAGGCTCTGGCACCAGGCAACGAGCTGGTTGGTGACGCCCGACATGGCCGACACCACGACGGCGACCTCGTGACCGGCATCGACCTCGCGCTTGACCTTGCGGGCGACGTTGCGGATGCGATCGAGGTCGGCCACCGAGGTGCCGCCGAACTTCATCACGATCCGCGCCATTCCGACCTTGCCCGCCCCACGAAACACAACGACATACCGGCCGAACTTCACCTCGGCAACCTGATGGCAGCGCAACCCGGCTCCGCCCTTCCGGCGGAAATCGACAAGTTCGACCAACTTGCGGCCGAATGGTGGGATCCCGCCGGGCCGATGGCGGCGCTGCATGCGATGAACGGGCTGCGCACCGGCTGGATCGACCGGCAGGTCCGGACGCGTGGCCGGCTGCTCGACGTCGGCTGCGGCGCCGGGCTGGCGGCAGAAGCGTTCGCCGGGCTGGGCTACGACGTATTGGGGATCGACGCCGCGCCCGCTCCGATCGCGGCCGCGACCGCCCACGCCGCAGGCTCGGGTCTCCCGGTGAGCTACCGGGCCACCACCGCCGATGCGCTGGTGGCGGCGGGCGATCGCTTCCCGGTCGTCACCGCGCTCGAGGTGATCGAGCACGTCGCCGACCCGGCGGACTTCCTCCGCACGCTCGCCGCACTGCTCGCGCCGGGCGGGCAGCTCTTCCTGTCCACCATCAATCGAACCGCGCGCTCCTTGGCCGTCGCCAAGCTCGGCGCCGAATACGTCGCCCGCCTGTTGCCGATCGGCACCCATGACTGGCGCCGCTTCATCAGCCCCGCCGAGCTCGACCGCGCCGCCCGCCCCGCCGGCCTGCGCCTGGCGGCGACCGCCGGCATGAGCTTCGATCTGCGCACGCGCGCCTGGCGCAGATCGACGGACCTGTCGATCAACTACCTGGCCCGCCTGGAGCCGCTCAGCGCGCGTAATCCAGCGGCAGCGCCGTTGTCGCCTTGATGGTCTCCATGGCGAAGCTGGCACTCACGTCGGTCAGTTCGATCTTGTCGATCAGGCGCTTGTAGACGCGGTCGTAGCCGGCGATGTCCGGCACCACGATGTGCAGCAGATAGTCGACCTCGCCCGCCATCCGGTAGAAGCCCACCACCTCCGGCAACGACATGACCACGGCGGCGAAGGCGTCCGCCCACTCCTTGTTGTGCCGGCTGGTGCGCACGCTGACGAAGACGTTGACGCCCAGATTGATCCGCTCGGGGTCCAGCAGCGCGACACGGGCGCGGATTACCCCCGCCTCCGTCAGCCGCTGCACCCGGCGCCAACAGGGTGATGGCGACAGCCCGACCTTCTCCGCCAGCTCCGACAACGGCATGGCGGCATCGCGCTGTAACCAGTGAAGAATCCGGCGATCCGCGTCGTCCATGCAAAAACCTACCCTCGACGCGGCGATCCGGGAAAGCCGTTTGCGCGAACCCGGCAAAATTCTTCCGAAATAGAAATCCCTTGGCGGCCGCCCGTGCTCACAATGGCGGCATCAGTCGAGGAGCAGCCCCATGGATATCTCGTTCACCAAGCACCCGGACGCCGTCGGCGAGAGCTATGGCGAGCACTTCGCCGTCGCGACCAGCTTCGGCGGCGCCATGATCCTCGGCGGCCTCGCCTGCATGGTCCACGGCGTGCTGCCGTTCCTGTTCACCAGCACCGGGTCGCAGACGGTCAAGCGGCTGCACGAGCGCATGGTGGTGTCGCGCCGCCGTGCCGAGGCGTCCGCCACCACGGCCTGACCGCTCGATCTAGCCGTCGGCGCGATCGACCCAGGGAATGCGCGTGACGTCGATGCCTTCATCGGCCAGCGCCTCGGCCTGCTCAGGGGTCGACTCGCCGTAGATGTTACGCTGGGGCGTCTCGCCGCGATGGATGCGCCGGGCTTCGTCGGCGAAGCTCGGGCCCACGTAGTCGCTCGTGCGCTCGACCTCGGCGCGAATGCGTTGCAGCACGGCGCGTAGCTGGTCCGGCAAACCCGTCGCCGCCGTCTCCGGCGGGGGGGCCACCGCGGCGGGCGGCGGCGGCGCATCGGCCTCGCGCGGCGTGGCGCCCTTGCGAGGGATCGCCGGCGCCATCAGCCCGCGCGACACGTCCGCATCGCCGCATTCCGGGCAGGTCAGGAGATGCCGCTCGCGCTGCGCGTCGAACGCGGCGCTGCTCTTGAACCACCCGTCGAACCCATGCCCGGCGCCGCACCGGAGCGCGTAGTGAATCATCGCGCGGTCAGGCCGCCTTCAGCAACGGGTCGAGCTCGCCAGACCGGTCCAGCAAGACCAGATCGTCGCAACCGCCGATGTGCCGGGTGCCGATGAAGATCTGCGGCATCGTGGATCGGCCGGAGCGGCGCATGGCTTCCTCGCGCTCGGTCGAGCCGTGCGGCGCGCTGATCTCGCGGTAGGCCACGCCTTTGCGGGTCAGCAGGGCCAGCGCGCGCTCGCAATACGGACACCAGGGCTGGGTGTAGATTTCGACGTTCATGACGAGTTCACGTTGGGCGCGCCGGGCGCGGCTACAAGGGTCAGCCATCCCAATGCTGCGACCGGACCCGGGCGGCGGCCAGCACGTCCACCGCCGTCGCCCCTGCCCCGAGCAGCGCGGCGACGCAGGCCCGCGCGGTGGCACCCGAGGTCAGCACGTCGTCGATCAACAGGATGCGCGCGCCCTCGAGCGCCGCGGCCCGGCGTGGCCGCACGGCGATGGCCGATGCCAGCTCCGCCTCGCGCCGCGCCGGCGACAGCTCGGCCAGCGGACTGGTCGCCTTGACCCGACGCAGCGCGTCCAGCAGCACGGGCCGCCCGGCGAGCCGGCCCACCGCGCGCGCCAGCAGCGCCGCCTGGTTGTAGCGCCGCGACAACATCCGCCGGCGGTGCAGCGGCACCGGCACCAGCCAGTCCGCCTCTCCGAGCAGCGCGGCCCCGGCCCGCGCCATCATCGGCGCCAGCGCCCGCGCGTTCTCGACCCGGTCGCCATATTTGAACGGCAGGATCAGCCGCTTGGCCTGCTCGTCGTACCGCAGCGCCGCGCGCGCCCGGTCCCAGGGCGGCGGATCGGCGGCGCAGGTCGGGCATTCGCCGGCCGCGCCCCCGCGTCCCCGCGTCTCGAACGGCACGCCGCAGCGGCTGCAGCACGGCGCGGTGATGAAGTTGGTCTTCTCGAAGCACGCCGGACAGAACTGGCCCGGCACCTCCACCGGCTGATCGCAGGTCAGGCAGTGCGGTGGCAGCAGCAGGTCGAGCGCGAGGCGTCCGGCACCCCGCGCGGTTCGTCCGAGGATCGCACGCATGGGTCCGTCTCCGCGTTAGGTCTGAGTTAATCATTCTCCCCTACCCTGGTCAAAGCCGGCGCGCGGCGGCACATGCCCCGCATGTCCGCACCCGAGATCTTCGACCGCCGCGCCGTCCGGCTGCATCGCGACCGTGCGGCCGGGCTGATGGAGCGGGTGCTGCCGGTGCTGGAGGATTGCGCCGATCGCCTGATCGAGCGGCTGGACGACACCACGCGAACGTTCCGGCAGGCGCTGGATCTGGGCGGCCGCGGCGTGGTCGCGCCCCGGCTGCGCGCGCGGGGCATGGAGGTGGTGAGTGCCGACCTGTCGGCCCGCATGGCGGCGCTGAGTGGACGCCCCTGCGTCGCCGCCGACGAGGAATGGCTGCCATTCGCCCCGGCCAGCTTCGACGTGGTGGTCGCCAACTTGTCGCTGCATTGGGTCAACGACCTGCCCGGCGCGCTGATCCAGATCCGGCGGGCGCTGCGGCCGGACGGGCTATTCCTCGGCAGCCTGCCGGCGCTCGGCACGCTGGGCGAACTGCGCATGGCGCTGAACGAGGCGGAGGCGTCGACGCGCGGCGGCGTCTCGCCACGCGTGTCGCCGTTTCCGGACCTGCGCGACCTCGCCGGGCTGCTTGGCCGGGCGGGGTTCGCCGTGCCGGTGGCCGATGTCGAGGATGTGACCCTGTCCTACCGTGACCTCCTCGGGCTCCTGAGCGATCTAAGGGCGGCGGGTGAAACGAACGCGACGCGGGAGCGCGACCGGCGCCGGCCGGACCCGGCGTTGTTCGCAAGTGCCGCCGGCGCGATGGCCGCCGGGGCGGATGGACGCATCCCGGTGACGCTGCGCCTGGGCACGGTCACGGGCTGGGCGAGTTGAAACCGCCAGCGATGTCGGTAGAGGGGAGCGCGGGAGAGCGAAACACGATGAGCGAACAAGATCTGAGGCCGAAGCTCAATACCGTCCTGGAGACGCAGCGCCCGCGCCTGCACAAAGTCGTGCTCGTCAATGACGACTACACACCGCGCGATTTCGTGGTCCGCGTGTTGAAGGGCGAGTTCCGCATGACGGAGAGCCAGGCGCACAAGGTCATGATCACGGCGCACCAGCGCGGCGTATGCGTCGTCGGCGTATTCACCAAGGAGATCGCCGAGAGCAAGGCGACGAACGCGACGGATGCCGCGCGCAAGCAGGGCTACCCGCTGCTGTTCACCACCGAACCTGAGGAATAGCGGGCCGGAGGAGTAGCCGGCCGGTTCAGCCCCCGGTCAGGCTCATGTGCCGCGCCACCGAGGGCGACTTCTCACGGCGGTCGATGATGAAGTCGTGGCCCTTCGGCTTGCGCTTGATGGCTTCCAAGATCGCCGCGTCCAGCGTCGCCTCGTCCGCACCGTCCCGCATCACGGCCCGCAGATCGGCCGCGTCGTCCTGCCCGAGGCACATGTAGAGGGTGCCGGTGCAGGTCAGGCGGACGCGATTGCAGCTCTCGCAGAAATTGTGGGTCATCGGCGTGATGAATCCGACCCGGGTGCCGGTCTCGGCCACGTCGAAATAGCGGGCGGGTCCGCCGGTTTTGAACGAGGTCTCGTTGAGCGTGAAACGCTGCCGTAGCCTGGAGCGAACGATGGAGAGCGGCAGGTATTGGTCGGTGCGGTCGCCCCCGATATCACCCATCGGCATGGTCTCGATCAGGCAGAAATCGTGACCATTGGCACCGCACCACGCCAGCATGTCGCCGATCTCGTCCTCGTTCTCGCCCCGCAACGCCACCGCGTTGATCTTGACGTGGAGACCGGCCGCTTGCGCGGCATCGATGCCCTCCAGCACCTTGTCGAGCTTGCCCCAGCGGGTGATGCGGGTGAACCGCTCGGGGTCGAGCGTGTCGAGGCTGACGTTGACGCGGCGCACGCCGGCAGCGGCCAGGTCGCGCGCATATTTCGCCAACTGCGTGCCATTCGTCGTCAGCGTCAGCTCGTCGAGACCCTGGCCCAACCGGTTGCCGAGGCTGCGGAACAGCTTCATGACGTCCCGCCGCACCAATGGCTCGCCGCCGGTGATGCGCATCTTGCGCACCCCCTGGCGGATGAAGGCGGAGGACAGCCGGTCGAGCTCCTCGAGCGACAGCACGTCCCGCCGCGGCAGGAACGTCATGTCCTCCGCCATGCAGTACACGCAGCGCAAGTCGCAGCGGTCGGTGACGGAGACGCGCAAGTAGGTGATGCCGCGGCCGAACGGATCGATCATGCGTGTAGAGTCGGTCGGATCGACGCCGGGTTCAACCGTCTCAAGCTTCATCCTCCACGATCGTGAGAGGAATCGCGGCAACGTTGACCAGCACCTTGCCGGCGTTCTCGAAATTCACCGTGACGCGCTGGTCCACGACCGATTGCACCTGGCCGATGCCCCACTCGGGTTGGGTCGGATGGCTGACCCGCTGGCCGGGCTCATACTCCGTGCGCGGGCGCACTCAGTGGAACGCCCCGCGCGCCGAGACCGGCCACACGCACTCGACCCGGCCGCCCCGCACGCCGACATACCAATCGTAGCGGTCCACCGTGGGGTCGCAATGGCCCGGCACCAGCCGCAGCTTCTCGCCATGCGCCACGCCGGCACCGTCCGACCATTGCAGCTTGCCGTGCTCGTCCGAGGCGCCGGTATAGGCCACCCCCTCGCGCTGCCAGACCAGCGGCATGCCGCTATCGACCGCCACCGCCTTGTGCCCGGCATCCAGCGCCGCCAACCCCGGCCGAGCCTGGCTCATCACGGTCGCCAGCACGAACAGTGCGTGCTGGAAGCCGGCCGAAGCGCCGCCGCCGTTCCGCGCGTAATCGGCATCCATGAAGCAGTAGCTGCCGGCCTGGATCTCGTTGTAGAGCCCGGTCGCCGCCTCGAACTCGAAGGTGCCGGTGCCGGCGCCGCCGATGACGTCGCAGCCCAGCCCCTGCTGGCGCAGCTGCTCCACCGTGCGGCGAACGCTGTCCGTCGCCGCGCCGATCGCCGTGCCGCGCTCGGCCGTCGTGCGGAGATGCTGCGCGCTGCCATGGTAGGCCTGCAGCCCGGCAAAGCGCAGGTGCCGCGACCCGGCGATCACCCGCGCCAGCGCGACCGCCTCCGGCCCTGGCTGCACGCCGCACCGCGTCATGCCGACGTCGATCTCGACCAGCACGGGGAGACGCACGCCGGACGCCGCCGCGGCAGCCTCGAGGCGGGCGACGTTGCCGGCGTGATCCGCGCATACGGCGATGGTGGCGATCTTGGCCAGCGCGGCCAACCGGGCCAGCTTGCCGTCGCCGACGACCTGGTTGCTCACCAGGATGTCGGGAACGCCGCCCCAGGCCAGCGCCTCCGCCTCGCCCACCTTCTGCACGCACTGGCCGATCGCCCCAAAGGCGATCTGACGATGCGCGATCACCGGCGATTTGTGCGTCTTGGCGTGCGCCCGCAGCTTGGCCCCGGTCGGCGCCAGCAGGTCGCGCATGCGGGCCAGGTTGTGCTCGAACGCGTCGAGATCGAGCAGCAGCGCGGGGGTATCGACCTCGTCCTCGCGCATGCCGGGCTGGGCGGGTGGGGGCTGCATCATCGGTCGACCGGTCCTTGACTGTGCCTCTCCCGCGGACGCACGGGAGAGGGCTCGTCGGCTTAGTGCCCCGCGTTCTCGCCCGAGAAGTCGGGCGCCTCCAGGCCGGACGCGGTGAGCTGATCGACCAGCGCGCCCTTGAGACGCTCCAGCCCGGCGGCATCGCGGGCCTCGGCGCGCGCAACCAGTACGGCCTGCGTATTGCTGGCGCGGAGCAGCCACCAGCCATCCTCGGTCTGCACACGGACGCCGTCGATATCGTTGACGGCGGCGCCCTGCTCGCGCAAGCGGCCGGCGACCTCCTCGATCACCTCGAACTTGCGGACATCGTCGCAATTGAAGCGCAACTCCGGCGTGTTGACGACGTGCGGCAACGACCGGGTCACGTCCGACAGCTTGCCGTCCATGCGGGCGACGATGCCCATCAGGCGCACGGCGACGTAGAGCGCGTCGTCGAAGCCGTACCACTTGTCGGCATAGAAGATGTGCCCGCTCATTTCGCCGGCGAAGGGCGCCTCGATCTCGGCCATCTTGGCCTTGATGAGGCTGTGCCCCGTCTTGAACATCAGCGGGTTGCCGCCCGCCTTGGCGATCTCGTCGTAGAGCACCTGGCTCGCTTTCACGTCGGCGATGATGGTGGCGCCCGGGTGCTCGCGCAGCACGTCGCGGGACAGCACGACCATCAGCTGGTCGCCGAGCAGCATGGTGCCTTCGTCGTCCACCGCGCCGACCCGGTCCGCGTCGCCGTCGAAGCCGATGCCGAGATCGGCGCCGTGCCGGCGCACGGCCTCGATGAGCTGCTCCTGGTTCTTGGCGATGGTGGGGTCGGGGTGATGGGCGGGGAAGTTGCCGTCGATGATGGGGTTCAGCACGGTGTGCTCGCCCGGCAGCTTCTTCAGCAGCAATTGCAGGACCTCGCCGGCCGCGCCGTTGGCGCTATCCCACACCACGCGCAGCTTGCGCTCGCCGCCGTCGTAATCCTGCAGCAACCGGGTCACGTAATCGTCGGCGACATCCACCGTGCGCTTCGAGCCGCGGGCCTCGTCCACCACGTCGCCGCTGCTGGCCATGCGGCCCAGCTTCTGGATCTCGGCGCCGAAGAACGCCTTCTTGCCGAGCATCATCTTGAAGCCGTTGTAGTTGGACGGGTTGTGGCTGCCCGTGACCATGACGGCGCCGTCCGTCTCCAGCGTGGTGGCGGCGAAATAAAGCATCGGCGTCGGTCCGCGCCCGACCTCGAGCACCTCCATGCCGCTCGCCATCAGGCCCTTGATCAGCGCCTCCGACAGGTGCGGCGAGGACAGCCGGCCGTCATAGCCGACCGCGACCGTCCGCCCGCCCGCGCGGGAGACGACGGTGCCGAAGCTGCGGCCGATGGCGAACGCGTCGGCATCGTGCAGCGTGGCGCCGACCACGCCGCGGATGTCGTATTCGCGCAGGCTGGTGGCATCGAAGTCGTGCTTGAAAGCCATCGGGGCGCCTTTACCGGTATTTCTTCAGGAAGGCCTCGACCTGATCCTTCAGGTCCGGCCGCTTGAGGGCAAAGGCGATCTGGGCTTCCAGGAAGCCGGCCTTGTCGCCGCAGTCGAACCGCCGCCCCTCGTAGCGCAGGCCGTGGAACGGCCCGTGCCCGATCATGCGCGCCATGGCGTCGGTGAGCTGCACCTCGTTGCCGGCCCCGCGCTCCATCAGCGAAAGGTGTTCGATCACCTCCGGCATCAGGATGTAGCGGCCGATGATGGACAGGTTGCTCGGCGCATCTGCCGGCTTCGGCTTCTCGACCAGGCCGGTGACCTCGACCCGGGTGCCGTCGTCCTGGCCCGTCTTGAGGATGCCGTAGCGGTTGGTGTGCTCGTGCGGCACCTCGCTCACGGCGACCACGTTGCCGCCTGTTTGGGCGTACACCTCGGCGAGCTGCTGCAGGCAGGGCGTCTCGCTGAGCACGAGGTCGTCCGGCAGCAGGATCGCGAACGGATCGTCGCCGATGAAGGCGCGGGCGCACCAGATGGCATGGCCGAGCCCCATCGGCACCTGCTGGCGCACGGTGGTGATGGAGCCCGGCGGGACCTTCATCGCGTCCAGCAACTCGAGCAACTCGGTCTTGCCGCGCTCGCGCAGGTTGGCCTCGAGTTCGTAGGAGACGTCGAAATGATCGATCAGGGCCGTCTTGCCGCGACCGGAGATCATGCAGAACTGCTCGATGCCAGCGGCGCGCGCTTCCTCGATGGCATATTGGATCAAGGGCTTGTCGACGACCGGTAGCATCTCTTTAGCCATCGCCTTGGTCGCCGGCAGAAACCGGGTCCCGAGCCCCGCGACCGGCAGCACCGCTTTACGCAGCTTCTTCACGTGATATCCCATGCTGGTGATCGAGCGGGCCGTTTCGTCGCACGGTCCCGCCTCCGGGGCAAGTCGGTCCCCGGGCACCTCACCCTCGGCCGAGCAGCACGTCCTTGGCCTGGTTGATCCGCACAGCCAGCCAGTCGGAACCGCCGCCATCGGGATGGGCCACCCGCATGAGGCGGAGCCAGGCGGCGCGGATTTCTTCGTCCGAGACCGGGTCACGCAGCCCGAGCACGTCCAGCGCCTCCGCCCGGGTCATCGCGGCCGCGCGCGGACGGGCCGCGGCAGGCCGGGCCGGGCGACCGGCGGCGAACCGTTTCCACCAATCCCACAGCAGCGGCCCGACCAGCACGGCGCCGCCGATGGCCGCCGAGGACCGCCCGGTCAGCAGCAGCATCCCGGCCAGGCTCAATCCGGCCAGCGCCGCCACCCAAGCCGCCAACGACTTGACCGTCGCGATGCGGGCCCGGGAAAAAGCCCGGGCGACGAGCATGAAGAGTGCAACGACCCCGATGCCCGCCGCCAGGAACAGCACGGGCCGCTCAGCCGCCCGGCTTGGGCCGCTGCTGCGCCTCGACCGCCACCATGGCGCTGACGTTGACGATGCCGCGCGCCGTGACGCTCGGCACCAGCACGTGCACCGGGCGCGACATGCCGAGCAGGATGGGCCCGATCGGCAGTCCGTCCGCCCCGGCCTTGAGCATGGTGAAGCTGATGTTGGCCGCGTCCAGGTTCGGCATCATCAACAGGTTCGCCACCCCGTCGAGCCGACTGTCCGGCACGGCGCGATCCCGCAGGCTCGGGATCAGCGCCGCATCTGCGTGCATCTCGCCATCGACCTCCAGGTCGGGCGCGTGGCGGCGCAGCAAGCCCAGCGCCTCGCGCATCTTGCGCGCGCTCTTGCTGGACGAGCTGCCGAAGGTCGAATGCGACAACAGCGCCACCTTGGGCACGATACCGAAGGCGCGGACGGACTCGGCCGCGAGCTGGGTCATTTCCGCGATCTGCTCGGCAGTGGGGTCCAGGTTGACGTGGGTGTCGCCCATGAACAGCACGCCGGCCGAGGTGATCAGCGCGGAGATGGCATAAACGCGCGAGACGCCCGGCCGGGTCGGGATGATCGGCATCATGTAGGTCATGTGCCGCCACCAATCGCCGGTACCGCCGCACACCGCGGCATCCACCAGCCCGGCTTGCAGCATCATCGCCGCCGCTACCGTGGGCCGGCGGCTCATGCGCCGCGCCGCCGCATCGGTGGGCACGCCGCGGCGGCCGACCAGGTGCTGGTAGGAGATCAGCAATGGCTCGAACACCGACTTGTCCTGCTCGGGGTCCAGGATCTGCAGATGCTCGTCCGGCTTGAGACGAAGGCCGAGCTCGCGGACCTTCTTCGCGATGACGTCTTTGCGGCCGATCAGGATGGGCTCGACCAAGTTCTCGTCCAGCAGGGTCTGCACGGCGCGCAGGACGCGCTCGTCGTCGCCCTCGGCATAGACGATTCGCTGCTTGTTCTGCCGCGCGGCCTCGAACACCGGGCGCATGAGCTGGCCGGAGCGGAACACGAAGCGGCCGAGCCGCTCGAGATAGGCCGGGAAGTCGCTGATCGGCCGAGTGGCGACGCCGCTCTGCATGGCGGCGCGCGCCACGGCGGGGGCGATCTCGAGGATCAGCCGCGGGTCGAACGGCTTGGGGATGATGTATTCCGGCCCGAACACCGGCGCGTGCCCGCCATAGGCGGCGGCCACGACCTCGCTGGCCTCGGCCCGGCTCAGATTGGCGATGGCCTCCACCGCGGCGAGCTTCATCTCCTCGTTGATCTGCGTCGCGCTCACGTCCAGCGCGCCGCGGAAGATGAACGGAAAGCACAGCACGTTGTTGACCTGGTTGGGATAGTCGCTGCGCCCGGTGGCGATGATGGCGTCCGGCCGGTGCTCGCGGGCCAGCTCGGGGGTGATCTCCGGGTCGGGGTTGGCCAGCGCCAGGATGAGCGGCTTGGCCGCCATGAGCGGCAGCCATTCCGGCTTCAGCACGCCCGGGGCGGACAGGCCCAGGAAGATGTCGGCATCGGCCAGCACGTCGGGCAGCTTGCGGGCATCCGTGTGCTTGGCGTAGCGGGCCATGTTGGGCGGCATGTTCTCGTCGCGCCCGGCCCAGACCACGCCCTTGACGTCGGTCAGCGTGACGTTCTCGACCTGCAGACCCATCGCGACCAGCAGGTCGACGCAGGCCAGCGCGGCCGCGCCGGCGCCCGAGGTGACGAGCCGGGCCTGGGCGAGATCCTTGCCCTGCAGCAGGAGGCCGTTGCGGATGGCGGCGGCCACGATGATGGCGGTGCCGTGCTGGTCGTCGTGGAAGACCGGGATCTTCATGCGCTCGCGCAGGCGCCGCTCGATCTCGAAGCACTCGGGGGCTTTGATGTCCTCGAGGTTCACGGCGCCGAAGGTGGGCTCAAGGGCGGCGACCACGTCGACGAAGCGGTCCGGGTCCTCCGCGTCGACCTCGATGTCGAACACGTCGATGCCGGCGAACTTCTTGAACAGGACGGCCTTGCCCTCCATCACCGGCTTGCCGGCGAGCGCCCCGATATTGCCGAGACCGAGCACGGCCGTGCCGTTGGAGATGACGGCGACGAGGTTGCCGCGGGCGGTGTAGTCCAGCGCCGTGGTCGGGTCGGCCTTGATCTCGAGACAGGCGGCGGCAACGCCCGGCGAGTAGGCCAGGGCGAGGTCGCGCTGCGTGGCCATCCGCTTGGTGGCCTCGATCGCCAGTTTGCCCGGCACCGGCAGCCGGTGGTAATCCAGCGCGGCCTTGCGGAAATCCTCGTCCATCTACGCCTGTCCTCCCCTGCTCCCGCTGAAACTCGGTCAGCGGCGGCGGGAACGCAAACGACGCCAGGCGTCCGAAGAGTGAGCATGCGGTCGAGAAGACTCGAACTTCCACGGGGTTTCCCCCACAAGCACCTCAAGCTTGCGCGTCTACCATTCCGCCACGACCGCATCGGGGCCGGGGGGTCATAGCGGATGGACGCAGCGGTATCAACGCTCGAATGGCAGATCAGTGACGCTCCGGTCGCCTATCCCGACGCGCTGGCGGCCATGACCGCTCGCGTGGCCGCCATTCGCGACGGGGGCGCGGCGGAAACGGTGTGGCTGCTGGAGCACCCGCCGCTCTACACGGCCGGCACGTCGGCCACGGCCGAGGGGCTGGTCGCGCCCGACGCGCTGCCGGTGTTCCGCACCGGCCGCGGCGGGCAATGGACCTATCACGGCCCCGGCCAGCGCGTGGGCTACGTCATGCTGGACCTGCATCGCGAGCACGGCAGCGTCCGTGCCCGTGACGTGCGGGCCTACGTGGAAGGGCTGGAGGAGTGGCTGATCCGCGCGTTGGACCGGTTCAACGTGCGCGGCGAGCGACGCGTGGGCCGGGTCGGCATCTGGGTCGCCGACCGGTCGACCGGCACGGAAGCCAAGATCGCCGCGATCGGCGTCCGCGTGACGAGGTGGGTGACGTGGCACGGCGTCTCGCTCAACGTGGAACCCGATCTCGGCCACTTCGGCGGCATCGTTCCCTGCGGCATCAGCGAGCACGGCGTCACCAGCCTGGCCGCCCTCGGCTTGCCGGTGAGCATGACGGATGCGGACCTGGCACTGCGAGCAGCATGGGCCGAGGTGTTCGGCAGCTAACCCCGGCAGCGGCACAGGGCCGAGATCGTCAACATCAGCGCCATGCGCGGACCTCCCGTCGGCGGCACCTTCGCCAACGGCATCGTGCTTGGCGGCAACAGCCTGGCCAGGCTGTAACGGAGCCGGCCAGCGCGGCAGCGCTCGGCTATCGCCGCCGCACGCCCGATACTGCCGCCTAATGAATGGAGCGGGCCGGCGCCGGCGTCACGCCAGCGTCGGCCGCTGCGAGAACCCCGGCGTCGGGTCCGGCGCGACCAGCTCTTCATGGATCAACGAGACCGACGCGCTCGCCGGGCCACGGCGGCATAGGCGCAGCAGCTCCTCGACCGCCGCGGTTTCACCCTGCACGAACGCCTCCACCGAGCCGTCACCACGGTTGCGGACCCAGCCGGCAACGCCGAGGCGGGTGGCTTCGCGGACCATCCAGTTGCGATAGCCGACCCCCTGCACCAGCCCGGCGATCCGCAGCCGCTTGGCGGTCATGCCGCCCGGGCCAGCACCATGAAGCGATGCGCCAGCTCCACATCCTCCGCACCATGCCGGCGGCGTTTGGCGGCCCAGGTGTCGTCACCCCAGCGCTCCATCTGGAACAGCTCGTCCAGCACGGCGAGCTCGTAGGCGCGGGACGGGCCGACCACGCCGTCGGCCAGGGCCAGGCCCAGCACGACGCTGCCCAGCACGGGCACCGCAACGCCCAGCGCGGCCAGCACGGGCGGCGGCTCCGCCCGCAGCCGCTCGCGCACGGCGGTCAGCGCTTCCGGCGCCTGGGTGACATGGGCGATGCCGGCGGTCGGCACCAACCGGGCGCCATGCTCGCGCTCGAGCCAGTCGAGCCAGGGCTGCCATTCCTGCGCCTGGGTCGCGACCAGGGGAGCCGGGTGCTCGGCGCGGTAGCAGAGCAGGTCGGTCTCCGCGTAGCGGGCGATGGCGTCGGCGGTGGCGACCGGGTCGGGCGCGATGCGTTCCTGCGCGGTGCCGGCGAGCTGTGTCAGCGGCACGTCCGCTGCCGACATGGCACCGCCTTTGGCACCGCCGGCCGCCTGCCACTCCGCCGCGATCGCCTCCGCCAGCGCGCGCGAGCCAACCCGGAGCACGGAGCCGCCGGGCACGCGCATCGCCTTGCCGTCGAGCTCGATCGTCCACCCGCCCGCTCCGTCGACCGGCGTGGCGACGTCCCAGAACCGCTTCATCGCAACAATCCCCTCAGGATATCGGCCGGCTTCAGCGCGCGCGGCGGCGCGGCGGGCGACGGGGCGGCGCCGGGCTGGCCGCCGCGCGCTGCGGCCAGCGCCGGGCCGCACGCATCGGCCGGCGGCGGGCCGCCCAGCACGATGCCGACGCGGCCGGACCCGAACGCGCCGGGGTCGAGCTGCGGCTTCGGCGCGGCCAGCGTGCCGCGGACCCGAAGCGGCACGCTGAGCCCGCCGCCCAACCGTAGTTGCGGCCGCAACTGCAGGTCCAGCGCCTCCGTGCCGAGGTCGATTTCGCCGCTCCCGTCCAGCGCCAGGCGGCTGGTGTCCAGCGTCAGCGCGGATAGCCGGACCATCCCAGCCGTCGCATCGGCCCGCAGCGCGGCGCAGCGGATCGCGGTCCGCCCGCCCTCGGCGAAGGAAACGCCGGCGGCCCGAAGCGCGCTGGCGGCGAGCCGTTCGAGCAGCGCGTCGTCGACCTGGCCGCCGGTCAGCGCAACGCCCGCCTGGCCGGAGAGGGAGGCGGCGACGGCGCGGACGGTGTCGCCGCTGCCGGTCAGGTCGGCGTGGACGTCCAACGTGCCGGTCGCGTCGGCCGCGCCGCCGGCCATCGCGAGCACCGGCCCGAACGGCAGGCCCGGCGCGTCGACGGTCAGCGCGACGGTGGGCGGCGTGGCAGCGGCGGCGACGGTGAGCGTGCCCCGGGCGGTCGCCGCGCCGAAGCCGGTGCTCGCCGGGTCGAGGCGGAGCGTGCCGCCGGCCAGCACGGCATGCGCCTGTACCGCGGTCCAGGCCGCGCCGGCCGCCTTGAGCGTGCCGATGCTGAGCCGGAGGTCGCCATCGGCGTCGCGCAGGGCGGCCCATGGCAGGGTGGTGTCGGGGATGACCCGGACTGGCCCCGGCACCGGGGCCGGGGGAGCGCCCGCGGCGGGCGCAACGGCGGGGGGAGACGCGGGCGGCGCGGCGAAGGCGCGAAGGTCGAGCCGTTGGCTGGTCAGGGCGCCGCGCAGGGTGGGCCGGCTATTCCAGTCCAGCGATAGATCGCCGGCCAGGTCGCCCTCCCCGCTGGCGAGCCGCAACCCGGTGAGCGCGACCGCGCCGGGCCGGACCGCAAGGGCGCCGCTGGCCGAAAGCGCGGTCAGGGCCGGCAGCCGGTCGGAGAGGTCGCGCAAGGCAGCGACCTGCGCCTGCAGGTCGAGCGCCGCGGTGCCGGGGGCGGCAACGGTGCCGGTCACGGTGGCGACCAGTCCGGACGACTCGAGTCGTGCCGTGATCGGCGAGGCGCCGTTCAACAAAGCGGCCGGGTTCTCGAGGCGGCCGGTCAGGGTGAGCGGCAGCGGGCCGACCGCGCCGGTGGCCACGAGGTCGGCGGGCGCGCCGAGGGAGGCCGCCGTCAGCGTCGCTTCCGTCAGCGACCAGCGGCCGGACGTCGTGGCGCCGAGCCGGAGCGAGACGGGACCGGGTCCGGGCAGCACCGCGGTGAGCGCAACGTCGCGGACCGACGGCAGGGCGCGCCCGGCTAGCGGGGCGAGTGCCGCCAGGTCGGCGGCATTTGCCGTCAGCGTGGCGGACGCGCTGGTGCCGCGCAGCCCGGCCTCCGCGCCGCCGCCGGCCAGACGGACATCGATCGGATACGGCGCGGCGTCGAACGGCCCGGCGGTCCCCGACAGAGCGAGCGACGTCCCGTTGGCGGCCAGCGTGCCGCTGACCGCGTGGCTGGTCGGATCGTAGTCCAGCCGCGGCGCGACGAGGGTCTGGGCGCCCCAGGCGATCGAGGCGTCGGTGATCTCCACCGCACCGAGCGAGAGTTGAAAGCGCGGGCCGGAGCCGGCCGGCGAGGCTGGCGCGGCGGCGGGTGGCGCGGCTGGCGGCGTGAAGACCCAGTTGCCGCGGCCCGACGCATCGCGCTCGAGCCGGACGATGGGCGCGACGAGGCGGAGACGGTCGATCGCGATGCGCTGGCTGAACAGCCCGGCGAGCCCCACCCGCGCCTCGATCCGCTCGGCATGCGCCATGCGCGGTTGCGCGAAGCCGGGCGGGTTGCTCAGCGAGACGTCGTTCAGCGCCAGGGTCGGCGAGAACGACCAGGCGAGCGTAACCGGGCCGGCCACCGTGAGTTCCCGTCCGGTGGCGCGGCGGACCTGGTCGGCCAGCCGCGTCTTGACGGCGTCGCCGTTCAGCCACCACGCCGCACCGGCGGCCGCGATCCCCAGGAGGGCAAGGATCGCGACGGCCAGGACGAGAACGGCGCGCATCATCGCCGGCCGCCCGGCTTCGGCCTCGCACTCGCATTGGGTCTGGGCTTGGCGCCCGGCCTTGGCGTGGCGGCCGCCTTCGGCTTGGCATCCACTCTGGGTCTGGCGGCAGGCCTGGGCTTGGTCGCCGGCCTGGGTTTGGCGGCCAGCACGGGCTTCGCGGCCGCTTTCGGTCTGCCGGCCGGCTTGGGCGCGACGTTGACCGCAGCCCTGGCGGGCGGCTTGCCGGCGGTGCGCAGCGCGGGTTGTGGCGCGCGGGCCTCGAAGCCGACGGTGTTGAACGTGTCGCGCATGTGGGGTGCCAGCTCCGCCTCCACGACGAGGCGCCCGCCGGCGGGGTGCGGCACGTCCAGCGCGCGGGCGTGCAGGTGCAGCTTGGGCGACAATCCCTCCACCACCGCGCTGAAGGCCCCGTTCTGGTCGGGCTCGTGATACTTCAGGTCGCCGACGATCGGGGTGCCGAGCGCCACGCTGTGCACGCGAAGCTGGTGGGTGCGGCCGGTGACCGGCGACATCTCGAGCCAGGACAGGCGCTGCCCGGCCGTGTCGAGCGTGCGGTAATCGGTCACGGCGCGCTGGCCGTCCTCGTCGTCGCGCTCGGCCGGCACGGTGCGCTCGCCGCGGGCGCCTGCGTATTTGAGCAAGGGCAGGTCGATGCGGCCCTCCGTCGGGCTGGGCCGGCCCGTCACGATTGCCCAATACGTCTTTTGCACGTCCCGGCCGCGAAAGGCGGCGGCGAGCTTGGCGGCCACCCCGGGCGTGCGCGCCAGCAGCAGCACGCCGGAGGTGTCGCGATCGAGCCGATGTACCAGGCGGGGCCGGTGATCGGAGTCGCCACGCAGCCCGTCCAGCATGCCGTCGAGATGCTTGGTGATGCCGGGGCCGCCCTGCACGGCCAGGCCGTGCGGTTTGTTGAGCACGATGACCTGCTCGTCGCGGTAGATCAGCATGGCTTCGAGCTCTTCGACCAGCGCCGGGTCGGCGGGGTCGCGGGCCGGCTTGGGCGCCGGCGCGGCCGGCATCGGCGGAACGCGCACCGACTGACCCGGCAGCAGCCGCGTCGCCGCCTCCGCCCGCTTGCCGTCGACCCGGATCTGCCCGTTGCGGCACATCCGCTGGATGGCGCCCTGGGTCAGCGCGGGAAAATGCCGGCGGAACCAGCGGTCGAGCCGGATCTCGGCCTCGTCTTCGGTGACGGCGCGTTGCTCGATCATGGGGCCCGCTCCTGCCGTAACGCGGACCAGGCGTCCAGCCGGCGGCCGATCTCGCGCTCGAAGCCGCGGTCGAGCGGACGGTAGTACTGCGGACGATCCATGCCGTCGGGGAAGTAGTTCTGGCCAGAGAAGCCGTCGGCGGTGTCGTGGTCGTAATCGTAGCCGGCGCCGTAGCCGAGCGTCTTCATCAGCATGGTCGGCGCGTTCAGGATGTGGGCGGGCGGCATCAGGCTGCCGGTCGCCTTGGCGCCGGCGGCGGCCGCCTTGCTGGCCCGGTAGAGCGCGTTCGATTTCGGCGCGGTGCCGAGATAGACGATGGCCTGGGCAATGGCGAGGTCGCCCTCCGGGCTGCCGAGGCGCTCATAGGCCTCCCAAGCCGCGAGAGCCTGAACGAGTGCGGCCGGGTCCGCCAGGCCGACATCCTCGGAGGCGAAGCGGACGAGGCGGCGGGCGACGTATCGCGCATCCTCGCCGCCGGCCAGCATGCGGGCGAACCAATACAGCGCCGCGTCCGGATCGGAGCCGCGCAAGGACTTATGTAGGGCCGAGATGAGGTTGTAGTGCTCCTCACGATCCTTGTCGTAGAGCGCGGCGCGGCGGCCGATGACCTCGGCGAGCCCGGCCGCGTCGAGCGCCGGGCCCGGCGGCATGGCGAGGAGTTGCTCGGCCATGTTGAGGACGTAACGGCCATCGCCATCGGCCATGGCGCACAAGGCCGCGCGCGCTTCCGGCAGCACGGGCAACGGGTGTCCCCCCTGCGCCTCGGCGCGGGCGACGAGCCGTTCGAGCGCCGCTTCGTCCAGTCGGCGAAGGACGAGCACCTGGCAGCGGGAGAGCAAGGCGCCGTTGAGGGCGAAGGACGGGTTCTCCGTCGTGGCGCCGACCAGGACGACCGTGCCGTCCTCGACCACCGGGAGGAAGCCGTCCTGCTGCGCGCGGTTGAAGCGGTGGATCTCGTCGACGAAGAGCAGGGTGCGCTGGCCGGCCTCCCGGCGGCGGCGGGCCTCGTCAAAAGCGCGCTTGAGGTCCGCTACGCCGGAAAACACGGCCGAGAGCGAGACGAAATGCAGCGCGGCGGCGGCCGCGAGCAGGCGCGCGATCGTCGTCTTGCCGACGCCCGGCGGGCCCCAAAGGATGAGCGACGCCAAGGCGCCGCGGCCGAGCATGCGGGTGAGCGTGCCGTCGGGACCGACGAGATGGTCCTGGCCCACCACATCGGCGAGAACAGCCGGGCGGAGACGCTCGGCGAGCGGCTTGCCCTCGGCAGCGGAGGCGTCCGGTAGAGGAGCCCCAAACAGGTCCTGCGAGGTGCGGGCCGACATGGGGATTACATAAGCGCGTGGATGCCGGGTTGCGAGCGTGGCGTCTCGCGGCATGCCCTCTCCCGCTGCCGGGAGAGGGTTCGCTGCGTCTTACTCTTCGCCCTCGTCGTCGACGGTGGTCTCGGGACGCGGGCCGCTATCCTGGCCCTTGGCGGCCGGGTCGCGCTCGACGAGCTCGATTACGGCCATGTCAGCGGCATCGCCATAGCGGATGCCGGCCTTGAGCACGCGGCAATAGCCGCCGGAGCGGGCGCGGTAGCGTTCGGCGATCGGGCCAAACAGCTTGGCGACCAGCTTGGGGTCCTGCAGCTTGCTCATCGCCTGCCGACGCGCATGCAGGTCACCGCGCTTACCGAGCGTGATCAGCTTCTCGGCGACCGGGCGCAGCTCCTTCGCCTTGGGCAGCGTGGTGGTGATCTGCTCGTGCTTGAGCAGCGCGTGGGCCATGTTGCGAAACATGGCTTCGCGGTGACTTCCGGTGACGCCGAGCTTCCGGCCGGCCATTCCGTGACGCATGGTTCAGTTCCTTAGAAGGGCTCGTCCAGCCGCTTGGCCAGATCTTCGATGTTCTCGGGCGGCCAACCGGGGACGCTCATGCCGAGCGCCAAACCCATGGCGGTCAGCACTTCCTTAATCTCGTTCAGAGACTTGCGGCCGAAGTTCGGGGTGCGGAGCATCTCCTGCTCCGTCTTCTGCACGAGATCGCCGATGTAGACGATGTTGTCGTTCTTGAGGCAGTTTGCCGACCGGACCGAGAGCTCGAGCTCATCGACCTTGCGCAGAAGGTTGCGATTGAACGGCAGGTCGTCCTGCACTTCATCGGGCCGCGCGAGTTGCGGGTCGTCGAAGTTGATGAACAGCTGAAGCTGGTCCTGCAGGATGCGCGCCGCCAGGGCGACCGCGTCCTCCGGCGTGACGGCACCGTTGGTTTCGACCTGAAGCAACAGCTTGTCGTAGTCGGTGACCTGGCCCACGCGGGTCGGCTCGACCTTGTAGGACACGCGCTTGACCGGAGAGTAGATCGCGTCGATCGGGATCAGGCCGATGGGCGCGTCTTCCGGCCGGTTCGCCGCGGCCGGGACGTAGCCCTTGCCGATGTTGACGGTGAACTCCATGCCGAGCTTCACGCCATCGTCCAGCGTGCAGATCACCAGATCGGGGTTCATGACTTCGATGTCGTGCCCGGTCTGGATCTGCCCGGCAGTAATCTCGCCGGGGCCGGTGGCCGACAGCACCATCCGCTTCGGGCCTTCGCCGTGCATGCGGAGAGCGAGTTGCTTGATGTTGAGCACGACGTCCGTGACGTCCTCGCGCACACCGATGATGCTGCTGAACTCATGCAACACGCCGTCGATCTGAACGGCGGTCACGGCCGCGCCCTGCAAGGAGGACAGCAGCACACGGCGAACGGCGTTGCCGAGCGTCATACCGAAACCGCGCTCCAGCGGCTCGGCGACGACCGTGGCAACACGGTGGGGGTCGGCGCCGGGCTCGACGTCGAGCTTTTCCGGCTTGATCAGCGACTGCCAGTTCCTCTGCAGGACCATTGATCAGCTCCAAAACAAAATGGGCGCGGCTCTTCCGAGCCGCGCTGAGATAGTCAAAACCCGAACGTCAGACGCGGCGGCGCTTGCGCGGCCGGCAGCCATTGTGCGGAATGGGCGTCATGTCGCGGATCGCGGAAATCGAGAACCCGACCGCCTGCAAGGCGCGCAGCGCGCTCTCGCGCCCGGACCCGGGGCCGCTGACTTCGATTTCCAGCGTCTCCATGCCATGCTCGCGAGCCTTCTTGCCCGCGTCCTCGGCCGCGACCTGCGCGGCATACGGCGTCGACTTCCGGCTGCCCTTGAAGCCCTGCATGCCGGCAGACGACCAAGCAATCGTGTTGCCTTGAGCGTCGGTAATCGTCACCATCGTGTTATTGAACGTCGCGGCGACGTGCGCCACTCCGGCGATGATGTTCTTGCGCTCCTTGCGACGGGGGCGCGCGGCGGCTTTCGCCATGGTCGTGGTCCTAACGTGTTAGCCGCGTCGGCGGCAGGTCGTGAGCGCTGCCGAAGCAGCGGCGGGATTACTTAGTGACTTTCTTCTTGCCGGCGATCGCGACCGCCTTGCCCTTGCGCGTGCGCGCATTGGTGTGAGTCCGCTGACCACGCACCGGCAGCCCGCGGCGATGACGCAGACCGCGGTAGCAACCGAGATCCATCAGCCGCTTGATGTTCATCGAGACTTCGCGGCGCAGGTCGCCCTCGACGCGATACTCGCGATCGATCAGCTCACGGATGCGCAGCACCTCGTCGTCGGAGAGCTGATTGACCCGACGATCTTCGGGGATGCTCAGCTTGGTGACGATGTCGTGCGCCTTGGCGGGCCCGATGCCGTAGATGTATTGCAGGCTGATTTCCACCCGCTTGTTGGTCGGCACGTTAACACCGGCAATTCGCGCCACGCTTCGTTCTCCTCGACCCCCGGCCCATGGCCAGTGGCTGCCTTGCTGCATTCAAAACAGATTGAACCGTTCCCGATGGGGTCCGGCACAGGCGGCTACCTATACGCGCCTTGTCATCGATGTCAACGCAATCGGGTCAAGATTGCGTGACTCCCGCCTATGTGGATGGGCCCAGTCGCTCACGCGGGCGACGGCTGACGCTGGTGCTTGAGGCGGGCCAGGACCGCCTCGAGCGCGACCGTGACATCGTCGATCTCGGCCATGCCATCGACCGTCAGAAGGCGTCCGCTCGCGGCGTAATGCGGCAGAATGGGCGCGGTCTGGGTATGGTAGGCGGTCAGCCGGGTCGCCACCGTGTCGCGGTTGTCGTCGGCGCGGCGGCTGAACTCGGCACTGCCGCAGACGTCGCAGACACCCTCGACATGCGGCTTCTTGAACTCATCGTGGTAACCGGCGCCGCAGCGGGCGCACGTGTAGCGACCGGCGATGCGGTCGACCAGCGCGGCATCGTCGACCTTCAACTCGATCACGGCGTCGATCCGCTGGCCCACATGGGCCAACATGTCGTCAAGCGCGACGGCCTGGGGCACGGTTCGCGGGAAGCCGTCGAGGATGAAGCCATTGCTGGCGTCAGGCTGTTTGATGCGCCCCTCGATGATGGCGATGATCAGCGCGTCCGGTACCAGCGCGCCGGCTTCCATGATGGCGCGCGCTTCCAAGCCGATCTCGGTGCCCGCCTTGACCTCGGCACGCAGCATGTCACCGGTCGAGATCTGGACAAAGCCGTGCGCCTGCTCGAGCCGCTTGGCCTGTGTCCCCTTCCCTGCCCCGGGCGGGCCCAGCAGGATCAGGTTCACCGCGGCCGCCCCTTAACGCGCGACTTACGGATCAGGCCTTCGTACTGGTGGGCCAGCAATTGCGACTGGATCTGCGTCACCGTGTCCATGGTCACGGAAACGATGATCATCAGGCTCGTGCCGCCGAAGTAGAACGGCACAGAGTATTTGCTGATGAGTATCTCCGGCAGCAGGCAGACGGCGCACAGGTAAAGCGCACCGATGGTCGTGAGCCGGGCCAGGATGGTGTCGAAATACTGCGACGTGTTGGAGCCCGGTCGGACGCCGGGAATGAAGCCGCCATACTTCTTGAGGTTGTCGGCAGTCTCCTCGGGATTGAACACGACGGCCGTGTAGAAGTACGAGAAGAAGACGATCATGGCGGCGTAGGCGACCAGATAAGCCGGTTGGCCGTGGCCGAGTTGCTGACCGATCCAAGCGAGCCAGCCATTCGGGTTCTGGGTCGAGAACCCGGCGAGCGTCGCCGGCACCAGCAGGATAGAGCTCGCGAAGATGGGTGGGATCACCCCCGCCGTGTTGACCTTGAGCGGCATGTGGGTGGAGTCGCCGCCGAACATGCGCTGCCCGACCTGGCGCTTGGGGTATTGGATGACGATGCGGCGCTGCGCCCGCTCCATGAACACGACGAAGGCGACGACCAGCACGGCCAGCGCCATGAACACCACGATGAATACCGGGGAAAGGGCGCCAGTCCGGCCGAGTTCGAGCAGGTTGGCCAAGGCATGGGGCAGGTTGGCGACGATGCCGGCAAAGATGATCAGGCTGGTGCCGTTGCCGACGCCGCGCGAGGTGATCTGCTCGCCGATCCACATCAGGAACATGGTGCCGCCGACCAGCGTGATGACGCAGGACAAGCGGAAGAAGATGCCGGGATCGATCACCGCAGATCCGAACTGCCCGCGCATGCTCTCCAGGCCGACTGCGATCCCGTAGGACTGAACCAGCGCGATCAGCACGGTGAGATACCGCGTGTATTGGTTCATCTTCTTGCGGCCGGATTCGCCCTCTTTCTTGAGGGCCTCCAGCGACGGGATCGCGGCCGACATCAGCTGCACGATGATGCTCGCCGAGATGTAGGGCATGATGTTGAGCGCGAAGACGGTCATGCGCCCGAGCGCCCCGCCGCTGAACATGTCGAACATGCCCAGGATGCCGCCGCCATGCTGGGACAGCAACTCGCCCATCACGGACGCATCGACGCCGGGAACGGGAATGTAGGTGCCGATCCGGTAGACCAGCAGCGCCCCTAGGGTGAACCAGATGCGCTTCTTGAGCTCCGTCGCCTTCGAGAGCGAACCGAGGCTGAGGTTCGACGCGAGCTGCTCGGCCGTGGAGGCCATTGGCGTTCCCCTATAGTCGGCCAGTCCACGCGGCGCTGGCCCGTCTCGTCGAGCCGAACTGAAACGGCCCGGGCCACCATATGCGGTGGCGCCGGGCCGGGAACAACTAGGTAGCGGCGGGCTCGGCCTCGACCGGGCGCGGCACCGTCGTGGTGACGGTCCCGCCTGCCTGCTCGACGGCGGCAACGGCCGCGGCCGACGCGCCAGACACCGTCACGCGGACGGGGTGCTTCAGCTCACCCTTGGCGAGCAGACGCACGCCCACTGCCTTGCCGAGACGCACCAAACCAGCCGCCTCGAGGGCCGCTTCCGTAATCGCCTCGTTGACGTTCAGCTTGCCGCTCTCGACCGCCTGGCTGATTGTGCCGACGTTGATCGGCGCGTACTCGGTGCGGAAGATATTGGTGAAGCCGCGCTTGGGGAGCCGCCGATAGATCGGGAGCTGACCGCCCTCGAACCCGTTCAACGCCACGCCTTCGCGTGCTTTCTGGCCCTTGACGCCCTTGCCGGACGTCTTGCCCTTGCCGGAGCCGATGCCGCGGCCGAGGCGCTTGGACTTCAGATGCGCGCCCGCATTGTCGCGGATCTCGTTCAGCTTCACTTGCCGTCCTCCACCACGACCAGGTGCTTGACCCGGTCGATCATGCCACGCACGGACGGCGTGTCTTCCAGCTCGCGCGTGCGACGCAGCTTACCCAAGCCCAGCCCGGTCAGGGTCTGAACCTGATCCTTCTTGCGGCCGAGGCCGGAGCGGATCTGCGTGACCCGCACCGTGCCCTTTGACTGATGATCAGACATCGGCCGCTCCCTCCGCCGCGGCTTCCCGCTTGCCCAGGATGTCCGACACCTTCTTGCCGCGGCGTGCCGCGACGGCCCGCGGGCTCCCGCACCGGGTCAGAGCCGCGAAAGTGGCCTTGACCATGTTGTGCGGGTTGCGGCTGCCGAGCGACTTGGCCACCACGTCGTTGATGCCCAGCGTCTCGAACACGGCGCGCATCGGTCCACCGGCGATGATGCCCGTGCCGGCCGCGGCAGAGCGCAGCACGACGTGACCGGCGCCGAACAGGCCCTCCACGTCGTGGTGCAGCGTACGGCCTTCCTTCATCGGTACGCGGATCAGGCCGCGCTTGGCCCGCTCCGTCGCCTTGCGGATGGCTTCCGGCACTTCGCGCGCCTTGCCGGCGCCGTAGCCAACCCGGCCCTTCTGATCGCCGACCACTACCAACGCGGCGAAGGCAAACCGGCGTCCACCCTTCACCACTTTAGCCACCCGGTTGATGGTGACCAGCTTGTCAATCAGCTCGTCGCCGCCATCGCGATCCCGATCGCCGCTGCGATCGCGGTCGCGACCGCGGCCGCCTTCCCGTGCTTCACGTGCCATCGTTAAATTCCCTGCAACGCCGGTCCGCGGACGCGGGCGGGGAGCACTTCATGCTCGTTGTTCATCAGAAGGACAGCCCGCCCTCGCGGGCAGCCTCGGCCAGCGCCTTGACGCGGCCGTGGTACAAGTAGGACCCGCGGTCGAACACCACCGCCGACACGCCGGCCGCCAGGGCCCGCTCGGCCACCAGCTTGCCGACAGCGGTTGCGGCCGATTTGTCGGAACCGGACTTGCCGTCAGCCTTGAGGCCCGCCTCGAGTGTCGAGGCGGCGGCCATCGTGCGGCCCTGCGAGTCGTCGATCACCTGGGCGTAAATATGCTTGCCGGAGCGGAACACGGACAAGCGCGGACGCCCACCGGATTTCTGCCGGAGCTGAAAGCGTAGGCGCTCGCGCCGACGCTGCTGAAGATTCTGGACAGCGCTCATCTTACTTCTTCTTGCCTTCCTTGCGCCGGATCTGTTCGTTGTCGTAGCGCACGCCCTTGCCCTTGTAGGGCTCCGGCGGACGGAACGAGCGGATCTCGGCGGCCACCTGGCCCACCTGGCGCTTATCCGTCCCGGCGACAGTGATCGCGGTGGGGCGCGGGGTCGTGATCGTGATGCCCTCGGGCACCGGATAGACCACGTCGTGCGAGAAACCCAGGTTGATGACCAGGTTCTTGCCTTGCACCGCGGCGCGGAAGCCGGTGCCCTGGATCTCCATGGTCTTGGTGAAGCCTTCCGACACGCCCTTGACCATGCTTGCGACCAGCGCGCGCGTGGTGCCCCACATCATGCGGGATGGCGCATCGTTGCGCCGCGGCGCAACGGAGACCTGGTTGTCTTCCGACTTGACCTCGACGTTGTCCGACAAGGGCAGGCTAAGCGTACCCAGCTTGCCCTTGGTGGACAGGATGCCGTTGATGATCTCGACCGAAACGCCCGCCGGTACGGCGACGGGATACTTGCCTACGCGTGACATGCTGCCCTCCTCGCCTAGAATACCCGGAACAGAACTTCGCCGCCGACATTGGCCGCACGGGCCTCGCCGTCGGAGAGCACGCCCCGCGGGGTCGACAAAATCGAGACGCCGAGCCCGGCATAGACGCGCGGCAGGTCGGCGATCGCCGAGTAGACGCGGCGGCCGGGCTTGCTGACGCGGGTGATCTCTTTGATCACCGGCTCGCCCTCATTGTATTTCAGCTCGATGCGGAGCTGGTTCACGCCGGGTCGCACGGCCTCGGCCGTGTAGCCACGAATGTAGCCCTCGCGCTTGAGCGCTTCCAACGCGTTGGCGCGGAGCTTGCTGGCCGGGGCAACGCAGCTGGTGTGCCGGCTGCGCTGCGCGTTGCGGATACGGGTGATCATGTCACCCAGCCCGTCGGTCATCGACATTGGCGGGGCTCCTTACCAGCTCGCCTTGACCATGCCGGGAAGCTGGCCGGAACTGGCCAGTTGCCGCAACATGTTCCGCGACAGCTTGAACTTGCGATAATTGCCGCGGGCGCGGCCGGTCAGGGCGCAACGCAGACGGACGCGGACGGCAGCACCGTTGCGCGGCAGCTGCGCCAGCTTCAACGTCGCCTCGAACCGATCCTCGACGGGGGCGCTGCGGTCCATGACCTGCGCCTTCAGCTCCGCACGCTTGGACTTGTCGCGCGTCGCCATATGCTGCCGCTTCTCGTTGCGGTTCACGGACGATGTCTTGGCCATACACTCTACTCCTTGGAACCTGCCGGGGACGCGCCCCGGCGGTTTTCCGATTGAATCTCAGGCGGCGAAGGGAACGTCGAAAGCCTTGAGCAACGCTTTGGCCTCGTCGTTCGTCTTGGCCGTCGTCACGAAGATGATGTCCATCCCGCGAACGTCCGTGACCTTGTCGTATTCGATCTCGGGGAAGATGATCTGCTCGCGCACGCCCATGGCGAAATTGCCGCGGCCGTCGAAGCCCTTCCCGTTCGGGATACCGCGGAAGTCGCGGACGCGAGGCAGCGCGATCGTCACCAGGCGATCGAGGAACTCATACATCCGGGACTGACGCAGCGTCACCTTGCAGCCGATCGCCAAGCCTTCGCGGATCTTGAATCCAGCGATCGCCTTCTTGGCCACCGTCTTCACCGGCTTCTGGCCCGCGATCAACGTGAGTTCGGCCACGGCCGCATCCAGCTTCTTCTGGTCGCCCGCCGCCTCGCCGACGCCCATATTCAGCACGATCTTCTCGAGCTTGGGCACCTGCATAACGTTGCTGTAGTTGAATTGCTCGCGCAGCTTGCCGCGGATCTCGTCGCGGTAGCGCTGCTGCATGCGCGGCAGCTCTTTCGTCTCGCTCATGACCTCAACCCTCGATCACGTCGCCGGTGGCGCGGTTCACGCGCACCTTGCGACCATCGTCCAGCACGCGGAAGCCGACCTTGGTCGGCTTGTCCGTCTTCGGGTCGAGCAGCGCGATGTTCGAGAGGTGGATGGTGGCCTCCTTCTCGACGATCCCGCCGGGCTGACCCATGCCGGACGGCTTGGTGTGCCGCTTGGCAATGTTGACGCCCTGCACGACGGCCCGCTCGGCCTTGGGCATGACGGTCAGCACTTCGCCCCGCTTGCCCTTGTCGGCGCCGGTGATGACCATCACCCGGTCGCCCTTGCGAATGCGCGCGGCCATTACAGGACCTCCGGCGCCAGCGAGATGATCTTCATGAACTTCTTGCCGCGGAGCTCGCGCACCACCGGGCCGAAGATGCGGGTGCCGATCGGCTCCTGCTGCTTGTTGATCAGCACAGCCGCATTGCGGTCGAAGCGGATCGCCGACCCGTCGGTGCGCCGCACCGGGAACGAGGTGCGCACGATCACCGCCTGGTGCACGTCGCCCTTCTTCACCTTGCCGCGCGGAATGGCTTCCTTGATCGACACGACGATCACGTCGCCCACGGACGCGGTCTTGCGCTTGCTGCCGCCGAGCACCTTGATGCACTGGACGCGGCGGGCGCCGGAATTGTCGGCGACTTCGAGATTAGACTCGACCTGGATCACGGTTCAGTTCTCCTCAGGCCGGCGGATGGTCGGGATCGGCGGCGGCATCGGCGTCCGGCACGATCTCGGCCAGCTCGATGGGCTTGCCGCTCTCGTCCAACACCGCTTCGCCGTGTTCGTCGACCTTCACCGCGTGCGTCTCTTCCCGCACGACCTCGCCGGTCGTCTCGTCCACCAGCGCCGCGCCGGTCTCGTCCAGCACCGCAGGCGCAGTGAAGCCACGCGGGCGCGGCACCGGAATGCCGTTGCGCTCGATCAGCAGCCATGACTTCCGCTTGCTGATCGGGCGGCATTCCTCGATCCGCACCAGATCGCCGTCGGTGCAGGTGTTGGTGTCGTCGTGCGCCGCATACTTCTTCGAGCGGCGGATGAACTTCTTGTAGAGGGGGTGCATGATGCGACGTTCGACCAAGACGGTGATCGTCTTGTCCATCTTGTCGCTGGTCACCCGCCCCGTGAGGACGCGCCTCGGCATCGTCCGAACTCCCTTACTTCGTCGGGGCCGAGCGCTTCTGCTCAGCCATAATGGTCTTCACACGCGCGATGTCACGACGGACCTCGCGCACTCGGCCCACGCCCTCGAGCTGGCCGGTGGCCCGCTGGAAACGCAGGTTGAACTGCTCCTTGCGCAAATCCAGGAGGTTCTGCGGCAGGCTGTCGGCGCCCTTGGCGCGGATGTCGGCAGGCTTGGTCATGCGCCGTCCCCGATGCGGGTCACGAACTTGGTCCGGATCGGCAACTTGGCCGCGCCGAGCGACAACGCCTCGCGCGCCAACTCCGGCGCCACGCCGTCGATCTCGAACATGATGCGGCCCGGCTTGACCCGGCACACCCAGAACTCCGGCGACCCCTTGCCGGAGCCCATGCGGACCTCGGCCGGCTTGGTCGACACCGGCACGTCCGGATAGATACGGATCCACACCCGCCCGGCGCGGCGCATCGAGCGCGTGATCGCGCGTCGAGCCGCCTCGATCTGGCGCGCCGTGACCCGCTCGGGCTCGAGCGCCTTCAGGCCGAACGCGCCGAAATCGAGATTGGTGCCGCCCTTCGCCAGGCCGTGGATGCGGCCCTTGTGGGCCTTGCGGTACTTGGTCCGCTTCGGAGAAAGCATGGTCCTCTATCCTTCTTAGCGCTGCGGCGCCTGTTCGGCCGCGCGCCGGTCCTGCGCCAGCGGATCATGGGCCAGGATCTCGCCCTTGAAGATCCACACCTTCACACCGCACGTGCCATAGGTCGTCTTGGCCGTGGCGATCCCGAAATCGATGTCGGCCCGCAGCGTGTGCAACGGGACACGCCCCTCGCGATACCACTCGACACGGGCGATCTCGGCCCCGCCGAGACGGCCGGAGCAGTTGATCCGGATGCCCTGTGCACCCAAACGCATCGCCGACTGGACCGCTCGCTTCATGGCGCGGCGGAACGCGACCCGGCGCTCGAGCTGCTGCGCGATGTTCTCGGCGACCAGCGTCGCGTCGATTTCCGGCTTACGGATCTCGACAATGTTGAGGCTGACCTCGGCCTTGGCCATCTTGGCGAGATCCTTGCGGAGGACCTCGATGTCCTGGCCTTTCTTGCCGATCACCACGCCGGGACGGGCCGCGTAGATCGTCACGCGAGGCTTCTTGGCCGGACGCTCGATCACGACGCGGGAGACGCCCGCGCCGGACAGCTTCTTGCGCAGGTGCTCCCGCAGCCGGATATCGTCCAACAGCAGCTTGGAGTAGTCCCGGCCGGCGAACCAGCGGCTGTCCCAGGTGCGATTGATGCCCAGGCGGAGGCCGATGGGATTGACTTTGTGACCCATGTCTTACGCCGCCTTATTATCAGAGCGATTGTCTTCGGTCGCCTGCGCCTGCTCGGCGACGACGATGCGCAAATGGCTGAACCACTTCTCGATCCGCGATGCGCGGCCGCGCCCACGGGCGTGGAAGCGCCGCATGACGATCGACTTGCCGACCTCGGCCCGGCTGACGACCAGCCGGTCGACGTCGAGCTGATGGTTGTTCTCGGCGTTGGCGATCGCGCTTTCCAGCGTCTTGCGAACCTGATGAGCAATGCGGCGCTTGCTGAACGTCAGCGTCGCTACCGCCTTGCTGGCCGGCATGTTGCGGATCAGCCCGGCGACCACGTTCAGCTTCTGCGGGCTGATGCGCACGTTGCGCAGCACCGCCATCGCTTCGGTTTCCTCGAGAGTGCGAGGATGCTTCGGCTTGCTCATCTCAGCCCCTCCGCGACTTCTTGTCGGCCGTGTGGCCGGTGAAGGTCCGCGTCGGCGAGAACTCGCCGAACTTGTGGCCGACCATGTTCTCGTTCACCTGCACGGGCAGGAACTTGTGCCCGTTATAGACGCCGAAGGTGAGGCCGACGAATTGCGGCAGAATGGTCGAGCGGCGCGACCAGATCTTGATGATCTCGTTGCGGCCGGAATTGCGCGAGGCCTCGGCCTTGTTGAGCAGGTACCCGTCCACGAACGGGCCCTTCCATACGGAACGCGCCATATCAGTGCTTCCCCTTCGGACGCCGGCGGATGATCAGGCCCGCAGTCCGCTTGTTCGTCCGCGTCTTGTAGCCCTTGGTCGGCTTGCCCCACGGGGTGACCGGGTGACGGCCACCGGAGGTGCGGCCCTCGCCGCCGCCGTGCGGATGGTCGACCGGGTTCATGACGACGCCGCGGTTGTGCGGACGTCGGCCCATCCAGCGGGCGCGCCCGGCCTTGCCAAGCTTCTCGTTCTGCCGGTCCGGGTTGCTGACCGCGCCGACGGAGGCCATGCACTCGGCACGCACCATACGGAGCTCGCCCGACTGCAGCTTGATCTGCGCGTAGCCGCTATCCTTGCCCACGAGCTGGGCATAGGTGCCGGCCGCACGAGCCATCTTGCCGCCCCCGCCGATCTTCAACTCGACGTTGTGCACGATGGTGCCGACCGGCATCGCGGAGAGCGGCATCGCATTGCCGGGCTTGATGTCGACCTTGGAGCCGGCAACGACCTTGTCGCCCGCCTTGAGGCGCTGCGGCGCCAGGATGTAGCTCAGCTCGCCATCGTCGTACTTCACCAGCGCGATGAAGGCGGAACGGTTCGGGTCATACTCGATCCGTTCGACCGACGCCGCCGTGTCGAACTTACGGCGCTTGAAGTCGACGAAGCGGTAGGACTGCTTGTGCCCGCCGCCACGGAAGAAGGAGGTCGTCCGGCCGTGGTTGTTGCGACCGCCGGTCCGATGCTTGCCCTCGGTCAGCGTCTTGACCGGCTTGCCCTTCCAGAGCTCGCGGCGGTCGATCAGCACCGTGCCGCGAAGGCTCGGGGTGACCGGATTGAATTGCTTGAGTGCCATACGCTACTTCCTCAGGCCCGCTTGATCAGGCCAGGCCGGTGGACATGTCGATCGACTGTCCGTCGGCCAGCTGCACATACGCCTTCTTCACGTCGGAACGGACGCCCGGCCGGCCGCGGAAACGCTTGACCTTGCCCTTCTGCACCAGCGTGTTGACGCCGACGACCGAGACGCCGAACAGGCCTTCGACGGCTGCCTTGATCTCGAACTTGGTAGCGTCGATGGCGACGCGGAACGCAACCTGGTTGCGCTCGGTCATCATGGTCGCCTTCTCGGTGATCACCGGGCTACGGACGACTTCGAACATGCGCTCGCGCGACATGGTGGCGGCGCGCTTGCGACCCGCCAGGACTTGACGCGTGCTCATGCCGCGGCTCCTTCGCCCGGCGTGAGCCGCTGCTTCAGACCCTCGAGACCGGCCGTCGTGACGACCAGGATATCGTGCCGCAGGATGTCGTAGACGTTGGCGCCGACCGTGGGCAGCACGTCCATGCCGATCACGTTGCGGGCGGCACGGCTGAAGCCCTCATCGACCGTGTGATCGACGAACAGGGCGCTGGTCCAGCCGAATTGCTTCAGCTTGGCCGCGAATTCCTTGGTCTTGCCGTTGCCGCCACCGACGGTGTCGAGCACGACCAGCTTGCCCTCGGACTGCTTCATCGACAGCGCCGAGATCAAGCCGAGCCGACGCACCTTCTTGGGCAGGTCGAAGCCGTGGTCGCGGACGACCGGGCCGTGCACGGCGCCGCCGGTGCGGAACTGCGGCGCGCGCAGGCTTCCCTGACGCGCGTTGCCGGTGCCCTTCTGTTTGTAGGGCTTCTTGGTGGTCCCGGAGACCTCGCCCATGCCCTTGACCTTGTGCGTGCCGGCGCGGCGCTTCATGAGCTGCCACTGAATGACACGGGCGATGATGTCGGGCCGCACGGCGGCGCCGAACAGCGCATCCGGCAGCTCGGCCGAACCGGCCGCGCCGCCATCGAGGGTCTTGATGTCGATCTGCATGATTACGCCTCGGCTCCCGCGTCCGGCGTCTCGGCGGCAGCGGTGCCGGCGAAGGCGGCCGGGAACGGCAGGCCCTCCGGCGCCTTGCGCTTGATCGCGTCGCGGATCGTCACCCAACCATCCTTGGCGCCCGGCACCGCGCCGCGAACCATCAGCAGGCCACGCTCGGCGTCCACCGCAGCGATCTCCACGTTAAGCGTGGTGACGCGCTCGGCGCCGAGATGGCCGGCCATCTTCTTGTTCTTGAACGTCTTGCCCGGGTCCTGACGGTTACCGGTCGAGCCATGCGAACGATGGCTGACGGAGACGCCGTGGGAGGCCTCGAGGCCGCGGAAGTTCCAGCGCTTCATGCCACCGGCGAAGCCCTTGCCCTTGCTGGTACCGCACACGTCGACCTTCTGGCCCACGATGAAGTGCGCAGCGCTGAGTGTCTGACCGGACTCAAGGATGGCGTCGGGAGACACACGGAACTCCACGAGCTTCTTCTTGGGCTCGACCTTGACGCGGGCGAAGTGACCCTTGTTCGGCTGGGTGACGTTCTTGACCTTGGCCCGGCCCCAGCCGAGCTGAACGGCCGTGTAGCCATCCCGCTCCACGGTGCGCGCGTCGACTACCTGGACCTCGTCCAGATGCAGAACGGTGACCGGAACGTGGGTGCCGTCTTCCTTGAAGATCCGGGTCATGCCCAGCTTCTTGGCGATCAGCCCGGTGCGAACGGGTTTGTTCGAGGCGGGATTCATCCTACGAGACCTTAGAGCTTGATTTCGACGTCGACGCCCGAGGCGAGGTCGAGCTTCATCAGCGCGTCCACCGTCTGCGGGGTCGGCTCGACGATGTCGAGCAAGCGGCGGTGGGTCCGGATCTCGAACTGCTCGCGGCTCTTCTTGTCGACGTGCGGAGAGCGGTTCACCGTGAAACGCTCGATGTGAGTCGGCAGCGGGATGGGCCCACGGACCCGCGCACCCGTCCGCTTCGCGGTGTTGACGATCTCCCGAGTGCTGTTGTCCAGCACGCGGTGATCATACGCCTTCAGGCGGATGCGGATGTTCTGGTTGTCCATGAGCCCTAACCCAAACCCTGCTGCGTCTTGCTTTACTTCGTGATGCTGGCGACGACGCCGGCGCCCACGGTCCGGCCACCCTCGCGGATGGCGAAGCGGAGCCCGTCATCCATCGCGATCGGCGCGATCAGCGTCACCGCCATCGACACGTTGTCGCCCGGCATCACCATCTCGGTGCCTTCCGGCAGCTCGACCACACCGGTCACGTCCGTGGTGCGGAAGTAGAACTGCGGACGGTAGTTGGTGAAGAACGGCGTGTGACGGCCACCCTCTTCCTTCGTGAGGATGTAGGCCTCGGCCTTGAACTGCGTGTGCGGCGTGATGCTGCCGGGCTTGGCCAGGACCTGGCCGCGCTCGACGTCTTCACGCTTGGTGCCACGCAGCAACGCGCCGATGTTGTCGCCGGCCTCGCCGCGGTCGAGCAGCTTGCGGAACATCTCAACGCCGGTGACGATCGTCTTGACCGTGTTCTTGATGCCCACGATCTCGACTTCATCACCCACGTTGACGATGCCGCGCTCGATACGACCGGTCACGACGGTGCCGCGGCCGGAGATGGAGAACACGTCTTCGATCGGCATCAGGAACGGGCGGTCGGTCGCACGAGCCGGCTGCGGGATGTACTTGTCGACTTCGGCCATCAGCTTCTTGATGGCCTCTTCGCCGAGCTCGGGGCTCTTGTCCTCGAGGGCCATCAGGGCGGAACCGTGCACGATCGGAATGTCGTCGCCCGGGAACTGGTAGGACGACAGCAGCTCGCGCACTTCCATCTCCACGAGCTCGAGCAGCTCGGGATCGTCGACCATGTCGACCTTGTTCAGGAACACCACCAGCGCGGGAACGCCGACCTGGCGGGCGAGCAGGATGTGCTCGCGGGTCTGCGGCATCGGGCCGTCGGCGGCGGACACGACCAGGATCGCGCCGTCCATCTGCGCGGCACCGGTGATCATGTTCTTCACGTAGTCGGCGTGGCCGGGGCAGTCGACGTGGGCGTAATGGCGGTTCGGCGTCTCATATTCGACGTGAGCGGTCGAGATCGTGATGCCGCGGGCGCGCTCCTCGGGAGCCTTGTCGATCTGGTCGTATGCGGTGAACGTCGCGCCGCCGGCCTTGGCCAGGACCTTGGTGATCGCGGCCGTTAGCGACGTCTTGCCATGGTCCACGTGACCAATGGTGCCGATGTTGCAATGCGGCTTGTTGCGTTCGAATTTCGCCTTCGCCATGTCCGTCTCCGATCCCCGCTCGTGCGGGGCTCTCCTGGGGTTGGTGCCGTGTTACCAGCGGTAGTGGCTGAACGCCTTGTTGGCTTCCGCCATACGATGGGTGTCTTCGCGCTTCTTGACGGCCGAACCGCGGTTGTTGACCGCGTCGTGCAGCTCGTTGGAGAGCCGGTCCTCCATCGTGTGCTCGCCACGCTTGCGGGCACTGTCGATGATCCAACGGATCGCCAGGGCCTGACGGCGCTCGGTCCGGACTTCCACCGGCACCTGATACGTCGCGCCACCGACCCGGCGCGAACGCACCTCGACGGCTGGCTTCACGTTGTCCAGCGCCTCGTGGAACAGGCGCACGGAATCGCCCTGCGGCCCACCGCGCTTCTTGAGCACGTCCAGCGCGCTGTAGACGATCGTCTCGGCCGTGGACTTCTTACCGTCGTACATCAGCGCATTCATGAAGCGCGTGATGACGAGGTCGCCGAACTTGGCGTCCGGCAGGATTTCGCGCTTGGTCGCGCGGCGGCGGCGGCTCATTCTTCCCCCTCCTTACTTCGGACGCTTGGCGCCATAGAGCGAACGGCGCTGGCGACGCTTGGGCAGACCTTGCGTGTCGAGCACGCCGCGCAGGATGTGGTAGCGCACACCTGGCAAGTCCTTGACGCGGCCACCGCGGATCAGCACGACCGAGTGCTCCTGCAGGTTGTGGCCTTCGCCAGGGATGTAGCTCACCACCTCGTAGCCGTTGGTCAGCCGGACCTTGGCGACCTTACGAAGCGCGGAGTTCGGCTTCTTCGGCGTGGTGGTGTAAACGCGCGTGCAAACGCCACGCTTCTGTGGGCAGCCCTGTAGGGCCGGCACCTTGTTGCGCTTGGCGGCGGGCTCGCGCCCGTTGGCGATCAGCTGGTTGATGGTCGGCATACGCCCGTGTTCCGTCCTATTTCCTGCCGCCCGCTCACGTCATCCAGATCGTCCAGCACAGAAAAGCGACGCAGGGCGGTACTCGCGCCCGCCTGCGTCATGCCCATTTCGCTCATGACCTAAGCAGCTCGGAACGAGCCGCGGCGCCATGCGCTGTTCTGTGACAACGACGACTGGACCGACGTGGTCGGTTCAAGTCGAGGACGGCGGAATACGCCCGTGGCACCCCGCCGTCAAGGGCGGTTTTGCGCGAGGCGGCGCGGCAGCCCCGTGCCGACGCGCCGCCTCGCCTGTTCGGCGCGACGATTTGCGGCGGTCAGCCGACCACGCGCGCCCGCACCGTGCCCTCGATCGCACAAAGCGCATCCAGCACTTCGGCGCGCTCGCCGGGCTGACTGTCCGCATCCACGACGACGTAGCCGAGCTCGCCATCCGTCTGCAGCGACTGCGCGTGCACGTTCAGGCCGCGGGAGCTGAACACGGCGTTCAGCTTGCCCAGCACGCCCGGGACGTTCTGGTGGACGTGCAAGTAGCGGGCGTGGTCGCCCTCGTGCGGCTGGTCCACGTTGGGGAAGTTCACGGCACCCACCGTGGATCCGGCGTTGAGGAACCCCACGATCTTCTGCGCCACCTCCTCGCCGATGCGCTCCTGCGCCTCGACCGTGGAGCCGCCGATATGCGGGGTCAGGATGACGTTCTGAAGCCCCTGCAGCGGGGTGACCAGCTTGTCGCCGGCTGCCTTGGGCTCAACGGGGAAGACGTCCACCGCGGCACCCGCGAGCCGTCCCGCGCGGATGGCAGCGGCCACGGCCTCGAGATCCACCACCCGGCCGCGGCTGTTGTTGATCAGCACGCTGCCGGGTTTCATGGCGTCCACCTCGTCCGGGCCGATCATCCCCTGCGTGGACGGCAGGTCCGGCACATGGAGGCTCACCACGTCCGCTTGCCGCAACAGCTCTTCCAGCGTGGCGACCGGCTGGGTGTTGCCGTGGCGCAGCTTGTTGGCGCGGTCGTAATAGATCACCCGCATGCCCATCGCCTCGGCGATGGTGGAAAGTTGGGTTCCGATGTTGCCGTAGCCAACGATGCCCAGCGTCTTGCCGCGCACTTCGAAGCTGCCATCGGCCGACTTGTCCCACTCGCCGCGATGGGCGGCGGAGGAGCGCGGCGTGATCCGGCGCAGCAGCATGACGATCTCACCGACCGTCAGCTCGGCCACGCTGCGCGTGTTGGAGAACGGCGCGTTGAAGACCGGGATGCCGAGGCTGCGAGCGGCGGCGAGGTCGACCTGATCGGTGCCGATACAGAAACAGCCCACGGCCATGAGCGGGCCGGCCGAGCGGAGAACCGCCTCCGTCAATTGAGTGCGGCTGCGGATGCCGACGATATGCGCGCCGGCGACGGCTTCCCGCAGCTCGTCGCCTTCCAGCGCCTTCTTGTGCCGGGTCACGTCCGTGTAGCCGGCTTTGGTGAGCAGCTCGACCGCGGTGGGGCTGACGCCCTCCAGCAGCACGACCCGCGTCTCGGCGCGGGTGAAGGGGATGGAAAGTGGTCGGGCGATGGAATTCAAGATCCGAGTTCCTCAACGTGGCTTGCCATGTAGTGCGTCGAACCCGTTGGCAGAATAGGCCGCTCGGCTCATCGGTCGCTAGGCCGCGTCGGAGCGATCGGCGGGAGCGCGCAGGCAACAAAAAAGGCGATGCCGCAGCACCGCCCTTTTGTCGTTCGACCGATGGACGCCTTACTCGGCGGCTTCGGCCTTGGTGAGCTGCGGCGTCTCCGGGCGCAGTCGGGCCTGGTCGCGGCCCGCTGCCACCTGGCGCATGCGGTTCATCACGCTGCCTGTGCCCGCCGGGATGAGGCGCCCGACGATCACGTTCTCCTTCAGGCCCATCAGGCTGTCGACCTTGCCCGCCGTGGCGGCCTCCGTCAGCACCCGGGTGGTCTCCTGGAAGGAAGCCGCCGAGATGAAGCTGTGCGTCTGCAGGCTCGCCTTGGTGATGCCCTGGAGCACCGGCATGGCAGTCGCAACCCGCTCGTCCTCACGCAGCCGCTTCTCGTTCTCCGCCTCGAACTCCAGACGGTCGACCTGCTCACCCTGCAGATACGTCGTATCGCCGGCTTCGAGGATTTCGACCTTCTGCAGCATCTGACGGACGATGACCTCGATGTGCTTGTCGTTGATCTTCACGCCCTGGAGCCGGTAGACGTCCTGGATCTCGTTGACCAGGTAGTCCGACAGCGCCTCGACGCCGAGCACCTTGAGGATGTCGTGCGGCACGCGCGGCCCGTCGACCAACGGGTCGCCCCGGCGGACGAAGTCGCCCTCCTGGACGGAAACGTGCTTGCCCTTCGGCACCAGATACTCGGAGTCTTCCGAGGTCTCGTCGTTGCGCACGATGACCCGGCGCTTGGCCTTGTAGTCCTTCCCGAACTCCACCCGGCCATCCATCTCGGCAATGATCGCGTGATCCTTCGGGCGCCGGGCTTCGAACAGCTCCGCCACCCGCGGCAGACCGCCGGTGATGTCGCGCGTCTTGCTGCCCTCGCGCGGGATGCGCGCCAGCACGTCGCCGGCGGCCACCGTGGCGCCGTTATCGACCGAGAGGATCGAGTCCGCGCTGAGGAAGTAGCGCGCCTCCGACCCGTTCGGCAGCGTCAGCACCTCGCCCCGCTCGTCCTTGAGCTGCAGGCGCGGCCGCAGGTCGACGCCCTTGGCGGCCTGCTTGTAGTCCACCACCACGCGCGACGTCAGGCCCGTGACTTCGTCCACGCGCTCGACCAGCGTCACACCGTCCAGCAGGTCCAGGTATTCGACCCGGCCCTGCAGCTCGGTGATGATCGGCAGCGTGTAGGGGTCCCACTCCGCCAGCTTCTCGTTGCGCTTGACGGTCGCGCCCTCGTCGGAGAGCAGCCGGGCACCGTACGGCACCCGGAAGCGCGCCCGCTCGCGGCCCTTGTCGTCGGCCAGCACGATTTCGCAGTTACGCGACATCACGATGGGGTAGCCCTGGCTGTTCTGCACCACGGCGCGGTTCTTGATCGCCACCGTGCCGTCATGGCTCGCCTCGACGTTGCTGACCTCCGCGCCCCGCTGCGCCGCGCCACCGATGTGGAACGTGCGCATCGTGAGCTGGGTGCCGGGCTCGCCGATGGACTGCGCCGCGATGACGCCGACGGCCTCGCCGATGTTGACCGGCGTGCCGCGGGCGAGGTCACGCCCGTAGCAAGCCGCGCAGACTCCGACGCGGCTGTCGCAGGTGAGCACGGAGCGGATCTTCACCGACTCCACGGCCGCCTGCTCGATCGCCTCGGCCTCCGGCTCCTCGATCAGCGCGTTGCGCCCGATGATGAGCTCGCCCGTGGTCGGGTCCAGCACGTCTTCCGCCGTGGTCCGCCCCAGGGTGCGCTCGGAGAGCCCCGCCACGACCTCGCCGCCATCCATGACGGCCTTGACCGTCAGGCCGCGCTCGGTGCCGCAATCGGGCTCCACGATGATGCAATCCTGCGCTACGTCGACCAGTCGCCGGGTCAGATAGCCGGAGTTCGCCGTCTTCAACGCGGTGTCCGCCAGGCCCTTACGGGCGCCGTGGGTCGAGTTGAAGTATTCGAGGACGGAGAGGCCTTCCTTGAAGTTCGCGATGATCGGCTGCTCGATGATCTCGCCCGAGGGCTTGGCCATCAGGCCGCGCATGCCAGCGAGCTGACGCATCTGCGCCGGGCTGCCACGCGCGCCGGAGTGCGACATCATCCAGACCGAGTTGGTCGGCGTGCCGATCTCCTGCTTGCTGATCTCCTTCATCATGGCCGAGGCGACCTCGTCCGTGCAGCGCGACCAGGCGTCGACCACCTTGTTGTAGCGCTCGCCGGCGGTGATCAGACCGTCCTGATACTGCTGCTCGAACTCCTTGACCTCGCCCTGGGTCTTGCCGATCAGCTCCGGCTTGCTGTCCGGGATGATCAGGTCGTCCTTGCCGAAGCTCAGCCCGGCCTTGGCGGCCTGGCCGAAGCCCAGCCCCATCAGCCGGTCGGCGAAGATCACGCATTCCTTCTGGCCGCAATGGCGGTAGACGGCGTCGATCACGTCCGACACGTTCTTCTTGGTGAGCGTGCGGTTGATCAAGCTGAACGGGACGTTGACGTTCTTGGGCAGGATCTGCGCGATCAGCATGCGGCCCGGCGTGGTGACCACCTTCTGCCGCACCTTGTTGCCCTCGGCATCCACGCTTTCCCACCGGGCGACGATCTTCTGGTGCAGCTGGATCGCCTTGGCGTTCAGCGCATAGTCGATCTCGCCGACCGACGAGAACGTCGTCGGGCCCGGCTTGACCATCTTGTCGCCCTCGAACACGGCCGTGTCCGGCGCTTCGCGGAACTCGGGCGTCTCAAGGCTGAGGTAGTAGAGCCCGAGCACGATGTCCTGGCTCGGCACGATGATCGGCTTGCCGTTGGCCGGGCTGAGGATGTTGTTGGTCGACATCATCAGCACGCGCGCCTCGAGCTGGGCTTCCAGGCTGAGCGGCACGTGGACCGCCATCTGGTCGCCGTCGAAGTCGGCGTTGAAGGCGGTGCAGACCAGCGGGTGCAACTGGATCGCCTTGCCCTCGATCAGGACGGGCTCGAACGCCTGGATGCCCAGGCGGTGCAGCGTCGGCGCGCGGTTGAGCATCACGGGATGCTCGCGGATCACCTCTTCGAGGATGTCCCACACCTCCGGACGCTCCTTCTCCACCATCCGCTTGGCGGCCTTGATGGTGGTGGCGTGACCATACTTTTCGAGCTTGGAGTAGATGAACGGCTTGAACAGCTCGAGCGCCATCTTCTTCGGCAGGCCGCACTGGTGCAGCTTCAGCTCCGGGCCGACGACGATGACCGAACGGCCGGAGTAGTCGACGCGCTTGCCCAAGAGGTTTTGGCGGAAACGGCCCTGCTTGCCCTTGAGCATGTCGGAAAGCGACTTCAGCGGACGCTTGTTCGCGCCGGTGATGGCGCGGCCGCGGCGGCCGTTGTCGAACAGCGCGTCCACGCTCTCCTGCAGCATGCGCTTCTCGTTGCGCACGATGATGTCGGGCGCGCGCAGCTCGATCAGGCGCTTGAGACGGTTGTTGCGGTTGATGACCCGGCGGTACAAGTCGTTCAAATCCGACGTGGCGAAACGGCCACCATCGAGCGGAACCAGCGGACGCAGCTCGGGCGGGATGACCGGCACGACCTCCAGGATCATCCACTCCGGCTTGGCGCCGCTCTCGCTGAACGCCTCGATCAGCTTGAGGCGCTTCACCAGCTTCTTGCGCTTGGCCTCTGACGTCGTGTCCTTGAGGTCGGCGCGCAGCTTGACCTTCTCGGCGTCGCTGTCGATGCCGTGCAGGATCTTCTTGATCGCCTCGGCACCGATGCCGACCTCGAATTCCTCGCCGAACTCGTCCTGCTTGGCCAGGAACCCGTCCTCGGTCAGCAGTTGATACTGCTTGAGATCGGTTACGCCGGGGTCGAGCACGACGTAGCTCTCGAAATAAAGGATCTTCTCGAGTTCCTTGAGCGTCAGATCGACCATCAGGCCGATGCGGCTCGGGAGCGACTTGAGGAACCAGATGTGCGCGACCGGGCTGGCAAGCTCGATATGGCCCATGCGCTCACGGCGCACCTTGGCCAGCGTGACCTCGACGCCGCACTTCTCGCAGATGATGCCGCGGAACTTCATCCGCTTGTACTTGCCGCACAGGCACTCGTAGTCCTTGATCGGGCCGAAGATGCGGGCGCAGAACAGCCCGTCCCGCTCCGGCTTGAAGGTGCGGTAGTTGATCGTCTCGGGCTTCTTGATCTCGCCGTAGGACCACGACCGGATCTGCTCCGGGCTGGCCATCTGGATTCGGATCTCGTCAAAGGTCGCGGCCGTCCCGGCCTGACCGAGGATCTTCATCAGTTCGTTCATCTGAACACCCCTTAGTTCGTCATCCTCGGGCGTGACCCGAGGATCCGTGGCGCAAATCGCCGTCCCTGCGCCGCCGCCACCCCCCGGGGTAGATCCCGAGAGTGGCGGCGGGTCATCATCACGTCGCGCGGTTGGACAGATCGACGTTCAGGCCGAGGCTCTTCAGCTCCTTGACCAGAACGTTGAAGCTCTCGGGGATGCCGGCCTCGAAGTTGTCCTGCTCGCGCACGATCGCCTCGTAGACCTTGGTGCGGCCGGACACGTCGTCCGACTTCACCGTCAGCATCTCCTGCAGCGTGTAGGCGGCGCCGTACGCTTCGAGCGCCCAGACCTCCATCTCGCCGAAGCGCTGACCGCCGAACTGCGCCTTACCACCCAGCGGCTGCTGCGTGACGAGCGAATACGGGCCGATCGAACGCGCGTGGATCTTGTCGTCGACCAGGTGGTGCAGCTTGAGCATGTAGATGTAGCCCACCGTCACCTTGCGCTCGAACACCTCGCCGGTCCGCCCATCGGTCAGGAACACCTGGCCCGAGGTATTGAGCCCGGCCTTGGTCAGCATGCCCTCGATGTCGGACATCCGCGCCCCGTCGAACACCGGCGTAGCAATCGGGATGCCCTTCTTGAGGTTTTCCGACAGCTCGATCAGCTGCTCGGTGCTCATGGGCGCGATCTGCTCGGCGAATTCCTGATCGCCGTAGATGTCCTTGAGCATGGCCAACAGCTCGTCGCGCTGCGCCCCGGTACGACGGTATTCGTCGACCAGTTCGCCCACTTGCTTGCCCAACGAGGCGCAGGCCCAACCGAGATGCGTCTCGAGAATCTGCCCCACGTTCATCCGGCTCGGCACGCCGAGCGGGTTGAGCACGAGGTCGACATGGGTGCCGTCCTCGAGGAACGGCATGTCCTCGACCGGAGTGACGCGCGAGACGACACCCTTGTTGCCGTGGCGGCCGGCCATCTTGTCGCCGGGCTGCAGCTTGCGCTTCACCGCGACGAACACCTTGACCATCTTCATCACGCCCGGCGGCAGCTCGTCGCCGCGCTGCAGCTTTTCGACCTTGCCGTCGAAGCGAGCCTGCAGGCGCTGCACGGCCGCGTCGAACTCGCGCTTCAGCGTCTCGATCTCGGCCATGACGGCGTCATCGGCAACGCCGATGTTGCGCCAAGCGCCGCGCGGATGCTCGGCCAGCAACGCCTCGTCGATGGTGGTGCCGGACTTGATGCCCTTGAACCCGCCAGCCGCCTTGTGGCCGAGCAGCTTCTCGCGCAGTCGGTTGAGGAACGACCGCTCCTGGATGGCGCGCTCGTCGTCGCGGTCCTTGGCGAGACGCTCGATCTCCGAGCGCTCGATGGCCATGGCGCGCTCGTCCTTGTCCACGCCGCGGCGGCTGAACACGCGGACGTCGACGATCGTGCCCGTCACGCCCGGCGGCAGCTTGAGCGAGGTGTCGCGGACATCGGACGCCTTTTCGCCGAAGATGGCGCGAAGCAGCTTCTCTTCCGGCGTCATCGGGCTTTCGCCCTTCGGCGTGACCTTGCCGACGAGGATGTCGCCCGGGTTCACTTCAGCGCCGATGTACACGATGCCGGCCTCGTCGAGGTTCTTCAGCGCTTCTTCGCCCACATTGGGGATGTCGCGCGTGATCTCCTCCTGGCCCAGCTTGGTATCGCGGGCCATGACTTCGAATTCCTCGATGTGGATCGAGGTGAAGACGTCGTCGCGGGCAATACGCTCGCTGATGAGGATGGAGTCCTCGAAGTTGTAGCCGTTCCACGGCATGAACGCGCACAGCACGTTCCGCCCCAATGCCAACTCACCCAGATCGGTGCTCGGTCCGTCGGCGATGATGTCGTTCGTGCGAACGCGATCGCCGACCTTCACCAGAGGCCGCTGATTGATGCAGGTGCTTTGGTTGGAGCGCATGTATTTGCGCAGCCGGTAGATGTCGACACCATGCGTGGTGCCATCGTCGGCCGTTGCCCGGACCACGATCCGCGCGCCGTCGATCTGGTCGACGATGCCGGGCCGTTTGGCAACGATCGTCGCCCCGCTATCGCGGGCCACGGCCGCCTCCATTCCGGTGCCAACCAGTGGCGCGTCCGAACGGATCAGCGGCACGGCCTGACGCTGCATGTTGGAGCCCATCAGCGCCCGGTTGGCGTCGTCGTTCTCGAGGAACGGGATCAACGCCGCAGCCACCGAGACCAACTGCCGCGGCGACACGTCGACCGCGGTCACGTCCTCGGGCTTGACCAACCGGAAGTCGCCCTGCCTTCGCACCGACACCAGCTCATTGGTGAAGTTACCCTCGTCATCGGTCGGCGCATCGGCCTGCGCGACGACGAGCTTCTCCTCCTCCATGGCGGACAGATACTTCCACCCTTCCTGAACCTGGCCTTCTTTGACCAGGCGGTAGGGCGTCTCGATGAAGCCGTACTTGTTGACCTTGGCGTAGGTCGCCAGCGAGTTGATCAGGCCGATGTTCGGGCCTTCCGGCGTCTCGATCGGGCAGATGCGGCCGTAATGCGTCGGATGCACGTCGCGCACCTCGAAACCGGCACGCTCGCGCGTCAGACCGCCCGGGCCAAGCGCCGATAGACGACGCTTGTGCGTCACCTCCGACAGCGGGTTGGTCTGGTCCATGAACTGGCTCAGCTGCGAGGAACCGAAGAACTCGCGCACGGCCGCGGCAGCCGGCTTGGCGTTGATCAGGTCGTGCGGCATCACCGTGTCGATGTCGACGGAGCCCATGCGCTCGCGGATGGCACGCTCCATACGGAGCAGGCCCAGGCGATACTGGTTCTCCATCAGCTCGCCGACCGAGCGCACCCGGCGGTTGCCGAGGTTGTCGATGTCGTCGATCTGACCGCGTCCGTCCTTCAGCTCGCACATGATCTTCACGGTGCGCAGGATGTCGTCCTTGCGCAGCACGCGGACCGTGTCCGGCACGTCGATGCCGAGGCGCATGTTCATCTTGACCCGGCCGACGGCCGAAAGATCGTATCGGTCACCGTCGAAGAACAGGCCGCGGAACAGCGCTTCCGCCGTTTCCGGGGTTGGCGGCTCGCCCGGGCGCATGACCCGGTAGATGTCGACCAGCGCGTCCTCGCGGCTGCTGTTCTTGTCCACGGCGAGCGTGTTGCGCAGCCACGGGCCGTTGGTGTTGTCGACGGCCAACGTCGCCAGGCTCTCGTAGCCGAGATCCTCAAGCGCGGTCAGCTTCGCGTCGACCAGCTCTTCGCCGGCCTCGGCGTAGATCTCGCCGGTTTCCTCGTTGATCAGGTCCGTCGCCACGAAGCGGCCGAGCATTTCGGCGCGGCCGACCAGCACCGTCTTGGTGGTTTCGGCGATCTTGCGCGCCGTCCGCTGCGTCACCTTGCTGCCGGCCTCGGCCACGACTTCGCCGCTATCGGCGTCGACCAGCGGCTCGGCCAGCGTGATGCCGCGATAGCCTTCGGCCTCGAACGGGCGGGCCCAGCCCTTGCTGGTCCGCGTGAACACGACCTGGCCGTAGAAGAAGCTCAGAATCTCCTCGGCGTCCATGCCGCGAATTTCGGAGATGTCGACCGTCTCGCCATTGGCCTCGCGCTCGGCGCGCATCGCCTGGGTGGCGGTCCCTTCCAGGGCGTAGAACAGCGTCGTCACCGGCAGCTTCCGCTTCCGGTCGATCCGCACGTACACGAGGTCCTTGCTGTCGAACTCGAAGTCGAGCCACGAGCCGCGATACGGAATGACACGGGCGGCGAACAGGTACTTGCCGCTGGAATGCGTCTTGCCCTTGTCGTGATCGAAGAACACGCCGGGGCTGCGGTGCATCTGGCTGACGATGACGCGCTCGGTCCCGTTGATCACGAAGGTGCCGTTATCGGTCATCAACGGCATGTCGCCCATGTAAACGGGCTGTTCCTTGATGTCGCGGATGGAGCGGGCGCCGGTATCCTCGTCCACGTCCCACACGATCAGACGCAGGATCACCTTGAGCGGGGCCGCGAACGTCATGCCGCGCTGGATGCATTCCTCGACGTCGTATTTCGGCTCTTCGAGTTCGTAATAGACGAACTCCAGGCGGCCGCGGCCGGCGAAGTCGTCGATCGGGAACACCGATTTGAACACTTCCTGCAACCCGGTCGGGGTCCGGCTGTCAGGCGGAACGTTCATTTGCAGGAACGCTTCGTAGCTCGAGCGCTGGACGTCGATCAGGTTGGGCATCGGCGCAACCTCGGGTATACGCCCGAAGCTCTTGCGGATACGCTTCTGTCCCGTGAACGACTTGTTGATTGCGTTCATGCCTTACCCCACCTTCAGCCGAGCCAGCGGCTCGATCCTGCAACGGGTTGCGGGCGGGGATCGCAACCGATCCCCACCCGTTTCCCTCTCGACGCTAGACCCGCGCCACGAATGGCGCGGGGGAAACCTTACTTGACCTCGACAGCGGCGCCCTGATCCTCGAGCTGCTTCTTGAGCTTGGCGGCCTCATCCTTGTTGACGCCCTCCTTCACCGTCTTCGGAGCGCCCTCGACCAGGTCCTTGGCTTCCTTCAGCCCGAGACCGGTGATCGTGCGGATCTCCTTGATGACGTTGATCTTCTTCTCACCGGCCTTGGCGAGGATCACGGTGAACTCGGTCTGCTCCTCGACGGGAGCGGCAGCAGCGCCACCACCGGCAGGGGCCGCGGCAGCCGCAACCGGCGCAGCAGCGGAAACGCCCCACTTCTCTTCCAGCATCTTGGAGAGTTCGGCGGCCTCGAGAACGGTCAGGGTGGAAAGCTCTTCCACCATCTTTGCCAAATCAGCCATTTCGTCTTCCTAATCTAGTCCGTTGTTGGTTCCATGCAAGGCCGATGCCGACCCCGCGATCAATCCGGCTCTACGCCGCCTCGGCATCCGCCGGGGCAGCGTCGCTTTCCGTTCCGTCCTTGGTGGCATACGCCCCGAACACCCGAGCCAGCTGCCCTGCCGGCGCCGCGAGCACGCCTGCGATCCGCGTGGCGGGGGTTTGCAGCATCCCCACCAGCGTTGCGCGCAACGTGTCCAGCGACGGCAGGTCGGCCAGCGCCTTGATCCCAGCCGCATCGAGCGTCTTGGTTCCAAGGGCACCGCCGATGATGACGAGCCTGTCGTTTGTCTTGGCGAAATCGACGGCGGCCTTGGCCACGGCCACCGGGTCCTTCGACCACGCGAGCGCGGTCGGACCCTTCAGCATGGGCTTGATGCCGTCGAATGAGCTGCCCTCGAGGGCGAGAACGGCCAGCCGGTTCTTGGCAACTTTGTAGGTCGAGCCTCCGGCTCGCATCCTGCGTCGCAGATCGGATACCTCGGCCACGGTCAGACCCTTGTTCTGGGTGACCACAACCATGGACGTTTCTGCGAATACGGATGCCAGCGAAGCCACGAACTCGTGCTTCTCCGTGCGGTCCAAATCCCGTCTCCTGGTGACGCCCTGCCGCGTTTGGACCGCGGCGGCGCCGGTTACGCTCATCCGCATCCGCCCGGGTCACCCCGGGGAATGCGGCAGTTCGCCTGTCCTCAAGTCGGAATGATCAGCGTGGCCGGACCGTTTGGCGGACCGAAAACCCTGTTCTCCCGTCTCCTGCGCGCGGGCCGAAGCCCATTACATCCCGCTGGATACGTGCAGTCTTGGACAGGTGGCCGACCCGGCGAACCGGACCGGCCGTATCGCCGGGTCTCGCGACCCGGCCGATCCGTTAGGCCGGCGTGAGGCTCGACACGTCGACCCGGATGCCCGGGCCCATCGTGGAGCTGATCGCCGCCTTCTTGACGTAGGTGCCCTTGGCGCCCGTCGGCTTGGCCTTCTGGATGGCATCCACGAACGCGCGGATGTTCTCCTCCAGCTTGCCGTCGTCGAAGCTCGCCTTGCCGATGCCGGCATGCACGATACCCGCCTTCTCGGCACGGAACTCGACCTGGCCGGACTTGGCCGCATTGACCGCGCCCTTGACGTCCATGGTCACGGTGCCGAGCTTCGGGTTCGGCATCAGCCCGCGCGGGCCGAGGATCTTACCGAGCCGGCCCACCAGCGCCATCATGTCCGGCGTCGCAATGCAGCGGTCGAACTCGATCTGACCGGCCTGCACCTTTTCCGCCAGGTCTTCGGCGCCCACCACGTCGGCGCCCGCATCGGTCGCTTCCTGCGCCTTGACGTTGCGCGCGAACACGCCGACGCGCAGCGTCTTGCCGGTGCCGTTCGGCAGGCTGATCAGCCCGCGCACCATCTGGTCGGCATGCCGCGGGTCGATGCCGAGGTTCATGGAGAATTCGACCGTCTCGTCGAACTTCGCCTTTGCGTTGGCCCGGACCATCTTGATCGCTTCGTCGAGCGCGTAGCTCTTGGAGCGATCGAAGCTCTCATAGGCCGAGTTCAGCCGCTTATCGTGCGCCATCGATCAGCCCTCCACCACCGTGATGCCCATTGATCGGGCCGAACCGCTCAGCATACTGACCGCGGCCTCCACGTCGTTGGCGTTCATGTCCTTCATCTTGGTTTCGGCGATCTCGCGCAACTGCGCCGTCGTCACTCGACCCACCGCGGCGCCCTTGCCCGGCGTGGTGGTGCCCTTCTGGATCCCGGCCGCCTTCTTGAGGAAGTAGGTGTTCGGCGGGGTCTTCATGATGAAGGTGAAGGTACGGTCGGCGAAGGCCGTGATCACGACCGGCACCGGCATGCCGGGCTCCATGCCCTGGGTCACGGCGTTGAATTCCTTGACGAAGGACATGATGTTCAGGCCGCGCTGCCCGAGTGCCGGGCCAACCGGCGGCGACGGGTTGGCCTTGCCCGCCGGAATTTGCAGCTTGATGTAGCCAACGATCTTCTTTGCCATTTCCTCAGCCCCTCCAAAGGCAGAGGAAGCACGGTCATGACGAAGCGGCCGCCAGGTGGCAGCCCCCTCTCCCGCGTTCCAATAGTGAGGGGCGGCCTATATCGAAGTCGCGCGCCGGCGTCCAGCCCTTTCGCTCCGACCGTGGCACCCTCTATACGGGGTGAACCAACCCCCGAACCGTTCCGACCGGCACAAGGACGTCCCCATGGCCCTGCATCCCATCTCCCCCAAGCCCGGCTCGCGCGAGACGCTGTATGCCATCATCGGCTCGTTCGTGATCTCGGTCATCCTGGCCAGCCTGCTCACCGGCAGCCCGTTCCACTCTCTGGTGCAAGCCTATCGGGATTACGGCAGCGAGCCGCGTGGCGGCACCCCGGCCGCGACCCCGGCGCCGGCTGCGACCACGCCCGCGCCGGCCGCCGCCACTCCGCCCGCAAAGTAGCAGCAAACCTCCAGATTTTGTGACGGGTCCCGTCGGGCGAGCACCACAACCCGGTGCGCGCCTGGCTGTTATTTGCCATCTCGTCTGGAGGATGGCCCATGCGTAGTCTTCTTCTCGCCTTGACCCTCGGCGTCGCGGGTTCTGCCTTGCTCCCTGCCGCCGATGCCCTCGCCTGGCACGATCGCTGGGGTCGGTGGCACCCGGGTTACCCGCCCCGCGTCATCGTCGGGCCGCCCGCGCCGATCTACCGGCCCTACTACGCCGCCCCCTACGCCCGCTGGGTGCCGCCGCATTACAATCGGTGGGGCCGCTTCATACCCGGCCATTACATCTAAAGACCGCGGTTCGAGGATGCCGGCGGTCAGTCCCCGGCATCCTCCCGAGCCCAGAAGAACGTCAACTCGTGCTTGTTGTGCCAAAGGTGCATGAGCCGTCCGCCGTCGATCGCGGCGAAACCATCCTGGGCATCGAAATCGGTTTCGCCCTGGAATTTCACCGTGCAGACGATCTGGGCTGGCGCATCTGCAGCGATCCACTGCCGCATCAGGTTGAGCAGCCGGGCCGGATACGCGATCACGTCGCATACCAGCCAGTCAACCGGCCGCGGCGCGAGCCCGAACGCGCTCTCCTGCAGCGCGGTCACACCCGGCAGAGCGGCCACCGCCGGGTCGAGCGGCGCACGGTCGACGGCCGTCACCTGCGCGCCCAATTGTGCCAGCACCCAACTCCAGCCGCCCGGCGAGGCCCCGAGGTCGAAGCAGTGCTCGCCGGGCTGCGGCATCCGGCCCCAGCGGGTCAGCGCCTCCCATAGTTTGAGGTAGGCCCGGCTTGGCGGACCCGTGCGATCCTCCTCGAACGCCCACGCGCCGCCGGGAACCGCGCTGGTCTTGGTCGGGCTCATCAGCAGGCGGTCCGGCGCCAGCAGCGTCCAAGCGCCCAGATGCGCCCGCGGGGCCGGTTCCGGGAACCGCAGCGGGCGCGCCTTGACCGGCGGCAGGCGCTCACCGATCAGTGCCATGCGCCGGAACTGCCCGGCCGCATAGGCCGCCCAGTTCCGCTGCACCGCCCGCAACGCATCCGCCGCATCCTTCACGGAGGCGACCGCCCGCTCCTCCGGAGCCGTCCAAACGTCCAGCGCCCAGGCGGACACCACCGGCGGGTCGGGCGACAGCGCCAACCGGCCGTGCCAGGCCTCGAGCGTCACGCCGGCCCGGGCCAGCTCCTGCGCCAGGACCGTTTCGAACCCTTCCGCGGCCAGATAGGCGCTGCCGATCACGTCGATCGGATCACCGCCAGAGGGCGGAAGCCGCGAAGGCGGCCCACCCGAGCATCAACAGCACGCCGCCGACCGGCGCCGTCATGCCCAGGCTCGGCCCGCCGAAGACCGGCGAGTACACGGCGCCGCAGAACAGCACCAAGCCCGCCAGGAACATGCTCCCCGCGGCATGGGTCAGCCAGCCGCCCTGCGCGCCCCACAGCCCGACCGCCACCAGCGCCAATGCGTGCCAACCCAGCATCTGCGCTGCGCTCCCCCGCGCCCGCAGCGCGGCCGCATCCGCCGTTCCATGCGCCGAAGCCGCCGCGGCCGCGACCGCCAGCAACCCCACCAGCGCCCCGACGGCAACCCAACCACGATAAAACTGCATCACCCCTCCAAATCCGCGTGGAGGGTGTGTACATTGGAGCGATGCCACGCGGCGACCTGTTTCCCGAGATCGGACCCTACGAGACCGGCTACATGCCATTGGGCGGCGGCCACGTGATGTATTGGGAGCAGGTCGGCGCCTCCCGCGGCGCACCGGTGCTGTTCCTCCATGGCGGGCCCGGAGCGGGCGCCGGCGCGGTTCATCGCCGCTTCTTCGACCCGCATCACTGGCGCGTGGTGATCTTCGATCAGCGCGGCGCCGGACGCTCCCGCCCGCTCGGCAGCCTGGTCAACAACACCACGCAGGACTTGGTCGACGACATCGAGACGCTCCGCCGCCATCTCGGCATCGAGCGCTGGCTGTTGTTCGGCGGCTCATGGGGCAGCACCCTCGCCCTCGCCTACGCGCAGGCGCACCCGGAACGCATCCGCGGCCTGGTGCTGCGCGGCGTGTTCCTGGGGCGTCCCGCGGAAGTGGACTGGTTCCTGCACGGGCTGGCGGCCATCTTCCCCGATGCGCATGCGGCCTTCGTCGGCCACCTGACGCCGGAGGAGCGCGGCGACATCCTGCACGCCTACCTCCGCCGCCTCACCAGCGCCGATCCGGCCATCCACATGAGCGCCGCCCGCGCCTGGTCCGTCTACGAAGGCTCCTGCAGCACCCTGCTCCCCAGCCCCGACACGGTGTCGTCCTTTGCGCAGGATCGCAGCGCCCTGGGCCTGGCCCGTATCGAGGCGCACTATTTCGCCCACGACCTGTTCCTCAGCCCGGAAGGTCTGCTCGGCGGCATGGACCGCATCGGCGACATCCGCGGGGAGATCGTGCAAGGGCGCTACGACATGATCTGTCCGGCCCGCACCGCGTTCGAGCTCGCCGCCGCCTGGCCGGCCGCCCGCCTCACCCTGATCCCGGACGCCGGCCATTCCGCCCTCGAGCCCGGCATCCGCCGGGCCCTGGTCTCCGCGGTGGAGCGCTTCCGCACCGTCCGCTGATTAGGACGTCAGACGTCCATCGCCGCGTTGCGGACCATCGCCTCAAGCTCCGCGAGCCGCTCGCTATGTTTGGCGATCCGCGTCCGGATCTCGCGCATGCCCACGTCGGTCATGAACATGTAGTCGAGATATTCGCGCGTCGGCTGCGCCCCGCTCTCCAGCAGCTGGATCGCCTCGCGCGAGGCCTCCCGCAGCTTGATCCGCTCCCACCGGATGAAATTCGTCATCGTGAGACCCGAGTCGCCGCGCACGGCCTCGTAATCCGCCTCGTTCTCCACCAGAGAATTGCGCATCGCCCTCGATCCCGGTTGCAGTCTCGCAACCTAGCCGTGCATCCGCGACCACCGCAACTCCCGCTTTACAGCGTCCAGCCGCCGTCGATCACCAGTGATTGCCCCGTCACGAATTGGCTCTCGTCGGAGCCCAGATACACCGCCAGCGACGCGATCTCGTCTGCCCTGCCCATCCGTCCCATCGCCTGACGCGACAGGAACATCCCCCGTGCCGCTTCCAGCGACCCGGCCGCCACCGCATTGGCCGCGATCCGCTCCTCCAGGCTCGGCGTCTCGATCGTCCCAGGGCAGATCGCGTTGCAGCGGATCCCCGCTTTGACGAAATCCGCCGCCACCGACTTGGTCAGCCCGATCACCGCCGCTTTGCTGGTGCCGTAGACGCAGCGCGACGGCGCGCCCTTGATGCTGCTCGCGCTGCTGGACATGTTGATGATGCTGCCCGACCCGCGCTGCAGCATCCCCGGCAGCGCCGCCCGGATCGTGCGTCCCATGCTGCGGACGTTCAGCGCCCAGGCGAAATCCCAGTCCGCGTCGTCGGACTCCAGGATCGTCCCCTGGTGCACGTAGCCGGCACAGTTGAACAGGATATCGATCGGCCCCGCCGCCGCGATCGTCGCCGCGATCGCGGCGCCGTCCGTCACGTCCAGCACGTGGGTCTTCAGCCCGCCGCCCAGCGCCGCCAGCTTCTCGGCGTCCCGATCGGTGGCGATCACGTCCGCCCCCTCGTTGGCGAAGGCCAGCGCGGTCGCCCGCCCGATGCCCTGCGCCGCCGCCGTGATGAACGCGGTCTTGCCCGCCAGCCGCCCAGCCATCAGCGCGCGCTCCTCAATGCGAGTGCCGGCTTTCGCCGCGCTCCTCCACGATGTTGAGGTATAGCGTCGCCGGCTCGAGGCACGCCCCGGTCGACATCTGGCCGACCATGTTGCGGTAGATCTCTTCCCACGGCGTCTTGTTGTCCATGTGCGGCGCCTGCCAGTCGCGACGCCGCGCCGCCAGCTCGGCCTCCGGGATCATCACATTGACGCTGCGCTCGTTCAGGTCGATGCGGATCTTGTCGCCCGTTTGCAGCAGGCCGAGCCCGCCGCCGACCACGGCCTCCGGCGAGATGTTCAGGATGCTCGGGCTGCCCGAGGTGCCGGATTGCCGCCCGTCGCCCATGGTCGGCAGCGCTTCGATGCCGCGCTTGAGCAGCGCCGCCGGCGGTTGCATGTTCACCACCTCCGCACTGCCGGGGTAGCCGACCGGGCCGCAGTTGCGGATCACCAGGATCGAGTGCTCGTCGATGCCGAGCGACGGGTCCTCGATGCGGTCGTGGTAGTCCTCCGGCCCCTCGAAGATCACCGCCTTGCCCTCGAACGCGTTGGGCTGCGCCGGGTCGGCCAGGAAGCGGTTGCGGAACTGCTCGTCGATGACGCTGACCTTCATGATGCCGGCGTCGAACAGGTTGCCGGACAGCACCACGAAGCCGGCCCGCTCCTTCATCGGGTTGCCGTACGCGCGGATCACTTCGCGATCCACCTCCACCGGCGGCTCCAGCACCTCGCCCAGCGTGGTCCCGGTGCAGGTCATCGCGTCCAGGTGCAGCTTGCCCGCCGCCTTGAGCTCGCGCAGCACCGCCGGCACGCCGCCGGCGCGGAAGAAGCCCTCGCCCAGGAAGCGCCCCGCCGGCTGCACGTCCGTCAGCAGCGGGATGTCGGCGCCCAGACGCTGCCAGTCGTCCAGCGTGTGCTCCACCCCCATGTGCCGCGCGATGGCGATCATGGAGATCGGGCAGTTGCTCGACGCGCCCAGCGCGGCGGCCGCGACCACCGCGTTCTCGAACGCCTTCTTGGTCATGATGTCCGACGGCCGCAGGTTCTCCGCCACCATGCCCACGATCCGGCGCCCGGTCTCGTAGGCCATCCAGCCCCGCTCCTTGTGCGGCCCCGGGATCGCCGCGCAGCCCGGCAGCGACATCCCCAGCGCCTCGGCCAGGCTGTTCATGCTGAGCGCGGTGCCCATCGTGTTGCAATGCCCGACCGAGGAGGCCGACGCCGCCACCATGTCGAGGAACTTCTCGTAGTCGATCTTGTCCTCGGCCAGCAGCTTGCGCGCTTCCCACACGATCGTGCCGGACCCGGCGAGCCGCCCCTTGAACCATCCGTCCAGCATCGGTCCGCCCGACAGCAGGATCGCCGGGATGTTCACCGTCGCCGCGCCCATCAGCACCGCCGGCACCGTCTTGTCGCACCCGCCGGTCAGCACCACGCCGTCGAGCGGGTAGCCGTGCAGCACCTCCACCAGGCTCAGATAGGCCAGGTTGCGGTCCAGACCGGCCGTGGGCCGCTTGCCGGTCTCCTGGATCGGATGGATCGGGAACTCGAGCGGGATGCCGCCGCAATCGCGGATCCCGTCCCGCACCCGCTCGGCCAGCACCATGTGATGCCGGTTGCACGGCGACAGGTCCGACCCCGTCTGCGCGATGCCGATGATCGGCTTGCCCGACCGCAGTTCGCCGGGGGTGAGCCCCCAGTTCATGTAGCGCTCCAGGTAGAGCGCGGTCATGCCGGGGTTGGTGCGGTCGTCGAACCAGCGGCGGCTGCGCAGCCGATTGGTGGGCGTATGGTCAGGCATCGAGCGTCCCAGGGCTTATCGTTGGGCGGAGCCTGAGCGGACCGGGCGGGGGTGTCAACGCAGGGCGCGACGGCTCGGGTCTAGTAACTGTCCGGCGCGATCGCGTTCTGGGGGCGGTTGGTGAACAAGGCCGCGCGCATCGTCTCGGCGGATTTGATCCGGATGTCGTGGTGGGCTTCCGGCGTCAGGAAGGCCGAGTGCGGCGTGATGATCAGCCGCCCGATCGTCCATTCCTCGTGGGCGCGATACGCCCGCAACAGGCCGGGGATCGGCTCGACCGGCGGTTCCACCGGCAGCACGTCCAGCCCGGCGCCTGCCAGCTTGCCGCTGCGCAGCGCCGCCTCCAGCGCGTCGATGTCGATCGCCGTGCCGCGCGCCGTGCTGACCACCACCGCGTTCTGCGGCAGCATCGCCAATTGCGCCGCCCCGATCATGCCGGCCGTTTCCGGCGTGTGCGGCGTATGCAGGCTCAGCACGTCCGACCCGGCGAGCAGTTCCTCCATCGAGTGCGCCCGCCGGACGCCGATCGCCAGTTCCGAGCCGTTCGGCCGGTAGGGATCGAAGAACACCACGTCGAACCCTAACGCCTTGGCCCGCAGCGCCACCGCCGTTCCGATCCGGCCGAGGCCGACGATGCCGAATGTCTGCGCCGACAGACGTCGCAACAGCGGGCTGTTATTGGCCACCCAAGCCGCCGGCGGCGTGGCCCGTTGCGCGTCGTGGTGCATCAACAACCCGCGCCGCAGCGCCAGCACGAGCGAGATCGCGTGATCCGCCACCTCCGTGGTGCCGTAATCCGGCACGTTGCAGACGATGATCCCGCGCGCCGCCGCCGCCGCCCGATCGATGCGGTCGTAGCCGACCCCCATCCGCACGATCGCACGCAGCTTGGGGAAGCGTGCGATGTCGGCCGCGCCGACCCACTGGCGGAACACCATCAGCCCATTGGTCGCATCGCAATCGGCCGCCGGCAGATCCGACAGCAGCACCGTGTCTCGCATCAGGATCGACGCGTCGGCCGGGAAAATCGCCCGTTCCTCGCTGTCGTCGGGGTACATCCGCTCGGGATACAGGATCGTCGTCATCGCGTTGCCATCGTCACAGTGCCGACACCCTGGTTACGTCAGGGATCGGCGGACGTAAACGCAGCCGCGGCCGTCGACGCAACGGTGGCAGGGAGGCGGCAGGCCGGGGCCCGGCGCCTCCCGCCGAATTACTCGGCCTTGGACAGATGGGCCGACAGCAGCTTGTTCATCTCGAACATGGTCGCTTCTTTCTTGCCGAACACGGCGCCGAGCTTCTCGTCGGCCACGATGTTGCGCCCGTCTTCCTTGCTCTGCAGCTTGTTGGCCTTGATGTATTCCCACACCTTGCTCACGACCTCGCCGCGCGGGAACGGGCCGTTGCCGACGATCTCCGCCAGCTCGTCGGACGGCTTGTACGGCTGCTGCAGCGCGTTGGGCTTGTGACCGGCCTCCGGCTTGTCGATCTTCTTCCCCTTCGCGGGGGGCGCCTTGCCTTCCGGGGTCTTGTCGGCCGTCTTCTTGTCCGGCGCGGCCTTGGTCGGAGCTTTCGTCATGATGCGCGGAGTCCTTGATCGTTCTGTGAGGGACAATAAGTGCGTTCCCGAGGGCGTGACCAGCACTCTTGTGCTGGTTCGCCCACCGATCGCCTCGTCGGCTGGCCGTGCTGCCACAACCGGGCCAGACGGCCACACCCGCGCCCGGTCAGGCGCCGGCGAGCCCTGCGCCGACCATGGTGATCGGGTCCACCAGCCGGTCGAACGTCGCCTCGTCCACGAAGCCGGACCGCAGCGCCTCCTCGCGCAACGTCGTGCCGTTGGCGTTGGCCGCCTCCGAGATGTGCGCCGCCTTTTGGTATCCGATCACCGGCGACAGCGCGGTGACCAGCATCAGGCTGTTCTCCACGAAATGGGCGATCTTGGTCTCGTCCAGCGTCGTGCCCTCCACCGAGTGGATGCGGAACATCTCGCAGCCATCGGCCAGGATGCGCGCCGACTGCATGAAGTTGTTGATGATGATGGGCCGCATCGCGTTGAGCTCGAAATTGCCCTGGCTCCCCGCGAAGCCGACGGCCGAGTTGTTGCCCATCACCTGGATGGCGATCATGACCACCGACTCGCACTGCGTCGGGTTGACCTTGCCCGGCATGATGGACGAGCCCGGCTCGTTGGGCGGCAGCTTCAGCTCGCCGAAGCCGCAGCGCGGGCCTGAGGCGAGCCAGCGCATGTCGTTGGCGATCTTCATCAGCGCCACCGCCAGCCCGGCCAGCGTCCCGTGTGCGCGCACCATGGGGTCCAGCGAGGCCTGCGCCATGAACTTGTTGGGCGCGGTCACGAACGGCTTGCCGGTGAGCTCGGCGATCCGGGCGGCGACGTTCACGGAGAACCCCGGCGGCGCGTTCAGCCCGGTGCCGACCGCCGTGCCGCCGACCGCCAGCTCGTAGAGCCCGCGCCGGCTCGCGGCGATGTCGTCCATGCTGGCACGGATTTGCGCGGCGTAACCGGACCATTCCTGGCCCACCGTCAGCGGCGTCGCGTCCTCCAGATGGGTGCGGCCGATCTTGACCACGCCCATCCACTCGGCCGCCTTGGCCTCGATCGTCGCCGCCAGCGCCTCGAGCTGCGGCAGGAGCCGGTCGTCGATCTCGGCCACCGCGGCAATGTGCATCGCGGCCGGGAAGGTGTCGTTCGAGGACTGCCCCATGTTGACGTCGTCGTTGGGGCCGACCGGCTCCTGGGTGCCGAGCGTGCCACCCAGCAGCTGGATGGCCCGGTTGGACAGCACCTCGTTGATGTTCATGTTGGACTGGGTGCCGGACCCGGTCTGCCAGACGAAAAGCGGGAAGTGCTCGTCGAGCTCCCCCGCGATGGCCTCGTCGGCCGCCCGGATGATCGCTGCTGCCTTCCAGCCCGGGAGCCGTCCCTCCGCCGCATGGACCAGCGCGCAGGCTTTCTTGACGATGCCATAGGCGTGGTAGACCGGCTTGGGCATCCGGTCCTCGCCGATCGAGAAATGCACCAGCGACCGCGCCGTCTGCGCCCCGTAGTACTTGTCCGCCGGCACGGCGACCGTGCCCATCGAGTCGAACTCCATGCGGGTGCCGGTCGCCGACAAGCCGATCGGCAGGTCGCGCATGACGGGGTGGTTGCTGTCGCTCATTCTGGCCTCCTGGGAGTGGCGCACGGTCGCCACGCCACCAGAACAACTCGCGGGCCCGCCGGACGACGCCGACGCGGCCGACGAAATCATCGTGCGCACGCTGCGGGCTCGAACAGCAGGTCGACTCGCACAGCGGCGCAACCTCTCTCCGGCCAAGCCTCGATCGGCTTGTCGTGACGGTGGGAATGCCCGGGGCCGGCCGGTCGGGCGAGCGGCGGGGCGCGGAACGTGCTCTAATCGGGCAGCATCATGGGAGGTCCGGCATGAACGTCACCTTGCGCCCGACCGGCGCCGTCTCGTCCACGGGCCTGGCGTCCGGCTACCTCACCGGCTTCGGCAACGGGTTCGAGACGGAGGCGCTGCCGGGCGCCCTGCCGGTCGGGCGCAACTCGCCGCAGCGATGCCCCTACGGGCTGTATGCCGAGCAGCTCAGCGGGTCGCCGTTCACGGCGCCGCGCACCACCAACGAGCGGTCCTGGCTGTATCGCATCCTGCCCACCGTGGCGCATTGGAACCGGTTTCGCCCGGCCGACGCCGGGCTGTGGCGGACGGCGCCGACCGTGGAGGCGTCGCTGCCGATCGCGCCGCAACGCTGGGACCCCCTGCCGCTGCCGACGACGCCGGTCTCGTTCCTCGAGGGTCTGCGGACCATCACCACGGCCGGCGATGCCGGCAGCCATGCTGGCATGGCCGCGCACGTGTATGGCGCGACCCGCTCGATGCAGGACGAGTATTTCTACAATGCCGATGGCGAGATGCTGTTCGTGCCCGAGCAGGGCGGGCTGCGGCTGTGGACCGAGTTCGGCATCGTCGACATCGAGCCCGGCGAGATCGCCGTGATCCCGCGCGGCGTGAAGCTCCGGGTCGAGCTCGCCGGCGGCCCGGCCCGCGGCTATCTGTGCGAGAATTACGGCGGCGCGTTCACCCTCCCCGAGCGCGGCCCCATCGGCGCCAACTGCCTGGCCAACCCGCGCGATTTCATGACCCCCGTCGCCGCCTACGAGGACCGCGAGGCGCCGGGCGTGATGTATGTCAAATGGGGCGGCGAGCTGTGGCAGGCCGACATCGCCCGCTCGCCGCTCGACGTGGTCGCGTGGCACGGCAACTACGCGCCCTACAAATACGACCTACGGCGCTTTTCGCCCGTCGGTCCCCTGCTGTTCGACCACGCCGACCCCAGCATCTTCACCGTGCTGACCTCGCCGAGCGAGACGCCCGGCACTGCCAACATCGACTTCGTCATCTTCAGCGACCGCTGGCTGGTGGCGGAGAACACCTTCCGGCCGCCCTGGTACCACATGAACGTCATGAGCGAGTTCATGGGCCTGATCAGCGGCGTTTATGACGCCAAGACCGGCGGCGGCTTCGTGCCGGGCGGCGTGTCGTTGCACAATACCATGCTGCCGCACGGGCCGGACCGGGACGCGTTCGAGAAGGCGAGCCACGCCGCGCTGGCGCCGCACAAGCTGGAAGGCACGCTCGCCTTCATGTTCGAGACCCGCTTCCCGCAGCGCATCACCCGCTTCGCCGCCGACGCACCGCAGCGCCAGGAGAGCTACGGCGATTACGGAAGCCAGCTCACCCGGCACTTCGACCCGACCCGGCCCTGACCGCCGGGGGCGGGCTGGCGTCAGCTCCGCTTCGCCAAGTTGAACGAGCTGCGCGCCGACGACGTCCCGCCGACACGGGTGAAGCTGGCTTCGCCAACCAGATTGTCTCCCCGGGCGACCGCGCTCAAGACGCAGTTGAACGGGTTGCGTCCCATCATCAACCGGCCGTCGACGTCGATGTGCCCGTCCTCCGTCATCGTTCCGGTCAGTTGCCCGGTGCCGATCAAACCGGAGGAGGCACGGAAATCGATGGTGACGGTCTGACCTTCGTGCCGTTGGATCACCAGGGTGAGCTGCCCGCCTTGCCGCATGGTGACGTTCATCACCGGGCCGCGGAAGACGGTCACCCGGTCGCCCACCGAAGCCGGCGCCGGTGGTGCCGCATCGGACAGGGAACGCGTGGGGCGCACTGGCGCGTCTAGTTTCGGCGTCGGCGCGGCGATCGCCGGCGTCGGATCGGGTGCGGGATCAGGCGCCGCGGTGGCCCCGGCCACTTCCTTGGGCGGCCGTGTGGCGGTCTCGGCCCCGCGCGGCGCGCGCGAGGCTGGGCCGCTTGGCTGCAGGCCAGCCCATAGGCCGATGCCGGCGAGCACGGCAGCGGCGACGCCGACCAGAACGGGTGACAGGCGCCGCGACGATGGCGATGGCGAGAGCGGCGGTGAGGGGCACGGGCTCGGCTCGATCCGTGCGGGCTCGGCGCTCGCGGGAACCGGCGCGTCGGCCTGTTCCGGATCGAACCGCAGCGCGGTCGCTTCCTCGACATGCCTGGCAGTGACCTGCGACGCCCCTTCCTGTTCCGCAAGGAACATGGCCGACCCCGACAGCACGACCACGAGGCGCATCAGCCCGCCCGAGTGCGCTGCCACGCTCCAGACGGCCTCGGGCGTGAACATCGTCGCGGGGAGGCCCAACCCTCTCAAACGCATCGCCACGAAGCGGGCAACCGACTCCGCCGATAGCGGCTCCAGCATGACCGTCACGATCGGGCGTGGCAGCGTGGCCACCACGCTTGCGAATGGCGGCAGCCCGGCGAGTGCGACCACCGGGTCGCGCTCGCAGAGCTGACGCAACTCGGTTTTGGGCAGCGAATCGGCTTCGTCGACGAAGGTGATGTCGGACGTGCCATCGCCGGTCCAGCCGGGCGGGCGCAGCACGGCGACGGTCGCGCCACCGCTGCGGAGCCGATCGGCCAGATGCTCCAGCAGGAAGGTCTTGCCCGTGCCGGGCAGGCCCAGCAACGCGACGGAGGCGCCCCGGCCGAGGGCGGCGGTCGCCGCCGACGCCGCGCGCTCCCACGACGGATGCACGAACGGCTCGCCCGACGCGCTCCGGATCCGAAAGGGCGAGACGGCCGGAGGGACCAGGGACATCGACACCGCTGCCAAGTAGGGGCCGCAACGACCGCGATCAAGCATCGACCGCTGGTTCGGGATCTGCGCCCGGTCGACGCAACCCCCGCCTCTCCTGCGGCCGTCGCCGCCATGCTCGTCGACGCGGCTTCGGCCCCGGGCGACGGGGTCACGCGCTCCGGTCCCGCGGGAGACCGCCGCCACTCAGGACAGGTCGACGGGCGGGTGAACCGTCGACAATCGTTCAAACGATTGGCGAAGACCGAGGTCGACGGCCGCTCTCAGGCGTGACTCAGCTACCGCCCAGCCCGGCCGCTTGCTCGACGAAGTAGTCGGTCCAGCGGGCCGGTTTCATGCGCAGCGTTCCCACCCGCACGAGGAAGTCGGCGAACACCTTGGTGCCGACCGGACGGGTCTCGAACACCATGTCCGGCTGCTTGAGCAACGACACGAGTTCGGCTTCCTCCATGCGGTCGCGGGACAGCTCCAGGTAGTCGCGCGCCGCGGCGACCGGGTCGTCCTTGATGCTGGCGACGGCCTCGGCGGACGCATCGATGAGCGCCTGCACCATGACGGGCTCACGCGCGACATACCGAGTGGTGGCGTAGTTGATCGCGGTGCTGAGGGCGGAACCGAGGATGTCGGCCGAAGTGGCAACCACGTGCGCGCCGGGAACGTCGTTCAGCTCGCGACTGATGAAGGGGGGCGAGGTGAAGTGGCTGCGCACCTCGTGCAGGGCGTTGCGCATGGCGATGTAGCCGTCGGCATGGCCCATCTGCACGGTGTTCGCATTGAAGTGCCGCCACTCGTCGAGGCCGTAGAGCTTCTCCGCGGCGATCTGCAGCAGGATGGCCTGCGTGGACACCAGAACGGTGGGAAGCGCGATCCGGTCGGACGGGCCGTAATCGGTCAGCTTGCGCAACCGGTCGTCCCGCGAGATCAGGGTGGCGGGCAGGGACGAGTTGGACACGATGCCCTTCACCCCGCCCTTGGTGCGATCCCAGAGCAGCAGGAGGTTGCCGGGACCTGCGTTGACCACGTCGATGTTGCCCGCGAGCATGGCATCGGTGGCGTTGCCACCACCGGGAAAGTCGATCCACTCGGCACGGGCATCTGCCAGGCCTAGACGAGCCGCATGACGCTCGACCAGGCCGCGCTTCTGCATCACATGCGTGGGCAGGAAATTGACGCCCTGGATGCGGCCGACCCGGATGAGGTGCGGCGACTGCGCACGCGCGATCGATGGGGTCGCCAGATAGGCGCCCGCCAGCGGTCCGGCCGTCAGCAGGGCGCGTCTCGTCGGCGTGAACATTTTGACGCTCTCCTCTTTCGCGCTCACCTCCCGACCCACTGCGCTTGCGAGATCGCTCGCAATGCCGCGATTGCCTCGGCCAGCGCCGGCCGGCGCCGCAGCAAGGTCTGGAAGCTCGCCTTGTCGAGCCGATAACACATTACCTCGCTCGTCGCCGCCACCGTTGCGCTCCGCGGTTGGCCCGTCATCCGCCCGATCTCACCGAACACGTCGCCTGCACCCAGTTGCGCCACCATCGACCGCACCTCGCCGGGGCCAGTCACGGACACGCTCGCTCCGCCGCTGGTCAGAACATGGAGGTAATCGGCCGTTTCGCCTTGCTGGTCGATGATCTCGCCCGGCCGGAACGGCGTGGGCCGCTCGACCACAGCGATGACCGTTTCCGGCGCAGGGCTTGACGGGGCGTGGCTCCCTCAACCGCAGCCGGCCATCCGTTCGCTTGCCGGGCAGCTACTCGACGAGGTGTTTCTGACCGCCGGCGATCAGGTGCTTGATCTGGCTGGCGAGCGACTCCATCGCGAACGGCTTCGTCAGCACGTGCATGCCAGGATCGAGGTGCCCGTGGCTGAGCACGGCGTTCTCGGCGTAGCCGGTGATGAACAAGACCTTCAACTTCGGGCGCACGGCGCGACCGGCCTCTGCCACCTGCCGGCCGTTCATGCCGCCGGGCAAGCCCACATCGGTCACCAGGAGGTCGATCCGTGCGTCGGACCGCAGCACCTTCAGCCCGGCCGGGCCGTCCGACGCTTCGATCGCGGTGTAGCCCAGATTCTCCAGCACCTCCGAAACCAGCATCCGCACCGTCGGCTCGTCATCCACCACCAGCACCGTCTCGCCCTGCCCGGCGCGCGGCGCTTCGGCCAATGCGGGTTCGTGCTCCTCGAAGCTCGCCTCGCCTCGATGCCGGGGCAGATGCAGGCACACGGTGGCGCCCTGGCCCGGCTCCGAACAAATACGTGCTTGTCCGCCGGATTGCTGCACGAAGCCGTAGATCATGGACAGGCCCAGCCCGGTGCCCATGCCGATCGGCTTGGTGGTGAAGAAGGGGTCGAATGCGCGCCGGACCACCTCCGGCGTCATGCCGGTCCCGGTATCGCTGACGCAGAGCGTCACATACTGGCCCGACAGCAAATCGCGCTCGCGGGCCGCCCGCACGTCCAGCCATTGGTTGCCGGTCTCGATCTGCAGCCGTCCTCCATCGGGCATGGCGTCGCGGGCGTTGATGCACAGGTTCAACAACGCGTTCTCCAACTGGTTGGGGTCAACCAGGATCGTCCACAGCCCACCAGCCCCGACGAACTCGACCGCCACCTCCGGGCCGACGGTACGGCGGATCAGATCCTCCATCCCGGCTACCAGACGGTTCAAGTCGGTCGGCTTCGGATCAAGCGTCTGGCGGCGGGTGAAGGCCAGTAGCCGGTGCGTCAACGCGGCGGCGCGCTTGGCTGCACCCTGCGCTGCGACGAGGTAGCGATCGAGGTCGTTGATCCGGCCCTGCGCCACCCGGGCTTGCAGCAGTTCCAGGCTGCCGGAAATGCCGGTCAGCAGATTGTTGAAGTCGTGCGCGATGCCGCCCGTGAGCTGGCCCACGGCTTCCATCTTCTGCGACTGGCGCAGCGCGTCCTCGACCCGTTCCCGTTCAGCGCCTTCCGCCAGCAGCCGCGCGTTGGCGTCGGCCAGCTCGCGCAAGTGCATCCGCTGCTGCGTCAGGTCGGTCAGCACGCCGCACAGCAGCGTCACGCCCTCGTCGCCTTGCAACGGGCTGAGTGAGAGCTGAACCGGCCGCTGCACCCCCTCGACGGTGCAGATCGTCAGATCGCTCCGGACGGCGCCATCCCGGGCCGCCACGAGAAGGTCCGTGAGCGAGGGGCGATCACTGGGCAGAACGTAGTGCTGGAGCAACTGCCCGAGCACCCGCTCCTGCGGCGCGCCGAGCATCCCGGCCAGGCACCGGTTGCAGTAAAGCACGGTGCCGTCCGCGCCCAGGGTGACCGCGCCCTCCTGGATCTGCTCGATCAGCACGCGGTAGGGACGGTCGGCGTTCTCGAGCGTGTAGACCCGGCGTTGCTCATGGCCGCCGATGACGACGGCGTCGACATCGCCCCGCCGGATCGCGTCCAGCGTTTCCTCGCTTTCTTCGAGTTTGGCCGTCAGTTCGCGAATGCGCCCCTGGTAGCCTTGGATCAAGGCGTCGGTCTCCGTGGCGCTGGAGGAGGGCGGGTCAGCCGAGCGCATCGGCATCACTCTGCGTTGCCGGCAAATCCAGGCTCCTCATGACCCGGCCCTGGTCGGAGAGGTCGCCGATGATCCGGCGCTGCGGCAAGGGCCGCAGCCGAAGCAGGGTGGGCACCGCCACGACCTGATGCGCCTCGGCCAATTCGGGCTGCTGATAGATGTCCACGACCTCCAGCTCGACCCGGCCCGCGAGGTGGGCGTCGCAGATGCGGCGCAAGTTCCGGATCGCGCGTAGCGAGTGTGCGGTGGTGCCGGCGACGAACAACCGCAGGGCGTAGCGGACCGGGTCCGGATCGGCGGTCCCGCCCTCGTTCAAGGTCACGCCTTTGGACGTATGTCGAGGCCCACCAGCACCTTGTCGGTGTTGGACAGGTCGCCGATGATCCGCTTGAGCGGCGCCGGCAAACGGCGGACGAGGGTGGGAATCGCCAGGATCTGGTCGCCGGCGGCAAGCTTGGGGTTCACCATCAAGTCGATCACCTCGATCTCGAAGCGACCCGCCAGGTGTTCGTCGCAGACCCGCTTGAGGTTGGCGATCGCGGCCAGCGACTTCGCCGTTTGCCCTGCGACGTAGAGACGGAGGTGATAGTGCTCGGGGTCGGCATCGTCGTCAGCCTGCGCCCGGGAGTCACTCACTCCGCCGCTCCGCGTCGTGTGGCAACCACCCGTCGATCGTCTGCCAGCGTGATCTCACGCCGTTCATCCTCCCCGACCAAGGTGAGGACCTCTTGCGCCTCGATCTCCAGGCCAGCCTGCAGTTCCGCAATCTGGCGTCCGACCGCCTCGCGCCGGCGGACGAGATCGCGGAGGCGGCGCGCGGCGTCCTGACGGCGCTGCTCGGTGGCTGCCAGCTCGCGCGCTTCCTGGGTCGTTCGCGCGGTGCCGGTCAGCACGCCTTCCGGGCCGACATAGGCATCGATCAGTTCGATCCCGTTGGGGGTCATCCGGTACTCGCGCACCTGGTTGGAGTGGCTCATGCCACGCGCCTTCATGACGTACAGGGTCCGGTTGCGCTCGCCCGCGGCCTCCACGTCCAACAGCTTGATCCAGACGTCCATGAGCGAGGACAGGTCCTGGTCCTCACCATCGACCAGCACACCGTTGGATCGGAGGCTGGTGAACAGGGCGGTGATCCCGCGGCTCTTGAGCAGGTCCACCATGCGCAGCAGGGTGGCATGCACCTCCGCGTCCGGCCCGCGGAACGCGGAGACCGGGTCGACCACCACCACGGCGGGGTCGAAGCGCTCGAGGTCGCGGTGCATGCGCGCCAGATGCATCTCGAGCCCGTACAGGCTGGGGCGAGCCGCCTCGAAGCGCAGCAGGCCGCTCTCCACGTGCCGCTGCAGGTCCAGACCCACCGAGCGCGCGTTGCGGCAGATCTGCCCGGCGCTCTCCTCGAACACGAAGAACAGGCACCGCTCGCCACGGCGGCATGCCGCATCGACGAAGGTGGAGCCGATCGTGGTCTTGCCGGTGCCGGCAACGCCGGACAGCAGGATGCTCGACCCCCGATAAACCCCGCTCCGGCCCAACATGGCGTCGAGACCGGCGATGCCGGTGGACACGGCCTCGGTGGTGACGCCGTAATCGAGGCCTGCGGCCGTGACCGGCAACACGCTCATGCCCCGCTCATCGATCAGGAACGGATACTCGTTGGTGCCGTGCGCCGAGCCGCGATACTTCACCACGCGCAAACGCCGGGTCGTGATCTGGTCCTGGACCCGGTTGTCGAGCAAGATGACGCAGTCGGACACGTATTCCTCGAGCCCCTGCCGAGTGAGCTGACCGTCGCCGCGCTCGCCGGTGATGACGGTCGTGAGGCCACGGTCCTTGAGCCAGGCAAACAGCCGGCGCAGCTCCGATCGCAGGACCGCGGCATTGGACAGGCCGGAAAACAGCGTCTCGATCGTGTCCAGCACGACCCGCTTCGCGCCGATCTGGTCCACGGCGTAGCCGAGCCGGACGAACAGGCCTTCCAGATCGTACTCGCCGCTTTCCTCGATCTCGTTGCGCTCGACCCGCACGTGATCGATCGCGAGCTTGCCGTCGGCGACGAGCCCGTCGAGGTCGTAGCCGAGCGACGACACGTTGGCCGCCAGATCCTCCGCGCGCTCCTCGAAGCTCATGAACACGCCGGGCTCGTCGAAATGCACGGCACCGTTCACCAGGAACGTGACGGCAAATAGCGTCTTGCCGCAGCCCGCCGCGCCGCACACCAGAGACGGCCGCCCGGCGGGCAGACCGCCCAAGGTTACCGCGTCAAAGCCGGTGATGCCGGTAGGAGCCTTGGGAAGCATGGCAGAGAGCGTCGCTTCAAACGGCATCGACGGCGCCTCCTCCGGTGCGCGGGACCCTGCGGTCCTGGCTCGCAGGTCCTCCGATGGCGATCTCGTTGACCCGGCGCCGGAGAAAGGTCTCGATGGAGTTGGTCAGGACGCGGTTCTCCCGGATCGCGCAGCGGCGCGCTTTGGTCAGCATTCAACTCACGACGCAGAGCGAAATCGGCCGCCCCACAACCATCGCGTGCGCCTTACTCAATCCAGAGGAGTATTGATCTTCGATGCCGTTTGCAACACGCGCGTCCATCGCCTGCCCGTGCCTGACGCCTGAGGATGATCCATCGGTATTGGCCGCGCTGGGCAAGTCGAACGCAGAGGCGGCGCGCTCGAAATACGTCTCTGAGCAGATGTAATGTCGCTGACGGGCCGACGACGGCCGTCTGACGGTCGGTCAGGCAAACCGGCCGCGCGGCGACACGGACCGAGCCTGACAGCTCTGCGCTGGCCCCCTATCCTCCGGCGATGACCTTCTTCGAAAGCCTCCTGGTGCTGCTGCTCGTGGCCGTCGTGCTGCTGCAGCTCTCCCGGCGCATGGCGCTGCCCTACCCGGCGTTGCTGGCCGTCGCCGGCGTCGCGGTGGCGTTCATCCCCGGCGCGCCCGCCATCCGCATGGATCCCGACACGGCGCTCGCCCTGTTCATCGCGCCGGTCCTGCTCGACGCGGCCTATGACTTTCCCGTGTCGGTCGCGGGTGCGCTGTGGCGGCCGATGCTGGTGCTGGCGGCTGGGGTCACCCTGGCGACAGCCGGCGCGGTCGCGTTCATCGGGTGGTGGGCCGCCGGCATGCCGATCGCGGCCGCCTTGGTGCTGGGGGCGATCGTCGCTCCGCCCGACGCGGCCGCGGCAGTCGCCGTCCTCGGCAGCGTGTCGCTGCCGCGTCTGACCGTCGGCGTGCTCAAAGGCGAAAGCCTGTTCAACGACGCGGTCGCGCTGCTGTTGTTCACCGGCGCCCTGACGACGCAAGGTCGAGGTGGCCTCGATGGCTGGACCGCTCTGCAGATGGGCATGGCGGTGCCGGGCGGGATCGTGTTGGGGATTGCCCTCGGCGCGGTGATGCGGAGCGTGAGCCGCTTCGTCGCCAACACGCTGGGCGGCAACATGCTGCAATTCCTCAGCACCTATCTGGTCTGGATCGTCGCCGCGCATCTCGGCCTTTCCGCCGTACTGGCCGTGGTCGCCTACGCGATGACGCTGGCGCGATGGGCGGATGTGGCCGGCTCGCCGCGGATGCGGGTGCATTCCATGGCGGTTTGGGCGTCGGTGGTATTCCTGCTCAACGTGCTGGCATTTCTGCTGATGGGGATGCAGGCGCGGCTGATCCTGGCGCGCATCCCGCCTGACGATCTGTGGCACACGGCGCGCATCGTCGGTCTGGTGCTCCTGGTGATCACGGCGACGCGGTTCGTGTTGGTCATGGTGTGGAACCGGGTCGCGGCGCGCTTCCCGCGTCTTCGCGGGCCGTTGCCGGCGCCGACGGTGGGGCAAGGTGTGGTCGTTGCCTGGAGCGGGATGCGCGGGCTGGTCACCCTTGCCACCGCGTTCGCCTTACCATCGGGCTTCCCGCAACGCGATCTGGTGGTCCTCATCGCGTTCGCCGTCGTGTTGGTCACCTTGGTGGTGCAGGGTTTGACGCTGGCACCGTTGATCCGCCTGCTGCGGCTCGACCGGTTGGAAAGCCCGGCGGACGATCTCCGCCAGGCTCGGCGCAAGCTGGCGCAGATCGGTTTGGCACAGGTCGACGCCGCCGACGCCTCCCACGACCTCAGTCTGGGGACACTCTACCGCCTGAAATGTGACGACGCGCCGGAGGCAGGCTTTGTCGAGCGCATGCAGCATCATCGCCGCCTGGGCCTGGCCGTGATCGCTGCGCAACGCCAGAGTCTCCGGCAGATGCGCGACCGACAGGAGATCGATATCGACACCTACTACCAGCTCCAGGAAGAGATCGACTGGCGCGAGTTGACGCTGCTACCTGACGAGGAGCGCCGGATACTTGAAGCATGATTGGTGAGCTTTGGTTCTTGACCCGCTTTGTCGTCTGCGATCGTCCCTACCAACCGCGGACTGGTCAGATTCGACCAAACTCTATCATGGCGGTTTCTAGAGCTTTTGCACGCGGGGGCCGACTAGTCCCGAAGCACTGGCCGCAGCCGGCCACCCGCTAGGAATGCCATGCAGCCGAACCGGCCACGCCGTTGCTGGGCCGTAGCACGAGGATTTTCCGAGGTGCGGACCATTGGAGACGTGCTCGTTCGGTTCAGGCAAGCGAGCGGCGCACTCACGTGACGGCGCCGCGTCGATGCTGGTCGTCGAGCCAGGCGACGAGGAAGTTGGCCACGTCTCGGCTGTTGCGATCCATCATCGGCATGTGCGAGTTGCCGAACAAGCCATGCCGGGGCAGGTCGACGACGTCCAGGCTCCCGCCCGAGCCGGTCCAAGCCGCACCTATCGCGAGCGCTTCCTCGCGGAGCCGCTGCCATGTCTCCGACTCCTCCATGAAGTCGCCGAACACGAGCGCAAGCGGCCGGCCGGCGAGCGCGCCGGGATCGACCGGCGGTCGCTCGCCGTGGGGCTCGATGGCTATGACCGCGGCGGCCTCTGCGCCACGGTCGGCCATGGCCTCGTGTACGGCTGCCTCTATGACGAGTCCGGCCCCCTGGCTGTGTCCGACCAGGATCGCTCGACCAAGATGCCTGAGCGCGAGACGAACCGCCTGTAGCTGGAGCGCCCGCGTCGAAATCCAGCGCGGCACGGTCCGGCGCGACAACTCGTCCATCTGCTCGGTGGGGAACTGCTGGCCGGGAAACGGGGTCCGGACGCCGTCTTCATCGACAGTCCCGAACCGGTAAAGGGTCCAGGCTTCCTCCTCGCTGCGCATGATCGGGCCGTCGGGCCATTCACCATGGACCGCGCAGAAACCGGAGCGGCCGCGCTCGACGTTGTCGAGCACGTGGACGGCGATGCCCGCCTCGAGGAACAGCTGGACGAAGCCGGGACGCCCGTCCGGCGTCGTCTCCCAGGAGCTCCCGGTGAGGCCGCCGCCGTGCACGAAGAGAACAGGGGTCTCGAACCGCCGCACCGCTGGCGTGAAATGTTGGACGTAGGCCTGCTCGATCCAGAACCGTCCATTGGGGTCATGCGCGATCGAGAGGCCCCCCGAGTACGTCACCTCCCGCATGGGTTCGCCCTCCACCGTCAGGGATCGCCCACCGAGCGTGTAGCTGCCCATGCTGGCAAGTGTGATCGTCATGCGGCGCCGACCACGTGTACGCTCACCCTCGAGACACCCCGGACTGGGTCCCGGGCGTCGCCGGCCCGGCCAGGATAGATCGCTGCAGGTGCGGGGCATCCTCCGTCAGCACGGGACAACTCTTGCCGCGGGTGCGCGTGGCCACCTGAGGCGACGGGCCTGCCGGACGGTCCCGGCCAGTCCACGGTCATGCGCGGTCGTCAGCGATCGCGATACTGGGGTTGCCAGCGCAGCAGGTGGGCCTGCATGCGCTGGATGCCTGCCGACAGAACGACGCCGACGATCATCAGGACGAAGACGGCGACCATCATCCCGGCCGCCTCCCCCCTGGCTTCGGACTCGATGATGAGGCGTCCGATCCCGAACTCGGCGCCGATGAACTCGCCCACGATCACCCCGATCAGAGCGAAGGACACGGCGGGCGTGAGCGAGGCGAACACCCAGGCCATCGTGGACGGGATGATGACCGTGCGGGTCGTCTGCCATTCCGATGCGCCGAGCAGCCGGGAGGCGTTGATGTAGTCCCGGTCGACGGAGCGGGCACCTTCGAACGTGTTGAAGAACACAAGAAAGACCACGACGATCCAGGACGTCGCTATCTTGGAGGCATCGCCGATCCCGAAGGCCAGGATGATGATCGGCGCCAGCGCGATCCGGGGTATCGAGTTCACCGCCGTGACGAACGGTCCGGCGATTTCGGCGGCGCGCGGAGACCTGCCGAGCAGGAGACCGAGCACGATGCCGCTGCCCACGCCGGTCAGGAAGCCGAAGAACGTGTTGCGGAGCGTCACGAAGGTGGCGAACCAGAGGTTGTTCTCGAAGCGGGCGGTGCAGGCCGCAAACGGCGAGCTCCCGGGCAGGGCCCACTCTCCCGGCTTGGGTTGGAGGCAGCTCAACCGCAGGAACTGCGTCCAGATGTCGGAGGGCTTGGACACGAAGTAGGGGTCGAACACGTCGGGGACTGCCCAGGGCGCGTAAGGCTTCAGCTTCCATGCCCATTGCCAGAGGGCCAGCAGCACCACCACGATGCCGACCTGCCAGGCGAGGTTCACCGAGCGCCGGGTCACGTCGGGCGTGCCTTGCTGAACTCCTCGCCCAGCGAATGCCAGATGCGGCCGAAAAGGGCCGCATACTCGGGTGTCTCCCGGAGCGCCACGCCATCCCTGGGCCGCGAGAACGGCACGTCGAAGCTGTCCTTGATGCGACCGGGGCGAGCGGAGAAGAGGATGATCCGGTCGGAGAGCGTCAACGCCTCGCCGAGGTCGTGGGTGACGAAGAGCACGGTCTGCTTCTCGCGCTCCCAGATCCGCAGGAGCACGTCATGCATGTCCAGCTTGGTGTGCGTGTCGAGCGCCCCGAACGGCTCGTCCATGAGCAGTATCTCGGGCTCACGGACCAGGGTCCGCATCAGCGACGCCCTTTGCCGCATGCCGCCCGAGAGCGACGAGGGATAGGCATTCTCGAAGCCACCCAGCCCGGCCCTGGCAACAGCATGGGCGACACGCTCCCGGCGGGACGCCTTGTCCATCCCCGCCAGTTCGAGCCCGTATCCGATGTTGTCCGCCACGGTCCGCCACGGGAACAGGGTGTCCTTCTGGTAGACGTAGCCGACCTGGCGGACCGCCCGCCCGGGCTGCACGGGTTCGCCATCGACGAGGATGCTCCCGCTGGAGGGCGGCAGCAGTGTGGCGATCATGTTGAGCACGGTGCTCTTGCCCGAGCCGGAGGGGCCGAGCAGCGAGACGAACTCGCCTTCGCCGACCGTGAACGTGACGTCCTGCACGGCCTCGATGACCCGCGCCCCAAGCTGGAAAGTCTTGCCGAGCCCACGGACATCGACGCGCGTCCGCACCGTGGACTCCCTTGGGGCAGCCTCGACCCGTGCGAGCATCAGGCGGGATACTTCGCGTCCGCCTTCACGGCGAACTCCGGAGCGTAGACGTCGGCGAGCGGGAGCTTCTGCACGCCCGTCATCTCCCGGAACCAGACCTTGGCCCCTCGGTCGAACGCTGCCGCGTCGATGGCGCCGCCGTCGTTCAGCACCGCCTTCGTGCTCTTGATCTCGATCAGGTTGGATTCCCGCGACGTGCTGCCCACGAAAGGCTCGATCGCCGCGTAGATCTCGTCGGGCGTGTGCTTCGCGATCCAGCGGGACGACCGGACCAGGGCGTTGGTCCAGGCCTGCACCTGCGCCGGGTCGCGCTCGACACGCGATTGCAGGCAGAAATTGACCGTGACCGGGACGGTTCCGCCGATGACCTTGTCCCAGTTCTTGGGGTCCGAGCCGTCGTACAGGAGCTTGCCGAAACCCTGGCTCTCCACCTCGCCGACCAGCGAGTAGGTGTTGATGAGGACGTCGATCTGCTTCGTCTTGAGCGAGCCCAGCATGGTGTCGACGTTGCCGACGCCGAGCCATGTCACCGCACCCTCGTAACCGAGCTGGTCCATGAAGTAGGTCGACCAGACGTGTGTCGTGCCGCCGATCGACGATACGCCGATGATGGGTTTGCGTCCGTCCGGCCGCTTCCAAGCCACGAACTTGGCCAGGTCGGTGATGCCCTGCTCGTAAAGGTCCGCGCGGATCATGAATTGCAGCCCGGCTGCGATACGGTCTACCGCCGTGAGCGCCTTGCAGGGCCGACCCTTGTTGGTCAGCAGCATGGGGTGCACGAAATCGGCGATGGCGAAGTCGCCTTGGCCCGAGGCGATGATCTCCCGGGTCTTCACCCCGCTGCCGCCTTGCACGAGACGGCTATCCAGCCCCTCGTCCTTGAAATACCCGAGCCCCTGCGCCGCGAAGACGACCATGTAGGAGCACGTGGCGACCGGGTAGATGCCTTTCGCCGCGGTGGCGGCCAGCGCCGACCGTGACGGAACCAGCCCGGTCGCACCAAGGGCAATGACGACGTTGCGTCGGCTCAGTATCGCAGCCATCGGGTTATCCCTTGTTCTTGTCAGGCGGCCAGCTTCGACAGGGATGCAAGCACGGCATCGCCCATCGCCGAAGTGGAAAGTGCGGTCTCACCAGGTGCGGCGATGTCTGCGGTGCGAGCGCCGCCAGCCAGGACATCGTTGACGGCCCGCTCCAGCAGGGCCGCATCGTCGGCCTGCTTGAGCGTCAGGCGGAGCATCATGGCGACGCTCAGGATGGAACCGAGCGGGTTCGCGATGCCCTTCCCGGCGATGTCCGGCGCGCTGCCATGGACGGGCTCGTAGATGGCGTTGCGCCGGCCGTGCGCATCTGCAGGGCCGAGCGATGCCGATGGCAGCATGCCCAGCGAGCCGGCGGCCATGGCGGCGCAGTCCGAGAGGATGTCTCCGAAGATGTTGTCCGTGACCATTACGTCGAACTGCGCGGGGGCACGGACGATCTGCATGGCGGCGTTGTCGACGTACATGTGCGACAGCTCCACGTCGGCGAACTCGGCTTCATGGAGCGCCACCACCACCTCGCGCCACAGCACGCTGGTCTCGAGCACGTTCGCCTTGTCGACGGAGCACAGGCGGCCGCGGCGCGACCGGGCCAACTCGAACGAGAAGCGGGCGACCCGGCGGACCTCCTCCTCGGTGTAGCTGGTCGTGTTGAAGCCTCGGCGCGTGCCGTCGGCCACCGTCTCGATGCCGCGCGGCTCGCCGAAATAGATCCCGCTGGACAGCTCGCGGACAATCACGAAGTCGACGCCCTTGAGCACCCGCTCCTTCAGGGGCGCCGACCCGTACAGAGCCGGGTCGGTGAGGATGGGACGCACGTTGGCGTAGAGGTCGAGGGAGCGCCGCAGCTTCAACAGGCTGCCCTCCTTGCGCGCTTCCGTAGGGACCTCCGTCGTCTCGGGTCCCCCGGTGGCCCCGAACAGGATCGCGTCGGCCCCGTTGATCGCGGCCCGGGTTTCGTCGGGGATGACCTTCCCGGTCTGCCGATAGGCCTCCAGGCCGAAGCTCGCATCCTGCAAGGTGATCGGCAGGTTGCGTCGTTCCGTGAACCAAGACAGCACACGGCGCGCCTGGCCCGTGACTTCCGGTCCGATGCCCTCGCCGCCGATGACGGCGACGCGCATCATGTTCGTGTCGCTCATGCTGCATTTCCCTTCGCACGCGGTGCATAGACCCAGGGACGTTTCTTTCGATCGTTCGCCTGGAAGCTTTCGATCACGGGAGCCTGCTTCCGGGTCACGCCGATCTCGTCGAGACCCTGCAGCATCGCGTCCCGGCGCCGGCCCTCGACCGTGAAGCGGTGCCGCTTGCCCGCGGGCGAGACCACCTCGCAGTTCTCGAGATCCACGGTGACCTTGCCTGCGCCCTGACTTTCTTCGACCTCGCGCGCCAATCCTTCGACGATCTCCTGATCCAGCACGACCGGCAGGACACCGTTCTGGAAGCAGTTGTTGAAGAAGATGTCCCCGAAGCTCGGGGCGATGACGCAGGTGACACCACGCTCCACGAGCGACCACACCGCCCCTTCACGCGACGAGCCGCAGCCGAAATTGCGGGCGGCGATGATGATCTCCGCATCCCGGTACGGCGGCCGGTTCAACACGAACGCCGGGTCTTCGGAGCCGTCAGCCCGATATCGCAGCGCCCCGAAACACCACGGCGCCAGTGTGCCGCGGATGTTGTTCCCGACCAGGCGCTCGATGCGGATGATGACGTCGGTGTCGATGTTCTCGATCATGATCGGTGCTGCGGTGGCTTCCAGCCGGGTGAAGCTCTTCACGACACGTTCCTGACATCGGTTATCGCACCCGCCAGCGCCGCGGCGGCTGCCATGGCCGGGCTGGCCAAATGCGTCCGGGCCCGCGGACCTTGGCGGCCGACGAAGTTGCGGTTGCTGGTCGAGACGGAACGCTGGCCCGGCGGAACGACTTCGCCATTGGCGGCCAAGCACATCGAGCAGCCAGGCTCCCGCCATTCGAAGCCCGCCTCGGTGAACACGCGATCCAGCCCCTCGGCCTCGGCGTCTCGCTTCACGATCTCCGAACCCGGGACGACCCACGCGTTCACCCCGTCGGCGACGCGCCCACCACGCGCCACCTTGGCCGCCTCGCGAAGGTCGGACAGGCGCCCGTTCGTGCATGAGCCGATGAAGACCCAGTCCACCTTGGTGCCCGCGATCGGGCCACCAGGCTCGAGGCCCATATATGCCAGCGCACCCTCCATGGCGCGCCGCTTCACCGGGTCACCCTCCGACGCGGGGTCGGGAATGGAGCCGTCGACGGCGACCACGTGTTCGGGGCTGGTGCCCCAGGTCACCTGCGGCGCCACATCGGCGACGTCGACCTGCACCTCGCGATCGAACGCGGCGCCGGGGTCCGTGGGCAACGATCGCCAAGCCTCGACCGCCTCGTCCCACTCGGCACCGGCGGGAGCGTAGGCCCGACCGTGCAAGAAGGCGTACGTGGTCTCGTCCGGCGCCACGAAGCCCATCTTCGCACCGAGCTCGATGGACAGGTTGCAGATCGTCAGGCGCCCTTCGACAGGCATGCTTTCGATGGCCGAACCAGCATATTCGACCGCGTAACCCGTTCCGCCCGCGGCACCGATGACACCGATGAGATGGAGGATGAGGTCCTTTGGCAGCACGCCGGGCCGCATCGCACCGTCGAAGCGCACGCGCATCGTCCTGGGGCGCCGCTGAACGAGGGTTTGTGTCGCGAGCACGTGTGAGAGCTCGGACGAACCGATCCCGAAGGCCAGCGCGCCCACTCCCCCGTGGGTGCAGGTATGGCTGTCGCCGCAAACGATCAGGGTTCCAGGCAGGCTCAGCCCCAGCTCCGGGCCGATCACGTGCACGATCCCCTGCCCGCGCTGCCCGACGTCGAACATCTGAATGCCAGCCGCCTCGGTCTCTTCGCGCAAGGCGTGCAGCAGGCTCCACCCGGTTTCCGTGGTGCCCGCCCGTTCCGGCGCGCTCGAGATGGCGTGGTCGGGCGTCGCGAAGGTCAGGCCTGGACTATGGACCTGGAGGCCCCTCTGCTTGAGGTCCAGCAAGCCGCGCGAGCCGCCGAGGTCGTGGAGCAGGTGGCGATCCACGTGGAGCAGGACGGCCCCGTCGCCGAAATCGGTGACGACGTGCTCGTCCCATATCTTCGCGAATAGCGTCCGCGCGGCCATCGTCATCCTCCCGGTGGCGGCTCGGGGCCGCTTCAGCCTTCTTCCGCCTCGTCGGGCGGTGATCTTGGCGCAAACCGTATCGGCAGCGCGGACGGCGCCGAAGCGCCGGTTCGGCATGGCGTCGTCTCCATCCGAGATGGCGACACGAGGTAGTCGACCATGCGACGGGCCGGCAGCGTGAGCGCCCCGAAGTCGCGGACCACGATGTTCAGCGCACGGATCCGCCAGGCATCCTCGAGTGCCAGGGCCACGAGGTTGCCCTGCCGCAACTGCCCCTCGAAGACCTGTCGCGGCACGACACCGATGCCCAGCCCGCTCTCGATCATCCGGAGCTGGCCTTCGAAGCTGCCGACCCGGACGCGGACCTTGATCTCCGTGTCGAGGTCGCTGGCCGCCCTGCGGCAGAGGGTGTCGATGGAGCTCCCCTTCTCCAGGCACACGAAATCATGCTGCAACAAGGACGCGAACCGGGCCGAGGCCATGCTGGCCAACGCGTGGCCCACGGGCACGACAACGATGAGCTCGTCCCGGCGGTAGGGCACGACATGCAGGCCGGGCGCAGGGACGTTCCCGCCGTAGATCCCGACATCGGCAGCGTTGCTGGCGACGGCTTGGACGATGTCTGGGCTGATCCCTTCCTCGACGTCGATCCTGATGAGGGGGTGGGCCGCCAGGAACCCGGCAAGCTCCATGGGCAGGGTTTCCATGATCGCCGACTTGTTGGCCGCGACGCGGATCAGGCCGCGCAGCCCCCTGGCAAAGTCACGGAACTCCGCCTCCATGACCGCCACCGCGCCGAGGATCGTGCGAGCGTGGTGCAGGAGCGCGACGCCAGCCTCGGTGAGCACGATCCCCTTCGAATGGCGGATGAACAAGTCGGCCTCGAGCAGGGCTTCGAGCTCGGAGATCCGGCGGCTCACCGCCGATGCTGCGATATGCTCACGCTCCGCCGCGGCGGCGATGCTCTGTCCCTCTGCGACGGCGATGAACAGGGCAAGCGTGAGGAGATCGTGCCGGTGCATCCCACTGCTTTAGCAGTCCGTGTCGACCGGCTGGACAGTCGCGTCCCGTAGCTCGGCCTGTCCGGCAGCGTCGGATCACCGAAAGCCCGATGCCTTTTCGTCATCACGCCAGGGATGGGTATCCTCCCCGTGGCTGAAGCCAACATGTCAGGGGGGTCTCGACCAGGTCGCCCCGCCCAAATCAATGGACGCGAGAAATGTGGCCGTCGAGATCGCGCTTCGACTCGGGGCGGCTGGACGCCCGAGCGAGGCCGTCATTGAGGCCGCCATTCAGTCGGCGCCCGTCTGGATCGCGGGCAGCCTCAGCCCCGGCATCGCACCAGTCGCCGCACTCCGTGACGCGCTGGCCGAACCACGCGCTCCAACGCGGTCGAGCGCGCCTCTCGCCCCTACGTGCCGGGTTGACGAGGGCGTGGCTTCGGTCCTTCAGCGACACATGGGCAGGCAAAACAAGGCGGGTGCTTCGACATGAGCAGAGAAACGGTTCAGAGCTTCCTGGCCGAACATGCACCGGACCTCGCGATTATCGATCATGGCCGGAGCATCGCCACCGTCGCCGAAGCGGCGGCAACGCTGAACGTCGCCCCCGCCAGAATCGCCAAAACGCTGTCGTTGCGAGCGCCTGAAGGGGTCGTGCTGATCGTCGCGCGCGGTGATGCCCGCCTGGACAACGCAAAGATGAAGTCGGTGCTGGGCGGACGGGCCAAGATGCTGAGCCCGGACGAGGTGTCCTCGCTGACAGGCCATCCCGTCGGCGGCGTCTGCCCATTCGGCCTCGCGACCTCCTTGACGATTCTGTGCGACGTTTCACTGCGCGAGTTCGCGACGGTATTCCCGGCCGCGGGATCGCAGACGACTTCGATCGAAGTCGCGCCCGAGCGGCTGGCGACGCTTGTCGGCGCCCGCTGGGTTGACGTGTGCAGTCCCAAATTGCCGGAAGTGAGCGGCTCGGCTCCCAGCATCTCAACCGGAGGTGTCTGCGGCGGACGGATTTGATTTCAAGAGTGCCTCCACCTTGTCGCGAAGCCAAGTAATGCCGGCATCCTGTTCATCCCGAGCGTGCCAAAGCATTTCGACAGAGAGAGTGATCCCTTCGAGCGGCAGCTCACGACAGGCGAAGCCGGCTGAGAAGGCGGGGCTGGCAATCCAGTGCCGCGGCGCAACCGCGATCAGGTCCGTTTCCAGCACGACGTGGCGCATCTCGAACCAGCTCGGCGCCGACATCATGACCAAACGGCGCAACCCCAGTCGCTCGAGCGCTTCGTCGATCATGTTGGTCCCGACCGCGTCGGCGGTGACCTTCAGGTGCGGCAACGACACGTAGCGGTCCAGCGTCATGACATCACCCGCGGCTGGGTGATCGGCCGCCATCACGACCATGAACTCGTCCTCGAATAACGTCCGGCTCGTCGGCCGGGTGAAGGTCCGCCCGCCGCGCTCGGCCCGGATCTGGATCTCGCCGGGCTCGATGCCGCGCTCCTGGCGGGTGCCGACCGGCAGCACGTTGAGCCGGATGCCCGGCGCGCGCCGCCGCAGCATGGTGCAGAGCGGCGCCAGCAGGGTGGGCGCCACGTACTCCGAAACCCGGAGGATGAAGCGACGGTCGCTGGCGGCAGGGTCGAAAAAGCTCTTCTCGTTCAGGGCGGCGGTGATCTCCGCCAAGGCGGGCCCGAGCCGCCTGACGACGCGCAACGCGACCGACGTGGGCTGCATCGTGCCAGCGCCGCGGACGAGAACGTCGTCGTCGAGCAGCTTCCGGAGGCGCTGAAGGGCGTGGCTGGTGGCGGATTGGCTGAGCCCCAGCCGCTTGGCCGCGTTCGAGACGCTTCGCTGCTCGACCAACGTCGCCAGGATCGTGAGCAGGTTCAGGTCGACATCACGCAGCGTCAACTCGCCCCGCATCGATTCCATTCCCAACCAATATGCATGCCGTGCATACGTTTATGCATCGCAACTCGTGGCGCAAGGCCGTTCGTGGCCGTAGCTTCGCACCCAACAAAAAATCAAAGGGATGAACGTCGTGATCCAGAAGCGCCGCTTTCTCGTCTATGCCGGTATCTTCGTGATGATGGCCCTGTGCTATGTCGACCGCATCAATCTCTCGGTTGCCGCGAAGTCGATTGCCGCGTCCTACGGGCTGTCGCCGGTGCAGCTCGGCTTCATCTTCTCGTCGTTCCTCTGGACCTATCTCGTCTGCCTGGTGCCGTTGGGGATGGCCGTGGATCGCTGGGGCGCGCGCTCCGTGACGGCGGGCGCTTTGCTCGTGTGGTCCGTTGCCGGGGCGCTCACCGGGTTGTCGACGACGTATGCGGGTCTGTTCGCCAGCCGGCTCGCGCTCGGGGTCGGCGAGGCGGCGAGCTATCCGGCGTGTGGCCGAGTGATTCGGGAATGGGCGCCGCAGAGCGAGCGCGGGATTGCGGCTTCCATCTTGAACAGCGGCGCGTACGCGGGCCTGGCGATCGGGGCGCCCGTCGTTGGCTGGCTGGTCTCCTCGTTCGGCTGGCGGGAGTCGTTCTACATCACCGGTGCGACCGGCGTGGTGCTGTCGATTGTCTGGTTCTTCGTCTATCGCACGCCCGAACAGGCGCGCTGGCTCGGTCAGGCCGAGCGGGCGCACATCGTCGCTGGGCAAGGTGCTGCCGCCGCGCGCGCAACCGGCAGCCCGGCCATCGGTGCCCTGCTCCGCAGCCCGTCGATGTGGGGATTGGCGCTGACCCAGGGTTGCGCCGGCTACACGCTGTATTCGTTCATGACCTGGCTGCCGACCTACCTCGCCGACACGCGCGGGCTGGACGTGATGAAGAGCGGTGCCTTTTCTGCCGTGCCCTATGCGGCGGCCGTTCCGCTCGGCCTGCTGCTTGGGGTCGCCAGCGACCGCTTCCTGAAGCGCAGCGGCACGGAAAGCGGCGAACGGCGGCGGCTGATCGCCGGCGCGCTTCTCGTGTCTTCCGTCATCTTGCTGACGCCTTACGTGACCAACATCTGGCTGATCCTCGGGCTGTTCAGCATCTCGCTCACCTGCGTCTCCACCGCGATGGGAATGAACATCGCGCTCACGAACGACCTCCTGGTCGATGGATCGCAGGCCGGCGCGGCCACGAGCCTCCTCATCCTGGGCGGCAACAGCTTCGGCATCGTGGCGCCAATCGCGACCGGCTACATCGTCGCCTCGCCGCTCGGCTACTCGGGCGCCTTCGTGGTGGCGGGCGTTCTGCTGCTGGCGGGGGTTGCGACGTCCCTGCTGCTGACCCGCAGCCCGATCGGCCGCCGCGAACCGGTCCCGTCATCCGGTCGATTGGTGGCCGGTGCCGGCCTTTGAACCCGATAAGGATTGCAGCATGACGCCTCTTCGCTTCGCCGCGGTTTCCCGCAACTACTTCAACCTGCCGATCTGGATCGGGGTCGATCAGGGCTTCTTCCGCGCAGAAGGGATCGAACTGGCGGTCGAGCTGCACGAAAGCGTGGACGAGGTCAGCAACCGCCTGGCAGACGACCGGGTGAAGCTCGCCTACGGGATTACCGAGCACGTCGTCCTGGACAGCGAGACCGGCGGGCAGAGCGAGATCATTGGCGGCAACGTCAACCGGCTGCCATTCTCGCTGGTCGCCGGCAAGGAAATCACGGGCTTCGAGGACATGCGGGGCAAGGTGGTAGGGGTGTCGTCGCTTGAGGCCGGCAGCTCCTCGCTGGTGATGAAGTTGTTCGAGGCGCACGGGCTCCATCACCCGGCCGACTACACCATCGAGGCGGTCGGCCCGATCCTGGCGCGGTGGGAGAAGCTGCAGAGCGGCGAGATCCAGGCCGGGCTGCAGGGGGCGCCGCTGAACTACATCGCGACCGATGCCGGCTATCCCACGCTCGCCGATCCTCGGGTGGATTTCCCCGATTTCCAGTTCACTTCCCTGCACGTGCTGGCGCCCTGGGCCGCGGCGAACCGCGAGGTCGTCGTTCGGTTCATGCGCGCCTTCCTGCGTGCGCACGAGTGGTTCTACACCAACCGCGAGGGTGCCGGCGCCATCGCAGTGCGCGAGACGGGGGTGGAGCGGCGTTATGCCGACCGGGCCTGGGACGAGTATGTCGAGGCGGAGATCTTTCCCCGCGACGGCGATGCGAGCGACGCCGCGGTACAGGCGCTGATCGACATCAGCGGCCTGATCCGGGCTTTGCCGAATCGTACAAAGACCCGGGCGGCCGACTACATCAACCGTACATATCTCGCTCAGGCCCGATCCGACTTGGGCCGCGCCGCATGAGTGATGTTCTTCCGCGCTCCGACGTCGCCATCGATTATGGCGACCGCCTGCGGCTGGGCATCATCGTGCCGTCCGGCAACGTCATCGCCGAGCCGCAGATACGGGCCATGCTGCCAGCCGGCGTGGGGGCATTGATTACCCGGCTGGCGCTGCGCGGCAGCTCGGAAGCAGAGCTGCGTCGCATGGAAGCGGGCGTCGAGGATGCCGCCCGGCTCCTGGCCGACGCGCAGGTGGACCGGATCGTCTTCCACTGCACGGCGGTGACGACGTCCTCGCCCGAGGCTGGCCCCGCGATCCGCGAGCGCATCCGCGTGGCGACGGGCATCCCCGGTCTTGTCACCTCCGATGCGCTGGCGGCGGCGTTCCGGGCATTGCGAGTTCGACGCGTGGTGCTGCTGTCGCCCTACATCGCGCCGGTCCACCGGCGCGAGATCGCCTTCCTCGAACACCTTGGGCTGGAGATCGTGGGCGAGGCCGCGCTCGGCATCGACACGAACGATGCGATGGCTCGCCTGTCGCCGGGAGAGCTGGGGGAGTGGACCCTCGCGCAGCGCGATGATCGGGCGGATGGCTACTTCCTCAGCTGCACCGCCCTGCGCACGGCGGAGTTGATCGCACCACTGGAGCGGCAACTCGGCCGACCGGTGCTGACCAGCAACCAGGTGATGGTATGGCACGCCCTGCGAGTCGCCGGGCTTGGCGAGGGCGATCCGGTTTGGGGGCAACTCATGGATCAGAGAACGTTCGCTGATCAGTAGATGGCTAGCCATCCCATCGTTCGCGGGCAACGATTTCCCTGTTCTGGGCTGGCCGAGAACGGCCAGTCTGGTTTCAAGTCGAGACCGCAGGAGAGCGGACGTCGGTGTCAGGCCCGAGTAGTCACCTGATCCCGTTGTCGCCAAGGTAAGCTGACCTCAACGGGTCGACGTTGGGCGGCGCGATAATCGGGCCCAGCAGCATTGCCGCCGCTCTCGGCATTCGGCTGTTTACCACGGAGCACGCGATCCCCGAATCAGGCCCCTGGCGGCAAGCCGGCTGCCTGCGCCGCCACAAGAGCGTGGAGCAATCGGTTGCGGGCCCGCAATGCCCCAACCCGCGCGAACCGCATGGCATCGCCGTCCGGGGCGGCCGCAAGTGCCCGGATCGGGTCGAGCACGGGCCACGGCGGCAGGGGCAGCGCCGGGTCGTGGGCGAAGCGGTCGCCGCGTGTGTAGTCCAGGGGAACCAGGGCGCGTGCGACCGCCATCAGCGCGGCATCGGAATGGTTCGGCGTGGCGGCGATCAGGTCGGCGGCGGCCTGGAACAGCGGTGCAAGCGAGAGCCGCCCCTGCAACCCGGCGTCGAGCAGGCGGAGTTCATCAGTCAACGCAGTGACCGTGGCGTTGAAGTCCAGCGGCAATGTCCGCTCGGTGAGCAGGCGCCAGATCGCGCGCACGAAGATGCGGGTATCGCGGACGAGGTTGGCCGCATCCACTTTGTCCAGCGTGTCGTGCGGGGTATGCCACCACCAGCCGAGCGGGTTGCGCATCGCCACCGGCGCCGGGGGCTGGTGGCTCATGCTGCCGAACATCGACGGAATACCGATACCCCAAAACGACATGTCGCTGTTGCGGTTCGGCCGCTTGCCGGTCAGCTCTGCGCCGGTCTCGGCGCGCACGGCCTCGGCGCCGAGGGTAGCCAGTTCAGCCGGGACCGCGGTGTCGGTCATCACGGTGGCGCCGATACCGCCAGTGCTGTCGACGTTGACGTGCACGGCGCAGCGGCGATCCAGCTCGGCCCAATGCGTGTCGACATACCAGCTGGATCCCGAGTACCGCCCATGCGAGTGGCCTGACCAGAAGCACAGGCGCAGGCCACGCTTCCATTGATCGCGTCGGCCCGCCAGCACCCGGGCGGTCTCTATCATGGTGGCATTGGCACTGCCGTTGTCCATCACGCCGTAGAACCAGGTGTCGTGATGGCCGGAGAACAGGATGAACGGTCCGTCCGGGTCCGGCCCATCCATGTCGGCCTGGAGGATCGGCGTCTCGCGCCAACTTGTATCGACGCTGGCATGCAGAGTGACCGTCCTGGGCATCGCTCGCCGCAGCGCAATTCCGTCGGCCAGCGAAATGGTGCAGGCGACCGTTCGCGGCAGCTCATCCAGCGTTTCGGCCGAAGGGCTGCCCCAGATGGGCGAGATGCACATCTCGTGGAGGTGTTCATGCGGGCTGACATGGAGTTGACCCGCGGCACCGGCGCGGGCCGCGCGGGCGGCGACGGCCGGGCTGGCGATGCCGTCCACGAGGACGATGTTGCCGCGCAGTTCCGTCCGGGCGAAGTCGGCGTCGCTGCCCGCGCCCAGATCGACCAGGCGCGCCGTCAGCCCGTTCGCCAGCGATGGGCGGGAGAACGAGTGCGTGATGGCGGTCAACGCGGCACCGTCGGCCAGGACCGAGGCGGGGCCCGGCAGGCTGATAAACGCTTCGTGCATCAGGATCTCGGTACGGAATCCGGCCTCCCGCAGCGCCGCTTCCACCTCGCGCAGGCTCGTCAGCTCTGCCGCCGAGCCCGACAGCTTCTCGTAGCGGGCGAAACCGGCGCAGTGCCCCATCAGGCGTTCGGCGGAGACGTGGTCGACGAGATCGGTCATGGCCTGGCTTCCGAGCGGAGAATGATGGCGGCGCTGTGGTGCACCTCGGCCCGCCACCCCGGGGGGATCAGCGTCGTGGCATCGAGTTGCAACAGGATCGCCGGGCCTGCGAAGCCGGCGCCGGCGGGGAGCGCGGCGCGGTCGTAAAGCGGCGTGTCGGCGGTTCCCCCGGCGAAATGCACCGGCAGCGTGCGCAGCGGCGGCGGCATCGCACCGGGCGACAGCGACGGCATCACCGCCTCCGGCAGCGCGCCGGTCGCCTCGACGCGGAGTGTCACCAGCTCGACCGCCGCATCCAGAACGAAGCCGTACTGCCCCTGGTGGGCCGTGATGAACCCCGCCACCGCCGCGGCGACGCCGCCGCCGAACGGCACCGCCAGCTCGCTTCCCTGCCCGGCATAGCGCAGCAGCGCCACCTCCTGGATCGAGCGGTCCGCCGACGGCACGTCCTCCGCCGTGAGCCACGCTTCCGCGTCCGCACGCAGCGCTTCCAGGGTCCGGCGCGCTTCGTCGTCCCCGACGGCCCCCGCGGTCGGCAGCGTGCGGCTCCATTCGGCTTTCAGGTCGGCCGCGAGCAGCCCTTCGGCGCACAGCACGCCGGGCGCCGGCGGCACCAGCACCGTCGTGATGCCCAGGATCTCGGCCAGCGCACAACCATGCAGCGGCCCGGCGCCGCCGAACGGGACCAGCGCGAAATCGCGCGGATCGTGCCCGCGCTCGACCGAGACGACGCGGATGGCGCCGACCATGTTGTTGTCGACGATGGCCAAGATGCCGCGGGCCGCCGCGTGCAGGTCGAGGCCGAGCGGGGCCGCGACGCCGTCGGCGATCGCCCGCGCCGCCGCGTCGGGGTCGAGCTGCACGCGCCCGCCGAGCAGCGACGGCGGTAGGTGGCCGAGCACGACGTGCGCGTCCGTGACGGTGGCCGCCGTGCCGCCCTTGCCGTAACAGGCCGGCCCCGGCACCGCGCCGGCGCTGGCCGGCCCCACGCCGAGCGCCGACGCTTCACCCACCATGGCGATCGACCCGCCCCCGGCGCCGACCGTCACCATGTCGACCATCGGCAGCGGCAGCGGCCATTCGCCCACGCGCCCGTTCTGGGTCAGGCCGATCCGTCCGTCCTTGATGAGGCAGATATCGGCGCTGGTGCCGCCGACATCGACGGTGATGAGGTCGCCGATGCCGCACGCCGCCGCCATGGCGCGGGCGCCGATGACGCCGGCCGCCGGGCCGGACAGGGCGGTGACGGCCGGCGCGCGGCTGATGGCGGCGATGCCGGCCACGCCGCCGTTGGATTGCATGAGCAACAGCGGCGCGGTGATCCCGGCGGCCTCCGTGCGCTCGGCCAGCCGTGCGACGTAGCTGGAGACCGCGGGCATGACGGCGGCATTCAGCACTGTGGCCAGCGTGCGCTCGTATTCCCGCGCGACCGGCAGCACGTCGACCGAGGCCGTGACGACCACGCCCGGCAACGCCTCACGCAGCAACTCGACGACGCGGCGTTCATGTGCCGGGTTGGCGAAACTGTGCAGCAGACAGACCGCGACCGCCGCGACGCCCATGCCGCGCAGGCTGTCGGCGGCGGCCAGCACGCTCGCCTCGTCCAGCGCGGTCTGCACGGCGCCGCCGGCCGCGATACGCTCGACCACCTCCAACACCCGCGCCGGCGGCACCGGGCGGGCCGGCTTGCGCCACGCATACAAATTCGCGCGGCGCGGGATGTCCTGGCGGCCGATCTCCAGCACGTGCCGGAACCCGGCGGTCGTCACCAGGGCCGTCCTGGCCCCCTTGCCCTCGAGAATCAGGTTGGTCGCCACCGTCGTGCCGTGCAGCACGCGGCAAATCTGCGCCGGGTTCGCCTCGGCCGCCTCCAGCGCCAACTGGATGCCGGCGAGGAAAGCCTGGCTGGGATCGCTGGGAACCGACGGCGTCTTGGCCCGCCAGGCGCGGCCGGTCCGCGCGTCCTGCAGCGTGACGTCGGTGAACGTGCCGCCGATGTCGATCGCGACCGACAGCGAACCGGTCATGCCGCCGCCCTGTGGCCACGCCGGGCGGCGGTGGCCATTTCGTCGACCCGGCCGTCGAGCAAGAGCGCGACCCCATAATCGCGCAACGCGGCCGCCGGCGACACGAAGCCGTCCGCCACATCCTGCGCCACGAGCGCAGCTGGGCGGGCATGCGGGTCGCCGAGCCCCCCTCCGCCGCCGGTCTCGATGCGGAGGACGTCGCCATGCCGGAGCTGGTTGCCGTCCGAGAGCGGCCTGAGCAGGCGTTCGTCCGGCCGACCCGGATTGACGATCGCGCGGCCGGACCCGGCCGAGTGCCCGCCCGCCGCGCCCCAGGGCGGGTTGGTCACGCCGTCGATGCGCACGGCCAGCACGGCCTCCTCGGCCAGGATCACGTATTCCCGAACGATGCCGCAGCCGCCGCGGTGTCGCCCTGCCCCGCCGCTGTCGCGATGGACGCCATAGGCCGCCAGCTGGACCGGGTAGCCCATCTCGAGGAACTCGACCGGATAGTTCTCCTGCGCGACGAAATAGACCGCGTCGATCCCGTCGGCATCCGGCCGGGCGCCGTAGCCGACGCCGATGCCGTCCGACATCAGGAACGGCTTGCCCCCGGCGGTCCCGCGCAGCAGCGTGATGACGTAGGCGGAATGGGCAGCCGGCGCGGTCGGCGCGCCCGCCGCGTTGATCAGCCCGTTCAGCGCGGCGAGAACGCGCATCATGGTCAGGCCGCGCATGCCCAACGGCGCCGGGAAGCGCGGCTGCAGCAGCGAGCCTTCGCGCAGGATGACCTCGTCCAGCGAGCGGGGGCCGCCGGCGTTGCAGATTTCGGCCGGGTCGCCGCCGAGGAAATACAGCCCGAGTGCCATGCCGGGCACGTCGCGGTTCATGATGAAGTTGACCGGCCCGGCCGCCTGGTCGTTGGTCTCGCTGGCATCGAAGATGAAGCGGTCGTCCGGCGTGCGGGTGAGCGCGAAGCGGATGTGCAGCGGGCCGCTGCCATGGCCGTCGCCGTCGATACTGTCGGTGAAGCGGTGCGTGCCGACCGGGAAGATCTCGCGCAGGCGGCGGCGCACGAGGGTCTCGGTGCGCGCCAGCAATTGGCGCAGCGCGTCCTCCAGCGTGTCGGGGCCGAACCGCCCGGCGATCTCGGCCATCCGCCGCACGCCGAGGCCGACGCTGGCCATCAGCGCCGACGTGTCGCCGCGGCAGGCCTCCGGCTGGCGGGAGTTGCGGTAGAAGATGGCGAGAGCGGCGTCGTTGGTGCGGCCGGCATCGATCAGCCGGGTCGGCGGGATGATGATGCCTTCCTGGAAGATGTCGGTGGCGTCCGGGCTGATCGACCCCGGCCGCAGCCCGCCGACATCGGAGAAATGCGCCCAGCCCATCACGAAGGCGCAGCGCTTGCCCTCGTGGAACACCGGCGCCAGGAACACCTGATCATTGGTGTGCGACACCGCGCCGCGGCTGCCGTAGCAGTCGCTGTACCAGAACAGGTCGCCCTCCCGGATCGTCTCGATCGGGAAATGCTGGAACACGGGCCCGCAGATATCGCCGAAGATCGGCACGTTGGAGCCGACCGCCATGACGCCCTCAGCGTCGAACAGGGCGGTGTAGAAATCCTTCTTCTCGCGGATGAAGGCGGAGATCGCCGTGCGCTCCAGCAACGCCTCCATCTCGGCCTGCGCCGCCCGGATCGCGCCGCGGATGATTTCGAGGGTGACGGGATCGCAGGACATGATCAGTCTCCGAGATGGCAGGCGACGGTGCGCGCCGGGTCGGTGGGGCGTAAGACGGGAACGTCCGTCTCGCAGCGGGCGAAGGCGGCCGGGCAACGGTTGCGGAAGGCGCAGCCGGCGTCGCTCGGCGGCGGATCGGACAGCGAGCCGCGGATCGGCAGCGCCGCACGGTCCTGATCGACCCGCGGCACAGGCACCGCGGCGATCAGCGCCCTGGTATACGGATGGTGCGGAGTTGCGATGAGCGCCGCGGTCGGCCCGGTCTCGACGACCCGGCCACGATACATCACCGCCGTCCGTTCGCAGACGGTGCGGATCAATGCCAGATCGTGGCTGATGTAGATCGCCGCCAACCCCAACTCGTCGCGGGCGCGCCGGAGCAGGTTGAGGATACCGGCCCGCACCGAGACATCGAGCATCGAGACCGGCTCGTCGGCCACCAGCAGCTTCGGCTCCGGGATCAGCGCGCGGGCGAGCACCACCCGCTGCAGCTGCCCGCCGGAGAGTTCGTGCGGCCGCCGGTCCAGCCATTGCGCCGACGGCAGCAACAGCACGCGCGCCATCACCTTCTCGATGCGGTCGGCCCGTTCTGCCTTCGGCACAGCAAAATTCTGCAGCGGCTCCGATAGCGAGCGACGGATGGTGAAGCGCGGGTTCAGCGCGTCGAACGGGTTCTGGAACACCAGTTGCGCCTGCGCCCGGAACCGCCGCAACGGCTCGCCCCGCAAATGCGTCACGTCCGCGCCGTCGAACAGCAGCGTGCCCGTACTCGGCTCCTCCAACCGCAGCATCGTCCGTGCCGTGGTCGTCTTGCCGCAACCGGACTCGCCCACGATCCCCAGCGCCTCCCCCGCCCGCACCGCCAGCGACACGTCGGCCATCGCGCGGATCGGGCCGTAGGATTTGGAGAGCTGACGGGCCTCGATCATGGCGAGCCCGCCGGGACCAAGGGAGCGGGAGCCTCCGCCATCGCGGCCCACACCGCCGGCTGCGCCGTCAAGGCCCGCAAGGCGTTCGCCTCATCCGCCCGCCAGCACGCCACGGAATGACCCTCCGTTTCGGTCAGCGGCGGCGGCGTCGCCACGCACCGGGCCTCGGCGAACGGGCAGCGCGGCGCAAACCGGCAGCCCGGCGGCGGATCCAGCAGCGACGGCGGCGAGCCCTCGATCGGCACTAACGCGGCGTCGCTGCCCTCGAGGTCTGGGAAGGCGTGAGTCAGCCCCATGCTGTACGGATGCAATGGCCGCTCCAGCACCGCCCGCACCGTGCCAGCCTCGACCACCTGGCCCGCATACATGACCGCCACCCGATCACACGTGTACGCCACCACCGACATGTCATGCGTCACCAGGATCATCGAGACCTGCAGCCGGGCTTGCAGCGCGCGCAGCACGTCCAGCACCTGGCGCTGCACGATCACGTCGAGCGCGGTGACCGGCTCGTCGGCAATCACCAGCGCCGGGTCGAGCGCCAGCGCCAGCGCGATGGAGGCACGCTGGCGCATGCCGCCGCTGAACTGGTGCGGGTAGTCGGCCAGGCGCGCGGCGGGCAGGCCGACCAGGTCGAACAGGGAGGCGGCCCGGATCAGCGCCTGGCCGCGGGACAAGCCGCCGCGGTCGCACAGGATCTCGGTGAAGTGCCCGCGCAGGCGCTGCACGGGGTCGAGCGCGTTCATGGCCGTCTGCGGCACGAACGACATCCGCCGCCAGCGCAGGTCCCGCCGCCGGCGCTCCGGCATCGTCACCAGGTCCTGCCCTTCGAACATCAGCCGGCCGCCCGCGACATGCGCGGCCGCGGGCAGCACGCCCATGATGGCCCGCGCCAGCGTCGACTTGCCGCAGCCGCTCTCGCCCACCAGCCCGGTGATGCTGCCCGCCGGCACCGACAGCCGCGCGCCATCGACGGCGCGCACCGGGCCGCTGCGGGTGCGGTAATGGACGGAGAGCGCGTCGACCTCGAGTAAGGTCATTGCTCGGCCAGCTTGGGAAACAGCAGCTTCTCCGACCCGCGCGAGATCAGGAACCCGGCCAACACCATCAGCACGATGGCGATGCCCGGCGGCACGAACCAGTTCCATGCGCCGCGCGACAGCGCCTGGTTGGCGTAGGCCTCCTGCAGCATCACCCCCCAGCTGACGGTAGCCGGGTCGCCGAAGCCGAGAAAGGAGGCGGAGGCCTCTGCCAGGATGGCCCAGCCGATCGCCACAGAGCCGTAGAGCGCGGCCAGCGGCAGCACCTGCGGCAGCACGTGCACGAACATGATGCGGGCGGGCGAGCAGCCGGTCATGCGCGCGGCGTCGATCCAGGACCGCTCGCGCAGGCTCAGCACCTGGGCGCGGATGACGCGCGCGGTGTTGGGCCACAATAGGAGGGCGACGCTGGCGACGATGACGGTCGTGCCGGGCCGGGTCAGCACGGCGAGCACGAGCATGGAGGGCAGGAACGGCAGGCCGAGCACGACGTCGGCCAGCCGCGTCACCAGCCGGTCGACCCAGCCGCCGAGATAGCCGGAGAGCAGGCCGAGCAGCGTGCCGATCGCGACCACGGCGACGGCCGCGGTGAGCCCGACCAGCAGCGCGGCGCGGGTGCCGTAGATCACCTGGCTCAACACGTCCCGTCCGCTCGAGGTGGTGCCGAGCCAGAACTCCGGCGACACCGGCATATAGCGCGCGACCCGGCGCCCCGTCCGCAGGATCTCCTGCGGATCGTGCGGCGCCAGGACCGGCGCCAGCAATGCGACGACCGCGATCAGCGCGTAGATCGCGGCGCCGGCCACCGCGAACGGCTCGCGCCGCAGCAGGCCGAGCATGCCGCTAACGCCGCGCACCGACCGACACCCTCGGGTCCAGCGCGGCATAGGCCAGGTCGGCCAACGTATTCATCAGCACCAAGGCTGCGGCGATCACGACGAAGGCGCCCTGGGCCAACGGGTAGTCGGCCCCCTGCACCGCGTTGACCAGCAGGCGGCCGATCCCGGGCCAGGCGAACACCGTCTCGACCACCACGTTGCCGCCGATGCTGGCGCCGAGCCCGAGCGCGAAGGCGGTCGCGACCGGAAGCAACGCGTTGCGCGCCGCATGACGCATCACGATCGACCAACGCGAGAGCCCCTTCATCCGCGCCATGACGATGAACTCGTCGGACAGAACCTCCAACATCGTGGCCCGCATCAACAGCAGCGGCAGTCCGAGGAGGTAAAGCGCGAGCGTGAGCGCCGGCAGTGCCAGGTGCCACCAGAAATCGCCGGAGGTCAGCCGCTGCAGCACCGTCAAGTCCGGCACGCCGGGGCTGGAGGCGCCGCCAGTGGGGAACCAGCCGGTCTGGAACGCCAATCCGGTCAGCAGCAGCATGCCGAGCCAGAACTCGGGCGCCGAGCGCGACGCCAGCGCGGCCGGGATGGCCACCGCTTCGACCACACCGCCGCGGCGGAACGCCAGGAACGCGCCCGCCACGATACCCACCGCATAGGCGGCGCCGAGCGAGACGATCGTCAGCACGACCGTGTTGGGCAGCGCGCCAAGGAGCAGGTCCAGCACCGGCCGCCCCTGCAGGAACGACACGCCGAGATCGCCCCGCACCAGATTGGCCATGTAGATCAGGTATTGCTGCCAGAGCGGACGGTCCAGCCCGAAGGAATGTAGCAGGACCGCCCGCGTCTCCTCGGTGAAGTTGGGCGACAGGAAGTTCACCGTTGGATCGCCCGGGGCGAGGCGGAACAACAGGAAAGCGAGACTCGCCACCGCCCACAAGACGAAGAGGAGATGGCCGAGCCGCTCCAGCAGAAGGCGGCGCAAGACGTTATTGATAGGTCGCGGTGGTTTCCTTGACCCCGGCCGGGTAATGCAGCTTGCCGTCGACCAGCACGTAACCGGCGTCCTTGAGGATCTTCTTCGCACCCTCGAGGTTCTTGCCGGGAATCTGGTCGACCATGTTCGGGACGGCCCAGAACTTCAGCGCCGGCGACACCCAGCTATTGGCCGGCACCGCCGCATCACCCCAGGCATCGGCCGCCAGCGTCTCACGGTCGATCGCTGCCGATAGGGCCTGCCGGAAATGCACGTCGTTGAACGGGGGGCGGCGCTGGTTGTAGCCGATGAACTTGAAGCCGATGTCGAGGCTGTCGGAGACGACGATGGCCGGGTCGGACTTGCCGAGCCCGTACAGCAGCTGCGGGTCGCCGGTGTAGTCGGTCAGGAAGTTGAGCTCGCCGCTGCGCAGCGCGCCGAGCGTCGCCTCGATGTTGGGCATGATCCGCATGATGAAGCGGGCGGCCTTGGGCTTGCTCCAATGATCCGGATTGGCCGCGAGCACGATCTGCTCGTTGAGGTTGATCGAGACGACCTTGAACGGGCCGGACCCGACCGGCTTGGGTTCCATGACGCTCTCGGCCGTCTGCGGCTTGGTGGCGAGGTCGTCGAAGATGGGCTGCCAGACGTGCTTCGGCGCCAGGTTCAGCTTGGACAGCGAGCTGACCAGGAATGCCGCATCCGGCCGCTTGAGCGTGATGCGCAGCGACATGTCGCCGGTCTTCTCCACGTTGGCGATGTTGGCGACGAACGGTTTGTACATCGGCGATTTGTCGCCGAAGCCCGGCGCCTGCAGGCTGAACACCGCGTCGTCGATGGTGACGGCCTCGCCGTCGCTCCATTTCATTCCCGGCTTGAGGGTCAGTTCGACGGTGGTGGGCGTCGGCCGCGTGACCGTCTCGGCTGCCCACGGTTTGGGCAGGCCATCCGGCCCGATGCGCATGAAGCGGTCCCAGATCAGCTCCGTCGCCCACGAGCCTTGCGCACCGGGGATGTTGAACGGGCTGATGTTGGTGGGCACCGTCGTCGAGTTGACGATGATGTCCTTCTGCGCCGTCTTCGGCGTCAGCCCGATCCACGTCCAGAAATTGCGGACGCCCAGCCCGGCCTCCTCGACGGTGGTCTTCGGGTCCCAGATTGTCTGGTTGAACGCGACCAGGTTCTTCGGGTGCACCATGAAGCCGTAGGGCTGGTCGCGGTTCACCAGTTCCTGGGCCTGCTGCATCAGCGCCTGCCGCTTGGGCAGGTCCAGCTCCTGCCGCTGCGCCACGGCGAGCTGGTCGTATTCGGGGTTGATGTAGCCGACGAAATCGTAGCCGTTGGCGGCGTTGGCGGAGACGAACAGGTTGTAGGTCAGCTCGTCCGGATCGCTGCGCTCGGGGCGGCCGACCATGGTCCAGGTGGTGGCATCCCAGCGTTGGCGCTCGTACCAAACCACCTGGTTGAATTGCTGGCTGGGCAACGGACGCACGGTCACGGTCAGCCCGAGCTGCTTCCAGGAGTCGGCCACCAGTTCGGCTGCGTTATATTCCTGCGGTGACAGCGCCTGCGGCAAGGTCAGCAACGTCAGCGGCCGCACCAGGTCGCCGGCCGGCTGGGCGTCGGCCGTCATCGTGGCCTGGACGCCGATCAGCGCGGGAAGAAGGGTCGCCAGCAAGGCAAGACGCATCGGATGCTCCGTTTTGGCGCTGCGAGAACCAGCAGTCGGCGACCTGACGATGCACGATACGTGCCGCTTGCCGATGCCGATATACGATGGTGGGATCGAGCATACTTAGTGGAGCACTCCGCATGCCGATCTCCGAGTCCGAACGTCATCTTCTGGACCAGGTCAGCCTCGACGTGCCGTGGGCCCTGGTCGAGACGTTCAGCACGACGCCGCGCTGGCGGCCCGAGGACGTCAACCGCGCCATGGACATCCTGGTTGGCCGCCTGCAGGGGCTGGGCATCCCGGTCGAGGTGCATCAGCCGGAGATCTACCTGTCAGTGCCATACAGCGCGTCGGTCATGGCCGGGGGCGTGACGTGCCGCGCCAAGCCGCCCTCCTCGGCGCTTTCGGTGCCGGGAGGACGCACCGCACCGCTGGTGGCGCTGAAGGCCAATCCGAAGGCGCTGCGATCGTACAATCGCGACATCGCCACCTTGTTCGGCGGCAGCATCACTTCGGTCGACGAGGTCAAGCGCCTCGTCGCGGGCAAGTTCGTCGTCGTGCAGGGCTTCGGCAACCCGGCGCTGACCAGCCTTGTCGAGGAATGGGGCGGCGCCGGCCTGATCGCCTGCAACCCCGGCACGGACGTGCACTGGGGCACCTGCACCACCATCTGGGGCAGCCCCGACCTGCACGACTGGCCACGCAAGCCGGGCATCCCGGTCGTCGCCGTCAACAACCCGGACGGCCAACGCCTGACGGCGCTCGCGGCTGAGGGCGGCGAGGCCACCATCCGCACCGACTTGGTCGAAGGTTGGTTCCCGCAGAAAATCCCGGTGGTCAGCATCCCCGGCAGCGAGGATCCCGACCGATACGTGATGGTGCACGGGCATCTCGACAGTTGGGAGGTCGGCGTCGGCGACAATGCGACCGGCGACGCCACGTTGCTCGAATTGGCGCGGGTGTTGTGGACCAACCGGGGCACGCTCAAGCGCGGCGTGAAGCTCGCGTGGTGGCCGGGGCACAGCACGGGGCGATACGCCGGGTCGACCTGGTTCACCGACCGTTTCGCCGCCGACCTGGACCGCAACTGCCTGGCGCAGATCAATTGCGACAGCCCCGGCTGCCGGTGGGCGACGTCGTATCACGACACCCGGGCCTTCACCGAGTGCGCGGCGCTGGCCGCGGGCGCCATCCGCGACGTGGTGCCCGACGCCGTGATCGCGACGCACCGGCCGCCGCAAGCCGGGGATTACAGCTTCAACAACATCGGGCTGCCGAGCCTGTTCATGCTCAGCTCGACCATGCCGGACGATTTGCGGGCGGAGAAGGGCTACTACGATGTGTCCGGCTGCGGGGCGAACATTGCCTGGCATACCGAGAACGACACGATCGAGATCGCCGACCCCGATCGGCTGCTGATCGACATGAAGATTTACCTGCTGGCGGCGCTGCGGATCGCCAATGCGGAGACGCTGCCGTTCGACTGGGCCGCGACCTGCGCCGAGTTCCTCGACACGATCGCGCACTACGAGGAAGCGTCGGGCGGTTTGGCCGACTTGGCCGCGGCCCGGGCGGCGACGCTCGAGTTGCAACGGGCGCTACAGCGTTTGCCGGAGGCAGCGGCCGAGCGGCGCAACGCGGTGCTGCACGCGCTGGGCCGGATCCTGGTGCCGGTCAACTACACGCGCGAGCCACGCTTTCGGCACGACCCGGCCTATACCGTGCCGAAGCTGCCCACTCTGGCGGTGGCGGCCGAACTCGGCGACTACCCGGACGGCCACATGCGCCGGGTCGCGCAAACGGAGTTGTTGCGTGGTCAGAACCGTTACGTCGCTGCGCTGACCCAGGCGCTGCAGCTGGTGGAGGCCGCGCTGGACTGAGATCAGGCGCGCATCAACTCGAGCGGGTTGGCGTCGTCGCGGGGGCGTTTTCCCTTCTCGATCTGATGGATCACCATTCACGGGCGTTGTTGGCGCGCCAAGCTGACGACGCCTTTGGGAGGGGTGCTGATCCGCTACCCGATCGTGGAACGCCGTCACGACGGGAAAAGGAAGCACATCTCAGCTCGGTGCTGCCCCGCCGCATGGTGCCGGAAACGGCGCCGGGTCCCCGAAGCGGCGCACGACGTTACTGATCAGCTTAGCTGCCACGTTCGCATAGCCGTCGATCGGCAACGCACCGATAAAGCACATCGAGCCCACGGAGAAGACCGCGCCGCCGTTCGGCGTCTCGAAGAACGTGAGGTCGGAGCGGATGATGTCCTCGCGTGCCGCCGGCCAAGTATGGTCGCGGCGTTCCTCGTTGACGGGCTGATAAGTCGGGTCCGTCAGCACGGCGCGGCCTACGACGATGGCGTGGTGAGGGGTGCCGAGCCGGATGTCCGCCCGGTCCAACTCGTGGCCTGCCGCGCCGCCGCCCATCAGGCCGCGCTCGCCCAAGACGGCGCCGGGCCGGGCCATAGCCTCAAGTCCCTCGCGCATGAAGGCGACTCGCGGATCGAGGATCCCGTCCATGAACGTGTACGGGTAACCCTTGTAGTCGCCTTGCGTACTGAACCCCACGCCGACGAGTGCCTGCGGGGCGCGGCCCAGGCGCCGCCAAAGCCCGCCGTAGGAACCGTCATGCGCGTGATAGCTTTCGCCCGGCAGCGTTTCCCAAAGCCGGATTCCGCCCTCGGCCCGGCGCAGCTCGAAGCTCCAGGGGCCCTCTCCGTGCGGCACCACCTTCCAGTAGAAGCCGTTGCCGCCGAGGTACATGAAGCGGCCGCCGCCATCCAGATACGCCTGCAACGCGTCGAGCGTTTGCGTGGTGTGGTATTCCGGATGCTGCCCGGTCAGCACGACGGCGTAACTCGACAGCAAGTCCAGCCCTTCGGCGTGCACGTCGTGATCGGTGATGACCTCGAAGTCGATGCCTTGTCGGTCCAGCAGATCGGTGACGTAACTATCCGCAGCGATCCAATACAGGCCGGAGCCGCCTTCGCTTGGATCGACCAGATGGATCTGGTTCACCCGCTTGTCGATCAAGGGGCGCCGCATGGTGGACATCACCACGCCACTGCCGTCCGAATGGAAATTATAGGGTGAGACGCCGTATCCCGGATGTCCGTCCGGTGCCTGGGGCAGCGCGTTCCAGGCAAGGGAGCGCGGGGTGATGAGCGCCTGGCGGCCTTCCTTCTGGAACTGGCCGTAAACGGTGTAGCTGAACGTCGGTGCCAGGAAGGCGACTTTCGCCTGGCTGCCCGGCACCCGGGCGCGCACGTAGAACACGATGTTGTCCCGCGCACCGGAAGCGTGCTCGAGGTGCATGGCGTAAACGCCGCTGGTCCAATCCTCCGGCACGGCGAGGCGGATGGTCGGGGACCATCCGGCATCGCCCAGATCGTCGTCGTGAAAATGAATGGCGCCATACTGCGCCGGGTCTTCGGTCCAGCGATGGACGTTTCCGCGCCAATTGGAGCCCGTCATGGCTCGGGTGGGCAGATTGATGCAGCGCCCGTGGAAGGAGTTGGGCCCGACATCCGTCACCTCGTCGGTTCCCATGGACTGAGAAAGGTCCCATTCGGCTACCGTAATGCCGCCCTTCAGAATGCGCGGCCGCTCGATCTTGCCGTTGAAATACCCGGTCGCACGTCCGGACACACGCTCCGCCGCGATGCTTGCGGATCCGGCAACGGGCATCTCGACGGCCGGGGCCGACACCTCGGCGGTCGCCGCCTCCACTCGGTCCAGCCGTGGTCGGTGCGGCACCTGCCGAATGGAGAGCCGCCCCGTCGCCGGGTCGAGGACCGCTGAGAGATCATGCCAGGCGCGTTCGGTCAGCGGAACGGCGGTCTCGACCTCAAACACCTCGTGCGCGACGGATCGGCGCACGAAGGCGCCGTTCGGACCCACGCCCAGCGTGAGCGATGCGCCGTCCGTCCAGGAGAGCACCGCCTGCTTCCCTGCCGTCAGGCGCGTGGGCCAGATCGTGGCGTGGAGTTCCAGGGGACCGGTCCCGGACGGCAGGTCGACGGTGGGCACGTCCACCCAAGAGCCGAGTGCGACCGGCTGCTCCTTCCCGTCGTGCTCGCCTTCACCGTCCCATGCGACCGGCACCTCGCGGTAGCCGGGTCCGGCCGGGTTGGGGTCGCCGCAGATCACGCGGGCGATGCGGGCGGTGAAGCGGCCGCCGTTCTGCACGCTGATCATGAAGTCCATGGTCTCGCCAGGGCGTACGCTCCAGCGGTCGACGTAGCCGGTGATCGGCAGCATGGCGTCCGTCCTCAGGCGCGCTGCACGTTCCAGAATAGCGGCAGGCCTTTCAGCACGCCGCTGATGGTCTTTCGATAGGCTGTCGGCTGATAGAACAACCCCAGCGGCACATAGGGCACGTCCTTGAAGGCCTGCACCTGCATCTGCTCTCCGAGGGCCTTCTGCGCCGCCGCATCCGGCGCCGTGAACCACTGGTTGCGCATCGCTTCCAACTCCGGGCTGCTGGCCCAGCCGAAGGTGGCCTTGTCGCCGCTGCCGCGCAGGAAGTTGTGAGCGGAGGGGTTGAGCTGCGTCACGCCGGCAGAATAGGTGCAGAACGCATTATAGCCGCCCTTTTCCGGGCCTTCCCGGTTCGCCATTCGCCGCAGCATGGAACCCCAGTCCATCGCCTGGTAGTCGAGGTTCATCCCCAGCTTGCGGAACAGATCCGCGGTCACCTCGCTCATCGCGTTGATCACCGGGAAGTCGGAGGGCGCCATCAGCAGCACCGTTTCGCCCTTGTAACCGGCCTCAGCCAAGGCCTTGCGTGACTGCTCGATCGAGCGCGACCCGTCCAGCGCGGCCATGCCGGCGTCGTTCGCCATCACACCGCCCGGCGCGAAGAAGCCCACCTTGTCCTTCCACATCGCCGCGTCGTCGCCGGCCACTGCGGTCATGAAGTCCCGCTGGTTGACCGCGCCGAGCACGGCCCGGCGGATCGCCGGGTTGTTGAACGGCGGCAGCATATGGTTGAACCGGAGAACTCCGACGTTGCCATACGGGTCGAGCACTTCCACGGTGATGTCGCGGTTTTTGCGCAGGGTTGGCAGCAGATCGAAGATCGGTTGGTCCCACCAGTCCATCTCCCCCCGCTGCAGGGCCGCGGCGGCCGTGGACGGATCCGGCACCACGACCCACTCGACCCGGTCGACCTTCACCACCTTCGGCCCCGCGAGAAGGCTGGGCACGCCCTCCGGCCGTGGCACGTAACCGGCGAACTTGTCGTAGACGATCTTCGAGCCCGGCACGTGCTCCGATGCGTTGAAGCGGAACGGACCGCTGCCCACCATCTCCTTGACCGGCAATGCGCTGTCGCCGCTGGCCAGTCGTTCCGGCATGATGAACGCGACGATGGCGCCCACCTTGCCCAGCGCTTCCGGCAGTAGCGGGAAGGGCTGCTTCAGCCGCCATAGCACCGTTCGGTCGTCCCGGGCGATGATCTCGTCCACGTTGGCGAAGAGCGACGTGCCGAAGGCGTCGCGCGATGCCCACCGACGGAGGCTGGCGACGACGTCGCGCGCCAGGACCGGGCTGCCGTCATGGAAGCGCAGCCCGTCGCGCAGCACCATGGTCCAGGTCCGGCCGTCATCGCCCACCGCGTGACCGGCCAACATCTGCGGCTGCGTCCTGCCATCGAGGTCCACGCCGTAGAGCGTGTCGAAGACCATGAAGCCGTGATTGCGGTTGACCAGGCCCGTGGTGATCGTGGGGTCCAGGATCGCCACATCCGCCTGCGGCACGAAGCGCAGCACGCTGCCCGCCTGGGCCCGAGCCAGAGAGGGCATGGCAAGCGCGCCCGCTGCAGCCAGGCTGGAGCCCATGGTGGTCCGCAACAGGTCGCGTCGGCGCATCGAACTCTCCTTGGGAATGGTGCAGACAACGGGCGGATGCGGTGGCTACTCTGCGGCTCGTCGTTGCGCGGGTAGCCTTGCCTCGATGGTGGCGAGGGTGCGGGCGAACAGGTCAAGCGCCTCGTCGACCCCAGCTTCATCGATGATCAACGGCGGGCAGAACCCGATCGTGTCGCCCATGGCGCGGATGATCAGGCCGTTCTCCAGCGCTTGCGCGTCGAGGCGGGCACCGACCTTCAGGGCGGGATCGAAGGCGGTGCGCGTCGACGGGTCCGCCACCAGTTCGACGCCGAGCATCAGTCCGGCGCCGCGCACGTCACCGACGATGGACGAGCTCGCGGCGATCCGGTCCAGCCCGGCCCGCAGCCTCGTTCCCATGGCACGCACATGCGGCACCACGTCCATCTCTTCGTAGATGCGCAGTGTTTCCAGCGCCACGGCGGTTCCTACCGGGTGGCCGGAGTTGGTGAACCCATGGCCGAACAACTCGCCTCCCGCATTCATACTGCTCAGCGCCTCTTGGATCGGGCGGCTCAACAGCACGGCGGAGATCGGGAAGTAGGAGGAGGACAAGCCCTTGGCCATCGCCATCATGTCCGGCTGCATCTCCACCGTCTGGCAACCGAACCAGTTGCCGGTGCGGCCGAAGCCGGTGACGATCTCGTCCGCGAGCATCAGCACGTCGTAGCGCCGCAACACCGCCTGGATTTTGGCGAAGTATCCGGCCGGGGGCACCACGATGCCGCCGCCCGCGTTGATCGGTTCGGCGATGAAGGCAGCAACCGTGTCGGGTCCTTCGGCCAGGATGGTGGCCTCCAGCGCGGCCGCCAGCCGCGTGCCGAATGCCTCCTCCGTCTCGCCTGGTTCCATCCCGTGGTACATGTCCGGGCACAGCGTGTGGAGAAAGCCGGGCAGCGGCAGGCCGTACTCGCGATGCATCCGCGGGATGCCGCACATCGAAGCAGCGACAATGGTGGAACCGTGGAAGCCGCGGTCGCGGGCGATGATCTTGCGCTTGCCGGGCCTGCCGTTAGCGGCATGGTAGACCCAGGAAAGCTTGACCATGGTCTCGGTCGCCTCGGACCCGGAGGTGGCGAAGTAGGCCTGGGCCTGCGGGATGGGTGACAAGGCGACAAGGCGTTCCGCCAGGTCGATCGCGCCGGACGGGGTCTTGTGGTTGAAGCTGTGATAGAAGCCCATTCTGTCGTAGGCCTCCGCTGCCGCACGCTTCAGCCGTGCGTCGGAGAAGCCGAGCGAGGTGCACCACAGCCCGGCCATCGCTTCCAAGTAGCGCTTGCCGCCGTCATCCCACACGTGGATGCCTTCCCCGCGGGTGACGACCATGGGCCCGACCTCAGCGTGCCGCGCCGGATTGGTCTGCGAGTGCAAGTGGAACAGGATATCCCGCGCCGCTGCCGAGTTCGGAAGAAAGCCCATAATGCCTCCTATGGCCGCCATTCGCGGTCAGTCCAATCTGGTCAGACCAGTGTCGCGACGGTTCGGTTCGGTTGTCAAACGTTGCGCTTGTCATGCCGCCTCATGGCGTGTTGAACCCGCACCCAATGCCGAGTCCGCCGCTCATTTCTCCTGCGATCCGCCCCCCGCGCAGCTTCGAGGCAGTGGCCCGGCAGATCGCGGCGCTGATCCGCGCCGAATACGCGGTCGGCGAGCGGCTGCCGGCCGAACGCATCCTTGCCGAGCGCTTCGGCGTGTCCCGCCCCACGCTGCGTGAGGCCATCCTGTCGTTGCAGATGACTGGCATGGTGGAGGTCCGCGACAAAAGCGGCGCCTATGTGCTGCGTCGGGACCAGCCGGCCTCGTCACCGGAAATCCAGGGGTTCGGCCCCTTCGAGAATCTTCAGGCACGGCAGATGATCGAGCCGCAGATCGCCGCCCTCGCCGCACAACACGCGACCCCGCTGCACCTGGCGCAACTCGCCGAAACCCTTGCCGCCATGCGCCGGGATCACGCCGGAGGTCGTGAAGCGGACGTACCAGACCACCAATTTCATACGATCTTGGCGGAGATGACGGGCAACGGCGTCCTGGTATCTCTCTGTGACCAGCTATGGCGAGGCCAGATCGACTCACGCATCTGGCAGGAACTGCACCTCCACATGGAAATGGAACGCTATCGCCCGGTCTGGCTGACCGATCACGAAGCCATCTTCCGTCGTGTCGAACGAAAGGAACCCAAGCACGCGAGCGCCGCAATGGTCCGACACCTGGTAAACATCCGCAATGCACTGATGACAACGAGCCGCAGCGATCACGTCGTCAAATGAATGGCGGTAGGCATGGTCGTCAGCGGACGGTCCGGTCTGGTGTGATCCCTGATAAGCAGGCATACGGCAGCCGGCGACTTGGACGGGATTGCTCACTCCCGCAGTAGGAACGTCGCTACCGCGCCGGCGAATGGGACGGGATCGGTGCTCGGGTGGAAATGCGCACCGTCGAGACGAGCCAACTCGGCGCCCGGGATCGAGGCGACCAGGATCTCGGCATGGTGGAACGGGACCAACACGTCACCGCTTGCGCCGATGACGAGGGTGTCGTGGTGGAGTCCGGCGAGCTCGGCCGAGCGGTCGAACTCCAGCAGCATGCGCACGCGAGCGGCGGTGACAGAGAGCGGCGCAAGCGTGTCGGCGGCGCGTTCGACGGCACGGTCGAGCTCGGCCGCATGCGCCTCCATCCACGCCGGGTCGAAGCCGAAGACATGCGTCAGCTTCTGGTAGGGCGCCGTGAGCCCGGCATCCAGCAGCGCGGCGCGGGCTTCGAACAGTGCGCGGAAGCGGGCGTCCGGCCGGTCCCAGCTGCCGCTGATCACCAGGCGACGAGCCCGCGACGGTGCGTCGAGCGCCAGCGTCTGCACGATAGCCCCGCCGGTCGAGTGACCGACCAGATGCGCCGCCTCGATCCCCTCGGCATCGAACACCGAGAGCAGATCGGCCGCGATGGTGGCGATGCCGTAGCCCGTATTCGGGCGATCGCTGCGTCCGGCGCCGCGGTGGTCCATGACGATCAGGTCGAAACGGTCGGCCAGGCGAGCGGCGACGCCCGACCAGAACCGCCCATCGCCGCCCAGGCCGGGGATCAGCGCCACGGCGGGCCCGGTGCCGGTCCGTTCGTAGTAGATCCGGCAGCCATCGGCGGCGGTCGCGATCGGCATGGCGGCGTCAGGCCGGGCGCACGTCGTAGAATTGCGGGAAGCCGATGCGCACGTCGCGCAGCTTGCGCAGGGCCGTGGCCTCGTAATAGGCGCCGAGCGGCAGATAGCTCGGGTCCTCGAAGAAGACGCGCTGCATCTCGGTGCAGATCCGCTTCTGCTCGTCGAGCGTGGCCGCGTCGAACCACTCCTGCCGCAACTGCTCCAACCGCGGCGCCGTGGGCCAGCCGAACCAGGCCTGGTTGCCGTTGCCGCGCAGGCCGAGCTGGCTCGCCGGGTCGAGGTTGTTGGTGCCGTTCAGGTTGGTGACGAAGATGTTCCAGCCGCCCTCGGATGCCGGCTTGCGGCTGCTGCGGCGCTGCACGACGGTGCCCCAATCGCTAGCGGCGACGTCGACGTTCATGCCGCAGCGCTGCAGCGCATCGGCCATGACGAGAACCATGGCGTGCGTCGTGGGGTAGTCGGTCGGGTCGAGCATCACCACGCGCTCGCCCTTGTAGCCGGCGTCGCGCAGCGCCTGCTTCACCTTGGCCGGCTCGATCGGGCCGACGAGCTGTTCGGTGCCGACCGTCGTGGCCAGCGGCGTGCCGGGGCTGAACAGGCCGACATTGACCTTCCACAGCGAGTGGTCATCGCCACCCTCCGCGGTCATGACTTCCGTCTGGTCGACGGCGCCGAGCAGGGCGCGACGGATCGCCGGGTTGTCGAACGGAGGAAAAAGGCTGTTGAAGCGGAGGCAGCCGAGTGCGCCGCCAGGGTCGAGGATGCGCATGGTGACGTCACCTCCGCGCTTGAGCATCGGCTGCAGGTCCGGCGTCGGGCTTTGCCACCAATCGACCTCGCCATTGGCAATGGCGTTGGCCGCGGTCGCCGCGTCCGGGACGACGCGCCATTCGACCCGGTCGTACAGCACCGTCTTCGGCCCGGCGGTGAAGGTCGGCGTGCCACCGCTCCGGGGCACGTAGTCGCGGTTGCGCTCGTAAACCAGGAGCGCGCCGGGGATGCGCTCCTTGGCGATGAAGCGGAACGGGCCGCTGCCGACCATCTCGCTGACCTGCTTGTTCGGGTCGGTCTCGGCCAGGCGTTGCGGCATGATGCACGGCATGCTGGTGCCGGTCTTGCCGAGCGCGTTCGGCAGCAGCGGGAACGGCTTCTTCAGCCGGAACTGGATCACCTGGTCGCTCGCGGCGGTCAGTTCGTCGGTCGCGTCCATCAGCGCCCGGCCGAACGCGTCGCGCGCGGCGAAGCGGCGGATACTGGGCACGACGTCCTGCCCCCGCACCGGCTCGCCGTCGTGGAAGCGCAAGCCGTCGCGCAGCGTCAGGCGCCAGAGTTTGCCGTCATTCTCGACCGTATGCCCGGCGACCATCTGCGGCTCGATCGCGTAATCGGCGGTCTGCCCATACAGCGTGTCGAACACGAGGTAGCCGTGGTTGCGGGTGACGGTGGCAGTGGTCCAGATCGGGTCCAGCACGGCCACGTCGCTCTCGGGCACGAACCGCAGCAGCGATGCCGGTTGCGCGATGGCGGGCGTGGCGAGCGCGGAGGCGGTCGCGGCGAGCAGGGTCCTGCGCTTGATCATGGGGCGTCCATTGATGTCAGCCTGGATCGTAGGGGCCAGTCGTTGCGGGCGCCACAAGGCCGAGGTTCTGGAGTGGTGACGTTCTCAGGGCGATGGGCACACTTTGAGCAATCCGCGCTACAAGGTGATCCCACAACGACGAGGCGGATAGCGAAAAATGCTGACATTCTATTACAGCCTGGCGCCCAACCCAATGAAGGTTGCCCTGTTCCTCGAGGAAGCGGAACTCGACTACGAAGCTGTTCCGGTGGATACCCGCAAGGGCGAGCAGTTCGCTGCCAATTTCGCGAAGCTCAATCCGAACAACAAGGTGCCGGTCATCGTCGATGGCGACGCGACCGTCTTCGACAGCAATGCCATCCTACTCTACTTGGCCGAGAAGACCGGCCGTTTCCTGCCCGACAATACTCCGGCGATGCGCGGCGAGCTGCTGTCCTGGCTCATGTTCGTCGCGACCGGCATCGGTCCTTACTCTGGCCAGTGCGTCCACTTCCGCCATTTCGCGCCAGAGCCGAAAGAATATGCCGTCACGCGCTATCTCTTCGAGGCCAAGCGGCACTTCTCCATCCTTGATGGGCATCTTGCCGGTCGCGAGTGGATGGTCGGATCGGAATACGGCATCGTCGACATGGCCGTTTGGGGATGGGCCCGCATGGTGCCCTTCGTCATCGGCGACGCGGCGTGGGACGAACTTCCCAACCTCAAGCGCCTGTTCGACACGATCAGCGCCCGTCCGGCGGCGGCTCGGGCCATCGCGATCAAGGACCGGCACGCGTTCAAGACCGACATGGACGACGAAGCCCGCGGCATCATGTTTCGCCACACGCAACCAGCTTAGCGTCGAGGGCCCCAGGTCGCGCTTGGGGCCCTTCTCGTGGGCGCCAGCCGGGGTTGACCCACGGCCATCTCCAAGCTGTCGCGTCGGATGCCGGCAGGCCGCACAGTCGCGCGCCGTTCCCGGAGCGCCGTGCGCCCGCAAGAAGCTTGGGTGGCGCTGAACGCCGCTGAAGCCAGGCTGCGCAACGATGCGCCAATGGAACGGGATCAAGCCTGCTTCGGTATTCTCGAAGCATCGGGCCGGGCCGACATGGTGCAGGCGTTCCGGTGGCAGCGTTTCCTGGCGACGCTTAACGTCTCCCCTATGCGCAGTTGCCTGCGAGAGCTGCCAGATTTCGACCACTTCGAGGCCGGGCAGCGAGCTCTCACCCACTCTCCGCCCAGCCTGGCATGGCACCGCACGACGTCGAGCAACGGGCGCTCGGTGGCATGGAATCTGCTATCGCTTCGGTTATGCTGCTCGAGATCCGAGACGTCACCCGCAGTTTCTACGGCGTGCACGCCCTCAGCGGCGTGACGCTGGACGTGCACCTCGGCGGGATCACCGGCCTGATCGGACCCAACGGGGCGGGCAAGAGCACATTGTTCAACTGCATTACCGGCCTCGTTGCGCCCGATACCGGCCGTATTGTCTTCGACGGCCGCGACATCGCCGGCCATCGCCCCGACCGGATCACCCGCACCGGGCTGGTGCGCACCTTCCAGATCGCCCGCGGCTGCCCCCGCTTGACCGTCCGCGAAAACCTACTGCTCTACGGTGCCGCCCAGCCCGGCGAGCACGTGCTGACCGCGCTTCTCCGTACCCGCGCAATGCTGTCTCGCGAGGCTGAATTGCAAGCCCGCGCCGAAACCGTCGCTGCCCGCCTCCGCCTGACTGCGGTGCTCGACAATCTTGCAGCCGACCTATCGGGCGGCCAGAAGAAGTTGTTGGAAATCGGCCGCGCGCTGATGACGGAACCGAAACTGATCCTGCTCGACGAGCCCCTGGCCGGCGTGAACCCCACCCTGGCCCGCGAGATCGGCGAGCGCCTGCAAGAGATCGCCGCCGACGGCGTGACGATCCTGCTCATCGAGCATCAGATGGACATGATCGCCCGTTTATGTCGCCACGTCATCGTCATGGCCGAGGGGCGCCGCCTCGTGGAGGGCACCTTCGCCGAGATCGCGAACAACGTCGACGTACAGGACGCCTACATGGGCGGCGCGCGATGGGCCTCTTGAACGTGGTCTCCGTGGTCGCCGGCTATACCGAAGCCGACCACATCCTGAAGGGGATCGACCTCGCAGTGGACGAAGGCGAGATCGTTGCCATCATCGGCCCAAACGGCGCTGGCAAGTCCACGCTGCTGAAGACGATCGCGGGGCTGCTGCGCCCATCCGAGGGCTCGATCACCCTTGCGGGTCAGGCCGTCGCCGGGTTGCAGCCGCCCGACCTGGCCCGGCGCGGCGTCGCCTACGTGCCCCAGGAGCACAACGTGTTTCCGACCATGACCGTCCGCGAGAACCTGGAGATGGGTGGCTACGTGGACCCGAAGCAAACGCCTCGCCGGATGGCCGCCGCAATGGAGCGTTTCCCCATGCTCGGCCGCAAGCGCCGCCAGCCCGCCCGCACGCTGTCGGGCGGGGAACGGCAGATCCTGGCGATGGGCATGGCGCTGATGGTCGCTCCCATCGTGCTGCTGCTCGACGAACCCTCCGCGGGGCTCTCGCCGAAGGCCGCGCAGACGTTGTTCGCCGACATCGCCGCCATCAACCGCGAGGGGCTCGCCATCGCGCTCGTCGAGCAGAACGCCAACGAGGCCCTCGCCATCGCCCACCGCGCCACCGTGCTTGTCGACGGCCGCACCGCCGCGACTGGCCCTGCACAGACCTTGGCCGCCGACCCTGACATTCGGCGTATGTTCCTGGGCGGCTGAATCATTTGGGGATCGACACATGCAATTGACCCGGCGCTCCATCCTGGCCACCACGGCCGTTCTTGCAACGCCAGCGCTATTGCGCGCGCAAGAACCGCCGCTGCAACTCGGCATCCTTACGCCGCTGACCGGTGCGGGGGGCTTCGACGGGCCACGCATGCTCAAGGCCATGCAGGCCGTGGCGCAGTCCATCAACGACAGCGGGGGCATTCTCGGCCGCAAGATCACCTTCGCGATCGAGGACGACCAGACCAACCCGGAGGCCGCCGTCCGCGCCGCCCGCAAGCTGATCGACGTCGACAAGGTTCCGGTCATCATGGGCACCTGGGCCTCGGCCGTGACCACCGCGGTGGCACCCGTGTGCTGGGAGAGCAAGACCTTCCTGACCACCTGCTCCGGGGCAGACGGCATCACCAAGCTGCCCCATCAGGGATACCTGGTCCGCACCCAGCCGAACAATTATCTGCAGGGCGGCAAGCATGCCGAGTTCTTCGCCGGCAGCGGCGCCAAGCGCGTCGGGGTGCTCTCCGTCCAATCGCCGTTCGCACAACCCACGCAGGACCGCGTCGCCGAGGTGATGAAGTCGCATGGCGGCGGGGTGGTGGCCGGGCTGATCTACGAAAAGGACAAGACCAGCTACCGTTCGGAGGTGGATCAGGTGCTGCGCGCCAAACCAGACCTCATCTATCTCAACGGCTACACGCCGGACGTCAGCGTGCTCCTGCGTGATCTCTACCGCGCCGGCTATGACGGGCAGAAGTTCACCCAGTCCTACGCGCTCACCGCCAAGGCCGCCGAGGCGCTTCCGAAGGAGGCAACAGAAGGCACCTACACCGTCCAGCCCTCCGCCGACGTGGACAGCACCGCCTATGCAAGTGCCGCCAAGCTGCTGGGCATCAAAGACCCCGATACCTACGAGGCGCAGTCGATCGACTGGATGAGCCTGGTGGCCCTCTCCATTGCCCGCGCCAAGTCTACCAGCGGTACTGCGATCCGCGACACGGTCCGCCGCATCGCCCAAGGCGACGGCACCAAGATCTACACCGCCGTGGACGGCCTGGCCGCGCTCGCGAAGGGGCAGGAGATCAACTACGAGGGCGCGAGCGGCCCGTGCGATTTCACCGACATCGGCGACATCCAGGATTGCAAGTTCCGCTTCCTGCAGGTGAAGGGCGGGGCGTTGACGTTCGTGAAAATTGCCTGATCTCAGCGATGTCCTGCAGCTTGTGCTGAACGGGCTGATGGCGGGATGCATTCTTGCGGTGCCCGCCATTGGCTTGACGGCGATCTACGCGGTGCTGCGGTTTCCCAATTTCGCGCTCGCCTCCCACGCCACCGTCGGGGCGTTTGCCGGCTGGGTTGGCAACGTTGTGCTGGGTTGGCCGATCGTGCCCTCGCTGGGGCTGGCTTTCTTGGCGGCCGGCTTGGTCGGCGTGGTGACCGACGAGTTCGTGCTGCGCCGGTTTCGTGCCGCCGGGTTCGTTACCACCGCGATCGGCTCCATCGCGCTCACCATCGCGCTCGAGAACCTGCTGCGCATCGGGTTCGGGAACGATTTGCGCCAGTACGACCTGCCGATGACGCGCGACTGGCGCTTCGGCGGGCTGCATTTGGGGCCGCAGCAGGTCGAGAACATGGCGGTCGCCCTCGTCGTCATGGCCGCCGTTTTTGCCTTTCTCGCCTTTACCCGAGCCGGCAAGGCCATGCGCGCGGTCGCCGATAACCCGGCCCTCGCCCGCATCAAGGGCATCGACCCCGTCCACGTTGCGCGCATCGTCTCGTTCGGCGCCATGGGGCTCGCGGGTGTCGGCGGCATGCTGATCGGACTGGACACCAGCATCGACCCACTGACGGGGTTCCGGGTCATGTTGTCGGTGTTCGCCGCTGCCGTGCTGGGCGGCCTCGGCAGCATCCCCGGTGCCGTGCTCGGCGCGTTGGCCATCGGTGTCGCCGAAGAGCTATGCTTGCTGGTGCTGAGCCCGAACTATCGCAGCGTCATCGGCTTCCTGGCCATCCTCGTCGTGTTGGTTTTGCGCCCCACCGGGCTGCTGGGACAACGCGCGTAATGGAAAATTACCTCGTCGCACTCGGCGTGACGGCCGGGCTCTATGCCCTGATGGCGATCGGCCTGAACGTGATCTGGGGGATGGCCGGCCTGGTCAATCTCGGCCTGGTCGGGTTCTTCGCGGTCGGCGCCTATACGTCGGCGTTACTTACCGTGAAGCTTGGCCTTCCCATTTGGGCCGGGATGATCGCCGGCTCGCTGGCGGGCGCCGCCGCCGGAGCGGGGGTCGCTGTCATCACGGCCCGGCTGCGCGGGGACTACCTGGCGATCGTCACGCTGGGCTTTGCCGAGGCGCTGCGCATCACTGCCAGCAACGAGACCTGGCTTACCAACGGCAGCGACGGCATTTCGGGCATCCCCGGTCCCTGGCGCAGTAGCCTGACGCCGTTCCACTTCAACCTGCTGTATCTCGGCATCGTCCTGGTCTTCGTCGCGCTCGCCTATGTGCTGGCCCAGCGCCTCAGCCACTCCCCCTTTGGCCGCGTGCTGCGTGCCATCCGCGACGACGACCAGGTCGCGGCAGTCGCGGGCAAACCTGTGCTGACCTTCAAGGTGCTGGCCTTCGCCATCGGCTGCGCACCAGTCGGCCTGGCTGGCGCCCTGTACGCCCACTACACGTCCTATATCGTGCCGGACCTGTTTGTTCCGCTGCTCACCTTGTACATTAAGATGGCGCTCCTCTCCGGCGGGGTCGGCAATAACCGCGGCGCAGTGCTGGGGGGGCTCCTCATCGTCGTTTTCCTCGAAGGCACGCGGTTCATCACCCCACTCCTCCCCGGCCTCGGTCCCGTCCAAGGCGCGGCGCTGCAGCAGTTTCTCGTCACCGCCGCCCTGCTCGTCGTGCTGCGCTTCCGCACGCGCGGCCTCATTCCCGAAACCCGCGACCACCCCGTCCTTGGCAGGAGCTTGTTTTGATCACCATCGACGACATCCGCACCGTCATGCAGCACACGGCGTCCGACCAACACGCGGCCTGGGCCGCCATCGACGCAATCGTCATGCGCCTCTACGACCGCCGCCTGTTCACCGCGCTGAACCACCTGGAGGCGACCGCCGAAGTCGAGCGTCTCTACTCGAGCAACGAGGCAGCCTACCCCGTCGGCGGCCGCAAGAAGAAGAAGGACACGCACTGGGGCAAGAAGACGATCGACGAAGGCCAACTCTACATCTGTCACACGCTTGCCGACATCGAGCGCACCTTTTTCGACCACGCGCTCATCACCAGCCTCGGCGTCGGCGGCATGGTCAACGTCCCCGTCATGTTCGCAGGCCGCTGCATCGCGAGCCTCAGCATCTCCAGTGGTGACGACCGCTTCAGTGAAGCGGACGCCCCGGAGTTGGCCCTGATTGCCGGCCTAACGTTGCCGCTGATCCTCGCGGCGTAGCGTGTGATGCGCTCGCGTCGCGCCGTCTCGGGCCGACTATCGATGCGGGAGATGGTGCCAAGCGAAGGGCGATAGACCCTGCGGCACATGCAGCAGCCCTGGCCATCGTTACTACACGCCTGACGACGCTCACGAGGATGGCCGACGCGTTGCAAGCTGCCGGCATGTTTTCCCGATCGGAGGTTGCCTCGCTGAGGATCGGCAGAGGCCTCCCATGACGAGGCAAGGCCCACCGGGCGTCGTCGGATCAAAGGGACTGTCATGGCGCACGGGACTCATACAGAAGAGTCCAGCCGATACCCGGCCCCATTCGTCCACTGGTGGCTGTTTCCTGGAGCGGGCGAAGGGATTCGAACCCTCGACCCCAACCTTGGCAAGGTTGTGCTCTACCCCTGAGCTACGCCCGCATCCGGAGGCGCGTTCTAGGCCGGGGCGCGGCGGGGCGCAAGGGGCTTTTGGGGGCAACCCGCGCTAGCACCGCACGTTGGAGCGATCACACAGGAATGAAGGTGATCGGGTGCCATGTCCGACAACGTGAAACACGGTGAGGGTGATGCGAATGAGCAGATTGCCCAGCTTCGCGAACAGGTGAAGAGCCTCATGGATGAGCGCGTCGCGCCCGTGCTGTCGCAGGCCGCCGATACGGCGCAGCACTACGCTACCCAGGCGCGCGACATCTATGAGGATCAGTCGGCCGCGCTGTCCGAGCGGGTGCGCGAGGCGCCGATCGTCGCCATCCTGGTCGCCACGGTGGCGGGCTATGTGATCGGCCGGATCGCCCGTTGATGGCCGCTCGTATTCAGGGCGCATCCTAGACCATGCGGGCTCTTGAACTTGCCAAGGTCGCGGCCGCGGCCGAGGCGCTTCGCGTCAAGCGTTATGCACGGCGGCAGGGCTTGCGCATCGGCTACGCCGCCGGTGCCGCGGTCTTCCTCGTCGCGGCCTTGGCCACGCTGCATGTCCTGGTCATCAGCCTGCTCGCGATGGCCATGCCGTTGTGGTTGGCCGTGCTGATCATGCTGGCGATCGACGCTCTCATCGGCGGCGTGCTCGGCGCCAAAGCGTGGAGCAACGTGCCGGACCACGTGGAGCGCGAGGCGGCCGACGTGCGCCGGCAGTCGCTGGCTGCCGCGAAGACGGCCGCCACGAGCCTGGCCACCGTCGGCGAGGTCGCCGGCTTGGCGATCGGCATGACCGGCCGGCGCCGGGCCAAGAGCACGCGGATCGGCAAGGCGTGGATGATCGCCGACCTGGCGTCGCGTTTCGTTCGTCGCTGACCATGGAGACCGCGGCCGAGTCCGTCCTGTTTCGGCAGGACGGGCGGGTGGGGCGCATCACGCTCAACCGCCCAAAAGCATTGCACGCCCTGGATCTGGGTATGATCGGCGAGATCGAGGTCGCCCTCGCGCTGTGGCGCGATGACCCGGCCATCCATCTCGTCGTCATCGACGCCGTCGGTGAGCGGGCGTTCTGCGCCGGGGGGGACGTGCGTTGGGTGCGCGATGCCGTGCTCGCGGGTCGGCAGGGCGCGGCGGAAGCGTTCTTTGTTCGCGAATACGCGCTCAATCGGACGATCGCGCGCTACGAGAAGCCGTATGTAGCCATCATCGACGGTATCTGTATGGGCGGCGGGATCGGGCTCTCGGCGCACGGCACGGTCCGCGTCACCAGCGAGCATGCCGCGTTCGCGATGCCAGAGACACAGTTGGGCCTGTTTCCCGACGTGGGCGCTAGCTACGTGCTGCCCCGGTTGCGCGGCGCGTTCGGCATGTATCTCGGCCTCACCGGCGCACGGGTCGGCGGTGCCGATGCATGCTGGCTCGGCCTGGCGACGCATTTCGTCTCGCGCGACAAATTGCCCGCCTTGACGGCCGCTTTGGCGCGGGAGGGCATCGCGGCGCTTTCCGACTTCGCGGAAACGCGGCCGACCCCCACGCTGCCGGCCATTGAGGCCGAGGTGAATGCCATCTTTGGCCAACCTTCCCTGGCGGACATCACCCGGTCACTGGAAGGCGTGGATGCTCCCTGGGCGCAGGCGGCATCCGCCGCGTTGCGCAGCGCGTCCCCGAGCGCCCTCCATTGGACGTTCGATCTGTTGCGCGCGGGTGCGCAGCGCACGTTCGAGGAGTGCCAACGCGCCGAAACGCTGCTCACCCGCCGGGCCTGCAGCCACCCCGACTTCGTCGAAGGCGTGCGCGCCAACGTGGTCGACAAGGACCGCAAGTCGGTCTGGCAGCCGCTCGCGACCTAAAGCGCCTCCCGAGCCAAAAGGCTCGGGAGTAGTGCTCTACTCTATGGCTAGCAGAGCAACGGAGCCCGTTACTTGCGGCGCCGGCCATATTGCGGCAACGGACCGCTGATCACTTCCCAGTCCGGCTTTTGCTGGACCCAGACATGGTCCTTTGGCGCCACCTGGCTCGGCTCGTCGAGGGTGGCGATCGCGATGTCGAGCTCGCCCGGTAACGTCCGGTCCTCGTAGCTCAGCGTCGCGCCGCACTTGTCGCAGAAGCGCCGAACCACCGTGGGGCTGGAGCAATACATGGCCGGGGTGCCGTTCCAGGCGAAATGGGCCCGCTTCACGCTGAACCATGCTACCGCGATGGCGCCGCTACTGCGCCGGCAATCGATGCAATGGCACACCGTCTCGTGGAATGGCGTGTCGTCGGCCGAGTAGCGGACCGCGCCGCAGTGACATCCGCCCTGTAGTTTCATGCCTCTCCCTCTTCCGCCTGCCACCGTCTCGCGACCATGATGAACACGGCGAACACGGCGAGCCAGACGAACCGGCTCTGATACCGGTCATAAACGCCCGACAATGCCCCGGCGACGAAGGCGTTGGCGAGCAGGCTGACCGCGACGGATGCGAGGAGCCCGGCTACCGGCGCCCGCCGCGCCAGGGCACCGATCGCGCCCGCGGCCACGGCAACGGTTGCGACGGCGCCCAAGCCGACATGGAGAAGCTGCAGAGAAAGCGGCACGAGCGGGATGCGGCGATACTGCGAGCCTGCCCGGTAGCGCGCCTGTTCGGCGGCGGGGAACACTTCCGTCCAAACGCCGTCGTTGAACGGCGATGGGCGGAGCAGCGCGTCGCCAGTGCGGAACGAGACAAGTTGGGTCGCCGTGTTGCGTACGGCCTGCCACAGCACCGTGCCGGGTTCAGCACGCAGAGCGGAAACGATGATGGGCAGCGCCTGTGGCGCGACTAGCTTGTAGCCGCCAGCCCGATCGAGCACGGAGCCCGTGCCCCACAGGATGTCGTCCTCGTCCGTGATCGTCGGGATCTCGGCCGCGAACGCGCATAACGACCAATCGTCCCGCGGACACTCCCGCTCGAGCACTCGGACGCCGGGTCCATCGACCAGGATGCGATTGAGCAGGAATATCTTGCCATACGGTGAAACGGAGAACTGGCCGATCAGCACACCGTTGGTCACGATCAGGACCAGCGCGGCCAGGAGCGGGACGGCCAGCCCGCGACCGAGTTCGGCCACTCCGACGCGCCAGCGCAGCCACCACCGGCACGCCAGCAGCGTGACGATCACTGCCAGCGAGATCGGCAGCAGACTCAGATGCATGGTGATGCACCCCGCGCAAAAGATCAGCGCGACCCCCTGCCCCACCCACCCCAGCCGCGACGGCAGCAACAGGAGTGCCGCCAGCACCAGGACGAGCAGCCCGGCGAACAGGTCCGGCATGAGTTGGGAGACGAACCAGGGCAGCGACGTGCCCACCGTCAGCAAGGCCGTGATCGGCAGCAGCACGAGCGGATGGGCAAGCGGCAGAAAAAGGCGGAGCGTCAGCAGCAGGACCGACGCCGCAATAAGCGCCTGCGCGATCACCACCGGCCACACGGTGACGCCGAGATGCAGCGGCAACATGAACAGGCCGTAGAACATCGGCCGCGGCCAGCTCACATGGCGCTGGATGCCGTCCATGACGTAGACGCCGGTATCGCCGAACAGGAGCGGATAGCCGTTCAGGATCGCGGGCCAGAGCAGCAACGGCGCCGCGAGCAGGACGGCCAAGACCGCCGCCAGCCACGGGGAACGCAGCATTCAGTCGACCCGGCGAGCGAGGCGAAGGAAGCTAAGGAAGAACGACATGGACGCGGTCGAGACGGCGAGCAGGATCAGCGTCGCCGACGGGATCGCCAGCCGCATCGTATGGTCAGCGGCCAGATTGCCGAAGCCGACCGAACTCCACCCCGCGGTCGCAACCCCGCCCAGCACCAACCCGGCGACCAGCATGGCGAGCGCCAGCAACAGCCCGCGCTCCAGTGTCAGCGAGTCGTGCAGGCGGACGAAGCTCGGGTCGGGCGCGAGCATGCCCTGGGTCATGTTCAGCGTCTTGCAGAAGAACCAGAACAGGATCGATTGGTAGCCGACCACCACCAGGACCGCGGCATAGAGCAGGGTATGGATGTCGAGCGTCGCCCCGAACAAGCGCACGGGACCGATCTCAAGCGCCAGCATACCGAGCGCGCCCACCGCCAGGGTGAGCAGGCCGGAATACAAGAAAACCCAGCGCGGGCTGAGCAGCAGCAGGAAGCGGAGATGCCGCCAGCCATCGCGCCAACTGCGCAGGTGCGGCGGGCGCGACCGCCCGTCCTTGGACAGGGTGGTGGGCACTTCCGTGATCCGCAGCTTACGGATGGTCGCCTTGACGACCATCTCGCTCGCGAACTCCATGCCGGGCAGGTCCAGGCCGAGATCGAGGATCGACTGCCGCTCGAAGCCGCGCAGCCCGCAATGGAAGTCGCCGGAAGGGCTGCCGTAGAGGATGCGGCCGGTCGCGGTGAGTACCGGGTTGCCGAGGTAGCGATGCAGCTTGGGCATTGCGCCGGGAGCGATGCCGCCCTGGAAGCGGTTGCCCATCACGAGCTGCCATCCCTCCCGCAATTTTTCGACGAAGGCATCCAAGCGGCTGAAATCGTAGCTGTCGTCGCTGTCGGCCATGATGACATAGCGGCCGCGCGCGGCCTTGATGCCGCCCAGCAGCGCCGCGCCGTAACCGCGGGTCGGGATCGGCACCACGCGGGCGCCCCGCGCCGTCGCGATCGCCTGCGAGCCATCCGTGCTGCCGTTATCGGCAATGATGACCTCGCCGGCAACGCCGCTGCGCTGCAGGAAGCCCATCGCCTTGTCGATGCAGACCGCCAGCGTTTCCGCCTCGTTGAGGCAGGGCATCAAGATCGTCAGTTCCAGGGGAACCGCCCTGCTATCGTCCATTCCCGAACCCTTCGCTCGCCGGCAGAGTGACCATCGCCATCGCGTCGTGATATAGCGCGCCTGTCCTACCAGAGCCGCTTGCGCAATGCCGACCCTCTTTGCCGATCCCGTTCGCCGCGAACAGCTCCGCCGCTTCGTGCGCTCGGGCGCGTTGCGCGAGTTGCTCCTGTTCCTCCTTATCGGCGGCACCGGCGCGGTAGCCTACACGGCGCTCAACGTCGTGTTCACCAAGTCGGGCATTCGGCCCAGCGTGTCGATCGCGATGACGATCGCCCTGCTGATCCCGCCCGTCTACATTCTGCAGCACAAACTCACCTTCCGCTCTGGCCGCAACCACCTGTCGGCGTTCCCGCGCTACGTCGGCACGCAGTTGTTCGGCAACGTCATCGCCATGGCCATCGCCGAAGCGGTTCCCGAGCCCATTACCGAGCACCCCATCACCGCCTTCATCCTCATCTCCGCCATCGTGGCAGCAATTAATTACGGCATTCTAAAGTTCTGGGCCTTTCGTCACACGCCGACCGCAACGAGTTGATGCCCGACCCCCACGTCCTGCCGGCATTCCTGCTCGCCGTGGTCGCGCTGATGTTGATCCCGGGGCCCAACGTCGCCCTGATCGTCTCCAACAGCCTCGCCGGCGGTCCGCGGCGGGGCATGCTGACCGCGGTGGCGACCAGTAGCGCCAGCGTGCTCCAATTATTGCTGGTCTCGGCCGGCATGGCGACCGCGATCTCGCAGCTCGGAGGGTGGTTCGCCGTGCTACGCTGGGCTGGCGTGGCCTATCTCGTCGTCATCGGCATCCAGCAATGGCGGGTACCGCCGCCCGATCTGTCGGCGGCCGGCCCGCGCGCAGCCAGTATCCGCGCCATCTTTCTACGCGCCGTCACCGTGTCCGTGCTGAACCCCAAGACGCTGCTCTTCTACGCGGCGTTCTTTCCACAATTCCTCTCGCCCGAACGCCCGGTCGGCCCGCAACTCGCGGCGCTAGCAACCATCTACCTTCTGCTGGCGATCGTCATCGACTGCGGGTGGGCGCTGCTGGCCGGCCAGTGCCGGGCGCTACTCGGCCGTTCCTCGCGACTGTTCAACCGGCTGTCCGGCACCGTGCTGATCGGCGCCGGACTGGGATTGGCGTTCGAACGCTCGCCTTGATCAGCCGTGCAGCCGCATGTCCGGGGTGCCGAGCCGCACCACGATGGGCCGATGGTCGCTGTTGCTGCGATGCAGGGCGTGAACATTGCCGCAGATCAGCCCGCGCACCAGACAACGATCGATCCGCAACGGCAGTACGTCGCCGGCCCGGTGAGTCGGTTCGCGCGGCCCCACGTCGCGGAAGCCCGGCAGCATGGTCGGGCCCACCAGATTGTAATCGCCCAGCACGGCAGCGTGCGGCGGCAGCGCCTTGGCGACCCGGCGGAGTTGCCGACGATTGAGCAACTGCCCGTGCGACAAGTGCACGTTGGCGACCTTGAAGGCCCCCAAATCGACGATCTGCGTCACGCGCTGGAACATCGCGCCGGGTTGCAGCGCGATCACTTCCGGTACCGGCAGCTCGAGCGGGCTCCAGAACGCCAGGCCATGGATCCGGCCGGGCTGCTGCACCCGGTGATACGTGCCGCCCAGCAGATGCGGCAGCTCGTCGATCCGCTTGGTCGCCTCCTGCATCAGCATCAGCTCCGGCCGCTCCTGACGGATCAGCCGAACGACGTCATCGAGCGTGGCGCCGGTTAGGCGCAGCAGGTTCCAACTAACGATCTTGATCATTGGACCCTACCCTGACCGGCGCCGGCGCGGTGGGCAAGGCGGCACGGCGTGACGTTTCGCGGTCCGTCGACGTGTCGTCGGTCGGCGGCGCCGGCTTGCCGTCGCGCAGGCGCAGCGCTCGGATGAGCAGGGTGGCGGCGATCCACAAGCCCAGCCCCGCGAGCGGCAGCGTGACGGCGAGCGGGAACACGATCGCCAGCAGCGACAGCGCAAGCAGGATGACGCCACCGATCGCCATCACCTTGGCTTCCGCCGGACCGAGCGCGCGCCGATTGATGATCGCCGCGCCCACCGCGCTGCCCAGCCCGGCCGCGCCGGCCACGATGCGCCCCGGGCTGCCCCGCCGCGGCGTGCCGGAACGCGGCTCCGCCAGATGCACCCGCTGCGCCTCCAGCACGATCTCGGTCGCATTCTCCAGATCGCGCTCGAACATGCGCTCCATCTGGTCGGCAAAGCCGCCATCCTCGACCGCGATGTCCAGCTCCCAGTTGCCGACCCAGCTGGCCATGTTCAGGTTGGTCGAGCCGATCCGCGCCCAGCGGCCATCCGCCACCGCCGTCTTGGCGTGCAGCATCGGCCCGTCCCACTCGTAGACGCGCACCCCCGCTTCCAGCAGCGCCCGATAGCCGGCGCGCGAAAGGGCCTTGGCGACCGGGATGTCCGACGAGCCCGGCACTAGCAGCCGCACGTCCACCCCGTCCTTGGCGGCGTCGATCAGCGCCTGCACGTAGGCCGTGGTGCCGACGAAGTAGGCGTCCGTCAGCCAGAGCCGCTCGCGCGCCAGCGCGGCGATGAGCTGGTCGAAGCGATACAACCCCATGGTGGCGGGCCGGCTGCCGATCACCCGCAACGCCAGCGCGCCCGCGGGCGCCGGCGGCTCGGGCGGCTCCGCGTCCGTCTCGCCGCCGGCCAGCGACCAGGTATGCCCGAACGCGACCCGGAGATCCGCGATCGCCGGGCCGCGGATCTCGACGCCGGTGTCGCGCCAGGCCTCGATGTTCTTGGCGCGATCGTCCAGCCACACGTCGCCAACGCACAGCCCGGCCACGAAGCCGACGGTGCCATCCACCGTCAGCGTCTTGCGGTGATTGCGGCTGAGCCAGCCGAACGGACTATCGAGCCGCGGCCGATTGAACGAGCGCACCTCGCCGCCCGCCGCGCGCAGCGGCCGCCAGAAGCCCGGCCCGGTCTTGGTCAGGCACCCCATCCAGTCGTAGAGCACCCGCACCCGCACCCCGGCCGCCGCCCGCGCGGTCAAGGCGTCGCGGAAGCGCCGCCCGGTCGCATCGCTGGTGATGATGTAGTTCTCGAAGTCGACCCCGTGCTGCGCGCCCTCGATCGCGGCCAGCCAGGCGGGGTAGTTCTCCGCCCCGTTCTCCAACAGCCGCAGCGCGTTGCCACCCACCGGCTCGGCCCCGGCGACGCGGGAGAACACGTGCTCGGCCGCCACGCGCTGGAGGCTCTTGAGGCTCGCATGGCCCCGTTCCGGCGGGACGTCGCGCAGGGCGGCTGGGGTGGCCCGGGCCCGCTGCGCCTTGCCGAAGGCGCGCAACGCGTTGACGATCCGGCCCCGCCCGACCTTCGAGCGAACCGCTTCCATCAAATCCTGCCCCGTCCGATGCCGGGCGAGACGATACCGCGAAAACGGCGTTGCCGGAAGCGGCCGCCGGTCAGCCGTTCGGCGCGGCCACCCCGAGCGCGGCCCCGGTCGCCTTGATCGCCGACCAGGTCTCGGCTTGCAGCGGCACCCCGTCGCGCAGCCGCTCCGCCCGGGTGAGCGCCTCCTTCTGGCCCGGAACCATGACGGGCTCCGCCGGATCGATCGGCTGACAGTCGCGAACGTAGGCCGCGAAGTCGGACGCCGTTTGCGCGAAGCCGGCGGCACCGAAATGCCCGGGGTCGAGGTAGATGGACAACATGCCGTTGACCACGCCGCGGCGCTGCCCGCCCGGCAACGGGCCCGCCGTCGGACTGCCGCACAGGCAGCCGGCGAGGATCTCGCACATGAAGGCGATGCCGCTTCCCTTGTGGTCGCCGAACGCCCGCAGCGCGCCGGTGCCGTTCCCGGGATCGCGGACATGAGTGCCCTCGATCGGGCCGTAGAACTCGGCCGGGTCGGCCGACAGGCGGCCATCGGCGGTGATCAGCGCGTCGGCCGGGATCGGCTTGCCGCCATTGCTGGCGACCAGCACCTTGCCCTCGGCGACGATGCTGGTCGCGAGGTCCAACAGGAGCGGCGGGCCGCCGGGTTGAGGAATGCCGACGCAGATCGGGTTGGTGCCGAACCGGCGCTGAACGCCGCCAAACGGCGCCACGATCTCGCCATTGCCGACGTTGACGAAGTGGATCGACACCAGCCCGGCCTCGACCGCCCGCTCCGCCCAACCGCCGATGCGGCCGATATGCCCCGCATTGCGCAGCGCCACCACCGACAGCCCGGCCGCCTTGGCCTTGCCGATGCCCAGATCGACCGCCTGCTCGCCCACGGTCTGGCCCAGCCCCTTATTGCCGTCCACCACGGCATGCGTCGGCGTTTCGGTCACCACGCTGATGGCACGGCCGGCGAAGACCAGCTCGTCCTGCAGCCATTGGACGTAGCGCGGCACGCGGATGATGCCGTGGCTGTCATGCCCGGTCAGGTTGGCCGACAGCAGGTGCCGGGTGGTGCGCTCCGCCTCCGCATCGGCGCAGCCCGCGGCGGCGAAGATTCCGCCGATGAAGCGCTGCAGCGTGTCGGCCGGCAGCGTGACGGTGGCGCCGGCCATCAGGCGGCTCCCGCGATGCGCCGGGCGTTGTCGCGATAAAAGGCATTGTCGGTGGGTGTGATCGTCATCTCGGCCATACAGGTTCGGGGTGGCAGCCCGGCGGCGAACACGGCGGCGGCCGCGACGTCCTCCGGCTGGACCATGATCGCGCGCTCATCCGCGCTGGGCGGACGCGGCCGCTTGTCCAGGATCGGCGTCGCTACCTCGCCCGGGTTGATGCAAACGGATCGGATGCCGTGAATGCCTTCCTCGGCGTTGATGGTCGCCGACATCGCCCGCGCGCCGTGCTTGGCGGCCGTGTAGGCCGGGCCCGACACGCTGAAGATGCCGACCGCGGCGTTGGACACGATGTGGATCAGCGTGCCTGCCCGCCGCTCGCGCATGGCCGGCAGCACGGCCAGCGAGCACAGGAACGGCCCCTTCAGGTTGACGTCGACCAGCAAGCCCATGTCGGCCGGGGACAGGTCGCGCCAGGCCCGCTTGGCCGTGTTGGTGCCGGCATTGTTGACCAGGATGTCGAGGTCGCCGAGCGCGTCGGCAACGGCGCGGTGGGCGGCCGTGACCTGGTGCGGGTCGGCGACGTCGGCCAGGGCCAGCATCGCCGTGCCGCCGGCGTCCTCGACCATCGCCTGCGTCTCGGCCAGCGTGTCGCGCGAGCGCCCGGTTAGCGCCAGGCGGCAGCCGGCCCCCGCGAAGGCCAGCGCGAGCGCGCGGCCGATGCCGGTGCCGGCGCCGGTGATCCAGACGGACCGGCCGGCGAGGCCTGCCGTCAAATCACCTTGCCCGACGCATTGTCGATCAGGTGCATGTTGTTCATGTCCGCCTGCAGCGTCAGCTTGTCGCCGGGCTGGGCGGTGCTCTCCGGGCTGACGCGGGCGATGCAGGCGGCGCCGCCCTGGAAGAAATGCACCAGCGTCTCCATGCCCATAGGCTCCACCACGTCCACCGCCAGGTTGAACGGCGCCAGGCCGGGGCGGCCGGGATCGAGCATGTCGGTGAGGTGTTCCGGACGCAGGCCGAACAGCACCGGCTGGTTGTGATGCGGCGCATAGCGGGCGGTACGGGCCGAGGGGATCGGCAGGGTCTGCCCGTCCTCGAGACGCACCGCCAGGTTGCCGGCGTCGCCCACGAGTTGCGCCGGCATGAAGTTCATGGCCGGGCTGCCGATGAAGCCGGCGACGAACTTGGTCGCCGGGTGGTGGTACAGCTCCTGCGGCGGGCCGACCTGCTCGATGATGCCGCCATTCATGACCACGACCCGGTCCGCGAGCGTCATCGCCTCTACCTGGTCGTGCGTGACGTAGACGGTGGTGGTCGGCACCAGCTGGTGCACCTTCTTGATCTCCGTGCGCATCTGCACGCGGAGTTTGGCATCGAGGTTGGACAGCGGCTCGTCGAACAGGAACACCTTGGGGTTGCGCACGATCGCGCGCCCCATGGCCACGCGCTGCCGCTGGCCGCCGGAAAGCGCCTTGGGCTTGCGCTCGAGCAAGGGCACCAGGTCGAGCATCCGCGCGGCTTCGTCGACCCGCTTGTTGATCTCCGCCTTCGGAAATTTCCGCAGCTTGAGCCCGAACGCCATGTTCTCGCGCACCGACATGTGCGGGTAGAGCGCGTAGTTTTGGAACACCATGGCGATGTCACGGTCGCGCGGCGGCACGTCGTTGACGACGGAGCCGCCGATCCAGATCTCGCCGCCGCTGATCTCCTCCAGCCCGGCGATCATGCGCAGGGTGGTGGACTTGCCGCAGCCGGACGGACCGACGAGGACGACGAATTCGTGGTCGGCGATCTCGAGGTCGATGCCGCGAACTGCCTGCACCCCGCCCTCATAGGCCTTGACCACTTTACGGACGGACACCCCTGCCACGACGCACTCCCTTGCTTTGCGCGGGAGTGTGCCGACGCGGGGCGTCCCCGACAAGCGCTAGTGCGAGAGGCTTTTCTCGATTTCCTTGAGCGAGTTGTTGGTGAGGTCCTTGGACAGCGACCAGGCCACCGCGCCTTCCAGCGACTTGCCCATCGCGTCGCGGATCTGCCCCAGCGTCTGCGGGTCCGCCACCAGCACCATCTCCTTGAACGAATGCTCGTCGTGCATGGAGGTCAGCAGCTTGGTGAGGTTCTTGGCGAAGGTCGCTTCCTCCGTCTGCTTGGGGCTCTGATCGTCGGGGCGCGAGCCGGACGGCCCCTGCGTCAGCGTCGCCGGCTCGACCCGGCGCTCTTCCTTCAGCACCAGTTCGCTGCCGGCGCCGGTGTTGCGGAACAGGATCGCCTTGCCGCCATCGGCGACGACGACCAGGGCATTGGCGGGAACGGATTTCGACACGGGACAAACTCCTCAACGGATCAAGCGTGGAACGGCACGGGAGGGTCCTGACGCACGACGTCTCCGGAGGTTGCACGGCGACGATCCGCCCACCGCCGACTTGTTGCGCAGTCAGGACGAAAATGGTCTCTTCGAGGTATTCAGGAGAAAGAACATGGTCCGGACGACATCACGGCTCGCGGCGCTTGTCTTGATCGGCGGCGTCGCTGCCTGCGCTGGAGGCGACCAGCCCGGCGCGCCCGCCGCGGCTCCGCCCGTCGCGGCACAGGCGGCGCCCTCCCCCGCAGCAGCCACCGCCAAGCTGGCCTGTCTCGATCAACCCAATTACGCGACGATGCCGCTGCCGCCGAGCGGCCGGCGCGGCAGGGTGGCCCAATGGCTGGCACGGCCGGACGGCAGCGGTTGCCACTGGACGCGCTCCGCCATCTGAACCCGGGTCAGCGAGGCGCCGCGCTGCCGGTCACGCCGGCCAGGCCCGAGCGGGCCGCCTCGTCGGCGATCGTGGCCGCGTCGTCCGGCAACAGGAAGCGGGCGGCGACCAGGCGATCGGCAGCCAGCCGGATCGCCTGGGCATAGGCGGCCGGGTCGCGGTAGCGCTCCTCGAGCGAGGGGCGCGGATCGCCGGCCGCCTCCCGCGCCGCCTTGGTCGGCGCGAACGGGATGAAGCTGCCCTGCAGATTGCACATCCCACCCTCGAAGCGATCGACCCGGCCCACGTTCCAGCCCGTGTAGGTCCCGACCGGCACAGCGGCGAACACGGAGCGGATGCCGGCCATGTCGTTGCCATCGGGGTCCACCTGCGGCACCAGCACGCCGTAGCTCGCCGAGCCGACCCGGGGCGGCTCGACCGTGATGACGCCGCTCTCGCTCTTGGCCTCGAATTGCGGGCCCCAATCCAACGTGTGCAGCGAGTTGAACACGCGGGTGGTGGCGGTGGCCGGCCGCTCGATGCCGCCATAGGTGTTGGCCGGAATCGGCGGGAAACGCACCTGGTCCGGCGCCACCAGCGTGCCGTCGACGATGCGCGGCACGGAAGCGGGCGGCGGTGGCACGCCGTCGGCGATCCAGGCGACAAAGGCGGTCATCAGCGCGCGCAGGGTCCACAGTTGCGGCATCGGGTTGGATTGCTGCTGGCACGCATTGAGGGTGCCAGGCGCCGCCAGCGGCGCCCCCGCCGGCCCGTGCTGGGTCGATGCCATGATGTAGGTTCGCACGTTGGGCGGATCCGGCACGTCCTGCCGGCCCAGCGGGTCGGTGAGGCCCAGCGACTGGCGCCCTTCCCACATCTCCAGCGCGGTGGCGACGTGGAACACCTTGGGGCAAGTGTCGCTCTTGGCGCAGCGGTCGAGCAGCCCGCCGGTCCGGCCGGTGATCGGGTCGGTCTGGCTCGCATAGGTGAACGGGAATTCGTAGGCCGGATAGGTATGGTCGGTCTGCTCGCCCCAGGCGCGGTAGGCCTGCCCGAAGCGGACGTTGAGCGGCATCAGCCCGCCGCCGATGTGCGGAAACGCCCCGTCGAACACGCGGCGGCCGCTTTCATCCTCGTTGAAGCCGAGCGCCAGCGCGGACCGCACCATGCGTCCGCTCTGGGACGTGCCTTCCAGGATCGCGCGCTGGCGGGAGCGGAACACCGGGTTGGCGACCCCGGCATCGTCGGTCCGTTCATGGGCGAGGAACGTGCCGAGATCGCGGGTCGCCGCGAAGCCGATGCCCTGCACGGTCGGGTCCTGCGCCCGGTAGATCAGCTCGTACAACCGCCCCGGCTTGAACCCGGCCGGCAGGCAGACGTGCTTGGCGTCCTGATCGGAAGCGTCGCAGCGGCCGAAGCGCCATTCCGCCGCCGGGATCGACACCCGCGGATCCTGCTCGCGCGCCCGCACGGTCAGCGTCGGCAGGAATCCGTCCTCGAACGGGCGCGTGTGGTCGAGCCGCGCGGTCGGGTAGCCGTCGTAGCTGTCGGGCGGCGGCCCCATCACCTGCTGGCTGCGCGTGAACGACAGGGTGTCCACCGGCGCGGGGGTCTCCATCTCCGCCCGCACCACGCCGGTAATCGGCGTGCCATCAGCCCGGCGCGCGACGATCGGCGGCATGCCGATCCGGTTCAAACCGGGGTTGACGTCCATCTCCCAGCCCCACCAGACCATCGTGAAGCCGCGCTGCATCAGCCAGCCATCGCCGGGCGAGGTCAGCGCGTTGCGCGCCTCGGTGGTGCCGACCACGCCATCGTTGAAGAAGCCGGGCGCCAGCTTGTTGCCGCGGTTGACGACTTCGAACAACAGCACGCCGTTGCCCTTGTTGGCCTCCACCGGCTTCAGGATCTGGACGTTGGTGCTGTAATGCACCTTGCCGTCCGTCCCGCGCGGCGCCAGGCCGATGTCCTGGATGACGGCGTTGCGCGGGTCAGCCGGATCGAGCACGCCCTCGACCCGCGCGGTGAGCAGCTCGAACGTGCCGGCCGACCCGAAGGCCTGCCCGCCGAACGCCGGCGCCGTGCTCAGGACCTGCCACCCCGTGACCCGCGCCTGCGCCGGCACCAGCGGCAGGCAAGCGAGCCCGATGCACGCGGCCATTCGTCTCTGCATCAACGTCTCCCGTCCGGTCAGCAGCATTACCAACCCGCCTCGGCCGCCCTGTCCAGCCATCGCGGGTTTGCCAATCCGGCTCGGGGTCGGCTAGCAACCGCGCGAACGGAGGCAGCGTGCGGATACTCGGCATCGGTTCAAAGGTGGAACTCGGCGACCTCTACGTCAGCCTGCAGCGCGAAGGGCACGAGGTCCGCGTCTATGCGGGAGACCCGTCCTATGCCGGCTGCTTCGAAGGCATCCTGACCAAGATCGAGGACTGGCAGGCCGAGCTCGACTGGGTCGGGCGCGACGGGATCGTGCTGTTCGAGCGCGTAGGCGTCGGCGCGCAGCAGGATGCGTTGCGCCAGCAGGGGTTTCGGGTGATCGGCGGCAGCGCGCTCGGCGACCGGCTCGAATACGATCGGGCATTCGGCCAGGCCACGTTGCGGGACGCTGGGCTGCAGACGGCGCCGGGCCATTCCTTCGCGTCCGCGCCGGAGGCCGCTGCCTGGCTCGAGGCCAACCCTGGCCGGACCGTGCTGAAATACCACAACAATGCCCGCGCCACCTTTGTCGGCGATCACGGGCGTGGGCGCGACGTCCTGTTCCAGCTCCGCCGCGGTCCGCAGGGCGCCGTGCTGCTGATGCCGCGGCTGGAGGGCGTCGAGGTCGGCGTCGGCGCCTATTTCGACGGCAGCCGCTTCCTGCGCCCTGCCTGCATCGATTTCGAGCACAAGCGGTTCTTCGTCGGCGAGATGGGCGAGATGACCGGCGAGATGGGCACCCTGGTCGCCTATCCCGAGCACAACCGCATCTTCGAGGCCACCCTGGCCCGCATCGAGCCCGTGTTCCGCGAGGCCGGCCATGTCGGCTACGTCAACCTCAACATGATCGCCAACGAGGACGGGCTCTGGCCGCTGGAGTTCACCTGCCGCTTCGGCAACCCGGGCTTCGCCATCCTCGCTCCCCTCCAGACCGCCGGCTGGGGCGACGTGTTCACCCGCATGATGGACGGCGGGCACGAGACCTTCCCGGCCGCCCGCGATTGGTCGATCGGCATCGTGCTGACTGTGCCGCCCTTTCCCGAAGAACGCCCCGGGGCCGACCCGGCGGAGGACCCGCCCTTGTTTTTCCATGACGATCCGGCGCCCGCCGAGCTGCCGCACTACCACCTGTCCGACATCCGGCTGGAGGACGGCCCGGACGGCAAGCAGATGTTCGCGCGCCGCCGCACCGGCTACGCCATGGTCGTGACCGGCACCGGGCCGACCATCGAGGCCGCGCGCGACGCCGCCGCGGCCCGTGCGCGCAACGTCTGTGCGCCCGACCTACGCTGGCGCACCGATATCGGCGAGCGCTTCCTGCGCGGCGAGGGCGAGCGCCTGCAGGGGCTGGGCTGGCTATGAACCAGACCATCCAGGACTGCGTCGACGGCACCATCTCGCCCGAGATCGCGGTGGCGCACTTCATGTTCGGCGGCGCCGGCGTGGAGAGCATCCGCGCCTTGCTCGACGACGCGCCGCCGCACCCGCGGCTGGAGGCGATCCGCACGCTGCTGCTGGGCCGCGAAGGCCAGATCGACGCGCTGACCGCGCATGTCGTGGCCACCGTCGCCGACCACAACGCGTTCGGCGACACGCCCGAGATCGGCATCGCCCGCATCGCCGGCTTCTTCGACCGCGCCGTCGCCACCTCGCCGGAGGCCAGCGTCGCGCTCTACTCGCTGGGCGACCCCGCCATCCTGGCGGCCGCCACCGCCGAGATCGTGGAATGGCTGGAGATGTCCGACCTGCTGGCGCCGGAGGCGGACGTGCTGGACCTCGGCTGCGGCATCGGCCGGGTCGCGGGGGCGTTGTCGCCGCGCTGCCGCAGCGTGTTCGGGCTGGACGTCTCGGCCGGCATGATCGCGGAGGCCCGGCGCCGGTGGGCCGGCTTCTCCAACCTGCAGTTCGAAGTGACGCCCGGGCAGAACCTGGCCTTTCTCGGCGCCGCCTCGTTCGACCTCGTGCTCGCCATCGACAGCTTCCCCTATCTCGTTCAGGCCGGCGCCGCCGTGGTGGGCGCCCACCTGGCCGATGCCGGCCGCATCCTGCGACCGGGGGGCGCGCTGGTGATCCTCAACCTGTCCTACGAGGGCGAGGCGTTCGACGAGGAACACGCCGCCTCCTGGGCCGCCGAGCACGGCTTCGAGCTGGCGCTGACCGACCGCCAGCCCTTCCGCCTGTGGGACGGCTCGGCCTTCGTCCTGCTGCGGTGACCGGCCGCGTCGGGTTCCGGGCGCTCGCGGCGCTCGGGCTCGGGGCGTTGCTCGCCGGCCCCGCCCAAGCCGGCCGCCTCCGCCTGCTCGCCCACGCCGCCGCCGGCACGCTGGACCCGCAGGTCAATTACACCGCCCAATACTGGCAGCTCTTCGCCCTCGCCTATGACGGGCTGCTCGCCTTCCGCAAGGTGCCGGGCCCCGCCGGCACCGAGCTGGTCCCCGACTTGGCCGACGCGCTGCCGGCGGCGGAGGATGGCGGCCGGCTCTACCGCTTCCAGCTGCGCCCGGGGCTGCGCTTCTCCGATGGGCGCCCCGTCCGCGGCGCCGACGTGGTCGCCAGTTTCCGCCGCATCTTTCGCGTCCGCAGCCCGACCGCCGAGACGTTCTACGGCAGCATCGCCGGCGCCCCGGCCTGCCTGGCCGCCCCGGAACGCTGCGCGCTGGAGGGCGTGGTGGCCGAGGGCGACGCCATCACGATCCGCCTCCTGCGGCCCGACCCGGACTTCCTACGCAAGATTGCCCTTCCCCATGCCAGCATCCTGCCGGCCGACGCGCCGGCCGCCGATGCCGGCACCGTGCCGCTGCCCGGCACCGGCGCCTACCGCTTCGCCCGCTACGACCCGAACGACCGGCTCGTGCTGGTCCGCAACGAGCATTTCCGCCCCTGGAACCCCGCGGCGCAGCCGCCCGGCCGGCCCGACCGGATCGACTACGAGTTCGGCCTGCAGGAGGAAGCGGAGGTGACCGCCATCCTGAACGGCCAGGCCGACTGGATGTTCGATCCCCCGCCGGCCGACCGCCTCGGCGAGCTCGGCCGGCGCTTCCCCGAGCAGGTCCATCTGCATCCGACCCCGGCGCTGTGGTTCGTCCCGCTCAACACGCGGCTGCCGCCCTTCGACGACCCTCGCGTGCGCGAGGCGGTCAACCTGGCCGTGGACCGGGACGCCGCGGTGAAGCTGTTCGGCGGCCGCAAGCTGGCGGCGGCGAGTTGCCAACTCCTGCCGCCGGGCCTGCCGGGCTACCAGCCCTACTGCCCGTTTCCGCACGACCCGGCTCGCGCCGCCGCGCTGATCGCGGCCGCGGGCGCCCGCGGCGCCCCCGTCACCCTCGTGACCGACGACAGCCCGGCCGCCCGCGCCATCGGCACCTACCTGCGCGACGTGTTCGCCGACATCGGACTGGACGCCAAGCTGCGCTCGCTCTCGGCCAACGTGCAGTTCACCTTCATCCAGAACACGGACAACCGCGTGCAGGCGAGCCTGACCGCCTGGTACGCCGACTATCCCTCGGCCGCCAACTTCCTGCTCGGCAGCTTCGGCTGCGCCGCGTTCCGGCCGGGATCCGACTCCTCGCCCAACATCACCGGCTTCTGCGACGACGCCCTCGATGCGCGCATCGCGACGGACGACCCCGCGCAGATCGCCGCCGCCGACCGCGAGCTGACGAACGCCGCGCCCGCGATCGCGCTGTTCAACCCCCGCTACATCGACCTCGTCTCGCGCCGGCTGGACGGCTACGCGTATCACGAGGTGTTCCATTGGCTGATCGGCCAAGCGGACGGGGCACCGCCCTGATCGCGCGCCGGGCCGCTCTGCTGGTGCTGGCACTGATCGTCGGCAGCGCCGTCCTGGCGCCGCTCTATGCCCGGTGGGTCTCCGGCACCGACCCGTTCCGCAGCGCGCCGATGGCCCGCGTCGCCGGCGAACCGGTGCTGGCCGAGAATGAGGGGCTGGGCGTCACCCCGATCGGTCCCGGCTGGCGCGGTGCCTTTCTGCTCGGCGCCGACGATCTCGGGCGCGACGTGGCCGCCCGGCTGCTCTATGGCGGCCGCACCTCCCTGCTGGTGGCCGGCGCCGCGACGCTGCTCTGCCTGGCGCTCGGCACCGCGGCGGGGGTGCTCGCCGGGTTCGGCGGGCGCGCGATCGACGCGGTCCTGTCCGGCGTGCTGGACCTGCTATGGGCGTTCCCCGTCTATCTCCTGGCCATTTCGCTCGCCGTCGTGCTGGTCAACGAAGGGCTGCACCTCGGGCCGCTGGTGCTGGCGGCGGACAGCAAGGCGCTGCCGATACTGATCCTCGGCCTGGTCTACGTGCCCTACGTCGCCCGTCCCGTCCGCGCCGAAACACGCGCGCTGGCGGCCCGCGAGTTCGTGGAAGCGGCGCGGGCGACCGGAGGCGGCACGGCGCACATCCTGCGCCGGCACATCCTGCCGCTGTTGCGCCCGCTGCTGCTCGGCCTCGCCCCGATCGTGGCTGCCGCCACCTTGCTGACGGAAGCCGCCTTGTCGGTGTTGGGCGTCGGGATCCAACCGCCCTCTGCCAGTTGGGGCACGCTGATCGCCGACGGCCAGACCCTGATCTATAGCCGCCCCGCCGTGGCCATCGCGCCCGGTCTGGCGGTGATGCTCACCGTGCTGGCGCTGAGCGTGCTGGCCGATCGCGATGCGTAGCGCGGGCGGCCGCCGGTGATCCTGCGCCTCGTCCGGGCCGCGCTGGTGATGGTCGCCATCAGCGCGCTGGTGTTCCTGATCTTCCTCGCCACCCCCGGCGCCGACCCGGCCGCCCGTCTCGCCGGGCGCGGCGCCAGCCCCGAGACGCTGGCCGCCGTGCGGCACGAATACGGCCTCGACCAGCCCCTGCCGCTGCAATACGCGACGCTGATGCGCCGCCTGTTCTGGACGCAGGACCTGCCGAGCTTCGTCAATCGCGGCCAGCTCGTCGTGCCTGCAGTGCTTGGCGCGGCGCCCGTGACGTTTGCGTTGGCGGGCGGCGCGGCGTTGCTGTGGCTGCTGGCCGGGCTCGCCATCGGGCTGGCGGGCGCGGTCTGGCGCCGGGCCGGCGCGGCCGTGACGGCGCTGGCCCTGCTCGGCGTTTCCATTCCAGTGTTCTGGCTCGGCGAGATGGTCAACCTCGTCACCCAGGACCGGCTGCGCTCGGCCTTCGCCTGGGTGCCGCCGCTCGGCCTGCGTGGCGGCACCTGGCGGGAAACGGCGCTGGGCTACGTGCTCCCCTGCGCGACGCTGGCCGTGCTCTACGCCGGCAGCTACGGCCGTGTGCTACGGCGCAGCCTGTCGGACGCCTATGCGCAGGACTACATCCGCACCGCGCGCGCCAAGGGGCTCGGCGAGGGCCGGGTCCTGCTCAAGCACGCGCTGCGCAACGCGGTGTTGCCGTTGCTGGCCTTGTTCGGCCTCGATTTCGGCGCGCTACTGGGCGGCGGCACCCTGCTCGTCGAAGTGGTGTTCGGGTTGCGGGGCATCGGTAAGCTCACCTACGATGCGCTGCGCGACCTCGACCTGTCGCTGGTCATGGCATGCGTGCTGTACGCGTCCTTGTTCGTGGTGGCCGTCAACGGCGCCGTCGATCTCGTGCAGGCAGCCATCGACCCCCGTCGGCGTTGACGGCGCGCAAGATCGGAGCGTTCCCATGCAGATCAAGCCCGTCGCCACTTTCGATTACGTCGTGTTCGGCGCCACCGGCGATCTCACCATGCGCAAATTGCTGCCCGCGCTGTATCACCGCTTCCGCGACCGGCAATTCGGCGGCGAGTGCCGCATCATCGGGACCGCCCGCTCCAAGCTGAGCGACGACGATTTCCGCCAGCGCGCGTCCGAGGCGCTGGGCAAGTTCGTCGACAAGGCGCAGCGCGAGCCCACGATGGTGCACGAGTTCCTGCAAACGCTGCACTACGCGGCCGGCGACAGCACGGCCGAGGGCGGGCTGGATGCGCTGGCCGCCCTGTTGGGCGAACAGCCCGGCCGCGTGCGCGTGTTCTATCTCGCCACCTCGCCGGCGCTGTACGGGCCGACCTGCCTGAACCTGCAGGCCGCCGGGCTGGCCGGCGACGGGGCGCGCGTGGTGCTGGAGAAGCCGATCGGCCACGATCTCGACTCCGCCCGCGCCATCAACGACACGGTGGGCCAGGTCTTCGACGAGGCCCACACCTTCCGCATCGACCATTACCTCGGCAAGGAGACGGTGCAGAACCTGATGGCGCTGCGCTTCGCCAACGTCGTGTTCGAGCGGCTGTGGAATGCCGACGTGATCGACCACGTGCAGATCACGGTGGCCGAGACGGTCGGCGTCGAGGGCCGCGGCGATTATTACGACGGCTCGGGCGTTCTGCGCGACATGGTGCAGAACCACCTGCTGCAACTGCTCTGCCTGGTCGCCATGGAGCCGCCCTCCAGCCTGGCGGCCGACGCGGTGCGCGACGAGAAGCTGAAGGTGCTGCGTGCGCTCAAGCCGATCGCGCCGCACGAGGTGAGCCACGTGACGGTGCGCGGCCAGTACGCCAGCGGCGCGGTGGACGGCAAAGCAGTGGGCGGCTACCTGGCCGATCTCGGCGCCAACCGCACCAGCCGCACCGAGACCTTCGTCGCCGTCAAGGCGGAGGTGCAGAACTGGCGCTGGGCGGGCGTCCCGTTCTACCTGCGCTCCGGCAAGCGGCTGCCGCAGAAGGTCAGCGAGATCGTGGTGCAGTACCGCGCCGTGCCGTTCTCCATCTTCGGCCGCGACGCTGGCGAGCTGAGCAGCAACAAGCTGGTCATCCGCCTGCAGCCGAAAGAGGGCATGCGGCTGGAGATGATGACCAAGGATCCCGGCCCGGGCGGCCTTCGCCTGCTGCCGACCGACCTCGACATCAGCTTCGAGCAGGCGTTCGGCACCCGCTTCCCCGACGCCTACGAGCGGCTGCTGATGGACAGCGTCCGTGGCAACCCGACCCTGTTCATGCGCCGCGACGAGGTGGAAACCGCCTGGTCCTGGGTCGAGCCGATCATCCAGGCCTGGGACGAGTTGCGGGACTCGCCGCGCCTCTACCCGGCCGGCGCCTGGGGCCCCACCGCGGCCATCGCCCTGATCGAGCGCGACGGCCGCACCTGGCACGAGGAACTCGCCTAGATCGCGCTAGTTCGGGCCGCGGATCGTGCCGTCGTTGCCGCTGAACTGCTGCAGGGCGCGGCGGTCGCAGGGTTGCAGCTCGAGGCTGCGCGATAGCTGGAGCGCGAGGCGGCTGGTGTTGCCCGGCACCACCGTCGCGCACAAATTGGACCGGCCGGCCTCGAAGGTCATGACGCCACCCGAGCTGACGTTGCGCCACCGCTGGCTCGGCCCGCCATTGCAGGTCCACAGCACGACCGGGACCCCCACCGCTGGCGTGCCGTTCTTGACGTCCAGGCACAACGAGTTGCCCAGGTTGGTGACTGAAGACAGGTCGGAACCGGAGTCCGGTGGGCTGGTGATGCGCCACGCCGTCTGCGGCGACACGGTGGTGGCGCCGCAACCGCCCCCCACCAGCCGGATGCAGCTCGGCACGCTGGGCAACGCGCCCGGCCCGGCCGAGGGCGAGGACAGGACCGGCCGGGCCAAGGGCACCGAGAACAGCTGGGTGAGGATGAAGTTGGCGAAGCGCCCCACGAACGGATCGGCCAGCGACCCGGTGGTCGCCAGCTTGGCCAGACCGACTGCTTGGCTCCGCATCAGCTCCTCGCCATAGGCGGCCCGCAGCTCGGCCTCGCCTTGCAGCCCGACATTCTGCGCCGGGCTCGTGGTGCAGAGGGTGCCGGCGCGCGGCGGATCGAAGTGAAAGACCTGCCGGCTGGTCTCGGCCTGCGTTCCGGCCATCTTGTCGAGGCAGACGGACGCGAAGGTGCAATCGCCGCTCGTATTGGTGAACCGGTCGACCGCCTCCCAGCGGCAGAACGCCTCGGCATGCATCCGCTCCGGCAGGGTCTGCGGCTGGTCCATGACGTCCGGCAGACCCGGCCGGGTCTCCAGAAAGGCCTGATGCGCCCGCAGGAACGGCGCGAGCTCGGCGACGACGCGTTGCGGCTGCGTGCCCAGCTGGGCCTCGATCGCGGTGAACCAGGTCGCGATCGCGATCGAGTAGAGCTCGAAGGTCGGATAGACCATGAACCGGGTGCGGAGCGACTGGGTCGGGGTTCCCCGATCGACGAGGTCGGTGAACATCCAGACGTTCAGCTCGGGGTCCTGCCGCAGCAGGTCGGCCTGCTGCCTGGCGCGGAGTTGCAGGATGCCGCGCGCGCCCACGTCCGCCGGATGGAGCTTCAGTTCCGCATTGATCAGCGCCAGCTCGGTCGCCACCGCCTGCAGCTTGGTCAGGCGCGCGATGTTGGCCGCTTCGGCGACCTCGTCCTGCAGCTGCGCCAGGCGCTGCTCGACGAGCGTGAGCCGCTCGGCGACTTGCCGGAGCAGTTGCTCGACCTGCGTCAGCCGCCGATCGAGCGCCGCCGGGTCGAGCGGGGAGGTGGCTTGCGACCGCACGATCCCCAGCATGATGGTCGCGAACGGCACGCCGGTCACCTTGTCGAACGCGCCGGCCAGGATGTCTTCCGGGGCGCCCGCGGCCGGCCGTGACAGCGCCGGCACGAGGGCCAGGCAGAGCAGCGCAGCCTTCGTGACGGAACGCCGCCGGGTCTTCGCTGCGGTCGCCTGGAACATCGTTTCCCCCACCCCTTTAACGTAACGTTACGTTTTCATAACGTAATCGGCAACCGAAATGGGCGGCACAACCAACCCGCGCCATCAACCGTTACGGCTCCATGCTGCTCTCGAACCGACGTCGATTCATCGTGGCCGGCTCGGCCCTCGTAGCCGTCGGTGCCGGGTCGATCCGCCCGGCCCGCGCGCAGGCCAGGACGCTGCGCTTCGGCGTCGGCCCCCTGCTGGCCAACCCGTCCGACACCTTGGCGGCCTACACGCCCATCTTCGCCCACCTTGCGCGCGAGCTCGGCGTCGGCTTCGACCTCAAGGTCACCGCGGATTGGGCCGGCATGGCGGTCGCGATGGGCTCCGGCCAGCTCGACGTGGCCTGGATGGGCCCGTGGGGCTACGTCATCGCCAACAACGCCACCAACTGCCAGGCCGTCGCCACCGCCAAATATGACGAGAAGCCGGTCTACCAGGCCATCGTCGTCGCCCGGCCGGACCTCGACGTGCCCCAGTTCCCGGACAGCACCAAAGGGCTCTCCATCTCCTTCGCCGATGTCGGCTCCACCTCCGGCTGGCTGATCCCGACCTACTACGCCAAGGAAGTCTGGCACCTCGATCCGCGGACGTTCTGGCAATATCGCGAAGGCGCGTCGCACCCCGCCAACGAGGTCGCCGTCTCCTCCGGCCAAGTCGATCTCGCGACCGATTACGACCGCAATCGCACCGCGATGATCGAGTCCGGCCGCATCAAGCCGGACGCGAGCACCATCGTCTGGACTTCTGCCCCGCTGCCCAACGACGCCATCGTACTGCCGGAAAGCAGCCCGGCCGAGCTGAAGGCGCAGGTGCAATCGATCCTGACGGCCGTGACCCCCGAGCAGGCCAAGACGCTGCTCCCGCCGCACTACACCGGCTTCGTCCCCGCCACCCACGCCACCTACGAGACCATCGAGAAAGCCGGGTTGGCCGTCGGCAAGATCAAACGCAAGGCGTGAGCCGGCCCGGGCGCTGGCTCGTCGCGGCGGCCGTTCTCGGCTTCTACGTCGCGTGCTGGCGCCTGGCGGAGATCGACCCGGCCCGCCTGCTCCGCGGGCTGCCGCGCCTGCTGCACTGGCTCGGCCAGGCCTGGCCACCCGACACGACAGAGCTGCCCTTGTTCATCGAGCGGACCGGCCAGACCGTCGCCATGGCCGCCCTCGGCACCACGTTGGCGACGCTGCTCGCCCTGCCGATGGCCGTGCTGGCCAGCCGCAACATCACGCCGCTGCCGGTACTATACCTCCCGGCGCGCATGGTACTGAGCGTGCTGAGGGGGATCGACAGCTTCGTGTTCGCCCTGGTCCTGGTCGCCGCCGTGGGCCTCGGCCCGTTCGCCGGCACGCTGGGCATCGCGCTGCACACCTGGGGCAGCGCGGCCAAGACCTTCGCCGACCATGTCGAGAACGCCAATCTGGCTCCGTTCGAGGCCGTCCGCACCACCGGCGCCGGCCGGATCACCGCCATCCTCTACGCGCTGGTGCCGGACCTGCTGCCCGTCCTGCTCTCGGCCACCTTGTTCTGGTGGGAGTTCAACGTCCGCGCCTCCACCGTGCTCGGCATCGTCGGGGCCGGCGGGATCGGCCTGGAGCTGAAGAACAGCGTCGACCTGCTCGACTTCCCGCGCCTGTTCACCATCCTCCTCGTCCTTTTGGTCGTGGTGACGGCGCTCGACGGGTTCTCCGGTTGGTGCCGGCGCCGGCTGGTATGAGCGGGCTGTCGCTGATCGCCGTGCAGGGCCTCGGCAAGCGGCTCGGTGGGCAGGCCGTGCTGGCCGATGTCGGACTGGCGGCGGAGGTCCACGAGTTCGTGGCGCTGCTGGGGCCGAGCGGCGCCGGCAAGACCACCTTGCTGCGCTGCGTGGCCGGACTGCTCGCGCCCGATACCGGCAGCGTCCGGCTCGACGGCACCGAGCTGGGTCAATTGCGCGGGCGGGCCCGGCGGCAGGTCGCCGTCGTATTCCAGCAATTCAACCTGGTGGCCCGGCTCAGCGTGCTCGACAACGTGCTGGCCGGGCGGCTCGGGCACGTATCGGCCTGGCGCGGATGGACCCGGCATTTCGCCGCCGCCGACCGACGGCTGGCAGAGGAATGCCTCGCCCAGGTCGGCCTCGCCGGCCTGGGGCCGCGGCGCGCCGACACGCTGTCCGGCGGGCAACAGCAGCGGGTCGCCATCGCGCGGGCCTTGGCGCAGCAGCCGCGGCTGATCGTCGCCGACGAGCCGGTCGCCAGCCTCGATCCCGATGGCGGCGCCGCCGTGCTCCGCCTGCTGCGCGACATCGCGGGGAGCCGCCGGGTCGCGGTGCTGTGCAGCCTGCACCAGGTCGAACTGGCCCGCGCCCATGCCGACCGCATCGTCGGCCTGTCGAACGGCCGGGTGGTGGCCGACGGCCCGGCCGACGGGTTCGACGCCGCCGCCTATGCCGCGACCTATGGCGGCCGTAGCCTCTGAACCTTCACATTGCGGGCCGGATCGAACTCTGTATCGAGAGCGCCTGGGACGATGACAAAGGGTGCGAGATGGTGAGATTGGTCATGGTGGTCGCGGCGGTGATGCTGCTCGGCGACGGCACGGCGTGGGCGCATACGGAAGAGGGCGTTCCCGGCGGGCTGGCGAGCGGCTTCCTGCATCCGCTCACCGGGCTCGACCACGTGATCGCCATGGTGTCGGTCGGCTTGTGGGGCGCGCTGCTCGGGGCGCCGGCGATCTGGGTGCTGCCGATCACCTTCCCGCTCGTCATGGCGATCGGCGGCGTGCTGGGCGTCACCGGGACACCGGTGCCGCAGCCGGAGCTGATGATCGCGCTCTCCGCGGTGGTGCTGGGCCTGGTGGTCGCGTTCGGGGTACGGGTGCCGCTCTGGGTCGCCGGGCTGGTGGTCGCGTTCTTCGCCATCTTCCATGGCTATGCCCACGGACAGGAATTGCCGGAGGCGGCCAACCCGCTCGCCTACGGGATCGGCTTCGTCGTGGCGACCGGGCTGTTGCACGCGGTCGGCATCGGCATCGGGGTGCTGACCCGGTGGCGCGCCGGCACCGTGGTGGTCCGTGCCCTCGGCGCCGCCGTGGCTTGCTTCGGCGCCGTGTTCCTCCGCTCCGCCCTGGGCTGAGGCTCAGGTTACGAAGGTGAAACCGCCCACCATGACGCCGACGGCCGCGATCCAGCTGCCGCCGGCGCGAACGGCGATGCTGCGCCAGCCCGCCCCGTTCTGGCGGAACGCCTCGACGCCCGCCGTGATGAGCGTCAGCGCGACGTAGCCGGCCGTCGCGACGCCGAGGGCGAACAGGGTCGTGTCCGTCCCCGCCTCCAGCCCGCTCGCATTGGCCGCGCCGCGATAGACCGCGAGGCCGACCACCAGGGCCATCAGCAGCGCCCCGGGCAGCCGCCAGGCCGCCGCGGTCAGCAGGCCCAGCGCCAGCATCAGCGCCGCGTCGAGCCGCAGCGGGTCGCTCGTCCACCCCATCGCCAGCCCGCCGAAGAACCCGGCCAGCAGGCCCAGCGGGAAGGCGGCGGTGATCCACCGGGCCGACCGTGCCGGCTGCAGCCCGGCCAGCAGCCCCAGCGCGAGCCACAGCACGCCATCGGCCAACCCGGTGAGCGGATGGAGCGCGCCGCCATAAAAGTCGCCAAGACGCGAGCTGACGATGTGCGCACTGGCCGGGCCAGTCCCCGCGACCAGCAGGATCGGCAGAAGGAGCAGGAGTCGCATCAGAGACCTCAGATGGGGGTGAGCAAGCGGACCATGCGGCCCAGGAACCAGAACGTCGCCACCACGCCGATCGCGTAGCCCGGGGCCAGTTCGCCCCAGCCACCGACGACGGCGCCCAACCGGCGATGCCCCCAGCGCAGCAGCAGCACCAACGCCACGAAGGCGAGCTGGCCGATCTCGACGCCGACGTTGAACGACAGCAGGGCCGGGAACAGCAGCGCCCGCTCGATGCCCAGCCCGGCTAGTGCGCTCGCGAAGCCGATGCCGTGCACCAGCCCGAAGCTGAACGCGATCGCCCACGGGTAGCGCGCCGTCAGCCCCGGCTCGCCGCGCCGCTGCTTCACCAATTCCACGCCGACGAACACGATCGACAGCGCGATGCAGGCGTTCAACGGCGCTTCCGGCACGCCGAGCAAGCCATACGCGGCCGCCGCCAGCGAGGCGCTGTGCCCCAGCGTGAACGCGGTGATGGTCTTGACCAGCCGCCAGCCGCCGCCGACCAGGAAGATCAGCCCGAGCACGAACAACAGGTGGTCCACGCCGAGCAGGATGTGGTCGACCCCGACGTTGAGATAGGTCCAGCCCACCTCCTTCCAGGTCTGCCAGGTCGGCGCGCCGATGCCGAGGATGGAGACGACCGGGCTGCCGGAGGTGATGGTGTAGCTGCGCGCCTCTCCGCCGAGCGGGATCACCTGCAGCAGCACGGCGGACATGTTGGCGCCGAGGTTGTCGACCGAAACGCGCCCGACCAGGCCGCCCGGTCCGCATTCCAGGCTGGGCAGCTCGAAATGGCACTGCGGCGGGAATTGCAGGCGTACCTTTTCCGGCCCGATCGTCGGCTCGAGCGTCCAGCCGGCGACATAGGCGCCGGGCCGCACCTCGCGCAGCTCCAGCACGCCCATGGCCGGCTCGTGCGCCCAAGCGGCGGCCGAGCCCAGCGCCGCGAGGAGCCAGAGCAGCCCGGCGAGCAGGCGCGCGGTCATGGCTCGTACCGCACCGTGTAGTTGGCGCGCAGCCGCTTCACCGCCTCCCACGCGCGGGCCCGGACGGCGTCGGTCTGGTAGACGCGCAGAGCCTGGTCGTGGATGTCGGCGAAGCGAACCGGCTCGCTGGGCCGGCGCGAGTCGAAGCGCACCACGTGCCACCCCTCCTTGGAGTGCAGCACGCCCCATTGATTGATCGGCATGGCCAGCAAGCCGTCGCGGAAGCCGTCGCCGAACACGGGCGCGATGCTGCTGATCGGCCGGCCGATCATCGCCCGCGTGGTCCGGCTCAGCTCGTCACTCTCCTGGCCGCTCTCGATGTCGGCCAGGTTCTTGCGCGCGGCCGCCTCGTCCTTGGGCGGGCCGATGTAGAAGCTGATCCGCTCCGGCTCGTCGAACCGGTCGCGGTTGGCCTCGAACCAGGTCCGCAGCTCGTCCACCGACGGGTTCGGCGTCTCCAGCTGGCTGAAGATCATCAACTGCAGCTTGAAGGCGATCCGGTCGCGGATGGTGTCGTCGCCGCGATCCACGCCGAGCAGCTTGCCTTCACGATACAGGATCTCGCTGGCGACCCAGTTCTCCACCATCTGGTTGACCTCGGCCGGCGTCGCCTGGCGCTCGCGGTCCTCGTCGAAGTTGGTGGCCATGGTCTCGCGCATCTGCCGCGTGACGGTGATGACGCGGGCGGTGCGATCCGGCGGGTGCAGCCAGGCATCGGCGCCGAAGATCAGCCCGCCGAGCAGCAGGAAGTGCAGCAACGGCTCGCGCGCGAACCGGCGCCACCCGACGCGCCCTGTGCCGACCCCGCTCCGGTCGACACCCGTCTTCCAACCAACCTCCTGACTCACTCGACTTTACTCCAACGGCCCCGCGTGGCCCGCTCAATGACGCCTCGCTTCCGCGCTGTCATCGCTCCGCGACGGGCGTCATCAAACCTTCACCGCATCTCCTCCGACGAACGCTTCCCCGAAAGTATTAACAGCAGGTAATCCTGCGGACAGAATTCAGCGCCTTCTCGGAGATCTCCGCATGTCCTCCAGTAAACTCGCCATCGCCTTGACCGGGGCGGCCTCCGTCACCCTCGGTCTGGCCGCCCCTGCCGCCGCGCAGAACTGGGTTCCCAACAAGCCGTTCATCAAGAACTCGCCCTACGTCGCCGGCGACATGCACAACCACACGACCTGCACCGACGGCACGGTCTCGACCAGCTACCTGCTCGACCGCACCCTGGGCGCGGGCAGCCAGAACGGCGTGGTGAACTTCAACATCGATTGGTTCACCCACGGCAACCACGGCGGGTCGGGCAACCGCGACTGCCGCTTCAGCGATAACAGCGCCGGGATCCCGGGCGACAACACCACGACTTACTGGACCGACACGCTCGGCCAGACCATCCAGAACATCACCATCACCCAGATCAAGGGTGACATCCCCAACCCGCCGCCGGCGCGGTCGGTGATGTATCGCTGGCAGTCGATCGCCGAGGTCGAATACCCGATCATCATCCAGAAGTCGCAGCAGTACAAGAAGGTCGTCATCGAGGGTCTCGAGACCATCACCCCCGGCCACGAGCATACCGACGTCGCCGTGCTGAACGGCCAGTTCCCGACCACGGGCACCGGCAACGCCAACCGGATGGCCGAGTTCGAGTATCGCTGGGATCGCTCCGACAGCGACACCAAGGGCCCGGTCGACGCCAACGGCAACCCGGTCTGGACCGGCAAGAGCTTCAGCAACAGCGGCACCGCCGGCCACCAAAAGGCGGTCCAGAGCGTGACGTGGCTGCAGCAGAATGCGCCGCTCACCAGCTACTACGTACCGACGCACACGGAGCGGGCCGGCGCCTTCAGCACCACGACCTCCGCCGGCTTCAACATCGAGCACTTCCGCGACTTCAACAACGCCGGCCCGACCCTGGCCATCGGAATCGAGTCGCCCGGCCACTTCGCCGAAAGCAACCACTCCTACAGCACCAACGCCGTCGGCGGCGCCACCTATGGTGGCGGCGGCGTCTACACGGCCAAGGTCGGCGGCCTCTGGGATGGCCTGCTCGGCGAAGGCCGCAACTCTTTCATGTTCATCAGCTCCGACTGGCACCAGCGCGGCGTCTTTGGCGCCCGTGATCGCGCCACCACCGCCGACTTCTTCCCCGGCGAGTTCTCGCGCCTCTACATCCCCAATCAGAACGCCTTCCGCGCCCAGAGCGTGGTCGACGGCATGCGCTCCGGCAACAGCTTCTCCGTCACCGGCGACCTGATCGGGTCCGACTACACCTTCCGCGCCACCGTCAACGGCGTGACCAAGACCATGGGCCAGACGCTCGAATACAACCCGGGCGACACGGTCACCGTCGAGATGCGCATGGTCGTCCCGATGGCCAACAACAGCCCCTACAGCTTCAACAACCCGATCCTGAGCCAGATCGGCGTGAGCCAGCCGCTCAACGCGCCGCAGGTCGACCACGTGGACCTGATCCGCGGCAACATCACCGGGATCATCGCCCCGAGCGATGCCCGCTACAGCCAGCCGGCCAACCAGAGCGGCGTCGCCGGCGCCGCGCTGGTCTACAATCCCTCGACCAGCATCTTCTCGAGCTTCTACAACCCGAACTCCACCGCTGCCGGCGCCAACACCAAGATGACGCTGACGCCGCTGGCCACCGGCTACCGCCTCGAGTTCACCACCAGCTTCACCGCGCCGACCACCGGGCCGTTCTACCTGCGCGCCCGCGGCACCAACATCCCGCCGGGCACGCCCAACGCCAGCGACAGCCAGGGCAACCCGACCATCGACTCGCTGATCGACAACGTCGTCTGCGCCGACCCGGCCTGCCCGACCCACCTGCCGACGATCAACGGCACCCGCCGGGTCGACAACGACGTGGAGGCGTATGCCAACCTCTACTTCTACGCCAACCCGATCTTCTTCCGCCCCGCCGGCTCGGCCAAGCTGCGCGTCGAGACCAACCAGGAACTCGCCGCCAGCCTCGCCGCCCAGCAGACCGCCGCCCAGTAAGGACGGCCCTCCACCCACGGCACCACGCCCACGGACGGAGCCCGCCAGCAATGGCGGGCTCCGTTTGCGTTCAACCCCAACACCGAGTTCCCCGATGCTCCGCGCCTGCACCGCCGTCCTGATCCTCCTGTCCACCGCCCCGGCCTGGGCCGGCCTGGAGGAGGAACGCTGCCTCGAGGACGTCGCCGCCACGCGCGAACTGGCCGCGACCCTGCCCGCCCAGGACATCTCGCGCCGCTACGCGGAGAACCAGCTCGACACCGCGATCATCGAGATGCATGCGGGCGAGGTTGACGAATGCCCGGACATCATCGCCCGCGCCCGCCGCATCATCGCGACCCGGCCCTACCAATCGCGGCCGGGCGAGCCGTTCGGGTTCCCGCCGCGCTGAACCCCGCGGCGTGACCGCTCCCGTCTTCGTCCTGCTCGCGGCCGTCGCCGCCGCCTCCGGCTTCGCCGGACTCGCCTACGAGGTGGTGTGGACCCGGATGCTCGCCGCCGCCGTCGGCACCGAGATGATGGCGACGCTGGGCGTGGTCACCGGCTTCTTCGCCGGGCTGGCGAGCGGCGCGCTGGCGCTGCGACGCGCGATCGATCGCGCCGCCGATCCGCGCCGCGCCTTTGCCGCGCTCGAACTCAAGATCGCGCTCTGGGCGCTGGCGAGCGTGTTCCTGCTGCCGGCGGTCGGTCCGTGGCTGGCGACCCTGGTCGGCCCCGCCCCGCCGCCGCCGCTGCTCTGGCTCGCCGGATTCGGCATGCCGGCACTGGCGCTGCTGCCGGCCACCGCCGCCATGGGCGGCACCCTGATCGCGTTGGAACGCATGGTGGCGCCGCTGAGCCGTGACGGGCGGGTGGTGGCCGGCATCTACGGCGCCAACACGGCGGGTGCCGCGGCAGGCTGCCTCGCGGGCGTGTTCCTGCTGCTGCCGCAGCTCGGCGTTTCGCGCACGCTGGGGGCGCTGGCCGCCGTCAACGCGAGTGCGGCGGCCGCGGCGCTCCTGCTTCCGCGCCCGACCACAGCGGCCCCGCCGCCGCGCCGGCCCCTCGGCGGCGGCATCCGTCTGCTCCTGATCCTGGCCGGCACCGGCCTCCTCGGCATTGCGCTGGAGACGCTGGTGATCCGGCTGGCCGCGCAGGTGCTGCAGAACACCATTTTCAGCTTCGCCGTGCTACTCGCGGCCTATCTGATCGGCACCGCGATCGGGGGGCTGCTCTGGCAGCGTGCCCGCCAAAAGCCTGGCGCGCCGGCGCTTGGCGCCCTGCTCGCCGCGGCGTCGCTGACCACGACGGCCACCGCGGCGCTGGCGCTGTGGCTCGGCCCGCTGGCGCTGGCGGCGCAGCTCGGCTCGGTGGGTGCCGAGTTCCTGCTGGCCGGCGCCCTGTTCCTGTTGCCGACGATCGCGATGGGCGCGCTGTTCGGCGCGGTGGCGCAGACATGGCGCGACGGCGGCGGCTCGCTCGGCATCGCGGTGGCGGCCAATGCTGCCGGCGCCGCGGTCGCGCCGCCGCTGACCGCGCTGGCACTGATTCCGCTCACCGGGGCGGCGTCGGGCCTGCTGGTGGTGGCGGTCGGCTTCCTGCTGCTCGCCCCCCTGCTGTCCGGTGCGGTGCCGCCCCGCCGATGGTGGATCGGCGCCGTGCCGCTCGCCGCCGCGGCTGCCGTTCTGCTGCTTCGGCCCGACCATGTGCTGGTGCGGGTGCCGGCCGGCGGCGAGCTGCTCGCGAGCCAGGAGGGCCCGACCGCGACCGCCAGCGTCGTCGCCGATGCCGACGGCACCCGCTTCCTCGAGATCAACGGCCATTTCCGCATGGGCGGCACCAGCTCGCGCCGTTCCGACTGGCGGCAGGCGCAGATCCCGTTGCTGCTGCATCCGGCGCCGCACCGGGCGCTATTCCTGGGCGTCGGCACCGGCGCCACGCTGGCCGGTGCGGGCGTCTGGCCCGGGCTCCGTGCCACCGGGGTCGAGCTGGTGCCGGAAGCCGTCGAATTGCTGCCCTGGTTCGCAGCGCCCGGCGCGCCCGCTTTGCCGCCCATCGTCACCGCCGATGCCCGCCGCTTCGTGCGCGCCGAGCGGGACCGCTACGACGTGATCGTGGCGGACCTGTTCCACCCCGCGCTCGACGGCAGCGGCGCGCTCTACACCGCGGAACACTTCGCTGCCGTCCGCGAGCGCCTGGCGCCGGGCGGCGTGTTTTGCCAGTGGCTACCGCTCTACCAGCTCGACCAGCCCTCCCTCGGGGCCATCATCCGCAGCTTCCAGGCCGTCTTCCCCGGGGCCACCGCCTGGCTCGCGCATTACAGCCTGCAGACCCCGATGCTCGCCCTCATCGGCGCGCCCGACGGGCTGCAGACCGACCCGGCGCAACTCGCCCGCCGCATGACCGCGGCGGCGCTGCGCCCTGCCCTACAGCCCACCGGATTGCTGCAGCCGCTCGACCTGCTCGGCCTCTTCGTCGGCGGCCCCGCGGCGCTGGAGGCGATCGCCGGGCCGGGGCCGCGCAACACGGATGACCGTCCGGTGGTCGCGCTGGATGCCGAGCGCAACGTGCGCGCCCTGTCGGCGCCACCCACCGCGGGCCTGCTAGCCGTGCTCGGCCGCGCCGCGACCACTCCGGTGGCGGAGCCGGGCATCGAGGCGTCGCCGGAAATGGCAGCTTATCGTCGCGCGCGAGACCGGTTCATTGCCGCCGGCGCGGCCATCGAGCCGGGCCTGGACCCGCGGGCGCTGATGAACGCCGCCATCCCCGGCCTGTTGGACGCGCTTCGCCTCAGCCCCGAGTTCGGCCCCGCTTACGACCCGCTGGTCGCGATGGCGGCGGCGTTGCTCGGCCCCGCGTCGGACGCCGACGACCGCGCCGCCGCCATCCGCATCCTGCAAGCCGCGCAGGCGGCCGCGCCCGGCCGCCCGGAAGCGCCGCACCTGCTGGCGCGGCTGCGCGGCCCCTGAGCTACTTGAGCGCGAACCCCATCGCCTGCAGCGTGCTCCGCAGCGTGTGACGGCCGGAGAGCGCGGCGGCGTCGCGAACGCGCCGGGCCGCCTGCCGGCTCCAGGCCAGGTCCGTCATCGCCTGCTCCGAGCGGAAAGCGCGCATCGTCTCGTCGTATCGGGCAATGGCCTCGGGCGTCGGCGCGCGGTAGCGCTCGTGGTGCAAGACCACCTCGGGCGGTAGGCGTGGCTTGATCCCGGTCTCGACCGCCGGGTCGGGGTAGCCGACGGTCATGCCGAAAGCGACGAAGCTGCCGGGCGGCAGGCCGAGCTCGGCCGCCACCGCCGCCGGGTCGTTGCGCATGGCCCCGATGTAGCAGCCGCCGAGACCGAGTGATTGCAGCGCCAGCAGCGCGTTCTGCGCGGCAAAGGCGGCGTCGGCGACGGCCACGATCAGGGCCTCGGTGTAGTCGAGCCCCTCCCCCGCCTCTCCCGCCCCGGCGCTGACGGCGCGTAGCCGCGCCAGGTCGGCCACGAACAGGAGCAGGAGCGGCGCCTCGGCCACCTGCCGCTGTCCGCCGGCCAAGGTGGCGAGCCGCGCCTTGCGGTCGCGATCCTCGACGGCGACGAGGCTCATGGCCTGCAGATTGGAGGAGGTGGGTGCCGATTGGGCGGCGGCGGCGAGCAGGGCGACCAGCCCCTCCGGCAACGCGCGGTCGCTGAACTGCCGCACCGAGCGGTGCGCCAGAATGGTGTCCAGCACGGGGTTGGTCGGGATCGGGGCGGAAGCCGCCGCGGCCTGGCCGTAGCGCGGCCCGATGAGGGGCGCGTCGAGAGGGTGATCGGGCATGTGTCGGTCGATCCCAGCGGGTGAGGCCGTCAGGGTCGAGCGAAGGCCGGCGAAGTCAAGGGACCCCGGGCAGTTCGCGCCCGGGGTCCCTCATGGAAGTGTCAGGCCCGGCGGCGACGCAGGCCGAGCAAGCCGAGGCCGCCCGCGAGCAGCGCCAGCGTGGTCGGCTCCGGCACCTGGAACGCGAGGTCGTTGATGAACCGCTCCGTCCCGAAGCCGGTGTCGAGCGGCGTGCCGCGGAGGGTGATGCTCGAGCCGGCCGACGTCTGGATGCTGCCGGTGCCGCCGGAGACGGCCGCGTATTGCACGTTGAGGTCGGTGTTGTAGGTCAGCGCCCCGCCATCGCCGAGGGTGAAGACGCTCGCCTGCTGCAGCATGCCGGTCGTGTTGTAGCGATCATAGGGACCGGCGTTCTGACTCCGGTTGGCGATGATCGCACCGGCCTCATACTCGAGTCCGTTGTAGTAGCTGCCGACGTTGCTCTGCGCGCCGCCCAGGGCATAGGTGTTCTGCAGCACGCCGGTGGTCGAGAACTGGTACAGGCTCTTGCCGCCGGTGAAGTCCGCCGCGAAGAGCGACGTGCCGTTGGTGGCCAGCGCGCCGAGGGCATTCTGGCCGCTGTTGTAGCTCGCGCCCAGTGCGCCATTGGTGACGTTGAACGTCCGCAGCAGGCCGGTATCGCCCGAGGACACGTAGGCCGTGTTGCCGATGATCGCGATGCCGGTCGGGTTGAAGTTGGTGCCGAGCGTCACGCGCTGCAGCAGGTCGCCGGTCAGCGAGAATTGCTCGGCATAAGCCGAATAGGTCGAGCCCGAGCCGCTCGCGGTCGCGTCGACGACCCAGAGGGTGGACGGGCCGGCGATGGCGGAACCGATGGACAGGAGGCTTGCGGCGACGGTCGCCAGAGTAAGACGCATTGGGGGAAGACCTTTCGAGCTTTGCCCAGCGTGGTCGCATGACCGTCAGCGATAAAACAGTGAGACAACGATGACATTTGTTACCGGAGTTTCATCCGGCGGACAGGCTGTCGTCAGGTTACGCGCACGATCTCAATCGTCCACGGGCGGCTGGCTGCGCAACACCAGGCCGAACGTGCCGCCGCCCGTATCGGCCGGCGGCGGGGCGCGGCGGGCGGTGCCCGTGTGCACCGTGGTGGTCTGCCCGTCGCGGTCGAGCCGCACCCCGGACCGCTCGATCGCGCCCACCCGGAACCCGGCCACCGCGTCGCCCACGCCGACCGTCCGCAGCCCGCCCGAGCCCAGGTCGAACAACGCGACCCGCTCGCCGGGCGCGATCACCACGCCGGCGACGCGCGGCAGGTCGGCCCCCGCAGCCGGCGCGGCCATCGCCGGGAGCAGCGCGAGCGCGAGGGCTGGCCTCATGGCGTCAGGCCGATGGTGTAACCCCAGCTGTCCAGCCGCTCCGGGATGGCGTTGAAGGCCATCGTGATCCGCTGCGCCCCCTGATTGCGCGGCACCTCGTGCAGCAGGTAGCTGGGGAACAGCACCATGTCGCCGGGCTCGATCTCCGGGGTGACGTATTTGCCGGCGTTGAACGGGCCGATCTGCGCCGTGCGGGTGTTGTGCCGGAAGCTGAACTCGGTGCCGCCCGGGTTGCGCACGAACACGGTGTGCGACGAACGGTGCGACGGCGTCAGATAGATGATGCCGGAGACGAAGCTGTTGGCGTGCGCGTGCAACGACTGGCTGCCGCCGGGCTCCAGCACGTTGGTCCACATCTCCTTGACGTGCCAGCGCAGCCGGTCGCCGAACAGCAGAGTACCGAACTCGGCGATCTTCTCGCCGGCCAGGTCGGCCACCTTGCGGTAGAGCGGGCTCACGTCGGGCCGGACGATCTCCGTGTGGGAGAGCCGGTCGGAGCGGTCGTTGCGCTGGGTGAACTTGGACTGGATCTCGCTGGCGAGCGCGGCCACGGTCGGCGGGTCGAACACCCCGCGCGATCGGAGCAGCGGGATCGGAAACAGGCCTTCGACTTCATCCATACCGAGCGGGTTCCAGCAGCGAGCGTCGGCAGCGGTATAGCGGATCGGCAGGCGAGAAGGCGCGGGCCGCAACGAGCTTCATCGTGGTGTCACAATCCGCACGCTATGCGGCGGCGACCTCCATCTCGCCGAGATAGGCCTGGCGGATGTCCTCGTGCTCGCGCAGTTCGGCCGCACTCCCAGCGAGCACCACCATCCCGGTCTGCAGCACGTAGGCGCGGTGGGCGATCTGCAGCGCCATGGCGGCATTCTGCTCCACCATGAAGATGGTCGTGCCCTGGCGGTTGATGGCCTGGATGATGTCGAACACCTGCTCGACGTAGAGCGGCGACAGGCCCATGGAGGGCTCGTCCATGCATATCAGCCGCGGCCGGGCCATCAGCGCGCGGCCGATCGCGACCATCTGCTGCTCGCCGCCCGAGAGCGTGCCGGCCAACTGGCTGCGCCGTTCCTTGACGCGGGGGAACAGAGCGTAGACCCGCTCCAACCCTTCGAGGAACTCCGGGCCCTTCTTCCGGGTGTAGGCGCCCATTTCGAGGTTCTCGTAGACCGTCATGCGCGGGAACAGCCGCCGCGCCTCCAGCACCGGCGCGATCCCGCGCGCGACCCGGGCGCCGGTGGAGAGCCGCTCGATCGGCTGCCCGTCGAACAGCACGCTGCCGGTGGTGGGCCGCACCACGCCCATGATCGTCTTCATGGTGGTGGACTTGCCGCAGGCATTCCCGCCGAGCAGGGCGATGATCTCGCCCGCCTTGATGTCGTAATTGACGTCCTTCAGCACGTGCAGGTCGCCGTAATGCGTGTTGACGTCGCGGAACTCGAGCAGCGTCGTCGATGCGGTGTCAGGCAATTTCCTTCTCCAGCGCCGCCCGGGCCGCACGGCCCAGATAGGCGGTCAGCACCTGCTCGTTGCGGCGGACCTCGTCGGGCCGGCCTTCCGCGATCTTCTCGCCATGGTCCAGCACCACCACGCTGTCGGCCAGCCGGGTCACCACGTCGAGCTTGTGCTCGATGATCAGGATGGAGAGTCCGCTGGCGTGCAGCGACTTGATCTGCTCGGCCAGCTCCAGCGTCTCGGCCGGGTTCATCCCCGCCGTCGGCTCGTCCAGCAGCAGCAGGCGCGGGCGGGACGCCAGCGCGCGGGCGATCTCGACCCGGCGGCGGTTGGCGTAGCTGAGCCCACTCACGGCCTGCGCCACCCGCGGTGCCAGCCGGTTGCCGAACAGGGCGATGATGCCCAGCACGCTCTCGCGCGCTTCCGCCTCCTCCGCCTTCTGCGCCGGCGTCCGCAGCACGGAGGTCGCCGGCCCCGCCGCGAGCCGCGCGTGCCGCCCGATCAGCGCGTTTTCCAGCACCGTCAGGGTCGGGAACAGGCGGATGTTCTGGAACGTGCGGGCCACGCCGAGCTCCAGCACCTGGTGGGGCTTCAGCCCCAGCAACTCGCGCCCGCCGAAGCGGATGGCGCCCTCGGCCGGCACCAGCCCGGTGATCACGTTGAACAGGGTCGACTTGCCGGACCCGTTCGGCCCGATCACCGCCACGACGCCGCCGGCCGGCACGGTGAGGCTCACCTTGTTGAGCGCCACCAGCCCGCCGAAGCGGACGGTGACGTCGCGGATCTCGAGCGCCGCCGCCTCGCCCCACGCCGCCACCCCCGTTTCGACCAAGGTCTCGAGATTGCGGAAGCCGCCGCGCGCCACCTCCGCGTGCTGCGCGTCGTAGGTCAGCCCCGGGGTCCGCCGCACGGCGGGGATCAACCCTTCGCGCCGGAACAGCATCATGCCGATCAGGATCACCCCGAACAGCAGCTGGGTCCATTGCACGAGGTCCACGTGCTGCAGCCAGACACTCCCGGTCGACAGCCCGACCTCCTGCGTGAGCCGGCTCAGGCTCGGCAGGAACCAGCTTTGCATCAGTTGCAGCAGCACCGCGCCGAGTACCACGCCCCAGACGCTACCCATGCCGCCCAGCACCACCATGACGATCAGCATGGACGACACGTTGAAGTTGAACATCTCCGGCGTCGCCGTCTGCAGCTTGGCGACGAAATACACCCCCGTCATGCCGGCAAAGGCGGCGCCGATGGCGAACGCCATCAGCTTGTACTTGACCGGGTTGACGCCCATCGCCGAGGCCGCCGTCTCGTCCTCGCGGATCGCCATCCAGGCGCGGCCGATGCGGCTGTCGCGTAACCGGACGGAGGTGAAGATCAGCAGGGCGATCAGCCCCAGCCCTACATAGTAATAAGGAGTGGCGTCGATACCGAAATTGTAGCCGAACAGCTTCGGCGGCTGGACGCCGTTCAGCCCGGCGGCCCCGTTCGTCACCGACGTCACGTTGCGCGCCACCACCGGCACGATCTCGCCGAAACCGAGCGTGACGATGGCGAGGTAGTCGCCGCGCAGCCGCAGGGTGGGCGCGCCGAACAGCACGCCGAACAGCGCGGCCACCAGCCCGGCCAGCGGCAGCGCCAGCCAGAACGACAGGGTGAAATGGACCAGGTCCGGCCCGCCCATGTTCATCTTCTCGACGAGCCCGACCGCGGCAAAAGGCTGCCAGAAGGCCGACCATTCCGGCATCACCTGGAAGCTGGTCAGGATGCCGTAGAAATACGCTCCGATGGCGAAGAACGCCGCGTAACCCAGGTCCAGCAACCCGGCGAAGCCGACCACCACGTTCAGCCCCAGCGCCAACGCGGCGTAGCTCATCGCATTGGCGAGCGCGTCGATGCCGGCATCGTCGTCCCACACGGCGGGCAACAGCAGCAGCGCCACCGAGATGACGTAGATGACGAAGGCCCGCCGGCGATCCAGCGGAATGCCGCGCACCGGGTGCGACGCGGCCAGGCCGATTTCCTCCGTGCCGACCCTTGGGCTGAAGATGCCGCCAGCGCTCATGATGTGCCCCCGCTCACGACTTGTTCGGCGCGAGCCGGCCCAGCAGCCCGGCGGGCTGCAGCACCAGCACCAGCACCAGCAGGCTGAAGATGACCACGTCGGCCCAGGCGGACCCGATCGTCTGCGCCGCGAACGCCTCGATCAACCCGATCAGCACGCCGCCCAGCATCGCCCCCGGCACGTTGCCGATGCCGCCCAGTACTGCCGCCGTGAAGGCCCGCAGCCCGGCGCCGAAGCCCATGTCGACCTTGGCAAGGTTGTAGTAGAGCCCGAAGATCATGCCGCAGGCCCCAGCCAGCGCGCCGCCGACGAAGAAGGCGGTCATGATCACCCGGTCGACCTCCACCCCCATCATGCGCGCCGCATCCGGGTCTTGCGCCGTGGCCCGCATCGCCTTGCCGAGCTTGGTGTAGCCGACGAAGAAGGTCAGCCCGCCCATCAGCACCAGCGAGATGGCCCAGATCGCCACCTCGCGGACGCGCAGCACGGCGCCGCCGATCGACCACGAGAGCGCCGGGATCGGGTTCGGGAAGTTCTTGCTGTCCGACCCCAGGGTCAGCAGCACGACGTTGAACAACACGTAGGACACACCGATCGTGGTGATCATCGCCGCGGGGCCCTTCACCGCGGCGAGCGGGCGCAACAGAAAGCGCTCGATCGACACGCCGATCAGCCCGCTCGCCAGCATGGCCGTCGCAAACCCGGCCACCAGCACGCCGAACAGCGGCAGCCCGGTCAGCACGGTCTCCTGCCCGTTCAAGCCAAAGGCCTGCAGGGTCAGCATCGCCACCATGCTGCCGACCATGAAGACGTTGAAATGGGCGAAGTTGATCAGCTCGGCGATGCCGTAGACCAATGTGAAGCCCAGGGCGAGCAAGGCATACATCGACCCCAGGCTAAGTCCATTGATCGTCTGCTGGACGACGATGTCGACCGACGTCATTGGGGCAGACCGCCGCTCAGCTCATCGGCGCCGTGCCGATGTACTTGTATTGAGCGGTCGGGTCGTCGAGCGGCGCCTTGTCGTCCTTGGTGATCTTGAACACGCTGATCACCTTGTTCTTCAGGTCGCCATTGCCGTCGAACTCGACCGGACCGATCAGGCTGTTCTTCATGTCCACGTGCTGGATCGCCTCGCGCATGGTCGAGCGGTCCACCGCCTTCTTGGCCTTCACCAGGTCCTTCACCGCGGCGACGATCACCTGGGCGGCGACGTAGCAGGTCACGGTGTAGTCGTCCGGGTGCTGGTTGAAGCGCTTGAAATAGGTGTCGCCGAAGGTCTTGGCCTTGCTGTCGCCCGCTTCGTCGAAATGCGGCGACGCGACGGTGGCGTACCAGCCTTCCACGGCGGGGAAGCCGGCGCCCTTGAGCAGGTCGGCGCTCTGCATCCCGTCGCCGCCCGCCTTGATGACGTTGGGGATGATGTCGTAGCCCTGCTTGGCGACCTTCACGCCGGCCTGGTTGACGCCGCCGTAGTAGATCGCGTCCGGGTTCATCGACTTGATCCGCGTCAGGATGGACGAATAATCCACCGCTTTGGGGTCCAGCTTGTCGCGGCCGAGGATCTTGACCCCCTTCTTCTCCGCCTGCGCCTGGAACGCGTCTGCCAGGCCCACCCCGTAGGCCCCGGTATCGTCCAGCACGTAAACGGACTTCACCTTCAGGGTGTCGGCCATGTAGTTGGCCATGTTGGGACCCTGGAAGGCGTCGGTGGCGACAGTGCGGAAGTAGATCGCCTTGCCGGCCGGCCGGTACTGCGCGGCGAATTTGGGGTCGGTGATGTCCGGATTGGTGGAGGCGGGGGTGATGATGGCCAGGTCGCCCTGGCTCAGGATGGGCGCCATGGCCTTGCCGGCGCCGGACATCTGCGGCCCGATCGCGGCGACGGTGGCGCGGTCGGAGATCATGGAGCGGGCGTTGGTGGCGGCCTGCGCCGGGTCGTATTGGCCGGCGGTGGGGGTGGCGTCGTCGTATTTGACGAGCTGGAAGGTGTAACCCGGCACCTCCTTCTTGGCGTTGGCCTCCTCGAAGGCGAGGATGGCGCCGTTGCCGATGCGCGCCGCGTTCTCGGCATCCGCGCCGGTGAAGGACAGGTTGACGCCGACCTTGAGCACCTTGTCAGCCGCGTGGGCGGTGGTGCCGAGGCCGGTCGCCCCCGCGACGGTGGTTGCGGCCAGAGCCGCCTTCAGTGCGGCGCGACGTCCAATCATCTGCAAGCCCCCTCGATAATGCATGGCAGCCCTTCAACCAGAGCACGGTGCGGGGGGTGTAGCAAGCGGCGTGCCGCAAGGGAGGCGGCCGAGCGGCATGGCTGCCGGAGCAACTCCGGTCGCGACAACGGCAGAACCGATGGGGCCTGCCTGTCGAACAGGCACACCGCGGCGCGGTCTTGGACCGCATCGGCCGATGACAAGGCTGAGCGAGACACCAAAAATAGTTGATGGCGGATCGTGCACTAATGCCGAGTATCGAGCGATCGTTCTGCTGCCGTGCGACGTTGCACTGGAGCACGGATGGCCGGTTGTTCTTTGATTGACCACCTCTGTCCGCACCATTCAACCGCCCCATCGGAGCGCCCCATGAGCGACACAAGCCCGCTTCTCGAAACCTACCTCACTGGCCTGCGTAACCAGCACGCCGTCGAGACCCAGGCGATCGGAACCATCCAGAACCAGCTGCCACGCATGAAGCAGTATACCGAGCTGCACGAGCGCATGGAGCAGGACAAGGCACGCTCCGAGCAGCAGGCCGCGACGCTCGACGAGTTGCTCGGCAAGCACGGCACCAGCAAGTCCGTCCTCAAGGAGGCCGTCACCGGCGCGGTCGCGACCGTAGCCGGTTTCGTGCACGCGCCGGCCGAAGACGACGTGGTCAAGAACGTGCTCGCGGCGATCGGGTACAAAGCCTACGAGGCGGCCTCCTACAAGGTGCTGTTCACGCTGGCCGGCATGGTCGGCGCGACCGCCGACGCATCCAAGCTGGAGCAGCTGAAGGCCGAGGAGGACGAGATGGGCAACTGGCTCGGCGAGCACATCCCGGCCCTGCTGCAGCAATACATGGCCAGCAAGCGCGCGTAGCTTCGCGGCCGCCAATCTGCTCAGTATGCTCCCGCGTCAAGCAACGCGGGAGCGCCCATGAAAAACTACCGGATCGCCGCCATCCCGGGCGACGGCATCGGGGTGGAAGTCATCGCCGCCGGCATCGAGGTGCTGCGCAAGCTGGCAGAGCGCGACGGTGGCTTCACCTTCGCGTTCGACCATTTCGACTGGGGCAGCGACCACTACAAGCGCACCGGCCTGATGATGCCCGTCGATGGCCGCCACCAGATCGAGCACCACGACGCCATTTTCTTCGGCGCCGTCGGTGCGCCGGACGTGCCGGACCATGTGACGCTGTGGGGCCTGCGGCTGGCGATCTGCCAACCGTTCGACCAGTACGCCAATGTTCGCCCGACCCGCTTACTGCCGGGCATCGTCTCGCCGCTGCGCGCCGTCGCCGGGCCGGAGCTCGACTGGATGATCGTGCGCGAGAACTCGGAGGGCGAGTACGCCGGCGTCGGCGGCCGCGTGCACCAAGGCCTCCCGATCGAGACGGCGACGGATGTGTCGATCATGACCCGGGCCGGCGTGACCCGCATCATGCGCTTCGCTTTCCGCATGGCCCACTCGCGGCCGCGCAAGAAGCTGACGGTGGTGACCAAGAGCAACGCGCAACGCCACGCCATGGTGATGTGGGACGAGATCGCCGCCGAGGTCGCGCCCGACTTCCCGGAGGTGACGTGGGACAAGATGCTGGTCGACGCCATGACGATGCGCATGGTCAAGGACCCCGCCTCCATCGACACGGTGGTGGCGACCAACCTGCATGCCGACATCCTCAGCGACCTCGCCGCCGCGCTGGCCGGCTCGCTCGGCATCGCGCCGACCGCCAACATCAACCCGGAGCGGCTGTTCCCGTCCATGTTCGAGCCGATCCACGGCTCGGCGTTCGACATCACCGGCAAGGGTATCGCCAACCCGATCGGTACCTTCTGGACCGCGACCCTGATGCTGGAGCATCTGGGCGAGAAAGCCGCCGCCGCGCGCCTGATGCGCGCCATCGAGCGGACCACCGTTAGCCCAACCAACCACACCCCCGATCTCGGCGGCACCGCCACCACCCGGGGCGTCACCAACGCCGTGCTCACGGCGCTGGAGGGCGACAACCACTAAGAAGGCGGGGCGCTTCCCGTGGTGGGAAGCGCCCCATGTCGCATTAGCCGTGCCGGTTGGGTTGCGGCGCCAGCACGATGGCGGGCGGCTGCATCGGCTGAGTCCGGATCATCTGCCCCGTCGCCTTGAACGGGTACGGGTCTTGGTTGGAGCCGGCTGCCGGCGCGTATCCCGCCATCGAATTCGGCTTGGGTACGTAGAAGTAGTTGAACGGCGCATCGGCGCCCATGGTGTAGTTCGGCGTCCCGACATCCTCGCGCACGACCGCGTCGGGCCCGGGGAACGGCTCGCCATTGCCCTCGGCGGCAAAGGCGGGGCCCACGATCGCCGCGGAAAGCGTAGCTGCAACGAGCAGACGAACTGCTAGCATCGGTATCCTCCATCGCACCAATCAAGCGGTGGTGCGACGCAGATACTGGTGGCGCGGCCCAACAAAGAGAACGGTTCAGCTTACCTCGGCTCGGCTATAACTGTTAGGATCGGCACGCATCAATCCGCGGAACTGTCACGAATGCTTCCGCTCCCGCGCATACCTGACCAGCGCTGCCGTCCGATACAGTCCGTGGACGAACTTGCCGTAGGGCAGCGTCACGAAGAAGCCGAACACCGTGCCGAGATGGATCGCCAGCAGCGTGCCCATCGCCGGCGTCGCGCGCAGCAGCAGAAGCAGGAGCCCGGTCACCCCCAACGCCAGCAGCATGAGTGTCAGTGCGGTGCCCAGACCGCGGTCGTCGCTCGCCCGCGCCGGGTCGCGCCGCCACTTGCTCCGAAGCAGGCCGAGCGAGCCGACGACCAAGCCGATGCCGCCCAGCGTGCCGAGCACGACCGGCAGGTCCCACCACGGATACGGCGCCTCGCGGCCGAGCCCATAGTGATACAGCGTCGCCACGCTGGTGGACGCCAGGCAGAGCAGAAAGCCGTAGAAGGTGAGGTGGTGCGCCACGCGGCGCTCGCGGCTCGGCGCGAGGCCCGCGGTCATGCAGCCGGCGCCACCGCCATCGAGGTAGCGCAACGTGGCGGCATCATGCCCGGCATGGGCCAACTCGCCCGCGGACGGCGCGGCAGCGGCGGCATCGCGCCAGAACGCTCGCACCCCGGCCGCCAGCGCGAGGACCGCGCCCGCCAGCGCCGCGCCGAACAGCCCGGCCATCCAGTCGTGCGGCATGAAGCGGTAGAACGCGCCCGCCCCGGTCTGCCGCGTGAACAGGTCCGGCGCGAAGCCGATGAGGAACCCGGCGATCGCCGCCGCCGCCGCCCACCCCAGCACGGCCCCGCCGCGGTCGAACAACGGCGCCAGGAGGGCCGGGCGGGCGTAGTGCGCCCAGGATTGCTCGCGCACGGCCGCCAGCGTGGCCGGGACGTTCACCGCGAACGGGTGCGGCGGTGAGAACTGGCAGTCGGCGTAGCAGGCGCCGCAATTGTGACAAAGGTTGGCAAGGTAGTTGAGGTCGGCGTCGCCGAACGACCGGCGCAGCTCCATCGCCGGGAACACGGCGCACAACCCCTCGCAGTAGCGGCAGGAGTTGCACACCGTCATCAGCCGGTCCGCCTCGGCGAGCGCCGGGCTGGCATGGGAGCCGCCGCCGGCGCCGGGCAGGCTAGGCGGGAACGCGGGCAGGCTGGTTGCTGCGGACATTGAGGGCGGCCTCCCGACCGGCGATGCGGCCGAACACGGCCCCGATGGTCATGCCGATACCGGCCGCGTAGCCTTGGCCCAACACGTTGCCGGCCATGATCTCTCCGGCGGCGAACATGTTGGCCGCCGGGCGGCCGTCCGCCATCAGCATGCGCGCCTGCTGGTTCACGCGGGTGCCAAGATAGGTGAAGGTGATGCCGGGGCGGACCGGATAGGCGTAGAAGGGCGGCTGCGCGATCCGCCGGGCCCAATGGGTCTTGGGCGGCTCTAGCCCGTCCGTGCGGCACTCGTCCAGACCGGTGGGGTCGAAGCGGCCGGGCCGCACGGCGTCGTTGAACCCGTCCACCGTCGCCCGCAGCGCGGCGCCGTCGAGGCCGAGCTCGCCCGCCAGCGCCTCGATCGTGTCGGCCGCGATCGGCGGATAGAGCGACGGCATGAACAGCTCGAGCGAGGGCGCGTCGAACACGATAAAGGCGATCTGGTCGGGCTGCGCCGCCACCAGCCGGCCCCAGATGGCGTAGCGCTTCGGCCAGATGTCCTCGCCCTCGTCATAGAAGCGCTCGGCCCGCCGGTTGACCACGATGCCGAACGGGATGCAGTCCAGCCGGGTGATGATGCCGCCATCGTATTTCGGCGAGCGCGCATCGATGGCGACGGCGTGGCACTGGGTGGGGTCGCCCACCTCCTGCACCCCGGCCGCCAGGAGCTCGCGCAGCACGGTGCCGCGGTTGTTGTTGGTGCCGCGGATCAGGAAGTTGTCGGCCGCGTCGCCCCAGTAGCGCTTGAGCCACTCGATGTTGGACTCGAACCCGCCCGCGGCGGCGACCAGGGCGCGCGCCTCGATCCGCTCGTCGCCCACCCAGGCGGCGCGGAAGGTGCCGTCCTCGATCTCCAACGCCGTCACCTCCGCGCCGTAGCGGATCGACACGCCCAGCCGCTCCGCCGTGGCATACAGCGCGTTCAGCATCGCGCGGCCGCCGCCGAGAAAGAACGAGTTGGTCCGCCCGAGCGAAAGCGTGCCGCCCAGGGAGGGCTGCCAACGGACGCCCTGTTCCTCGATCCAGCCGAGCATCGCCTTGCTCTCGTGGATCATGTGCCGCGCCAGCGCCTCGTCCGTCTGCCCACCGGTCACGCGCAGCAGGTCGTCGAAGAACTCCTCCTCCGTGTAGGGCCCGGTCAGCGGGCCGGTGGCGGCATCGTGGGCGCAGCGCATGTTGCGGGTGTGCCGGGTGTTACCGCCGCGCCAGAACGCGTCCGCGGCCTCCAGCACCAACACGCGCGCGCCCTCCCGCCGCGCGCTGATCGCCGCGCAGAGGGCCGCGTTGCCGCCGCCGACCACCAACACGTCCGGCGTCATGCCCACAGCCCGGCGATCAGCCTTTCACGAGGGAACAGCCGCCCTCCTCCATCGGCCGGAACGCCTGCTCGGCCGGTGTGGTGGCGACCAGCTTGAGCCCGTCCCATGGGCTCGTGCTCTCCGCCGGGCTCTTGGCCTCGAACAGGTAGGTCGGGCAGATCTTGCGCCCGTCGACGCGGATGCGGCCGGGGCCGAAGCAATCGTCGTCCGTCGGCATCGCTTTCATGCGCGCCACGGCCGCGCGCCCGTCGGCCTTCGCGGCCGCGAGGCCCATGTCCTTGACCGCCTTGAGGTAGTGCAGCGTGCTGGCGTAGTCGCCAGCCTGGACCATGTTGGGCCACTGGTTCGGCGTCTTGTCGCGGATGCGCGCCATGAAGGCGCGGGTGCGGTCGTTCAGGTCCCAGTAGAACGACTCCGTCAGCAGCAGCCCCTGTGCCGTGTCGAGCCCCAGCGCATGCACGTTGCTGTTGTAGAACAGCATGGCGGCGATCTTCATGGTCTTGTTCAGGCCGAATTCGTGAGCCTGTTTGATGCAGTTGATCGTGTCGCCACCGGAGTTGCAGAGCCCCAGCACCTTGGCGCCCGAGGCCTGCGCCTGCAGCAGGAGGCCTGAGAAGTCGGTCGTGTCGGGGAACGGGTATTCGGCCGCCCCCAGCACCTTGCCGCCGGCCTCGGTGACGAACTTGGTGGTGTCGCGCTGCAGCTGCTGGCCGAAGACGTAATTGGCCGTGATGAAGAACCAGCTATCGCCGCCATTGCGGACCATCGCGCCGCCGGTCGACTTGGCGAGCATGTAGGTGTCGTAGGACCAGCAGATCGTGTTGGGCGAGCATTGCGAGCCGGTCAGGTCGGTGGTCGCCGCGCCGGTGTTGAGCATGACCTTGTTCTTTTCGCGGCACACCGTGTTGACGGCCAGCGCCACGGAAGAGGTCGGCACGTCGACGATCGCGTCCACGCCGCCCTGGTCGAACCATTGCCGCGCGATGCCGGCGCCGATATCCGGCTTGTTCTGGTGGTCGGCGCTCAACACCTCGACCGGGAAGCCCAGCCCGGCGGCCATCTCCTGCACGGCCTGCCGCACGCACAGCGTGCCGGTGGGCCCGCCATCGTCACGGTACGGGCCGGACTGATCGTTCAAAACCCCGATGCGGAGCGGCACGCCCTGTGCCCGGCTCGGGCCGGCCAGCGTGGCGCTCGCCGCGGCGCCCAGTAGCATCCTGCGTGAAACGGACATCCGATCCCTCCCCGATGCGCCCGTGCTGGCGCGTTGCCGGGACGTTACGGAGCGCGCCGGGGCCCGTCGAGAGCTGTTTGCCGGGTCAGGCCCGTGCCGGCGCCTTCAGCAGGCCGAGCCGCAGCAACCCGGCGGCGACGTAATACGCCGATTTGAACGCCAGCACCGGCACGCGCTGATCCGGCCGGGCACGCAGGTTGCCGGCGAGCAAGCTCACCAGCCCGTCGCGCATCCGCAAACGGTTGGAGGGCGTCATGAAGAGCAGGCGCAGGGCCGGCCGGTCGATGCGGTAGACCAGCCAGGCCAGCCGCCCCATCGCGTGCCGGATCTCGCGCTCCATGCGGGCGGCGGCCGCCATGCCGTGGGCGGGGTCGTCGAGCCAGGCCTCGGCGACGTCCGCGCCGCGCTCGCCCGCCGTCATGGCGAGCAGCACGCCGCTGCTGAACACCGGGTCGAGGAAGGCGAAGGCGTCGCCGACCATGAGGTAACCGTCGCCGAACGATCGGTCGCAATAATAAGAGTAGTTGCCCGTGCTGGTGACGTCGCCGAGACGCGTCGCGCCCGTCATGCGCGCCGAAACCGTCGGGCTCTGCGCGATGCGCTGCTCGAACAGGTCGTGCGGGCTGCCGCTGCGGCCCTTGAACACGCTGGCGTTGCCGACGAAGCCGACGCTCATCACATCGTCCGGCAACGGGATCAGCCAGAACCAGCCATCGTCGACCAGGTGCACGCTGATGTAGCCGTCCAGCTCGCCGGTGCGCCGCTCGACGCCGCGGTAATGAGCGAACAGGGCGGCGGTGCTGTTGCGCTTGTTGGCCTGCTTGTTGCGCAACCGCCCGGCCATGAAGGCATCCCGACCCGAGGCGTCCAGCACGAATCGGGGCCGGTAGGTGGTGGTCTCGCCGTCGGGCCCGACCGCCTCGACCCGGGCCCGCTCGCCGCCCGAGCCCGGCACCAGCGCAGTGACCTTGGTGCCTTCCAGCGCGCGCGCGCCCCGCTCCCGGGCGGTGCGGAACAGGATGGCATCCAGCTCGGCGCGCGGCACCTGCCAGGAGGAGGTATAGCGCTGGTCAAGCCCCTGCGCGAACGAGAACTGCACCGCCCGGCCCGTCGCGTCGGACACGAACTCGGCGCCGGGCTTGTGCTGCCCGATGGCGGCGACCTGCTCCGTGATGCCGAGGCGGTCGAAGATGGCCGTGTTCAACGGCAGCAATGACTCGCCGATGTGGAAGCGGGGGTGCCGCTCCTTCTCCAGCAGCACCACGTCGCGGCCGCGCGCGGCCAGGGTGGCGGCCGCCGTGGAGCCGGCCGGGCCGCCGCCGATGATCAGGATGTCGCAGCTGGTCGCCATCGATCGTTCTCCTCCGTCCGGCATTACCAACTGACCGGCGGCGCAACAAGCGGAGCGTCGGCGTAAACGCCTCGTTAAGGGTCGATCGCTATGCTGCGCCGGTGGCCTTCTCGCCACCTCCGACGTTCGGCACCCAGAAGGGGCGCTTCCCTTCCCGTAACCGGACCGGCCCCGCCCGCTCCGCGGAGCCGTTCGATGACCGCATACGCCCTCGAAGGCCCCAGCTGGGCCAGCCACGTCATCACCTACGCCTATGGCGACACGACCACGATCGGCTCGGCCGGAACCACACATTTCAGCGGCGCGATTGGAGACGCCTACAAACCTCTGATCACCTTGGCGATGCAGGCCTGGGAAGCGGTCGCGGACGTGACCTTCAAACTCGTTTCCAGCACGGTCGGCGCCGATCTCGATCTGGGCTGGGAAACGTACGCCAACCCCAGCCAGCTCGGCGAGACCGAGTTCGCCTTCTCCACCAGCGCGCGGACGGGCAAGCAGACCTTCGCCGCGGGCGCCTTCGTCGGCTTCCTGGACCCGGCGGCCCGCGCGGTCGGTACTACGCCGGACGCGACCTACGCCGGTTCCGCGGCAACGCTGTTTGCCACGATCCAGCACGAGCTTGGCCACGCGCTCGGCCTGGCGCACTCCGACGACCCCGCCACGCTGATGTACCCTTATCTCGGCCCGACCAACGGCGCGATCAGTGCGGGCGACGCCGCCGGTTTGCAGGCCTTGTATGGCGCACCGACCCTCCCCGCTCCCGCCATTCCGGCCGTTCTTGAGGCCCTGTTCAACGGCTACGTGACCACGGCGACGCCGACGCTGACGGGCAGTGCGATCGCGGGCGACACCGTCACGATCCTCGAGACCCGGCCTGGCGCAACGCCATTGGCACTCGGGACCACGATTGCCGACACGGGCGGACGCTGGAGCTTGCGGCTGCCCGGCACGATGGATGGCCGGCACAGCTTTTTCGCGACCCAGACCGCCCCCAACGGACGCGTGTCCGCGCCGTCGACCGCCCTCGTCCTGACCGTCGACGCTACCGCGCCCGCCGCCCCAACCGGCCTGAGCCTGCGCAGCGTCACCGCCGACCAAAAGGTCGTCCTCCAAGGCGACCCGGTGGAGGCGAACGCGCACGTCGTCATCTCGGATGGCGGCGCCGCCATCGCGGCCGGCGACGCCGACGCGTCGGGACGCTGGGCCGTCACGTTGACCCTGGCCGCCGGCCCGCACGCGCTGACCGCCACCGCCACGGACCGGGCAGGCCACGTCTCGGCCCCCTCCCCCGCGCTGGTGCTCGACGCCAGCGTCACCCTGGCCGCCGCCCCGGCCGCCACCGCCGCGCCGGCCCCGGGCGTGCACACCGTCTACCGCTTCTTCGACAGCCGGCACGGCACGCAATTCCTCACCGCGAGCGAAGCCGAGCGGGACACCGTCATCGCGACCCGGCCGGACCTCACCTTCGAGGGCAAGGCCATGGGCTCCGTCGACGCGGACCCAGCAGACCCCGCCGTTTCCGCCGTGTTCCGCTTCTTCGATACCGGCAACGGCACGCATTTCTTCACCACGGATATCGGCGAGCGCGACTCGATCCTGGCGACCCGTCCCGACCTCGCGCTGGAAGACGCAAAACTCTACGAGCACGCCGCACCGCGACCCGGCGATACCGCCGTCTACCGTTTCTTCAACACAGGCGACGGCAGCCACTTCTTCACCGCCGACGCGACCGAGCGGGCCGGCCTCGCGCTCAGCCGGCCCGACATGGTCGCGGAGGGCGTGGCCTTCTACGCGCCGTCGGTCTGACGCACCCCCCTGCCTTGCCCCACCCGGACCGGTGCGCTACACGCCGCCGCTTACACGCGCGGGCGTGGTGAAATTGGCAGACACGCCAGATTTAGGTTCTGGTGGCGCAAGCCGTGGGGGTTCAAGTCCCTCCGCCCGCATTCCGCCGACCGTCCGGGACCGCCCGGCGCCCGTCGGCGGCTGAACGAACAGGGATTGAGGCCGGGTCATGCAGGTTACCGAGACACTTTCCGAAGGGCTGAAGCGAGGCTTCGCCGTGACCGTCCCGGCTGCGGACATCGAGGGCAAGCGCACCAAGCGCCTCAACGAGCTCGGCAAGACCGTCAAGCTGCCGGGATTCCGTCCCGGCAAGGTGCCTATGGCGGTCGTGCGCCAGCGTTTCGGCACCGCGGTGATGTCCGAAGTGCTGGAGGAAAGCGTCAATGCCGCGACCCAGCAGGTGCTGACCGATCGCGGCCTGCGCGCCGCGACCCAGCCCAAGGTCGACGTGCAGGAGATCGGCGACGCCGCCACCGACCTGCAATTCACCGTCGAGCTCGAGCTGCTGCCGGAGATCACGCTACCCGACTTCGGCGCGCTGCAGCTCAGCCGGCTCAAGGCCACGCCGTCCGACGAAGCCATCGACAAGGCCGTCGAGGAGATCGCCCGGCGCCAGCGCGAGATGGAGCCGGTCACGGAAGACCGCGGCGCCCAGAGCGGCGACACGCTCACGGTGGACTTCGTCGGCAAGGTGGACGACGTCGCGTTCCCCGGCGGCACCGGCACGGACATGGCAGTCGAGCTGGGCGGGGCCGGCTTCATCCCCGGCTTCTGGGAAGGCATGGAGGGCATGAAGCCCGGCGAGACCAGACAGATCAGCGTCACCTTCCCCGCCGAGTATCACGCTGCCGAACTGGCCGGTAAGCCGGCGACCTTCGACATCACCGCGAAGAAGCTGGAGCAGCCCAAGCCCACGCCGCTGGACGACAGCCTGGCCGAGAAGCTCGGCTTCGAGAACATGGAGGAGCTGCGCAAGCTCATCAGCCAGCAAATCCAGCGCGAATATGACGGCCTGACCCGTATGCGCATCAAGCGCGAATTGCTGGACGCGCTGGCCGAGAAGGCCGATTTCGCGGCGCCCGAGAGCATGGTGGAGCCCGAATTCACGCAGATCTGGCAGCGCGTGGAGGCCGACATGAAGGCCGGCAAGCTCGACGACGAGGACAAGGCCAAGGACGAGGCGACGTTGAAGGCCGACTACCGCGCCATTGCCGAGCGCCGCGTCCGCCTCGGCCTGCTGCTCTCCGAGATCGGCCGCGCCAACGGCATCCAGGTCGGCTCGGACGAGATGACCCGCGCCATGCGCACGGAAGCCCAGCGCTACCCGGGCCAAGAGCAGCAGGTGATGGAGTTCTTCCGCAAAAATCCGCAAGCGGCCGAGAGCCTGCGCGGGCCGATCTACGAGGAGAAGGTGGTCGACTTCATCCTCGAGCTCGCCCGCGTCGAGGATCGCAGCGTGACCCCGGAAGAACTCGCCGCCGAGCCGGACGCCCCCGCCGCTGCCGCATGAACCGGCACCCGGACGTTAGTCCGGGCTGTTCTGGACCCTTCGCCCGTGCCCCCCTATGTCGGCATGGCATACCTATAAGGAAACCGACCTGATGAGAGATCGCGACCCGGTCGAGGTCTACGGCAACACCCTGGTGCCGATGGTCATCGAGCAGACCGCCCGTGGCGAGCGCTCGTTCGACATCTACTCGCGCCTGCTCAAGGAGCGGATCATCTTCCTGACCGGCCCCGTCTTTGACGGCGTCGCGTCCCTGATCTCGGCCCAGCTCCTGTTTCTGGAGAGCGACAACCCGAGCAAGGACATCAGCTTCTACATCAACAGCCCGGGCGGCGTCGTCTCCGCCGGGTTGGCGATCTACGACACGATGCAATACATCCGCAGCCCGGTCAGCACGGTCTGCATCGGCCAAGCCGCGTCCATGGGCAGCCTGCTGCTCTGCGCCGGCGCGGCCGGCAAGCGCTACGCCCTGCCCAACGCCCGCGTCATGGTCCATCAGCCGAGCGGCGGCGCCCAGGGCCAGGCGTCCGACATCGAGATCCAGGCCAAGGAGATCCTCCACCTCCGGCACCGGCTCAACGAGATCTACAATCGGCACACCGGTCAGCCGGTCGAGGCGATCCAAAAGCGCCTCGAGCGCGACTCCTACATGTCGGCGGAGGAGGCCCGTGTTTTCGGCCTCGTCGACGAGGTGGTGGAGAACCGCCCGGCCGTGGCCGACCCCACGAAGCCGTAACACCTGACGGCGGCGGTGAGTCACGGCGTTGCAATATGAGCGTGAACGCCACATCTCAACCGCTCGCCCGGCGTGTAGGGCGATGGACCGGTAAGCCGCTTGTCCATCGCTGCCGCCGAGTTGTAGTCTTTAAGCGGCTTGCCCCCGATCGAGCGGGGCCGGAGTGTCGATGAGTAAGTCCCCGGACTCAAAGAATACGCTTTACTGCTCGTTCTGCGGCAAGTCGCAGCACGAAGTGCGCAAGCTGATCGCGGGTCCGACCGTGTTCATCTGTGACGAATGCGTCGAGCTGTGCATGGACATCATCCGCGAGGAGCACAAAACGCACCTCGTGAAATCGCGCGACGGCGTGCCGACTCCCAAAGAGATCTGCAAGGTCCTCGACGATTACGTCATCGGGCAGTTCCACGCCAAGCGCGTGCTGAGCGTGGCCGTGCACAACCACTACAAGCGCCTCGCCCACGGCGCAAAGAACAATGACGTTGAGATCGCCAAGAGCAACATCCTGCTCGTGGGTCCCACCGGCTCGGGCAAAACGTTGCTCGCGCAGACCTTGGCCCGCATCCTCGACGTCCCGTTCACCATGGCGGACGCCACGACGCTGACCGAAGCCGGTTACGTGGGTGAGGATGTCGAGAACATCATCCTCAAGCTGCTGCAGGCGGCCGATTACAATGTCGAGCGGGCGCAGCGCGGCATCGTCTACATCGACGAGGTCGACAAGATCAGCCGCAAGTCGGACAACCCGAGCATCACGCGCGATGTGTCCGGCGAAGGCGTGCAGCAGGCCTTGCTCAAGATCATGGAGGGCACCGTCGCTTCCGTGCCGCCGCAGGGTGGCCGCAAGCACCCGCAGCAGGAGTTCCTCCAGGTCGACACCACCAACATCCTGTTCATCTGCGGCGGTGCCTTCTCGGGATTGGAGAAGATCATCGGATCGCGTGGCAAGGGGTCCGGCATCGGCTTCGGCGCGGATGTCCGCGCGCCTGACGACCGTCGCATGGGCGCGGTGCTGCGCGAGGTCGAGCCGGAGGACCTGCTGAAGTTCGGGCTGATCCCCGAATTCATCGGCCGTCTGCCGGTTGTGGCCACGTTGGAGGACCTCGATGAGGCCGCCCTGATCGAGATTCTCACCAAGCCCAAGAACGCGTTGGTCAAGCAGTACGCGCGCCTGTTCGAGATGGAGGGCGTAAAGCTTTCCTTTACCGACGATGCGCTACGATCGGTCTCGACGCGCGCCATTGCCCGTAAAACCGGCGCGCGCGGCCTGAGGTCCATCATGGAGTCGATCCTGCTGTCCACCATGTTCGATCTGCCCGGCCTCGACGGCGTCGAGGAAGTGACGATCAACCGCGAAGTCGCCGAAAGCCGCGCCAACCCGCTCTTCACATACGGCAAGAACCGGGCCGAAGGCGGCGCCTGACCGCCCTGCCCCTTGTGGGCAGGGTCCACCCTGACGATATGCGTGAACGGTCGCCGATCTGTCGGGGCCATCGCCGAATAAGTCGGCGCGTGCCATTGCGGGCGCGCCGAGAGCAGACTGTCCACTAAGGAGGTCCCATGTCTGAATCGCAGCGGAATCCCGCTTCAACCGCCTCCGAGCCGCTGGCCGTTCTGCCGCTCCGCGACATCGTCGTTTTCCCGCACATGATCGTGCCGCTTTTCGTCGGTCGCGAAAAGTCCGTCCGGGCCCTCGAGGCTGTGATGCGCGACGACAAGCAGATCCTGCTCGTCGCGCAGAAGAACGCCACCCAGGACGACCCGGGCTCTGACGACATCTTCCGTGTCGGTACCGTTTCCACGATCCTGCAACTGCTCAAGCTGCCGGACGGCACCGTCAAGGTGCTCGTCGAGGGCGGCCGTCGGGCGGAGATCACCAGCTTCGCCGACACGGACGCATATTTCGAGGCGTTCGTGAACGACCTGCCCGACGAGGGCGGCGACGCCAAGGAGCTCGAGGCGCTCGGTCGCACCGTGGTCGGTCAGTTCGAGCAATACATCAAGCTGAACAAGAAGATCGCGCCGGAAGTCTTGGTCTCGCTGAACCAGATCGAGGAACCCAGCAAACTTGCCGACACCATCTCGGCCCACCTGAATCTCAAGATCGCCGAGAAGCAGGAGCTCCTGGAGGCCGCGCGCATCAGCGACCGGCTCGAGCGCGTGTTCGCGCACATGGAAAGCGAGATCGGCGTCCTGCAGGTCGAGAAGCGAATCCGTAACCGCGTCAAGCGGCAGATGGAGAAGACGCAGCGCGAGTACTACCTCAACGAGCAGCTCAAGGCGATCCAGAAGGAGCTCGGAGAAGGCGAGGACGGCAAGGACGAGACTGCCGAACTCGAGGACCGCATCAAGAAGACGCGCTTCACCAAGGAAGCCCGTGAGAAGGCGATGGCCGAGCTCAAGAAGCTGCGGACCATGAGCCCGATGTCGGCCGAGGCGACCGTGGTGCGCAACTACCTCGATTGGATGCTGTCCATTCCGTGGAAGAAGCGCAGCAAAGTCAGCAACGACGTCAACGAGGCCGAGCAGGTGCTCGACAGCGATCATTACGGGCTGGGCAAGGTCAAGGAGCGCATCCTCGAATACCTCGCCGTCCAGTCGCGCTCGTCCAAAATCAAGGGCCCGATCATCTGCCTCGTCGGCCCGCCCGGCGTCGGCAAGACCAGCTTGGGGCGGAGCATCGCCAAGGCCACAGGGCGTAGTTTCGTGCGCATGTCGCTCGGCGGCGTGCGGGACGAGGCCGAGATCCGCGGTCACCGGCGGACCTATATCGGCTCCATGCCGGGCAAGGTCGTGCAGGGCATGAAAAAGGCCAAGACCAGCAACCCGCTGTTCCTGCTCGACGAGATCGACAAGCTGGGTGCCGATTGGCGCGGCGACCCGTCTTCCGCGTTGTTGGAAGTGCTGGACCCCGAGCAGAACGCCACCTTCGCCGACCACTACCTGGAGGTGGATTACGATCTGTCGGACGTGATGTTCATCACGACGGCCAACAGCCTGCGCATGCCGCAGCCGTTGCTGGATCGCATGGAGATCATCCGCATCCCCGGTTACACCGAGGATGAGAAGGTCGAGATCGCCAAGCGGCACCTCGTCAACAAGCAGGCCGAAGCCAACGGCCTGCAGAAGGAGGAGTGGTCGCTCTCCGAAGACGCCGTCCGCGACCTCGTGCGCTATTACACGCGTGAGGCCGGGGTGCGGAACCTGGAGCGCGAGATCGCCAACGTGGCCCGCAAGGCGGTCAAGGAGATCGTCACCAAGAAGGTCAAGAAGGTCGCGATCACCCGCAAGAACCTTGAGAAGTACGCGGGCGTGAAGCGGTTCCGCTTCGGCGAGACGGAGGCCGAGGACATGGTCGGTGTCGTCACCGGCCTGGCCTGGACCGAGGTCGGCGGCGAGATCTTGACCATCGAGAGCGTGCTCCTGCCCGGCAAGGGTCAGGTCAAGCACACCGGTAAGCTCGGTGACGTGATGCAGGAGAGCGTGTCCGCGGCATTGAGCTACGTGCGCAGCCGCGGGCCGACCTTCGGCATCAAGCCGACCTTGTTCGAGCGCAAAGACATCCACGTGCACGTCCCGGAAGGGGCGACGCCCAAGGATGGCCCGTCGGCCGGCATTGCCATGGCGACCTCCATCGTTTCCGTCATGACGGGCATCCCTGTCCGCCGGGACGTCGCGATGACGGGAGAGATCACGCTTCGTGGGCGGGTGCTGCCGATCGGCGGCTTGAAGGAGAAACTGCTGGCCGCGCTCCGGGCCGGGATCACCACGGTGTTCATCCCGAAAGACAACGAGAAGGATCTGGCCGAGATCGAAGATGGCGTGAAGAAGCACATCAAGATCATCCCCGTCGCTCACGTGGACGAGGTCATCAGCCAGGCCCTGGCCCGTAAGCCGGAGCCGATCGATTGGGTCGAGCCGGTGGACCCGGTCGTCCCCACCGTTCAGCCGGAGATCTCCCTCCCACACTGAGCCGTTGCCCCGGTCGAAAGATCGGGGCAACTTCCCGTGGCGGGCGGTTAGCTCAGCGGTAGAGCGTCTCGTTTACACCGAGAGGGTCGGCGGTTCGAAACCGTCACCGCCCACCATTTCGCCTGAGCTTCATCATTTTCTTGACTTCGCGCCCTCGAAGCGTATCTGTCGCCTCCTCTCGACACCGCGCCCTGCCATCCGGCACGGGCGTATTGTCGTTCACCAGCCCGTCCCGCGGGTAGTCGCTTCCGGTTACCCGGACGCGCCGTTCATGTGTCCACCCCTCATCGGGCTGGGCCAGCACAGGAAACACCGTACCACATGGCATCGAGCGCCACCGCCCTCATGGAACCTGCCCGTAACCACGGCATGGAAGATTTCGCCTCGCTCCTCGAAGAGCAACTCGGCCGCGAGACCGGCTTCGAAGGCTCGGTCGTCACCGGCCGTGTGATCCGCCTCACTGACGAATACGCCATCGTGGACGTCGGATTGAAGAGCGAAGGCCGCGTCGCCCTCAAGGAGTTCGGCGCTCCCGGCCAAAAGGCCGAGGTCAAGCCCGGCGACAATATCGAGCTCTACGTCGAGCGTTACGAAGATCGGGACGGCTCGATCGTCCTGTCGCGCGAGAAGGCCCGCCGCGAAGAGGCGTGGACCAACCTTGAGCGGGCGTTCGAGGCCCAGCAGCGCGTCAACGGCACCATATATGGCCGGGTCAAGGGCGGCTTCACCGTCGATCTCGGCGGCGCCGTGGCCTTTTTGCCCGGAAGCCAGGTCGATATCCGCCCCGTGCGCGACGTCGGCCCCCTCATGGGCACGCCTCAGCCATTCCAGATCCTCAAGATGGATCGCGCCCGCGGCAACATCGTGGTCTCGCGCCGCGCCGTGCTGGAAGAAACCCGCGCCGAACAGCGCAGCGAACTGATCCAGGGCCTCAAGGAGGGCATGATCCTCGACGGCGTCGTCAAGAACATCACCGATTACGGTGCGTTCGTCGACCTCGGCGGCGTGGACGGCCTGTTGCATGTCACCGACATCGCCTGGCGCCGCATCAACCACCCGAGCGAGGCGCTGCAGATCGGCCAGGCCGTGCGCGTCCAGGTCATCCGCTTCAACAGCGAGACCCAGCGCATCAGCCTCGGCATGAAGCAGCTGGAAGCCGACCCGTGGGATGGCGTCGCCGCCAAGTATCCGCCCGGCGCCAAGTATTCGGGCCGCGTCACCAACATTACCGACTACGGCGCCTTCGTGGAGCTTGAGCCCGGCGTCGAGGGTCTCGTGCACGTCAGCGAGATGAGCTGGACCAAGAAGAACGTCCATCCGGGCAAGATCGTCTCCACTTCGCAGGAAGTGGACGTGATGGTGCTGGACGTCGACAGCTCCAAGCGCCGCATCTCGCTCGGCCTCAAGCAGGTCCAGCGCAATCCCTGGGAGCAGTTCCTGGAGGAACACCCGGTCGGCAGCACGGTCGAGGGCGAGATCCGCAACATCACCGAGTTCGGCCTGTTCATCGGCATCAGCGCCGACGTGGACGGCATGGTCCACATGTCGGACCTGTCGTGGGACGAGCCCGGCGAGCTGGCCATCGTCAAGTTCGAGAAGGGTCAGATCGTCTCGGCCAAGGTCTTGGATATCGATGCCGAGAAGGAGCGCATCTCGCTCGGCGTCAAGCAACTCCAGGACGACCCGGCCGCCGGCGTTCTCAGCAACATTCACAAGAACGACGTCGTGACCTGCATCGTCACGTCGATCCAGTCCAACGGCATCGAAGTGAAGGTCGACGACATCCTCACCGGCTTTATCCGCCGGGCCGAGCTCGCCCGCGACAAGGGCGATCAGCGGCCGGAGCGGTTCGCCGTGGGCGAGAAGATCGACGCCAAGGTCACCGGCATCGATCGCGCCGCCCGCAAGCTCGCGCTCACCATCAAGGGTCGCGAGATGGAGGAGGACAAGCAGGCCATCCAGGACTTCGGCACCACCGATAGTGGCGCCTCCCTGGGCGACATCCTCGGCGCGGCCATCCGTCGCCGTAACCAGCAGTCCACCGACGCCTAAACCCGGTCCCTTCCCGCCAATGGCGGGAAGGGCCTCAATCGAGGTCGTTCGTGCTCGAAGCTGATCTCCTCCTCGACAGGCGGCGCCTAAAGCGCCGCCTATCTTTTTGGCGGGTGCTCACGGTGGTGGCAGTCGTCGCCGCCCTGGCCGCCGTGGCCGCCCCTCGCGCCGTTCTGCCCGGACGGCAGCATCTGGCTCGCGTGACGATCAGCGGCGTGATCACCGAAGATCGCAAGCTGGTCGAGGCGATCGAGCACCTCGCGACCGATGGCAACGTCGCTGCCGTGATCGTCGCCGTGGACAGCCCAGGCGGGTCCGTCGCCGGCGGCGAAAGCCTGCATGCCGCGCTGATGCGGCTCGCCAAGGCCAAGCCGGTGGTGACCACCATGCGCGGCACGGCCGCCTCGGCCGGCTACATGGTCTCCTTGCCCGCCGAGCGGATTTGGGCGCGCGACTCGACGCTCACCGGGTCGATCGGCGTGATCCTGGAAACGGTCCAGTTCTCCGGACTGCTCGGCAAGCTCGGCGTGGATGCGGAGGCCATCACCTCCGGCCCGCTCAAGGACCAGCCGAGCATGACCCGGCCCCTCACCGATCAAGGCCGCGCCTATCTGCACGGCCTCGTGGAGGACATGTTCGACCAATTCGTGACCATGGTCGCTGCCGGCCGGCACATGGACCCCGATGCGGTGCGCAAGCTGGCAGACGGGCGCGCCTATACGGGCCGGCAGGCCAAGGCCCTCGGCCTCGTCGACGAGATCGGTGGCGAGCCGGAGGCCCGGGCCTGGCTGGCCGATAAGCACGGCGTGGCCACGACACTGCCCGTCGACGATCTCGAGCTCAGCAGCCTGCTGCAACGCACGGTCGGCTCGGCCGCCACAACGCTGCGAACCGCCCTGCTCGGCTCCGCACAACTCGGCGCCTGGGCCCTGTGGACCGGCCGATGAGCCCGGTCGCGACGGCGACCCTTTCTTGACGCGTCCCGGGCGCTCCGGCATCGTCCCGAAACTCCGACATTCGATCACACACAGGACCGATGACACGATCAGAGTTGATCGCCGACCTGGCGACGTCCAATCCTCACCTCATGAGCCGCGACGTCGAGCTGATCGTATCGACCATCTTCGATGAGATCACCGCCGCCCTGTCGCGGGGCGCGCGGGTCGAGCTTCGCGGCTTCGGCGCGTTCACCGTCAAGAAGCGGGACGCGCGCACCGGCCGCAACCCGCGCACCGGCGAGGCCGTTCCCGTCAACGAGAAGGTCGTGCCGTTCTTCAAGGCCGGCAAGGAACTGCGCGAACGCATCAACCGCGGCACCAAGCCGCGTGTCACCCGGCCTGAACGGACCCCTGCCTGACCATGCGCACCCTGATCGCCGCTCCCCTGCTCTTCATCCTGGTGCTGTTCGCCCTATCGAATAAGCAGGTGGTCGATCTCGGCTTGTGGCCGACCGACGTTCAGATCGCGTTACCGGTCTCGATCGCGGTACTCGGCATTGCGGGCTTGTTCTTCTTGTTCGGCGCCCTGGTCGCCTGGGGCGGCACGCTGGCCGAGCGGACGCGCGCCCGCCGCGCCGAAGCCACCGTGCGCCAGCTGGAGGCGCAACTCGCCTCCCTGCGCGCCACCCGTCCGGCCCAGACCGGTGTGCTGAGCCTGTCGCCCCCCGCCTGACCCGGCGTGACCGGCGTCAAGATCTGCGGCATCAACAGCCCCGAAGCGTTGGCGGCCGCGGCCGAAGCGGACTGGGTCGGCTTCAACTTCTACCCGCCCTCGCCCCGCTTCGTGACCCCGAACGCCGCCGCCGCGCTCATGGGAGGGCGGTGCCGCGTCGGGCTGTTCGTCGACCCGAGCGATGGTGAGATCGCCGACGCTCTGGCCGTGGCGTCGCTCGATGTTCTGCAGCTCTACGCTCCGCCGGATCGTGTCGCGGAAATCCGGCGCCGTTTCGGCCGCCCGGTGTGGCGGTCCGTCGGCGTGAGCGGCGCGGGCGACCTGCCGACCGGGCCGGAGGAGGTGGATGGTTACGTCGTGGAAGCCAAGGCGCCGCCGGGTGCGACCCTGCCAGCCGGCAACGCGATATCCTTCGACTGGACGGTGCTGCACGGCTGGACGTCGCCCAAGCCGTGGATGCTGGCGGGCGGCTTGACCCCCGACAATGTCGGCGCTGCCATCCGGGCTTCGGGGGCGCCGGCGGTGGACGTGTCCTCCGGGGTCGAGCGGCAGCGCGGCGTCAAGGACCCGGCACTGATCGCCGCCTTTATCGCCGCCGCACGGGTGTTAACTTGTCCTTAAGGTAATTGCGGCATCGTCGGCAGACCAGCAGGAGGCTGCCATGGCGGTCACAGCGGTTTCCCCGAGCCTCGCGGCGCCATTGCCGATGCTTCCAGAGCTTCCGGCCGCGTTGCCCGAACTCGGTGTCTCGACGCCCCGCTTGCCCGACCTCGGGGCGCCCACGTCCCGCTTGCCCGACCTCGGGGCGCCCACGCCCCGCTTGCCCGATCTCGGGACGCCCACGTCCCGTTCGCCCGACCTCGGGGCCACTACGCCCCGTTCAACCGACCTCGGGGTCACCACGCCCCGCTCGCCCGACCTCGGAGCCTCATCGTCCCGTTCGCCCGATACCGTGGTGTTCTCCTCGGCCCCGTTCCGCCTCCTGGCGGAAGTCGCCACGACCGGGTTGCGGCAACTCGCCACGCTGCTGCCCACGCTCGAACGCGTCGCTGCCGACCCGGCGGTCGCCCCCTCTCTCGGTCATCTCGCCAAGGCGGCTGCCGCGGCCGCGCGCCAGGTGAGCGACGGCCATGACGCGCTGCTCGCGCAAGGGTCGGAGCGGATCGTCGCGGCATTGCCGGGCCGGGCCACCCCACGCGCGCCCGGCTCCGCTCCCCCGCCGGGCGTCGCCGAGCCGCCCCTGCGCACGCTCGCCCGTTCCGTCGGCCAGAGCGACGCGCCACCGCCCGCCCTCATCCGTGTCGACGAGGGATTCCGGGCAACGATGCGGCAACTGGGGGCCAGCGCGGACGCGCCGCCGCTACCGTTCCGCGACATACCGCCCGACGCCGATCCGGCGACCTCTTGGCTTCGGGAGGCGGATCACCTGCTTCGGCGGGCCGACGATGCGCTGGACTCCGCCATCAACCGCCCCCCGCTGCCGCCGCTGGATCCGCTCCCGCTCAACCCCGCAGCGATCAATTGGGCCCTGGTCGAGGTCGCCGCCGCACGGTCCGACATCGTGGCGGCCCGCACCCGCCTCGCCGCCCATCCTGCCGCCGCGCGCTCGGCTCCATCGCCCGGCCGCGCGACCTTCGCTCACGTGGCGCTGCCGCTCCAGGGCGGCCTCGGCCTACTCGGGCTCGGCCTCTTGTTCGTGCTGCTGCTGGTCGTCACCGGCGCGTGGTCGCTCGCGGCCGGGCTGGCGGCGCTCGCCGGCACGGCCCTGTGCGCTTGGCGCATCGGCCGCGCCTCGATCGGAGTGAGGCTCGACGGCCGGGCCTGAACGGCCGATCCTCGCCGCATGAAGCAAAGCCTGCATACGCTCGAGGTCCGCACGGCGGGCAAGAGCCTCGTCGCCATCACGCGCCCCGTGGAGGACTGGGTCGGGCAGCAAGGCATCCGCACCGGGTTGCTGACGCTGTGGTGCCGTCACACCTCCGCCTCGCTGACCGTGCAGGAGAATGCCGACCCGGCGGTGCGGCGCGACATCCTGACCTTCTTCGAGCGCCTCGCACCGGAGGGCGCAGGCTACGTGCACGAGGAGGAGGGACCCGACGACATGCCCGCCCACCTGCGCACCATGCTGACGCACACGCAACTGAGCGTGCCCGTGGCGGAGGGCCGCACCGTGCTCGGCATCTGGCAAGGGCTCTACCTGTTCGAGCATCGCGCCGCGCCGCATCGGCGCGAAGTCGTGCTGCACCTCATCGGCGAGTAGCCGAACGAAACCGGCAGGGGTTCGCGCGTTGGGTGCATCGAAGGAGATGCCATGATCGAAGCACGCAGCGCTGCCCTGGCCCGGAACTGGTGGGCGATCGCCCTGCGCGGTGTCGCCGGGCTGTTATTCGGCATCGTCGCCATCGTCGAGCCGACGGCGGCCATGCTGACCCTGGCGTGGCTGCTCGGCGCCTATCTGCTGATCGACGGCGTGTTCGCCATCGTCGGCGCCGTCCGCGCGGCCGAGCACCATGAGCGCTGGGGATTGCTGCTCGGCGAGGGCGTGCTCAACCTCCTCATGGGTGCGATCGTGTGGTTCTTTCCGGCCGGCGCCATCCTGGCGGCCGTGCTGATCTTGGCGGGCTGGGCGCTACTGACCGGCGCGCTGATGTTGGTCAGCAGCTTCCGGCTCGGGAGCGGGCATGGGCGCCTTTGGCTGGCACTCGGCGGGGTCGTGTCGCTGATCTGGGGCGTGTTGCTCGCCGCCTCGCCGCTCACGGGCGCGGTGGTGGTGACCTGGTGGTTCGGTATCTACGCCGTCGTGTTCGGCGTCACGATGATCGTGCTCGCCTTCCAACTTCGCCGGCGGCACCGCACCGTCTAGCCGGCCTCGTGCCAGAGCGCGCCGTTGAGTACGATGCTGTCGACGGCGAATCGCTGACGACCGGTGCGGATCTTGCGGCGGACGTCGGTGAACTCGAACGAGCCTTCTTCCAGCCGCATCACCGTCGCGTCGCCCGTGCTGCCGACGGAAAGGTCGCCCAGGTCGGGTCGGGCCAGTGCACGCGCCGGAGTGTGGGTGACGGCGCGCACGATGTCCGGCAGCGGCATGCCGAGCGCCAGGAACTTGCTCATCGTCTCCATGTTGTCGAAGGCCGGGCCATCGACGCATAGGACATGGACGTCCGAGCTGATGATGTCGGGCGGGAACCCGGCAGCCAGCATCGCCTCCGCCACCTGGAAATCGAACGCGCCGGCACCGTGGCCGATGTCGAACAGGACGCCCCGCTCGCGCGCCTGGCAGCACGCCTCCTTGACCGTTCCGTCCGCGCGGATCGGCGCGTTGGGGAACGGGCGGAAGCAATGGGTCAGCGTGTCGCCCGGCCGCAGCTCGGTCAGCACGTCCGTGTAGCGCGGCGGCGGCTGGTCGATGTGGCACATCACCGGCAGCCCGGCGCGATCGGCCGCCTCCAGCGCGTGATACAGCGGCGTGATGCCGTTGCTGCCGCTGGTGCCCGCCCCGATCCGCACCTTGATGCCGCGGATCAGGTCGGGGTTCGCGCGCGCGACCGCGGCGCAGTTCGCCGTATCCATCAGGCGCAGGTCCAGGCTCTCGCCCAGCATCACGGTTGGCGAAAAGGCGAAGATGCCGGCGTGGCTGACATGCAGGTACGCCAGGATGCGCGTCTGGCTGTGCGCGATCACGTGCTCGCGGAAGCCGGCGAAGTTGCCCGGGCCGGCGGAGCCCACGTCCAGCCAGGTGGTCGTGCCGCAGCGCCGCGCGAGCCGGTCGGCATCGACGCTGATGGACGTGCCGCCCCAATAGACGTGGGTGTGGAAATCGATGTTGCCCGGCATGACCAGGCAGCCCGTGACGTCCCGCTCCTGTGCGCCCCGCAGGCCCGGACCCACCGCGGCGACGCGACCGCCGGCAAAGGCGACGTCGGTCGTCTCGTCGAGGCCGGCACCGGGGTCGATTACCCGGCCGCCGCGCAGGACCAGATCGTATGGGGTCGGGGTGTCGCTCATGGGGTGGCCTCGGTAATGGCGCCGAACCCTTGCAGGATCGCGCGCGAGGTGTAGGGCTTGGACAGCACCGGGCGGCCGCGGAAGCGCGGCGCGATTGCCGCCGTGTCGCCGTAGCCGGTGGCGAACACGAACGGGATGCCGAGCGCGATGAGCCGGTCCGCCACCGGGGCGCTCTGCTCGCGGCCGAGATTGTAGTCCAGCAGGGCAAAAGCCGGCCGGGTCGCCTGCAGGTAGGACAGCGCGGCCAGGGTGGTGGAGGCGATGAACACGTCGTCGGCGCCCAGGAGGCGCAGCGCGTCCTCGGTTTCCAGCGCGATCAGCAGGTTGTCCTCCACCAGCAGGATCTCGCCGTGCAGGCGCTCCAGCGTCGGCGCCGCCTGGGTGACGATTTCCGCGACAACGGCGTCCGTCTGACCCGGCGGCGCCACGTACTCGTCCGGTATCTCGAAGTTGGCGCGCAGGCCGTCGGCGGCATAGCGCACGGTGGCGCTGCCGCCGAGTTCGTGCGGGATCGCGCGCTCGATGATGGTGGAGCCGAAGCCACGCCGGGTTGGATCGGTCACAGCGGCGCCGCCGGTCTCTCGCCACTCGAGAACGAGCGGGCTCCCGGGCGCGTGTTGGATCGTGATGGTGACGACGCCGTCGGCGGTGCGTAGCGCGCCGTACTTGGCGGCGTTGGTGATCAGCTCGTGGATAACGAGCGCCAATGTGGTGAACGCGTCCGGCCGGACGTGCATGTCCGGCCCGGTGATATGGACCCGGTCGGCCCGGCTGCCGAGATAGGCGGCGGCCTCGACCTTGACCATGCCGTGGATCGACCGCGCGCCCCAGCCGCTGCTGGTCAGTTGGTCGTGCGCCCGGGCGAGCGCGAACACGCGCTGGCTGATGTCCTCCGCCAACCCCGCCGTGCTGGTCGCCCCCTCGCTACACTGGCGCACCAGGCCGACGATGAGGTTGAGGATGTTTCGCACCCGGTGGTTCAGCTCGGCGATCAGCAGGTCCTGCTGGTCGTTGGAAAGCTTGCGCTGCTTCTCCGCCCGATCCGTCACCTGCAGGATGGTCTCCAGCAGCGTCACGCGCAGCGCCTCGGCGGCTTGGAGCTGCGGCTCCGTCCAGTAGGCCGATTGGCCGCGCACGGTCTCGCGCCAGGCGGCGAAGCTCTTGCGCGGGCTGATCCGTTCGCCGGACGTGATGTCGCCGACCTGTTTGACCGGGTCGCCGGCCCAGGTGACCTGGTGGACCAACTCGCCGCGGAAGAACATCACGAAGTCCCGCGGCTTGCGCGAGATCGGCACCACGAGCAGCCCGCTGGCAACCTCGGCGAACGCAGCCGCTTCCGGGTAGAGCGAGGGCAGCGCATGCGTGGTGTAGACCCGGCTGGGCACCACCCGATTGAGGAACTGCGTCAGCGCCATGATGTCGCTCTCGCCGGGCGTGGTGCCGGACAGGCGCAGGTGGCCCTCGATCAGCGTGGCGAGTCCGTCGGCCGCGAGCAGCGCCTGCATCTGCCGCAGCTGCGGGAAGATGTCGTCCACCGTGGCGCTCTCGCTGCTCAGCGCGGTGAGGATTTCCGTGTGCAGCGAGCGCGCGGCGGCCTGGTGCGCGATGTCCTGCGCCCGCAGTTCGCCGTTGAGGATGGCATTGACCATCTGGCACAGGAACTCGAGCGTCGTGCGGCAGCGCAGCGACAGGGTGCGCGGCGTCGAGTTGTGGCAGGCGATCAGCCCCCACAGCTTGCCGTCCACCAGCAGGGACAGCGACATGGAGGCGGCGACGCCCATGTTGCGCAGGTATTCCAGGTGGATCGGCGACACCGCCCGCAGGACCGATAGCGAGAGATCGAGCGAGGTGCCGGCCAGGTCCAGCACCGGCAGCACGGGCACCACGGCCGCGTCCACGTCGGCGATGACCCGGATGGGGTTGCGCTCATACAGTGCGCGCGCCTGTTTGGGGATGTCGGTCGCCGGGTAGCGCAGGCCCTTGTAGGGCTCCATCCCGGCCCGCCGCGTCTCGGCGATCACCTCGCCGCTGCCATCGGGCAGGAACTGGTAAACCATGACTCGGTCGAACCCGCTCAATACCCGTACCTGGCGCGCGACCTGCGACAGCAATCGGTCCAGGGGCCGCAGCCCGTTCAACTGCATCAATAAGGGCTGCACGGTCTCGGCGAGGTCGGCATCGGCCGGGTCGACCGGCTCGCCCTCGACCACGAGCGACTCACCGAGCCGATGCACCGCCACATCGATCAGCCGTCCGTCCGGCCCGAGCCCGACGTTGAACACGCGCTGGATCGCATTGGGGTTGGCGGTGGTCTGCAACTGGCCACGGATGTCGTGCATCGCGTTGGCGCCCAACACATCGCCCGCCTGCCGCCCGAGGGCGGCCGCGGCGGTGAAAGGCAGGAACTGGTCCAGGTTTGCCGATGCGCGGGTGACGACCCAGTCGGCCGACACCTCGATCAGGAAGCCATGCGGCTGGATGCAGCCGAGAAACTGGATCGGTTCGAGATCGCAGGCAGTGAGGTCGCTGGCTGCCTGAGTGACTGTGTCCATGCCGTGTCCAGGCCCCGGCTGCCGACGCCGACGGTCCGGCGCCACGCTCAGGGCAAGCTCGCTATAAACATGACCGCTTCCCGGCAAGCAACCGGACGCTGCGGCCCACGGGTCACGGGTGCTTGTGTATGGGATCCACCCAATGCACCGCTTCCGGCCGCTCCACCGGCTCGATGTCGAGATTGACCACCACCGCCTCGTTGTCGCTGCGGACCAGCACGCATTCCAGCGTCTCGGAGGTGCTGGCGTTGATCTCCTGGTGTGGCACGAACGGCGGCACGAAGATGAAGTCGCCGGGCCCGGCTTCCGCCACGAACTCCAGTTTGTCGCCCCAGCGCATCCGCGCCCTGCCGCGCAGCACGTAGATCACGCTTTCCAGCGCGCCGTGGTGGTGCGCGCCGGTTTTGGCGTCCGGGTGGATGTGCACGGTGCCGGCCCAGATCTTCTGCGCGCCGACACGGGCGAAGTTGATCGCCGCCGCGCGGTTCATGCCGGGCGTCTGCGCCGTGTTGGTGTCCAGGCTGCCGGCCGGGATCACGCGCACGCCGTTGTCTTTCCAATCCGTCATTGCTTTCTCCTGCCGTCAGCGTGACGGCAATGGCGGAAGCGGGCAAGATCGGCCGATGGAATCCCTTTCTGGTCCCTCGGAACTCGCCATCTCGCAACGCGAACGCGGCCAGTCCATCGCCCGCGTGGCGCTCGCGATCGGCTTGCTGGCACTGGGCTGCTACACGCTGCAGAACTTCATCCGGCCGTTGCTCTGGGCCGGCGTGCTCGCCATCGCCGTGGCGCCGCTTTACGAGCGCCTGCGCCAGCGCGTCGGATCGAGCGGGCAGAGCATCTGGTTGCCGCTGGCCTTCACGCTCGTCACGACGGTGGTGTTCCTGTTGCCGCTCGTGCTGATCGCAGTGCAGCTCAGCCACGAGGGGCGCGGCATCGTGCAATGGCTGCAGGAGGTCCGCACCCGCGGCCTGCCGCCGCCCGCCTGGCTCGACCGCGTGCCAATTATGCATGACGCCGTGCAGTCTTGGTGGCGCGACAACCTGGCCGACCCGGAGGGCGCGCGGGCGCTGATCGGCCGGGCCGACCGGCTCAACCCGTTGCAGATGGGCCGCCAGCTCGGCGCCGCCGTGATCCACCGGTCGGTCGATTTCGCCTTCACGGTCGTGACGCTGTTCTTCCTGTTCCGCGAAGGGCCGAGCCTCGGGCCGAAAGTGATGTATGCCGTCCGCCGCCTGTTCGGCCCGCAGGGCGAGCCGGTGGCGCGGCAGATGGTGGCGTCCATTCACGGCACGGTGGACGGGCTCGTCCTGGTGGGGCTCGGCGAGGGCGTCGTCCTCGGCATCGGCTACGCGATCGTCGGCGCGCCGCATCCGGCGCTGCTCGGCTTCGTCACCGCGGTGGCGGCCGTCATCCCCGGCGGCGCGCCGGTGGTGCTGACGCTGGCGGCCGCGCTGGTGCTGGCCGGCGGCAGCACGGTGAGCGCGATCGTGCTGTGGGTGGTCGGCATGGCGCTGATCTTCATCGCCGATCACACGCTGCGCCCGGCCCTCATCGGCGGCACCACCAAGCTGCCCTTCCTGTGGGTGCTGCTCGGGATCCTCGGGGGCGTCGAGACCTTTGGTCTGCTGGGCCTCTTCGTCGGCCCGGCGATCATGGCGGCGCTGATCTTACTGTGGCGCGAATGGACCCGGGGTGCGACAAGCGAGGCAGCGACCTAGGACCTCCGCATGGACCTCCCCCATCCCTCGCCTGCGCCGGCCGACGCCCCCGTTCCAACGCCGGAGCCCGTCAAGCCCGGCGTGCCGGAGATGCGGGCGCGCATCATCAACAAGCTGACCTACCAGGTCGGCAAGTCGCCGGAACGCGCCAGCGGGCGCGACTGGTTCCTCGCCACCGCCTTCGCCGTGCGCGACGGCGTGGTCGAATGCTGGTTCCGCAGCCGGCAGCGCTCGGTCGATCAGTCGGCCAAGCGGGTGTATTACCTGTCGCTCGAGTTCCTCATCGGCCGCCTGCTGGCCGACACCATCGGCAATCTCGGCCTGACGGACGTGGTCCGCGAGGCGCTCGCGCTGGAGGGCGTCGATTTCGCCGAGCTCTGCGAGCGCGAGCCGGATGCGGCGCTCGGCAATGGCGGCCTCGGCCGCCTGGCCGCCTGCTTCATGGAAAGCATGGCCACGCTCGAAATCAACACCTTCGGCTACGGCATCCGCTACGAGCACGGCCTGTTCAAGCAGAAGATCAAGGACGGCGTGCAGGAGGAGCTGCCGGAGGACTGGCTGTCCTTCGGCAATCCGTGGGAGTTCGAGCGCGCCGAGTTCTCCTACCGCATCGGCTTCGGCGGCCATGTCGCCGTCACCACCGGCGCCGACAACCAGCCGCAATACACGTGGCATCCGAGCGAGGAGATCCTCGCCGTCGCCTACGACACGCCGGTGGTTGGCGGTGGCGGCCGGCATGCCAACGCGCTGCGCCTATGGTCCGCCCGCGCGGTGACGCCGCTGCACCTGGACGCCTTCAACCGCGGCGACCACGAGGGCGCCCAGCGCGAGCGCGTCCGCACGGAAGCCGTCTCGCGCGTGCTCTACCCCGGCGACGACAGCGATGCCGGGCAGGAGCTGCGGCTGCGGCAGGAGTTCTTCTTCGCGTCCGCCTCGCTGCAGGACCTGATCGCGCGGCACCTCAAGCAGTTCGACAGCGTGCACAGCCTGGCCGAGAAGGCCGCCATCCAGCTCAACGACACGCATCCGGCAATCTGCGTGGTCGAGCTGATGCGCCTGCTGGTGGACGTCCATGGCCTCACCTGGGATCAGGCCTGGACCATCACGGTCGCCTGCATCTCCTACACCAACCACACGCTGTTGCCCGAAGCGCTCGAGACCTGGCCGGTGCACCTGATGGAGCGCCTGCTGCCGCGCCACATGCAGATCATCTACCTGCTCAACGCCCGGCACCTCGAATGCGTCCGCAGCCTGCCGGGCTGCGACGACCGTCTGCTGGCCTCGGCCTCGCTGATCGAGGAATGGCACGGCCGCCGGGTCCGCATGGGGCACCTCGCCTTCCTGGGCAGCCACGCCATCAACGGCGTCTCGGCGCTGCACACCACGCTGATCAAGCAATCCATCTTCCAGGATCTCGACCGCATCTATGGCGGCCGGATTCAGAACAAGACCAACGGCATCACCTTCCGCCGCTGGCTGCATCGCGCCAACCCGGGCCTGACCGCGCTGCTGGTCGAGACGCTGGGCGAGCGCGTGCTGACGGATGCGGACGCGCTGACCGGCCTGCGAGCCTACGCCGACGACGCGTCGTTCCAGCAGAAATTCGCCGCCCAGCGCCGTCGCCGCAAGGAGATGCTGGCCCGCGTCATCGCCGAGCGGGTCGGCATCACCGTCGACCCGGCCGCCTTGTTCGACGTCCACGTCAAGCGCATCCACGAGTACAAGCGGCAGCTGCTCAACATCCTGCACTGCGTCGCGCTGTACGACCGGCTGCGGGCGCAGCCGTCGCGCGACCGGGTCAAGCGGGTCAAGATCTTCGCCGGCAAGGCGGCGCCGGGCTACGCGGTCGCCAAGCAGGTGATCCGCCTGGCGCACGACGTGGCGCACGCGGTCAACAACGACCCGTCCGTCGATGGCATGCTGCAGATCGTGTTCCTGCCGAACTACAATGTGAGCCTGGCCGAGCAGATCATTCCGGCGGCCGACCTGTCCGAGCAGATCTCGACCGCCGGCATGGAGGCGTCCGGCACCGGCAACATGAAGCTGGCGCTCAACGGCGCGCTGACCATCGGCACGCTGGACGGTGCCAACGTCGAGATCCGCGACGTGGTGGGGCCCGAGAACATCTTCATTTTCGGCATGACCACCGACCAGGTGGAAGCGCGCAAGCGCGTGGGGCTGTCCGCCCACGACATGGTGGCCGCGAGCCCGGACTTCGCCCAGGCGATCGAGGCGGTCCGCCGCGGCGCCTTCTCGCCCGGCGAACCCGACCGTTATGCCGGGCTGATCCACAACTTGCTCGACCGCGACACGTTCATGGTGGGTGCCGACTTCGACAGCTACGTCGAGACTCAGGACCGGGTCGACCAGACCTGGCGCGACCCGGCGCGCTGGTGGCGGTCGGCGATCATCAACACGGCCAGCGTCGGCTGGTTCTCGTCGGACCGGACCATCGCGCAATACGCCGAGGAGATCTGGGGCATCGGAACTCCTCGCCGGTAACAACGCCCCGAAGATGGGCGAAACAGGGGCGGAAACATGGATCAGGTAACACCCCGCTCATTCAGCCGGCCAGCCTCCTCCACGCTGTCGCGCAGCGCCATGGCCTATGTGCTGGCCGGCGGGCGCGGCTCCCGGCTGCGTGAGCTGACGGACGCGCGCGCCAAGCCCGCGGTGTATTTCGGCGGCAAGAGCCGGATCATCGATTTCGCGCTCAGCAACGCGCTGAACTCCGGCATCCGCCGCATCGGCGTCGCCACGCAATACAAGGCGCACAGCCTGATCCGGCACCTGCAGCGCGGGTGGAACTTCTTCCGCCCCGAGCGCAACGAGAGCTTCGACATCCTGCCGGCCAGCCAGCGCGTCGAGAATGCCGGCTGGTATGCCGGAACCGCCGACGCCGTGTTCCAGAACATCGACATCATCGAAGGCTACGCCCCACGCTACATCGTGCTGCTCGCGGGCGACCACATCTACAAGATGGATTACGAGCCGATGCTGCAGCAACACGCCCAGCTCGGGGCCGACGTCACCGTCGGCTGCATCGAGGTGCCTCGCGCGGAGGCGACCGGCTTCGGCGTCATGGCGGTCGACGAGGAGGACCGCATAGTCTCCTTTCTCGAGAAGCCGGCGGACCCGCCCGGCATTCCCGGCGATCCCGAGCACGCGCTGGCCTCCATGGGCATCTACGTGTTCGACACGAATTTCCTCATCGACGTCCTGCGCGAGGACGCCGCCGACCCCCATTCGAGCCATGATTTCGGCGGCGACGTTATCCCCCGCATCGTTCGCGGCGGTAACGCGGTGGCGCATCGCTTCGCCCAGTCCTGCGTGCGCGCCGAGGGTGTCTCGGAGGCGTATTGGCGCGACGTCGGCACCGTGGACGCCTACTGGCAGGCCAATATCGACCTGACCGACTTCACCCCCGCGCTCGACCTCTACGACACGGGCTGGCCGATCTGGACCTATGGCGAGATCACCCCGCCGGCCAAGTTCATCCACAACGAGAGCAACCGCCGCGGCGTGGCGGTCAGCTCGCTCGTCTCCGGCGGCTGCATCATCTCGGGCAGCGCGATCCACCGCTCCCTGTTGTTCACCGGCGTGCGGACGCATTCCTATGCCACGATCGAGGCGAGCGTCGCGCTGCCCTACGCGACGATCGGCCGGCATGCGCGGCTGCGGAATGTGATCGTCGATCGCGGCGTGCGCATTCCGGAAGGCCTCGTCGTCGGCGAGGACCCGGCCGACGACGCCCGCCGCTTCCGCCGTACCGAGCGCGGCGTGTGCCTCATCACGCAATCCATGGTCGATAAGCTGCCATGAAGGCGGCGCTGTTCACCAAGGAGTTCCCGCCCAACGTTTATGGCGGCGCCGGGGTGCACGTCGAATATCTCAGCCGCGCGCTGGCCAAGCGCATGGACGTCGAGGTCCGCGCTTTCGGCAACGACGCCGACGTCGTGGGCAACCCGTCGGTGCGCTTCTACCCCGAATGGCCGGAAGCCAAGCGCGGCACCGACCCGCGCTTCGCTGGCGCCGTGGACGCGTTCGAGCGCAGCCTGCGCATGGCCAAGGATCGGCTCGATGCCGATCTCGTCCATTGCCACACCTGGTATACCGACATGGCCGGCATCATCGCCGCCCAGTTGTGGAAAGTGCCCAGCGTGCTGACCATCCACTCGCTGGAGCCGCTGCGGCCCTGGAAAGTGGAGCAACTCGGCCAGGCCTACCACCTCAGCGCCTGGATGGAGCGCACCGCCATCGAGCAAGCCAGCGCCGTGATCGCCGTGTCCGGCGAAACCCGCGACGACGTGCTCCGCTTGTTCGATATTCCGCCCGAGCGGGTGCACGTGATCCATAACGGGATCGACCTGGACGAGTACCGCCCGACGGCGGGAACCGAGGTGCTGGACCGGTTCGGCATCGACCGCGACAGGCCCTTCCTGCTGTTCGTCGGCCGTATCACCCGGCAGAAGGGCATCCTGCACCTGCTGCACGCGATCCCCCACCTCGACCCGGCCTTGCAGGTCGTGCTCTGCGCCGGCGCGCCCGACACGCCGGAGATCGGCCGCGAGATGGAAGCTGGGGTCCGCGCGCTGCAACAGGCCCGGCCCGGCGTGGTTTGGATCAGCGAGATGCTGCCTCGCGCAGATGTGATCCAGCTATATACCCGTGCCGCGGTGTTCTGCTGCCCCTCGGTTTACGAGCCCTTCGGCATCATAAACCTCGAGGCAATGGCCTGCGACACCCCCGTCGTTGCTTCCGCCGTGGGCGGGATCAAGGAGGTGGTGGTGCCGGACGAAACCGGTTTCCTGGTCGACCCGCATCTCCGCCCCGGCAGTTTCGAGCCCGCCGATCCCGTTGGGTTCGCCACCGAAATGGCTGCGGCCGTGAACCGGCTGGCGGGCGATGCCGGATTGCGGGCGCGGATGGGCGCCGCCGGAAGCCGCCGGGTGCAGGAGACGTTCACCTGGGACGCGATCGCGGATCAGACGGCGAAACTCTATCGGTCGTTAACCTCCCCTTCACGAACTTGTGAGACAACCGAACCCGTGGTTGATCGTTAGATCGACATCGCGAGGGCAACACCCCCCGGTTGCCTGGCGCTGAGAGATGGCGCGGATGACACCACCCCCCGGGTGCCGTCCGCGCCACACCTCTTTTTGGGGCGCCACTGATGGCGCACGGAGGCTCCATGCGCATCGGCATTGCCGGCATCACCGGCCGAATGGGCCAACTCCTGGCCGAGGAGGTCGTCGCGGCGGGGCACGAGGTCGCCGGCGGCACCAGCCGCGAAGCCGGGCCGGAAATTCACCCAGTTGCCGACCTCGCCCGCGCCTGCGACGTCTTGATCGATTTCACCCATGCCAGCACGGTCATTGCTCACGCTGCCGCCGTCGCGGAGGCCGGTACGGCCTGGGTCCTCGGCACCACCGGCCTGTCGCCAGCCGACGAAGCGGCGGTGGATGCGGCGGCAGCCCGGGTCGGCATCGTCTATGCGGCCAATTTCGGGCCGGGGGTGAACCTGTTGCTCGCCCTGGCCCGCCAGTTGGGCGCCGCCCTGCCGCCCGAGCAATACGATGCCGAGATCGTCGAGATGCACCATCGCCAGAAGGTGGACGCTCCCTCCGGCACCGCCGTCGCCCTCGGCCGGGCCGTGGCCATGGGCCGCGGCATCACGCTCGAATCGGTGATGCAGAGCGGACGCGATGGCCATACCGGGCCGCGCCGGACCGGCGATATCGGCTTTGCCGCCCTGCGCGGCGGCCAGATCGTCGGCGAGCATACCGTGTCGTTCACTGCCGCCGGCGAGCAGATCGCGCTGAGCCATCGCGCCATCGACCGCCGCGCGTTTGCCACGGGTGCGGTGCGCGCCGCCGCCTGGCTGCACGGCCGGCCGGCCGGCCGCTACGGCATGGCGGACGTCATGGGCCTGCGGGTCTGACCACCCCCGCCGCGGCTTGACCGCATAGGTCGGCTGGGTCACACAGCACCCGCCAGGCATAAAGCCGGCATCGCCGGCTGCCCAGCCACCCCCACATTCCCGCGACAAGAGGAGAAATCCATGCGCGACAAGGGCGAGTACCTTTTCACGTCCGAATCGGTTTCGGAAGGTCACCCCGACAAGGTCGCCGATCGCATCAGCGACACCGTGCTCGACACCTTCCTGGCCGCGGACCCGCAAGCCCGTGTCGCCTGCGAGACCCTCGTGACCACCAACCGCGTCGTGCTCGCCGGCGAGGTCCGCGGGCCCGAGTCGATCACGCAAGACCTGCTGATCGAAAAGGCCCGCGAGGCCATCCGCGACATCGGCTACGACCAGGCCGGTTTCTCCTGGAAGCACGCGGACATCACCTGCCTGCTGCATGCCCAGAGCGCCAACATCGCCGTCGGCGTCGACAGCGCCGGCAACAAGGATGAGGGCGCCGGCGACCAGGGCATCATGTTCGGTTACGCCTGCACCGAGACGCCCGTGCTGATGCCGGCCCCGCTGCATTACGCGCACCAGATCCTCCGCCGCATCCGCGATGGCCGCGTCGCCGGCGATGCCGCCGTCGCCGGCCTGCTGCCGGACGCCAAGAGCCAGGTCACGCTGCGCTACATCGACGGCAAGCCGGTCGGCGCCACCAGCGTCGTCGTCTCGACCCAGCACGAGGAAGGCCTCGACCAGGCCGAGCTCAAGCAGCGCCTCAAGGGCCTCATCGCCAACACGCTGCCCGAGGGCTGGATGTGCGGGGACGACGAGCTCTACGTCAATCCGACCGGCATCTTCGTCATCGGCGGCCCCGACGGCGATTGCGGCCTCACCGGGCGCAAGATCATCGTCGACACCTATGGCGGCGCCTCGCCGCACGGGGGCGGCGCGTTCAGCGGCAAGGACCCGACCAAGGTCGACCGCAGCGCGGCCTATGCCTGCCGCTACCTCGCCAAGAACGTCGTTGCCGCCGGGCTGGCCGAGAAGTGCACCATCCAGATCAGCTATGCGATCGGCGTCGCCAAGCCCCTCTCGGTCTATGTCGACCTTCAGGGCACCGGCCATGACGTCGACGAGACCAAGCTCGGCGACGTGCTGCAGCAGGTGATGAACCTGAGCCCGCGCGGCATCCGCGAGCATCTGCGCATGAACCGCCCGATCTACGCCGTCACCTCCGCCTACGGCCATTTCGGCCGCGAGCCGGACGAGGCGCTCGATACCTTCACCTGGGAACGCACCGACCTCGTCCCCGACCTCCGCCACGCCTTCAACCGCTGACGTCGCGCGCCCCGGTCCCTCTCCTGCGAGAACGGGCCGGGGCGTCGATGCCCCCGTCATGACCAAGCCCCCCGCCGATCGCCTGTATGGCCGCACCCGCGGCAAGGCGCTCCGCCCGCGCCAGGAACGCCTGCTGGCGGACACCCTGCCCCGCATCGTCTTTACCGAGACCGCAGCGCCGGACCCCGGCAGCGCCTTCGCCGCGCCTCCCGCCGAACTCTGGCTCGAGGTCGGCTTCGGCGGCGGCGAGCACGCCTTCGCCCAGGCCGCTTCCCACCCGCACGCCGGGCTGATCGCCTGCGAGATCTACGAAAACGGGATCTGCTCCCTGCTCACCCGCCTCGTGCCGGACGGCGCGGAGGCGACCGCACCAGTTCCGCCCAATCTCCGCCTCTGGACGGACGACGCCCGCGTTCTGCTCCGCGCCCTGCCGCCGGCGAGCCTCCACAAGCTATTCCTGCTCTTTCCCGACCCCTGGCCCAAGGCCCGGCACGCCAAGCGACGCTTCGTGCACCCCGAGCAGATTGCCTTGGTCGCCCGCGCCCTGAAGCCCGGCGGCGAGTGGCGCATCGCTTCGGACGACCCGACCTATCAGCAATGGGTCGCCGAGACGCTGGCCGCCCAGCGCGCCTTCGACGTCGACGCGCCTTCAGCGGAACGGCCCGTCGGCTGGCCACCTACCCGCTACGAGGCCAAGGCGCTCGCCGCCGGCCGCCAGCCGCTCTACTGGTCGCTCCGCCGCACCGACCAGCCCGGCGATCCGCCGGGCGGCTAGCCCCAGTTCGGGGGCCGCGGCATCTCGAATAGGTCGGTAGTGCGCGCGTAGGTGCCGCGCCCGTGCATGCGCGCGATCAGCTTCATGTCATCCGTCCGGATCGTCGGCCGCTCCGGATCGCCCTCCAGCAGCGCGCGATCGATGTGCATGTGCACCACCCGCCCGACCGCGATGTACTGGTCGTTGCCGGTGTCGATCGCCTGCATCAGCTTGCACTCGAAGGCCACCGGGCTTTCCGCGATCCGCGGCGGCGCGACTTTCAGCGACGGCGCCGCGGTCAGCCCCGCCAGCCCCAGCTCACTCACCGCCGGCGGCGCGTTGACCACCGTCTGGTTCATCGCCTCGGCCAGCCGCTCCGGCACCAGGTTGATCACGAACTCGCCCGTCTCGGCGATGTTGCTGGCCGTGTCCTTGAACCGCCGCCCGGTCGAGCCGCGGCCGATCAGGCCGAGGATCATCACCACCGGGTCGTGCCCGAAGGCATTGAAAAAGGAGTGCGGCGCCGCGTTCACCACGCCGTCCCGTCCCTTGGTCACCGTCCACCCGATCGGCCGCGGCACCACCGTATTGACCGTGAGCCGATACGCCTCCGCCGGGGGCAGCTTCTCGAAATCGAACGATGCGAACTCAGCCACGCCGCTACTCCCGTTGCGGTCCGCACTATCGGCGCACCGCTCACCTCTGCCAATCTCCCGCCGCAACGGAGTGGTCGCGATGGGCTTGGTCGTCTTGGCGGTGCTGGCTGCGGTGGTGGTCCTGGCCATCGCCCGCGGCGTCCGCACCGTGCCGCAGGGGCAGGCTTGGACGGTGGAGCGCTTCGGCGCCTACACGCGACTGCTGCACCCCGGCCTCAATCTCATGCTGCCCTTCGTGGAGCGCGTCGGCCACAAGATGAACGTGCAGGAGATCGTGCTCGACATCCCCGAGCAGGCCGTCATCACCCGCGACAACGCCGCCGTGATGGTCGACGGCCTCATGTACTACCGCGTGCTCGACCCGGTGAAGGCCGCCTACGGCGCGCAGAACCTGGTCCAGGCGCTGACCTCGATCTCCATGACCAACATCCGCAGCGTGATCGGCGCCATGGACCTCGACGGCGCGCTGTCGGGCCGCGAGGAGATCAACGGCCGCCTGCTGCTCACGCTCGACCACGCGACCGACCCGTGGGGCGTCAAGGTCAGCCGCGTCGAGCTGCGCAAGATCGAGCCGCCGGCGAACCTGATCGCCGCCATGAACCTGCAGATGACCGCCGAGCGCGAGCGCCGCGCCACCGTGGCCCGCGCCATGGGCGAGCGCGAGGCGGCGGTCGCGCGGGCGGAGGGCGAGAAGCAGGCCACCGTGCTGCGCGCCGAAGCCCGGCTGGAAGCAGCGCAGAAGGACGCCGCCGCCCGCGAGCGGCTGGCCGAAGCCGAAGCCTACGCCACCGAGAAGGTCGCCGCCGCCGCGCAGGGACCCGGCGCCGAAGCCCTGCGCTACTTCATCGCCCAACGGTACGTCGACGCGGTCGGCCGCCTCGCCGCCAACCCGGCCGGCCGCACCCTCGTCGTCCCGCTCGAGACCGGCGGCCTGGCCGGCGGCATCGCGCAGGCGGTCGCGGCGATGCAATTCACCAAGCCGGAGACGGGCGCCCGGGGCCCGTCGTGAACGGCGGCGGGGTCTGGCTGCTCGCCGGGTTGCTGCTGGCGGCGCAGGAGCTGCTGATCCCCGGCTTTTTCCTGCTGTGGATCGGCCTGGCCGCCGGCGGCGTGGGCGTGCTCACCGCCGCGACCGGCCTGAACTGGCATTGGCAGCTCGCCGGCTTCGCCGCGCTGGCCGTCGCCCTGGTCGCGCTCGCCGCGCTGCGCCGCCGCCGCCCGCTCGATACGGTCAATGCTCCCAATGCCGGGCTCGTCGGCCTGACCTGCTACGCGCTCGGCTTCCAATCCGGCGAGGGCCGCGTCCGCCTGCGCGACGGTACCTGGCAGGCGCGCCTGGCCGAGGGTGGCACCGCCGTCCCGGACGAGCCGCTCCGCGTCACCGGTCTGGACGGCACCACCCTGCTGGTCACGCGCCGCACCGCGCTCGAGGGCGGCGGAACCGCCGGCACGGCTTAGGGCGAGGCTGCGTCTGGGGGCGTAGCGGGACTGCGATCCAGCGCCATCCATTTCGGGGTGCCCGGATCGGCGCGGAAACCGAAGCGGGCATACAGGCCGTGCGCATCGGCCGTGGTCAGCGTCCAATGATGGACGGTCGTCAGTTCGGGGTGCGCCAGGATCGTCGCCACCAGCGCCTTGCCCAGCCCCCGGCCGCGCGCCTGCGGATGGATGAACACGTCGCCGAGATGCGCCCGCAGCGTGTAGTCGGTCAGCAAGCGCGCGAAGCCGGCGGGGCCGTCCGGCCCGTAGATCCCGAAGCACAGGCAGTGAGCGAAGCTCCGCTCCGTCAGGGCGCGTGGGCGGTCGGCGGCCCAGTAGGTCGTGCCGAGCGAGGCGTGCACGAAATCCATGTCCAGCCGCGATCGCTCGTCGCTGATGGTGAAGCCGTTCGGGAACGTGACCGTGTGCGCCTGCATGACCCCCATGCTACAGGAGCCCGCCGGTTGCCCCACCCCCCGCCCCGCCACATATTGCGGCCATGAGCGAGACCGACACGGTTATCCGGATTTCGTTGAACGGCGAGGGGCGCCGGGTCGCCGCCGGCCTCTCCGTGGCCGGCCTGCTCGACACGCTCGGGCTGGACCGGCGCAAGGTGGCCGTCGAGCGCAACGAGGCCATCGTGTCCCGTTCGAGCTACGACACGACCGCGATCTCCGACGGCGACCAGTTCGAGATCGTGCATTTCATCGGGGGAGGCTGAGCATGGACGGTTTCACGAAAGCGGACGACACCTGGACCGTCGCCGGCCGCCAGTTCCGTTCCCGCCTGGTCGTCGGCACCGGCAAGTATAAGAGCCTCGAGGAGACCGCTTCCGCCATCGAGGCGTCCGGCGCGGAGATGGTCACGGTGGCCGTGCGCCGGGTCAACCTGTCCGACCCCGGCGCGCCGATGCTGCAGGACTTCGTCGATCCCAAGCGTTATACCTACTTGCCCAACACCGCCGGCTGCCACACCGCCAACGATGCCGTGCGCACGCTTCGCCTGGCGCGCGAGGCTGGCGGCTGGAACCTGGTCAAGCTTGAGGTCCTCGGCCCGCCGCCGCATCTCTACCCCGACATGACCGCCACCCACGAGGCCGCCGAAGCCCTCATCAAGGACGGCTTCGAAGTCATGGTCTACTGCGCCGACGACCCGGTGGCGGCCAAGCGGCTTGAAGAGATGGGCTGCGTCGCCATCATGCCGCTCGGCGCCCCGATTGGCTCCGGCCTCGGCATTCAGAACCCGGCCATGATCGCCATGCTGATCGAGCAGGCCAAGGTTCCCGTCCTGGTCGATGCCGGCGTCGGCACCGCGTCGGACGCCGCCGTGGCGATGGAACTGGGCTGCGACGCCGTGCTGCTCAACTCGGCCATCGCCCATGCCGCCGACCCCGTGCGCATGGCGCGCGCGATGAAGGCGGCGGTCGAAGCCGGCCGTCTGGCCCGGCTGGCGGGCCGGATGCCGCGCCGGATGGGCGCCGATCCGTCGAGCCCGCTGGCCGGCCTGATCCGCTAAAATCGCCTCTCGAACGGGGTTAAACGGCACGGCGCGCCCTTGGGCGCGCCGTTTTCGTTGGCGGCGCCGATGATTACCCAACAACAGTCCCGCCTAAGCAATCTAGCCTCGCCCGACCGGCGGCTGGAAATAGTCAAACCGGATCGTTACGAACAGTGAGTTAACCACGAGACTGGCTTGCGACCGCATTCCGGGCGGTTGGATCTACAATGGCCTTTGAACGACTCTCATTCATTGCACGCAGTCACTAATTTTTTCGGTTGCATGTCGAACTCTGTTTTGTCATCACGGGTGTCGTGAACAGCAGAGCAGGCCCCGTTTGACCTCGACCGCCCGAACTCTCACCCTCGCCGCACTCCTGTTCGGGCTCGGCGCGACCGCGACGCCAGCCCTGGCCGGGCTGCCGCCGAATTGGGAGGAGAGCGGGGAAGCGTCGTGGTACGGCCCGGGCTTCCACGGCCGGCGCACCAGTAGCGGCGAGATCTACAATCAACACGCAATGACCGCCGCCCACGAGAGTCTGCCCCTGGGCAGCCGCGTGCTGGTCACCCGGCAGGAAACCGGCCGCTCCACCCTGGTCACCATCACCGACCGCATGCCGCCCAATCGCACGCGCGTCATCGACGTGTCGCAGGCCGCCGCCTCCCGCCTCGGCCTGATCGGGCCCGGCGTCGGCATGGTCACGCTCTCGACCCCGCTCGCGCAGGACGAGCCGGTGGAGGTCGCCGAAGCGCCGGACGAGGACGGCCCGGCGGTCGCTAATCCTCGGCCACGTGGTCCGCGACATACGCGCCGCGCCGCCCGAAGGGCTTCGGGCCGCCGTTAGTGCTGTCCCGCACCGTCTGCAACTCCAGCTCGGCGTTGAGCTCCGCCCCCAGCAGGATCACGTAAACCGTCACGTAGAGCCACATCATGAACGCCACCACCGTCCCGAGCGGGCCATAGGCGGCGTCATAGGTCGAGAACGTCGCGACGTACCACGAGAACAGGGCGGACGCCGCGATCCACAGCACCGTCGCCACCATCGACCCGGGTGTCACCCAGTGCCATCGCGGCGACCGCCGGCATGGCCCGAACCGATATAGCAGCGACAGCCCGACCAGCACGCCGAGCAGCAGAAACGCGAAGCTCGCCAACCGAAGCAGCACCTTCTGGCTCGGCGGTACGCCAATGAAGGCCAACAGCGCCGGCATCACCACCAGCACGCCCAGGCCGATCACCGCGCTCAGGATCGCCAGGATCGTGATGGTGAACGCCGTGACTTGGTAGCGCACGAACGACCGCATCTCCCGCTCTTCGTAGGCGAGGTTGAGCGCCGTGATGATCGACTTGACCCCCGACGCCGAGCTCCACAGCGCCACCGCCGTGCTGACCAGCAGCCCCAGGCCCAGCGTGCCCGGCGGCCGCGTCACCAGCAGGTGGATCCGGTCCGCGATCAGCACATAGGTCGAGGGCGGCAGCAGGTCCCGCAGCAGCACCAACTGCGGCTCCACCGTCAGCGGGTCGAACAAGAGGCCGTAGAGCGACACCAGCATGGACATCGCCGGGAACAGCGCCAGCGTGCCGTAGAACGCGCAACCCGCGGCGACCAGCGACACGCGGTCGGTCAGCATCTCCCACAACGTCCGCCGGATCACCGCGCGCCATCCGGCCCACGGGATCTCTCCCGGCGAATTGGCAAGCCGCCCCAGCGCCTTGGCCCTCGGCGAATGCAGCACGCGGTGCACCTCGGGCCGCCCGGCCGCATCGTCGCGCGGCAAGGGCGTCTCTGGAGGCGCCTCAGGGATGATGTGCTCGGTCACGTGGTGGTTCCGTCGAGAAGCGGGCGCAGTTTGGGCCTCGCCGGCTATTTGGGCCATAGGCGAAGTTTCCTCTTGCGCGGACTCGACCCCTCTCTTATTTGCCCCTCCACGCAGCAACGCACGTGCCTCTGGCCCCACGGGGTTACGTAACGACGTCAAGCGTTCTGGCACACCGTTTCGCTGGTTCGTTCGACCGTTTCGTTAACCCTGCTCCACCGTCCCGAGGATGGTGGGCGCGCCCCTGCTCATCCGGCGGGCGTTGGACTTTGAGGAAGCCGCGATGACTCCCAAGATCGCCCGGTTCGTGGCCGACCACGCGCCCGCCACGCCCTGCCTGGTGCTGGACGTAGACCGCGTCGAGCAGAACTATCGCCGCCTCGGCGAGGCCATGCCGCTCGCCCGCATCTACTACGCGGTCAAGGCCAATCCGGCCGCCCCCATCCTCGAGCGCCTCGTCGGCCTCGGCAGCGCCTTCGACGCCGCCAGCGTCGAGGAAGTCGATAGCTGCCTGGCCGCCGGCGCCCGCCCGGAGGCGATCAGCTTCGGCAACACCATTAAGAAGGTCTCGGCCATCCGCCGCGCCTTCGATGCCGGCGTGCGCATGTTCGCCTTCGACAGCCGCGAGGAGCTGGAGAAGCTGGCCGTTCACGCACCGGGCGCCAAGGTGTACTGCCGCCTGCTGGTCGAGAACGACGGCGCCGAGTGGCCGCTCTCGCGCAAGTTCGGCACCACCGTCGAGACCGCCAGAGCGTTGATGCTGCGCGCCGGCGAGTTGGGGCTGGACCCGTTCGGCCTGTCGTTCCACGTCGGCAGCCAGCAGACCGGCACTGGCGCCTACGAGACCGCCATCGCCAAGGTCGGCCTGCTGTTCACCGACCTCAAGCGCGCCGGGGTGGATATCCGCATGGTCAATCTCGGCGGCGGTTACCCCGTGCGCTACCGCGACGAGATCCCCGGCATCGACCACTTCGCCGACGCCATCATGGGCGCCATGACGGAGGCCTTCGGCAACGACCTGCCCGAGATGCTGGTCGAGCCCGGCCGCTTCATCGTCGGCGATGCCGGGGTGATCCGCGCCGAAGTCGTGCTGGTCTGCCACAAGGGCGCCGATGACCCGGTCCGCTGGGTCTATCTCGACATCGGCCGCTTCGGCGGCTTGGCCGAGACGGAAGGCGAGTCGATCAAATACCGCTTCGCCACTGAGCACGAGGGCAGCCCGACCGGCCCGGTCGCGATCGCCGGCCCCACCTGCGACGGCGCCGACATCATGTACGAGAAGGCCAATTACCGCCTGCCCCTCGCCCTCTCCTGCGGCGACCTGCTCACGATCGAGTCCACCGGCGCCTACACCACCACCTACGCCAGCCAGAAGTTCAACGGCTTCCTCCCGCTCGCCGAACATTACGTCTGAGCACCCTCGGTAGGCCACTCCCCCGGGAGAGGGTTGGGCGACGGTGTGTCCCGGGTTACAACGTCGCTAACCCCCCCACCCCGCCGTCTCCCGGCGCGTGAGGGCGTAAAGGAGCGTCCCGTGGAAAAAGTCAGCATCACCGCCACCGATGACAGCGGCACCTTCGACGCCTTTTTCGTCCGCGCGCCCGAGCCAACCGCCGGCGTCGTTGTGCTGATCCAGGAGATCTTCGGCATCAACGAGTCGATGCGGGAGACCGCGCGCCAGGTTGCCGAGCAGGGCTACCACGTGTTGGCCCCCGACCTGTTCTGGCGCCTGCAGCCGGGAGTCGATCTCACCGACAAGACGGAAGGCGAGTGGAAGCAGGCGTTCGACTTCATGAACCGCTTCGACCAGGCCAAGGGCATCGACGACCTCAAAGCGACCGTCGCCTTCGCCCGCACCATGGACGGCAGCAACGGCAAGGTCGGCACGATGGGCTACTGCCTCGGCGGCCGGCTCGCCATGATGATGGCGACCGAGTCCGATGCCGACGTCAACGTTTCCTATTACGGCGTGGGGCTCGACGGCCTGCTCGGCGGCCTCGACCGGATCAGCGCCCCGCTGCTGCTGCACATCGCCGACGAGGACAAGTTCTTCCCCGCCGAAGCCCGCGCCAAGGTGGTCGAGGCCGCCAAGGCCCGGCCGCACGTGCACGCCTACACCTATCCCAAGGCCGACCACGCCTTCGCCCGCGTGAACGGGCAACATTGGCAGGCCCGCGCCGCCACCATCGCCAACGGGCGCTCGGCTGAGGCGCTGGCCGAGGCGCTCGGCTGATGACCCCGGTCGCGCTCGCGGCGCTGGCCGCCCTGGTGCCGGACGGCGCGAAGCTGGCGCTGCCGCCCGACAATTCCCTCGCCCCCTGCGCCTTCGCCCGCGCGCTGATCCGCCGCGGCGTCCGCGGACTGCGGCTGCTTGGCGTGCCGGTTTCCGGCCTGGCCACCGACATGCTGATCGGCGCCGGCTGCGTCGCCGAGGTCGAGACATCGGCCGTGACCCTGGGCGAGGCCGGGCTGGCTCCGCGCTTCACCGCTGCCGTCGCTGCCGGCACCCTCCGCGTGCTGGACGCGACCTGCCCGGCCATCCACACCATGCTGCAGGCCGCCGAGAAGGGCGTCCCCTTCATGCCGCTGCGGGGCGTGCTCGGCAGCGACATCGTGGCGCACCGGCCGGACTGGCGCGTGGTGCAGAACCCGTTCAGCGACGAGCCCGACCAGATCCTGCTGGTTCCCGCCCTGCAGCCTGACGTCGCGGCCTTCCACGCCGTGATGGCCGACGAGGCCGGCAACGTGTGGGTCGGCCGCCGCCGCGAGCTCGCCACCATCGCCCATGCCTCCCGCCGGGTGCTGGTCACGGTCGAGCGGATCGTCCCGGGCAACCTGCTCGACGACGAGCGCCTGGCGCCCGGCACGATCAGCGCGACCTATGTCGAGGCGGTCGCCGTTGCCGAGCGCGGCGCCTGGCCGATCGCGCTACTGGACGAATACGAGGCCGACCCGGCGCACCTCGCGCACTACGCCAAGGCAGCCCGCACCGACGCCGGCTTCCAGGCCTATCTCGGCGCCTTCGTGTTCGATCGCGTCGCCGCCGAATGATCCACCCGCAGGAACGCCTGATCGGCGCCGTCGCGCGCCTCATCCTCGACCCGGCCGCCCCGCCGGCCCGGCACATCGCCGTCGGCGCCGCGTCCCCCATTCCGGCCGCCGCGTGCTGGCTGGTCAAGAAGCTCGGCCACGACGTCCGGCTCTCGCTGCTGCACAAGCGCACCGGCAACCCGTTCACCGAGGGCTCCCGCGAGCTGTTCGACCTCGCGGGCCAGGGCCGGCTCGACCTGTTCTTTCTCGGCGGCGGCCAGATCGACGGCCAAGCCAACATCAACCTGATCGGCACCGGCGCGTGGCCCGGCACGGCCGCCCGCTTCCCCGGCAGCTTCGGCAGCGCCTTCATGTACATGACGGTGCCGCGCACCATCCTGTTCCGCGAGGAGCATAGCCGCCGGGTCCTGGTGGAGCGCGTGGACGCGGTCAGCGCCGCCGGCATTTCGCCGCCCGGCGTGCGCCGCCGCGGCACCGCCCAGGCTTTGGTGACCGGCCGCTGCGTGTTCCGCTTCGACGGCACCCGCTTCCACCTCGCCTCCCGCCACCCCGGCGAGACCGCCGCGAGCATCCGCGCCGAAACCGGCTTCGACTACGCCGACGCCGACGCCCCGGAAACGCCGGATCCGACCGATCGCGAGCTCGCCCTGCTCCGCGGCGCCGTCCGCGCCGAGATGGTCGAAACCTATCCCGAGTTCTGCGCCCGCGTCTGGCCGGTCGGCGAGGCGCATACGCCCGCCGCGTAGCCGTCCCGCTGCGGATCGGCCCCGCCCTCGAGCGCGCCGTCCCAGCCGCCGATCCCGTGCAGCCCGGCGAACGCGTAGCTCAACGGCGAACGCTTCACCGCGTAGCCCAACCGCTCCACCGCGTGCTGCACCGCGTAGGGCACCCGGTTGCTGACGTCGATCGCGTCCGTGGTGGCCGAGAAACGTGGCGCCATGACCGCCTCCTGCACGCCCATGCCCCAGTCCAGCACGTTGACGATGCCTTGCGCGATCGCGACTCCGATCCAGGCGCCGCCCGGCGCGCCGAGCGTCAGCACCGGCTCGCCCGCCTCCAGCACGATCGTCGGCGACATGGAGCTGAACCGCCGCTTGCCAGGGGCGATCGAACCCGGCCGGCCCGGCCGCGGGTCGAACCAGTTCATCGCCCCGTTCAGCATGAACCCGGTACCGGGCGGGATCACGCCGGAAGGCGTGCCGAGCGTATGGGTGAGCGAGACGACCATGCCGTCCGCATCCCAGCAGGAGACGGTCGTCGTGTCCTTCCCGTCGCTGCGGGACCGCGTCAGCGCCGTCTTCTCGCCCGCGCGGATCCGGGCGGCGCACGCCTCGGCGTAATCGTCCGAGAGCATCCACTCGAGCGGCGACGGCACGAAGTCGGGGTCGCCGATATGAGTGTCCTTGTCGCGCCCGGCGATCTTCATCGCCTCCGCCACGACCCGGATGTAATCGGGACCGTTATGGCCGAGCGCCACGAGGTCGAACCGTTCCAGGATACGGAGGATCTGCGCCACAACGATCCCGCCCGCCGGCGGCGGCGGCACCGCCACGGTCCGACCCCGGTAGGCGACACTCAGGGGCTGGTGCCGCAACGGACGGAAGTTCTCCAGATCGGCCAGCGTCAACAGTCCGCCCTGCGCGGCCATGTCGTCCGCCATCAAATGCGCCAGTGCGCCGCGATGGAACGCGTCCGCGCCGCCGGCCGCGATGGCAGCGAGCGTGTCGGCCAACGCCGGGTTGCGGATGACCTGGCCCAGCCGCTTGGGTTCGCCATCCTCCATGTACAGCGCACGGCCGGCGGCGGTGTAGGCGAGCTTGTCGCTGAACGGCCGGCGCCCGTAGGGACGCTCGTCCGCGGTGAACATCGCGACCACGTGCGGGCGCACCACCCAGCCTTCCCGCGCCCGCTCGATCGCCGGGTCGAACAGATCGGTCCAGGGGAGCCGGCCGTACTCGCGATGCGCCGTCTCGAACACGCGCACGATCCCGGGCGTGGTGACGGCGGCATGCCCGATCTCGTTGACGGCATCGTCCACGATGTAGCCGAAGCCGTCGGCGCATTCGCCCCGGTAGATGTCGGCCCACATGGTGGGCGTGGCCGCGGCGGGCGCGCGGGACAGGCCGTCGATGATCTCGTGCCGGCCCGTGCGCCGGTCATGCACCTGCAGGACGCCCAGGCCGCCGAGACCGCACATCAGCGGGTCGACGACGCCTTGGGTCAGCGCGCAGGCGATCGTCGCATCCATCGCGCTGCCGCCGGCCGCCAGCACCGCGGCGCCGGCCTCCACCGCCTCCGGCTGCGGCGCGACGATCATGGACCGAGGTGGCGGAAGTCGGCGGGTCGGGCGCATGGCGCGATTATCGCCCCGGCGTCTCAGCCCGGCAATGGACCGGGCCTACTCCGTATCGAGCGCGTAGCCCGCGGCGCGGACCGTGCGCACCACGTCCAGCTCGCTGTCGCCGTTGATGCTCTTGCGCAGCCGGCGGATGTGCACGTCGACCGTGCGCGGCTCCACGTGGATGTCGCGACCCCACACGGCGTTGAGCAGCTCCTCGCGCGAGAAGACTCGGCGCGGGTGCTGCATCAGGAACTCCAGGAGGCGGTATTCGGTCGGGCCCAAATGGATCGCCCGCCCGTTGCGCTGCACCCGGTGCGCCGACTGGTCCATGACGATGTCGTGGAACTCGAGCTGCCCGCGCGAGGACGGCGGTCCGGCCCGGCGCAGCAGCGCGCGCATCCGCGCCAGCAGCGCGTCCATGTTGAACGGCTTGGTGATGTAGTCGTCGGCGCCGGTGTTGAGCCCGCGCACCGCGTCTTGGTCCTCGCTGCGGGCGGTGACCATGATCACCGGCAGGTCCCGCGTCGCCGGGCGGCGGCGGATCTGCCGGCACACCTCGATGCCCGACATCACCGGCAGCATCCAGTCGAGCAGCACGATATCCGGCGGCGATTCGGCAATGCGCGCGATCGCCTCCTGCCCGTCCACGGCCTCCTCGACCTCGAAGCCCTGCTTCTCGAGGTTGTAGCGCAGCATCGCCACCAGCGCGGCCTCGTCCTCGACGACGAGGACCATGGGTTTCTGCATCAAGCGTTGTCCATCGGGCGAACGACGGCATAGGTCGCGCTATCGGTGCCCTTGGGTCGATCCTCGTCCAGCGACTCGCCGGTGACGGCGTAATGCACCGTCTCGGCGATGTTGGTCGCGTGGTCGCCGATCCGCTCGAGGTTCTTGGCGATGAAAAGCAGGTGCGCGCAGGGCGTGATGTTGCGCGGGTCTTCCATCATGTAGGTGATGAACTCGCGGAAGATCGAGTTGTAGAGATCGTCGATCGCCTCGTCGGACTGCCAAACCTGCACCGACTTGGCGGCATCGTTCTCGCCGACGGCGTCGATCACCAAGCGTAGATTCTCCTGCACCAGCCGCGCCATGGTGCCCAGGCCGGTCAGGGCGAACGGCAGGTGGAACTGGCCCAGCACGATCGAGCGCTTGGCGACGTTCTTGGCATAGTCGCCGATGCGCTCCAGCTGCGCCGAAATCTTGAGTCCGGCGACGATGGCGCGCAGGTCGTTCGCCATGGGCTGCCGCAGCGCCAGCAGCCGGATCACCAGCGCCTCGATCTGCCGCTCCAGCGCGTCCACCGCGGTGTCCTGCTGCACGGCGCGCGCCGCGACGTCGGCATCCTGCTCGACGATGGCCCGGGTCGCCAGCGCGACCTGGTTCTCCACGATGCCGCCCATCTCGGTCAGCAGGTCGCGGAGCTTGTCGAGCTCCTGGGTGAAGCTTTTGACGATGTGGGGGGTCTCGGACATCCGCCTGTTCCCGCTTAGCCGAATCGGCCGGTGATGTATTCCTGCGTCTTCTTCTGCTTCGGCGCAGTGAAGATCTCGCCCGCCGGCGCGACCTCGATCAGCTCGCCGAGGTAGAAGAACGCCACCTGGTCCGCGCAACGCGCCGCCTGCTGCATGTTGTGCGTCACGATGGCGATGGTGAACTCGCTCTTGAGCTCGTCGATCAGCTCCTCGACCTTGAGCGTGCTGATCGGGTCGAGCGCCGAGGTGGGCTCGTCGAGCAGGATCACTTCCGGCCGGGTCGCGATGGTGCGCGCGATGCAGAGACGCTGCTGCTGGCCGCCCGACAGGCCGGTGGCCGAGCTGGTCAGCCGGTCCTTGACCTCGGCCCACAGCGCGGCCCGGGTCAGCGACCATTCCACCCGCTCGTCCATCTGCGAACGGCTCAGCTTCTCGTGCAGCCGCACGCCGAAGGCGATGTTGTCGTAGATCGACATCGGGAACGGAGTCGGCTTCTGGAACACCATGCCGATCCGGCTGCGCAGGTCGTTCAGGTCGACGTCGGAGGCGATGATGTTGCGCCCGTCCATCAGCACCTCGCCTTCCGCGCGCTGCCCCGAATACAAGTCATACATCCGGTTCAGGCACCGCAGCAGCGTCGACTTGCCGCAGCCGCTGGGGCCGATCATGCCCGTGACCTGCTTCTCCGGCAGGTCGAGGTTGATGCCCTTCAGCGCCTTGTTGGTCCCGTAGAAAAAGTCGAGGTTGCGGATGGCCAGGCGGGGGGCGCCGATCGCGGCGTTGGACCGCGCCTGCATCGTGCTCATCGAGCCTTGGCTCACGTCTTTCTCGGTCACCGACATCCTCAATTCCTCTTCCGCAGCGCGAACCGCGCCACGATGTTCAAGGCTAGCACACCGATCGTGATGATCAGCGCGCCCACCCAGGCCAACTGCACCCAGTCTTCGTAGGCCGACCCGGCATATTGATAGATCGTCACCGGCAGGCTGCTCATCGGGCGGCTCAGGTCGAGCGACCAGTTGAGGTTGCCCAGCGAGGTGAACAGCAGCGGCGCCGTTTCGCCCGCGATCCGCGCGATCGCCAGCAACACGCCCGTCATGATCCCGTCCAGCGCCGCACGGTAGCAGACGAACACGATCGTCTTCCACTTCGGCGCCCCCAGCGCCATCGCCGCCTCCCGCATCGCGGTCGGGATCAGCCGCAGCATGTCCTCCGTGGTGCGCACCACGATGGGGATCACGATCACCGCCAGCGCCACCGCCCCGGCCCAGCCGGAGAAGCCGTTGAACGGGTTCACCAGGATTTGGTAGACGAACAGGCCGATCAGGATGGACGGCGCCGACAACAGGATGTCCGACACGAAGCGGACCACGTCGCCGAAGCGCGACCCGGCGGAGTATTCCGCCAGGTAGGTGCCGACCAGCAGCCCAATCGGGGTGCCGATCAACGTGCCCAACACGGTCTGGATCAAGCTGCCCACGATCGCGTTCAGCAGCCCGCCGCCGGAGCCCGGCGGCAGCGTGATGTGCGTGAACACGCCAAGCGACAGTCCATTATAGCCCAGCATGACCAGCGTCACGAGGATGGACGCCAGGAAGAACAGGCCGATGCCCGCCGCGATCCAGCACAGAACGCGGATGATCCGGTCCGAGACGCGGCGGCGACGGCCCAGCGCATGGGCCACCCGCTCGTCGCGGGCGATGCGCGTGGCGGCGGGCGCCGATACGGTCGCGCTCATGTCCGCACTCCCGGCCGCAGCAACAGCCGCGACAGCGCCAGCACGATGAACGAGATCACGAACAGGATGAAGCCGAGCGCCAGCAGCGACGACAGCTTGAGGCTGCCGGCCGGGCTCTCGGGGAACACCAGTGCGACGATGGAGGCGATCGTGTTGCCGGGGCCGAACAGGCTCGGCGTGATGCGGTTCGCGTTGCCGATCACGAACGTCACCGCCATGGTCTCGCCCAGCGCGCGGCCCAGCCCCAGCATGATCCCGCCCACGACGGAGATCCGCGTGTAGGGCAGCACGATGGAGCGGATCACCTCCCAGGTGGTCGAGCCCAGCCCGTAGGCGCTTTCCTTGTAGACGGGCGGCACGGTCATGAACACGTCGCGCATGGTCGCCGCGATGAACGGGATGATCATGATCGCCAGCACGACGGAGGCGGTGAAGATGCCGGTGCCGAACGGCGCGCCGGAGAACAAGTCGCCCACCACCGGTAGGTCGCCAAGCAGGTCGGTGACGGTCGGCTGGATGTAGGTCGCCATGAACGGCACCAGCACGGCGAAGCCCCACATCCCGTAGATGATGGACGGCACGGCGGCGAGCAGCTCGACGGCGGTGCCCACCGGGCGGCGCAGCCAGGAGGGCGCCAGCTCGGTGAGGAAAACGGCGATGCCGAACGAGATCGGCACGGACAGGATGAGGGCGATGACCGAGGTGATCAGAGTTCCGTAGATCGCGACCGCGCCGCCATAGACGTTCTGGACGGGGTCCCATTCGGTGTCGACCAGGAAATGAGCACCGAACTCGCGGAAAGCGGGCAGTCCGCCGATGAAGAGCGTGACGATGATTGCGCCCAGGAGGACCAGGACGAGGAGTCCTGATCCGCGAGCAGCGAGAGCGAAGATGGCGTCACCGGTGGATCCCCCTTTGCGCCGTCGGGGAACGGCTGTGGTTGCAGAAGCAGCGGTAAGAGCCTCGGACACGGTCCATCCTGTCGGGAAATGCGGCGCCCGGGCCTTGCAGCCCGGGCGCGGCGTTCGGCGTTATTTGTAGCTGAGCTGCTGCGTCCAGGTGGAGCGCACCATGTCCTTCACCGCCTTGGGCAGCGGCACGTATTCGAGCTGGGTGGCGATCTGGTCACCGTGCTCGTAATCCCAGTTCACCCACTTCAGCACCAGCTGCTGACGCGCCGCGTCCTTGGGATCCTTGGGCACGAGCAGGAAGGTGGTCGAGACGATCGGCCAGCTCTGCGCGCCGGGCTGGTCGACCAGGCTCACCGCGTAGTTCTGCGCGCCCTGCCAGTTGGCGTTGGACGCGGCCGCCTGGAACGACGCCATGGTCGGCTTGACGAACGAGCCGGCCTTGTTGCGCAGCTCGGTGGTCGCCAGCTTGTTCTGGCTCGCATAGGCGTTCTCGACGTAGCCGATGCCGCCGCGGACCTGCTTGACGCTGCCGGCCACGCCGTCATTGCCGCGCGCGCCGTTGCCGACCGGCCACTTGACGCTGGTGGAGGCGCCCACGCTGGACTTCCACTCCGGGCTCACTTCGGACAGGTAGCTGGTGAACACGAACGACGTGCCCGACGCATCGGCGCGATACACCGGCGCGATGGCCAGGTTCGGCAGCTTCAGGCCGCGGTTCATCTCGACCAGCTTGGGGTCGTTCCACTTGGTGATCTTGCCGGCATAGATCTCGGCCAGCAGCTCGCCCGTCAGCTTCAGCTGGTCGGGGCCGACCTCGGGGATGTTCACGATCGGCACCACGGCGCCCATCACCATCGGGAACTGCACCAGGTTGCTGGACTGCAGCTTGGCGGCATCCACCGGCGCGTCGGAAGCGCCGAAATCGACCGTGCGGTTCATGATCTGGTTCTGACCGCCGCCCGACCCGATTGCTTGATAGTTCAGCTCGACGCCGACAGCCGCCTTCGCCGCCTCGCCCCACTTGGTGTAGACCGGGGCGGGGAACGTCGCGCCCGCGCCCGTGATCTGCTGGGCTGCCACCGGCAACGCCGCCAGGCAGCTGAGCGCGACGGTCGCCAGCAAAGTGCTTGAGAATTTCATAATCGATCCTTCGTTGAGGCTCGCGGCGCCGTCCCGCTAGTGGGCCTCGGCGGCCGGCGTGCAGGCTTCTCCCATCGCAAGACGGCACGAAGATTGCAGATTTGTTACCGTTCGATGACAGAAGCCCCCGCCGCAGCGGTCGCTCAACGGAAGTTCAACTGACCGACGCCGGTTCGAAGCCGATACGGATGGCCATCATGCCCGAACGCTCGACGCGCCGCCCCCTCGTCCTCGCCGCGGTGATGGCGGCCATGTTCATGGTCGCCATCGAGGCCACCATCGTATCCACCGCCATGCCCCAGATCGCCGCCCAGCTCGGGGATCTCCGGCTGTATGCCTGGGTGTTCTCCGCCTTTCTGCTCTCCCAGACCGCCACCACCATCGTGTTCGGCAAGTTGTCGGACACGTACGGCCGCAAGCCGGTGCTGCTGGTCGGCATCGCCATCTTCCTCGCCGGCTCCGTGCTGTGTGGCCTGGCCACCTCCATGGCGGTGCTGATCGGCTTTCGCCTCATCCAGGGATTGGGCGCCGGCGCAATCCAGCCCATCGTGCTGACCGTGGTAGGCGACCTCTACCCGGCGCACGAGCGCGGCCGGGTACAGGGCTACTTGTCGAGCGTGTGGGGCATCTCGTCCGTGCTCGGTCCGTTGGCGGGCGGGCTGATCGTGCAACACCTCAGCTGGGCCTGGGTGTTCTGGATCAACGTGCCGGTCGGACTGATCGCGGCCGCGATGTTCATCGCCTTTCTCAAGGAAGACGTGGCCCCGTCCAAGCATCGGGTGGACGTCGCGGGCGCCGCCCTGTTCAGCGTGGCCATCGCGTCGCTGATGACGGCGCTGACCGAGATCGGCACCGCCGGGTCGACGGTGCCGGCGGCGCTGGCGGTCTTCGCGGTCGCGACGCTGCTGTTCGTCTGGCAGGAGCGTCGCGCGCCCGACCCCATGGTCGCGTTCGGCTTGTGGGGCCGGCGCGCCATCGCTTCGGCCAACGGCGCCACCATGCTGTCCGGCATGGCGCTGATCGGGCTCAGCGCGTTCTTGCCCATGTTCGTGCAGGGCGTGCTGGGCCGCTCGGCGCTGGTCGCCGGGTTCACGCTGACGGCGATGTCGTTCGGCTGGCCGATCGGCGCGCTGATCGCGGCACGGCGGCTCTTCCCCACCGTGGGGCTGCGCGCGACGCTGCTGCTCGGCGCGTTGCTGCTGCCCACCGGCGCCTCCGCCATGCTGTTCCTCGAGCCCGGCCGCTCGCCGCTGCTCGCCGGCGCCGGGTCGCTGGTGATGGGGCTCGGCATGGGCTTGCTCAGCACCGCCGCCATTGTGCTGATCCAAAGCAGCGTCGGCTGGAACGAACGGGGCGCCGCCACCGCGTCCAACATCTTCGCCCGAAACCTCGGCAGCACGTTCGGGGCCGCCGTGCTCGGCGGCGTGCTGAATGCCAGCCTGGCCGGCAACGAAGGCGGCGCGGTCAGCTACGCCCAAATCCGCACCCTGCTGGAGCGCGCCGGCACCGCCGTGGCCGACCCGGCGATCCAGGCCGGCCTCGGCCACGCGCTGCACCTCACCTTCTGGGCCATGTTCGCCATCACCCTGCTGGCCCTGGCCGCCGCCGTCCTGGTGCCGCGCACCGAGCTGCGGGCACCTGCTGCGATCACTCCTGCCGCATCACCCGCCATAGCGACGCCGACAGCGCCGTTGCCACCAGCATGATGGCGGCCATGCCGGCGATACCGGCCGCGAACGACCCGGTCAGCTCCTTCAGCTCGCCCATCATGTAAGGCCCGGCAAACCCGCCCACCGTGCCCACCATGTTGATGAACGCCAGCCCGCCCGCCGCCGCCGCCCCGGTCAGGAAGCGCGTCGGGATCGTCCAGAACACCGCCCGCGCCGACGTCACGCCCACCAGCGCCACCGTCAGCCCGGCGACCACCGGCCACAGCCCGCTCACTCCGAGCGCCGCCGCGAGCCCCGCCGTGCCGAGCGCGCAAGACAGCACCAGGTTCAGGATCCGCCGCCCGCTCCGGTCCACCACACCCGCCCACACCATCATCGCCACCGAGGCGAACACGTAGGGCACCGCCGACAGCCAGCCGACCTGCAGCGTCGACAGCTGGTTTTCCTTCAGGATCAACGGCAGCCAGATTCCGATCCCGTACGACCCCAGGGTGAAACCGAATTGGATCGCCGCGAGCAGCCAGACCCGCCGGTCGCGCAGCGCGTCGGCCAGGTGCGAGCGCGGCTTCTCCCGCGTTTCACTCGCCAGCGCCCGCTCCACCGCGTCCCGCTCGGCCGGGCTGAGCCAGGCGGCCAGGCCGGGTCGGTCGGCCAGCAGGGCCAGTAATGCCACCCCGATCAGCACGCAGGGCAGGCTCACCGCGATGAACAGCCACTTCCAGCCGGCGATCCCGGCGACGCCGTCCAACTGCAGCAACGCGCTGCACACGGGGCCACCGATCACGGAGGAGAGCGGGATCCCGAGCACGAACCAAGCCAGCATCCTGGTCCGATACTGGGCGGGGAACCAGGCCGCCAGAAAGTAGGTCACGCCCGGGAAGAACCCGGCCTCTGCCACCCCCAGCAGGAAGCGGAGCGCGTAGAAGCTCTGCGGCCCCACCGCCAGCGCCGTGGCCGCCGAGACGAAGCCCCACGAGATCATGATCCGCGCCAGCCAGCGCCGCGCGCCGAAGCGGTACAGCGCCATGTTGCTCGGCACTTCGAACGCGCTGTAGCCGAGAAAGAAGATGCCGGCGCCCAAGCCGAACTGACCCGGCGTCAGCCCCAGATCCTTGTTCATCGTCAGCGCCGCGAAGCCGACGCAGGTGCGGTCCAGGTAGTTGAATACGTAGGCCAGCAGCAGGATCGGCACGAAGCGCGTCGCGATCTTGCGGAACGCGCCGCGGGCGAGCGCCTCCTCTGCCGAGTTCGACGCCGGGGCGTCAGAAGCCATAAAGCCGGACGGCGTTCTCACCCATCACCCGATCGGCCGTCGGCGCGTCGCCCACCGCGGCGCGGAAGGCCGCTACCAGCGCCCCATAGTCGATCGGGCGATAGGCGGCCGCGCCCGCCTGCCCCGGCTGGTCCTCGTGCGCCGGCGTGTGCGGCCAGTCGCTGCCCCACACGCAACGCTGCGGCGCGGCGGCCAGCAGGGCCCGCAACCAGTCCGCGTCGGGTATGATCCCCAGCCGCTCGCCCGTGTTCCGATACGGCGCCGAGAGCTTCACCCACACATGCGGCTGCCGCACCAGCGCGAGCAGCCGTTGCCCCGCCTCCTCGTCCGGCCGCGTCCGGCCCGGCAGGCCGTAATGGTCGATCACCACCGGCACCTCGGACCGCCCGAGCAGCTCGGCGGCCTCGAGCAGGACGGGCAGGTCGGCGATCACCTGCACGTGCCCCCGCATCCGCTTGGCCAGCCCGGCGAGCGCCGTGAACCGCTCGGCCAGGCTATACGGCTGCACCGCCCCGTGCGTGCTGTAGAGGTTGATGCGCAGCCCGCGGATGCCGGAGGCCGCCAGCCGCACCGCCGCATGCTCGTCGGTTGTCAGCGGGTCCAGCACGGCGACGCCGGCGCCCCGTGGTCCCAGCGCGGCCAGCGCGTCCAGCACCAGCCGGTTGTCCGTGCCGTAGAAGCTCGGCTGCACCACCACGAACCGGGTCACCCGCTCCGGCGCGCCCACCGCCTTGATCTGTTCGGCTGTCGCCTCCGGCGGCGTGTAGCTGCGGTTCGGGATCAGCGGGTAGCGCTGCGGGTCGCCGACGACATGGATGTGGCTGTCGACGAACATCAGGCCTCCAGCGCGGCTGCGACCGCGGCGGCGAAGGCGGCGGTGCCGAGCGTGCCGCCCATGTCGGCCGTGCGCGTGGCCGGCTGCTCGATGACCCGGTCCAGCGCCCGCTCGATGGCGTCGGCCGCCTGCAGCAGCCGGTCATCGCCCCGCCGCTCCCCGAGCCAGCCCAGCAGCATGGCGGCCGACCCGATCAAGGAGGCCGGGTTGGCCCGGTCCTGCCCGGCGATGTCGGGGGCCGAGCCGTGCTGGGCCTGCGCCACCGCGTGATCGGTGCCGGCGTTGAGCGAGGCCGCCAACCCGAGGCTGCCCGCGATCTCGGAGGCCTCGTCCGACAGGATGTCGCCATACATGTTGGTCGTCACGATGACGTCGAAGGCGCCGGCATCGCGCACCAGCAAGGCGGCCATCGCGTCGATGATCTTCTCGTCATAGGCCACGTCCGGATACCGGGCCGCGACCTCGCGCACGCAGGACAGGAACAGCCCGTCCGACACCCGCAGCACGTTGGCCTTGTGCACCGCCGTCACTTTGCGCCGCCGCCGCATCGCCAGGCTGAACCCGGCCTCGGCGATGCGCAGGCAGGCCGGGCGGGTGATCTTGCGGATCGCCAGCGCCACGTCGGCGGTGGGCATGAACTCGCCGGGGCCGTCGAACATGTTGCGGTCGGCGTAGAACCCCTCGGTGTTCTCCCGCATCGTCACCAGGTCGACCGGCACCCCGCAGCGCGGCGGAAAGCCGGGCCGCGACCGCGCCGGGCGGATGTTGGCGTAGAGGTCGAGCCGCTTGCGCAGGGCGCCGGACGGGTTGACCCCGCCCTGCGCAGCCGGCGGATAGTCGTTGTGCGACACCGGTCCGAGGATCACCCCGTCGGCCGCCTTCGCCGCCTCGAACACCGCGTCCGGAAACGTCGTCCCGCTCTCGCGCAGCGCGTCGAAGCCGATCAGCGCCCGCTCGTACTGCAGGTCGAGCCCGAACCGGGCCGCCGCCGCGTCCAGCACCATTACCGTCGCCCGGGCGATCTCCGGCCCGATGCCATCGCCCTCCAGGACGAGGAGGTGCGTCACCCCGCCTTGGCCTTGGGCGGCAGCGCGACCGCGATCGACAGCTCGCGCAGCTGCGACGGCTCGACCGCCGAGGGCGCGCCCATCATCAGGTCCTCGCCCTGCTGGTTCATCGGGAACAGGTTGACCTCGCGCAGGTTCGGCTCGTCGGCCAGCAGCATGACGATCCGGTCGATCCCCGCCGCCATGCCGCCGTGCGGCGGCGCGCCATAGCGGAACGCGTTCAGCATGCCGCCGAACCGCTCCTCGACCGCGGAGGCCGGGTAGCCGGCGATCTCGAAGGCTTTGACCATGATCTCCGCCTTGTGGTTGCGGATCGCGCCGGATGCCATTTCGTATCCGTTGCAAACGATATCGTACTGATACGCGCCGATCGTCAACGGGTCCTGGTCTTGGAGCGCCGCCATCTCGCCCTGCGGCATGGAGAACGGGTTGTGGCTGAAGTCGATCTTCTTGGTGTCCTCGTTCAGCTCGTACATCGGGAAGTCGACGATCCAGCAGAAGCGGAACGCGCCCGTCTCGATCAGGCCGAGCTCGGTGCCGAGCCGGGTCCGCACGGCGCCGGCGAACTTGGGCGCCTCGTCCGGCTTGCCGGCGGCGAAGAACACGGCGTCGCCGGGCTTCAGGCCGCAGGCGGCGCGGATCGCCTCGACCCGGTCGCCTTCCAGGTTCTTGGCAATCGGCCCCTTCGGCCCGTCCGCGTCCCAGGCAATGTAGCCGAGCCCGCCGGCGCCCTGCTCGCGCGCCCACTCGTTGAGCTTGTCGAAGAAGCCCCGCGGCCGCCCGCCCGCGCCCGGCGCCGGGATCGCCCGCACCACGCCGCCGCCCGCCGCAATCTTGGCAAACAGCCCGAAGCCGGACCCGGCGAACTGGGCGGTCACGTCGCGGATCACCAGCGGGTTGCGCAGATCCGGCTTGTCGGACCCGTATTCCAGCATGGCCTGCGCGAACGGGATGTGCCGCCACGGCCCCGCATCCATCGTCCGCCCGGCCGCGAACTCCTCGAACACGCCGCGCACCACCGGCTCCATGGCGGCGAACACGTCCTCCTGCGTCACGAAGCTCATCTCGACGTCGAGTTGGTAGAACGACAGCGTGCGGTCCGCGCGGCCCGCCTCGTCGCGGAAGCACGGCGCGATCTGGAAATAGCGGTCGAACCCGGCCACCATGCAGAGCTGCTTAAATTGCTGCGGCGCCTGCGGCAACGCGTAGAACTTGCCCGGGTGCAGCCGCGCCGGCACCAGGAAGTCGCGCGCCCCCTCTGGGCTGCTCACCGTGAGGATGGGCGTCTGGAACTCGTTGAAGCCGGTGTCGATCATGCGGCGGCGGATGCTGTCGATGATCCGCGCCCGCAGCACCATGGCGCGCTGCAGCCGCTCGCGCCGCAGGTCCAGGAAACGGTATTTGAGCCGGAGCTCCTCCGGATAGGTGCTGTCGCCGGCAACCTGGATCGGCAGCACGTCCGCCGCGCTCTGCACGCTGATCTCGGCCACCTGCAGCTCGATGTCGCCGGTCGGCAGTTTGGGGTTGCGCGTCGCGTCCGACCGTTCGACCACCCGTCCGGTGACGGTGATGACGCTCTCCTGGCGCAGCGCATCCACGGTGGCGAAGCCGGGGCTGCCGGCCGGCAGCACGCATTGCGTCAGCCCATAATGATCGCGCAGGTCCACGAACAACAGCCCGCCATGGTCGCGCTTGCTGTGGATCCACCCCGACAAACGCGCCTCGGCGCCGGCATCGGACGCGCGAAGCGCGCCGCAGGTGTGGGTGCGGTAAGCGTGCATAAGCAAGGGCGCCAATTTGCGAAGGGTGTTCGCGCTCTGTATTGAGGCAGCCCATGCCACGCAAGCCCTCCGCCACATTTCCGACCCCCGTGCTCATCACGGAAACCGCCGAGCTGGCCGCGCTCTGCGAGCGTCTGCGCCGCGAGCCGTTCGTCGCCATCGACACCGAGTTCATGCGCGAACGCACCTATTATCCGGAGCTGTGCGTGGTGCAGCTCGGCGGCATCGACGACGTCGCGGTGATCGACGCGCAGGCGGAAGGGATCGATCTCACCTCGCTCGGCGAGTTGCTGGCCGACACGGCCGTGGTGAAGGTGTTTCACGCCGCGCGGCAGGACGTGGAGATCTTCCTCGAGCTCTACGGCGTCGTGCCCGCGCCCATCTTCGACACCCAGGTCGCCGCCATGGTGGCCGGGTTCGGCGACCAGGTCGGCTACGACGCGCTGGTCTCGTCCACGGCGGGCGGCCAGATCGACAAGGCGCACCGCTTCTCCGACTGGTCGGCCCGGCCGCTCTCCCCCGCCCAGCTCGCCTACGCCGCCGCCGACGTCACCTGGTTGCGGGTCGTCTACGAGACCCTGTGCGAACGGCTGGAGCGGGAGAACCGGCTGGAATGGGTGCGGGAGGAGATGGCGGTGCTGGCGGAACCCGCGACCTATCGCGCCGACCCGGAGCAGCTCTGGGAGCGTCTGCGCCCCCGTTCCAGCAACCGCCGCATGCTCGGCCTGCTGCGCGCCGCCGCCGCCTGGCGGGAGCGGGAGGCGCAGCGGATCAACATTCCCCGCCAGCGCCTGGTCAAGGACGAGAGCCTGCTCGAGATCGCCGCCAGCGCGCCGACCACGGTGGAGGCGCTCAGCCGCATCCGCGGCGTGACGCGCGGCTTCGCCGAAGGCCGGTCCGGCGCCGGGCTGCTGACGGCGCTGCGCGACGCCGCCGCGCTGGCCGAGGAGGACCTGCCGGCGCTGCCCCGCGGCCGTGACGGGGCCAAGCCGTCACCGGCGCTGGTGTCGCTGCTCAAGGTGCTGCTGGCGGCCAAGTGCGAGGAGCACAACGTCGCCCCCCGCCTCCTGGCCAGCTCGGAGGAGATCGACCGCCTCGCCACCGAGGACGAGCCGGACCTCCCCGCGCTGCATGGCTGGCGCCGCGAGGTGTTCGGGGCGGACGCGCTGCTGCTCAAGGCCGGCGGCATCACGCTCGGCGTGAATGGCCGCCGCATCAAGCTGGTCCGGGTCTGATGCGCGTCCCGGTCCTTCTGCTGCTACTCTGGCCATTGGCCGCCCATGCCGCCGACCCCGCCGCTCCGGCCGCCCCTCCGGCCCCCGCTCCGACCCCTGTCCCAGCCCCCGCCGCGACTCCCGCGCCGCCTGCCCATCAGGAGCTGATCTACCTCGGCGAGGCCACCCGCATCGTCGGCCGCGTCGTGCGCGACCCGGCGGGCGATGAGGTCGGCCGGGTGGTGGACGTGCTGGTGGACGACCAGGGCATGCCGCGCGCCGCGTTGATCGATTTCGGCGGCTTCATGGGCGTCGGCAATCGCCGCATCGCGGTCGCCTGGCGCGCCATGCGCTTCCTGCCGGCCGCCCAGCAATTCCAAATCCGCATCGACATGACGGCCGACCAGATCAAGGACACGCCCGACTACAAGCCCGCCCCGCGCCCGGACGCGCCGCCAGTCACCATGGCCGCGCCACCGCCCGCGACGCCCGCCTTGGGCAAGTGATCACCGCGGATGATCTCCGGTAAGAAGGCGGGCCATCGCGGGCTCGACTGGCACAATTTCTTCGTCGCCAACGTCCAGACCGGGTTCGGCCCGTTCATCGCCGTCTACCTGAGCAGCGAATCGTGGTCGCAAGGCCAGATCGGCTTCGCGCTCAGTGTCGGCACCATCGCGGGCATGGTGAGCCAGCTTCCCGGCGGCGCGCTGGTGGATCGGCTGCAAAACAAGCGCCTGGCCGCGCTGGCCGCCTGCATCGCGATCTGCATCAGCGCGGTGATCCTCGCCGTGTGGCCCGCCCGCCTGCCCGTGCTGGGGGCCGAGGTGCTGCACGGATTCGCCAGTGCCATGCTGCCGGCCGCCATCGCCGCCATGAGCCTCGCCTTTGTCGGCCGTGCCGCGTTCGGCGAGCGCATCGGCCGCAATGCCCGCTATGCCGCGCTGGGCAACGGCATCGCCGCGGCCGTGATGGGTGCCGTCGGCACCTATGTCGGCGAGGTGGAGGTGTTCTACCTTACCGCCCTGTTGATGCTGCCCGGCATCGTGGCCGTGTTCTTCGTGCCGCAGCGTCGCGGCACGCTGACGGAACCGGATGCTGAGCCGGGCGCGCGGGCCTCGGACGCCGCCGGCTGGCGCGAAGGGCTCAAGCTGCTGCTCGGCTGGCGCGTGCTGATCTTCGCCGCCGTGGTCGTCCTGTTCCATCTCGGCAACGCCGCCATGCTGCCCCTGGTCGCCGGCGAGGTGTCCAAGACGGTGGGCCGCCAGGCGAGCCTGGTGATCGCCGCCTGCATCGTGCTGCCCCAGCTCCTGGTCGCGGCCGCCTCGCCCTATGTCGGCCGGCTGGCCGACCGCTGGGGCCGCCGCCCCGTGATCGCGCTCACCTTTCTTGCCGTGCCGGTCCGTGGCGCGTTGCTGGCCCTGTTCGGCGGCACGCCCTACCTTCCCTTCGTGCAGATGCTGGACGGCGTCAGCGCGGCGGGCTTCGGCGTGCTGCTGCCGCTCATGGCCGCCGACCTGTCCCGCGGCACGGAGCGCTTCACCCTCTGCATGGGCCTGTTCGGCCTGGCCGCCGGGCTGGGCGGCACCATCAGCACCACGCTGGCAGGGCGGATTGCCGATGCGAGCGGCAACAGCGCCGCCTTGTGGGTTCTGTCGGCCGCGGGGCTGGGCGCCGTGCTGCTCGCCGTCACGCTGATGCCGGAGACGCGGGCACCGTCCCCCGTGCAGGTCGTCGCGGCATGAAGCTGCGACCCTCGCCACGGGCGCTGAAGCGGCTGCGCCGCGGCCCGCTCACCTCGCCACGGCTGTGGCGCCGCCGGGTCGCGATCTGGGGCGGCGCCGTGGTGGTCAGCCTCGCCGCCATCGCCTTCGCCGAACTGGCCGACGCCGCCAGTTCGGCGTTCGTCCACGCCACCGCCAGGCATGCCTGGCTCGCCCTGATCCTCTCGCCCGCCGGGCTGATCCTGTCGGTCTGGCTCACCCGGCGCGTCTTCCCCGGCGCCCAGGGCAGCGGCATCCCGCAGGTCATCGCCGCCATGCACATCGACGACCCGGCGGTGGTCGCGCGCGTGCTCTCGCTCCGCATCGCGGCCGGCAAGGTGCTGCTGACCCTGCTCGGCCTCGCGAGCGGCGCTTCCATCGGCCGCGAGGGCCCCACCGTGCAGGTCGGCGCCTCCATCATGCAGGCGCTCGGCACCCGGCTGCGGCTGCCGCGCGCGGAGGCACAACGGGCGCTGGTGCTGGCCGGCGGCGCGGCGGGCGTGTCGGCCGCCTTCAACACGCCGCTGGCCGGGGTGGTGTTCGCCATCGAGGAGCTCAGCCATTCGTTCGAGGCCCGCACCAGCGGCACCGTGCTGACGGCCGTCATCATCTCCGGCATCGCCACGCTCTCGCTGGTCGGCAACTACGCGTATTTCGGCACCACCGGCGCGCAGTTCGACCTGGGTTCCGCCTGGCTCGCCGTGCTGGTCTGCGGCGTGGTCGGCGGTGGGCTCGGCGGCGGGTTCAGCGCCGCGCTGGTCGGCTTCGCGAACGGCCGCACCGGATGGATCGGACAGCGGTTCGCGCGGCGCCCGCTGCTATTCGCCGGATGCTGCGGCCTGGCCATCGCCACGCTCGGCCTGCTGACCGATGGCGCGACCTACGGCACCGGCTACGAGCAGGCGCGGGCCATGGTCGAGGGCCGGTCGGATCTGCCGGCCGTCTTCTTCCTCGCCAAGTTCATGGCCACCACGATCTCCTACCTCAGCGGCATCCCGGGCGGCATCTTCGCGCCGTCGCTGGCGGTGGGCGCCGGCATCGGCGAGACCTTGTCGCACATCGTGACCGGGCCGACCGGCGCGATCGTGCTGCTGGGCATGGTGGGGTATTTCTCCGGCGTGGTGCAGGCGCCCATCACGGCGGCGGTCATCGTGCTGGAGATGACGGAGAACCAGCGCATGACCATCCCGCTGATGGCCACCTCCTTGCTCGCCTACGGCGTCTCGCGCCTGGTCTGCCGTCGGCCGCTCTACGGCGCGCTGGCCCGCCGCTTCCTCCAGGTGCTGGAGGGCCGCGCGCCGCACTGAGGCGGACTGACGCGACGCTCTCCGGCAACGCTACGCCGTGCGCTGGATCACCTTGTCGAAGCTGCGGCGCTTGCGCTGCAGCAGCCCCCAGGCCAGCTTCGACGCCCCGTTGCCCAGGCGGCCACGCGGCGGCAATCCCACCGTCTTGAGCACCATGCCCGTGCTGCGCTCGATGTGCTTCCATTGGTAGAAGCCCATGGCGCGGCCCATGTAGCCCGCAATACAGCGGCCGTGGTCGTAGGGCGTGCCCTCCGGCTCGTTGCCGCAATGGTAGGCGAAGGCCAGCTCGTCATCCTCGCTCTCCGTGATGCGCCCGCCGGCGATCTTGAGTCGGGACAACATGCCGAGCTTCTCGCGGCCCAGGTAACGCTTCATGTGGTCGTAGAAGAGCTTGAAGTGCCGGTATTCGTCGGCCGCGATCAGCTTGCAGATGTGCTTGAGCACCGGCTCGGACGTCGAGTCGCCCAGTGCCGTGTAATATGAACTGGTCCCCGTCTCGACCATGCAGCGCGCGATCAACTCGCCCGTGCGCGACCCGCGGACGCTCGCATCGACGTCCAACGGCAGCTTGTAGCCGTCGCGATAGCGCTGAAACGCGGTGTCGAAGCTCCAGGCCGGGTCGGCCAGCATGGACCACTTGCCGAGCGCGTCCCCGTGCTGGACCTCTTCGACCGCCCAGTTGTCGGTGGCCTGCTTGAAGTCGGGGTCGTCCTTGAAGACGCGCTTCAGGTAGATCGCGTAATCGAGGCCGTTCTTCTCGACCATGGCCGCCGCCTTGATCAGCGGCACGATTGCGGGATCGACCTCGGAAGGCACGAAGCTATCCCAGGCCACGTCGGCCATCGTCCAATGTTTCATGGCGGTTTTCTTACAGTCCGCCGCGCACCGCGACTATGACCGGACGGCCACAGTCATGGGCAGGATGATCACACCTTGAGGAACGTCGCCACGGCGGGACAGCTCACGCCGCGCCAGCCGCCGCGACCATGGCCTGGGCGGACTGGATCCGTGCCAGCGCCGCCTCGACGGACGGGACGTTGGCCTGGTCGGCGGCGGCATAATCCGCCTCCGCCTGGCGCAGCCGCTCCTGCGCCGCCGCGCGCGACACCTCGGCCACCGGCGTCGCCTCGTCGGCGAGCACCGTGCAGCGCTCCTGCGTGATCTCGGCGAAGCCGCCGCTCACATAGAGCTGCGCCGTGGGACGCCCGCCCTCGTGCAGCGTGATCGTGCCGCCGCGCAGCAGCACGATCATCGGGCTGTGGCCCGGCAGCACGCCCATCTCGCCCTCGGACGCCGGGATGACGGCCATGTCGACCGGCTGCGACAGCAGCAGCTTATCCGGCGAGACGATCTCGAGCAGGGTCGGCATGGTTAGGCGGCCACCTTCATCGACTCGGACTTCTTCACCGCGTCGTCGATCGTGCCGACCATGTAGAACGCCGTCTCCGGCAGCCCGTCGTGCTGGCCGTCGATGATCGCCTTGAACGACCGCACCGTGTCGGCCACGGGGACGAACAGGCCCGGCGTGCCGGTGAAGACCTCTGCGACGTGGAACGGCTGCGACAGGAACTTCTCGATCCGGCGGGCGCGCGAGACGACGAGCTTGTCGTCTTCGGAGAGCTCGTCCATCCCGAGAATGGCGATGATGTCCTGCAGGCTCTTATAGGTCTGCAGCACGCGCTGCACTTCGCGGGCGACCGCGTAATGCTCGTCGCCGACGATGCGCGGCTCGAGCGCACGGCTGGTGCTGTCGAGCGGGTCGACGGCCGGGTAGATGCCCTTCTCGGAAATCGCGCGGCTCAGCGTGGTGGTGGCGTCCAAATGGGCGAAGGAGGTGGCGGGCGCCGGGTCGGTCAAGTCGTCGGCGGGCACGTAGATGGCCTGCACCGAGGTGATGGAGCCCTTCTTGGTGGAGGTGATGCGCTCCTGCAGCGCGCCCATGTCGGTCGCCAGCGTCGGCTGGTAGCCCACCGCGGACGGGATGCGGCCCAGTAGCGCGGACACTTCGGCGCCCGCCTGCGTGAAGCGGAAGATGTTGTCGACGAAGAACAGGACGTCCTGGCCTTCCTCGTCGCGGAAGTACTCGGCCAGCGACAGACCGGAAAGGGCGACGCGGGCGCGGGCACCTGGCGGCTCGTTCATCTGGCCGTAGACCAGCGCCACCTTGGAGCCTTCGGTGGTGTTGTCGCCGAGCTTGATGACGCCGGCGTCGATCATCTCGTGATACAGGTCGTTGCCCTCGCGGGTCCGCTCGCCGACACCGGCGAACACCGACACGCCGCCGTGACCCTTGGCGATGTTGTTGATCAGTTCCTGGATCAGCACGGTCTTGCCCACGCCGGCGCCGCCGAACAGGCCGATCTTGCCGCCCTTGAGATAAGGCGCCAGCAGGTCGATGACCTTGATGCCCGTTACCAGGATCTCGGCCGAGGTCGCCTGGTCCTCGAAGGACGGCGCCGGACGGTGGATCGGGTAGCGCATCTTGGCGTTGACCGGGCCGCGCTCGTCGATCGGCTCACCGATGACGTTCAGGATGCGGCCGAGGGTCTCCGGGCCGACCGGGACCGAGATCGGCGCGCCGGTGTCGATCACTTCGGAACCGCGGACCATGCCGTCGGTGCTGTCCATGGCGATGCAGCGCACGGTGCGCTCGCCCAGCTCCTGCGACACTTCCAGCACCAGATCGTTGCCGCCGTTCTTCGCGACGAGGGCGTTCTGAATGTACGGAAGCTCGCCCTCGAACTGCACGTCCACCACGGCACCGAGCACCTGGGTCACGCGGCCGACGTTATTCTTTGCCATCGCTGTTCTGTTCCTTCGCAGCAACCGCCGAACGGCGGCCGTGAGCATTCGCTGATGCGGCCGCCCTTAGCATCCTTTGACCCGGCGCGCCAACACGCCCCAGCCGTTTCATCGCGCCGGTTTCGTCACTCCGCCGCCAGACGCGCGCTCATGCTGCACGGGCCCACGCCGCAGGCGCGCAACGTCGGCGCGTTGCCGGGCGGCGCATCGATGTCCTCCGCCGTGCCGCGCTCGATCAGCAGTTCGCGCAAGCTGCGGATCAGGGGGAACACCTCCTGGTTGAGGTCCGCCCCCTGCGCGTCATGCGCCGCCTGCTCCATTTCCACGATGTCGCGGTCTTCGGCGAAGATGCGCTCGGTGAACAGCACCAGCAGCGGCCACGCCACGTTCAGCGCGCCCGGCACTTTGGGCCGCTTGACCGATAGCAGGCCGAACGTCCGATGCGTGCGCTGCGCCGCGTCGAGCGGGACGTAGACGATCCACAGATCCATCGCCGGCGTCTCCGGATCCTTCACGTGGATCTTGAGCGTCTGGTAGGGATACTCCGTCCGGATCGTCATCACGTCCTGGCCGGCGCCCTCGGCACTGCCCGGCCCCTTGCGGCCGCCGAAGATCGCGGCCTCGCCAAAGGATTGCCGGCCGCCGGTGCGCGCAAAGGTGTATTTGGCCTCGACCCAATCCTCGCCGCGGCGCTGCCCCATGAAGCGCGGCTTGATCTGGCCCATCTGCTTGCGGTGCAGGAACTGATGGTTCATGTCCATCAGGTTCTCGTGCATGAAGCTGTAGTGGCAGGCCACTTCGCGGCCGAAGCGCCGGGTCTTGAAGCGCGGGTCGGCGACGGAGCCGAGGGACGGGAACGGCACGGTGTCGGCCAGCGCCGGGTCGCCGGGGAAGACGAAGATCATGCCTTCGACCTCGCGGCACGGGTAAGAGCGCACGCCGTTGGGCAGCTTGCCCTTGCCGAGATACGGCACGTCCACACAGTCACCGGACGCATTGTAGGTCCAGCCATGGTAGCCGCAGCGGATGCCGCCCTCGGTCGCCAGCCCGATGCTGAGCGGCACCTGACGGTGCGCGCAACGGTCCTCCAATGCGTAGACCGGCCCGTTGGCCGGGCGCATCAGCACGATCGGTTCCCCGGCCCAGCGCACCGCCAGCGGCTTGTTGGATTTCAGCTCGGGCGACCAGGCGACGGGGTACCAGTGATCCGGGTGGGCGCCCACGCGCCGGAGATCACGCCCCCCGGTCCGATACTCGCCCGTCGCGGCCTCGATCACGACGCCCGTCCCTGGTAGTTGATCCATGCACCCTCGCCTTTTACGCCCAACCGGGCGGCCCGTTTCGCCGCCGCTGCGCTGACTGACATACGCAGGATTGGGGTCGTTCCACCAACCTCGCAACGCCTAAGGGCGCCAGTGGTGTCACAGCGCAAACAATCGGCCCCGCCCCGTCACCGGCAGGTCACACGCGGCTCGGCATCCGCGCCGGTCGCAGGCGCTCAGAGCGCCTCGGCGCCGGAGATGATCTCGATCAGTTCGCGGGTGATGTTTGCCTGGCGCGTGCGGTTGTAGTTCAGCGTCAGCCGGTTGATCATATCGCCGGCATTGCGCGTCGCGTTGTCCATTGCGGCCATGCGGGCGCCCTGCTCGCCGGCGCCGCTCTCGATCAGGGCGCGGAACAGCTGGATCGCCATGTTGCGGGGCAGCAGCGCGGCGAGGATGGTCTCTTCGTCGGGCTCGAACTCGTACAGCGCCTGGCTGGGGTCGGGTTCGGGCTCCGTGCCTTCCATCGCCAACGGGATGATCTGGCTTTCCGTCGGCACCTGGCTGATGACGGACACGAACCGGTTGTAGACGATGGTGCAGACGTCGAACTCGCCGGCCTCCAGCATCTGCGTGATGCGGGCGGCGACCTCGTCGACATCGGCGAACTCGACGCGCTTCTTGCCGGCGAAGCTGAACTCGCCGACCAGGCGGCTGGCGTATTCGCGCCGCAGATAGTCCCGGCCCTTGCGCCCGACCGTCAGCACCTTGACGGTCTTGCCCTGGCTTTCCAGCCGCTGGATGGCGGAGCGTGCGGCACGGCCGACGTTGGTATTGAACGCGCCGGCCAGGCCGCGATCGGCGGTGACCACGACCAGGAGGTGAACCTGGTCCTGCCCGGTGCCGACCAGCATGCGCGGCGCGGTGGGCGAGCCCTTGGCGCTGTTGGCCAGCGCGGCCAGCATGCGCTGCATCCGCTCGGCATACGGCCGCGCGGCTTCCGCCTGGGTCTGCGCCCGCTTGAGCTTGCTGGCGGCCACCATCTTCATCGCCGAGGTGATCTTGCGCGTCGACTTCACGCTGTTGATGCGCCCGCGCAGCGCCTTGAGGCTTGCCATCGGTCCTGCCTAGACTGGCACCCTCCCCCGCTGGCGGGAGAGGGCGGGGTGAGTATCGAGCAACCGGTATCTCTCCCCGCGAAGGGGAGAGGAAACCGGCGCCGGCTTAGTTGAAGTTCTTGGCGAAGCCGTCCAGGAAGCCGACCAGCGTCTTCTCCGTATCCGCCTTCATCTCGCGCGTCTCGCGGATGTTGTTCAGCACGTCCGGGTGGCGGGCCTTGAGGTCGCCCAGCATGCGGCGCTCGAACTCGGTGACCTTGCCGACGGGCAGCTTGTCCAAGTAGCCCTTGGTGCCGGCGTAAATGGAGACGACCTGCTCCTCCACCGGCATCGGGCTGAACTGCGGCTGCTTGAGCAGCTCCGTCAGCCGCGCGCCGCGGGCCAGCAAGTTCTGCGTGGAGGCATCGAGGTCGCTCGCGAACTGCGCGAACGACGCCATCTCGCGATACTGCGCCAGCTCCAGCTTGATCGACCCGGCGACCTTCTTCATCGCCTTGATCTGCGCCGACGAGCCCACGCGGGACACCGACAGGCCGACGTTCACCGCCGGGCGGATGCCGCGGAAGAACAGCTCCGTTTCCAGGAAGATCTGCCCGTCCGTGATGGAGATCACGTTGGTCGGGATGTAGGCCGAGACGTCGCCGGCCTGCGTCTCGATGACCGGCAACGCGGTGAGCGAGCCCGCGCCGTGCTCCTTGCTCATCTTGGCCGCGCGCTCGAGCAGGCGGGAGTGCAGGTAGAACACGTCGCCCGGGTAGGCTTCACGGCCCGGCGGACGGCGCAGCAGCAGCGACATCTGACGGTAGGCGACGGCCTGCTTGGACAGGTCGTCATAGGCGATCAGGGCGTGCATGCCGTTGTCGCGGAAGAACTCGCCCATGGTGCAGCCGGTGTAGGGCGCCAGGAACTGCAGCGGCGCCGGGTCGGACGCGGTGGCGGCGACCACGATGGAGTACTCCATCGCGCCGTTCTCTTCCAGCGTGCGCACCAGCTGCGCCACGGTGGAGCGCTTCTGCCCCACGGCGACGTAGATGCAGTAGAGCTTAGCGTTCTCGTCCGAGCCGCCATTGACGTGCTTCTGGTTGATCATCGCGTCGATGATCACCGCCGACTTGCCCGTCTGCCGGTCGCCGATCACCAGCTCGCGCTGGCCGCGACCGACCGGGATCAGCGCGTCGATCGCCTTGAGGCCGGTCTGCATGGGCTCATGCACCGACTGGCGCGCAATGATGCCCGGCGCCTTCACCTCGACCCGGCGCGGCTGCACGTCCACCAGCGGACCCTTGCCGTCGATCGGGTTGCCCAGCGCGTCCACCACCCGGCCCAGCAGGCCACGGCCGACCGGCACGTCCACGATCTCGTTGGTGCGGGTGACGGTGTCGCCCTCGCGGATCTGGTTGTCGTCGCCGAACACCACGATGCCGACATTGTCGGTCTCGAGGTTCAGCGCCATGCCCTTCACGCCGGCGCCGGGGAACTCGACCAGCTCGCCGGCCATCACGTTCTGCAGCCCGAACACGCGGGCGATGCCGTCGCCGACGGACAGCACCTGGCCGGTCTCGGCGACGTTCTGCTCGGTATCGAACGAAGCGATCTGCTTCTTGAGGATGTCCGAGATCTCGGCGGGACGGATTTCCATTAGGCGGCGCCCTTCATTGCGTATTGGAGGCGTTGCAGACGTGACTTGAGGCTCGTGTCGTACAGCCGCGCGCCGATGCGCACGACCAGGCCGCCGAGCAAGCTCGGTTCGACCGTGTCACGGATGTTCACGGAGCCGTAGCCGGCTTCGATCAACCGGGCGCGCAGCTGCTCGCGCTGCACGTCGGTGAGCGGGTGGGCGGACTGGACGTGCGCCACTACGACACCGCGTTTCTCCGCCACCAGGGCGGCGAAGGCGTCGACGATGTGGCGTAGCGCGCCGAGCCGGCGATTGTTGGCGACCACGCCCACGAAGTCGCGCACCAGCTTGCCGAAACCCTGCTGCTCCAGCACGGCGTCGGCCGCGCCGCGCGCCTGCGTGACGTCGATCAACGGGGATGACAGCAACCGGCGCATGTCGGCGCTCTGGTCGATCAGCTTGCCGAGACTGTCCATCTCGGAAACGGTTTGATCGATCGCACCGGTCTCGTCGGCCTGCGCATACAGGGCGGTCGCATAACGGTCGGCAACGCCGCCGGAGGTCGTCGTGCCAGAGGCCACGCTGAATTCCTGCCCAATCGATCTGACCGGCATCCAATACCGGTGGCCGGGCCTCTACCATGGGGTGTTGCGACGGGCAACAGACGAACGGCGGCCGCGCGCCCGGATCCAGCTCTGCTCCCCGCTTGCATCTCTCATGCGCGCCATGCAACGGTTCCCCACAATAAGGGGCGCCGGCGAGTGCCCTCCATCATTGGGGAGGACCGTTTCATGACGGAACAGCTATCGGGTCGGCTGTCGCGCCGCGGCGCGTTGAAGCTCGGGGCGGCCAGCGCCGCCCTGCCGCTGGTTCACATCCGCAGCGCGGGCGCGGCCGGCCGGTTGACCGCCGGGCTGTGGGACCATTGGGTGCCGGGCGCCAACGACACCATGACCAAGCTGGTCAAGGAGTGGGGCGACAAGAACAAGGTCGACGTCTCGATCGACTACATTACCTCCGTCGGCAACAAGAACCTGCTCACCCTGGCGGCCGAGGCGCAGGCGAAGTCCGGCCACGACATCCAGGCCTTCCCGACCTGGGAGATCCGCAACAATGCGGAGATTCTCGAGCCGATGGACGACGTGATGAAGCGGTTGTCGGCCAAATACGGCGCGATCAACCCGATCGTCGACTACCTCTCCAAGGTCGACAACGTCTACCGCGCCGTCCCCGCCATTTCCGGCAGCCAGCTCAAGCCGGCCTGTTCGCGGATGGACGTGTTCAAGGCGCAGATGGGCATGGACCTCCCGGCGATCTTCACGCCGACCGGCGCCATGGGGCCGGGCTACGACCAGTGGACCTGGGACCAGTTCCTGCTGGCGGCGGAGAAGTGCAACAAGGCTGGGCTGCCGTTCGGGCTCCCGATGGGGCAGTTCAGCGACGCGGTGGACTGGGTCGGCACCTGCTTCGCGGGCTTCGGCGCCGAACTCGTCAACAGCAAGGGCGACATCACCGTCAATTCCGACGGCGTCCGCAAGGTGCTGGAATTCTTCAAGAAGCTGTCGCCCAACCTGGCCGGGGACGTTTGGAGCTGGGACGACGCGTCCAATAACCGGGCGTTGATCTCCGGCAAGTCGGCGCTGGTCTTCAACCCGCCTTCCGCCTGGGCGGTGGCCGTGCGCGACAACCCGGAGATCGGCAAGAATTTGTGGACCCATCCCGGCCCGGCCGGTGAGAAGGGGCGCTTCACGCCATACCTCCCCTACTTCTGGGGCGTGTGGAAATTCGCTGCCAACAAGCAGGCCGCCAAGGACCTCATCGAGTTCCTCAGCGAGCGCACCCAGGCCGAGCAGCTCTGCAACGCCACCCATGGCTATGACACGCCCCCCTTCGACAGCATGCACGACTTCAAGGTCTGGCAGGAGGAGGGTCCGCCGAAGGGCACCGTGGCCAACTACCAGATCCGCGCCGAGCAGAAGACCACGCCCTGGATCGCCGCCTACCCGGCCCCGCCGGAGATCGCCGTGCAGATCTACAACCAGGCGACCATGACCAAGATGGTCGCCCGCATGGCCCAGGGCGGCGACTCGATCGACAAGACCATCGCCTGGGCGCAGGGCGAACTCGAAGGCTTCACGCGCTAGTTCGGGAGGGCGGGATGGCCGACGGTACGATCCTGGCGGGCGCCCCGCCTCCGGACGAAGTCAAGACGGGCAGCCTGCGCGCGTTTGCCCGGCGCCGCTCGACCATCGCCTTCATCATGTGCGTGCCGCTGCTGATCGTGGTGTTCAGCCTGGTGATCTACCCGGCCGGCTATGCGATCTATTTGTCCCTGCTCAACAAAAAGATGGTCAAGTTCGTCGGCCTCGGCAATTACGCCTTCTTGCTGAGCCGGCCGACCTTCCAGGCCGTGATCTTCCAAAGCGTGTTCTTCGCCGTCACCGCCGTGATCGCCAAGGCGTTCATCGGCTTCGTGCTGGCGCATCTCATGCAGAACGTGCCGAGCAACCGGCAGCGCATCTGGCGCGGCCTGCTGCTGGTGCCGTGGGTGATCCCGCTGGCGATGTCGACACTTGGCTGGTGGTGGCTGTTCGACCCGTCCTACTCGGCGTTCAACTGGATCATCCAGGGGCTCGGCGGGCCGCAGATCCCCTGGCTGGGGGCGACTTGGTGGGCCCGGTTCTCCGTGGTGCTGGTCAACGTGTGGTATGGGGCGCCGTTCTTCCTCATCATGTACATGGCGGCGCTGAAATCGGTGCCGGACCAGCTCTACGAAGCCGCCGACATCGACGGTGCCGGGTTCTGGCAGAAGTTGTGGCACGTGACGCTGCCGATGATGCGCAACATCATCTCCATCACCGTGCTGTTCAGCTTGATCATCACCTTCGCCAACTTCGACATCGTCCGCATCCTGACCAATGGCGGCCCCCAGGATCAGACGCACCTGTTCGCCACCTACGCCTTCCAGGTCGGCATCCAGTCGGGCGACATCCCGCTCGGCGCGGCGGTCAGCCTGTTCATGTTCCCCATCCTGGCGGTGTTCGCCTTTTTCGTTCTGCGCGGCGTGAACAAGCGCTCCAAGGAGGCCATGTGAGCGCCACCACCCTTCCCCACACCGCCACGATCGCCAAGACCCCGATCAGCCCGGCCGAACGCAATCGCCGCTGGGCGCTCTGGGGCAGCTACGCCGCGCTGAGCGTGTTCGTGATCTTCTTCCTGACCCCGCCCTTCTACATGCTGGTCACCAGCTTCAAGGCTGCCGGCGAGATCAGCGCCCAGAACGGCAATCCGTGGATCGTCACCCACCCGACGCTGAGCAACTACACCGAGCTGCTGACCAACCGGAACTTCCTGGGGTTCTTCTGGAACTCGACCAAGGTGACGCTCTGCCTGGTCGTGCTGACCATGGCCATCTCCGTGCTGGCCGCGTTCAGCCTGGCGCGTATGAAGTTCTTCGGCAGCGGCGTGCTCGCCACCGGCATCTTCCTGACGTACCTGGTGCCGGAAAGCCTTCTGTTCATCCCGCTGTTCCAGATCGTGGGCGCGGTCGGGCTCATTAACAACGCCTGGGCCATGGTCCCGCTCTATCTCACGCTGTCCGTGCCGTTCTGCACCTGGATCATGATCGGCTACTTCGCCTCCATCCCGAAGGAGCTGGACGAGGCCGCCCTGATCGACGGTGCCGGCTACATGCAGATGCTGTTCCGCATCTTCATCCCCGTCGCCATGCCGGGGATCATCGCGGCGACCATCTTCGCCTTCACCGTCGGCTGGGGCACGTTCCTGTATCCGATGGCCTACCTGTATAGTTCGGACCAGATGGTGCTCACGGTGGGCATCGTGAGCGATCTGATCCGTGCCGACGTGTTCCAATGGGGCAAGATCATGGCGGGCTCGCTGCTGGCTGCCGCACCGCCAGTACTGATCTATGCATTTCTCATGGATTATTACATTGCAGGCTTAACAGCAGGTGCCACAAAAGGTTAATCCGCTGTCATAAACTCATTTCGATTCTGAACATTCCCCTGCATTCTCGCCGATACGCGGCTTTTATCGGCTGATTGGCTGGGCCGGACCTTGACCCGGCCCAAACCAGCATGCTTTTTCGCCCAGAGACAAGGGCGACGCTCGATCGAGCGCGCTGCGTCTTGCCGGATGCTGGTTCCCGGGCGGACCGGCCTCGCCATCCCACGGCGCCCCTCATTGCATCACTGCCACGGAGACGAGAACGATGACGACGTTCACGGTCGGCACCGACCAGACCTACAAGACCCTCACCGCCGCCGTCGCGGCCGCCAAACCGGGCGACACCATCAACGTCAAGGCCGGCACCTACACCAACGACTTCCCAGGCCAGATCAACAGCCTGACCATTCAGGGCGTAGGCGGCGTCGCCACCTTTGTCGCCACGCAGCAGCCCGGCAACGGCAAGGCCATCTTCGACGTCGCCGGCACCACCAAGCTGATCAACCTCGACATCTCCGGCGTGACCGTGCCCGACACCAACGGCGCCGCCATCCGCTACGAGAGCGGCGACCTCACGATCACCAACGTCTCCATCCACGGCAACCAGGATGGCATCCTGGGCGGGGCGGATTCGAACGGCACCATCACGATCGACCGCTCCGAGATCTACGGCAACGGCACGAACGCCGGCAACACGCACAACCTCTACATCGGCGCCATCAAGACGTTCACGCTGACCAACAGCTACATCCACGACGCCAATGTCGGCCACGAGATCAAGTCGCGCGCCGCCAACAACGTCATCACCGGGAACCGCATCCTCGATAACAACAGCACCGCCTCCTACCAGATCGACCTGCCCTGGGGCGGCAACGCGCGCATCGAGAACAACGTCATCCAGAAGAGCCCGAATAGCGGCAACCACGTCACCATCGCCTACGCCGAGGAAGGCCCCCAGAACAGCGGCACTTCCGTCCAAATCAACAACAACACCTTCATCAGCGACCAGTCGGGCGCCAACGTGATCTGGGACACATCCGGCGTCGCCGTGACCGCGTCCAACAACTCGATCTACAATTTCCAGAGCATCGACCGCGCCGGCTACGTCTCGGCTTCCGGCTTCACCACGACCGGCAGCCGCGCATCGCTCGACACCTCGTCGACCATCGATCGCTCCGGCAACGGCTCGAGCAACAGCGGCAACAGCGGCAATAGCTCCAACACCGGCACCACCACCCCCGTCCCCGCCGGCGACTCCACGGCGCCGACGATCACGGTCAGCCAGTCCGTCACGGGCAACACCAGCAGCACCAGCAACACCCTGTCCGGCACGGTGAGCGATAGCGGCAGCGGCGTCGCCGCCGTCGAGATCCTCGTCAACAGCAACGGCCGCACCACCGATATCGGCCCGGCCAGCCTCAACGGCGGCAACTGGACCTACAACGTCGCCAACCTCGCGCCCGGCACCTACACCTTCTACGCCGTCGGCTACGACCGCGCCGGCAACGCAACCCCCGCCATCCAGATCGGCGCGTCCGAAACCGTCACCGCCGCCACGACCCAGCCGACGCAGCCCGCCTCGTCCGGCCGCGACACCACTGCGCCGAGCGTCACCGTCGCCCAAGCCATCACGGGAAACACCACCAGCACCAGCAACACCCTGTCCGGCACGGTGAGCGATAGCGGCAGCGGCGTCGCCGCCGTCGAGATCCTCGTCAACAGCAACGGCCGCACCACCGATATCGGCCCGGCCAGCCTCAACGGCGGCAACTGGACCTACAACGTCGCCAACCTCGCGCCCGGCACCTACACCTTCTACGCCGTCGGCTACGACCGTGCCGGCAACGCCACCCCGGCCATCCAGATCGGCGCGTCCGAAACCGTCACCGCGGCCACGACCCAGCCGACGCAGCCCGCCTCGTCCGGCCGCGACACCACCGCGCCGAGCGTCACCGTCGCCCAAGCCATCACGGGCAACACCACCAGCACCAGCAACACCCTGTCCGGTACGGTGAGCGATAGCGGCAGCGGCGTCGCCGCCGTCGAGATCCTCGTCAACAGCAACGGCCGCACCACCGATATCGGCCCGGCCAGCCTCAACGGCGGCAACTGGACCTACAACGTCGCCAACCTCGCGCCCGGCACCTACACCTTCTACGCCGTCGGCTACGACCGCGCCGGCAACGCCACTCCGGCCATCCAGATCGGCGCGTCCGAAACCGTCACCGCGGCCACGACCCAGCCGACGCAGCCGACCCCGTCGCCGCTCGCCATCTCGGGCGTCACCGTCAACCGCAATGCAGTGCTGATGTTCGGCAAGGGTGCCGCCAACAGCGTTGTCACCCTGACCGACACCTCCCCCGCCGGCAAAGCCACCACCATCGGCCAGACCAACGCGTCCAGCGACGGCAGCTGGGGCATCACCAGCCAGACCGTGTCGCCGCAGAGCGTGCACGCGCTGACGGTGACGCAGAACGGGCAAACCGCCAGCCCGATCTTCCTGGCGAGCACCGGGTCGGACACGTTGACCGGCACCGCGGGCAGGACCGACTTGTTCCTGTTCGGCGCCGCCACCGGCAACGACATGGTCCGCGGCTTCGAACCCGCCTCGGCCGGCAGCACCCACGACGTGATCGAACTGGTCGGCACCAGCTACCAGAACTTCGATCAGCTCAAGCCGCAGATCTCCGGCACGGGCGCGGCGGTGATCCGCCTCGACGGCAGCAACTCGATCACGCTGTCGGGCGTGTCGGCCAGCAGCCTGAGCCCCGCCGACTTCCGCTTCGCCTAACCGTTGAGCGGGGGCGGCCGCAGGGCCGTCCCCCCTCACACCTTCTCGAAGCGGTCCGCCATCAGCCGGTCGAGCAATCGAACGCCCCAGCCCGTCGGCCCCGCCGCGTGCCGGTCATCAGCGCGCTCGCGCGACTCCACGCCCGCGATGTCGAGATGCACCCACGGCATGTTGCCGGCGAAACGGTGCAGGAACGCGGCCGCGTGGCACGCATCCGGCTGGCGCGACCCGTCGCTGCATTGGCGCAGATCGGCGATGTCGGATTCCAACACCTCGCCGTAGCCCTCGGCCAGCGGCATCCGCCACGCCCGCTCGCCCATCGCCGCGCCGGCGGCGGCCAGATGCGCCGCCACCGCGTCATCCGGACTGAACAGCCCGGCCATCTCGTGCCCCAGCGCCGTCACGATGCTGCCCGTCAGCGTCGCCAGGTCGATCGCGACGGCGGGGCGCACCCGGTCCTTGGTCCAGGCCAACGCGTCCGCCAGCACGAGCCGGCCCTCCGCGTCCGTGTCCACGATCTCCACCGTGGTGCCGTCGTAGAGCCGCAGCACGTCGCTCGGTCGGTAACTCGCGGCGCCCAGCATGTTCTCCGCCAGCGCGAGCACGGCAACGGCCGGCGCCGGGCTGCGCCGCCGCGCCAGGGCGAGCATCGCCCCGGCGCAGGCCGCCGCTCCCGCCATGTCGGCCCGCATCTCCCACATGCCCTGCCCGGGCTTGAGGCAGACACCGCCAGTGTCGAAGGTGATGCCCTTGCCGATGAAGGCCACCGGCGGCGCCCCGGTCGTACCGGCCCAGCGCAGCACGACCAGGCACGGCGGATTGACCGACGCGCCGCCCACGGCGAGCATCGCGCCCAGCCCCTGGCTGCGCATGGTCGCCGCGTCGAGGACGTCCAGCACGATCCCGTCCCGCTCCAGCGCCCGCAGCCGCGCGACGAAGCCGGCGGGCGTCAGCACGTTGCTCGGCTCGGCGATGAGGTCGCGCGCGAAGGAGGCGCCCTCGACCCCGCCGGACAGCCCAGCCCATGCCTCGCGCGCGGCGGCCGGGTCGTCGGTCAGCACGTCGATCCGCTCGATTGCCGTCCGCTCCGCCGGCAGCGCAGCCGGCTCCGCCTGGGTGAGATACGCATCGAGCCGCCAGCTCCGCATCAGGGCGCCGGCGGCCAGCGCGGCGGCGATGGCGGGCGAGCGTCCCCGCGCATCTAGCGCCACGTGGCTCAGCGTGCAGAGCCGCGCCGCCGCCAGCGCGCCCGCCGCCTCCCAATCCGCATGGGCACCGAGCCCCAGCAGCAGCACCCGCCGCTTGCGGCCGCCGACTTCCGCCACCGCGCCCCGCCGCGCGTCGAACCCCGCCGCCCCCGCGCGCCGGGCCTTGGGCACCGCCTCGCCGAACGCGACGGGGATCGCGCGCGCCGGAGCCTGGCTTTGCCGCGCGAACCGGACCCGCGCCGTCACCCCCGTCCTCACCCTTCGAAGTGGTCCGCGACCAGCCGGTCGAGCAGGCGCAGGCCGAACGCGGTCGCACCCTTGGGGCAGGTCGCGGTGTCCTTGGTCGACCAGGCGGTGCCGGCGATGTCCAGATGCGCCCAGGGCCCGCGCACGAAGCGATGCACGAACTGCGCCCCGATGATGGCGCCGCCGGGTCGCCCGCCGATGTTCTTCATGTCGGCGATGTCCGACTTGATGAGCTTGTCGTAGGCCTCGCCCAGCGGCATCCGCCAGACCTTCTCGCCCGTCGACTCGCCGGCCGCCAGCAGCCGCGTGGCCAGCGTGTCGTCGTTGGAGAACAGCCCGGCGAACTCGTGCCCGAGGCTGACGATGATCGCGCCCGTCAGCGTCGCCATGTCCACCGTCAGCGCCGGCTTGAACCGGTCCTGCGCGTACCAGATCACGTCGGCCAGCAGCAGGCGACCTTCCGCGTCCGTGTTCAACACCTCGATCGTCTGGCCGGACAGGCTGGTCACCACATCGCCGGGGCGGATGGCGTTGCCGCTCGGCATGTTCTCCGACAGCCCGACCAGGCCCACCACGTTGGCCTTCGCCTTGCGCAGCGCCAGGGCCGCCATCAGCCCGACGGTCGCACCCGCGCCCGCCATGTCCCACTTCATGTCGCCCATGTTCGGCCCGGGCTTGAGGCTGATGCCGCCCGTGTCGAACGTGACGCCTTTGCCGACGACGCAAACGGGCGGCGCCTCTGCCGGGCCGCCGCTCCAGCGCATCACCACGACCCGCGGCTCGCGCACGGAACCCTGGGAGATCGCCAGCAAGGCGCCGAAGCCCTGTTCCTTCAACTCGTCGACGCCGAGCACGTCGACCTCCAGGCCGAGCTCGCGCAACTCGGCGCAGCGATCGGCCATGGTGGCCGGATAGAGCACGTTGGGTGGCTCGGTGATGAGGTCGCGCGCGATGGCAGTCCCGCGCGCGATCGCCTCCAACGCCGGCCAGGCCGCCTGCGCGGCGTCCGGATCGTCGGACAGCACGCGCACGGTGGCCAGCTTCGGCTTGGCGTCCGCCGGCTGCTTGGTGCGGTAACGGTCGAAACGGTAGCTCCGCAGGGCGGCGCCCAGCGCGGCATGCGCGGCATGGGCGGGCGGCATCCCATCCGCCGCGACCGTCGCGACCCGCTCGCTGCCCAGGCTGGCCGCGGCGCTGCCGGCAGCTTCCTCCATGCCGCGTGCCGTGTGGTCGGCCGTCTTGCCGAGGCCCACCAGCAGCACGCGCGACAGCCCGGCGCCGGGCGCCAGCACCAGGCAGCTTTGCGCCTTCTTGCCGGTGAACTCGGCCGCTGCCATCGCCCGGCCGATCGCGCCGCCGCACGCCGCGTCCGCCGCTTGCGCGACCCCGGCCAGCGCCGCCCCTTCCATCACGAGAAGGACCAGCGCGCCTTCGGTGGGCAGGGTGGCGGGGGCGAATTCGATCGCGAGCGTGGTGGTGTCCATGGGACCTCTTTGCGAGCAGGACGGCGACCATAGCCACCGCGCCACCGCGCGGCTACACAGGGGGATGAACAATTGGGCGTTGCTTGAACTCGCCGGAGACCTCGCGCAGCAAGCCGGCGCCGCCATCCTGGCCGTGCGCGACGAAGGGTTCGAAACGTTGCGCAAGGCCGATCTCAGCCCGGTCACCGCGGCCGACCACGCCGCCGAAGCCATCATCGTCCGCGGCCTGCGCGCGGCCACGCCGAGCATCCCGGTGATCGCGGAAGAAGAGATGGAAGCGGGCCTCGCGCCGGACGTCGAGCACGATTACTGGCTGGTCGATCCGCTGGACGGCACCCGCGAGTTCGCGGCGCGGCGCGACGAGTTCACCGTCAATATCGGGCTGGTGCGCCACGGCGTCGCCGTACTGGGCGCCGTGGGCGTCCCGGCCTATGGCGAGCTGTTTGGCGGCATCGCGGGCGACGGCGGCGGCGCGTGGAAGCAGACGGCGGCGGGGCGGTGGCCGATCCGGGCGCGCGCCATTCCGGCTGCCGGACTCGACGTGTTGGCGAGCCGGCACTACGCGGGGGACCACCGGCTGGACGAGTTCCTCCGCGGCCACCCCGTCGCCTCCGTGACGAACATGGGCTCCGCGCTCAAGATCGTGCGTCTCGCCGAGGGCGCGGGCGACCTCTACCCGCGCTTCGGCCGCACCATGGAATGGGACACCGCCGCGCCGCAGGCGATCCTGGAGGCGGCCGGCGGCCACGTGCGCACCATGGGCGGCGAGCGGCTGCGATACGGCAAGGCGGGGTGGGAGAACCCGCCCTTCGTCTGCACCGGCGGCCGGTGACGGAGCTGCTGCACGGCGCCGAGGGGGTCGTCCGCGCCGCCGAGTTGCTGGCCGGGGGCCACTTGGTCGCGTTCGGCACCGAGACGGTGTACGGCCTCGGCGCGGACGCTACCCAGCCGAGCGCGGTCGCGGCGATCTTCGAGGCCAAGGGCCGGCCGCACTTCAACCCGCTGATCTGCCATTATCCGGATGCCGCGGCCGCCTTCCGCGACGTGGTCGCCGGTTACCAGGCGCAGGCGCTGGCGGCGGCGTTCTGGCCGGGGCCGCTGACGCTGGTGCTGCCGCGCCGGGTCACGTGCCGGGTGGCGTTGCTGGCCGGCGCCGGGCTGGACACGCTGGCCGTCCGCGTGCCGCGCGGTGCGGATGCGCAGGCTTTGCTTCAGCGGATGGCCGCCCCGATCGCGGCGCCGTCGGCCAACCGGTCCGGCCAGGTCTCGCCGACCACGCCGGCCCATGTACTGGACGGCCTCGGCGGGCGCATCGCCGCAGTGCTGGATGGCGGCCGGTGCGCGGTGGGGCTGGAGAGCACGGTGCTCGACCTGTCGGCCGGCGAGCCGTTCATCCTGCGGCCCGGCGGCGTCACGGAGGAGGCGATCCGCGCCGTGATCGGCCCGGTCGGCCGCGGCCTGACCCCCGGGCAGGCGGAACGGACGCGCACCCTGCGCTCGCCCGGCCTGCTGGTGTCGCACTACGCGCCCAGCTTGCCCGTCCGACTCCGCGCGACGGAGGCGGGAGACGACGCCCTGCTCGCCTTTGGGCCGGCCCCGGCGGCGCGAATCACCTTTCAGTTGAGCGAGCGCGGCGACCTGGCGGAAGCCGCATCCCGCTTGTTCGAGGGGCTGCGCTGGCTCGACCGCGAGGCGACCGAACGGGGGATCGCGGCCATCGCCGTGTCGCCGATCCCGGAGGAAGGGCTCGGCCGGGCGATCAACGATCGATTGGCGCGCGCGGCGGCACCGCGCAGTTAACCATTCGATAAGTCTGCGCGGTTACACTGGCGATCCAGCAACAGGATGTTGGACATGGGCTCGCCCCCTCTCGCCACGGTTCTTCTCACTCGATGATCGATGTCGACGGCCTGCGTGCGCGTTGGGTTGCGATCGACCAGTCGCTCTGCGTCGTGACCTTCACGACGGACGGGACGGTTTGCGACGCCAACGACAACTTCCTGCGCTGCCTGGGATATCAGCTCGAGGAGGTGCGCGGCCGGCATCACAGCACCCTGGTCGACCCGTCCTTCGCCAACAGTGCCGAGTTCCGCGAGGTGTGGACGGCGCTGGCGGCCGGCCGCCAGGGCGCCGGCGAGTGGCGCCATCTCGGCGCCCGCGGTGACGAGGTCTGGCTTTCCGCGACGTTGACCCCCGTGCGCGGTGCCGACGGGGTCCCGTCCCACGTGGTGGCCTACGCGCGCATCGTCACCGAAGACAAGCTCCGCCAGGCCGACCTCCAGGGCCAGCTCACCGCCATCGACAAGTCGCAGGGCTTGATCGCCTTCGACCTCGAGGGCGCGATCACGGAGGTGAACGCCAATTTCTGCGAGGCTTTCGGCTACGTCGCCGAGGAGCTGATCGGGCAACATCACGCCCTCCTGGTCGACCCCGACGTCGCGGCCAGCGCCGAATACCGGCTGTTCTGGGACACGCTGCGCGCTGGAGACTTCCTGTCCGGCCTGTATCGCCGTCGCGCCAAGGACGGCCGCACCGTCTGGATCCAGGCGTCCTACAACCCGATCCTGGACCTGCGCGGCAAGCCGAGCCGCATCCTGAAATTCGCCACCGACGTCACCCGCAGCGTCGAGCTGGCCGAGGCGTTCGAGGATGCCAAGCGACAATCGCAGCACGACCCGCTCACCGGCTTGCCAAACCGCGTTCGTCTGCTCGCCTTCATGACCGCGATCCTGGAGCAACCCGGGCGGCGCCTCACCGTGCTCTACGTCGACCTGGACCGGTTCAAGCCGATCAACGATCGCTTCGGTCACCAGACCGGCGACCTCGTGTTGAACGAGATCGCCAACCGGTTCCGCTTCGAGTTGCGTGGCGAGCAGATCGCGGCCCGCATCGGCGGCGACGAGTTCATCGTGGCCGCCGCCGACCTCCGGCCGCAGGATGCCGCGGACCTATGCGACCGGCTGATCCGCTCCGTCTCCGTCCCGGTGGTGGTGGACGGGCACGAATTGCGGGTCGGCGCCTCCATCGGCGTGTCCACCTCGCTCGACAGCGCAACGGCCGACGAACTGCTCCGCCGCGCCGATGCGGCGATGTACCGGTCCAAGCAGGGCGGGCGCGGGACCTACCGCTTCTACGCCGACCCGCCGGAAAGCAAGCCGCAGGCCGCGCCGCAGCTGGCAGGTGACGACGTGCGGCGCGGCGTGGACGCGGGCGAGTTCTTCCTCGACTACCAGCCCCGCTTCAACACCGAGACCAACGCGATCGCCAGTGTCGAGGCGCTGGTGCGCTGGCAGCACCCGCGGCGCGGGCTGGTGCCGCCGCTCGATTTCATCGGCGAAGCGGAGCGGAACGGCGCCATCGTTCCCCTCGGCGCCTGGGTGCTGCGAGAAGCCTGCACCGCCGCCGCCGCGTGGCCGGCGATCGGCATCTCCGTCAACGTCTCCCCGGCGCAGATCGAGGCGGGCGGCTTCGGCGACCTGGTGGAGGCGGTCCTGCACGAGACCGGCCTCGACCCGGCCCGGCTCGAACTCGAGATCACCGAAAGCGCCGTCGTCGCCGACGCGGAGCGATGCCAGGATGCGCTGCTGATGCTGAAGCGGCGCGGCATCCGCATCGCCATGGACGATTTCGGCACCGGCTTCTCCACCCTGAGCACGCTGCGGCGTTTTCCGTTCGACTCCATCAAGATCGACCGGCAGTTCATTCGCGACATGGACACGCGCGAGGGAGGTCGGGCGGTGGTCAGGGCGATCCTGGCCATGGCCGGCGCGCTGGATCTGAGCGTCACCGCTGAAGGGGTCGAGACTGCGGACCAACTCGCCATGCTCACCTCCGACCGTTGCACCGAGTTGCAGGGCTTCCTCCTCGGCCGCCCCATGTCGGCCGACCGGATCACCGCCCTGCTCGACGCCCAGTGCGGCGCGACGCCGCCGCCGGAAACACCCGAGAACCGGCGCCGCCATATCCGCCAGATCTCCCGCCCGACCTCGCCTGCCGCGGCCTAGCCGAGGCCGGTTTGCCGGACGGGGCTGAGACGGGCCGGCTTGCCGGCTCGTGACGTTGAGGCCAGGGTTCGGGCGAGGAGAACCACATGTCCGACTTGCTCGATTGGCTCGATACCCAGCACGACGCCATGGTCGACCTGCTTCGCCGCTGCGTCGATCTGGACAGCGGCAGCTACGATAAATCGGGCATCGACGCGGTCGGCCAGGTGCTGTCCGACTTCCTGCGCCTGCACGGGGTCACCATCGACACCCTGCCGCAAGCGAACCACGGGGATTGTCTGGATGCCCGGGTGCCGTGGGGCGGCCCGGCCGGTAACGCCGGCGGGCACGTCCTATTGCTCGGGCACCGGGACACCGTGTTCCGCGACGGGGAGGCCTCGCGGCGTCCGTTCAGCATCCGCGACGGTCGGGCCTATGGGCCAGGTGTGGCCGACATGAAGGCCGGGCTGGTGATGAATGCCTTCGTGCTGGCCGCGTTCGCCAAATTCGGCGGCAGCCCGGCCCCGCTGCGCGGCCTGTTCACCGGCGACGAGGAGATCGGCAGCCCGGAGGGCCGCCCCGTGATCGAGGCGGCCGCGCGCGGCGCCCGCGCCGTGTTCAATAGCGAGCCCGGCCGCCCCTCCGGCAACGTCGTGACCGGGCGCAAGGGCGGCGTGTTCATGGCGCTGCACGTCACCGGCCGTCCGGCCCATTCCGGCGGCAACTTCAAGGAAGGTATCAGCGCCATCGAGGAGCTCGCCCGCAAGATCCAGGCGATCCACGCGCTGACCGACCTCGAGCGCGGCATCACCCTCAACGTCGGCCTCGTCAGCGGCGGCCAGAGCGTCAACACCGTCGCCCCGTCGGCCGATTGTCAGATCGACCTCCGCTACGTCGAACCCGCCGACCGCGACAGGATGGTGGACGCCATCGACGCCATCACCGCCCACGCCTCCGTGCCCGGCACCAGCGCACAGCTTACCATCATGGGCGAGTTCAATCCGCTGACGCAGAGCCCGGCCGCCAAGCGCCTGTTCGACGCCTACGTGACCGCCGCCGCCGCCAACGGCCTGGCCGTTTCGGGCGAGTTCACCGGCGGCTGCGCCGATAGCGGCTTCACCGCAGCCGTCGGCGTACCGACGATCTGTGCCGTGGGCCCGGTCGGCGGCAGCGCGCATACCCCCGACGAATGGCTCGATGTCGCCTCCCTCGTCCCGCGCGCCCAGGCCTGCGCCCGCGCCATCCTGGGTCTTTCCGCCGCCGGTCTTTGACCAGGATCGATGAACAGGAGCGGCTCGGCGCGGGGGCGCGTCGCTACCGCAGCGCCGGCCCGACCAGGGCGCGCTTGGCGTCGTCGCCGCCATCGCTGAAGAACCGGTCGGCCGCGGCAAAGCCGGCATCGTGCAACGCGTCCAGCAGGACCCGCGACGTGCTGCTCTTGGAGACCACGCCGAGCCCCGCCAAGAACGGTTCGTCGCGGATCAGCCCGATGCGGATCGGCCGGTATTTGCCGGCGTAGTCGATCCCCTGCGCCTTCAGCTCGGCCAGTAGGGAGTTGATCGCCTCGATCGCGTTCATCTCGAGCACGACCGCGGCGTTGAAGGTGATCTGGTTCAACCGGTCCAGGATCGCGCGTGGACCGCGCGGCGGGGCGGCGGGGTCGCCGAGCGGATTGACGAGCACCAGCAGGATCTCGTCGGCGAAGGGCAGCAGCGGATCGAACGCCGGGTTCGCGAGATAGCCGCCATCCCAATACGGCACGCCATCGATCTCGACCGCCTTGAACTCCGCCGGCAAGCAGGCCGACGCGCGCAGCACGTCGACCGACAGGTCCGGCTGGCTCCAATGCCGCCGCGTGGTGGTCACGATGTCGGTCGCTGTGACGACCACACGCGGCGCCGTCGTCTCGTTCAGCCGGGCGAGCCGGGCCGGCGGCAGCAGGTCGCGCAGCAACGGCCCGAGCGCGTCGCGGTAGAACGGGTTGGTGTAGGGCGACACCACCAGGCCGAGCGCTTCCAACGCAATCGCGCCGGGGCTCCAATCGATGTTGAAGCCCCACGGGCCGGGCTCGCCAAAATACAATGCGTTGCCGGCAAGAGTGCCGCGGGCCGAGATCAGCCCCCACAACTCGGCCAGCCGTTCCCGCGCCAGCGCCGGCCCGCCTTCGACCAGGCCACACGCGGTCACGACGGCATTGATGCCGCCGGCGCTGACCCCGCCGATGGCGGCGATCTCGAGCCGCCCGGCCTCGACTTCGAACATGATCCGGTCCAACGCGCCCCAGGTGAAGGCGCCATGGGTCCCGCCCCCCTGCAGGGCCAGCGAGACCCGGCGGGTCACGGCCCGGCGGCGGCCTCGTCCGCGAACCAGTGCAGCTCGCCCTGCGGCCGATAGTGCGCCGCCGGCAGATCGCTCTGGCCGGCCCGCACCGCGGCCAGCACGTCGCGCTTGTCCGGACCGGCGACCATGAACGCGGCATGGCGCACGCTCTCCAGCGCCGGGTAGGTCAAGGTGATGCGCGTCTTCTCGCCCGCGGGCGTCACGTCGGTAGCCCATGCCGTGCGCTCCGAGAGCGACGGCGTATCGGGGAAGAGCGACGCGAAATGACCGTTGGTGCCGAGGCCCAGCAGCGCGATCTCGAACAAGGGCCGGCGCAGATCGCCGTCGCCGTGCAACTCGCGCAGGGTCTGCTCGTAGGTCGCGGCCGCCGCGGCGGGGCTCAGCCCGGCCGTCGGGATCGGATGCACGTGGTCGGGCGGAACCGGCACATGGGCCAACATCGCCTCGTGCGCCATGCGGTAGTTGCTGTCGGGGTCGTCATGCGGAACGAAGCGCTCGTCGCCCCAGCACCAATGCACCCGATCCCACGGGATCCGCGTCGCGAAGCCGGGCGTGGCGAGCAGTTCGTAAAGATGTTTGGGCGTGGACCCGCCAGAGAGCGAGACGAGCACCCGCCCCTCCGTCGCGCCGAGTCGCCCGACCATCCATTCGGCGACCTCGCGCGCCAGCCCGGCGACGCCGCTCATCGGCGCGCCAGGATCAGCTCGACGGCCTCGGCCCAGCCGTTTCCGTCATTGTCGCCGCGGACGGCGGCCGTGGCTCGCCCTTTCACCGCGTCCGTCGCGTTGCCCATCGCGACCGAGAAGCCGGCGACCTCGAACATCGGCACGTCGTTCTCCATGTCGCCGATCACCGCGATCTCCGCGACGGAGATGCCCTGCGCCTGTGCCAGCAGGCGGATCGCGTTGCCCTTGTTCGCGTCGGTGGCCGTCACGTCCAGGTAGTAGGTCTGCGAGCGCTTCACGGTGGCAGCCGATCCAAGTAATTTCTGCAGCTCGGCCTCCACCTCGGCAAGCAACGCGGCGTCGTCGGACACGCCGACCATCTTCAGCACGCGGCCGAGATACGGCTCGAAGCTGTCGACCACCACCGGGTCGAACCGGACCGTGTGCTTCTCGTGCTCGACGTGCGGGCCCTCTGGGGTGGCGATCAGCCAATCGTCGCCGCTGAACACGAAGGGAAAGGCGCCCTTGGCGGTGAACAAGCCCAGCGCCGTGCGCGCGGCGGCTTCCGGCACGGGGTGCTCGGACAGCACTGCTCCATCGGGGCCACGCATCTGTCCGCCGTTGAAGCCGGCGAGCGGCCCGGAGAGGCCCAGCGCCTCCGTGATGTAGGCCATGCCGCGCGGCGGACGGGCACTGACGATGGATAGCGGGATCCCGGCCTGCTGCAGCCGCTGCGCCGCCGACACCGTGGAAGGGCCCACCGACTTGTCGGTGTGGACGATGGTGCCGTCCACATCCGATGCCACGAGCTTGATCGTCACGAATGATCCTTCAGCGAGACCCATTTCAGGCCGTCGCGGTTGAGTAGCCGGTCCGCCGCGGCAGGTCCCTGCGACCCGCCCCAATAGGCTTGCACTTCCGACTCCGTGCCGTAATTCGCCCAGGTGTCCAGGATCGGCTGCACGGCCGCCCATCCGGCCTCGACCATGTCGGCGCGCTGGAACAAGGTCGCGTCGCCCATCATCACATCGTACAGCAGGGTCTCGTAGCCGGTGCTGCTCGGCGCCTTGAAATAGTCGGCGTAGCGGAAATCCATCGCCACGCCGCCCAGTTGCAGCTTCGGCCCCGGCACCTTGGCGCTGAGGTTGAGCGTGATGCCCTCGCTCGGCTGGATGTGCAGCATCATGATGTTGGGGGTCAGCTTGTTGACCGGGGTATCGCGGAACATGGCGTAGGGCGCCTGGCGGAAATGGATGGCGATCTCGGTACGCCGGGTCGTCATGCGCTTGCCGGTGCGGATGTAGAACGGGACGCCGGCCCAGCGGAAATTGTCGATCTTGAGCCGCATGGCGACGTAGGTCTCGGTGACGCTGTCGCGCGCCACGTCGGGTTCCTGGCGGTAGCCGCTCACGTCCTCGTCGCCGACGCGGCCGGCGGCATACTGCCCGCGCACCACATCGCGGATGGAGCGCATCCGGTCCATCGGCTTGATCGCCTGAATGACTTTGGCCTTCTCCGTCCGCACCGCTTCGGCCTCGAAGGTGGTCGGCGGCTCCATCGCCACGGTGGAGAGCAGCTGGAACATGTGGTTGGGCACCATGTCGCGCAGCGCGCCGGTCGGCTCGTAGAAGCGCGCCCGTTCCTCGACGCCCACGGTCTCGGCGGCGGTGATCTGCACGTGCTCGATGTAGAAGCGGTTCCACAGCGGCTCGAAGATGCCGTTGGAGAAGCGCAGCGCCATGATGTTCTGCACCGTCTCCTTGCCGAGGAAATGGTCGATGCGGAACACCTGCGTCTCGTCCAGCCGCGCCAGGATCTGCGCGTTGAGGGCCCGGGCGGAGGCGAGGTCGTGCCCAAACGGCTTCTCGACCACCACGCGGCGGAAGTGATCGTTCTCCTGCGTCGTCAGCCCGCTCTCGGCGAGATGGTCGACGATCGGGCCGAAGAAGCGCGCGGCTACGGCGAGGTAGAAGATGGCGTTGCCGGGGATTTTGGCCGTCAGCGAGTCGTAGGTCGCGTTGTCCTCGAGATCGCCGCGATGGTACTCGATCCGGCCGCACACCCAGTCCCAGAGTGGGCGGTCGAGACCCTTGCCGCCGGGGTCCGCGCGGGTGGCGAAGCCTTCCATGGCCTCGGTCAGCTTGGCGCGATAGGCGTCGGTATCGGTATCGTTGCGGTCCACCGCGATGATGGTGAACTGCTCGTCCAGCAGCCCGGCCATGTGCAGGTTGTAGATCGATGGCATCAGCAGGCGCCGGGTCAGGTCGCCAGCGCCGAAGATGACCATCGTGCAGGGCGGCGCGGGCGCCGCCTGCTGCATGCCCTCGGTGCCGGCCAGCCGGTCGGGCAGCGGCGCGTTGATGTCCATGGTGGCGGCTCCTAGCTGCCTTCGATCTTCGCCTCGGCATGGCCGCCGAACTTGGCGCGCATCGCCGATAGCAGCTTGTCCGCGAAGGTGTGCTCGCGGCGGCTGCGGAAGCGGGCATACAGCGCGGCGGACAGCACGGGCGCCGGCACGGCTTCCTCGATGGCGGCCTCGATGGTCCAGCGGCCCTCCCCGGAGTCGGCCACACCGCCCTGGAAGTTGGACAGCGTGTCGTTCTCCGCCAGCGCCAGCGCCGTCAGGTCGAGCAGCCAGGAGGACACCACGCTGCCACGGCGCCAGACTTCGGCGATGTCGGCCATGTCCAGCGTGAAGCGCTCGTTGGAGGGCAGCTCCTCGCTCATCTTGTGGTGCAGGATGTCGAAGCCTTCGGCGTAGGCCTGCATCATGCCGTATTCGATGCCGTTATGGACCATTTTGACAAAGTGGCCCGCGCCGGCCGGGCCGGCATGGATGTAGCCCTGCTCGGCTCGCTCGTCGCGGCCGTCGCGGCCAACCGTGCGCTCTATCGTGCCGATGCCGGGAGCGAGTGCCTTGAAGATCGGATCCAGGTGATCGACCGCATCCTTCTCGCCGCCAATCATCATGCAGTAGCCGCGCTCGAGGCCATAGACGCCGCCCGAGGTACCGACGTCGACGTAGACGAGCCCCTTTTCGCGGAGCGTCGCCGCGCGGCGGATGTCGTCCTTATAGTAAGAGTTGCCGCCGTCGATGATGATGTCGCCGGGCTCCATCATGCCGGCGAGCTCGGCAACCGTGTCTTCCGTGATCTTGCCGGCGGGCAGCATCACCCAGACCGCACGCGGTGTGCCGAGTTGCTTGACCATGTCGGCCAGCCCACCGACGCCGGCGGCGCCATCCTTGGCGAGCGCGTCGACCGCGCCGGTGTTGCGGTCATAAACGACCGTCTGATGGCCAGCCCGCATCAAGCGGCGGCTGATGTTGCCGCCCATTCGGCCGAGGCCGATGATCCCAAGTTGCATGTTCGATAACTCCCGTTCCGTTCAATGCCTGCCCCGCCGGCCGGGAGGGCCGCGGCGAGCGTGGTTGATCGACCCGGCGCTCGCGCGCGTGGCAGCCCAGCTCGCCCGGCCCTCCCCCGCTTGCGGGGGAGGGGTTCCGTTCAGATTGCTTTTTCGACCAGGTCCGTCAGCGTCTTGAGCCCGGCCGCGACGTCGGCCCCGAGATGCACCCGCATCGCGCGCCGGCCGCGTTCGGCGAGCACGTCGAAATCGCCACGGGCCTGCGCCGCGATGACGGTGCCGAAGCTGTACTTCTCGCCCGGCACCGGCAGGTCGTCCGGGTGATCCGCGGTGATCTGGATCACCACGCCGCTGTTCGGCCCGCCCTTGTAGGCTTGCCCGGTCGAGTGGAGGAAGCGCGGCCCGAAACCAACGCAGGTGGCGACCCGCTTCTTGTCGCGGATGGTCGTGCGCAGCCGGGTCAGCGCCTCGATCGCCGCCGCGTCGCGATGGACGTAGGCCAGCAATGCCACGTAGTCGCCGGGGCCGACCCGGTCGAACTGCGCCTTGATCGCCGCGGCCACGTCCGTGCCCAGCGCCTTGGCGTTGACGCCGTCGGCGAACATCTTGATGCCACCGGCCTCGGCGAACGGGGTCTCGCCCGGTAGCGAGCCGGACGCGCTATAGGCCTCCATCAGCTTCTTGGTCTCGATCTTGCTCGCCTCGACGTCCGGCTGATCGAACGGATTGATCCCGATCACCGCGCCGGCGACGGCGGTGGCGAACTCCCAAAGGAAGAAGATCTGCCCGACCTGCATCGGCTTGCCGACCTCGATCCGCACCACCGGCTGCCCGGCCGCCTCGAGGGCGGCGATCTTCTCGTCGAGCCCGGTCTCGCCGTGGAGCTTGAGGTAGGCGAAGACGCGGTCGTCGCCATACACGCCCGGCGCGCCGATCGGCTCGCCATCGACCGGCACGATGCCCTTGCCGATCTTGCCCGTGCTCTCGGCCAGCAACTGCTCCAGCCAGGCGCCGACGTCGGCCAGGCCCGGTGAGGCGAAGATCGTCACCTTGTCGCGCCCGGCCTTGGCCGCCTCGCCCAGGATGAAGCCGAGCTTGGCGCCCGGGTTGGCCGCCGGCGGCGTGCCGGTCGCGCAGGAGCGCACCATCAGCATGGTCGCTGCCACGAACGCCTCGAGGTCGAGCCCCATCGCCGCCGCCGGCACCATGCCGAAATTGGACAGGACGGAGTATCGCCCGCCGATCGTCTTGTCGCCGTAGAAAATGTCGCCGAACCCGTCCTGCTCGGCCCGCGCCTGCATCTTGGAGCCCGGGTCGGTGACGGCGACGAAGTGCTGCCCGGCCTTGTCGCCGACCGCCTTGGTCATCTCGTCCCAGAAATAGGCGGCGAAGATGTTCGGCTCGAGCGTGCTTCCCGACTTGCTGCTGACGATGCAGAGCGTCTTGGCGAGGTCGACCTTTGAGCGCAGCGCCTTGACCTGCGCCGGGTCGGTGCTGTCGAGGATGTGCAGCGTCGGGAAGCCCGGCTGCGCGCCGAACGTCTCGGCCAACACTTCCGGCCCGAGGCTGGAGCCGCCCATGCCGAGCAGCAGCACGTCGGTGAATCCGCCGGCCTTCACCTTGTCCTGGAACGCACGCAGCTTCGGCAGTTCTTCGGTGATCGCATCGACGATCCGCAGCCAGCCGAGCCACTTGGCCTCGTCCGCCCCGGTCCAGACCGACGCGTCGCCCGACCACAGGGACCGGAGCGTGCCGTCCGTCGCCCAGCGCTTGGCCGCCGCGTCGGCCGCCTGCTGCAGCGCGTCCGGCAGCTTGGCTTCCATCACCGCAACCGTGTCGCCAAGCAGGCTCGCCCGCTTCACCGCCACCGCGCCGAGCAGCTTGTCCGCGGCATCCGCGAACAGCTTGACGCCATCCGTCACCAGCTCTTCCGTTACGCCGTCGAGGTCGAGCCCGGCGGCCTCCGCGTCGGCCAGCACCTGTCGCGCGCCCTCGACGTTCTCCGTCAGGCTCTCCCGCGGCGTGCCGTGATCCCGGAACGCATCCATGGTCGCCGGCGGGATGGTGTTGACCGTGTCGCGACCGATCAGCTCCTCGACGTAGAGGACATCGCTATAGGCCTTGTCCTTCACGCCCGTGCTGGCCCACAACAGCCGCTGCGGCAGCGCGCCGCCGGCCGCCAGCTTCTGCCAGCGCGGCGAGCGCATCAGCTCGAGGTAGTGCTGGTAGGCGAGCTTGGCGTTGGCGATCGCCACGGTGCCGCGCAGACGCTTCAGCTCCGTCTCGCCGGCCGCGACCCGCTCGTCGATCTTCTTGTCGATGGCCACGTCGATGCGGCTCACGAAGAAGCTCGCCACGCTGGCGATGTTGGCCACGCTCCCGCCCTTGCCGGCCCGATCCTCGAGCCCGGCGATGAACGACTCCGCCACCGCCTGATAGGCCGATTGCGCGAACAGCAGCGTCACGTTGATGTTCATCCCGTCGGCGATCAGCGTCCGGATCGCCGGCACGCCCGCCTTGGTGCCTGGCACCTTGACCATCAGGTTGGGCCGATCGACCCATTTCCACAGCCGGCGCGCCTCCGCCACCGTGTCGTCCGTGCGCAGCGCGAGGTAGGGCGACACCTCGATACTGACGTAGCCGTCGACCTTGTTCGTCGCATCGTAGACCGGGCGCATCTTGTCGCACGCGGCCTGGATGTCCTGCACCGCGAGCGCTTCGTAGATGTCGAGCGCGTCGAGGTCGCCCTTCTCCTTCAGCGCCTCGAACCCGGCATCGTAATCGGTGCCGTGGCCCATCGCCTTCTCGAAGATCGCCGGGTTGGAGGTGATGCCCTTCAGCCCGTCGCGGTCGATCAGCTCCTGGAGCTGCGGCCCGATGAAGCTCCGCTGGATGAAGTCGAGCCACGGGCTCTGCCCATAGGCCTCGAGCTGCTTGAGCGGGTTGCCGGTGGCCATCTCGCCCGGACGATTGATGACGTTCATCGCTTGCTCCCCTGTGCTAGCTCGCGCGCTGCCTCGAGCACCTTTTCCGGCGTGAAGCCGAACTTGCTCATCAGCGCGGAGGCCGGGGCCGAGGCCCCGAACGTATGCATGGCGATCGCCTTGCCCTGCAGCCCGATATAACGGTCCCAGCCGAAGCTGGACCCTTGCTCGACCGCCAGACGCGCCGTCACGGTGGGCGGCAGCACGCTCTCGCGGTAGGCCTGGTCCTGCTCCTCGAACAGCTCCCAGCTCGGCATGGAGACCACCCGCGCCTTGATGCCCTCGGCCGTCAACGCCTCGTAAGCACCGATGCAGAGCGAGATCTCGCTGCCGGTGCCCATCAGGATCACCGCCGGCGTGCCCTCGCAATCGGCCAGCACGTAGGCGCCTTTCGCCACGCCCGATGCCGGGGCGTATTTGCTGCGGTCCAGCGTCGGCAGCGCCTGCCGGCTCAGGGCCAGCGCGACCGGCTTGTCGTGCTGCGTCATGGCCACCCGCCAGGCTTCGCCGACCTCGTTGGCATCGGCCGGCCGCATCACGATCATGCCCGGAATGGCCCGCAGCGCGATCAGCTGCTCGATCGGCTGATGCGTCGGCCCGTCTTCGCCGACGCCGATGCTGTCATGGGTGAAGATGTAGATCACCGGCAGCTCCATGATCGCCGCCAGCCGGATCGGCGGCTTCATGTAGTCGCTGAAGATCAGGAAGCCGGAGCCGTAGACCCGCAGGCCGGACAACGCCATGCCGTTGCAGATCGAGCCCATCGCGTGCTCGCGGATGCCGAAATGCAGGTTGCGGCCGCTGTAATCGTCGGCGCTGAAGCTCGCCTTGCCGCCCTCGAAGGTGAGGTTGGACTTGGTCGACGGCGCCAGGTCGGCCGCGCCGCCGAGAAGCCACGGCACCTTCGGCGCGATCGCGTTCAACACCTTCTGCGACGACTCACGCGAGGCGATCCCCTTGGCGTCGGCGGGGAACACCGGGATGTCGGCGTCCCAGCCCTGCGGCAACTCGTGGTGATCGATCATGTCGATCTCGGCCGCCAGCTCGGGATGCGCCTCGCGATACCGCTCCAGCGTGCTCATCCATTCGCGCCGCAAGGAGGCGCCTCGCGCGCCCAGCTTGTTGGCGAAATGCTCGCGCACCCCGTCCGGCACGCGGAAGGTCTCGTTCTCCGGCCAGCCGTAGAAGCGCTTGGCCGCCTTGATCTCCTCGTCGCCCAGCGGCTCGCCATGGGCCTCGCGCGTGCCCTGCTTCTTGGGCGCGCCGTAGCCGATGACGCTGTGCACCACGATCAGGGTGGGCTTGTCCTGCACCACGGCCGCATCCTGCAGGTCGGCCAGCAGCCCGGTCGTGTCGTTGGCATCCTCGAGGTGGATGACGTTCCAGCCATAGGCCTGGAACCGCGCGCCGACGTCTTCGGAGAAGGCGAGGTTGGTCGCACCCTCGATGGTGATGTGGTTGCTGTCGTAGATCCAGACGAGGTTGGACAGCTTCAGGTGCCCGGCCACGCTGGCCGACTCGCCGGAGACGCCCTCCATCATGTCGCCGTCGCCGCACAGCGCGTAGACCCGGTAGTCGAACAGGTCGAAGCCCGGCTTGTTGTAGCGCGCTGCCATGAAACGTTGCGCCATCGCCATGCCGACGGAGTTGGCCACACCCTGCCCGAGCGGCCCGGTCGTGGTCTCGACGCCGGAGGTGAAGCGATACTCCGGATGACCCGGCGTCACGCTGCTGAGCTGGCGGAACTGCTTGATGTCATCCAGCGTCACCGCCGCCTCGTTCAGCGGCCCATGTTGCCCGAGCTTGCGCACGCCGGACAGGAACAAAAGCGAATACAGCAGCATGGAAGCGTGCCCGACGCTGAGCACGAAGCGGTCGCGGCCGGGCCAGGACGGGTCGGCCGGGTCGTAGCGCAGCATGTCCTGCCATAGCGTATAGGCGACGGGCGCCAGCGCCATCGGCGTGCCGGGATGGCCCGACTTGGCCTTCTGCACCGCATCCATCGACAGGGTGCGGATCGTATCGATGCAGAGCGTGTCGATGTTGGTATCGGCGGGCTCCGCGCCCAAATGTTCGGTTTGTTTGGCAGCCGACATGATCTTACCCCTCGGCGGCGCCCCGAGCGCTTCGGAGGGGGCCCGCGGACGCGTCTTGTGACAGCCCGGACACTGCGCCGGAACCAGTCCGCGTGCAACGAGTGGAAAGGTGACGGAGTTCTGCCGCACGTGCGAATAGTCATCGAATGACCATCTGCCCTCCCCCGCCACAGGTCCTGACCCGCGCCATGCTGGCCGACGGGCAGTTCGACCGCTTGCTCGGCGCCGACCTGGCGCACCTCACCCTGCTGACGGAGGCCGAACGCGCGCAGTCGCTGGCCGATGTGCTGGCGGCGCGGCCGCCGGCGGCGAGCGACGTCTGGGTATTCGCGTATGGCTCGCTGATCTGGAATCCGGCAATCGACTACGTCGAGCGACGCTACGCCCGGCTTCATGGCTGGCACCGCCGCTTCTGCCTGTCCACCGCGGCCGGGCGGGGCTCGCTCGAGCTACCGGGGCTGGTCCTGGGCCTGGATCGCGGCGGGGCCTGCGCCGGCGCCGCCTTCCGCCTGGCCGACGCGGCGGTGGAGGCCGAGCTGACGCTGCTGTGGAAGCGGGAGATGATCGCCGGGAGCTATTCTCCACGCTGGGTTCGCGTGCGCGACGCGGCCGGGGTGCCGTTCGGCTACGCGATCGCCTTCACCATCCGCCGCGATGCGCCGCAATATGCTGGAACGCTAACCCGGGCGGAGTTGGTCGATCGCCTAGCTCGCGCCCGCGGCGCGCTGGGCAGCTCGGCCGAATACCTGTTCCAGACCCGCGACGGCCTGCGTGCGCTCGGCATTCGCGACCGCGCCATCGAGCAGCTCGCCGACGACGTGGCGGCGGCGGTTCAGCCGGTGAACAGCCGGGCGGAACCGTAGCGCCGATAGGCGAACTCCAACGCGTTGCGGCACGCATTGGGCCCATTGAAGGCTTCTTCGCCGGCGGGTTCGTTGAGCGGTGCGCCGACCAACCAGCGATTGTCGATGGCGTCGTCGCGATAGACCAGAGCCGCCTCGATCCGCGGCTCTTCCGCCTGGAAAGTCGGTTTCGTTGTCATCGTTCCGAAACCATACGCCGCGCTGCAACATAGCCGCAAGGGGCATGCCGGCGGGGCCGGGCTTAACCTCCCCCTAACCATTCCCGCGCACAATACGACCATGAATCGTCCCGCCGCCCGGGCCCCCAGCCCGCTCCGCCGCGTCGCGTCCCGCGCCTTGCGCGTGCTCCGCTTGGGACAGCGGGGCGCGGTCGCGCTCATCACCGCCGTTTGCGCGCCCGTCCTGATCATGATCATCGGATTCGGCGCCGATTACGGCTACGCGTCCTACATCAACCAGTGCCTCGCCCGCGCGACGGACGCCGCGACGCTGGGCTCGGTGTCGCAAACGGCGGCCACCGCCGTGGGCGGCTATAGCAAGCTGGCGGATCTACAGACCTACGGCGTGAATTATTTCAATGCCAACATCGCGGGCCTGTCGCTCACAGGCGTGACGTTCAACTTGACGGTCGTGTCGGACGGGTCGAACGGCGTGATCGCGACGGGCACCTATAGCTACAACGCGCCGACCACCTTCAGTAATTTCATCGGCATCAAAACCATGCCGCTCAAGGGCATCGCCAAAACCACCGCCAAGCCGCTGACCTACGTGAATTACTACATCCTGGTGGACACCTCGCAGTCCATGGGCATCGCATCGACCCAAGCCAACATGAACACTCTGTACAACTTGGTAGTCAACACAAAGAACGGCTCCAACAATCAGGTCGGTTGCGTGTTTGCATGCCATGTTAGAGCGCCGAAAGCGTCCGATCAGAATAATCTTCAGCCTCAAATCAACGAGGTTCTGGCTCATAACAATGGAATCGAGCTACGCATTGACGCAGCCGTGACGGCTGTCAAAAGCATTATTGCTCAGGCACAGACCATCGCCAGCGCGACCAAGAACATCAATTTCGCACTGATTACGCTTCAGGCCGACCCCACCACCAACTTGAATTACCGAATCGTGTCTTCTCTCTCGAACGATTATACGTCATTGCAGAACGCGGCAGCCACCATCGACCTCGGGAATAACGTTGCAGGCGGCACTGGCGACACGGACATCCCCAACGAACTCGCCGCTTTCAATCAATGGCTCGCAACGAACAAAGTGACGACAAACGGCAGCGGCGCCAGCTCGACATCTCCGTTGAACTACTTTCTTCTCGTCACAGACGGTGTAACGGACGTGAAAGGCTCTTGCACCTCCGGCCATTGCACGGGGCCGGTGAACCCGTCCGACTGCGCCATCTTGAAGAATAAGGGCACGGTTGGTGTCGTCTACACCACCTACAATCCGATCTGGAACAATAACGATCAAGATTCAGGTGTTTTACAGCAGGACTATAAAAATCTGGTTTACCCGTTCAAGGACCAGATCCAACCTAATTTGATCAACTGCGCTACGACTTCGGATTTTTTCTTCGAGGCCAGTGATGGTCCCGATATCGTCGCTGCCATGCAGGCCCTGTTTGCCCGGACGCAGCCATCGTCTGCACGCATCACGCAGTAATGGACCAATGAACGCCCTCATCTCTCACATCCGACAAGCCGTCGTTTGCCGCCGCGGCGCGGCCGCGGTCGAGTTCGCGATCATCGCCGCACCGTTCATCTTCATGCTGTTCGCCACCATCGAGATCGGCATGATCTTCGTGGCCAACATCAATCTCTCCAACGCGACCATGGCGCTCGCTCGCCAGATCCGCACGGGCGGCATCATGGCGCCTGGCTCCTCGGCGAGCACGAGTTCCGGCGTTTCGTTGACCTTGTCCGATTTCAAGAAGGCGATCTGCGCCCAGGTGCAAATGGTTCCCACCGCGACCTGCCTCGCGCAGCTCCAAGTCGATATCCGGACGCAGAACGATTTCGCCAATCAATCCGCCCCCAATCCAAACAGTGGCGGCACCTTCAACAACGCGTCGCTCTGCTACTACTCCGGCTCCAGCGGCTCCGTCGTGCAGTTCCGCACCTTCTACCTATGGCCGCTCGCGACACCGTTGCTGACCCAAGCGCTGGTGAACGCACGTACCTATCAGACGGGCGCGACCTCGACGACCGGGAACTACTACGTCCTCACCTCCTCGGAAGTGTTCAAGATCGAGCAGAACTCGTCGGGGGCGAATTATGGCAAAGGCTGTTGACCTCTCGGCCCGGCGGCTCGGCCGGTCGGGCACGGCCACGGTCGAGTTCGCTATTACCGCCCCGGTCCTCACCCTGATGCTGCTCGGCATCTGCGACATCGCGCCAACCCTGATGGTCAAGTTCAAGGTCGCGGCCGCGACGCAATCGATGGCCGACCTGGTGAGCCTGTCCACGACGGTGGGAGCGTCGGACGTCATCACCTATTTTGCCGCTGGGGCCGATGTGATGGCCCCGTTCTCCCCCACCGGCCTGAACTTGCGCGTTTCCAACATCTTCTCCGATGGGCAAGGAAACACGAGCGTGTATTGGAGCTGCGGCCAAGGCATGACGCCGACGCAGGCACTAACGACGATCTCGTCCGGGTACGCGGACACGAGCCCGCCCAAACTCCTGACCCTTGGCTCGTTGGGCGCGAACACCAGCTACATCTTGGTGGAGACGCAGTACACCTACACGGCGCCGGCCCGCTTCCTGCTGAAAACCGCGCAGACCATGACCGGCACGGCCTACGCGCTGCCCCGCATTTCGACCTACGTTGGACCGACCACGGGTGCAGCGAATTACGTGCCGAACCCACCCACGAGTTCCAAAACCAAGAATTCGTTCTCGATCGGCAACATCAGCTGCAGCTATGCCGCCTGACCCGGCAGCCAATTCCCTCTGGCCCGCCACGGCGTTTCTCGAGCCAATCGACTCGGAGGTATTGCTCTAACCTGCAGATTGCCGAGGGAGAAACCCGCCTGAACCGGTCCAGCTTGTCTACTGCGGCAAAGGCGGGAGATGAAGCCCACCCTCGGCAACGACGCCCTGCCCCGACCGACGGTTTCCACCGGGCCGCCAAATGATCTAGGCACGGGCATGTCCCACGCTTCCGCCCCTGCGTCCGCTTCCACGCTGCACCATCCGTTCGAGACCCCACCCGCGGACGGTCAATCGATCGAGGTGGCGCCGGGCTTGCTGTGGATCCGGCTGCCGCTGCCGTTCCGCCTCGACCACGTCAACGTTTACGCCCTGCGCGACGAGGCCGGCTGGGTCGTCGTCGACACCGGCATCTTCGACGACCCGACCTGCGCACGCTGGACGGCGCTGCTGGCGGGGCCGCTCGCCGGCCGGCCGGTCACCCGCATCGTCGTCTCGCACTACCATCCCGATCACGCCGGCATGGCGGGTTGGCTCGCCGAGCGCACGGGGGCGCCCGTGCTGATGCCGACCACGGAATACCTCACCAGCTTGGTCCTGCTTCTGGACCCCGGGGCGCTGAACTCGGAGCCCTACCGCAGCTTCTACCGCGAGCACGGCCTGGACGCCGGCACCACCGACAGCCTGCTGACGCTCGGCAACCGCTATCTCAAGATGGTCGCCCCGCTCCCCCGTACCTATCGCCGCCTCATCGCCGGCGAGACCTTGCTGATCGACGGCACGCCCTACAACGTGATGACCGCGGGCGGCCATGCGCCGGAGCAGGCCATGCTGCACGCCCTGCCAAGGAAACTTCTGCTCTGCGCCGACCAGGTGCTGGCCCGCATCTCGCCCAACATCAGCGTGGACGCGCATGATCCGGACGGCGACCCGCTCGGCATCTATCTTCGCTCGCTCGCCGCTCTGCGCGCGGCCGTCCCGGCCGACACGTTGGTGCTGCCGGGTCACAACCTGCCGTTCACCGGGCTGCACGACCGCATCGACGAGCTCGCCGCGCATCACCATGCCCGCTGCGACGCCATCGAGGCCGCCTGCCGCGTGCAGCCGCGCAACGTGGTCGAGCTGATGCCGGTCATCTTCCGTCGCCCGATCGAGGATCCGCATCAGATGGGCTTCGCGTTCAGCGAGGCGCTGGCCCACGTCAACTACCTCCGCCGCGCCGGTCGCCTGCGCCGCCGGGAGGGCCGCTTCAGCGCCGTCACTTGAACCGAGCTATCTTCGATATAGCTAACGAAGATGCATCGACACCACGACGACGACCATCATTCCCCCGCCGGCCACGACCGGCACCACCACCCGCGCGAGCATGGACGCGGACGCGGGCGCGCCAGCCTCGGCCGCTTCTTCGCCCAGGGCGACCTCCGCCTCGTCGTGCTGCAGCTCGTCGCCGAGAAGCCGCGGCACGGCTACGAGATCATCAAGGCCATCGAGGACCGCGTCGCCGGTACCTATTCCCCAAGCCCCGGCGTGATCTACCCGACGCTCACCCTGCTGGAGGAGCTCGGCCACGTCACTGTCGCGCCGGACGGCGGCAAGAAGCTCCACAGCATCACGGAAGCCGGCCGCGCCCTGCTGGACGCCAGCCGCCCGGCCTTGGACGCATTGCTCGCCCGTATGGACGACGCAGTCCGCGCAGCCGGCGACGGCTTGGCCCCGCCCATCGTGCGCGCTTCGGAGAACCTCCGCGTCGCCCTGCGTCTGCGCACCCGTCGCGGCCCGCTCTTGGACGAGCAAATCGCCGCCATCGCCAGCGCGCTCGACGCGGCCGCCCTGGCCGTCGAGCGGAGCTGAGCTAGCTCCGCTGCGGCATGCCCTGCGGGATGACGGTGGCCACGATGCTGGCGTCGAGCGCTTCGTAGCCGGCGTAGTCGATCGTGGCGTACAGCTCGGCGCGGGTCTGCATCCGATCAACCTGGTTCTGCGTGCCGCCATCGGCGCGAATGGCGGCATACAGCGATTGCTGCGCTTTGTTGGCGACGCGCAGGCTGCTGACCGGCCAGATCACCATGCGGTACCCCATGTCCTCGAACTCGGCGGCGGTGAAGAACGGGGTGCGGCCGAACTCCGTCATGTTGGCCAGCAGCGGCACGCCCGGCATCCGGCGGGCGAACTCGCGGAACATCTCGGCTGTGTTAAGCGCCTCGGGGAAGATCGCGTCGGCGCCGGCCTCCATGTAGCGCTGCGCCCGGGCCACGGCGCCGTCCATGCCTTCGCTGGCGGCGGCGTCCGTACGCGCGATGATGTATAGGTGCCGCCGGGCCTTGCGCGCCGCGGCCACCTTGGTCGCCATGTCCTGCACGTCGGCCAGCCTCTTGTCGTTGAGGTGACCGCACTTCTTGGGCAATAGCTGGTCCTCGATCTGCACCGCCGCAGCGCCGGCGTCCTCGAATGAACGCACCATGGCCATGACGTTGAGCGCTTCGCCGTAGCCGGTATCGCCATCGACCAGCAGCGGCAGCCCGCTCGCCCGCGTGATCTGACGGACGAAGAAGCAGACTTCGTCGACCGTGATCATGCCGAGATCGGGCAGGCCCATGCTGGCCGTCATTGCCGCGCCGGAGAGATACAGCGCGGGGAAGCCCGCCGCCTTGGCCTGCAGCGCAGCCATGCCGTTATGCGCACCCGGTAGCTGCACGATCCCGCCTGCCTCGACCAAGGCCCGGAAACGCTCGCCTGCGGGGGCGGTGGGACAATCGGCGGCAACGAGATAGGTCATTCGGCTCTCCCCTGCGCGGAACGCGTCCGCTGCACCCGCTTTACCAGCGCGGGCGGCAGGTTGCACCCCAGGCGGGCCGCCACTAAACGTCCAAAGACCGATTGGAGTGCGGAATCGATGGATATGACAGGCGAGCGGCTGATTCCCGCTCCGCGGCAACGCGTGTGGGATGCGCTGAACGATCCGGCGGTCCTGAAAGACTGCATTCCCGGTTGCGAGAGCCTCGAGAAGACCGCCGACGACGAACTGCGCGCCACCGCCGCCATCAAGATCGGCCCGATCGCGGCCCGCTTCAGCGGCAAAGTGCAGCTCACGGATCTCGACCCGCCCAACTCGTATCGTATCAGCGGCGAGGGTCAGGGCGGCGTGGCCGGCTTCGCCAAGGGCGGCGCCAACGTCAGCCTGACCGACCAGGGCAACGACACGCTGCTGAAATACGTCGTCAATGCGCAGGTCGGCGGCAAGATCGCCCAGCTCGGCGCCCGCTTGATCGACGCGACCAGCAAGCAGATGGCCGGGCTGTTCTTCGACCGCTTCTCCGCCCACCTCGCCGCCGATGCCGTGCCGGCCACCGACGGGCAGCCGCAGCCCGCCGCCCCCGCCCGCCCCGTCGTGGACGACACTGCCGCCGCCGTCATGGCCGATGGCCCTGTCGGCGCCATCGCCGCGCTGACCGGCGACGCCGCCAGCACGCAGCGCCCGGCCAGCGCCCCTGTGGTGCCGCCCGCGCCCAAGCTGAGCCTGCTCGACCTGATCCCGGCCGAGCCGTTCGGCCTACCCCGGGTCGCCTCGATCGGCATCGTGTTGTTCCTGTTCGTGTTCTTCCTCGTCTTCAAGTCGTATGTCGGGCTCTGAGCCGGGCCAACCAGTCACCGTCGCAGACACGGCCGCCCTGCTGGCGGCCGGCGGCTACATCGCCGACCCGGAGCTCGCCACCACCGTCCATCTGGCGCTCGCAATGCAGCGGCCGCTCTTCCTGGAGGGCGAGCCCGGCACCGGCAAGACCGAGATCGCGAAGGTTCTGGCCCAAGGGCTCGGCCGCCGCCTCGTCCGCCTGCAATGCTATGACGGCATGGACCTCGCCGCCGCCGCCTACGAATGGAACTACGCCAAACAGCTGGTGACCATCCGTCTCGCGGAGGCCGCGGGCGACGCCGACCGCGATGCGCTGGGGCGCGACATCTTCTCGCGCGACTACCTCCAGCCCCGCCCCCTGCTCTCGGCCATCGATCCCGAGTTGTCGCCCGCCGTGCTGCTGATCGACGAGCTGGACCGGGCCGACGAGCCGTTCGAGGCCTTCCTGCTCGAGCTGCTGGCGGATTACCAGATCACCATTCCCGAGCTCGGCACCGTCCGCGCCGTGACGCCGCCCGTCGTGGTGCTGACCAGCAATCGCACCCGCGAGGTGCACGACGCGATCCGCCGTCGCTGCCTTTATCAGTGGGTGGATTATCCCACCGCCGCGCGCGAGCGCGCGATCCTGGCCGCCAAAGGGCCGGGCCTGTCCGAGCGGTTGGCGGCCGACATCGTCGCCTTCGTGCAGCGGTTGCGCTCGGAGGAGCTGTTCAAGCTGCCGGGCGTCGCCGAGACCATCGACTGGGCGGGGGCCCTGCAGCATCTCGACCGGCACGAGCTGGATGCGGACGCCGTGGACCGCACGCTCGGCGTGCTGCTCAAATACCAGGACGACATCGCCCGCATCCGCGGCGCGGAAGCCGCACGCATCCTCGACGAGGTGAAGGCGGCGTGATCCCGCCCGGGAGCGCGTTGCCGGAGCCGCCGGTCCGGCCGGGCGGCCGGCTTCCGTTCAACGTGATGCATTTCATCCGGCTGCTGCGGCGCGCCGGGCTGCCGGTCGGGGCCGCGGACAGCGTGACGGCGAGCCGGGCGCTCACCCTGATCGACATCGGCGACCGGCGGCAGGTCGAGGCGGCGCTGCGGGCGCTGCTGACCAACCGGCGCGAGCAAGGGGAGGTATTCGACCAGGCCTTTGCCCTGTTCTGGCGCGACCCGGCCGTCGCGCTGCAGCAAGCCGCGCTGGCCCTGCTCGGCGAAAAGGTGGACGCGCCGCCCGCGGCCCCGAGCCCGGGGCAGCGCCGGGTGGCCGAAGCGATGGCGCCCCCGCGCGAGACGCCCAAGACGCAGGAGGAAACGCCCGAGCTCGACGCGGTCATGACCGTGAGCGACCGCGAGTTGCTGCAGCGGATGGATTTCGAGCAGATGTCCGCCGCCGAGATCGGCCGTGCCAAATCCGAGATCCGCCGCCTGCGCCTGCCGCTCGACCTGCGCCAGACCCGGCGCTGGCGGCCGGACCCCCACGGCCCGCGGATCGACATGGCCGCGACCCTGCGCCGCTCGCTGCGCCGGGGCGGCGAGCTGTCGGACCTGTCGCGCGCGCGCCGGGTCGTCCGTCCGCCGCCGCTGGTGGTGCTGTGCGACATCTCCGGCTCCATGGCCCGCTACGCGCAGATCCTGCTGCACTTCCTGCACGCGGTGACCAACGATCGCGACCGGGTGCACGTGTTCCTGTTCGGCACCCGCCTGTCCAACATCACGCGGCAGCTCAAGAGCCGCGACCCGGAGGTGGCGTTCCAGATGGTCGCGCATGCCGTGCCGGACTGGTCGGGCGGTACCCGGATCGGCGAGGCGCTCGCGGAGTTCAACGGGCGCTGGGCCAAGCGGGTGCTGGGCCAGGGCGCGGTGGTGCTGCTGGTAACGGACGGGCTGGACCGCGACGGGGCGGCCGGGCTGAGCGAGAACATGGATCGGTTGCACCGCTCCTGCCGCCGCTTGATCTGGCTCAACCCGCTGTTGCGATGGGACGGCTTCCAACCCAAGTCACAGGGCATCCGCGCCATGCTGCCCCATGTGGACGAGTTCCGCACCGTCCACAGCCTCGACAGCATCCGCGCGCTGATCGATCTGCTGTCGCGGCCGGTATCGAGCCGGTCCGGCCCGACTAAGGAATGGAGGCTGTCATGAGCGAGACCGAGGACATCCTGGCCACGGCGCAAGCCTGGCGACACGAAGGCGAGACGGTGGTGCTGGCGACCGTGACGGAGACGTGGGGCAGTTCCCCGCGCCCGCCGGGCAGCCAACTGGCGGTGACGGCGTCCGGGCGGATGGCCGGGTCGGTGAGCGGCGGCTGCATCGAGGGTGCCGTGGCGGACGTGGCGGCGGAAACGATGCGGACCGGCCGGCCGCAATTGCTCGATTTCGGCGTGTCGGACGAGCAGGCCTGGGAAGTCGGCCTGGCCTGCGGCGGCAAGCTCAAGGTGTTCGTCGAGAAGCTGGGATGACTCCCGACACCGCCGACCGCCTGCAGCAGGCCCGGGCGGCGGGCCGCCCGATCGTGCTGGCAACGCGCCTGCCCGACGGCGCGCAGCGCCTTCTTCCGGAAGACGGCGCGCAGCGCCTGCTGCCCGATGACGGCGCGCAGCGCCTGCTGCCCAATGACGGCGCGCCGGACGCGCTGGCCGACGCGGCCCGGGTCGTGCTGCGGCAGGACAAGAGCGCCGTCGTCGCGATCGAGGGGCACGACTGGTTCCTGCACGCCTTCAACCCGCCGCTGCGCCTGGTGGTGGTCGGCGCCGTCCATGTCGCGCAGGCGCTGGTGCCGATGGCGGCGCCGCTCGGCTTCGGGGTGACGGTGATCGATCCGCGCCGGTCCTTCGCGACCGCGGAGCGCTTCCCCGGCGTGACGCTCAGCACCGAGTGGCCGGATGAGGCGATGGATGCGCTGGGGCCCGACACCCGCACCGCGATCGTGACGCTGACGCACGACCCCAAGCTCGACGATCCCGCGCTGGACCGGGCGCTGCGGTCGGACGCGTTCTACATCGGCGCGCTGGGTTCGCGCCGCACCCATGCCCGCCGCCTGGAGCGGCTGCGCGAGCTGGGCCATGACGAGGCGGCGACGGGGCGCATCCGCGGCCCGGTCGGGCTGGACATCGCCGCGGTGACGGCGCCGGAGATCGCGCTTTCCATCCTCGCCCAGATCGTCGAGGTGCGCAGGCGCGGCCCATGAAGTTCGGGCGGATCGGCCTGGCGGAGGCCGGCGGCGCGGTGTTGGCGCATACGCAGCGGCTGCCGGGCCGCGTGCTGAAGAAGGGCGCCGTGCTGGATGACGCGGCGCTCGAGGCGCTGCGGGCCGCCGGGATCGACAGCGTGATCGCCGCGCGGCTCGAGCCCGGCGACGTGGCCGAGGACGAGGCCGCCGCCCGGTTGGCCGACGCGCTGCTCGGGCCCGGACTGCGGCGCACCGGCGCCGGCACCGGCCGCGTCAACCTCGCCGCCACGTCGGCCGGGCTGCTGCGGGCCGACGCCGCGGTGATCGACGCCGTCAATGCGGCCGACGAGGCGCTCACGGTCGGCACCCTGCCGGACTACGCGATCGTGTCGCCGCGCGAGATGGTGGCGACGATCAAGGTGATCCCGTTCTCCGTGCCGGGCGCGGTGCTCGATCGGGCGTTGGCCGCGTTGGCGGCCCCGGCACTGGTGCTGCACCCGTTCCGGCCGCTCACGGTCGGGCTGGTGATGAGCACGCTGCCTGGGCTGAAGCGCTCCGTGCTGGCCGGCACCGCCGAGGCGACCGGCAACCGCGTGGCCGCGCTGACCGGGACGATGCTGCCGCCGCTGGAATGCGCGCACGAGGAGGAGGCCATCGGCCGGGCGCTGGAGCGCCTGATCGCCGACGGCGCCGACATCCTGCTGGTGGCAGGCGCCAGCGCGGTGGTGGACCGGCGCGACGTGGGCCCGGCCGGCATCGTGCGCGCGGGCGGCACGATCGAGCATTTCGGCATGCCGGTCGACCCGGGCAATCTGATCTGCCTGGGGCGGATCGGCCCGCGGCCGGCGCTGGTGCTGCCGGGCTGCGCGCGCAGCCCGAAGCTGAACGGGATCGATTGGGTGCTGTCGCGGCTGTTCGCCGGGCTGACGCTGGACGGGGCGGCGCTGGCGCGCATGGGGGTCGGCGGCCTGTTGAAGGACGTCGCGGCCCGGCCGTTGCCGCGGGCCAAGGCCACGCCGGACGCCGCTTCCCCCGTCGTGGCCCCGTCGTCGGGCAAGCAGGTCGCGGCGATCGTGCTGGCGGCCGGGCAGAGCCGGCGCATGGCGCCGCACCACAAGCTGCTGGCCACCGATCGGGCCGGCAAGACCATGATCGCGCGCACGGTGGACAACGCCCTGTCGAGCGGCGCCCGCCCGGTGATCGTCGTGACCGGCCATCGAGAGGACGAAATCCGCGCCGCGCTGGCCAGTCGGCCGGTGACGCTGGTGACGGCAGCGGACCATGCGGCCGGGCTGTCGGCCAGCCTGCGCGCCGGGATCGCGGCGGTGCCGGACACGGCGGCGGCGGCGCTGGTGTGCCTCGGCGACATGCCGCTGGTGACCGGGCGGATGCTGGATCGGCTGATCGAGGCGCACGATGCCGACGAAGGCCGCTTGGTGGCGGCCGCGACGAATAACGGTGCGCTCGGCAACCCGGTGCTATGGGACCGCCGCTTCTTCGCCGACCTCGCCGGGCTCGGCGGCGACCGCGGCGCCCGCGCCCTGCTGGAACAACAGGCGGACGCGGTCGCCACGGTGGAGATCGGCGAGGCCGCGCTGCGCGACTTCGATACCCCCGAGAGCCTGGGCCCTGCCGGCTACGCGGCTGGGTAGAGCAACGTCCGGCCGATTAGAGGCTGCTCTCGACCTCATCCTGTTCACAGCTACTTACCTTAACTCAAATACTCCAAAGCGGACTTGAGAAGCTTTGGAGGGTTGCTGCCAACGCGCGGCCTATCTCGACCATGTTGGCCGTCAAACGAACCACTGGCGGGACATCCGGCAGGTCGCTAACGACCACATGTCATTGTCTCCGGAGGACCATTCTCGCGTTGGGCAAAGGCGAGGCGTTCAGTTCAGCGACTGCGTCGGATGCGTGCGGCGCGGGTTCCTCGGTTGGGACGATGTGACACCAGGGCCGGTCAATGCACCCGCATGGATCTGCCTTGTGCAGCAAGGATGGGTTCGACCTGCCCCAGCTTCTCGGGATTGCGGGTGATGAAGATCCCGGTGATGCGCCCCCCTTCGATCTGCAGCGCCGTCGTCTGTGGCACGCCGTCGCGTTCGAGGCTGATGTAGCCCGGCAGGCCATCGACCCAGACCGGCTGGACCATCACCGCCGGATATTTCAACAGCTTCCGCAACAGCCCGCTGAACAGGCGCACGACGCGCTCCACGCCCCTGATTGGGTTGAGAACGGTGCGGACCTTGCCGCCTCCATCCGAGCGTAGCACGACGCTGTCGGCAAGCATGGATCGCAGCGCCGCGACATCGCCACTGGTGGACGCTGCAAAGAAGGACATCGCCATGCGCTCGCCCTCTTTGCGGTCGACAGTAAAGCGAGGCCTGGCTGCCTGCACATGCTTACGGGCGCGCACTGCCAACTGTCGTACCGCGGCGGCGTCGCGTTTTAGGGTGGCCGCCACCTCGTCCATGGGAATGGCAAAGACATCGTGCAGCAGAAACGTCGCCCGTTCCAATGGTGACAGGCGTTCCAGCACCAGCATCAAGGTCAGGGTCAGTTCATCGAGGGGCAACACATCGTTGTCGTCGGGCTCCACGATGGGCTCGGGCAGCCAACTGCCCACATAAATTTCCCGCCGGGCGCGTGCCGATTTCATCGTGTCCAGGCAAAGGCGCGTGACGATCCGGGTGAGAAAAGCGCCGGGCGCGCGCACATCCTCCCGATCCGCCTGCTGCCAGCGGATCCAGGCCTCCTGGACGATGTCCTCCCCCTCGGCCATCGATCCCAGCATGCGATAAGCCAGGCGCACCAGCCGGGGCCTGTGCGCCTCGAAAGCATCGAGCGCGACGTCAGGCGGCGGCACGCGCGGTTCCGTTGGCCGGCGCGACGCGCAGGCCGACCTGGAGACGGTTCCAGAGATTGATTGCGCCGATGGCCAGTGTCAGGTTCACCTGTTCCGTGTCCGTAAAGGAGGTCCTGACGAGATCGTAGTCTGTATCCGGCGCGCCTGTCTCCGACAGCCGGGTCAGCGATTCGGTCCAGGCAAGCGCCGCGCGCTCCCGGCCTGTGTAGAGGTCCGATTCACGCCAGGCGTTTAGCATGTAAAGGCGCATCTCCGTCTCGCCCGCGGCGCGCGCTTCCGTGGCGTGCATATGGAGGCAGAAGGCGCAGCCGTTGATCTGCGACGCGCGCATCTTCACGAGTTCCAGCAGGCTGTGCTCGAGCCCGCTGCCGCGGATTGCTGCCTCAACGGCCATCATCGCTTTGATCGCGTCCGGGGCCGCCGTGAAGGGGTTGTCGATGCGCTGGGACATCCTGGTCTCCTATGCCGGGTAGAGGACGAGACGACGACTGAGGATGTGACATGGAGATGATGCGAGGCCTTCAGCCTGTCTGGAGGGCGCTGCCCCTGGCCTGTCATATCCTGCAGGATCGCAGCTCATCCCTGCAGGCTTCGCTGAAGGCGCAGAGCGGATCCAGTTCGCCTGCCCTGGCGATGTCTGCGAACAGCGCGAGGTCCTTGTTCGGCGCGAAGTAGGCCGCACCAATCTGCCGCATGACCTCCTCGGCTGCCGCAAGCGTCCGCGGCTGGCCGAAGAGTCGGATCATGCTCACGGTCGCGTAGAGCTGGACCATCTTGGCCGGGTCGTCCAGGACGTGCTCGAATGCGTCCGCAAAGAGCCTCGACGCTTCGGTGATGAAGTCGCAATACAGGGTCTCCCGCCGGGCACGGTCCTGCCCGCGCTGAAGCGCACGGGCCTGACTGCTCTGGTTGATCCAAGTCGTAGTAAAGGACGCGAGGCCGCCGATGGCGGAGCCCGCCAGCGCCGAAAGCGCCGGCACATAGCTAGCGTCCATCATGGCGATGGCCCAGATCGCAACGGCTTCCCCTACTACTTCGGTGTGTTTGTGACCAACGTGCTCTCGCCGGTGTCGACGACGAACACCGCCAGCAGGCGCGCCGGCTGCGTGGTGCTCGCGTTTTCACTTACGCCATGCCGATCACCTGGCATTTCGGAGAAGCTCTCGCCCGCTTTGTAGACGATGATCGGTCCATCGTTCACCTGGCTGCGGATCGCGCCTTCGAGCACGGTGGCGTAGATGAACGCGGACTGCGGATGCGTGTGCGCCGGGGACGAACCACCCGGGGCGTACTCGACCATCACGCCCCTGATGCTCTTGCCCGGAACATTCGGCAGGACATGGTCATAGACCAACGTCACCCCGGAAAGTTCGGCGTGGCCGTGCTGTGCCGATGCACTGGTTGCCATGAGCACCAGCAGCGCTGCGGCGAGACGCAGGGGGGTCACCGTTGGCCGGCCTACAGGCGCGCGCCTCATGCCGGGCTCCCCGCGTGAACAGCGCGGGACTGTGTGATCCAGCGTTCATACGGCGTGGCGCCGAGATGGGCGGCAGTCCCTGGCACCAGAGACTCATCGTCCAGCAGCACGCCGAAATAGCGCGCCTGCGGATCGGCGACCACGGTGCGCGGGTCGGCACTGGCCTCAAGGAAGTGTGCGATCAAACCGCTGAGCTGCAACCGTTCGGGCCCGGCGATCTCGATCATGCCGTTGACGGGTGGGGCGAGAGCGGCCTGGGCCATCGCGTCGGCGACATCGTCCGATGAGATCGGCTGCACCAATGCGGGCGATAGATGCACCGATTGCCCAACGGTGCCGGCATTGGCGATGCCGCTCATGAACTCGAAGAACTGTGTGGAGCGTACGATCGTGTAGGGGATGCTGCCGGCCTCGATCAGGTGCTCCTGCGCCAGCTTGCCGCGGAAATAGCCGCTGTCCTGCAGCCGGTCGGTGCCGACGACGGAGAGTGCGACATGATGGCGCACGCCCGCCGCCGCCTCGGCCGCGAGTAGATTACGGCCGGACGTCTGAAAGAATTCGAGAACGGCCGTGTCCTCGAAGGAGGGCGAATTCGCCAGATCTACGACGACATCCGTCCCAACCAGCGCCGCGGCCAAACCTTCGCCAGTCATCGTGTTGACGCCAGTGTTCGGCGACGCTGCGATAACCTCATGCCCTTTTTGGCGCAGCCGCGTCACCGTTTTCGACCCAATCAATCCGGTTCCGCCAATTACTACGATTCTCATGCTCGGTCCTTCGCATGGCGCAGGTGTCCGGCCTTTCCGGGCAACAACATGCGCGCCATGCGATCAGGACGAGGTGGGTGAGGACGAATGTGACACGGCCCGGACAACTCATTTCCGCAGCCATGATCCGGCGGCACCCGGACGGTCAGTAGTCCCAGAAGACGGGAACCCAGCGAAAGACGTCACCGTCGATCGCCACCCGGCCGACGGACGGAAACGGCAGATGCGTGGCGACCAACAATTCGCCCGTGCTCGCCAACTCCCGCAACAATTGAAACCGGACGCGGGCCGCCTCTTCAGGATCGTGCTCGAAACCGTTGTGCCAATCGGGGTGGTCGAACCCGACCGCGAACACGGCGTCGCCGGCGAACGTCAGCCGATCGTCACCGGATGCCAGGCGAACCACGCTGTGCCCGGGCGTGTGACCGCCAGTACGACGGACGACCACCCCCGGCGCTACCTCGTGCTCCTCATCGAACAGCCGCAACCGGCTGCCATACTCTATCGCGAACCGTTGGGCCGCCGACCGAAGCGCGTCCGGGAAGCCCGGCGGCATGACGACATGGGTAAAGTCGGGCGACTCCCAAAACGTGACCTCGGCGGCCGCTACGTGGATCCGTAGGTCTGGGCGCAGCAGGTCTTTCACCCCGTCGACGAGAAGCCCACCAACGTGGTCCATGTGCATATGGGTCAGCACGACATCTGTCACGGCAGCAAGATCGATGCCGGCAGCCGCCAGTCGCGTGACTAGCTGCCCAGCCCGCGGAAGGTTCAAGTTCGGATCGGACCCCAGCCCTGCGTCGATGAGTATGGTCTGCCCGCCGCTTCGAACCACGACCACATTGAGGGACCAGTCGAAGGCGTCCGGCGGCAGGAACATGTCGTTGAGCCACGCCGCTCGTGCGGTCGAGTCCGCGTTGTGTCCCAACATCCTGGTTGGGAGCGGTAGCACCCCATCGCTGATCACCAGCGTGTCGATGTCGCCGATCTTCACCGCGTAACGCGACGGAACCGAATCGCTGGGCCCCGGGCGTATTTGCGTCACAGTTTTCGGCCGAATTCGTTCCAGTCCGCCAGCGTCAAGGAGGTTCATGTCTGTCCCTTTATGGACGCGCGCGCATCCAGCTGAGCCGGACTAGGACACGCACGTCATGCCATGAGGACGAGGCGAGCACTAAGGAGTGTGACACGAAGCCCTAAGAATTATTGAACATTGGTTGCCTTGAGGTCGTCCGAAGGACGAGTGTCCGGAGTCTGACAGCTCCAATCCAAAGCGGACCGACGCCAACCCCATCCATCCAAACAGCAGTCGAAACAGCCAGGTGCGGCACAGGATTCGTGTCCGTCAAACGACCTATGACCGGCCGCTCGAAAAGTGTCCGTCAACCCAGGCGGCTGAATTGAGAAAACGGACACGTTGATTGTCGGACGAAAAGACGGGCACATCCCGGCAAGAATTTGCAAAGTGTCGATGGCGGGCAAGTGCTGGCTCGGTAACGTTCACTGCGCTTTCCGCGACACCTTCGCGACATGCTGACAGAGAAGCGGTATCTGTAGTTATCTACACTCTGTTTGTTCGCTTTCGCGGAGCAGACTTTCCGCTACCCACCATCCATGGCTCTCCCAGAGACGGCCGCCGGTCGGCCTAGGCGGCCCGACGGATCTCGGCCGGGCGGCGGCGGCGGGTGGCTACCGCGGCGAGGAGGCCGGTGCCGAGCAGGGCGAGGCTGGCCGGCTCCGGGACCGTGATCGCGGACTCGAAGCCGGCGGCCCAGAGCGCCTGCAGCTTGGCCGTCGGGTGAATCGCGTCCCAGTAGGCGAAACCGCTGATGTTCTCCGCATTGGGGCCGCAGGCGGCCGTGGTCGCGGCGCTGAACGGGGTGGCCGTGTAGCAGGGCGTGGTCGTGTTGGTGAACCCGTATGCGGCGGCGTTCGCCTGGATGTTGGCGTTGTAACTATACAGGTCGAAGGTGGTCAGGCGGGCACCGGACGGCAGGGTCAGTGCCGCCAGCCCGTTCTGCAGCAGGGCATTATACTGCTGGCTGTAGAGCGTGCCCTGCGCGCTCAGCCCGGCGGCAGTGAACTCGGGGATGATCCCGACATCGGGGACGTTGACGACCAGCAGGTTGCGCGCGCCCAGCCCGGCCAGCGTCTGCACCGCCTGGAGCTCGGTCTGCACGCCCGTCGTCACCGCCGGGGTGCCGGTGCCCTGGCGCGCGGCATTGCGGACGTCGTTGCCGCCGATCTCGACGACGTACAGGGCGTTCGGGTCCGCGCGCCCGCCAGAGGCGAGGCTGTATGCGGCGACTTGCTGCGGCAGGTTGATGCTCGGCGGTCCGCCAACCGCCTGTGCCGAGGCGGTCGCGCCGGCCACCGCGTAGTTGGTGCCGCCCCGGTAGGCCGCGCCGCCGAACAGGCCATTGACGTCCTGAAAGCCCGTGACCCACAGCGACGGGTCGAGCGAAAGGCCGAGAGAGCGCGCGAGGAGCTCGTTGGCGACCGGGCCATTGGTGAAGCTGTCGCGGTTGCTGGGCGGGTTGGGGAAGTTCCTGCCGTAGATCTCCGCCAGGTTGCCGTTGTCGGACAGGCTGTCGCCGAACACGTAGGCGGCGGTATACGGCGCTGCCACGGCCGGCACTGCCGCGAGTGCCACGACCGTCAGCGACGCGAACGCCACCGACCCCAAGCGACTGAACCCCATCCCGTTCTCTCCCCCGACGAACGCGCGTTCTGCACGCCGACCGGGTCAGCTTACGGAGGCTATTTCCAACTCGCCATGTAGAAACGCGGCAATTCGTCGCGAAACGGTTTGAAGTTGAGCTGCCGGTGGAAGGCGTAGGTCGTCACATAGGTGAACAAGGGGCCGAACTCGGCTTGCTCGGTGATCCGGCGGATGGCGGCGCCGTAGGCCGCGCGGCGAGCATCGGGGTCGGTGGTGGTCGCGGCATCGGCCACCAGCTTGGTCACCGCGGCGTCGCGCGCGTAGTCGTGCGGGCCGCCGTCGAAGAAGTACGGCAGGAAGGCCGACATGTCGTTGATGGAGTAGCTGCCCCAACTGCCGGCCTCCAGCGGGTCGAGCCCGTCGGCGCCACGCTGCACCACCTGGCTGACCGGCAACTGGATCAGCTTGGCCCGGATGCCGACGGCGCTGAGGTAGCCCTGCAGCGCCTGCATCCAGGGTGGCAGCAAGTACCCGGTCAGCTCGGTGTCGAACCCATCCTTGAAGCCGGCTTCCGTCAGCAGGGCGCGCGCCTTGGCCGGGTCGTATTCGTATCGCGTGGCCACGGCGGCCTCGCAGCCGGACTGGGTCGGGAAGCACGGCACGTCCAGCACGCGCGAGCCCGGCGGCATGAACTGCTTGGCCATGGCCGGCCGGTCCAGCGCGTGCAGGATCGCCTGGCGCACCTTGAGTTGGGTGAGCGGATTGCCCGCCCCAGTCCGTCCCGCGGCGTCGAGCGAGAGATAGGCGAGCCGCATGCTCTCCGACGTCGCCGTCTGCAGCATCGGCATGGCGGCCAGCTTGGGCAGCTGGTCGGCGCTGATGTTCCAAATCCAATCGGCCTGACCGTTCAGCAGCCGCTCCAGCTCAGTGGAAGCGTCCGGCACCTCCTCGATGGTGAGATAGCGGATGGCGGGCTTGGCCTTGGGCCCGTCGAAATAGAAGTCGTTGCGGACGAACGCGACCTGCGCGTTCAACTCGAAATTGGTGACCCGGTAGGGCCCCGTGCCGATCGGGCTACGGCCGAACTCGGCGCCCACCTGCTGGTGATAGGCTTGCGGGTAGATCGGCAACACCATGGCGATGTATTCGAGCGCCGCGGGAAATGCCCGCTTGAGCTTGAGGCGGACGTGCAGGTCATCGACCTTCTCGGCCCCAGCGAGCCAGGCATAGTTGCTGGGCACGGCGAGCTGCGGGTCGGCCAGCACCTGCTCGACCGTGTAGACCACGTCGTCCGCCGTCAGCTTGGCGCCGTCCTGGAACAGCACGTTGGGCCGCAACTCGAATTCGAGCGTGGTGTCGTCGGCGAAGCGCCACGTGGTGGCGAGCTGGGGCTTAAGCTGGAAGCTTTCGGGGTCGCGGTAGATCAGCGTGTCGAACACGTGCTGCGACATGATCAGGCCGCTGCGCTGCGGGTTGTGGTAGAAATCCAGGTTCGGCACCGCATCGCGCCAGGCCACGCGCAACGTGTCCTTGACCGGCTCGGCCCGGACGACGCCCGGGGCCGCAGCCGCGGCCAGCGTCGTCAACAGGAGATCGCGTCTGCGAATCGTCGGGCCCTCCGGCGGGATGCGCCCCGCATATCACGTCGCGGCCCGGCCGTGTCAGCCCATCGTGGCGTTGAACAAACCGCCATCGAGCAGCAGGTTCTGCCCCACGATGTAGCCCGAGCCCGCCGCGCACAGGAACGCGCAGGCTTGGCCGAACTCGTCCGGCTCGCCCGCGCGGCCGGTGGGCCAGGACTTGGCCCGCAGCGCGAGCTCCTCCTCCACGCTACGGCCGGATGCCTGGGCCGCGCCGGCTGTGGTCTGCTTGAGCCGGTCGGTCATGAACGGGCCGGGCAGCAGGTTGTTGATGGTGACGTTGTGCGCTGCGACCTGGCGCGCCAGCCCGCCCACGAAGCCGGTGAGCCCGGCCCGCGCCCCGTTGCTCATCCCCAGCGTCGGGATTGGCGACTTCACGGACGCCGAGGTGATGTTGACGATGCGCCCGAACCGGCGGGCGACCATGCCGTCCACCACCGCGCGGATCAGGAAGATCGGCGTCAGCATGTTGGCGTCCAGCGCGCGGATCCAGTCGTCGCGCTCCCAGTCGCGGAAGTCGCCGGGCGGCGGGCCGCCCGCGTTGTTGACCAGGATGTCCGGATCGGGGCACGCCGCCAGCGCCGCCGCCCGGCCCGCCTCCGTGGTGATGTCGCCCGGCACGGCCGTCACCTCGGCGCCGGTGGCCGCGCGGATCTCGGCGGCGGTCTGCTCCAGCGTCTCGGCCGTGCGTGCCGTGATCGTCACCGCCACGCCTTCGGCCGCCAGCGCGGTCGCGCACGCCCGACCCAAGCCCTTGCTCGCCGCGCACACCAGCGCCCGCTTGCCCGCCAATCCGAGATCCATCGTTTCCTACCCTTCGATCGTTCGTAGCTTCTCGCGCCAGTCATCCGGGATCGGCGCGGGCCGCCGGGTCGCGGCAGCGACGCAGACATGCACCATGAACCCATCCGCCGACGCCGTCTCGGCGCCCTCGCGGAACACCGCCACCGCATACCGGACCGAGCGGTCGCCCAGCCGCGCGATCCGCAGCCCCACCTCGACCGGGTCGGGGAACGCTACCTCGCCGTGGTACCGGCAGCCGCTTTCCGCCATCATCATGATGTGCTCGCTGCCCTTCCAGGTCAGGATGCCGCGGCCGACCAGGAACTGGCAGATCACCGTGTCGAACAGGCTGTAGTACTGCACGTTGTTGAGGTGGCCGAACACGTCGTTGTCCATCCAGCGCAGCGTGATGGGCAGGAAGTGCCGGTAGTCGGCGCGCGTGGCGGGCGGGGGACGCGGAGGCGAGGCGGTCATGGCGGCCGATCATGGACAGAGTCGCCGCCCCCGGCTAGACCGCGCCCATGCGGAACCTCCTTCTCGTCGGGGCCGTCTGCCTCGCCCCCTGCGTCGCGCACGCCCATGCCATCCTGCTGCAGAGCAACCCCGCCGATGGCGGCAGCGTCGGTGCCGGCGAACGCACCCTCGTGCTCCGCTTCAACAGCCGCATCGACCATCAGCTCTCCCGCCTGACGCTGGCCGGCACCAACGCGCAGATGAAGCTGCCGCTCGACGATAGCGGGGCCGACACCCTGTCGGCCAAGACGGAGCTCACGCCCGGCAGCTACGTGGTGCATTGGCAGGTGCTGGCCACGGACGGGCACATGACCCGCGGCGACGTCCGCTTCACCGTGACGGCCCAACAATCCGAGAACCGGCAGTCAGAGAAGTAAGCCCATGTCGCTGCTGGTCGACGTCTTCGGCTATCTCAGCATCATCCTGCATGGGCTGGTGATCGTCGGCCAGAGCATGTCGGTGGGCAGCGCGCTGTTCCTGCTGCTACTCGCCCGCCCGTTGCAGCGCCGCCTGCCGGAGGGCGCGGAGATCGTCCGCCGCGCCGCGCGCTTCGGCGCCTGGAGCGCGGTGTTCCTGATCGGCTGCGAGTTGCTGGCGCTGTTTCTCCAGCTGTCCGTGCTGCAGACCACGCTGGAGCTGCCGGTGGTCGACCTGTTGCCGGCCGATTTCGCGCTGGCCGGCTTCGTCAAAACCGCGGCGGCCGCCGGGCTGGCGGCCTTGCTATTCCGCCCGCGCCCGCCGGCTTGGGGCCTGGTCGGTCTCGTCGCCGTCATGCTGGGCGCGGCCACCATGACGACGCACGCCGCAGCCCGGCTCGAGGACGGGCCGCTGCTGATGGTCGCCAGCCTGCTGCACATGCTGGGCGCGGCGCTGTGGATCGGCGGCATCCCCGCCTTCATCCTCGCGCTGCGGCAGTGCCATGGCTCCGACGCCCTGCGGATGGTGGGCGCCCGCTTCTCGCGCATGAGCATGGCCGGCGTGGGCTGCATCCTGCTCTCCGCCACCGCATTCTCCATCTTCTACATCGGTTCCCTGCAGGGGCTCTACGGCACGGCCTACGGCGTGATGGTCGGGGCCAAGGGCGCCATGTTCGCCGCCCTGCTGCTGCTCGGCCTCGGCAACTTCCTGGTCGTCGAGCGCCTCCGCCGCGACCCGGCGACCTCCACCCTCCGCCTGCGCCGCTTCGCCGAAGTCGAGATCGGCATCGGCATCACCGTCTTCTTCGCCGCCGCCTCGCTCACCTCCGTGCCGCCCGCGGTCGACCTGACGCAGGACCGGGTCACGCTGAGCGAGATCGCCGAGCGCAACATCCCGGCCTGGCCGCGCCTGTCCTCGCCCGACCACGACCGCCTCGCCCTGCCGGCGCTGCAGGCCCAGCTCGACCGGGAAGCCGCCATCAACCGCGCCAAGCCGGCGCAGGCCTTCACGCCGGGCTCCGGCGAGCTGCCGGAGCGCAATGCGCAGGACATCGCCTGGTCCGAGTACAACCACCACTGGGCCGGCATCTTCGTCGTCGTGGTCGGCGTGCTGGCGCTGTTGCATCGCGCCGGCGTGGGCTGGGCTCGGCACTGGCCGCTCGCCTTCCTGGGCATGGCGGCGTTCCTGTTCGTCCGCTCCGATCCGGAGGTCTGGCCGCTGGGCCAGGAAGGCTTCTGGAGCAGCCTGCGCGACGTGGAGGTCTTGCAGCACCGTATCTTCGTGCTGCTGCTGGTCGCCTTTGCCCTATTCGAGTGGGGCGTGCGTACGGGGCGGCTGCGGTCGCCCAAGGCGGCACTGGTGTTTCCGCTGCTCACCGCCGTCGGCGCCGCCCTGCTGCTGACGCACAACCACGCCATCGCCAACGTGCGCGAGCAGCTGTTGATCGAGATCACTCACACGCCGCTGGCGCTCGCCGGCGTCGCGGCGGGCTGGTCGCGCTGGCTCGAGCTGCGGGCCGACGGCGCCGTGCGCCGCTGGGCCGGCTGGGTGTGGCCCAGCGCATTGATCATGGTCGGCGCCATCCTGCTGGATTATCGCGAGGCCTCCGCCTCGCTGCAGCCCGGTTCGCCGCCGCCGATCGCCAGCGCCGCGTCGGCCCCGCCGGGTTGATCTGAAACTGGTTGCAGCGCCGGAACCCGCGTGGTTCCGTCTGCCGGCTGTTCCGTAAAGGCCCGACGGCGCATCGCGCCCGGCCCGCTGCGAGGGAGAACGACCATGCAGAGCAAGAACCCCGAAACGCTCGCGCTGCACGCGGGCTGGCGCAAGGACAAGTCCACCAACGCCGTCGCCGTGCCGATCTACCAGACCACGAGCTACCAGTTCGAGGACAGCGCCCACGCCGCCCGGCTGTTCGCGTTGCAGGAACTCGGCAACATCTACACCCGCATCATGAACCCGACCACGGACGTGATGGAGCAGCGCATCGCCGCGCTCGAGGGCGGGGCGGCGGCCGTCGCGGTGTCGTCCGGCCAGGCCGCGTCGGCGCTCGCGGTGCAGAACCTCGCCCATGCCGGCGACAACATCGTCGCCTCCACCGACCTCTACGGCGGCACCTACAATCTGTTCGCCAACACCTTCAAGGACCTCGGCATCGAGGTCCGCTTCGTCAGCCCGCGCGACCCGGCCGCTTTCGCCAACGCCGCCGACGACCGCACCCGCGCCTTCTATGCCGAGACGCTGCCCAACCCGAAGCTGGAGGTGTTCCCGATCGCCGAAGTGGCCGCGGTCGGCCGCCCGCTCGGCATCCCGCTGATCATGGACAACACCGCCGCTCCCCTGCTGGTCCGCCCGTTGGATCATGGGGCGGCGGTGGTGATGCACTCCACCACCAAATACATGGGCGGCCACGGCACCAGCATCGGCGGCGTCGTGATCGACGGCGGCAACTTCGACTGGGCCGCGCACGCCGCCCGCCAGCCCGCGCTGCATCGGCCGGACCCGAGCTATCACGGCGCCGTCTGGGTCGAGGCCGCCAAGCCGCTCGGCCCCATCGCCTACGCGCTCAAGCTCCGCGTCACCCTGCTGCGCGACCTCGGCCCGTCGCAGAGCCCGTTCAACGCTTTCCTGACGCTGCAGGGCATCGAGACCCTGCCGCTGCGGATGCGCGAGCATTGCCGCAACGCGTCGGCGGTGGCCGACTACCTGTCCCGGCACCGCGACGTCGCCCGCGTCATCCATCCGGCGCATCACGACGGGGTCGCGGCCGAGCGGACCGCCCGCTACATGACCAACGGCACGGGCGGGCTGGTCGGCTTCGAGCTGCGGGGCGGCGCCGATGCCGGCCGTGCCTTCATCGACCGGCTGCAGATGATCTACCACGTCGCCAACCTCGGCGACTCCCGCACCCTGGCCATCCATCCCGCCAGCACCACCCACAGCCAACTCGCCGCCGAGGAGCAGATGGCGACCGGCGTCAGCCCCGGCTACGTGCGCCTGTCGGTCGGCATCGAGCATATCGACGACATCCTGGCCGACCTCGACCAGGCGCTCTCCGGCACGGAGCAGAAGCTGGCCGCCGAGTAGCATGGCGCTCGTCGCCCATCGCCACGGCAAGGCCCGGGTCCGCGTCGCCCGGGTCCGTCGCGACGGCGAGCGGCACGAGATCCGCGAGCTGACCCTCGAGGTCATGGTCGAAAGCGACGTCGCCGGCGCCTTCACCGCCGGCGACAACACGGGCGTCGTCGCCACCGACACGATCAAGAACCTGTGCCAGATCGTTGCCGCCGAGCACCCGGCCGCCGCCGCCGAGCCCTATGCCGCCGCGCTGGCGACCCGGCTGCTCGACCGCTACCCGCAGATCGGTCGCGTCGGCATCACCGCGCTGGAGACGCGCTGGACCCGCGCCACCGTGGCCGGCCAGCCGCACCCGCACACCTTCACGCTCGACGGCAACGGCCAGGGCCTGGCCGAGGTCGAGGCGACGCGCGAACGGCGGCACCTCACCTCCGGCGTGCGCGGCTACACCCTGATGAAGACCACCCAATCGGGCTGGACCGGCTACGTCCAGGACGACGTCACCACCCTGCCCGAGACCACCGACCGTATCATGGCCACCGCGGTGGACGCGCGCTGGCGCTGGAGCGCCGAGCCCGCGGACCCCGAGCGTGCCAACGCGGCCATCCTCGGCGCCATGCTCGACGCCTTCGCCACCGGCTACAGCCGCGGCGTGCAGGAGAGCATGTTCCGCATGGCCGAGGCCGCCTTGGCCGCCGAGCCCGGCATCGACCGCGTCTCGCTCGCCTGCCCCAACAAGCATTACCTGCCGCTCGACCTGTCGCGCTTCGGCCAAGACGCGGCCGGCACCGTGTTCACCCCCACCGACGAGCCACACGGGCAGATCGAATGCACGGTGGATCGCCCCTGACCACGCTCGCCGACCTCGACCGCGCCGACCCGGCCGCCTTCGCCACCGCGCTGGACGGCGTGTTCGAGCACGCGCCGTGGGTTGCCGCGCGGACCGCCGCACACCGCCCCTTCCCCACCGTCGCCGCCCTGCACGACGCGTTGCTGGCCACCGTCGCGGCGGCGGACGAGGCGGAGCAGATGGCGTTCCTCCGCTCCCACCCCGAGCTGGCGGCGCGGCACCTGCCGCCCGGCCTGACGGCGGAGTCGCTCGCCGAACAGGCCGGGCTGTCGATGGCGTCGGCACCGGGGGGCGACGGGCTGCCGGCGCTCAACGAGGCCTACCGCGCGCGCTTCGGCTTCCCGTTCATCGTCTGCGTCGCGCGGCACACGCCGGAGGACGTCCTGCGCGTGCTGCGGCGGCGCCTGGCCGGCGACCCGGCGGCCGAGCGCGCGTCCGCCTTCGCCGAGATCGCCCACATCACCCGGCTGCGCCTGGTCGCCCGCGTCGCCGGCCCCGGCCTGCCGCCGACCACCGGGCATCTCGGTACCCATGTGCTCGATACCGCGATGGGGCGCCCGGCGGCCGGGCTGGCGGTGACGTTGCGGCAGGAGGGTCGCCCGCTGGCGACCGTGACGACCGATGCCGACGGTCGCACCCCGCCGCTCCTGCCGCCCGGCCCGCTGCGCCAGGGCGAACACAGCCTCATCTTTTCCGCCGGCGCCTATTTTGCCGAGCGGGGGCAGCGGAGCCTCTACACCGACATCCCGGTTTCGTTCACCGTGTCGGAGTCGGAGGCCCGCTACCACATCCCGCTCCTGCTCTCGCCCTTCGGCTACAGTACCTATCGCGGCAGTTGATGGCCGTGCGTCCCGAGGCGGCGGCCCGCCGTCCGATCGTGACGGTGCAATACCTGCGCGGCGCCGCCTGCCTGGCCGTGGTGGCCTTCCACGTGCTCGGCGGCAGCGACGGCAGCTTCTATGTCGGCCAGGCCGGCGTGGACGTGTTCTTCCTCATCAGCGGCTTCATCATGTGGACCGTCACGGCCCGGCGCGAGCCGGCGCCGCTGCCCTTCCTGTGGCGCCGCGTCACCCGCATCGTGCCGCTCTACTGGGGGATCACGCTGCTGGTGTTCGCGCGCCGCGCCGCTGCCGGCACCGCCACCGGGGCGGACCTGGCCTACTCGCTGCTCTTCATTCCGCACCGCATGTCCGATGGCGGGAGCGACCCCCTCCTCATCCCCGGCTGGACGCTGAACTACGAGGTGTTCTTCTACCTCGTTTTCGCCGCCTGCCTGGCGGTCTCGCCGGCGCGGCGGCTCGCGCTGGCGGCGGCGGTGCTGGCCGGGCTGGTGGCGGTGGGCGGCGCGTTCGGCATCGCGACGCTACCCTGGTCCGCCTATACCGACCCGCTGCTGCTCGAGTTCCTGCTCGGCGCCGGGCTCGGCGCCGCCTACGGGCGGCTCGCTCGCTGGCCTGGCGTGGCGGGAGCGGCGCTGGCCGCTGCCGGCGTGGCGGGGATGGTCGCGTTGCAGCTCGCCGACAGCCGGGTCATCGAATGGCGGGCGCTGCTGTTCGGCGGGCCCGCCGCCGCGATCCTGGCCGGTGCCCTGGTGCTGGAGCGGCGGACCCCGGCGATTGGCGGCCTGCTCGGTCTCGGCGACGCGTCCTACGCGATCTACCTGGTCCACGTGCCGGTCATGAGCCTGCTGCTGCGGATCGTGATGCCGTTGCCCCTGCGCCTGTTCGTCGTGATCGTGGCGAGCGTCGCGGCGGGGTGGCTGCTGCACGCGCTGGAAACGCGCATCACGCGGTGGCTGCGCCGCCGGGTCGTGCCGGCGCCGCTCGCGCCGACGACATGAGGACATCGTTTCTTTTCGGGTGTTAGGAAATATATCCTTGCCGCTTCGGCTCGGAGCGATCCCATGCGACCCATTGCCTTTGTCACCAACCGCCCGCCTTTTACCGGCGGCTTCGGCCCGCCGCCGCCGGTCGGCGTGCCGGAGCGCCTCAGCTTCGGCGCCGCCACGGTGTTCGCTTCCGCCGACCGCGCCCGCACCGGCCAGCTCGCCAGCCCGGCCGCCACGCTCGGCGCCGTGCTCTGCGCGCCCGAGGGCGCGGACCGGCCGCTGGTCGACTTTCTTGCCCGCACACTCGCGGTCGCGGCGCAGGCGGGCCGCACCTCGATCCTCATGCTGCACGGCGGCCGTATCGGCTTCGTCGACGCCTTGATCGCCGCCGCCGATGCGTGCGCCGGGTTGGAGGCCGCCACGGGGCTCGCGCTCGCCCCCCTCGCCTTCTCCTGGCCCGCCGTTCCCTCGCCGTTCGAGGACGGCACGGACCGCGCGCGCGCCGTGGCCAGTGGCGAGGCCTGGCGCCACGTCATCCGCGCCCTCGTGGCGGCCCGGGCGCTCGGGGGCGCCTCGCGCTGCCTCTACCTCGCCGAGGGCGACGGCGTCGCAGTGACGGATGCTGGCTGCCGCGCCCTGGCCGCCTCCGGCCTCGACGGACCCGCCGACCTGTTCGACCGGGTCGTGCTGGTCGGCGCCCCGCCCGATCTCCCGCTCGACGCGCCGAGCGGCCTCCGTCAACTCGCGCGGCTGAGCCCGGCGATCAGCGCCGTGCCGGACCGCAACGGCGTGGCCGCCCTGTTCGCGCCGCCCGCCGCCAAGCCGTCGCGCTCGCGCCGCAAACCCGGCTGACCTGGCGCCGCGCCCTCACCCGTGCTATGGAGAGTCCCATGAAGCGAGGATACTGCCCGGTTAGATACCGGGCGCGCCTGTGACGATCGAACGCTGACCCCCGCAAGGCCGGGTCACTCGCGGCTGTTCTCGTCTCCATCGCATCAGGGTCTTCATGCTTTCCGTTCGGGGCGCTGCCCCGCTTCAAACACGTCAGCTCGGCGCCGCCGAGCTCGACCGTGTCCTCCTGCTCGACTTCCCCGCCGAGCAGGTCGATCGTTTCCTCGGGTCACTGCACGAGATCGTTCGCACGGTCCGCACCGGCATGGCCCACCACCTCGTCGGCATCGAGGAAGGCGGCGGGCTGGTCGGCTTCTACGCCGTCCACCCCGACCGGCGCGACGGCAGCCGGTGGTGGCTCGGCTGGTTCGGCATCGACCGGGCGCACCAGGGTGGCGGGCGCGGCCGCGCCGTGATGTCCGCGATCGTGGACCGGCTGCGGCTCATCCCGGCGTGCCGGGAGATCCGCCTGCTGGTGTCGCCGGACAATGCGGGCGCGCTGAAGCTCTACCGCCGCGCCGGCTTCGCCGTCATCGGCTGGGCACGCGCGAGCGGAGAGTTGATCATGCGCCGCGTGCTCCCGCCCGCCCGCCCCTCCGGTGCCGTGCCGGCGCGGTTCTGGGCCAATGCCATCCTGCTCGCGGTGATTGATGCGCGCTCCTGCCGAATGGGGCTGCCGGTCTCGGCCAAGCTCCACGGCGAGGTGGCTCATCCCCCCTGAGACGTCCCCGGGGCCGCTTCCTGGGCCGCCATGCCCAGCCGGCCGGCCAGGTCCTGGATGAATTGCGACGCGACCCGGCCGCTGCGCGAGCCCCGCGTCATCGACCACTCGACCGCCCCGGCATGCAGCGCCTCCCGCTCGATCGGGAGCCGCAGCGCATCGGCGTAGGCCTCGACCATGGCGAAGAAGGTCGGCTGGTCGCAATTGTGGAAGCCGATCCACAGCCCGAACCGGTCGGACAACGACACCTTCTCCTCGATCGCCTCCGACGGGCTGACCCCGGTGGAGCGCTCGTTGTCGATCATGTCGCGCGGCATCAGGTGCCGGCGGTTGCTGGTGGCGTAGAACAGCACGTTGGCCGGCCGCCCCTCGATGCCGCCATCCAGCACGGATTTCAGCGCCTTGTAGTCGGCATCTTCCCGCTCGAAGCTCAGATCGTCGCACAACACAACGCAGCGGCGTGACTCGCCCCGCAGCAGGGTCAACAGCGCCGGCAGCGTCCCGATATCCTCCCGCTGTATCTCGATCAGCGCCAGCCGGCCCGGCGTCTCGCGGTTGATCTCGGCATGCGCCGCCTTGACCAGGCTGGACTTGCCCATCCCGCGGGCGCCCCACAGCATGGCGTTGTTGGCCGGGAACCCGGCGGCAAAGCGGCGCGTGTTCTCCAGCACCAGCGCCTTCTGCCGGTCCACCCCCTGCAGCAGCCCGATCGGCACGGCCGACACCGTCGGCACCGGCTGCAGCCGGCCGCCGTCCCGCCCGGTCTCGGGCTGCCAGACGAAGGCATCCGCGGCGTCGAGTTCCACCCGCACGGGCGCCGGCGGCGCGAGGCGGTCCAGCGCGGCGGCGATCCGCGACAACATTTCCAGCACAGCAGCGTCCATACTCGTCCTTGACGGCAAACAGCGCCCCCTTATGGTCCCGCCGCACGACAAGGCAACCCAGGACGCTCGATGCTGATCTCTCCCGCCTACGCCCAAGACGCCAGCGGCCTGCTCGGCCCGGCGGTGCAATTCCTGCCGCTCGTCCTGATCTTCGCGGTGTTCTATTTCCTGCTGATCCGGCCGCAGCAGACCCGGCAGCGCGAGATCAAGGCCTCGCTCTCGGCGCTGCGCCGCGGCGACCGGGTGGTGACCGCGGGCGGTATCCTGGGCCTCGTGCAGCGGGTCAAGGAAGGGTCGGACGAGATCGAGGTCGAGATCGCCCCCAACGTGCGCGTGACGGTTCTCCGCGACACCATCTCCTCCGTCGTCAAGCCGGTCGTCACCGTCGCCAACGACAAGTAGAGCTCTTCGGCCGATCGCCCTCTCCCGACGGGAGAGGGCGTTTCGTAACTGGTGCGATTACTTCAGCTTGGACTCGGCGTATTCGTAGTTGGCGATCTTGTCGAGCCAGTTGCTGACGTAGTCGGGGCGACGATTGCGGAAGTCCAGGTAGTAGCTGTGCTCCCACACGTCGATGCCGAGCAGCGCCGTGCCGTCGCCGGTGGCGAGCGGGTTGCTGCCGTTGGGCGTCTTGACGATCTTGAGCTTGCCGTCGCTACCCTGCACCAGCCAGGCCCAGCCGGAGCCGAACTGGCCCACCGCGGCGGCCTTGAAGTCGTCCTTGAACTTCTGCATGCCGCCGAGATCGCTCTCGATCTTGGCCTGCAGCTTCGGCGTCATCTGACCGCCGTTCGGGGACATGTTCTCCCAGAACAGGATGTGGTTCCAATGCTGCCCGGCATTGTTGAATACCGGCGCCATGTCGGCCTTGCCGTTGGTCATGGTGACGATCTCGTCCAGCGACTTGCCCTGCAGCTCGCTGTTCTTCTCCACGAAGCCGTTCAGCGCCGTGACGTAGGCCTGGTGATGCTTGTCGTGGTGCAGCTCGAGCGTTTCCTGGCACATGCCACGCTCGGCGAGCGCGCCGTGCGAGTAGGGTAGCGGCGGCAGTTCGAAGGCCATGTTCTCTCCTGTTTTTTCGACGGGGCGGAGAGTCGGCGCGACGGCGCACCGGGTCAAGCCCGCGCGCCGGCGCTTCGGGTCAAGCTTGCGCGTGGTGAAGCGGCGACCATGTCCGCGGCATGAGCACACTCTCCCGCGTGGGCGAACTGGCGCGGACCCACGATCCGGATCGCTTCTTCACCACCCTCTTTGCCCCATCGGCCACACAGCCCGCGCTGTGGGCCCTGTATGCGTTCAACCACGAGCTGGTTCGGGCCCGCGAGGGCGTGCGCGAGCCGATGATGGCGATGATCCGCCTGCAATGGTGGCGCGAGGTGGTGGAGGGTGCGGCCAAGCGGCACGAGGTCGCCACGCCGCTGCGTGAGGCGGTCGCCGCCGGGGACCTGCGCGAGGCCGACCTGCTGGCGCTGATCGAGGCGCGGGAGGAGGACCCGCCGCAGGAGGATGCCGATTGGCCGCCCCACATCGACCGCACGGCCGGCACGCTCGCCGTGGCCGCCGCCCACGCGCTCGGCACCGACGAGGTCGGTGCGGTCCGTTCGGCGGGCGTCGCCTATGGCGCGGCGGGGGTGCTGCGTAACCGGGCCTTGTCGGGCGGCCGCCCGATCGCCGCCCTGACGGACCTGGCCCGGGGCGCGCTGGCGACCGCACGCTCCGGGCCGCTGCCGCGTCCCGCGCTGCCCGCGGCCTTGCCGGCCGTGTTCGCCGCGCGGGATCTCCGGCGGGCCACGCCAGTGTCGGTGCGCGGTTTCGGCGACAAGATGGCGGTCACGGTGACGGCGATGAAAGGCCACCTGTAACCGTTGTGTGTCCGGAACGTTTGCAGGGCGCCGACACTCACGTTTCCGTCATATTGACTCGAAAGCGAAAAGACATCAGCCCGCCGGGTGGTGGTGGCCCGACGACCGTGCCGGAACCGGCCAGCGTCGCCCTGCTTGCGCTCGGCTTGGCCGGCGCCGCCACGATGCGCTGCAAGTCCCGCCTGGGATAACGGACGAAAGCAATTCGATCCGATCGAACCATGCTCGGTTCGATCGGATCTCGTTTTCGGGTCTTGCTCTAGTGCGCGCTGGCGCCGGTCGCGCCGATGCCGGTCTGTGAGCGGACGTATTGGGCGTCGAACTCCGCGCCTTCCAGCTTGGCTTGCCGGGAGGTGTCGAATTTCGAGACCGCCCAGCAGGCCAGGAAGGCGAGCGGCATGGAGAACAGCGCCGGGTTGTCGTAGGGGAAGACGGCCTGGGCGTTGCCCAGGATCGTCACCCAGATCGCCTTGCTCAACACCGTCAGCAGCACGGCGCTGATCAGGCCGAGCCAACCGCCGACCGCCGCGCCCCGCGTGGTGAGGCCCCGCCAATACATCGACAGCAGCAGAACCGGGAAGTTGGAACTCGCCGCGATGGCGAAGGCGAGGCCCACCATGAAGGCGATGTTGACCTTCTCGAACGCGATCCCCAGCAACACGGCCAGCACGCCCAGCACCACGGTGGCGATCTTGGACACACGGACCTCCGTCACCTCCGAGGCGCGGCCGCGGCGGAACACGCTGGCGTAGAGGTCGTGGCTGACGGCAGACGCGCCGGACAACGTCAGGCCGGACACGACCGCCAAAATGGTGGCGAAGGCGACGGCGCAGATGAAGCCGAAGAACACGTTGCCACCGACGGCCTGGGCCAGGTGGATGGCCGCCATGTTGGTGCCGCCCTTCAGCGCGCCGCCCGCCACCAGGTACATCGGGTTGGTGCTGACCAGCACGATGGCGCCGAAGCCGATGATGAAGGTCAGGATGTAGAAATAACCGATGAAGGTGGTGGCCCAGAACACCGACTTGCGCGCCTCGCGGGCGTCGCTGACGGTGAAAAAGCGCATCAGGATGTGCGGGAGCCCGGCGGTGCCGAACATCAGTGCGATGCCGAGCGAGATGGTGGTGACCTTGTCCGTCACGAAGCTGCCCGGCGCCATGATGGCCTGTTTCTTGGGCGACACCTCCACGGCGCGGGCGAACAGGTCCTGCACGCTCCAGCCGACCGAATGCAGCACCATGATCGCCATGAAGCTGGCGCCGCCGAGCAACAGCACGGCCTTGATGATCTGCACCCAGGTGGTGGCGAGCATGCCGCCGAAGGTGACGTAGCAGATCATCAGCACGCCGACGATGATCACGGCGTAAAGGTAGGGCAGGCCGAACAGCAGCTGGATGAGCTGCCCCGCGCCGACCATCTGCGCGATCAGGTAGAAGGCCACCACGACGAGCGTGCCGGTGGCAGCCAGGGAGCGCATGGGCGTCGGCGCAAGGCGGAACGAGACCACGTCGGCGAAGGTGAAGCGCCCGAGGTTGCGCAGGCGCTCGGCCATCAGGAACATGATGATCGGCCAGCCGACGAGAAAGCCGATGGAGTAGATCAGCCCGTCGAACCCGTTGGAATAAACCAGGGCGGAGATGCCGAGGAACGACGCGGCCGACATGAAGTCGCCGGCGATGGCCAGCCCGTTCTGGAAGCCGGAGATGCCGCCGCCGGCCGTGTAGAAATCGGCCACCGACTGGGTGCGCTTGGACGCCCAGTACGTGATGCCGAGGGTCAGCAACACGAAGGCGACGAACATCGCGATCGCGGTGCCGTTGACTTCCTGCTGCTGCACCGGGCCTTCCAGCGCGCCGGCGGCATAGGCCGCGCCGGCGCCGACCACAGTCGCGCCGAAGCCGGCGACGGCACGGCGGATGATGACCGGGCTCATGGCACGGTCCGGCGCGTGGCCATGCCGGCGACGAGCTGGCGGGTGAGTTCGTCGTATTCGCCGTTCGCCTTGAGCACGTAGAGGCCGGTCAACACGATCGCCAGCACGATCACGCCGAGGCCGAGGGGGAAGGCGAGCGTCACGACACCCCACACGGGGGTGGCTAAAACGGGGCCGGCGAAGGCCACGAGAAAGATAAAGGCAAAATACGCAATCAGCATGAGCACGCAAAGCGTCCAACTAAAGGCGTTCCGCTTACGCTCGAGCTCGCGAAAGCGTGGATCTGCCTGGATGCGGGCAATCTCCGCAGAAGTCATTGTTTCCCCCGTGTTGATCCCGGCATCGACCGCGGTCGATCGTTTGTGCCAGAGTTGCAAGCTTTGTTGCACAATTCATGAACTTGTCGCAAGCGCCGGCCGGTTGGTAAACGTCGAGCCAACGGGGGAGGCGACGAATGACCCAAGACGCTTACGCGGCTGAGTACGCGGCCTGGCGCGCCGACCCGGTCGGCTGGTGGGAGCGGCAGGCCGAGGCGCTGACCTGGCACACGCGGTGGGCGCGCGGCTTCAACCCGTCCCTCGGCGCTTTTGGTCAATACTTTGCCGGCGGCACCCTCAACCTCAGCGAGAACTGCCTGGACCGGCACGTCGCGGGCGGACGGGGCGAGCAGATCGCGCTGATCTGGGACAGCGCGATGGAGGGCAGGGTCGAGCGGATCAGCTATCGCGCGCTACGGGACCGGGTCGCCAAGCTCGCCGGCGCGCTGGCGGCGCGGGGTGTCGGCCCCGGCGACCGGGTGGTGATCTACATGCCGATGATCCCGTCCGCGGTGGTGGCGATGCTGGCCTGCGCGCGGCTGGGCGCGATCCACTCGGTGGTGTTCGGCGGTTTCGCAGCGGCCGAGCTGGCCAAGCGGATCGAGGACGCGGCGCCCAAGGCGATCCTGTCCGCCTCCTGCGGGCTCGAGCCCGGGCGGGTCGTGGCCTACAAACCCCTGCTGGACGCGGCGATCGCGGCCAGCGCGCACAAGCCCGCCTTCTGCCTCATCGCGCAGCGGCCGGCGCTGGCGGCGACGCTGATCGAGGGCCGCGACGAGGACCTGGAAACCGCGGAGGCCGCGGCGGCGCCGCATCCCCCCGTGCCGGTCGCGGCGACCGACCCGCTCTATATCCTGTACACCTCGGGCACCACCGGCAAACCCAAGGGCATCGTGCGCGACACGGGCGGCTACGCCGTCGCGCTGCAGGGGACGATGGCGACCATCTACGGCGTGGCGCCCGGCGAGGTGTTCTGGTGCGCCAGCGACGTCGGCTGGGTGGTCGGCCATTCCTACATCGTCTATGCGCCGCTGCTGGTGGGCGCGACCTCCGTCATGTACGAGGGCAAACCGGTCGGCACGCCCGATGCCGGCGCGTTCTGGCGCGTATGCGCCGCGCACGGGGTGGTGGCGCTGTTCACCGCGCCGACCGCGCTGCGGGCGATCAAGCAGCAGGACCCGACCGGGGCGCTGACGGGGCAGCACGACCTTTCCAAGCTGCGGACGCTGTTCCTGGCCGGCGAGCGATGCGACCCGCCGACGGCAGTGTGGGCGGCCGAGACGCTGGGCGTGCCGGTGGTGGACCATTGGTGGCAGACGGAGACGGGCTGGCCGATCACGGCCGGGTTCCGCGGCTTCGGGTTGTTCCCGTTCAAGCCGGGCTCGGGCGGGCGGCCCTGCCCGGGCTACGACCTCCAGGTGCTGGACGATGCGGGCGCCGTGCTGCCGGCCGGCCGCTCCGGTCACCTGGCGCTGCGGCTGCCCTTGCCGCCGGGGTGCGGGCCGACGCTGTGGCAGAACGAGGCGGGCTACCACGCGGCTTATCTGCAGGACTTCCCGGGCTGGTACCGCACCGGCGACGCGGGCGAGATCGACGCGGCGGGCGATGTCTGGGTGATGGGCCGGACGGACGACATCATCAACGTGGCGGGCCATCGGCTGAGCACCGGATCGATGGAGGAGGTGCTGGCGAGCCATCCGGATGTGGCTGAATGCGCCGTGGTGGGCGCGGCCGATCCGCTGAAGGGTCAGGCGCCACTCGGGCTGGTGGTGCTCAAGGCAGGGGTGGTGCGGCCGGAGGCGGAGGTGGCCGCTGAACTGGTGGCGCTGGTGCGCGAGCGGATCGGGCCGGTGGCGGCGTTCAAGGAGGCGCGGGTGGTGGCGCGGCTGCCCAAGACGCGGTCGGGCAAGATCCTGCGCGGCACCATTCGCAAGATCGCCGACGGGGAGGACGCCCAGCCGCCCCCCACCATCGACGACCCGGCGGCGCTGGAGGAAGTGCGGGCCGTCCTCGCCGGACGGCGGTGACGGGCCGACCCTTAAGCCTTCATCGCGGCGACGAGTTCGGCCGTGTTGAAGCGGAGCAGCGCGAGGTAGGTCGGCGCGGGGCCGTCGGGCGGGGAAAGGCTGTCGGAATACAGCTTGGGTCCGACGCGGAGATGCGCCTCGCGGGCAACGGACTGGGCGAGGCGGGGATCGGTCATGTTCTCCAGGAAGACGGTGCCGATGGCTTCCCGCCTGGCCTGCGCGGCAACGCGGGCTAGGACGCGGGGCGAGGGTTCGGCCTCCGTGCTGATGCCCTGCAGGGCGATGAACTGGATGCCGAAACGGGCGCCGTAATAGCCGAACGCGTCGTGGGTGGTCAGCACCTTGCGTCGCGCCGGCGGGACCGCGGCGATGGCGGCGGCGATCTCGGTCTCCACCTGCGTCAACTCGGCCGTGTAGGCGGCGGCGGCCTCGCGGAAACGGGCGGCTTCGGCCGGAGCGGCGGCGGCGAGCCCGGCGGCGATCGTGGCGATCATGCGGCGGCCGAGCGCCGGGTCCTGCCAGATATGGGGGTCGGCGACGGTCGCGCCGTCCTCCTGCAGCGAGCGGGGTTCGATGCCGGCGCTGGCGACGACGCGGGTGCCGCGAAAGCCGGCGGCCGGGATCATGCGGCCGAGCCAGCCTTCCAGCCCCAGCCCGTTCTCCACCACCAGCCGGGCCTCGTGCAGCCCGGCGACGTCGCTCGGCTTGGGCTCGAACGCGTGCGGGTCGCCGTCGCGCGGCACCAAGGTCGCGGTACGGAAGGCGTCGCCGGCCAGACGCTCGACCATGTCCTGCAGGATCGAGAAGGAGGCGACCGCGAGCGGCGGCGCCGACTGCGCCACTGCAGGGCGTGCGAGGAGCAGAAGCGGGGCGGCCAGGGCCGTTCGACGATTAAGCATGTTATAACATGTCAATTTGCCCGGCATCGCGCAAGCCGTCATTCTCGGTTCCATGGTGCCAGATTCGCTCGAGCTTCCGGGCCGTACCGTGCCGCTGACCTGGCGGCGTAGCGCGCGGGCCCGCCGCATCAGCCTCAGGATCGAGCCGCGGGCCGGCGGCGTGATCGTGACGCTGCCGGCGCGGGCGTCAGTCTCGGCCGGACGGGCGGTGCTGCAGGCGCATCGGGACTGGGTGGCGGACCGGCTTGCGCAATTGCCCGCGCCCGTCTCGCTCGGCGAGGGCGCCACCGTGATGCTGGACGGGGCGCCGAGGCAGATCGTGCATCGGCCGGAAGCGCGGGGCACGGCGTGGCTGGAGGGCGACGCGATCCATGTGGCGGGCGAGGCCGCGTTCGTTGGCCGCCGGGTCAAGGATTGGCTGCGGCTGCAAGCGCGGCGGCAACTCGGGGAACTGGCGCTCGAGAAAGCGGCCGGGGCCGGGCTGGCGTTGCGGCGGATCACGATCAAGGACACGTCGAGCCGGTGGGGGAGCTGCACGGCCGCGGGCAACCTGATGTTCTCGTGGCGGCTGGTAATGGCGCCGCGTCCGGTGCAGGACTACGTGGTCGGGCACGAGGTGGCACACCTGCGGCACATGAATCACGGCGCCGCGTTCTGGGCTTTGACGGATCGGCTGACGCCGCATCGGGAAACCGCGCACCGCTGGCTGGCGAAGCACGGCGCCGGGCTGCTGCGGATCGGCTGATGGAGGCGGCGAAACTCTCCGCGCCGTCGGCGGCGCGCAATCGAGAGCCCATCCTGCGCGCCATCGAACCGTTCCTGCCGCGGGCCGGGCTGGTGCTCGAGATCGCCAGCGGGACGGGCGAGCACGTGCGCTTCTTCGCCGACGCGCTGCCGGGCCTGACCTGGCAGCCGAGCGACCCGGCGGCCGATCGGCGGGACAGCATCGCGGCCTGGACGGCGGGCCTGGCGAACGTGCGCCCTCCCCTGCCGCTCGACGCGGTGGCGGCGGACTGGCCGGTGGCGCGGGCGGATGCCGTGCTGTGCATCAACATGATCCACATCGCGCCGCCAGCCGCGACAACGGGATTGCTGGCGGGTGCGGCCCGAGTGCTGCCGGGCGGCGGCGTGCTGGTGCTGTATGGGCCGTTTCGGCGCCGGGGCGCGGCCATGGAGCCCGGCAACGCGGCGTTCGATGCCGACCTCAAGCGGCGCGACCCGGCATGGGGCCTGCGCGAAGTAGAGGCGGTGACGGCGGCCGCGGCTGAGGCCGGGCTGATCGCGGCGGCGGTGTTGCCGATGCCGGCCGACAACCTCACTCTCATCTTTCGGCGGGTCTGACGGGAGGAACGCATGGCCAGCGGTTGGGCCCCGGACGGGGCGGTGCAGGACCAGGTGGACGACACGGTGGCGGAGGGCATCTTGCGGGCGCGGGCGCGCATGCCCAGCGGTGAGGCGGCGACACATTGCGCCGAGTGCGGCGAACCGATCCCGGCGGCGCGGCGGGAAGCGCTACCGGGCGTGCGGCTCTGCGTGCCGTGTCAGACGGAGCGGGACAGCCGGCCGGCGGCGTTCGGCATCAACCGGCGCGGCAGCAAGGACAGTCAGTTGAAGTAGGCGGTCAGACCGTCGCGACCGGGGTGGCGGGAGACCCCACGGCGCCGGGCAGACGCAGCGGCGGGGCGGTGAGCAGGAAGCGGCTGCGCTTGTTCTCTCGCAGCCAGCGGGCGAGCGGGGTGAGATACCAGATCTCGCCGAGATGGACGCCCAGCTTGAACAGGCAATGCTCGTGCAACGGAAGGGACGCGCAATCGTCGCCGCCGGGCTGGGCAGGCGCGGCCTCGACGGCGTAGTTGTCGGCGATCAGCGCGGCCACGCCGCTGTCGGTGACCCAGCGCAGCAACTCGTGGTCGCGGCCGTCGAGCACGGCGCAGGAGTTGTGCAGCGCCTGCTCGGAGGGCGAGCCACCGGCCTCCATCAGCATCTGGCCGAAGCCGGTGTGGAAGCAGACCATGTCGCCGGGCTCCACGACCACGTCGTCCGCCGCCATGATCCGTTGCAGATCGGCGAAGCGGACCAGCTTGCGCTCGTTGCCGAAATGGGCGTGGAGGTCGATCAGCACGCCGCGGCCCTGGACGCCGGTCTCGGCCATGTTCTCGATGCCCAGCGCGCCGGCGCGGCTGGTGCTGCGTCCGCCGGGGCCGGAGGGCGCGCCGGCATCCTTGACGTCGGTGGGGCCGACGATGTGCTCGCCGCCGCGGAAACCGTTGTAGAACACGCGCTCGCGGCGGCCGTCGCCATCGGCGTCGAACAAGCTGCCGACATGGGCGAAGCTGTCCCACTGGGTCGAGTATTGGAGGTAGATCACGGCGAGGTCGTCACAGAACACGTCCGTATGGCCGGCAGCGCCGTTGTCGCAGACGAAGTTGGGGATGCCGTCGCGCAGGGTGGGGCGGATGACGGGCGGGAAGCGGCGCGGGTTGAGCGCGTTGCCGCCGGGCAGGTCGAGCGGCAGGCTGAGGCAGAAGGTGTGGCCGGTCTTCACCTCCGCGACGCCCTGCAGGACTTTTTCCGGGGTGAGGAGGTTCATGCGGCCACGCTGATCGTCCGGGCCGAAATCGCCCCAGTTGGATCCGGGCGGGCGGCGCTTGAACCGAGGCGAGGCAGTCATGTGGCATACTCCGTAGCGGCCGCAGGGTGACGCCCGCGGTCGGCTGCGGTCAATTCGGAAACGTCGTTGCGGCGCAGCGCGACTGGTGTCGAGCCGCGCCGCAACGGTTCAGGAGGCCGGCTTGATCTGGCCGCGGATCTCGCCGCCGGGGTTCTGGGCGGTGTGGACGTTCACGTATTCCTTGCCGGCCTTCAGCGCCTCGACCTGCTCGGGCGTGAGATTGACGGTGCCCTTGATCGGGCTCGCCGGGTTGGCGAACGGCACCATGACGCCGGCATTGGCGCCGGGCTCGGCCGGGCCATGGATATGGGCCGCGGTGGCCGGGCCGGTCAGGTCCTTGTAGGTGATCTCGTAGTTCAGCTTGTTGCCGTCGAGCGCCATGCTGGCGGTGCCGGTGCCGGCGGTCTGCTTGGGCGGCACTTCGGCGGCGGCGCTGAGGCTGGCCTCGTATTTCTGGGCCCATGCGGTCTGGGTGAGCAGGGGCAGGCTGGCGACGCAAATCGTTGCAAGCAGACGATGACGGGACATGGGTCCTCCGATGAGTGGTGGTCGAGAGCAGCAGCGGACAAGCGCAGGCGCGTCGTGCAAGATCGACACATGAACGAACGCCCGATCGGACCCGAAGTTGACCCCACGCCGCGGCCGTTGCCAGCCCGGGTTCCATTGCGGGGACAATACGTCGTGTTGGAGCCGTTGCATCGCCGCCATGCGGCCGATCTTTGGCAGGCAGGGCAAGCAGCGGGCGGGGCAGCAAGTTGGGACTACATGGGATACGGGCCGTTCGGCTCGGCCGAGGCGCTCGCCGCCTTCGTGGCCGAGTTCGCCACGACGCACGACCCGGCGGCCTGGGCCGTCCGCCCGGTGACGACCGGGATTGTGAGCGGCTGGCTGACGCTGATGGACATGCAGCCCAAGAACGCGGCGATCGAGTTGGGGCATATCTGGTTCGCGCCGGCGCTGCAGCGGACGCGGGCGGCCACGGAGGCCATGTTCCTGCTGATGCGGCTGGCGATGGACGAACTGGGCTACCGGCGGCTGGTGTGGAAGTGCAACGCGCTGAACGCGCCATCGCGCCAGGCGGCCGAACGGCTGGGCTTCCGATACGAGGGCACGTTGCGGGCGCATCTGGTGGTCAAGGGGCGGCGGCGCGACACGGCGTTCTTCTCCATCCTGGACGAGGAATGGCCGGCCTGCCGCGACGCGCTGCTGCGCTGGCTCGAGCCCGGCAATTTCGGACCGGACGGGACGGCGCGGGCCGGGTTGGCGCAGTTGCGGGCGCCGGCCGGGACGGATTGACGTTCGTTTGTCTCCCCCAACCTTTTCATCACGTATCCTTGACCAGCGTGGTATGCTCGTTGTCCATGCGTAAGCCCCTCTGATGAAGCTGGTTCCGACCCTCCTGCTGGTCGCTGCCGTCGTTGGTGGTGGCGCGGCTGCTTGGCATTTCACCCGCCCGGTCAAGCAGGCGGCGGCGCCGCCCGAGCCGGTGCCGGTCTCCGTCGCGCGGAGCACGCAGGATAGCGTCCCAATCTTCATCCCGACGATCGGCAACGTCCGTGCGCTGAACTCGATCGAGATCCGGCCGCAGGTGAGCGGCGTGTTGATCAGCGTGGCGGTCAAGGAAGGCGACGACGTCACCAAGGGGCAGGTGCTGGGCGTCATCGACCCGCGGCCGTTCAAGGCGGCGCTGGACAAGGCACAGGCGCAATTGGTGCAGGACCAGGCGCAACTGCAGAACGCGCAAACGGACCAGCGCCGCTATAGCTCGCTGGCGCGCAACGACTTCGCGTCGCGTCAGCAGGTGGATACGCAGAACTCGACGGTCGGGCGGCTGCAGGGCGTGATTGCGGCGGATCAGGCGTCGATCGACGAGGCGCAGATCAACCTGGGCTTCACCGTGCTGCGGGCACCGATCGCCGGACGGATCGGGCTGCGCCGGGTCGACGCGGGCAACCTGGTGCAGGCCAACAGCACGGGGCCGGGCATCTTCTCCGTGGTGCAGGAACAGCCGATCGCGGTGATCTTCAGCATCCCGGAATCCGACCTGCCGACCGTGCGCGACGCGATGCGGCGGGGCCCGCTGGTCACGTTGGCGGACGCGCCGGGAAGCGGGCGGCTGCTGGACAAGGGCGTGTTGCGGACGACGGACAACGCGGTCAACAGCGACTCCGGCACGATCCAGGCGAAGGCCGAATTCCCCAATGCCGACATGCTGCTGACGCCCGGGCAGTTCGTGAACCTGCGGCTGCAGGTGGGCACGGCGACCGGCGTGGTGGTGCCGCACTTGGCGATCCAGCACGGGCAGGACGGACTGTTCGTGTTCGGGATCGACGGCAACAAGGACGTCAAGCGGCAGGATGTGACGGTGGCCTACGACAACGGCACGCTGGCCGTGCTGGCCAAGGGCATCCCCGCGGGCACCACCGTGGTGACGGCCGGGCAGTCGCGGGTGGGCAACGGCACCAAGGTTTCGTTCAAGGACGAGGGCAACCGCGACGAGGCGGCCCTGACCAAGCAGGGAACAACGCCATGAACGTTTCCGCTCCTTTCATCCGCCGACCGATCGCGACCTCGTTGCTGGTGGCGGCGATCTTCCTGGCCGGGTTGGCGGCTTTCCCGTTCCTGCCGGTCGCGCCGCTGCCTTCCGTCGAGTTCCCGACACTGACAGTGACGGCGAACTACCCGGGGGCGAGCCCGCAGACGATGGCGACCGCGGTGGCCACGCCGCTGGAGACGCAGTTCGGCCAGATCCCCGGATTGTCGCAGATGACCTCCGTGAACGTCTCGGGGTCCAGCCAGATCACCATGCAGTTCGACCTGGCGCGGCCGATCGACGCGGCGCTGACGGACGTGCTGGCCGCCATCAACGCGGCGGGCGGGCAGCTGCCCAAGGACATCCCGAACCCGCCCACCGTGCGCAAGACCAACCCGGCGGACGCGCCGATCCTGATCATGGGCGTCACGTCGGACGTTCTCTCGCTGACGGACGTCGACAACTATGCCGAGAACATCTTGGCGCAGCAGTTGAGCCAGGTGACGGGCGTGTCGCAGGTGCTGGTGGGCGGGCAGCAGACGCCGGCGGTGCGGGTACAGGTGGATGCCGGCAAGCTGGCCGCGCTCGGGGTGACGCTGGAGGACGTGCGGATGGTGCTGAGCGGCTCGACCGCGAACGCGCCGAAGGGGCTGATCGACGGGGCCAACCAGTCCTACTCCATCTACGCCAACGACCAGCGGACCAAGGCGAGCGAGTATAGCGACGCGATCATCGGCTACCGCGGGACCGGCCCGGTGCGGGTGCGCGACGTGGGCGCGGCGATCGACGGGCCGCAGAACGCCAAGCTGGCGGCGTGGCAGAACAACAAGCCGGCGGTGCTGCTGCTGGTGTTCAAGCAACCCGGCGCCAACGTGATCTCCACCGTGGATGCGGTCGAGGCGAAGCTGCCGCGGCTGATGAAGAGCATCCCGCCGGACATCAAGGTGGAGATGGTGTCGGACCGGACGCAGACGATCCGGGCGTCGGTGGAGGACGTGGAGTTCACCCTGCTGCTGTCGATCGGGTTGGTCATCGCGGTGATCTTCGTGTTCCTGCGCAGCGTGTGGGCCACGATCATCCCGAGCGTGACGATCCCGGTCGCGTTGGTGGGCACGCTCGGCATGATGTACGTGCTGGGCTACAGCCTGGACAATCTCAGCCTGATGGGGCTGACGATCGCGGTGGGTTTCGTGGTCGACGACGCCATCGTCATGCTGGAGAACATCGTCCGCCATATCGAGGACGGGATGAAGCCGTTCGAGGCGGCGCTGAAGGGCGCGGGCGAGATCGGGTTCACCATCGTGTCGATCTCGATCAGCCTGGTGGCGGTGTTCATCCCGCTGCTGCTGATGGGCGGGATCGTGGGGCGGCTGTTCCGCGAGTTCGCGATCGTGGTGTCCATCACGATCGGCGTGTCGGCGCTGGTGTCGCTGACCCTGACACCGATGATGGCCTCGCGCTTCCTGGTGTCGGAGCATGGGCGGGAACACGGCCGGCTTTACAAGCTGGTGGAGCGGATGTTCGAAGCGCTGGTCGGCTTCTACCAGCGGACGCTGGACGTCGCGCTGCGGTTCCGTTTCGTGACGCTGATGGTGTTCTTCGCCGTCGTGGCCGGCACGGGCGCGCTGTTCTACGTGATCCCGAAGGGGTTCTTCCCGCCGCAGGATACCGGGATCATCATCGGCGTGACGGACGCGGCGCAGGACGTGTCGTTCGACGCCATGAAGCGGCTGCAGATGCAGGTCAACGAGATGGTGCTGGCCGACCCGGCGGTCTCGGGACTGACCTCCTCGGTCGGTGCGGGCGCGGGTGGGCAGACGCAGAATAACGGGCGGATGTACATCCAGCTCAAGCCGTGGAGCGATCGGACCGACACGGCCAGCCAGGTGATCACCCGGCTGCGCGGCAAGGCACAGGATCTGCAGGGCGTCCGCATATTCATGCAGCCCGCACAGGACATCAGCGTGGGCGGACGGCTATCGCGCACGCAGTATCAATACACCTTGTCGGACCCGAACGGGGACGAGCTGAACGCGTGGGCGCCCAAGCTGCTGGACGCGATGCGGAAGCTGCCGGAGCTGGCGGACGTCACGTCGGACGCGGCCGGGACCGGGCTGACGCTGACGCTGACCTACGACAAGGAGGAGGCGGCGCGTTACGGGATCCAGCCGGCGGCGATCGACTCCACGCTCTACAGCGCGTTCGGGCAGCGCCAGGTGGCGCAGTATTTTACCGGGCTGAAGGCCTATTACGTCATTCTCGAGGTGACGCCGGCGCAACAGGGCAACCTGGAAACGCTGCGGAAGCTGTATGTGAGGTCGTCGTCCGGGCAGTTGGTGCCGTTGTCGACCATCGTGCACGAGACGTCGGCGCCGGTGCAGCCGCTGGTGGTCAACCACCAGAGCCAGTTCCCCTCCGTCACGATCTCCTACAATTTGAAGCCGGGCGTGTCGCTCGGCGACTCCGTGACGGCGATCGGGCGGGCGCAGGCGACACTCGGCGTGCCGGCCACCATCACAGGGGCCTTCCAGGGCACAGCGCAGGCGTTCCAGGCGTCGCTGTCGTCGCAGCCCTACCTGATCGCGGCGGCGCTGGTGGCCGTCTACATCATCCTGGGCATCCTGTACGAGAGCTACATCCTGCCGCTGACGATCCTGTCGACGCTGCCATCGGCGGGGGTGGGCGCGCTCGTGTTCCTGCTCGCGTTCGGGTTCGACCTGACGGTGATCGCGATCGTGGGGATCATCCTGCTGATCGGCATCGTGAAGAAGAACGGCATCATGATGGTGGATTTCGCGATCCACGCGGAGCGCAACGAGGGGGCGTCGCCGCACGACGCGATCCGGCAGGCGTGCTTGATGCGGTTCCGGCCGATTCTGATGACGACCATGGCGGCGCTGCTGTCGGGGCTGCCGCTCATGCTGGGGACGGGCGCCGGATCGGAGCTCCGGCGGCCGCTGGGGTTCGCGATGGTGGGCGGGTTGGCGCTGAGCCAGATCCTGACGCTGTACACGACCCCGGTGGTCTACCTGTATCTCGACCGGCTGCAGCGGTGGTTGAGCCCGGTCAAGGAGCGGCGGGCGCCGCGGCTGCAGACCGCGATGACACCGGCGGCGCAGCAAGCGGCGGAGTGACCCGCGGCCGGGCTCGCGGGCCCGGCGCGTCGAGCGTCAGGCGGCGCGCCGGGTACGGCGCAGGGCGAGACCGACGAGGCCGGCGCCCAGCAGCGCGAGCGAGGCGGGTTCAGGCACGGCAGCCGGCTGCGTCGTCAGATTGGCGATGCCGATGTAGGCACCGGACAGGGTGAAGGCAGTGATCGGGGTTGCCTCACTGAAACCGAAGAAACGACCGGTATTGCTCGACCCGCCGGTCGAGAAGCTCAGGGTCGCAGTCTCCAGCAGCTTATTGCCGGCGCCGAACACCGAGATGACCGGGGTCCCGTAACCCGGCGCGTAGTTGATGAACCCGCCGACCGCGGAGACCGGCGCGCTGAAGGTGAAGGTCATGCTGCTGCTTTCGGTGTTGGTCGCCGCCATGGGCAAGGCGCTCCAAGTGCCGTTACCCGCGAAACCATAGCCTCCGGTGTAGCCCAGCAGGGACGAGCTGCTGCTGGCCGACCAGCTGACGGCCGGGCTGCCGAAGGTGGCAGCGCTGCCGGAGAAGGCGGTGACGGTGCCCCCGGGCAGGGCCGTGATGAGCGCGGCGTCGGCATGGCTGCCGAGGGCGAGGAGGGCGACGGCGGCGAGGAGCAGGCTCTTGGTCATCGGAATGTCTCACAGCTTGAGTTTGCAGAGACAGTTTTGCGATAACCGTGCCACGTCTCAGAACTGAGCTTTTACAAGCCATTGCAACCTAGGCGGGTAAGTACTCGCGTTTTGGTTGTAAGAAAGCGTGACGCTCAGTCGTTGCTACCGGGTTCGAAAAGGAGCTGGACGCGGCTGCTCGGGTGGCGGGTCAGCGTCCACTCGATCGGGCGTCCGGCGGCGTTCACGTTGAGGTTCTCGCACACGATGAGCGGGCGGGTGCGGGGCACGCGGAGGTGCTCGGCCTCTGCCGGGGTTGGCATGCGGGCGGTGACGCGGGTGGAGCGCCGGATGTAGTCCGCCACCCCGGCGGCGCGCAGGGCGTCGGTGATGGTGGGCAGGCGCGCCAGGGCGTCGGCGATGCCGGGCAGGTGCTCGGCAGGAAAGTAGTGATCGGCGAGCGAGATCGGGACCTCATCGGCCAAGCCGATGCGCTCGAGCATGACGAGGGGTGCCCCTTCGGCCACGCCCAGCGCGGCGGCGGGGCCGGCCGGGGCGGCGAGTTCGCGCAGGCGCAGAACGGTGCCGTCCGGCACGCGGTTGAGCCGGCGGATGCGCTCGGAGAAGCGGGTGCGGGCGCTGATCTCGTAATCGAGCAGGTCGTCGGCGATGAAGGCTCCCCTGCCCTGCTCGACGCGGACGCGGCCGGCACGGACGAGGTGCTCGAGGGCGCGGCGGACGGTGTGCCGGTTCACGTCGAAACGGGCGGCGAGCTGGGCCTCCGTGGGCAGGCGGGCGCCGGGGGCGAGGCGGTCGGCTGCGAAGCCATCGGCGAGCTCGTCGGCAATCTGCTGCCAGCGCGGCAGGGCGGCGTTCGTCATCGGAATGTCACCGGGGCGCCGGCGGTTCCGGGGCAAGAGCGGTTGACCGTGCGGAGGCGCGGGCCTAGTTGTCTAGACAAGTTGGATGAGGCGGTCATGGCATCCGAGGATCAGAGCGAGCGGCAGGGCTGGATGGCGGTGCTGGCGCGGGCCGGCGGCGATGCGTTGGCGGCGGCGAGCGACGGGCTGCTGCCGAGCTACGAGGTAATTCGCGGGCCGGAGGCCGGGCTGGTGATGCTGCAAGGCCGTGCCGGGGGCAGCGGGGCCGCGTTCAACCTCGGCGAGGCGACGGTGGCGCGGTGCACGGTGCGGAGCGCGGCGGGGCATGTCGGTCACGCGTATTGCCTGGGACGCGATCTGCGGCAAGCGGAGTTGGCGGCGGCGATCGATGCCGGGCTGCAGGAGGCGGCGCGGCGGGCGGCACTGCAGGCGGCCGTGATCGCGCCGTTGGCGGCGGCGCAGGCGGCGGCGCGGGCGCAAGACGCCAGACGGGCGGCAGCGACGCAGGTGCAGTTCTTCACCATGGCGACGATGAGAAGCTGACGAACGATGACGGATCTCTTGTTGGCCGGGTTTGCGGACCCGGTGCGGGACAGCCAGGCGGTGTTCCGCGCGGTGATGGAAGCGGTGGCGCGGCCGGGCCGGGTCCAGGTGGTGGCAGGGCCGCCCATAGCGCCGGCGCCGCTGGACCGGGCAACGGCGGCGGTGCTGCTGACGCTGACCGACGCGGAGACGCCGCTCTGGCTCGACGAGTCCGCGAGCGCCGCGGCGGCGTGGGTGGCCTTCCATTGCGGGGCGCCCCCCGTGGCGGCGGAGGCGGCGCATTTCGCCGTGGTGGTGACGGACGGGGCGGACGCGGCCATGGGGCGGTTCGCGGTGGGGACCGACGAGGCGCCGGAAGAATCGGCGACGGTCATCCTGCAGGTGTCGGGGTTCGGGTCGGGCGAGACGGTGCGGCTGCGGGGGCCGGGGCTGGCCGGGGAAGAGACGCTGGCGGTGGCCGGGTTGCCGGCCGGGTTCCGGGCGGCATGGGCGGCGAACCGGCGGCTGTTTCCGCGCGGCGCCGACGTGATCCTGTGCGCGGGGGACCGGCTGGCGGCGCTGCCGCGAACGGTCGAGGTCCGCTGATGGCCTACGTCGCGGTCAAAGGAGGCGAGCGGGCGATCGACGCGGCGCATGCGTGGCTGGCACATGAGCGGCGGGGCGACCCGGCGGTGCCGGTGCTGACGGCGGCGCAGATCGCCGAGCAGCTCGGGCGGGCGGTGGATCGCGCGATGGGCGAAGGCTCGCTGTACGACCGGGCGCTGGCCGCACTGGCGGTGCAGCAGGCCCAGGGCGATCTGGTGGAGGCGGCGTTCCTGCTGCGCGCGTATCGGACGACGCTGCCGCGGTTCGGCACGGCCCGGCCGGTGGAGACCGCGAGTATGGCGGTGCGGCGGCGGGTGTCGGCGATCTTCAAGGACCTGCCGGGCGGCCAGGTATTGGGGCCGACGACGGATTACACGCATCGGCTGCTCCAATTCGAGCCGGCGGCGGTGCCGGTGCCGGCGGAGGGCGAAGCCGCTGCGGGGCCGATGGCGCCGGCGTTCGACATTCTGGGGCGCGAAGGATTGGTCGAGGCGGATGCGGTGGCCGATGGCGTGCCGGCCGACCTGACGCGCGAACCGCTGCAGTTCCCGGCCGGGCGCGATGCGCGGCTGCAGGCGCTGGCGCGGGGGGATGAGGGCTTCCTGCTGGCGATGGGCTACTCGACGCAGCGGGGCTGGGGCGGAACGCACCCGTTCGTGGGCGAAATGCGGGTGGGGTCGTGCGCGGTGGTGCTGCAGCCGGCGGAGCTGCCCTTCCCGATCGACATCGGCGACGTGGTGCTGACGGAGTGCCAGATGGTGAACCAGTTCGGCGGCTCGAAGGTGGCGCCGCCACAGTTCACGCGGGGCTACGGGCTGTGCTTTGGGCATGCGGAGCGGCGGGCGATGGGCATGGCGCTGGTGGACCGCGCGATGCGGGCGGCGGAGCTGGGCGAGACCGCCGAGGCGCCGGCGCAGAACGTGGAGTTCGTGCTGTCGCATTGCGACAACGTGGAGGCGACCGGCTTCGTGGAGCACCTGAAGCTGCCGCATTACGTGGATTTCCAGAGCGAGCTGGAGACGATCCGGCAGATGCGGCGGGAGGCGGCGCTGCCGGACGCGGAGGCTTCGGCGGGTGCCGACGCCCTCACCCCGGCCCCTTTCCTTGGGGAGAAGGCGCGATGAGCGCGGGATATAATTTCGCGTATCTGGACGAGGGCACGAAGCGGATGATCCGCCGGGCGATCCTGAAGGGGATCGCGATACCGGGGCATCAGGTGCCGTTCGGCAGCCGGGAGATGCCGCTGCCGTATGGGTGGGGCACCGGGGGCATCCAGGTGACGGCGGCGGTGCTCGGGCCGGACGACGTGCTGAAAGTGATCGACCAGGGGGCGGACGACACGACGAATGCGGTGAGCATCCGGCGCTTCTTCGCGGCGACGGCGGGGGTGCGGACGACGACGCGGACGGCGGAGGCCAGCGTGATTCAGACCCGGCACCGGGTGCCGGAGACCCCGCTGCGGGAAGATCAGGTCATCGTCTACCAGGTGCCGCAGCCGGAGCCGCTGTCCAAGCTGGAGCCGAGCCGGGCGGAGACCAAGCGCATGCACGCGCTGGCGGAATACGGGCCGATGCACGTGAAGCTCTACGAGGACATCACGCGGTATGGCCATGCATCGACGAGTTACGATTATCCGGTGATGGTCGGCGAGCGATACCTGATGTCGCCGTCGCCGATCCCGGCCTTCGACAACCCCAAACTGGACCGGATGCCGGCGCTGCAACTGTTCGGGGCGGGGCGGGAGAAGCGGATCTACGCGGTGCCGCCCTACACGGCGGTGCGGTCGCTGGATTTCGAGGACCATCCGTTCCAGCCGCGGCGGGCGACGGCGACCTGCGCGCTGTGCGGCGCGGGGGAGAGCTACCTGGACGAGGTGGTGACGGACGATCGGGGGACGCGGATGTTCGTGTGTTCGGATACCGATTTCTGCGGAGGGCGCCGCGGTGAGTGAGGCGCTGCTGTCGGCGCGGGGGCTCGGGTTGCGGTTCGGGCCGATCGTGGCGCTGGAGGACGTCGAGGTCGCGTTGTGGCCGGGCGAAGTGCTGGCGATCGTGGGCGAGAGCGGGTCGGGCAAGACGACGCTGCTGAACGTGCTGGCGGGACGGATGCGGCCGGATGCAGGGAGCATCGCGTATCGCGACCCCGGCGGGGCCGAGCACGACCTGCTGGCGATGGGCGCGCCGGCGCTGCGGGCGCTGCACCGGTCGGATTGGGGCTTCGTGCAGCAGAACCCGCGGGATGCGCTGCGGATGCGGGTCTCGGCGGGCGGCAACGTGGGCGAACGGCTGATGGCGGCGGGGAACCGGCATTACGGGTCGATCCGGGAGACGGCGGCGGATTGGCTGCGCCAGGTGGAGATCGACCCGGCGCGGATGGACGACCTTCCCGCCACCTTCTCGGGCGGGATGCTGCAGCGGCTGCAGATCGCGCGCACGCTGGTGACGCATCCGCGGCTGGTGTTCATGGACGAGCCGACGGGCGGGCTGGACGTGTCGGTGCAGGCGCGGCTGCTGGACCTGATCCGGACGCTGGTGGCGCGGCTCGGGATCGCGGTGGCGCTGGTGACGCACGACATCGCGGTGGCGCGGCTGCTGGCGGGGCGGACGATCGTGATGCAGCGGGGACGGGTAGTGGAGGCCGGGCTGACGGACCAGGTGCTGGAGGATCCGCAGCATCCATACACGCAGCTGCTGGTCAGCTCGGTGCTGCAGGGATGAGCGGGCCGGGCGCGGGCGAGGCCATGCTGGAGGCGAGCGGGCTGTGCAAGACGTTCGTGCTGCATCTGCAAGGCGGGGTGCGGCTGCCGGTGCTGGATGGGGTGGAGCTGCGGCTGCGGGCGGGGCGGTGCGTGGCGCTGGCCGGGCCGTCGGGGGCGGGGAAGTCGACGCTGATGCGGGCGCTGTATGGCAGCTACCGGGTGGATGGCGGGTCGATCCGGGTGCGGCACCGGGGCGGCTGGGCGGAACTGGCGGGCGGGGATCCGCGGCTGGTGCTGGACGTCCGGCGGGAGACGCTGGGGTATGTGAGCCAGTTCCTGCGGGTAGTGCCGCGGGTGCCGGCGCTGCAGATCGTGGCGGAAGCGTCGCGAGCCGGCGATACGGATGGACTGGCGGCGGCGGAGGCGATGCTGCTCCGGCTCAACATCCCGCGGCGGCTGCACGGGCTGCCGCCGGCGACGTTCTCCGGCGGCGAGCAGCAGCGGGTGAACCTGGCGCGGGGGTTCATCGGCGGGCACCCGATCTTCCTGCTGGACGAGCCCACGGCGTCGTTGGACGGGGAGAATCGCGACGTGGTGATCGGACTGATCCGGGAGGCCAAGGCGCGGGGGGTGGCGATGGCGGGAATCTTTCATGACGGCGCGGTGCGCGAGGCGGTGGCGGATAGCGCGCTGGAGATCTCTCCCGTAAGGCAGGCGGCATGACGATCCTGACCAATGCGCGCGTGGTGCTGTTCGACGAGATCATCGACGGCACCGTTGTTCTCGACGGCGACCGCATCGTGGAATTCCAGACCGGGCGAAGCAAGAGTGCCGGCGCCATCGATCTGGCCGGCGACGTGCTGATGCCGGGGATCGTGGACGTGCATACGGATAATCTGGAGCGGCAGGTGCAGCCGCGGAGCAATGCGCGCTGGCCGTCGCGCTCGGCGATGCTGACGCATGACGCGCAATGCGCGGTGAGCGGCGTGACGACCGTGCTGGACGCGCTGTGCCTGGGCGATCTGGGCTTCGACAAGGACCGTATCCAGACGTTCCATGACGGGGTGCGGGACCTGGATGCGCTGGAAGGGACCGGGCTGCTGAAGTCGGACCATTACCTGCATCTGCGCTGCGAGATGCCGGCGAGCGACGTGATGGAGCTGTTCGAGCCGGTGGCGGATCACCGGCTGGTACGGATGGTGAGCCTGATGGACCACTCGCCGGGCGTGGGTCAGTACGCGGATCTGGACCGGTATCGGGCGATGCGGCGGCGCGAGGGGGTGAGCCCGGAACGGATCGAGCAGCGGATCGCGGAGCTGCAGGCGCAGCGGGCGCTGATGCGGGATGCGAACCGGCGGCGGCTGCTGGACCGGGTCGCCGGGTCGGGCGTGGTGCTGGCGAGCCATGACGACCGGACGGAGGAGGAGATCGAGGAGAACCACCGGGACGGGATCGGGATCAGCGAGTTCCCGGTGTCCATGATCGCGGCCAAGGCGGCGCGGGCGTGCGGGATGCAGGTGATCGCGGGGGCGCCGAACATCGTGCGCGGCGGGTCGCATTCGGGGAACGTTTCGGCTGCGGAGATGGTGCGGGAGCGGGCGGTGGACGGGCTGGCGAGCGACTACGTGCCGGCGAGCCTGCTGGAAGCGGCGTTCGCCTGCGTGGCGAAGGCGGGGATCACGCTGCCGCAGGGGGTGGCGATGGTGACGGCGGCGCCGGCAGCGATGGCGGGGCTGCCCGATCGCGGGCGGATCGCGGCGGGGATGCGGGCGGACCTGGTGCGGGTGCGCGAGCACGAGGGGGTGCCGGTGGTGCGGCAGGTGTGGCGAGCGGGAGAGCGCGTGATTTGACCGTGCGGGTCGCGCTGTATTACGCGCCGGAGCTGGACGATCCGCTCTGGGCGGCGGGCTGCGCCTGGTTGGGGCGGGACCCGGAGCGGGGCGTGGCGGTGCCACAACCGGCGATCGAGGGCATCGCGGCGGTGACGGCGGATGCGCGGGGCTACGGGTTCCATTGCACGCTGAAGCCGCCGATGCGGCTGGCGACGTCGTATGGCGCGCTGCGGGACGATGTCGGGGCGATGGCGCAGTCGATCCGGGCGTTCGAAATGCCGCCACTGGCAGTGGCCGACCTGTCGGGCTTCCTGGCGGTCCGGGAAGCGACGCCCTGCCCTGCCCTGCAGGCGCTGGCCGATGCGTGCGTGGCGTGGCCGGACCGGCACCGGGCGCCGCCGGACACGGCGGAGCTGCAGCGTCGGCGCGGGGCCGGGCTGCCGCCGGATGCGGATCAGCTGCTGCTGCGCTGGGGATATCCGGGGGTGTTCGGACGGTGGCGCTTCCACATGACGCTGACCCGGCGGCTCGAGCAGCAGGCCGAGTGGCGGGCGGCGGCGGAGCGGCATTTCGCCGCGGCGCTGGCCGTGACGCGGCGGGTCCGGTCGATCTGCCTGTTCACGCAGGCGGGGCAGGGCGCGCCGTTCCTGCTGGCGGAAAGGGTCGGGCTGTCGGACTGAGATCGTTCCAGCTCTCGAATATCGTTGACGGGCGCGTCGGCCGCGGTCTGTGAGTGGCCCGCGAGTGGACGGGAGAGCATCGGATGGCGTGTTCGTGTTGCGGAGGCGCGGTGCATCGCGCGGCGTTGGGCCGGCGGGGCGTGATGGGTGCGGCGGGGCTGGCGGCGGGGGTGTCGCTGCTGGGGCGGCGGGCTGTGGCGGCCGATCCGGTGGCCAAGACGGCGCTGACGCCGGACGAGGCGCTGCAGCGGATGAAGGACGGCAACACGCAGTTCCAGCTGGAGGCGCCGTTCCTGGTGGCGCAGGGGCGGCAGCGGCGGATCGAGCTGGCGCGCGGGCAGTCGCCGTTCTGCATCCTGGTCGGGTGTTCGGATAGCCGAGTGCCGCCGGAGCTGCTGTTCGGGCGCGGGCTGGGCGAGCTGTTCATCGTGCGCAATGCGGGCAACACGATCGACACGGCGGCGCTGGGCAGCGTGGAGTACGGGGTGGGCGTGTTGGGCGTGCCGCTGGTGGTGGTGCTGGGACATGAAAGCTGCGGCGCGGTGTCGGCGGCGGTCGACGTGGTGCGCAAGAACGCGACGTTCCCCGGGGTGATCGGCGAGATGATCCAGCCGATCATCCCGGCGGTGCTGTCGGTGCGGGAGGAGGCCGGGGACATGCTGGACAACGCGGTGCGGGCGAATGCGCGCCGGGTCGCGGCGCGGCTGACCACGCAGAGCCCGGTGATCCAGGGCGCGATTGCGGCGGGCAAGCTGAAGGTCGTGGCCTCCCACTACGCGCTGCAGGAAGGCCACGTGACCTGGATGGAAGAGACCTGACCTAGCAGGCAGCTGACGAAAGGCTGCCTGGCTCGCTTGAGCTGGTCCAGCCAAGATCATGCGTCAACTCAACAAAGCAAGTTTCGCATACCCAGCAGTAATCGGCGCCACGGGGATGGTCATCTCCGGTGGTATAACCGTCGTGGAGCACGCCTGGTGCGTCGATTTCAGCAAATTTTGCCCAGCAGGCTGCGCAGTAGTCATGATCCCAAGTGGCACGCCGGGTTCGATAGCGCTTTTGATGAAGCACCGATCCTGCGAGGTGTCGGGCGAAGTCCAGACGCCAGTCAGCTTCGCTCGATCCCACCTGCTCCTCGGATCCCACCAACGACTGGCTCCACGGCCTAGGAAAAACGGATCACGTCAGGTCTGTTCCAGGCAAGATTTCTGGGGTCGAACTCTAGGCGAGGAGGGCGCGGCCGTTGTCGATGACCTTGGCGCCGCGGGCTTCCACGGTGGCGCGGAAGGAGATGGTGGCGTCGTCGCGCCATAGCTGGACGGTGACGGACTCGCCGGGGAAGACGGGAGCGGAGAAGCGGACGTCGAGGGCGCGGAGGCGGGCCGGGTCATTGTCGCAGAACGTCTGCAGGACGGCGTGGCCGACGAGGCCGTAGGTGGCGAGGCCGTGAAGGATGGGGCGGTCGAAGCCGGCGGCGCGACCGGCTTCAGGGTGCGAGTGCAGCGGGTTGAGGTCGCCGTTGAACCGGTAGAGCAGGGCCTGGTTGGGAAAGGTCGGCAGGGTGCAGGTCGCGTCGGGGGTGCGGTCTGGCAGTTTGTGCGGGGTGCGCGGCGGGACGGCGCTGCCGCCGAAGCCACCATCGGCGCGGGCGACGGTGCTGCGCCAGAGGCGGGCGATCGGCTCGCCGGAGGCATCGTCGACGAGGGTGGATTCGGCGTAGATGACGGCGCCGCGGCCAGGGCCCTTGTCGACCACGTCCGTGATGCGGGTCAGGCCGCGGAAGCGGCCGGCGGAGGGCATGGGGCGGAGGAGCTCGAGGCCTTGCTCGCCGTGGACGATCATGGCGCGGTCGACGCCGGCGCGGGGGTCGGCGGACCAGGGCGGCGGCACGCAGAGGCAGGCGGGCATGGTCGGAACGCCCAGGCCGTCCTCCTCGCGGCAGAAGCGGAGCTGGCCTTCGTCCATCGGGTCCGCGCCGTAACCGACGCCGAGGGCGTAAAGCGCCATGTCACGCCGGGTGACGGTCTGCGTGATCTCCTGGAACGGCCAGTCGAGCAGGGCCTGTGGATCGATCATGCGGGGCTCCCTTTTCGGCAAGCTTAGCATTACTGACGGCGAGGTGTGAGCCGGCGGGGCGTTTTGCCCGTCCGGCATCACCGATCAAGCGGCGAGCGCGGTGGCCGTGGACGTGTTCAGCGCTTGCGTCTTGGCGTAGGCGGTCAGTGCGGAGAGCGGGTTGGCGTGACCGTGCGCCCCATGCACGCCCGAGCCATGACCGGCGCCGGCCGCTTTGCGGAGGGCGCCGACATCCTTGCCGACCGTTCCGGTGGGGGCGGCCGCGTCCGTGCCGGCTTGCAGGTCCACGAACAGGTTGCGGACGGCGTCGCTGACCTTGGAGCCGGTGTCACCGGCGGCATTGACCGGGTTGGCCTTGGTTGTCGTCGGGATGGTGGTCGAGGCGTCGTCGGGGAAGGCCGGGGCTGCCGTGTTGGCCGCGGTGGCGCTGCTCGACGAGGTGGCGCTCTTGACGAGGTCGAAGAGGGTCGACGCCCCGGCTGAGATCAGGCTCGCATACATGAGGTGCTCCTGCACGGGATTGTGCGAGAGGGCCGATGCAAGCGGCGGACCAGGGGCTGAGGGGGGCGGTTGCGGGAGGACGGGGGTGTGGCCGGTGGGCAGAGACTGCCGGGCGGCAGGTTATGCCGGGGTGGTTCGGGTGGGACGGCCCTCGATGGGGTAGGCCGGGTCGTTGAAGCCGGGCACGGCGTGGTGACCCGGCGCGACCCGGGCGGCGACGAACGCCTCGTCGGTCCCGTCGAAGGGCGCGTCGAAAGCGGCGAGGTAGTCGTCCCATTGGGCTTCCGTGCGGGGGCCGGCGATGATTCCGGTGACGAAGCGGTTGGCGAGCACCCATTGCACGGCGAAGGCGGTGGGGGTGCGGCCGGTGGCCTCGGCATGGTCGGCGATCTCGCGGGCAAGGCGGAGGGAGTGGGGGTCCATCTCGGTCTGGCCGATGCGCTTGTCGCCGCGGGCGGCGCGGGTGTCGGCGGGCGGGGGCGCGTCCGGGTCGTATTTGCCGGTGAGGATGCCGCGGCCGAGCGGGGAGTAGGAGACGACGCCGAGGCCGAAGGCGTCGCAGGCCGGGAAGTGCTCGGTCTCGGGAGTCCGGTTGAGGGCGTGGTAGTAGGGTTGGCTGACGACGGGGCGGTCGATGCCGGCGTCGTCGCAGAGGCGGCAGATCTCGGCGACGCGCCAGGCGCGGTAGTTGGAGACGCCGAAATAGCGGATCTTGCCGGCGCGAACGAGGTCGGCGACCGCGCGGACGGTCTCGGCGAGCGGCGTCGCGTGGTCCTCCTTGTGGAGGTAGTAGATGTCGATGTGGTCGGTGGCGAGGCGCCGGAGGCTGCGCTCGACGGCGCGCATGATCCATTGGCGCGAGGTGCCCTGGCCGTTGGGGTCGTCGGCGCCCTTGTTGGCAAGCTTGGTGGCGACGATCCAGGCGTCGCGGTCGGCGGCGACGGCGCGGCCGACGATCTCCTCTGAGCGGCCGCCGGTGTAGGCGTCGGCGGTGTCGATGAAATTGATGCCGGCGTCGCGGGCGCGGGCGACGATGCGGGCGGCGGTCGGTTCATCGGTGGGGCCGCCGAAATTCATGGTGCCCAGGCAGAGCGGGGAGACGCGGAGGCCGGAGCGGCCGAGGTTACGATGACGCATCGGGACACCGTCGGCTTCTTGGGCGCGGGTTGGCAAGGGGTGGGGGCGGCCCGATGATGGAGGGATGACCGATCTGCGCCCTACCCTCGCCGCTCCCGACGACGATCCGTATCTCTGGTTGGAGGAGGTGGAGGGCGAGCGGGCGGTCGCCTGGGTGGATGCGCAGACGGCGCGGACGCGGGCGCGGCTGGCGGATGGGCGCTGGGCGGCGGACCGGGACGCGCTGCGGGCGCTGCTGGACCGGCCGGACAACCTGCCGTTCCCGACCCGGCGCGGGGGGTTGATCTACAACTACTGGACGGACGAGGCCAATCCGCGGGGGTTGTGGCGGCGAACGACGATCGAGTCGTTCCGCACGGATGCGCCGGATTGGGAGGTGTTGCTGGACCTCGATGCGCTGGCGGCGGCCGAGGGGGTCGAGTGGGTCTGGCACGGGGCGACGACGCTGGCGCCGGGTCATGAGCGGGCGATGGTCAGCTTGTCCCGCGGGGGGAGCGACGCGTCCGAGCTGCGGGAGTTCGACCTGGGGACGCGGGCGTTCGTGCCGGGCGGGTTCCGGCTGGAGGCGGCCAAGGGCGGGGCGGACTGGGTGGATCGGGACACGCTGCTGCTGTCGAGCGCGCTGGGGGGCGAGACGGCGTCCGGCTACGCCAGCACGATCCGGCTGTGGCGGCGGGGCGAGGCGCCGTTCGCGGGGGAGGCGCTGTTCGCGATCGAGCCGACGCATATGGGCGTTTGGGGCGGGGTGGACCGGATCGGCGGCCGGCTGGTGTTCAGCGACAAGCCCGGGTTCTTCGACACGGCGGTGTGGCTCGGCGACCGGGCGGGCGGGCGGCAGAAGCTCGAGGTGCCGCCGGACGCCTGGGCGAGCTGGGAGGGCGATTGGCTGGCGGTGCGGACGCGCACGGCGTGGACGGTGGGGGCGCGGGTGTTCGCGCCGGATACGGTGGTCGTCACCTCGCTGGCGGGCTTCCTGCGCGGGGAGCGGGAGCTGGTCGTGGTGTTCGAGCCCGGGGAGCGGCGGGCGCTGCAGCGGTTCTTCTGGTCGGCGGGGCGGCTGATCCTGCACGTGCTGGACGAGATGCGGCCGGAATTCCTGGTGCATGAGGCGCCGGCGTGGGCGCCGGTGCGGATCGATGGCTTGCCGGCGCTGGGGACGGTCAACGTCTGGCCGCTGGACCAGGAGGAGGACGAGGCGGACGGGACGCTGCTGGCGACCGTGCAGGACCCCGTGACGCCGTCCACGCTGCTGCTGATCGAGCCGGGGCTGGGGGCGCCGGCGGTGTTGCGGCAGGTGCCGGCGGGGTTCGACGCGACGGGGCTGGCGGTGACGCGGCACGAGGCGGTGTCGTCGGACGGGGAGCGGATCCCGTACGTGCAGACGGGGCCGGCCGGGCTGACGGGAGAGGCGCCGGTGCATCTCGGGGGCTACGGCGGGTTCGGGATCTCGCGGCTGCCGGGTTACGGGCTGGGGATCGGCAAGCTGTGGCTGGAGCGGGGCGGCACGAGCGTGATCGCCAACATCCGGGGGGGCGGCGAGTTCGGGACGCGGTGGCACGAGGCGGGGCGGCTGGCGGGCAAGCGGCTGAGCTATGACGACTTCGCGGCGGTGGCGGCGGACCTGGTGCGGCGGGGGGTGACGCGGCCGGGGCGGATCGCGGCGGAGGGCGGGTCGAATGGCGGGCTGCTGATCGCCAACATGCTGACGCGGTATCCCGAGCGGTTCGGGGCGCTGTTCTGCACGATCCCGCTGATCGACATGCGGCGGTATTCGCAGCTGCTGGCGGGGGCGAGCTGGATCGCGGAATACGGCGACCCGGCGACGGGGGATTGGGACGCGTTCCTGGGCGCGATGTCGGCCTATCACGCGGCCGAGCCGGGGCGGCCGTATCCGCCGATCCTGCTGGCGACGACGCGGCGGGACGACCGGGTGCATCCCGGGCACGCGCGCAAGATGGCGGCCAAGCTGCAGGCGCTGGGGTACGACGCGTCGTTCTACGAGCCGGCGGCGGGCGGGCACGGGTTCGGGACGACGAACGAGGAGGTCGCGGGGTTCGCGGCGCTGGGGTACGCGTTCCTGCGGCGGGCGATCGGGTGGGAGGCGGGCTGATCGGGGCCGGGTTTTTCAGGAAGGGGCCGGGTAGGGCCGGCGGGGTTCCATGCCGAGGATCTCGTCGGGGACGCGGGCGAGGTTGAGCTTGATGCCGAAGGTGTCGCAGAGGTCGGCGACGAGGGCGGGGACCGGTCGGTTGCGGTCGGGGTCGGCTTCGATCTGCTGCTCGATGAAGGCGTTGATGTCGCGGACGAGGGCGGCGCGGTCGGGGTCGGACGCGACGGCGTCGGCGAAGACGCGGCGGAGCAGGGTGCGGCGGGGGTCGGGGCTGGCGGCGCGGCGGAAGGCGGGGCGGGCGGCGCGCTCGGCGGCGGCGGGGGCGCGGGCGGGGGCGTCGAGGCGGATCTCGATAGCGATGGCCTGGCGGACGACGCGGGCCATGCTGGCGAAGGTGACGGCGTGGTCGCGGGCGACGGGGGTGGTGTCGTCGGGGGTGGTGTCGTCGGGGGCGTGGCCGTGGGGGGCGGCGAGCTGGTGTCGGGCGCTGGCGTGGGCCAGTTCGGCGAGCTGCATGGCGAGTTCGCCGAGGCGGCGCAGGTCGGCGAGCTGGCGGGCTTTGCGCTGGTCGGGAGTTTCGGGGGCGGGTGCCGGGGCGGACATGGGGCGTTAGGAACTATTTCCTTGGCGGGAATGCAAGGGGATCGTGGTTGGGGCGGTTGCGCTGGGCGGGGATGAGGGCGAGAGCGCGACGGGGTCGGCGGCGGTCTGGGCATGGCCGGGGCAACGCTGACCTGGGCGACGCTCGCCCTGCTGGGGCTCGGGAGGCTGGCGCGGCTCGCCTGGCTGACGGTCGCCGCCAAGCTCGTCGGCGCCGCCTCCCTCGTCTGGATCGGGTGCCGCATGATCGCCGGGTCACGCCGTCCGGCGCCGGCGGCTGGCTCGATGCCGAACGCCCGGCACGGCGGTTGGATGGCGCTGCGGCGCGGCTATCCGTGCAGCATGACCAACCCGAAGGCTGCCGCCTTGGTGTTCTCCGCTGCTCCGGTTCAGGCGGGTTATCGGAGGGCGAAGGGCAAGATCGATGTGGTCGTTGGTGGGGTTCTGGTTGCCCTGGGGGCACGCTTGGCCGTCGCGCGGTAGCCTCGATCGCTGCTTTCGACACTTTGCAGACCTTCGACGCTCGGCGTCGGCGCGCATGCCTTTCTCGAAAGGCTGGTTGATCGAGAACGGACAAGCCTTCCCGCAACCGGTTATGAGCGTATTTCGAGAAATCTAGGCGCTGATGTTACTGCTGTCGAAGCTGGCGAGCAGCGTGTCGATGAACACCCGCACCTTCGCCGATAGGCTGCGGTGGCTCGGATAGACGGCATGGATAACGAGCTGGTCGCCCTGGGTGGTGGGCCATAGCCGGACCAGCCGACCGTCCACGACATGCGGTGAGGCAAGGAAGTCGGGCAGTTGTGCGATGCCGGCGCCGCCCAACACCACCGGCAGCAGGGCGGCGGAGTCCGAAATGGCGACCGCCGGCGGCAACTCGATCCGGCCGGGTGTCGGCGCATCGTCCTGGTAGGCCGTGACCCGATCGCCGTAGCCGATCAGGATATGGTCGGCTAGGTCTTCGACACGGGCGGGTGTGCCGCGCGCCGCGAGATAGCCCGGGCTAGCGCACAGCCATGCCTCGGATACCAGCAAGCATCGGGCAATCAGGTCGCTGTCCGCCAGCGGCCCCACCCGGATCACCAGATCGGCCGGCTCGGCCGGCATGTCGATGAACCGGTTCTCGACCTCCAGCACGACACGCACTTGAGGGTAGGTAGCCATGAACCCCGGCAACATGGGGGCCACCAGGGCGGTCGCCACCGTGAACGGTAGGCTGACCCGGAGCGTGCCGGCCGGGATACCTCCAAGCCCGTCGAGCGCGGTGCCGGCCTCGTCCACGTCGGCCAAGATGCGCAACGCGTGCGGGCGGAACAGCCTGCCCGCGTCCGTTAATCGCAAGTGCCTGGTCGAGCGATCGATCAGTAAGACGCCGACGTCGCGTTCCAGCCGCGCAAGCGCGCGGCTTACCCCGGACTTAGGCAGGCCGAGCGCGCGCGCAGCGGCCGATACGCTCATCAGGTCGGTGATGCGCGCGAAGGCGCGAAGGTCTGACAGTTCCATCGTCGTTCCACTGGCTGCAACACCCTGTCGCGTTTCGCCTGTCTAATCGCAAGCAACTGCAACGACTATCCTTCTGATCATCGAGCAATAGAAGGATCATGCCATGGACAGCGAGCAGAACCGGCCTGTGGTGGTCGTAGCGGGTGCCACGGGCGACCTCGGCACCCGGATCGTCAGGGCGCTGGCCGCCAAAGGCGTGCTGGTGCGAGCGCTGGTGCGACGGCCGGCCGACAAGCTGGCCGTCGCCGACGTCGAACAGGTCATGGTCGACCTGAGCGACAGCGTGGCTTTGACCCGCGCCGTCACCGGTGCCGCATCCGTCGTGTCGGCGCTGAACGGTACGGCGCCCGTTATCCTGGGTGCACAAGGCCGGCTGCTCGATGCCGCGGTGGCGGCGCGGGTGCCGCGCTTCATCCCGTCCGACTTCTGCCTGGACTATCTGGCGACCCGGCCGGGCGATAACCGCAACATGGACCTGCGGCGCGAGTTCGCTGCCCGCCTCGACGCAGCGCCGATCCGAGCGACCTCGATCCTTAACGGGCCGTTCGCGGACCTGCTCGAAGGCCAGGCCCCGATCGTGCTGCACCGCCTGCACCGCGTCCTTTATTGGGGCGATCCCGACCAGATGTTCGACTTCACCGCCAAGGACGACGTGGCGGCATTCACCGCGGACGCGGCAGTCGATCCGCAAGCTCCGCGCTTCCTGCGCATCTCCGGCGATCAGATCAGCCCGCGTGGCCTGGCCGAGCTGCTGACTGGCATGGAGGGGCGGCGATGGAAGCTGCTACGGGCCGGTGGCATCGGCCGCTTAAGCGCGATCATCGCGGTGGCGCGCATGATGACGCCGCGACCGACGCGCCGTTCCCGGCGTGGCAGGGGATGCAGTACTTGCGCGACATGTCGACCGGCCGCGCCAAGCTGCATGGCCTCGACAACGCCCGCTACGGCAAGTTCGACTGGACCGGCGCCGCGGCCGTCCTCGCCCCCACGCTCTGACCAACATCGAACGACGCAAGGAAACGCTGCCATGACCGATGCCGTGACGCCATTCCCACTCCAGATCGCCGACACTGAGCTTGCTGACCTGGCCGACCGGCTGGGCCGCACCCGCTGGCCCGACACCGGCACCGTCACCGACGGCAGCCAGGGGCCAACCTCGTCGGCGATCCGTCGCCTGGTTGACCGCTGGCAGGGCGGCTACGACTGGCGGGAGGCCGAAGCCCTCATCAATGGTTGGGGAAGCAGCCGCACCGTGATCGACGGTCTCGGCATCCACTTCCTGCACGTCCGCTCGCCCGAGCCCGACGCGGTGCCGCTCCTGCTGGCGCATGGCTGGCCAGGCTCGATGCTCGAGTTTCGCGATATGGTCGGCCCGCTGACTGATCCAGCCGGACACGACGGCGATCCGCGCACGGCCTTTCACCTGGTGATCCCGTCGATGCCGGGGTTCGGCTTCTCCGACAAGCCAACGGAGCCGGGATGGAACGTCGGCCGGGTGGCAGGCGCGTATGTCGAGTTGATGCAGCGGCTGGGTTATGGTGATCGCTGGTTCGCGCAGGGCGGCGATTGGGGTGCAGGCGTGGTGACGGTGTTGGCGCACATGCGCGCGCCCGGCCTCGCCGGCATCCACCTCAACATGGTCATGTTCCAGCCGAGCGAAGACGAGATCGCGGACGCGACGCCGGAGGAGCAGGCGATGCTCGCCGACATCAAGCGATACGAAACCGAGCAGTCGGGCTACATGAAGCTCCAGAACACCCGGCCGCAGTCGGTCGGGTTCGCCTTGGCGGACTCACCGGTCGGGCTGGTGGCATGGATATACGCGCTGTTCCAGGACGTGACCGACAGCGGCGGCAAGCCGGAGCGGGTGATCGCACTCGACCACATGCTCGATGACATCATGCTCTACTGGTTGCCCAACACCGGCGCCAGTTCGGCGCGCTTCTACTGGGACAACGCCCAGGGGCAGGGCGGTATGCCTGCCGACCCGATCCCGCTGCCCGCCGGGGTCAGCATGTTCCCCGGCGAGGCCGTGCGGCTGTCGCGGCGCTGGGCGGAGAAGCGGTTCGTGGACCTGCGTTACTATGACCAGCCCTCCAGCGGCGGCCACTTCGCAGCCTTGGAGAACCCAGCCGCACTTGTGGCCGCCGTGCGAGCGACATTCGCGACGCTCCGATAGCGTTCGGTTGGATCGACAGGATTGAGCTTGGCTCTAGGCTCGCTGCCGCTGCCATTCTCGCAAACGAACCGCCCTTGATGACGACAGGCTAACCGCCATGCCGGCCTCGTCTTCGACCAGCCAAACCATATCAGGAACAAGAACTCACTGGCCCATGACAACGACTTGTTGAGCAAGGCAGAGGCGAAGTTCGTGTTCCAGGCTACCTGCAATATCCTCAACTTCATCAATTCTATTGAGCGCCACAGGTTCGACGGCTGATTTCCGCCCGCTAAGGAAGGGTGCCGTTGAGGTTTATGACTGTAGAAACGGCAACGTTCATGGTGGAGCATAGCGCATCGTGCTCAACCGCCATGACTGCTTCCCACCCTGAGCGTCGGTAGCGAGCGACCGGACACAGAGGAGCAAGTTGCTCGCGCGTCCCTGCTGTTGATGCGGGCGTGGCTGAGCGCGCCGTCGGGTGGGGTCAGGCCTTGGACCAGCCGCGGTCGGTTTGTTTCCAGTAGGTGGGGGTTTGGCCGGCGGTGCGGGTGGCTTTCCAGCGGAGGCGGGCGGCGGCGAGGGCGGTGGGGTCGGTGCCGTCGAAGAGGTCGAAGATGCGGGTCCAGGCGGGGGTTTCGGCGGTGCGGCCGTCGAGCAGGAAGAGGTAGCGGGCGGCGTTGGGGTTTTCTTCGGCGTCGGTGAGCCAGATGGGGTGGGCGTCGGGGGGGAGTTTGGAGCGGGCGGTGGCGTTGGGGAGCCAGTCGGGGTCCTTGCAGTCCCACAGGGCCTTGCCGAGGGCGTCGGCGCGGGTGGGGGAGGCGCAGAGGATCACGGCGCGTTCGCCGGCGGCGAGGGTGCGGCCGAGGAGGGCGGGGAGCGCTTGTTCCACGGGGGTCCGGGTCAGGTGGTAGAAGCCGATATCGGCCATGGGGTGGGTCCGTTGCGGGTTCGTGGGGGTTTTGGGGGTTCAAGGTCTCACCCTCGCCTCTCCCGGGGGGAGAGGGTTCTGAAAGGGGGAGGGGGAGTCAAGAGAGAGGGGGTTGCCCTTCCTTGAGGGGTGGAGGGAGGGGTAGAAGGCGGGATGGCGGTTACTCTGACCTTGTATGTGGCGCGGCAGTTCATGGCGGCGGTGTTGTCCATGCTGGCGGCGCTGTCGGGCGTGGTGTCGTTGTTCGACTTCATCGAGCTGTTGCGGCGGTCGGCGACCAAGCCGGATGCGACGTTCGGGCTGGTGATGCAGATCGCGGCGCTGCGGATCCCGTTCGTGGCGATGCAGATCCTGCCGTTCGCGGTGTTGCTGGGGGGGATCCTGGCGTTCTGGCGGCTGACGCGGTCGTCCGAGCTGATCGTGGCGCGGGCGGCGGGGGTGTCGGCGTGGCACTTCCTGTCGGCGCCGTTGTTCTGCGCGATCATGCTGGGGGCGATCGCGACGGCGGGGGTGAGCCCGCTGGCGTCGGCGATGCTGGCGCGGGCGGAGCAGCTGGACAACACGTTCCTGAAGACGGCCGCCGGGTCGACGGCGTTGACGGGTGGGCAGTTGTGGCTGCGGCAGTCGGACCGGGCGCTGGTGGATGACGGGGTGGCGATCATCCATGCGCGGACGGTGACGCTGGTGAAGCGGTCGTTGACGGCCAACGACGTGAGCGTGTTCCGGCTGGACGACAAGGACCGGTTCCTGCAGCGGATCGAGGCGGCCACGGCGGTGCTGGAGCCCGGCGGGTGGCGGCTGACGGATGCGCGGCGGATGCAGGCGGACAAGCTGCCGGAGGCGATCGGGACGACGGTGCTGCCGACGGACCTGACGGTGGGGCGGGTGCAGGACAGTTTCGCGACGCCGGACACGCTGAGCGTGTGGGCGCTGCCGGACTTCATCGGGCTGCTGGAACGGTCGGGGTTCTCGGCGATCCGGCACCGGCTGCATTTCCAGGCGCTGCTGGCGCTGCCGTTGCTGGCGGGGACGATGGCGCTGGTGGCGGCCGGGTTCTCCATGCGGGCGACGCGGCGGGGCGGGGTGGCGCAGATGATCGGCGGCGGGGTGGCGGCCGGGTTCCTGTTGTTCGTGGTGAGCAAGATCGCGGAGGAGTTCGGGCAGTCGGGCGCGCTGCCGGCGCCGCTGGCGGCGTGGGCGCCGGCGGGGGCGGGGCTGATGCTGGCGGTGGCGCTGCTGCTGCACCTGGAAGATGGCTGATCGGCGCGGGAGCTGGCGCAGACGTGGCGGGCCACGTGTCGCGCGTGACTACGCCCCGTGGGAGGGTGACCGGCTGGTGATCGATACGGCGCTCGTGGACGTGGCCGGGGCGGTCGCGCCGATCGGGGTGCGGCGGGAGGCCGTCAGGGCCCGGGGGGCCCGGGGGGATCGAGGGCGCAGGGGGGTTGGAGCAGGCCGTCGCGGAGGCAGGTGGCCAGGGCGGCGGTGAAGGCGCGGGCGCCGGCGGGGGCGAGGTGGGTGCCGTCGGCGAAGAAGGAGGCGGGCCAGATCGGGACCGCGGGGTCGAGCAGGGTGGCGCCGGTGCGGCGGGCGACGGCGGCGAGGTGGTCGCGGTAGGCGTCGAGGACGGGGCCGGGCTCCGGGTGGGTGTCGGCGAAGGGCATCATGAGCAGGGCGACGGCGACGCCCCTGCCGCGGAGGGCGGCGATGGCCGCGTCGAGTTCGGCGGCCTGCAGCGGGGTGACGGTGAAGCGGTCGACGTGCACGGGCGGGTTTTCGGCGCCATTCTCGTAGGGGGCCCAGCCGCGTGACTGGCGGATGTCGGCGAGGCGGGCGCGATTGAGGGCCAGGCGGCCGGCGATGCGGCCGCGGACGAGGCTGGCGAAGGAGAGCGACGGGAAGTGGGTCGCGTAGAGCCAGTCGCGGACGGGTCCGCCGAGGCGGTCCGGGGTGGGGGTGGCGAGGCTGGCGGTGTCGCCGAGGGCGTCGGCTTGGCTGCGGATGGCGATGGCGTCGGCGAGAGTGAGGAAGCCGAAGCGGAGGGAGAGCAGCCAGTAGAACTCGCTCAAGGGGCCGAAATGCTCGGGGGCGACGGTGAGAACGGCCTGGCGCGGGAGGGTGGGGCAGGCCAGGGCGCGATCGACGGCGACGCGGATCTCGACGGCGCTGCCGCCGGCGAAGCCGAAATTGGTGGCGGGGCGGGGAAAGTCGGCGGGGACGACTCCGGCCTCGAGGCGGGAATCGCCGATGAAGGCGACCTCGCCGAGTTGGCACTCGCGGAGCATGTCGGCCTTGGCGGTCCAGGACGCGTAGCCGCTTTCCATGAAGGCGATCGGGACGGTGGCGACGTAGATCCAGACCACGCCGATGACGCTGACGAGCGTGGCGACGAAGAGAATGATGTAGCGACGGAAGGCGTTGCCGACGGGTTGCGGGTCCGGGGTCGGCAAAACGGGGCTCATGGGCGTTCGCCTTGACGGAAATGTGCGACGAACGCAACCGCGGCGTGCAGCGTTGTGATCGGCCGGTGCGAGCGGCTTTTGTGTTGAGCGGGGCGCCTGTATAGAGCGGCATGCTCCGCCGGTCCCCCCCTCTCCTGTTCGCGGCGATCGCCGGGGCGGCGCTGTTGCTCTCGGCCGGGTCGGCGGAGGCGCAGACGCCGGGGCGGGTGCGGCGGCCGCCGGGTCCGCCGCCCAAGCCGTTGTCGCGCACGGACCCGGTCGCGTTCACCGCCGACGAGGTGAGCTACGACCGCGACAAGGGGCTGGTGACGGCGGCCGGCAACGTCGAGGCGTGGCAGAACGACTACGTGCTGCGGGCGGACCGGATCACGTTCGACCGCAATACGGACGTGATGGCGGCGGCCGGGCACGTGACGGTGATCGAGCCCGACGGGCAGGTGCTGTTCTCCGATTACGCGGAGCTGACGCAGGGCATGCGGGAGGGCGTGCTGAAGGGGATGAGCGCGATCCTGGCGGAGAACGGCAAGCTGGTGGCGAACGGGGCGCGGCGGACCGGGGGCAAGGTCAACGAGCTGAGCCGGGCGGTGTACACCACGTGCAATCTGTGCGCGAAGGACCCGACCAAGCCGCCGCTGTGGACGATCCGGGCGCGGGACGCGGTGCAGGACCAGGAGAACCAGCGGATCGAGTACCGGGACGCGGTGCTGGACATCTACGGGGTGCCGGTGGCGTGGCTGCCGTATTTCTGGCACGTGGATCCGTCGGTGCGGCGGGCGAGCGGGTTCCTGATCCCGTCCTACGGCCATTCGAACAATATCGGCCAGTTCGTGCAGACGCCATATTTCTGGGCGATCGACCCGCAATCGGACGCGACGTTCACGCCGACGTTCAATACGCGGCAGTATTTCAACCTGGACTCGCAGTATCGGCGGCGGTTCAACGACGGGACGCTGAACGTCGACATCGGCGCCGGCTACGACCAGAACCGGCTGCAGGGGGCGATCTTCTCCGACGGGCGGTTCGCGTACGACGATACGTGGCGGTACGGCTTCAACATCAACCGGGCGACGTCGGCGACGTATCTGCGGGATTACCGGTTCAACAACCACGCCGACATCCTGAACTCGAACATCTTCGTGGAAGGGTTCGGGACGGGGGCGTACACGCGGTTGGACACGCAGGCGTATCAGGGGTTGGTCGCGAGCATCAACCAGTCGCGGCTGCCGTATGTCCTGCCCCGCTACAAGTACAGCTACTTCGGCGAGCCGGATGCGCTGGGCGGGCGGTTCTCGTTCTACACGGAGGACTTCAACGTCGTCCGCGACCAGGGGACGAACACGCAGCGGCTGGGGACGTCGCTGCAGTGGGACCGGCCGTTCACCAATGCGCTGGGCCAGCAGATCAAGTTCACGGTGCGGACGGATGCGGCGGCGTATCACGCGACCGACCTGAACCAGGCGCCGAACTACGCGGCGGTGGGGGCGTCGTCGGAGGTGCGGGCGCAGCCGAACGCGGCGCTGGAGGTGCGGTGGCCGTTCCTGCGCGAGGGCGGCGGGCACCAGGTGATCGAGCCGATCGTGCAGGGGGTGGTGGGGCCGAACACGGGGGGGCTGCGCAAGCAGACCATCCCGAACGAGGACAGCCTGGATTTCGAGTTCACCGACCAGAACCTGTTCAACATCAACAAGTATCCGGGGATCGACCGGCAGGAGGGCGGGGCGCGGCTGAACGCCGGGCTGCACCTGAACTGGACGGTCCCGGGGGGAGCGGCGTTCGATCAGCTGGTGGGGCAGAGCTTCCGCTCGACGGCGTCCGACACCTTCCCGGTGGGCAGCGGGCTGGAGCATCGGCGGTCGGACTACGTGACGCGGACGACGTTCACGCCGGCGAGCTGGCTGGACCTGACGGGGCGGACGCGGCTGGACCGGCGGGACCTGAGCCTGCGCTTCGCCGATGCGCAGGCGAGCACGGGGACGTCGCGCTTCCGGGTGAGCGCGGGCTATCTCTACTCGGACGTGAACCCCTATTTCTTCTATGACACCGCGGCGGTGCCGGCGAGCTACTTCAAGCCCCGCAACGAGGTCACGCTGGCGGCGTCCAGCACGTTCGACCAGTATCGGTTCTCCGCCTTCGCGCGGCACGACATCGAGCTGAACAAGACGGTATCGGCGGGGGTGCGGGCCACCTACGAGAACGAGTGCCTGGTGTTGGACGCCAACGTGAGCCGACGTTACACGTCGTTAAATGGTGACAGCGGCGCGACACTGGTATTATTCCAGGTGACCTTCAAGACCGTCGGGCAGTTCGGTACCCACGCTTTCTGACCCGGCGGGCGACCGGTTTCGGCCCGCTTTCGACAGATCAGGACGACCATGACCCGCTTTCGACAGCATCTCCTTCGCGCCACGGCGGTTGCCGCCCTCGGCCTCGCCCTTCCATCCCTGCCGATGCCGGCTTCGGCGCAGGGACGCGCTGCGGCGCCGGCGGCGAAGAAGGCGGAGCCGGCGGTGCCGATGGAGCAGATCGTCGCGGTGGTGAACGGCGACGCCATCACGTCGGGCGACGTGACGGCGCGAGGCCGCTTGTTCGCGCTGAGCACCGGGCTGCCGGTGACGCCGGACGTGCTGGAGCGGTTGCGGCCGCAGGTGCTGAAGCAGTTGGTGGACGAGCGGCTTCGGCTGCAGGAAGTGCAGCGGCGCAAGGTGGTGGTGCACGACCGCGACATCGCCGGCGCGATCGAGGAGATCGAGCAGCGCAACGGGATGCCCAAGGGCGCGCTGGGGACGGCGCTGCAGGGTCGGGGCGTCGCGCTGCGCACGCTGATCGACCAAGTGCGGGTGCAGCTCGGTTGGACGCGGGTGCTGCGCGACGAGCTGGGCAGCAAGGCCGACATCACGGATGCGGAAGTGGCCGAGCAGCAGCGCCTGTTCCAGGCGCAGACCGGTCAGCCGGAATTCAACGTGAGCGAGATCTTCATCCCGATCGACGACCCCGCCAAGTCCGGCGACGCGCAGCGTTTCGCCGAGACGGTGATCGGCGAGCTCCGGCAGGGGGCGCCGTTCCCCGTGGTGGCGGCGCAGTTCAGCCAGTCGCAGACGGCGCTGCAGGGCGGCGATCTCGGCTGGGTGCGGGCCAGCCAGCTCGATCCGGAAATCGCCGGGGTGGTGCGCGAGATGCCGCCGGGGGCGATCAGCAACCCGGTACGGGTGCCGGGCGGGATCGACATCGTGACGCTGAAGGCCAAGCGGGTCACCGGGCAGGAGAAGTCGACGCTGCTGCACGCGCGCCAGGTGTTCATCCCGTTCACCACGGCGGTGAACCCACAGGCGCCGACGGAGCAGCAGCGCAAGGCGGTGGAGACGGCGGGGCAGATCAGCAAGACGGCCAAGACCTGCGCCGACATGGATGCCGCCAACGAGCGGGTCGGCAAGGCCCGGCCGTCCGACCCCGGCGAGATCCGGCTGGAGGCGGTGGCGTCGCCGCCGCTGCGCGAGCTGATGACGACGCTGCCGCTCAACCAGGCGAGCCGGCCGCTGGTGGCGTCCGAAGGCGTGGCGGTGGTGATGGTGTGCTCGCGCGAGGTCAAGACCGACACGGCGCCGCCCAAGCAGGAGATCACCAACCGGTTGCTGAACGAGCGGGTCGAGCTGGCGTCGCGTCAGTTGCAGCGTGACCTGCGGCGGCGGGCGGTGATGGACATGCGAGACAACGTCGCGGCGAAGTAGGCGCGGGCGGGCATGACGCCGTTCGACCCGGCGTCGGCGCCCGAAGGCGTGCCGGAACGCGAGCCGACCATCGTGCCCCCCGCGGCGCCCCCTGCACTGCCGCCGCTGCGGGACGTGATCGCGGCGCATGGGCTGGATGCGCGCAAGTCGCTGGGGCAGCATTTCCTGCTGGACGAGGGGCTGACCTGGCGGATCGCCGGGCTCGCCGGGTCGCTGGCGGGGCGCGAGGTGGTGGAGGTCGGTCCCGGGCCCGGCGGATTGACGCGGGCGCTGCTGGCGACGGCGGCGTCGCGGGTGGTGGCGGTCGAGCTGGACCGGCGGGCGATCGGCGCGCAGGCGGCGTTGGCGGCAGCGTTTCCGGGGCGGCTGGAGGTGCTGGAAGCCGACGCCATGAAGCTCGACGTGTCGACGCTGGCGGCGGTACCGCGGCAGCTGGTGGCGAACCTGCCCTACAACGTGGCGACCCCGCTGCTGGTGGGGTGGTTGCGGCAGGCGGCGGCGTGGGAGCGGATGACGCTGATGTTCCAGCTCGAGGTGGCCGAGCGGATCTGCGCGGCGCCGGATACGAGCGGGTTCGGGCGGTTGAGCGTGCTGGCGCAGTGGTGCTGCGCGACGAGTTTGCTGATGCGGCTGCCGCCGGGCGCCTTCGTGCCGCCGCCCAAGGTGTGGTCGGCGGTGGTGGGGCTGATCCCGCGGGCGGAGCAGCCGCCAGCGGAGCTGTTCGGGGCGATGGAACGGCTGACGGCGGCGGCGTTCGGGCAGCGGCGCAAGATGCTCCGCGGCAGCCTGAAGCCGTTGGGCGGCGAAGCGCTGCTGCAGCGGGCGGGCATCGCGGGCGACAGGCGGGCGGAAACGCTGGCGATCGCGGAGTGGGATCGGCTGGTCCGGCTGCTGTAGAGGGCGGTCCCGCTGGCGACTGCTATCCCGCGGCCGCCGCTCAGGTGGTGGCGACGAGGAAGAGGCGGGGGAAGGGCAGCAGGACGGTGCCGTCGGGCTGGGGGGGATAGGCCTGGGCGATGGCGGCGCGGTAGCGGCCGAGGAAGTCGGCTCGAGCGGGGGCGTCGAGGGCCTGGAGGTAGGGGCGGAGGCCGCTGCCCTTGAACCATTCGACGACGGCGTCGGTGTCGGCGAGGACGTGGAAATAGGTGGTGCGCCAAAGGTCGACGCGGGCGCAGTGGGGCTTGAGGATGCCGTAGTAGTCGGTCGGCGCGTGCATGGTGCCGCGTTGGCCGCCGGCGCGGCGGAGCAGCTCGGAGCCGGCGACCTCGCGCATGGCGCGGTAGGCGGGCTCGTCGAGGTTGTCGGGCATCTGGATGGCCAGGGTGCCGCCGGGCGTCAACCGCCCGGCGAGACGCGGGAGCAGCGCCGGGTGGTCCGGCAACCATTGCAGGACGGCGTTGGAGAGGATGATGTCCGCCCTGCCCTGCCACGATTCCAGCGGCGCGACCTCGAAGGCGAGGCCGGGGAGGCGCTGGCGGGCGGCGGCGATCATGGCGGCGTCGCTGTCGAGCCCGGTGACGGTGGCGGCGGGGAAGCGGGCGGCGAGGATCTCGGTGGAGTTGCCGGGTCCGCAGCCGAGGTCGATGGCGTCAGCCGGGTCGGTGGCGGGGATGGCGGCGACGAGGTCGCGGACGGGGCGCGTGCGGTCGTCCTCGAACTTGCGGTATTGGGCGGGCGACCAGGTCATGGCGGGGGTTGTGGCATGGATCGGGATTGGAGCTCCACCCTCACCCTGCCCTCTCCCGCCAGCGGGAGAGGGTTCGGGGATCGTCGGTCAGAATAGCCGTCTGTCAGAAGATCTGGCGGTCAGAAGATCTGGCGGTCAGAAGATCTGGCGGAACAGGACGTAGAGGCTGCCGGCGATGACCATGGCGGCGGGAAGCGTCATGACCCAGGCCAGCGCCATGTTGCGGATGGTGGACCACTGCAGGCCGGAGCCGTTGGCGGCCATGGTGCCGGCGACGCCGGAGGAGAGCACGTGGGTGGTGGAGACCGGCAGGCCGTAGGCGTCGGCCAGGCCGATGGTGGCGGCCGCGACGATCTCGGCCGAAGCGCCCTGGGCGTAGGTCAGGTGCGTCTTGCCGATCTTCTCGCCAACGGTGACGACGATGCGCTTCCAGCCGACCATGGTGCCGAGGCCGAGCGCCAGGGCGACGCAGGCCTTCACCCAGGTCGGGATGTAGCGGGTGCCGCTGTCGAGCGAGGAGCGGAGGGATTTCAGCTTGTTGACGTCCTCGTCGCTGAAGCCCTCGGGCTTGGCGCCCATCAGGCGAACGGCATCGGAGGCGAGGTACATGTCGTTACGGACGTTGGAGGTGGCCTGGGCGGGCACCGCCTTGATGGCGCCGTAGCTCTTGACCTGCTGGGCGATGTCGCCGGTGAGGGTGGCGAGCGCAGCGTAGATGGCGGGGTCGTTGACGTGCTTGGTCTTCAGCGCCTCGCCCACGGCGGTGCGGGCTTCGGCGGGCGTGGCGACGGTGGCGCCACCGGCATGGGCGGCGAGCACGTCGCGGGCCTCGGCGGTGGCTTGGAGGAAGGCGGGGGTGGTGGATTCCGGCAGGGCGCGGTTCAGCGCGTAGGCGGTCGGCGCCGCGCCGATCAGGATCAGCATGATGAGGCCCATGCCCTTCTGCCCGTCATTGCTGCCGTGGAAGAACGACACGCCGGTGCAGGTGAGGATCAGGAGGCCGCGGATCATCGTCGGCGGCGGCTTGGTGCCCTCGGGGGCCTTGTAGAGGCTCGGGGCGCGGATCAGGGCGCGCATGCCGAGCAGCAGCAGGGCGGAGAGCACGAAACCGATCAAGGGGCTGAACAGCAGGGCCTTGAACACGCCGATCGCCTGGTTCCAGTCGACGCCGGAGGTCGCCTGGCCGGCGGGGGCCATCCACTGGTTGGCCAGGCCGACGCCCATGATGGAGCCGATCAGCGCGTGCGACGAGGAGTTCGGCAGGCCGAACGCCCAGGTGCCGAGGTTCCAGATCACGGCGGCAAGCAGCAGCGCGAAGATCATGGCGTAGCCGGCGCCGCTGCCGACCTGCAGGATCAGCTCGACCGGCAGCAGGTTCACCACGGTGAAGGCGACGGCGCCGCTGGAGGTCAGCACGCCGAGGAAGTTCCAGCAGCCGGACCAGACCACGGCGGTCATGGGCGGCAGGGCGTGGGTGTAGATCACGGTGGCGACCGCGTTGGCGGTGTCGTGGAAGCCGTTCACGAACTCGAAGCCGAGCGCGATCAGCAACGCGAGGCCGAGCATGACGATGGCGCCGGTGGCGATCTCGTGCTCGCCCACGCCGTGCACGTCGTTCACGATGCTGAACGCGGCGTAGGCCAACCCGGCGGCCAGCACGGCGATGAAGCCGATGGCGCCGCCGACGTGCGGCTTGCGGTCGAGCGAGGGCCGGCTGTCGACGACGTCGTTGTGCGGAGTATTGACTGCTTGCGACATCTGGCTCGCTCCCGCGGTTGCGGCCGGACCGTATCGTGAGTTGCAGGACGAATTCGAGAGCAGGATTGTTACAAGATGATGGCAGGGGCCGCGCCCTTGCGAGCCCGACGGCTGCGGATCAGGCGGGGCCGGCGTCGTCGAGATCGGCCATCCAGCCGGCGGCGGTGAGGGGAAAGCGGCCCACCGTGTTGCGGATGGCGACTTGGTAGCTCGGCTGGAACAGCACAATGGCTGTGGCGGCCTCGACCAGCGCGGTCTGGATCCGGGCCCACAGGGCGGCGGCTACCGCCGGGTCGGCAGCGGCGGCGGCGTCGTCGATGAGCGGGGGGAGCGCGTCCGGCGCGGTCCAGCCGAGGCGGCGGCCGACGCGGTCGATCGTGGCATCGGCCCAGACGCGGGGTTCGATCACGGGGGCGTTCCAGAAGGCGAGCGTGGCCTGCAGCTTGCCGGCGAGGTAGTCGGCCCGCAGCGCGGCCGGCCCCAGCTGGCGCAGCTTGAGCTTGATGCCGACGCGGTTGAGGTCGGTCTGCAGCTTGCGGGCGATGGCGTGGTAGGTGACGCCGGCCACGGCGTCGTCGCCATAGGCCAGCTCCAACTCGAAGCCCTCGCCCAGGCCGGCTTGTCCGAGCAGGGCGCGGGCGCGGGCGAGATCCTGATGGAAGCCGAGGCGGGCGGCGTCCGTTTCGGTCGACCCGGCGACGCCGATGGGCAGGAAGTGCGCCGGGCGGACGGCGCTGCCGCCGAGCAGGCGGCCGAGCAGGTCCTCGTAGTCGATCGCCCAGCCGATGGCCTGTCGGGCGGCCGGCTGGGCGAGCGCCGCGTTGCGGGCCGGGTCGGCGGCGAGGGCGAGGTAGACGAAATCCAGCGAGCGGATCGTCCCGGTGCGGATGGCCTTGTTGCTGGCCAGGCCGGCGACCTGCTCGGGAATGAGATTAAAGGCGACGTCGATGTCGCCGCGCTCCAGGGCGCGGAGCTGGGCGGCGGGATAGGGCATGTGCGCCACGGTGAGGCGGCGGAAGCCGGGCGGGCCGCGCCAAGGGTGCGGGCTGGCGGCGAGCTGCACGGATTGGCGGCGCGACCAGGCGAGGAGTTGGTAGGGGCCGCTGCCGGCGGAGTGGGCGTTGAGCCATTCGGTGGCGCCGCCGGCCCGCTCCTGGCCCTGCAGCGCCGCCTTCTCGACGATGCCGAAGCAGGGTGCGGCGAGGGTCAGCAGGAGGTCCTCGTCGGGGCGGCCGAGCCGGATGTCGAGGGTGCCGGGGGCGGGGATGGAGACGCCGATGACGTTGGCCAGGAACTGGCCGGCGCCGTCGCTGGCGGCGCGGGCGCGCTCGAGCGAGAAGCGGCAATCCTCGGCGGTGACGGTGGCGCCGCTGGCGAAGGTGGCGGCGCCGTCGAGGAAGAAGCGCCAGCCGGTGCCGTCCTCCCGCTTCTCCCACCGGGTCGCCAGGCGGGGCACGACGTTGCGGTATTGGCCGGGCCGCAGGGTGACCAGCGTGTCGTAGGTGGCGGCGAGGATCAGGGGGGAGGTGTAGCTGGGCAGGCGGGCCGGGTCGAAGCCGATGACGTCGGCAATGTCGAGGCCGATCGTCAGCGTGTCGCGGCGGGGCTCCGCCGTTTGGGCGCGGGCGGGGCGAGCGGCGGCGGCCGCGCCGATGGCGAGCGCCAGGGTACGGCGTGTGAGCAAGGGGGAGCGTGCCTCCGCAGGTTGCAGCCACAGTAGGCAGGGCGGGGCGGGAGCGGTAGGGGGAGCGGGCCGCTTACGCTCCCGGTCAAAGCGCGGTAGAACCCGGGCATGTTCGACTTTGCGGGATCGGAGCTGTTGCTGATCGGGATCGTGGCGCTTGTCGCGATCGGGCCGAAGGACCTGCCCGTGGCGATCAAGGCGGTCTCGCAGATGGTCAAAAAGGCGCGCCGGATGGCGGGCGAGTTCCAGACGCACGTGGACGAGATGGTGCGCGAGGCCGATCTGGGCGAGGCGCGCAACGCGTTCAACGACCTCAGGCGGATGGACGTCAAGGGGCAGTTGCTGCGGGCGGTGGACGGGGACGGGACGATCCGCAAGGGGCTGACCGAGCCCGCCTTCACGCCGGCGCCGCCGCCCGTGCCGGTCCATGACATCGTTTCCGACATTCCGGTGGTCGGAGCTTCCGATGCGCCGGTCGTCGGGACGTTCGACGTCCCGGTGGCCGGGGCGGAGGCGACGCCGACCGCCGCGCTGGGGACGACGCCGTTCTCCGAGGTCGGCGTGACGCCGCTCGCGGAGGCCAGCGTGGCGCAGTCGGGCGAGCCGGCGCCGGCCTTCGTGCCGCCGCGCTACGCGCCGGCCGCGGCCTTTGCCGCTCCGCCCGCGCCGCCGGCCTTCATTCCGCCCGCGTTCATTCCAACCGCCGCCAGCCGCGCCAGCGCGCGGCCGGCCGAGCGCGCCTGACCCGGCGCCGGTCCGCCCTCCCCTCCCCTGGAAATCCCATCGGTGTTCACTCGCGACGACGACCCCATCGACGACAAGCCGATGCCGCTGCTCGAGCATCTGGTCGAGCTGCGCCGGCGGCTGCTGTGGTCGGCGGTGGCGTTCTTCCTGTGTTTCGGCCTGTGCTACTATTTCAGCCGCGACATCTACTCGTTCCTGGTGCAGCCGCTGGCGCACATCCTGGAGCAGCGCGGCGCCAACCGGCGGATGATCTACACGCAGCTGTACGAGGCGTTCTTCACCTATCTGCGGGTGGCGTTCTTCGGGGCCGGGTTCATCTCGTTCCCGGTGGTGGCGAGCCAGGTGTACCTGTTCGTGGCGCCGGGGCTGTATCGCAGCGAGAAGAAGGCGATCGTGCCGTTCCTGGTGGCGACGCCCGTGCTGTTCCTGGCGGGGGCGGCGCTGGCCTACTACTTCATCTTCCCGGCGGCATGGACGTTCTTTCTCAGCTTCGAGACGTCGACGGGGGCGGGCGGGCTGCCGATCGAGCTGGAGGCCAAGGTCTCCGAGTATCTGAGCCTGGTGATGAAGCTGATCTTCGCATTCGGCATCGCGTTCCAGCTGCCGGTGCTGCTGAGCCTGCTGGCCAAGGTGGGTATCGTGAGCTCGGCCGGGCTGAAGAAGTATCGGCGTTATGCCTATGTGGGGATGTTCATCATCGCGGCGATCATCACGCCGCCGGACGTCATCACGCAGACCGGGTTGGCGGTGCCGTTGATCATTCTCTACGAGATTTCCATCCAGTGCGCGAAGGTGCTGGAACCCAAGCCGGTCGAGGTCTGAGCGATGCATGATCTCCGGGCCATCCGGCAGGATCCGGCGGCGTTCGATCGCGACCTGGCGCGGCGGGGCATGCCGGGGCGGGCCGAGGCGATCCTGGCGCTGGACACCGAGCGGCGCGCAGCACTGACGACCATGCAGGACGGGCAGGCGCAGCGGAACGCGCTCTCCAAGCAGATCGGGCAGGCCAAGCGGACCGGGGCGGACACGGCGGCGCTCGAGGCCGAGGCGACGTCGCTGCGCGACCGGATGGGCGCGCTCGAGCAGGACGCGGCGCGACACGAGGCGAGCATCAAGGTCATGCTCGACGTGTTGCCGAACCGGCTCGACCCGGCGGTGCCGGACGGGAAGGACGAGAGCGGCAACGTCGTGCTCAAGCAGGTCGGTGAGCCCCGGCAGGTCGACGGCGCGAAGGAGCATTTCGAGCTGGGCGAAGCGCTCGGGATGATGGATTTCGAGGCGGCGGCGCGGATGAGCGGCAGCCGGTTCACCATCCTGCGCGGCACGCTGGCGCGGATGGAGCGGGCGCTGGGGCAGTTCATGCTGGACCTGCACACGGGCGAGCACGGCTACGTCGAGACCCAGGTGCCGCTGCTGGTCAACGACGCGGCGGCGTACGGGACGGACAAGCTGCCGAAATTCGCCGACGACCTGTTCCGCACCACGGATGGGCGCTGGCTGATCCCGACCAGCGAGGTGCCGCTGACCAGCACCGTGATGGACCAGATCGTGCCGGAGGCGCAGTTGCCGCTGCGGATGACCGCGTTGAGCGATTGTTTCCGCAGCGAGGCCGGGTCGGCGGGGCGGGATACGCGGGGGATGCTGCGGCAGCACCAGTTCCGCAAGGTGGAGCTGGTCAGCATCACGGCGCCGGGGCAGAGCGAGGACGAGCACGAGCGGATGACGGCGTGCGCGGAGGCGGTGCTGGAGAAGCTCGGGCTCGCGTACCGACGGATGCTGCTGTGCGCGGGCGATACCGGCTTCGGGGCGGCCAAGACGTTCGACCTGGAGGTGTGGCTACCGGGTCAGAAGGCGTGGCGCGAGATCTCCTCGTGCTCCAACACGCGGGAGTTCCAGGCGCGGCGCATGAACGCGCGGATGCGGGGCGCCGACGGCAAGGTCGCGGGGCCCGTGCATACGCTGAACGGATCGGGCGTGGCGCTGGGGCGGGCGCTGATCGCGGTGATGGAGACCTATCAGCAGCCCGGTGGGGCGATCGCGGTGCCGGATGCGCTGGCGCCCTACATGGGCGGGGTCACGACCGTCGAGTGAGGCGCGTCAGGCGGCGAGCCAGACCGGCTCCTTGAGGCGGGCGACGAAGGCGGCGTGACGCTCCAGCGTCGCGGCGTCGAGCTCGATCAGGAGGGGGCGGCGATCCGCGACGGGCTGGTAGGCGATCGCGGGCATGGCGCCGCCGGCATCGTCGAGCAGGATCAGGGCGGCCTGGCGGCCGCCGGTGAGCTCGACATAGACCTCGCCCAGCAGGCGGCAATCGAGCAGGGCGTTGTGGCTGGTGCGCTCGGACAGGTCGATGTCGTAGCGGCGGCACAGGCTGTCCAGGCTGTTGGGCAGGCCGGGGAAGCGGGTCTTGGCCAGGGCGAGCGTGTCGATCATGCGCGCCCCGTCGAGCGGGGGGCGGCCGATGCGGCACAGTTCGGCATTGACGAAGCCGAAGTCGAACGGCGCGTTGTGGGCGATCAGCGGGTCGTCGCCGAAGAAGGCGAGCAGCGCGTCGACCGTGTCGGCGAAGCGGGGTTTGCCCACGAGTTGGGCCCGCGTGTAGCCGTGGACGCGGGTGGCGTCCTCGGGGACGTCGCGCTCGGGGTCGATCAGGGCGTGGAAGCTGCGGCCGGTGGGGAGATCGCGGTGCAGCTCGATGGCGGCGATCTCGAGGATGCGGTCGCCGGTGGCCGGGTCGAGGCCGGTGGTCTCGGTGTCGAAGATGACGGCGCGGCTCATGCGGTCAGGGGGGCGGTCTGGGCGGCGGGCACGGGTTCAGGCGCGGGCGCGGGCGCGGCGGCGGCGCTGCTGAGGTAGCGGTCCATCACCTCCTGCGGCGGGCCGTCATCGACGATGCGGCCCGCATCCATGCGGATGACGCGGGTGCTCCAGTCGAGGATGATGTTGGGCACGTGCGACGACAGCACCAGGATTTCGGCCTGCCGGACGACGGCCTCGAGGCGGGTGGCGGCTTTCTCCATGAAGGCGGCGTCGCCGGCCAGGAGCCATTCGTCCATGAGCAGGACCTCCGGCTTGATGGCGGTGGCGAGCGCGAAGCCGAGGCGGACGGTCATGCCGGCGCTGTAGAAGCGCATGGGCAGGTCGAGGAAGTCGCCAAGTTCGGCGAACGCCTCCACGTCACGCTCGAGCTGCTCGATCTCGGGGCGGGCCATGCCGTTGTAGAGGCCGCGGAGCGCGATGTTCTCGCGGCCGGTGAGCTCGTAGTTCATGCCGAGATTGGGGTCGAGCAGGGCGCCGACCCGGCCTTCGATCTCGATGCGGCCGCCAACGGGCTCGTAGACGCCGGCCAGGGTGCGCAGCAGGGTGGTCTTGCCGGCACCGTTGCTGCCGATCAGGCCGAGGCGGTCGCCGGATCGCAGGTCCAGCGACACGTCCCGCAGGGCGGTGACGACGATGCGGGACTTGTCGTCTTGCTGCAGGCGGCCGGAGGCGCGGGCGAAGACGTGCCGTTTCAGGCTGCGGCTGTTGCCGTGATAGATCGGGAACTCGACGGAGAGCCCGCGGGCGACGAGGCTGGCCACGGCTAGACCCAGAACGCCAGGCGGCTGCGGGTGCGGGCGAACAGGACCCAGGCGATCACGAGGAGCACGGCGCTGTATCCCAGGGCGGACGCCCAGACGTGCAGGCTGACGGGGGCGCCGAGCAGCGGGCCGCGGACGATCTCGAGCAGCGTGTAGAACGGGTTGAGCCAGAGGTATTCGAGCGCGGCGCCCTTCAACAGCTCCGGCTTCCAGATGATGGGGCTGATGAAGAAGGCGATCTGGGTGACGCTGGCCACGATCGGCGGGATGTCGCGGAAGCGGGCGCCGATGGGGCCGAGCAGGAAGCAGACGGCCAGGCCGTCGATCACCCAGATCAGCAGCGCCGGGAGGGCCCACAGCGCCCGGATGCCGGGCCAGGCGTCGAACCAGGCATAGACGGCGAGGATGACGACCACGTTGTGCGCCAGCACGATGCCGTTGCGCACCACCACGCGCATGGGGTGCAGCGTGAACGGCATGCGCATGGAGCGGATGGTGCTTTCGGCCGCCGTGAAGCAGGTGCAGGCTTCGCCGATGAGGGTTTGGAGCACGTTCCAGAGGACCAGAGAGAGGGCCAGGAACGGCAGGTAGTCGTGTAACTCCATGTTAAACAATCGGGAGTACAAAACACCGAGGGCCGCCACCATGACGGCGGTGGAGAGAGTGAGCCAGAAGGGGCCGAGCATGGAGCCGCGGTAGCGCAGGCGGATGTCGAACCACCCCAGGGTGAAAGCCAGGCGCCACAGGCGGCAGGCATCCACCATGTCGGTGATCGCGAGGCGCTGGCGTTCGGCCTGGCCGAGGCCGGCTTGGAGGACCAGCGTCCGCGGCGGGACGGTGCGCGCCGGCCGGGCACCCTCGGTCTGACTGAGGCTCATGGGCTTGCGCGTACCCGATCGGGGCGGCGGACACAACGGCTGTGCCGGCAGGGAGGCGGCGCAACGGGGGTTGACACGGGGCCGGGTTGGTCGGGTGCTCTCGGTCGCGTGAAGAAAAGGTTTGCTCGGATTGTCGAGGGAGGTTAGGGGTTTGTGGCGGGTTGCTACCGACTCGTTTGAGCAATGACGGTTAAACTGATCTTGACGACCGGTCCGGCTCGGGCGGCGTCTTCACCGTGGAGATCTTGCTTGCGACGTCGCACTGCCGCTCACCTGTTCGGAACCGTCGCGGCCATTGCCCTGCTCGCGGGGTGCGCCAGCCGTCCGCAGATCTCGGCGCAGCAGGAATCGAGCCGCTACCTGGCCCGGGCCGGCCGCGATTATTCCCCGCCGGGACCGTCCAGCGATCCGTGGGGCCCCTACATCCGCGAGGCGTCATCGAAATACGACGTGCCGGAGAAGTGGATCCGCGAGGTGATGCGCCAGGAGTCGGGCGGCAAGATGTATAGCCGGAGCGGGACGTTGGTGACGTCGGGCGCGGGCGCGATGGGCCTGATGCAGGTCATGCCGGCGACCTATGACGAGCTGCGGGGCCGGTATCGCGAGTTGGGCGACGACCCCTACGATCCGCACAACAACATCATGGCCGGGTCGGCCTACCTGCGCGAGATGTTCGACATCTACGGCGCGCCGGGCTTCCTGGCAGCATACAATGCCGGGCCGGGACGGCTGGACGACTACCTGACCCGCAACCGGACCTTGCCGCTGGAAACGCGCCGCTACGTGGCGGCGATCGGGCCGCGCATCTCGGGCTTCGAGCCGGACCGGCCGTCGCCGGGTGCGGCTTACGCCATGAACAACGTGCCGCTCGATATCCCGGCCGGGCCGCGCTACCCGTCGATGGGCACGCAGTTCGCCAGCGCGGCGCCCGCCCCGTCCGCCCCCATCGTGCTGCGGCCCCAGGCCGAGCCGGTGGAAGTGGCCGAAGCGCCGGTTTCGCGCGGGTCGTTCATCAAGCTCTCGCCGCAGCCGGCCCCGGAACCGGTGGCCGTGGCGGATGCGGGCCCGTTCATCAAGCTGGACGCGCCCACTCCGAGCTACGCCCCGCCCAGCTACTCGCCACCCAGCTATTCGCCGACCTATGCGGCGGCCGCGCCGTTGCCGGCGCCGGTGGCGATCGGGGCCGGCCGCGCGCCGATCAAGCTGAACCCGCCCGCCGCCATGCTGGCGGATGCGACGCCGTTCGAGCCGGAGCCGCGAGGCTGGGCCGGGTCGACGGGCCGCACCGCCGCGGCGATGCCGATCCCGGAACCGCCGACGCCGCCGCCGGGCGCGCGGACGCAGCTGGCCCGCCGCGGGACCGCCGCCGGGTCGCGGCCGATCGAGGTCGCGGAGTTCCCCGAGCCGCCGCGCATGCCGACCCGGTATGCCGCCGCCGCCGAATTGACGCCGAGCTCCCCGCGGTCGCGGGGCTTCAGCCTGATCCCGACCGCATCGGCCGCGCCGGTGCATCGCGGCGCGGCGCCGATCGCCTCCACCAGTGGCGCGTGGGCCGTGCAGGTCGGCGCGTTCGCGAGCTCCAACCAGGCGCAGACGGCCACGGCCGCGGCGCGGCAGAACGCCCGCGACGTGCTGGGCGGGGCGCAGACCGTGGTCGCCGGCGTGCGGCAATCGGGCGGGACGCTGTATCGCGCCCGGCTTGGCGGCTTGTCGCGTGACGCGGCGGCGCAGGCCTGCGAACGGTTGAGCCGGGCGCGGACCAACTGCATGGTCGTTTCGCCCGACGCCCAGCGCTGACGGCTCCGGGGGTCTGGCTTAGGCGGACAGACCCCCACCTTCCCCTGCCGGTGGACGACGGCGCCCGTCGGCCGTAAGGGAAGCCATGTTCCTCGGTCTCGATCTCGGCACTTCCGGCCTCAAGGCACTCCTGTCGGACGACGCGCAGCGTCCGCTGGCCACCGTCACCGTGCCCCTGACGGCGCAGCGGCCCCACCCGGGCTGGTCCGAGCAGGACCCGGCGGCCTGGTGGCAGGCCACGCTCGACGCCGTGGACTCGCTGGCACGCTCCCACCCGGCCGCGTTGGCCGCCACGACCGCGATCGGCCTGGCCGGACAGATGCATGGCGCGGTGTGTCTCGATGCGGCCGGCATGCCGCTGCGGCCGGGGATCCTGTGGAACGACACCCGCAGCACTGCCGAGTGCCGTGCGCTCGAGGACACGTTCCCCGCACTGCGGCAGGTCTCCGGCAACATCGCCATGCCGGGCTTCACGGCGCCCAAACTGCTGTGGATGCGGAATCACGAGCCCGATCTGTTCGCGCGCATCGCCACCGTGCTGCTGCCGAAGGCGTTTCTCCGCCTGCGGCTTTCGGGCGAGTTGATCGAGGACATGTCGGACGCGTCGGGCAGCCTGTGGCTCGACACGGGCGCGCGGGCGTGGTCGGCGGCGGCGCTGGCGGCCACCGGGCTGTCGACGGCGCAGATGCCGGCGCTGGCGGAAGGCAACGCGCCGGCGGGGACGCTGCGGCCCGAACTCGCCGCCCGCTGGGGCATGACCCGACGGCCGATCCTGGCCGGCGGCGCCGGCGATAATGCGGCCGGCGCGATCGGCCTGGGCGCGATCCGGCCCGGCGACGCCTTTGTCTCGCTCGGCACGTCCGGCGTCGTGTTCGTCACCACCGAAGGGTTCCGGCCCTGGCCGCAAGGCGCGGTGCACGCCTTCTGCCACGCCTTGCCCGACACCTGGCATCAGATGGGCGTCACGCTGTCGGCGGCGGCCTCGCTGGCCTGGTGGTCGACCATCACCGGGCGGACGGAGGCCGAGCTGCTGGCCGAGTTGCCGCCGGTCGAGCGACCGAGCGCGTCGTTGTTCCTGCCCTACCTCGCCGGCGAGCGGACGCCGCACAACGATGGGGCCCGCCGGGGGGTGTTCGCCGCCCTGTCGGCCGGCACCGACCGTACCGCGATGACGCAGGCGGTGCTGGATGGGGTGGCGTTCTCGTTGCGTGAGTGCCTCGACGTGCTGGCCGCGTCCGGCACGGCGGTGCCGTCGGCGGGGATCATCGGCGGCGGGGCGCGCTCGCCGGCGTGGTTGCGGATCATGGCGGCCTGCCTCGGCATCCCGCTCCGCCGCCTGCCGGATGCGGAGCACAGCGTGGCGTTGGGGGCGACCCGGCTGGCCCGCCTCGCGCTCACCGGCGAGGCGCCGGCGGCAGTCTGCATCGCGGTGCCGCCGGTCGAGACGATCGAGCCCGACCCCGCGTTGGTCGCCGCCTATGCCGAACGCCTGCCGGCCTATCGAAGCGCGGCAGCCGCCACGGCGCAGCTGGGCTAACGCTCAGCCCCTACTTCAACCCGTCGGCGCGAAGCCGGCCGCGATGTCACGCATGATGCCGAAGCATTCGCAGGCGGCGCGCTCCAGCCCGGGCCGATCGATGATGACCAGCGACCCGGCGGCGTAGCGGATCAGCCCGGCCTGCTGCAGCCGCTTGGCCGCCACCGAGATGCTGGGCCGGTGCGCGCACAGCAGCGTGGCGAGGATCTCGTGCGTGATCGGTAGCGCGCTCACGCGATACCGGTCCTGGATGCCGAGCAGGCAACGGGCGAGGCGCGCATCGAGGCCGTGATGCCCGTTGCAGGCGGCGAGCTGCATGGCCTGGCCGCGCAGCGACTCCGCGTAGCGAACGGTCCGCAGATGCAAGGCCGGCAGGTTCGGCAACTCGCGGAGAAACAGCTCCGCCGGCACGCGGAGGGCGGCGCCGGTCGCTTGCACCGTGGCGGTCGCGGTATCGGCGGTGGCGCCTTGCACGAGCGACACGCCGACCATCCCCTCGCGGCCGATCTGGCCGGTTTCGGCCTGGAAACCGTCGGCGAACTCGATCATCAGCGACACGTAGCCGCCGAGCAGGAAGTAGGCGTTCTCGAGCCGCTGGTATCGGGTGTGCAGGGTCGAGCGGGCGCCGAGCGTCACGAGTTGGGTTAGCGGTTTGAGCCGGTCCCATTCCGCAGCTGGCAACCCGGCCAGCAACGCGTTTCGATCCCGATCGCCGCTTTCGGAAAATACTTCCCCCATACGTATCGCCTCGACCCCTTCCTGTTAATTTTCCCGTGTTATCTGTTACGACCCCGGACTTACATTGTTACTCATCAGACATTGCCGATGCAAGTGCACGAAAGCAAAGCCAAAAACCTACATTGAAAAACGACGTTCTTGTACGGCCCAATACAGTCTTTTAACAACCATAGGTTGTAGATAATCTCCTGGAATGGAATTTGGAACGACCGTCCGGTGCTCCGTGCACTGGGTGGCTGGGCGCAAAAGGCACCATGGACGGCCCTGACCGGGCCGACCGGACCACGCCTTGTGTTTTGCCGAGCCAACGATCGCGTTCAGGGAGCAAGCAATGGCACTCGTTACCGTCGGACTAGGTGGGACCCAGACGATCAATCAAACGGAGACGGACAGCGTCGTCTTCGTTGGGACCGGCACGCTCAACATCGCCGGTACTTCGACATCGCCGATCACGGTGACGCTGTCGCAGGTATTGGGGGCCTCGGTCGCCAACACGATCAACCTGTCTTACGCCACCGTGCGGCTACTGGGCGCCGCCGGGGTCTCGGCGCTGACGAACTACTATATCGGCGATGGCGGCACGTTGGACATCGGTTCCAGCATCGGCATCACCGCCGGGTCGACGATCACCTTCACCGGCGCCACCGGGCGGGTGGTGATGGAGCCCGGCATCAACCTGAGCCTGCTCAGCACGTTCGGCGGCTTCGGCCCCGGCAAATCGATCGATCTCGGCGGCCTTCAGTTCGCCTCCGTCAGCTACGCCGACGACCCCGGGAGCAATACGGGCGGCGTGCTCAGCCTTCTCAACGCCAGCAACGTCGTGGTCGGCACGATCCGGCTGTCCAATGGCGAGTTGCTCACGCCGAACTTCGACGTCCGGCCCGACGGCGGCGTCGGCACCCTGCTATCCTTCGCGTCCGCCGTGACGGGCATCACCGCCAGCCCGGACACCAGCACGCTCGGCCGTGGTGGCACCGCGACGCTCACGGTCTCGATGAGCAACCCCGTCGCCATCACCGGCTCGCCGCAACTGGTGCTCAACGATGGCGGCCGCGCCACCTTCGATGCGAACGCCTCGACGTCGTCGCAGCTCGTGTTCCGCTACACGGTAGCCGCAGGCGAGAACACCGCCGACCTGCAGGTGACCGGCATCGACCTGACGGGAGCGACGGCCACCAGCGTGGGCGGTGGCTTCGTCAACCTCACCAGCTTCGCCGTCAACCCGGCCGGCACCCTGGCCGTCGACACGGCCGCGCCGACCGTGACGGCGCTCGCGCTCAGCGTGCCGGACGGCGCGCTGCATGCGGGCAACAGCGTGGACGTGCTGGTGACCACCAGCGAGCCGGTGCTGATCACCGGCGGGGCGCCCACGCTGAACCTGTCCGGCGGCGGCACCGCCACGTTCATCGCCGGCGCGTCGTCCGGCAACAACCTCGTGTTCCGTTACACGGTCGCCGCCGGGCAGAACACCGCCGACCTCGCCATCACTAGCGTCAGCCTGAACGGCGCCACCGCCGCGGACGGCGCGGGCAACGCGTTCGACCTCGGCGCACTGGTCGGCAATCCGACGGGCACGCTGGCGATCGACACCACCGCGCCGGTCGCGAGCACCCTGGTGACCGACCCCGGCAGCGGCAGTCTCAAGGCCGGCCAGATCGTGACGTTCACGGCGAACCTCAACGAGGCCGTCACGCTCGCGGGCACGCCCAGCCTGCAGCTCAACGATGGCGGCACCGCCCTGCTCGACCCCGCCGCCTCCACCGCCACCAAGCTCGTGTTCCGCACCACCGTGACCGCCGGCCAGAACGTGGCGGACCTCGCGGTGACCAGCGTGACCACCACCGGCGTGACCGCAACGGACGCGGCCGGCAACCCGCTCGATTGGAGCAGCCTGGCGGTCAACCCGGCCGGCACGCTGCAGATCGACACCACCGCGCCGACCGCGTCGCTGACCGCCACCTCGCCCGGCATCGGGCCGGTCGGCACCGGTCAGACGGTCAGCCTCACCCTGGCGCTCAGCGAGCCCGTGCAGATCTCCGGCGCGCTGCCCACCCTGACCCTCAGCAATGGCGGCACCGCCACCCTCGACCCCCTCGCCTCCGGCGCGACCACCCTGGTGTTCCGCTACACGGTCGCCCCCGGGCAGTCCGGCACCAACCTGACCGTGGTGGGCGGCAGCCTCAACGGCGCCACCGCGACCGACCCCGCCGGCAACGCGCTCGACCTCAGCGCGCTCGCCGGCACCCCGATCGGCGCCGTCACCATCGACACGGCCGCCCCCCGCGCCACGACCGTCACCCTCAGCCAGCCCAACGGCGCGCTGCACGCCGGCAACACCGTCAGCCTGTTCGTCGATACCAACGAGGCGGTGCTGCTCGGCGGCACCGGCACGCCCGAGCTGACGCTGAACAGCGGCGGCACCGCCCGGCTGAACGCGGCGGCCTCGTCGGCCACGCATCTGGTGTTCGACTACACCGTGCAGTCCGGCGAGAACACCGCCGATCTCGCCGTCACCGGCGCTACCTTCAACGGCGGCACCGTGACCGACAGCGCCGGCAACCCGCTCGACCTCACCAGCCTCGCCGTCAACCCGGCCGGCATCCTGGCCGTCGACACGGCCGCGCCGACCGTGACGGCGCTCGCGCTCAGCGTGCCGGACGGCGCGCTGCATGCGGGCAACAGCGTGGACGTGCTGGTGACCACCAGCGAGCCGGTGCTGATCACCGGCGGGGCGCCCACGCTGAACCTGTCCGGCGGCGGCACCGCCACGTTCATCGCCGGCGCGTCGTCCGGCAACAACCTCGTGTTCCGTTACACGGTCGCCGCCGGGCAGAACACCGCCGACCTCGCCATCACTAGCGTCAGCCTGAACGGCGCCACCGCCGCGGACGGCGCGGGCAACGCGTTCGACCTCGGCGCACTGGTCGGCAATCCGACGGGCACGCTGGCGATCGACACCACCGCGCCGGTCGCGAGCACCCTGGTGACCGACCCCGGCAGCGGCAGTCTCAAGGCCGGCCAGATCGTGACGTTCACGGCGAACCTCAACGAGGCCGTCACGCTCGCGGGCACGCCCAGCCTGCAGCTCAACGATGGCGGCACCGCCCTGCTCGACCCCGCCGCCTCCACCGCCACCAAGCTCGTGTTCCGCACCACCGTGACCGCCGGCCAGAACGTGGCGGACCTCGCGGTGACCAGCGTGACCACCACCGGCGTGACCGCAACGGACGCGGCCGGCAACCCGCTCGATTGGAGCAGCCTGGCGGTCAACCCGGCCGGCACGCTGCAGATCGACACCACCGCGCCGACCGCGTCGCTGACCGCCACCTCGCCCGGCATCGGGCCGGTCGGCACCGGTCAGACGGTCAGCCTCACCCTGGCGCTCAGCGAGCCCGTGCAGATCTCCGGCGCGCTGCCCACCCTGACCCTCAGCAATGGCGGCACCGCCACCCTCGACCCCCTCGCCTCCGGCGCGACCACCCTGGTGTTCCGCTACACGGTCGCCCCCGGGCAGTCCGGCACCAACCTGACCGTGGTGGGCGGCAGCCTCAACGGCGCCACCGCGACCGACCCCGCCGGCAACGCGCTCGACCTCAGCGCGCTCGCCGGCACCCCGATCGGCGCCGTCACCATCGATACGGCCGCCCCCCGCGCCACGACCGTCACCCTCAGCCAGCCCAACGGCGCGCTGCACGCCGGCAACACCGTCAGCCTGTTCGTCGACACCAACGAGGCGGTGCTGCTCGGCGGCACCGGCACGCCCGAGCTGACGCTGAACAGCGGCGGCACCGCCCGGCTGAACGCGGCGGCCTCGTCGGCCACGCACCTGGTGTTCGACTACACCGTGCAGTCCGGCGAGAACACCGCCGATCTCGCCGTCACCGGCGCTACCTTCAACGGCGGCACCGTGACCGACAGCGCCGGCAACCCGCTCGACCTCACCAGCCTCGCCGTCAACCCGGCCGGCATCCTGGCCGTCGACACCATCGCGCCAACCGTCGGCAGCGTGGCGGCGACTCCGGGCAGCGGCAACGTCGGCCCCGGCCAGACCGTGAGCATCGCCGTGACCGTCAACGAGACCGTCACGGTCGCGGGCGGGGTGCCCACGCTGAGCCTGGACGATGGCGGGCAGGCGATCTTCAACCCGACCGCGTCGTCCGGCAACACGCTGGTGTTCACCTACGTCGTCGGCGCCGGCCAGAACACCGCCGGGCTCACCATCACCGGAGCAGACCTGAACAATGCCGCCGTCACGGACTTGGCGGGCAACGCGCTCGACCTGAGCGGGCTCACCGGCAGAACCCTCGGCACCGTGTCGATCGACACCACCGCGCCCGTGTTGAGCAGCTTGGTCACCGACCCTGGCAGCGGCAGCCTCGGCGCCGGCCGCTCCATCGTGTTCACAGCGACGCTGAGCGAGCCGGTGACGCTGAGCGGCGGGCCGCCAAGCCTCCAACTCAACGATGGCGGCATCGCGACCTTCGACAGCGCCAGCTCGACGCCGACGCGCCTGGTGTTCCGCACGGCGGTGGTGGCGGGGCAGAACGTGGCGGACCTGGCGGTGACGGCGGTGAACGCGAATGGCGCCACCGCGACGGACGGGGCGGGCCTGGCGCTCAACTGGAACAGCCTGGCGGTCAATCCGGCCGGGACGCTGCAGATCGATACGACGGCGCCGACGGTAAGCGGCGTGACAACCGATCCGGGCTCCGGGCAGGTCGGCACCGGCTCAACCGTGCGGTTCAACGTCGCGGTGAGCGAGGCCGTGGTGGTGAGCGGCACGGCGCCGATCCTCCTGCTGAGCGACGGAGGCACGGCGACGTTCAACGCGGCCGCGTCGACCGGCTCGGTGCTGGCGTTCGACCACGCGGTGCAGGCGGGGCAAAGCAGCGCCGACCTGGCCATCACCGGCGTCACAGTGGCGGGCACGACGATTGCGGACGCAGCGGCCAACACCCTCAACCTGGCAGCCGCGATCGGCAACCCGCCCGGCACGCTGGTGGTGGACACCACGCCTGGTACGGGGCCGGGCACAGGGCCTGGCACAGGGCCGGGAACAGGGCCGGGAACGGGAACGGGCGGACCGCCGCCGGTCGTGGTGGATGTCGAGACGACGCCGGGCTCGGGCGCGCTGGGTGCGGGCGACATCGTGCGGGTGGTGGTGACGACCGACCATGCCGTCACGGTCGCGGGCGGCACGCCGACGCTGACGCTGTCGGACGGGGGTGTCGCCACCTACGATCCGAGCACGTCCGGGCCGACCACGCTGGCTTTCATCCACGAGGTGCAGCCGGGGCAGACCGCGGCCGACCTGACCGTGACCGGCTACGACCTGGTCGGCGCGACGATCACGGACGCCAATGGGCTGCCGCTGTCGCTGGTGGCGGCCGAGGTGAACCCGCCGGGGGTGCTGAGCGTGGGCAACCAGGCTGGCGGCGGCACCGGAGTGGGCGTGCCGATCAACTCGGATGGCGAGAGCGGGTCGGACAACACGATCCCGATCTATCGCTTCTTCGACTCCCATAACGGGACGCATTTCTACACGCCCAACCCGCAGGAGCGGGCGACCATCCTGGCCACAAGGCCGGACCTGATCCCGGAAGGCCAGGACGGAGTGGGGCTGCGCGCAATCGATCCGGCCAGCGAGGATCCGAGCGCGGTGGAGGTGTTCCGCTTCTTCGACAAGGTCCATGGGACGCAGTTCCTCACGGCGAGTGCGAGCGAGCGGGACGACGTCATCGCGAACCGGCCGGACCTGGTGTTCGAACCAGAGGGGTCGTTCTTCGAGCACACGCAACCGCAGCCGAACGATATCGCCGTGTTCCGCTTCTTCAGTGCCAAGGACGGCACGCACTTCTACACGGACAGCCAGACTGAGGTGGCGAGCATCCTGCAGACCCGGCCGGACCTGATCGCGGAGGGTGTCGGCTTCTACGAGCCGCGCTGAGCCGCCGGCGCGCCGGGCAAAACGCCTGGTTGCGCCGTTGTCGGGCCGAAGCGCCCTTGCTATCCCGGCGGGATGCCAAGTTTCTCCGGGCACGCGATGGTCGCCGACATCCTGGATCAGCCGCGGGTGTGGCGCGAGATCTGGCAACGTCGGGGTGACATTGCCGCGCTGGGCCGCCGGGTCGCGGCGGCGCGGCCGACGGCCGTGCTGTTGGCGGCGCGCGGCACCTCCGACCACGCGGCGCTGTATGCGAAATACCTGATCGAGCTGCGGCTGGGGCTGCCGGCCGGGCTGGTGTCGCCTTCCGTGGTGACGGCGTACCGCGCCGCGCCGCGCTGGGAGGGCGCGTTGCTGGTCGCGGTGAGCCAGTCCGGCGCGTCGCCCGACCTGGTGCAAACGGTGGAGGCGGGGCGGCGCTCGGGCGCGCACACGCTGGCGGTGACCAACGACCCGTCGTCGCCGCTCGCCGAGGCCGCCGCGTGGCACCTGCCGATCGGCGCCGGGCGGGAAGCGGCGGTGGCGGCGACCAAGACGTATACCGCGCAACTGCTGAGCTTGTTTCTGCTGGTCGAGGCGTGGTCGGGCGGCGATGGCGCGGCGGCGGCCGGGCTGGCCGACGCGGCAGAGCGGATCGTCGGGCCGGCCGGCGAGGCGATGGGCGCGATGGCCGAGCGCTACCGCTTCGCGCAGCGCCTGGTCGTCACCGGCCGCGGCTACGGCTACCCGACGGCGCGCGAGGCCGCGCTGAAGCTGATGGAGACGAGCTACCTGGCGGCGCAGGCCTTCTCCGGCGCCGACCTGCTGCACGGCCCGGTGGCGATGCTGGATGCGGCGGTGCCGGTGCTGGCGGTGGCGCCGGCCGGCATCGCGGGCGAAGCAATGCGGCCCGTGCTGGAGCGGGTACGGGCGGCGGGGTCCGACCTGTTCGTGGTCGGCACGGCCGACGCGGTGGCGGCCGCCGACCGGGGCTACGCGCTGCCGGCCGAAATCGCCGAGCCGCTCTCGCCGCTGCTGGAGATCGTGCCGTTCCAGTGGCTCGCGCTGCACATGGCGGTGGCGCGCGGCGAGGATCCGGACGCTCCGCGCGGGCTGCGCAAGGTCACGCACACGCTATGACCGTGCCGGGCGCGATTGCGGCCGAATGCCTGCTGCTGCCCGGCGGGCGCTGGGGCGGCCCGGCGACGATCTCGGTCGGGGGTGGACGGATTTCGGCGATCACCGACGGTGCGCCGCCACCCGGAACGGAGGCGCTGGCGGGCGGGGTGCTGACGGCCGGGCTGCTCGACCTGCATAATAACGGCGCGTTCGGCATCGACTTCGCCGCCGCGGACGGGCCCGGCTGGACGGCGGCGCTGGCCCGGCTGGCGCGGCACGGCGTCACGGCGGTGCAGCCGACCGCGATCACGGCGCCGTTGCCCGACCTGCTGGCCGTGTTGCGCCGGGCAGCCGCCCTGCCGGAGCGGGACGGCGGCGCGCGGATGCTCGGCGTGCATCTGGAGGGGCCGTTCTTGTCGCCGGCCTATCGCGGGGCGCACCGGGCCGAGTGGGTGCGCGACCCCGAGCCCGACGCGATCGAGGCGCTGCTGGGCGAGCCGGCGTTGCGCAGCGTGACCCTGGCGCCGGAGCGGCCCGGCGCGCTCGAGGCGATCCGCCGGCTGGTCGGCGCCGGGGTGATCGTCTCGCTCGGCCATTCCGACGCCACGGCCGCGCAGGCGATCGCCGCCGCCGATGCGGGTGCGACGATGGTCACGCATCTGTTCAACGCCATGCGCCCGTTCCGCCATCGCGACCCCGGCCTCCCCGGCGCGGCGCTGACGGATGAGCGGTTGCACGCCGGGCTGATCGTGGATGGGCAGCACGTGGACCCCCTCGCCTGCCGGGTCGCGTTCGCGGCGAAGGCGGGTGCGGCGAAGGCGGGTGCGGCGAAGGCGGGTGCGGCGAAGGGGGCGGGGATCGTGGCGGTGACGGATTCGATCCTGATCGCCGGGCTGCCGGCCGGGACGGCGCTGACGTTCGGCGGGATGCCGGTGGTGGCCGACGCGGACGGGCTCGGGCGGCGGCCGGACGGGACGATCAGCGGCGCGGGCATCGTGCTGGACGAAGGAGTGCGCCGGATGATCCGGGCCGGCCTCGACCCGGCCGTCGCGCTGCTCGCCGCCACGGAGGCGCCGGCCGACGCGATCGGGCGGCCCGACCTGGGGCGGTTGGCCGTGGGCGCGCAGGCCGATCTGGTGTGGTGGGACGAGGCGTGGGTGCCGCGCCGGGTCTGGGTGGCGGGCGAGGAAATCGGGGCGTGACCGTGCTCGCGGTCGATCTCGGCTCGACCGGGTGCCGGGTCGCGCTGTGGCGGGGGGATGCGGTGTGGCGGGCCGATGGCCCGGGCGCGCCGGGGTTGGCCGAGCCCGGCGCGGCGGCGCAGGCGGAGGTGGCGATCGCAGGGGTAGCGGCGGGGCTGTTGCGGGCGGCCGGGAGCGACGCGGTGGACATCGCCGCCATTGGCGCGGCGGGCGCGGCGGCGGCGCCGGCCGCAGCGAGGGAGCTGGCGGAGCGGCTGGCGCGGCGGCTGCCGGCCCCCGACGTGCGCGTGACGAGCGACGCGGTGGCCACGCATGCCGGCGCGCTGGGCGGGCAGGCCGGCGTGGTGCTCGTGCTCGGCAGCGGCGCGGTCGCGGTGGCGGTGGGCCCCGATGGCGCGGTGCACCGGGTCGATGGGCTCGGGTCGTGGCTGGGCGACGAAGGGGGCGAGGCGGCGATCGGACGCGCCGGGCTGCAGGCGGCGCTGCGGGCGCGGGAGGGCCGGGGCCCGGCCACCGTGCTCGAGGCGGAAGCCGAGCGTCAGTTCGGGACGCTGGCGGCGCTGCCCGGCCGGGTCGCCACGGCACCCGTGCGTGAGGCCGCCGCGCTCTTCGCCATTTTCGCGCCGGCCGTCGCCGAGGCGGCGGGCGGCGGCGATGCCGTGGCGGGCGCGATCCTGGCGGAGGCGACGTCGGCGTTGATCGCCACCGTGACGGCCGCGCGGCGCCGGTTGCCGGCGGAGCCGGTGTTCCCGTTCGCGATGGTGGGCGGGCTGGAAGCTCTGGTGCTGCCCCTGCGGGCGGCGCTGGCAGGGTTGCGGCTGTCGCCCGTGTCCGTGCCGGGTTCGGCGCGCGATCTGGGGCTGGATGGCGCGCGCCGGCTCGCGACGGATGCCGCGGACCGTTATGGCGACGCCGTGCAGCGCGTCCGTGCCGCGGGTGCGGGAGCGGCCGACGCGCTCGACCTGCTGGCGACGGAGGGGGTGCGCCCCGGGCTGGAGGACTTGGACCAGCGCCGCCCGGCGGAGGTGGTGGCGCTCTCGCTGGCCGCGGAGCGGGCGGCGCAGGACGCGGTGGCCGCGGCGGGGCCGGCGCTCGGGGCGCTGGCCGACGCGGTGGCGGCACGGCTGGGGGCGGGCGGGCGCTTGTTCTACCTCGGCGCCGGCACGCCCGGCCGCCTCGCCGTGCTGGACGCGGCGGAGCTGGCGCCGACCTACCGCGCGCCGCCCGGCCTGGTGGTGGCGCTGCTCGCCGGCGGCCCTGGCGCGATGCTGGAAGCGGTCGAGGGTGCGGAGGATGACGACGGTGCGGCGGCGGCGGCGTTGGATGCGCACGGGCTCTCGGCGGCCGACGCCGTGGTCGGCATCGCGGCCTCCGGGCGGACGCCGTTCGTGGTCGGCGGGTTGCGGCACGCGCGGGCGCGGGGGGCGCTGACGGGGGCGATCGTCAACAACCCGTTCAGCCCGGCCGCCGCGGTCGCCGCGCACGCGGTGGAGATGCTGACCGGCCCGGAGATCGTCGCCGGCAGCACGCGAATGATGGCCGGCACGGCGCAGAAGATCGCGCTGAACGCGCTGAGCACGGCCTGCATGGTCGCGCTCGGCAAGACGTACGGCAGCCGCATGGTGGATGTGCGCGCCAGCAACGACAAGCTGCGCCGCCGCGCCCGCCGCACGGTGCAGGAGGTCGCTGGCTGCTCGCCCGAGGCGGCGGTGGCGGCGTTGGCGGCGACTGGCGGGCGGGTCAAGCCGGCGCTGGTGATGCTGCTGGCAGGACTCGACGCGGAGGCGGCAGAGTTGCGGCTCCTCGCCGCCGGCGGCCGCGTGCGCGACGCCGTTCTGCCCCCCTAGGATCCCGTTCATGCGATCGCTCGACCTGCTCGTCATCCTGCTCTACCTGGTCGCGATCGCCGCCGTCGGGTTGCGGCTGTCGGGCCGCCAGGGCGATGCGCGGGCTTATTTCGTGGGCGAGGGCGACCTGCCGTGGTGGGCGATCTGCTTCTCCATCGTCGCCACCGAGACCAGCACGCTGACGGTGATCTCCGTGCCGGGCGTGGCGTATCTCGGCGCGTTCGGCTTCGTGGAGCTGGCGATCGGCTATATCATCGGCCGCACGCTGGTCGCCGGGTTCCTGCTGCCGCTCTACATGCGGGAGGGCTTCGTGAGCTGCTACCAGTATCTCCGCGAGCGGTTCGGCCCGGGGCTGCAGGTGGTGGCGTCGCTGACCTTCCTCGTGACGCGGCTGCTGGCGGAAGGCGTGCGACTGTTCGCCTCGGCGATCCCGATCAAGCTGCTGCTGGACGCGGTGGGGCTGCCGACCAGCTACGTCGTCATCATCGCGGTGCTGTCGGCGGTCACGGTGCTCTACACATACGTGGGCGGCATCCGGGCGGTGATATGGACGGATGCGATCCAGATGCTGCTGTATCTCGGCGGCGCCCTGGTCTGCGTGCTGATCCTGCTGGGCGAGGTGGGCGGCGCCGGGGTGGCGCAGGCGTGGCAGGCCGGCAAATTCCAGGTGCTGAACTTCTCCGCGCCGATCCTGTTCAGCCCGTTCAACGCGGTGGCGGCAATCGTCGGCGGGGCGCTGTTCGGCATGGCGTCGCACGGGACGGACCAGCTGATGGTGCAGCGCGTGCTGGCCGCGCGGACGCTGGGCGAAGGCCGGCGGGCGATGGTCGGCAGCGGCGTGGTGGTGATGATCCAGTTCGCGCTGTTCTCGCTGGTGGGCGTGCTGCTGTGGGTGCATCTGGGCGGCAAGTCGATCGCCGAACTCGGCCTGCGCTCGTCCGACGACCTGTTTCCGCGCTTCATCCTGGACGAGCTGCCGCCCGGCGTGTCGGGCCTGCTGATCGCCGGTATCCTGTCGGCGACGATGGGGAGCCTGTCCTCGGCGCTGAACTCGATGGCCAATTCCACGGTGGCGGACCTGCTGCGGGCGACCGGTCGGCGAACGGACGGGCCGGGCGCGCTGCGGCTGTCGCGCGGGCTGACGATCGTGTGGGCGGTGGTGATGGCCGGGTTCGCGTGCCTGTTCACCGACACCAAGGGGCAGGTGGTGCTGCTCGGGCTCGGCATCGCCGGTTACACCTACGGGGCGCTGCTGGGCGCGTTCCTGCTCGGCCGCCTGCTGCCGCGCGCCGGCGGGCGGGACGCGATCGTGGCGTTCGTGGCGACGCTGGCCGTCATGACCTGGGTGGTGCGGACGCACCCGCTGGCGTTCACCTGGTATGTGCCGCTCGGCGTCCTGGTGACGCTGGCGGTGGGCGGCGTGCTGAGTTTGACACACCCCCGCCCAACGGCGCGCGGCGTGGCGTAAGAACCGGCAGTGGTACTTCCGCCGGGGATGGCGGTGAGGGTATCGTTTCGAAGCCAACCACAAGCGAGATGATCATGCGCCTCTCCGTCCTGCTCACCGGCCTCGCCCTTCTGGGCAGCCTTGCCGCTTGTTCAGACGTCAACACCACCGCATCCGGCCGGCAAGCCGGCGGGACCAGCTCCACCGCGCCGGGTGCGACGTCGCAAATGCCGCAACCGACCAACAGCCTGCCGCAGGGCGCCACGGTGAACGCGCCGGTCGCCAACGGTGCCGGCGTGGTGGGGGCGACCCGCCGCTGACGCTAAGGTCGGCATCGGCGTGACCCGGTCGGGGGCAGGCTCGGGCCTGCCCCCGACTGGGATACCCGGCGCCGTGCTGCGGCGCAGCACTTTTTCCGGTTTGACCGGTCCGCCCCCCGTCGCGACACTCCCGCCTCCGCTGAGAGTGTCCCGCTTGCCCGATCCCACCCCGATCCGCTTCGACCCGGCCGCCACCGGCCCGCTTTCCGGCTACCGCGTCCTCGACCTGAGCCGCCTCGTCGCCGGCAACATGCTGTCGCTGCAGCTGGCCGATTTCGGCGCGGAGGTCATCAAGGTCGAGCCGCCGGAGGGCGATCCGCTGCGCGCCTGGATCGATGGCGGCCAGCAGATGTTCTGGAAGACGTATTGCCGCAACAAGCTGTCCGTGGTGCTCAACCTGCGTCAGCCGGAGGCGACGGCGGCGCTGCTCCGCCTGGTCGAGACGGCGGACGTGTTCATCGAGAACTACCGCCCCGGCACGCTGGAGAAGATGGGCCTGGCGCCCGACACGCTGCTGCAGCGCAACGGGCGGCTGATCGTGGTGCGGATCTCCGGCTTCGGCCAGACCGGCCCGTATGCCGGGCAGCCCGGCTTCGGCACGCTGATCGAGGCGATGAGCGGCTTCGCCGACCGCACCGGCTTCCCCGACCGCGAGCCGCTGCTGCCGCCCTTGGCGTTGGCCGACATGGTGGCCGGGCTGTCGGGCGCGATGGCGGTGGTGACGGCCTTGCTGGCGCGCGAGCGGGGCGGCCCCGACGCCAAGGGGCAGGTGATCGACCTGTCGCTGCTGGAGCCGCTGTTCTCCACGCTGGGGCCGGAGGCGGCGATCTACCGCCATACCGGGCAGATCAAGCAGCGCACCGGCAACACCTCCAACACCGCCGTGCCGCGCAACATCTATCGCTGCGCCGATGGCGGGTTCGTCGCGCTGTCCGGGTCGATCCAGGCGATGGCCCGGCGCATCTTCACCGTGATCGGGCAGCCGGAGATGATCGAGGACCCCCGCTTCCGCACCAACACCGACCGGGTGCGCAACCGCGGCCTGGTGGATGCGGCGGTGGGCGGCTGGTTCGCGACCCGGCCGCGCGACGAGGCGCTGGCCACCATGCAGGCCGCCGGCGTGACCGCCGGGCCGGTCTACAACATCGCCGACGCGCTGGCCGACCCGCATTTCCAGCAGCGCGAGGTGTTGGTGGAGGTCGAAGACGACGATCTCGGGTCGATGCCGACGCACAACATCGTGCCGCGCCTGTCCGGCACGCCGGGGGTGTGGCGGCATCCGGCGCCCACGCTGGGGCAGCAGACGGACGCGCTGCTCGGGGCGGTGGGCTACGATGCGGACGCCCTCGCCCGGCTGCGGGCCAGCGGGGCCGCGGCGTGATCCGTTCGCTGCTCTACGTGCCGGCGCACGCCGCCCGCTTCGTGGCGCGGGCGCACGAGCGGGGCGCGGACGCGATCATCCTGGACCTGGAGGACGCGGTGGCGCCCGCCGACAAGGAATCGGCAAGGGCGGCGCTGGCCGAAGCGGTGCCGGCGGTGGGACGCGGCGGGGCGACCGTGTTCGTGCGGATCAATGCGGAAACCGCCGGGCTCGACGCCGCGGCCGCGTGCCGGGCGGGGGCGTTCGGGCTCATGGTACCCAAGGTGCAGTCCGCCGACGCGCTGCCGGCGCTTGCGGCCGGGCTCGAGCCGGACGAGGCCGGGCGCGCGCCGTTGCGTTTCGTGCCGCTGCTGGAAGATCCCGGCGCGGTGCTGGATGCCCGGCCGATCCTGCGGTCCAGCCAGCGGATTATGGGCGTGGCGGTCGGCGGCGAGGACCTGGCGACCGCCATGGATGCCGAGCCGAGCGCCGACATGCTGCGGCTGCCCAAGCTGATGGTGCATCTGGCGGCCAAGGCGGCGGGCGTGCTCTCCTTCGGCATGCTGCGCTCGATCGCCGATTATTCCGATACGGACGGCATCGCCGCCTCCGCTCGCGAGGCTCGCGCGCTGGGGTTCGACGGCGCGTCCTGCATCCATCCCGCGGTGGTGCCGATCCTCAACGCCGCGTTCGCGCCGGCGCCGGACGCGGTGGACCGCGCGCGGCGGATCGTCGCCGCGGCCGAGGCCGCCGGTGCCGGCGCGTTCGCCTTCGAGGGCGCCATGGTGGATCGGCCGATCGTCGAACGCGCGCGGCGCCTGCTGGACCGCGCATGACGCCGCGCTCGCTGCTGTTCGTGCCGGCGACCAGCGCCCGCAAGGTGGAGAAGGCGTTCGCCTCGGCGGCCGATGGCGTGATCGTCGACCTGGAGGACGCGGTCGCGACGGCGGAGAAGGGCGCGGCGCGGGAGGCGGCGGCCGGGCTGCTGGCGGCGCGGCACGGCAAGCCCGTCTTTGTCCGCGTCAACGCGCTCGGCACGCCGTTCTGCTACGACGACATGCTGATGGCCGCCGCGGCCGCGATCGACGGGATCGTGCTGCCCAAGGCGGAGTCGGCCGCCGACATCCAGACGGTGGACTGGCTGCTGACGCAGTTGGAGGCGCGGGCGGGCAAGCCGCCGGGCGGGATCGAATTGCTGCCGATCGTGGAGACCGCGCGCGGGGTGGCCGCCGCCGGGTCGATCGCGGCCGCGTCCCAGCGGCTGCGCCGGCTGGCCTTCGGCGCGGTGGACCTGGCGCTCGACATGGACGTCGATCTCGCCGACGAGGCCGGCGCGGTCACCCAGGCCCGCTTCGCGCTGACGCTGGCCACCGCGTCCGCCGGGCTGGAAGGCCCGCTGGACACGGTCTGGACCGACATTGCCGATTCGGCCGGGCTGGCGGCCTCGGCCCGGCGCGCCCGAGCGATGGGGTTCAGCGGCAAGGCCTGCATCCACCCGGCGCAGCTCGAGCCGGTCAACGACGCCTTCTCGCCGAGCCCGGCCGAGCTCGAGCGGGCGCGCGCGATCGTCGCGGCGTTCGACCGGGCGGAGGCGGCGGGGCTGGCGGCCGTCTCGGTCGACGGCGCGATGGTCGACTACCCGGTGGTGCTCAAGGCGCGGCGAACGCTGGCCCGCGCCCGGTGACCGCGCCGCGCTTGGCCGTGGCAGCGGATCGGGACGCGGTGGAGGAGATCGTGCGCCTCGCCTACACGCCCTACATCGAGCGGATCGGCCGCCCGCCGGGCCCGATGAACGACGATTACGGCGCCCGGATCGCGGCCGGCCAGCTGCACGTGCTGGAGGTGGATGGGACCGTGGCCGCGATGGTGGTGCTGGTGGCCGAGCCCGGCATCCTGCTGCTCGACAACGTCGCCGTGCATCCCGCGCATCGCGGCCAGGGGCTCGGCCGGGCGCTGATCGACTTCGCCGAACGGGTCGCGCGCGGGCGGGGCTTTGGCGCGATCCGGCTCTACACCAACGCCGCGATGACGGAGAACCTCGGCCTCTACCCGCGCCTGGGCTTCCGCGAGACGCGCCGGGCGGAAGAGGGCGGGTTGCACCGGGTCCACATGATCAAGGTGCTGACCTAATCAGCTGCCACGCCTCCCGTTGGGCGGAAAAGCGCAGCGCTTTCCGCCACACCCAAGCCGCCCCTCCTCGCTCCGAGCCTCGACACCCCAGGCCATCTTTCCCCCTTGTCGCCCCGCGCTGGCGCGGCAACCATGCCGGCAACGCGGGGGGGAGAGCATCATGGAAGCGGCCGGCCTGAGAACCGTCGCCTTTGTCGGCCTCGGCTCCATGGGGCAGCCCATGGCCGCCAACCTCCTGGCCAAGCAATTCGCCGTCCGCGGGTTCGACAACCGGCCCGACGCGGTCGCCGCCCTGGCCCAAGCGGGCGGGGCGGGCTGCGCTTCGGCGGCCGAGGCGGCAGCGGGGGCGGACGCGCTGGTGCTGATGGTGGTCAACGCCGCGCAGGCGGGCGACGTGCTGGACGCGGCGCTGGACAGGCTGGCGCCCGATGCCGTCGTGATCCTGATGGCGACCTGCGCGCCGGCGGCGGCCGCGGCGCTGGCCGCGCGCGTTCAGGCGAGCGGGCGGCGGTTCGTGGACGCGCCGGTCTCCGGCGGCATCGCGGGCGCCACCGGCGGCACGCTGACCATCATGGCCGCCGCGGATGCCGACACCTTCGCCGCCGCCAAGCCGCTGCTGGCCGCGCTGGGCACCAAGCTGTTCCACGTCGGCACCGAGCCGGGCCAGGGCGCCGCGGTCAAGACCGTCAACCAGCTGCTCTGCGGCGTGCACATCGCGGTGGCGGCGGAAGCGTTCGCGCTGGCCCGCAAGGCCGGCGTCGACCTCGACGTGCTGCTGGAGATCATGGGCGGGTCGGCCGCGTCGTCCTGGATGCTGCGCGACCGCGGGCCGCGCATGCTCGAGGCCGACCCGGCGGTGGCCAGCGCGGTGGACATCTTCGTCAAGGATCTGGGCCTCGTGCTGGATGCCGGGCGCGATGCGCGCGCGGCGTTGCCGCTGGCTGCGGTGGCGCACCAATTGTTCCTGGCCGCATCCGGCCGTGGCGAGGGCCGGACCGACGACAGCCAGGTGATCCGCAGCTACCACGCGCTGAACGGCCCATGATCCCGGAGGCGGCCGCGGCCGCCGGGCCGCTGCCGACGGCGGCGCGTCCGTGGCTCGGCCGGCTGGAAGCCGGGCTGGCCGGCGCGGTGGGCGCGGTGGCGGCGGTGTTGGTGCTGGCCGAGGTGGGGCTGCTGGGCGCCGGCGTGGTGTTCCGCTTCGGGCTCGACCGGCCGCTGATCTGGGGTGACGAGCTCGCCTCCACCGTGTTCCTGTGGCTGGCCATGCTCGGCGCGGTACTGGCGCTGCACGCGGGGGCCCACATGCGGCTGTCCACACTGGCGACCCGGCTGCCGCCGCGGCTGCGCGGGGCGGCGGGCGCGCTGGCCACGCTGGCGCCGCTGCTGTTCCTGCTGATCCTCATCGGCCCGGCGCTCGACTACATGAGCGACCAGGCCTTCATCGAGACGCCCGCGCTGGGCTGGCCCGATTCGATCCGCACGGCGGCGGTGCCGACCGGGTTCGGGCTGATGATCGCGCTCTCGGTGCTGCACCTGCTGCAGTTCCGCGGGCGGGACGTGCTGGCGGTCGCCCTGCTGCTCGGGGCGGTGGCGGCGGCGCTGTTCCTCGGCCGGGGCGCGCTGGCCGGCATGGGGTCGTGGAACCTCGTGGTGTTCTTCGTGCTGCTGCTCGGCGCCGGCGTGCTGGCGGGCATCCCGATCGCGTTCGCCTTCGGGCTGGCGACGGTGGCCTACCTGCTCACCACGACGAGCACGCCGCTGCAGGTGCTGCCCGGCCGCATGGACGAGGGCATGTCGTCGCTGATCCTGCTGGCGGTGCCGTTATTCGTGCTGCTAGGCGGGCTGATCGAACTCACCACCATGGCGCGCGCGATGGTGGCGTTCCTGGCGGCGCTGATCGGCCATGTTCGCGGCGGGCTGCAATTCGTGCTGCTGGGCGCGATGGTGCTGGTGTCCGGCATCTCCGGCTCCAAGACCGCCGACATGGCCGCGGTGGCGCCCGTGCTGATCCCCGAGATGCGCAAACGCGGGCTGGACGATGGCGAGATGGTCGCGCTGCTCGCGGCCACCGGGGCGATGGCGGAGACGATCCCGCCCTCCCTGGTGCTGATCGCGATCGGGTCCGTCACCGGCGTGTCGATCGCGGCGCTGTTCACCGGGGGATTGCTGCCGGGGATCGTGCTGGCGATCGGGCTGGCGATCCTGGCCTGGCGGCGGGCCGGCGGCGAGGACCGCACCGGCATCCGCCGCGCATCGGCCCGCACGGTGGGCCGCACCTTTCTGATCGCGCTGCCCGCGCTGATCCTGCCATTGCTGATCCGCACCGCCGTGATCGAGGGGGTGGCCACCGCGACGGAGGTGTCGACCATCGGCATCGCCTACATCGTCGTCTGCGGGGTCGTCGTGTACCGCAGCTTCGACCTGCGGCGGATCTTTCCCATGCTGGTGGACGCGGCCACGCTGTCGGGCGCGGTGCTGTTCATCATCGGCGCCGCCAACGGCATGGCCTGGGCGCTGACGCAATCGGGCTTCTCGCGCGCGTTGACGCTGGCGATGGCGGGGGTGCCGGGCGGGGCGTTCGGCTTCCTGCTGATCTCGATCGTGGCGTTCGTGGTGCTGGGCAGCGTGCTGGAGGGCATTCCCGCCATGGTGCTGTTCGGCCCGCTGCTGTTCCCCGTCGCGCGGGCGGCGGGGGTGCACGAGGTGCACTATGCCATGGTCATCATCCTGGCGATGGGGATCGGCTTGTTTGCGCCCCCGTTCGGCCTCGGCTACTACGCCGCTTGTACGATCGGCCGCATCGACCCGGACCGGGCGTTGGGGCGCATCTGGCCCTATCTCGGCGTGTTGTTGCTCGGGCTGCTCCTGGTCGCGGCCGTGCCATGGTTCTCGATCGGCTTTCTGCCGAACTGACGAAAGGTGGGAACATCCATGAAGGGTCTATCCGCAGCGGCTCTCGCCCTCGGCCTGCTGTCGACAGCGGCGCACGCGCAACCGTCCCTGCCCGGCAGCGGCGTGCAGGCGACGGATGCCTGGTCGCGCGCCACGCCGGCCGGCGCCGACGAGGTCGCGGTCTATGTCACGCTGAAGGCGCCGGTGCGCGACAAGCTGGTGTCCGCCGCCTCGCCGGAGGCCAAGCGCGCCGCCGTGCAACGCGTGGTGGTCAACGGCAGCGCGCTGGCGATGCAGGACCTGCCGGACGGGCTGATGCTGCCGCCGGGTCAGCCGGTCTCGCTGATGCCGGGCGGCTACCACATCATGCTCAGCGGGCTGAACGGGCCGCTGCGCCTCGGCCAGACCTTCCCGGTGCGGCTCACCTTCGCGGTGTCGCAGCCGGTCGACGTGGTCGCCCGCGTCGCCGCGCTCGCGCCGGCCGACGCGCCGGCGGCGGACGCCGTCTCCCGCTAGCCGCCCTCCGGCGTCCTGACCGGCATCGACCGCCCGCTCCGCTCGCACCAGCGCCAACTCGCCGGGCTCGCCGCCGCGCTCGCGGCCGGCGAGACGGCGGTGAGCGACATCCTGGCCGCCGTCACGCCCGGGGGCGGCAAGTCGCTGCTCCCCGTCATCGCCGCGGCCCGGCTGCACGCGGCCGGGCTGATCGACCGGGTGTGCTGGATCGTCCCGCGCGACAGCCTGCGGCTGCAGGCGGAGGAGGCCTTCGCCGACCCGGCCTGGCGCCGCACGCTGGGGCACGGCCTCTCCGTCCGCGCGGCCGACAATAGCGGCGACCCGAGCCGCGGGCTGGCCGGCTACGTCACCACCTACCAGGGCGTTGCCGCCGCGCCGGACCTGCATCTCGCCGAGTTCCGCCGGCACCGCACGCTGCTGGTGGTGGACGAGGTGCATCACCTGCCCTCCCTTGCCGAGATCGACCCGGCGGCGGCCGCCCCGGAGCCCGACGGGGCCGGCGCCCAACAGACCGCCCAGGAGAGCGCGTGGTCGCAGGCGCTGCTGCCGCTGCTGGAATGCGCCGCCTACCGGCTGCTGCTCTCCGGCACGCTGGAGCGCGCGGACGGCAAGGGCATTCTCTGGCTTCCCTATCGGCCCGGCCGCCGGGCGCGGACGCGGGAGGTCGCGCTGGATGCGCCGGGCTGGGCCGTGATCGGCTACTCGCGCCGCCAGGCGCTGGCCGAGCGGGCCGTGCTGCCCGTCACCTTCGGCGCGCTGGACGGCGCGGCGAGCTGGCGCGACGAGGAGGGCCGCGACGTCGGGCCGCACCGCCTGGCCGCCTTTCATCCGGAGGAGACCACCCGCCCGGCCCTGTTCACCGCCCTGCGGACCGGCTTCGCCGACGCCCTGCTGCGCGAGGCCTTTCTCTGCATCCGCGACTTGCGGCAACGCCGGCGGGCGGAGCGGGACGGCGACCCGGCGGTCCGCGGCCTGGGCAAGCTGCTGGTCGTGGCGCCCGACCAGGAGAACGCCCGGCGCTACCTGGCCCGCTTGGCGAGCTGGCTGCCGCCCGCGCAGGCCGGCACCGTGGCCCAGCTCGCGACGTCCGACACGAAGCGGGCGCACGAGATCCTGGCCAGCTTCCGCCTGCGGCCGGAGCCCTCGATCCTGGTCACCGTGGCGATGGCGTATGAAGGGCTCGACGCGCCGGAGGTCGCCGTGGTCGCCGCGCTGACCCACATCCGCTCGCGCCCCTGGCTCGAGCAGATGGTCGCCCGCGCCACCCGCATCGACCCGGCGGCTGGCCCCTACGCCGCCCAGCGCGCGGTGGTGTTCCATCCCGACGACCCGCTCTTTGCGCAGTTCCGCCGCCGGCTGGAGACGGAGCAGGGCACGGGGGCGCGCCCGCCCAAGCCGAGCAAGCAGCGCGCCCTGCCGGACTGGGTGTTGGACCAGCTCGGCGCCTCCCCGCCCCCCGGCATCACGCCGCTCGAATCGAACGCGCTGGCGCTGCGCTTCGAGACCTTGCGGCCCGGCCCGGAACTGGCGCTGCGCCGCCCCGAGCACGAGGCGGCGCAGACCGAATTGCTGGACGCCCCCTCCGCCATCGAGCGCCGGCTGCGTGCGCGGCTGGGCGAGATGGTGGCGGCGCAGGCGGTGGAGGACGAGGCGGGCCGCGCCGGGCTGGCGGGCAAGGTCGCGGGGGCCGGGCTGTATCATCGTTACAACGCGGTGCTGAAGCGGATCTCGGGCAATAAGAGCCGCGCCGCCATGACGCTGCCCGAGCTGGAGGCGGCCGCCGGCTGGCTGGAACGCAACCGCCTTTCCGCGCATCTCAGCCTGCTGGACGACGATCCGCGCTACGCCTGGACGGCGCGCAAGCGGGCGGGCTGGAAGCCGCCGGTCGGTCGCGTGCCGAGCGGCTGACGCCCCGCCACCGGGGTTGCGCGGCGCGGAGGTTTGGTCACAGTTTCGGTGCATGAGCGATCCCAAGCATCCCGACGGCCACCCCTGGCAGTGGCCGCAATCCACCTGGCGGCAGATCACCGGCCGCGCCCGCGCCGGCCGTAGCCTCGCCCCTTCCGCCTGGCCCGGCGGCGCCCGCTGCGCCGTCGCCCTCTCGTTCGACGCGGACCACGACACCATCCCGCTGCGCGACTCCGACGAAAGCCCCATGCGCATCAGCCAGGGCCAATACGGCAACCGCCGCGCCATGCCGCGCATCCTGAGCCTGCTCGAGCGCGAGGCCATTCCCGCCAGCTTCTTCTACCCGGCCGTCTCCGCCCTGCTGTATCCCGACGAGGTCCGCGACGTCGCGGCGCGCGGTCACGAGATCGGCATCCATTCCTGGATCCACGAAGCCAATACCAGCCTGCCCCCCGGCGTCGAACGCGACCTCACCTTCCGGGCCGCCGACACGCTGGAGAAGCTGGCCGGCACCCGCCCGGTCGGCATGCGAACCGCCAGCTGGGACTTCTCCGTCGATACGCTGAACATCATCCGCGAGCTCGGCCTGCTCTACGACAGCTCCTTGATGGCCGATGACGACGCCTACGAGCTGACCGCCGACGGCCAGCCGACGGGAATCGTCGAGCTGCCGCCCGAGTGGATCCGCGACGACGCGGTGTATTTCAACTTCGTCCGCTTCTCCGCGCTGCGGCCCTACACGCCGCCCTCCGCCGTGCTGGACATCTTCATCGCCGAGTTCGAGGCGGCATGGGAGGAAAACGGCCTGTTCCTGCTGACGCTGCACCCGCACATCTCCGGGCACCGCTCGCGCATGCCGGTGCTGGCCAAGCTGATCGCGCACATGAAGGCGCGCGGCGCCTGCTGGTTCGCGACCCATGCCGACATCGCGCGCTGGTGCAAGGAGAACGCCTCGAAAGCTGCCCCGTGAGCGGAGCCGGCGTGAGCGGGGGCGCCCGCCCGGTCCCGTTGCAATCGGCCCGGCAGGCCATCACGGCCGCCGGCATCGGCAACGTGCTGGAATACTATGATTTCGGCGTCTACGGCTTTCTGGCCGCGACGCTGGGGCGCAAGTTCTTCCCCGGCACCGACCCCACCGCCTCCCTGCTGGCGACGTTCGCCGCGTTCGGGATCGCCTTTCTGGCCCGGCCGTTGGGCGCGGTCGTGCTCGGCCGGCTCGGCGACGTCCGCGGCCGCAAGTCCACCCTGGTGCTGACCATCGTGCTGATGGCGGTCGGCACGGCCGGCATCGGGCTGATCCCCGACTATGCGGCCATCGGCGTGGCCGCCCCGATCCTGCTGGTGCTGTGCCGAGTGCTGCAGGGGCTCTCGGCCGGCGGCGAGTGGGGCAACGCCACCGCCTTCATCGTGGAATGGTCGCCGGAGGGACGGCGCGGCTTTTTCGGCAGTTGGAGCCAGGCCTCCGTGGTCGGCGGGCTGCTGCTCAGCTCGGCGGTGGCCGCGCTGCTCAACACGGCGTTCACCGCCGAGCAGGTGGAGGCGTGGGCCTGGCGGATCCCGTTCCTGCTCGGGGCGCTGCTGCTGCCGGTCGGCCTGTGGCTGCGCCGCGGCATCGACGAAACGCCCCGCTTCCGCGCCGAGCAGAGCGGCGAGCGCTCCGGCCTGGCTGATCTCGGCTCGCCGCTGGGCCTGATGGCGCGCGCGTTCGGGTTCACGATCCTGTGGACCGTGTCGTACTACATCATGCTGACGTATCTGCCGACCTTCACGCAGCGCTACGCCGGGCTGTCGGCGACGGAGTCGCTGTGGTCCAACACGATCGGGCTGGTGGTGCTGGTGGCGGCGATTCCGGTGATGGGCGCGCTGTCGGACCGGGTGGGCCGCAAGCCGCTGCTGTTGTTCTGCTGCCTCGCCTTCGTGCTGCTGGCCTATCCGGGCTTCCGGCTGATGCTGGCCGCGCCGGGGCTGGCCACGGTGCTGCCGATCCAGATCGCCTTCGACCTGGTCATCGCCGCCTTCGCCGGCGCCGGCCCGGCCGCCATCGTGGAGCTGTTCCCGACGCGGTCGCGCACCACGCTGATGTCGATCGGCTACAGCCTGGCCGTCGCCCTGTTCGGCGGCTTCGCCCCGTTCATCGCCACCTGGCTGATCAGCACCACCGGCACCCCGATCGCCCCCACCTACTACCTGATCGCCGCCGGCCTGGTCTCCGCCCTGACCATCCTCCCCTTCCGGGAGACGGCCTTTGAACGGCTCAGGTGATCCTCTCGCGGGGGCGGAGAGCGCAGCGCATTCCACCACGGCGCACGCCGACGCTCCGCCTTGATCGACGGAAAGAATGCTGGTGGGCTCCAGCCCATCTCGGGAGATGCCTATGTCGGACGACAAGCCGGAGCTATCGGTCGAGCGGTATATCGCGGCGGATGTGCCGCATGTGTGGCGGACCATGATCGAGCGGTTCGAGGAGTGGTTCTGTCCCAAGCCGTGGCGGGCGGAGGCGCGGGAGGTCGATTGGCGCCCGGGCGGGCGGAGCCTGGTGGTGATGCACGGGCCCAATGGGGAGGAGATGCCCAACGAGGGCGTCGTGCTCGCCTTTGAGCCGAACCGGCACTTCATCGTGACGGACGCCTTCACCGTCGGTTGGTATCCGCAGGGGCCGCTCATGGTCGGCGTGTTCGCCGTCGCGGCGGAGGGGGACGGCACGCGATACCGCGCCAGCGCCCGGCATTGGACGCGGGCGGCGGCCGAGCATCACCGCGCCATGGGATTCGAGGCCGGCTGGGGCGCCGCGGCCGACCAGCTCAAGGCGCTGGCCGAGGGAACCGCCTGAGCGCTCCCGCCGAACGGACGGGCGGCGCGACGCCTACGCCGTCACCAGCCGGCCTTCCACGAAGCTCTCCAGCCCGCCCGCCTCGCCCACCGCCACCGCGCCGGCCACCACCTCGCCCAGCCCGGCCGAGTGCTTGAAGCCATGCCCCGAGCAGGCCGAGACCAGCAGCACGCGGTCGTTGTCCGGCAGGGTGGCGACCAGGAAGTCGCCATCCGGGGTGACGGTGTAGGGGCAGACGACGCTGCGGAGCGGCGCCTCCGCCAGCCCGGCGAGCCGGCCGGCGACGTGACGCCGGGTCATGGCCAGGCCTTCCTCCGGGGCGACGTCGCGGTGCAACGCGTCCGGATCGGGAGTGAGGGCGTCGTATTGCTCGCAGGCCAACTTGACGCCCTGCGTGCCCGGCGGGATCGGGAAGCCGTAGAAGCTGTCGTCGGGGCCGTCGCCATGGGCCCAGATGAACACGGGGAAGCGCTCGGGCGCGTAGCGTGCCGGGTCGTCTGGGGCGAACCAGTGCAGCACCTGGCGCGCCACGCTCATGTGCCGCTGCAGCCCCGCCCCGGCCAGGCCCGGCGACCACGCACCCGCCGCCAGCACCGCGCGCGCCGCGCGGAAGCGCTCGCCCGCCGCGGTGACGACGCAGACGCCGCCGCCGTCGCGCTCGAGCGCCACCACCTGGGTGTGGCCCTGGATGGTGGCGCCGTGCCGCCGGGCGGCGCCGAGCTGGGCGGCGACGCAGCGCTCGGGGCGAACGTAGCCGCCGCCGGGCTCCCAGTAGGCGAGCTCGTCGCCGCGCAGCTGGAAGGACGGGAAGCGGCGGACGACCTCGTCGGGGGCCAGCACCTCGTGGGCGATGCCGAACCGCTCTGCCGCCGCGATGGTACGGCGCACGAAATCGGCCTTGCCGTGCACGGGCGCCCCCGCGCGCGGCCCGCCCAGGATCAGCGCGCCGCATTCCGTCAGCAGGCTTTCGCCGGTCTCGGCCTCCAGCTCGCGCCAGATGGCGTGGCTGCGGCGCACCAGCGGGACGTATTGCTCCCCCTCGCCGACGGCGCAGCGGGTGATGCGCGTGTCGCCATGGGTCGATCCCCAGGCGTGCGGCGGGTCCCACCGGTCGAGACCCAGCACGCGCTGCCCGCGCCGGGCGAGCTGCCACAGCGTCGCCGCGCCCACCGCGCCGAGCCCCACCACGATCGTATCGACGCTCATCACTTCTCTCCGCCTGCCCCGCCCGTGTAGGTTGTCATCATGATCACGACCATCGACGAACTGGAACAGATCTACGGCGAGAGCGGCGCCGTCGGCGAGGCCTCGACCGCCAAGGTGGCCGACCACGTGACGCCGCAATATCGCCGCTACCTGGAGGCCGCCCCGTTCGCGGCGCTGGCGACGGTCGGCCCGGAGGGGCTCGACTGCTCGCCCCGCGGCGACAAGCCGGGCTTCATCCACGTCCATGACGAGCGCACGCTGCTGCTGCCGGACCGCCGCGGCAACAACCGCATCGATAGCCTGCGCAACGTGGTGCGCGATCCTCGGGTGGCGCTGATGGCGCTGATCCCCGGCATCGGCAACGCCATGCGCATCAATGGCCGGGCGCAGATTTCCGCCGACCCGGCGTTGCTCGCGCGCTTCGCCGTGGACGGCAAGGCGCCCCGCACGGTGATGGTGATCGGTGTGGTGGAGATCTACTTCCAGTGCGCCCGCGCGCTGATCCGCTCCGGCCTGTGGCGCGACGATGCGCGGGTCGACCCGGCGACGCTGCCGACCCCAGGCGCGATCCTGGCCGAGATGACCCGCGGCCGGGTGGGCGGCCGCGACTACGACGACAGCTGGGCCGAGCGCGCCGCGCAGACCATGTGGTAGCGGGCCCGCCTTCTCCCTCTCCCGCCGGCGGGAGGGGGAGAAGGGCTTTCACCGCGCCGGCGCGGGCCAGCCGTGCGAGTTCTCCGACCCCGGCCGGTTGTTCAGCCACCACGACCAATCCTGCGGCAGTAGCGAGAACGGGTCGTTGTGCGCCAGCTCGCGGGCGGCCCAGATCGGCCAGTGCGGGTTGGCCAGGGCGGGGCGGCCGAGAAACACCAGGTCGATCAGCTCCTCGCGGATCACCCGGTCGGCCACCCCCGGCTGACCCAGGTTCCAGCTCACCGCCACCGGGATGCCGACCTCGCGACGCACCCGCGCGCCGCGCTCGACCATGAAGGCGGCCATCGAGAAGGGCGGCTCGCGCATGTCGTCCGTGTTCATGCCCAGGCTCAGATCGGCCATGTCCAGCCCGTGCCGCTTCAGCTTGCCGACCGCCCAGACGGAGTCGTCGAATTGCACCCCGTCCTCGTGGAAGTCGTCGGAGCCCAGGCGCATGGTCAGTGGTAGCCGCTCCGGCCACACGGCGCGGACCGCGTCCAGTGCCTCGCGGTGGAAGCGCAGCCGGTTGTCGACGCTGCCGCCATAAGCGTCCGTGCGCTGGTTGGCGAGCGGCGAGAAGAACGAGGCGCCGAGGTAGCCGTGGGCGAAATGCATCTCCAGCCACTCGAACCCGGCCGCCGCGGCCCGGCGCGCCGCATCGGCATAGGCCCGGTGGATCTCGCCGATCTCCGCCACCGACAATTCCTGCACCGGGTAGGTGTAGCGCCCGCCATAGGCGATGGGCGACGGCGCCCGCACCTGCCACCCGTCGGGATGGTCGGGCGCGATCTGCAGCTTGCCCTCCCACGGCTTCTGCTCGCTGCCCTTGCGCCCGGTATGGCCGAGCTGGATGGCCGGCACCGCGCCGAACTCCTTGATGATGGCGCAGACCCGGGCAAGCCCCTCGACCTGGTCGTCGTCCCAGATGCCGGCGCAGCACGTCCCCGTTCGGCCGTCCGGCGTGATGGCGATCTGCTCGGGGAACACCAGCCCGAAGCCGCCCGCCGCGCGCGAGCCCATCAGCATCACGTGGTAGTCGCCCATCTTGCCGTCGACCGACCGATACATCGTCATCGGCGACATCGCGATCCGGTTACGGAGCGTCACACCCTTGAGCGTGTAGGGGCTGAACAGGTCGGGCATGACCCCGAGTGTGACGGAGCCGGCGCTCCCTGACGAGAGGGAGCGCCGGGTCGATCAGCCGATCAGCCGCACTTGCTCCAGCCGCAATGCATGCAGCTGAGGCAGCCGGCTTCGCGGACCAAGCCGGGCTGGCTGCACTTGGGGCAGAGCTGACCGAGCGACGCGGACGGCACCGCGCCGACGGCGGCCTTAACCGAGCCGACCGGCATCTCCAGCGGCTGCAGGAAGCCGGTATCCTGCATGTGCCGCTCCAGCACCTCGCCGATGGCGGCCACCAGCGACGGGACGTAGCGGCCCTGGCTCCACTGGCCGCCGCGCGGGTCGAACACCTGCTTGAGCTCTTCGGCCACGAACGCCACCTCGCCGCCGCGGCGGAACACGGCGGAGATCATCCGCGTCAGCGCCACGACCCAGGCGTAATGCTCCAGGTTCTTGCTGTTTACGAACACCTCGAACGGCCGGCGCACGCCGTCCATCTCGATGTCGTTCACCGTGACGTACATGGCGTGCTCGCTATCGGGCCAGCGCAGCTTGTAGGTCGCACCCACCACTTTGTCGGGCCGGCGCATCAGGTCCATGTCGAAGACGGAGCTGGACGCGGGGGTGGGCTCCGGCGCGGGCGCGGCCGGCTTCTCGGCGGGCTTCACTTCCAGCACCGACCCGGTGATGTCGTTCGGCCGGTAGGTCGTGCAGCCCTTGCAGCCCGAGCGGTAGGCGTCGAGGTAGACTTCCTGGAACGACGCGAAGCTGATGTCGGCCGGGACGTTGACCGTCTTGCTGATGGCGCTGTCCACGTGCTTCTGCACCGCGGCCTGCATGCGGACGTGCTCGGCGGGCGACAGGTCCTGCGCGGTGACGAAGTAGTCCGGCAGCGCGGCGTCGGCGCCATGGATGGCGCGGAACCGGCGCAGGGCGTGGTCCGACACCTCTTCCTCGACGCGGGAGCCATCGGGCTGCAGCACCTTGCGGGTGTAGGCCAGCGCGAAGACCGGCTCGATGCCGGAGGAGACGTTGTCGGCCACCAGCGAGATGGTGCCGGTGGGCGCCACCGAGGTCAGCAGCGCGTTGCGGATGCCGTGGCGCGCGATGGCGTCGCGCACGTCCTTCTCCAGGCCGCGGATGGTCTCGCCGGCCAGATAGGGTTCGGCGTCATAGAGCGGGAACGCGCCCTTCTCCGCCGCCAGCCCGGCGGAGGTGAGATAGGCCGCGCGCTCGATCTGCTGCGCCCAGGCCCCGGCCTGCGCCGCCGCCTCGGCCGTGCCGTAGCGCAGCCCGGTCATCATCAGCGCGTCCGCCAGCCCGGTCATGCCGAGCCCGATGCGCCGCTTGGCCTCCGCCTCGCGCCGTTGCGCCTCCAGCGGGAAGCCCGACACGTCGATGGTGTTGTCCATCATGCGGATGGCGGTGCCGACGAGTTCGGCCAGCTCCTCCTCGTCGATGCGGGCATGGGCGGTGAAGGGGTCGCGCACCAGGCGGGCGAGGTTGATCGAGCCGAGCAGGCAGGCGCCGTAGGCCGGCAGGGGCTGCTCGCCGCACGGGTTGGTGGAGTGGATCTCCTCGCAATAGTGCAGGTTGTTCCGCTTGTTGATGCGGTCGATGAAGATGACGCCGGGCTCCGCGTAGTCGTAGGTCGCCTGGGTGATGGTGTCGAACAGCGCGCGGGCGCGGATGGTCTTGAACACCCGGCCGCCGAAGGTGAGCTCCCAGTCGCCATCGGCCTCCACGGCCGCCATGAACGGGTCGGTCGCCAGCACGGACAGATTGAAGTTCCGCAGCCGGCCGACCTGGCGCTTGGCGGCGATGAAGTCCTCGATGTCCGGATGATCGCAGCGCATGGTCGCCATCATGGCGCCGCGGCGGGCGCCGGCGGACATGATGGTGCGGCACATCGCGTCCCACACGTCCATGAACGAGAGCGGGCCGGAGGCGTCGGCGCCCACGCCGCGGACGGGGGCGCCCTTGGGCCGCAGCGTGCTGAAGTCGTAACCGATGCCGCCACCCTGCTGCATGGTCAGCGCGGCTTCGCGCAGGTGGTGGAAGATCTCGCCGAGGTCGTCGCCGATGTCGCCCATGACGAAGCAGTTGAACAGCGTGACCCGCCGCTCGGTGCCGGCGCCGGACAGGATCCGTCCGGCCGGCAGGAAGCGGAAGCCTTCCAGCGCCTCGTAGAAGCGTGGTTCCCACTTGGCGGGCTCGGCTTCGGCCTCCGCCAGCGCCTTGGCGACCCGGCGCCAGCTATCCTCGATCGCCGCATCCACCGGCACGCCATCGTTCCGCTTGAACCGATACTTCGCGTCCCAGATCTGGTTGGAGATGGGGGCGATCGTGTCCGCGATGCCCGTGTTGGGCCGGCTGATATGCATATCCATTACGCTACTTAACCCCGTTTTGCGCGACGTGGCGAGCCGGCACCAACACTAGCTGTGGCCCAACCCCGCTCTGGCGGCACAATATCTAGTGAGAGCGAGTCGCGAAGAGAATTTCTGACTTGAGCTGACGTCTGTAAGGGGCTGATGTGTCTGGAAACCCGCGACAGGTGGCCGCTTTGCCACATGTTCACTTTTTGATCCGAGGATTATGATTCGCATCGATCGCGTCGTCACCCGTGGCGGCGACAATGGGCAAACCTCCCTGGGTGACGGCACCCGCGTCCCCAAGGACGCGCTGCGCGTCGACGCGTACGGCACCGTGGACGAGGTCAACGCGGTCATCGGCGTGCTGCGCGCCGTCGTCACGACGGACCCGGCCACCCATGCCTTCCTCGGCCATGTCCAGAACGACCTGTTCGACGTCGGCGCCGACCTGTGCGTCCCCGGTGAAGCCGGCGACCGGCTGCGGCTGACGGACGCGCCCTCCGTCGCGCTGGAGGCCGAGCTGGCCCGGCTCAACGCCACCCTCGCCCCGCTCACCAGCTTCGTGCTGCCCGGCGGCACCGCGGCGGCCGCGCACGCCCACCTCGCCCGCACCGTCACCCGCCGCGCCGAGCGCCTCGTCGTCGCCCTGGCCGCGGCCGAAACGGTCAACCCGGCCGTGATCCGCTACCTCAACCGGCTGTCGGACTACCTGTTCGTCGTCTCCCGCCACCTCAACCGCGAGAATGGCGACGTCCAGTGGGTGCCCGGCGCGAATCGCTGACCTTGCCGACGGTGACCACACTGGTCATATGCCGCCCATGAGCCACGACGTGCCCCTCCGCCAGGCCAAGGCGACGCTGTCCGCCGTCATCGACCAGGCGATCGGCGGCGAGCCGACCGTCATCACCCGCCATGGGCGGCGGGAGGCGGTGGTGCTGAGCTTCGAGGAGTGGGAACGCTTGTCCAAGGTCCCGTCCTTCGGCGCGCTGCTTGCGGCAAGTCCGCTGACGGATGACGACCTGCCCGCTCGCACCGGCAAAGGCCTCCGCACCGCCGACGCCTGAGGCGTGTATCTCGTCGATACCAACGTGATCTCGGCCGGCGCGCCGGACAAACCGGCCTCGCTGGAGCGGCTCGCCGCGTGGCTGCATCGCAACACCGACTCGCTCTACTTGTCCGCCGTCTCGGTCGCCGAGATCGAGTCGGGCATCGCCAAGGCCCGGCGCACCGGCTCACGCCGCCGGGCTGACCATCTCGGCGAGTGGCTGGAACTGCTGCTGCATCTCTACGGCGCCCGCATCCTGCCGCTCGACATCGCCACCGCGCGGGTGCTCGGCGCCTTGTCCGACCTCGCGCGCAGCGTCGGCAGCACGCCCGACTTTGCCGACCTGGCCATCGCGGCGACCGCGGTGGCGCGCGGCTACACCGTGCTGACGCGCAACACGCGGCATTTCCGCGACATGCCGGTGGCCTGCCTGGACCCGTTCGAGCGCCTGCCGCCGGGCTGAGGGCGGGGCCGTTTCAGGCCTGGTTGAGCTCGATCAGGCTGCGGCGGATCTCCCGGCCACGCTCGATCTTGTCCTCGATGTAGCCGCCGTCGCCCCAGCGCACCGCACGGGCCATCGCCTGCGCGTCCTCCGTGAAGCGCGCCAGCATCTCCAGCAGCGCCTCGCGGTTGTTGAGAAATACGTCGCGCCACATCACCGGGTCGCTGGCGGCGATGCGGGTGAAGTCGCGGAACCCGGAGGCGGCGTATTTCAGCACCTCCGGCCGGGTCGCTTCCTCGCCCTCCCCTTCGCCGCCCTGGGCCAGGTCGTCGGCGGTGCCGCAGATGGTGAAGGCCAACAAATGCGGCAGGTGGCTCACGATGGCGACGACCCGGTCGTGATGGCTGGGGGTCATGATGTCGACCATGCTCCCGCAGCGGCGCCAGAACTCGGCGGTGATCTCCACGGCGGCCGCGTCGCCGCCGGGCAGCGGGGTCAGCAACGCCCAGCGGCCGTCGAACAGGGTGGAGAAGCCGGAGTCCGGCCCGGAATACTCGGTGCCCGCCATCGGATGACCCGGCACGAACCGGACGCCCGCCGGTAGCAGCGGCGCCACGTCGCGGATCACCGACACCTTGGTGCTGCCGGTGTCGGTGACGATCGTGCCCGGCGACAGGGCGGGCGCCATGGTCGCCGCGATGCTGGCGAAGGCGCCCACCGGGGCGGCCAACACCACGCAATCGGCCCCGCGCACCGCCTCGGCCAGGTCGGGCTCGACCCGGTCGGCGATGCCCAGCGCGGTCACACGGGCCAGCACGGCGGCGCTCGCATCCGTCGCCACCAGCTCCCGGCACAGCGTCCGCCGTTCGGTCGCGACGCGGGCCAGCGAACTGCCGATCAGCCCCAACCCGACGATGACCAGCCGCCCGAACAGCGGTTCAGGCATGGACGACGGCGCCCGCCGGTCGTGCCTGCGCCAGCAGGACTTCCTCCACCGCCGCACACTCCTCGTCCGTGCCGACCGTGATGCGGATGCACTGGGCGAGCTGGTAGGAGCCCATCGGCCGCACGATGATGCCGCGCGCCAGCAGGGCGGCCAGGGCCGCATCCGCCCGGTCCTTCGAGCCGAAATCGGCCAGCACGAAATTGGCGTGGCTCTCGGGCACGTGGATCCCCGCGCCCCGCAGCGACTCGGTCAGCGCCGCCCGCGCGCGGCCATTATGCGCCCGGCCCTTCTCCACCCAGCCCGGCTCGGCCAGCGCGCCCACCGCCGCCTTCTGCGCCAGGAGATTGACGTTGAACGGGCTGCGCACCCGGTTCAGCACGTCGATGATCGCCGGCGGGCCGTAGCACCAGCCGACCCGGGCGCCGCCCAGCCCGAAGATCTTGGAAAAGGTGCGCAGCATCACCGTGTTGTCGCCCGCATCGACCAGCGCGGCGCCGGCATCGTAATCGGGGTCGTCGACGTATTCCGAATACGCGGAATCGAGCGCCAGCAGCACCTCGGGTGGCAGGCCGTCGCGCAGCCGCTCGACCTCGCGCTGCGGCAGCAGCGTGCCGGTCGGGTTGTTGGGGTTGGCGATGAACACCAGCCGCGTCGCCGGCGAGACCCGCGCCAGCATGGCGTCGACATCGATGGTCCGGTCGCGCTCGGGCGCCACCACGATCCGGCAGCCGGCGACGGTGCCGTAGATGGCATACATGCTGAACGCGTATTGCGAGACCAGCAGCTCCGTATCCGGGCCGCCATAGGCGTTGATCAGCAGGCCGATCAGCTCGTCGGACCCGGCGCCGACCACGATGCGGGCGGGATCGAGCCCCCAGCGTTTGCCGATCGCTTGCCGTAGCTCGAGGGAGCCGCCATCGGGGTAGCGGAAGTCCTCGGCCGCGGCGGCGCGGATGGCGGCCTCGGCCGCTGGCGGCGTGCCGAACGCGCCCTCGTTGGACGACAGTTTCATCACGCGGTTCTGCCCCGCCACCTTGCTCTCGCCGCCGACATAGGGCTGGACCTGCAGGATACCCGGGCGCGGATGGGGGCTCATCGATCGACTCCTATTGGAATGGCGTAGGCGCCCAGCACGGCGGCGTCGGCCGGGAGCCGCGGGTCGTCCGCGGCCACGAACCCGTCCACCTCGACCAAGCCGCTCGCCAGCGTGTCATGAAGGGGCAGGCCGGCCCGGGCCAGCAGGCCGGCCAGCTCGTCGGCGGGGCCAGCGAGCAGCGAGCGGTCGGCGCCGCTCGGGTCGGGCGCGGCCGGGCTCAGCACGACGGCCTCCACGAACTCGGCGGCGCCTGCCCGGCGCAGGAATGGCAGCCGCGCCACCACGTGAAGGCCGGGCCATCGCCCGTTGCGGCCCAACTCGGTCCACCATCGTGCCGCGTCGGACGGCAGCGGCAGTACGGCCAGGGTCGCCCGGCCATCGCCGAGCTGGGCGAGGCAGGCGGCATCGGCGACGGGGGCAGCCGACACGGCGGTGCCGAAATGCTCGCGCGCCGCCGGCAGCAGCGCCGGGTCGGCGACGACGACGCGCATGGCGTTCTGCTGCGCGGAGCTGCCGGCCAGCACCGCGCGCCAGACCCGCACCAGCGTGTCCGGCGCCAACGGCCCGGCATTGCGCCGCAGCAGCCGGCGCAGGATGGCGGCTTCACGGCCCGGCCGCAGCGGCACCCGCCCCTTGGCGCCGAGCGCGCCCACCTCCGCCACCAGCGCGGCTCGGCGCATCAGCAGGTCGTGCAACGCGTCGTCCACCTCGTCCAGCTCGGCACGCAGCGCGAGCAGGCGGGCGGCCCCGTCGGCAGGCGGCGGGCTCGGCGGGGAAGGCGGCGCCTCGTGCCGGGCGGGCGCCGCGCGGGAAGGCGCAAGGGACATGCCTCCTTTTATACGGGCCCCGACGGCGAGCGATAGACGGGGACGCCTCGGCGGCCCGTCGCCAAGCGATCAACGGGGGCGCCCCTGGCGAGACGTTGCCCCTGCCCGGCACCGGCCCTATGTGGGTCGGACCATGGATATCGCAGACAGCAGGGACGACGCCGAGCGCTCCGGCGTGCACCAGGCGGTGACGTTCCACGACGCTTTCCCCCTGGAAAGCGGCGACGCCCTGCCCGAACTCACCGTCGCCTACCAGACCTACGGCACGCTGGACGCCGCCCGCGCCAACGCCGTGCTGGTCTGCCATGCGCTGACCGGCGACCAATACGTCGCCAGCCGGCACCCGCTGACGGGCAAGCCCGGCTGGTGGGAGCGCGTGGTCGGCCCCGGCCGCCCGGTCGACACCGACCGCTTCTTCGTGATCTGCGCCAATGTGCTGGGCAGCTGCATGGGCAGCTCCGGCCCCCGTAGCGAACGGTCAGGCAGCGGCGAGCGCTGGGGCACCGACTTCCCGACCGTGACCATCAAAGACATGGTGCGCGCCCAGCACCGCCTGGTGCGCCATCTCGGCATCGCGCGGCTGTTCGCCGTGGTGGGCGGCTCCATGGGCGGCATGCAGGCGCTGGAATGGGCCGCGACCTTCCCCGACATGGTGTTCGCCTGTGTGCCGATCGCGTCGGCCCCATTCCACTCGGCGCAGAACATCGCCTTCCACGAGGTGGGCCGGCAGGCCATCTTCGCCGACCCGGAATGGCGCGCCGGAAATTACTGGCGCGCCGGCAAGCTGCCCGCCCGCGGCCTGGCCGTGGCCCGGATGGCGGCGCACATCACCTATCTCAGCGAGGAAGCCCTCACCCGCAAGTTCGGCCGCCGCGTCCGCGCCAACCCGGACCCGGCGACCGAGCTGTCCCTGCTCGGCGACATCTTCGAGGTGGAAAGCTACCTGCGGCACCAGGGCAGCACCTTCGTGGACCGGTTCGACGCCAATTCCTACCTCACCATCACCCGCGCGATGGACCTGTTCGACCTTGCCGCCGATCATGGCGGCGACCTGGCCACGGCGTTCCGCGGCAGCCGCACCCGCTTCTGCCTGGTTTCGTTCGACAGCGACTGGCTGTTCCCCACTGCGCAATCCCGCGCCATCGCCCGCTCGCTCAACAGCGCCGGCGCCAATGCCAGCTTCGTCGAGATCAAGAGCGACAAGGGGCACGACGCGTTTCTGCTCGACGAACCCGATTTCTTCCGCACCCTGTCGGGCTTCCTGTCCGGCTGCGCCGAGCACGCCGGGCTCGGGTCCGAGAGCGCGGGCGCATGAAACGGCCGGTCCAGTATTTCGCCAAGAACATGCGGCTCGACCTCCAGCTGATGTCGGAGATGATCGCCCCGCGATCGCGCGTGCTGGACATCGGCAGCGGCGACGGGCTGTTGATCGAGCACCTGTTCCGCACCCGCGGCTGCGACGCGCGCGGCATGGAGATCGACATGGCGGAGGTGACGCACGCGGTCGCCCACGGCCTGCCGGTCATGCAGGGCGACGCCGACACCGACCTGATCCATTACCCCGACGGCTTGTTCGACTATGTGGTGCTGTCGCGCACGCTGCAGGCGGTGGAGCGGCCGCGCGAGGTGCTGCGGCAGATGCTGCGGATCGGCACGCGGGCGGTGGTGAGCTTTCCCAATTTCGGTCACTGGCGGGTGCGCTGGCAGCTCGCCCGCTCCGGCCGCATGCCCATGACCGCGACCTGGGACCGGCCCTGGTACGAGACGCCGAACATCCATCCCTGCACCATCCAGGACTTCTTCGACCTGTGCCGGCAGGAAGGCTACGCGGTGGAACGCTGGATGGCGGTCGACGATGGCGGTCGACGCGCGCCGTGGCGCCGGTTTCCGACGCTGGCCAACCTGTTCGGCGAACAGGCGCTGTTCCTGCTGCGCCGGCAGGACGCCCGGGGCTGATCCCGTTGCCGATTGGCAGCGGGGGCGTTTCGAGGTAATTGAATGACCCTGCGGTCAGAGACCGAGCCAACGCGCCGCCCGCGCGAAAGGACCCACAGCATGGACGGCGTGCCGCCCGACCCGACTGGCTACGATCTGCACGTCGGCTACTCCACTCGCCCGACCGCCGAGTTGCCGGCCAAGCCCAAGACCGACGCCGCGGATGGCGACGACCCGGATCGCGACGATTCCGGAGACACCAAAGGCGACGACGCGGCGGCCGCGAAGCCGAAGATGCCGCGTTGGAAGAAGATCCTCTACTGGGCGATCGGCCTCGCCGTCGTCGCGGTCCTGATCGTCGCCGGCGTGCTCTACTGGCTGGAAGCCCGTCGTTACGCCAGCACGGACGACGCCTACGTGCAGGCCTACATCTCGCAGATCGCGCCGCAGGTCGACGGCCGCGTGATCGAGCTCGCGGTGGGCGATTTCGAGCACGTCAAGCAAGGCCAGGTGCTGCTCAAGCTGGACCCGCGGGACTGGCAGGTGAAGCTCGACTCCGCCCGCGCCCAGCAGGCGCAGGCCGCGGCACAGCTCGCCCAGGCGCAGGCCGGGCTGACGCAGCAGCAGGCGGCGGTGGACCAGGCCACCGCGAACGTCCGCGTCGCGCAAGCCGATCTGGGGCAGGCGCAGCTCGACCAGGCGCGCTACCGCGCCGTCAACCCGCAGGCCGTCTCCCGCCAGCAGGTCGACACGGCGAACGCGACCACCACCTCGGCCGCCGCCAAGGTGGACGCCAATCGCCAGGCCGTGCTGGCCGCGCGCGCCAACGTGGAGGCGCAGCGGGCGATGATCGAGGCCGCGCAGGCCAGCCTCAAGGCGGCCGAGGTGGCGGTGGCCAATGCCGCGCTGCAGCTTTCCTACACGACGGTCACCGCGCCGCGGGACGGCCAGGCCGCCAAGCGGACGGTGAACCTGGGCGACTACGTCAAGGCCGGGCAGTCGCTGATGGCCGTGGTGGGCGACGATCGCTGGGTGATCGCCAACTACAAGGAGACCGACCTGGCCGGCATGTCGGTGGGCCAGCGCGCCACCGTGGCCGTGGATGCCTGCCCCGGCCACGAGATCGGCGGGCGGATCGACAGCTTCCAGCCGGGCTCGGGCAGCGTGTTCAGCGCACTGCCGCCGGAGAACGCGACCGGCAACTTCGTCAAGGTGGTGCAGCGCGTCCCGGTCAAGATCACGCTGGCGGCGGCCGATGCCGCGCGCTGCCGCCTGTCGCCCGGGCTGTCGGTCGTGCCCAGCGTCAAGCTGCGTTGAGCCGCGCGCCTGCCCCGGCCCGCGGCGCATCCCGCGCCAGCCCTGGGCGTCCAGCGCTGCCGCGTTCGGCGGCGGGGCCGAACAGCCCTTGGCTGATCGCCGTGATCGTGTCGATCGCGACCTTCATGGAGGTGCTGGACACCACCATCGCCAACGTGTCGCTGCGCCATATTGCCGGGTCGCTGGCCGCGAGCCAGGACGAGAGCACGTACATCATCAGCTCCTACCTGATCAGCAACGCCATCATCCTGCCGATCAGCGGCTGGCTCTCCAACGTGATCGGCCGCAAGCGCTTCTACATGATCTGCGTGGCGATCTTCACGGCCGCCTCCGTCGCCTGCGGCTTCGCCGAAAGCCTGGGCGCGATGCTGTTCTTCCGCGTGCTGCAGGGGATCGGCGGCGGCGGGCTGGCGCCCACCGAGCAGAGCATCTTCGCCGACAGCTTTACCCCGCAGCAGCGCGCCTTGGCCTTCTCGCTCTACGGCTTCACCGTGGTGACCGCCCCGGCCGTCGGCCCCGTGCTGGGCGGGTGGCTCACCGACCATTACTCCTGGCATTGGGTGTTCCTGATCAACCTGCCGGTCGGCGTGTTGTCGCTCGTACTGGTGTGGTTGTTCGTCCATGACAGCCCGGTGCTCAAACAGGAGCGCGCCCGCCTGCTCCGTCGCGGCTTCCGCATCGACTATATCGGTTTCGTGCTGATCGCGGTCGGCTTCGGCTGCCTGCAATACGTGCTGGACCGGTTCGAGCGGGAAGATGGCTTCGCGTCCGACACGATCCTGCTGCTGTCCATCATCTCCGCCGTGGCGCTGGTCGCCATGGTGTTCTGGGAGTTGCACCACCCGCAGCCGCTGGTGAACCTGCGCCTGCTGCGCGCCTTTCCGTTCGCGATCAGCAACGTGATCATGTTCCTGTTCGGCGCGCTGATCGTGTCCACCACGCAGCTGCTGCCGCAATTCTCCCAGCAACTGCTCGGCTACGATGCGTTGACGGCCGGCATGACGCTGGGGATGGGCGGGCTGGTGTCGCTGGTCATGATGCCGATCTCCGGCATCGTGACGGGCAAGTTCATCCAGCCGAAATGGCTGATCTGCTCCGCCATGCTCGGGACCGCGGGCTCCATGATGTATGCCACCGGGCTCAACCTGGATGCCGGCTTCTGGGACCTGTCGCACACGCGGATGCTGCAGGTGATCTGGCTGCCGCTGGTGTTCATCCCGCTCTCGGCCGTGCAGTTCAACGGCGTGCCGCCCGACAAGAACGCCGACGCCTCGGCCATCATCAACCTGATGCGCAATCTCGGCGGCTCCGTCGGCGTCGCGGCGGTGACCACGGAGCTGCAATGGCGCACCCAGTTCCACCACGCGCGACTGGCCGAGCACGTGACGCCGTATGATGGCTATGGCTGGGGCACTTCCCTGCTGCAGATCGCGCAGCAGGTGCAGACGCAGGCGACCATGCTGAGCTACCTCGACATCTTCCTGCTCCTGGCCATTTTGGCGGCGGTTGCGGCGCCGCTGACGCTGTTCCTCCCCAACGTGCCCAAGGGAGCGACCGCCGGTGGGCATTAGCGTGCACAAGAGATCGGGTTTCATCGTGACTTCCAGAACGAGTGCGGTTGTTCTTCTCCTGTTGGCAGGCTGCACGGTTGGGCCCGATTACGAGAGCCCCAGCCCGTGGTCGCCCGCCTCCTGGTTCCGCAGCACGCGCACCGAGGCCGAGACCCGGCCGATCAGCCTGCCGGCGGCCGAGCCGCTGGATGTGGAATGGTGGGCGATTCTCAACGATTCAGAGCTGACCGCGCTGATGCGCCGGGTCGCGGGCGCGAACCTCGACGTGCGCGCGGCCAGCTTCCGCCTGGCGCAGGCGCGGGCGCAGCGCGGGATCACCCGGGCCAACGAGTTCCCGATGATCAACGGCAACGGGAGCTACACGCGCGAGCAGGTCAGCAAGAACGGCGTGGTGAGCCTGCTCGGCGGCGGCGGCTCCTCGCAGGCGACGCAGAGCAACGGGCTGGGCGGCACGCAGGGCGCGTTCCCCAACTCGTTCGGCCTGGGCGCCTTTGACCTGTTCCAGGCCGGGTTCGACGCGACCTGGGAGCTCGATCTGTGGGGCCGCGTGCGCCGCCAGGTCGAGAGTGCATCCGCGCAGGTCGAAGCCTCGGCCGATGCGCGGCGCAACACGCTGCTGACCAGCCTGGCGGAGTTGGCGCGCAACTACGTGCAGCTGCGCGGGCTGCAGGAAAGCGAGCGGATCGTGCGCTCCAACCTCCGCACGGCCCAGGATGCGGTCAAGGTCACCAACGACCGCGTGGTCGGCGGGCTCGCCACCGAGCTGGACCTGGCCAATGCCCGCGCGCAGGCGGAAGCTACCGGCGCCAACCTGCCGCAGCTGGAGGCCCAGCAGCTGCAGGCCATCAACGCCATCAGCCTGCTGCTCGGCGAACCGCCCGGCGCGCTGTCGGCCGAGCTGGCCACGCCGCAGCCAGTGCCGCCGGTGCCGCCCAGCGTGCCGATCGGGTTGCCCTCCGAACTCGCGCGCCGCCGGCCGGACATCCGCCAGGCCGATGCGCAGTTGCACGCCGCCACCGCCGATATCGGCGCCGCGCAGGCCGACTTCTTCCCGCGCGTGACGCTGTCGGGCAGCGTGGCGCTGCAGGCGACGCAGTTCACCCGCGTGTGGGACATCAACGCGCTGACCTACGGCGTCGGCCCCAGCATCAGCATCCCGATCTTCGAGGGCGGGCGCCTCACCCGTACGCTGGAGCTGCGCAAGGAGAGCGCCAAGGAAGCGGCGGTGAACTACCAGCGCACCGTGCTGGGCGCGTTCCACGACGTGGACAACGCGCTGATCGCCTACCGCAACGACCAGCTCCGCCGCGACCGGCTGGCCGCGCAGGGAGTGCAGAGCCGCCGGGCGCTGCAGCTCGCCAACGAGCGTTACCGCAATGGCTTGTCGGACTACCTGGAGGTGCTGACGGCCCAGCGCACCCTGCTCGGCGCCGAGCAGGACCTGGCCACCGCGACCACCACCGTCTCCACCGACCTGGTCGCGCTCTACAAGGCGCTGGGCGGCGGCTGGGAGATCGGCGAAGGCAACGACCCTCCGCCTCCGGAGCCCGGCCTGCGCGCCATCCTGCAACCCTGAGGATCCCACGCTGGGAGCCCTCGCGCTTGCAGAGATAAACATATCCTTATATCACGCGGGCACCTGAAGGAGCCCGCGCCATGCCCGACGTCAACGTTGCCCCCGACCTTTCGACGGACCACGACTACAAGGTCCGCGACATCAGCCTTGCCGGATGGGGCCGCAAGGAGATCCGGATGGCCGAGGACGAGATGCCCGGCCTCATGGCGCTGCGGGCGGAATACGCCACGAGCCAGCCGCTGAAGGGCGCCAACATCGTCGGCTCCCTGCACATGACGATCCAGACGGCCGTGCTGATCGAGACGCTGACCGCGCTCGGTGCGACGGTCCGCTGGTCCAGCTGCAACATCTTCTCGACCCAGGATCACGCCGCCGCGGCCGTCGCCGAGGCCGGCACGCCGGTGTTCGCCTGGAAGGGCATGAGCGAGGACGAGTTCTGGTGGGCGATCGAGAAGACCGTGCGCGGCCCGAATGGCTGGGTGCCGAACATGATCCTCGATGATGGCGGCGACCTCACCAAGCTGATCCACGAGAAGCATGCCGACCTGCTGCCGGGCATCAAGGGCCTGTCGGAAGAGACCACCACCGGCGTGCACCGTCTGTGGGACATGGCGAAGGCCGGTACGCTCAAGGTGCCCGCGATCAACGTCAACGACAGCGTCACCAAGTCCAAGTTCGACAACCTCTACGGTTGTAAGGAGAGCCTGGTGGACGCGATCCGCCGCGGCACCGACGTGATGATGGCCGGCAAGGTCGCGTGCGTCGCCGGCTACGGCGATGTCGGCAAGGGGTCGGCCGCCAGCCTCAAGAATGGCGGCTGCCGCGTCCTGGTCACCGAAGTCGACCCGATCTGCGCGTTGCAGGCGGCGATGGAGGGCTTCGAAGTCGTCACCATGGAGGACGCCGCCCCGCGCGCCGACATCTTCGTTACCGCGACCGGCAACATCGACGTCATCACGCTCGACCACATGCGGCAGATGAAGAACCGCGCCATCGTGTGCAACATCGGCCATTTCGACAGCGAGATTCAGATCGAGTCGCTGCGCAACATGAAGTGGGAGAACGTGAAGCCGCAGGTCGACGAGGTCGTCTTCCCGGACAACAAGCGCCTGATCGTGTTGAGCGAAGGCCGCCTGGTGAACCTCGGCAACGCCACCGGTCACCCGAGCTTCGTGATGTCGGCCAGCTTCACCAACCAGGTGCTGGCGCAGATCGAGCTGTGGACCGCCAAGCCTGGCCAATACAAGAACGAGGTCTACACGCTGCCGAAGCACCTCGACGAGAAGGTCGCCGCGCTGCACCTGGAGAAGGTCGGCGCCAAGCTGACCAAGCTGTCGGGTGCGCAGGCGGACTACATCGGCGTCACCGCCGCCGGGCCGTTCAAGCACGAGCAGTATCGCTACTGAGCAGCTGCATCATCTCGGCGGACGATTTCGGTCTGTCCGTCGAGGTCAACGAGGCCGTCGAGCAGGCGCATCGTCAGGGCATCCTGACGACGGCCAGCTTGATGGTGGCGGGGCCGGCGGCGGCGGATGCGGTGCGGCGGGCGCGGCGTCTGCCGGCGCTCGGGGTCGGGCTGCATCTGGTCGCCGTCGAGGGAGAGACGGTGCTGCCGCACTCCGCCCCCGACGGTGTCTATGGCAGCGATCAAGTGCGGCTGGGGTTCGAGTTCTTCTTCAGCCGCGGTGGGCGGCGGCGCCTGGCCGCCGAGGTGGCGGCGCAATACCGGGCGTTCGCGGCGACCGGGCTGCGGCTGGACCACGCCAACGCGCACAAGCACATGCACGTGCATCCCACGGTCGGACGGTTGCTGATCGAGACCGGGCGGGAGCACGGCCTGCCGGCGCTGCGGGTGCCGTTCGAGCCGCCGCCGCTGATGCGGGCCTGCGGCGTGCCGCAGGGCCCGGCGGCACGGGCGCTGGCGGGTTGGACGGGCGTGCTGCGCCGGATGGGGCGACGGGCCGGATTACGCATGAACGACTGGGTGCTGGGCCTGGCCTGGAGCGGGCACATGACCCGGGACCGGCTGCTACGGGCGGCGCCGCTGCTGCCGCCGGGTGCCGGCGAAATCTATTTCCATCCCGCCACCGGGCAGAATACGGCCATGCGCCACGCGATGCCGGGCTACGAACCGGAGGCGGAGTTGCAGGCCTTGATCGACCCGGCCGTCGCCGCGGCGCTCGGCCCGGCCCGGCGCTGGTCCGACCCTATTCCGTCAGTGCGCTCGAGTTACTGAACGACGCCGCCGGCGCGTTGGCCATGCCCTGGTGACGCAAGGCGGTCCAGCCGATGAGCAGCGCCAGAATGATGAAAGCGGTGCGCACGAACGCCATGGCTCAACAACCTCAACCACTGCGGCCCCGTGCCGCTGGCTGAATATGATCGCCATTCTTGAAGAAAGTGTGACCACGCGGGGTTGAGATCGCGCAGGCCTGTCCAGCGCTGCGGGCATGGATCGGGATTGTGATTGCGCGTGTTCGGGCGGAATATTAGGAAAACTGTCCTCGTCAAGGAGGAGCATCGATGACCCGCCATTCTGATCCGTTTGGGGCGGCTGCTCGATGGCCGCGGCTGCTGCGGGCGGGATGGGCCGCCGTGGCGCGGGGCCTCGGCCTTCTTGCGCGAGGGGGGCACGCGGTTGCGCGCCTTCGCCTGTCACAACGCATCTCGAAGGGATTGCAGACCATGTCCGACACGCTCAACCAGGAACTGACCCAACTCCGCGACGACGTCGCCGCGCAGGGCACCGTGATCGCCAGCGCCACCGCCGCCTTCCGCGGCCTGGTCGCCCAGCTCGCGGCCGCCGAAGCCAGCGCCAAGTCGGCCGGCGCCACGGACGAGCAGGTGGCGGGCCTGTCCGCCATGCGGCAGACCTTGGAAGCCAACACCGCCTCGCTGGCGGCCGCGATCCCGGCCAACACGGCCGCGGCCAACCCGTCGAGCGAGCCGACCACCACCACCGCTTGATGTCAGACGGGGGCGCCGAGGCGCTCCCGTCCAACATAAATCGGGAGCGCCGAGGCGCCCCCCTCTGGCATAGATCGCGAGCGCCGAGGCGCTCGCGATTGACACGATTTGCCCCCTTCCATACCACTCGCCGACTTATCGGGGGGACATCCATGCGACTTTTGGCTTTGGCGCTTGCCGCGACGGCGCTCGCGGGGCCGGCCATGGCGCAGATCAAGGTCGGCGTCACGGTCTCGGCGACCGGCCCGGCCGCCAGCCTCGGCGTGCCGGAGCGCAACACGATCGCCTTCCTGCCGACGGAGATCGCGGGCCAGAAGATCGAATATTTCGTGCTGGACGACGGGACGGACGCGTCGCGTGCGGTGGCCAACGGGCGCAAGCTGATCGACGAGAACGGGGTGGACCTGCTGATCGGCTCGACGGCGACGCCCGGGTCGATCGCGCTGGTGGACGTGGCCGGCGAGAAGGGCGTGCCGTTGATCGCGCTGGCGGCCTCCGAGAAGATCATCGCGCCTGTGGAGGGCAACCGGCGCTGGGCGTTCAAGACACCGCAGAATGACAGCCTGATGGCGCGCGGCATCGCCGACCACATGGCGGCGCACGGGGTCAAGACGGTGGGCTTCATCGGCTTCAACGACGCCTACGGCGATGGCTGGCTGACCGAGGCGCAGAAGGCGTTCGAGGCCAAGGGCATCCGCATCGTCGCCACCGAGCGCTACGCCCGCAACGATCAGAGCGTGACCGGCCAAGTGCTGAAGCTGGTGGGCGCCAAGCCGGACGCGGTGCTGATCGCGGCGGCCGGCACGCCGGCGGCACTGCCGCAGAAGACGCTGCGGGAGCGCGGCTATGCCGGGGCCTACTACCAGACGCATGGCGTCACCAATCAGGACTTCCTGCGTGTCGGCGGCAAGGACGTCGATGGCACGATCCTGCCGGCCGGCCCCGTGCTGGTGCCGGACCAGCTCGACGACGCCAACCCGATCAAGCCGATCGCGACCAAGCTGGTGGCGGAATACAACGCCAAATACGGCGAGGGCAGCTTCTCGACCTTTGCGGCCCACATGTTCGACGCCGGCATCGAGCTGGGCACCGCCATCCCCGCCGCGCTCAAGGCCGGCAAGCCCGGCACCCCCGCGTTCCGCACCGGGCTGCGCGACGCGCTGGAGCAGGCGCACGAGGTGGTGCTCTCCAACGGCATCGTCGACATGTCGCCGACCGATCACAATGGCATGGACGATCGCGCCCGCGTGATGGTCACGATCCAGAACGGCCGATGGGTGCTGATCAAGTAAGAGGCGAGGCCCGTCTGTACTCTCTCCCGTCGATGGGAGAGGGCCGGATCGCTTTCACCCAATCCTCTCCCGCCCGCGGGAGAGGATTGGCAGCGCGACCGTAATCATGGACACCGACATCGCGCTGATCCTGTTGCAGGACGGCATCGTGAACGGGGCGATCTATGCGCTGCTGGCGCTGTCGCTCGTGCTGGTGTTCGCCGTCACGCGGGTGATCCTGATCCCGATGGGCGAGCTGGTGGCGTTCGGCGGGCTGACGGACGCGGCGCTGCAGGGCGGCCGGGTGCCGGGCAGCGCGTGGCTGCTGCTCGGGCTCGGCGTGGCGGCGTTCGTGGCCGGCGCGGTGGCGGAACGGCGGGTGCGGCTGGCGCTGGTGGCGGAAACGCTCGTGCTGCCCGGCCTGGTCGCGACCGCGGACATTCTGCTGGCGCCGGGTCGACCCGGCGTGGTGCTCAGCGCGCTGCTGGCGGTCGCCACGGTGGCGCCGCTCGCACCGCTGCTCTACCGGGTCGCGTTCCAGCCGCTGCAGCGCGCCTCCGTCCTGGTGCTGCTGATCGCCAGCGTGGGCGTGCACCTGGCGTTGAACGGGCTCGGCCTGGTGTTCTTCGGGCCCGAAGGGTTCCGCGCCACCGGGTTCTCTGAGGCGCGGGTCAGCGTGGGCTCGCTGCTGATCCCCGGGCAGGCGCTCTGGATCGTCGGGCTCAGCGCGCTGACCATGGCGGGGCTGGCGGTGTTCTTCAACGCGACGCTGGCCGGCAAGGCGCTGCGGGCGACGGCGATCAACCGGCTCGGGGCGCAACTGGTCGGCATCTCCACGGCGCTGTCCGGCCGGGTGGCGTTCGCGCTGGCGGGGTTGATCGGCGCGGCATCGGGCGTGCTGATCGTGCCGCTGACGACGCTGTATTACGATAGCGGCTTCCTGATTGGGCTGAAGGGGTTCGTGGCGGCGATCATCGCCGGGCTGGCGAGCTACCCGCTGGCGGCAGCGGCGGCGCTGCTGGTCGGCTGCGTGGAAAGCTTCTCCTCGTTCTATGCCAGCGCGTTCAAAGAGGTGATCGTCTTCACCGTCATCATCCCGGTGCTGCTGTGGCGCTCCCTGCGCGGCCCGGCGGAGGAGGACGGGTGACGCGCGCCCTGCCCCCTGCCCTGCCCATCGTCTTGTTCGCCGCGCTGTTCTGCCTGCCGCTCCTGCCGGTGCCGCCGTATTGGTTCACCCTGGGCAACTACGTCGGCATCGCGGCCATCATCGGGCTCGGGCTGGTGGTGTTGACCGGGTTCGGCGGCATGACCTCGTTCGCACAGGCAACGTTCATGGGGTTCGGCGCCTACGCGACCGCGCTGCTGACGACGCGATACGGCGTGTCCCCCTGGCTGACCCTGCCCGCCTCGCTGGCGGCGGCCGGGGTGTTGGCGGTAGCGGTGGGCGCCATCACGCTGCGACTGTCGGGGCATTACCTGGCACTTGGCACGCTCGCCTGGGGGGTGAGCTTCTATTACGTGTTCGCCAATCTCGATCTGCTGGGCCGCAACGATGGGATCTCCGGCATCCCGCCGCTGCGACTGTTCGGCACGGCGCTGACGGACAGCCGGGCGTATTTCTACCCGGTCTGGATCGGCGTGGCCCTGTGCGTGCTGCTGACGTCCAACCTGCTGGACAGCCGGATGGGCCGGGCGATCCGGGCGCTGCGGGGCGGGGCGGCGGCGGCGGCGAGTTGCGGCGTCAACCTGACGGCCACGCGGATGGGGGCGTTCGCCTACGCCGCGGTGTTGGCCGGGTTCGCCGGCTGGCTGTATGCGCACATGCAGCGCTCGGTGAACCCGACGCCGTTCGGGCTCAATGCCAGCATCGAGTATCTGCTGATGGCGGTGATCGGCGGCGCCGGATCGGTGTGGGGCGCACTGCTGGGCGCGGGGCTGGTCACGGCGGTGAACGACCAGCTGCAGGATTGGCTGCCGCGGCTGCTCGGCAGTGCGGGCAATTACGAGACCATCGTGTTCGGGGCGCTGCTGGTCGGCGGGTTGCAGGCGGCGCCGGACGGGCTGTGGCCGCTGCTGCGCCATGCCGGCACCCGGGCGCCGCGGCCGTTGCGGCCCGCCGCACCGCTGCCGGCCCGGGCCGCGCCGCCGCCCGGCACGCCGCTGCTGGAGGCCGTCGGGTTGCGCAAGGCGTTCGGCGGGCTGGTGGCGGTGGACGGGCTCGACCTATCGCTGGCGGAACGCGAGATCGTGGCGCTGATCGGGCCCAACGGCGCCGGGAAGAGCACCAGCTTCGACCTGTTGACCGGCGTGACCCGGCCCAGCGCCGGGCTGCTGCGCCTGCTGGGCCGCGCATTGCCGCGGGCCACGCCGCAGGCGGTGGCGCGGCTCGGCCTGGCGCGGACGTTCCAGCACGTGCGGTTGGTGCCGGGCATGTCGGTGCTGGAGAACGTGGCGATCGGGGCGCATGGGCGGGGGCGGGCCTCGTTCGCCGCCGCCATGCTCCGGCTCGACCGCGGCGAGGAAGCGCGACTGATGGCGGAGGCGGCGCGCCAGCTCGAGCGGACGGGGCTGCTGGAGCACGCGCACCGGCCGGCGGACAGCCTCGCGCTCGGCCAGCAGCGCATCGTGGAGATCGCGCGGGCGCTGTGCCTCGACCCGCTGCTGCTGCTGCTGGACGAGCCGGCGGCCGGGCTGCGCGCGGGCGAGAAGGCGGCGCTGGCGGCGCTGCTGCGGCAGTTGCGCGACGAGGGCCACGCCGTCCTGCTGGTGGAGCACGACATGGGCTTCGTGATGGGACTGGCCGACCGGATCGCGGTGATGACGTTCGGCCACAAGATCGCCGAAGGGCCGCCGGACGCCATCCGGCGTGACCCGGCCGTGATCGCCTCCTATCTCGGCGCCGCCGCGTGACGGAGGCGCTGGCGGTATCGGCGCTGCGGGTCGCGTACGGCGGCACCGAGGCGGTGCACGGCGTCGACCTGCGGCTGGGGGCGGGGCGGATCGTGACGGTGATCGGCCCCAACGGCGCTGGCAAGACGACGCTGCTGCACGCGATCATGGGCGTGCTGCCGAGCCACGGCCGGGTCACGCTGCTCGGGGCGGAGATCGGGGCGCTGGATGTCGAAGCGCGGGTGCGGGCCGGGCTGTGCCTGGTGCCGGAGAAGCGGGAGCTGTTCGGCCCGCTCACGGTGGAGGACAATCTCCGGCTCGGCTTTTACCGCTTCCGGCACGAGGGGCGGGCGGCGATGGGGCGGGCGCTGGCGGAGATCTTCGCCCTGTTCCCGCGCCTCGGGGAGCGGCGGGGGCAGCACGCCGGCACGCTCTCGGGCGGCGAGCGGCAGATGCTGGCCATGGGCCGCGCGCTGATGGCCCGGCCGGCGGTGCTGATGCTGGACGAGCCGAGCCTGGGGCTGGCGCCGCTGATCGTGCAGGACATCTTCCGCATCGTGGCGGACCTGCGGGCGCGGGGGGCGGCGATCCTGCTGGTGGAGCAGAATGCCCGGGCGGCGCTGGCGGTGGCCGATTACGGCTACGTGCTGGAAACCGGCCGCGTCACGCTGGAAGGCGACGCGGCGACGCTGGCGGCCGACGCGCGGGTGACGCAGGCCTATCTGGGCGCGGGGGGTTAGGCCCTGCGGGCCGAGCCGTCCACGACCAGGAACGGCAGCCCGCGCGAGCATTGCTCGACCCGGGCTTCCACGCCATAGGCCTGCCGGAGCAGGACCGGCGTGAGTACCGCCCTTGGCGCGCCGGTGGCGATGACCCGGCCGCCGCCGAGCACCACCACCCGATCGGCGAAGCGCAAGGCCTGGTTCAGATCGTGGATCGCCAGCACGACGCACATGCCTTGCGCGTGGGCGAGGTGGCGCAGCAGGTCCAGCACCTCGACCTGGCGCTGCAGGTCCAGCGCGCTGGTGGGTTCGTCGAGCAGCAGGATACGGGGCTGGCGGACGAGGGCCTGGGCGAGGCCGACCAGCTGCCGCTGCCCGCCGGACAACTCGTTCAGCTGCCGTTCGGCGAGGTCACCGATCTCCAGCAGGCCCAGGGTGCGGGCGACCTGGTCGGCTTCGGCATCGCTGACCCGCCAGGCACCGCCCTGCTTGCCTGCCAGCAGCACCGCCTCGAACACGGTCAGCACCGCGGTGGCCGTCGTATCCTGGGGCAGGTAGCACGGGCGGGCCGGGTCGAGCGGCGGCAGGTCCGCCAGGTCGCGCCCGTCCAGCGCCACGGTGCCGGGGCCGCTCAACTGCCCGACGATCCGACGGAACAGGGTGGACTTGCCGGCCGCGTTGGGCCCGAGCAGCGCCGTGATCTCGCCGCCGCGCAGGTCGGGGAGGCTCACGTCCTGCAGCACGACCCGTGAGCCGTAGGAGACGGCGAGGTCCCTCACCGCCAAAGTGGGGGTGCTCACCATGCCCGGCTGCGGGTGCTCATGATCAGGCTGATGAAGAACGGCACGCCGACCAGGGCGGTGACCACGCCGATGGGCAGCACCAACCCGGGGATGATGGCCTTGCTGAGCACGGAGGCAGCGGACAGCACCAGCGCGCCGGCCAGGGCGGAGGCGGGCAGGAAGAAGCGCTGATCCTCGCCCACCAGCATGCGGGCGATGTGCGGCCCGACCAGCCCGATGAAGCCGATGGTGCCCACGAAGGCGACGGTGATGGAGGCCAACCCGCTCACCAAGAGGATGGTGCGCAGCCGGAGCGCCCCCACGGCAACGCCGAAGCTGGCGGCTTTGTGCTCGCCGAGCCGCAGCGCGGTGAGCGCCCAGGCCTGCCGCGCGAAAAGCGGCCAGACCAGCAGCAGGCAGCCGGCGGTGATGCCGAGCTTGGGCCAGGTGGTGCGCCCGAGGCTGCCCATGGTCCAGAACACGACGGCGGCCAGCGCCTGCTCGGAGGCGATGAACTCCAGCGCCGCCAGCGCCGCGTTGAAGGTGAATACCAGCGCGATGCCGAGCAGCACGATGGTTTCCGTGCCCATGCCCCGGCGCGAACTGAGGAAGTGGATCAGGAGGGAGCAGCCCATCGCCGCCACGAAGGCGTTGACGGGGATGGACCAGGCCGACCAGCCCGGCGGCAGCAAGGTGGCCCCGAGCACGAAGCCGAGCGCCGCGCCGAAGCCGGCCGCGGCCGAGATGCCCAGGGTGAAGGGACTGGCGAGCGGGTTGTTGAGCACCGTCTGCATCTGCGCGCCCGCGACCGCGAGGCTCGCGCCGACGGTGACGGCCATCAACGCCACCGGCAGCCGGATCTCCGTCACCACGACCGAGACCGCCAGCGGCACGTCAAGCCCGAGCAGGGCCCGGAGCACCTCGCCGTAGCCGTAGCGGGCCGGGCCCAGCGTCAGGTCTGCGACCAGGCTGACCAGCAGCAGGCCGAGAAGAGCGCCGAGCAGCGCCAACCGCCGCCCGACCAGGCGACGATAGGCGGCGCGGCCGGGTGCGGGGGCGACGCTCGCGGCCCCGGCCTGGCTCACGCCACCGGCTTCAGCGACACCCAGTATCCCGGCCGGTAGGGCACGGGCAGGAAGCGTTCGTGGAACTCGCGGAACGTCGCCTCCGGGTCCAGGTCGGCGAACAGATCGGGGTGCAGCCACTTGGCGATCACCTGGACGGCGGCGAATTGGTAGGGGCTGTCGTAGAACTGATGCCAGATCGCGTGGACGCGGCCCTGCTGGACCGCCGGCAGCGTGCGGTAGGCCGGCCGGTCCATCAGGCGGCGCAGGCGGGTCCGTGCCACGTCGCCATCCGCGCCGGGGCCGACCCCGACCCAGGCGCCGTCCGGCACGAACAGCTTCCAGTTGCTGCCGGTGACGATCACCACGTCGGGCTTGGCGGCCACGACCTGCTCCGGGTTCACGGTGCCGAACGTGCCGGGGATCAGGCCGGCGGCGATGTTGTCGCCCCCGGCGAGCGCCACCATGCGGCCGAAATTCTCGCTGCCGAACGACATGCAGCAATTCTCGTCATAGCCGGCGGCCCGCTCGATCATCACCTTGGGGCGTGGCCCGGCGAAGCCCGCGAGACGGTCCGTCACGCGGGCGATCTGCGCCCGGCGGAACTCGACCAGCGCCCGGCCCTCCCCTTCGCGCCCGAGCAGCTGCGCCATGACGGCGATGGACCGTTCCGCGTTCTCGAACGACTTCTCGCGGAAGTCGATGAACACGACGGGGATGCCGACCCGCTCGAGCTTCGGGATCAATCCCCCGTCCTCGATGGCGACCTTGGATTCGAGGTTCATCACCACGACGTCCGGCTGGAGCGCGATCACCTGCTCGATGTCGAAGGCGCCTTCCTTCCAACCGCCGAAGGTCGGCAGCTTGGCGATCTGCGGAAAGCGTTCCTCGTAGAGCGAGTAGCCGTCGAAATCCGCCTTCCGGAAATCCTCCCGCCAGCCCACCACGCGATCGAACGGGGCCTGCTTGTCGAGCGCGGCGATCAGGTAGGTCTGCCGCCCCTCGCCGAGGATGACCCGCCGGACGGGGAGGTTCACCGTGACCGTGCGGCCGGCGACGTCGGTGACCGTTCCGGTCTCTGCGGCCCCGGCGAATACCGGAGCCAGGGCGCCCAGCGCCGTGAGGGCGAGAAGATCGCGACGGGAGAGGGCCATCTTGTCCTGCGGAGTGTGGTCTCGGGAGCGTGAGGGCCTTAACGCACCTGATACTTAATCGCAACTGCAGCCAGCGCGCTGGCCGCCTAACGCGCCGTTCACAGCGTGCGCAGGAACAGCTCCATCAACGCGGCTGCGAAAGCGCGCATGTTGGCCGGGCGGTCGGTCGAGCCGGTCTCCAGGGTGGTGACGCCGGAGCGGGGGCCGGCGATGGCGAGGCAGGTATGGCCGGGGCGATCGCCGTAGCTGTTGCCGGTCGGGCCGGCGGCGCCGGTTTCGGCCAGACCCCAGGTGGCGCCGAAGCGGTCGCGCGCGGTGGTGGCCAGGAGGGTGGCATAGGGCTCGCTGGACGAGCGGATGCCCTGCATGGCGGCATCCGGGATGGCGAGCAGCTCGGCGCGGGCCTTCTTGGTATAGACCACGGCGCCGCCCAGGAAGTAGGCCGATGCGCCCGGCACGGCCAGCAAGGCCGCCGAGATCAGCCCGCCGGTGGACGATTCCGCGACGGCCACGGTGGCCCCTTCCGCCTTGAGCCGCGCGGCGATGCGCTCGGCCAGCGGCAGCAACTCATCCATGCCCGTCTCCTTTGCGCAGCCTCCATAGCAGATTTCGGGTCGCGGGCGGATTCCGCATCGGCTATGCCGGACGCCAGAAAAGACGGAGGAAGCCATGCGTTTCGCGGCCTATCGCCAAGGGGGGACCGAGGGCATCGCCGTCGCCGAACGTGCGGACGCCCCGTTTCATGCCTGCCCGCACACCAGCCCCGACTATCCGGGCTCGCTATCCGCGCTGGTCGCGGGCGGGACGGAGGCGTTGGCGCGCGCCGGGCGGGCGATGCTGGCCGGACCGGTGATCGCGCTGGACGAGGTGACGCTGCTGCCGCCGCTGCCGGCGCCGCCGAAGATCATCTGCGTGGGGCTCAACTACGCCGACCACTCGGCCGAGAGCGGCTTCGCGGAAGCGCCGAGCTACCCCACCCTGTTCGGACGCTTCGCCTCCAGCCTGATCGGCGCCGGCGCGCCGGTGATCCGGCCGCGGCTGTCGGAGCAGCTGGATTACGAGGGCGAGATCGTCGCCGTGATCGGCCGCGGCGGGCGCGACATCGCAAAGGAGCGCGCGCTGGATCACGTGATCGCCTACTCGTTGTTCAACGACGTGTCGGTGCGCGACTACCAGTTCAAGGCGCCGCAATGGACGGTGGGCAAGAATTTCGACGGCACCGGGCCGTTCGGTCCTTACCTGGTGACGGCCGACGAGCTACCGCCGGGCATCCGCGGCTTGCGGCTGGTGACGCGGCTCAACGGCCAGGTCGTGCAGGACGCCTCCACCGACGACCTGATCTTCGACGTGGCGACCATCATCCACACGGTGAGCCAGGCGTTCACGCTGGGGGCCGGCGACGTGATCGTCACCGGGACACCGGCCGGAGTGGGCATGGCCCGCAAGCCGCCGCTTTGGATGAAGGCGGGCGACGTGGTGGAGGTCGAAGTGGCGGGCATCGGCGTGCTGCGCAACCCGGTGGCCGACCAGGCCTAGACGATGACCGCATTGCCTCCGCTGGAGGCGGGGCTGCTGCCGGCGGGCGTGCGCAGCCGGTTCCTGGACGGGGTCAACGGCCTGCGGATCCACCTGCTCGAGGCCGGGCCGGCGGATGGCGAGCTGATCCTGCTGCTGCACGGGTTCCCGGAGATCGCCTATAGCTGGCGCCGGCTGATCCCCGGGCTGGCGGCGGCGGGCTACCGCGTGGTGGCGCCGGATGCGCGCGGCTACGGGCGGACGACCGACGGCAGCGACCCCACCGGGGGCGACGTCGACCTGCGGGCGTTCGCGGTGCTGAACCTGGTGCGCGATGCGGCGAGCATCGTGCATGCGCTGGGGCGCGACCGGGTCGAGCTGGTGGCGGGGCACGATTACGGCGCGGGCACGGCCGCCGCCTGCGCGCTCGCGCGGCCCGACATCTTCCGCCGCGTGGCGCTGATGAGCGCCCCGTTCGGCGGCCCCGCCCCGTTCGGGACCGACCCGGCGCCGCGCGACCCGACCGCCGCGCTGGCCGCGCTCGACCCGCCGCGAAAACACTACCACTGGTATTACTCGACCCCCGCCGCCCTACGCGACATGAACGCGCCGCCGGAAGGGCTGCACGCCTTTCTGCGCGCCTACTTCCACCAGAAGAGCGCCGACTGGGCGGGTAATCATCCGCACGAACTGGCCGGGCCGTCGGCCGAGGAGCTGGCCAGGCTGCCGGGCTACTACGTGATGCCGCTCGGCGCGACGATGCCGGAAGCGGTGGCGCCGTTCATGCCGTCGCAAGAAGCGCCCTGGCTCACGGATGCGGAGCTCGACGTCTACGTGGCGGAATACGGGCGCACCGGCTTCGCGGGCGGGCTCGCCTCCTACCGGTTGCGCACCGATGGCACGCTGGGGCGCGACCTGCAGACCTTTGCCGGGCGCACGATCGACGTGCCGTCCTGCTTCTACGCGGGCGCCGCGGATTGGGGCACCTACCAGAAGGCGGGCGACTTCGAAGCCATGCGGGACCGGGTCTGCACGGACATGCGGGATTGCGCGCTGATCCCGGGGGCCGGGCATTGGGTGCAGCAGGAGCAGCCGGCGGCGCTGCTGGAGCGGTTGCTGGCCTTTCTCCGGTGAGCGAGGCGGCGATCCGCAGACCCGGCCTCCGGGAGGTCTGGGCCGATTTCGGCCCGACCTACGCGGTCAATGCCTGCATCGGGCTGTTGTTCGCCGCGACCGGGCCGACCGCCATCATCCTGGCCGTGGGCACGGCGGGGCACCTGTCGGCCGGCGAGCTGGCGTCGTGGATCTTCGCCATCTTCTTCGTCAACGGGCTCGTCACGATCGCGATGAGCTGGGCCTACCGGCAGCCGCTGTGCTTCTTCTGGACCATTCCCGGCACGGTGCTGATCGGCCCCTCCTTGCAGCACCTCGCCTTTGCCGAGGTGATCGGGGCGTATTACGCGACCGGGGTGCTGATCCTGTTGCTCGGGCTGTCGGGCTGGGTGGAGCGCGCGATGCGGGCGGTGCCGATGCCGATCGTGATGGGCATGGTGGCGGGGGTGTTCCTCCGCTTCGGGCTCGACCTGATGCGGGCGTTGCAGGCCGATCCGGGGGTGGCGGCGCCGATGGCGGTGGCCTACCTCGTGCTGGCGGCGGTGCCGGCGCTGGGGCGGTTCCTGCCGCCGCTGATCGGGGCGCTGCTGGTCGGCGCGGCCGATGTGGCCGGGCTCGGGCGGCTCGGGAGCGCGGCGTTCGACGGGGTGCACCTGATCCACCCGGTGGTGCTGCAGCCGGCCTTCTCGCTTCCGGCCATGGTCGAGCTGGTGGTGCCGCTCGCGATCACGGTCCTGGTGGTGCAGAACGGCCAGGGCTTCGCCGTGTTGCAGACGCTGGGACACCGCCCGCCGATGACGGCGACCACGGTGGCGTCCGGCATCGGCTCGCTGCTGTGCGCCGTGTTCGGCGGCGTCAGCTCGTGCCTCACCGGGCCGACCAACGCACTGATCACCGCCTCCGGCGCCCCGGCGCGGCAATACACGGCGGCCATCTTCATCGGCCTGCTCGCGGTCGGGTTCAGCCTGGTGGCGCCCACTTTCACGCGGCTGATGCTGGCCACGCCAAAGGAGTTCATCATGATGCTGGGCGGGCTGGCCATGCTGCGCGTGCTGCAGGCGGCGTTCGTGGGCGCGTTCCGCGGACGCTTCACGCTGGGGGCGCTGATCAGCCTGCTGGTCACGGTGGCCGACATCACGATCGGCAACATCGGCGCCGCGTTCTGGGGATTGGTGGCGGGAATCGCGGTGGCGTGGCTGCTCGAGCGGGCGGATTTCGCGGCACTGCGATAGGGCTGTCAGCCGACGGGACGGAGTTGTATCCTGCCCGCGATTGATCAGCGGAATGGCAGCGACATGACGATCGTGATCAACCTCTGGCCGGCGGAACGAGGCCGGGCCGGACCGAGCGCCCCACCGGTTTGAAGCTCTCCACCCGCCTGTTTCTCCTCATCGCGCTGGCGCTCACGCCGCCGCTGCTGGTGGGGATCTTCAACGACGTCAAGCAACGCAACGAGCGCGCGGCAGTGCTCGACCAGGTCGCGCTGGCGCAGAGCCGCTCGCTGCAGGACGATGTCGCCCTGATCACGCAGAGCGCGCGTCGGCTGTTGATCGCGCTCGCGGAGGCGTCGCCCGTCCGCTCCGGCGACGGTCCGGCCTGCACGCGCTACCTGCAGGCGGTGGCGTCGCGCTTGCGGTCGTTCGCGCTGCTGGCCGCCTTTGACGGGAATGGCGCCGTGCTGTGCAACAGCGCCGGGTCGGCGCGCGGAAGCTACTCGGTGGCCACCCGTGCCTTTTTCCGGCGCGCCCTCCAGTCTGCCGAGTTCGCCAGCGGCGACCTGATGGCCGACGACGTGACCCGGCGCCGCAGCCTTCACTTCGCGCTGCCATTCCAGGCCGAAGACGGGCGACCGGGCGGGGTGATCGCCGCCAGCATCGATCAACACTGGCTCGCCGGGCAGCTCGCCAACGAGGCGGTACCGGCCGGCGCGGAGATCCTGCTGGTCGATCCCAGCGGCACGGTGATCGCGGCGTCGCGGGACGGCGAGGCGGTGGAAGCCGACTGGATCGGGCGGCCGGCGCCGCCGGGGCTGCTGCAGGCGCTGAGCGTGTCGGCGCCCGAGCTGATCGAAGCGGAAGGGCCGGACGGGCGGACGCGCAGCTTCGGCGCCTTGCCGGAGGATCCGGCGCTGGCCGGCCTCAAGGCCGTCGTCGGCATCGACCGGCGGCGTGCCTTCAGTGACCTGCGCGCCGCCTCGCTCCGCAACCTGCTCGGGCTCGGCCTGGGCGGGCTCGTGGCATTGGTCGTCGGCGGACTGAGCGCGCGGCGGTTCGTGCTCGGCCCGTTGGCGCGGATCGCGGCGGCGGCGGACCGGGTGGGTGCCGGCGACCTCAACGCCCGCGCCGACCTGGGCCGGCAGGCGGGCGACCTGCGCGAGCTCGGCGCCGGGTTCGATCGCATGATCGCGGCCTTGGCCGCGCGCGAGCAGGAGCGGGACCAGGCGGAGGCGGCGCTGCGTCGCGAGGAAGCGCGGCTGCGGTTCGCGTTGGATGCGGGCCGGCTCGGCTCCTACGAATGGAACCTCGCCACCGACGTGGTCCATTTCTCCGAGACGGTGCGGCACATGTTCGGGTTCGGGCCGGGCCAGGGCAACCGATCCGCCGATTTCTTCGACCGCATCGTCGCGGAGGACCGTGCGCGGGCGCTGACCGAAAGCCAGGCGGGCATCCGGGCGGGGCGGGTCTCCCACGTGTTCCGCATCATGCGCGACGGCGAGCAGCGCCATATCCTGTCGCAGGGCGAGACGGCCAAGGATGCCGCCGGCACGCCGTTCTTGATCGGGCTGTTGGCCGACGAGACCGAGCGGTTCAGCAACATCGCCGCCTTGCGCGAGAGCGAGGCGCGTTTCCAGGCGATCGTGGACTGCATCGACCACATGGTGTGGTCCACCCGCCCCGACGGCTACCACGACTACTTCAACCAGCGCTGGTACGACTTCACCGGGGCGACGCCGGGCTCGACGGACGGGCCTTCCTGGCTCGGCCTGTTCCATCCCGACGACCGGGCGAATACGGAGCGGATCTGGCAGGCGTCGCTCGAGAGCGGGGAGCCATACTACCGCGAGTATCGGCTGCGCCATCGCTCCGGCGAGTTCCGCTGGGTGCTCGGCCGCGCGCAGCCGGTGCGCGACGAGGCCGGCACGGTGGTGCGCTGGTACGGCACCTGCACCGACATCGACGAGATCGTGCAAGCCCGCGACGTCCTGTCGCGCTCGCAGGAGGCGCTGAGCCAGGAGGTGGCGGCGCGCTCGGCCGAGCTGATGTCGGCAGAGGAGCAGCTGCGGCAGGCGCAGAAGATGGAGGCGGTGGGCCAGCTCACCGGCGGCATCGCGCACGACTTCAACAACATGCTGCAGGCGATCAGCGGCGCGCTGGAGCTGCTGGTACGCCGGGTCGAGCAGAACAAGGTGGAGGAGGCCAAGCGGTTCGCCGGGATCGCGCGCTCCACCGTGGACCGCGCGGCGGCGTTGACGCACCGCCTGCTGGCCTTTGCCCGCCGGCAGACGCTGAGCCCGGAGCCGGTGGATCCGCCCAAGCTGCTCGACAGCATGTCCGAACTGGTGGCGCGCACCGTGGGCGCGGCGATCAACGTGTCGACGGTGCACAAGGGGCCGCCAGTCGGCTGGCTGGTGCTGTGCGACCGCAATCAGCTGGAGAACGTGGTGTTCAACCTGTGCATCAACGCGCGCGACGCGATGCCGGGCGGGGGCAAGCTGAGCATGGAGTCGCGCAACGTGACGATCGGGCCGGGCGACCTGGCGCATGGCGAGGGCGCCGAGATCGGCGAGTTCGTCGAGATCGCGGTGGGCGATAACGGGACGGGAATGGACGAGGCGACGCAGGCGCGCGCCTTTGAGCCGTTCTTCACGACCAAGCCGCTCGGCCAGGGCACGGGGCTCGGCCTATCGCAGGTGTATGGGTTCGTGCGGCAATCCGGCGGCTTCGTCCGGCTGGAGAGCGCGCCGGGTCAGGGCACCACCGTGCGGCTGTTCCTGCCGCGGCACCTGCCGGCCGCCGACCCGGTGAGCGACGCGCCGACAGGGGCCGACGCGGCCGGCGAGGGCCGGGCGCCTGAGGGCGGAAGGGCGCTGCTGATCGACAGCGACGCGGCCACCCGGGCCGCCGTCGCGGAGCAGTTGCGGGCGCTGGGGATGGAAGTGGTGGAGAGCGACGGCGGCAGCGACGTCATGCGCCTGCTGTCGAGCGAGTTGTCGGGGCTGGCGCTGCTGGTGACGCGGGTGGGGCTGCCGGGCAACCTCAACGGGCGGCAGGTGGCGGAGGCCGCGCGGCAACGCTGGCCGTCGCTCCCCGTGCTGCTGGTGACGGATTTCGCCGGCAGCTTGACGCAGGGCGAGCTGGCCGACGGCATGGCGGTCGTGGCCGCGCCGTTCGATTCCGCGACGCTGCGCCGGCACGTGGACGAGTTGCTCGGCGCGGGGCAGCCCGCCGCGGATTAGACGGGCGAACCGCCTCGGTTCGACCGGGTCCTGCTGGAGGTCAGGGCAGCGGGACGAGGAAGACGCGGTCCTCGCTGCGGCGATCGACGCGGTAGTTGGCGGTCAAGGCGGCCTGGGCGGCGCGCGGCAGGGCGTAGCTGGTGCCGTCGACGGCCTCGCCGGAGAGCTCGACCACGGCGTAGCGCTTGGCGACGAAGCGGTCGGTCAGCAGGTCGGGGGAGCGCAGGCCGAGCGAGAATTGCTGGCCCATGTTGAAGGGGTCGTATTCGGGCGGGCGGCCGGCATACCAGCAGAGCGCCGGGTCGAAGCACAAAGCGGGGCCATTGCGGGCGGCGATGTAGGACACGTCGGCCTCCACCAGCCGCTCGCGGGCGGCGCGGGTCGGGTTGCCGGCCAGGGCTTCCTTGACCTGGTCCACCGGCAGGACGAGCGCGAAGTAGAAGACCAGCAGCGCGGCGGCGATGGCCGGGCGTTGCATCGTCGCCATGGCCAGGCCGAGCGCGATGGCCTGCGCGACCAGCAGGTCGTAGGCCACGTTGGCGACCACGCCGTCGCCGCCGGCGAAGAGCAGCATTTCGAGCAGCCCGAAGGCGAGCAGCAGCCCGGCGAAGACCAGGTCCGACCGGCGGCGGATGGAGCTGAGCCCGAGCACGGCCACCAGCAGCGGGATGTCGCTCAGCGCCAGCAGCTTGCGGCACAGCGCGATGCCGTGGGCCAGCGAGACGTGGCGCGGCGCGAGCATGGATTGCAGCATCGGCGCGCCGCCGACGACCAGCATGAACAGCAGGCCGACGGCCCCGCTCAGTCCGGCGGCAGTCAGCCACCGGCGGGCCGGGCGACGGCCCTGCCACAGCATCCAGGCGGTGGTGGCGAGCGGGATGGCGATCAGGTTGTGCTTGGTCATGCCGCCCAGGACCATCAGCGCGGCGCCGGCCGCCACGTTGCCGAGCCGGTGCGGCGCGAGCCAGACGGCGGCCAACCCGGCCAGCATCAGCGCGTGGGCAAGCAGCTGCGGGTCGTTCAACCCGATGCGCTGGCCCGGGAAGCAGGCGAAGCTGAGGCCGAAGAAGGCGCCGGCGAACAAACCGGCAGCCCGGCCGGTGCGGCGCGCGACGATCAGCCCGATCAGGCCGGCGACGGCCAGGAACGCGGCCACCGAGACCAGTCGCCCGGCGACCATGGCGCTGCCGGTGAGCTTGGCCACCCCGGCGACCAGCAGGAAGGAGAGCGGCGGGTAGTTGTTGAGCAGCAACTCGTCGGCGCCGGGGTAAAGCGCGGTGCCGGCGTTCACCCGGTCGATGTAAAGGGCGTTCCAGCCCTCGTTATAATTCTCCAGCAGCATGTGGAAGCTGCGGCCGGCGAAGGACCAGAATAGGGGCAGCAGCAGCAGCAGCATGCCAAGCGCGCCGAGCGACAGGCACAGCGCCCGCCAGCGGACCGGATGACGATAAAGGATAGCGCCGAACGTGCTTTCGCTCATGCGATGCACATTGTCTCAGAATCAGGACGGACACCATCTTTTTATCGATTAAATCTAACTATTTCGTGAGGCGGGGTTCCTTCAGGCGTTGCTCGACATATTCCCGCCATGGCGCGTCGGGCGGCGCGGCAGCCAAGGCGCGCTGGAACAGGGCGGCGCTGCTTTCGCTCACCCCGCCTTCCGCCCGCGTGGTCGCCTCGGCAGCGCGGGCTGCAACGGTGGGGTCGAACTTGCCCTGCAGCGCCATGCGGAAAGCGGCGGCGGCGGCGGCATCGTTGCCGCGCTGGGCCTCGATGGTGCCGAGCAGGGTGTATCCCTGGCGCGCCTTGTCGGTTTCGGGGTCCATTAATGCGAGCTGGGCGCGCAGGCCATCGATCAGCACCGCTTCCTCGTTCGCGCGGGCCTGCACCGTGTCGGCGCGGCTGGACGGCATGCTCGGCCGGCTGTCGCTGACGGCATACAGGCCGAGCCCGGCCAGGGGCACCACGATCAGCGTTGCGATCACCGGCCACCGCGCGCCGGTCGCGGCCGTCTGATCCTCCGCCGCCGCGGCGGCCAGCAAGCGGCGCTGCACCTCCAGCGTGGCGGTAGCGTGCTCGGCAGGCAGGATGCGGCCTTCGGCCAGGTCGCGATCGAGCTCGCGCAACTGCGTCCGGTGCAGCTCCACGGCAAGGTCGCGGCTACCGCGGCTGTCGATCTGGCGGCGCAGGACGAGCATGACCGGCGCCAGCACCGCCAGCGCCAGGATGACGATCAGGACGAAGATCATACGGCCGGCGGCGCGCCCGTGAGTTGATCGAGGCGAGCGCGCTCGGCCGCGGAGAGCGGCGTGGGCGTGGCGGGCGGGCGGCGGCGCAACATCAGCACGCAGATCAGGGCGGCGCCGATGGCGATGACGGGCGAGCCCCAGAGCGCGGCCGTGACCCAGGTGACGGGCGGCAGCAGGCGGACGAAGTCGCCGTAGCGGGCGACCACCCAATTGGTCGCCTGCTCGTCCGTGTCGCCGGCGGCGATGCGCTGGCGCACCAGCTTGCGAAGATCCTTGGCGAGGTCGGCGTTGCTGTCCTCGATGCTCTCGTTCTGGCAGACGAGGCAGCGGAGTTGCCGGCCGACCTGCTCGGCGCGCTGTTCCTGCGCCGGGTTGGGCAGCATCTCGGCCGGATCGCTGATGGCGTGGGCGGGGGAGACCGCGCCGCCGAGCAGCAGCAGGAAGGCGAGCAGGCGGGCGAAGCGGGTCACGCGATCCTCCGCAGCATCGGGCGCAACTGCGTTTCCAGCACGTCCTCCGTGATCGGGCCGGCCTGGCGCCAGCGAACCACGCCGTCCTTGTCGAGCAGATAGGTCTCCGGCACGCCGTAGACGCCCCAGTCGATGGCGACCCGGCCGGGCTGGTCGGTGGCCAGGCGCGCATAGGGATCGCCGTGGCGGGCGAGAAAGGCGCGGGCGGCGGCGGGCCTGTCCTTGTAGGCGATGCCCCAGATCGGCACGTCCTGCTGCTTGAGCTGCATCAAGGTCGGCGCCTCGATGATGCAGGGCACGCACCAGCTGGCGAAGAAGTTGACCAGCACCGGGCGGCCGGCGGTGCGCAGCGCGTCGCTGCCGAAGCCCTGTGCCGCCGTGTCCAGCGGCGGCAGCGCGTCGAAGGGCGGCACCTGCCTGCCGATCAGCTGGCTCGGCACGTCGTGCGGATCGAACGTGCCTTCGCGCATGCGCCGCAGGATGGTCCAGGCACCGAACCCGCTCGCGCCCGCTACCGCCAGCGGCCCGAGCAGCAGCAACCGCCGGTTCATGCCACCGCCGACCCGGCCGGGCGCGCCGCCGCACGCCGGGGGGCGCCGACCCGCGCCCGGCGATCGAGCAGGGAAAGCCCGCCGCCGCTCGCCATGATCAGCGCGCCGATCCAGATCCAGGGGGCGAGGAAGTTGTCGTGCAACCGCAGCACGGCCACGCCGTCCCGCTCCTCGCCCAGCACGGTGTAGAGGTCGCGAATGCCGTTGGTGTGGATGGCGGCTTCCGTGGTGGTCATCTGCTGGGTGGAGAACGTCCGGCGCGAGGGACGCATGACGAGGTAGGGCTCGCCGCCGCGCGAAACGTCCACGGTGGCGACGCGGGACACGAAGTTGGGGCCGCGCTCGTCGTGCAGCTCGACCAGGGTCCAGCGGTAACCGCCACTATCGGCGGACTGGCCGGGGCGGAGGGCGACCACGCGCTCGCTGGCCAGCGACATGCCGGCGATGCCGGCCACCGTGACGCCCATGCCGGCATGGGCGAGCGCGGTGCCCCAAACGGACAGGCGCAGCCCGACGGCACGCGACAGGCTGTCGCGCACGGGGATGCGGAACAGGCGGACGCGCTCGACGATCTCGGCCGCCGCGCCCAACACCATCCAGGTGGCGCCGGCGAAGGCGAGCGCGGGAAGCACGCGACCGGCGCCGAAGGCGGCCACCGCGCCGACGCCGGCCGCGAGCAGCGCCGCGCCCCAGAGCCGCCGCAAGGCCGGCCAGAGCTGCGCCCGCTTCCACGCCATGGCGGGCGCGACCGTCATCACCGCGAAGACGGGGATCGCCAGCGGGATCACGGTGGCGTTGAAGAACGGGGCGCCAACGGAGATCTTGTGGCCGAAGATGAAGTCGGCGACCAACGGGTAGAGCGTGCCGGTGATGACCACGGCCGCGATGCTGCACAGCATGATGTTGTTGAACACCAGGGCGCCCTCGCGCGAGATCGGGGCGAACAGGCCGCCGGGGGCGAGCGCGGGCGCGCGCAGGGCGAAGAGCAGCAGGCTGCCGCCGATGACGATGGCGAGCAGGCCGAGGATGAACACGCCGCGCGCCGGGTCGTTGGCGAAGGCGTGCACCGAATTGAGGATGCCGGAGCGGACCAGGAAGGTGCCGGACAGGGAGAGGGAGAAGGTGGCGATGGCGAGCAGCACGGTCCACACCTTCAGCGCTTCCCGCTTCTCGACCACGATGGCGGAGTGCAGCAGGGCCGTGCCGGTGAGCCATGGCAGCAGGGACGCGTTCTCCACCGGATCCCAGAACCAGAAGCCGCCCCAGCCGAGCTCGTAATACGCCCACCAGGAGCCGAGCGCGATGCCGCCGGTGAGCAGGCACCAGGAAGCGAGCGTCCACGGCCGGACCCAGCGGCCCCAGGCAGCGTCGATGCGGCCCTCGATCAGCGCGGCGACGGCGAAGGCGAACGGCACGGCGAAGCCGACATAGCCGGCGTAGAGAATGGGCGGGTGGAACGCCAGTCCGGGGTCCTGCAACAGCGGGTTCATGTCGCGGCCGTCGATCGGCGGCGGCCACAACCGGGTAAAGGGGTCCGACGCGAGCAGGCAAAACAGCAGGAACCCGGCCGACGTGCCGCCCAGCACGCCGATGACGCGGGCGCGCAGGGCCGAGGGCAGACCGCGGCCGAACGTCGCCACCGCGCCGCCGCACAAGCCGAGAATGAGACCCCAGAGCAGGATGGACCCCTCGTGGTTCCCCCAGCTGCCGGTGATCTTGTAGAGCAGCGGCTTCAGCGTGTGGCTGTTCTCGGCCACGTTGAGCACGGTGAAATCGTCACCGACGCTGCTCATGACCAGCGCGGCGGCGGCAGCGACCAGGGCGAGGAGCTGCGCCACCGCGAGCGACGGCGCCAGCGCCATCAGCCGCGAGTCGCTCCGATGGGCGCCCCAGATCGGCAAAACGGCTTGCGCCAGCGCGATCGCGCAGGCCAGGGCGAGGGCGAAATGACCGAGTTCGGGGATCACGGGGCGGTTCCGTTCAGGCTAGAGCGACATCCGATCGAGCCGAGCCGGTTCGGTCGGATAGGGCGGGTGCGGTCAATATTGGTCCGAACGGTCATCGGCTCCACCCTGCGTTGGCGTTGCGGTTCCGGCGCCGGCGCTCGGCACAGCGGTCGGACGGAGCCAACCGTCGGGCGTCGGGGCGCGTCAGGCGCCCTTGGGGCGCCGGGCCGAGGGCTCCAGCGTGTTCCAAGTCGCGGCCGGCGGCGGGGCACCGTCTTCGGGATGCCACATCCCCGATTGCTTGAGCGCGTCGGCCACATCGCGCGGCATGTAGGTTTCGTCGTGTTTGGCGAGCACCTCCGACGCGCGGAAGGTCCCGTCCGGCAGCAGGCGGCCGAGCATCACGGCGCCCTGCCCTTCGCGGAACAGGTCCGGCAGGATGCCGCTATAGCTCACGTCCACGGCGGCCTTGCCGTCGGTGACGCGGAATTTGGCGACCGGCGTGCCGGCGACGTCGGCGCGATGAACGCTGCCAGCCTCGACCATGCCGCCGAGGCGCAGGGTGCGGCCGGCATCCTCCGCATGCTGCTCGAGGGTGGAGGGCGAGACGAAGAAGACCAGGTTGTCGCCGAAAGCTGAGAGAGCCAGGGCAGAGGCCGAGCCGAGCCCCAGGCCGCAGGAGAGAACGATCCAGAGCCGCCGCTTTTTGCGCGTCATTTCGCCATCCCGGGGTTGGCCATCCGAGGGTCGATCGCCGCCAGGCGGGCCTGCGCCCGGCGCAACCGTTGCCATGACAGGATCGCCAGCACGATGGGGGTGCCGACCCCGAGCGCGTAGGCGGCGCTGATGAAGTTGAGGTGCGTCATGCCCGCTCCGCCTGCGACATCAGCAGGCCGCGGATGCGCCGTTCCATGACGGCCGCTCGGGTGCCGGCCAATACCAGGGCGGCGAAGGCCAGGGTGAAGCCGACCGTGCAGACCAGCAATGGCCACAGCATGTCCACGTGCATGCCGGGCGCTCCGGTCAGCGTGATGCTGTTGCCCTGGTGCAGGGTGTTCCACCAATCGACGCTGAACTTGATGATGGGCAGGTTCACGACGCCGACCAGGGCGAGGATGGCGGCGGCACGGGCGCCGCGGACCGGGTCGTCAAAGGCGCGGGAAAGCGCGATGTGCCCTAGATAGAGAAAGAACAGCACCAGCACGGAGGTCAGCCGCGCATCCCAGACCCACCAGGTGCCCCACATGGGCTTGCCCCAGAGCGAGCCGGTGGCGAGGCAGACGGCGGTGAACGCCGCGCCGACCGGGCCGATCTCGGCGGCGGCCAGGTCGGCCAGCGGGTGCCGCCACACCAGGGACAGCAGCGAGCAGACCGCAAGCCCGACATAGCCGGCCGAGGCGAGCCAGGCGGCGGGGACGTGGATGTACATGATGCGGACGGTGTCGCCCTGCTGCCAATCGGCGGGGGCGACGAACAGGCCCCAGACCAGCCCGGTGGCCAATACGAGGAGGGCGGGCCAGGTCAGCCAGGGCTGAACCGCCCGGCCAAGCCGCAGAAAGCGGCCGGGGTTGGCGAAGCGGTGCAGCGATCGCAGCGGCCGCGAAGGGAGGGCAGTGGCGTCCACACAGCGAAGATAGCACGGGTTTTCGCGGTTGTAAGTCCATCCTGACAGATGGGACGCACCATGACATTGACGTAAGGCAGCGCGGGCGCAAAGGTTCCGGCAATGCAGTATTGGCTCGTCAAATCGGAGCCCGACTCGTTCGGGTGGGACCAGCAGGTCGAGAACGGGGTGGAGCCGTGGACCGGGGTGCGCAGCCACCAGGCCAAGCGCAACCTGGCTGCCATGAAGCTGAAGGACCGCGCGTTCTTCTACCATTCCAATATCGGCAAGGAGATCGTCGGCGTCGTCGAGGTTGTGCGTGAGGCGTATCCGGACGAGACCGCCGAGAAGGGCGATTGGGTCTGCGTCGACATGAAGGCGGTCGCGGCGCTGAAGACGCCGGTGACGCTCGTGCAGGTCAAGGCGGACCCGGCGCTGGCGGAGATGGCGCTGACCAAATACTCGCGCCTGTCGGTCGGGCCGGTGACCGAAGCGGAATGGAAGCACGTGCTGGAACTCGCGGGCGGCACGCGCAAGGTGAAGGCCTGATGCCGGGCTGAGCCTGGCGCGCGGACGGAGGCGGCGTTAGGATTTGCTTCAAATCCGAACAAACCGAGGAACGCCGTGTCCGACCAGCTGTACCCCGTCACGCCTGATGCCGGCACCCATGTCGACGCCGCCACCTTTGCCGCCTGGACCGACCGGGCGCGCACCGACCATGACGGGTTCTGGGCCGAGCAAGCCGGCCGGGTGAGCTGGATCGAGCCGCCGACCAAGGTGCTGAGCGGCGACTTCACCGGCGACGTCCAGGTCAAATGGTACGAGGATGGCGTGCTGAACGCGTCGGCCACCTGCCTCGACCGACACCTGGCGGAGCGGCCGGACCAGGCCGCCATCATCTGGGAAGGCGACGACCCGGCGGCTGCCAAAACCATCACCTACCGCGAGCTGCACGAACAGGTCTGCCGCTTCGCCAACGTGCTGAAATCCCTGGGTGCCCAGCGGGGAGACCGGGTTACGATCTACCTGCCGATGGTGATCGAGGCCGCCGTCGCCATGCTCGCCTGCGCGCGGATCGGGGCGATCCACTCCGTCGTGTTCGGCGGCTTCTCGCCCGATAGCCTGGCCAACCGGATTGGGGATTGCGACAGCACGATCCTGGTCACCGCCGACGAAGGACGCCGCGGCGGCCGCACCGTGGCGCTGAAGACCAATGCCGACGCGGCGCTGAAGAGCTGCCCGAGCATCACGGCGGTGGTGGTCGTCGCCGTGACCGGCGGCCCGGTGCCGATGCAGGACGGGCGCGACCACCGCTACGAGGCGCTCATGGCGGCGGCGAGCCCGGAGTGCGCGCCGGAGCCGATGGCGGCGGAGGCGCCGCTTTTCATCCTCTATACCTCCGGCAGCACCGGCAAACCCAAGGGCGTGCTGCACACGACCGGCGGCTACATGGTCTGGGCGGCGATGACCCACGAGCTGGTGTTCGACTACCGCGAGGGCGAGGTCTACTGGTGCACCGCCGATGTCGGCTGGGTCACCGGGCATACGTATATCGTGTACGGCCCGCTGGCGAACGGCGCGACGACGCTGATGTTCGAGGGCATCCCGACCTATCCGGACAGCTCGCGCTTCTGGCAGGTGATCGACAAGCACGGGGTCAACATCTTCTACACGGCGCCGACAGCGATCCGGTCGCTGATGCGGGAGGGCGAGGGCCCGGTACGGAAGACGAGCCGGTCCAGCCTGCGCCTACTCGGCAGCGTCGGCGAGCCGATCAATCCGGAAGCGTGGAGCTGGTATCACCGGGTGGTCGGCGAGGGGCGCTGCCCGATCGTGGACACGTGGTGGCAGACGGAGACGGGCGGCATCCTGATCGCGCCGCTGCCGGGGGCGACCGCGCTGAAGCCGGGCTCGGCGACGCTGCCGTTGCCGGGCGTCGTGCCGTTGCTGGTGGATGGCGAAGGCAAGCCGCTGGAGGGCGCGGCGGAGGGCAATCTGTGCATCGCCAAGCCGTGGCCGGGCATGTTGCGCACGGTGTTCCGCGACCACGAGCGCTTCAAGCAGACCTACTTTTCGACCTTCCCCGGCACCTACTTCACCGGCGACGGCGCGCGGCGGGATGCGGACGGCTATTACTGGATCACCGGCCGGGTCGACGACGTGATCAACGTGTCGGGCCACCGGATGGGCACGGCCGAGGTGGAAAGCGCGCTGGTGGCGCACCCCAAGGTGGCGGAGGCCGCCGTGGTCGGCTTCCCGCACGAGCTGAAGGGTCAGGGCATCTACGCCTACGTGACGCTGAACGCCGACGAGGAGCCGAGCGAGGAACTTCGCAAGGAGCTCGTGGCGTGGGTGCGGCGCGAGATCGGCCCGATCGCCTCGCCCGACGCGATCCAGTGGGCGCCGGGGCTGCCGAAGACGCGGTCGGGCAAGATCATGCGCCGCATCCTGCGCAAGATCGCGGCCAACGAGACGGACCAGCTGGGCGATACCAGCACGCTGGCCGATCCGGGGGTGGTGACGGAGTTGGTCGATAACCGGGTGGGCTGACCCGTAAGGTTTGCTTAACCGGCGCCGGCTATCATGACCTCATTGCGCCGGCCAACCGTTGTCGAAAGGCGTTTACCGAGGGAAAGCGATGTCTCTGCCGGTTCCCGCCAACGAATTGCAGCGCCTTGCCGCGCTGGCCAGTTACGACATCGTCGACACCTCCAAGGAGGAGGTGTTCGACGACCTCGCGAACCTGGCGGCGCGGCTGGCCGGCACCGACTTCGCGGCGGTGACCCTGCTCGACGCGGATCGCGCCTGGTTCAAGGCAGCGAGCCAGCCGGGCCCGGACTCCATCGCGCGGGAAGACGCGTTCTGCGCCCACACGATCCTCACACCGGACCGCCCGCTGATGGTGGACGATCTCCGGGCCGATCCGCGCTTCGAGGATAACCGGATGGTGACGGATGGGAGCTTCCGGGCCTATCTGGGCATCCCGCTCGTCAATGCGGAGGGTTACGCGCTCGGGGCGCTGTGCGTCATCGACAAGGAGCAGCGGACGTTCGACACCACGACGGTCGAGACGTTGACGACGCTCGCCCGCGCGGTGGTGACGAATTTCGAGTTGCGGCGCGCCCTGGCGCGGGCCAACGGGGTCGCCCGCACCGATGCGCTGACCGGGTTGCCGAACCGGCGCACGGCCATGGAGACCATCGGCGCCCTGAGCCGGGCCGGCACGCCGTTCGCCGCGATCGCCATCGACCTGGACTTCTTCAAAAGCATCAACGACAGCGAGGGCCACGATGCCGGGGACGCCGTGCTGTGCGCCGCGGCCGAACGGCTGAGAACCGCTCTCCGGCCGGGTGATCTGGCGGCTCGGCTCGGTGGGGACGAGTTCGCCGTGCTGCTGATCGGCATCGTCGACCCGGCGGTGGCGTACGCGATCGCGCAACGCATCTCCGAGAACCTGCACGTTCCCGTCGATTTCCGCGGACGGCGGCACCGGACCGGCGCCACGCTGGGCCTGGCCCTGTTTCCGCACGACGTCGACGAAGGCGGCAAGGCGTTCCGGCTGGCGGACGAGGCGTTGATCCGCGCCAAGCGGGAACGACGCGGCAGCATCGGGCTGGCCGTCGGCGAGGACGCGGCCAAGCTTTCAGCCGGCGTGGCGATCGTCCGCGCGTTCGAAAGCAGCGTTCAGGGCCCGGAATCGATCCAGGGCGCCAGCGTCGCGCTGCAACCGATCGTCAGTCTGGCGACCGACGGCACGCTGCTGGCCGTCGAGGCGCTGACCCGGTGGCAGCACGCGAGCGTCGGCACTGTTCACACCGGCGACCTGTTCCCGATGATCGGTCCGGAGCGGGCGATCTGGCTCGGTCAGGTCGTGCGGGCACAGGCGCTCGCGGCCTTCCACGCTCTCCGGCGTGACGGGCTCGAGGGCGTCCGGCTGGCGCTCAACCTGTCGGCCAGCGAAGTCATGCGGGAAGGCGCTGCGGCCGATCTCGCCGAGCAGGTCGCCCGCGCCGGGCTGTCCTTGCACGACATCGAGCTCGAGATGACCGAGGAGGTCCTGCTCGACCGCGTCAGCGGTCGCACCTTGGACGAGTTCGCCTCGCTGCATGGCCGGGGCGCCCGGCTGGTGCTCGACGATTTCGGCACCGGCCACTCGGGCCTTACCCAGCTGCTGCGCCTCCCGCTCGACGGCTTGAAGCTGGACCAGCAATTCGTTCGCGACCTCGGCATCCTTCCCCGGGCGGAGGGGTTCATCCGCGCCACAATCTCGATGGCGCAGAGCCTCGGCTACATCGTGGTCGCCGAAGGCGTGGAAACGGAGCCGCAGGCCGCGCTGCTTCGTCGCTTGGGGTGCGGCGGCGCCCAGGGATTTCTGTTCGGCCATCCGATGACGGTCGATGACTTCGGCGCCTGGCGACATGCGCAGAGCCCTGGCGCGAACGCCCGAACCGACGCGGTCCGAGAGCTCGCTCCGACGCCTTGACCGGGCCCCGCCCTGCCCCGGCCGCGAACAGGTTGCCTAGAGGCTGCCGCCCCGGCGGCCGGCCGACGCACCGAGGCGCAGGCGGAGCGAGTTCAGCTTGATGAAACCTTCCGCGTCGACCTGGTTGTAGGCGCCCTGATCGTCCTCGAAGGTGACGACGCGCATGGAGTAGAGGCTGTGCGGGCTCTCGCGGCCGATGCAGCTGACGTTGCCCTTGTAGAGCTTCAGGCGGACCCGGCCGGTGACGCTGCGCTGGCTCTCGTCGATGGCGGCCTGCAGCATGCGGCGCTCCGGGCTGAACCAGAAGCCGTTATAGATCAGCTCGGCGTACCGCGGCATCAGCTCGTCCTTGAGGTGGGCGGCCTCGCGGTCCAGCGTGATCGACTCGATGGCGCGGTGGGCCGGCAGCAGGATGGAGCCGCCGGGTGTCTCGTAAACCCCGCGGGACTTCATGCCGACGAAGCGGTTCTCCACCAGGTCGAGCCGGCCGATGCCGTTGGCCTTGCCCAGTTCGTTGAGCCGGGTCAGCAGCGCGGCGGGGGACAGCGCCACGCCGTCGATGGCGACAGGGTCGCCGCGCTCGAAGTCGATGGTGATGACGGTCGCCTGATCCGGCGCGTCCTCTGGGCGAATGGTGCGCTGGTAAACGACTTCGGGCGCTTCCTCCGCCGGATCCTCTAGCATCTTTCCCTCGGAGGAGGAGTGCAGGAGGTTGGCGTCCACGCTGAACGGGCTCTCGCCGCGCTTGTCGCGCGCGATGGGGATCTGGTTGTGTTCGGCGAATTCGAGCAGCTTGGTGCGCGACGTCAGGTCCCACTCGCGCCAGGGGGCGATGACCTTGATGTCGGGCTTGAGCGCGTAATACGCGATCTCGAAGCGGACCTGGTCGTTGCCCTTGCCGGTCGCGCCGTGGGCGACGGCGTCGGCGCCGACCTGTTCGGCGATCTCGATCTGACGCTGGGCGATCAGGGGCCGCGCGATGCTGGTACCAAGGAGGTATTGGCCCTCGTACACCGTGTTGGCGCGGAACATCGGGAACACGAAATCCTTCACGAAGGTCTCGCGCAGGTCGTCGACGAAGATCTCCTTGACGCCGAACATCTCCGCCTTGCGACGGGCCGGTTCGAGCTCCTCACCCTGGCCGAGATCGGCGGTGAACGTCACCACCTCGCAATTATACTCGGTCTGCAGCCAGCGCAGGATGACGCTGGTATCGAGCCCGCCGGAATAGGCCAGCACCACCTTCTTGACGTCTTTGACCCGCATGTCGATCCGATCGATTGAAGCTCTCGGGCTATCGCAGCGCAGCGGAGCCGGCAAGTCCAGACCGTGGGACTTGCGGCGGGCCGCTACTCCACCGCAGAGGTCAGGCCCAGCCGGCTCGCGAGACGGTCGAGCCGGCGCTGGACGCCCTCGCCGGCGAACACGCCGGGACCGTCGAGGCGGAGGACGACGCGGCCGGGCTCGAGCCGGACGGTCGCGCCGGCGAGCAGGTCCGGGGTGCCGGCGGACAGGGTGTAGGCCAGGCGGAGCGCGTAGCCGAGCAGCTCGGCGCGCGCGATGGAGGCGGCGTCGAGCAGGGTGCGGGCGGTGGCGAGGTAGGGCGCGTCCGGCTCGGCCTCGTAGCGGGTGGCCAGTGCGAGGGCGAGAAAGGCGCGGGTCGGGTGGTCGGAGGCGCCGGGCGCATAAAGGCTGCGCTGAAAGGTCAGCTCGGCGCGGTATTCCGGGTGGTCGTGGCTGCCGGTGTCCGACAGCCAGCACGCGGCCTCGCGCAGGCGCCGGGCGACGGGGGTCTCGTAGGGAAATAGCGGCGCGGTCCAGCCGATGAGCGCCGGCGGCAAGGAGACGTCGCGGCTCATCCGGTCCGCCTCCGCCCGCACGGCCGCCAGCAGCGGGTCCTGCTCGCGGACCTCGGCGGGCACGGATTGCAGGAACCAGCCCTCGCGGATGCCGTAGGCACTGAACACGACCTGGCGTGCCGACGTGGCCCGCAGCAAGCGGCGGAGCACCAGCGCGGCATAGGGCAGGTCCTCCGCCCGGCGGCGCGGCATCCCGGGGAGCTTGCCCGGCCCGGCCACGAGGTGGGTCAGTTCGCGCGCCGCTTCGTGGCCGATCGTGTAGCAATGCACGATGTTGAGCGGGTAGCGCACGTGCTGCATGTGCACCCGCGCCAGCGCGCGCCAGGCGCCGCCGACCAGGTAAAGGCTGCGGTTGGCGCCGCCGCCCAGCCATCGGACGCCCGACAGGTCGGCATCGGCCAGGTCGCGCGCCCGCTCGAGATTGCCTTCCGAGCGGTCGGCCAGGCGGATCACGCCGAGGCGCAGTGTGACCGCGTCGTGCACGCCGCCGGCGTCGAGCCCGACCAGCTCGAGCGAGCCGCCGCCGATATCGGCCAGGATGCCGTCCGCCCCCAGGATGCCGCAGCCCAGCCCGGCGGCCGACATCGCCGCCTCCTCCGGGCCGGACAGCACGGAGATGGCCGCCCCCGGCATCCGCTCCTGCAGCGCCCCGATGAACTCGGGGCCATTGCTCGCATCGCGCACGGCGGCGGTGGCCAGCACCTCGAACGGCGCCGCCTGCATGGCGCGCGCGATGACGTGGTAGCGCACCATGACCTTGAGCGCCTGCGCCACGCCGGCCTCGTTCAGCCGGCCCGTGCTCTGCAGCCCCTTGCCGAGGCGGAGAACCGCCTTCTCGTTGAAGATCGGCACCGGGTTGCGGCCCCGCCCCTCGTAGACGACGAGGCGCACCGAGTTGGACCCGAGGTCCACCACGGCACAGCGCAACGGGGCCGCGGCCGACGCCGTGCCGGCCGCCCCGGTTTCCATGTGGTCCAACATGCTCAATCCTGGCTGACGCGATCCTGCTTGCGCGGCTGCGGTGGAACGGCCGAGTTGTTCAGCGCGGAGCCACGGCCGGAGAGCGAGGGGTTGGTCATGAAGTAGTTGTGGGCCGAGACCGGCCGGTTGCCAGGCGGCACGCGGCGCCATTCGCCGCTTTGCCCGAGCTCCCAGGATTGCAGGTTGTCGCGCAGATTGACGACCATGATCTGGTCCAGCACCTGGGCGTGCACGGTGGCGTTGTGGATCGGCACCAGGGTCTCGACGCGCCAATCCATGTTGCGGCCCATCCAGTCGGCGCTGCTGATGAAGACCAGCGAGTGGCGGCTCGGCATACGGCTGCCGTTGCCGAAGGCGTAGATGCGGCTGTGCTCGAGGAAGCGGCCGACGATGCTCTTGACCCGGATGTTCTCCGACAGGCCGGGCACGCCGGGCCGCAGGCAGCATATGCCGCGGATGACGCACATGACCTGCACGCCGGCCTGGGAGGCGGCGTAGAGGTGGTCGATCAGCTTGTCGTCGACCAGGCTGTTCATCTTGAGCCAGATGGTCGCCGGCTTGCCGTCACGGGCCTGGGCGATCTCGGCATCGATCAGGCTGTCCAGCGTGCGGCGGATGGTGAGCGGGCTGAAGGCCAGGCTGTCCATCTTCTCGGGCCGAGCATAGCCGGTCATGTAGTTGAACAAGCGAGCGCTATCGCGGCAGAGGTCGGGGTCGCAGGTAAAGAAGCTGAGGTCGGTGTAGATGCGCGCTGTGATCGGGTGGTAGTTGCCGGTGCCGAAATGCGCGTAGGAGCGCATGAGCGGCCCTTCGCGGCGCACCACCAGCGAGAGCTTGGCGTGGGTCTTGAGCTCGACGAAGCCGTAGACGACCTGGACGCCGGCGGCTTCCATGGTGCGGGCGAGGCGGATGTTGGCTTCCTCGTCGAAGCGGGCGCGCAGCTCCACCATGGCGGTGACGGACTTGCCGGCCTCGGCCGCCTCGATCAGCGCCTTGACGATCGGGCTGTCGCGGCTGGTGCGGTAGAGGGTCTGCTTGACGGCGACCACGTTGGGGTCGGCCGCGGCCTGGCGCAGGAACTGCAGCACCACGTCGAAGCTTTCGAACGGGTGGTGGACCAGGATGTCCTTGGCGCGGATGGCGGCAAAGCAATCGCCGGCGAAGTCGCGGATGCGCTCGGGGAAGCGCGGCGTGTAGGGCGGGAACAGCAGGTCCGGCCGGTCCTCGACGACCAGTTGCTTGAGGTCGGCGGCGCCCAGGATGCCGTCCTGCACCACTACCTCGTCGCCGGGAATGGTCTTGTCGTCCACGTCCACCTCGTCGCTGACCAGCGCGCGCAGGTCGGCCGGCATGGCGGCGTCGACGGAAAGGTGGATGGCGATGCCGCGGCGGCGGCGCTTCAGCGCGGTCTCGTAGGAGCGGACGAGGTCCTCGGCTTCTTCCTCGAACTCGATGCCGGTATCGCGGATGAGGCGGAACATGCCGCGGCCGAGCACGGTGTAGCCGGGGAACAGACGGTGCAGGAACAGCACGATCAGGTCCTCGAGCGCGAGAAAGCGGATCACGCTGCGGTCGCCCTCGGCGGGCAGGCGGATGAAGCGCTCCACCGTGCTGGGCAGCGGCAGCAGCGCCTGCATGCCGTGGTTGTCCTCCTCGCGGTGCAGCTTGAGCACCATCACGAGGCCCATGTTGGGGATGAAAGGGAACGGGTGCGCCGGGTCGATGGCGAGCGGGGTGAGGACGGGGAACACGCGGTCCATGAACCAGCCGTCGAGCCAGGTGCGGTCGTCGTCGCTCAACCCGGCCGGCTCGCACAACACGACGCCGGCTTCCGACAGCTCGCCGCGCAGCGCGCGCCAGACGCGTTGCTGGGTGTCCATCAGGCGGCCCGCCCGGGTCTGGATGGCCTCGAGCTGCTGGCCGGGGGTGCGGCCATCGGCGCTGACGGCGGCCACGCCCGCCTTGGCCTGGCCGATCAGCCCGGCCACGCGGACGGAGAAGAACTCGTCGAGGTTGCTGGCGCTGATGGACAGGAACCGCAGTCGCTCCAGCAGCGGATGCCGCGCGTTCTCGGCTTCCTCCACCACGCGGTGGTTGAAGTCGAGCCAGGAGACTTCGCGGTTGATGAACCGGTCCGGGCTGTCCGGACTGAGGGCGGAGGATTGGTCGGCCGGACTCGTCCGCACCGGGCTGACGCTGGTCATGGCGGGTTTTCCTACACGGGTTCGTTGACGAGCAGATCGGACAGGCATTGGGTCGCCAGCGTGCGGGACACGCCGGTCTGGGCGGCGAGCGCGGCGTAGTCGAGCCGGGCGGCGGCCTCACGAAGGGTGCCGACGGTGCGCGGCAGCCGGGTCAGCAGCCAACGCTGCAGCGCCGGCGCGACGGCGAGCTGCCGGTCGGACAGGAGTTTAGTGAGCAGGATGGCCAGGCCCTCGTCGTCGGGTGGGCCGATCTCGGCGGCCAGGCTGCCGCGCAGCCGGCTGGCCAGGTCCGGCAACGCGGCGGCGGTGCGGGCGGGCGAACGGGTGGAACTCAGCAGCACGGCGCGGCCGCCCTCGGCCGCCGCGTTCAAGATGTAGAGCAAGGTCGGCTCGGACGGACCCTGGTCGACGTCGTCGATGGCGAGCGGGCCGTCGGGCCAGAACGGCTCAACCAGCGCGGGGCCGCGCAGGAAGGTGGCGCCGTTGTCGCTGGCCCAGCATTGCAGCAGGTGCGTCTTGCCCGCCCCGCTGCCGCCCCACACCACGACCCGGCGCTGCGGCCCCCACGCCCCCTTGGCCAACAGCTCGCACGCGTAACGGACGCCGTCATGCGGCAGGAAGTCGGCCGCACCGAGTGCCGGCCGAGGCGGAAAGGCGAGCGGGAGCTGCCGGTCAGGCACCGCGCGGCGGCTCCAGATAGACCGGGCTCTGCAGGTAGCGGCGCAGCCAGAAGCGAGCCAGTACGCCCAGCGCGGCGGCGACCGGCACGGCGAGCAGCACGCCAAGAAATCCGAACGCCGCGCCCCCGGCGAACAGCGCGAAGATCACCCAGACCGCGTGCAGCTCGACGCGGTCGCCCAGGAAGCGCGGATAGATCACGTACCCCTCGAGCAATTGGCCCGCGACGAACACGCCGGCGACCACGGCCACCCCTTGCCAATGAAACTGCGCCAGAGCAAGGGCGATACTCGTGACACCTCCGGTCACGCTGCCGACATAGGGGATGAACGACAGCAGCCCGGCCGCCATGCCGACGATCAGGCCCAGGTCGAGCCCCACCAACGTCAGCGCCACGGCATAAAAGGCGGCCAGCAGCACGCAGCAGATCATCTGGCCGCGGAGCCAGGCCGACAGGATGCGGTCCACCTCGCGCGCCTGCGCCCGCAACACGCCGGCATAGCGGCGCGGCAGCCAGCTATCGAGCCGCGCCACCGCGCGCCGCCAGTCGCGCAGGAGATAGAAGGCGACCACGGGCGTGACCACCACGAGGGAGATGACGCTGAACAGGGCCAGGCTGCTGCCGACCACCCGCGACAGCGTGCCGGCGACCCAGCCGAGCATGATGCCCGCCTGCCCCGCCACCAGGTCGCGCAGCTTTTCGTCGACGTATTCGGAGCCGAGGCCTTCCTGCAGCCGGTGCACCACGCCGCCGGCCCAGTCGCGGATGTCACCCACGTAGGAGGGCGCGCGGCTGATCAGCAGGCCGATCTGCGAGAGCAGCAGCGGGTAGAGCAGCAGGGCGAACAGCAGCATGGCCGCCAGCAGCGCCAGGATCATGATCCCGGCCGCCAGCCCGCGCGGCATGCCGAGCCGGGTCAGCCTCGTGGTGGGGGGGTCGAGGAAATACGCGATGCAGGCGGCGGCGACGAAGGGCAACAGGATGGAGGAGAACAGGTAGAAGGCGAGGCATAGCGCCACGGCCAGGCCGCCCAGCAACGCGACGCGCTGCCCCTGCGTGGACGGCCGGCCGGTGCCGGCAGGCGGTGGCTCCGGCGAGACGAACGCTGCGTCCGGCCGCTCGGGGGGCGAACCGTGCGCGACTGCCGGATCGGTGTCGTCGTCGGCCAGGACCGGCGCCCGCTGGCTCATCGCGAGACCCGGGCGGCTTCCCGCACGTAGGCGGCGGCCGAGAGCACCGTGCTGAGCGCCACGAGCCCGATCAGCGCGTCGAGCACGATCTCGCCCGGCAGCGCCCAGCCCCGGATCGCCAGGGCCGCCCCGACCAGCACGAGCTGCAGGGCGGTGTTGACCTTGGAGACGAGGAGCGGGCGCATCCGGAACCGCACGCCGCGCCACCAGAACACCGCCAGCCCGGCCACGATCAGCACGTCCCGCGTGACGGCCAGGGCGGCGAGCCAGACCGGCAGCACGCCGATGGCGGCCAGGGCGAGGAACATGCCGACCAGCAGCGCCTTGTCGGCCAGCGGATCCAGGATGGCGCCCAGCGCGCTGCCGCCGCGGCGCCGGGCCAGCCAGCCATCGAGCGCGTCCGACAGGCCGGCGAGGCCGAAGATGACGAAGGTGGTGGCCAGCTGGTGCCGCAGCGCGAGAACCACCGCGAACGGCACGGCGCAGAGCCGCACGCCGGTCACGACGTTGGGCAGGTTCAACACCGCCCCGCGCCCGGATCTGGGCCCGGTTGCTGGGCCGGTGCGGCTGTGGTTGTGTCCGGCAAGGCCGCTCATGCGTGCAGCTTATCCGCCTCCCCTCACAGAGTCTTTGCCGATGAGCCTTCCCCCCTCCGACAATTCGATGACTCCCGCCGTTGCCGGGGCAACAGCGCCCGATAGCGCCACGCTCAAGGCCGCGCCCGAAGGCGCGATGACCTATCGCGAGGCGGGCGTCGACATCGCGGCGGGCGACGCGCTGGTGGAGCGGATCAAACCGCTGGCGCGGGCGACCGACCGGGTCGGCACGATGGGCGGGTTGGGCGGCTTCGGCGCGTTGTTCGACCTCAAGGCCGCCGGCTTCCGCGACCCGGTGCTGGTCAGCACCACGGACGGGGTCGGCACCAAGCTGAAGATCGCCATCGACGCCGGGCTGCACGAGACGGTGGGGATCGACCTGGTGGCGATGTGCGTCAACGACCTGGTCGTGCAGGGCGCGGAGCCGTTGTTCTTCCTGGACTATTTCGCCACCGGCTCGCTCAACGTGCTGCAGGCGGCCAGCGTGGTCGGCGGTATCGCAGAAGGCTGCCGGCAGGCGGGCTGCGCCCTGGTGGGCGGCGAGACGGCGGAGATGCCGGGCTTGTACGCGGGCGGCGATTACGACCTGGCCGGGTTCAGCGTGGGCGCCGCTGAGCGGAGTGACCTGCTGCCGGCCGGGGTGGCGCCGGGCGACACGGTGCTGGCACTGCCCAGCAGCGGGGTGCACAGCAACGGGTTCTCGCTGGTGCGGCGGATCGTGGCGGCCAGCGGCGTGAGCTGGGACGCGCCGGCGCCGTTCGACCGCACGCGCAGCCTGGGCGCAGCGCTGCTTGAGCCCACGCGGATCTACGTCCGCCCGGTGCTGGCGCTGCACCGCGCCGGGCTGCTGAAGGCGGCGGCGCACATCACCGGCGGCGGCCTGCCAGGCAACCTGCCGCGCGCGCTGCCGCCCGGCACGCGCGCCGTGCTGGACGCGGGCGTGTGGACGCCGCCGCCGGTGTTCCGGTGGCTGGCCGGGGTCGGCGACGTGTCGTACGCGGAGATGCTGCGGGTGTTCAATTGCGGCGTCGGCATGGCGCTGGTGGTGTCGGACGCGGCGGCCGCGATCGCCCTGCTGGCGGAAGCGGGGGAAACCGCGGTGGCGATCGGGCACATCGAGGCGGCCGATGGCGAGCCGCGCGCGGACATCGCCGTGCCGGATGGCTGGTTGGCCTGACGGAGTCGTTGGCGTGACGCGGATCGGGGTGTTGTTCAGCGGGCGGGGCAGCAACATGGGGGCGCTGTTCGCCGCCGCGTCGCGCCCCGGCTTCCCCGGTACGTTCGCGCTCGCGCTCGGCAACGTGCCGGAGGCCGGCGGCTTCGCGCTGGCGGCGGCGTCCGGCGTGCCGAGCGCCTGCATCGACCACCGCCCGTTCGCCGGCGACCGGGCGGCGCACGAGCGGGCGATCGACGCGGCGCTGCAGGAGGCGGGGGTCGAGTGGGTATGCCTGGCCGGCTACCTGCGACGGCTCACGCCCTTCCTGGTGTCGCGATGGGCGGGGCGGATGCTGAACGTGCACCCGAGCCTGCTGCCCTCGTTCCCCGGGCTGCACACGCATCGCCGGGCGCTGGCCGCCGGAGTGAAGCTGCACGGCTGCACCGTGCACCTGGTGACGGACGTGGTGGACGAAGGGCCGATCCTGGCGCAGGCCGCCGTGCCGGTCCTGCCCGGCGACGACGAGGACGCGCTGGCCGCGCGCGTGCTGGCGCAGGAGCACCGACTTTATCCGGCGACGCTGGACCGGGTGCTGCGCGCGGAGCCCGGCACCGCCGACGGCACGGCCGCCCTGCTCAACCCCTTGCCGTGCCGGGCCGCGGCGCCGTAGAAACGCGGCATCGCAAGAGGCACAACCATGGCGCAGGTCGAGCAGAAAACCCGGGACGCGGACCCGATCACCCAGTCCTTCTTCGTGGACCGCCAGGCCTTCTGGGGCCGCTTCACCAGCTTCACGACCTACGCCGCCGGCGCAGTCGTGCTGCTGCTCGTCGGCATGTGGCTGTTCCTGGTCTGAGGGGTCTGCCGCTCAATACATCAGAGCGGTGTCCAGGACGTTGCGCATGTCGGTGCGGCGGCCGTCGAGCCAGCAGTGGAGGTTGGCGCAGAAGATCTCGGTGATGCGGGCGTTCTCGCGACCGACCGTGCTGGCGGAGTGCGGACTGATCAGGACGTTGGGCATCGACCAGAGCGGGTCGTCCGGCGGAAGCGGTTCCGGGTCGGTGACGTCGAGCGCCGCGAAGCCGACCTGGCCGGAGCGCAGGGCCGCGACCAGCGCCGGCTGATCCACCGTCTGGCCGCGGCCGATATTGACGAACATGGCGCCCGGCCGCATCGCGCGGAACGCCCGCTCGTCCAGCATCCGCTCCGTTTGCGGCGTGTGCGGCACCGTCATCACCACCGCGTCGCCCATGCCCAACGCCAGCGGCAGCTCGCCGACCGGCATCACGGCGTCGAACAGGCCGGCATGGGCCCGCTCGCGGCCGGGGTCGCGCGCCACCGCGATGACGCGCATGTCGAAGGCATGGGCCACCTTGGCGCAGCCGCGGGCGAGGTCGCCGGCGCCGATCAGCACCAGCGTGCGCCCGGCCAGGTCCTCGCCGGCGCCGCGCTGCCAGCGCCGCTCGGCCTGTTCGGCGCGGAGGTGGTCGTAGCCACGCAGATGCGACAGCAGCGCCATGAACACCCATTCCGCCAGGGGCCCGGCATGCACGCCGCGGGCGGTGGTGACCAGGATGCCGAGCCGGTCCAGGCCGAGCCGGGCGACGCGTGGGCCGACGCCGGTGCTGGTCGCCTGCACCCAGGCCAGGCGCGACAAATGCGGCAGGTCGCCCGCGTCCGGCAGGTCGAACAGCACGGTGGCGCGGGCCAGCATGCCCTGCCAGCGCGCCTGCTGCTCGGGGGTACGCCCGAACGCCGGGTCGCCGTGATGGTCGGCGGGGAAGCGCGGCGGCGGGAGGAGGTGCGGGTCGTGCAGCACCAGGACGCGGTCGGGCGCGACCGAGCGGATGCGCGCGACGTGTTCGAGCTCCAGGGGCGAGGCGATGAGGACCACGGGAGCCGGTTGCTGCATCGTCGAATCCGACCACGGCCGGGCGTGACCGGTCAATCGGGGTCGCAGCTGCGGGAGGCCCCATGTCGCCGGACAGAGGGGCAGCGTTCAAGAAAATGGACAAGATAAGCAGGCACGCCGCCCGGCTCGGAAAGTCGTACGCTAATCCAGTGTTAGCGATATCAAACTCGTCCGCTCCTGGGAGCCGTCGTGACTGGCAGAGTGTTGCCGAGACGGCTACGGCTAAAATGAAACGCGACGGGCGGTCCTTCTTTTCTTGGCGGCGCGCAACAGGATTGTTCGTCAAACGATAACTGCTTCACGCAATCTCGGCGTGAACGACCAAGGAGACGAACGATGCGTTATGTGATGGCCGCTGTGGGAGTCCTATTCCTTCTCGGAGGGACCGCCTGCACCAAGAAGGAGCTGTATTCCGGCCCGGCGCTGCCGCCGACCGGCTTGAAGGACACCGGGTCCGCCGGGCCGCAGGGCGGCGCCGCGTCTGCCCCGCCCGGGACTGGCGTGATCGGCCGGACGTCCCGCTAACTCGACCGGCGGCGCCGCCCGATCGCTTGCGGTCGGCGCCGCCCACTCCGTGCCGCTCGACTCGGCCGTCGCGCTTGCCGCTCGACGCGGCCATTGCGCTTGCCGCTCGACGCGGCCATTGCGCTTGCCGCTCAACGCGGCCATTGCGCTTGCCGCTCAACGCGGCGGGCATCCCTGCGGAATCGGTTGACCCGCCCTTCCCCGCCGGATACGCCCGGTAGACTGTGAATACCGACGTTCGTCCCCCCTCCTCTGCACGCCCGTTCGTGCGCCTGCGCGGCCGGTCCTTCATGGCGGTCGTGTTGATGCCGGACAATCCGGTGGAAGCGTGGCTGGAGCAGCTCGATGCTCAGCTCGCCCGCTCGCCCAAGTTCTTCGATGGCCGGGCCGTGGTGCTCGATTTCGCGGCGCTGACCGGGCAGGAGCGGAGCTACCCGGCGCTGCTGGAGCAACTGAAGCGGCGCGGCATCCGGATCATGGGCGTCGAAGGCGTCGACCCCAATCGGTTCGGCGACGAGCTGCCGCCGGTGCTGTCCGGCGGGCGGCACGTCGCGGTCACGCCGGACGAGCCGCCGCCGCCGGAGATCAAGCAGCCGGAACCGTTGTCGCTGATGGTGAGCGAGCCCGTGCGCTCGGGCCAGAGCATCAGCTTCCCCGGCGGGGACGTGACGATCGTGGGTTCGGTGGCCTCGGGGTCCGAGATCGTGGCGGGCGGGTCGATCCACGTGTATGGCACGTTGCGGGGCCGGGCGATCGCCGGGCTGCTGGGCGCGCAGGGCGTGACCCGGCCGCGAATCTTCTGCCGCAAGCTCGATGCCGAGTTGCTCGCCATCGACGGGGTCTATCGCACCGCCGACGAGCTCGACCCGGCGCTCGGCGGCCGGGCCGTGCAAGCCTGGCTCGAGGGCGACCAGCTCCGCGTGGCGGCGCTGGATTAGGAAAGGATCAAAACGATGGCCAACGTACTGGTCGTGACATCCGGCAAGGGCGGTGTCGGCAAGACGACCTCCACCGCGGCAATCGGCGCCGGGCTGGCGAGCCTGGGCCAGAACGTGTGCGTGGTCGATTTCGACGTCGGCTTGCGCAACCTGGACCTGATCATGGGGGCGGAGCGCCGGGTCGTGTTCGACCTGATCAACGTCACGCAGGGCGACGCCAAGCTGAACCAGGCGCTGATCCGCGACAAGCGGGTCGACACGCTGAGCCTGCTGGCCGCCAGCCAGACGCGGGACAAGGACGCGCTGACCAGCGAGGGCGTCGCGCGCGTGATGTCGGAGCTGCGCGAGAAGTTCGACTGGGTGATCTGCGACAGCCCGGCCGGCATCGAGCGGGGCGCGCAACTGGCGATGTACCATGCCGACCTGGCCGTGGTGGTCACCAACCCGGAAGTCAGCTCCGTGCGCGACAGCGACCGCATCATCGGCATGCTGGACAGCAAGACGGCGCGGGCGGAAGCCGGCCAGCGGGTGGACAAGCACCTGCTGCTGACCCGCTACGACCCGCTGCGGGCCCAGCGCGGCGACATGCTGCGCACGGAGGACGTGCTGGAGATCCTGTCCATCCCGCTGCTCGGCATCATCCCGGAAAGCCAGGACGTGCTGCGGGCCAGCAACGTCGGCTCGCCGGTCACGCTGGCGGATCCGACCTCGCCACCCGCCCGCGCCTACATGGACGCGGTGCGCCGGCTCAAGGGCGAGGCGATCGAGATGTCGATCCCGTCGGAGAAGAAGGGCTTGCTCGGCAAGCTGTTCGGCCGGAGGGTGGCGTGAGCCTGTTCAGCTGGTTCCGCCCGCGCAGCACCGCGCCCGTCGCGCGCGAGCGGCTGAAAATGGTGCTGGCGCATGAGCGCGTCGGCAACACGCATTCCCAGCTCATCGCGGTGCTGCAGGAGGAGATTATCGCGGTGATCGCCAAGCACATGCAGATCGACCGGGACAAGGTGTCGATCAAGCTGGACCGCGGCGACGACGTCAACACGCTGGAGATCGACATCGAGATGCCGGCCTCCAAGCTGGCCAGCGCCTAGGCCGCTACTCGATCAGGCCGAGGGCGCTCAGCGTCACCCGTTCCGTCAGGCGCGGGGCGTGGGTGAGGTTCCAGGCGACGTATTGCTCGGCGTAGAGCGTCCCCGACACCATGCCGTCGACCGGCACGACGACGTCGAAACCGCGGAACGCCGCCGAGGCCGCGGTCTCCATCACCGCCCCTTCCGCGGCCGAGCCGATCGTCACGACGGTCTTGATGCCGCGCTCCTTCAACATCGCTTCCAACGGCGTGCCGACGAACTTGTCCGGCGGCCCGGTGATCTCGGGCTCGCTCTCGAGCTTGGCGACCACGGGCAGGATGTCCGCCGTCTTGCTGGCGGCCCCCAGCGTGTAGACCACCAGCCAGCCGCGCGCGCGGGCCTGCGCGATCAAGGGTTGGACACGGGCCGCCATCGCCGGGCAGCGCGGCCGGGCCGGGGCGCTGCAGGTCTGGGTGGCGAGGTCGAGCACCAGGAGCGCCGTGCTCGCGGCCGCCGGCGTCACGCGCTGGGCGACCGGCTTTTCAGAGGGCGGGGTGACGGAGGCCCAGTCGTCGAGCACGCCCTGGGCGAAAGCGGGCGTGGCGCCGAGCAGCGCCGCCAGCGTCAGGAGGGTCCGCATGTGTCTCGTCCTCGGGCTGGTGCCGTGGCACGATGACGGCATGGGCGAGATCGTCAACCTCCGTCGCGCACGCAAAGCCAAGACACGGGACGCCGCCGCCGCGGTGGCCGAGGAGAACCGCCGCCGCAGCGGGCTGACCAAGGCCGAACGCCGCGCAGTCGAGAGCGAGCGGCTGGCGAGGGAGCGGGTGTTGGATGGCGCGCGTATCGACGAGCCCGACCCCACCCGCTAATCGCACTCGCCGCGGCGAGCCGTCGATCACTCCGGGACGGCGTAGCGGGCGAAGGATCGGGCGAGAACGTCGTAGATGGGCCGCTTGAAGGAGACGGCCAAGGACGGGAGCTCGGCCAAACCAGCCCAGCGCCAGACATCGAACTCGGGGTGGGGGTCCAGGTCGAGGCGGATGTCGGAGTCGGTGCCCTCGAAGCGCAGCGCGAACCAGCGCTGCCGCTGGCCGCGGTAGCGACCCCCGAGCGCCTTGCCGACCAGCTCGGGCGGCAGGTCGTAGGTGAGCCATTCGTCGTGCTCGCCGAGGATGCGGGCCTTGTCGGTGCCGATCTCCTCGGCCAGCTCGCGCAGCACGGCGCGGCGCGGGTCCTCGTCGGGGTCGATCCCGCCCTGGGGCAGCTGCCAGCCGCCGGGCGCGCCCTCCGCGTTGGGGAACTTCGCGCGGCGCGCCACGAAGATCCGGCCCTGCTGGTCGAACAGGGCAGCGCCCACGTTGGGGCGGTACGGCAGCTCGGTCACGGGGTCGGCTTCTCCATCAGGGCGCTGACCGGGACCAGCACGATGCCGCGGTCGCCCAGGCCCTTGGCCCAGGCGGCGATCCGCTCAACGGTGACCTGGCGCAGCGGCCCGGCGAAGCCGATCGCCGACCCCTTCTCCCGCGCGGTGCGCTCCAGCCCGGCGAGCTTGGCCTCGATCTCGGCGCGCGCCTGCGGATCGTCCACCACGGCGTCCACCGTGCGCCCCGGCACCTCGGCGAGCTTGTCGACCACCTTGCCGGGTCGCGGATCGACGTAGAGCAGGCCGCGGCGCGACAGCTCGTCCAGCACCAGGCGCAGATTGCTCGAGGTTTCCGCGAAGCGCTCGCCGCGCATGGCGTCGATTGCGCCGATCGCGCCGACATAGCCCTCGAGCCGGCCCAGGTTCCACTCCAGATTGGCCGCGTTCTGCTGCGGCGGCGCCCCGCTCAGCAGCGAGCGGCTGCCGGCGTCGTTCAACGGGTAGCCCTGCGGCTCGAACGGCAGCGAGATCAGCATCTCGTGGCCGGTCTGGCGGGCCATCTCGGCCAGCGCGTCCGTGCGCGTCGAATAGGGCGAGAAGGCGAGCGAGATCGGGCCGGGCAGCGACCCGATCGCGGCGCGGCTCTCGATCTCCGACATGCCGAGCCCGCCGATCACCACCGCCACGCGCGGCCGGGAGTCGGGCGGCGGGCTCTGCCGCGCATACACGATGCGCGGCAACCGTCCATCCGCCGCGATGCGGGGCAGCAGGGCGGGCGGGAACAATTTGGAAGGCTCCAGCAGCGCCGGGAGCGGCGCCGCGATCTGGCCCGGCGTGGCGGCCGGGGGAGCGACCGCGGGCGCCGCGGCAACGGGCGCCGCCGGCCGGGGTGGCGGACCCAGGAACTGCAGCGTGGACGCCGTGCCCACCGCCAGCACGATCACGACGCCCCAGAACCAGCCGAGGCTTCGCCAGCCGCGGCTGCGGCGCGTTGACGGCGCCGACGCCGCCACCGTCGCGCCGTTACTCAGCGCGAAGCGCGGCGCTGCTGGGCCATCGCCTGGGCGAGCACCACGGCTTCCTTGAGCTGGAAGTCGGTCTCCGGCTTGGACAGCTCGAAGGTGGGCGAGCCCTCGGGCGGCAGCTTCGGGATCTCCTTGGCGATCGGCGGCAGGTCGGTGCGCGGCGCCGTGTTGCTCGGTTGCGACGCGCCGCCCTGGTTGCGCAGCGCGCCCCGCAGGTCGGCCTCACGCTCCGGGCCGAAATGCGGGACCTCCGTGCGCGAGGACGCGACCTCCACGTCCGGCATGATGCCGAGGCCCTGGATGCTGCGGCCCGATGGCGTGTAGTAGCGCGCCGTGGTCAGCCGCATCGCGCCGTTGCCGGGCAGCGGCATCACCGTCTGCACGGAGCCCTTGCCGAAGCTGCGCGTGCCGAGCACCACGCCGCGGCGCTGGTCCTGCAGCGCGCCGGCGACGATCTCGCTGGCGGATGCCGAGCCGCCGTTGATCATCACGACCAGCGGCAGACCCTGGGTGATGTCGCCCGACTTGGCGTTCCAGCGCTGACTGTCCTGCGTGTGCCGGGCGCGGGTGGAGACGATCTCGCCCTGGTCGAGGAAGTCGTCGGAAACGGAAACCGCCTGATCGAGCAAGCCGCCCGGGTTGTTGCGCAGGTCGAGGATCAGCCCCTTGAGGCTGCCGCCGGCTTTGGCCTTGAGGTCGGTCAGCGCCTTGCGCAGGCCGGGATCGGTTTGCTCGTTGAACGAGGTGAGACGGATGTAGCCGATGTCGCCGGCCTCCAGCCGCGAGCGCACGACCTGGATGTGGATGACCTCGCGCGCCATGGAGACTTCCACCGGCGTGTCGACGCCCTCGCGCTTGATGGTGAGCTTGATGTTGCTGCCCGGTGGGCCGCGCATCTTGTCCACCGCTTCCGTCAGCGTGAGGCCCTGCACGGTCTGGCCGTCGAGCATGGTGATGAGGTCGCCCGACTTGATGCCGGCCTTGGCGGCGGGCGTGTCGTCGATCGGGCTCACGACCTTGATCAGGCCATTATCGGCGGTGACCTCGAGGCCCAGGCCGCCGAACTCGCCGCGCGTCTGCACCTGCATGTCGCGGAACGCCTTGGCGTTCATGTAGGAGCTGTGCGGGTCCAGCCCGGTGAGCATGCCGTTGATGGCGTTCTCGATCAGCTCGCGGTCGTTGACCGGCTCCACGTACTCCGCGCGGATGCGCTCGAAGACGTCGCCGAACAGGGTGAGCAGGCGATAGGTGTCCGCGCGCGATCCGTTGGGGGCGTCCTGCGCCCGTGCCTGCGCCACCGACCAGCCGAAGCCGCGTTCGAGGGCGGAGGTCCCGGGGCCCGCCGCCAGCCCGGCGGTGAATGCGACGCCCAGCAACAATGCGCTTCTGATCTTCATGCCGCCCCAACCTTCTTGCATTCCGCCCAGAATGCTCGCCTGACCTGCTTACCCCAGCCGGTAAGTCTTTGTCACATGCTTAACATCTGTGCGCGAGTGAACACCGCGACAGAAATGGTCAGGAACCCGGCCGAAGATAGGGGGCCGGATCGACGGGATCGCCATCGTGGCGCAGCTCCACGTACAGGGCCGGCCGGCGACCGTTCAGCGCCGGGTCCCAATCGGGCATGGAGCCCAGCGGGTCGCCCGGACGCACCGCCACGCCGGCATCGACGTCGAGCCGGTCGAGCCCGGCCAGCACGAAATGGTATTTGCCGCCGCAATCGAGGATGACCAGCACGCCGTAGGACCGGAACGGCCCCGCGAAGGCGACCCGGCCGGCGCAGGGGGACACCACCCGGCCGTTGGGCGGCGAACGGAACGCCATGCCGCGCGCCGGGCCCGCATCCGTCGCCTCGCCCCAGCGGCGGACCACCGGGCCCACCACCGGCAACACCGCGCCGCTGAGCGCCACGCCCGGCCCGCGCGGCGCGGCGACCTCGGCCGCGCGCTTCTGCGCCAGCGACAGCGCCACGCTGCGCCGTTGTGCGGCCGCCCGCTCGGCATCGCGCTTGAGCTGCTGCTCCGCCCGCGTCCGCGCCGCTTCCATCGTCTCCAGCGCGGCGCCGACGCTTTCCGCCCGGGTCGCCTCGGCGGCAGCGCGGCGGGCCTCCTCGGCCGCGGCATCCTCCGTGCGCGCCCGCAGCGCGCGGGCCGCCTCCATCTGCCGGTCCAGCGTCGCCGCCTTGAGCCGCTGCGCTGCCTGTGCGGCGCGCAGTTGCGGCAGGGCCGAGTCCAACTCGCGTTGTGCGGCCTCCACGTTGGCCAGCTCACCGCGCACGGCAGCCGCCTCGCGCTCCACCGTGCGCATCAACCCGTGCAGCACCGCCAGGCCACGAACCGCCTCGGCCGGCGGCACCGGCACCGCCAGCAACGTTTCGGCCGGATACATGGCGAGCCGCTCAGCGAGCGGCAGCAAGGGCGCCAGGGCGGCGGCGCGCTCGTCCAACCGGGCCTGCGCCGCACGATGCTGCGCTTCCAGCGCGACCACGCGCTGGGCGGCGTCGTTCACGGCCCGGTCGGCCTCGCGAACCTCCGCGGCGGTCTGCAGCCGGGCGTCGCTCTCGCCGTCCGGCGCGGCCGCGCCGAGCAGAAGCGCCACCGGCAGCAGCAGGCGGATTGCCCGAAACGGCGGCCCGGCCGCCATCGCGTCAGCGCTCGCGGCCGATCAACAGGCACCCGTGCATCAGGTGGCCGTGCCCGGGCGGCCGAGCAGCGAGCGCCCGGTCATCTCGGCGGGCTGCGGGACGCCGAGCAGGTCGAGCAAGGTCGGCGCGACGTCGGCCAAGCGGCCATCGGCGATCGGGCCGCTGCCGTTCATCAGCACGACCGGCACCGGGTTGGTGGTGTGCGCCGTATGCGGACCGCCGGTGAGGGGATCGCGCATCAGCTCGCAATTGCCGTGATCCGCGGTGACCAGCAGCGCGCCGCCGATGGCCGCAATCGCGTCCATGATCCGGCCCAGCCCGGCGTCCACCGCCTCCACCGCCTTCACCGCCGCGTCCAGCCGGCCGGTATGGCCCACCATGTCGGGGTTGGCGAAGTTGAGGATGATGAGATCCGCCTCGCGACCGGCGATGGCCGCGACCGCCGCGTCGGTCAGTGCCGGGGCCGACATCTCCGGCTGCAGGTCGTAGGTCGCGACCTTGGGCGACGGCACCATCGTCCGGCTCTCACCGTCGAACGGCTCCTCGCGGCCGCCATTCAGGAAATAGGTGACGTGCGGATACTTCTCCGTCTCCGCCAGGCGCAATTGCCGCAGCCCGGCCTCGGCCACCACCTCGCCCAGGATGCGGCGCATCGATTGCGGCGCGAAGGCGGTGTCCATCAGCGTCGCCAGGTGATCGCTGTAATGCGTCAGGCCGACGATCGCGGCGAAGCGGACGGGGCGCGGGCGCGCGAAGCCGTCGAACGCCGGGTCGATCAGCGCGGCGGCGATCTCGCGGATGCGGTCGGCGCGGAAGTTGAAGAACAGCAGCCCGTCGCCGTCGCGCATGCCATCATATCCGCCCACGGCGGCAGGCAGGATGAACTCGTCGGTGATGCCGGCGCCGTAGGCGTGATCGGTCACGGAGGCGGCGTCCGCATACGCCTCGCCCTTGCCTTCCGCCAACACGCGGTAGGCTTTCTCGACCCGCTCCCACCGATTGTCGCGGTCCATGGCGTAGTAGCGGCCGCTGACGGTGGCCAGGCGCGCGCCGTCCGGCAGCGCGGCGAGCAGGCGGGCGAGGTCGTCGGCCCCGGATCGCGGCGGCGTGTCGCGGCCATCGGTGAAGGCGTGCACCGCCACCGGCACCCCGGCGGCGGCGGCGAGGCGGGCGAGCGCGGCGGCGTGGTCCTGATGCGAGTGCACCCCGCCCGGCGAGAGGAGCCCGACGAGGTGACAGGTGCCGCCGCTTTGCCGCAGCGCGTCCAGCAGGCGAACGATCGCCGGGTTGGTGCGGAGGCTGCCATCCTCGATGGCCGCGCCGATCCGCGGCAGGTCCTGCATGACGATGCGGCCGGCGCCGATGTTGAGGTGGCCGACCTCCGAGTTGCCCATCTGCCCGTCCGGCAGTCCGACATCGCGGCCGGAGGTGCGCAGAAAGGCGGACGGGGCCTGCATCAGACGGTCGAAGTTCGGGGTCTTCGCTTGGCGGACCGCGTTGTCCGCGCCGTCGCCGCGCCAACCCCACCCATCGAGAATGACCAGGGTGACGGGAAGTGGCGTCTCTCGATCGGGCATGACGCCCTCGGTATGGCGCGGGGCCGACCGGGGGGCAAGACCCCGGCCGCCCCCCGGTCAGGACGGCGTCGTCACGCGCTCAAGGCGTGCGGCCCAGCCGGTCCATCTCCTCCTTGAGCCGGAGCTTCTCCAGCTTGAGGCGGGTCAGCGCGTCGCCGTCGGGGCGGGGACGGGTGTCTTCGGTGTGGATGCGGTCTTCGAGCGACGCGTGACGATCCTTCAGGGAAACCAGTCGAGATTCCAGGCTCATCGATCCCTCCTTGGCGGCGGCCCGGCCGCGCCTTAGACAAGCGGGGGTCCGCCCCATCGACCGTCACCCAGTTGTAACCCAAAGGCCAGCAAAATCTGGCCGTCATCACGAGCCCATGATATGCACTGCGTATGTTGACCGACCGTGACTCGATGCTGCGGCAGCTCCATGAATTGCGCAGCGAACATCGCGATCTGGACACCGTTATCGCCCGCCTGGCCGAGATCGGCGGCGACCAGCTGCACCTCCAGCGCCTCAAGAAGCGCAAGCTGCTGCTGAAGGACGAAGTCGCCTGGATCGAGAGCCGGCTGATCCCGGACAACATCGCCTGATGCCGTCGCCGCTGGTCGCGATCGTCATGGGCAGTCAGTCCGACTGGCCCACGATGCAGCACGCGGCCGATACGCTGACCAAGCTGGACGTGCCGCACGATGTCGCCATCGTGTCGGCCCACCGCACGCCGGATCGGCTGGCCGATTTCGCCCGCAACGCCCGCGCGCGCGGGTTCAAGGTGATCGTCGCCGGCGCGGGCGGGGCGGCGCACCTGCCCGGCATGTGTGCGGCCTGGACGACGCTGCCGGTGCTCGGCGTGCCCGTGCGGTCGGAGGCGTTGAGCGGGATGGATAGCCTGCTGTCGATCGTGCAGATGCCGGGTGGCATCCCGGTCGGCACGCTGGCGATCGGGCGGGCGGGGGCGGTGAACGCCGGGCTGCTGGCGGCCTCGATCCTGTCGCTGGCCGACGAGGCGTTGGCGGGCCGGCTTGACGCATACAAGCGCGCGCAGACCGAGGCGGTGGCGACCGAGCCCGACCGCGGCGCCTGATGCATCCATCGATGCGGCCCTTGGCGCCCAACGCGACGATCGGGATCATCGGCGGCGGCCAGCTGGGCCGCATGTCCGCCATGGCCGCGGCCGAGCTCGGCTATCGCTGCCATGTATTCAGCCCCGAACCCGACAGCCCCGCCGCCCAGGTCGCCGCCCACGCCACGGTCGCCGATTACGAGGACCACGACGCGTTGCGGGCGTTCGCCGCCTCGGTCGACGTGATCACCTTCGAGTTCGAGAACGTGAGCGCCGAAGGGCTCGACCTGCTTCAATCGATCCGGCCGGTGCGGCCCTCGCCCTCCGTGCTGCGGATCAGCCAGGACCGGGTGGCGGAGAAGTCGTTCCTGCGCGATGCCGGAGTGCCGACGGCGGCCTGGGCCGCGATCGGCAGCCTCGCCGAGCTGGAGGCCGCGGTCGCCCGGATCGGCCTGCCCGCGGTGCTGAAGACGACGCGGCTGGGATATGACGGCAAGGGCCAGGCCGTGCTGCGCGACGCGGCCGACCTCGCGGCGGCCTGGGACCGGCTCGAGCCGAAGCCGCTGATCCTGGAAGCCTTCGTGGATTACCGGTGCGAGATCAGCGTGGTGGTCGCGCGCGGGGCGGATGGCGGCGGGTCCTTGTTCGACCCGGCGGAGAACCGGCATCGGGACGGCATCCTGGACGTGAGCCTCGCGCCGGCGCGGGTGGCGCCGGGCACGGTGGCGGAGGCGAGCCGGGTGGCGTGGCGGGTGGCGGAGACGCTCGACCTGGTGGGGCTGCTCGCGGTCGAGATGTTCGTCGACCGGGGTGGCCGCGTGCTGGTCAACGAGATTGCGCCGCGGCCGCACAATTCGGGGCATTGGACGATCGAGGCGTGCCCGGCGAGCCAGTTCGACCTGCATGTGCGCGCGGTGGCCGGGCTGCCGTTGCCGCCCGGGATCCGGCACGCGGATGCGGTGATGAAGAACCTGGTCGGGCCCGACGAGGTCGCGCTCTGGCCGCAGATCGTGGCCACGCCCGGGCTGATCCCGCACCTTTACGGGAAGGCCGAGGCGCGCCCGGGCCGCAAGATGGGTCACGTGACCCGCCTGTTCCCGCTGGACGCGCTGCCGGCGGACGACGCGATCGCTTTGGCCTTGGGGTGTTTGGCGCCGGAGAGGTGAGCGCCGGCGCTGCCACGATCGACACCGGAGGCGATCCCGGCCGACGGATCATCGCATGGTCACGCACACCGATCGGGAGGGCACCATCCGGCTCATCCCGGCGCGGGCGGCAAGCATCGTCGAGCGCGCGGCCTACCGTGCCTTCGAGCGTCAGGGATCGCTGGGCGGTCTAAGTGGCCCGCCCTAGCCAGCCAGGCACGACGCGGGCAAGAGAGCATGGGCGTATCGGTGGAGAGTTCGGATGGTGTCGCTGTTGCTGGCCGGGCTGTTCTTCGTGGCGGTGCATATCGGGGTCGCGGGCACCACGCTGCGCGACCGGCTCGTCGCCGCGATGGGCGAGCGGGGCTACACCATCCTGTTCTCGGTCGCGTCGATCGGCGGCATCGCCTGGCTGGTCGCCGCCTATAACCGCGCGGATTACGTCGAGCTGTGGGGGCAGCCGAACTGGTGGAAACTGGTCGCCGACGTGCTGATGCTGCCGGCGTTCATGCTGGTCGTGATCGGGCTGGCGACGCCGAACCCCACCGCCGTCGCGCAGGCCGACCTCGCCAAGCAGCCGCCGGCCGGCATCGTCCGCGTGACCCGGCACCCGTTCCTGGTCGGCGTCGCGCTGTGGGCCACGCTGCATCTGGTCGCCAATGGCGACGCGGCCTCCGTCTTGTTCTTCGGCGCGCTGCTGGTCACCGCGCTGGCCGGCCCGGCCTCCATCGACGCCAAGCGGCGCCGCAAGCTCGGCCCGGCCACCTGGGACGCGTTCGCGCGCCAGACCTCCATCGTCCCGTTCGGCGCCATCGCGGCCGGGCGCAACACGCTCGATGCCGGGCAGATCGGCTGGTGGCGGATCGGGCTGGGCGTGCTCGCCTACGTGCTGTTCATCGGCGGGCATCGTCACATCATCGGGGTCTCGCCCTTCCCGCACTGGTGATCGGTTGCCCGGGGCGGCGCTTGGGTGCATAGGTCGGGGCCTGTTTCGACCGAGGAAAGCATGGCCAAGATCAAGGTGAAGACCCCTGTCGTCGAGCTCGACGGCGACGAAATGACCCGCATCATCTGGGGCTTCATCAAAGACAAGCTGATCCTGCCCTACCTCGACATCGACCTGAAATACTACGACCTCGGCATCGAATACCGCGACCAGACCGACGATCAGGTGACGGTCGATTCCGCCCACGCCATCCGCCAGTACGGCGTCGGCGTGAAGTGCGCGACCATCACGCCGGACGAGGCGCGGGTCGAGGAATTCAAGCTCAAGAAGATGTGGCGCAGCCCGAACGGCACGATCCGCAACATCCTCGATGGGACCATTTTCCGCGAGCCCATCATCTGCAGCAACGTGCCGCGCCTGGTGCCGCACTGGTCCAAGCCCATCGTCATCGGCCGCCACGCCTATGGCGACATCTATCGCGCCACCGAGACCAAGATTCCCGGCGCCGGCAAGGTCACGCTGAACTACACCCCGGCCGACGGCAGCCCGGCGATGGTGCTCGACGTGCACGACTTCAAAGGCCCCGGCGTCGCCATGGGCATGCACAACACCCGCGCCTCCATCGAGGGCTTCGCCCGCGCCAGCTTCAACTACGGCCTGGCCCGCGAATACCCGGTCTATCTGTCGACCAAGAACACCATCCTCAAAGCCTATGACGGCATGTTCAAGGACGTGTTCCAGGAGATCTTCGACACCGAGTTCAAGGCCAAGTTCGCCGAGCACAAGCTCACCTACGAGCACCGCCTGATCGACGACATGGTCGCCTCCGCCCTGAAATGGGAAGGCGGCTACGTCTGGGCCTGCAAGAACTACGACGGCGACGTGCAGAGCGACATCGTGGCCCAGGGCTTCGGCAGCCTCGGCCTGATGACCTCCGTGCTGATGAGCCCGGACGGCAAGACGATCGAGAGCGAAGCCGCCCACGGCACGGTCACGCGGCACTACCGCGAGCACCAGAAGGGCCGCGAGACCTCGACCAACCCGATCGCCTCCATCTTCGCCTGGACCCGCGGCCTGGCCTATCGCGGCCGCTTCGACAACCAGCCGGAGTTGACGCAATTCGCCGACACGCTCGAGCGCGTCTGCATCGAGACGGTCGAAAGCGGCTACATGACCAAGGACCTCGCCAGCCTGATCGGCCGCGAGCAGAAGTTCCTCAACACGCAGGACTTCCTCGCCAAGATCGACGAGAACCTCCAGGGCGCGATGGGCCACGCCAAGGCCGCCGAGTAGTCCTGGCGCCCCCGGGCGTCGGCCCGGGGGCGACCTTGCCGTGTTTCCTGCTTCGTGCTCCGGTGCCGCCCGCAAAACAAAGGGCTGCATCCATGGACGGCACCGAAGGTCTGACCCGTTTCCCGCTCGCCCGCCGCGGGATGCTGATGACGAGCCTGATCAGCGGCTTCACCCTCGCCGTCGCGCCGGTGGAGGCTCAGGTCATCCATACCGACACGATCGGCATCAATGGCGGCGAGGTGAAGATCCCGGTCGCCGACGGGGAGATGCCGGGCTACGCCGCCAAGCCGAATGGCGCCGGGCCGTTCCCGATCGTCCTGGTCAACGAGGAGATCTTCGGCGTCCACGAGCACATCAAGGACCTCTGCCGCCGCCTCGCCAAGGCCGGCTACCTCGCCGTTGCACCCGAGATCTACGCGCGGCAGGGTGACCTCTCGAAGATGACGGATGTGAGCCAGATCGTCTCGCAGGTGATCAGCAAGAAGCCGGATGCGGAGATGCTGAGCGACCTGGATGCCGCGGTGGCCTGGGCCGGCAAGAATGGCGGCGACCTCGGCCGCCTCGGCGTCACCGGGTTCTGCCGCGGCGGGCGCAACACCTGGTTCTACGCCGCGCACAACCCCCAGGTGAAGGCGGCGGTCGCCTGGTATGGCCCGATCAAGGGCGCGCCGTCCGATATCCAGCCCAAGACGGTGGCCGACATCGCCGGCGACCTTCGCGCGCCGCTGCTCGGCCTCTACGGCGGGCAGGATACCGGGATCGCGGTGCCGGACGTCGAGGCCGCGGCCGCCAAGGCGCGCGCCGCCGGCAAGACGGTCGAGATCCACGTCTATCCGGACGCACCGCACGGATTCAATGCCGACTACCGGCCCAGCTACAAGAAGGCCGATGCCGAGGATGGCTGGTCGCGGATGCTGGCCTGGTTCAAGAAGTACGGCGTGGCCTGAGCACGGCGATGGCGGGACCGACGCGGCGCGCGGTCCTCGCCGGCGCGGTCGGCCTCGGCCTGGCCCGGCCGGCGGCGGCGCAGACGAACGGGATCGTCGTCAGCGACGTGCAGATTCCGGCCGGGAACGACACGCTGGCGGCCAGCGTGGCGCGGCCGCCCGGGGACGGGCCGGCTCCCCTGGTCCTGGTCGCGGAGAACGGCGCCGGGCTCGACGAGTTGGTGACCGACGCGCTCCGCAGACTGGCGAAGGGAGGCTTTCTGGCGGTCGCGCCCACGCTGTTCGCCGGCGATCCGCCGGATGGGACCGTGCTGGATCGGATCGCGGCGGCGCGCGATTGGGCGCTGGCCCACCGCGGCGACCCGGCCCGTGTCGGCCTCGTCGGCTTCGGCTCCGGCGCCCGCGCGACCTGGCTCTACGCCGCCCATGACCCGGCGCTCAAGGCGGCGATCGCCTGGTATGCGCCCCTCGGCGGCCCGATCTCTCCTGCGCATCCCCAAACCGCCCTCGATGTCGCCGGGCAGCTCCACGCGCCGTTGCTCGGCCTCTACGGCAAGAATGACGGCACGCCGCAGCGCGTGCTGCTGGAAGCGGAGTCCAAGGCCAAGGCGGCCGGCAAGCGGGTCGAGATGGTGCAATACGTGGGCGCCGGATCGAGCTTCGCCGCGCCGGGCGCCACCTTCGATCAAGCCGCGACGCTGGACGGATGGCAGCGGACAGTCGCCTGGCTGCGCACAAACGGCGTCTCTTAAGTGCGACCTTTGGGATTGATACAACCTGTGGTAGAGTGACGCTCCTCGTCGCTGGAGCCGTGTCATTCTCGTTCGCGCTTGCTGCCTCGCCCTCATTGGCCTCGTTGCGCGGCTCGCCCCCGCCCAGGCGCTGGTCATCACGGCCACGCCCGTCGCGTCCGTATCGACCGCCCCGTTCCGCCTCGCCGATTTCGGCACGGCGGGCACGAACGGCTTCGTCGGCAACGCCCCCGTGTTCTTGTCCGGCGGCGTCGTCAGCTTCGGCGGCAGCGCGGGCGTTTACAGCGGCAACACGGCATCCGTCGCCGCCTCCCCGACCAGCGGCGCCAACTACCTCGCCGCCGAACCGGGCGGGGCCGTCACCTTCTCCTTCCGGGCGCCGCTGACGCAGTTCCAACTGCTATGGGGCTCGGTCGATAGCTATAACAGCCTGACGTTCGTCGGCAGCAATGGCAGCACCCAGCTCGTGACCGGCTCCGACATCCAGGCCGCCGATGGCAGCAGCGCGTCCGCCTACGTGACGATTTCCGGCCTGAACGCCTTCACCAAGGTGATCGCCAGCTCGTCCTCCCCCGCCTTCGAGTTCCTGCCGGACGTCCAGGTGCCGGAGCCCGGCACGTTGGCCCTGGTCGGGCTCGGGCTCGGCGGCCTCGCCTGGATGCGCCGCCGCCGCACCTGAGCCGCCTCGCCCGTTGCAGCGGTCGCGGGAGAAGGCGATGGTGCCCCATGCCATCGCCTTCTCGTGACCGATGCGGCGCCGCGCGCTGACCGAGGCCGACCGCCGGGTCTGGTCCGACTTCGCGCAATATGTGGCCCGCCGGCCGGGGGCGCTCCCGGTCGCGCCGCCCGAGCCGGTGCTGCCGCTTCCGGCCGAGCGGGCCGAGGCACCAACTCCGGCTGCCGGCCCTCTCCCCCGCAACTCGCCGCGTCGATTGGCACCGATCGAGATTGGCACCTCGCCCGGCGGCGTCGATCGCGGCACATGGACGCGGTTCCGCGGCGGCAAGCTGCCGGCCGAGCGCACGCTGGACCTCCATGGCCGCACCGCCGATCGCGCGCACGCGGAACTGCATGCGTTCGTCGGACAGGCGGTGAGCCAGCGTCTGCGCTGCGTCGAGATCATCACCGGGCGCGGCAGCGGCGAGACCGGGGGCGTGCTGCGGCGCGAGGTCCCGTTATGGCTGAACGGTCCGTCGCTACGGCCACACGTGCTGGCCGCCTCGCACCCCCACCCGGCCAATCAGGGCGCGATCCGCTTGTTGCTCCGCCGGGTGCGTTAACGCCGCGCTAAGTGTCGTCAAAGTTCCGCCACTTGGCCCCACCTCACGTAAACGTGTCGGAAAACGTTACACGAGCCGCACGCTCCTAAAATCCGGCACTTGATTCCAAACGAAAATTTCCCTGGCACGACGATTGCTTTATGAGACGTGAGCCATCCGGGGGGATGGTTCTCTTCAAGGGAGAACTACTTTGGTCAAGAATTTCATCCAGGCGGCCGTCGTGGCCGGCTTCGCCTTCACGGCCGTTAGCGCAGCCCAGGCTGGCACCATCCTCGTTGCCGGACCCGGTTTTGCGGGCGGCACGCTTACCGCCATCAGCGCGACCAATCCCGCGCCGTTCACCCTCGGCAACTTCGGCGCGTCAGGCGCGGCAGGCCTGCAGTCCACCTCCGCCATCCAGATCGCCAATGGCGGCTCGATCACCTTCACGCCGAACAACTCCGCGCCGCAGGCCGGTGTCTACTCCGGCTCGACGACCAACGTGGCGCGCTCGCCCTACACCACCACCACGACGGCGAACTATCTCGTCGCCGAGCCGAACGATCCGGTGAACATCAACTTCGGCTCGACCCGGACCAACTTCAGCCTGCTGTGGGGTTCCGTCGACGACTATAACAGCCTCACGCTCGACTTCAGCGGCACCGGCGGTATCTTCAGCCTGACCGTCACGGGCAGCCAGGTGGCTCAGGCCGTCGGTGGCGGCTTCGCCCCGAACGGTTCCGCCTCCGCCTACGTCACGATCAACGAGCTTCCGGGCTTCAACCGGGTCGTCGCCCGGTCCAGCACCGCGGCGTTCGAGTTCAACCCGAGCGTGCAGGTTCCCGAGCCGGCCTCTCTGGCGCTGCTCGGCGCCGGCCTGGCCGGCATCGGCGTGATCCGTCGCAAGAAGACCACCGCCGCCGCCTAACGACTCGCCGGCCGGCTCGTCGAGCCGGCCGGCACCTCGATCCAACTCGAGCCGGCCCGAACGCTTCGGGCCGGCTTCCTTTCAGCCCTGGCCGCGCTTGGCCTCGATCCGGTCCCAGATCACCGCACTGAGGTCGACGCCGTCGAAACGCGCGATCTCCTGCAAGCCGGTCGGCGAGGTCACGTTGATCTCCGTCAGGTAGTCGCCGATCACGTCGATACCGACGAAGATCAGCCCCTTCTCCCGCAACATCGGCCCGATCGCGGCACAGATCTCACGGTCGCGCGACGTCAGCGGTGAGCGCTCCGGCCGGCCGCCGACATGCATGTTGCTGCGCGCCTCGCCCGCCGCCGGCACCCGGTTGACCGCGCCCAGCGGCTCGCCGTCGATCAGGATGATCCGCTTGTCGCCCGCCCGCACCGCCTTCTCGTAACGCTGGATCATCAACGGCTCGCGCGACCGCGCCCAGTGCATCTCCATGAGGCTGGCCAGGTTCTCGTCATCCTCCCGGATGCGGAACACGCCGGCGCCGCCATTGCCGAACAGCGGCTTGACGATGATGTCCCGGTGCTTGGCGCGGAAGTCGCGCACGGCCGCCGGGTCCCACGTCACCAGCGTGGGCGGCATCAGGTCGGGGAAGTGCGTCACCAGCAGCTTCTCCGGCGAGTCGCGCACCCATTTGGGGTCGTTGACCACCAGCGTCTTGGGGTGGATGTGCTCCAGCATATGCGTGGCAGTGATGTACGCCATGTCGAATGGCGGATCCTGGCGCATCAGCACCACGTCGGCAGTCTGCAGGTCGAGCATCTCCGGCTCGCCGAAGCGGTAATGGTCGCCCGCCACGCGCTGCACCGTGACCGGGCGCGCCCGCGCCAACAGCCGCCCGGTGCGGCTCTCGCCCTGCCCCTCGTGCAACGACATGTGGCGGACGTCGTAGTGCCACAGCCGATGCCCGCGCCGCTGCGCCTCGAGCATCAACGCGAAGGTGCTGTCCCCGTCGATACTGATCGACTCGATGGGGTCCATCTGGACGGCGATCTTGAGCATCAGGTCTCCCGGTATTTCGCGCAAAACTCGGCGGCCCCGAGCGCGCGGAAGTCGCTCATCGCGACGCCCAGCCGCTCGTGCGGCCAATCCCACCACCGGATCGCCAGCAGATCCTCCACCACGCGCTCGTCGAACCGCGAGCGCAGCACGCGGCCCGGGTTGCCGACCACGATGGCAAACGGCGGCACGTCCTTGGTCACGATCGCGCCCGCGCCGACCGCCGCCCCGGTGCCGATGCTGACGCCGGGCAGCACGACGACGCCGTGGCCGATCCAGACGTCGTGCCCCAACGTCACGGGCGTGGAGCGGCGCCATTCGAAGAAGGCGGCATCGTCCGGCCCCAGCCCGTAGGCGCTGCTGCGGTAGCCGACATGGCTCATCATGACGCGCTCGAGCGGGTGGTTGCCCGGGTTGATGCGCGTATGGGCCGCGATGGAGCAGAACTTGCCGATCGTGGTGTAGATGATGTCGCTGTCGTTGACGACGTAGGAGTAGTCGCCGAACGCGCTCTCGGCGACCTTGGTGCGGGCGCCGACCTCGCAAAAGCGGCCGAAACTCGTGGCGCGCACGGAGGCGGTGCGGTGGATGCTGGGCTCGTCGCCCAGCGTCTTGGCCGCGCTGGCGGGATCGTTGGGCACGTTAGTTCAGGAAGATCTTGCCCGGGTTCATGATCCCGCGCGGGTCCAGCGCGGTCTTGATCTGGCGCATCACCGACAGCGTCTCGACGCCGTGCTCCTGCTCCAGGAACTCGCGCTTGCCGATACCGACGCCGTGCTCGCCGGAGCAGGAGCCGCCCAGCGCCAGCGCGCGGGCCACGATCTTGCGGTCCAGCGCGAAGCCTTCCTCGATGCCCGCCGGCGTGTTCGGCACCAGGATGACGGTGTGGAAATTGCCGTCGCCGACATGGCCCACGATCGGCGCCGTCAGCCCGGAGGTCACGATGTCCTGCTTGGCGCCGACGACCAGCTCCGGCAGGCGCGAGATCGGCACCACGGCGTCGGTCGTGATGCCCTTGTAGCCCGGCTTGAGCGCCAGCGCGGCCCAGTAGCCGTCGTGCCGCGCCTTCCACAGCTTGTTGCGCTCGGCCGCATCGGTCGCCCAGCGGAAGCCGCTGGCGCCGAAGCCGGCCGTGATCTCCTCCGTCAGCGCGGCCTGCTCGGCCACCCCGGCGACCGAGCCGTGGAACTCCAGCAGCAGGGTGGGCGCCGCGGCGTAGCCGTCCAGCTTGGAGTACGCGATGGATGCGGCCATCTGGACCTCGTCCAGCAGCTCGATCCGCGCGATCGGGACCCCGGCCTGCAGCACGGCGATCACGCTCTCCACCGCGGCGTCGAGGCTGGGGAACTGGCAAATGGCGGCGCTCATCGCCTCCGGGATGCCGTGCAGCCGCAGCTGGATCTCGGTGATGACGCCGAGGGTCCCTTCCGAGCCGATCATGAGGTGGGTCAGGTCGTAGCCGGTGGCCGACTTGCGTACGCGGCCGCCGGTGCGGATCAGGCGGCCATCGGCGAGCGCGACCTGCAGGCCCAGCACGTTCTCGCGGATGGTGCCGTAGCGGACAGCCGCGGTGCCGCTGGCCCGGGTCGCGCACATGCCGCCGATGGTGCATTCGCTGCCGGGGTCGACGGGGAAGAACAGGCCCTGATCGCGCAGATGCTCGTTCAGCTGCTGCCGGGTCACGCCCGCCTCGATGCGGCAATCCATGTCGGGGCCGTTGACGGCGAGCACGCGGTTCATGCGCGACAGGTCGAGGCTGATGCCGCCGCGCACGGGGGTGACGTGCCCCTCCAAGGAGGTACCGGCGCCGAACGGCACCACCGGGACGCCGTTCTGGTAGCAGAGCTGCAGCAACTGGGCCGCTTCTTCGCCGCGCTCGATGAACGCAACCGCGTCGGGCATGGCGCGGGGTTGGTAATCTTCGCCGTGGCTGTGCTGTTCGCGCAGGGCGGCATTGTCGCTCAGCCGGTCACCAAGGAAGTGGCGGGCGGAGGCGATGACGGTTTCGACGGAGCTCGACATGGGTTCGCCTGTAGCAGGTCCACCGAATTCTGTCGCGGCTGCGCACGGAATGGCGGGGCGGCGCCGGCCAGGGCTGGACCTTTCGTGCGGTCGCCTCACCTTGGGTCAAACGTCGATGGCCCGTATGACCCAGCCGCCCACCCTTGTCCTTCTCCACTTCCTCGGCGGCAGCAGCCGGACGTGGAAGCCCGTGATCGCCCGCTTCGACGGCGAGGTGCCGACGCTGACGATCGATCTGCCGGGCTTTGGCGACGCGGCGTCGATGCCCGGTGACGGCGTTGCCGCGATGGCCGATGCGGCGGCGGCGCAGATCGGCGCGGCGGGTCTGTCGCGCTACGTGCTGGTCGGGCACAGCATGGGCGCCAAGGTGGCGGCCGTGCTGGCGCGGCGGGCGGAGGATGGCGAAGCTGGGCTCGCCGGGTTGCGCAGCCTGGTGTTGATGGCCGGGTCGCCGCCGGGGCCGGAGCCGATGGAGGAAGCGTCGCGGCAGAAGATGCTGTCCTTCTTCGCGGCCGACCCGGCGACGCACCGGCAGCAGGCGCAGGGCTTCGTCGACGAGAACGTGTCGGCGCCGCTCCCGTCCGCGCTGAACGACATTGCCGTGGAGGATGTGTTGCGGGCCGACCCCGACCGCTGGCGCGCCTGGCTGACCGGCGGCAGCAACGAGGATTGGGCGGACCGTGTGGGCGTGTTGCACAGCCCGGCGTTGATCCTGGCCGGCGCCGACGACCCGGCCCTCGGCCCGGACGCGCAACACCGGCTCACCGCGCCGCATTTCGCGACCGCGCACGTAGTGGCGCTGCCGGACACGAAGCACCTGCTGCCGCTGGAGCAGCCCAACCAGGTCGCCTCCCTGCTCGGGGAGCACATCCGTTGACCGGTCTCAGCGGCGAATACGGCGCCCTGATCCGGTCGGACCGCGTCAGCGACGAAACCCGCGCCGCCCTGCTGGCCCGCGCCGCGCCAGACGACGGCCATTACGCCCCGCGCACGCTCGACCCTGCGGCGTATGCGACGCTGCGCGCCGTGTTGGCTCGCGTGCTGCCGCAAGACCGGGTCGATCTGGCGCAGCGGCTGGACACGGCGCTGGCCGATCCGGTCGACGATGGCTGGCGTTTCGCGATCCTGCCGTCGGATGCCGACGCGTGTCGGGACGCGTGCGCCGCGCTGGCCGGGTTCGAGGGGCTCGATGTGGCGGCGCAGGACGCCGCTCTGGACGCCATCGCCGCCGGCGAGCGCGGCCCGATGCTCGACAAATGGTTCGAGGACCTGCGCGGCCGCGCGACCATGATCTACGTGTCGCACCCCTCCACCTTCGCGCGCATGGGCTACAGCGGCATCGCTTATGGCGGTGCCGACCCGGCGAGCCAGGGCTTCCACGCGCTGGGCGCCGGCGAGCGCGAGCCGTGGGAACCGGTCGGGGTGGGAGACGCCGCATGAACCTCGAGGCGATGCGGCGCTATCCGGTGTCCGAGACGGTGGATGCGGTGGTGGTCGGCACCGGGGCCGGCGGGGCGCCGCTGCTGGCCAAGCTGGCGGCGGCCGGGCTGCGGGTGGTGGCGCTGGAGGCCGGGCCGCATTTCGACCCGATCCGCTTCCCGGCCGACGAGGTGGCGGCGGCGCAGATCTACTGGCGCGACGAGCGGCTCAGCGCGGGCGAGACCCCGGAAGCGTTCGGCGGCAACAATAGCGGCACCGGTGTCGGCGGCTCGACGCTGCACTGGGGCGCGTTCTGCCCGCGGCCGGACCCGCGCGACATGAAGCTGCGCAGCACGACCGGTGCGGGGGTGGACTGGCCGATCGAGCATGCCGAGCTGATCGGCTACATCGAGCAGGTGGAGCCGTTCATCGGCGTGTCGGGCCCCAACCCCTACCCGTGGGATCCCGGCCGACGCTATGGGCACGCGCCTATCGCGCTGAACGCGCCTGCGCATGCCATGCAGCGCGGCTGCTCGGCGCTGGGCGTGACCACCGCGCCCTGCCCGGCCGCCGTGCTGACCCACGACGTGGCCGGACCGGGCGGCGCGCGGCGGCGCTGCATCAATTGCGGGCACTGCCACCAGGGCTGCCGCGTCGGCGCCAAGACGTCCACCGACGTGACCTACCTGCCGCTCGCCGTGGCGGCGGGCGCGGAGATCCGGGCGGAGTGCTTCGTGCACGGCATCGAGCGTGACGGGGCGGGCCGGGTCACGGCGGTGGTGTATCGCGACCGGGACGGGACCGACCACAAGCAGCGGTGCCGCGCGCTGTTCCTGTGCGCCGGCGCGGTGGAGACGCCGCGGCTGCTGCTGCACACGGGGGTGGGCAACGCCAACGGCCAGGTCGGCCGCAACTACACGGCGCACGTGGCCACCCAAGTCTGGGGCACGTTCGAGGCGGAGATGCGGTGCAACAAGGGCTACCCGTCCTCCTTGATCACGGAGGACATGCTGCGCCCGGCCGATGCCGACTTCGCGGGCGGCTACCTGATCCAGAGCCTCGGCGTGCTGCCGGTGACCTGGGCCAATCAGGTCGCGCGCGCGCGTCCACTCTGGGGCCAGGCGCTGGTGGACTACATCGACGGCTACAACCACGTGGCCGGGATCGGCATCAACGGCGAGTGCCTGCCGGCGGACGGCAACCGGCTGGAGCTGTCAGACGAGGTGGACCGCACGGGCGTGCCGAAGCCGCGCATCACCTTCGGCTACGGCGACAACGAGACGGCGCTGCACCGCCACGCCGTGCGTTTCATGTCGCAGGCGTGGGCAGCCGCAGGGGCGCGCGACATCTGGGCGTGCCCGCGGGTGGCACACACGATCGGCACCTGCCGCATGGGGGCGGACGCCGACACCTCCGTCGTCGATCCGGTTGGCCGCAGCCACGAGGTCGACAACCTCTGGGTCTGCGACAACGGGGTGTTTCCCAGCTCGCTGCCCGCCAACCCGGCGCTGACCATCATGGCGCTGAGCCTGCGGACGGCGGACGCGTTCCTGGCGGCCTGACCGTCCGTGCGCCCTCTCCCGCCAGCGGGAGAGGGTTTCGGAGGGGCTACCGGGCGAGGGTGTGGTATTCGGCGTTGGGCATCATGTCGACGCCGTGGGCGACGCGGTTGGTGAAGTTGAAGAAGCCGGCGACTTCGCAGATGTCGAAAATGTCGTCGTCGGAGAAGCCGTGCTGGCTGAGCCGGTCGCGGTCGGGGCCGGCGATCTCGTGGGGCGATTCGGTCAGCTTGACGGCGAAATCGAGCATGGCGCGTTGCCGGGTCGGCAGGTCGGCGACGCGGTAGTTGAAGGCCAGCATCTCGCCCATCTGCGGATCGCCGGACAGCTTGCGCACTGCGGCGCCGTGCGCGACCAGGCAGTAGTAGCAACGGTTCCAGGACGACACGGCGACCGCGATCATCTCGCGCTCGAGCTTGGACAGGCCGGACGGGCCGAGCATCAGCTCGTCATACAGTTTGATGAAGTTGCGCAGCTTCTCCGGCCGCTTGAGCCAGGCGCGCAGCACGTTGGGCACGAAGCCGAGCTTGTCGCGGCATTTCTGGAAGTAGGGCTGGAGGTCCTCGGGCAGGGTGCTCTCGTCGGCATCCTCAAGCGCGGTCACGTGGTCGGGTTGCGGCATCTCATCCTCCATGTCGCCGCGCTTCGGCGCGGCATCCTATTCCGCCAGGTTGCGCGCTTGTTCGCGCAGCGCGAATTTCTGCATCTTGCCGGTGCTGGTCTTGGGGAGCGGGCCGAACACCACGGTACGGGGCGCCTTGTAGTGCGCCATCCGCTCGCGGCAGAAGGCGATGATGTCGGCCGGCGTTGCGGTGGCGCCGGGGCGCAGGGTGACGAAGGCGCAGGGCGTTTCGCCCCATTTGGGGTCGGGCCGGGCGACCACGGCGGCTTCCAGGATGGCGGGGTGCCGATACAGCACGTCCTCGATCTCGATGGTGGAGATGTTCTCGCCGCCGCTGATGATGATGTCCTTGGAGCGGTCGCGGATCTCGATGAACCCGTCCGGGTGCCAGACGGCGAGGTCGCCGGTGTGGAACCAGCCACCGGCGAAGGCCTCGTCGGTGGCGGCCGGGTTCTTCAGGTAGCCCTTCATGGTGATGTTGCCGCGCATCAGGATCTCGCCCATCGTCCGGCCGTCCCGCGGGACGGGCTCCGTCGTGACGGCGTCGGCGACGATCACGTCCTCCTGCACGGGGTAGCGCACGCCCTGGCGCGCCTTGACCGCGGCGCGCTGGTCGTCGGGCAACGCGTCCCATTCCTCGTGCCAGGCGCAGACGGTGGCGGGGCCGTAGACTTCCGTCAGTCCGTACACGTGGGTGACGAGGAAGCCGAGGCGCTCCATGCCTTCCAGCACGGCCGCCGGCGGAGCGGCCCCGGCCGTCATCATCCGCACCGGAGCGTGCCGCGGCGTCACGCCGGGATGGTTCAGGATCGCGCCCATCACGATCGGGGCGCCGCAGAGATGCGTCACGCCGTGCCGGTCCATCGCGCCGAGGATCGCCGCCGCCTCGACCCGGCGCAGGCAGACGTTGGTGCCCGCCATCGCCGCCACCGTCCACGGGAAGCACCAGCCGTTGCAGTGGAACATCGGCAGCGTCCACAGATAGACCGGATGGTGCGGCATGGCCCAGGTCAGCACGTTGCCGACCGCGTTCATGTAGGCGCCGCGGTGGTGGTAGATCACGCCCTTGGGCTTGCCCGTGGTGCCGGAGGTGTAGTTCAGCGCGATCGCGTCCCACTCGTCGGCCGGGAGCGACCACGGGAAGGACGGGTCGCCGCCGGCGAGGAACTCCTCGTAGGTCACGGAGCCGGCGCGCTCGCCGGGCGGGGCCAGCGCGTCCTCCACGTCCACGATCAGGGGCCGCGCCGCTTCGTCCAGCAGTGCCAGCGCCGCGGTGACCGTGCCGGCGAACTCGCGGTCGACGAGCAGGACACGGGCCTCGCCGTGCTCGAGGATGTAGGCGATGGTCGCCGCGTCGAGCCGGATGTTGAGCGCGTTCAGCACCGCCCCGGCCATTGGCACGCCGAAATGCGCCTCCACCATGGCGGGCGTGTTGGGCAGCATGGCGGCCACCACCTCGCCGGGCCGGACGTGGCGGGAGAGCGCGGAGGCGAGGCGGCGGCAGCGGCGGGCGGTCTCGGCCCAGCCCTGCCGGAGGTCGCCATGCACGATCGCGACCCGGTCGGGGAACACGTCGGCGCTGCGGCGCAGGAAGCTCAGCGGCGAAAGGGGCGCGTAGTTCGCGCTGGTCCTGGGCAGGTCGAACATCGGATGATTGGTATGGGGCCGGCCCCTTTCTGGCAAGCGATCGGTGCGCCTACACTCCCCGGCAAAGGAGAGAACGATGCGGATCCTGATCGTCGGCGCCGGTGCAACGGGCGGGTATTTCGGGGCGCGGCTCGCGGCCGGGGGGCGGGACGTCACCTTCCTGGTCCGGCCCGCGCGGGCGGCGCAGCTCCGGCGCACCGGCCTCAACGTCACCAGCCCGCACGGCGACCTGTCGCTGCAGCCGCGCCTGCTCGAGACCGGGACGGCGGCCGGTCCGTTCGACCTCGTCCTCCTCGCGCTCAAGGCGTATGCGCTGGCGCCCGCGCTGAACGACCTCGCGCCGCTGGTCGGGCCGGAGACGGCGATCGTGCCGTTCCTGAACGGGATGAAGCACATCGACGCGCTGGTGGAGCGGTTTGGCGAGCGGCCGGTGCTGGGCGGCGTGTGCATGATCGCGGCGACGCTGACGGCGGACGGCACGATCGCGCAGCTCGCCCCGTTCAACGAGATCGTCTACGGCGAGCGCGACGGGAGCCTGTCGGCGCGGGTACGGGCGATCGACGCGGCGATGACGGGCGCCGGGTTCAAGGCGCGCGCGTCGACGACGATCGGCGCCGAGATGTGGAACAAGTGGATGCTGCTGGCGGCGGGCGGCGCGGTGACCTGCCTTCTGCGCGGGACCGCCGGCGAGATCGAGGCGGCGCCGGGCGGGGTGGCCGTGGCGAACCGGCTGATCGACGAGGTGTTCGCGGTGGCGTCGGCGTCGGGCTTTCCGCCGAGCGCGGCGACGGCGGAGCGCATCCGCACGACGCTGACGGCGAAGGCTTCACCGTTCGCGACGTCCATGTATCGGGACCTGCAGGCTGGGCTGCCGGTGGAGGCGGAGCAAATCCTGGGCGACATGGTCGACCGGGCGGAGGGGTTCGGGCAGGAGGCGCCGCTCCTGCTTGCGGCGCTGGCGCAGTTGCGGATCTACAGCGCCCGCACCTGACCAGGCGGGCCGCTTCGGCGGCCCGCCCGGCTCAGGCGATCAGCGCTTGCGGCGACGCAGGACCAGACCGACCAGGCCGGTGCCGAGCAGCGCCAGCGTGGCGGGCTCCGGCACGGCAACCGGCGTGACCGTCACGTTCAGGATCGACGGCGCGCCGTTCTGGCGGGTGTACCAGAGGACCGTGTCGGCGGTGCTGGTCAGCGTCACCGATTCCGTGATCGCCGAGGTGATGCCGGTGAAGGTGTTCCCGACGCGGGCACCGTTCTGATAGACGCTGGCGCCGTCGTCATGGGTGATCGTCAGCACCGTGCCGGCGCCCAGCAGGCCCAGGTCGAACGAGTACAGCGACGCGAACTGAGCGACGTAGGCGCTGGCCGACGAGGCCAGGAAAGTCGTCAGCGTGCTGAAATCGGCATTGGCCGGGGCCGGCAGGGCCGTCTGCGCCGAAGTGACGGCATAGTTGGTGATGGTGCCGGCCGGGAAGAAGTCCGAGTTGAGATCGCCGCTGGAGGTCGGGTTCGGCGCCGCGTTGTTATGCAGGTTGAGCGGGCCGGTATAGGTGAAGCTGGCGGAGATGCCGCCCGTCAGGCCGCCGGGAACGGCGTCGACCGCGGCGCCGCCGGTGTTGCCGGTCAGCACGGTGACGGGGATGGCCTGGGCCGCATTCGCGCCGAGCAGGGCGCCGGCCACGAAGGTCGCCGTGGCGAGCATGGAAATACGCATGGGGGGCCACCTTTTGAGCAAGTCGCGCCCTTTTTGGACGCGACTGAGCCTAGCAAGTTTCGGGCCAGTTCCTTAGTGCATTGCACAATCGTCTTTTATTTCGAACCGGCCGTGACCCAGTAACGGATCTGTAAAGAATCCCGACGCCGCGGGGTCAGAAGCCGAACATGTGGTCCAGCGAAAACGCCCCGTCGTCTGCCATCAGCCCGTGATAGCCGAACAGGCGGCAAGTCGGGTCGCGGATGATGACGTAACCGCGCGGCCCCGCCCGCTCGATCCACTCGTCGCCGAAATGCTCGTGGGGGAACACCAATTCGCTGCCGGAACAGGCAATCCGGAGCGGCCGTTCCGCGATCACCGCCCCGTCCGCATCGTGGAGCAGCAGGGTGGTGGTGGAGTGCGGGTGCCAGGGCCCGGAGGCGGCGTAGATCAGCGCGGCGAAGCTGCGGCGGCGGGCATCGCCGAGCTTGAGGAACAGCCGGGTCGAGAGGCCCGGCGGCGGCCCCGAGTAGCTCTGCGGCTCGTCGCGGTAGGTCATGGCGGTGTTGTAGATGTGGGCGCCGAAGCTGCTCTCGGCAGCGTGTCCACTGTCGCGGTGCTCGTAGCGGACCAGGCAGTGCATCCAGCCATCCGCCTGCCCACCGTCGCGGAAATCATAAACCAGCTCGGCGTGCCCGGCTTCGGCGCCGAGCTCCTCCATGTCGACGGCCACGGCGTGGTCCCGCTGGAGGTCGCCCAGGAATCGCTCGGCCAGCTTGCGCCCGTCGCGGCCGAACACGTCGAGCCGTAGCGGCAGGTCGGCCTGCGTCTCGGCCATCGGCGTCGGCAGCACGATCGAGCGGAAGCGCTCCGGCGGCAGGACGGGGAACGGCAGCAGGTAGCCGCGGCCGAGCAGGTTGTGCAGCGACGCGATCTCGGGGTTCGGCTTGAGGTCGGCCCGCTCGACGTTGAGGTGGGCGATCCGGGTCCGCCGCGCCCGCGTCACCTCGTAGCGCGGGCGCACCAGGTGGCGGCCGGCGCGCACCTCGATCTGCGCCGGCCAGGCCACGCCGGGCAGCAGCGCCGCAACGTCGACCGCGAGACTGGCGTAGCCGGGCAGCGCCACGTCGATGGCGACCGGACGCTCGGCGCCCATGCGGTCGAGCTCGATGGTCCCGGCCGGGATGGGCGCGGCATGGCTGTTCTGCAGCCAGAACGTCACCCGCTCGTCCGAGCGCGGGGCGGGCATGCCGGCGTAGCGGTCGGACGGCCAGGCATTGGCGTCGTGGGTGACGGACAGGCTCGGCTCGTCGCCGGTGCCGTAGGTATCGAGCGCATATTTGACCACGTCGTGTCCCGCGGCGCCGATCGCGTGGATGAAAAGCTGGCCGGTGAACGCGGGCAGGCCGAAGCGGGCGCGCACGGCGGCACTGTCGATGGCGATCCCGCCGACGCCGGCAGGCGTGCCCTCCTCCCACTCGGCCAACACTTGGCCGTGCTCGTCGAACAGACGCATCCACAGGCGGACGCCCTTGCCGCCATACCCGGCCCAGTAATTGGCGGTGACGAGCCGGGTGTGCAGCCCGGTGCCACCGGGCTCCCCCGTGTCGCGGAAGAAGGCGTAGTTGGTGGCGAAGTTGGTCCGCTCGAGATACCGCGCCGGCTGCTTCAGCATCGCGTCGGGCAGCTTGAGCGGGTCGAGGGAGGCGACGGCCATGCCGTCGGGGATCATGAAGCTGATACGCGCCTCGATCCGCGCGGCGTCGAAGGCGGCGATGAGCAGGGTGCGGCAGGTAGAGCGGGGCAGGTCCGTCAGCGGCTGGGCCGGCAGCCCGGCGCGGCGCTGGCCGATCTCGGCGACGTCGTGCACGAACACGGCGTCCGGCCGCGGCAGGCCGGGGTGCATGGACCACAGCGCGTTGGCCACCCCGTCCGGATCGTACACCGCGAGCGGCAGGGCCAGCGTGGGCGCGAAGCGTTGGGCGGCTTCGGCCGCCAGCGGGTGGGCCAGCGCCTTGTAGATCACGTTGCCGCCCGCCCGGGCGTCGAAGGTGCGGATATCGAGCATCGGTCCTCAATAGCCCAGGCGGCGGCGCACGTCTGCGCCCGCCGCTGCGGTATCGTCCATCGGCGCGACCGGCCACTGCTCGAGCCGCCCGGCGAACGGGCGCACGCGGCCGTCCTCCGCCAGCAGGCGGGTGAACAGGCGGATGCGGCGGGACCGGCCCGGGAGGGCGGCGAGCAGCACGGGCGCGGCGGTCGCGGCGGCTTCCGACACCATGGAGACGCTGTCTTCCGTCGCCACGATGGCGTCGGCGAGGGCGAGCAGGCCGTAATACGGGTTGTCACCGGTCATGTCCCACACCCAGCCGCCGAGCGGGACCACGGCGGCGGCCAACGCGGCGGTCGCGTCCGGCGCGGTACGGCGGGAGGGGGTCAGGGCCAGGCCGACCCGGTCCGCCCGCATCATGCCGGCGAGTTCGGCGCCGAGTGCGGCGGCCACCGGCGCGTCGAGCCGGAAGCGCCCGTTGCTGCCGCCGACCAGGACGGCGACCAGGGGCCGAGGCAGATGGGCCAGGCGCGGGCGCCACAGTGCGGCGGCCTCCGCCAGCCGCGCGGGCGTGACCCGGTGCAGCGCCGTGCGGGTGACGACGACGTTCGGGCCGGTCAGCCCGTCATGCCGGTTGACGACCACGACGTCGAAGCGCGCCGGGTCCTGACGCGGATGCTGGATCTGGATCAGCCGGCGACCGGGGCGGCGCAGCGCGTGGGCCACCACGCCGGCGGTGCCGCCGGCGCCGAGCAGGATGTCGCTCCCGGGATCGACGATCCCGACGGCCTGCACCGGCGACGGCCACAGTCGGGCGGTGACGTACCGCCACGGCGCCCGTGGTTGCAGCGAGACGACCGCCGGGGCCAGGTCGGCCGCTTCGGCCAGGCCGAGCGCCTGTGCCTGCAGCCCGGCGAGCGGTTCGGCGAGGATGGAGGCGGACGGCGCCGAAGCGCCGGCAGCATCCAACGCTCAGTAGCGCCGGAAGGCCCGGTACGGGGCCCGATAGACGCCCGGGCCGCGGCGGTAATACGCGCGCGGACGGACGTAGCCGCGACGATAGCCGCGATAGGCACCCGGCCCGCGACGGTAGTAGCCGCGCGGACGGCCGTAATACTGCACCATTTCCAGCGTGGCGCCGGCCGTCTCGGGCTGGAACACCGCCGTCGACAGCGGCGCGGCAGCGGCCGGAGCCAGGGCGGCAGGCGCCAGGGCGGCGGGGGCCGCCTGGACGGACATGCTGGCGGCGCAGAGCGCGAGGAGGCCGAGCAGTCCGGAACGAAGCTTGGTCATAAGCTGATGATCCTGGTTAGAGAACACGCGTAGGTTGCCGCCGCTCTGCGCCTTTTTGATGGCGCGCCGGAGTAGCCTGCCGGGCAGCCGGGCTCAATCGCCTTTCTCGCCGTCCAGCCCCACGCCGAGCGCCTTGCCCCGGCCGCGCTCGACCGTGGCGCGGGCTGCCGCCGCCGTCGCCGGGTCGAGCGGCGGCGGCGGCGAAGGCGCGCCGATGCACAGCTCCGCGAATAGCGGGTGGTGGTCGGAGCCGAATGCCGGCAACACGACGAGCCGCTGCAGCGTGATGCCGGGGCCGGTCAGGATGTGGTCGAGCGGCCATTTGGCCACGGAGCTGTTGGCGTTCCAGGTGATCGACAGGCCGCGGCCGATACGCGGGTCGAAGAAGCGGCCGACCCGCTCGAGCCGGTCCAGCACGCCGGCCCACGGCACCGTGTTGAGGTCGCCTAGCACGAGGTGCGCCGCCGTGTCCTCGTGCGCGGCGAGCGCGACGGCCATCAGCTGCGCGTCGCGCTCGGCCGTACTTTGCCCGATCTGCGGCGGCCGCGGATGGATGGCGTAGAGCCGTACGGCGCGCCCGGATGGCAGGGTCGCGGTAGCGAACACGGACGGGCTGTTGGAATTGGTCAGCTCGGGGACGCTGCCCTCCGTCAGCGTCAGCTTGGACGCCAGAAGGATGCCGAAATAGTTGGATTGCGCGTCGCTGACCTGCTTGGGCAGCGTCGGGGCGAGGCTGGAGAGCTCGTCCCGCCACCAGTCATCGACCTCCTGGAACCAGGCGATGTCAGGGTCGAAACGGCGGACGGTCTCGATCAGCTCGTGGCTGTGCCGGTTGGTGCGCTGCACGTTGGCGGCCAACACGCGGAGGCGGTCGCCGACGGGGCAGGTGCCGGCGGGGACGGTCGGCACCGGCCACGCGACCGCGAGCGGCAGCACGTAGGGCGCGAGCCGGACCGCTTGCACCCCCACCGCGGCCAGCAGCCCGGCGCCGACGACCAGGGCCATGCGGCGGCGCCAGACGAACGCGCCGACGATCGCGAGCACCAGCATCAGCCCGGCGATCTGCAGCGCGGCGAATTCGGGGTAACGGATCCACCAATCGTCGGTGGGGATCAGCGGCAGCAGCGTCGCCGCGATCAGCACAATGGCGAGCAGAAGCAGGAGCAGCCGCACCGCCCGCACGGCGAGGGTCGCCGAGGTTCTCATCGTTCGTCCGCCCCGACCCGCATCGCCGATCCTATACGCCGGGCTCCCAACGCGGCGGGGGAGCGGCGGATGCGCCCGGGGTCAGTCGAGGCGGCGGCCGGTCGCGTAGTCGAACACGTGGAGTTGCGCCGGGTCGAGCGCGACGGCGACGGCGTCGCCGATGGCGGGGGCGCCGGGCAGCTTGGCGAGCAGCGGCGTGCCGTCCGCCATGCGGCCGTGGACCAGCGTCTCCGAGCCGAGCGGCTCCACCAGCTCGACGGCGAGCGGGATGCCGTCGGGAGCGAGGGCAACGTGTTCGGGGCGGATGCCGAGGGTGACGCGGCCGGCGGCCACCGGAGCCGGCAGAACATAGCGCTGGCCGGCGAAATGCAGCGCCGCCGCGCCGGGCTCGGCGTCGGCCGGCAGGAAGTTCATGGCGGGCGCGCCGATGAAGCCGGCCACGTACGTGTCGGCCGGGCGGGCCCAGATCTCCATGGGCGTGGCGAGCTGCACAGGGTGCCCGTCATGCAGAACCAGCAGCCGGTCGCCCAGCGTCATCGCCTCTACCTGATCGTGGGTCACGTAGAGCGAGGTGACGCGGAGGCGGCGCTGCAGCCGGCGGATCTCGGCCCGCATCTGCACCCGCAGCTTGGCGTCGAGGTTGGAGAGCGGCTCGTCGAACAGGAACAGCTTGGGCTGCCGCACGATGGCGCGGCCCATGGCGACGCGCTGGCGCTGTCCGCCGGAGAGTTGCCGCGGCCGGCGCCCGAGCAGCGGCTCGATGCCGAGCAGCCCGGCGGCTTCCTCCACCCGCGCGCGGATCTCGGCCCGCCCGGTGCCGCGGATGCGCAGCCCGTAGGCCATGTTGTCGAACACGGTCATGTGCGGATAGAGCGCGTAGTTCTGGAACACCATGGCGATGTCGCGCTGCGAGGGATCGATCGCGGTGATGTCGCGCCCGTCGAGCAGGATGCGCCCGCCCGTGGCCGTCTCGAGGCCGGCAACCAGGCGCAGCAGCGTGCTCTTGCCGCAGCCGCTGGCGCCGACGATGACGAGCATTTCGCCATCGGCGAGCGCGAGGTCGATGCCGCGCAGGATATCGGCGTCGCCGAAGCGCTTGCTGACGCCCTCCAGTTGCAGCGTCGCCATCTACTTGTCCGCCTCCGCCAGGCCCTTGACGAACCAGCGCTGCATCAGGATCACGACCAGCACCGGCGGCAGCAGCGCCAGCACGGCGGTGGCCATCACGCGCTGCCAGTCCACCGCGGCTTCCGTGCCGATCATCTTGACGATGCCGATCACGATCGTGTCCAGCCGCGGGTCGGTGGCGACCAGCAGCGGCCAGAGATACTGGTTCCAGCCATACACGAACAGGATTACGAACAGCGCCGCCACGTTGGCCGCCGAGACCGGCAGCAGGATGTCGCGCAAGAACCGCCAGGGCCCGGCGCCGTCCATCCGCGCGGCCTCGACCAGCTCGTCGGGGATGGCCATGAACACCTGGCGGAACAGCAGGGTCGCAGTGGCCGACGCGATCAGCGGCATGGTCAGGCCGGTGAAGCTGTTGATCAGCCCGAGCCCGGCCATCACGGAATAGGTCGGGATGATGCGCACCTCGACCGGCAGCATCAGCGTGATGAAGATGGTCCAGAAGGCGAGGTTGCGGAACGGGAAGCGGAAGAACGCCACCGCGTAGGCCGACAATACGGAGATGACGATCTTGCCGAGCGCGATCGCCATCGCCATCGCGAACGAGACGCCGAGCATGCGCAGCACCGGGCCGTCACGCAGCAGCCCGGCGTAGATGCCGAGACCCGCCGGGTCCGGCAGCAGGGACACGCCGCCGCGGGCGATGGCGTCCGATGGCTGGGTGGAGGCGGCCAGCAGCAGCCAGACCGGCAGCGCGAACAGCACGACGCCGATCGCCAGCACGGCATGCGCGGTCCAGTCAGTCCGCACTGCGGCGCCCCATGAAGCGGAACTGCACGGCGGTCAGCGCGATCACGGCGACCATCAGGATGACCGATTGCGCGGAGGAGGAGCCGAGGTCGAGGTTGATGACCCCGTCGCGATAGACCTTCACGATCAGCGTTTCCGTCGCCTTGCCGGGCCCGCCGCCGGTCAGCGCCAGGATGGTCGAGAAGGTCTCGAAGGCGGCGTAGACCAGGTTGACGACGAGCAGGAAGAACACGGTCGGGGCCAGCAGCGGCAGCGTGATGGTTCGGAAACGGCGCCAGGCGCGGGCACCGTCCATCCGCGCGGCCTCGATCACGGCGCGGGGGATCGACTGCAACCCGGCGAGGAAGAAGATGAAGTTGTAGCTGACCTGCTTCCAGGCGCTGGCGCCGATCACGGTCGCCATCGCCTGGCCGTCGTCGAGCTTGTAGTCCCAGTGGAAGCCGGCTCGGTTCAGCGCGCGGCCGAACAGCCCGATCTGCGGGTGCAGCAGCAGGATCCAGAGCACGGCGGCGACGGCGGGCGCCACGGCGTAGGGCCAGATCAGCAGGGTGCGATACAGGCCGCGGCCGCGGATCTCGCGGTCGGCGAACACGGCCAGGAACAGCGCGACCCCCATGGAGAGCGCGGCCACGGCCAGGCAGAAGAACAGCGTCCGGCCCATGCTCTGGACGTAGAGGCTGTCGGTGAACAGCTCGGTGAAGTTCTCGGCCCCGACGAAGGCGGTGCGGATGCCGAAAGCGTCCTGCCGCTGCGTGCTGAACCAGATCGCCTGCCCGGCGGGCCAGAGAAAGAACACGGCCGTGAGCGCGAGCTGCGGGGCGACCAGCAGTAGCGGGAGCAGCCGGCCGGGGAAGATGGTGCGGCGGTCCATGTCAGGCGGCTGTCATCGCGAGCGACGCGGACCGGTCGCCCGCGATGACGGGGTGCATCAGGCCTTGTTCGCCTTCTCGAACTCGCGGAGCACGCGGTTGCCGCGGTCGACGGCGCTGTCGAGGGCGGCCTGGGCGGTCTGCTGACCCTGGAAGGCCTTCTCGACCTCCTCGTACTGGATGTTGCGGAGCTCGGCCATGCGGCCGAGGCGGAAGCCCTTGCTGTTGGCCGTCACCGTGCCGCGGGTCAGCTGCTCGACCGGCAGGTCGGCGCCCGGGTTCTGGCCGTAGAAGCCGTCCTGCTTGATCAGGTCGTAGCCGCCCGTGGTCACCGGCACGTAGCCGGTGGCCATGCTCCAGGCGGCGGCCTGCTTCGGCTCGGACAAGAACTTCATGAACTCGGCGGTGCCCTTGTAGTCGGCCGCGCTGCGGCTGGGCGCCGTCATCGCCCACAGGCTGGCACCGCCGATCACCGAATTGATGGGCGATTTGATCAGCGCCGGGTCGTAGGGGAGCATCGTCTCGCGCCACTTGAACTTGGCGTTCTTGGCGATCTCCGAGCGCGAGCCGGAGGAGTTGAAGCTCATGGCGGCCTGACCGGAGGAGAACACCGGGTCGGGCGCGCCATCGCGGCCGGTGTATTTGAACAAGCCTTCCTTGGAGAGCTCCAGCAGGCGCGAGAGCTGAGCCACGAAGGGCGGCTTGTTGATCAGCAGCTCCGTGTTCAGCCCCTTGAAGCCGTTCTCTTCCGTCGCGTACGGGATGTCGTGGATGGCGGCGAACTGCTCCAGCTGGATCCAGGAGAACCAGGAGGTGGTCATCGGCATGGCCACGCCGGCCTTGGTCTTGAGCGCGCGGGCGGCGGTGGCCACCTCGTCCCAGGTCGCGGGCGGCTTGCTGCCGTCCAGCCCGGCCTTCTCGAACGCGTCCGCATCGATCCAGAACATGGCGGTGCTGGAGTTGAACGGGGCGGAGGCCAGGCGGCCGTCCGGCAGGCTGTAATAGCCGCGCACGGCGGCGATGTAGGGCTCCGGCGTCAGCGCGACGCCCGTCTCCTTGGCCAGCTCCCAGACCTGCTTGACGGCCGGGCCCGCCGCCAGCATGGAGCCGGTGCCGACCTCGAACATCTGCACCACGTTGGGAGCCTGCCCGGCGCGCCAGGCGGCGATGGCGGCGGTCAGCGTCTCCGGGTAGGTGCCCTTGAACACCGGCACGACCTCGTACTCGCCCTGGCTCGCGTTGAACGCGGCCACCTGCTTGTTCACCTCCTCGCCGAGCGGACCGTTCATGGCATGCCAGAACACGATCCGGGTGCGCGCGCCCGGGGGCACCGTCTGAGCGAAGGCGGGAGCGGCGGCGAAGGCGGCGGCGGCCGTGAGCAGGGAGCGGCGGAACATGGGCGTCCTCCTGGGAATGATGGCAAGGTCGGGGATGATCTGCCGCGCCTTACTGGTGCTTTGTTGCCGTCACATTGCCGAATTATGGCAGGCCGGTGAAGGCCTCAGCGTTTATGCACCGACCACAGCATGAGCCACCGCACCGGCAGCACCCAGAGCAGCCCGGCGGCGCACCAGTACACCGCCTCCACCGGCCAGGGCATCGCGGGCAGGTATTCCGGCAGGATCACGGCGGCAATGATGTAGGCCCCCACGAAAGCCAGGGCGGCGAGGGTAGCGGCGGGGACTCTCGACATGGACGGCGGTGGCCTCGGTTGCCGCCCCGCCGCCGCCGGGATAGAGCGGCGGCTCGAACGAGGCGGTGGTGATGAACATCAAGGACCATATTCGGGGCATCCCGGATTTTCCCAAGCCCGGCATCCTGTTCTACGACATCTCCACCCTGTTGCGGCATGGCCCGGCGTGGAATGCGGCCGTGGATCAGATGGCGGAGCTGGTGCGGCCACACCGGCCCACCCTGCTGGCCGGTATCGAGTCGCGCGGATTCCTGCTCGCCGCCCCGCTGGCCCTGCGGCTCGGCTGCGGCTTCGTGATGCTGCGCAAGCGCGGCAAGCTGCCCGGCGAGGTGGTCGGGCTGGATTACGCGCTGGAATACGGGCAAGACCGTCTGGAGATCCAGGCCGATGCGATCGGCCCGGGCGAACGGGTCGTGCTGTTGGACGACCTTCTGGCTACCGGCGGGACCATGCGCGCGGGGATCGAGCTCCTGCGCAGCGTCGGCGCGGACGTCCCGGCGGCGGCGGCGTTGATCGAACTGAGCTTCCTGGGCGGGCGCGACCGGCTCGACCTGCCCTTCCACGCCGTCGCCACCTACGATTCATAACGGAGGGAGGACCACCGCATGACCCGACCCGTCGCCCGGCGATGCGTGGTGGCCTCCGCGGCGCTGCTGGCGCTGCCCGGCGCCCTCCGAGCCGCGCCGGCGAGCCTGCCGACCCGGCCGATGCTGTTCGTCGCCGGGCCGGAGGGCAGCCGCGTGTGCCGCTGGGCCGACACGCTGGCCCCGGCCTTGGGCCAGACCCTTGGCGGCACGGACGCGGTGGTGCGTGAGCATGCGGGCGGGGCGGATGGCGTCACCGGGGTCAACCTGTTCGCCGCCCGCATCAATCCGGATGGCGGCACCGCGCTGGTCCTGCCCGGGACGGCGTTGCTGGCGTGGCTGGCGGGCGACGCGCGGGTGCGGTTCGACGTGGGCGCGTGGGCGCCGCTCTGGGGCGGCAGCGCGCGCGGCACGGTGGTGACGCGCGCGCCCCTGGTGCGGGGCCGGAGCGTGCGCATCGCCGTCGACGGGATCGTGGGGGCCGAGTTGGCGGCATTGCTCGCGCTGCACCTGATGGGCGCCGATGCGGTGATCGTGCCGCGAATGGCGGGCGACCCGTTGGCGCAGGCGGATGTCGACGTCGCCTATTACCGCGGCCGGCCCGCGCCCGAACGGCTGGAGGCGGGCGGCTGGCGCCCCGCCTTCGCGGTGGTGCCGCCCGGCCCGGCCCACGGGCCGGCCGATACGGCGGGGCCACGGATCCCGCTGGCGCACGAGCTGTTCGATCCGGCGCGCGCCGCGGTTCCGGGGATGCTGGAGGCCTATCGCGCGGTGAGCGCGGCGGCCGCACTGGACGTGGCGCTGGTGGTGCCGGCGGTGGCGCCCTCGGCGGTGGTGGCCTGGTGGCGGCGCGGCTGCGAGCAGTTGGACGACGCGCCGGCGGTGCGCGTGGCCGCGGCGGCGGACGGACTGCGCTCCGACGACGTCGGCGGGATCGCCGCACAGTTCGCGTCCGTCGCGATCGACGCGCCGGCCAAGCTGGCGCTGCGGAGCTGGCTCGCCGACCGCTACGATTGGCGCCCGATCTGAACGGGCGCGCGCAGGGCGTCCAGCGCCAAACGGAGGTCGTCGGCGCCGAGCCGGGCCGTGGCCGCCACCTGCGCGGCGGCGCCGAGCCGGGCGCGCAGCGCCGGGTCGGCGGCTAGACGCTCCAGCGCCGCCGCCGCTGCCGCCACGTCCGGCTCCGCCCATTGGGCGCCGGGGGCGGCATAGACGCCGCGGGGATCCGCCACCGGCACCAGCCGGGCCGGCACCGGCATGCCGCATCCCGCATCGAGGAACTCCGCCGTCGCCGACCAATCCGTCGCGACGACGGGTTTGCCCAGCAGCATCGCTTCCGCCGGCAACAGGCCGAAGCCCTCGCTGCGGTGGAGGGACAACACGATGTCGCTGCAGGCGATCAGCGCCTGGTTGTCGGAATGGGAGAGGTCGGCGACGTCGAGCCGGACGTTGCCGCCGCTCGCGGCCTGCAACCGGGCGAAATCGGCCGGGAAGTGGTGCGGGTTCAGCACGTGCAGCAGCATGATCCGATCGGGCCGGTCGCCAAACGCCTGGCGATGGGCGGCGATGGCCGCCAGCGGATTCTTGCGCTCGAACGAGGAAGCCAAATTGAAAGTCGTCAACGTGACCAGCGCGTCCGCCGGCAGGCCGAACGCGTCCCGTCCGCGCGCGGCCGGGCGAAGGTCGCCGGTCGCGACCGGCATGACCAGCGGGCGCACGCCGGGCGCCAGGGGGCGCAGCGCGTCCGCGGTGAAGCGGGAGGAGGCCCAAAGCCGGTGCACGAAGCGGAGCCCGTCGCGCCAGGCAGGGGGCACGACCGGCAACTCCCACGCCCAATGACCGATCACGGTGCGGCCGCGCAGATGCGTCCCGCCGAGGCGCCGCAGCAAGACGGGCATGGATGGGCCGGTGCCGACCAGCAGCAGCGGCACGCCCGGGGGCGCCGGCGGATCGCCGGGCCGGATCGGGTAGGCGGGTAACCCCAGGGACTCGACGCCGCGCAGGATCAGCCGGGCCGCTTCGCCCAGGCCGGAGGCGCGGTCCAGCTCGCCGGCCACCGCCAGGCCGGGCTGGACGGGGGTCTCTTCCCGATCGGGCCGGGGCGCCAGCGCGCAGGCGATACGGTGGGCGGCGGCCCGCCGCGGCCCCCGGGGCAGCAGGCGCCAGGCGCGGTGAGCCAGGGAGAGCCGGGCGGGAGGGGCGGGATCGGCCGTCACGCCGCATGATGGCGCGGCGAGCGGCTGCGGGCCAGCCCGGCGTCGCCGCCACGAAAGGCTGATTTGCCGCCCCGCAGCAGACCTGTAGAGTGTCCGCCCGCATGGCCCCCCACCGCCTCCTCCCCGGCGTCGTGCCGCAATTCGACGTCAAGTTGACGCCGCCGGACCTGCATCCCTGGATCGCCGGCAATACCGGCGTGCCCGGCGTGACCCGGCTGGTGGCGGATGCGCCGGGCCCGGACGTGGTGATGCTCGGGCTGCTGCACGGCAACGAGATCGCGGGCGCCATCGTGCTGGACGCGCTGTTGCGGGAGGGCTTCCGCCCGGCCTGCGGTGCCCTGACGCTGATCTTTGCCAACCTTTCCGCCTATGCCCGCTTCGACCCGGAGCAACCCACCGCGTCCCGCTTCCTGGACGAGGACCTCAACCGCGTCTGGGACCCGGCGGTGCTGGATGGCCCGCGCGGCAGCAGCGAGCTGGACCGGGCGCGGGCGCTGCGGCCGGTGATCGACCGCGCCGACCTGCTACTCGACCTGCATTCCATGCTGTGGCCGTCCGACCCGCTGCTGCTGTGTGGCGCCGGACAGGCCGGACGGGCGCTCGGCATGTCGCTGGGCGTGCCGGAGCTGGTGGTGGCCGATCGCGGCCACGTCACCGGGCCGCGCTTGATCGATTACCCGCGCTTCACCGGCGACCACGGGGCCGCCGCCTGCCTGGTGGAGGCCGGGCAGCACTGGCAGGCCGCGACGGTCGCCGTCATGCGCAGCTGCGTCGAGGCGTTGCTCGGCCGGGCCGGCATGGCGGCGGCGCCGAGCCCCCGCCCCGCCCCGCGCTGCGCCGAGGTCACCCTGGCGGTGACGGCGGCGACCAGCGGCTTCACCTTTCTGCAGCCCTATCGCGGCGGCGACGTCATCCCGGAGCGCAACACGCTGATCGCGCTGGATGGCGGCCTCGAGATCCGCACGCCGCACGACGACACGCTGCTGGTGATGCCCAGCCTGCGTGCCAGCCGCGGCCACACCGCCGTCCGAATGGCTCGATTTCTGGATACCGCCCCATGCCCCTGAGCGACCCCGCCCCCCGCCGCCTGCTGCACACGCGGGCCATCCAGCTATGCGGCTACTCACGGGAGGATGGTCTGTTCGAGGTGGAAGCGAGCCTGACCGACACCAAGAGCTACGCCTTCCGCAACCAGGATCGCGGCGAGATCACGCCGGGCGTGCCGCTTCACGGCATGTTGTCACGCATGACCTATGACAGCGCGATGCTGATCCACCGGTTCGAGTCGGTGACGGAGTTCGGCCCCTATTTCGCGTGCCCGGCCGCCGCAGAGAATTTCGCCGACCTCGCCGGGCTGACCATCGGCCGCGGCTTCATCCGCGCCGCCAACGAGCGCATCGGCGGCATCAAAGGCTGCACCCACCTGCGCGAGTTGCTGGGCCAGATGGGCACGGTGGCGCTGCAGACGGTGGTGGGCCAGCGCATGAAGGCCAACGCCGTCACCACGACCCGGCCGCCCCAGCTCGACACCTGCATGGCCTATGCCGATGGCGGCGCCATCGCCCGTCGCACCTGGCCGCACTACTACGCGGTGAAGGACGCCGAGCCGTAGGCGCCCCCTCCCCGTCAGGCTTCGCCGGGGGCCTTCAGGGTCAGAGACAGAGCGTGCAGGCCGGCGGCGAATTCGGGGCCGAGGGCCTCGTTGACCAGGCGATGCCGGGCCACGCGGTTGAGGCCGGCGAACCGGTCGGACACGACCAGGACGCTGTAATGCGTTTCGCCGCCGGCACGGGCGCCGGAATGGCCTGCGTGCTGGGCGCTATCGTCGTCGATGCGCAGGATCGTGGGCGCGAGATGGTCGCGCAGCGCGGTTTCGATGCGGGCGACCCGGTTCGGTGCTTCGTTCGGCATGTGCGTCATCTACCGGCGGGCCTTGCCGGGCGCTACGGGGAACGCACATAAATGGACGATGACCCGCCGCCCCTCTACGCGTCCTCGGGCCTACGCGCCCGATCCGGACGCGCCGGGTCGCCGCTGTGACATGCCCGGTTGCCCCGAAGCCGGCGAATACCGCGCGCCGAAATCTCGCGATACGTTGAACGACTACCATTGGTTCTGCCTGGAGCACGTGAGGGCCTATAATGCGAGCTGGGATTTCTACCGCGGCATGACGCCCGGCCAGATCGAGCAGCAGACCCGATACGATACCGCCTGGCAGCGGCCGACCTGGCCGCTCGGCACCAACGGCAAGCGATCCTTCGACGAGACCGACCTGAGCGACCCGCTCGAACTGCTGCAAGCCGGCAAGATCAAGCGGGCGCAGAAGGCTTACCAGGCCGCCCAGGAGGCCAGCATGCCGAAGGAATTGCGCGAGCCCGTGCAGGCGCTGGGCCTGGCCTGGCCGGTGTCGATGGACGAGCTCAAGGCCCGCTACAAGGAATTGGCCAAGCGCCACCATCCGGACGCCAATGGCGGCGACCGGGCGGCGGAGGAGCGGCTCAAGACGATCAACCTCGCCTACGCCGCAGTTCGGCATTATTTGACGACGGAACCGCGGATGGCGGCGACCGGCTGAGCTTTCGCTGTGACGGGGAGGCGTTTATTCTGCCGCCCACCTGTGGGGCTTCCCTTTCGGATGTGTATGGGACAAATCGAGTGATGAACAATATTGCCGCCCTCGCCGACGCCCGCTCCACCCCGACCTCGGCCATCAATGCGCCCGACAAGTCCGTCTCGGCGCGCGAGGCCTTCGGGATCGACAGCGACATGCAGGTGCCGGCCTTCTCCGTGCGCACCGAACACGTTCCCGACATCGACGAGGGCTACAAGTTCGACCGCGAGACCACGCTGGCGATCCTGGCTGGCTTCGCCTTCAACCGCCGCGTGCTGATCCAGGGCTATCACGGCACGGGCAAGTCCACTCATGTGGAGCAGGTCGCGGCGCGGCTGAACTGGCCCTGCATCCGCGTCAACCTCGACAGCCACATCAGCCGCATCGACCTGATCGGCAAGGATGCGATCGTCCTGAAGGACGGCAAGCAGATCACCGAGTTCCGCGAGGGCATCCTGCCCTGGGCGCTGCAGCATTCTTGCGCCCTGGTGTTCGACGAATACGACGCCGGCCGGCCGGACGTGATGTTCGTGATCCAGCGCGTGCTGGAGGTGGAGGGTCGGCTCACGCTGCTCGACCAGAACAAGGTGATCCGCCCGCACCCGAGCTTCCGCCTGTTCGCGACCGCCAACACGGTCGGCTTGGGCGACACCACGGGCCTGTATCACGGCACGCAGCAGATCAACCAAGGCCAGATGGACCGTTGGAACATCGTCGCGACGCTGAACTACCTGCCGCACCAGCAGGAGACGGCGATCGTGATGGCCAAGGCCGGGGTCGGCGCCGACGACAAGCCGGGCCGCAAGCGGATCGAGAGCATGGTTGCGCTGGCGGACCTGACCCGGGCCGGGTTCATCAACGGTGACATTTCGACCGTGATGTCGCCGCGAACGGTGATGACCTGGGCCGAGAACACCAAGATCTTCGCCGATGTCGGCTTCGCCTTCCGCCTCACCTTCCTCAACAAGTGCGACGAGGCGGAGCGGTCCACGGTGGCCGAGTACTATCAGCGCTGCTTCAACGAGGAACTGCCGACCGGGTTGATGGCGCCGCGCAAGGGGATCTGATGTCCGGATCGAACTCGAAAGACAACGCACGCACGGAGGATTTCAAGCGCGCCACCGCCGGCGCCCTCCGCGCCATCGCCAAGGCGCCGGAGGTTCAGGTGGCCTTCCAGCCGGGGCCGTCCGGATTGGTGGGCAAGCGCGCCCGCCTGCCGTTGCCGACCCGATCGCTGCCGCCGACCGAGATGGCCAAGCTGCGCGGCGCCGCCGACAGCGTGGCGTTGCGGCTGCGCCACCACGATGATGCCGTGCACGCCGCACGCAGCCCGGGCCGCCGCGAGGCCAAAGACGTGTACGACGCGCTGGAGCAGGCGCGGGTCGAGGTGGTCGGCGCCCGGCATATGTCGGGCGTGGCCGAGAACCTGCGCGCCCGCCTGCAGGAAGAGTGCGAGGCCGAGGGGTTCGACCGCATGACGCGCCGGGACCAGCTGCCGTTGCCGGCGGCGCTCGGCCTCCTCGTGCGCGAGCGGATGTCGGGGCAGACCAGCCCCGATGCGGCTCTGCGCATCCTGGATAGCTGGCGCGACACATTGGGCCCGGCTGCGGAACAGGCGCTTGCCGAGATGGCGGAGCACCAGCTCGACCAGACGCAGTTCACCCGGTCGGCCCGCAAGCTCCTGGCCGCGCTCGACCTGGCGGAAGCCGAGATCGAGAGCGAGCCGGAGCCGAACCAGGACGACCAGGATCAGGGCGGCGAAGAAAGCGGCGCCCAGGACAACCAGGAGCAGCAGCAGGGCGACCAGCAGAGCGATGCGGAGTCGATGCTCGGCGCGCAGCCCGAAGAGATGGAGTCCGATACCGCGGAGGAGGAAGGCCAGGACGAGGCCGACGAGGACGCGGCCACCGCCGAGGGCGAGGACCGGCCCGGCGGGCCGCAGCAGCGCCGCGAAAAGCCGGTTCCGGACGACCATCAGGCCTACCGCGCCTATAGCCGGGTCGCCGATGAGGAGACCGACGCCGAGGATCTGTGCGACCCGGAGGAGCTCAGCCGGCTCCGCCAGCAGCTAGACCAGCAGCTGCAGCACCTTCAGGGCGTGGTGAGCAAGCTGGCCAATCGGCTGCAGCGCCGGCTCATGGCGCAGCAGACGCGGGCCTGGGAGTTCGACCTTGAGGAAGGCATGCTCGACGCCGGGCGGCTCGCGCGCGTCATCGTCAACCCGCTGATCTCGCTTTCCTACAAGCGGGAGCGGGAGACGGATTTCCGCGACACGGTGGTGACGCTGCTGATCGACAATTCCGGCTCCATGCGCGGCCGGCCGATCACGGTGGCCGCCATGTGCGGCGACATTCTGGCGCGGACGCTGGAGCGCTGCGCCGTGAAGGTCGAGATCCTGGGCTTCACCACCCGGGCCTGGAAGGGCGGGCAGAGCCGCGAGCGCTGGGTGCAGGACGGTAAGCCGCGCAATCCGGGCCGGCTGAACGACCTCCGGCACATCATCTACAAGAGTGCCGACGCCCCCTGGCGGCGGGCTCGCAAGAATCTCGGGCTGATGCTGCGGGAAGGCCTGCTGAAGGAGAACATCGACGGCGAGGCGCTGCTCTGGGCGTATCGGCGCCTGATCGGCCGGCCGGAGCATCGGCGCATCCTGATGGTGATCAGTGACGGCGCGCCGGTGGATGACAGCACGCTGTCGGTCAACCCGGGCAACTACCTGGAGAAGCACCTGCGCCAGGTCATCCACGAGATCGAGAGCCGCGACCAGGTCGAGCTGATCGCCATCGGCATCGGCCACGACGTGACCCGGTATTACCGCCGGGCGGTGACGATCGTGGATGCCGAGGAGCTGGGCGGCACGGTGATGAAGAAGCTGGCCGAGTTGTTCGACGAGGATGTCGGCATGGCATGGGCGCGCATGGCCGCCGAGCGCGCGCCGATCGTTGCCTGAGGGCGGCCGACCCGGGAACGAACCCGGGTCGGCAATCCGTCAGCTCGCCGGCGCCATCGGGTTGCCGCGGCGGAGAAGGGCGGCGATCTGATCCGAGGCTTGCGCCAGAGCGACGCTCATGGCGGCGACGTAGTCAGCGGTCGAACTGCCGGCGGGCGTCTCGCTGAGGCGGATGGGGCGCGTGACCGGGTCGCCGCGATTGCCATTGCGGGTGATCGCCACCTGCGCGAGCAGGACCACTTGGCCCCCCGAATCGGCGTCGAAGCGCTGGACATCGATCTCGACCCGGGCGCCGGCATCGGCGGAGATGGCGCCGGCCGAGGTGAACACGCTGGTCCCGGAGAGGCGGCTGTTCAGGTTCTCGGCCAGCACGCGGCCCACCATGTCGCCGAACGGTTCGCCCCAGCGCTCGTTGGTCGCCAGCTTGAGTTGGTAGGGCGTGTTGGAGCGGGCGATCTCCGACCGGTCGAGGTAGCCCGCGATGCCGGGGCGGCGGAGCTCGACCAACGCAGGGCCGCCCGGCAGCGGCGTGCCGCGGATCGGCGCCAGCGTGTAGTAGCTCGGATTGGGCGACGAGCAGGCGGCGAGCGCCGCGGTGCCGAGCCCCACCAGGACCGCGCGGCGCCTCATTGCGCGCCCGCCCGGCCCCGGATCAGAGCCTCCGGATGCCGGTCCAGGAAGTCGGCCAGTTGCCGGATTGAACGCGCCGTATCACCCACTTGCACCATTGCGCGTGTCAGTTCCCGTTGAATTTCAGAGTCCTTGCCGTAGCCCCGATCGACCGAGGTCAGCACCCGGTCGGCCTGCGTCACCGCGCGCTCGAGCGAGGCGGTGATGGCCGGCAGGCGGGCAAAGGCCGGGCTGAGCCCGGCATTGGCGTTCTTGGCGAGGTCGCCGACGCTCGCCATCGCCGTGGAGGCCGAGCGCAGCGTGCGATTGAGGTTGGAGCCGATCTCGTCGAGCGGCAGGCGGTCGAGCTTGTTGGCGATGTTGGACGCCGCACTCATGATGCCGTCCAAGCCGCCCCCCTGGCTGGGCACGACCCACTCGCCGTTCTGCTGCGTGAGTTCGGCGGCCGGCGCGTTCTTGTCCAGGTTGAGCGCCAGCACCATGCCGCCGGTCAGGAAGCTCGAGGTCTGCATCTGCGCCCGCATCCCCATGGCGACCAGCTTGCGCGCCACGTCCATCGGGCTGTCGTTGGAGACGGCCGTCGAGGGGATCCGTTCCGGCTGGATCTGGAAACTCACTTTGACCCGGGGCTGCGCGGTGACCGGGTTGAACACCAGTTCGACCTTGGACACGATGCCGACCTGGATGCCGAAGAAGTCCACCGCCGACCCGGCGTTCAAGCCCCGCGCGGACGTCTCGAAATAGGTGACGAAGTCCAGCCGGGATTTGTAACCGGCCGATTGTGCCTCGTCGTAGTTGCGGTAGATCTGGAACACCGTGTCGGCCGCAGCCGGCTTGGCGTCGAGATCCTTCGGCACGTCGAAGGCGACACCGCCGTTCAGCACGGCCTGCAGGCTCGCCAATTCCACATGGACGCCCCCAGCGCCGATCTGCACGGACAAGCCGGATGCGTTCCAGAACTTGGAGCCGTCACGGACCAGCTTGTCGAACGGGGCGCGCACGAAGGCGTGCAGCGTCACGGGGCCGAGCCCGTCGCCGATGTCGTAATCCAACACCTCGCCCGCGACGATGTCGCGGTAGAAGACGGGTGCGCCGGAGGCGAGCGAGCCGAGGCGTTCGGTCTTCAGCACGTATGTCGTGCCGGGCTCGCCGCTGCGGACGGCGGGCGGGTTCTCGAGGCCGACGAAATCGTATTTCTTGGCGCCGCCGGGTTGGCCGGGGTCCATCTCGATGTAGGAGCCGGAGACCAGGGTCTCGATGCCGGCCAGGCTGCCGGAGCTCAGCCGGGCGCGGACGACCCAGAAGCGAGCATTCTCCGTCAGGTAGGCGTCCGCCTCGCGCCGCATGCGGACGGTGGCGACCACGCTCTTGATGTCGTCCGCCAGGCGGACGCTCTCGACCTGACCGAGCTCGACCGCCTTGTAACGCACCCTCGTCTGTCCCGCGACCAGGCCTTCGCCGCTGCGGAATCGCACGGTGATCTCCGAGCCCTGCTGGCTCAGCGTGCGCCACGCCAGGAAGCCGGCGACGACGGCGGCAACGACCGGGATCAGCCACACCCAGGAGATCCGGCTCTTGTGGACGACCGCTTCGGGCGCCTTGCTCACGATGCGGCTCCGACCAGGGTGGGTCCGGCGATGGCGGGGGCCGGCGCGTCACCGGCCGCCTCGGCCCGGTCCCACATGACCCGCGGGTCGAAGCTGGCGGCGGCGAGCATGGTCACGATCACCACGCCGGCGAAGCAGACCGCACCGGGTTCGGGGATGACGGAGGCGACGGCGCCGACGCGGACCAGCGCGGTCAGGATCGTGATCATGAAGACGTCAATCATGGACCAGCGGCCAATGGCATCCACGACCCGATACATCTTGGTGCGCCGCCGCAGGCCGGCTGCCGAACGGCGATGGGTGGCGACGAGCATGTAGATCAGCAGGATCAGCTTGGCCATCGGCACGGCGACGCTGGCGACGAAGACGATCAGCGCCAGCGGCCACATCTGCGCCGCGATCAGCTCCTGCACGCCGCCCAGGATGGTTGCCGTGGTGTCGCGATGCAGTTTCACGATGGTCATGACGGGCAGGATGTTGGCCGGCACGTAGAGCGCGGCGGCCGCCGCGACCAAGGCCCAGCAACGAGCGATCGGCTCGCGCTTGCGTACCCGCAGGTGGCTCTCGCAGGTGGGGCAGAAATCGCCGGGGCGGCCCACCGAGAGATGGCCGCACGTGTCGCAGCCGATCGGTTCGCCCCCGCGCTGCGGCGCCGGGGGCTGCCGCTTGCCGATCGCGTCCCACAGGGCGTGCTCGTCGAGCCAGGCGTCGGCGGCGACCATGACCAGCATGAGGCCGGCCATGGCGTAGAGCGCCGGGCCGATATGGACGGTGGAATAAGTGGTGAGGCGCGTGTAGGCGACGAACAGGCCGAGCAGGAACACCTCCGTCATCGCCCAGGGCTTCAGCCAAACGCGGATGCGAGCCAGTGCCGCCAGCGAGCTCGGGTTGGCGTGCGGCAGCCGCAGCCCGACCAGCACGCCCAGCGTGGTGCCCAGACGCAGCAGCGGCGCGATGAAGGTGAAGGTCAGCACCAGGATGGCGAGCTCGCCCATGTTGAATTCGTCGAGCGAGAACGGCATCACCGGAACAGTGGTGGCGATCGGGCGGCCCAGGATGCTGATGCCGAGCAGCGGCTCGTAGGTGATGACGGTGAAGAGCAGCAGCCCGGTCACCATCAGCGCGGCCGTGGTGCTGAAGCTATTGCGGCGGCGGCGGCGCAAGGTCGCGTCACAGCGCATGCACTTGGCGGCAAAGCCCGGCCGCAGCGTCGGAAGGCGTTGGACCAGCCCGCAATCGGGACATTCGCGGAGATGATGCAGGGGGGTATCGGCTTCGTCGTCCAGAAGCGCGTGGCTCATCATAACGGGTGAACGCGCCCGGCCCGGTGCCGTTCCGTAGTTGCGGCGCGGCCCGGCCCTCTGTATATCGGGGCCGGGCCGAGCATATCGGTTGCCGACGTAGCTCAGTGGTAGAGCAACTGATTCGTAATCAGTAGGTCCTCAGTTCAATCCTGAGCGTCGGCACCATCTCACCCCTTGAGACTATCCGGCACTTTGCCGCCATTCTCTGCCAGCTTGGTCATGACTGCGCGGTGCAGCGCCATGTTCTGCTCGGCCGAGCCGTCCTCGCCGGTATGCACGCCCAACTCGCTGCCCAGCTCCTTGCGGGCCTGCAGGCTGGAGTCGAGGTCCAGCAGCTTGAGCAGGTCCACGATGGAGCTCTGCCAGTTGCCGCCGCCACCCTTCTTGGAGGCCATGTCGGTCAGCACGGCTTCCACGTCGACGGGGCCGGCCGAGCCGGACGGGGCCGCCGCGGTCGGCGAGGAGGTCGTGGCACCGGAGGTCGGCGCGGCCGATGCCGTCGTGGTGTTGGCGTCGGGCTTCGGATGATGGCCGAAGATCTTCTCTGAGATGGCGCTGAAAAGGCCCATTGGTCTGCTCCCGTATTGGTGCAGACCGAGCGCGCGAGCGGGGTGAGAGTTGCCCCGCTCGCGAGAGGCCGCGCCGATCAGGCGGCCAGGGCGAGCGGCTCTTCGACCGGCAGGCGGGTGCGGATCAGCTTCTCGATGCCGCGCAGGTAGGACCGCTCGCTGCTGTCGCAGAACGAGATCGCCACGCCGGCATGCCCCGCGCGGGCGGTGCGGCCGATGCGGTGCACGTAGGCTTCCGGCACGTTCGGCAGGTCGAAGTTGACCACGTGAGTCACGCCGTCGACGTCGATGCCACGGGCGGCGATATCGGTCGCCACCAGCACCTTGATACGGCCGTCGCGGAAGGCGGCCAGGGCGCGCTCACGCTGCGGCTGGCTCTTGTTGCCGTGGATGGCGGCTGCGGACTGACCGACTGCCTCGAGGTGCTGCGTCACCTTGTCGGCGCCGTGCTTGGTGCGCGTGAACACGAGCGTGCGCTCCATTCGGCTGTCACGGAGGATCTGCGCCAGCATCTGCCGCTTGCGCGCGGCTTCCACGAAGATGACCTTCTGGTCCACGCGCTCGGCGGTGGTGGCCACCGGCGTGACGGCGACATGCACGGGATCGCGCAGCATGGCGCCGGCGAGCGAGGCGATCTCCTTCGGCATGGTGGCGGAAAAGAACAGGGTCTGCCGCTTGGCCGAGATGCCGCTGACGATCTTGCGGATCGGCACGATGAAGCCGAGGTCCAGCATGTGATCGGCTTCGTCGAGCACCAGGATCTCGGTGCCGGACACCGTCACGGCGCCGTCCGCCATGTGGTCGAGCAAGCGGCCGGGCGTGGCCACCAGGATATCGACGCCGTTGGCCACCGCGCGGGACTGCCGCATCTTGGGCACGCCGCCGAACATCAGCGTGGTGCGCAGGCTGGTGTTGCGCGAGTAGGCGCGGAAGTTGTCGGCGATTTGGCTCGCCAGTTCGCGCGTCGGCGACAGGACCAGGACGCGGCAACCCTTACGCAGCGGCGGCTGCTTGGCCTCGAGAAGGCGATGGATGATGGGCAGCGCGAAGGCCGCCGTCTTGCCCGTGCCGGTCTGGGCGATGCCCTGCAGGTCCTTGCCGAGCAGGACGTGCGGAATGGCTTGCGCCTGGATGGGCGTCGGCGTGACGTAGCCCTCGGTCTCGAGGGCCTTGAGGATGGGAGCGGCGAGGCCGAGTTCGGCAAAGCTGGTCATGAAGGGGACGCTCTTTCGCGAGCCGCCCACGGTCGCCGGGGCAGCGCCTATGGTCATCGGGACCAATACCGGCGCAACGGATTGAGGAGGCGGGCAGAGGAAAGCGCACGCAAACGATCAAACAGCGCACTCACAACGTATTGTTGCAATGCAGCAAAGTCAAGTTACCCTCTGAGGTAAGTTCCGATCAGCTGGCCTTGCGCGAGGATGTGCGGGCGGATCCGCCGCAGCAGGCGGCCGCGATGCGGCAGGTGGGCGAAGTGGGGGCGGGTGTCCAACGCGAACACCTGGAAGGCATAGCGATGCATGCCGTGACCCGGCGGCGGTGCCGGCGGCGTCCACCCGGCGGCGCCGAGGAAGTTGCGCCCACACGCCCAGCCGGCCGGGTTCGGCCCGCGGTTGAACGCCTGCACGGCGCCCGGTTCGAGCCCGCCGAGGGAGGGGTCGATCCCGTACACGATGAGATGCGTCACCGGCACAGGCAGCGGGATGTCGGCGTCCTCGACCAGCAACACGACGGAGACGGTGCCGTCCGGCAGGCCGGTCCATTCCACGCCGGGGAAACGGGCGTCGCCATCGGCGGTGAACAGGCGCGGGATCGGGTCGCTTTCCTTGAAGGCCGGGCTGGTGACCGTGATCCCGCCGGGCTTGCGAAGCAGGCTGCTGGTCAGCGCGTCGACGCCGGGGCGGAACGGCCGCAGCGCGGCGCCGATCATGTTCTTGGCCTTCACCGGCTCACTCCTTGGCTTGGCTGACGAAACGCTCGGTCACCTGCGCGACCGTGATGCCGAGCTTGGTGATGGTGGTGCGGTTCAGCATCGACCCATCGTCCTGCAGATACCACCACTGGTCCATGGTCACGTTCGAGAGCGGCTGGCCCGGGCGCAGGGCCAGCGTCCATTGCCAATGGAAGGCCCGCCCGCTCCCTTCGCCGTTCGCGGTGCCGACCATGTCGTTGGCGGTGGCGCTGAAGCGGCCCGGGCCGGTGCGGCGGAAATGCCAGTCACGAGTAGTGACCGGGTCGCTCCCGACGTGGAGGCGCTGGGCGAAATGTATGCCGTCCGGCCCCTCGGGCTCGCCGGTGCCTTCGGTGATGACCACCTGCGTCGGCTGGCCCGACCGGTCCTCCAACACGCCCCAGGAATGGACGGCGCCGGCAAAGAAGTGCACCGGGTCGAAGTCGGGCGGCCCCTTGAACGACTGCACCGGTAGCGGGTCGGAGCACCCGGCCAGCGAGACCGCCAGAAATACGGCCGCCGCGGCAGCGCCCTTCAAGACGCTGCAGCGGTCGGCCGTTCCGTCACGTAGCTGCGCACGCGGCTCCCGGCCGGAGGCGCCTCGCGCCAACCCAGCCGCGTCTCGCCACTGTCCACGCGGAGGAACGTGTCTCGCGTGGTCTGGCCGACCGGCCCTTGCACCGAATGCGGTTGCGCCATCACCTGCTCCTCCGGCGACATCCGCTCGACCACGTCGGCCGGCACGCCGTAGGTGTAGCTGGTCTGGCGCACGAGGGTCTGACGCGGCGGCGGCGGCGGGGCGAGCGGGGCCGGGCGCGCCTCCGGCGGCAGCGGCGGGGCGAACGGCGCCTCGGCCATGTCGCGCTCCGACATGGTGCGGACCGTCATCTTCTGCCCGGTCATGTCGAGGATGACCTCGTCGTGCCCGCCGACGGCGCGGTTCTTCATGTCGGCCCGCGACAGGTTGGCGTGGTTGATCGCCATCCGATCCACCGGCGCTGCCTCGCCGCGCCACTTGCGCCCGTGCTCCTCCACGTCGAGCGGCGCGGCACGCTCCAGCGCCGCGGATGCCGCCTCGCGCGCCTCCGGCGAGGCGGGCCGCACGATCACCAGCATACGGCCTCGCGCCAGGGCGTGGTGGTAGTCCGCGTAATCGTCCTCCGGGATGAACAGCTCCTGGACGGGGTGAGGCGCCCCCCGGTGCAGCGCGTCTCCATCGCCCACGACTTGCACGGTGGCCGGGTCGACGCCGGCAGCCACCACCGCATCCCGCGCCGCCGCGGCGGCCGCCTCGTCGTGGAACAGGGCGACGAGGTGGCTATCGTGCCGGATCGGCTCGAAGGTTCGGCCCGGGGGGTTCCGCGTGTCCATGCCGGCCCTCAGCGACGGGGGGAGTTGGTGCCGCTGGACGTCGCGCCGGGGGTGGCGTTGGTGACGGCGCCGCCCGTGCCCATGCCGTCGCCCGCCGCCGTGCCTCCTGCTTCGGTCGCCGGGGTGGTCTGCTCCGCGTCCGGACGGTTGGCGATGTAGCTGCGGATGCGGGACTGGCCTTCTGGGCGGTTCGGCATGGTTTCACGCTGCGACGCGCGGGTCTCCGTCGCGTGCTCCGGCGAGCGGGGCGCGCCCGAGCGGTCGTAGCCGGCCTGCCGCCATTCGGCGAGCTTGGCGTCGAAATCGATCGGGTGGCTGCTTTCCAGCACCTGGATCACGCGGTGCCGGTCGGTATCGCCGGACGGGGTGACGACGACCATGGCATGGCCCTGGTTGACCGCGTGCGTGTAATCGTTCCGGTCGTCATGGCCGCCGAACAGGCTCACGATGGCGGTGAGGATCTGGTCGCCGACGGCCTTGTCCTCGGCCTGACTGGCGCCCGGAGCGGCATCGCCGCTGACGCGGTCCACGACCTGGACTTGGTTCTCCGGGGTGCCGGCCGACACCAGGGCATCGCGCGCAGCGCGGGCTGCGGCGGCGTCGGCGAACACCGCGACGATCTCGTTGTCGTGCAGGTCAGGATCGTAGAAGCCGCTATCGTGCGCTGCACCGGCGTTATACGTGTCCGAACCGCCGCTCGTGTTGGTGTATCGATCGCTCATCGCATTCTCCCCGGGTCGCCGCACCTGCCGCGATCCCACCGTCTTGCCGCCCGGGTAGAGCGGGCCGGCCGCTCAGAGGTTCGCGCGATGCCGGGAATGTGAGCGCCGGGCGGTCAGACTTCCTCGAGTTCGCGGACGCGGACGGGCGACGGCGGCAGCCGCGGGATGAGGCAATCGGGCAGCGGCTTGTGGCCCAGGCTGGGCGGGCGCGGCGCCGGACGCGGCGAAGGGCCATCACCGTCCCACCCTCCCCTGCCGCGGCGCTTCAGCACGTAGAGCTCGCGCACCGCGAGCAGCAGAGGGACCCCGAAGGTCAGCGTTCCGCTCAGCAACACGAACGCCGTTCCGTTCATAAGCCCTCCGCTCCTGACTGACCGGAGCAGCTTAACCAAACCGCAGAGCTGCCCGCACCATCTATCTGGGCGATGGCCGCGTTATTGCCACACTGCCATGGCAGCCTTCCCGGCACATCTTTCAACGGCCCGCCTCGCCATGCATGTCCGCCCGCTTTCCGCCTGCCTGCTTGCCATGACGGTGCTGAGCCCGGTGCCCGGGGCGGCGCAGGCGCCGGCCGGGCTGCCGCCGTTGCAGCCCGCACCGTCCGCCGCCCCGGCCGCGTCGACCGCACCACCGCCCGACCGCGTGGGCCGGGTCGCGGCCGTGACCGGCGCCGTGTCGTTCCATCTGGCGGGGGCCACCGAGTGGCAGGTGGCGCGGAGCAACCTGCCGGTCACCACCGGCACCGCGCTCTGGGTGGCCGCCGGCGGCGAGGCCGGGCTGGGCGTGGCCGACAACCGGGCCGTGCTGGCAGGGCTGACGGAACTGGACGTGGACCTGCTCGACGATCAGTCGCTGGCGGCCACGCAGGCCCAGGGGGAAAGCTGCTGGCTGCTGCACACGGTGCGGCCGGGCGAGACCTATACGGTGCGCACGCCACGCGGCATCGTGACGATCGCCACCGCGGGGCGCTACGGCATCGTGAGCGGCGATGTCGAGCACCCGACCGTCATCACCGTGCTGGACGGGGCCGCCACGCTGACGGGCCTGCCGAGCAGCCACGAGGTCGGGGCCGGCCAGAGCCTCACCGTGACGGGCGATGGCAACGCGACGCCGTTCGCCGCCGCCCCCGGCCCGGCCGCGCCCGACGCCTTTCTGCAGCGCTGCGGGGCCGGCGCCCCGTCACGACCGCGGCCGCCGCTCGCCCCCGCCGTGCTGGCGAGCATGACCGGGGCCGAGCCGCTGTACGAGGTCGGGGAGTGGACCGACAATGCCGAGTACGGCCCGGTCTGGTATCCGCCGGTCGCCACCTACGTGCCGTATCGGCAGGGACGCTGGGCCTATGTCGCGCCATGGGGCTGGACCTGGGTGGACGACGCGCCCTGGGGATTCGCGCCGTCGCATTACGGGCGATGGGCGCAGTTCGGCGAGCGATGGGGGTGGGTGCCGGGCCGCGACTGGCAGGCGGGCCGCGTGCCGGCCTACGCGCCGGCGCTGGTCGGCTTCCTCGGCGGGGCCGCGCTCGGTTCCGCCCGCGCGCCACTCGTAGGCTGGGCGCCGCTCGGCCCGCGGGAGACATATCGCCCGAGCTACCCCGTCGACGAGCGGCGCCTCGCGATCCTGAACGGACCGACCGGCGCGCCGCTTGTGTTCAACAATGCGCCGGTGACGTTCAACCGCGCCGCCGTCACGGTGGTGCCGCGGCAGGTGCTGACCGGCAGCGCCCCGGTGGGGCCGGCCTGGCGCGCCAATGCGCTGCCGGCGACATTCCGATCCGCGCCCGTGCAGTTCCAACCCGGCGCGGCGCCGACCCGGTCGACCATCGGCGCGACCAACGCCCTGTTGCGCCAGGTCAACCCGGCGGGGCTGGCCGCGCCGGCGGCCCATGCCGGGCCAGGACCGGGGTTCGGGCCGGGCGCGTTGCGGGGCGGCGGCCCCGGTGCGGAACGCGTTGTGCGCCCGGGGCAGGCCTCCGTCCCCGTGGGCCGCCCGGCCGCGCCGGGGCGAGCGGGTCCGGGTGGCGGGCCAGCTTCGGGTCCGGGCGAAGGCGGCGGCTTTCCCGGCTTGCGCGGCCGGGATGTCGGCCCGCCCGGCGGTGCCGAGCGCGGCGGTCCCGGGCGCGGTCCCGGGGAGGCCGGCCGGGGCGCGCTGCCGCGCGTGCAATACGGGACACCGGCCGAGCCGGGCCGGACGCCCGACGTGCGTTACGGTGCCCCGATGGGCGGCCCGGGTGAAGGCGCGCGCGGCGGGGGCGCCCGGCCGGGCGGTGGGCCCGGGGGAAATCCAGGCGGCCGCCCCGGCGGACGGCCGGAGGGTGCGGAGCCTGGGCGCGGTGGCGGGCCAGGGGGCGGTGACGGTCCCCGCGGCGGCGGTCGTCCGGAGGGCGCTGGGCCAGCACGCGGGGGGCCGGGAGGCGGTCCCGGCGGCGGTGGCCTGGTCGGCGAGCCGCGCGGAGAACGCGGGGGCGGTCCCGGTGGCGGTCAGCCCCACGGCGGACCCGGCGGCGGTGGCCCGGGCGGCGAGCAACGCGGAGAACGCGGGAACGGTCCGGGTGGCGGCCAGCCCCACGGCGGACCCGGCGGCGGTGGTCGGCCGGGCGGCCCGGGTGGCGGCGGCCCGGGGCGCTGAGGCGTGCTAAGGGTCGGCCATGCGGGCCAACCCTCTTCTTTCCCGGCAATTCCTGCCGCTGTTCACGGTGCAGGCGCTCAACGCGTTCAACGACAACCTGTTCAAGAATGCCCTGGTCGTCCTGATCGCCTTCCGCGCCGCCGAGGGTAGCGCCAGCCTGGTCGCGCTCGCCGGTGGCATCTTCCTGCTGCCGTTCCTGCTGCTGTCGGCCACCGCCGGGCAGCTCGCCGACAAGGTCGGCAAGACCCGGCTGGTAGTCTGGACCCAGATCGGGGCCGCCCTGTTGATGGTCGCCGCTCTGGTCGCGCTCGCCGGGGGTCACGTGCCCACGCTGCTGGCGGTGCTGTTCGGGCTCGGGGTGCATGCCGCGCTGTTCGGACCGCTGAAATACGGCGCCCTGCCCGAGCTGCTTCCCCCGGCGGCACTGCTGCGGGCCAACGCGCTGGTCGAGACCGGCACCTTCGCCGCCATCCTGCTCGGCACGGTCGCGGGCGGGCTGGCGATCGGCACCGGCGAGGGGACGCTCGTCGTGGGCGCGGCCGGGGTCGCGGTCGCGCTCGCCGGGCTGGGCGCCGCGGCCGCGATGCCGGTACTGCCGCCAGCCGCCCCGGCGCTGCGGCTCAACCCCAACATCCTGGCCGAGACGCGCGACCTGCTGCGGTTGGCGCGGGCCAATCGGCCGGTCTGGATCAGCATCCTCGGCCTGTCCTGGTTCTGGGCGCTCGGCGCGACCTTCCTGGCGCAATTCCCCATCCTCGCGCAGGCCGAGTTCGGCGCCGACAACCGCGTCGTGACGCTGTTGCTGACGGCGTTCGCGCTCGGGGTCGGGCTCGGCTCGATGGCGGCGGGCCGGGTGCGAGGCGGCACGGCCACGGTGCCGCGCGCCGCCCTGGTGCTCTCGGTCGCCACCGTCGGTTTCGCGCTGCTCTGCGCCCGTCCGGCCGCCCGCGCGTGGTCGAGCCCCCAAGCCCTGCTGACATCGGCGGACGGGTTGGCTGCGCTCGCTTGCCTGCTGGTCGCCGCGGCAGCGGGCGGGCTGTATTCGGTGCCGCTCTACGCCCTGCTGCAACGCGCCGCCGACCCGGCCGCCCGCGCCCGCATGGTCGGCGCCAACAACGTCGTGAACGCCGTGTTCATCGTGGCGAGCGCGGCCGCCCTCGCCGTCGCCGCCGCGCTCGGCTGCCGGCCGCCCACGATCCTGGCCGGGACCGCGGCGCTGAACGCGGTCGCGGCGGTCTTGCTCTGGCGCGGCTTGCGCGGGAGGGTAGCTGCATGACGGATCCGCAGACCGACCTCCCCGCCGAGCTCTGGCGCTTGTCCGCCTCCCAACTGGCGGACCGCATCCGCTGGAAGGCCATCTCCGCGCGCGAGGCGGCGCAGGCGGCGCTGGATCGGCTCGATGCCGTCAACCCGCGCATCAACGCCGTGGTGGAATGCCGGCCCGACGAGGTGCTGGCGGCAGCCGACGCGGTGGATGCCCGCATCGCGCGCGGCGAGGATGCCGGCGTGCTCGGCGGCGTGCCGATCACGATCAAGGTCAATGCCGACCAGGCGGGCTACGCCACGACCAACGGCCTGACGCTCCAACGCGACCTCATTGCCACTGCAGACAGCCCGGTCGTCGCCAATCTGCGGCGCGCCGGCGCCGTGCTGCTCGGCCGCACCAATACCCCGGCCTTCTCCCTGCGCTGGTTCACCGACAACAAGCTGCACGGCCGCACACTCAACCCGCGCGACCCCAGCCGCACGCCCGGCGGGTCGTCGGGTGGCGCCGCGTCGGCGGTGGCGGCGGGCATCGGCGCGCTGGCGCACGGGACCGACATCGCCGGGTCGGTCCGCTACCCGGCCTATGCGTGCGGCGTGCACGGGTTGCGCCCGAGCCTCGGCCGGGTTCCAGCGTGGAATGCGTCGGGCCCGGACCGCACGATCGGACCGCAGCTCATGGCCGTCTCCGGCCCGATCGGCCGCACGATCGACGATCTCCGGCTCGGACTGGAGGCGATGAGCGCCGCCGATCCGCGCGACCCCTGGTACATGCCGGTGCCGCTGGAAGGCGCACCGCGCCCTCGCCACGCGGCGCTGTGCCTGCGCCCGGGCGGGATGGCGATCGTGCCGGAGGTGGAGGCGGCGCTGCTCGATGCCGGGCGCCGGCTGGAAGCCGCGGGATGGACGTTGGAGGTGATCGACGACGTCCCGTCCCTGCACGAGGGCGCCGAGCTCAACGCGAAGCTCTGGCTCGGCGACGGGTTCGACGCGTTCGAGGCGCTGGTGGCCCGCGAGGGCGAGCCGGGCGCGATCGCGACGCTCGCCGGGTTCAAGCGGGTGGCGCCGCCGATGTCGCCCGACGTGGTGGCGCGGGCGCTGCAGGCGCGCATGCCGCTCTGCCGCGCGTGGTCGCTCCTGCTCGACCGCGTGTCGGTCGTCGTCATGCCGGTGTCGGGCGAGTTGCCGTTCGCGGACGGGCTGGATCAGACCGAGTTCGATCGGGTGCTGGCAGCCCAGCTGGTGCAGACGGGATTGCCGGTCACGGGATTGCCCGCGCTGACCGTGTCCACCGCGACGGCGGGCGCGACCACGACGGGCGTCCAGATCGTCGCGGCCCGCTTCCGCGAGGATCTATGCTTGCTGGCCGGCGAAGCGATCGAGGCCGGCGGCACGCCGCCGAGCCCGGTCACCCCTGCAGGCTAGAAGATCTTCCACCCTTCGGTGCCGTGCCGGGTCATGTGGCAGGTCATGACGCGGCCGTTCTCCTTCTCCAGCGCTCGGATGACGCTGACGCGGCGAGCGGGGTCGACGAGGAAGGTCATGAAGCCGCCGCCGCCGGCGCCAGAGATCTTGCCGGCCAGCGCGCCGGCTGCCATCGCCGCCTCGTAGACGTGGTCGATGCTGTCGTTGCTGATGCCGTCGGCCAATTGCTTCTTGGCGATCCAGCTCTTGCGCATGTAGCTGGCGAAATTGGGCAGATCGCCCTTCAGCAGGCACTCCTTCATGCCCACCGCGTCCCGCTTCAGCTCGTGCATCGCGGCCAGCGCCCGGCCGCCCTTGTCGGCCAGGTTGGCGGTCTGCTTCTTGATGATGGCGGCCGAGGAGCGGGACACGCCGCTGTTGAACAGCACCAGCGACGTCTCGAGTTCCGACATGATCCAGTTCTTGACCCGGAGCGGGTTCACGATGACCCGGTCGTCCTTGTAGAACTCGATGAAGTTCACGCCGCCGAAGCTGGCCGCATACTGGTCCTGCCGGCCACCGGCGAGGCCGGCATCGGCACGCTCGATCTCGAAGGCCAAATGGGCGATCTCGTATTCGCCCAGGGGCAGCCCGAGCCACTCCACGAAACACTTCACCAGCGACACCACCACGGTCGAGCTGGTGCCGAGGCCGGAGCCGGGTGGGGCATCGCAGAAGGTGGTGATCCGGCACGAGAGCGGCCGGCCACCGTTGAACTGCTGCACGATCCGGCGATACACCGCCTTGTGCAGGATCAACGGGTCGGCCACTTCCATGATGTCGTCCGCCGCGGCCTCGACCACCTGGTCGATATCGGCCGCGATCATGACGACCCGGCCGTCATCGGTCGGTTCGATCACCGTGTAGGCATACATGTCGATGGTGACGTTCAGGACGGCGCCGCCATGCTCGTCGCAATAGGGCGACACGTCGGTGCCGCCGCCCGCCAGCCCCAGCCGGAGCGGTGCGCGCGAGCGCACGAAGGCGACCCGGCCCGGGTCCATGAACGCGTTCGGCGAGCGCGCAGCAGCGATCGGACTATCCAGCATAGTTCGGCAATAACCCTGTCGAGTGCAACGTAGGGTAGCGGAAGACTGTCCAAAATTCAAGGCGTGGAGGCCCGGTGACGCCCATTCCCTCCCTGCTGCTCCCCCGGGTGGACAGCACGCTGCTGGAAGCCGAGCGGCAGGCGGCGGCCGGACGGCGCGGCCCGTTCGTCGTGTGCGCGGCCGAGCAGACCGGCGGCATCGGCCGCCATGGCCGCGCCTGGGCCTCCCCGCCCGGCAACCTTTATTGGACGATCTTGCTGGACGCCGAGGCCGACCGCCCGCGCGATGCCGGTCTGGCCTTCGCCGCCGGGCTGGCGGTGCTGGACACGCTGGAAGCGCTCGGGGCGCCCGCGAACCGGCTCGGCCTCAAATGGCCCAACGACCTGCTGCTCGACGGGCGCAAGATCGCGGGCGTGCTCGCACAGACCAGCCATGGCGGGGCCGGTTCGCACACGATCGTCGGCGCCGGCGTCAACGTGGCCACCGCCCCGGGAGGCACCGTCTATCCCGCGATCGCGTGGGCCGAGAGCGGGCTTCCGATGCCGGACCTCGCCACACTGCGCGATACCCTGACGCGCTGCTTCATGCGCCGCCGCGATGCCTGGCACCGGGACGGCTTGCTGCCGTTGCGGGACGCGGTGGCCGCGCGGCTGAGCGGGCGCGGGGCGGCGATCCGCATCGCCCGCGATCGCGATCGGACGGAAATCCTGCTGGGGATCAACGAGGGGCTGGACTCGTCCGGCGCGCTGCTGCTGCGAACGGAAGATGGCCGCCAGCACACGATCGTGGCGGGAGACGTGCTCGCATAAGGCGAGACGCCGTTCACGTCGGCTTGAGGTAATACATGCGTCCATTGCAACGCAGGCGAGCGGTGGACCTCGTGCGGTTTCGTTTTTGAGACTTGCCAGACGAGGCCGTCATCGGCATATTGTGCAGCGCAGCAAGCGGTTCGCCGCTTCTGCAGGACGTTTCCTCCCTAAACTTGGCGGTGCCCTCGGGCGCCGCCATTTTTTTAGCGAGCGCGCCCCTGCCGCACCAGCGCGAGCACCAGGCGGCGGACCAGCAGCGTGTCCGGCGCGCCGGTCTGCTTGCAAGCCAACTCTACCCGTCGCGCTTCCCGCATCGCTGCCGCCAGCCTGGGTGCGTCCCAGTGCCGCAGGGCGCGACCGAACTCCGGCGCGCGCTTGAAGAACACCGGCGGCCGCAGCCCACGGACCGCGTCGTCGGCCGAAGCGCCCGCCGCCATGACACCCCGCGCCTGGTGCAGCCGCGCCAGGTGGTTCAACACACCGCGCGCCACCGCGACCGGCGCCGTGCCCTCCGCCAGCGCGCGCTCGAGCGCCCGGTCCGCCGCGCCGGCCTCCCCGCTCGTCGCCGCGAACACCGCATCGTCGAACGCCACCGCCCCGGCGTCGCCCACGCAGGCCGCCACGTCTTCCAGCGTCAGCCGCCCGGCCTCGCCCGCGTAGAGGATCAGCTTCTCGATCTCGCCCGCCACGGAAGCGGAGTCGCTGCCCATGCGATCGACTGCGAAGCCGAGCGCCTCCGGCTCGATCCGGACGCCGGCCGCGGCCAGCGCGTCGCCGATCCGGGCGCCGAGCGCCCTGCCCTCCTCCGGATAGCATGCGATGGCGACGGCGGTGGGCGCGGCCTCCGCCAGCGCCCGCAGCTTGGACCGCGCCGGCAGCGCGCTGCCGGCTTCCAGGATCAGCAGACTATCGCCGGGCGCCTCGATCGCTGCCGTAACCGCGGCCGCCAGCGCATCCCCGGCCTCGCGCACCCGCACGACCCGGCGGCCGCCCAACATCGCGATCGCGCTCGCCTCCAGCGCCAGCCGGCCATGGTCCTCCCGGCCCAGCCAGGCGACGCGGAACGGATCGTCGCGCGCGCCGACCACCGCCACCGTCAGCGCCTCCGCCCGCTGCCGCACCAGCCCCTCGTCATCGCCATGCAGCAGCGCCAGCCGCGCCGCGCCGGGATCGCGCAGGAACGCCGGCACGCGTCGCGCATCGAGCTTCATGCGAGGGCGGGCTGCGTCCTGAAGAACACGGCGAGATCGAGCGTGATGACGTTGGCGATCTGTTCGGCCAGTCGTCGATACGCGGCCGAGGTCTCGAGATCGGCGGCGAAATATTCCTGGTTGTTGATGTTGATCCCGTCCAGCGCGCGGGCCGTGCCGCTGGTGACCAGCGTGTTGCCGGGGTCGAGCCGGGTCAGCCGCCAACTACTGGAGGCGTTCAAGCGCACCCGGGTGGACGAGGTGTCCTGCTGGATGCCGATCGCCTCGGCCGCGATCGACAGGCCGCCGGTCAGCTCGTAGCGCTTGGCCACCGCCTCGCCGGCGCCGGCGAGACGCTCCTGCAACGCCTGGCGCAGCAACTGGCCCTGCCGCTCCGCCATGACGGCGACGTAGATGGCGGCGAACTCCGGCTGCACGACGGCACCGCCCGGACCGTATTTGCCGTACAGCGGATGGAAGCCGCAGCCGCCCAGCCCGGCCAGCGCCGCGCCGGCCAGGACCTGGCGCCGCCTCATCCGGCGACGACGAAGTTGACGATGCGATCGGGCACGTAGATGCGCTTGACGATCCGCTTGCCCTCCAGCAGGCGCGCCACGTTGGGCTCCGCCTCCGCGGCGGCAAAGGCGTCGTGATCCGACGTGCCGGGCGGCAAGGCGATGGTGCCCCGCAACTTGCCGCCGACCTGCACCGCGACGGTGACGGTCTCGACGGTGAGCAACGCCGGGTCGGCCTCCGGCCAGGGCTGCTCGGCGACCAGCGGGGCCGCCGGGTCGAGCATGTGCCCGATCTCCTCGGCCAGATGCGGCGCCATCGGGGCGATCAACCGCGCAACGGTGAGCAGGGAGCGGCGGCGGGCGGCGGCCAGGCCAGGGGAAGTGCCGGCCCGCTCGGCATCGCCCAGCGCACCGGCGAGTTCGTACAGCTTGGCGATGGCGACGTTGATGGCGAAGCCGTCCAGCGCGTCCGTGACGGCGGCGATCGTGCGATGCGTGAACCGGTCCAGCGCGATCGCCGCCGGGCCAGGTTCGGTGGCATCGACGGCCGCGTCGGCCGCGGCGCGGGCGAGGCGCCACAGCCGCAGGGTGAAGCGCGACGCGCCGGCGACCCCCGTCTCGGTCCATTCCACGTCGCGGTCGGGCGGGTTGTCCGACAGGACGAACCAGCGCGCCGTGTCCGCCCCGTAGCGCGAGATGATCGCGCCGGGGTCGACCGTGTTGAGCTTGCTCTTGGACATCTTCTCGCTGCGGCCGACCGTGACCGGGGCGCCGTCCGCGCGCCGCCGGGCCGAACCGTCGCCGAGAACCTCGACGTCCCCCGGATACAGCCATTCGCCGCCCGGCGCGCGATAGGTCTCGTGCGTGACCATGCCCTGCGTGAACAGCCCGGCGAACGGCTCCGTGACGCCGACCTCGCCGGCGCGGTTCAGCGCGCGGGTGAAGAATCGGGCGTAGAGCAGATGCAGGATCGCATGCTCGATCCCGCCCACATATTGGTCGACCGGCAACCAATGATCCACCGCCTGGCGGTCCAGCGCCGTGGCGGCCGAGGGCGAGCAGAAGCGGGCGAAATACCACGAGCTGTCCACGAACGTGTCCATCGTGTCCGTCTCGCGCGTGGCCGGGGCGCCGCAACTCGGGCACGGTACATGCTTCCAGGTCGGATGGTGGTCGAGCGGATTGCCCGGCCGATCGAACGTCACGTCGAGCGGCAGCACGACCGGGAGGTCGGCATCCGGCACCGGCACCGGGCCGCAGGCGGCGCAATGGATGATCGGGATCGGGGCGCCCCAGTAGCGCTGCCGGCTGATGCCCCAGTCGCGCAGGCGCCAGTTCACGACGCCCTCGCCCGCGTCCTGTTCGGCCAGCCGGTCGATGGCGGCACGCTTGGCGGCGGCGCTGTCCATGCCATCGAGGAAATCGGAATGGATGATGGCGCCCGGCCCGGTATAGGCGGCATCGGCCACGGCGAAGGTCGCTTCGTCCTCGCCGGGGGGCAGCACGACGGGGGTGACGTCCAGCCCGTATTTGCGGGCGAAGTCGAGGTCGCGCTGATCGTGCGCGGGGCAGCCGAAAATGGCGCCGGTGCCGTATTCCATCAGCACGAAGTTGGCGATCCAGACCGGAAAGCTGCGGCCGGGCAGGAATGGGTGGGCGACGCGCAGGCCGGTATCGAAGCCTCGCTTCTCCGCCGTCTCGATCGCCGCCTCGCTGGTGCCGAGCGCGCGGCACTCGGCGATGAAGGCGGCGGCCGCCGGGTCGCGCGCGGCAGCGGCGGCGGACAGGGGATGGTCCGGGGCCAGCGCCACGAAGGACATGCCGAACAGCGTGTCGGGGCGGGTGGTGAATACCTCGATCCGGTCGTCCGACTCGGTCAGTGCGAAGCGGACCCGGGCGCCTTCGCTGCGGCCGATCCAACGCGCCTGCATGAGGCGCACGCGCTCCGGCCACCGGTCCAGCTGGCCGTCGTTCAGCGCGTCCAATAGCTCGGCGGCGTAGGCGGTGATGCGGAAGAACCATTGCGCCAGGCGGCGCTTCTCGACGATGGCCCCCGAGCGCCAGCCGCGGCCGTCGATGACCTGCTCGTTGGCCAGCACGGTGCCGTCCACCGGGTCCCAGTTGACGAAGCTCTCGCGGCGGAACGCCAGCCCGGCGGCGAGAAGCTCGAGGAACAGCTTCTGCTGATGCCCGTAATAGGTCGGGTCGCAGGTGGCGAACTCGCGCGACCAGTCGAGCGACAGGCCCATGCGCTGCAGCTCGCCGCGCATGGCCTCGATGTTGGCGCGGGTCCAGGTGTCGGGATGGGTGCCGCGGTCGCGGGCGGCGTTCTCGGCCGGGAGGCCGAACGCGTCCCACCCCATCGGGTGCATCACGGTGAAGCCACGCGCCCGCTTGTAGCGGGCCACCACGTCGCCCAGCGCGTAGTTGCGGACGTGACCCATGTGGATCTTCCCGCTCGGGTAGGGGAACATTTCAAGCACGTAGTATTTGGGCTTGTCGCCGGCCGGCACGTCGTCGGCCCGGAAGCAGTGCCGGGCCGCCCAAGCCGCCTGCCAACGTGGCTCGGCGGCGCGGAAATCGTAGGCGGCGACGGCGTCCGGTGCCGCGGCGGTGTCGGGCATGGCGGCTACTTCGCCGCGGTCTGCGACCGCAGCTCGCGCGCCCGGGCCAGGACCTTGTCCTCGATCTCGCCGCTGGTGGTGGTGGCGACCGGCGCGTCCACCCAGCGTCCGCCCTGGTCGACCTGGCGGAACACGCTCACGCGGATGCCATCCGTGCGCAGCTGGCGGCCGAGGATGTAGGCGGTGGCCTTGAACCGCTCGGCCTGCGCGCCGGGCGGCGAGTACCAGTCGGTGATGATGACGCCGCCGAACGGATCGGCCGAGGAGAGCGGCATGAACGACAAGGTGTCGAGCGCGGCGCGCCAGAGATAGGCGTTGACGCCCAGGGCGCCGCCGCCCTGGTCGCTCGACTCCGCCGTCTTACCGCCGATGCCCAGGACGAGACCCTGTTCGCCGCCGAGCTTGCCGCGCTCGGGGCCGCGGAGCCGGTAGTCATTGTACTCGTCGTCGGTAACCGGGCGGGAGCGGGAGCAGGCGCCGAGCAGCAAGGAGGCGCTGAGCAGCGTGAACAGGATGGGTGACTTGGTCATTGAATCACTTGCACGTTGCGGCAACTCGGGGGCGCTCGTCTTAGCTCGCCCCCGGTAAGGTGCCAAGCCTCGCGACGCCGATGGCCGCAAACAAGAAAGGGCGGTGGTTGCCCACCGCCCTTGCTCACGTCCGAGAGGGGACGCTTACCAGCTGAACGCGGTGCCGAGCGAGGCGCCGGAGACGGTCACCTTGTTGCCGACGCCCTGGCCGGCAGCGCCGGAAGCCGCCGTCACGCCGGAGCCGTTGACGAAGTTGTAGCCGTTCTGCTTCCGCTCACCCCAGAGGGCCGAGAGGAAGATGGAGATCCCGGGGGCCAGCGAGTAGGTGCCGCCGGCGGCGATGCCCTGGTCCTTACGCTGACGGCCGTAGAACGCGTTGCTGAGGTCGCCCGCGCTTTCCGACACGAAGTAGGAGGCGCCGATCACGATCGGGCCGAACGTGTAGGAGGCGCCGCCGAGCCAGGCATTGCTGTCCGGGAAGCCGGTGGGGACGGTGTTGGCGACGCTGCCGTTGAAGCGGCCCGTCGTGTAGTGGCCACCGACGCTGACGCCGGCGAGGGTCACGGCGGCGCCGAAGTCGCCGATGTTCAGGCCCTCGTAGTTGTAGGAACCGGCCACCGCGCCAGGAGCATTGGCGATCGGGTTGTTGTTGTAGCCCGACGTGCCGTTGTAGCCGACATGGCTGCCCGTGATGTAGGCGGCGGTGGCGGCGACGCCGACCGGGCCGAACGTGCCGCGGTAACGGACGAGCAGGTCGAACGTGTTGCGGCGGCGAGCCGACTCGGCGATCGAGTTGGTGGACGACGCGCGGTCGCAGTAGCTGGTAACGGTCTGGTACGTCCCGGCGAAGGTGCCGCCCGGCGTGTTGCAGTTGTCGTTGCCGCTGACGCTGGCCGTGCTCGGCTCGTAGGAGGCGCCGAGGTCGAAGCCGAAGATCTGCGGCGACAGGTACACGATCTTGTTGGTCGTGTAGTAGCTGCCGACGTCAGAGAACGGCCACAGCGGCTGGATGTTGCCGGGGAAGAACGCCGGAAGGTCGCCGTTCCAGCCGCCGTCGTTGAAGTTTTCGAAGTTGCCGGTCAGGTAGAGGCTTGTCGGCTGGTCGGTGGCGCCGAGGCGCACGGTGCCGAGCTCGTTGGTGCCGAGGTAGCCCCAGATGCGGCGGAAGTAGAGGCCCGAACGACGCGGGTTGTTGCCGGAGATGCTGCCGTTGGCGCCGCCGCCGGCCACACCGGCGGTGTCCTGCCGGATTTCGAGGCTGGCGCCGTATTTCAGGCCGTTGGCGGCGATGCCGTCGAAGCCAGGGTAAAGGCGGCCGTATTCGGCGAAGCCATACTTGTCCTGCTTGCTGGGCAGCACGCCGGGCGTGAAGGACTTGCTGACGTCGTCGTCATTGGCGGCGTAGGCGTAGAAGCGGACGCGGCCGTTCAGGCGAACCACGACGGTGCCGGGCGTGGGCGCAGCGGCGGTCGGGTTGGATGCACCACCCGTGTACGTCGTGTAGTTGGCACTGCTCGAGACCGGCGCCGGAGCCGCCGTCTGCGCCGAAGCGTCGCTCGCGATCGCTCCCCATGAGCCAAGCCCGGCCACAGTGGCCAGCAGCAGTTTACGCATCGAGTCCTCCTCAAATCGCCACTACTTGGCGAACACCATTCCAAGGCCCCGTCCCGTTTTCCCTCGCTGCGAGGCAGCAGGAACCGGGGTCGCCAGACCTGACGGGAGTATTGCCGTGCCTTTTTTAAGCTCGCAATCGTGAACTCGGGCTCGGTATGGCAATGGGAGAACACTGTGGCGCACGAGTTACAGCTCTCATTGCGACAAAGCGCCGATCGCGCCGACATTTCGAGCGAAATGAGGCAGTTGGGTGACAGAGCGACCGTCGACGCCGCCGAGTGCTGCGACGGCCACACCGGCTCCGCCGACCATCAACCCCCATCGAAGCGCACCCAGCGGTGCGGCATCGGCATGGGTCGCCGTAACGAACACCGGCGAGACGAACACCAGCGCCGCACCGCGCCGGCGGGCGCGCACCACTCCGGCCCGGCCATGCGCGGAGCTGGTCAGCAGGCCCGACCGCGCCCGTTCCCCGCGCCCCTCCCGCAGATGCCGCCCCACGCCGGGCGGCACCTCGCCGCCGCCGGCCACGACCAACGCCAGCCGCCGCGCCCGGCAGATCCGCGCCACCTGCCGAAGCAGCGCCGCCCGGCCCGGCACGCCGTCGTGCCGGAACACCACGCCGCACAGGCCCCGTGGCAACCGGCTCACCACCGCCGGCAGGTCGGGCATGCGGACCGGGTCGGTGAACAGCCAGAGCGGCGGCAGCCGGTCCGCCACGGGCACTGAACGGCCGCGCGCCTTGACCGCACGCGCCCAGGCGACAAGCCTGCCATCCATGCCCGATCTCCTCCCCTCGACAGTCGCCGAACGCCTGCATACCGTCCAGCGGCGGATCGCCGCCGCCGCCGCCGCCGCCGGCCGTGACCCGGCGAGCGTGCGCCTGGTTGCCGTCTCCAAGACCCACGACGCCGCCGCCGTGGCGGAGGCGATCGACGGCGGCCAGCACGATTTCGGCGAGAACCGGGTCCAGGAAGCGGCCGGCAAGTTCCCTGCCCTGCGCGCCGCCGAGCCCGCGCTGCGTCTGCACCTCATCGGCGCGCTGCAGACCAACAAGGCGCGCGACGCGGTCCGCATCGCCGACGTGATCGAGAGCCTGGACCGGCCCCGCCTGCTGGATGCGCTGGCCGCCGCCACGCAGGCGGAGGGCCGCTCGCCGCAGGTGCTGGTCCAGGTCAACGTCGGCGACGAACCGCAGAAGGCCGGGGTCGCCCGTGCGGAGGCCGATGCTTTCATCGACGCCGCCCGCGCCCGCCTCGGCGACGCGCTGACCGGCCTGATGTGCGTCCCGCCCGCCGAGGGCGATCCGGCGCCGCACTTCGCCTGGCTCGCCGCGTGCGCCCGCCGCCACGGGCTGGGCGTGCTGTCCATGGGTATGTCCGGCGACTACGAGATCGCGATCCGGCACGGGGCGACCCATGTGCGCGTCGGCAGCGCCATCTTCGGGGCCCGCCCGCCGCCGCCTTAGCGTCACCCGACTCCCGCGAGCGTGTATGGTGGCGGCTATGGAACCCTTGGCCGAACACATCTCCACCGGAGCCATTGGCGCGCCGATGCGCGAAGCGCTGGTGATCCTGGGCGCGGTCGCCATCGTGATCCCGCTGCTGCACCGCATCCGCCTCAGCCCGGTGATCGGCTACATGCTGGTGGGGCTGCTCGCCGGGCCTGCCGGGCTCGGGGCGCTGGCCGACTTCGTGCCGCCGCTCGGCTGGGTCACCATCTCGGACCATGCCCGGGTCGAGCCGGTGGCCGAGCTCGGCGTGGTGCTGCTGATGTTCACCATCGGGCTGGAGATGTCGTGGGAGCGCATCGTCAGCCTGCGCCGGCTGGTGTTCGGGTTGGGCGCGCTGCAGGTGGCGCTCGGCACGGCGGCCCTGGCGGGGATCGCGGCCTGGGCGGGTATCGCGCCGGGGCCGGCGGTGATCGCCGGGCTGGCGCTGACCATGTCCTCGACCGCGACCGTCACCCAGGTGCTGGCCGACGAGCGGCGGATGACCAGCCTCGCGGGGCGGGCGAGCTTTGCCGTGCTGCTGTTCCAGGACCTGGCGGTGGTGCCGATCCTGTTCCTGATCGGCGCCAGCGGCGGCGGGGGCGGCGGATGGCTCGGCCTCGTCGAGGCGGTGGCGACCGCGCTCGGCGCGATCGTGGCGCTCGCCGCGGTCGGGCGGCTGTTCCTGCGGCCGATGTTCCGCAGCGTGGCGCGGACCAAAAGCCCCGAGCTGTTCATGGCGGCATGCCTGCTGGTGGTGCTGTCCACCGGGCTGGCGGCAGCGTCGGCCGGGCTGTCGATGGCCCTGGGCGCGCTGATCGCCGGCGTGCTGCTGGCCGAGACGGAGTACCGGCGCCAGGTCGAGGTCACCATCGAGCCGTTCAAAGGGCTGCTGCTCGGCGTATTCCTGATCTCGGTGGGCTTGCGGCTCGACCTGGTGCGGCTGGCGCAGGAGCCGGTATTCGTGGCGAGCGCGGTGGTGGGCTTCGTCGCCATCAAGGCGGGCATCACCTTCCTCCTGGCGCGCTCGTTCCGGGTGCGCGGCGGCGCGGCGCTGCAATCCGCGCTGCTGCTCGGGCCCGGCGGGGAGTTCGGCTTCGTCATCATCGGGCTGGCGAGCGGGCTGGGCCTACTGTCCGCGCCGCTGGCCGGGACGCTGTTCACGCTCACGGCCGTGTCCATGGTGTTCATCCCTTCATTGTCCTGGCTCGGCCGGCGCCTGGCGCCCCGGCCGGCGGCGGCGCAGGTGGCGCCGGAGTTGCTGCCGACGCGCGACCTGTCGGGGGGCGGGGTGATCATCGCCGGGTTCGGCCGGGTCGGGCGCACGGTGGCCGCGATGCTCGACGCGCACGCGATCGGCTGGGTCGCGGTGGACAGCGACGTGCGCCGGGTCAGCTCCGCACGCGCGTCGGCGCCCACCGTATTCTTCGGCGACATGACCCACCCCGCCCTGCTGGATCTGGTCGGGCTCGAAACCGCTCGCGCCCTGGTGGTGACCATCGACGACCGGGCCCGTGCCGACACCATCGTCCGCATCGCGCGTGCCGCCCGGCCGGACCTCCTGATCGTCGCCCGCGCGCGCGACGGCAAGCACGCGGCGCAGCTCTATGCCATGGGTGCGACCGACGCGGTGCCGGAGACGATTGAGGCCAGCCTGCAGTTGAGCGAGGCCGTGCTGGTCGATCTCGGCATCCCCATGGGCCCGGTGCTGGTCTCCATCCACGAGCAGCGCGCGCGCTTCCAGGCCGATATCCGCCGCCTGGCGCCCGAGGCGACCATTCGCCCGCGCCTGCGCAGCCGCGCCCGCGAGGCCGCCCGCGACCCGGCGGCCAGCGCGCCTCCGGTTGCCTGAACCGCCGATGCGGCGCATAGCCTGTCGCGCGTCGGAGCATCCGGATGCCGCGCGCCGTTCTGAACGGCCGCCCCGTTGCCGAGTGCCGAATCCGAGCGCCACGCCAGATCGCACGAAAGTAAAGCCGTCCCCATGCCCTTCCCCGCCGTCAACCCCGCGCTCGCCGAGGCGCTCGCCAGCCGCGACTACGCCGAACCCACCCCCGTCCAGAGCGCCGTCCTGGTGGAGGAGGCTACCGGCCGCGACCTCCTGGTGTCGGCACAGACCGGATCGGGCAAGACGGTCGCCTTCGGCCTGGCCTTTGCCGAAACGCTGCTGGACGGCGCCGACCGGTTCGGCCCCGCCGGCGCGCCGCTCGCACTGGTGATCGCGCCGACGCGCGAGTTGGCCATCCAGGTCAAGGCCGAGTTGGCCTGGCTCTACGGCAAGACCGGCGCCCGTATCGCGTCCTGCGTCGGCGGCATGGACGCCCGCGCCGAGGCCCGCGTGCTGGCCCAGGGCACGCACATCGTGGTCGGCACTCCCGGCCGGTTGCGCGACCATACCGAGCGCGGCCAGCTCGACCTCGGCCAGATCCGCGTCGCCGTGCTCGACGAAGCCGACGAGATGCTCGACATGGGCTTCCGCGAGGAGCTCGAGTTCCTGCTGGACGCCACGCCGGCCGAGCGCCGCACATTGCTGTTCTCCGCGACCCTGGCCAAGGAGATCGCGGCGCTCGCCCGCCGCTACCAGAAGGACAGCCTGCGCATTGAGGTCGGCGGCCGCAACGAGGCGCATGGCGACATCGAGTACCGCGCCGTGACCGTGGCGCCGCACGATATCGAGCGGGCGGCGGTGAACGTGCTGCGCTACTTCGAGGTCCGCGCCGCCCTGGTGTTCTGCGCCACCCGCGAGGCGGTGCGCCGGTTACAGGGCCGCCTGCTGGAGCGTGGCTTCGACGCCGTGGCGCTGTCGGGCGAGCTGAGCCAGCACGAGCGCAACAGCGCGCTGCAATCCCTGCGGGACGGGCGCTCGCGCGTGTGCGTCTGCACGGACGTGGCGGCGCGCGGGCTCGACCTGCCGCAGCTCGACCTGGTCGTGCATGCCGACCTGCCGCGCGACAAGGAGACCATGCTGCACCGCTCCGGCCGCACCGGGCGGGCGGGGCGCAAGGGCGTGTCGGTCCTGATCGTGCCGTTTCCGCGGCGCCGCCGGGCCGAGCAGTTGCTGGCGGCCGCCGGTGTGGATGCCGGCTGGAGCGATCCGCCGGGGGCGGACCTGATTGCCGCGCGCGACAACGAACGGCTGCTGGAAGACGGGCGGCTGGCCGAAGAGCTGTCCGACGAGGATCGCGCCGCCTCCGCCGAGCTGCTGGAGCGGTTCAGCCCGGAGCAGCTGGCGGCCGCGGTGTCGCGCTTCTGGCGCGCCGAGCTGCCCGCGCCGGAAGACGGCTTCGCCACCGCGCCGGAGCCGGCCCGGCGAACGGGCCGCGACGCGCCCGCCTCGGGCCCCGCCCGCCCCGGCAACGGTGGCGGCATGGGGTCGGGCAGTGCCGGCGTGGGGGGCGTCTGGTTCCGCCTGCCGGTCGGGCGCAAGAACAACGCCGACCCGAAATGGCTGATCCCGCTGATCTGCCGGCAGGGCAACGTCACCAAGGCGGAGATCGGCGCCATCCGCATCTTCGACCGGGAAACCAAGTTCGAGATCGCCGCCCCCGCCGCCCCGGCCTTCACCGCGGCGCTGCGCGATGCGCCGCCGAGCGACCCGGCGATCGAGCCCGCGCTGCCGCCCGGCGGCGTGCCCTCCGCCCGGCCGCGACGCCCGGTCCGGCCGAGCTAGTCCCAGCCGCACTAATCCGCGAGCGCCGGGGCCGAATCGCGAGCGGAGCCGTTTGGAAGACGGATACTTCCGCAAGGATCGCTATGTCGTCTCGTCGCACCATTCTCTCCGCCACCGCCCTGGCCGGGCTGCTCGCCGCCGGCCCGGCGCTGGCCGAAACGCCCCGCCTGAACGCGGTCGCCCAGTTCGACCACCAGGCCACCGGCGTCGCCGTCACCGCCGATGGCCGCCGCTTCGTCAATTTCCCGCGCTGGACCGACGACGCGCCGATCTCGGTCGCCGAGGTGCTGCCCAACGGCACGCTGCGCCCGTACCCGGACGCCGCGTGGAATAGCTGGCGCAATGCCAAGGGCAACGAGATCCCGGTGGGCGATCACTTCGTCTGCGTGCAGTCGATCGTGCCGGACGGCCATGGCAACCTCTGGGTCGTCGACCCCGGCGCGCCCGGCAACGAGAAGATCCTGCCGCAAGCGCCCAAGCTCGTCCGGATCGACCTCAAGAGCAACGCCGTCACCAAGATCATCCCGGTGCCGGACGACGTGGCGCTGCAGGGCACCTACCTCAACGACATCCGCTTCTCGCCGGATGGCCGCATCGGCTACTTGACCGATAGCGGCACGCGCGGCGCCATCATCGTGGTCGACCTCGAGAGCGGGAAGAGCTGGCGCACGCTGGACGGTCATCCGTCCACCCAGATCGACAAGGCGGTCACGGTCTCTGTCGACGGCAAGCCGTTGCGCCGGCCCGATGGCCGCCAGCCGGCCTTCGCGTCCGACGGGATCGCCATCTCCAACGACGGCGCGACGCTATATTACCAGGCGCTGACCGGCAAGACGCTGTACTCCGTGCCGACCGACTCCCTGAAGGACGGGGTCAGCGAGGCCGACCGGGCCGCCGCGGTCAAGACCGTCGCGACCACGCAGGTCACCGACGGGCTTTGGATGAGCAAGGCCGGCGTGCTCTACCTCACCTCGCCCACAGACGACTCGATCAAGAAGCTGAACGGCAACAAGGTCGAGACCGTCTTGACCGACAAGCGGCTGCGCTGGCCCGACACCTTCTCCGAAGGCCCGGACGGCACGATCTACGTGACGGCGAGCCACATCCAGGACACGCCGTGGTTCAAGCCGACCGCGCCGGCTTCCATCAAGACGCAGTTATTCTCCTTCAAGCCCTGATCGGCTGGGCCTCGATTGGTCGCGCCAGCGCGATCGCGTCGAGCCCGGCATCCCAGGCGGGCTGCTCGCCGAAGCAGCCCGCCATCCAGTCCACGCAGGCGCGCACCTTGGCGGGCAGGTGCCGGGCGGTCGGGAAGACGGCAAAGATGCCCAACTCGCCGATGGTCCATCCTGGCAGCACCGGCACCAGCCGCCCGTCGCGCAACGCGTCCCCGGCGATGAAGGTCGGGGAGATCACGATGCCGGCGCCGGCGATCGCCGCCTCGTTCAGCGCCTCGCCGTTATTGGCGGTGAACCGTCCTTCCATCCGGACCGACGTCACCCGCCCGTCCGCGCCATGGAACCGCACGACCCGGCCTTCGCCCGCATAGGCGTAGATCAGGCAGTCATGTTCCGCGAGCTGCTCCGGCCCCGCCGGCCCGCCGCGCCGCCGCAGGTAGGACGGCGCGGCAACCGCGATGAGCCGGCAGGGTGCGAGGCGGCGCGCCACCAGCGACGTGTCGGCAAGCCGGCCGATGCGCAAGGCCAGGTCGAAGCCTTCTTCAACCAAGTCGACCCGCCGGTCGTTCAGCGTGAGATCGATCGCGAGGCGCCCGTTGACCGTACCGAGGCGGGCCAATGCCGGCGCCAGGTAGCGCGCACCGAACACGACGGGCGCGCTGAGCCGCACGGTGCCGCCCGGTTCGGTGCCGCCCTCGGTCACCGCCGCCTCCGCCGCCGCCAGCTCGTCCAGCACGGCGCTGGCGCGCTCGAAGAACAGCGCGCCCGCTTCCGTGAGGCTCTGCGTCGCTGTGGACCGGTGCAGCAGCCGCGTGCCGAGACGCTCCTCCAGCGCGCGGAGCGAGCGTCCGACCATGGCCGGCGTGACGCCGATCTGCCGCGCCGCACCGGCCTGGCTGCCGCGCTCCACCGTGCGCACGAAGGCAGTGATCTCGACGATCTGGTCCATCGTTCGATACTAGCGGTATCGAAGCTGTTGCAGAACCGGACATTGTCGCCGCCCGGCGTGCGCGGCATATCGGAGCCCATGAGCTTTCTCGAGATCAGCGCCGTCGACCTCGCCGTCCGCGACCTCGACCGCGTCGCCCGCTTCTACCAGGACGCGATTGGCCTCGCCGTCATCGACGCGAGCCCCGACCGGGTGCGGCTCGGCGTGGCGGGCGCCCCGTTCCTCACGTTGCTGAGCCGGCCGGGCTTCCGGCCGGTCGATCCGGCCAGCGCCGGGCTGTTCCACACGGCCTTTCTGCTGCCGACGCGGGCCGATCTCGGGCGCTGGCTGCGCCATGCCGCCGCGACGGGCATCCCGCTGTCGGGCGCTGCCGATCACGCGGTCAGCGAGGCCGTCTACCTCGCCGATCCCGAAGGCAACGGCATCGAGATCTATGCCGACCGGCCGCGCGACACCTGGCCGTGGGAGGGCGACCAGATCGTCATGACCAACGACCGGCTCGACCCCGCTGCCCTGCGCGCGCTCGACTCCAGCCCCTGGACTGGCGCCCCGGCCGGCACGCGCATCGGCCACGTCCACCTGCAGGTCGGTGACCCCGCGGCGGCGGCGGCGTTCTACACCGGCGCGCTCGGCCTGCGCGTGACCCGGCAGTGGCCGGGTGTGCTGTTCCTCGCCGACGGCGACTACCACCACCATGTGGCCATCAATGACTGGAACAGCCGCGGGGCCGGCCCTCGCGACCCCGAGCGCGCCGGGCTTGCGGCCGTTACGCTTCGCAGCCCGCGCGAGCCGGTCACGCTGACCGACCCGTGGGGCACCGTCTTTCACCTTTCCCCGAACGGAGACCCCCAATGAGCACCACCCATCCCGCGACGGATGTCGGCCTGGCCAATTCGGTCCGCTTCGCCCAGTGGACGCCCTACGCGCTGGCTCTGCTGCGCATCGTCGCCGGGCTGCTGTTCATCGAGCACGGCACGCAAAAGCTGTTCGCCTTCCCGATCGCCCCGGCATTCCCGTTGCCGGCCGCCTTCTCGCTGCTGTGGATCGGTGCCGTGCTCGAGTCGGTCGGCGGGCTGCTGATCGTGCTGGGGTTGTTCACCCGCCCGGTCGCCTTCGTGCTGGCGGGCGAAATGGCGGTCGCCTACTTCATGTTCCACGCGCCGCGCGGTTTCTTTCCGATCGTCAACGGCGGCGAGGGCGCGATCTTGTTCTGCTTCGTTTTCCTCTACCTGGCCGCCGCCGGCCCGGGCACCTGGTCGCTGGACGGGACCGTCCGCCGCCGGTGACACCGGGCGAACTCGCCGAACTCCTGGCCGACTGCCCCTCGCTCTTCCACGTGGCCGAGCGAGGGGCTTGGCCCGCCATCGAGCGACACGGTTTGCTCAGCACATCCGCTCTACTTGACCTCTACGGGGTGGACGGCCCCGAGCGCACCCGCATCGAGGCCGTCCGCCGGCCCGAGGGCGTGGCCCTGCGGCACCCCGACCTGCCCGGCGCGGTCGTTCGCGACCAGAAGCCCTTGACCGACCCGGCCCTGCGCCGCTGCCTCGAAGGCGGCATGGACCCTGCTTCCTGGTATCGGCTGCTGAACGGCAAGGTGTTTTTCTGGTTGTCCCGCCAGCGGCTCGGCCGGCTGCTCGATGCTGCGCCCTACCGCGCCCGCGCGCACGACGTACTGGAACTCGCCACCGCACCGCTGGTGGCGGCCTATCGCGACGCCATCACCTTGTCGCCGATCAATAGCGGCAGCACGATCCGCAAAGCGGTCGCACGCGGCCCCGGCACCTTCCAGACCATCGCGGCATATGATTATGCGACCTGGCGCCGCAAGCGGCCCCGCTTCGACCGGGTGGCCGAGCTGGCGGTCACGGGCGGGGTGCCGGACGTCGCGCGCTACGTGGTAGGCGTGACGGTGCGGCGCGGAGCGGAGGTGTGCTCAGTCCTCGCTTGAGCGGGCCGCCGGGTCGTCCTCGATGAGCACGATGTGCAGCCGCCGCGGGCCGTGGGCGCCCAGTTCGAGCGTTTGCTCGATATCGGCCGAACGCGACGGCCCCGTCACCAGCATGACGTTGCGCGGCAGCACGGGGCCGTCGCCCCGCCGGTCGCGCCGCAGCAGGTCCCACGCGTCCTCGTAGGGTCCGACGATGCGCGAGGTCCGCAGCACGACCACGGCCGTGTCGGGCAGCAGATTGACGGTGGTGGACCGCTCCGGCGCGCTCGGCAGCATCAGCGTGCCGGTCTCCGCGACGGCGGCGAAGGCATGCTGGACGCTGACCAGGTCCCCCGCCTCCGCCCGCCCTTGCCGGATTTGCAGCAGCGGGCGGTCGGCCCAGGGCAACGCCTGCAGCTCCGGATGCGGCGACATGACGAACTCGCTCGGCAGGTTGTGCGCGGCGAGGTAGTCCGCCACCGCCTCCGGCACGTCGGCCGCGTCCGGCACGCGGGTAACCGTGCCGAACTCCTTCTCGACGTTGCGCACGAACAGGTCGACTTGGTCGGGCCGCGGCACTTGGCTGCGGGCGGGGATCAGGTGGCGTGGCGGCTGGGCCATGCGGCCGAGCAGCATGGCCTGCTGGTCCGCTGGCAGCTCGCCCCGCCGCAGGCTGCGGCGGATGCTGCCGAGCATGGCCTCCTTGGTCACTTGCGCGCCCGCCTCTTGGCCTTCGACTGTTTGGCGTATTGCGCCATGAAGGTCTGCCCCTGCGGCGCCGGCAGGTCGCGCCCGCCGGTCCAGCCGCCGGCCAAGGGCAGCTTGGCGAAGCGTCCCTTGCGACGCCCCAGGAGACCCAGCGCGAACACGCCCAGCCGCGTGGCCATGCGATACATCGCCGGCCGGCGGGCAAACCAGGCCCACAGTGCCAGATTGCTCCGCACCGCCCCGGGCGTCAGGTGCCGCTCGAACTCCCGCTCGCGCCAGTGCCGCATCATCTTGGGCAGCGGGATCTTGACCGGGCAAACGCTCTCGCACTTGCCGCAGAACGTGCTGGCATTCGGCAGCTGAGCCGACTTCTCGACGCCGATCAGGCTGGGCGTCAGCACGGAGCCCATCGGACCCGGATACACCCAGCCATAGGCGTGCCCCCCGACCGCGCCATACACCGGGCAGTGGTTCATGCAGGCGGCGCAGCGGATGCAGCGCAGCATCTCGCCGAACTCGGTGCCGAGCATGGCCGAGCGGCCATTGTCGATCAGCACCACGTGGTATTCTTCCGGCCCGTCCAGTTCGCCGGGGCGGCGCACGCCGGTGGAGAAGGTCGTGTAGACCGAGAAATCCTGCCCGGTCGCCGAACGGGCCAACAGCCGCAACAGGCTGGTGGTGTCCTCCAGCGTCGGCACGCATTTCTCGATGGAGGCCAGCACGACGTGCACCCGCGGCAAGGTCTGCGTCAGGTCGCCATTGCCCTCGTTGGTGACGATCACCGAGCTGCCGGTCTCGGCCACCAGGAAGTTGGCGCCGGTAATGCCGACATCGGCGATCAGGAACTTGGACCGCAGCCGGGTGCGCGCCTCCGTCAGGATGTCGCGCCGTTCGGCGAACACGCGGTCGGCGGGCAGGTCGGTATGCGAGAGGCGGAACTGCGCCTCCCAATCCTCGCGGTTGAGGTGAAAGGCGGGCGCGATGATGTGGCTCGGCGTCTCATCGCGGAGCTGGATGATGTATTCGCCCAGATCGGTCTCGACCGGCGTGATGCCGTGCTTGGACAGGTGGGCGTTGATCCCGATCTCCTCCGAGATCATGGACTTGCCCTTGGTCGCGGTCTTGGCGCCGGCATCGCGGCAGATGCCGAGCACGATGGCCTTGGCCTCGTCCGCATCGGCGGCCCAGTGTACGTGCCCGCCCGCCTTCTCGACGTTGGCGGCGAACTGCTCGAGGTAGAAGTCCAGGTTGGCCAGCGCGTGGTTCTTGATGTCGCGCCCGATGTCGCGGAGCTGCTCGAACTCCGGCAGGTTGGCGACCGCGGCGCTGCGCCGGGCCATGAATTGAGGCTTGGAGAATGCCAGCGCCTTCTGCAGCCCGACGTCGGCCAGGGCCGCCTTGGCGTTCTGCTTGAACTGTGGGGATGTGATCTGCATCAGCGAACTTCCTCCGGCTGGCCGATCGGCGGCGCCGCATCCGTCATGTCCGCCAGCACCTCGGCCACGTGCCGCACTGCGATGCCGCTGCCGAGCCGGCTCAACCGCCCCGCCATGTTGAGCAGGCAGCCCATGTCGCCGGCCAGAAGCGTGTCCGCCCCCGTGGACATGATGTCGGCCGCCTTGTCGCTGACCATTCGGGTGGAGATGTCGGGGTATTTCACGCAGAACGTGCCGCCGAAGCCGCAGCAAACCTCCGGCTCGGCCATCTCGCGCAACTCGAGCCCGGTCATCCCACGCAGCAGCGCCCGCGGCTGCGCCTTGACGCCCATCTCGCGCAGCCCGGCGCACGAATCATGATAGGCGACGCGGCCGGAATACAGGGCCGGCACCGTCGTCATGCCCATCACGTCGGTCAGGAAGCTCACCAGCTCGAATGTCTTGGCGCTCAACGCTTCCGCCTGCGCCCGCAGTTTGGGATCGTCGGCCAGCAATTCCGGCAGGTGATGCTTGATCATGCCGCCACAGGAGCCGGACGGCACCACCACGTAGTCGAAGCCGCGGAAGGCCGCCAACACCTGCCGCCCCAAATCGGCCGCCGTGGCACGGTCGCCGCTATTATAGGCGGGCTGGCCGCAGCAGGTCTGCAGTTCCGGCACCGACACGGTGCAGCCGGCCTCCTCAAGCAGCTTGATCGCCGCGAACCCGACCACGGGCCGATGCAGGTCGACCAGGCAGGTCACGTAAAGGCCGACGCGCGGTTTGTTGGGAGGCATCTGCAGACTATAAGCCGTCCTGCCTGCAATACGAGACGGCTCGGTCCGATGTCGCCCTAGTGGCGGCGGAACAGCGTCACGACCCGGAAGCGGTGGTTGGTCGACTTCACCATGCCGATCACGCCGTCGATGCCGAACGCATCCTTGCGATACATCGGCAGCACCTGGTCGAGCCAGGCAACGTGCGCGCCCGACGGCAGCCGCTGCAGCGCGCGCATGACGACGTTCCGCTTGATCATGGTCGTCTGATAGCGCTCGGCATCCTCGATGCTGTACGGCGGATCGGCGAGCACCAGGTCGTAGCGCTCGAGCGGGACCTGCGTCAGCGTTTGCGCGTCGTCCACGAAGGTGGGCGCCAGGGCCGGATTGATGTCGACGGTGTCGCCGGGCAGCGCGGCAAGGTCCACCCGGCCGCTGAAGAGATGCAGCACGCGCGTCTTGTCCGGAAACAGCGCCTTGACCCGGCGCAGATAGCCGGCCGGGTAGCCGCCGTAGTAGGCGCTGCGGACCGTGTAGTTGTTACCCATGATCCAGGTGCCCACCAGGCGCCCGTCCTCGCTCACGAAGAGCGAGCGAGGGAACCCGGTCTGCTGGACGTAGTGTTCGACCCGCTGCTCCAGCGAGAGCTCGGACACCTAGCCGGAGCGCGCCTCCGTCAGGCGCCAGGCCGGGTCGGCTTGCGCGAGGTCACGCTCGAACGTCCAAATGTCCGTGATCTCGGTCACCGCATCGGTGCCGGCGACCGGGCGCCCCTCGCGGTCCAGCGTTTCGGACACCTGGTCGGACACGAACTTGACGGTGATGGCGCCAACCGTCCCGGTCACCGACGCCGCCTCGATGGTTGCGTGCTCGATCGACTTGATCTCGCCCTTCTGGGTCTCGCCCGCCGCCTCGCGCGCGGCGATGGCGGTCTCGAAGTTGCGGTAGGTCTCGTCGTTCAGCAACGGGCGCAATGCGACCCGGTCACCGGCGGCAAAGCCCTGCACGATCAAGCGGAACGCCGCGTCGGCACCGGCGATGAAGCGCTCCGGGCTGAATTGGCGATCGATGGTCCGCATCTGCGCCAGTGCCACGCCGGCCGGGGAAGCCGGGTCGGGCAGCGGGCGAACGGGGGCGGCGGGCTCGGCCTTGGCATCGATCGTGGCCGGCACCGGACGGCCCATACCCGGCACAGCGACCGGGCCGCGGCCCGCCTGCTCCTGCCGTTCGAAGCCGGATCGCTTGCCGAGGATGCTGCGCAGGCGCAACACCAGAAACGCCGCGATCATGCCGAACAACACCAGGTCGATCGGGAAACTTCCGGTTCCGCCCATCATGAATTCCTTCAAGTGTCCCAGAGGTGGTGGGGAGCGCGCCGCGAAACAACGACGGCCAAGCCCGATTGTTGCGCGCATTGAGACACGGGGCGCGTTGTGCCGCGGCCCGGCGGGCGGTAGTTGGGCCAATGATCCTGCTGCGCCATGGCCAGAGCGAGTTCAATCTTCACTTCAGCCGTACCCGGATCGACCCGGGAATCGAGGACCCGAAGCTCACGCCGCTCGGCCATGAGCAGGCCGAGCAGGCGGCGGTGACGCTGGCGGGCGCCGGGCTGCGCCGCATCGTGGTCTCGCCCTATACCCGGGCGCTGCAGACCGCCGCGCCGATCGCCCGCGCGCTCGGCCTGCCCGTGATCGTCACGGATGCGGTGCGCGAGCGCTACGCCTTTGCCTGCGACATCGGCTCGCACCGCTCGTCGCTGGTGACGGCGTGGCCCGACCATGACTTCGCCGCGATCGACGAACGCTGGTGGCCGACGGAGGAGGAGCCCACCGACGGCGTGCTGGCCCGCGCCGCCGCGTTCCGCGCCACCTGGGCCGGCCGTCCGGACGCGGCCGAAACACTGGTGGTCAGTCATTGGGGGTTCATCCTGTCGCTGACCGGCCAGAGCGTCGCCAATGGCGACCACCTCCTCTTCGACCCGGCCGCCCCCGCCCCCGCGGAGATCGTCTGGAAGCACTGACGGCGCCTTCAACGACGCCCTCGCGGCGGAGGCCGACCTGCCGCGAATGATAGCGTTCGCACCCGTGCACTGCAGGGGAGGATGGTATCTGGCGCAACGGCCGGGAGAGTGTCGTTCGACCACCGCCCACACGATCAATGCCGAGTTGGCCGCTACCGGGCAGTGACCCCTCCCGGCCCGGCCCAACCGCCTGGCGCGCCTCTCCCGCCCATGCTACCGCGCCAACTCCCGATCGCCCTGTCCCAAACGCTGATCCCGAGGTTCCCATGTCCGACGCTCCGACCCAGCAAGTCCCGCCGCTGGTGGTCAACGCCCAATACGTGAAGGACCTGTCCTTCGAGGTCCCGAACGCGCCGGAAGTGTTCTCCACGCTCAAGGCGCAGCCCAACGTCAATATCAACCTCGATGTCCAGGCACGCCGCATCACGGACGGGCAGGAAGTGTTCGAGGTGACGCTGCAGATCAAGGCCGAGGCAATGGAAGCCCCGGCCGCGCCGAACGGCGCGCCCGCCAACGACGGCAAGCCGGTGTTCATCGCCGAGCTCTCCTTCTGTGGCGTGTTCACGCTGACTGGCGTACCGCCGGAATCGGTGGAGCCGGTGCTGCTCGTCGAGTGCCCGCGGCTGCTTTTCCCCTACGCGCGCAACATCCTGGCCGACGTGACCCGCGATGGCGGCTTCCCGCCGGTGCTGCTGCAGCCGATCGACTTCGTCGCTCTGTGGCAGAGCCGCCGCGGTCAGGCTGCCGGCGCCATAGCGTGATTTAGGCGAGCCGGACGCGAGCCGCTCCGGCCCCGGGCCTCTCCGACCTCGCGAAAGACACCCTATGCTCGACCCGACCCGCCGCACCGGTTGGACCGGGCCCGGCCTGCTGGTGCTGGCACTCCTCGTTGTGCTCGGCTTCACGGAAGCGCTGCTGGTCCATCTCTGGCATCCCGGCCGCAGAATCTACGCGCTGCAGATCGTCTACGCGGTCGTGACCGCCGCGATCATTCTGCGCCTCAGCACAAAGCCGATGTCGCCCCCGCGCTGGGGTGTCGCGGCCCTGCTCGTCGGCTGCTTCGTCGTCTCGGGGCTCCTCGCGCAGGGCGCCCTACAAGCCTTTCCGAACTCGGGCGACGAGTACGGCTACAACTTCGTGGCCGACACGCTCGCGCAGGGCCGGTTCTGGAACCAGGCCTACCCCGCGCCACTGCGGGACGTGCTGGAAACCTTCTACATCGGCGGCCACGGCGACCAACGCTTGTCCCAGTGCATCCCGGGGTGGCCGGCCGTGCTGCTGCCCTTCAAGCTGATCGGCATCCCGCAATTCGCCAATGCCGTAGTCGGACTACTGGCCGGGGTATTCATGCTGCGGGCGCTGCAAAACCTGCCGATCACCCCGGCGGTTCGCTTGGCCGCGCTCGTGCTGGGGTTGGCGGCGCCATTCACGCTGTTCAACAACGCCTCCTTCTTCAATCACTCGCTCACGGCCGCGGCGCTGCTGGGTATCATCTGGCTCGACTTGCGCGACCACCGCAGCCCGGCGTCGCTCAATCGCGTCGGCATCGGCGTCGGCTTCTCCGTGCTGCTGGCCACGCGTTACGAGACCTTCCTGCTCGCCTTTAGCCTGTTCGCGATCGAGGGGCTGGTGCGGCACCGGCTGCGCTTCGTGCGCTGGGCGTTGCCCGCTGCCGTCGGCGCCGCGCCGATCACGCTGATGTTGTTGTTCTACAATTGGCGCATCACCGGCTCGCCGTTCACCACCACGCTGGCCTGGGTCTCACCGGGAATCGGCTTCGGCCTCAACTCGTCCGGCATCGACAATGGAGAGCATTCCGCTGGACGCGGCTTGCTGCACACGGTTGGGTGGTTCGCCGACTGGCAGGATTTCGCGCCCGTCCTGCTTCTACCCTTGTATGCCGTGGCGTTGTGGCACCGGGTCACGACGCGGAGCCTGCGCTGGTTCGATCTGCTCTGGCCGACGATCGTGGTCTTCTTCTTTTTCTACCCCGACGAGGGCGGCTATCAATACGGGCCGCGCTATTGGTATTTGGCCTTTGTGGCGATGCCGGTGACGATCGCCGCCGGGTTGCCGATCACGGGCACATTCTGGCAATTGGGCCGCCTGCGTGTGGATCCGCTCCGCCTGGCCACCGTGCAGCTCGCCAGCTTCATCGGCTTCACCATCGGTTTCGCATACTTCGCCCACCTGATGGTGCAACGCCGAGGTGCCCCGTTCGAGCTTGCCGCGACCGCCCCGGCCCCGGCCCTGGTGCTCGTGCCCTCCTATGTCGAGGAGCTCTACGTCCCGTGGCAGAAGGTTCCCTATATGAAGCTCGGCAAGGACTACACGCGCAACGGCGTCGGACCCCTGCCCCCGGTCGCGCTCGGCATCGACCTCGGCGACCAGCGAACGGCCCTGTTATGCGAGCAAGTGCCGGAACGCGGCATCTACCGGCTACGTTTGGACGAAAGCGAACTCCGCGGAACGCTTGTGCCCGTCTGCAACGGGGCGGTCGCGCCTACACCAAAAGGATAGGGACGCATGAAAGCCAACAGCGTGCTCGAGACGATCGGCCGGACGCCGCACATCCGGCTGTCCCGGCTGTTCCCCGATGCGGAGGTTTGGGTGAAGTCGGAGCGGTCCAATCCGGGCGGCTCCATCAAGGACCGGATCGGCATCGCCATGATAGAGGCGGCGGAGGCCAGCGGCCAGCTCCAGCCCGGCGGCACCATCATCGAGCCGACCTCCGGCAACACGGGCGTCGGCCTGGCCATGGCGGCCGCCGTGAAGGGCTACCGGCTGGTCCTGGTCATGCCGGAAAGCATGTCCGTCGAGCGGCGCCGCCTCATGCAGGCCTATGGCGCGCAATTCGAGCTGACCCCGCGCGAGGGCGGCATGAAGGCGGCCATCGCGAAGGCTGAGGAGTTGCGGTCGACGATGCCGGGTTCCTGGATCCCGCAGCAATTCGAGAATCCGGCCAACATCGATGTGCATCGCCGCACTACCGTGCCGGAAATCCTGGAGGACTTCCCCGACGGCATCGACGCCATCATCACCGGCGTCGGCACTGGCGGACACATCACGGCTTGCGCCGAGTTGCTCAAGCCGTCCATGCCGAACCTCCAAGTGTTCGCGGTCGAGCCCAGCCAGTCGCCGGTGATCTCCGGCGGCCAGCCGGGGCCGCATCCGATCCAGGGGATCGGCGCTGGCTTCGTCCCCGCCAACCTGCACCGCGACGCCATCGACGGCGTCATCCAGGTCGACGCGGAGGAGGCGCGCGAGATGGCCCGGCAATCGGCCGCCAAGGAAGGCCTGCTGGTCGGCATCTCCTCCGGCGCGACGCTGGCAGCCATCAAGAAGAAATTGCCGGAGCTCAAGCCCGGCGCCGTGATCCTCGGCTTCAACTACGATACCGGCGAGCGTTACCTGTCGGTGCCGGACTTCCTGCCGCAGTGAGCGCGGGGCCCCGGGCTTGACCCGGGGCCCGGGCCCGGGCCAAACACCCGCCTTCTGAATTTGCGGAACCCTGCCATGAGCACCCTGAGCCTCCCCGACGTCGCCAAGCACCTCGGCGTTCCCGTCCGCACGCTGCGCAAGGCCATTCGCAACGGCGCCCTGCCGGCGCCCGACGGACTGAACGCGCTAAGCCAGCTGTCACAGGAATGGCTCAGCAACGCGCAGCTCGCCGTGGTCGCCAACCCGAAGGCGCTCAAGGTGCACCCGCAAAAGGTGCCGGCCTTTGCGCGCTACGAGGGCACCTCGGCGTTCCGCAAGTACCGCACCCGCGTGCGCGAGTTCAACGAGCACAAGGCGAAGGTCGCGGCCGCGGCCGTCTGAAGTAAATGCCCCCGGCTACGCCCCGGGGGCATTCGATCAGGAGCCGGAGAACCAGTTGTAGCCCTGGTCCTCCCAGTAGCCGCCCTTGTTCTCCAACCGGTCGGTCACTTCGATCGACTGCACGTTTTTGGCGCTCTTGAAACCGAGCTTGACCGGGATGCGCAGGCGCACCGGCGCGCCCCAGGCGGGCGTCAGCGGCTTGTCGAGAAAGTCGAGCGCCAGGATCGTTTGCCGTTGCTGCGCGCTGGCCATGTCGATGCTGGTCGAGTAGCCGTCGAAACACTTGAACACGACGTAGGGCGCGCGCGGGTCGGCCCCCACGCGCTGCAGAAATGTCGCGAGCGGCACCCCGCTCCATTGCCCGACCTGGCTCCAGCCCTCGATGCAGACGTGCCGCGTGATCTGGCGTTCCTGCGGCAGCGCACGCAGGCGCTCGAGCGTCCAGGGCGACTTGTCGTCCACCCGGCCGCTGACGGCGAGCTGCCAACCGTCCGGCACCGGCCGCACCTGCCAGTCCTCGTAGAAGGCGTTGAACCGGAACGGCTGCGTGATGGCGGAAGCCGGGTAGGTGGTCGCCATCCGGTCCTTGTCGAACAGCCAGGCCTGCACCCGGTCGTTCATCCGCATCATCCCCCACAGCGCGGCGTTGACCCCGCTCTCCGTCCCGAGGTCGCAACCGGTGAGCAGCGACAGCGCGCCGAGCGACAATCCGCCGCGGATCAGCCCGCGCCGCTCGAGCGACCGGAGCTCGCCGCGCACGCCCGCCGGGTCGAACACCCGCTTCATCGGTGATCCTCCGCCGGGGTCGCGACCACCATGGAGATCAGCGTGCGCGGGAACAGCGCCACCAGCAGCAGGTGGACGATGATGAACCCCACGATGGCGATCATCAGCCCCAGATGGATCAACCGTGCCGTCGGGTAGCCGCCGAACAGATTGGTGACGACGCCGAACTGCACCGGCTTCCAGATGCTCAGCCCGGTGATCACGGCCAGCACGGACGCGACCAGCACGAAGATGTAGAGCAGCCGCTGCACCGCGTTGTAGGCGCCGGCCTGGTGCGGCAGCGCAAAGCGCAACGCGAGCACCGTATCGCGCACGACGTCGCCGGGCCGGGGCACGCCAAAGGTGCGGCGGAAGTGCCCGCTGGCGAAGACGTAGACGAGGTAGGCCAGCCCGTCGGCGATCAGCAGCCACATGGCCGAGATATGCCACGCGATGCCGCCCGCGAGCCAACCGCCCAGCGTCATCCATTTCGGCACCGTGATCGGCAGGTCCGGCGACGCATTGTAGATCTGCCATCCGCTGAGCACCATGCAGAACATGGCATACGCGCCCACCCAATGCATGACCCGGACGGGCCATGGGTGCGCGGGCCGGGCGCGCGGCGACAGGACCTGCCCGTCCGACGGGTGGAGCGAGGTGGCCACGATGGATCCTTTCTTGCGTTAAGGAGTTATCCTCCCCACGAACATCAACAGCAAGGTCATCGCCATGTCGTTTCGCAAGCTTCTCCTCGCGGCTGCGGTCGTTGCCGCCCCGAGCCTGGCGTCCACCTTCGCTCACGCTGCCGCTCCCAGCCCCCACGTCCGCGGCACCGTGTCCGGCATCAAGGGCGATACCGTCGACATCAAGACCGACGAGGGCAAGACCGAGCAGGTCATGCTCGACGACAAGACGCGCTTCATCGCCGTGACCAAGTCGAGCATCGATAACATCGACAAGAACAGCTACATCGGCACTGCCACCAAGGACGTCGGCAACCGCCTCGTCGCGTTGGAAGTGGTGATCTTCCCGGAAGCCATGCGCGGCGCCGGCGACGGCCACTACGATTGGGACCCGCTGCCCGACCACACCCTGGCCGGCGGCGGCACCGTGTCCAGCACCATGACCAACGGCAATGTCACCGCCGCGGCCGCGCCGGCCGGCAAGGTCAACAGCAGCATGACCAACGGCAACGTCTCTACCCAGTCGGCCAGCAACGGCGCCAAGCAGCTGACCGTCACCTACAAGGGTGGCGAGCAGCAGATCCTGGTGCCGCCGAACGTCCCGGTGGTGCTGCTCGCGCCCGGCATGCGCGACCAGATGAAGACCGGCAGCCATGTGGTGGTCACCACCGCCAAGGACAGCAACCGCGCGGCCGGCATCGCCGTCGGCCTCGACGGCGTCACGCCGCCGATGTGAGTACTCGGCCGGGAGCCGGCCTGTTCGGCTCCCGGCCTGGTCTGAACGTCGGTTGCTCCGCCGTCGGCGGCACCGTAGAAGCGGCGCGACTGATCGAGGTCAGCGTGGCGCCACGCCTCTCCCCGCTCCCAAGCGGCTTCACCCTGCTCGAAACCTTGATCGCCTTCGTGATCGCCGCCGGTGCGGGGGTCGCGCTGTTCGGGGCCGTGAGCACCGGCCTGCGCGCGACCGGGCAGGCCGACCACACCGGCGCTGCCTGGGAGCGCGCCCGCTCCCGCATGGCCGCCCAGTCGGTCAGCCTCAAGCCGGGTGACAACGCCGGCGACGATGGCGGCGGCTTTGCCTGGCGCGTGAGCGTCCGCCAACGGCAGGACGCGCCGCTGACCGGCTCCCCCCGCACGCTGCGCTTGTTCACCGTCGCCGTGACCATCAGCTGGACGGCCGATGGCGGCGAGCGCCGGGTCCAGCTCGTGTCCGACCGGCTGGCGGTCGGCCCGTGAAGCAGCCGCGCGGCTTCACCCTGCTCGAGACGCTGGTGGCGCTCGCCATTCTGGGGCTGATCCTCGCCTTCTACGGCGGCAGCCTCCGCCTGATGCTGTTCTCCACCGCCGGGCAGGACACGATGATGGCCGGCACCGACGACCGTGCCACCACGGCGCGGACGCTGCGCCGCCTGCTCGACGGGATGCAGCCGCTCGGCCAGCCGTCGCTGCTCGAAGGTACGGCGAACCGGCTCCGTTTCGTGGCGTCGCTCTCCGGCCAGGACGACCCGATCGATGCCGTGCTGCAACGCGACGGGGCGGGGCGGTTGGTGCTGTATTGGAGCCCGCTGCGCCATGTCCGCCCGTTCGCGCCGCCGCCGCCGCCCACCGCGACCGAGATCGCCCGCGGCTACGCCGGCCTCGACTTCTCCTATTACTATGCCGGCGCTTGGGCGGCCGTCCTGCCGAAGGGCCAGATGCCCGAGCTGATCCGCATCCGGCTGGTGCCGCAGCGCGGCAAGCCCGGCCCCGACCTCGTCGTCGCCCCGCGCCGCGACGTGCCGTTGTGAGGCGGGCGCGTCCCGTCGCCGGGCCCGGGCGGAGCCGGGGCTTCGCGCTGATCATCGTGCTGTGGGCGGTGCTGGCGCTGGCGTCCGGCGGCGCGGTGCTGGTCGCCAACGGGCGTCGCGCGCTGGCCGAAGCGGGCGCGGAGGGGGCGGCCGCACGTGCCGCCGCCGCGCTGGACGGGGCGGCGCAGGAGACCGTGTTCCACCTGCTGGCCGAGGGACAGGCGCGCTGGGAACCGACCGGCACGCGCACGCTGCGCCAGGGCGAGCACGTCGTGGCCGTGTCGATCGTCAACCTGGCCGGAGCGGTCAACCCGAACACCGCGTCGGCGCAACTGCTCGCCGCGTTGCTGGTCGCCCTGGGGCAGCCGAACGCGGCGGCGGCGGCCCTCGGCCGCGCGATCGTCGAATGGCGGACGGAAGCGGACCCGCAGGTCGCCTCCGTCGTGGCAGAGCGTTATCGCGGCGCCGGGCTCCCGTACGCACCGCCCGGCGCCCGCTTCCAGACCATCGGCGAACTCGGCCTCGTTCTCGGCATGACGCCCGATCTGCTGGCCCGGCTGCGCCCCTTCCTGAGCCTATGGCAGCCCGGCGAGCCCAACCCGGCGCTCGCCGCCCCGCTGGTCCGCGCCGCGATCCGCGCGGCGGCGGGCGCCGACGAGCTTGCGGCGGCCATCAACGGCGGACCGCCGGCGGCCACGGGCGCGATCGCGGTCGTCCTCACCTGCCGCATCGAGAGCGGGCCGGGGCGAGCCGCGCGCCGGGTCGTGGTGCAGTTGCAGCCCGCCGCACCGCGCCCGTTCCACGTCGTCGAGAGCACCGACATTGCCAATCCCTGACACGGCCCGATTTGCTGGGTCGATGTCATCAGATCCCGCGCGCCCCACCATCGCCATCGTCGGCGCCGGCATCGCCGGCCTGTCCTGCGCCGACCGGCTGCGGGCGGCGGGCTGGGCCGTCACCTTGTTCGACAAGGGCCGCGCGCCCGGCGGCCGCCTCTCGACCCGGCGGATCGAAACCGCGACCGGCACCGCCGCCTTCGATCACGGCGCGCAGTATTTCACCGTGCGCGACCCCGGCTTCCGCGACGCCGTCGCCCGCTGGCAGGCGGCCGGCCTCGCCGCGCCCTGGCCGGAGGCGGGGCCCGACGCCTGGGTCGGCACGCCCGGCATGGCGGCTCCGGTGCGCGACATGGCCAGTTCGCACGTCGTCCGCTTCCCCGTCACGGTCACCGGGCTGGCGCGGGAGGGCCAGGGGTGGCGGATCGAGGGCGAGCGGTTCGACGCGGTCGCCGTCGCCGTCCCGGCGGAGCAGGCCGCTCCCCTGCTGCAGCCGGTGGCACCCGCCTTCGCGGCCCGGGCCGCCGCGACGCCCTCCGCCCCGTGTTGGACGGTCATGGCCGCTTTCGCCGAGCCGCTGCCCGGGCCCACCATCCTGCGCGAAGCGACTGGCGGCGATGGCGGCCCGATCGGTTGGGCCGCCCGCAACGGCGCCAAGCCCGGCCGCACCGGCCCGGAAGGCTGGGTCATCCAGGCCGGGCCCGACTGGTCCCGCAACCATCTCGAGCGGGAGGCGGCCGAGATCGTCCCGCTCCTGCTCGCCGCCCTGGCCGCGCGGCTGGGCGCGGCACTGCCGGAACCGCTCGCCGCGACTGCCCATCGGTGGCGCTACGCCCGCTCAGGCGCGGAGGGCAGCGGCGCGCTGTGGGACCCGGCGGCCCGCCTGGGCGTTTGCGGCGACTGGCTGCTCGGCCCGCGCGTCGAAGCCGCCTGGTGTTCCGGGGCGCTGCTGGCCGGGGAACTCCTGGCTGCCGCCGCGTTCGGAGGCGATGGGGATACTCGTCGACGGTGAGTGGCGCGATTTCGACCGCACGGCGGGAGACGGCAGCTACGTTCGCAAGGATAGCAGCTTTCGCGGCTGGGTGACGTCGGATGGCAGCACGCGGTTCCCGGCCGAGGCGGGCCGTTACCACCTATTCGTCTCCCTGGCCTGCCCGTGGGCCAGCCGCACCGTGCTCGCCCGCGCCCTGCTCGGCCTGCACGAGGTGATCGGCCTCACCGTCGTCAGCCCCGACATGCTGGAGAACGGTTGGACCTTCGACCCGGCGCCCGAGCCGATCACCGGCAAGCGCTACCTCTACCAAGTCTATGCCGCCGCCGACCCGGCCTATTCCGGCACCGCCACCGTACCGATCCTCTACGACAAGCAGGCGCGCACGATCGTCAACAACGAGTCCGCCGACATCACCCGCATGCTGGGCCAGGCCTTTGCCCGCTGGGCCGCCCCACCCCGCCCGATCGAGCTCTACCCGGCCGCGCTCGCCGCGGAGATCGACGACCTCAACGACCGCATCTACGGCACGGTCAATAACGGCGTCTATAAAGCCGGCTTCGCCACCAAGCAGGACGCGTACGAGGCGGCGGTCGGCCCACTCTTCGCCACTCTCGACGAGTTGGAGGAACGCCTCCGCACCCGGCGCTTCCTGCATGGCCCGGCACTGACGGAAACCGACATCCGGCTGTTCACCACCGCCGTCCGCTTCGACGCCGTCTATTTCGGTCACTTCAAGTGCAATCTGCGTCAGTGGCGCGACTACCCGGCATTGTCCGCCTGGCTGGCCGACGTCTACCAGTGGCCGGGGGTGGCGGAGACGGTCGATCTCGGCGAGATCAAGCGGCACTACTATTTCAGCCAGCGCTGGGTGAACCCGTCCGGGGTCGTGCCAGTCGGGCCGACGATCGACTGGGCCGCTCCGCTCACAAATCCGTTTGATGCCGAGGCGCGACGTCGGTGAACATTTGAGGTATATTGAACACGACGAGATTGAACGATTGGCCGATTAATGGATCAACGTGGCGATTGGCGCCTCACGGACGTGTTGGAACACGAGCAGGGGCGCGGGGACCCGTTCGCCGCCGCCGTTCGGGCGACCCGGATGCCGATGGTCGTCACCGACCCGCGCCTGCCCGACAATCCAATCGTGTTCTGCAACGAGGCATTCCAGATGCTGAGCGGCTACGATCGCGACGAGATCGTCGGCCGTAACTGCCGCTTCCTGCAGGGCCCCGAGACCGATCGCGCCTCCGTCACCCGGGTCCGCGAGGCCATCGCGGCCGGCAAGGACGTGGAGGCCGACCTGCTGAACTACCGCAAGGATGGCAGCACGTTCTGGAACGCGCTCTACCTGAGCCCGGTCCGCGACCACGAGGGCGAGATCGTCTACTTCTTCGCCTCCCAGCTGGACGTGAGCGACCGGGTGCAAGCCGAGCAGCGCGCCGTCGCCCGCCGTGAGGAGGTCGAGCGCGAAGTCGCCGCCCGCACCGCCGACCTACAGCAAGCGCTGGAAGCCAAGACCGTCCTGCTCCACGAGCTCGATCACCGGGTCAAGAACAACCTGACCATGATCGGCTCCCTGCTTCGCCTGCAGGCGCGCACGTCGGATCAACCGGTCGTCACCGCCCGGCTGGAAGAGATGTTGCAACGGGTCGATGCGCTGGCCACGGTACACCGCCGCCTCTACCAGGCCGCGGACGTCACCCGGTTCGACGTCAGCGCCTTCATGCTGGACTTGGCGAACGATCTCGTCACCGCCGCCGGCCCCGGCCGCATCCGGCTCGATAGCGATATCGTCCCGATCGAGGTCGCCCCCGGGCACGCCGCCGCCCTCGGCCTGGTGCTGAACGAGATCCTCGCCAACACGGTCAAGCACGCCTTCACCGGCAACCGAGCCGGCACGCTGCAGCTACGCGCGCGAACCAACGACAATCTCGCCACGATCGAGATCGCCGATGATGGGCCGGGCATCCCCGTTGCCGCCGCCAAGGGGCTCGGCCGCAATCTGGTGGATCGCCTGTCGCGTCAGATCGGCATCGCGGCAGCCTGGAACAGCTCAACGGTCGGCACCCAGGTGAGCCTCACCTTTCCGCTCGATCGCGTCGCATGAGCCGGCCCTCTTCGCCCCTGGGCGTGCTCATCGTCGAGGACGAGGCGCTTCTCGCGATGGATCTCGAAGCGATGGTGGAGGATGCCGGGCACAGCGTCGTGGCCGAAGCCGCCTGCCTCGACGAGGTCACCGATCTGCAGGACACCCTGGCGCCGGCCATCGCCTTTGTCGACATCCACCTCGCCCGCAAGAGCAGCGGGTTGGACGTGGCGCAGCTGATCCGCCGCCGCTGGCCCGAGACGATCGTGATCTTCGTCACGGCCAATCCGCTCAAGATCCCCGGAGATTTCTGCGGCGCCCACGGCGTCATCGCCAAGCCGTTCTCCCGCGGCGGCCTGCTGTCGGCCATGCACTACATCGCCGAAAGCGTGATCGACCCGCCGCCGAACCTGCCCAAGCCCTCCACCTTCACCCCGTCGGACGCATTCTCCGCCGCCTGGCCGACCAAGCCCTCGTGAGCCGGCCGACCCCAGCCGCGGCTCCGCTCGACGGGCATCACGTCGCTTCCACCGTTGCCCGCTTCGCCGACCGCCTGTCGCGGAGCGACCCCTTCGTGGTGGGTGTGGCGGATGCCATGATGGCCATGGCGATCAGCGACCCGACCCTGCCCGACAACCCGATCGTCTACGTCAACAACGCGTTCGAACGCCTGACCGGATACGCGGCCGACGAGGTGGTCGGCCGCAACTGCCGCTTCCTGCAGGGCCCCGCCACCGGGGCCGGCGACGTGGCCGCCCTGCGCGACGCCATCGCCGAACGGCGGCGCATCACGCTGGACCTGTTGAACTACCGCAAGAACGGCTCGCCGTTCTGGAACCGGCTGATGATCACCCCGGTTTTCAGCGAGGACGGGCAACAGGTCCGCTACTACTTCGCCTCTCAGCTCGACGTGACCATCGAGCGCGAGCTGGTCGTCGAGCTCGAGGCCGAGCACCGCGGGCTCGTCACGGAGAACGAGCGGGTCCGCCGCGAGATCATCGACACCCAATCCCGGCTCGACTTCGCGTTGCAGGCCGGCGAGCTCGGCACCTGGACGTTCGAGCCAGTCTCCCGCCAGCTCGACGCTTCCGCCGGCTGCAAGGTCGCCTTCGGCTTCGAGCCCACGGACCCGTTCACCTATGACGACTTCATGGACAGCGTGCACGCCGAGGATGTCGAGCGCGTCCGCACCGCCCTCGAGGCCACGTTCAGCCAGGGCGTGCCCTACAATGTCGAATACCGCGTCGTGACGCCCGGCGGCGAGCGGCGATGGATCGCGGCACGAGGCACCTTGTTGACCCGGCGCGACGGTAGCCCGCTCTCCATGACCGGCTTCGTGACGGACATCTCCGCCCGCAAGGACGCGGAGGAACAGCGGACGCTGCTGGCCGACGAGATGACCCATCGCGTCAAGAACACGCTCGCCACCGTCAGCGCCGTCGTCAGCCAGAGCCTGCGCACCGCGACCTCACTGGCCGATGCGCGCGACACCATCAGCAGCCGGGTGGCCAATCTCGCCACCGCGCACGAGCTGCTGATCCGCGGCGAGATCGAGGGTGCGGCCATCGGCGACATCGTCCGCCGCGCGCTGCACACCTTCGACGATGGCTCCGGCACCCTGTTCACCATCGAGGGCCCCGATCTGCGCATGGAGCCGAGCGTGACGCTGGCGCTTTCCATGGCGCTGCACGAGCTCGGCACCAATGCCGCCAAATACGGCGCGCTCAGCGTGCCGGGCGGCCACGTGCTGGTGCACTGGGAGCTGGACGGGGTGGAGGACGGGCAGCGCGAGTTCCGCTTTCTCTGGCAGGAGCGCGGCGGCCCGGAAGTGCACCCGCCGACCCGCAGCGGCTTCGGCTCACGCATGATCGACCGGCTGATGGCCAAGCACATGCGCGGCGAAGCCACGACCAAATTCCCGCCCGAGGGCGTCGAGTTCCGCCTCCGCGCCGCGCTGTAGCGGTCGCCGGTGCCGTGCCCTACTCCGGCACGTTCCGCCTCAATTCGCCCAGCCATGCCGCCGCGTTGCCGTCCGACGGCGCGCGCCAGTCGCCCCGCGGCGAGAGCGAGCCGCCCGCGACCACCTTGGGACCGTTGGGCATCGCCGAGCGCTTGAACTGGCTGAACCCGAAGAAGCGCTGCACGAACACCTCCAGCCAGCGCCGGATCGCCGGCAGCTCGTAATCCCGCCGGGCCGCCTCCGGAAAGCCCGGCGGCCACGCCCCCGCCGCCCGGTCCCGCCACGCATGCCAGGCCAGGAAGGCGATCCGCGACGGCCGGAACCCGTAGCGCAGCGTGTAGAACAGGTTGAAATCCTGCAGCTCGTACGGCCCGATCTTGGCCTCCGTGCTCTGCAGCACCCCGGCCTCGGCCGGCACCAGCTCCGGCGAGATCTCCGTCCCCAGGATGTCGCCCAGCGTCGCGCCCACCTCGTCGGAGAACAATCGCTCGCTGATCACCCAGCGGATCAGGTGCTGGATCAGCGTCTTCGGCACCCCGCCATTGACGTTGTAGTGCGACATCTGGTCGCCGACGCCGTAGGTGCACCAGCCCAGCCCGAGCTCGGACAGGTCGCCCGTCCCCAGCACGAAGCCGCCGCGCGCATTGGCGGCGCGGAACAGGTAGTCGGTCCGCAGCCCGGCCTGCACGTTCTCGAACGCGATGTCGTACACCGGCTCGCCCGCCGCGAACGGGTGCTTGAGGTCGGCCAGCATCTGCCGCGCCGCGGGACGGATATCGAGCTCCTCCGCCGTGACGCCCAGCGCCCGCATCAGCCGCCACGCATTGTCCTTGGTGCCGTCGCTGGTGCCGAAGCCCGGCATGGTGAACGCCAGGATGTCGGTGCGCGGCGAGCCCATCAGGTCCATCGCCCGCGCCGCCACGATCAATGCCTGCGTCGAATCCAGCCCGCCCGACACGCCGATGACGATCTTGCCGGACCCGGTCTCCCGCCGCCGCTGCACCAGCCCGGCGACCTGGATGTTGTAGGCCTCGTAGCAATCCTGGCCCAGCGCCGCCGGGTCGCTCGGCACGAATGGAAAGCGCTCCACCCGTCGCCGCAGCCCCCGATCGTCCAACGGCGCGCCTGCCTCGAAGCCGACGCGACGGAACGCTGCCCCGGCCACCCGCCGATTGTCGTCGAACGAACCCTGCCGCGCCCGCTCCTGCCGCAGCAGATCGAGATCGACGTCGACCACCACGCGCTGGGCGCCGGCCGGGAAGCGCTCGCTTTCGGCCAGCACGATGCCGTTCTCGAATACGGAGACCTGCCCGTCCCAGGCCAGGTCGGTGGTGCTTTCGCCGACCCCGGCCGCCGCGTAAACGTAAGCCGCCAGGCAGCGCGCGGATTGCGACCGGCACAGCAACCGCCGGGTCTCCGACTTGCCGATCACGATGTTGCTGGCCGACAGGTTCAGCAGCACCGTGGCGCCGGCCAGCGCGCCGGCCGTGCTGGGCGGCGACGGGACCCAGACGTCCTCGCAGATCTCGGCGTGCAGCACGAAACCGCGGAGGTCGCTGGCCTCGAACAGGAGGTCGGGCCCGAACGGCGCGGTGAGCCCGCCGAGCCGGACCGTGCCGCCCTCCGTGCCGGCGCCGGACGCGAACCAGCGCTTCTCGTAGAACTCCCGGTAGTTCGGCAGGTGCATTTTCGGCACCACGCCGAGCAGCCGGCCGCGATGCACCAACACCGCGCAATTGTAGATCCGCCCCGCGAAGCGCACGGGCGCGCCGAACACCAGCACCGGCAGCAACCCGGCCGACTCCGCCGCGATGGCCGCCACCGCGTCCTCCACCGCGTCGAGCAGCGCGTCCTGCAGCAGCAGGTCGTCGATCGCGTAGCCCGACAGCGACAACTCGGGGAACAGCGCCACCAGCGCGCCCTCCTCGCTGCACTGCCGCGCCGTCTCCAGGATCCGCGCCGCGTTGGTGGCGGGGTCGGCGAGGGCCATGACGTTGGTGCACGCCGCGACCCGGGCGAACCCCTGCGCCGCGGCGGAGAAGAAGTTCAGTGGTTCGCCCCGTGCTTGACCAGCTTCTGCGCCAGGCTCCAGCGATGCACCTCGCTCGGCCCGTCATAGACGCGGAAGGCCCGCACCTCGCGGAAGATGCGCTCCACCACCGTCTCGCCCGAGACGCCCTGCCCGCCCAACACCTGCACGCAGCGATCCGCCACCCGGTAGATCGCCTCCGAGCACACCACCTTGGCGATGCTGCTCTCCGTGCCGGCCCGCTCGCCCTGATCGAGCAGCCAGGCCGTGTGCCAGATCGTCAGCCGGCTGGTGCGGATGTCCATGTCGTTGTCGGCCAGCATGAAGCCGACGCCTTCGTGCTCGGCCAGCGGCTTGCCGAAGGCCTGCCGCGTGGCGGCATACCCGATCGCGATATCCTGCGCGCGCCGGGCCGAGCCGAGCCAGCGCATGCAATGAGTCAACCGCGCCGGCGCCAGCCGCACCTGGGCGTAGCGGAACCCGGCGCCCACCTCGCCCAGCACGTCCGTGGCCTTGACCCGCAGCCCCTCGAACGCCAGCACCGCGTGGCCCCCCGCGAAGCCCTGGTCCATCGTGTCCATCACCCGCTCGATCCGGATTTCCGGGCGGTCCATGTCCGACAGGAACATGGTCGCCTTGCCGTCCTCGCCCTTGGCCATGATGATGGTGAACCCGGCCCCCACCGCCCCGGTGATGAACCATTTGCGCCCGGTGATCACGTACTCGTCGCCGTCCCGTACGGCGGTGGTGGACAGCGCCCCGGGATCGGACCCGGCGCCGGGCGGCGGCTCCGTCATGGCGAAGCACGAACGGATCTCTCCGGTCGCCAGGGGCTTGAGCCAGCGCTCCTTCTGCTCGTGGGTCCCCACGATCTCCATGAGGTGCATGTTACCTTCGTCCGGCGCCGACAGGTTCATCGCCAGCGGCCCGAGCACGGAATAGCCGGCTTCCTCGAACACGATGGCACGTCCGAAATGCCCGAGCCCGAGGCCGCCATATTCCTTCGCCACGTGCGGCGCGAGCAGCCCGGCCGCCGCGGCCAGCGCATTCATTTCGCGGCGCAGCTCGTCCGTCGGACCGTGCGACGTTTGGCGGGGGTCTTTCTCCAGGGGAATGATCTTCTCCCTGATGAAAACCCGTGTTCTTTCCTGCAGCTCGCTGAGCTCGGCCCCGATCGTGAAATCCATCGTGTCCCCCTGCCGGCACCGTAGCGCAGACGCGTCGGACGGGGGAGAGGCCGGGCGGGGAAAGGCCGGGCGGGCGGAGCGAGAACGATTGGGGCGGCGCCCGCGAGCGCCGCCCCCGTTCGTCAGTCGGATCGGCTCAGCGGACCGTGTTCGTCGTCTTGTGCTTGGCGTCGTTGGCGGTCCGGCTGGCGGCCGTGCCCTTCGGGTTCTGCGCCGTGCCGTCCGACTGCGACGGGTAGGCGCCGCTCGTGTTGGTGCCGGCGGCGCGATCCAGCGCGCGGCTCGCGGCGGTGCCGGGCGGGTTGGCGCGGGTGCCGTCGCTCTGGGCGGGGTAGGCACCACTCGTGTTGGTGCCGGCAGCGCGGTCCAGCGTGCGCTCGGCGGCGGTGCCCGGCGGGTTGGTCTGCGCGACGGCCGCCGCGCTCAGCGACAGCGCGAACGCCCCGGCGATGCCCCAGATGATGCCCTTCGTGGTTCCGATCGTCATGATGCTCGTCCTCTCGTCTCGGCCTTGCTGCCGATCATTCGATGAAACGCTCCGAATGCGCCCAAAGATCGCCGGCGCTGTGGCGCCGCGATGGCGGGCGTGGCGGACCGGACCCGTCCGCCACGCCGCCGCGGTCGTCAGCCCTCGTAGTCGGCGGGGAGGCCGTCATCGGCGAGCAACGGGGCGGGGTCCTCGAACTCGTGCACGATGACCTGGTCCTGGGCGACCGCGGTCGGCGGGTGGCTCAGCACGTCCTGGTTCAGGACCGGGCTGCGCGAGCTGCCGCCCTCGACCATGGCGATCCCGTTGTGCGGGATGCTGCCCACGACATGCGGCATCTGCTGGCTGCCGCCATTCGTCGTGCGCGCCTGCTGCTCGAACATGGAGGTCGGCGCGGGCGTCGGGAACTGGGCCGACCCGGTGGCGCGCGCCAGCTCGGCGGCAGGATCGAACGGCACGACGCTCACGCCGTAGGCCAGGGCGGGGCCGGCCAGGCCGAGACTGAGAACGGACGCTGCGATGATCTTGAACATGGTGTGGGGTCCTTCCGTGGGAGGGGCCTCGATGCCGAAGCCTGACCGACAGATGCCCCCCCAATCTTGCGTTTGTGCGACTGGTTCGTATCAAAGTATGTCAGCCCAACGCGGCCAGGGAGGCTCGACCATGTCCGACGCATTCATCTGCGACTTCGCCCGCACGCCCATCGGCCGCTACGCCGGCGCGCTGCGCGATGTCCGCACCGACGACCTCGCCGCGCACCCGATCCGCGTGCTCCGGGAGCGCAACGCCGGCGTCGACTGGGACCAGCTGGACGATTGCTACATGGGCTGCGCCAACCAGGCCGGCGAGGACAACCGCAACGTGGCGCGCATGGCCACGCTGCTGGCGGGGCTGCCGACCAGCGTGCCGGGCAGCACGGTCAACCGCCTGTGCGGCTCCGGGCTCGACGCGGTCGGCACCGCGGCGCGCGCCATCCGCGCGGGCGAAGCCGAGCTGATGCTGGCCGGCGGCGTCGAGAGCATGACCCGCGCCCCGTTCGTGCAGGGCAAGGCCACCGAAGCCTTCGCGCGGGCTGCCGAGATCCACGACACCACCATCGGCTGGCGCTTCGTCAACGGCGCCATGAAGACGATGTATGGCACCGATTCCATGCCGGAGACCGGGGAGAACGTCGCCGAGCAGTTCCAGATCACCCGGGATGCGCAGGACCGCTTCGCGCTGCGCTCGCAGCAAAAGGCCGGCGCGGCGCAAGCGGCCGGGTTCTTCGCCCGCGAGATCGCGCCGATCACGATCAAGGGCCGCAAGGGCGACACGGTCGTCTCGGCCGACGAGCACCCCCGCCCCGACACCACGCTGGAGCAACTCGCCGCGCTCAAGACCCCGTTCCGCAAGGGCGGCACCGTCACTGCCGGCAACGCGTCGGGCGTCAATGACGGCGCCGGCGCCCTGCTGATCGCCA